>CAYOLV010000012.1:0-6869 GCA_964404895.1 uncultured Peptostreptococcaceae bacterium | reverse complement strand
TATAAAAAGACATTTGAGACTTTAAGTCTCTTTAAATTGTGATGCATAATGCATCTTATCAATCTAAGCTTTTGGTTATACACTGTTTAGTTTTCAAGGATCGTTTATAAATTTTGGACGTCTCATATAATTTGTGATTTTATGTGGCGTCTGACATTTATATATTTTACTTTATTGAAAATGCTTTGTCAATATTCAATTAAAAGTTTTTTTTGAAATCCTTTGTACTGCTCACTTTTAATCTTTGCGAACGTTGACTGCTTAGTTATAATAGCACGGCAACACATAAAGAGTCAACTACTTTTTTTAAGTATTTTATCGTACAACTTTTCTTCATAATATTCGCAATACTTTGCCTTATAAACTTACTGGCATTCTAACTATCAAATTTTAAATGCCTTCCTATAATTGTCCTTAGGATAAATTTCGAAGACCACGTATCCGAATGAAAAATCTCTTCGTTTTAAGAGCAGTTCTTCATCTTCATTGCTAAATATATATCCCATTCCAAAACGATCTACAAAGGTCCAACCGTTAGCTTCCATTGCTTTCTTTAAAGAAACTTCAGCATTTTCTTTTTTAGTTACAAACATTAATGTCTTTTGAGAAACCAGCGCAATCGGCTTTTTGCTCCATTGTATTTTTAGAATACCAAGCAATAAGTCATACCATTTTAGTTCATAATAAACTTTCGCTGCAACTATAAAAAACGCCAAGATTCCGATGATGGATATAAAAGAACTTCTTTTACTATTTTTCATAATACTCACCTCCGTTTTTTTATTATACCTTATCTTGTAACAATTAGCTCATTTCTTAATAATTATTTAATCTGAAAAATAAGATAATTTATAGTAAACTGACAATAAAAAATATTTTATGTAAATATTATTATTTACTATTGTGTTTTTATATTGCCTATGATAATATTTACTCAAGGTTATTAATTGTTATATATGGTATATATATGTAACATTGGGAATAACATTTAATTTCAAATCAACTGAAGGAGGTAGTCGACATGAAAAAAGCTACTATTACATGTGCATTATGTAAAACACATAGCAACTTAGTAGAGTACAAAGGCAAATTCATCTGTCAAGGTTGCATCGATCACGTAAAAGCTGAACAATACTAAAGATTATAAATTAAGGGGCTTCAATAAGCAGATATGAACAATCTGTTTATTGAAGCCCCTTAAGGTTATAATGTCATTTTCATCATTGGATCTATTGTGGTTCCTGGTGCAGGAAGTTTTGTAATCACCCATTTTGGATGAGCTTCAAGTTCTTCGGTTGTTGCTCTTCTAATTAAATCCACAGTGGAATCTTTCTTCATTCGAACGACTTGTACACCAACTGTGTTTTTCGTAGCTTTTTCAGGAATGAGATCTGAGTGAACTACAAGTGCGGTATACTGATCCACTCCCGATTTTCTCACCATAAGGTACGATGTGTCTTCTAATATATAATCAATATACATAAGAGGTGACTCATTCGCATAAGCTTTGATCAGTTTCTTCCTATTCGTTTTCGTTTCAAAACTCTTCAGCGGTACTCTTGCAATTTTCCCGTTTTCAAAACCATAGATCATGTGCCCTTCGTAGTCCTTTGTATTAAGAACAAACTTCACATTCTCGTTAGGATCTAGTTTTAGTATATTGGCAATATAATCACCTAGATTGCTGGCTTTGTGTTCTTCAATTTCATGAGCTTTCATTTTATAAACTTGATGTTGATCCGTAAAGAATAAAAGATCATCCATATTTGTCCCGTCCAACTCTTGAACAATGGCATCATCGTCTTTCATTTTATGGCTATTAGAGGCTCTTAATGATACGAGGGACACCTTTTTGATATAACCGTGAGCAGTGATAAACAATTTTAGATTAAAATCTTCGATTTCATGTTTATCTTCATGGAATCTGATCTTTTCTAAATGCATAATTTCAGTTTTTCTAGGTTTGCCATATTTTTTTGCTATCTCAGCTTGCTCTTTTTTGATTAACTGCTGAATATCTTTCTCCGAACCAATGAGATGATTCAATCTGGTCGCTTCCGCTTCCATCTTTTTGATTTCAGAAATTCGATTGAGCAAATAATCTTTATTCAAATTCCTTAACTTGATTTCTGCAACAAAATCAGCTTGTGTTTCATCGATTTGGAAGGCAGCCATTAAGTTAGGCACTACGTCAATGTCTTTTTCTGTGTCTTTAACAATTTGAATGGCTCTATCAATGTCCAGTAGTACTTTTCTTAGACCATTTAGCAAGTGAAGCTTTTCAGAAATAATATCTAAGTCATACTGCATGCCTCTTTTTAAACATGCAACTCTAAAAATAAGCCATTCTCTAATCAGCGCTTTCACACCCAGGACTTTTGGTCTGCCATTAATAAGCACATTGAAATTGCAGCTAAAGGAATCTTCAAGAGTTGTATATCTGTAAAGTTTCGCCATTAAGGCTTCTGCATCAATACCTCTTTTTAAATCGATGGCTATTTTTAAGCCGCCTAAATCTGTTTCATCTCGAATGTCATTGATTTCTTTAATTTTACCTAACTTAACCAATTCGATTATTTTTTCTATGATGGCTTCTACTGTTGTGGTATATGGTATTTCAATAATCTCTAAGCAGTTATTCTTCTGGTCTACGCGATATTTAGCTCTTATTTTAAAACTACCCGTCCCAGATGCATAGATTTCTTTCAGAACGCTTTCATCGTAGAGCAAATACCCGCCAGTTGGAAAATCTGGGCCAGTCAGGACAGTACTAAGGTCAATTTCGGGATCATCTATGTACAATGAAACCGCTTTACAAATTTCAGTTAAATTAAAGGAAGCAATGTTACTAGCCATACCTACTGCAATACCACGGTTGGCACTGACCAGTATATTTGGAAAACGTGTTGGCAGGAGCACTGGTTCTTTCATTCTACCGTCGTAGTTGTCTACAAAATCTACTGTATTCTTGTCGATATCTTTGAAGATTTCATCGCACATGGCGTCCAGTTTGACTTCTGTATAACGAGACGCGGCAAATTTCATATCTCTCGATGTGACTTTACCGAAGTTACCTTTTGAATCCACGTAAGGATGCAAAAGAGCGTCATACCCTCTTGTCAGTCTAACCATAGTGGCATAAATAGCTTGGTCTCCATGGGGATTGAGTTTCATGGTTTGACCTACTACGTTTGCTGATTTGGTTCTTTGTCCGTTGAGCAATTTCATTTTATACATGGTGTATAAAAGCTTACGATGGGAAGGCTTAAAGCCGTCTATTTCTGGAATGGCTCTTGAAACAATAACGGACATGGCATAAGGCATATAGTTCTGTTCAAGAGTTTCCGTAATTCTTTGTTTGATTACTTCCATGTGTCACCTCTTAGCTTAGATCTAGTAGTTCAATGTAGGCTTCGCCGAATTCTTCTATAAAGGCTTTTCTGCTCTCTAAATCATCACCCAACAATGTTTCAAACATGGTATCTGTTTTATGAAAATCTTCTGGTTCGATTTCGATCAAGCGACGGCTGTCGGGACACATCGTCGTTTTCCACATCATTTCAGGCTCATTTTCACCGAGACCTTTTGAGCGTTGAATGGAGTAATTACCTTTCAACTTCTTGATGATTTTTTGTTTTTCCTGCTCATTATATGCAAAATAGGTTTCATTCTTTGTATTGATTTCAAAGAGCGGCGTTTCCGCAATATAAATTTTCCCTTCTTTAATGAGGGTTGGTGTCAATGCATAGATCATGGATAAAATCAGTGTTCTGATTTGGTATCCGTCTACGTCTGCATCGGTACAGATAATGATTTTGCCGTAGTTTAGCTGTGTAAGGTCAAAAGTTTCAAAATCCTTGGAATGCTTGTTACGGATTTCTACGCCACAGCCCATCACTTTGAGTAGGTCTACGATGATATCGCTTTTAAAAATCTTGTCATAGTCTGCTTTTAGGCAGTTGAGGATTTTCCCTCTTACTGGCATTAAAGCTTGGAATTCAGCACTTCTGGCAAGTTTACAAGCGCCAAGGGCTGAGTCCCCTTCCACAATATATAACTCTCTTCTAGGAATTTCTTTGGTTCTGCAGTCCACAAACTTTTTAACACGGGTGGTCAAATCGTTTTTTCCGCTTAAAGTCTTCTTTAAATTCAAACGGGTGACTTCCGCTTTCTCGCGGCTTCGCTTATTGATTAAAATCTGTTCCGCAATGCGCTCGGCTTCATCCATATTTTCGATGAAGTAGATTTCAAGGTTTTTACGGATAAATTCCGTTATGAAATCTTGAATAAATTTATTGGTTATTGCCTTTTTTGTCTGATTTTCGTAGCTGGTCATGGTTGAAAAGCTATTGCTGACCAATACTAAACTGTCTTGAACGTCTACAAAGGTTATTTTCTTCTCTGTTTTATTGTATTTGTTCAGCTTCTTGATGAGCTTATCGATTTCGTTGGTAAATGCCAACTTAACCGCTTTGTCTGGTGAACCGCCATGCTCTAGGAAACTGGAGTTATGATAATACTCCAGAAGGTTCACTTCATTATTAAAGCAAAATGCCAGTTCAGCCTTCACTTTATATTCTAGTTTATCTTCTCTGTCTCTTCCCTTGCCTTCATCGCTGAAAACTTGAATTTTGTTGAGATTGGTTTCACCTGAAATTTCTTCTATATAATCGATAATCCCGTTTTCGTAGATAAATTCAAAAGTCACCTCGGTCTCTTCATCGATTAGAATGAACTTTAAACCCTTATTGACGATGGATTGGCGCTTCAAAGTCTCTTGGAAAAATTCCAATGGGATTTGAATATCTGTAAAAACATCTAGGTCAGGTTTCCATTTTTGAATAGAACCCGTTTCTTTTCGATTAGATTTTTGTTTGATTAGCCCACCAATATTTTCTCCTTTTTCAAAGTGAAGGTCAAATTGGTTGCCATCTCTGAAAACGGTAACGTCCATATACTCTGAACTGTACTGTGTGGCGCAGGCCCCTAAGCCGTTGAGTCCAAGGGAATATTCATAGCTTTCGCCGGTAATATTCTTGTACTTGCCCCCTGCGTACAGTTCGCAGTAAACCAGTTCCCAGTTATATCGTTCTTCATTTTGGTTATAGTCCAGTGGAATCCCTCTACCTTGATCCATGACGGTGATGGACTGATCTTGATGTCTGATCACGGTGATTTCTGTTCCATAACCTTCGCGGGCTTCATCTATTGAATTGGATAAAATCTCAAAGAAGGAATGCTTACACCCTTCAATGCCATCGGATCCAAAAATGACGGCTGGTCTTTTTCTTACGCGATCGGCACCCTTTAACGAGGAAATGCTTTCATTGTCATATTGCTTTTTTCCTTTAACCACAAACACACCTCATTCAACTGTTTTCTTAGATTGCCGTTAGCCGTAGTGAGGCAATCCTTTAACATTATATTACAAACAAATGTTCTAAGCAAATAATGATGCAAAAAAAGTATTTCTCAAATATTTACCTTTACCCTATTGATTTCTATTTTTCGATTTGCTATAATCTTCAAAACGTGTTCGCTTGGCGTACATATGTCTTTGTGAGGCGGACAATTCCGCGAACATAGCACACTACTCTTCTATCGAGGTGATTATATGAATAAAAGTAAATTTATAGTCGTCAGCAAAGATATCGCCCCAGAAGTATTTATTAAGGTCTTAGAAGCTAAAGAAGGACTAGAACATGGTCGATTTGAGGGCGTGAGTGAGGCTACCAAAGGTGTTGGTATCAGTCGGAGTACTTATTACAAGTATGTGGATCATGTCTTCCCTTTAGCTGAGGGTTCTCTGGGTAAGAAGATTACCATCTCCTTGATCTTAAACCATGAGTCAGGTGTTCTCAGTGGGCTGCTCCAAATTATTGCCAGTAAAAACTGTAATGTGCTGACCATTAGCCAAGACCCACCCATCAATGGGTTGGCAAACGCTTCACTCACCTTTGATATTGCAGACTTGAACTGTACCTTTGAAGATTTAACTGATTCTCTTAAGAATGCAAAAGGGGTCAAAAAACTATCAATTATCGCCATTGAATAGGAGGTTGCATCATGAAAGTCAAAATAGCATTACTCGGAAGCGGCACAGTCGGAAGTGGCTTTCTGGAGTTATTGTCTGAACAGGAGTCCCATTTAAAAGAAGCTTTAGATTTAGATTATGAACTGATTGGTATTCTTGTACGAAAACCTGGAAACTATAAGAATAGCCCCTATTACCCTATTATGTCAGATGATTTCAGTACGTTGCTTTCAAAGAAGCCCGATTTAGTTATTGAGCTTATTGGTGGGATTGAACCTGCAAAGACATACATTCTTAAAGCCATTGAACAAGGCTGTCATATTATTACTGCCAACAAAGATCTATTGGCTGAACACGGACATGAGATTTTTCACAAGGCAATTGAAAACCAAGTCTCTATTGGGTTTGAAGCCAGTGTTGGTGGAGGAATTCCCATTATCAAACCCTTAAAGGATTCCCTTCGAAACGGCAGTATTCATCGCATTGAAGGAATTGTGAACGGCACTTGCAACTATATACTCACTTCAATGACGGAGTCTGGTAAAAATTATGAAGAGGCCCTAAGTGAAGCCATGGTCAAAGGTTTTGCAGAGAGCAACCCCCATTCTGATGTTTCTGGATTGGATAGTGCCAGAAAACTGTGTGTCCTATCCACCCTTGCATTTAATAGAAGGATTATTCCAAACATGGTTGCCACTCAGGGGATTGAATCTCTGTCTGCTGCTCATATTCACTTGGCAAAAGCGAATGGCTTAAAAATCAAACTGGTGGCTATGTCTGTGAATGTAGACTCTCATGTTTATAATGCTGTGCGACCTTGTGCTGTTGCCCCTAG
>CAYOLV010000011.1:0-18183 GCA_964404895.1 uncultured Peptostreptococcaceae bacterium | reverse complement strand
GGAGCATTTGCTCCACTTCTCTGTTTCTGGATCAGACGGACCCGCTCGCACCTTTATTGTTGGCCGCATTTATAAAATCAGAGAAAATTTCTCCCAAGAGAAAAAATCCATTTGCATGGATCTGTTCTGACCTTACAGGTGGTCTTCGCGCATCTAACCGTGTCGCTTTCCCTTTTCAGGCTCATCAGCTAACGTATTTATGAAATCGAATATGAAATTTTCAAGGTGCATTTGAGAGAATAAAAAGACCCCCTCACTTACTTCCACGATGAGCGAGGGGGTTGAGCGGATTTATTTTTGATTTTCTAAAAGTTTTTTTAGTTTATGGATTATTCTCGTCTTCCTGTCGTTAATCGTTTTCTGAGGAATACCAACTTTTCTGGCATATTCCCTTTCTGAAAAGCCTTGATAAAACAGAGCATTGATCATTTCTATTTCGTCAGCGCTCAAAAGTGCCAAGGTTTCCTTGAGCTGTTCTACCATAACGGTCTTGATTGCCATTTCTTCTACATTGGTTTCTTCATCTACAAATTGTGCTTCGGCTTCAATCAAGCGCTCTAGCGAATCCTCCCTACTTGGAATAAAAAAAGCGACTTGCTTGGTTTCATCCAAAACAAATCGCTCAACTTTAATGTCATATTCTAAATATCGAAGTCTTCTCTCACCTTGCCTTAACACTTCAATCACCTCTTCACTTGCCGTTGGATACATCTTTCTGTAATTTGGAATTCTTTTCATTGTTGCCATTTGTATTTCCTCCTTTTCTGATTTCTAATTGGCTGCATCAACATCAGAAAATGGAGGAGCTCTGCATCTTATCTGCGAACCTTGCAGTGACTTTTTCATGTGACCTCCTGAAAATGGACATAGAAAAAGCCGGGAATAACATTTCTGTTAGACCCGGCTCTTCTAGCCTTTTTTAGTAAACAACCACAACAGGAAGTGGATTCACCTCTAGCTATGCTTGTCCCTCTAGCTGCGAAAAATAGGCATTAAAAAACCCCAAAACCAAATTGGCTTTGAGGTGTTCTCAAATTATTATTCAATTATTTTATGCCATAATTCACCAGCATAGTCAGTGTAACATGTCCATTGTCGGAATACAGTAGGGACTTAGTCGGAACTTTATCGGGTTATAGTCGGGAATTAGTCGGGTCATTTATGACTTGAAAGAAATCGGGTATTTCAAGTGACCCCTCACCAATGCCAAACAGACCTCGCATTGAAGGGATAGTATACCCCCATAGGCAAATTGCAAATAAATCGAGAGCCTCTTTCTTTTTGTCATAATATGTACTGCGCTCAAGCCCCAATAACTCTAACATTTCAAACTCCGTGTATTTATAAACGGTCAAATATTGCTTACTTAGTATTTCATGATACAGTTGACCGTTATCAGGATACTCATAAATTTTGTTCATTGTATTGTCTATTAGCAAAATCAGCCACTGTGTTTCAAAAAGCGATTTCACCCTCTCTGAAAATCTTTCCTGTTCATTTTCTGGCGCATAGTTCGCCAGATACTCAAGCGCTTCCTCCATTGTTCGACTACAGTACATTTCTGCACTCTCACAAACTTCAAAAACACGATTTGACGTTGACCATACAACGGGTCTATATATCTTAAGTAGTAATTTTGTTTTATGCAGAACAGAATTACGATCAATGTTCAAGCCCTTAAACATTAACCCGCATTGCTTCATTACCCTGCTTTCCTTTCTCATGGCATCAATCCTTCCTTATATTTCATGTTGACTCTGGGCAACAAGTAGTGGTATATTTATTACGAACGAAGTTGCATATTCAATAATAAAATTATACTCGAACGTATGTTCTGTGTCAATCAGAATATTATGTACATTATTGCATGCTAAATGCAAAAAAACTGGAAGGAGTCATAGTCATGTTGTTTGGTGATAAAATTAAGGAACTCAGGAATTTGGCAGAAATGAGTCAGCAGGAGTTAGCTAATCAAACCGGACTTTCATTGCGTTCTATTCAGAACTATGAGAGCAATCAACGTTATCCAAAAGATGTGGCTATTCTAAACAAGCTATGCGTTGCTTTAAATACCACAATCGAAGAACTCATGAAAGAAGAAGACAATTTTATTGTAGAAGCATCATCTAAGTATGGCGCGCGTGGGAAAAAAGATGCTAAAGTGCTGGTTGAAGAACTCGGCGGATTATTTGCAGGCGGGGAACTTGGCGAAGAAGACAAGGATAAAGTTTTTAGAGCCATTACAGAGATGTATTGGAAGGCAAAGGATAACAATAAAAAATACACCCCCAAAAAATACAAAAAAAACAGCGAGCCTAATGAATAGTCACTGTCCGTTTTTAGGGATAGTTCATTTGTTATACTTGTTATGCTGGAGGAGGTGAATTTATCATGCCAAATAGAGATTATATTCAGGCTGTCGCTCATGAGCTAATTAAAAAATATGATACACGGGATCCATTTGAATTGTGCAAAGCCATTGGAGTTGAGGTCTTTTATGCAGACCTCGGAAGTTTGAAAGGAATGTATAAATATCTTAAAAAAAACCGTTTTGCTGTCATAAATGAGAAACTTGACTCTTACTCTAAAACGCTTGTATGTGCTCACGAGCTTGGGCATGATATACTGCATCAAGATTTAGCCAAAAGGATCTGTTTACAGGAATTCATGCTCTATGATATGAAAAGTCGGCCGGAGTATGAAGCCAATTTATTCGCTTCTGAGATTCTTCTGCCTGACGATAAAATACTGACATTAGCTCATGATGGGTATGATATTGAGCAAATAGCAAAAGCTTTATCAACTGACGTAAATTTAGTAGCCATTAAGATATCTTCTATGAACACAAGAGGATATCAATTCAATAACGTCATTGATGCAAGAGCTGATTTCTTGAGAGCATAATCATATCATTACTAAATTTTTTGCAATTAGAAATTGAAACTTCACGAATAATATATCTGACATTATCTTTAGTAAGTTAAGTACAAACAACTAGCAAAGTGTATGGCGTTCTGAAACAGAACTAACGTTCTATGCAATATGTTATTATCACCCGATGTCGTAACCTGTTGTCAATAATGATTGGGATAATTCACAAAATGCATTGCCAAATGGTTACGACAATGGTAGAATAATAAGAGATTTTTATTGACTAAGGAGGATCTAATGGAATCTCTTTCGGCATATATTGTTAGAAAAAGAACTGAAAATGGTTATTCAAGACGAAAACTAGCTGAGATTGCTGGTATCAGTCATACAGAGGTTCATAGATTAGAAAATGGACAACGTAAATCCCCGTCACCAACATTACTTGTCTCTTTAGCAAAAGCGCTAAATACAAGTGTTGTTGAAATATTCGTGACTGCAAATTATCTTGAACCCGATTGTATCGATCAAGATTCTCTTTGTTTTTTGGACGTTTATAATCATCTAACGGAAGACGAAAAACTAGATGTTCAGAAATATATTGACTTTATAAAAAGTAAGCGCTAATTGGAGGAGCTATTATGTTGTTTGATATTGATGATAAACAGATTCTTCTGTACGGTTCTCCAGGCACTGGGAAATCGTACAATATTCAACAAACTTTAAAAGCACTAGGATTTGATGATGAAAATATAATCAGGGTTGTTTTTCATCAAGATTACACATATTCAGATTTTATTGGTTTTATTTCTCCTAAAATTATGAATAACAACAAAATCAAGTATACCTTTACCCCAGGTCCATTAACTATGTCTATAGAAAAAGCTTTAACAACTGGCTCAAATGTTTGCTTATTGATAGAGGAACTAAATAGGGGAAATGCAGCTGCTGTATTTGGCGATTCATTTCAGTTACTTGATAGAGACAACAATGGTAATTCAAAATATCCCATATCAAACAGCACCATTAGAGAATATTTAAACAACACTGCAAATGCTGGCACGCATTTTAAAGATTTAGGGCTTGGTGACACAGATATATACCTACCCCAAAATTTAATTATTGTTTGTACAATGAACACTGCCGACCAAAATGTATCACCTATTGATACCGCATTTAAAAGAAGATTTAAAATGAGATATCAACCAATTATTTTTGATAGTTTAAATCCAAAAGTCAAAAGACTTGATACACTTGCTTATTTAAATGTATTTGATGGACACGGTAATTGGTCTGAGTTCGCACAAAAAGTCAATAAAATTATTGATATCGTAAATGCTGACTCAATCTTAATTCCTGAGGATAAAAAGCTTGCTCCATTTTTTATTGATGAAATTGATGTATCAAGCAAACA
Source organism: uncultured Peptostreptococcaceae bacterium (assembly GCA_964404895.1). Taxonomy (GTDB): domain Bacteria; phylum Bacillota; class Clostridia; order Peptostreptococcales; family Acidaminobacteraceae; genus JBGSUZ01. The sequence goes on along the minus strand of CAYOLV010000011.1, from coordinate 13,901 downwards.
ATCATTCTGTGATAAAGTAATATATTATTTAAAGCATGATGTTTTCAAATATAATGAACTTTATTTTATAGACTCCTATGAATATATTTATAATTGGTTTGTTAGAGAAGGTAATAATATTTTCAATCTACTTGGGGAGGTTGAATCATGAAGTTGAAATGTCTATCACTTTTTTCTAGTGTTGGTTTAGCTGAAACTTATTTTGATAGAAACGGAATTGAAGTATGTATTGCAAATGAGCTCCTTCCAGAAAGAGTTAAATTTCATAAGCACTTATATCCAACTGTTGAAATGATTCAAGGTGACATTTCTGATGTTAATATTTATGAACAAATTATCTTAAAAGCAAAGGCTGCTGAATGTAATTTCATATTAGCAACTCCACCTTGTCAAGGCATGAGTACTGCCGGCAAAAAAGAAAAAGATGATCCTCGGAATCGATTAATTATTCCAGCTATTAACGCAATAAAAGAATTGAAACCACGATTTGCAATAATCGAAAATGTTCCTGAGCAACTTCAAACATCGATTTTAGTTGATGATCACTGGATTGAAATACCTGCATTTATTAATAATGAACTTCAATCCGATTACTTTATAAATAGTAATCCCATTGTAAATGCTATGTATTACGGAGTGCCTCAATCTAGAGAACGTTGCGTCTTTTTATTATCTCGAAAAGATAACGGCTTCGGGTGGGAATTTCCTGACCCAAGTTCGAGAATAGTAACACTTGAAGATGCGATTGGCCATCTACCTTCTCTTGATCCAGAAGTAACAGATATTAATCCTGATGAAATGAAGAAATTATTCCCTGACTTTGAAATAAAAAAAGAAGCCGGTTTGGCTATATCAAAATGGCATTACCCCCCAAGACATAAATTGCGTCATGTTGAAGCTATGATTCATACTCCAGAAGGTAATTCAGCATGGCAAAATGAAATTTTTTATCCAAAATTAAAAGATGGTTCAAAATCAAAGGGTTACAAAAACACATATAAAAGACAATGGTGGAACAAACCAGCCTATACAGTAACAAAATATACAAGTAGATTAGGTTCACAAGAAAACGGCCATCCTGGACGATTAGTTTCTGATGATGGAACAGAATCTGGACGATATTGGTCAGATCCAAGAGTGATGTCTATTTATGAACTGATGATAGTGTCATCCCTACCTCATGACTGGAATATTCCAGATTGGGCCAGTAGCAATCTAATTAGAGAAGCTATTGGAGAAGGAGTCCCTCCCCGACTTATTGAGGTTGCGATTATTGAATTAAAAGAAAAAATAATGGAAAATGAGGTTTTTAAATGAATCAAGTTGGTTCCAAATTAAGCATAAAGGCTTTATCACTATTTTCTAATGTGGGCATTGCAGAGACATATTTTTCTTCTCATGGTGTTGATGTTGTAATTGCAAATGAAATATTAGAAGAACGATCTAAATTTTACAAGCATTTGTATCCAGATACTCATATGATTTGTGGAGATATCACTGATTCAAATGTTTATAAAAATATACTTGATGAAGCATCCAAGCATTCAATAGACTTAATTGTAGCGACTCCCCCTTGTCAAGGCATGTCAAATGCAGGAAGAAAGGATCCTGCTGATCCTAGAAACAATCTTATTACTTACGCTATTGAAATAATAAAAGAAATAAAACCGCGTTTTGTAATTCTCGAAAATGTACCTATGCAAATGCATACAAAAATAAATTACAACGAAAATAATGTCTTAATACCAGATTATGTGTACGAAGAATTAAGCTCCATTTATAATTTCAATAAAAATCAGCTTATTAATACAAAAGACTACGAAATCCCACAATCAAGACAAAGATATATTTTTTTGTTATCAAGAAAAGATACAAATATCGTATGGGAATTTCCTAAACCGTCCATAAAAATCCAAACAATAAAAGATGCAATTTTTCATTTACCCTCTTTAGATCCATTAATCCGAGAAGCACATGAAAGATGGCGTTTCCCTGAATACGAACTTAAAGCAAAATTAGGCCTAGAAGTTTCAAAGTGGCATTATCCTCCTACACACAGTTGGAAACAGGTTGAATGGATGATGCATACGCCTTCTGGACAATCAGCATTTAAAAATAGTATTTTTTACCCTAAAAAAGACAATAGACGAATTAAAGGTGCGCCTAGAACATACATGCGAATGGATTGGGATAAGCCTGCAACAACTGTACTTCAAAACAATGGCGTTATTTCAACATTTTCTACGGTTCATCCTGGTCATCAAATTTCAGTTGGCAACTCTGAACATGAAATAATTTATTCCGATCCTCGTACTTTAACAATATACGAATTATTAGTAATTTCTTCGTTGCCAACGAACTGGGATATACCAGAATGGGCATCTGAAATACTAATTCGTAAGGTAATTGGTGAAGGTATACCTCCAAAATTATTATCTCATGCACTAACGAATTTAATAGAATTACTTAATAATGTGCAATAGGTCTTCTACTGCACATTATTTTTTTAGATAATAACAGAATGCATTGTATCGCTAGAAACATATTTATATACTACCTCTTCAATATTCGCATATAAAATTCTTATAGGTGCAAAGTCAAGAGTTGGGCTAACTTGAGTATCAAAAATAACCTCAATATCTGAAACATTTGTCGGCTGATCTGTTGGTATGATAAACCAGTTATTATAATTAAATTTATCTCCATATTTCTTCACAGCTTTTGCATTATAAATGAATTGTTTTGTGATATCTTCGTTTGAAGGTAAATTGTTCTGCGAATAATACTTCGCATCAACCACACATATATTATCCGCATTCATAAATATTGCATCTGGCATAAGTGGGTCCATTACTCTTGTAACCTTATCAGTACTTTTTAGTTTATAGGCATGTCTAACATAAAACAACTTGTTTACCTCTCGTTTAGAAAGATTACCAAAAACCTTACTAACCATCTCCTCCCAAAAACTATATGCTGTTCCTACAAAAATATTACTTGCTAAAGTCGAATTCTCCTTGTTTGTATTTTTGATGTATTTAAGGAGCAAATCAATCAATACTAATTTTCTAGTATTAAACGATGTCTGTTTTGCCTCATGTAAGGCATAAACCGACCTCTTGTTTATGCTGTGACTGCCATGCTCTATCGGTAATCGAATACTAAAACCTATAAGCCACCCGATTTCTTTTGAAATTGCATTAAGTGCAATCGTTTGAATATTTCTTATAATTTCTTCGTCATTAATCTTCTTTATATGTGTAATATATTCCAAATATACAGAACCTTGTTCTGTCAACAACGGTTTACATTTCTTTATGGTTTTAGAAAAATCAACTCTTCCATCTCTTCTTAGTACACTATTTTTTTCATACTCCAAATAGATTCCATTATTAACATAATCTTCAACAATACTCATAGCTACATCAAAATTATAGTAGCCTGATTGGTCATTTCCTTTAGATGAAACGAAATTTTCTGTACTCTTCTGATATTTTCTCCAAGCTTTAACGATTAATTTCAACTTGTTCTTTTCACTATCTAATATATCTGTCAAAGTAGTTTTTTTTGCATCGAGGTAAAAAAGTGGTAGTATAAATTTCGTACCTTCTTCAACAACTAACCCTATTTTATCAGTCCCTGATTTTGCATTTTCTATTGATAAGTATTTATTCATTGTCACCATCACTTTCAACAAACAATTCAAATGGACAAATATTATTTATCACAATTTTCTCATATATTACTTGATAAGACTCTGACATTACATTTTCAGTATATTTAAAGACATCATTTTTTAGATAAAATAACACTTTATCAGAAAATGACCTTTTATCTTTCAAATCAGAAAGATCAATAAAATAGGGTGCTAATTTTTTGTCTTCAGGAATACATGAAAATTCTTTGTTAGTATCGTCTATTTTCTTGTTAATCATTTTCGAAAAGCTACTCCATGTATTCCCTTCAATACCATTAAAAACATTTAAGTTGGATATTCTATCCAATTCCGACAAATATGAATCAGGTGTTTCAATCATTGAGTAATCTATTTGCATGTATAAATTTCTAAATCTTCTCCTAAACGCAGTATCTATAACAAACACATTTTGATCTGCAGTATTCATAGTGCCAATAATGTGTAAATTTGATGGCAACAAGATTCTATTGACAGGAAACTTACCACTCAAAGATACACCCGCATTGCTTTTCACATACTCATATATATCCTTATTCTCTATTGGATACTGAGACCATCCATGAGTTAAGTTTAAAAAATCATCTACTCTGTCAAGTAATTGAAAAGTGTCTCCCATAATAGAAGCAATGTTTCCTCTGTTCATCTCTTCAATAATTAAATACACATTTACTTTTTCATTAGAAATAGCCTTTGTAATTGCCTTTGTAAAAGGACCTGGGTAAAACTCATAATGAATGGTATCACCCGTACTTGATGGTTTGATGTAACCTACAAAATCTGAATAAGAGTAGTCAGGATGTATTATAGTTCTGAAAACATTGTTAGAGTCATAAACACCACCTAAAATACTATTCTCGACATAATGTGATTTTCCTGTACCTGGTACACCAGACAACACCAATTGGAGTGGTCTATATACTGGATTCATCTGTTGAATTTCATTTTTATAATTATCAAATAACACAGAGTTAAACTTAATATATTTATGCCCTTCTCGATTCTCAATTATCAATAATCGGATTTTCACAAAAAAATCAATAAGCTTATTATCACTGACAAAGTTTTGCATTCCTAATTCTTCAATCTTATCAACTAAATAAGGAGTTGGATCAATCATTTCTTCTCTCAACCTTTTAACTTCGAGTATTGATGAATCAAAAGAATCAAACCAACCAGCGTTTAAGCCCCAAGTTATATACACAAACTCCTCTGGTGTAATTTCCCCAAGTAAATAAATTGATTTAATAAGTGCCTTTGGAGGTTCAACATCTGATTTTGATTCTTCAACACCATCATTACATTTACCAAAAGAATCATATAAAACACTCTCAATAATCAACTTCATGAAAACATTGACTTTATTTGGCAAAATTCTACAATAGTCATCACCTTGTTCAATTATTGAGGCTAATACTTTTCCTCTCTTCGTTAGAGTTAAATCAGAATATCTTGATGTTTTAGACTTTGTAAGTTTTATAAATCCAAAATATCGCGGAAGCTTACTTTTATTATATGGTGTACGCTCATTTGTAGCTTCAGTATATCCATGGGGCTCATCCTCTGCCATCATTGATGTTCCATTCATCAATATTTCCATTTCTCGTTTGAAACTGTACCTAGAAATTCTATCTCCTGCATTTTTCACAATCATTACCGATTGAAGAAATCTAACCATATCTACGCTTGCTTTATCTATCTTGAGTGATCCTATCATATATATACTCCTTGCTTTTTTATTTTGAGTTTATTAATTCAATTTTAATTAACATCAAATTTGTTTCCATTATTTATAATATATCAGTGATATCAAGTATTTTCAATGTGAATCACAATTATCTTCTCTGATGTTAATTTTTTATTTAGGTGATACCTTCAAGTCAGTTCATCATGAACCCCAGCTCAGTCCACGAAAAAAACACAGCTCCCCCTTGGCGGAAAACTTTACTTCATTCACAATTAGCACTGCTATTTAACAAAATAGCGATTATGTTGAGCTCGACATAATCGCTATTATGTTCGGTAAGTTGTTATGTAGAGTAAAGGGTTGAAGTCGCTGTAGCGAAGCGATTTTCAACCCTTATGACTACGCATAATAATTCTCGGTATAATTCATTTAGGGTGAATTCAAGCCCAAATAAATTATACGGAGGTCAGCTTATGGCACATAATCAAATGAAACTAAATGAACTGATTCATGCTGTATCTAGTGAATGTGAGTCGCTAAAGTATGAGAAGGAAACACTTGAGAATTTCAACGACACCTGGCAAGCATTTAAGAGTTACTCGGAAAACAAGCAAGAACTATTTTATAAAGAGCAAATAGCTGCACAATTTCTCAAAGAGCTCTTTGACTATCCAGAAAGAATTCCCAATAGTAGAATTGCTCGTGCGATGATACGGGCTCTGCGTGTTCTTGGTGATTATCATATTTTTGGAAGACTTCTTACCCATAACGGAAAGTTGCAGCCGTTCATGTCTGAAGATTTTCGACAAGCTATCTTGAGTTTCACGGATCATTGTAAAAAAAGGAATAATGCAGATCAAACCATCCAACGCCGAATACGAGTGATTCATAAATTCTTTGAACACCTTACTGGTTCTGGTGTCGATGCTTGTAATGATATTACTCCGCAGCATATCTCTTCTTTTGTAACAGGGCTTGCGGGGTACAGCAAAAAGACTTCTGATCAATATCTTGAAAGCTTAAGAGTATTCTTTAAATCGTTATATTTTAGTGGTCAAAGAAAAGATGATCTTTCAAAATCAGTTCCGACTCTTTACTATCCAAAACAAGATAGAATTCCCTCTGTTTGGAGTGCAAATGATATCGAACAGCTATTGTCGGTGATTGATAGGGGAAATCCAAAAGGCAAGAGAGATTATGCCTTGATATTTCTTGTAACACAGCTTGGATTAAGAACATCTGATGTTTTAAATCTGAAATTAGAAAATATAAACTGGTCTGAAAGTAGAATAGAATTTGTTCAACAAAAAACGGGTATTTCTGTCAACTTGCCCATTGTCGAAGATTTGGGAATGGCTATTATTGATTATTTGAAATACGGAAGACCTAAGTCAAACGAACCCTATCTTTTTCTCAAACATATTCAGCCCTTTGATCGAATGAAAAATGGTCACTATCTGATAACGCAGTATCTTGTAAAAGCAGGCATTCCATTAAAAACAGCTAAGCATCATGGGCTACATTCTTTAAGACACACCTTAGCAAGTAGATTGCTTGAACAAGATGTTCCATTGGAGATAATTTCAAGTATTCTTGGCCATACAACTGTTGAATCGACCAAGCCATACTTACACATTGACATAGAGAATTTGCGTAAGTGTGCACTGGTAAGTCGGGAGGTGGCTGAAAATGAATAAGCCCATTATAGTCAATTCATTTTCAGGTCCTCTTGCAGATACCATCGAGAAATTCATAGCCGAAAAACGGGGAATAGGATTGCAGTACAATGGTGTTTCAACTTACCTGCAAAACTTTGATAGATTTTCAATTGCATTTCGCTTGGACGATCAAGTCCTTACTAGAGAAGTCGTAGAAGCCTGGTTAAAGCAAAATCCCACTCAGAGCCAACAGACACTTAGGATGAAAGCAATTATAATTCGCCAACTGGGATTGTATATGAAGCGTATGGATATGAATGCCTATATTATTCCTGAAATACCAAAGCGAGATCATCTTTTTTCACCTTACATTTTTAGCGACAAAGAAATCGAAGGAATTCTAACTCAAGCTGACACCATTAAAACATTATCAAGAAAGACATCAAAGCATCTGGTTGTACCTGTATTTATAAGATTGCTATACTTCTGTGGTTTACGCTTTTCTGAGGCACAACAGCTTCTTGTTAAAAATGTTGATTTAGATAATGGTATTCTAAGCATTTACGGTTCGAAATTCGATAAAGATAGATTAGTACCAATGTCTCCTGAGATAACAAATATATGTCGCGCGTATTCTGAAGTTGTACACGTTCATTCATCGGCTGATGCTATCTATCTACCAAACGTCCACAATGACGTTTATGAAAAACGATGTTTTTATAACGTATATAGGGATCTGTTGTGGATGGCTGGAATCTCACATGGTGGCAGAGGAAATGGACCAAGGCTGCATGACCTGCGGCACACATTTGCTGTTCATTGTTTAAGGAAGTGGGTTGAAGAAGATGCTGATATTACAGCATTGCTACCTTATCTCAGTAGCTACTTAGGGCACAAAGGTTTGCAAGAAACGGCTTACTATTTACGCCTTACTGCAGACATGTTCCCACAAGTGACAGATCTCCTTCTGCATGAGTTAGGGGATATCATACCTGAGATTGGTGGTGATATTTGATGAAACCAACAGATTTTTCAAAGCTCTTGACCGAGTATTTAACTTCATATTTACCAAGTCTTAAAAACGTCAGTAAGAATACAATATCATCCTACTGTGATACTTTCCGGCTACTTTTAAAGTATTGCAGAGATGTCCATAATCTTTCGATTGAGAAAATATCAATGAAAGACATCGATGCTGATTTAGTTTCCCAGTTCATGTTGTGGCTTGAGGAAGAAAGGCACTGCGGCATATCTACAAGAAATCAGAGATTGATGGCTATTCGGTCTTTTTTTCGTTATGTTCAAGGGGAGCAACCACAAAATTTATTGAACTGCCAAAAGGTTTTAAACATTCCACCCAAAAAGAAGAGCCTACCTGTTGTCACTTATCTCACAGTTGAAGAAATGAAGCTCCTGCTTGCACAACCAAATACATCAACGCCTGAAGGACGACGTGATCTAGCATTATTGTGCATTTTATATGACACTGGCGGTAGGGTTCAAGAAATAGCTGATTTAACAGTCCGTAATATCCGTTTAGAGAACCCTGCCAAAGTTCACCTGACTGGCAAAGGGAGAAAATCACGTGAAGTACCCCTCTTACCAAGGACAGTTCAACTATTGGAAAGATATATGATTGAGCATCGACTACTTGCTCCAGAAAAACAAGATCATCCCTTATTTTGCAATCGGCACAATTCCAAGCTAACACGTTCTGGGATTTCTTATATCTTAAATAAATACGCTGAACTTGCATCATCACAATCATTAACATTCCCTGAATCAATTAGTCCACATGTTCTGCGCCATACAAAAGCAATGCACCTACTCCAAGCTGGAGTAAACATCATTTATATTCGGGATATTCTTGGGCACGCTAGTGTTGATACAACACAAATTTACGCTAGCGCCAATACTCAAATGAAAAGAGCAGCTTTAGAAAAGCTTGGTGATTCTCCTGCACCTGAATTTCCATCTTGGGTTAAAAATACAGACTTGCTAACGTGGTTAAAAGATTTCGGCAAAGGGAAATAGCCGTTTATTATGCAGAGTCATAAGGGTTGAAAATCGCTTCGCTACAGCGACTTCGACCCTTTACTCTACATAACAACTTACCGAACATAATAACGATTTGAAGAATTACTGCCATTCTCCCTATAGCGGTATTCCTTACGAAGTAATTCACTCTTCAACAAATCATTTAGGGCTCGTTTTACAGTACTGACTGACATCGAGGTATCTCTAGCAATGGTTTTTATGGCTGGCCAACATTCGCCTTCAGCATTGCTTCTGTCTTTCAAATACATATATACGGTTTTTGCCCGAGAAGAGACTTCCTCTCGATAAATACTTCCAAAGAAACTCACGTCCACACCCCCCTATGTTCTTATAATGGGTTTTCGTTTTGAACCCATTTCTTCAGCTTGTTCGACTGCTGGTGAATGAAGAGTTCCGCCGCGCTTGCGATCCCCTGCATTATCCTCTTCAGTGTCTTCTTCGTCCATATCCACGGCCATCATATGCCTTATAATGTTCTCTTCGAGTTCTTCCTTGTCAGCATAATAGACCTTGCGATGGGACTTTTCTTCAGTTTCATAGGTCTTATCAAAAGTTATTCCCCAGTCCAAGAACAATTTCAAGGTTGCCTTCATAGGATGTACGCCGGTTTTCATCACAACAAAATTACCTTTAGGAAGTGATTTTAGCTCATCGGCTGTCAATAATGGTCTTTCTATCATCTGTAGGCTTTGAGATGGATCATTTTTCCCTCTGCTGATACTTCCACTCATCACCGTTCTGGTGCCAAGTGCTTTTGAGAGGACCTGTGCAGTCTCAGAATTAGGAGCAAAACCTCCGAAGATTGTCAGCTGACAGTTATCAGTTATAATTTCACTACCTTCTTTACCATAGTTCTTATCAAGCTGAGCAAAGGACTGAATGATTGGGATCACAGATATTCTTCTAGACCTACCTGCAGAAAGCATCATTTCAAAAGATTCAATTTTAGGTATGGTTCCGATTTCGTCTGCATAGATCATTACACGGTTGGGGAGCTTTCCACCGTTCTCATCCGCCACGGTCAACATTTCACGATAGAACTGCTGCAAGAATAGTGACACCATAAAATACTTTGTGTTATCTTCCTCTGGGAGAATGAGAAAGATTGCTGATTTCTCGTTACAGAAAGTTTCAGCATCAATTGCCGTGTCAAAGCAGAGTATCTGTTCCATCTCAGAATCCAGAAATGCATTAAGCCTCGATAGTACAGTTGATAGTACCGAAGCCATAGCTTGCTCAGCTGAATTGAGTGCTGCACCAGCAAACCACTTTGCTTTATGGGTCGGTGGTAGTTTATCCATCAAAAGCTGAAATTGACTTTTCCCTTTAATTTTGCTAGGTGCCATTAGGTCTTGTACCATTTTAAAAACTGAAATAATATGCCTTTTATCCACCAGTTGATGATCCTCCATTGTTGGTGGAAGAAATTCTGCAATCAAGAGAATTACCGAAGTGAGAAGCCCTTCTGCAGCATCATAGAAAAATGCATTTTGTCCCATGGCTGCATTATTACCATCTGTTGCGATAATTGTTTTAGATATGATTTTCGCATATTTTTCAGCTTTCGCCTTAGCTGAGAAATTGTTGTTATCTTTTCTGTACAAATCCATATACTTATTGACCAGATGGAGGAGATTGTTTCCATCACTCCTCGTGGGATTTCTTAAATCAATGACCGCAACACGGTATCCATAATTTTCTTTTGCAATTGTTCCATAATTCCTAGCAAGATCCCCCTTTGTATCGGTTGTGATGAATGACATCCCACTCGCGCAGGCATATTCAAGATTGGGATATAAAAAGAATGCTGTTTTTCCAACACCGGCAGCACCTATCATCAAACAATGTACATCTCCTATATCAACAATCCCAGTCACCGTGCCATTGGAACCTTTACACCCCACTACCAGACCCTGTATTGCATTTCCCTTTTCATCAATCGGAAGGTTGATGCCTTTCCTCCACTCTTGTACCTTGAACGGTATGTGATGATAGGTTCTTTCAATTTCTTTTTTTGTTGCAAACCTAGCGACTCCATGTTGACCATCACCTACTGTTTTAGACTTGATCCCATTCAAGGTATAATAATGTGCCAGTAAGGATAAGCCACCAATAACCGAAAACATAATTGCTGTAGCAGCCATCAACATATAAACTTGTGAATTCATTTTTCACATCCTTTCTTTGAGTTGAGGCGTGGATATTCACCCATGCCTTTTTTGTTATGCCATCTTTAGTGCCGGAGTCTGCATCTGCATCTGCTTTTGCTCAGCAATCTCCAACTTTATAGTTGATTTTAAAAGCTCAAATGCCACATCCTGATAACCTTTGGCAATGTTCACTTTTTCAGTTTTAGTTATAATTCCACCCGTTCTATTGATACTTGAGAAGATTTTTCTTACATCGGAAAGCGATGGATCCCATCTTCCACGATTTTGATAAGCTCTGAAGTGATCACTCAAATCCAGGACAATTTCTTCTGCGGTCAAATTCTTATCTGATTGCTTATACTCTTGCAGTGCCAGACATAAAAAAATGACTGATGCCATTTTCATAGCTTCAGCCTGAGATTCGTCTTTTATCTGTGCTTTTAGGAGTGATTTATCACCATCATTGTGCTGCAGATTTTTTGATTCTATTTCATTGATGAGCGATAGTATTTCTTTGCATAATTCACTTTTCAATAGATGTTGCGGATGTTTCTCCGCAGGAACCGCTGTCAGGCCCTGAGCTGCTTTTAAGTCTTCATTCCAGTCTTTATAGACTGATTGCAACTGTCTGTAGCTAATGTCTTTTTCTGATAGCAGGTCAATTATCTTCTCACTTGCTTCAATCCCAGCCGAATCATGATCTAAACACAGCACTACATGCAATAACTCAGGATTTGATTCAAGTGTTTTCAAAAGCGATTGTTCTGATAATCCGCAAAGTGCAATGTAGCTATGCTTTTTCCAATCTGAGTTTTTGTGAATCGTAATAAATGACAACAAATCAATAGGGGCTTCAAAGACATAGATTCGGTCGCTGTTCCCAATGTAATGAAAACTATAACAGGGATTACTGCTATCAACGTTTCCCTTGTAACCTTTTCCTTCGGTGTAGAGACCTCTTTTATGAGCGTGTCGTGGTATTCCAGTTTCATCACATCCAACAAATATGGCGTTATGATACTCCTTTGCTTTGTCTGCGGATGGTTCTTTGCTTTCATAAATGAGCTTTTCTTTGGCAAAGAAACTTACTACATCAGAATCAATCAGTCGATGTTTGATCAAATAAGCGAATAACCTTCGCATATCATTATTATGGGGTGGGAGTTCAAATGGTTTTCTTGATTCTCCTCGTTCTTTTGCTTTGGAATATGGAACGCCTTGCTCACCGTTAAGGAGCATTGTGACGGCATCTGGGAATGTTTGTCCATAGAAGTTCTGCACGAAATCAATTGCAAGACCACCTTCTTTCGTTGCATGATCAAACCATTCATTTCCTCTGACTGTTATGCTGTGATTGCTTTTAAGACGCTTTTCTCTTCCAGATGTTATAAGTGTTTCACCCTGCATTTTTAAAAACTCAACAAGATCTACGCTATTGGCTCTTTGCTTTTGATCCTCAGTAAAATAAATGTATTTTCCCATGTTGCACCCCCTACTGTTTTCTACTTCCTATACGATGAAACGCCGTCCTTTTAACTGGGCGGCGTTTCATATAATACCTTATTTTTTGTTTTGAATGTTCTCTAAGGAGTTGATTTAGTTTGGTAGTTCTGTTTTTCTTCATTTGCCGATTCTCCTCGTATTTTATAAATAAAGCAGTTCTTGATTAATTGCCGTACGGATAAATTTTTAAATCAACATTTCTTGTTCCTTGTCATTTCTCTTATGCCCCTGTGCTACCTTCTTCTCCTTTAACTTTCTGAGTAATTTGCTGTCAACCTTCATTCCACTTGAGTTTCTATATGGTAAACAGCTTTCTTCAAATATTTTGCCCATCTGATGAAGTAGCCTTACAATGCAATGCGATACTGATGGACCATTAAACTTATCAATGTTATCAAGAAAGAATTTCGCATATTCATTTCCTTGCTCAGCAGATTGAGTAAGCCATTTCACTGCAAGTTCTTTATCTCTCGATACATCCTTACCAAGCAGATATGCCTTACCCAAAATATACTGAGAAAACTGATTGCCTTCCTCTGCAGATTTGGTCAGATATTTTATAGCCTTTTCAGTGTCTTTAGGCATTTCTATTCCTTGCAAGAAAAGCTTTCCAAGCTGATAATTCGCCCACTGGTTATTCTCTTCAGCCGACATCGTCAAATAACGTATAGCCTGATTTATATCTTTTGATACTATTTTCCCATCAAGGAGAAGTTTCCCCAATAAATATGTCGCTGAGGATTTTATACTTTTCAACTCACTAGATTCTTCACTATCTGCAACCAATCGCAGAAATTCAATTGATTTATAGAGTTCTTCTGGTTTTGGATTTTCTTCTTTCAAAATCAATTTTGCCAAAGCATAACCTGAAAAAACATTACCAAGCTTTTCTGATTTTGCATAATATTCTTTAGCTCTTGGTATATCTTGATCTGCGCCAATTCCGTTTTGAAGCATCCACCCAAGCCTATATTGGATTTTGTCATCATGGTTCGATTTCTCTAATAGTTCAAAGCCTTGAAATGCTTTTTTGAAATGTTGTACCGATTTGATTTCATCTTCTTCCGTACCAACGCCATCACGAAACATCTTGGCTACTTCAAAATCTGCATAAGGAAATCCTTGTTTAGCCGATTTCAGATATAGTTCAA
>CAYOLV010000010.1:0-24598 GCA_964404895.1 uncultured Peptostreptococcaceae bacterium | reverse complement strand
CTGTTTTATATATTGTGATGATAGATTCATCTTTCAAATCGATGAGATCAACCAATACATCAAACTTTTCAACATAATAAGCATCCACAATTACCTTTAGAAAATTTGTCTTGGCAATTTTAGTAGAAGTGAATGCTATTTGCTTGGAATTGATTTTTTTGATAATGTCATGGCTGATTACTCCGTTGAACTTCCTATTTAAAATCTCAATACACTCACTTAATCGCTCGATCGACTCATCAATTAAGTCCATGTCTACATAGTGTGTGATTATATGCTTTGGAGAATCCTCTTTTGTAAATCTCGCACCAACAATTGAACTATTGGCTGTAGTACTTCCTTTTGTAAGCAAGCCCTGTATCCTGTTGCTTTTAGCTGCAACTTTATTGTAATAGACACTAATAAGTGCACCTGACACAATACTTTCTTTGGACCAAAACTGTCTAAGTTCCTTTAAGTTTTTTTTAAGAATTTCTAATTGGGCAACTTTAACGCTTTTACCTGCGGGTAAGTTTGGAGATCCAGGTTGTGAATTACTAGATGCTTGTTCAAACGTGCCTTTTAATTGCAACAAACTATTCATACACAATTACTCCTTCAACTCACGAGATACTTGGCTTTTGGATATGCCAGTCAAAATTTCAATTTCCCTCAATGTAAAGCCTCTATTTTGTAAATCTTTTAAATCTGTTTCTGAATTGTGTTTATTCACAGCGCTATATAGCCTCTTTAAATAATCATACTCATTATTGGGATCACTAAATGCTAGCGATGTTTTAATCAAATTCTTTAAATCGCCTGGATAAGGAATTTGATGCATACTCTCTAAAATTTTTCTAAATAGCTTCATGTTTCTTCCTGCAGATTTGAATTTAATCAACAATTCATTAAGGATGATTTCGCCAATATCCACTAAATCCGTTTTAGTATAACTGCTAAAATCTATTACCGAATCAAACCTTCTTGTCAGCGCTTTATCAAACGCTTTATACAGATTAGTTGTTGCAATGAGTACAACACTATTATTTAAGTTATCGAGCCCTTTTAAAACAGACGATGTAGCTCGCCCCATTTCACGTAGATCATTTGAATTTATGCGATCTATTGCGATTGCATCAATCTCATCAAACAAAATCACTACTTTTTCTGGATGTGATACATTGCGAATTTCTTCGAATAGATTTGCTATATTTTTCGATGTTTGCCCAAGTTTGCTGTCAATTACTAAGTCAAAGTCAACCATAAATAGCTCTCGCTCAAGTATTCGTGCAATTTGCTTTGCAGTTTCAGTTTTCCCTGTTCCAGGTGGCCCCTCAAATAGGAACTTATTTATACCTGCGTTGTGACCTATCGCATTGACAATCCCCAAAACGCTATCTTTTATGCTATCAGGCAAAGGGAGCGATTCTGTATTTACATCCACACGTTTAAAGTACATCTGTGTACCTGAATCCATTTGTGGGGAAAATGTATTTGTATCCGATAGGAGCGCCATAATATACTCAGAAAGTTGATAATTATTTACCTCGTCAAAGTATCTAGCAATTTCATATGCTTCATTTCTGAAAGCAGCATCGTTTTTTTCAGCATAGTATTTTATTAAATTTAAAACATTCTTTTTTTTCATTACCTTCACCTCAGAATAGAATCTAGCGAAATCTAATTTCATTATAGATGACTTGGGACACGTTGTCAAGTTTAGGGACAATTATTATTATTTAAAACACGACACTTACGATAAATCTCTTATTTTTAAAGAAAACAACAAATAGATTTTACTTATTTATATTTGTAGCCACTACAACATTCTAATTTCAGCCTGCATAACAGCTATCTCTTCAGCATCCCAAAGTTCTTGCATCTCTTCTTTGGTCGCCACTGGAAATTCTTTAGCTTCTACTTCTCCCATTTGTATTGGTGCCAGATGAGGGATGATTTCTCGACACAGATTCTGATCTGGGCAATTCATAAGAAATCCGCCATAAATTGATTCACAAATTAGACTGTCACACATATCCGTCATGATAATCTTGTCTGCTGAATACGCATTTTTTCCAATAAAATTGGCAATATTCTCTGCTGTCATTTTAAACATATAATCCGTATGAATTCCATGGTCCCCTTGTTTATAAACACATGCATATCCAAGATTGCCGTCTTCCATCAAATCATATAATTCTTCTGTAGTCATTTTATCCTCTCCTCAGATCTATTATAATTTCTCAGTTTACAACCAATTAGCTGCTCATTTCTCAACAAACAAAAACCGCAACTGCATTAACAGCTACGGCTGGTTTTATGTCTTTGCTCTATTGCTTTTCTTTAATCCTCATAACAATCCACTTCCTCAGTCATCACAATTCCTGAGTGAAACTGTATCGTTATCTTCAGCCCCTTATGCACCTTTATGCTGTATATCAGCCGCTTCACAAGTTCTTGATCAAATTCCCTCACTTGTGGGTTTACAGTGCCCACTGCTTTGTCCAGTGCTTCAACCCTCTCGGCATAGTTCTCCGCTTCTTTCTGTGCCCTTACAAGCTTCAGTTTCGCCTGTTTAAGCTCATTGATTCGCTCGGATAAGTGTTTGTAGGCATCGTCAAATTCATCGCTTACAGCGCCTTGTCTTGCGTTATCTTCTATGAGTTTCAGCATCTGCTTTTGTAGTACATCGATCTGGTCATCGTATTCTGTTGTAACCCCTTGAGTACTGTAATTGCCTATGACCCGTATGACATTCTCTCTGAAGGTCTCAATAAAATCGCCACTGTTTTCGACTACCTTATTGATGGCTTTCATTATGGCATCGTGGAGCTGCTCTTCTTTTAGTGTGGGTGAATTCTGGCACTTGGAGCTTGCACCGTTTTTCAATCTATCCTCGCATCGCCATACCGCTGTCTTCTGACCGTATTTGGACCAGGTCTGTCTTCGATAAGCATGGCCACATTCGCCGCAGGCTAGAAGTTCTGTCAGTACGTATTTAGAGCTATACTTGCTCTTTTCTTTTTTTGCCTTGTTTGATTTCCTCGTAACTGCTGATTTATTAAGGCTTGATCGTCTGGCCTTTTCCACCTGCACCTGATGATATAGATCCTTGGGGATAATCGCTTCATGGTTATCTTCGATGTAGTATTGTGGCGCATATCCGTCATTCTTCACTTTTTTCTTTGTTAGAAAATCGATGGTGTAGGTTTTCTGCATACAGGCATCTCCGCAGAATTTCTCGTTTGAGAGCATTTTGTCGATTGTCCCGGGATGCCAGTGATCAAGGCCAGTTACCGTTCTAATGTCAGCTTCTTCAAGTCCTTTTGCTATTTGAAGAATGCTTTTCCCTTCAAGATATTCTCGGTAGATTCGCTTTACTATGACAGCTTCATCCGGCACTACTATAAGGTTTCCATCAGCATCTTTTGTAAAGCCTAAAAACTTCTTATGATTGACTGATATGATGCCGTTTTCAAACCGTCTTGTTAACCCCCATCTGGTGTTCTCACTGATGTTTCGGCTTTCTTCTTGTGCTTGACTGCTCAGGATCGTAATCAGGAGTTCACCACCACTTTCCATGGTATTAACCCCTTCTTTTTCAAAAATGACCGGGATATTCTTTTCCTTCAGCTTTCGGATATATTGTAGAGCATCCACTGTATTTCTGGCGAATCTGCTCACCGATTTTGTCAGGATCAAGTCGACCTTTCCTGCCATGCAAGCTTCGATCATTACATTGAAATCGTCTCGTTTTTTTGTCTGTGTGGCGCTCTTGCCATCGTCAGCAAATATGCCTGCACATTTCCAGTTGGGATTGCTATTGATTTTCTCAGTATAATAATCAACCTGAGCTTCATAACTTCCTTCCTGTTGTTCCAGCAAGGTGCTGACTCGGCAGTAGGCTGCTACTCGTAGTGTCTTTTGTTCTACCCTTACGTGTTTATCATATTTAATATTCTCTTCAAAATAACACCCCTCCATTACGACTTATCGCTGATCGATATTATATTTCTTACTTTCATATAGCTTCGACATAAATCAACTAATTCCTTTAAATTTCAGTAATATCTAAAGTATATATTATAAAGGGTGTTGAATTATTGAATTAAGATCTGTTTTCATTATATTTTTTTGCTTTCTCTAATGATTTCCAAAAAAGCATTCACCACTGTTTTATCAAACTGCGTATTTTGGTTATTGATTATTTCCGTGATTGCTACATCATTACTGAGTCCTGATCTATATGGCCTGTCAGAAGTCATTGCATCATACGTGTCTGCAACAGCAATTATTCGAGAGCCTAAAGGAATTTCTTCCTTAGATATACCCGCTGGGTATCCCTTCCCATCATAACGCTCATGATGGTGTAAAATAATCGGAATTTCTTCTTTTATGAAATGCTTTTATGAAATCAATATTTTTCAAAATACTAACGCCTATCTCTGGATGACGTTTTATGTAATTATACTCATCATCATTTAATTTTTCAGCTTTATTAAGAACCGCATCTGGAATACCGATCTTACCAATATCGTGAAATAATGCTGCTAATTCTAACTCTTTAAGTTCTTGCTCAGTTAATAACAATTTTCGCCCAATTAACAAAGCAATTTTTGAAACACGTTCAGAATGCCCTGCAGTATATGCATCACGTGCATCAACTGCACTTGATAGAGCAATAACGGTATTTTTGTAGGACATACTTAGCTGTGCATAGGCAACCTCCAACTCTTTGCTCTTCTTCTCTAAACTTCTATTTTGCTTTTCAAGAGTTTTTGAAGTTACGTAGATTACATTTGATAGGAGTGCAAATAAGATTATCAATCCACTAAATACTGTTAAGAAAATTATTCTATACAAATCAAAAATATGTGGCTTAACTTCACTGCTACTGATATTAAACACATAATCAGTTGTAATATGATTAATCAAAAAATAAGAAAGTAGTATACCCGTTATTAGAAAGGCTATGCTACTATAAATTGTGAAAGTTTTCATTAGTGTTCTGTTTTTCATATTTCTTCTCCAATTGGCTTCTGCTTATTTTTTAATTTTATATCATTTATAGCGCAATGCAGTTTAAAACCAATCAATTTTTATTATCAAAATTCTAATAATTTTTAACCCTCCTTGAGTATATTGAAGGAGGGTCCTTTTTTTATTTAAGATTATATGGTTTTAAAAATTTATCTACTATAATATCTTTTCCCTGATCGTCTTTAACTTCAACTTGAGCAAATTTCCAATCTGTAACTTTCGTTGGGTCTACACCTGCATCAATCAATGCTTTTGGATCAAGTACAAATACAATGTCTATTTCATTAGTACTCATATCTTTTGCCCACTCAAACATATTGCCGCCACCCATTTTCACACCATAATGATCTAATTTTTCATGGTATCCTATGGTATCTCGATAAGTCTTAACAATTGCCTTAAATGTATCCAACGGTTTAGTTGTATCTGATGCCCCTAGTTTATCTGTTCCAATTTCAGAATGGACCATTAAAATATTTGTTGATGGATTGAAGAGATACATGTCTTTGTCGAGTTTTGAACCATCAAGTCCTGCTTTTACAAAAGGTGTTGCATCTAACTCAATCATAAAGTCTGGTTTATCAACTGAACTAAAGTCTTTACCCCAGATAAAGCGTTCCCCACCTGGAGAATTTAGTGCCCATCCATTGTTCATTTCATCAAATGCTACTTGATTAGGATCCACTGATATAACAGACTCAAAAGATGTTACTGCTACTTTTCCAACAACATCTGTTGCTTGACAACCAGCAAAAACCAACACAATTACTAGCGCAGCTACTACAATAAGCATTTTTTTCATTTTTTCCACCTCTTAATTAAATTTGTGTTATCATCTTGCTACTCTTTAGGCTACAAATAGTATCTCATGATATTGTGAATATTTTATGGAGTTCTTTGATTTTGGTTTTTTTATTGCTAATCAATCACAATAACTTTACTGTTGATCATCCCCATCCAGCAACTATATGGAAATTTGCCACTTTTGTTTGGTGTAAATTCAATCCAATTATCACCAATTTCTAGTTGTTTCTCAATTCCATACGTTGGAATCAAAATTGTATTGTTGCAACTATTTAGATTTTCTTCAGTAACATGAAAATTTATCTTTGTTGGTATGTCTTTCTTAATTACAAACTCAGGGTAACTATTTGTTTTCACTTCTAAAGTTAGTGTCTGCATCCCCTCCACAATCACCGCACTACTTTTCAACACGTCCGATTCTATAGCGTTGGCTTGAAAGGTGTATAATGAAATACCACTTAGTGCAGCACCTCTTTGAAACATTATCATACCTAATGATATGACTAAGAGCGCACTGACTTTCATCATATTTTTTGTGAATTTCTTGCTTAAAAGACTACTTAAAGCACCAAAACTAAACATAAGTGGCACAGTTCCCAAACTAAATGCAAACATCGAAAGTGCTCCAGTTAATGCACTCCCCGTTCCTAATGCATAAATTTGCATGGTTTGAAGTGGCCCACATGGCATCAATCCATTAAGCAACCCAACTACAAAAGGTCCACGTTCACCTTTTTTTCCCATAAATAAAACTCTTAATCCCGATGGTATCTGAATATTAAATTTTCTAAGCGAGGGGAATATGCCAACCATATTAATTCCCATTAAGATCATAAAAATCCCCGCTATTAGAGAAACGATCCCTTTAGATGCACCTGTAAAAGAAATGAGTGAACCTAATGAACCAACCATCGCACCAACAACCGTATAAGATATAACTCGACCACCGTTGTAAAGGAAACTCGACTTGTACACATCTCTTTTCCCATTAACAGAAATTGGTTTTATACACTGCGATAGGTTTATTCCACCGCACATTGCAACACAATGTATAGACGTCAATAGCCCAACAAGAAATAACATGCCATATCCCATAGATGCCTCCACCTGTGGAAAAGAGCTAAACCCAATTGTATTAGCTACAATGAAGTAAAGAGCCACAAGAATTATGACAATACCGCTGATTTGAAGTGTGGAAAGTTGTTTTACTTGATCACTGCCATTTTTTTCGCTTGCTTCATATCCACATTTTTCGATAATAGCAATAACTTCATCACTCTTTATTATTTCTGGATCATAAATAATCTCTGCCCTATTTGTCTTATAACTGATTGTAGTTTCAATAATACCAACATGTTTGCTTAATGATCTATGAATTATCTTCTCACATTGAGCACAAGTCATTCCGCTTATTACTAATTTCAGTCTATTTCTTCCAGCCATTTGACACCTCCATTCACTTATGATTAACATTAACATAGTTATATGGAGATTTCGTGTAGCTGATGACTAATTTCTACTTAATATCCTTCTTCATCAATCACTTTTTAAGAAAACTTTGCTACCCTCTATAATTAATTCAAAATAACTCACCTTCTTCGCGATTCACTGTAACGGCAACATTTCTTTCTATAAAAAGCAATGTATTTTCTATTCATTTTAACACAAAGTTCACAAGTAATTCAGGAAATGAACTGCGTTTATAAGCATTACAGGATTTAGGATGCTCTTTGAATACTATATAAATGACCTTAAAACTATAAAAATAATTTTAGGACTTTTTTGTTAAGATGCCATGACATCGTTCTGTAAAAATAGTCGAAATTAACTTTGGCATGTACAAATTGATGTATTGAAAACAACGAGAGTTATAGATAATTAACTCATTTTAAACAGGATGAATGTACATTACCGCAGTACCAGTTGTTCTATTGCTTGCTAGATTTATGGTAACAAACCCCTATTCAATTCAGAAAAAAGGTGCTACAAAGTCACCGTGACTTCGTAAAACACAACAACAATCAAAAGGTGAAGTATTCAAGACAGGGCTACTATGAAGAGTTGACTAAAAATAATCTCTTAAATTTCACGGGCAGAATTTATCGCGCATCTTAGAAGTCCGACTAAACAACTTATATGAAACCTGCGCACTCTAATTAGATTGACCTGATAAATTCGATAAAAACCTCAAAAAGCAAAAAGAAAATCATTCCAGTGTATATGATCAACTTTTACCGTCTTCCCTGCTTACACTAACACCTGAACTCGAGAAAATGGATGTATTGCTCAACAATATTATTTTTGAAGAACCAATCGTCAAGAGATTTTATACGATGCGTGGGCGACCAACTGCACCTGTACGGTTTTTTATACTAATGATGGTATTGAAATTTTACTTGGTTCTGAGTTTTGAGGATTTATCTGTAGTTGTTTCAAAAACCCCAATGTATAAAAAGTTTTGCCATATTCCTCTGGATATGGATGCACCAACGGATACGGCCATGATGAAGATTACTTAAAAATATGGTAGTAGAATAATTCAATAGTTAAATGACAATTTTATCCTAGAACTAAGAATACAGAAAGTCATTAAAGGCACAAAGTTGCACATTGACACAACCGAAGTCGAATCAAACATTTCGTACCCAACTGATGCAGAACTGATTTTTAAAGGCGTCCAGAAGTTAGAAAACACAATGAGCAAGGCACAAGGCCAATGTGGCAAAAATATAAAAAAAAAGATAAAAAGAAAACGAAAGAGATGAAGCGCAAGCTCTTGAGCATTAATAAAATAGTGCGCAAAAGAACCCAAGAAACCAAAGTTGAAGTAAGAAAAATAACTGGTCAAATGGCTGACGCGGCTAAGGTAACATTAAAAAAGCACAGTCGATGTTGAAAAAACTTATACCAGAGAACCTTAAGAATCAATCCGTAAAGCAAACGCTACTTGAAACAGTACAGGTTATTGAATTGGTCATTACTCAATCAGAACTCTTAATGCAGGTGGAAAATCAGAAAACAGAATCGTAAGTATTTTTGATATCGATGCCCGGCCAATCGCAAAAGAAAAGCTCAGTAAACGTGTAGAATTTGGTGAATTTCAGATCCAAGAAGTACAAGAAAGAATCGTTACAGGGTATAGTGTTCATAAAGGCTACCCTTCAGATAAAACTCTAATTGTTGATGCTATTGAACATCATGAGATGATCTTTCAAAAGGCACCCCGAGTAGTGGCAACAGATCGTGGCTACTACTCTAGTAAAAAGGAAGATGCGTTAAAGCGCATGAGAGTACGCCAAAATTTAAATTGCTTCAGCGTTTTAGAGCCGGAGTAGAAGCGCGCATCAGTTGCCTTAAAAGGACATTTAATTTAAGGCGAAGTTACTTGAGGGGCATGAACGGACCTCTACTTGGTGTGGTTATGGGATACTCGCCCATAACTTACGTAAAGTAGCGAGGTTGCTAATGTGATTAATATCACCTAATGAGGGGTGATATAGTGCAAAATAAAGATACTTACACCAATACACGCTCATTTTTTATGCAGTTCGCTTTTGAAAAACATATTTTATCAGGTCAATCTAATTAAGAGGACACAAGTTTTCATATTCCTGTGCCTAGCAAGGGTTATCCTACTTCAAATTCAAATCTTGAATTTCGAAATTAACAAGTTGAGCTCTTCCGAAAGTTTTGACTGAGCATCAGCCAATCTGGATACATCGTCTATTGCTAAGGTGGTATGCTGAACACTTTGCAATATTCCATCCGTAATGGAAGCAGTATCTTGGGCCGTTTCAGCTACAGTTTCTATTGCATCACTGGTTTGTTCTATTGCATGAAGGATCATGCTACTCCCACGAGCAATTTCTTCTGACATGTCTTTGATAAAAGCTGCGTCTTTTTCATATTTTATAGCAGTTTCAAGGAACATTTCATAATCGGGATTAACATTATTCTCAATAAACGTTAGAATATCCTGTGTATTTATTGACAAGTTTCCAAATGCGTCGTTTACTTGCGTGATTGTACTGTGAATATCTGAAACACTTCTTGAGGATTGTTCGGCTAGTTTGCGTATTTCATCTGCCACAACCGCGAACCCCTTGCCCATCTCACCGGCTCTGGCTGATTCGATTGCCGCATTCAAAGCGAGGAGATTAGTCTGGGTGGCAATGGTGGCAATAGAATCGGCCAAAATCTTAATTTCCTCAACGACTTTTCCATCTTCAATGGCCTTCATTATGTTTGTCTGTTTATCCTTGTATACCGCTTTAGAAAAGTCAATTGCTTTCAAGCCCTTATCCTTGATTTCAGCTGCACGAATTTGAATTTCTTTCGAAGCAGCATCACCATCCTTTGCTTTTCCTGAAAGCTCATTCGAGTTTGAATTGATCTCCTCAATAGAAGCATTTACCTCTTCTGTAGTTGCGCTCAGCTCACCGGTACTTGAAGCTATTTCAATAGCAGACTTGCTAATACTAGACACTTTTTCTGAGATATCTTCAATAGAAGTAGTTAACCCTTCGCTAGATTTATTAATTTCCTTCGAAGTTGCAATGATTGCAGCCAATAGATTCTTTGTGTTATCTCCTGCACGATTTAATGCCACAGCTAACATACCTATTTCATCTTTTGAGTCTAAATCAATTTTACTGGTCAAATCCCCTTCACTCAGAGAATCCGCAAAGAACAAAACTTTTTTAATCTGACGGGCAATAGCGTTGGAGATTAACAGACCAAGAGCAATTGCACATATGAACCCCACTGTTACGATAATGGCCATGAGTTTAAATGCATCCGCATAAATAAGGGCATTTGCCTCGCTAGCCTCCTTGGCTTCCTGTAAATTTCCCTCAATAAGTGCGTTGATGCTGTCAAAGGTCATCTGACGGGCTTCTTCCACTTTCATGAAAGCGTCATCAACTTTGTCAATTTTATTCTTATCAATGGCTTCCATCAATGCGTTTCGTGCCATCATGTACATTTCATGGTTTTCGTTAAAAGCTGCAAATAATTTGCTTTCTGCACTGGGAACTGTAGAATTTTTAAATTCCTCGGAAATCATCATATTCTCGTCAGTGAGTCTTTTGATCTCTGCTTCAAGACTCTGCTTTTTTGCTGCATCTTTACTATTCATCAGCAAGACCAGATCTGAATGGATTTGAAGAAAGTTTTCCTTCAGCATACCTACTTTTCTAAGATGCAGCAGATTATCTGTATACATTATTTCCGAATTAATATTGATACGATTCATTTGTGTAATTCCGATAACTCCGACGCCCGCCATCAGAAATGATACCACTAAGAAACATAGAATCAATCTCTGACCAATTTTCATATTTTTAAACACAATACTCCTCCTTATGGTTGCTATTTAATTTGTGTGAACTTTTCGTCAACGCGCTTAAAAATTATTATTGATTGTTGCTCATTAAAACAGCCGAAAGCTTGAAGTGATCCCCTTCCTGTTTTTCCACAAGTAGGTAAAAATCGCATATCTGGCAGTCCCTATACTTTTGTGCAAAAGTGCCTTGCACTGCTCCTTTACAATAAGTTCCGCTGATTACCCAGCACGTTCTACCGCAATTCTTCCCCCCGTGGATGAGGTCTAGAGATTGATCTGTTGATGCGGCGCACACACCAAGCTCATTCACATTTTCACCACCTGGTTGCCTCCCGCATTTCTTGTACTCCCAACAATTAAGCTTCGAATTTTGGTTCTCTTTATTGACACCAGTGCTGTAAAGAATTCTCGAGCTAAACGCTTGAGTCCTGTTTTTTCCTAAGTTTTTTGCCAACAACAAAGAGCTGTCACTGGCCTCAACGATTCGATTTACAGTCTCGCCATCATCAGGATATGTTGCCACGCCGAGCGACACCGTGACGTTAAGACAAGACTGTATTTCAAGACCACTGACATTTCTTCTAATCTTCTCAGCTATTTCCAAAGCACATTGCTTTGTACAATCCTGAAGAATAACAACAAACTCCTCGCCGCCATATCGATATACACTATCATTCCTTCGGAGACTTGACTGGATTACATGAGCAACCTTTGCCAATACTTCATCACCAACCTGATGACCATACCAATCATTAAATTTCTTAAAATCATCGATATCGATAAATACCATTGAATATAATTCAGCATAATCTAATTTAGCTAGAGTATTATCAAAGGCTCTCCGGTTAAATACTCCTGTAAGTTTATCCATTGCATTATCAAACATAAGAGCCTTGATGGTTTTTTTTAACGTATCAACCCGTATATATATCATTTGTGTTATCAAGTAGGATATTCCTCCAAAAAAATACCCAAATTGATGCAATGGATTAGACTATCTCCAAATATAGGCATGATTATAAAGTGAAATGATGCCCCGAACAGTACGCCAATTATCAATAACAATGCCAACAACTTCAGATTCCTTGACCCATTCATTAATTACTCTCCTATGGAATTCATGGTTACAACATGAAACAAATTTTGCTATAATAAAATTATGAGAATAAGAATCTCTCCACCAGAGTATAAAGGTCTAAGATCAGCATCGAAAGTTTGACAATCAAACGGCTTTACTGGAGTTTGCTACTGATATAAAGCTAAAACATTCAATTTCATAAAAGTCTTTCCTACTAGTCATTCTACGTTAGTCAAGATGAAATGTAAACATTCATGCCAAAGATCAAGCCTTTTCCAAATTTCATTAATTTAACACTTACAAAATAACCAATAGACTTCGTAAATAGGGCTGTTGGTGAGCGATAAACCCAATCTCGTATTTTGACAAAATGAGATTATACAAATTCCCTTAATTCAAATCTAAGCATGCTTAATCAACAATATCATGTTTATTAAAATCTTTTTAAAATCTTAAAATCATTCTGGATTATTATTTACGAACACTCAAACTGCCTTTTCCATACGTTATTATATTGTGTGTGGACAAGGCAGTTTATAAAACTAATCCTATGATTATTAAACGACGACTAGCTACTAATAACAAGCTTCACCTCTATGAGTTATATAAGAGTCGGTCAAGATTTTCGTGAAAACTAAAGCATATGTCATTCCACGTACTTTAATTTCAATCTATTTCTACCTGCCATTTAATACCTCCATTCACATATGACTAACTTTATCATAGTTTCATGTAGAATCCATGTAGCTACAGAATAGATTCCACTTCATATCCTACATCGTCAATCGCTTCCTTAAGAAGATTATCGTCAACATCTACATTTAATTCAACAACAGCGTTCTTTTCTTCGAGGTTCACTACAACAGCGACAACGCCGCTTACACCCAGCAGTGCATTTTCTACTCTTTTCACACAGTGTCCACAAGTCATACCAGAAATCAAAATAGTTTTTTCCATTTTTTTCACCTCTTTCTTTTGTTTGTAGTTATTCTTTTTTGTTTTTTCAGTTCAAAATATGCAATAGTGCCGAACGCTGCACCAACTGTAACCAAAATGCGTGCACCAACTTTCAGATACTTTTCCAAGTCATTTTCATTAACAAGTTGATTCTCCACACTCATTTCATTTATTACTTGTTTTGGTATAGGAATGTCATCGGTATTATGAGTCTCTTCAACCGCAAAGATTAACTTTTCAACACTTGGCATTTCTAATTCAGTCGCAATAGTGCTATTTTTTATAATTTCTGCTTTATTCAGGTTCTTTTCGTTAACAATAACAACTTTGAACTCACCATGCATCATATCGATTGTAGTATTACTTATTACTTCTTTAGCGAACGGTTTGAATTTTTTTAGTCTTAATGCATTTGTCAAAACTGATACAGAGCTTAAAGACATTGCAGCTGCTGCAATAATTGGATTAAGCTTTGGTCCTCCAAAAGCATAGAGTAAGCCCGCCGCTACAGGGATGCCCGCAACATTGTATGCAAATGCCCAAAATAGATTCTGCTTTATATTGCGAATTGTGCTTTTGCTGAGTTGCAGTGCTGTTGGAACATCCATAAGATCGCTACGCATCAACACAATATCGGCTGACTCCATTGCAACATCTGTTCCACTTCCAATAGCTATTCCAATATCTGCTTGAGCCAGTGCAGGTGCATCATTTATACCATCACCAACCATTGCCACTTTTTTACCTTCCAACTGGAGTTTCTTGACCTCATTAGCTTTGTCTTGTGGTAATACTTCAGCGAGGACACGATCAATCCCTACTTGTCTTGCAATAGCCTCAGCAGTTTTTCTATTATCGCCAGTTATCATTGCTACTTCAATTCCCATCTTATGCAATGTTTTGATGGCTGCCAGGCTAGACGGTTTGAGCACATCCGCAACTGCTATTAGACCTTTAAGTTTAGAGTCTATAGAGATGTACATCGGCGTTTTTCCCTCATCTGCCAATCGATCTGCTTGTACAATGTAATCACTTAAATCAATGCCTTTTTCATTCATAAGTTTCTTATTACCTAAATAAAGTGTTTGACCATCAATTGTCACTTGTATCCCATGTCCAGGAATTGCTTGAAAATAATCTACCTTTTTCAGGGTGAGATTTAATTTCTCAGCGCCTTTTACAATTGCATCCCCCAACGGGTGCTCAGAACCTTTTTCTGCCGATGCCGCAAGGCGTAAAAGTTCATTACTTTCTATACTTTCCGAAACAATAATGTCTGTAACTTGTGGTTTCCCTTCTGTTATTGTTCCAGTTTTATCAAATACAATTGTTTTAATTTTGTGTGCGATCTCGAGGGCTTCGCCACCTTTAATGAGAACACCATTTTCTGCACCTTTTCCAGTCCCAACCATTATTGCTGTTGGTGTAGCCAGACCAAGTGCACAAGGGCAAGCTATTACTAAGACTGCAATAAATATTGTAAGGGAAAACACTTCTGATTCACCACTGATATACCAAAGTAAAGCTGACAAAGTCGCAATGACAAAGACTACAGGTACAAAGTACCCTGAAACAACGTCTGCTAAATGAGCGATTGGCGCTTTTGAACCCTGAGCATCTTCAACTAACTTGATAATTTGAGCTAATGCAGTATCGCTCCCAACACGAGTCGCTCTAAACATAATAGATCCATTTTTATTAAGGCTCGCACCAATTACTTTATCCCCTTTTGACTTCTCAACAGGCATACTTTCACCTGTCAGCATGGACTCATCCACAGCAGTATGCCCTTCGACAATTTCGCCATCCACAGGAATCTTCGAACCAGGCTTAACTATTATAATATCTCCAACTTCTACCTCTTCAATGGGTATTTCAATTTCCTGATCACCTTGAAGGACAAGCGCAGTCTTAGGGGCTAAACCCATGAGTTTTTTTATTGCCTCAGAGGTACGACCTTTCGAAACTGCCTCTAAAGCCTTACCAAGCAATATCAGTGTAATGATAACGCCAGCTGTTTCGAAATATAAATCCTCAACAAACTGAAAATCGGCTAAAGAAATTCTATAGGTTGAATAAATACTATACAAAACAGCAGCAGATGTTCCCATCGCTATAAGTGAGTCCATATTGGGCTGTCTACGCCATATAGCAGTGAATCCAACGGTATAAAATCTATTGCCTGCTATTACGACAGGTATTACAAGTACTAGTTCTATTAGAGCATAAACTAGTGGATATTCCATAGGAGATAAAAAGGATGGAAGGGGCCATCCAAGCATACCTCCCATGGCTATATAGAGAAGTGGTACTGAAAAAACAAGGGATACTATAAACTTTTTCCACAATACTTTAATTTCTTTTTCTTTTCGCAACTTATCGCTATCAATTTGCTGAGTATTATCAATTTCAAGTGGCTGATAGCCAGCCTTAATAACTGCTTGCTTAATTTCAGAAATTCTTATTTTACTAGGATCATATTTAATTTTAAGCTTTTCAGTGGCAAAATTTACCGAAGCCATTTCAACACCTGGTAGTTTGCCAGTTGCTTTTTCAATCGCAGCTGCACACGACGAGCAGGTCATGCCACCTATTGGAATAGTAATCTCCTTTCCTGTCTCGGCTTCAATCACTTCATAACCAGCCTTTACTACAGCCTTTTTTACCTCCTCCAGCATTAAAAGTTGTTCATCATAGGTCAAGCTTAATTTCTCAGTTGCATAATTTACAGAAACTTCCGATGTGCTTGGTAATTTACCAACTGCTCTTTCAATGGCTTTCGCACAAGCAGAACAGGTCATCCCACCAATTTTTAACTGTATCGATTTCATTTTCTCACCTCAATTTACTAAGTTTCGTGTATACCCCATAGGGGTATTCTATAATTTGATTATGCCATGATTAAATGTAGATTTTATGGAGATTAGTCGTAAAAATGAAAATAAAGTTATCTTCTACTTATTTAGTTAGGAAAATGCATAGTGAATTGTGTTCCTTTTCCTGGTTCACTTGATACTATAATTGTACCTCCATGGGCTTCAACAATAGCTTTTACTAAAGAAAGTCCGATTCCAGATCCACCAGTCTTTCTATTACGCGAAACATCTGCTCTATAAAATCTTTCAAATATATGTGTTAAATCCTGAGCTGAAATTCCTTGTCCATTGTCTGCAACAATTATATCAATCTGATGCGTATCTTCTTTAACACTTATTTTAATCATTCCCCCAGATGGTGTGAACTTCAATGCGTTCGATATCAAATTAATAAAAACTTGACTTAATTTATCTCGATCAGCAACAAAAATACTTTCATCGCAGTCAATCATTGGCGTAATGCCCAATTTAGCAAACTCTGCTTCAAATGCCTTAACTAAATGTTCCAAAAAATCTTTTGCTTTAAAACTTGACTTATTAAGTACTAAATTTTCACTTTCATAATGGGCCAATTTCTCTAAATCACTTACCAATCTTATTATTCTATTTATTTCCTCATCACAACTTATCAATCGTTCAACTGTCGGCTCCCATACGCCGTCAATCATGGCCTCCATATGACTATGAAGTGTTGCCATCGGTGTACGTAGTTCGTGGGCCACATCTCCCGTCAAGCGCTTTCTTAGTTTCTCCTGAGCTTCTAATGTAATGGCTAAGTCATTTATACTTTGAGTTAAATCGCTAATTTCACGTGTGCTCGAGTTTTCAACACTCCGTTCCTCATAAGTTCCACTTGCTATCAACTGAGCTTTTCTAATAACACGAACAATCGGTCTAGTAATTCTATCCGACAAAATTACACCAACAATCATAGACATTATTAAAGAAAATATACCCACAAAAAGGAATACCATATTAAGTGTTCTGACAAAGTGTATATCAATCTCATTGTAGTTGACTGATCCATAGAAAGTTATTTCAACCGTTCCCAACACTTTATTCTCATCTAAAACTGGGTACGTTTTTTTTGTAATTTCTTTTTTTGTATCTGAAATTTGATTCATTAAATTCTGGTTTATTCCTTGCATATTTTTCTGCGAGTCTTCACTCAATGTCATAAAAGAATCCCATATTTTCTCACCATTTTGATCTTTTATTTGAAGGATCAAACCCTGCTTTAATGCAAAAATACCAATATTCTCGATTTTATGGATGTCCCATTTACCATTTTGATATGCTATCGACCCAATCAGATCAACCATTTCTTGATTTTCTTTTAACTGGTTCTGAAGAACATATTCTTTAAAGTGTTTCTCTAGCTGAATATTAGAAAACAGCCCTATCAAAATAACACAAATAAGGGCTGTTGCAGCAAACGATGCTGTTAATTTTGTTCTCATACTATATTTCATGTTATTCACCACCAAAGCGATATCCTACCCCATGTACTGTCAATACATACTTAGGTTCCTTTGTATTTGTCTCTATTTTTTGCCTGATGTTTTTAATATGTGAATCTACAGTTCTATCAAAACCTTCAAAATTTCTGCCTAAAGCTGAAATAATTAGATCCTCCCGTGTAAAAACTTTGTTCGGATACGTTACAAGAACCATTAAAATTTTGAACTCATTTGGTGTGAGGTTTACTATTTCTCCACATTTTCTAACCTCATGTTTATATGGCTCAATCACTAAATCATCTTCATTAAAATTCATCATGTTGATTAAAGGAATTAGTTCTTCGTTACTGCGCCTTAGAAGAGCCTGAACTCTTGCCACCAATTGTTTTATACTAAATGGTTTAGTGACATAATCATCCGCACCAATATCGAGACCTTTTAAAATATCCAGTTCATCAACTTTTGCTGTTAACATAATGATAGGTATTCTTGATTTTTTTCGTACTTGCCTACAAAATTCTTCTCCAGACATATCTGGTAACATTAAATCCAAGATGATCAAACTTGGCTGTTTTGTATCTAATAACTTTTGAGCGATTGCGCAATTACATGCTTCATATACTTCGTATCCACTTTTCTCAAGATACGATTTTACAACTGCAGAAATCTTAATTTCATCTTCCACTATTAGAATACTTTGTGCATTCACCGCTTAATCTCCTCGTTATGTTGATATATTCTACAAGTAAAAATTACTTAATAATGCTGCTGAATAAGATTGACTATTCAATTCTTTTATTGCAGTTGGTTGCAACAAGCAGGGCCGATACCAACATTTTATTGTACAGGAAGCGCTGAAACATTTGCAGTATTAAGATCTGAAACCACTTCAATCGAACTTCTTACCATGCCCATCCAGCATGAATATGCAATCGTCCCTTCAATATCAGGTGTAAATTCAATAATATTATCCCCAGGAACCAATGTTTTTTCAATATTGAACTCAGGAATAATAATTGTCCCATTACAACCGTTGATACTCTCTTTTGTCGCTTTGATATTAAACTTTACTGGAATACCTTTTTGTACAACAATAGGCGCGTATGATCTTGATTTTAAATCAATGTAAACATCCTGTATGTCATTTTTGATAACAGCCACTTTTACAATATCAGTTTTTCCTAATAGGGACTTACCGAGTGCTTGTTGTGTAGGAAAAAAGAATAGTATTGCTGTAACCAATATACCCAAAATTGCAAGCAAAACTACACCTGTTCCTAATTTCTTACTCAATACTTTTTCATCGTTTTTCATAGTTACCTCCGAAGATTTGATATTGCTAGCATAATTCATTTTTATGTAGATATTATGGAGTTACTGCATAACATTAAATATTTCAAAAATGCGTCTACTCCATTTAAGGTAATTCGAAGTATTTTCAAATTCATTGCTAACCTCCATAAAATCTGCATAACTCTTTGCTATGATGAACTCAAATAAAATAATAAATGAAAGAAGGTATTAATTATGTGTTGTTCGGGAAATCATAATCACAACAAGAATACTGATCATGAAAACAATAAAAACAAGAGCCAATTCAGTAAATTTCATTTACCAATGATGTTATGTTGTTTGATACCCATTATTGCGTTATTCTTCTGGGGTACCAATGGAGTCGGTGGAAACATCAATAAAATTTTCCCATTTCTTATGATTGCTATATGCCTTGGATCACATTTCTTAATGAAAAATCATTCTCATTCTGAAGGTAAAGATTGTTGTAACACTAATGACCAAAAGTCTCAAAATTCTAATAAAGCCGACACGTAAATTGCTTTTAAATATCCTTCATTATCTCCCTAATGTTGGCAATGTAGCAGTTATGAATTAATTTCATAACTGCTTTTTTCGATTAAAGAAACTTTTACTCTTACTACAACATTTTAATTTCCTCCTGCATGACTTCCGCCTCTTCAGCATCCCAAAGTGCTTCCATCTCTTCTCTTGTCGCCACTGAGAATTCTTTCGGATCCACTTCACCCATTTGTATAGGTGCCAGATGAGGAATGATTTCTCGACATAGACTCTGATCTGGACAATTCATAATTAATCCACCATAAATTGATTCACAAATTAAGCTGTCACACATATCCGTCATTATAATATTGTCTGCTGAATATGCATTTTTTCCAATAAAATTGGCAATGTTCTCAGCAGTCATTTTAAACATGTAATCAGTATGCATTCCTTGGTCACCTTGTTTATAAACACATGCATATCCAAGGTTGCCGTCTTCCATCAAATCATATAATTCATCTGTAGTCATTTTATCTTCTCCTCATATCGATTATAGTTTCTCAGTTTGCAACCAATTAGCTGCTCATTTCTCAACAAACAAAACCGCAACTGCATTAACAGCTACGGCCGATGTGATGTCTTTGCTCAATGCTTATCCTTAATCCTCGTAACAATCCACTTCCTCAGTCATCACAATTCCTGAGTGAAATTGTATCGTTATCTTAAGACCCTTATGCACCTTTATGCTGTAGATCAGGCGTTTCACTAGCTCTTGATCAAATTCCCTCACTTGTGGGTTTACAGTGCCCACTGCCTTGTCCAGCGCATCAACCCGCTCTGCATAGTTCTCTGCTTGCTTTTGTGCCCTTACAAGCTTTAGTTTCGCCTGTTTAAGCTCATTGATGCGTTCGGATAAGTGTTTGTATGCATCGTCAAATTCATCGCTTACAGCGCCTTGTCTTGCGTTATCTTCGATGAGTTTTAGCATCTGCTTTTGCAGTTCATCAATCTGGTCATCATATTCTGTTGTAACCCCTTGAGTACTATAATTGCCTATGACCCTTATGACATTTTCTCTGAAGGTCTCTATAAAATCACCACTGTTTTCAACTACCTTGTTGATGGCTTTCATAATGGCATCTTGGAGCTGCTCTTCTTTAAGTGTAGGTGAATTCTGGCACTTGGAGCTTGATCCGTTTTTCAATCTATCCTCACATCGCCATACCGCTGTCTTCTGACCGTATTTGGACCAGGTCTGTCTTCGATAAGCATGGCCACACTCGCCGCAGGCTAATAGTTCTGTCAGTACATATTTAGAGCTATACTTGCTCTTTTCTTTTTTTGACTTGTTTGATTTCCTTGTTACCGCTGATTTGTTAAGGCTAGCTCTTCTGGCCTTTTCCACCTGCACCTGATGATATAATTCCTTTGGAACAATCGCTTCGTGGTTATCTTCGATGTAGTATTGAGGCGCATATCCCTCATTCTTTACTTTTTTCTTTGTGAGAAAATCGATGGTGTAGGTCTTTTGCATACAGGCATCTCCACAAAATTTCTCATTGGAGAGCATTTTGTCGATTGTCCCGGGATGCCAGTGATCAAGCCCCGTTACCGTTCTTATGTCGTCTTCCTCAAGTCCCTTGGCTATCTGAATAATACTTTTACCTTCTAGGTATTCTCGGTAGATCCGCTTTACAATGATAGCTTCATCTGGCACGATCACAAGGTTTCCATCGTCATCCTTTGTGTAGCCTAAAAACTTCTTATGATTGACTGAAATAATGCCGTTTTCAAACCGCCTTGTTAAGCCCCATCTTGTGTTTTCGCTGATGTTTCGGCTTTCTTCTTGTGCTTGGCTGCTCAGGATTGTAATCAGAAGTTCGCCACCACTTTCCATGGTGTTGACCCCTTCTTTTTCAAAAATGACTGGGATGTTCTTTTCCTTCAGCTTTCGGATATATTGAAGGGCATCCACTGTATTTCTAGCAAATCTGCTCACCGATTTTGTCAGGATCAAGTCTACTTTTCCTGCCATACAGGCTTCAATCATAACATTAAAATCATCTCGTTTTTTCGTCTGCGTGGCGCTCTTGCCATCATCTGCGAATATGCCTGCACACTTCCAGTTGGGATTGCTATTGATTTTCTCCGTATAATAATCAACCTGTGCTTCATAACTGCCTTCCTGTTGCTCCAGCAAGGTGCTGACTCTACAGTATGCTGCGACACGTAGTGTCTTCTGTTCTACTCGCAGATGTTTATCATATTTAACTTGAGGCGGTATAATCGCTACCGTCTTTTTCGCTACTGCCATATTTACCATCCTTTCGTTTGTACTCTATGCTTATGTTGATAATGATGCCATTTATAAACTCCACTTTCACAGATGTCTCTTTATAAACCGTCATTCGTTTAATAATGGTTTCGAACAGTTCCTCATTAAATCCTATCAGGGTATTTATATCTGTGAGAGCCGATTTTAATGTTTCAGCATTCCGCTTTTGATCAGCAACCTTTGAGCCTTCGTAATAAAGCACAGCTCTTTTAAAAATCAGCTCTGCAAGTTCTGGACTTGAAAATTCACCGTCTTGTTCGAGTTCTTTAATTCTATTATCAGTCTGTCTGAGTTTGAGGTTCATTTTCGGCGGTTCTTGAGGCGATATCTTTTCAATCGTCTTTTTTTGCTTGATCAGTTGGTTAGTTGCTTCTATAAAGGTGCTTTTTAGCTCATCTTCAGTGAAAAAACTATTCCTGCATAAAACTCGGTTTTCAAAAATATAGTTTCTACACTTCCATTTAATTTTCTCCGAAGGCTTGCCTGCGTGTTCGATATATTTTTTATAGGTTTCTCCGCATTCACCACACTTGATTTTTCCACTGAAAATACTTTGATTTTTCATTGCATTAAATTGCTGTGATCTGCCAAGCTTTTTTTCTACAGCTGCTCTCATGTCCTGGGCTTTTTTATAAGTAGCCTGATCAATAAGCCGTGGGTAAAACTCATCCCCTTGGTATCTAACATTCTGTAGTATCTTGCCTACTGAACCATGATTCCAATTGGGTTTCTTATTGGCATTGAGGATACCTCGCTCTGTCAGTTCTTTTGCAATGGCTTTCAATGATTTCTCTTTGATATAGTCTATGAAAATCGATTTAACTATTTGTGCTTGCTCTTCATTTATTTCTATTTGTCCATTTACCATTTTGTATCCCATGGGCATATGCCGCTGCATCATGTATCCTCACCACCTTTACTGATACGCTCTGTTAATTTAAGTCCATTGATCAGCTTGAAAGTGATGGTCCCGCTTTGTCCTATGAGCACCTGCTCCACCGTATGGGCAAGTAGGTTCTCGTCATAGGTATCCATAATTTCTGGGTTGTATTTGATAATTTCAAGAAGCCTTATGGTCCCTTCAATCTCTTTTTCAAATCCGTTTGAATCTAGCAGAGCATTCCTCTTTTTCTTCGTTTCTTCAATCTCGATATTTAGTGCATTTTGCTTTTGTATAAAAAGAGCAGAGTCCATATATCCCTTTTGCACCACTCGGCTCAGGATATGGCTCTGCTCAGTCAGTTCCATAATTTTATGATTTAAGTTTTCGATATCATCTTCTTGTGTTTTACAGGTTCTCAGATTTTTTAGGGAGTCTAACAGTGGTATTAGGATATAGGTATAATTGCTGACCAGCTTATTCCACATGGTAAGATAGGCACTTTTGATGATATCTTCTCTGATGGCCTTCATCTTGCAATTTTCTTTACTGTTTAGATGGTTTTTACAACTCCACTGAATTTTTTCATAAGGTTTCCCGATGTATATCTTTTGTCTTCTGAAGGTTCCACCACATTCTTCACAGATGATCTTACTGCTTAACTCATATCGATTCTGATACTTTCCGCTATGATCGATGCCCATCTGCTTTCTGCGGTATTCATAGATTTCACGAACCATCTGTCCTTGTTCTCTGGTGATAATCGGTTCATGATTGTCTTTAATAAAAAACTGAGGCATCTCTCCACGATTTATTTTCTTCGTGTAAGGGAGTACCTCAGTAGTGTAGGTTTTCTGTAAAATCAGATCACCTTCATATATTGGATTTTGTAGAATACCTTTTACCACACTGTCATTCCATGTCTCAGCGGTCCTAACGGGTGGCACATTATCATTGGTCAAATCTCTTGCAATTACATAGGATCCTTTTCCACTTAAATATTCATTAAAAATCCGACGCACAACATCGTCTTCATCTTCCTTGATGGTTAGCTCATCCTCTTCATTCTTTGTATAGCCATAGGCCACACAGCCGAGATTATAACTGCCATCTCTGAATCTTTTTTGTATTCCCCAGCGATTATTTGTGGAGATACTTTCTGATTCACCTTGAGCTATCGAGCTTAAAATTGTCAGCATCTGTTCACTTTGCTCAGACATGGTGTTAATATTCTCTTTTTCGAAGTAGATGGTGACGCCAAGTGCTTTTAACTTTCTAATGGCTTCAATACTGTCTATGGTATTTCTAGCAAACCTAGTGACTGACTTGGTGACGATGATATCGATATTCCCATTTTCACATTCCTTCATCATTCGGATGAATTCGTCACGGCTTTTAACCTGTGTTCCACTTTTGGCTTCATCTGCAAAGATACCGGCAAATTCCCACGCTTCACGTTTGCCAATGTAGCTCTTATAATATTCTACTTGGGCTACATAGGAAGTGTGTTGCTTAGTGGAATCCGTACTGACTCTGCAGTATGCACAAACACGCTTTTTAGGTCTTAATTCGTGCATCACCTTTTGCCTGACTGGCTCAATCTTAGTGACCTTTTTTGTCATATGCGTTTTCCTCCTTTCTGGGATCTTCATCCCCTGTTAGCAACACACATTACTCCAACACACTGTGCAAAGCAAGTGTTTTTACACATATACTTTGGCAAGCTGTGGCGAGAAGGATTGGCGGTTCAATTCATCTATTTTTTTACGTTCTTCCTCGGTTACAATCCCTCTTCGGAGCAGGATGCCTAACATCTTTTGGGCCATCTTATATTGGACTTCACACTTCGATTGTTCCTTTGTCATGCCGTGTAGTTTT
This sequence comes from uncultured Peptostreptococcaceae bacterium, assembly GCA_964404895.1. Classification (GTDB taxonomy): domain Bacteria; phylum Bacillota; class Clostridia; order Peptostreptococcales; family Acidaminobacteraceae; genus JBGSUZ01. Next base: position 170 of record CAYOLV010000010.1, on the reverse strand, counting down.
GCTAGATCTGTGGCTATTTTGTTCATTTCATTTTCCATTTTTCTGCTCCTTTCACTCTTCAATTTTTCTTAATATCACAATAATAGGGATTACCTTTCTCCTGGCATTCAATAAACAAACGCCAGAAGAAAAGTGAGTCGATAGACTCCTGTAATCCCCATGGGTTCTGA
>CAYOLV010000009.1:0-77351 GCA_964404895.1 uncultured Peptostreptococcaceae bacterium | reverse complement strand
TGAATGTAGACTCTCATGTTTATAATGCTGTGCGACCTTGTGCTGTTGCCCCTAGTCACCCCTTTTACAATATTGATCATGAGTATAATGGAATTCGCTTATACGGCCATTCCTTTGGGAAAATTCAACTTTCAGGAAAAGGTGCAGGCAAAATGCCTACAGCCAATGCGGTCTTTGGAGACTTCTTGGATTTCTGTAATGGCAAATCGGATAAATCTCTGTGTTACTCTGGGAATCAAGCTTTTGATGCTATTCAGGTCAACCCCGAGGCTTGCCGCTGGATTTTACAAATCACTGAAACCCCAAGTTCAGAAGAACTGGGCAGGATTTTACAAACCTTCTCTGATCATAAATTGAGTATTCACAAGAACCCAGATGCAGCTGGTGTCATTTTGGACTTAGAAGATTTGTTAGAGAGAGAGCTGCTCGAACGACTTTCTCTGTTAAAAGAATGGTGTCCTCTCATTTCAGTATTTCCAATGCCATATCTCAGTTAAAACGACTATAAAGGACGGTGTTTACTATGTATAAAGGACTTATTCATCGCTACAGAGCATTACTTCCCATTTCAGATTCTGATTCGATTATTACCTTATGTGAGGGTCAGACAAAACTGATTCACGCTACTAATCTTGAAAAGATGTTGCCTGGCTTGGAAATCTACTTAAAATTTGATGGACTCAATCCGACGGGTTCATTCAAAGACCGAGGCATGACCATGGCGGTAACAAAAGCTTTTAACGACAAAAGTGAAGCTGTGATTTGCGCTTCTACTGGTAACACCTCTGCCTCTATGGCGGCTTATGCTGCAAAAGCGGGCATGAAATCTTTCATGTTAATTCCAGACGGCAAAATTGCCTACGGAAAATTAGCCCAAGCTGTTGCTTATGGGGCTGAGATTGTTCCCATTTCTGGAAACTTTGATGAAGCTTTAGAGATGGTCAAAACATTTTGTGAAAACCACCCCGTAACTATGGTCAACTCTATTAATCCATTCCGAATTGAAGGTCAAAAAACAGCGGCTTTCGAAATTTGTGACGATTTAGAAGATGCCCCTGACTACTTAATGATTCCTGTGGGCAATGCGGGAAATATTACGGCTTACTGGAAAGGTTTTAAGGAATATCACAGTCTTGGGAAGTCCACTCAAACCCCTGCTATGTATGGTTTCCAAGCAGAAGGCTCAGCGCCTATGGTGAAGGGTTACAAGATTGATCACCCCGAAACTGTTGCAACTGCCATCAGAATTGGCAACCCTGCCAGTTGGTCACTTGCTGAAACAGCACTAGAAGAGTCAAAGGGTCGCATTCAAGCCATCGATGATGAAACTATTTTAAAATATCAAAGGTTGTTGGCCTCTACTGAAGGGGTCTTCGCTGAACCTGCCTCTTGTATCTCCGTTGCTGGCTTATTCCACGCTTACGAACAAGGACAACTGGAAAAAAATAGCCGTGTGGTCTGCGTCTTGACTGGGAACGGTTTAAAGGACTCTGACATTATTTTAAAAAATGGTTTCAGCTTACCTGAGGTTAAAACCACCTTCGAGGAGGTAAAATCCCAGCTTGTTAGGGGGATCACAAAATGATTCACATCAAAGTCCCTGCTACAACTGCTAATATTGGCCCCGGGTTTGATACTTTAGGTCTTGCCTTTAACCTTTTTCATGAAATTTCTGTCAGAAAAATATCGGAGTCAACTTCTGCAGTACTCTGGTCTGAAAATAAATCTGTTATACCCGATGCAGATAATTATGTCATTCACGGGATTGAAGCCGTATTTAATAAATATGAGGCGAAGTCCATTACCTATGAATTGTCTATGCTTCACTGCGCTATTCCTCCTTCCAGAGGTCTTGGCAGCAGTGCCGCCGCCTACATTTCAGGAGTCGTCGCGGGACTTTATCTCCTTGACTTACCACTGGACAAAGAAGTTGTTTTAAAAATTGCCTCTGACTTAGAAGGACACCCGGATAATGTGGCTCCTGCAATCTTTGGCGGCATGGTAGCGGCTTGTATGGTGGAAGATTTGGTGCTTCATCAACCCGTCGTACTGCCTAAACCGATTCAATTCATTGCCCTGATTCCTGACTTTCAAATGAGCACGCAAGAAGCTCGGGACGCGTTACCTCTTCAATATTCTAAAAAAGAAGCGATTTTCAATCTTTCTAGATTATCCATTTTATTGACTGCTTTTCAAAATGGGCATTATGAATTGTTGAAATATGGTACTGAGGATCAATTGCACCAGCCCTACCGTTTACCCTTGATGCCTGATTCAGAGCAACTACTTGAAATTAGCAGCTACGAAAAGGTTTTCGGCGGCTTTGTCTCTGGCGCAGGTTCCACGTATATGGTCATGTGCGACCCTAAGGATTCCGCCGCAGTCTCAGCATTTGCTTTGGAAAGCTTAAAAAACTCAAAATTCAAGTGGCAGATCTTGCCCCTTGATATTCAAAATAAAGGCACACTTTGGGAGGTGGCAGAATGAGTTTATGGGTTCAAAAGTTTGGTGGCAGTTCAGTTGCCACCCCTGATCGGATCAAACATGTAGCTTCGAGAATTTCCAAATCTGTAAACAGCGGCAACCAGTTGGTAATTGTGGTTTCGGCCATGGGGGACACTACAGATGAACTCCTTTCCCTCGCCAATGCCATCAGTTCCCATCCTTCCCCTAGAGAAATGGATATGCTCCTCTCTACTGGCGAACAGGTTTCCATTGCACTCTTGTCGATAGCCCTCCACGAATTAGGGGTTTCAGCTATTTCTATGACGGGGGCTATGAGCGGGATTGTCACTTCCTTACAACACAGAAAAGCAAAAATCACCAACATCGATACAGAACGTTTGCAGGAGGCTTTGAAGGAATACGCCGTGGTTATTGTGGCAGGTTTTCAAGGGGTCACGCCTCAGGGTCAAATTACCACCCTTGGCCGTGGAGGCTCTGATACAACTGCCGTTGCCATTGCCGCCGCTCTTGGAGCAGATCTCTGTGAAATCTATACGGACGTCTCTGGGGTTTATACCACTGATCCGCGAATGGTTCAAAATGCTCAACAACTTAAAGTCATTGACTACGACGAAATGCTGGAAATGGCAAAATTAGGAGCGGGAGTTCTGCACCCTCGGTCTGTAGAAATTGGCAGAAAATATCACATTCCCATTGTGGTTCGTTCTACTTTCGACGAGGAACCCGGCACAATGGTCAAGGAGGTTAACACAATGGAACAGGTGGAAGTTCGGGGCATTGCTATAGATGACGACATTGCAAGAATATCGGTTACAGAAGTTCCTGACAAGCCTGGTATTGCCTTCGGTTTGTTCAGCGCACTGGCCGCCAAGGCGGTAACTGTGGACATGATTATTCAAAATTTAAACCACGCCAATCACAACGATATTTCCTTTACCATCAACAAAGACGACCTTCAAGACGCCCTGCAGGTTTGTAATGAATTTTGTCAAGTCTCAGCACCAGAAGCTGTCATTTTACACAACAGCAATACAGCCAAACTTTCTATTATAGGTACAGGAATTAGTGGTCATACTGAGGTGGCTTCAAAACTCTTTAAGACTTTGTACGATGCTGAGGTGAATATTGAAATGATCAGCACTTCTGAAATTCGGATTTCTTGTCTGATTGACAGCAGCGCCGCTCGAAGTGTTGCCAATCAAGTTCATGCCGCCTTTGGACTGGATACGCCAACTTTATAGGCAATGACTTAGATTAGATTAAGCTGTTTTCCAAATAAACGTAGAAAGCCACAGAATTCAACACTTGAATTCTGTGGCTTTTCTAAAAGTTGACCCGTTCGCCTGTGGCTATGAAGACAGATCTTTCACAAATGTTGGTCACATGGTCGGCAATTCTCTCTAAAAATCTACCGATGAACAAAAGAGAAACGATTTGATCCATATGCGATTTGTCCTCATGAATGATTTCCAGCAACTCTTTATAAATTTTCAAGTACATGGCATCGACTTCATCGTCTCGCTGTGCTGTTAGAATGGCTAAAGCAGGGTTTTTACGACTATAACTGTCTAAACTGGCATTGACCATTTCTTGAACGATGGCTGCCATTTTGGGAATATCGATTAAAGGTTTAAAGTGGGGTTCAATGCCCATTTCCACCACAATTTCCGCTATATTGACACAATGATCTCCAATGCGTTCTAAGTCAGTAATGATTTTGAGAACAGAGCTTAATTTACGCAGATCGCTTGCCAAGGGGTTTTGCAGGGCTATGGTGTCCAAGCACTTCTTCTCAATAGTGATTTCTAGTTCATCTATCTCTTTATCTCTCTCAACGACTTTACTTGCTAAAGGAACATCATGGGTCATTAAGGCTTTAATTGCATTTGCCAATTGTTCTTCAGTCCGAGTTCCCATTTCTAACAATAACTCATCTATTTCAACTAACTTAGATTCTAATTTTGGTCTCATAATATCCTCCAGATTTCAAGATCCTGTTAATGCCTAACCAAATCTTCCCGTAATGTAATCTTCTGTTTTTCTGTTGACAGGTTGTGAAAACAGCTTGGTAGTCTTGTCATACTCTACCAAATCTCCCATAAGGAAAAATCCAGTATTGTCAGAAATTCTGCCTGCTTGTTGCATCGAATGGGTGACAATGACAATAGAATATTTCTTTTTAAGCTCTAAGGCTAACTCTTCTATTTTCATGGTCGCAATTGGGTCTAAAGCTGAAGTAGGTTCATCCATTAACAAGATTTCAGGCTGTACGGCTAAAGCTCTTGCAATACAAAGTCTTTGCTGTTGACCTCCAGAAAGTCCCATGGCACTCTTTTTAAGGCGATCTTTGACCTCATCCCATAGGGCTGCGGCTCTTAAGCTTTCTTCTACAATCTGATCCAACTCTGATTTTGATTTAATGCCGTAAAGTCTTGGACCATAGGCGATATTGTCATAGATGCTCATTGGAAATGGGTTGGGTTTTTGGAAAACCATGCCGACTTTTCGTCTCAAATCGTTGACGTCAATGTCGCCATAAATATCTATACCATCAATTTTAACTGTGCCTTCCACCTTTACCCCAGGAACTAAATCGTTCATGCGATTGAGGGTTTTCAAAAATGTTGATTTACCACAACCAGAAGGGCCAATTAATGCGGTGATTTTATTTTTTTCAATGTCCATAGTAATCTTTTTAAGTGCTTGCATTTCTGAATAATATAAATCTAAATCTTTTACCGATATAAGAATTTCGCTCATTTTTGCCTCCATTGTTAATCGTATTTCTGCTGATATTTATTGCGTATCACGATGGCTAATCCGTTGAATACAAGCATAATCGCCATAAGTACTAAAATACCAGAAGCGGCTAGCTCGTGAAACGATGCTTGCGGCCTTGAAGTCCAATTGTATATTTGAATTGGAAGAACTGTAAATTGATCCAATAGTGATTTAGGAAGAAAGGCTACAAAGCCAGATGCACCTACCATAATGAGTGGCGCTGCTTCTCCTATAGCTCTAGAAAGTGCCAATATTGAACCTGTCATAATGCCAGGAAGTGCTGCTGGTACCACAACCTTGATTGTGGTTTGCCATTTGCTGGCACCTAGGGCCAAAGAACCTTGTCGGAGTTCTTTAGGAACACTCTTGAGCGCTTCTTGTGTAGAGATGACAATTACCGGCAAAATCAACAACGCCAGTGTCAGGGCACCTGCTAATAAACTTCTGCCCATCCCTAAAGTCTTAACGAATAACCCTAAGCCTAACATGCCATACACAATGGAGGGGATTCCTGCGAGATTGGCAATATTCACTTGGATTAAACGGTTATACCACTTATTAGGATTGGCATATTCTTCTATATAAATTGCTGTCCCAACCCCTATAGGGATTGCCGCTAGAGCTGTCACGAACAAAATAATCAATGTGCCTATCAAAGCTGAGTAAATTCCAGCTTTTTCTACAAATCTGGAAGGCATGCTAAAGATGAAATCCAAATCTAAATATTTAAGGCCATCTATAAAAATTTGTCTCATGAGAATGACTAACATCACGATTCCAAATAGGGTTGCACCCAATAATAGACCATGAAAAACCTTGTCGATGATCAGTCTTTTGCGTTTAACGTTTTGGCTTCTTGCCTGGATGATTATTGTATTTTCAATTGGCAACTCCATTACTGATACACCTCCTGGAATTTCTTAACCACGTATTTGGAAAATAAATTCATCAGCAAGGTCATGGTAAAGAGCACTGCCCCTACTGCGAAAATTGTTTTGAACTCAATGGTGCCCTGCTGTATATCCCCTAAGCTTAAATTGACCATGAAACCCGTCATGGTTTGAATGCTCTGGAGAGGATTTAGGGTCATAATTGGATTTTGTCCCGCTGCTATGGCAACAATCATAGTTTCGCCGATGGCTCTTGAAATGGCTAAAACAAATGCTGCAGAAATGCTTGAAATGGTAGCCGGAATAATAACTTTGGTAGAAACTTCAAACTTTGTAGCACCTAGAGCGTACGCCCCTTTTCTGATGGCGTCTGGGACTGCCATCATTGCATCTTCGCTGAGAGAAGCTACCATAGGAATGATCATGATTCCAACTGCAATGCTGGCACTTGCCGCATTAAAAACTTCTGTATTTGGTAATATTTTTTGTAGAAAAGGTGTAATAGTTGTCAGGGCAAAGAAACCGTAGACAATAGAGGGTACACCTGCCAATATTTCAAGTAGCGGTTTAACTACTTTTCTCACCCCTGGCTTGGCGTATTCACTCAAATAAATAGCACTTCCTAAGCCAATTGGCAGTGCCAACAGACTGGATCCGATGGCAATCATTAAAGTTCCTGTAATCAAAGGTAAAACGCCGAAGTGTTGAGGTACTAAAGTTGGTGTCCATTTTGTTCCTGTGAAGAATTCTATGATTGAAACTTCTCTAAAAAATTGGAAGGTTTCGGTAAACAATAAACCTACAATCAAAAGTGTAATTGTCACGGTCAATCCTGCAACTAAGAAAAGTGCTTTTTCAATTATTCTTTCTTTCCATCTATTTATTTTCATATTTACCTCAATTCACAAGCCCTTGGTTGATCCAAGGGCTTTATTAAGTGATATTTTATTGGAGTTTTTCAAGAGATTTTTTGTAGTTATCTGTTGGTAATGCGATGTAGCCTACTGCGGGTACTAATGTTTCAGCATTTTCCAAGTAGAATTGTATGAAGGATTTAACTTCTGTCTTTGCAAGTGATGCTTTGTTGACGTAAATGTATAGAGGTCTTGAAAGTGGTGCATAGCTGCCGTCTTGGATTGATGCAAATGTTGGCTCAATTGGACCTTTGCCGTTATCAATTTTGACTAGTTTAAGGCTGTCTTTATTTTCTTCATAGTATGCAAATCCGAAGAACCCAATAGCGTTTTTATCGCCTGCAATACCTTGAACTAAAATGTTGTCGTCTTCTGATGCTGTAAAGTCTTGTCGAATAGCGCCGCTCTCACCGTTGATCGCTTCTGTAAAGTAATCAAATGTACCTGAGTCAGTACCTGGTGCATAGAACTTGATAGCTTCCGCAGGCCATTCTGCCCTGATATCTTTCCATGTTTTTACAGTGCTGTTTGGTTCCCATATTTTCTTAAGTTCGTCTACTGTTAAGCTTTCAACCCAAGTATTTTCTGGGTTTACGAGTACTGATAAACCGTCGTATGCAATTTCAAACGCTTCATATTCTACGCCTGCTGCTTTTGCATCTGCTGCTTCTTGATCTTTAATGGCTCTAGAAGCGTCGTTAATGTCGATTTCGTTTGCGATGAATTTTTTAAATCCGCCGCCTGTTCCCGATACACCCACTGGCACTCTTACGTCTGGATTAGTTGCCAAGAACTCTTCTGCCACTGCTTCAGTGATTGGGTATACTGTGGATGAACCGTCTATTTTTACTTCTCCGCTGATACTGGCTTGAGCGTCTGTACCTTGTGAAGTTTTATCACCTGTATTGCTGTTGGTGCCACAAGCTGTCATTGCCATAACACTTAAGCCTAAGATCGAAATGAGACCTGCTTTTTTCAATAAATTCGTTTTCATGTAATGTGCCCCTTTCTTTGGACCCCAATATGTTTGTTTTTTCTTACAAACTCATCATAGCAAAGTTACTGCTATTATTTGTTTTGTAAAAGTTGATTCTAGGTTAATTAACGATTGCATTCGGGTTAAGGAATTGTTAAGTCGTTTATTTCCAATGGCTTGAAACTTAACAATACTGCTTAAAAACTCTGCTTATGCGTTAAATTGTTAAAAGAAAAGGCGCTGATCATGTAATCAGCGCCTTACGGTTATTGAGTTGGTATTCTAATAATAAACTCAGTTCCCTTATGAAGTTCGGATATTACCTCAATTTCTCCATTAAAAGATAGGACAATATGTTTGACGATTGCGAGCCCTAAGCCTGTCCCGCCAACACTTCTGGATCTGGCCTTGTCCACCCTATAGAACCGTTCAAACAATCTGTCGATGTGCTCTTGCTCAATGCCAATCCCGTTATCTGCAATATGGATACAGACCCGACCCTCTTCTTGTTTAAGCGTCACTTTCACAACACCTTGTTCTTTAGAGTACTTGATTCCGTTGTCTATTAGATTAATAAACATTTGCTTCATCCAATTTACATTTCCATAAACCGGCGGTAGAGACTCCTGAACATCTAACTTTAATTCAACATTTTTTGCCTTGGCAGAACCTGACAATAAAACAACAATTTCTTCGGCGACATGTGTGACTGAAATAGGGTCCTTCACAGTCTGTTCGGCTTGCTTCTCAATATCTGAGAGTACCAATAGATCGTTGATTAACTGTGCCAGTCTAGTGGTTTCGACATCTATAATATCTAAGAATCGATCTCTGACCTCAGGCTTTTCTACAGCCCCATTCTTTAGGGTTTCAACAAACCCTCGAATAGACGTCAGCGGTGTTTTAAGTTCATGTGAAACGTTGGCCACAAAGTCCTTACGCATATTCTCCAATTTTCTAATCTCTGTCACATCTTGGAACAACATGACCACCCCAATATTTTCAGGTGTAGAAGTATAGTCTAAAATCGGGTTAGCATAGACGTGATAAGATCTCTGAGTTCGATCAAAAATCTCAATTTCAGTTTTAATATAATCTCTGGCACGTAGTAAATCTTTGACTTGATCCAGTACAGCACTGTTTCGGAAGACTTCAAGCACATATCGTCCTTGAGCTTCACCTTCGCTGATGCCAAAGAGCTTCTCAGCTTCGCGGTTCATAAACATGACCCGCATATCTCTATCGACTGCAATGACAACACTGACTAAACTGGTTAATATGGCATTCATTTTACTGTTTTGTGCGTTAATTTCTTTCATATTTTTGGTCAATTCTTCTGTCATGTAGTTAAACGTCTTTGCCAAATCCCCTAATTCATCGTTGTTGGAGATATGAACTTTTTCGTTATATTGACCTTCAGCCACTTTTTTAGCAATATTCTTAAGATCTTGGATGGGCAATAAGATGGAACTTAATAGTCGATACCCTATGAACATTGATAATACAACACCCACAAAGGCTGCTAATAAAATATTGTAAATCAGTTGGTAGTTATACTTTTCAATTTCTTTTAAGGGAACTGACAATCGAATAACTTTAATGTGATCCCCTTTTTCCTCTTGTACGGGGAGGGCTAAGTAGTACAAATCCATTGCCTTCGTGGTGGAATATCGCTTTGAAATTCCAATTTTCCCTTCGATGGCTTCCTTGACTTCTTCCCTGTCCAAGTGATTTTCCATTTGTGTATAGTCCATTTCCGAGTCATAGATCACAGTGCCTTTTGAATCAATAAAAGTAATCCGCATATTCAAATCTTTCGCCATATCCTGCATGTTTTCTCTAAGAACAGGATCACTCGCAGATTCTTTAATTAAATAATAGTCTCTAATAAAGATAGCACTGTTTTTTAAGTTCGTCTCTACACCGTTCATATAACTCTGTTTAATCAAACTATGAGATAAAAATCCGGTTACCATCATACAAAGCACTATGACAAAGGTAAAGAGCAGGTACAATTTTCTTTGCATATTCACCTACCGAATCTTATAACCGACACCTCTAACTGTTTCAATGAGGTTGCCGTTATTTTCATCATCAATTTTTGCTCTGAGGTGTCGTATGTGAACATCTACTGTTCGCGTTTCACCAAAATAGTCGTAGCCCCATATTTCATCTAATAAAAAGTTCCGAGTCAAAACTTTACCCCTGTTATCCGCTAACATTTTTAACAGTTGGAATTCCTTAAGGGTGAGTACAAATCGTTCAGATCCCCTTCTAACTTCGTGTTGATCTAAATCAATTTCAATGTCTTCCACCCGAATAAGACCTGTTTCCTGAGCTAAATGAGTGGTTTTTGTCCTGCGAAGAACAGTCTTAATTCTCGCTTGCAACTCTCTGACACTGAAAGGTTTTGTAATGTAGTCATCTGCACCTAGTTCAAGTCCGATAATTTTATCCATTTCACTGCTTTTAGCTGTAAGCATGATAATGGATATGTCTTCCGTATCTCGATTGTTTCTTACCTTATTGCAAACCGTTATCCCATCTACTTTAGGCAACATTAAATCTAAAATAATCAAGTCTGGTTTCATTTCAAATACAGCTTTGAGACCTTCTTCTCCATCATATGCTGCAGTTACCCTATAACCCGCTGATTCCAAGTTATATTTAATTAATTCGGAGATGTGCTCTTCATCTTCTATGATTAAAATATGTGCGCCACTCATGACTGACCTCCCAAATTTACATTGTTATGACATTGACTACAGTATATGCTTTCAATGTTAACTTCATATTAAGATGTCTACCTTAATTCATAAAAATAAAGCTTTTTTATAATCTATTTTTTAGTTTTAGACAGTTCTTCAAAAATTTTCGGTATCACTTGTTTCTTTCTAGAAACCACATCTTCAATAAAAATACCTTGTTCGACATTGCGATCAAAGACCGAATTCATCAAATTGCCGATTTCTGTTCTATACATGAGATATGAGCCATTTTTCATAATATCTGTTACCAAGAATAAAGTAACGGTATAATGATTTGCCTCGTGGGTATGGTTCAGCACTTCGAGGATTTCTTCTTTTCTCTGTTCAATTTCTTCAAAATTAAGGGTAAAGACTTGAGATACACCAATCTTTTGAGTATCGCTTTCAAAATCTTTAAAGTCTTTAAAGAAGATTTCTGTAGCAGACTGACCCTCAAGTGAGGTTCCCGCTTTAAACATGTTCATCACATAGGCGTCTAAATCTAAATTGAGAATTGCATTCAACTCTGAAACAGCCCTTAGGTCTTCGTCTGTCGTGGTTGGAGATTTGAAATATAGCGTATCAGAGAGTATTCCAGAAATTAAAAGCCCAGCTGTATCAAAATCTGGCACAAGTCGATTTTGACAATAAAGATTATAAATAATAGTGGCTGTACTGCCCACAGGAGCGTTTGTAAACGTGATTGGCTGGTTGGTAGAAATATCGCCTAATTTATGATGGTCGACGATTTCTAAAATTCTTGCTTCTTTTAAGCCTTCTACACTTTGACCATACTCATTGTGATCTACCAATATAACCTTTTTGCGCTTCGGTTTTAGAATGTGTCTGCGACCTAAGAACCCTAGGTAACTCCCATTTCTGTCAACGACAGGATAATTAGAATGAGCAGATTGAGCAATCTCCTCTGCCACTTCATCTAGATAGTCCCGCTTGCTGAATTTGATTAATTTCTCTGAGTTCATGATTTTCGTTATAAAATTACATTGATTGATTAATTTCCCTACAGTATAAGTGTCTTTTTCTGTAGAAATAATAGTCACTTCTCTAGACAAGGCCAGGTCTAACAAATGGTCAGGTAAGGTGGTCGCACCTGTCAAAATGATTAAATTGACCTGACACATAATGGCATGTTCTATGACATCAAAGCGATCCCCAACGATGACGATGGATTCTTTCGAAAAAATGTTCCGTTCTTTTAGGGTTTCATTGTAATAGGCGGCAATGACAATTTCGCCTTCAATAATGCGGCTCGACTTGACGAGAATATCTCCCTCGATGGCATGAGCAATATTGTCTAGGCTGCTTCTTAAGTGGTAAAAATCACCTGTGATCAGACCCATTGCAATGTCTTTCATCGTCACTAAACCGAGTAATCTGCCATCATCGTCTGAAACTGCCATGATTTTTGACTTGAACTCAGACATCATTTGATAAGCCTTTAATATGGAATCCTCTAGCTTTAACGTCTCCATTTTATCAAAATTTAAATCGGAAACTTGAGGGTTTACCTCTTCTAATAGTTTTGGCGCCTCTACTTTAAAGTAGTCTAAAACAAACTGTGCCTCTCTATTGATTTTTCCTAACACGAAGGGCTGGGTGTCCATCCCTAACAAATTTTTAAGTCGGGATAACCCAATTGCCGACACGGTTGAATCTGTATCCGGATTTTTGTGACCAAAGACATATATCAAAATATCACCTCATATATTTATGTTAATTTTACTTATTAAATGATTATACCCTAAATTATGCTTTCTTGCCTACTCTATCAAATCATTGCCCCTTCAATTATATTTTGGAATTTCACTATTAGTGTTATAATGTAAAAAGGTTATGAATAAGGAGGTTCAATATGAGTGAAAATAAACCTAAAAAAATTAAATATCCAGAAATTACAGTCGCTGATCAGACTTTTTTGAGAATTCCTATCAAAACCCACGTGGTCATGAAAGACGATGTTTTAATTGAAGTGATTCAGCAATACGCTAAAGATAGCCTTCAACCAGGGGATATTCTATTCGTTTCAGAGAAAATTGTTGCCATTACACAAGGCCGAGCTATTCCTTTAGTGGATATCCACCCGAGACCCCTTGCGAAACTCCTCGCACATTATGTCACCAAAACCCCTGCAGGTATTGGACTTGGCATGCCTGAAACAATGGAAATGGCACTCCAAGAGTGCGGCACGCCTAGAATTTTATACGCTTCATTGGCCAGTGCAGTCACTAAACTCATGGGCAAAAAAGGTGTCTTCTATGAAATTGCAGGTTATCGCGCTCAATCGATTGATGGCCCAACACCCAATACCATTCCGCCTTATAACAAACACGTGGTTCTGGGGCCAGATAGACCCGACGAAGTTGCCAAAGAAGTCAGCTTGGCTCTTGGCGGCATCCAAATTGCCATTGTGGACATCAACGATTTAAATGGAGTTGTTTTAGGCGCTTCTCATTCAGATATGAATAGAGACTTACTCGTTCGTATTTTGAAAGACAATCCGCTTGGTCAAGATCACGAGCAAACTCCACTGGGTATCATTCGAAAAATCTAAGAATTATCATAAAAAAGCGCATGTACAGAAACGGCACTCTTGTGGAGTGGGTTTTAAGTACATACGCTTTTTTTAGTTGAGAGTTGTTATTAAGAGTTTACACTTATCTTTTTATTGCGATAGAAAAAGGCCAGACTGCCGAAAATTCTGAAAATCGCGGTCATGACAAGTGCAAAGGCAATTCCGTTAATTTCTAAGAACCAGTGCCCAATGAGAGGTGCAATGGCTAGGCTTAAGTTCGTCAAGGTGCTATAAATAGCTAAATAAGTCACTCGATCCGCTTCTGGTGTCACTTCTAATAATCCACTCAATAAAACCGTAGTCGTCCCTGCAATAAATATTCCTGAAAGAAAAGCCGTCACAGTTAAGATGTAAAGATTAAAAGATAAGATATACATCAATGGTGTAACAGCCATCCCTAAAGTGTTAATCGCTAAGACATAAGCATTTCCCTTTTTATGAATGACCTTATTCCAGTAACCATACGCAAAAAACATGGTCACAGAGGACGACACTGATATAATAGCCAGCCACATTTCATCTGCACCCAAGGTTTTAATGGTGTAAATATTGAACAACGGCCAACCCATTTGCCAGCCAAAATGGAACAACAAACTACAAGCTGTAAAGAATATAAAGGGCTTATTTTTAACGACTTTTTTTAAGCTTTCAACAAAGTGAATTTGGTCATCCAGATTTTCTTTTTCTACCTTGAAGGACTTAAACACGTACAATTCCAATAATCCAAAAATGAACGCCAAGAGGAAAAATAACTGATATATCATAATTCTTTGATCATCGGTTTTAGGAAGGCTTGTAATGACCTTACCAATCACGAGTGTCATGACCGTGATAATTGGAACTGTCAGTTTATTTCTTGTACTAATGGCATAAGCTCTATCTTTATCTCTAAATATTTTGCCTACAAAGGCCTGATAGCTGGTCTGATAAATTGCATCAGGAAAGCACATCAAGGAATAGAGCATTAAAAATACTGCCACTTGCCACTCCCCTGACAAAAATGGAATAAAAGCCATTAAAAGAAGGAATGAACGCCCTGCCAATATGAGAAACATAGTCACATATTTGAGGCTGGATTGCTTTCGTATAAAAATTGCTCCTGGAATAACTGCAAAAAGAGTAATTAACCCAGGCAAAGAGTTAAAGAGGGACATCGCCCACTCTCCGCCGCCAATTCTCTCTAAAAATTTTACAGCAAAGGGTTTATAAAAGTTCCCCATAATTTCATAGATGATTCCATAAGAGATAAACAGTTTTAATGTTGGATCTGCCTTTTCGTATTGCTCATTCCTCATCAGTTTTCTCATGTCAACTTCTCCATTGGCTAATTTTCAGGAATCACTAGTTCAAGCAAAATACCACATAAAAAACTCATTGTAATGCCTGATTCAAGGATAATCCTAAAACCTTGATTAATCGTAACACCTGAATCTGGTTTGAATAATGCCAGAAGTCCAAACAAAAATGACAAAGAAAGAACAGTCACGCCTTTGTTAGACCATTTAAAATGTTTAGCTGTTGCAATGCTCATATTGAAAAGTGAGGCAATGAGAAGCAGCCCCAATGCTCCCAAAACGGGCAAGGGAATAAAAACAAGACCCGCACTGAGCTTAGGAATCATCCCTACCACAATTAGAATCAGTCCTGTTATAAAAACAGACTTTTTTGAAGCCTCTTGTAGAAAGCTGCAAACCCCAAAATTCTGAGTCTGAGCGCTGGTCGGAATTCCTCCCAATATAAAAGTCAGAAGGTATCCGATGGCATTGGTCTGCATCCCATTTTTAAGAAGTTCCGTCTCTTCTTCCGGGCTGAGATTCATTTGATTAGAATACATATATAAGTCCATTAATTGTTTGATCAACAATACCACAATAATTGGAATGACAAATAACACCGTGTCAAAGGAAAAAGTAGGCATATAGGGAACAAATTTGGGCAAACTCAACCAATCTCCAGACTGGGAAGTCCACTTAATCAACCCCAGCGGTAAGCTGATGGCAAAACCCAATATCATGCCAAGTCCAATGGAGCCAAATTTTAAAATGCCTTTCCCGTATTGATTCAAAAATAAAGTAAAACTGAGTACCGCTGCACCTACTAAGATATTGCGGGTACTTCCATAGTCCGGAGAGCCCACCCCGCCTAAAAACCAATCTAATGAAACGGGCAAAAAGCTGATGCTGTAAATTAGCATGGTTGAAAGCACCACTGCTGGAGAAATAAGCTTAAACCCTTTTGCCATAAGCAAAGAAACTAAATAGGCAACGCCTGCAGCTATAAGCATCATACCAAAAAACGTTCTGAGGTTGAGAACCGATGCAGCTCTCACTCCTACCGCCACGACTGCCATATCCGCACCCATGACCATTGCAGCCGCTGAACCGACGCCTTTAAAACGAACACCGTGGAGTAGGGTCATGACTCCTGAGAGCAAAATACTAACTTGAGTAATTCTCACCATTTCATCTTGATTGAGGCCTACAATCGCTCCAAATAGAACTGGAACCGATATAATTGCCGGTAATGCAATTAACAAATGTTGAAGAGATATGCTCACCGTGGAAATAATGGATCTGTAATGACTACGATTCTCTTGTTCCATATGACGCACCTTTCAATAAGAGATTATGCTGCACAGGTTTAGAGTGACTTGAGTATATCTATAATTGCAATGGGTTCTGGTTTCATTTGAGAATAGACATAGATGTGATTGAAACCAATTTCTAATAAAGTTTCCAGCACTGCTTTAAAGCTGTGTCCAATATCCTCAGGGTTATGGGCATCTGAACCAATTGTAATGATTTCTCCCCCAAGGGCTCGGTATTTTCTTAAAATTTCCACAGAAGGCAGGGTTTCATTTAGACCTTGTCTCAGTCCAGAAGTATTGACTTCTATCCCCCTGCCCATGGCAATCAACTTTTCAAGCACTGGTGTTACAGCATCCACAAAGACTTCTTTTGGCAATTCTAAAACATGTTCACTGTAGCGTTTCACTATATCAATATGTCCAATGACTGAGAAATCATCGAATTGGTCTAGCATCTCTAAGAGTTCCTTAAAAGAATATCGCAGTGCTTCTTCCGGGGTTTTTCCAACATAATATTCCCCAAGGTAAAGGTCTTTTTTTTCTACATTATGAAGGGAGGCGATGACAAAGTCTGGCGACACTGTTTTTACCAGATTTCTGCATTTATCTAAGATATGGGGCTGAATCCCGACTTCCAAACCTAAGTTAATTTGAATTTGATCTTGATAAAGAGATTGGAATCCCTGAATAGTCTTTCGATATTCTTCTAAGTCAAACTCAAAGGCAATTTCTGGGCTGTTATACTCATAATCTATATGATCTGTAAAAGTAATTTGCTTAAACCCTTTGCGTATAGCGCTTTCTATCATATCTTTCATAGCCACATTTGTGTCTGAAGAAAAATAAGAATGCATATGGTAATCGTACATACTGACCTCCAATAATATCATTAATTGATGCTCCAATTATACCATATTAACCTTACCCTATCGTTCAAAAAATAAAAATGACTGATTTTTAACATCAGTCATTTTAGCAACCTTTTATTAAATAGTGACTTCCTCAATTTCAAACAGAGCCGCATTCATTTCATCTGCAGCAGCGGTTTCACTAGCTTTTCTACCAAAGTCTAAGAATTGGAGCTTGTCGCAATATACTTCAGTTTTATAGACTTTTTGACCCTCAGCGTTTTCATAATTATTGGTCTTGATACTGCCCTCGACTGCAACTAAAGCTCCTTTTGACAAGTACTTTGACGCATTCTCTGCGTTCCTTCCCATTAAGATAACATTAGGAAAATCCGCTGTGGGTTTGTTTTCTTTTTTATACTGTTCTTCCTTTTCTTTTGACAACCTACGGCTTACCGCCAAAGTGGTTTTAGCAATTGCCATGCCTCCAGATGTGAACTTAAGCTCAATATCTGCAGTCAGTCTACCAATTAATTCAATACGATTCATAGTACGCCTCCTTTATGTGTTATTTACATTATATTCCATATGATTTCATTTGTAAATATATGGAATATAATTTTTATTTTCTTGCGTATCCCTGTGTTGATTTTTAAGTCATTTAAGGGTATGATATCAATGTTCAAAAATTTGCAGAACTTTTGGGTAGTTTTGCATATATTCAGAATGGAGGATTTATAATGAGTTATCATATCGGCGCAAACAAAGGCGATATCGCTGAAAAAATCTTGCTTCCTGGGGATCCCCTCAGAGCAAAATTTATTGCTGAGAACTTTTTTCAAGAAGTAAAATGCTATAACGAAGTTAGAGGAATGTACGGTTTTACGGGTCTTTACAAGGGAGAGCGCGTTTCTGTCCAAGGTACAGGCATGGGTATTCCTTCAATCTCGATTTATGTCAATGAATTGATTCGTGACTACGGTTGCCAAGAGTTAATTCGAATCGGTACCGCAGGTTCTATGAGAGAAGATATCAACGTCAACGACGTCTTAATGGCTTCTGCTGCCAGCACAAATAGCAATACTATGCAAAGAGCTGTTGGCGGGCTTAACTTTTCAGCTGTAGCCGATTTTGATTTGATGAAACGTGCCGATGCTTCTGCTGAAAAACTAGGTATCCCTATGAAAGTGGTCAATATTCTTTCAAGCGACACTTTCTACAATGATGATCCAAACTGGTACAAACCATGGGCAACTTTAGGTGTGGCTGCAGTCGAAATGGAAGCCAGTGCCCTTTATATGCTTACAGCTAAATATGGCGTAAAGGGTCTTTGCCTTTTAACCATCAGTGACCACATTATTAAAGGTGAAATGAACTCTTCTGAAGACCGCGAAAAGCGTCTTTTAGATATGATTAACATTGCTTTAAATATGTAGTTTGAGTGTTTCGGTTCTAAGGCTCAATTCTAAAGTACTCAAATCATTTTCATAAAAAAACCTGCTCTAAAATCGAGCAGGTTTTTTTATGTTTCTTATTCGTAGAAGCCCCCAGAAAGTTTCTCCAAAGACTCAAAGTCTTTAATAATAATTTGACTTTTCTTCTTCTCAATATACCCTAGGTCAGAAAAATCTTTAATCACACGGCAAAGGTGTCTGTAGCTGGTACCCAGCATCATCGAAATTTCTTTGAGATCAAAAGTTTTAATTTCTTGAACCCTTCGATCTTCCACTAAATCTGAAATAGACAGCAAGTACCCAGCAAATCGATTTTCTAGAGGATATCCTAAATTGATGGCCATGGCATTGGATACCGCGGAAAGTTTTCGCCCTAGGCTACCAATAATAAATCGCATAAATACAGGGTCATCATTGGTCAATGTCTTAAGCAAATTGATATCAATTCCGATTAAATAACAATCTGTCACTGCATTGACTGTGGTTTTCACCATTCGATCAATCCCAATCTCCAAATCTCCTGCAACCCCTAAAGGCTTGATAAAGCGCATTAAAATCATACGGCCATTTTCAAGAACAAAGTATACTTTTAATGTTCCTGCAACAAGAAAATAGAAGTTGTCTAAAAATTCATGAACCTCGTAAACGTTCTCATTTCGTTCAATTCGATATAACTTAAAGTAGTCAGTCATATCTGAGGAAAACTTAGATTGAATATCATATTTATCATAATAGTAGTTTAATAGTTTTTGATCATGTACTTCATACATAGAAAATCACCTCTATTTTATTATACCGACAAATTTTCTTATTAAAACATCTTTTGTCTTTTTTTAATCAAACGAGTCCTATATAAAGACATTTGTCCCGTTTAACGAATAATCTGTTCTTTTGATATCATATAGTGTAAAATGGGTAAGTATATAAAAAAAGTTGGGGAGGAAGAAACATGATTATCATACCCAGTTTAGATATCCACGATGGCAAATCAAAATACTCATATGAAAATTGCTATGATCCCGTGATTATTGTTAAATCCCTCAAAGATAAAGGGTTTCATCATTTTTTGATAGTGGATTTGGATGGTGTTTTTTCAGGTGAGTTTGTACATTATGATTTGATTCGTCAGTTAAAAGCTGAAAATATTTACCTTTATGTAGGTGGTGGCATTCGTACTTTAGCTATCGCTGAAAAGATTTTTGCTTCTGGTGCAGACAATATTGTGGTTGGCACTGTTGCTATTAAAGACCAAGACTTGTTAATGGATTTGATTGAGTCCCACCCGAATAGTTTAAGCGTTGCTATAGATACATACGGTGATTCAGTTTACATGGAAGGTTGGGTTGAAGAAAGTGATGTAGATTTGACAGAATTTGTTCAATCCATGGCAATGTTAGGGGTCAACCATTTAATTCATACGGAAATTAACCATACAGATAATTTGAATATCTGTTCTAATAAATTAATGCAATCCCTATCGAAAGAACATTCAGTTAAAATAACGCCTACTATTGATGTCAGCAAGAACATCCCATTCGGAGAATTTGTAAAATGTGGCTGTAAGGAAGTTATTTTAGGTGGTGCCTTAGACTTCATTGAGCTTAAAGATTATGTCAAATTGAATATTTAAAAAAGGTGCCTCATCGCTGAGGCACCTTTTCTTGTTTCTATTCACTAATTTCGCTATTCTAACTTAAACCTATTTTGCTCTAGAAGCATAAATTGTCTTTACAACGTTAGTGTCTAACTTCTTTTGGAAAGAAGGCGCTATTTTAACTGTTGGCAAATGATAAATGCCTGTTTGCTGACTGTAGGCTCTGTGAAGAGGTTTGAGTACAGTATCCTTATTTCTAATCATCTCATTAAAGATTGGATTTTCAAAACAAATGGCTTCATAAATTTGCTCTGCAGTTTCAAATGAACAATTTGTCCCATAGACGTTCATTAATGCCTTCATCATCTCCCAATTCTCGCTATTTACAGGTGAATTGAAGATCTGCTTAAGTGAAAGTACACCACGATCCATAGAAACAACATGTCCTGAAGTCTCTAAATAAACTGCTTTTGGTAAAATAACGTCTGCCTTAGAAGCGGTTGCAGACATATGCGTATCTTGAACCATGAGGAATTCCAAATCCTCTAGCTGCTCCGTAGAAACATCTTCCCCGAAAATCAACATGCCTCTGAATGGCATTTTTCCTTCTTTAATTGCGCAGTCTTGGTAACTCTTAATATTCATATACTCAAGACCTTGACTATTGATATTTGTTCTCAACTTAATCAACCCGTTTCTTGGTTGATCCACGTGTCCTGTTAGTACAGCGATCATTCCAAGAATCATTTCAGCTTCAACCGTTACTTTAGAAGCGTCATAAACGGTCATCACTTGTCTGTGGTGCATGAGTTGGTGGGCAAAGTTTTTAGCTTCTTCACTGATATTTACGCTTGCTAAACTTGTTTTTAATCTTTCTACTTCGTCAGCTTGAACCCCTTTTGGAAGACCTGTTATCGCTTCAAGAACTGCTTTTAAAATTTCATAAAGCATAGTGCTGTCTGAAGTCATAAGACCTTTCCAGTTTGCAAAACGATCTAATTTAGTTCTTTCATCGTTTAAATGCATGAGTTTTGCGCCTTTGTTCACTGCTTCTTTGATCTTAAAGCCTAAAATACTGCTGTCTTTAATTGGATCGATGCCCACTGTCCATATCATTTCAGTGTTGACTAATTCATTAATACGATTACTTGTCGTATCTGCCCCAAAGACAGTTTCAAGCCCGCTTTTGACTTTATTGAAGGAGAAGACTTGATCAGTGTCCAACATTTTCTTAGCAAAGGACTTAATCATGTACATATCTTCAAGTGTATATCTGTCGGAAACTGAAACGCCTACGGACTGATTGCCATATCGAAGTTGAATGCTTTGGGCACGTCTTGCTACATATAGAAGGGCTTCATTTAAGCTAACTGGAACCAATACCCCGTCTTTTCTAACCATAGGCTGCGTAATACGTTCATCGTTTGAATAGGCGTCGTAGCCAAATCTGCCTCTAGAACAAAGCATACCTTTGTTGACGCTATCACTTGCTTGAGAAGGTAAAGCTCGTAATAAAAGTGTTCCATTTGAAGCGATATCTTCCTGACAGCCTACCGAACAACCTACACAAGTGGTTTGCGTACGCGTTTCTTTAACAGGTACTGGTTTTTTGAGTGAGGTTTTCTCTTGTAAGGCTCCAGTTGGACATACGGTGACACATTGACCGCACGAGATACAAGTAGTTTCGTCTAATTTCTTCTGAAGAGCAGGAAGAACAACGGTCTCAAAACCTCTGTTAACTAAACCTAGAGCGGTTTGATCAGTAATTTCATCACAAATTCTAACACACATGCCACAGAGAATACATTTATTTGGATCACGCATGATATGCGCATGGTCGTCTTTAAAGGCTAGGGCGTGTTTATCCCCTTCGAAACGTAAATCTTTGAGTTCATAAACATTAGCTTGTTTGACTAAGCCACACTCGAAGAAATCATGGCAACCACATTCAAGACATCTGTTTGACTCTTGATTAGCTTCACATTCTTTAAAACCATGTACCACTTCTTCAAAATTCGTACTGCGAAGTTCTGGTGTTTCATGTCCCATGTGAGCTTTTGCCAATTTTTCAATATGTGCAAGGTCAACAGGCTTTAAGTCCTGTTTGACATAGAATGGATCTCTTTGAGGCATCAATTTCCCATTCAAGTATGAATGGATTGCTCTAGCCGCATATTTACCATCTGCAATCGCTGCAATGGCAATATCTGCACCTTTATTTGTTCCGTCACCACCAGCAAATACACCTTCAAGGTTGGTTTCAAACGTCTCAAGGTTGGCATTCATGCTGCCTCTTGAATTTAATTGAATTTCTTCAAGCCCATCATTTTTAAGCTTTTGTCCAATGGCAACAATGACACTGTCCACTTCTAAGAACTCTTCAACACCTTCAATACCTTTGGCATTTCTTCTGCCTGATTTTTCATCTATGACAATTTCCATCTTTTGAAGTCTTAACTTGCTCACACCACCATTGCCATTGTCCACGACTTCTGTTGGGTTGAGTAAGAATTTAAAGTGAATGCCCTCTTCTTCAGCCTCTTTTATTTCGATAGGCGTTGCCGGCATGTCTTCTCTTGTTCTTCTATATATACAGTAGACTTCTTTTGCGCCAAGTCTTTTAGCCGTTCTGCAGGCGTCCATGGCTGTATTTCCGCCGCCGATGATTGCAATTCTGTTCCCAGTTTTCACAGGTTCATTCACAGCAAACTTGGTTAAGAAATCAATGCCGCCCATAACGCCCTCTAACTCTTCACCCGGCACTTCCATTTTAGAAGACTGCCATGCACCTATAGAAACATAAACTGCATCATGATGAGCTCTTATGTGTTCAAGAGTCATATCTCTACCCACACGCTTATTAGGGGTCAGTTTTACACCCATTTTTTCGATGATTTTAACTTCCCCTAAAAGAACGTCTTTAGGCAATCGATAAAGTGGAATGCCATATTTGAGCATGCCGCCAAATTCAGGCATAGCCTCAAAAACTTCAACGTCATGTCCTTCTGTTTTCAAATAGTAAGCCGCTGAAAGACCGCTTGGTCCGCCGCCAATAACAGCTACTTTTTTCCCAGTAGTTGGTTTCATTGCTGGAATATATGGCTCATCTTTTGCCAAATCCAAATCTGCTACATAACGCTTGAGCCATGCAATTTCAACGGCATCGTCTACAAGGCCTCTTCTGCAAGACGTTTGACAAGGGTGAGGACACACACGACCAATCGATGCAGGGAATGGAAGCTCTTCTTTAATCAGTTGAAGGGCTTCATCGTATGCCTTATTGGCAATGAGTCCAACGTAGCCCTGAATGTCTACTTTACTTGGACAGCCATTGGAACAAGGCGCTTTACAATCTCCAGTATGATCAGAAATTAAAAGCTCTAATGTTGTCTTTCTAGAAGCTTTAATCCTATCTGATTGGGTGTTAATAATCATGCCGTCAAAAGCCATTGTGGAACATGAACGTACCAATCTAGGATTGCCTGCAACTTCTACAACACAAATGCCGCAAGAACCAAAATTCTTGATTTTTTCGTCATGGCAAAGACTTGGAATTTCAATGCCATTGGCTTTTGCAATTTCCAATATTGTCAAATCACTGTGGGACTTGATCTCTTTTCCGTCTATATTAATGTTAATCAAAGCCATTTCATCTCACCCCTATCCTTATTCCACTAAAATTGCGCTGAATTTACATTTAGCTAAACATTGGCCGCATTTAATACATTTTTCTTGATCAATCACGTGAACTGCTTTTACTGAGCCCGTAATTGCATTGACTGGACATGCCTTTGCGCAAGCTGTACAACCAATACACTTATCTTCAAGAATGTCGTAGCGAATCAATGCCGCACATTGTTTTGCAGTACATTTTTTGTGATAGAGATGATCTTCATATTCATGTCTGAAATATTTTAGTGTGGTCAAAACAGGGTTTGGCGCTGTTTGCCCTAAGCCGCACAGTGAGCCTTCTCTGATTTTATTGCTCAGTTCTTCTAAAAGTTCCAAATCACCTTCTCGGCCTTCACCAATGGTAAGGCGATCTAAGATCTCAAGCATTCTCTTTGTGCCTACACGACAGTAAGTACACTTCCCGCAGCTTTCGTTGCAAGTGAATTCAAGGAAGAATTTTGCCATGTTAACCATACAAGTGGATTCGTCCATGACAACCATACCGCCTGAACCTACAATAGCCCCAGTTTTTTGAATCGATTCATAATCAACTGGTGTATCGATGAGTTCCATTGGAATACATCCGCCTGAAGGTCCACCAAGTTGAACAGCTTTAAACGGCGCAGAACCTACCATACCGCCGCCAATGTCAAAAATAACTTCCTTTAAACTCATGCCCATGGGAATTTCAACAAGGCCGCCTTTTTTGATTTTACCTGTCAAGGCGAATACTTTTGTCCCTTTGCTTCTTTCTGTTCCGAAAGCTGCGAAGGCTTCTGCGCCATTTCGAATAATCCAAGGCACATTGGCGAAAGTTTCTACGTTGTTGATATTCGTTGGTTGATCCCAATAACCCTTTTCCGCTGGGAAAGGCGGCTTCAATCTCGGCATGCCTCTTTCACCTTCAAGAGATGCAATCAACGCGGTTTCTTCGCCACAGACAAAGGCACCAGCTCCGGCCTTGATTCTTAAATCAAAATCAAAACCTTTTATGCCAAAACAGCTCTTCCCTAAGAAGCCTCTAGCTCTTGCATCTTCAATTGCTTTTTCTAGACGAACAATTGCCAGTGGATACTCTGCTCTAACATAAACGACACCTTCTGTCGCGCCAATAGCAAAAGCACCAATCATCATCCCTTCGATGAGGGCATGAGGGTCTCCTTCAAGAACACTTCTGTCCATGAAAGCACCTGGATCCCCTTCATCTGCATTACAAACCATATATTTAGGAATTCTATGAGCTTTCTTTGCAGCATCCCATTTGAACCAAGTTGGGAAACCAGCACCACCACGACCTCTAAGGCCTGATTGCTTAATAATATCTATCACACCGTCTTGCTTAAGTTCTAAGACACATTTTTTAATGGACTCATATCCACCAATGGCAATATAAGCATCAATCGACTCCGGATCGATCAGCCCACAATTCTTAAGAACAATCCGATGCTGCTTATCTAAAATATCCGAATCTTCCTGACCAATCAAATAGGATGTCAGAGATTCAGGACTTTCCATTAATGTTTTCACTTGGTCTGCATTTACTTTTACATATCGCTTAAGACCTGTTTCCGTATAAACATCTACGATTGGCTCTAAATGACACATACCAATACAACCAGTCATTTCAATGCTTTTGACTTGACCTTCATATGCTTTTAATGCTTCAAAGACCTTCCCTGCACCTGCAGCAAGGCCACAGCTGCCCATTCCTACTACAATTTTCATTGAACAGCCTCCTCCGCATTTTCTTTCAACTGATTCAAAATCTGCACTGTTTTCTCAGCTGTTAGTTTTGCATACGTTTCCCCATTGATCATCATTACAGGCGCTAAAGAACAGCACCCTAAACAGGCAACATTATTCAAAGTGAAGAGACCATCTGCCGTAGTTTCTCCTGCTTGAATTTTCAAATGTTCCGAAATGGTTTTTTCAATAATTGACGCACCATTAACGTGACAAGCTGTGCCTTGGCAAAGCATAATCAAATATTTTCCCACAGGTGCAAATCTAAATTGAGTGTAAAATGTAGCAACTCCGTAAATTTGAGCCTCTTTAAGTCCTGTTTCCTGACTTAAATGATTGAGTGCACTTTTTGGTAAATAACCGTAAATACCTTGGATTTTTTGGAGCATCGTGATTAAACTGCCTTTTGTCTGACCATAATGTTCAATAACATCTGTCATTAAACTTAAGTCAACATTTTCAAGATCGTCTTCGAGCTCTTGATTTTTTTTGTTACCATCACAGCAACAAGCCATAGGATCACCTCATTATTATTTTTTTACCAGTTGAATTAATTTTATCATATTTCAAAATAAATGATAGGATTTTTATATAGATAAATTATTTTTATAAGATTGTTTGATGGTACAAAAAAAAGACCGATAAAATCGATCTTTTTTCATAGGTTAGAATATTCAAAATACTTGGGTTTAGCCTTTGATGAAGGCGTCCACACCCATTAAATCAATTTTGGCATAAATGTGCTTAAACCAAGAGGTAAATGTGTCAGGATCATTATCAAGTCTTTCGCCAATTTCTGACCAAGAAAGCCACTCATAAGCTTCTACTTCATGAGGATTTAAGTCCACAGTACCATCGTATCGGCCTACCAATACATGATCATACTCATGTTCAACTAATCCAGTCTCCATTTCTGCCTTGTATAAAAACGAGAATCTCTCCTCTAAGTCACAATCAAAACCCATTTCTTCCAACAACCTGCGGTGGGCAGCCGTTAAAGTATCTTCGTCAGCATGTTGATGACTGCAACAAGTATTCGTCCACAAGCCGCCTGAATGATACTTTGATTTAGCCCGTTGATGAAGTAAGAGTCTTTTCTCATTATCAAATATAAGGACAGAAAAGGCACGATGCAAAAGGCCCATATGATGTGCTTCCATTTTTTTCATGTAACCAATCACTTTGTCTGTCTCATTTACTAAGATTACCATATCATGCATACCTTTCACCTTCCTTCACTACCATTATAGAATAATCTATTGAATAAAAAAAGTGTTATCCGATAAGTTGTAATTATTTATTCTCGTACAAATTAGCATCTATAAAAATTTTAGTATTTGTAAAATTAGTTAATGTCGTTTTTATCCATCTTCATTCAGCTTTTCTGTCCTTACGAGCTTTCATTCCCATGCTAGCAAGAACTCTTATTTCCAAATATACTGGATCTTCATAGACCAATTGACCTTTAATAATAGGTGCAGTCAGTTCAATTTTCTCAAAAGCTTGATCTATCAACGGAAAATAAGCTTTACTTATTGGTCTATCTGAAGTGACTAACAGATGACTTCTGTAGCCCTGCTTGATTGCTAAATGACCTTTATATACCGCCAAATCTTCTGCAGAACTATTCTCCTTTAGAATTTCTAAGGCATAGCGTTCTCCGCGATGACAAAGTGCCCCTTCCACAAGAATGCTACCGTGGTTTTCCATTGAAATTGTCAGTTCACAACCTTTGCTGCAACTGTGACATTTCATATGCAACCCCCTCCTTGTCAATACTGTTAAAAAACTAATGCCTTATTAATTGGTCAAATCCATTAACTCTTCTATTTTCAAATCAGGACGCTTAATTAAATCAATAAAGGTATCTCCCACTTTGATTAAAGGTCTATGTGGATGAGATTTCTCACACATAATAATCTTGCCATACGAACCGTCAGACAATCTCACCGTATTGCCAATGAAGTATTGGGTGACTCTATATATAAACATATTACAATAGAAGGTATCTAACTCACCTTGACTTTTTTCATACATAAGCTCTGCGACTACAAAAGGACACATCCTTTCTCTATAAACTCGATTAGAAGTCATGGCGCTGTACATATCTGCAATCGCCACCAATCTAGCAAAAGGGTGTATTTGAGAACTAACTAGCGCCGCAGGATACCCAGAACCATCGCAACGCTCATGATGCTGTAAAACGCCTTGCATAATTTTATCTGAATATGCATCTCTAGAACCAATCAAAATCATATAACCCAAAATAGGATGATTCATCATTGTATTATATTCATCTGTGTTCAGATCCGAGGGCTTATTCAAAATAGCGTCTGGAATATTACATTTCCCTAAGTCATGCAATAAACCTGAAATCGCCAATTCCTTAATATCGCGCTTACTGAGTTTAAGCCACTTGCCCATTAAAGCAGAAAAAATGGAGACTTGAATAGAATGTTCAAAAGTATATTCATCATTTTGCTGAATCTGCCATATTTTCTCAACAAGATTAGCACCCCTGTCAATCTCTTCAAGCAAGGGCATAATAACATGATTGACGTCTTCTTTAATCAGCTTCGAACCTAACTTGATAGATTTATAGATTTGCTTAAAATCTGAAACCGATTGATGGTATTTTTCTTGAAGTACAACATCTTTTCTTTGCTGCTCTTGATAGCGTACCAATTGCGCTTCTGGTAGTTGAATAATGACATAAATCATGTTGAGATTTTTAACATAGTCAATATGCTGAGTTTTCAACATCGTTCCTTCTGCAATAATTAACTGTCCATTTTCGTTAAAGACATCTTGCCCAAGAACCATTCCCACTTCTAATTGATCTATAAAAACTTTTTTCATATTTATCCTCAACCTTCAAGTGTATTCAATCTTAAATGCTCGTATATCTCCAAATTATCATATCGCAATTGTTATAAATCCGTTCATAACCACAATTTTGCAAAACTTTATGTGAGGCAATGTTTACTTTGCTAGTACACGCATTCACGCCGCTTACTTCTTTGATTTGCATCAGCCAACGTGTGAAATATTTTAACGCTTCGCTCATATAACCTTGATTTCTATAAGTCTCCGCAATTGAATATCCCACTTCAACTAGTCCCTCTTCGTCAGGTATGCCCTTTAACCCTATAGTCCCAACTGCAATTCTTTCTTTCCTTAATATTATAAGGAAGTATGTATTGTATAGCAAGGAAGAAGGTGTTTCTTCAATGCGTTTTGCCTTCAGATGGTACACCTTTTTCATATGTTCACTTAAGGGTTCCAACTCAAGGGTTAAATCTAGTGCCATAGTTAGATTTTTAGGTTCTTGAATGTACTGTTTTAGCTGGTTACTAGACAAAGGTCTTATTTCTAATCGATTAGCTATGATCTTCATAATTTACCTCTTACTGAATTTTAAACAGAATACATAATATGTATCGGCATTAAAAATTTGTAGTTTAGTTAAATCTTAATAGACAGAATACTGTGAATTGTTTATAAAAATAGCTTCCTTATCTTGACAGCATTCCAGAATATTGCTAAAATTTATTAGTAATCATATTCTGTTTGGAGGATGTAAAATGACAAAAGGAACTGTAAAATGGTTTAATGCTGAAAAAGGTTTTGGCTTCATTACTGTTGAAGGCGGCAACGATGTCTTTGTTCATTACAGTGCAATTGAAACTGATGGTTTCAAAACACTTGAAGAAGGTCAATCAGTAGAATTTAATATCACTGATGGTCAAAAGGGCCCTCAAGCTTCAAATGTAACGAAATTATAATCCAACGCATCAAAATCTCAGTTAATTTACATGAGATCAGGGGCTGCTTAGCAGCCCTTATTTTTTTTCAAATAACCTTCAAGTTGCGAAACCCTTACTTCTCTATTGGTCATCATTGAATAATACGTTAACCAATCTTCAGGATCGCATAAAGGTATTTTTTCATCCATTACTTCCACCCATTCCCAAACGCCTTTTTGATCAAATTGAATTACAAAAGTAAAATCATCCTTTTTTATGCCTGGTACCGCCATTAAATCTACTTCCATGCCCTTCCATAAAAAAGTATAAAACTTTTCTGTTAGAAAATCGTCATGAGAGATTTTTTCTTCTATAAAATCAGCACCTGAATCTATCAAAAGTTGCTGTGCTTTGTCAATGTCCTTTTTAGCAACAACCACATCTAAGTCCCTAGGCTCTACAGGTATGCCTAAGTAATACAATAGCGATGAGCCGCCAAATGCCCACTGAATCCCATTTTGATTAAAAAGTTTTACCAATTGAATACTACACTCGTTAAAAACCATTTGACGTCCTCCACTCTTACTAAAACTCTATTTTCTCTGTCGTTAAGCAAAACTTAATTTGACCTTCACTTCTACAATTCATATGATATCATTATGAATGCACTTTTGGAGGATAAAATGAATGTTAAGAAGCGATTTTTAGATCAATATTTAAAAGAAATTGATTATTATGAAAAAGCTGCCCAAATTTGTTCCGACAGTTGTCAAAACTTTTTAGAACGTTCCGGGCTCCGCGCCATTGTTACCTATAGAGTAAAACGCCCTGATCGACTTTCTGAAAAACTTAATAAACGTCAGAATAGGCACCACTATAATACCGTTGAAGCTATTTATGAAGATATTGTAGATCTTGCAGGCGTTAGGATTGCCCTCTATTTCCCAGGTGACCTTGAAGCCATTGACCGTTTTATAAAAAGTCATTTCCAGGTCAAACAAATCAAGACATTTCCACTAGCCAATTATAATCCTCTAACAGAGACTGGTTACCAACGACGGTTTTCAGGGTATCACGCAGCACATTATCGTGTTATGTTAAGTCCAAAGAACTGTAGTGAACACGACATAAAATATTCAAACGCTCTTATCGAAATTCAAGTGGCCTCTGTCCTCATGCACGCCTGGGCAGAAGTGGAGCACGACTTGGTCTATAAGCCCTTAAGTGGTGCCCTTTCAACCGATGAATATGAAATATTAGATGAACTCAATGGACTGGTTCTCTCTGGAGAAATCGCGCTAAAACGTCTGCAAAAAGCAGTTCAAGACCGTGTCAAACGGATGTCAGTCGCTTTTGAAAATCATTATGAGCTTGCGTCCTTCCTATTTGATCGTATCTGTCAAAAGTGCATCAACATTGACGAAGTGGTCATGGGGCGTGTAGATCAACTCCATAAGTTCTTAAGTTTGGCGAACTTGAACTCCGCTGAAAAACTAGAACCTTATATTGAGGTTCTCTCATATGATTACCAAAAAGAAACCATTGTCGAACATATATTAGATGAAATTTTACTGGAGCACCCTGAGTATTACGGACACCTCATCACTGCAAAAATTGATGGCAGCAAAAAAAATCCTTATGCCGATGAGCTTGAAGAGCCTGAAACAAAACATGAACTTGTCACTTTTTTAGAATCATGGTTTGACCATCAGACAATTCTTAGAAAATATGCAGATGGACATTTGCCAAAGGCTTCTGTGGATAAATTCAAGCTGGACTATGATCTCATTGCAAGTCATTTAAGCGATCCTACTCTAAAAGAATCTCTCAATATGGTCAAAGCATTTAGAGATCAATTAGTCTATCAACAAATGATCATACCACCCATCGATAAAATCAACTCTATGCAACATGTTTTAAGCTCATTAATTGAAAATACCCTCTCACTCCTCACTGAGGAGGAACGCAAAGAGGTTCTTGAAGAGCTAAAAGGCATATAAAATAGAAAGAGGACCTCAAGGTCCTCTTTTTATTTATATCCTTATTTGTGACAAGCAATTCCTTTTACAGCTCTACACAAATCACTCAGATCTTTCACGCTAATATGCTCCTCAAGAGTGTGAGCACCCGTCATGCCCGTACCCAGATTAATCGCCTTAATGCCCCTTTGATTGAAGATATTAGCATCGCTGCCGCCACCAGTTGAAGCCAAATGAATATTAAAGTCCATCTCTTTTAAAATTTGGCTGACTTCTAGAAGGAAGGCATCATCTGCAGGAATATGAAATGCGCTGTACATCGTTTCAACTGTTACGTCTACCGTCGTCCCAAATTCAGCTGCCGCTGCTTTCATGCAGTCGACCATGTGCTCTGTCTGCTTCTTTAACTTAGCATTATCCAAACTTCTCGCTTCAGCAATTATTTTTGCAGATGCACAAACGATATTCGTCGCTGATTCTGCCAAAAACGTCCCAATATTAGCCGTGGTTTCATCATCGATTCTTAAAAGTTTCATTTTAGAAATAGCCGCAGCAGCTACTTGGATAGCGCTAATCCCTTTTTCTGGTTCGATGCCCGCATGAGCTGGCTTGCCATTGAAAGTTGCATATATTTTATCTTGGGCAGGTGCTTTCACAACAATATTGCCCACATTTCCACTGCTGTCTAAAATAATAGCTTTCTTAGATCGAATTCTATCGTAGTCTAAGTTTTTTGCCCCTCTTAAACCACCTTCTTCAGCAATCGTAAAAATGATTTCAATCGGTCTATGAGCCTCACCTGTTTCGTAGAGTTCCGCCATCGTTTCCATTATCGCCGCAATTCCCGCTTTATCATCACTTGCTAAAATAGTGTCCCCACTGCTTCGAATTACACCATTTTCCAAAATAGGTTTAATGCCAATTCCCGGTTTTACTGTGTCGGTGTGACAGCTGAAGGCAATAGATTCCGCTTCAATCGTTCCAGATTTGTGAGCGTAGATATTGTAACCATTAGATCCAATTTTGCTGCCTGCATCGTCCTTAGTGACCTCAAATCCCAGTTTTTCCAGTTCATTGACTAAATAATCGTCAAATGCACCTTCGTTAAGGGTCTCGCTGTCAATTTGCACGTAAGCCATAAAACGTTCAATAAGTCTTTCTTGATTCATGATGATGCCTCCCTTTTTTGATCTGATCTTTGAAAGTGATACATTAAACAAACTTAGAATCCAGTTGTTTTACTATTTCAGAATAACAGGGGCAACTGGTCACATGGTCCATAACAATACCAGTCGCTTGTAAATGAGCATATATAATCGTTGAGCCTAAAAAGCCGCAACCACGTTTCTTAAGATCTTTACTGATCGTATCTGACAACGTTGTTGTTGCTGGAACTTCATTGAGTGAAGTCCAGTGATTTACCACAACTTTGCCCTCATTAAATTGAAGCAAATAGGTTGCAAATGAACCAAATTCTTTCACAATCTCTAAAAACACTTTTGCATTTTTAATAGAAGCTTCTATTTTCCTTCGATTTCTCACAATACCTGCATTACTCATCAATTCTTCAATTTTAACTTCATCGTATTGGGCAACTAAGATCGGGTTAAACTGATCATAAGCCATCCTATAGTTTTCTCTCTTCTTTAAGATGGTCAACCAATTAAGACCCGCTTGTGCAGATTCTAAAACCAAAAACTCAAACTGCGTTTGATCATCCGCCGCAAGCCTTCCCCATTCTCTGTCGTGATAGTTTTCATACAGCTCATTTCCAATACACCAGGTGCAACGTCCCATCCGTTCTCCTCCAATGTTTCAAAAGTAAAAGAGGTTGAATAAAATATAATTTCATATTTCATCCAACCTCTTTTATCATATCATGCGCGATTTAATTTGGGGAAAAGTTAACTAAATTTTATATATCATATCCACAAAATATTGATGTATTTGATTCTCACCAACAAGTTCTGGGTGGAAGGAAGTGGCTAAGATAGAGCCTTGTCTGACAGCTACAGGAAATCCATCAATTGCATAAAGGACTTCAACTGCGTCTTCTTCCCATTTGACGATACGAGGCGCTCGAATAAACCTCATGTTAATAGGCAGTTCAGACACTTTTGGAATTCGATCTAGCTTGTCAAAACTATCCAATTGTCTGCCAAAAGCATTTCTTGAAACCGTCACATGAAGCTGTTTAAGGTAACTTTCTTCTTGCCCCTCAACAGCGTCCGCCAAGAGAATCATCCCCGCACAAGTGCCCCAAACTGGGAGCCCTGATGCAATTTTATCTTTCAAAAAATTCATAAGTTCTAGCCGATGTAAAAGCTTCCCTAATGTGGTACTTTCTCCGCCTGGCAAAATCAATCCGTCAATCCCCTCAAAGTCCTTGTGGGTACGAACCCAGACCGGACTGACGTTTTCTAAAGTCTCCAGCATCTGAATATGTTCTTCTACCCCGCCTTGAAGACCTAAGACACCGATTTTTAGCACCGACTAGCACCCTCTTTCAGCAAGTCTCATATGGGATTCAATATGTTCAATCGCAA
Source organism: uncultured Peptostreptococcaceae bacterium (assembly GCA_964404895.1). Taxonomy (GTDB): domain Bacteria; phylum Bacillota; class Clostridia; order Peptostreptococcales; family Acidaminobacteraceae; genus JBGSUZ01. The sequence continues at coordinate 43,815 of CAYOLV010000009.1, read as the reverse complement.
TGCCTTTCATGGCTTCGCCAAGTCCTTCCGAAACTTGAGCTACAACTTCAGGCTGATCATAACAAGCTACCGCTTTAACAATGGCATGCGCCATCAGTTCAGGATTAGAAGATTTAAAGATACCTGAACCTACAAATACCCCATCACAACCCAGTTGCATCATTAAAGCTGCATCAGCTGGGGTTGCTATTCCACCAGCGGCAAAGTTTACAACTGGTAATCTTTTTAATTCTGCCGTTTTGACCAATAGATCGTAAGGCACCCCGTATTCTTTTGCTAAAGTCATTAAACCTTCCTTAGGCGTCCCAGCCGCACGTTGAATCTCTGCACTGATGGCTCTCATATGTTTAACCGCTTCAACTACATTGCCCGTTCCAGCTTCGCCTTTTGTTCTAATCATTGCCGCGCCTTCTCCGATTCTTCTCAGCGCCTCACCTAAATTTCTAGCGCCGCAAACAAATGGGGCTTTAAACTTAGTCTTCTCAATATGATACAGATCATCGGCCATAGTTAAAACCTCACTCTCGTCGATAAAATCAATATCTAAAGCTTCAAGGACCTGAGCCTCGACGAAATGACCAATCCTAACTTTCGCCATGACTGGAATGCTCACCGCAGCTTGAATAGACTTAATCATCTGCGGGTCAGACATTCTTGCAACCCCACCCATTTTTCTGATGTCCGAAGGTACACGTTCCAATGCCATAACCGCAACTGCTCCTGCGCGTTCTGCAATGATTGCTTCTTCTGGTGTGGTCACGTCCATAATGACGCCACCTTTTAACATTTGCGCTAAGTTCATGTTTAAATCATACTGTTTTTGCATACTTTACACTCCTTATATGTATTATTGTATCTTTATATTTGTTATTATAGATACAATATCTTGATTTGTCAGGGTTTATTTTTGAAAATTGTATCGGTTCACTCATTTTAAATTTTTATCCATGCATATAAAAAAGGTGTAAAGACCTTAAAAAGCTAAGTCTTTCCACCTTTTTCACTTGTAAAAAAATTATAAGAGAATATATTGTATTTTTGCATAACAGGCAATTAATTGAGCATCAATGCTCTCTAGCAAAGTCAGATCTGTTGCCCAAAAGTGAAGATCCGATTCTTCATGCAGGGCATCATCCACTGATTTTGCTTTCGACAGATCCACCGCGTACAAATAATAAGTATTGCTGGTTGAACGGTCGCCTGCGCAAACACCTAAACTATTAATATGAATAGGATCTACCAAATACCCGTAATCGTTTTTTAACGTCTCTAAAATAGCTTTTTCAATCTGCTCAATATCTGCTTGAAAACAAATGCCACAAATATCCTTCCTTTGATCCCAAGAAGGAATCAAAGCTTTTTGCAAAAGATACTGTAATTGATTCAATTTTTTTCTGTACGGGAGCAAAAGAACAGTTGCTTGTTCCATAATTATTCACTTCCTTTCGCAGTTTTATAACGCCTAAAGTATATATACCCACCCAAAAGCCCAATCAACTCATGAATGAAATCATGGGCTTCTGAAACTTATACTCATACCTTTGAAACTATTTTGAAACTCTTTGGTAACATAGCTTTAACCTTACCTTAATAGATTTCTAAGAATACAAAGATAGAATGGTCTTGTAAACAAATACTGATTCCCACAATCAGGAATACACTCCCCCACTAGGAAGCACATCCCCCTTAAGTTAAAACGTGCTTCCATTTTATTTTTTTGGTCAAAACCCTTGACGCGCAGTCTTAAATCTACTATACTAATTCTTGTGTCACAGCAAAGTTAAACGTACAACAATCACATTACGCGATCATAGCTCAGCTGGATAGAGTGTCTGACTACGAATCAGAAGGTCGGGGGTTCGAATCCCTCTGGTCGCACCATCTTACAATCGCTTAAAATGCTTGGTTTTAGATATATCTAAGGCTGAGTATTTTTTTATTTTTTGTGGGTTATTGCACTGAGCATTGCACTCCATATATTTACAACTTGAATTAGTCGTTATATTTATTCATCCACGCTCATTAATATACTTAAATATGTATTGTAGATTTGAACTTTCTTCTTTATATACCGTTTAAACAATAAAATCGCTGAATATTAATTATTCAACGATTTTATTTATAATGTGTGATTATCAAATGCTAGTGGATTTTACTCATTATTTCATTAACTTATTGTTTTATTCAAGACAAAATTACTTGCTTTATAGAAATGCGTTGCAAAGAGTGTCAGACACCAATATTTTAATGTGAATATTCATCTTACAGTTGTTGCAAAGTATTAAACATATACTAACTCTATTTTTATACGCTTCTTTTCTACTTGGCTATCGGCTAGTGCCTAGTGGCAACTAAAAAATGTTTTTTTGAATCACTAAACTAAATATTGATATCATCAAATATTACTGGTATTACTTTCTTCATTTCTAATAATAAAGGTATCGCTATTTCTCTCATTTGAGGATGAGCTTTAGCTGTAGTTCTAAGTTTAAAAAAATGTCTCCATTCACGCAAATTCATTGTTACCACAACTTCCGTTTTCAAACTATTAGGAAGTATGCTGCGCGCCTCTTCTGGTTTCGCACCACAAGAAAGTAACTTAAAGTATGTCTTTTCAATTTCTCCAACGATTCTTAACCATTCTGAGTATTGTTCACTTTTCTCATCCCAAAAATATGGTCTTATAAAGGTTAATTCGTTATTAAATCGATCATTTGCATAATTACAATATCTAGTACTTTCTTGACTATAACTTGCAATTCTATGTCTCACTAATTCATGTGATATGCCTCGATCACAAATTATCTTAACAGTCACTTTCTCGTGTTCAATAACTGACTCGTGTCCACTATCAATAATGGATTTAATGAATTTTGTTGCAGATTCATTGGTTACATTCAGTTCGCTTTTATAACATGTTCTTCCATATAATTCTAGTCTCTTTAAAATTGCATTACCATCTACCGTATCCATAATATCATAGTATGCTGATATCACATTCATATTTCATAACCTCCAATTCTATTATGTGCGACACATTGACTTAGAAACTTACATTTACTTTTCTGTGCAATTTCTATACTAAATGAATTATTTAGTGTAAATGTTTTATCTGCTAAATTTAGAAAATCGTTATAAAAATTACAAGTGTCCGGTGATCTATAAAGTATAGAGTATAAGGCGATTAAATTCTTTTTATCAAACTTATATTCACTAATGATATCATTTATTGTGGTATATGTAGATACTACATCAGTTATAATTATAATTTTACTTTCTTTCAGCTCATCTAATAGATCTACCTCATGTTTATCAATATGACAATGATTTATAGTCGGTATTACAAAGGAGAATTTACGTCCTAAAATAAAGCCGATTTTTGAAGCCATAATTACACCTTCATATCCTATACCTAATATGATTGCGTCTTTGTCATACGATGAATTAGTAATATGTTTACACATTACATCTAACATGTCCTTACAAAAATCGTCATCTTCAATTAAAAATCTTGTATCTATCCAATCTCGCGCACAATAATTTTTATTCATTAAGAAATGGCCTGTTTTATTTAGCTTATCTTCATTTATTTTTTTGTACATTTTTTCACTGAAGGATGAATCTATTAACTTTGGCTGAGTATGCAATAAAAGAGGAACATTTATATCGTTATTAATAGTCTCTTCTACTACTTTCTTAATTTCTATAGATGGCGTTGTTTCTATATCACTAACAGTATTTGTTATCAAATCTTCAATATTAGTGGAGTATTTTTCACTCATTAACTCAATACCTTCTAAACGAATAAACGATTTTGCAGATTCGTATTCATTTATAGTTGACTTAAATAGTACGAACTCTGATTTAAGCTTTTCCATCTTTTTTAGTATATCAAGTAATGTTTGCTTTAAGTTTTCATTTTTTTCTTTTGCTATTCTCTTATCATTAGTTTCAATGTAGATTACTCCGTCTTTTTTTGAGAAAACTGACTTAAATAATTCTAATAAAATCCAATGTTTCAATGAGTTATTTTGTTCTGGAATAGTAGTATCCAATTTTTTATACTGTATTTGAGTTCCTATTCTTGTTACGGTTATGTCTAACTCATCTGCAAATCTCAATATTGCAGCTAATAATTTACTTCTAACTATACCGTAACCATTTGCCTCAAAATCGAGTTGTAAAAAGTCATTTTTTACAGCACTATCACTATGATACTCAATAATTGAACTTAATATATCAATCTGAACTTGATCTAGCTTGCCTTCCCTCTGTAGAACAGTCTCCGTTTGAATTTCATTATTAAGAAAGTCTCCAGATTCTGTCGAGTGACTATCTCTAGAAGAATTTAAAACGCGCATAGAATAGTCATGAAATAATACCGCCACATTTAGTAAGTATAGCTCTTCAGTTGATAAACCGAATTTAACATCATATGAAAGTTCTTTAGATAAGATAACCTCACTAATTATTTTATACATATTACAGCAATGATCATCAAAATTGTGATTAGTAAAGTATATATTTCTAATTGGATTACCTTCGTTCAACATTGAACCGTAATATTCAGCCAGGGAGTCAAATGCATCTTTATATTCACATGTCATATTAGAATAACATTCCATACTCTTGTACTTATAGGCTATCTTTGCCATTTTCAATCTCCCTTAAATTTTCTAAACTGTTAGAAATTTTATAATTAAAACTTCTATTATCCACATTAATGAGACTATAAACTCTATTAAGTATTGAATTATTAAGCTCAGGTTGTTTTAAATCTATATATGAAGCGATACCAAGTCCACCTACTAAAACTGATTTTTTTCGACTAATGATTGCATTAATTATTTTAATTTCAGTTCCTAAACATATAAAATCACATATATAAAGGTATCTTTTATTTTCCAAAAGCTCATCAAAAAAAATATTATTTTCAACTGCAAATACCGGTCCAATAGAAATACAATACACTACTTTTTTTGATAATGCATGCCCTAATAAATTGGCAAACGCCGCACCAGTCTTGCTTGTACAAATTAAAGCATCATAGTTGCTAAAATCATTCTCATTTATTATATGTTTTGACATTTGGTGAACTATTATAAGTGTGTAATCTACATTTAAAAATATTTTTTTTAAGTTTATATACTTATTGCACCATATGCTTGAAGAGTTTAAAAATTGATCTTTTGTTTCTGTACAATAATTAACAATTTCCGTTATTACATTTTTTACAATTAACTTATAATCTTCTTCTATATTTTCTAGGACTTCTTTATTATTCAAATAGTAAAATATCATATTATTATCAATACTTATCTTATCTGACGATAAGTCGCTGCTAAACAATTTAATAAGTTCTGTCTGATCGTTTATATTTATAATTACTATATTTCCAGATTCAATTAAGGACTTAAAATTTGAGAATGCCCTAGCCGCATAATAATCAACAAACTCCATATCAATAATGATTGTTTTATATTTTGTGTGCTTTTCTTCAACAAATTTATATAAGGAATTCATGAACTCTTCTGATAAATATTTCTTTTGATCGAACTTAAAATTAAAATTAGCTTTAAGAATGTTTTCATCTAAAGATAACTTAAGTATATTGATAGAAATTGGAATTGCCAAAATATCTTTTTTTTCATTTTCAAAAAATATCATAGATTCTTAACCACCCTTTACTTATTTCTATCTTATATCTGTGATAGGTAGTTCTATTTCAATATGAACTCCCTTATATTTTAAATTATTTCTGACATTTTTGCTCAAGCTGAAATTCTTGTCAAAAGTATAAATATCACTGAACTCATTATTTTTTAATCTAGAAAATAAATATTTTGTAAATATTATCTGTGTATCCATAGAATGTACTCTCATCACTCCGTTGTTAGATGAAATTTTGTCTAAAATATTATATAATCCATATATTTCACTATCTCTTCTTTTAAAAAGTCCATGTATAATTCCTTCAAATTCACTAAAATCATCATTTTTTTTGCTAACATCTCCATTATCTAGCAAGGATCGCTTGAAACCTATTCCACAATCTGATAGTGATATAAGCATTCTTTTTAGGTAGTCATTATATTGAACAGTTAAAAAGCAAAAACTCTTACCATGTTTTTTTGCATTTATCACCATTTCCATACAGAAGTAAACTAGGTCATTATCATTATTTGAATACACGTTATAATTCGCAAACTCAACTAATTGCTTCGATTTAAAGTTACTAAATAGCTTTGTGAGTTTTGAATATGTTTCTACATCAGATTCAAATCCATCTATGTATATTGTCTTATTGATATCATTTATTTTGTACCCTTCCAATCCGCAATCAAAATAATCATCAAATTCGAATAATTCAAATTTTCTTGCAAGACTATAAAATTCAATATCAATTAAGTATTTTTTAATTTTAGAATGTTGAATACTATGTGGTATTAAAAAAAATGGTGCTATACCAGTTGTAATTTTGATAATATAACCAACACACAATAAATTTGGAACAACTAAAGCATCAATGGAAGTAACTTCGGAAAAATTAATAACTACTTGTTTTTTTTCTCTATTTAAGTAGAACTCATGAAGTTCACTCAATACTTGATTATAAAAACTATGTGAAGTTAAACTTCCTTTGAGTAATATTTCAAAATGCTCCATGCTTACCTCCCGATAATAACAATATCAGTGTTCAATCAAAACTTAGAAAAGCCATAATACTACACTACTACATCATCTATTATATGTAAATGTCTGTATTAAATTATTATCTTTTACAAAATCAATAAATCAAATAGCGTCAAAAAAGCTCACATAGTTGTGAGCCTCATAATTTACCAGTTCCTTATCATCAATTCACTAACACGCTGAACTTTGCCATTTGAAACAGAGTATGGGACTTCGACGACATCGACTGAAAAGTCCTTATAAAGCTCCCTTATGAACTCATGGTCGTTTATTGTCAAAAGAAACTTACCTTTAATGCTTGCTAGACAATCCCTTAGTTCCTCATGTTCTTTGAAGCTAAACTCGATTTGCTGATCAAAAGAAAAGTCTAGGCTGGTCTCCAAATAGGGTGGGTCCACCATGAAAAAGGTTTCCTCACGGTCATATCGCTTAATAACGTCCGTGGCGGGCAGTGACTCAATATAGGTATTTTCTAATCTATCAGACAGCTTTGTAATTCGTTCCAGATCAATCTGCTTTTTAGGTGGTTGAGTTGTTCCATATCCATAATGCATGCCCTTTGAAGCGAAGCTGAATTTGTTCAGGTACATGAATCTTGCTGCCCTTTGAATATCTGTGAGGGTGGACTTGTCCACTCTTTGCATTTGGTTGAATGTGGCTCTGTTTGACAGCTTTATGGCATAGTCATTTTTTAAATATTTGTCCAACTCTTCAGGATGCAATTTAATCACTCTAAAGAGGTTAACGAGCTCTTGGTCTATATCGTTTATGACCTCTACCTTCGATGGTTCTTTGCCAAAGTATACCCAGCCTGCTCCGAAAAACGGTTCCACATAGCAGGTGTGGTTTGGTATTTGGAGAATAATTTTGTTTCTGAGTCTTGATTTTCCCCCCAGCCTTGCGATTGGTGGTCTTAGTGTTATCATTTTAGTCATGATGACACCCCCTTTTATTTTGAATTTGTATGTCTCTAGGTCTATTCTACCGAACATATGTTCTGTTGTAAATAATAAAAAATGCCTTTGAAGGTAATATCCCCCCAAAGGCATTTTTGAACTATAATTCTTTAATTTCTTTTTGGCAGTTTTCACAGATATGAGCATCTTTTACTTGTACTAAGTTCTCTTCGCTTTCGCAGAATACGCATTTCATGATTATCACCTCCACATCTTATTGATTCAAGTATAATATACACAAAAACCCAATTCAATGGTACAAATGGTAATTAATCAAGTTTTATGAAATTATTATTCTTTATCTCCATAACCCTCAGTTGTGGGGTCTGTGATAATTCCTGCTAACGTGAGTAAAGTTAGGGCACTATTTACCCATAACTCCCACCCATTGGGTACTTGGTACACATTAAAAACTTGGCCAGTGAGGGCAATCATAGAAAAAATTGCCACCCAGAATGCTTTTGACTGAAATCTTTTTTTCCAATTAATCATTTTCTCATCTCCTTCAAATAGGCTCTAATCCCGTTGTAGATTGCTTTTGCTTCGGCTTTCTGTTCTTCTCGAGTATTAACGCACTCAATGTCCTTTGAGTCTAAGAAAGCTGTTTCAACGATGATAGAGGGGCACCTTGGAATTGCTAGTGAGGCATGATAATCGCATCCCGGGTACTTTAAACTTTCCCTGATTTTCAACCCTCTAACGTTATTGATTTTTGAAAGTTCATTCAGGACAGATTGCCCCAGAAATTTTGATTTTGAACTTTTCATTTGATAGAAGACCTCTGCGCCGTCGCCGCCACCTCCGTTATGATGGATGTCAATATATAGGTCCGCGCCCCATCGATTGACGAGGTCTGCTCTTCGGTCGGACTTGATTGTCAAATCATTAGGGTTTGTCTCAAAAACCTGATGCCCGTCGTTTTCCAGCATTTCAAGTAAGTACTTCCCAACATTTCTATTGGTCTTTGACTCTTTTTGTCCAAACAGACCGACAATACCTGGATCAGCGCCGCCGTGTCCATATGATAATCCTACTCGTGCCATATTCTCACTCCTAACATGTTGAGCTCACTCGCTCTTTAATTTTTATTACATCAATGTACATCTCACCTTGTTTATCGATAAGTTCACGATAGAGAGACGTTTGGTCTGCTCGGCATTCGTTACAATTTTGATAGTTGCTTTCTAGCACTGTGGAAAGTTTAACGAGTGCTGCGGTGTTTCCAGAAATGAAGTCCATGTAAATTTTTTCCCTCTCACGATACTGATCTTCTCGCTCCATTAGTTCCTTATGGCGCGCATGCCTTTCATTTGATTTTGTGTTGGTGAAAAGGATGAAGAGGGGGATGCCGATAATAAGTACTGCAGTAAGTCTAATAATGTCGTTGGAACTGCTTCCGCTTAACTCGACAATAGCTTTTAGTGTATCGATTCTATTCACCTCGCTTTTCTGGGCATAAAAATAACCGCTATTCTGCGGTTTGGGTTTCTGTTGGCTGTTCAGTTTGGGCTTTCTGTTCTTCTAGCTTTGTTGCTACAGCGGTTTTGAACTCTTCTATCTTGATATCTTCAAGTTTGAACGGTTGCCCTGTTACTGGATTAATCTTGCCGTTTTTAATTCGCTCAATTAAGACTTCGACTATGTCCTCATTAGTCAACTAAATGACCCCCTTTGCGATTAAGATTTCATTTTGCAAATCTTCATAGGTAGGCACATATGGAATGTCTTCAAAAATTGGTTCGTGTGGGGTCTTTGAAACATCGATTGAAATGAGTCTCTTCTTCGCCATGGTTCCGAAAGGAATTTCAATGTAAGGGATTCCTTCTGGGTATTCATGAGGAAGCACTTCTCCATCATACTCACCTGTTTGTGAGCAAACCTTTCCTTTGAGATCATAGATTACTAGATTTCCGCGTTGCATTAATTTTATCCCCTTTCTCAATAACCAAATATCTGTATTACTCCGTTAGGAGACCCAAGAGCATTGTTTGGTGAATTGCAAGTCAAATATACTTCTAATGTACAACCACCGTTAACTACATTTATAACCAATAATTCAAAAACGAAATTGTAAGAAGTAATGTCAATAGATGCGCTATATCCAGAAAAATTGGTGTTGTCTGTCGTGTTAAGAAGCGATATAGCCCTCCCACCCACATATTGGCCATAAGCCGCCATATTGGCAGATAATGAAAAGGTCACAAAAACTGGGTTAAAAGTAAGACCCGAAATTGGTATTGAAAATACTTTTGTCCTGACATTTTGGCTGTTTACTGCTGCGGTTGACAGCGCCGGGGTTATTTTCGCAGATTTTAAAATATTTCGTGTCCCAGTTAAACCAAATAGGGAAATATCCTTTGGAATTTTGGCTGCAAGATAATTGGGATCGTCAAAGTAAATCCATGCACTCGCTCCGTCCCAATGCCCATTTTCAGGCATCATATAAAGCCGACCTGGAGTAGATGTACCTGCTACTTGCACAGCTTGAGTATGATGAGTATTCGCAGCCACTCTGTGGGTTTTTATGGTTCCTTTCAAACCAAATACATCGGCAGTGTCTAAAAAGTTTCCAGATACATAATCAGGGTCACTCGGGGCTAAAATTGCTGCTGTTCCATAATATGCATCCGCTGGTATTGGGATTGATAAAAAGCCACTCCCTGCATACGTTGCTGTGGGATAATAGGTACCCGTTGATCTATCAATCATAGAACCAGTTACTTTTTGCCCTTTAACATAAGCGATTTTTGAAGCTAATATTTGATTTGCCAATGCGTTCGCATCTTTTGTAAACGTTCCACGTACAGTCGTTCCCGCTCCGCCGATAATCTGACCATCTTTGACTACAGCAGGGTTAAGGCCATAAATATACTGTCCTATCTCTGTGTCTGTATCAAAACAGCCAACATTTTCAGGTGCTAAGCGAATACCTAACCGACCGTAGAAACTAATTTCAGTTCCGCCATTACCGAAGTCACTAGGATCACCCGGTAAATTTGAAACGCGAGCATCTTGGGCTAGTGCAACTCCTCTTTTGTCTGGAATTGTACCTTCTACAATCCCGTTTTCAGTTCCTATGGTGTAACCTACTAAGGTCTTGTTTGCTGTAGCGGTCCCATACTCCCCCCCTTCACCCTGTACAATAAAATTTCCCGAGTCGACAACAAATGTATATGTCCCCGCCTTAATGTTGGTCATGTCATTTCCACCCGGTTTTTTGATTCCACCTGCTTCTTCATTATTGACCTTCAGTGTAGAGACTTGCGAGGATGCAGCATGAAATTTGATTGTAATTCTTCTACCATCAATCATTTGAAATCCCGGTAGACTTGCGATGTAATTCGGCACAGTACCTTCCGTCGGCGTAATTACTTGAAGCCCAATTAGTTTTTTAACAAAGGACTCGATTTTGTCCCAGTTTTCGTTGAGCATGGTTGTAATATTAAATGTATTGTTTTCCTCTGCAGGATTATTAGGATCTGCCTTAAAAAGTTTTAAAAAATCTGTTAGCATCGTTCACCTCCTAGAATGCAAATTTTGATAATGGCTGCTGTTCAAGTTCGCTGAGTGTCATAACCCCATGGATGTGCTTTATCAATAAATAATTCAAAGTGTAGCTCACAATCACATGGGCTGGCGCTACCTCTTCAATGGCACTTATTAAAGTACTCAAATCACTGGGTACACCGATAGTTGATTTAAAACTTATCATCAGTTCCATGTCCTCATAAGTTACGTTGACTTCTCCATTTTTCCATGAGTCAGCCACTTTTTTTATCAGTTCGATATCCACATCGCCCGAAGAACGCATCTTGGCAGTGACTGCATTTCGCCTATCTTCTAAAACAGAGCTCATTATTCTAACCGCAAAATGCTGCTCCCAGTCCCTTATCGAATCCTCTGCTGTATCAATCCAGTACTGGCGTTCCAGCCTATGTGCTGAAGCTAACACGTCGTCTATCTCAATTTGAACGCTTTCCAGAAGAGACTTAACAACAGGATCCGTCAGATAAAGTTTGTTCGTTGTACTCAGAAGGCTCATTCCATCACCCCAATGTTTAAAGTTTTCAATACTGCAACCTCTCTTGAAGCCAGTGCTAAATTAGCTGATAACCCATTAATCAGTAGCTCTGTGTAATCTTCTACACCTTCGGCTGTTGCTACAGCGTTACCAATAAGAGCAAAGGAAACGTAGTCTTGTTTAAAAGCTATGCCTGCCAGATACTTGTTGATCTGGCTAGAAATATTCGACTGTACTTCTGTATCTGGAAAACCATTTTTTCTTTTTACCTTTACAGAAATTATAAGTTCTTTTCCCAGCGCACCTTCTATGGTGCAAGTTGCACCAATTGGCGCTTCACCAGAACCATCACCATTTATATTTGGATCAATATATTTCTGAACTTGAGTAATTAACGCTGCTGCTGGCGGTCTAAAGTCTGTATCTAAAACAATTACTTTAACCGTCCCTTTACCAGCCCACCGCGGAATGACTTGTACATCTCCAACGCCTTGAACCTCCAAAGTCCATAAAGCATATTGATGTACATTTCCGCTTGTCGGTGGCTTTCTAACTGCTTTGTAGTACCTCACTCTAAGTTGTTCATCTGATTCAACTTCATAGCCGCCAGAGGTCACCTCTGGATTGCTGCAGCTGATAACACCTTGAATTGTTAAGGGTATCTTTTTAATTGATCCAATTGGTACGTTTCCAATTTTCCCACCTACCAAAGCGACTATATCAATTACTGCAGATCCATTGATTAATGTGTCAGCGATTGGCTTAAATTTAACGTTACCCTCTGTCTCAAATATGTCAGACACTTTAACCCAACCTGTGCCCACCACTAAAAGTTTGCCAATAGAATAGCTAGAGGGTTTTCTGTTAATCCCGCGCCTTTGATAAACAAATCGCGTCAAGTCTTCACCTATCAATTTATCTACATTTACTAAATCAGACATTCGCATTATCTGGGTATCTATCTGTTCAAGCTCAATAGCTACGCCTGATGCAAAATCATAGGGTAGATAGCCCGGTTGCTTATCCAGTTCAGCAGGTAATCTGCCTAAAATATTATCAAGTCTGCCCATTGGTCACTCCTTTCAACTGAATGACACTACCCAAGGTACCTAGCGCTGTTTCAAGTTCAATTTGGATTTTTAAAGTGCTGTTTTCTGTACTAATCTGAAAGTCATTTACGCCTAAAATATCTGTGTTCATTAGCAGTCTTTCCTGAATGTCTGCAAGGGCTATTTGATAGGCCGTATCACTGGGCTTTCTGCCTATAACAGTGCCCCTTAGACTAATTCCGAAGTCTGTTCCCTTATAAATGGGGTAGCTGTCGATTTGAGTTCTGATGCACATTTCAATCCACTGCTTCAAGGCTTCCTCGGGTGTACAAATTAAAAATCGACCATTCATGACTATATGTCTTCCCTCGGCAAAATCATATTTATAAACTATTTTCCCTGAACTAGATTGAGTCACAGTTTGCGTTTCCTGATTTTCATAAATATCCTCTGGAAGCATCAAATCCCCCCTTTCTTTACTCTATCTATAATCAAATATTGCTGCTCTGACTTGTCTGGGAGAAGCACCACAAGGTCGTCTATTTCAAGAGGTTTTAACTTTGCTATTGCTTTAAACTCTTGCTTAACTTGAGGATTTGATGCACTTGAATAGAGAACAGGAACGTCAAAGATAAGGGATTCAAACTCCAAGCTTACTAATGACTGCAGGGAATATAAATCATCTTCATCAAGGAAGGCTTGACCATCTTCAATTGAGATAATCAAAGGTTTTGCCGATTTGACCACTCCAATTACAAAGCCACTGTATAGCTTGTTATCCCGTTTTTTAAACAAGCTTGCCATTTCTGATTCCCATGACATAGCATCACCTCCTCATATTCACTGAACATTTATGAATCCCATTAGAAACTGAATGGCTTGATGAAATAATGAGCCAATCTCCCTTAAATACGCCACCTAATTTAAGCACTCGCCCAGCAATGATTGAATCATCTCCAAGAAGTGTCAGACTTAGTTCTTTTACCTCATCAATCAATCCCGCCTTAGCAATTTCCTGCGCCAACTTTGCCTCGTCTTTGCCAACTTCAATAATGTCCTGAATCAGTCCAAAATATTTTACCGACCCTTCATTCGTTGCCAAAGCTAAATTTTTTCCCTGATCGTCTAGCACAATTACACTGTTGACTATTTCCGCAATTGAACCTTTGAGTGTAAAATCATCACCTATCAGCTCAGTAATTTTCACTGGAGCCATTCCATCTGCAATCAAATAGTAAGGATCAATTACTTCTTCAGCACAATTGATAAATTCCAGTTTTCCACTCATCATTTCCATACGAACTTTTTGTCCAGTAGCTTTTCGGTGCAGTTCAATCAGATCACGAAAAACATCAGCTAATGTTTCGCCCTTATAGAGTTTTGAAATGACAGTACTCATTCTACAAACTCTTCCTAGTGGAATATTAAACTTGGCACAGGCATTTTTTAATGCCATGTCCACAGCCGTTTTCTTGAACTGGAGCACATGTTCTGACCTATTCATGAAAAAGGCGTAGTCCATAGACATAATGCTCCTTTGAGATTTATTCAGCTCTGTTTCAATAACTTTGCCTACAAACCTCAGATTTCCATTATTTTTTAGAACAACTTTATGCCCTTCTTTAAATATTGGATACTTCCTGAACTTGTCGAAATAGGGTGCCGCCAATGAAAAGTTTAGTGACATTCCAAGACTTTCAAATTCTGAGTTCCATGACAGTGCGTCTGTTATAGCCGTAACGTCAGTGCCGTTGACCAGTAATTGATAATTGTCTTTTATACGACCCATGGCCATCACCGCCTATAAAAATTCTTTAACATTAAGCACATAGTGAGCGCGTCCTACTGCATCATATTCATAATCGAAGTTCGTTGCAGTGCAGCGCATATTCAATAATTCTGTCATGTCTTTAAGCACTGTTATTCTAAATGGCTGCCCCGAGTCTATCCACTTTTGAAGTTTGTTCACACAAGCCTCTGGGGTTTCTCGTGCTACTGAACTAAATCGTTCACCTTTCTTTGGAAAGAATGAACTCAGGTCCATTTCTCGTTGAACTCTATTGCCCATTAAGGTAATAGGTCCCTTAAGTGTTGGAAAAGTCTCGTTTTCATACAAACGCCCCGGAATCTTTAAACCCCGGGGCACTACTGTAATTTCCAACTTCTCATTTTTAGCCGATGTTAATACCACCCTCATGCTTTACCTCCTATTGGTTATCGAGGGCTCTTTTAATTTTCCTTGCAATGACTCCCCCGACCCTTTCAGCCATTTCTTCATCACCAATCACGCCAACATGGACATTAATTTTAATTTCACGCCCCTCACCTCTTGCCATTTGAACAGACTTATCATGAGGATAAACACGAGTGCCACTTGGAAGATCTACAATCTCACCGCGGCCTCGCTCATTAATACTGGTCAAGCCACCTTTGAAATAACTCGTTCCAAGTGCATTCCTTCCCATTTTCTGACCGCTTGGTTTAGTACCATATCGATTACCTCCACCGTTCTGAGTACTTTTTTCAGCGGATGCACCAGATAAGCTATTTCTAACACCTTTAACAGCATCCGTAATGAACTTGACCTTATCCACAATGCCATCAATAAAGCCTGTAAAGAGTGCCTTGATACCCTCCAATATGCCACTAAATATGGTTTTGACGCCGTTCCACGCTTTCTGCCAGTCTCCAGTAAACACACCCACAACAAAATCAACAATGCCTGAGAGAATCTTGCAAATTGCTGAAAAGAGACTTGAAATGAGTCCCACTAGGTTTTGAATTTGACTACCTATTAAACTAAATGCTGCGGAAATGATTGGTTTTAGTACCTTCCCAATAAACTCAACTACTGGCTTCATGGATTGGACTAGCTTTAGAAATGCTGGCGTTGCTGATTGAATAGCGCTACTAACAGACACTTTTATGGTCTTCCCTAAATCAATCAACTTAGCAACTAACCAACCCACCATTTCTCTGAAAGATGCGGATTTTTTATAAAGAATCATAATAGCAGCCACTAGCGCCACTACTCCCAAAACAACCCCAAACATTGCTCCACCAGAGAGTCCCATCAACACTTTAACTGCTAAAAATACCGCTTTTAACTTGCCAAAGGCTTCATGCAGTGTAATCATAAGAGCAGCCAATTTGGCTAATATGGCCACTACAACAGCAAACCCTGCACCTTGTTTAATGAGTCCCGCATTGGATTTAACTATTAGAGCAATCTGTTTTATACCGCTTACCAATCCCTTAAAGCCTAACGACACTTTCTTTTGCCATTCTAATAGTTTTCCTGAGTTTTGAAGCGCTTCAAATTGACCTGCCAACTGGCCAGCACCATCAGAGAGTTGTTCAAATGCTGAACCTTTTGCAATGCTGCCGTCATCCTGCATACCTAAAATAGTCGCCATACCACTCTTAAAAATGCCTGTAACGGTTGAAAGTTTGCCACGCACGGTCTTAGACTGTTTGTCCATTCCCCCCTTAAATCTTTCAGCAATAACGGCATCTAACGCCTCATTGAACTTGACCTGATCTTTGATTTGACCCTTCTGATTAACAGCAACATTTTTGCCAAACAACTGATCTACTTTGACTTGAATATCACCTTTCTTTATGCCAAATTCTTTAAGACGCTCCAGTTCTCCATTTTGCGCATCAATACGGGCTTCAACGGCTTGATCAAAGCTTTTATTTGTCGCTGCGGCCATGTCACCGATAGGCGCTAAATACTTTTTAGCACTCATTCCCATGGACTCAAACTTCGCCGCACCTTCTACCAACTCCCCTGCTTCATAAGGAGTCTTGTTTGCCAACAGCACTGAGTATTTCATCAAATTTGCAGCCTTCTGAGTACTCTTAGTTGCAGTTTCAAGCTGCATCTTAAAGCCCTCTAGATCCATTGACTCACTTAACCCCGCCTTAAGACCAAACCCTGCAGTAATACCCCCAATCGCATAGGATAGTTTTAGAACTGAGTTCGTTGCGCCGTTCATATTCTTCATTGCTGAAGAACCAAACTTCTTCAGGTCATTACTTGCCTTTTTAACTTGGCGGGAAGTCGCTGCCACATTACTACTTACTTTTTTAAGAGGGTTAGAAACTTTGTCCTTCAAATTCAAGACGGTGTATATTTGCCTAGCCAATCAACTCCCCCCTTTTACTTAGCTTCTTTTAGCTCATCAGAATAAAGCCTTACACATGCCGCTAAAAAAACAGCCTCCTCACGGGACGCATTTAACACGTCTCTGAAGGGCTGTTTAAACTCGGTAATGAGCAGATACCTGTCGTAGGCTTCAGCATCTGCTCTGATTCGTTTTTTACTTCTTCAACATCCACATCTACGTTATTGAGCTTGGCAATTCTATCTGCAATCAAACCAATTTCTTCGACTGTGAAAAGTTCATAGACAATCTCATCTGGCTCTTTCCCCTTCATCATCAACTGGATTTCTTCGTCTGCCAAGATAGGCATGGATTCATAAATTAGAGTCTTTTGAGCTTCAATCGCCTCAAGTAAATTATCTTCATCCACTTCACCCATGATTTCAAAAAACTTCTTTGTCCCAATCTTTTTAAGAGGAATATCCATTTCAAAAAACGGCACAAATACAACACCATATTTTAGTTTTGACATTTCCCTTTGTGCTGCTTTTTCAATAAATTGCTGTAAGTTAAATCCCACGTGGTACCTCCTAATCTAGATAATTGTAGTCTGAGAACTTAAACGGCAGTTCAAGCTCAATTAGTGTTCCAGCTTCATAAGACGCTAAATCTGTTTCAGTAAAGACTACGTTCAACAGTTCCACCCGTTCCACTAACTTGGAAGCTTCGTTTTTAATTTCCACAACAATTTTCACATCTGGCATGATTCCAGACTTAAATCCTTCAGCAATCTGCCGCTGGATTTCATTGTCAATTTTATAAATAACCAAAGTTCCCTCGCCGTTAAAACCTATATAGGCGGGAATTGTTCCATTCATGCCACTGACCTTTACATCTTCAAACTCCCCAGTAAGCTTGCACTCACATTTTTTAATGTTCGCATAGAGCCTATTGCCCACCCAGGTACGCCCACCATTGCCCTTATAAATCTTATTTGGATCAAACAGTTTTGACATTTAGCCCCTCCTTACATATTAATTTCAAGGTCTAAATCCTCAATGGCTTCCAAGAACTTAACCTTTGCCTTCGCAAGTATCTTTTTGCCAGTGCTGATTTCTTTGATTTGTGCTTCTGGCAGCGCTGAAACATCATTTCCGCGAGCCATTTCATATGCAATGACTGCTTGGGTGTTGATGGTTGCCATTGACTCTGTGGCTGAATCTAGAATTTCCTCAGCTTGAAGATTTCTAAAATAGTCATTAACCGCTGAAAGAAACATGTTTCTCCAAGATGGTGAATTCTTGTATTGACCTACGTAATTGTCTCTAAAAGTGGTTCGGATATCTTCAGACACGAGATCCATACCCTCAACAATTGCGATAGACTTTAGATCCTCGGCTCCCGTCTGCAGGCTTGTAACCGCTCTGGCTATAAAAACTTGTCCTTCCATGTTCGTCAGACATAAATAGCCGGCTTCAATTTCAGCATCTAAATCGTCTTCTTCTGTGGAACTTTCTAAGTCTGTAAGCTTGAAGTAAGTCCCTGACCTCGTAAAGGGCAACCCAGCAAACACACCTGCCAATCTGGCCAAGTACAAATATCCTGAAGTATCTGCTGTTGCTCCTTTTTTTCTGACCTTTAGGGTCTTGAAATTGACAACATGCATATCATCTGTAACCGTTGCTAGGTATGTCAGTATCTTGATTTTTCTAAACCGCTTCAAATTTTGAGCTTTTACCCAAACTACCAAAGCATTGTGATCTGCAGGGTTATCACTTAACATAGTTAACCAATGAAAGCTCAATCCTTTTATCTCAGCAATAGCATCCTCGATTGTCGCCGAAGTGCCTAATTTAACGACGGTGATTGTTGCAGGTGACCCGAGCCAAGCATCTTGAATAGCAGAAAAGTTGGTTTGTGTCATTTTGGCGCTGTCTTTTAAAAATTCATCTACTGACTTATAACACTTTGTAAAAGCAGCTTGTGAGTCCTTAACAATTACCACCAAATTTCCTTTTGATGATCTATTGATCAGCGACTCTGCCAACTGCTTAAAGGTCACTAAAATCGATGGTGATTTCATTATTCCCCTCCTCTATTTCAAGTTCGAGTTCTTCCATGAACTCAGTTTCAGTCTCTGGAATACACTCTCTAATGCTGTAGTCCATTTGGAACTCAGCAGTTTTGTTGACTATCTCTGAGTGCTTATCTTTTGGTTCAAAAAATGTTTCGATTAAATCTACTGGAAATAAAAATAAGTCATTTAACCTCTCAATTGTTTGATAGAGCTCAATAGAGCAGTTATCTCGCTTAGAGGGTAAATAACTTATTCGAATGGTACCTGAGTGGGTTTTAACATCTCGGCTGCTTTGAACGGTACTTGGCGCATCTATACTCAAAATGAAGCTGGGTCTTATGACACTGCCTTCCACGTCCTCACTGTAAACCTTTAAGCTAAAAGCTTCTTGGAGGCGCTTCTCAATCGTTTTAAAGATCATTTCAATCAATCACGACGCCTCCTTATAGGCCTTTTTCTAATAGTTCATCAATGAACGTCTCTGCAGCATTTACAAACTTGTCCTCGAAGGCTTTCGCCGAATTATCAAGGGTGTGTTTTCCTTTGACAAATCCGTGAGACACGCCATTTCTGTCTACTACCTCATGGCCATTCTCAACTAAATGGGCATGGGGTTTGCTATTGTAAATCCTAACCGAATCCGTATCACCTTGATATTTGTAGTGCTTACCTCTTTTGAAACCTTTTGCATAGTCGCCAGTACCTCCCTTAGTGTCCTGCTTAGCCTGTTTAACCACTTCTTGCCTGAGTTTGTTACCCTGCTTTTTTAGAAACTGCTTGGTTTCCTTTGGGTAATCCTTTTCAGCAACTCTGAGTAAATCTTTACTAAAATCATCCAGACCATAGTCTGCCACTATTCCACCACCAATCTGGTAAAGACCTCAATAGAGTCCTTCACCTTAAAATGCGGCTGAAAATACTTAACCTCAAACCGCTGACCTTCGTACTCAAACTCCATTTCGTTGCTCAGTGCTGCTAGAGCGCCTTTTCTAATCGTTATCCGATGGGAAAGCTCAGCGGCCTTTATATTCTCAGCTACTAACTCTAGTCTCCCGCCTATTGGAAGAATCTCAGCCCATATCTTTTTTACAAACTGCTTCTCATGTTGAGCTGTCTCCCATGCACTAGGCTGTTCAACCGGACTAAAGACTGAAACTCTACAATTTAAACGGCTGCTAAGGGTTTTCATGAACCATCCTCCTCATAGTAAAGAGCGTTCATTATCATTTCAGCAGTTCTTGAATACTTTGCATCACCATCCACGCCCCTGTTGTTATAAAAATCAGTAACAAGTATTTTGACCCCCTGCTTGGCGATATGGTTATTTGTGAAGCGTTTTCCTGTCATGTTATGAATCATCTCTTGAGCCAGTAGAATCAGGTTTTCAATGTCGCCATTTTCTTCGTCATCATCTACTCTGAGGTGACGCTTCATTTCTTCTAGTGTCACCAACACTTAAATCACCTCACTTAAAGGGGCGAAATGCCCCTGAAATTATGCACCTTTCTTAACAAGAATTACGCCGTTAGGGTCTAAAATTTTACCGTCAGCAATCAAAATTGCCTTGTCTACATATTGGTTAGTGTCATGATCTAACCATCTGTACATAGTCATCTGCATGTTCGAGTTAATGGTATAATCCCCAAGCTTGCAGAATACTGCAATGACATCACCTACTGCAGCGGCGTCATACGGTTTTACAACATCATCCTCAACGAGAATAACTTCTCTACCGCCAAATCGTTCCTGAGGACCATCTGTAATGCCGTAGTTCACACGACCCACAGGCTGACCATTAGTGTCCACCATGCCGTCAATATACCCTTCAAAGGTTCCCGCCGCCATGAGGAATGAACCACCCACTCTATAAGCTAAAGGAATCTTAGCAAAGACTTCTTTTTTCCAACCTTCCCACTTTTTCATATTGGCAGCTGTAAGGGTAATAATATTAGCTTCTGGGATTCTTGTGTCTTTTGTAATGCCAAGAGGTTGCCCAGTACCAGAACCATTAATAATGGCTGCCTCTAAAGCAATGATTACAGCTTCTACAATTAGACCAGTAATCATGGACTCAAACACATCCAGCGTTGTTGCATCTGCTAAAAGAGAAGTGGCAACCTTACACTCAAGACCGTGATAACCGAAGGTCACCTTTGTATCCATTGCAAGTTTTTGACGGTCAGAAGTTTTAGCCTCACCAATCCAGTTCGCAATAGGCTTAAGAGAAAGAATAGGGAACTCCACGCCGCCTTTGACACTGATTTGTCTGATACGCTTCAAAATATGACCGTAAACTCTGAGCCCTTTAATAACTTCCTGCATAATTGTGGTAGGAATAACCGCAGTCACGTCAGAAGTGGTTGTTGCAGCATTTGCATTTTGGAGCTGTGTGTCCATGACACCTGTCTTGGCAAAATTCATGAAACTTTTTCTGTACTCAATTGATGCAAATGGATTGTCTGTTTCTGGAACCGTAGGCGTATTATTGAGCGGTGCAGCGCCTCCCATATCCATCATATTTTCAGGTCTCTTCATAGCATTGAGATTAGCTTGAGCTTTTGTAATTGCCTCGAACTGATCATCTGCTTTCTTGATCTCAGCTTCTTTGTTGTTAAAGCCTTCGATATCACCTGCATTAAGCATTTGCTCTGCCTCTGCAAGTAATTGATTTCTAAAGATATAAAATTCTTGTTTGTTTTTAAACATGTTTTTCCCCCTTCAATTTGAGTAATGTGAGTTTTGCTTGTGCCGCTTTGAATCCTGGGTTCTCCTGAGAATTTCTCATTTTGTTGATGATTTCTATAGGTAGCACATTTGAAAAATTCCCCGCTACCAAACGTAAATCATTATCAAACATGATCTTGTCTGCAAACCCTTTTTCTACCGCTTGCTGTGCTGTTAGCCAAGTTACGTTGTTCATCATTTCAAGCAGTTCTGCCTCTGGAAGTCCAGTTTTAAGGCGATATGCATTCGCAATTGATTTGTTATAGTTTTCAAGTACCTGAGCTTGATGAGCCATGTCACGATAATCGCCTTTGGCCACATTTGCTACGTTATGGACCATAATTTGAGCTGTTGGGGCAATATTCACCTCATCGCCTGCCGCCGCAATGACAGATGCAGCACTGGCCGCAATGCTCGGAATATTTATAACAACATGTCCTATATAACTTTTGAGAGCTGTATAAATATCTGAGCCAGTGAACACGTCACCACCGCCACTTGCTACGTCTACAATCACTTCTTCACCGTTTAAGGTGTCAATCACCTTTGAAACATCTTTCAGACAAGTCGCCTCAACACCAAACCAGTCGTAAATCCATTTTTCATCATTCGGGACAATAACCCCCGAAATTCTAATCTTTGCCACCTTTGTCACCCCCTACTGGTGCAGTATCTAAGCGCCTAATTGCCTTTTCGCCGCCCTCAATTGGTCCCATGTTCATCGTTTCACGCCATTCATTTGGCGTCATAGCGCCACGATCCACCATGTCACTCAGCTTTAACTTCGTTGCCATGCTGGCATGCTGTAAATTAGTGGCTACGAACAAAATTCTGTTCCCAAAACCAATTTGTTTTCTAGAGAACAGTTTTCGAGTAAACTCACCAGACATTTGAACAGCATCTGGCTCAATCTCAGCTTCATAGTAGGCTGTCCATTCATCCTCACTCCACTTGGATTGGATAATCTTCTCGTTCGTGTTAAAAAAATTGAACAGGCGAATCATCGACCTGTCCATTTGTTGGGCATTAGGCACATATGACTCTTGCTTAAGTTGCTCAAGGTCATATTTTGCGTCTACTGCCGCCGCGCCACCAGTATTGGCGTTATTAACTGTCAAGAAACTTTTCGTGAAGTCCTCAACATGCTTTTGAATGTCCTCGTCTTTCAAAGACATTTTAAACTTGAGTAAGTAACGGATAATGTTGCTGTTCTTAATGGCTTTAACTATGCCCTGATCAGTCGTATTGATAATCTCCATGACTGGCGCCAAAACATCCATAGGACTCTCGCCAAACATATCGTTATTGTAGTAATCCCGCCGCAAATGGATAATATCTGAGTAGGTAAATACTGGCGTCTTGCCATTAGGCAATGTGAATTTCATGTAAATGTCGCCCTCTTTGCCATAGATCACCTCAGCCGATTGGCAGGGTATTGGATAAATTTGAATCGGATAACCGTTTTCATCTCGAATGATTAACGCAAAAGCATTGCTGTTAAGCATAAGCTGGGTCATTAACCTTTCTTGGAGCATTTGCCCCGTCATATATGGATTAGGCTCAAAAAGCAACATTTTCATATACGCTTCAGGGTTTATTTTGATGCCTTTAGTGTCTTCTCGAATATGCTTGGCCACCAGTTTACCAATCGCCCTAGACTTAGGCCGAATACATGACCGAATGATATCGGACTTATAAAGATTCCCGTTCCAAGAGTAGAAGCCATTCCCCCTTTCTGTGACCAGCTCAATGCGCTGACCCATGTTTACCTCTGATTTGGCGTTTTTGAAAAACGCCCCGAAAAGCCCCACTGAATCACCCCCTTAAATCATTGTCATGTAGTCCTGCATTTTCTCTTGCATAATGACATAGGCATTGAGAAGTGCTGCAGTTCCATCTATACGTCTACGCTGGTTCTTTGTCTTACACGGCTGAATATTTAGGTTCTTATCAATGTCGATTGCCGTATTGGTCAGACACCATTTATCAATTGGGTTATTGTTGTAGATAACTTTGTGAGCTTTTAAGTCAGCGCCAAGCTTATGCATTGGACCACTAAGGGTCTGTTTGCCTTGGGCAACTGGAATCATAGACTCTGCTCCAAAGGTTAACTTCATTTCTTCAACCCAGTATTTCGCTGAGTATCGGTCATACCCAATCCAAGGTATATACAGCCCATATTCATACATAAGCTCTTTGAACCATGCGGTTACATAGGTTGGGTCAATTGAATTCCCTGGGCAAGTTCTCAAAAGGCCATTGTCCCTCCAAATGTCATATGGAATTTTGTCTTCTTCTGCTCGCTGTTCAAGAATGTCCTCAGGCAGCCAGTACATTTGAAGCACGTAAACTTTCAAATCATTTGGTACCATGAAGATGACTTTTGCAGCAGTTAAGTCTGTTGTAATAGAAAGGTCAGCACCGCCAATGCCATAACGTGGTTTAAGATCTAGTAGCTCATATACTTCCGGGTTATAAATATCTTCAAAGGTCAACCATGCCTCGGTTGACGTCTCACGGATATTGAAGTCTTTGCAAAGTAGGTTTTTTATAAGCATTGAGTTAGCCAGAGCTTTGTTGACTTTATCCGCTACCTGATCAAGCTTCTTAATTGTGCCAAGCCCCGGATTTGCCTTTTTCCACTTTGTCCTATCGCTCCATTCCGAGCGCTGGTCCAATTCGTATATGATTGGCAGCAGCCTCTCGTTTTTATAGCCATCAGGATCTGTGTATCCGTTTATAACCCTCTCGGCTTCATCGTACTTAATGTCATAGATTGACTCTCTAATGGTTCCCGCTGTTGTGGTTATAACAATAAGGGGTTGATCTCTGGCACTGGTACCGTCCACAATTACGTCATATAACTCTTTAGTCTTCCATGCGTGAATTTCGTCCAGTAGGGCACCATGAACATTTAGACCATCCAAGGTTTCTGAATCAGAGCCAAGGGGTTTAAAAAAAGAATCGTTAAAATCTGCAACCATTTCACTGACAAGAGGTTTTATCCTCTTCAGCAAAGTAGGCGATTTTTTAACCATTCTTTTCGCTTCAAGCCATATGATTTTTGCTTGGTCTTTTTTTGTAGCGCAAGCATAAACTTCTGCACCCGGTTCTGCATCTGCCACTTGGAGATATAAACCGATAGCCGCCGCAAGAGTAGACTTACCATTCTTACGAGCTACAACCAGCATTACTTCTTGATACTTCCTTGTGCCGTCTATCTTATGAACTATCCCAAAAGTAGCCGCTACAAATGCTGACTGCCATAATTCTAAGACGAAGGGCTTGCCACCCATCTTCCCTTTTGAGTGTTTGCAGTAGCGCTGAATAAATTCAATTGCATGACAGGCCTTTTCGTGAGAGTATTCATACTCACTAAGGGGGTCAACAATTAACCTGACTAACTCCCTGTACACTCGAAAAATCTTGTCGCAGACTTCTGTCCGATTTTCTTCAATCCAGTTATAATACTCAACGATGGGGTTATAGGCCAGTACATTCAGGCCTTGAATTGCTTTGATAGTTTTTTTTCTACTCATGATCTGCTATTCACAAAATCGTCAAAACCATCATTGGATTGAGGCTCACCTTTAGGCAAGAGGTCGGTCAATTGCTTCATGAGCATTGAGTGGTTCTTGGTCATCTGTAAGTGGATTTCCACCTCAGGGCTTTTTTTAGTTCCCCACTGGTTTTCTCCGTTCTGATATTCGGTGACAACCCCATTTTCGTTGATTGTTTTTTGCAAATCTTCCAAAGTCACCGTCATAAACGCTGCATTTTCGACTATAGACTTGACCGCTTTTTTGGTATCATCTGGTAACTTTTTGAGAATTCCATTAAGTCTTTTTACTTCTGACTTAATCCGTGTATCTACTGATTTTTCCTTCTTTCCAGCGCTATCTTCCGATATAAAAACCACCCCCTTCCTCTCACCTATTTTTCACTGGATACCACACCCCCCTCGTGCGTGACCTGTGTGTTACTTGATTGGGAGCTATACGGTCATCTATAATCAGCCCCCAGACTTGCTTAAGGGGGGGGGCTTACCGTTTCACTAAGTCACCATTTTCATCAAAGCGCACGTCGTTTCTTGTCACTTCTTTGCTCATATGCTCTTGGTTATGACAAGTCTGACAAAGGTACTCAAGTTTCTCCCAGTTCAGCGACACATCAGGATCATTAATGTTCCCAGGCGTTAGCACTTCTGTATGGTGAACTATCTTACCCGGATGATAGCACCTGTTGCACAAGCCATGGACTGATTGAATGAATCCATAACGACAACGCTGCCACTCTTTGGAATAGTAGAATGCTCTAGCCCATGCCTGCATGTGTCACCTTCTTTCGGGCAATAGAAAAGGCCACTCGCTCAAGCGCATTATGCACTTATGCTAGTGACCTTTTTTTACAAGTCTAATGATAACTCTTTTAGACTATCAATTACTATCAAGTATTAAACAACTTTAAAAGAAATATGTAACTGGCTTAAATATGTTTCCAATATCATCAAATAACTTTTCAATAC
Source organism: uncultured Peptostreptococcaceae bacterium (assembly GCA_964404895.1). Taxonomy (GTDB): domain Bacteria; phylum Bacillota; class Clostridia; order Peptostreptococcales; family Acidaminobacteraceae; genus JBGSUZ01. The sequence goes on along the minus strand of CAYOLV010000009.1, from coordinate 17,661 downwards.
AAGCGATACATTCGTCTTTCTTTTCATGATATTCTTTTCTATCTATATTTTCCAACCAAACTATATCTTCATTATTGTCATAATGTAATTTGCAATACTGATACTTTCTCATATAATCAATATCGTAAACTATTTCTATATAAGCTATAGCCTCATTATCTTCCCTATCTATTTTATACCCCTCTTTTGACATTGACTCTTCTACCATATCAAATTTATATTTTTCATAATTACCCGCAGCTTCCGTTCCATTATTGTATAACAATTCTGTAAAGCTACACTTATTATTGTAATACTTTACTTTGTCTTTAGTTTTAGAACTAGAGTTAACATCTATTGGTACATCTTCTTTTGTATACATAAGTTGAGAAATAATATAATCATCTTTATAGTACGATTTACCATTTTTTGAAACAGATAATTCTTTAGTTAAAAAACCAGAAATAGTTTTAATTTCAGCTACAGCATATTCAGGTAAATCCGATAATCCAAAATTATAACCATCTTCATTCTCATACTCTACTTCAAAATTATTTTGAGCAACGTTCATATACAAAGATGCTTCATCAAATTTTAAAGACGCTTCTGATAATCGATTCGATATTACTCCTAAGTAATATGTTATAAAAATTCCAATAATTGAAAGAATCACTCCGATCACTGAAAGTATATGCTCTTTTTTCATTATTTCTATTCCCTCCATCATACTTTTTTAAATAAAAATTGGCTTAAATTAACTAAACCAAGTAATCAAAACAAAACTGCGCATAAATATATAATACATTTTTAATTACTTAAATTAAATGTTTATGTTTAACGTTTTTCTGAAACCGTTAAACCCATGCCAGTACATTTTCTTCTTATAAGTGCACTGGTTTTTATCACCCTTGGTTTAACGACTTCTAAAATACGTTAATGAATAACCCTAAAAAATTAACCGAAGTCAAGCTGATCAACGTATCCATCAACTATTTCCTCGGTTACTTGCAAGTAATTAGTAGTTTGTTTAATTGAGGTATGCCCTAAGTACTCCATGACCACATAGATATCACCATTAGCAAGCTCAAGCATTGCTCTTGCAGATGTCTTTCGTAGACTATGCGGCGCTAATTTAATTCCAAAGTACGCTCCTGCCTCAGAAAGAATCTGCCAAGCTCTCACCCTACTAATTGCCTTTGTTTCTCCATTCTTTCCTTTCATGCCTGACTGGAACAAATAATCATATCCAGCTTTAACCTTGGTGTATTCTTTAAGTATACTTCTAATCTTCCCATTCAATTTAACACGCCTAATCTTCCCACCCTTTTTATGCTCGATGATATTGATCTCTTCAAGTATATTTCCTTGCTGATCACGGACATCGTTTACCCTAAGACTCAAATATTCCTCTATTCGCGGGCCAGTATAAAGTCCCATCATAAAAAGCAAATAGTCACGTTCTGATTTTTCCTTTAATCTCTCACCGATGCAAGGGATCAGTTTCTTATCACTTATAGGCCTCGTTTTCACCTTTTCATCAACCCCTTAATAAGGGTGTTGACTGTCGTATTCCCATTTTGCAGCTTGTTATTATACTCATAAAGGCCACTTGCCAATGCTGAAAAGGGATTGTCAGCTTTCTTGATGATTTCGCTCACATCCTGCCCATCATACTTATTGCCATTCTCTAGCCTTTTTCCATCTTCATTGAGCCACTTAGCAACCCTTCTGACGTTTTGCATTTCAATGTACTTCTTGCAAATAGCTTCTTCAACAGTTAATGCTTCTTGATCCTCAACCTCTTTGAATGTTTCTATTAGATACTCCATGCTGATTTTGTTCTGTTCGCACCAATTCTTCGTAACGAGCAACAGCAGCACCTCCTCAAAAAATGATAAAAGCACCTCAATTTGAGATGCCTTTTCAACTTTAATAATATTTGATTGGGAGTATCAATTACTATCAATAATATTACTGATTTTATTATGAGTAGCTTGGTATAAATATTAAGAGGTGTTTTTTTATGTATGATGAAAATTTATTTTTAGACTTGGAGAACAAAATAAATAGTACCAATCTTCTTGATATCTCTATAGGTCGTTTTATGCTTATATTACTTGTATTTATTGGTTTTTTCGACTTATTAAGATTAATTGAAAAAAAGACTAATCATTCTTGGATTTCAATTTTACTTTTCTTTGGATTACCACTCATAATATCCTACTTACCGGATTCTTATCATTTAGCATTTGAAATATTATTTGCCCTTGCTGGAGTTCGTGCTTGCATTATTTTTTATCAAACTCATAAAATAGTCAGTAAAGAATAATCTACTGTATCATGTGCAAATTATAGTTCCTTCAACGCCCGCCCATGCAAAACACAAATCCATTGATAAGTATAACCTGTATCCACAGCAATCGCCTCGAATGTCTTCTGACAAAGATACCTAAGGCTTAAAATATTCCTATACTCAGGATTTTCAATACATTCAATCCTTTGTCGGACATCAACTTTCATATCCACCAATCGGTCAATATCCTCGTTGATCTCATTGCTTAAATCAATAATTTTAACAACTATATCCTCTGTCTTGCTAGTGCTTAACGACGGCGCACTTGGCATATCGCTATAGGTTGTGGTAACTTTTTCAGCCAAGCTTCTCAGCTTCTCTAATTCCTCTAGCTTTCGATTTATGGTACTGTCTAAATGCCTTACTTCCAAAAGGTACTCTTTTATATTTTCCATTAGACACGCTCCTCATACTCAAAAAAATAAAAAGCAGCACTACAATTAAGCAGTGCCGCCAAAAGTTTGGTAGGCTCATATTTTTATTTTTATTCCAATCCCTTTCAATACGCCTTCTGCCTATCCCGAAGTGTGCAGTCCATTTGCATACTCCCCTGATGATTGTTGATCACTACCTCGAAATGGTCTAATGATCCTTGATTGTCAGCTAGATCAATCATTTCATCTATGTACTGCTCAATCTTGGCTTTAATGGCCATTTTCTTGTTGTCTTTGTTTAGTACCATATTCAATGGACTTCACCCCTTTTGTTTTGATTTCTTTCCACGACCCTTACTGGCATTCAATTGTTCAAATCCACGAACCCTAGACGTAATTGTCATAGTTGGTGGGCCATATTTTGCAATTTCTTCTGCATTCATTTGCCTGACCTGAGGCTGTTCTGCTTTTGGAAATTTGCTGTGATAACGCTCCTCAATATTTGAATTTCCAACACCTTCATAACTCCCTAAAATATCTGCCATCTGGCTCACCTCTTTCTAATAATTTCTCGAACTGTGCCACATAACACAGCATTCCAATACCTTGGGTTAGGAGTACCGAAAACATTCCCAAGCCCGCTTCCCAGTACAAAACTTAGAGATGGACCTTGTACATACTTGTCGCAACACTCCACCCAAATCAGCCCACCGTATTTGTACTTCACATCAAGGTTCGGACTGGTGTCACAGAGTTCAATGGCAAACCTATCACCGTCTTTGAACAGCCCATGCTGAGTGATTGCCTTATACAGATCCATGCCCGTTTTAACCTCTGAGTCTCTTGCTTCACGGATGAAGTTCCGAAGGACTCTGTACTCATTTTTGACGGTTTCATCTAGCTCAACGCTTTTTAGAATGGCTTGATCAAGGGTATCGATCGCCTTAGTCACATTGGAAAACAGAAATTCATCATTGTCCACTAGCTCTGCCGTTAACGCTTCCGCTGCTACCAACTCCACCACCTGCCTTTCCCCTTAGTTTCGCCTCAAGCTCTTGATTTGAATAGGATTGGTTAGACTGCTCAAAATTATGGAACCCGTTTTTCTTGCTTGAATTTGAAATGCCTGCACCCGCTGATTTACCGTCAAAGACATTAACTACAGGTTCCACGTAGTCATCGCCTAAGAAGTCTTGAAAGCCGCTATGGAAGAATGTACTACCATTTTGATATTGCAGGTTAAAGCCGCCTTTGCGCTGTGCAGTCACGTAAGCCAAATACCGATTAATCGCCCTTACCAGTTCCTCTCTGCCCTTTTCAAGTAGCAGTAGCTTTTGCCTTTGCTTGACCTGACCCTTGCCCCGTTTCTGAGGATAGAGTGCCCATAGCTCGTTGAATAGGTTTTCAGCTTGCTCGGTTTTAGAAATTATCTTTTGATCGTCTGCATGCACAATAGGTTTTAATTCTTTTATTTTTTCTTTTTCTTTTATTTTTCTTTTTGCCCCCGTTTCGTTATACGACTCGTCGGACGTATCGTGGGACGGTTCGTTAAAATTGGCATCATCTGCACACTCAAAAGGATCTTCTTCATTTGGGTCATAGAGAAAATTTTCGAAGAGTTCACAGATAGGTATATTCAGTTCGCCCTTTGAATTTGCAGAGTCCACGTAACTTTCATAGACCCACTGCATGAGGCTCTTATCCTTCACCTTTTTGAGTTCTGAGTTCATAAGGTCAAGTACAGGCTTGCCACCTCTGACAAAGTTATATCTGCCCCAGTTTTTAACGGCTATTTCCCGAGTTTCCACGTTGTACTTAACCAGCTTATGGTAGTTAATAAATCTGTCCATAAGGGCATTTACGACCTCTTGGGTATATCCAAGCTCAAAAGAAATGCGCTTTTTGCTGATTTCATAAACCCCTATTTGACTGGTATAAGGATTGGTCAGAAGATAGAGCATAAACAGCCTATCTTCTGGGGTCATTTCCTCGGATACTTTCGCGTCATTCCAAAACTCACAATATACTGATCTGTAATTAGCCATTATAATTTCCTCGTTTCCTATATTTCTAGATATTCTGCAATTTCTGTGCTAGAATAAGTTGAATGTTTTACTATGCCGATTCGTTAACCGCTACCAACGGTTGAATCGGTTCTTTTTTTGCCTCAAGAACAAACTCTGTGATGGCTTCAATATCTGCTGAAAGGTCCTCATGAACCATTTTAAGCTCTTCTATTTTGTTAGTCATGGCAACTATATAGCTCTTTATGGCCTCAATGGATATTTCAATGAGCTCTTGCTGTTTATTAAATAGTTTACGACTCTCTGCAAGTTCAATCTTGTTCATGCCACCCTTTTCAATTTTTCTCATGCAGCCTTTGACTGTGCTGAGTTCATTCATTTTCTCTGTTAGGTCATAATTGAGCTTGAGTAAGCTTCCAGTTAGGTTGCTGATCTGGGTTCTTACATTTGCTTGTTCGCCTGACATTTCTTCCATTCGGTATTCTAGTGCTTCTGTGATTCTTTCGGTTTTAGTCATTTTGGATGCTCCTTCCCCAACAGTTATACATACTTCTTCATCTCCAACTTCATACATAGCCTCTTTTCAAGCCTACTTAAATCCAACCCATAAACCTCTTTCATTCTGATCAAGTGAGTGTTAATCGCTAAAACTACGTCGCAAATTTGCTCTTCATAAACAAAAATTCTCTGCCATTCTGCCTCAGTAAACCCATGACCTTCTTTCTTGTTCCTAATCATTTTTTTCAAAGATTCAGCGTTACTCAAAAGCTCCTCAGCCTCTTCAATTACCACATTTAGAACCGTATATGGGTTTTCATCAACCTCTGTTAAAACTGGCAAATTTAGAACCCCAAGCTTTCGCTCATACTGGAACACTGTTTTCAAACGAGAATCATTCAATACTTCAAGTACTTTTAAAGCCACATCTCCGGGAATTGGGATCTCACCACTCTCGTACTTAGACCAGTTACTCTGCGACACCCCAATCTTTGCTGCTAACACATTTTGAGTTAACCCCATACGCCCCCGCGCCAATCTTAATTCCTCTACGAACCCCATAACTACGCCCTCGCAATCTGCGCCAAGGTCTTATCAATCTTCGCCCTATGCTTTTCACCAATAGCGATAACATCCGACTTCTTAACATCCTCAGCTTCACTTTCAGAGAAGAACCTCATCAGTTCAGAACCCAAACAAAAAATCTTACCACCAGTGGGTTTTCTAAGTTTTAAACCCTTCAAAGTAGCTCTATAAAGAGTTGTTTCACTTCCAAATAACTGTATTAACTCCGACTTGTCATAAATCATATTTTCCTTAATTTCAAACATTCTCATTCTCCTCTCGCTATAATTTGAATAATGCAGGCTTTGAATATTCGCCGCCCCCCAGTAAACTAGGTGTGTAAGTAAGCAGTGCTCACATTATTAGCATTCACTACAAAATCCTGAATACCATCAACCTTTAAACCATTTCTAGCCCGATGGAGATGCTTTCTCCCTCACTAAAATATTAATTTACTCATACTTGGGCCTGATAAGGGCTCTTTTTTTTGTAGCGTATTGTATCATCAATTCTCAAAAAAAATAGTCCAATCAAACTCTAATTTATTGGCAATACGTTTAGCAACTTTAACACTTGGATTCTTCAACCCTTTTTCAATCTCAGTATAGTATGGTCTAGATATTTCTATGTCCTTTGCGAGTTCTTCTTGTGTCAAATCTGCCTTTTCCCTAATTTCTTTAAGCCATCCCCTCAATTTCTCACTTCCTTCCGTGATACGTTTTGTATCTATACTTATAATATAATGTAGCGTTTCGCTACGGTCAAGCTTTTTTTGTACTATTTTGTATCATTATTTGTTTGTCGCCATATGCTACAATATAATAGTTATGTAAGGGGTGAAACCATGTTTGACAAAAGACTTAAACAATTAAGAGAAGAAACTGGCTTAACCCAAGAAGAGTTAGCCAAAAAATTGAACATTTCCAGAGGTACTTATGCACACTATGAGACTGGGAAGCGTGAGCCTAACTTTGAAACACTTCAAAATCTTGCTTCTTTCTTTGAAGTAAGTGTTGATTACTTATTAGGAAAAAGTATTCTCAAACGTCCTGAAGAACGCATCGCATTCCATCTAGAAGATGATGAACTTGATCCTGACGATATTGTATTAATACAAAATTTGATCGAGTCACTTAAAAAGAAACATAAAAAATAACCCTTAAGCGGGTTTATTTTTTAAACATAGTTTCCATATATTTATTATTGAGGGTTATCATGGTATCAATATATCAATATTTTGCATAATAAAATTTAGGAGTGATTTCATGTCTATCAACCTTACTCTTAGTACAACAGGTATAATCAGTTCAAATTCGTATTCTAAGTTTACGCCTAAAAGAGAGTTAAAGGGTCAACATTTAGAATCAATCGTGAGTGACTATTTTATTATCGATATAGAAACAACTGGATTAGATCCTAATTGGAACGAAATCATTGAACTCGCTGCAATCAAGTACGAAAATCATATTCCAGTAGCAGAATTTTCATCGCTTGTTAAACCAGATTGTTTAATCGATGACTTTATTCAAAATTTAACTGGCATCACCAACAAAATGTTAGAAGATGAACAAAGTATTGATGTAGTTCTTCCGAAATTTTTAAGCTTTATTGGAGATTCCGCTGTAATTGGTCATAATGTTAATTTTGATATTAACTTTATTTATGATTCCTCAATAGAATTTTCAGAAAGACCCTTCCAAAATGATTTTCTAGATACTATGCGCTTAAGTAGAAGACTCTTTCCTCAATTGGAAAATCACAAATTGAAAACTCTTGTAAAATCATTTGATGTTAGTAATAGCGTAGCTCATCGAGCTTTAAAAGACTGCCAGCTAACTCATTCATGCTTAGTACATATGCTAAATCACATGAATGAAAACAATATTGAGACTACAAACTTTTTTAGAAAATCAAATCACAAAGATAAACTTAAATCTAAGGACATCTGCGCTATCACTGATAACTTTGATAAAAACCATCCTTTTTTCGGCAAAACTTTTGCATTTACAGGGGTGTTGGAAAAAATGCAACGAAAGGATGCAATGCAAATCGTTGTTGACTTAGGCGGTCTATGTGGTGATGGCGTAACTAAAAAAACTAATTTTCTTGTTTTAGGAAATAATGATTTTTGCTCATCAATCAAAGACGGAAAAAGTAGTAAACATAAAAAAGCTGAAAATTATATTCTTGAAGGACAAGACCTCTCTGTTATTTCTGAAAATGTATTTTATGACATGATTGAAGACTAAAAGTCTGTTTATCCTATTCGACAATCCCCTTAATTAATGGGATTTGATTGAGTATATCTATTAGCACTTATCCATACTTTTTAAGGGAGGAAATTTATGAAATGTTATGTACACCCTGAAGCCGATGCAGTTGGAACTTGTGTGGCTTGTGGCAAATTTATTTGTGCAGAGTGCAATACAGAAATTAGTGGTAGAAATCATTGTAAAAGTTGTGTTTCAAAAGTAGTTGAAGAGTCACAGAAAAAAATTGAAAAATTAGAAGACAATAAGCAACAAACACCCATGGTATTTATGAATGCAGGCGGTGCAAGTTCTTCATCTTCAAGCTCAGCTTCTGGCGGGCATCAAACTATGGTACCTATCAAAAGTAAGCTTATAGCAGGCCTTCTAGCAATTTTCTTAGGTGGTTTTGGGATTCATAAGTTTTACTTAGGAAAGTTTATTCAAGGGTTTATATACTTACTGTTCTGTTGGACATATATTCCTTCTTTTATCGGACTTATCGAAGGCATAATTTATCTATGCAGCAGCGATCATAAGTTTGCAATGAAGTATGGTGCGCGATATATATAATAGATAATTTTAAATGGAGGTTGTTATGAAAAACTATGCAAAAGGCATTTTAACAGGCGTTTTAATCACATCACTCACTTTTTCAGGAGTAACATTTGGAGCTTCGAAGCTTCAAAAAATTGACGCATTACTAAATTCCGTAAATTTAACTGTAAACGGAAAATTTATCAGTGGAGAAAATATTGTTTACAAAAATAAACTCTATATCCCTGCTGATAAAGTCGCAGCTGCCGTAAATAAGCAATATCTTTGGGATACAAAGAAAGGTACTGCTTCGCTAGATGATCCAAAAGTAATAAGCAAATATAATATGCAAAACCCTGCACCATTGAACGAAAAACAGGTTATACAGATCGACAATTTCTTAGAAAAAGTAAAAGCGGAAGTCAGCATTGTAGAAATTATGCGTGGAGATGATGCTTGGAAAAAAATGTACGCCGACAATCATTTAAATACCCCTGCTCCCGCTGGTAAAGAATACATATTGGCAAAAGTAAGTTTTACTCTTTTAGAAATGAGCGATGGGAAAGCATATAATGTTAACAGATCAATCTTTGATGCTTTTTCGGGAGCAAATAAAGAATATTCTGATACAGTTTATGGTGTTGTAAAGGATGACTTAGACGGTGACCTGTATCCTGGATCAAATGCCATTGGCTGGGTTCCCTTCTTAGTTGATTCTAACGACACTACTCCAAAAATGACATTTGGAAGAAGCTACGATGGATCTGGTGGCATTTGGTTTTCGTTAAAATAGATAAGACTATTGAATTCAAAATTTTTACTTATAGAAAGGATTAAATATGTTTCCAAATACAAATACTGTTGAAATCACAAAATCTATTCTACATGTACTTGATACTCGTGCCAGCCATTCAATCTCACTAAGCGATGCCCTACTTGATATCAAATCAAATGCTGTATTTAGTGATTTCTTAAAATTACATACTAAAGCGTCTTTACGAAGTAAAAGACGAAAAAGTGGTAGATTTCGAGATGCAGCTAGTGGATTAAACCTTGTATATGAACACATTAAGTTAATTCTTAACAATCCAACTGATAGTCATATTTTTATCGAAGAGTCAAAAAAAATAGCTCAGCTTCTTTATACTATTATGAAAGCAAAAGGAAATATTAGAGAATCCGACATCTTAATTAATTTGTATAAAAATGATGTAGATGAGTATTTTATAGGAATTATGATGTTAGAATTTGCCAACAACGTTTTCCACTCTATTAACGCTACAGCAGCTGGAACTGAAATAGCACTTACCTCCGATATTATTTCACTGCCTACTAGTAATAACGGCGTAAGAAGATGCGCCTATTTAACAATAGAACATGATGCGACTCATTATTCAATAATTTCTGATGAAAAAACAATGACCACGCAATATTTTTATACAGAATTTTTAGATGCAATTGCCCTGCTAAATGATAATGATAAAACAAAAAAAGTTTACGAAATATTAACTGATAAATGCTATAATGCTTTAGACGCATATGATGATATAATTGGGAACTTAGTAGATCAACTTTCTACACAACATACTTTCAACATTTTAGATTTCATACATGACCAAATATTAGATCCAGTAATTTCTGACGAGTTGTTGATGGATCTTCATCGAGAGGGAATAATCGAAGAAGAAATCGAAATTAATCGCGAGTATGTAAATTCCACACTTAAATATGAAGTAATACGTTTTGACAATGGCATATCAATAAAAATTCCTTTAGCTATACGGAATTCCGAGTCTATACAACTTAATGTAAATAGTGATGATGGTCTTGTCGATTGCCGTTTCAGTAATACAAGATTTAGCAAAACGAACCTAACTAGTAGATAATGGAGTGTGATTATTTATGGATGGTATTTTCAGTCTCTATAATTATTTTATAAGCAACTTCTCTAAAGAGAGTGAAAGTATTTCTATAACTGAATTAGCACTTTCATTTGAAGTACCAAATACAAAGTGGCCGGAATTTGCTGAAAATATCAAAAATAGTGCCTCACAATATCCAAATGTTTTATATTTAGATGTTAGTAGAAATATTCCGCAAGTCGCGTATCAAAGAATTTTTACAACGCCAGAAGATTTTAGTGAAATCGTAGATCATGATATCAGAATGTATAGCCCTATAGTCAATATAAAACTCAAATTAGACGTTCTAAGAAACACACTTAATAATTACGCTAGTAGTACGTATAATGTTTCTTATTTTTTTTCGGAAGAAAATTTTTTAAGCTACCTACGATATGATTATAGCAAACTTGAAAACCTTCTTGATCCTCATAAATACAATATTTTATTTGTCAACTCAGCTAAGTCATTTACATTAATTAATGACTATTTGATTATAACTAGCAATTTAGGTATTAGTGTCCCTGACAGCCTAAATATTATCAATATTGAGAAAGCCAATCTATCAATTGAAAAAGCAAGGAAAATGTATGCAAAATGGGAAAGCGGACCAAATTGGATTAATCCAAATTATTTTCATTTCAATAATATTCAATGTGTAGATTCTGTTATTCAATCGGCTATAGTAACTGGATTATCACGGCTATCATTAGCCTATCTTGCTTGTTCAACCTGCTTTAACGATTCCACCATTACCCACAATTTTGAAAGTTATAAGAATTCATCATTTTCATTTGAGGATAATGATAATCTAAATTTAGAGACATACGATTTAATTTACTCTATTTTTAATTTTGTGTATAGTGATGAACCAGCTTCTAAATTATCTATATTCAAAAATATTTTGTCGTTAAGTATGACCTCTTCTGAAAAGACTAACTCACAGCATTTCATTGCAAATTTAAGTTCAATACACTCAGCATTAGAATCAAATTATAATATCTATACTAAAGATAAAATTAAAATATGGTTTGATGAACGAAAAAGAATTGTCGATTATATCAGTGATCAATCAATCAAAATATCAACTCAAGTTGAATCGCTCACCAAAAACTTAACTTCATCCATCACTACTTTTATTGCTGTACTCATTGCTAGTTTAGTTCCAGCAGTTCTCCGATCAAATTTTGATGTAGTTAAGTATGCGTTAATGATTTATGCAATATCATTAGGCTTTTCAGCACTTTATTTTTACGTCACTTCATATGTCAATATTCTAAACATTAAGAAAGATGTTGAAGAACACGAGCAATTTGCAAAATCTGTTATGACGGAGTCAGAAATTAATTTAATTCAAGCATCCGTGTTGTTACGCAGATTTAATCAATTTTATACATATTTTACAATTAATTTAATTCTAATTCTAATTTCGATAGCAGCTCTGGTATTTATCTATAATAATTTTGATGCTTTAATCAATGGTACTTATGATTGGGGTATTTCCGAAATTATTTATAAATCTTGTCAGCGGATGCTTTAAAAGAACCCTCGGGTTCTTTTTTTATTTCCCTAGTTTCCCCATTCCTTTTTCTGGTTTATTCTGTTATCATTAAATCGAACATATGTTCCGTATTCAATTTGAAGAAGGTGACCTCATGAGCAACATTATCCCATCACAGAGCCTTTACGCCCTTCTCGACCAAGAAGAAATTTTGATTGAGCACATGGACCTAAAAAAACTCGACGGATTTTATTATCAAATGCCAGAATGTCGATTCATCGGTATTCGTAACGGTATTGCAGAAGATCCTGCAAAGTATCGCAGCATATTAGCAGAAGAAATAGGACATCATTTTACGAATCCCACGAATAATCAGCCCACTAGATATTTGACCCCACGCGGTAGAATAGAATTGGAAAAATCAGAATCAGCGGCACTTAGATGGGCGGCTGATTTTCTAATCCCAGAAAAGCTATTACTGGATCATTTGTCATCTCATAAAAGCGCTGATCTAGAAGAACTCAGCGAGACCTTTGTAGTAATGAAGTACCTGATCAAAAGAAAATTTATTACTATGTCTAGAAAGCGTATGTCTTATGCGCTTAAAAACGGTTCACATTTAGTTTTGAGCAATATGCCATCAATCTATATCTACGATCCATTAAATCCATTTTAGGAGGCCTTTATGAGTGTATTTAAGTACAAGGACGGCTATGCCTTTAGAATCAATGTTCCTTCTGAAGATGGCAGAAAGCAAAAATTTATGTCAGGTTTCGTAAAAAAAGAAGATGCGTATGCAGCCATGATAGAAATCCAGTCTGCCATCAACTCCGACAAGTATACTCCAAGAAGTGAAATTACCGTATCTGAATTTCTTGAGATATGGCTCTCTGATCATGCTTCGCTCTTGGCTCCAAAAACTTTCAGTTTTTATAATAACCTCTATAAAAATTACATTGATGGCTATTTTAAAAACTTAGTACTTGCTGATCTTCGTGCAAATGACATAAATCGATTTTACAAGCATTTGAGATCTACCACTGAGCTTTCAGACAATACAATCCACCACATTCATAAAACACTTAGAGTTTCTTTAAATTATGCAGTTAAGTGGGATTATCTTGATATTAGTCCTATCCCCAAAGCTACTGCGCCAAGAACAACTAAACCAAAGTTAAACTACTGGGATCCTTCACAAATTACGATAGCCATCAATCGATTAAATGGTCAAACCATCACCTGGCACATGAAGATGGCATTACTACTCGGTCTTCGTCAAGGTGAAATCTGTGCACTCCATGAATCTGATTTTGATTTCAAAAGGCACACCGTAACAGTCAGCAATACCCTTCAATATATTAATAAATCGATTATTTTAAAATCGCCTAAAACAGAAAAATCAAAACGAACAATCCCTCTCTCCAAAGAAGCTGAGCAACTTGTTCAGGAAAGGATTATGCAAATCAAAGAAAATCGTCTTCTCTATGGACAAAAATATAATCCCGATTGGAATGGATATCTATCTGTTTTTGAGACTGGGGACATTATTACGGATATTTATGTTTCAAAAAAATGGACTAAACTTATGAATGCTATTAACGATTATATACAAGAAGATGCGAAAAAAAGAGAAAAATGGCCTGAAGGTTCCGATATGTATTTACCTAAAATTAGGTTTCACGATCTTCGCCACTCCTGTGCGTCTTGGCTATTATATAATAGTGTCGACTTAAAGAAAATCCAAGAAATTCTCGGCCACTCATCATTCAATATTACTTCTGATATTTATGCCCATTTAAGCAACAGCCAATTAAGAGAGGGTTTAGACACTCTATCGCTTGTAAATTTATAATTATGCATGCTGAAAATTATTTCATTGCACTAGCATTGCACTAGAGCGTAAGTTTTAATGAAAATCAATGACCATAATTGAAATTGAGCAAGGGTATCAATCTAGCTATTTGAACACTTTTAATACTGTTTGCTAAGTGGTGAAAGTTTGCTTATACTGACTACGAATCAGAAGGTCGGGGGTTCGAATCCCTCTGGTCGCACCATCTTACAATCGCTTAAAATGCTTGGTTTTAGATATATCTAAGGCTGAGTATTTTTTTATTTTTTGATGAAATTGCGCAGGTGATGCGTTCCTTATACAGGGCTTTATTTTAAAATGATAAAGGGCTATCTTCCTCAGCATTAAATACCTGATTTAGACAGCCCTCTTCTTAAGACTTTGTATTTTTAATTATCTCATTACAAATGGATCTCTACTCAAAACTTGAAATTGATCTTCTTTAATTTCAACTATTTCCAAATCTATTGGTATGTAAATGCGTATATCGTACATGTTTCCCACCCCTTTTTATTCTATAGGAACAGTATAATATATTTATTATTAACATACAATAGGATTAATGTTATTTTTTTACATTTTTATTTTAATCACAAATAACTGGCTTCAATTCGTTGAAATCACTAGCGCATCTACCAACCTTTGACAACGGCCAATAACATCCACTGACTTTCACGCGGACTATATCTGCTGTAAAATCGTTATTTGTTCCATTTGATGATGAATTTTCCAAAAGACTTGACCCTACACCGTATATATCAACTGGAACGCCCGCAGCTTCAAAGGACTTAATCTTATCCGCATTGAATCCGCCCGTTACAATGATTTTAACCCCCAAACAATATTCTTTGACTAAAGAAGCTGCTATATTTCTATCTTCAGATGGTAGCTCCTCCAAAAGTAATTGCCAGAAGTTATCAATTCCAACTCTGATATTCCGTACAAGTTGAGGTGTTACGCCATGGGCATTTACTCCTGGATCTGGAACAATGCTCTCATCAACCATGTTCCCACTGGTGTCAGGTCTTACTCCATAGAGTTTATATTGATTTGCAGTTTCAATATCTCCCTTTTTATAATGAGTCCAATACGCGTTCCACATCGTCCGTATGACTTGTTGGCTTTCAAGAACACAGTTGTTATGAAAATCTACAAGGGCAATCCTTGGAGTTTCAATTGGCATAATTCGAGAAAACTGTAACATCGCCTCCGAAGTATTTCCCAAAAAACAAGCAATCGTAGAATGTGAAATCGTGCCACCACCTTTTCCACCCCACCAGTCACCTTGGGCATGCGTAGACACAGAAGCCATCGCAGACGTTTCAAAATCTAAATTGTATCTTTGAATAGCAATCCAATAAGCATACCCATCTATTCCTTGCATTTTATAATGATCAAATCGTGCTGGGAAAAACAGGATTTGCTTCCCTTTAGCAGCGACCATTACATTGTATACATTCGTTGCAATTCTAGTAGGTACAGAAAGTACACCTAGTAATGCAGTTTCTAGATGTCCAAAATCTCTATACTTTCCTCTAATTTTCAAAACAGGCTTTACCTGCATAGGATTACCATTGTACTCCACTTTTGTGCCGTCCATTATTGCCTCAACTTCAAGTTGATCATACGTATTGATAAATCTACCGTCAATGTCATAATAACCTGTTGCGACTTTAAGAATGGCTATAGCCTCATCAACCCCTACAACTACAGAAAATGGTTTTCTTCTTGTAAAGAACTGCATTTCTACCTCAAGGTCGCCATTCGTAACAGTTTTTACATCTACTATGCCCTCTAAATCATTTACCTGCTCACCAAAAGTATATCCTTCAGCAGAAAGTTTTGTTAACACCCTTACTGTGTTATTGAAATATACATCAGAATACCATCCCATTCTCATTTTATATATAATTTCATCAGTCATTTTAAAAGTATCCAATGCCAGTCTTTTTCCATCAAATATACTCATATTCCCCATCCTTCAAATCATGATTTAGTGTTGCTAACAGATGTTATAAGCTGATTTCTTTATATATTTCAATACCATTCATTTTCATATTATATAAAGAGAATAAGTTCATTAGTTTTGCGTTGTGATTGGTTACATCCAAATCATAGGTGTCTACGAGACTATAAGGTACTATAATTCGTTTAGTAACGTTGATCTCATTGAAATAGCTTTTAAGACCTAGTGCACATTGTAAGATACAAATATCCGTGCAATCACCCACCAGTATAAAATTGCTGATTTCAGGGTGCTCCAATAAATAGTTTCTCATTTGTGTTGTCATCATCGCATTTGTTGAGTTTTTTTTAATTATTTTAGTATGTTGATCCACATGTATAGCCAGCTCGTCTACAATTAAACTTTCGTCAGTCCCCTCAATTGCGTGAGAAGGATAAGTTTGAAATTCTGTTGAATCGCTTGAGTGAGAATCGCATATAAAAATTTTATGAACACCTTCGGCCAAAGACAGCATTTTTTCAATTTCTGGAATTAATGCCCCTACTCGACTGCTTGATAAAATACCTTCCTTTGCGAATCCATTGATCATATCAATAATAACTATAGCTGATTTATCATTATTTAGCATCTTAAAATCTAGAGGCATAGCACTTTCAATTTCCTTCGCCATCTCCATTAAGCTATTGATAGCTCGATCATCAATAAACTTACTTGTTCCGTTATCATAACCATTTAGCATCATTTAGATCCTCCTAATCTCGTTTTGCAATTCCATTTTGGATTATAGGTATACTGTTGAGCCGGTCGATGTCCCTTTGCAATAATTACTTGATTAACACATTTGACTAGTTTAGGTTCAATTTTTCTTCTAAAATGTGCTGTGTACATCTTTTCATCTAAAATCAACTCTTGAACTTGTTGTAATTCAGTTAAAGTAAAGCATTCCGGCATCAAATGAAATAAGATATCTGTATACTCAATTTTATTTCTAAGCCGTTCAATACCATATGCCAATATCTTGCTATCAATATGATTTATTTTCTCTGTTTTAATAATGTTTAAAGTATTTCCGATTTCTTGATTCTTTGTTACACGATCGACCTCAATCATAACCCCTACAGCTTCATGAACATCTTCTAGTGAACGAAGAATAATTTCGTGCCTGGTAGTATAGGGCAAGTCGCCAAAGTCTTCTACGGACAATTTTGCGGCTAAATTTACAAATGTTATTTCAAACCACTTATAATTTAATTTCTTATCACTCTGTCTTCCCTCTAAATTCATTTGAGAAGTCAAAATCATATAAGAAACGTTGATTTCTGAATTACCCATATTATTGGCATCACTAAATGTATATAGCTGTTCAATGTACAAGTCTCTTCCTTCAAAACCTGCCTCCAATATTCTAAGCGCTGCTTCATCCAGACTTTCTTCCTTTTTTTTATAATTTTTAGGAATTTGCCAAACTGTTTCATCCTCAGATTTTACCAATAAGACACACAATTTTTTTTGAGGCAACTTCCTATAATTTAAACTCTCTTGTACCTTCACAGATAGTATTAGTGTGTCCACAGCTACATTCGATTTTTCAGTCAGCCACTCATTAGAATGAATAATACTAAACACCTCCTGACCTATCATTAAAAATGCGTTTTGATAATATCATCTTGATAATATCACTATAGTTATTATATTCTCCAAAAGTAATTTGGTCAATCATCCTATATGTAGACTTAATTCTGTAATTTTAAGCACAAAAAAACAGTAGATAAAATCAATCTACTGTTTGCATTTAATTTTGGAGGCGACACCCAGATTTGAACTGGGGAATAAAGGTTTTGCAGACCTCTGCCTTACCACTTG
>CAYOLV010000008.1:0-82308 GCA_964404895.1 uncultured Peptostreptococcaceae bacterium | reverse complement strand
CTCACTGTCTTATAAAAAGACATTTTGGATCTTTCGATCCGTTTAAATTGTGATGGTTATATGAAGTTCTTTTTCTTTCGAAAAAGCCACTCGCTTCTCTCAATACTTGCAAGCAAGTATCTGTCGGCGCTCATTAACCTATCGTATCAATCTAAGCTTTTGGTTATACACTGTTTAGTTTTCAAGGATCGTTAGTTGTTTTTCCAAACAACTTCTGCGTCGTTTTACTTCGGCTGACAACCTTTAACAACTTGTTAAGTTTTCGTCGGCCGCTCTTGGCGACTATTACATATTAACACTACTGCTTTTCCGTGTCAACATGTTTTTTGTGGCTTTTTTCAAGCCGTTTTGTGTTAAAACTTTGCGTCTCCGAAAGGACTTACTTAGATTAGCATGAACAAGAGCATCGGTCAATACACTTTTGAAATGTTCTACTTTTCAGGCAGTTCCCTCTATTTACTTACGGATACTTTCGCGTGATTTGTCTTTAGATGCTATTAAAGGTAGAAACCTTCTTTGCAGAAGTAAAACTGCAAAAAAGGTTCCCTTATTATTTAAACTTTTTTCTTTCTAACGGTGAACTGCGCCTATTAATTCTTTTAATTCTTTGACCTTATTTTCCTCACAATAGCGGATAAATCCATCTAAAATGACTTTACCTGCATCTGGGCTGACTAATGTTGCCGTCCCAATTGCGATTGCAGCAGAGCCTGCCATTAGATATTCAACTACATCGGTTTCGTTCATAATGCCGCCCATTCCTAAAATCGGAATTTTAACGGCACTGTAAGTTTCATAGACAGCTCTAAGTCCCACAGGTTTTATTGCTGGACCTGACATCCCGCCAATTTTATTGGCGATGACTGGCTTTTTCTTTTTAATATCGATGGCCATCCCTGTGACTGTGTTAATCATGGATAAACAATCTGCTCCCGTTGACTCTGCCGCTAAGGCAATTTCTTTGATGCTGGTCACATTGGGACTGAGTTTCACAATTAAATGCTTTTGGGATGCCTCTTTGACGGCATGGGTCACCATCTTTACCATTTCTGGATTGGTGCCAAAGGCCATGCCGCCGCACTTAACGTTGGGGCAGGAAATGTTCAACTCTATACTGTCCACATCTTCATCTTTTAAAAGGGCTGCCATGGCAGTGTATTCTTCAAGGGTGTTTCCATTGATGTTGACGATAATTTTAGTGTCGAATTTTCTAAGGTAGGGAATTTCATTTTTAATAAAACTCTTAATGCCAGGATTTTGTAACCCTACGCTGTTTATTATTCCCATTGGAGTATCTGCCAGTCTAGGTACTGGATTCCCCAGACGAGGTTCTAAAGTAAGCCCCTTAACGGAGATCCCGCCTAAAATGCCAATATCGAAATAATCTTCAAACTCTCTGCCAAAGCCAAAAGTACCTGATGCCATGGTAATGGGATTTTTTAAAATGAGTCCGTTAAGATCTGCTTGCATACTCATTAGAACTGCACCTCGCTTCCTAGGAAAACTGGACCTTCGACGCAGGTTCTCACCATTTTTTCAGTGTCGTCTTGGATGACCTTCTTGGCGCAGACCAAGCATGCCCCCATACCGCAGGCCATTCTTTCTTCGGTTACAAGATAGAGGGCGTTCGCATCGGCATTAAAGGCTTCTTTGGTTTTTTCAAGCATAATGTCCGGACCGCAAGCGACGATTGTATGTTGACTTAGGTCAAGATTTAGCTTTTTACAATAATCTACGGTATTTCCGCTGTTGACTGTAAATTTCTCTTCTTTATAAGTGGCTTTTAAAGTTGGATTTTCTTCCATGGTACATAAGTGAATTTCCTTGCTGTATTTTGCAAAGGATTCAACTAAGTAGACATCTTTTTGATAGCCTAAAATGGTGGTTACAGTAATGCCTTTTAAGAATGCTTGTTTTGCTGCCTCTAATAAAGGTGCTGTCCCGATACCACCGCCGATGAGCAATAACTCTTTCGTTTTTAAAGATTCTTCAAGGTTATAACCATTGCCAAGCGGTCCCACTGCAAGGATTTCATCATTTGAAGTTAAGTTGCAGAGTCTTTCGGTTCCTTGTCCCATTTTTTTTATGACAAAGTGAATACCTTTTTCACTGACTTGGCTGACGCTGATAGGTCTTTTTAAGATGGGGCTTCCTTGATTTTGAATGCCTAAATTGTAAAACTGACAAGGGAGAATAGGATTTGTTTTCGGATTTTCTAGAATGAGTTCGTAGATATCGGCTGAATGCTGTATTTTTTCTATAAGTTTCAAGGCGTTGATTTTAGTCGACATATTTTCCCCCTATGGATTTATTGGCATTCTTGAGGGCTTGATTGAGGTCTTCATTTGCTTTAAGGGTAGCTTCTCTAATGTAGTCTGTGTAAGGTTTGCTTCCATCTCCCTTTTCGTAGGCAAAGATGATGCCTCTTGAGGAGTTGACTATGGCGCCAAGGCCGTTTTCATCGAAACCATACACCACATCTGCCGCTGTTCCCCCTTGTGCCCCATAGCCTGGGATTAAGAAAACTGATTTTGGCAGTAGCGCTCGTAGGTTTTTCAATTCTTCTGGGTAAGTTGCGCCAACTACTGCGCCGATGTTGCTGTAGCCGTATTCATTAGCAGTGTTGTATTCGCTTTCATTGATGGTTTCTGCTACCCACTCATAAATGGTTTTGTCTTCTGATTTTCTATTTTGCAGTTGATGAGAACTTGGGTTTGAAGTTTTTACAAGGAGGAAGTTCATGCCGTCGTTTTCTTTGGCAATTTTATAGAATTCCACGTTGGAGTCATCGCCTAAGTAGGGATTGATGGTGATGGCGTCTGCATGGAAAGGCTTGTGTTTCGTGCCGAGAATGTCCACCTCTCCGATGTGAGCTTTTGCATAAGCCGCTGACGTGGAGCCGATGTCTCCTCTTTTTATGTCTCCGATGACATATAATCCTTTGGACTGGGCATAACTGACTGTCTGTTCATAGGCTTTCACCCCTTCTATCCCAAGAAGTTCATAGTATGCGGATTGGGGTTTTACTACTGCTACTAAGTCTGATATATTGTCGATGATGTCACAATTGAATTTATAAACGGCTTTTGCCGCTGCTGCTAAAGTTTTGCCTTCTTTTTCAATCTCATTTTTTAGAACCTCAGGCAATTGATTGACCACTGGGTCTAAGCCTACGCAAAGCACGCTTTTCTTTTGGATCATTTTTTCAATCATTCTTTTAGACGACATTAATTTGGCCTCCTTCAAGCAGCAGTTTGCTTCCTCTGACAACATGTACAACTTTTCCTTCAAGTTTATGCCCAATCCAAGGACTGTTAATGCTCATTGACTGGAAATCCTCTTTACTGACTTCCCAAATCTCATTGGGGTCTACACAGACCAAATTGGCTATTTGGCCGTCTATGATGTAATTCGGTGTTTGATTGAGGATGAGTCGCGGATTGATGCTCATGAGCCTAATCAAGGTTTCCATCGGAATAGATTCTTGTTTAAATAGGGTGTTGATGGCGCTGAACATGGTCTCTAATCCAGTAAAACCATATGAACCCTCTCTGTAATTTGCTAACTTGCTTTCCCATTCGTGAGGGGCGTGGTCTGATGCGATGGCGTCTACCCAGCCTTCTTTTATGCCCTGAAGGAGTGCTTTGCGATTCGCTTCACCTCTGAGGGGTGGGTTAACTTTATAAAGAGCCGTTTCGAAGCTTAAGGCTTCTCCGTTAAAATATAAATGATGAGGGGCAACTTCGCAGGTCAAATTCATCCCTTTCTTTTTACCCGATTTTACCGCTTCTAACGACTGAATGGTGCTGAGATGTGCAATGTGGAGGTGACCGCCTTCATTTTCTAAAATGCGAACGTCTCTCTCTACAATATGGCTTTCCACTTCAGGGGGATAAGGCCCGTTTGGATAATTTGCAGCGGCCTCATGGTCTTCTGAATGAGTCATAACCGGGCAATGGGTTTCACTGCTGATTTTAAGGGCTTCTGTTAAAATATTTGGATCCATAACGGTTCGACCGTCATCTGTGTAGGCAACTGCTCCCAATTGGGTCAGTATTTTTAAATCAGATATATGTTCGCCATCTTGGTCTAGCGTCACGGCTACCGAGGGCAACACGTCTATATAAGGGTATTGATGAATTTTTTCCAGATAATCTTTCAATCTTTCTTCTCTGTCCATGGCTGGTTTTGTATTGGGCATGGTACAAACTTGGGTAACGCCTCCCATGATGGCTGCTTTTTGTCCGCTCTCCAAGGTCTCTTTTTGCTCAAATCCTGGATCTCTGAAGTGGACGTGCAGGTCAGCAAAAGCAGGCATTATAAGTAGATTTTCTGCATTAATAACGTGATCATACTGATTTTGCTCGTCAGTTGACTGCTCTTCTGTTGTTCTGATGATTTTAATGATGCCTTCATGATTGACTGAGATGTTACACGCCTCTAATTGCAAGTCTTTACCCGTGTATGCTTTTGCATTTTTGATCAATATACTCATGGCTTCCACCTCCAAAACAAAAAAATAGCCCTTGCATTCCTGCAAAAGGCTATTGTGCGCGACAAAATTGTCGTATTAGCTCTAACCAATCGACAAACGGCTGTATTCCTACCTTGCAGGTCTCTCGTACCTGATTAAAGGCTTATGTAGTTTGTAATAAGTTATCACATTGTCTGACAAATGTCAACTTGGCAGATGTGTATTTTTTTTAATTGACTGATAAGTAAGTTCTGTGTTACCATATATCAAAATAGCAACCTTTAAGTTGATACTGGGATATCAAAAAGGAGGAACCAAATATGTCCAATGTGGTTAGACACCTGATCGAACCTGAAGATTTTACAATCGAGGAAATTGTCTCTCTTGTAGATACAGGTTTGGAAATTTACAAAGATCCAAAACCTTACCAAAAAGTATGTGATGGTAAAATTATGGCTTCACTGTTCTTTGAACCAAGCACACGTACCAAACTGAGTTTTGACTCTGCCATGATGAGACTTGGCGGAAATGTTCTCGGCTTTAGTGATGCGAGCACAAGCTCTACTTCTAAAGGCGAATCCCTTGCGGATACCATTAAAGTCTGTGGGTATTACAGTGATATTATTATCATGAGACACCCAAAAGAAGGGGCACCTAGACTTTCTTCAAGATTTACAGACAAGCCGATTATCAATGGCGGTGACGGTGGGCATCAACATCCAACTCAAACTTTGACCGATTTGATTACGATCAAAAGATTTAAAGGTACTTTGGAAGGTCATAAAATTGCCTTCTGCGGGGACTTGAAATTTGGCAGAACTGTTCACTCACTGATTAAAACCCTTGCCAGATTTGGAAACAAAGAATTCTACCTCGTCTCTCCTGAAGAATTGGCTTTGCCATCTTCCTTGAAGAGATCCCTTGAAAAAAGCGGTGTTAAGCTGATTGAGGTCAGAACTCTAGAAGAAATTATCCAAGATGTGGATGTCCTCTACATGACGCGTATCCAAAAAGAACGTTTCTTCAACGAAGAGGATTACATTCGCCTTAAAAATGCCTTTATCTTAACCAGAGAAAAATTGGCACCAGCTAAGCAGGACATGATCGTTTTGCACCCCCTACCGAGAGTTAATGAAATCGCTTATGACGTCGATGAAGATCCACGAGCTAAGTATTTCGAACAATCTGAGATGGGTGTATATGTGAGAATGGCATTAATTTGCAAACTGTTGGAGGTGGGTCCTTATGCTAGAGGTTAAGGGTATAAAAAACGGGATTGTAATCGATCATATTAAAGCAGGCAACGGCATTAAGCTGTTTAATAAATTAATGAGTTCAAAATCTACTGAAGCCTCTGTTCTTTTGATGAACGTTGAAAGCAAGGCTTTAGGAAAAAAGGACATTATCAAACTTGAAAATGTCTTTGATATTGATTTAAACCTTCTGGGTCTGATTGACAAAAATATTAGTGTCAGTGTGATTAAAGATTCTCAAGTCGTTGAGAAAAAGACAGCACAAATACCGACAGAAGTCAGTGGTCTCTTCGCTTGTAACAACCCTAGATGTATCACCAATTCAGATTCTTATGCGGTGACTGAGTTTAAACTTTATGAAAGCAATGGCTCTGCGGAGTACATCTGCCAATACTGCGAAGAAATCACTAAATATAAATTATAGGAAACACCTGAAAAAGTTATCTTCAACACTCATTATATAATTTACCCAAACACAGAAAGCTGAGGCAACTCAGCTTTCTGTGTTTTTTGTTTATTGATGCCGCTATACAGAGAAAGGCCTGCCTCAAGACTCATCGTCTCAAGGCAGACCTTTTAATATAGGTTTATTACAATTTCCAATTTTCGATGATTTTTTCTGCGACCTTTAAACCGTCACAAGCTGAAGACATAATGCCGCCCGCATAGCCAGCACCTTCGCCACAAGGATACAATCCTTCATGGTTGGTGCTCATGAGACTTTCTTGGTCTCTGACAATTCGGATAGGAGACGAAGTTCTTGTCTCAAAGCCTGTCATAATAGCATCATCCATAGCAAAGCCTTTCAATTTTCTATCCATTTTTGGAAGGGCTTCTCTCATCGCTTCTACAATAAATGATGGGAGACCTTTTGTAAGATCTGTCATTTCTACGCCTGGAGTATAGCTTGGCTTAACACTGCCAATTTGATTTGCTTTTTTAGAGTCTAAGAAGGCGCCTACAGTCATGGCTGGCGCTTTCCCATTATTCCCACCTAATTCAAAAGCTTTTCGCTCTAAAGTTCTTTGTAATTCAATGCCTGCCAAGAGATCGTCTGATGGGAAGTCCTCTGGATTCACATTCACGAGAAGTGCACTATTGGCATTGACTTGGTTTCTGGCATGTTGGCTCATACCATTGGTGACAACGGTGTCTTGTTCCGACGCCGCGCCAACTACAAAGCCTCCTGGGCACATGCAGAAAGTATAGACGCTTCTGCCACTGGTGGTGTCCGCTGTCAAATGATACTCCGCCGCGCCGTATCGCTCTAAAAGTTCTGAAGTATGTGGCTCATACTGGCTCACATCTATCATCTTTTGAGGATGTTCAATTCTCACGCCTATTGCAAATGGCTTACGGGTAATGTCTACTTGTTTATTTTTTAAAGCTTCAAAGGTATCTCTTGAACTGTGTCCCACAGCGAGAATAGCTGTGTTGGTTTCCAAACTTTCTCCTGTGGATAAAGTCAGGGCTTTTAACTTGCCCCCGTCAAAGATAAAGTCCTTCACACAAGTATTGAATTTGATTTCTGCCCCTCTTTGAATCAGGTCATTTCTCAAATTCTTTACAAGGGGTTTTAAAATGTCTGTGCCGATATGGGGTTTATTCTGATAGCGTATCTCTTCAGGGGCACCGTATTTTGACAATACTTCTAAAACCGTTTTGGATCTTGGATCCTTAATACGGGTGGTCAATTTTCCGTCAGAAAATGCCCCTGCCCCACCTTCACCAAATTGAACATTGCTCTCTGTATTAAGAGGGCCGCCATTCCAATAGTCTGCTACTTGAGCCGTTCTGTTGTCCACGTCGGCGCCACGCTCTATGATGAGGGGTTTATATCCCATCTCTGTCAATAACCATGCAGCAAACATCCCTGCAGGACCAAATCCGATGATTACCGGGCGATGGCTTAAGGTCTGAGCGTCCTCTTTGGTTTTTGGGTAGACGTAGTGCTCGTTAGGCGCAATTTGGATATCTGAACGCTTAGAAAGAAGACGCGCTTGTCCCTTCACTCGGCAATCGATG
This sequence comes from uncultured Peptostreptococcaceae bacterium, assembly GCA_964404895.1. Lineage (GTDB taxonomy): Bacteria > Bacillota > Clostridia > Peptostreptococcales > Acidaminobacteraceae > JBGSUZ01. The sequence goes on along the minus strand of CAYOLV010000008.1, from coordinate 74,556 downwards.
GTGTAAACTGCCATTGGGGGATTTTTTCTCGCGTCTAAAGACTCTTTTTTAATATACCAAGCTTCCAACTCTTCCGGTAAAATTCTAAGCTCTTTTAAAAGTTGTTTCTCTATCATTGATTTGTCGTGTTTCAGCGGCATTTTTACTTGATTGATTCTAATCACGTATTGTTCCTTCCCATTGCTGTATTTGCAATCTATTGTTCCTCTTCTGAATCAGCAAACCATATGCTGATTTCTCGTTTTGCATCTTCTACTGTCGCTGATCCATGGACGGCATTTTGTTGCACATTGCTCCCATAGAGGTAGCGAATGGTACACGGTCTAGCTTTTGCAGGATTAGTCGCTCCATTGATCTCCCTAACCACTTCCACGGCATTTTCCCCTTCTAGGGTCATGACAATGATTGGCTGAGAAGACATAAACTCGATTAAGGGTTCGTAGAAAACTTGACCCTGATGTTCTTGATAGTGTTTCTCAAGAATAGCTCTTGAGGCAAGGGTCATATACATATCTGTAATTTTCAATCCATGAGCTTCATAAATTTTAATGATGGTGCCAATGAGTTTCTTGTGAATGGCGTCTGGTTTGATCATGACTAATGTTTTTTCCATTTGGCCGCCCCCTGTGTTTACTTATTAGTCTTTTCTGTTTCCCCTGTGGTTTTGGTTTTCTCTTGATAAATATCCTTCATTTCTTGAAGTCCCAGTTCTTTGGCCCTATTGATGATTTCTTGATCACTTAACTGGTTAGGCGAAGTTAAATCGATGAGGATTTGAGTCCCACCAAAGAGTGCAAGGCCAAGACCAAGTATCAAGGTCAAGAAACGCTTATAGATTTGCTTACTTAATTGCAACTAATCACACCCTTTTGTTGATAACTATCTTTCTGTGCCCTTTATATAGCAATAGTTTTCAGAATTGTCCACAATTTGCACAGTTTATCCACAGGTTTTTTTAAATCTACCTGTTTATACTTCGTGTCTATCCACAGTAAACCGTTCAATCTCATAACTTTCTGAAGGCTTGATTCCTGCCTTATTCAGTGCGATTCGCAGTTGCTCTTCAACACTGTCTACCCCTTCTAAATTTGGCAACAAAAGCCCTCTTTTATAGTCATGGGTAACAATAACGCCGTACTTTTTAGGATTCAGCTCAGAAGGATCTGAGACGCTTTCCGCTGGAGATAAAATATCTACAGAGATAATAAGATGCTCTAGCTCCTCTTCTTCTACGGCTGGGAACCTTGGGTCTTCGCTGCAGGCCTTGATTGCATTGCTGATAATGTCACTGGCTAAATTAATTTCTATACCCGCAGTAATCCCCATACATCCTCTAAGACCACCACTGTCCTTAATAGAAACAAATACACCTCGACTTTTACCTAACAAATCAGGCGTTTGAGCAAATTCAGGGATATTTAGTCTTTGTCTTGTCTTCGTATAATGTTCAATGGCCATTCTTGCCAACTTGACATATTCATCTTCTTTTTCTACTCGATCAACATGTATTTGATGAAGTTCCTCTTTTAGTATAGAGAGCAGACTTTCCGATTGTCCTAAGGTAGGCACAAAAGAAGCCACGCTGTACCCCACTCCAAATGGACCTTCATAGCTTTTGACCTGTGTTTTATGTGCCATTGTTTCAAAGCAGCCTAACAAGATTTCCACGGATTTTTTCCCGCACTCTCCCGCTTTAGTAACCAAACGGGTTGGCATAGTCATGAGTTTCACATAACTCTGATTAGCTAAGTAGTCAATAAACAACTTGTCAAACGCAGGTCCATCTTCTGTATAGGTATAGTGATCTGTTTCGAGCAAGTGATGTGAGAGGTCTCCACTCGCCACAACAACTACATTTCTTTTTAACTTCTCAATAGCTGCCTTAATACATATCCCAAACTGATATAAAGCTTCCTCTGAGAGAAGCCCATAGGTGATAACCACCAACTGATACGATTTATAATATTGATTGATAAAATGAAGTGGAACGATGACACCGTGATCTACAACTTCATTCAAATCGAAACGGCTGGCCAACAGTTTATCAAATTTGACTGCAGATACTTGCTGGTCATAAGCATTCATTAAAATCTGATCTACTAGTTCCAAATCATTTCTTTGTGAAATTCCTATTTGAGGCGCTCCAAACGATGACAAGTCACCTACTAGAGGAGAAGCTGTCCGTAGGGTGATCGCGTCTGTAAATACAGGCCCATGCGGAGAAATCACAATAATAGTCTCCGGCTCTAATTTACCAATCTCTTTTGCAATTTCATGATAAGCTTGGCTAGTTGCAGTAATTTTCCGCTCTTCCCCCATCCCGATATCTGGAATGATAATTGGTGGATGAGGTACTAAATACCCGGCAAGAAGTGACATACTGATCCTTCCTCCTTACTTATAAAAAACCTAATATAAATAACTGAGTTTACATAGTTTCAGGTTTTATATACCCTTTTGAAACCAATTTATTGATATGTTCTTCCACTTTTTCATCAATATTGATCTGATAAATGTCTTCCAATACAAACATCATGGATACAGCCACTTGCGCCACATCTAATAGTTCTTCACTGATCAGGCTGACAATTTCTTTGTGCTCTTTATCCACGACTTCACCGTTAAGGCCTCTAAATTTTCCGATGATTTGAGCAAGCTCCCCAGCTTCTTCCATTAATTTTAAACAGGTGGATTCTAATCCTGGTTGAAGATTATTGAGTTTGGGCAAGCTGATTTGTTTGTATTCATTTTGCAGTGTCTTCATTGAAATGCCTCCATTTTAATTTATAGTTACTCTTATTATGACATAAGTTGAGCTATAAATAAACGTCAAGCCCACCTTCCTTAGACACAAAAAAATCCCCCAACCACATGGTTGAGGGATTTTGTAAATACGCTTGATATAAAACTATCTCTTAGAGAACTGTGGCGCTCTTCTAGCAGCTTTAAGACCGTATTTCTTTCTTTCCTTCATTCTAGAGTCTCTAGTTAAGAAGCCTTGCTTCTTAAGTGCGCCTCTAAGTTCTTCATCAACTTTAAGAAGAGCTCTAGAAAGACCGTGTCTGATTGCACCAGCTTGACCAGTGAAACCGCCACCTTCAACGATTACGAAAACGTCGAATTTGCTTTCAAGACCCGCTACCGCTAAAGGTCTTTTGATTTCTGCTCTAAGTGTTTCAAAGTTGAAGTAATCTTCAACAGTTCTACCGTTTATTGTGAAGTTACCGTTGCCTGGAACAAGTCTGACTCTCGCAACAGAACTTTTTCTTCTACCAGTTCCTTGATACATCATATCGCTTACCTCCTCCGCAGATTATAATTCTAAAGCTTCAGGTTTTTGAGCTTCGTGACCGTGCTCAGCACCGCTGTATACTTTAAGTTTTTTGTACATTTCTCTACCTAAAGTATTTTTAGGAAGCATGCCTTTGATTGCTTGTTCTACAACGAACTCAGGCTTTTTAGCCATTAATTCTTTGTAAGATCTTTCTCTCAAATGACCGATGTAACCTGTATGCCATCTGAATTTCTTTTGCTCTAATTTTTTACCAGTCAATACAACTTTGCTAGCGTTGATGATGATTACATAATCACCACAATCTACGTGAGGTGTATAAATAGGTTTGTGTTTACCTCTTAAAACTGATGCAACTTCTGATGCCATTCTACCAAGGGTTTTGCCTTCAGCATCTACAATGTACCATTTTCTTTCTAATTCAAGTGGTTTCGCAACGAAAGACTTCATTGTTTCCCTCCTATACCAATATTATTTACCATACACGAATTTTGAACTTCACCTTTCAAAATCCCAATTTATCAATAAAACCCGGGGCCGGATTTTATAAGTCGTTAATTAAAACATCCTTCAATATTATATTACACCTTAGGACTATCGTCAATATTATTTCGAATAATAATTCTCTTTTTGTAATCTAATTTCTTTAATAAAAGACTTCGACTAGACATAACCCTTGAGCTGGCGCTGTCCAAGGGATCAAACTCCTATTTTGAGCCTTCATAATCTGATGCACTCTTTCATAAGATAGCTTCCCCTGACCCACACGTATAAGCACTGCTACTAGAATTCGAATCATATTGTATAGAAACCCATTCCCATGAAATTTAAACACTAAATCTCCATGTCCAGCTTTTTCAATATCAATACTATATAGGGTGCGTACAGTGGATTTCACTTTACTCCCTGAAGCGCAAAAGGATTTAAAATCATGTTCTCCAATGAAAATTTCAGCTACTCTTTTCATGGCCTCCATGTCTAATTTCTCTCGTACATGCCATGAAAAATCATTTTTGAATGGATCTCTCAAAGCAGCATTATGAACGCTGTAGTGATAGGTCTTTGAAGTCGTATGCACAATCGGATGAAACTCTGCCGTAACGACTTCGGCTTTTTTGATGACCACATCGTCTGGAAGGCCTCGGTTGATCACAAACATAAAATTCTCAGGTGGTAATGCACATTTGTATTGTACACACGCCACTTGTCCTGCAGCGTGAACCCCTGCATCTGTACGGCTTGCACCTAAGATTTTAATTTCTTCTCCCAGTATGCTGCTCATGGTCTTTTCCAAAATGCCTTGTACAGTTCTTCCCTTTGGTTGATACTGCCAACCATTAAAATGCGTTCCTTTATAAGCGATGGTGATTTTTAACGTGGTCATAGCATCCTCCTAAAAGACTCCCGGTACTCGTTGGAGACCCACAAGGAGAATCATATATATCCCAAATACGATGGTGCCAACGGCATCTTTCTTTGTGTATTTCAATTGCTTCATTCGAGTTCTGCCTACGCCACCTCTATAGCAGCGGGCTTCCATCGCCATGGCTAATTCGTCTGCTCGTCTAAAAGCACTGATAAACAAAGGTACTAGAAGGGGAATCAAACTCTTTGCCCTAGAAGCTAAATTACCGCTTTCAAAGTCTGCACCTCTTGCCATTTGAGCTTTCATAATTTTATCAGTCTCATTCAGCAAAGTGGGAATAAATCTCAGTGCAATAGTCATCATCATTGCCAATTCATGAGCCGGAACCCCAAATCGCTTGAATGGGTTGAGACAGGCTTCTATGCCATCTGTCAATTCAATTGGAGATGTGGTTAGGGTCAGCATAGAAGTACCGATAATGAGCAATATGAGCCTCATCCCCATAAAGAAAGCTTGTTTTAAGCCCTCTTCTGTAATGGAGAAAATCCAAAAGTGAACCAACTCTTTGCCCGGAGTAAAAAAGATATTAAGTCCAAAGGCAAAAAGAATAATGAACAGAATGGGTTTAAGGCCTCTCATAATGTATTTAAACGGTACTTTAGAAATGCCTATGGTTAAAATCAAGAAGGCGATGACAATGCCATAGCCCGCTAACGTCGTCACAGCAAATAAACTTGCGATAAAAACGATAGATGCAATAATTTTAAACCGTGGATCCATCTGATGAATCACGGATTGCATCGGTAAATATTGCCCAACCGTGATATCTCTAAGCATTTTTCTTTCTCCTTATCAGTGTCAAAATCTCTTCCACTGCACTTTCAACTGTATAGATGTCATGGTCAGTACTAAACCCTAATTCTGCAAGTTTCTGACCTACATAAGTGACTTGTGGTGCTGCAAGTCCTATTTTTTCTAAAGTCTGTATATTTTGAAAGACTTGTTGAGGCTTTCCTTCAAGGACCACTTGGCCATCATTCATCACGTAAATTTCAGAGACATATTTTGCAATATCCTCCATGCTATGCGAGACCAAGATAATCGTATTCTTTTCCTTTTCATGGAGGGCTTTCAACTGATTCAGTATTTCATCTCTTCCCTTTGGGTCAAGTCCTGCCGTAGGTTCATCTAAAATAAGCACCTCAGGTTTCATCGCTAAAACCCCGGCAATGGCCACTCTCCGCTTTTGTCCTCCGCTAAGTTCAAAGGGAGATACATCTTTTAAAACTTCATAATTCAGTCCAACAATTTCCATGGCGCTTTTAACCGCCTGCTCGACCACTTCTGGCTCCCAACCTAGGTTTTTAGGACCAAAAGCAATATCCATAGCAACCGTTTCTTCAAAGAGCTGATATTCAGGATATTGAAATACTAACCCTACTTTTTTGCGAATATCATTTAATTTAACGCCTTTTTGTGTGATGTCAAATCCATTGATTTCGATGACTCCCGATGTTGGCTTCAAGATCCCGTTGAGATGTTGAATCAAAGTTGACTTTCCTGAGCCTGTATGCCCAATTAGTCCCACAAAGTCCCCTGTTTCAATATGCATGCTGACATTGTCTAGGGCATTGGTTTGATACGGGCTGCCTAAATCGTAAATGTGATTCAGATTTTTTATAATAATGGCCATAATGCTTTCACCAATTCATCGACGGTTATAATTTCCTCGGAAATATCGATGCCTTCTTTTCTTAATTCATGGGCAACCAATGTCACTTGTGGCACATCCAGTCCCATATCTTGAAGTTTTTCTACTTGAGAAAAGACTTCTTTAGGTGTACCCTCTAATAGTTTTTTTCCTTTTTCCATGACAATGACACGATCTGCAGCCACAGCTTCATCCATAAAATGGGTAATATGAACAATCGTAATTTGCTCTTCTTTATTGAGTCGATGGATGGTCTCCATTACTTCTTTTCGCCCTACAGGATCTAACATGGCTGTGGGTTCATCTAAGATTATACATTTAGGTCGCATGGCAAGAATTCCTGCGATGGCCACTCTTTGCTTCTGACCGCCACTCAACAAATGAGGTGGCTTTTTCGCGTATTTAGTCATATGAACGGCTTCTAATGACTCATCCACTCTAATTCGGATTTGTTCAGGACTCAGTCCTAAATTTTCGGGACCAAAAGCCACGTCCTCGTCTACGACTGTAGCCACTAACTGGTTGTCTGGATTTTGAAAAACCATCCCTGCGGTTTTTCTGATTTCCCATAGGAGGGTTTCATCACTGATGGATAAGTTGTCAATTAACAACGTACCTTCTGTGGGCATCATGATACCATTGCAAAGTTTAGCAAAGGTAGATTTACCTGAGCCATTGTGTCCGATAATGACTACAAATTCACCGTCTTTAACATGGAGATCTAGTCCATCTATAGCTAAACTTTCCTTATGTTCTGTATATGAATAATGTACGTTTTGCGATTTTATCATACTTTTCACCATCTATTTAGCGATCTATTTTATTTTGGCACCCTAATATTATACTACTTTTAGGGGCTAATCTCAATTTTATATGAGTTTTTATTGAAAACTATTCTCAAAGCAACTCGTCAAAAACATGATAAAGTCACAAAATGTCAAAAGGGACTAAGTATATACTTAGTCCCTCTATCTGCTTTATTGTAGAAAATCTGGTTATGCTATTATACTAACTCAATCAATACCATAGGGGCTGCATCGCCTCTACGAGGTCCGAGTTTGTAAATTCTAGTGTAACCGCCAGTTCTCTCTTGATACTTTGGAGCGATTTCTTCGAACAATGTCTTAACAACAGTTTCATCAGTGATGAAAGCTAATGCTTGACGTCTAGCGTGGAGATCGCCTCTCTTCGCTAACGTGATCATTTTCTCAACCGCTTTACGCGTTTCCTTCGCTCTTGTTTCAGTAGTCTCGATACGGCCATTCATGATAAGGCTTGTAGCGAGGTTTCTGAGCATCAAATTTCTGTGAGCAGATGGACGGCCAAGTTTACGGTAACCTGCCATTGTATCCCCTCCTTTTCACGACTATTCTTCGTCTGATTTAAGTCCTAATCCTAACTCTTCGAGTTTGTATTTAACTTCTTCGAGTGATTTTTTACCAAGATTTCTTACTTTCATCATATCGTCTTCAGTCTTCTCAGTAAGTTCCTCTACAGTGTTAATGCCTGCACGTTTCAAACAGTTATATGAACGGACAGAAAGGTCTAGCTCTTCGATTGTCATCTCCAAAACTTTTTCTTTCTTGTCTTCTTCCTTCTCAACCATTATCTCCACGCCGTTTACACTGTCTGTCATGTTAATGAACAGATTGAGATGTTCTGCCATGATTTTGGCACCTAGCGATGCAGCTTCATCCGGCTTAATGGTCCCGTCACTCCAAATTTCCAACGTCAATTTGTCATAATCTGCAGATTGACCTACGCGAGTAGAATCTACTGCAAAATTAACTTTTTTGACTGGTGTATAAATAGAGTCAACAGGAATAATACCAATAGGTAAGCCTTGCTCTTTGTTGTTGTCCGCTGATACATAACCTCTGCCTTTAGCAAGTGCAAATTCCATATTGAAAGCACATTTGTCTTCCAAAGTAGCAATATGCATGTCAGTATCTAAGATTTCAACATCCGCGTCACAGATAATATCGCCTGCTGTGATTGGGCCACCTTCTTTTTTCTCAATTCTTAAAATCTTCACATCGTCATCTGAGTGAATTTTCGCAGAAAGATCTTTGAGGTTTAAGATGATGTCTACCACATCTTCTTTGACACCAGGAATAGTAGAGAACTCATGCAAGACGTTCTCAATTTTAATCCATTTAACAGCAGTACCCGGAAGCGATGAAAGAAGGATTCTCCTTAAGCTGTTGCCGAGCGTTATGCCGTAGCCTCTCTCTAAAGGTTCTACAACAAACTTGCCGTAAGTGTCGCTCATGTCTAAACACTCTATACTTGGTTTTTCGATTTCTAACACTATTCAAACCCTCCTTTTTATCTAAAAAATTCACCGAGGGTAACTACTCGACGGAATACTATCTTGAGTAAAGCTCAATGATTAAGTGCTCTTCGATGTTTAATTCGATATCTTCTCTAGATGGAGCAGCTACAATCGTGCCAGCCATTTTGCTGAAATCTGCTTCTAACCAGCTAGGTGAATTAGTTGCTTTTTCAGCGATTTCTTTAAATTTAGCAGAACTCATGCTCTTTTCTTTAAGAGCAATTACATCGCCAACTTTTAAAGTCATTGATGGAATATCAGCATTCTTGCCATTTAATGTGAAGTGACCGTGTACGACTAATTGTCTAGCTTCTTTTCTTGAGTTAGCGAAACCAAGTCTGTAAACTACATTGTCAAATCTTAATTCAAGAAGACGAAGGAAGTTATCGCCAGCTTTACCATCAAGCTTAACAGCTCTCTCGTAAACTTCTCTAAATTGTCCTTCAATCATGCCGTAATATCTTTTAACTTTTTGTTTTTCTCTAAGTTGAACGCCGTAACCAGAAAGTTTAACTCTTCTAGCGCCGTGTTGACCTGGAGCATTTTCTCTTTTCTTAAGAGCACATTTATCAGAATAACATCTTTCACCCTTAAGATATAGTTTTGCACCTTCTCTACGACAAAGTCTGCATGAAGGCCCTGTATATCTTGCCATTTACTACACCTCCTGTTAGGAAACTACACTCTTCTTCTCTTAGGCGGTCTACAACCGTTATGTGGAATTGGTGTTACATCATTGATTTGAGTAATTTCAAGTCCAGCCGCTTGAAGGGATCTGATTGCAGCTTCTCTACCAGAACCAGGACCTTTTACGAATACTTGAACTTGTTTAAGTCCATGTTCCATAGCAGCTTTAGCAGCAGCTTCAGCAGCCATTTGCGCAGCAAATGGAGTTGACTTTCTGGAGCCTTTGAATCCTAAGCTACCCGCGCTTGACCATGATAATGCATTGCCAGCGTTGTCAGTTAACGTAACGATTGTATTGTTGAAAGTCGATTGGATATGCGCTTGACCACGGTCAATGTTTTTTCTTTCACGCTTTTTCTTTTTAACGACTTTTTTCACTTTTTTAGCTACCATTGTTCACCCTCCTTTACTTTTTCTTTTTACGTCCTACAGTTTTCTTAGGACCTTTTCTAGTTCTAGCGTTTGTCTTAGTTCTTTGTCCTCTAACTGGAAGACCTTTTCTATGACGAATGCCTCTAAAACAACCGATTTCTCTAAGTCTTTTGATATTTAATGAGATTTCTCTTCTGAGATCTCCTTCAATAACATAGTCTCCTTCGAGAACTGATCTGATTTTTCCAGCTTCTTCTTCAGTAAGATCTTTTACACGTGTATCTTCGCTAATTCCAGCTTTAGCAAGGATTTCCTGTGATCTTGGCTTACCAATACCGTAGATGTAAGTAAGGCCGATTACTACCCTCTTCTCTCTAGGTAAGTCTACGCCTGCGATTCTTGCCATTAACGTGCACCTCCTATAAATGCATTAAATATCTTTATATGTTTCGGTCTAAGTTCCCTTGTGGGTCAGCCGCACCTTGACCGTCTAACTAACCTTGTTTTTGCTTATGCTTTGGATTTTCGCAAATGATCATTACACGACCTTTTCTCTTAATGACCTTGCACTTCTCGCAAATTGGTTTTACCGATGGTCTAACTTTCATTTGTTATCCCTCCTTATCACTTACCACGCCAAGTAATTCTACCTCGAGTTAAGTCGTATGGAGACAGTTCTAATGTCACCTTATCACCTGGCAAAATTCTTATGAAGTTCATTCTTAACTTCCCAGAGATGTGGGCAAGAACTTCATGATTATTCTCAAGACGTACTCTGAACATCGCGTTCGGCAAGGCTTCTATGACTGTTCCAACAACTTCAATAGCATCGCTTTTCGCCATTTATATTTTAACCTCCTGATAATTTGTACAATTATCGTTATCCCAGTTTATCAATTTCACGCCTAATCCATTCATCTGTAATCGATCTACCTTGGTCAAGTTCAGCTTTGAGGTCACAGCTAAACTGATTGACTTTGGCGATATGTTTCACTTTTTTCATTTTAGGCGAGTCATACTTACGTAAATCCCCATCTACTAATAATACGAAATTATCGTCTATGATGTCAAGTACTAAAAACCTTCGATTTTTATCTCTTCCAGCTTTTGACTTAACCATCTGACCGATGGCCAATTCCTTTGTATCTTCCATCAAGATCCTCCTCCTACTCTGCCGTTAACAAAGCGGGCTCACCCTCTGTGATGGCTACTGTGTGTTCATAGTGGGCTGATAAACTGCCGTCTGCGGTTACCACCGTCCACTTGTCACTGAGGACTCGTACGGCATGAGTTCCAGCATTGACCATAGGCTCGATGGCTAGAACCATCCCCGGTGTTAACCTTGGACCCTTACCTGGAAGTCCGAAGTTGTTTATGTGTGGATCTTCATGTAATGAAGTACCTATGCCGTGTCCACCATAATCTCTCACAACGGAGAATTGATTTACTTCGACGAATGTTTGAATACCATGGGAGACATCAGACAGTCTGTATCCCGTTTTACAATACTTCAAGCCTTCGTAAAAGCTATCTTTGGTTACTTGAATGAGTTTTGCAGCCTGATCACTAATCTTACCTACGGGGTGCGTCTTTGCGCCATCTCCATAATACCCATTTTTGACGGTTCCAATATCAATACTGATAATGTCTCCTTCTTTTAATGAAATATTACCCGGAATGCCGTGGACGACCTGTTCATTGACTGAAGTACAGATGCTTCCGCTAAATCCGCCGTAGCCCTTAAAAGCTGGGACAGCACCATACTTTCGGATGGTTCTCTCCGCTGCTTCATCAAGCTCCTTCGTCGTTATGCCGGGTTTGATCATATCTTTCAAGACCAGATGAGTATATGCGACGATTTTACCTGCTTCTCTCATATACTCTATTTCCGACTTGGATTTGATAGTTATCATTCTTACTTGCTCCCAAGTGCTTTACAAATATCTTCGAATACAGCATCTATGGCTTTTTCTCCATCTAAGTTGAGGATTATGCCTTTAGTTGTATAGTAGTCTACAAGTGGAGAAGTCTCTTCAACGTAAACTCGTACGCGATTTGTTACTGTCTCTTCGTTGTCATCAGATCTTTGATAAAGCTCGCCACCACACTTGTCACAAACACTTTCTACCTTTGAAGGATTGAAACTGATGTGATAAGTGGCACCGCAATCTCTACAAATTCTTCTGCCGACTGCTCTTTCTACTAATAGATTTGCATCGACTTGAATGTTCACTACATTATTAAGTGCACATTCCATTGTTGCTAGTACCTGATCAAGGGCTTCTGCTTGAGCAACCGTTCTCGGGAAACCGTCGAGAAGGAAGCCTGCTTTGCAGTCTTCTTCTCTAAGTCTGTCCGCTACGATTTCATTGACTAAAGTATCAGGAACGAGTTCGCCTCTATCCATAAACGCTTTAGCTTCTTTTCCCAAAGCAGTGCCTTCTTTAATATTCTTTCTGAAGATATCTCCAGTCGAAATATGAGGTACGTGATATTTATCAACGATGTTGGCTGCCTGAGTGCCTTTTCCGGCCCCAGGAGGTCCAAGCAAAATGAGTCTCATATCATCATCTCCCAGTTATTATTTCAAGAAACCTTGGTAATGTCTCATTACCATTTGCGCTTCAATTTGCTTCATTGTTTCGAGGGCTACACCGACTACAATTAGTAGAGATGTTCCACCAAACGCAAAGCCCATTGAGCCTACAGCAAGTACTAAATTAGGAAGAACAGCGATTAACGCAAGGTAAATTGCCCCTGCAAGTGTTAATCGATTGATCACTCTTTGAAGATACTCAGCTGTTGGTTTTCCTGGTCTAATACCTGGTACGAAGCCACCGTTTCTCTTCATATTTTCTGCAAAGTCATCTGGATTGAAGATAACAGAAGTGTAGAAATATGTGAAGAATACGATTAGCAATGCATATACTACGTTATAGATGACATCGCCTGAATTAAAATTCTTAGCTAAGAATGCATAGAACTGTGAACCTGGGAAGAATTGTGCAATTGTCATTGGGAACATCAATAATGAAATACCAAAGATAATTGGAATAACGCCCGCTTGGTTAACTTTGATCGGAACGTATGAAGAATGACCTCCGTACATTTTACGACCCACAACTTTCTTAGCGTATTGAATAGGAATTTTTCTGACGCCTTCAAGAACATAAATAACTGCAACGATAACCACTACTGCAACGACTGCAAATAAAACAATTGTGAGCGGATTGACTGAACCATCTACCACACCTTTGTAAGATTTGATTAGCGCGCCTGGAAGACCTGCAATGATACCAGCAAAGATAAATAATGAAATACCGTTACCAATACCATTTTCAGTAATTTTCTCACCAAGATACATGAGGAAAGCTGTACCTGCTGTCAAAATGACAGTTGTCAACAAATAGGTGCCCATATTAGGATTTACAAATACTGGTTTGAAGAGTGTTAAACTCCAACCAAAACCTTGGATAAGGGCAAGGACAATCGTACCGTATCTTGTATACTGAATGCTTTTCTTTCTGCCTTCTTCTCCGCCTTCTTTAACCATTGCCCCTACTGATTCAGGGAATGCAATTTGGAGTAGATTCATGATAATTGATGCTGTGATATAAGGGGAGATCCCCAAAGCGAAAATAGATAATCTTTTAAATGATCCACCTGACATCAAGTCAAAGAAGCCAAGGAGTCCCTGATCATTGCTGATCATTTGATCTAACAATGCCTTGTCAACTCCAGGAACTGGAATGCTTGAACCAAGTCTAAAGACCACAATCATCATTAACGTGTAGAGTATTCTCTTTCTTAAATCAGGTATTTTCCAAGCATTTCTAAGTGTGGAAAACAATTAGATCACCTCTGCCTTTCCTCCAGCAGCTTCAATCTTCTCAATTGCTGACTGAGTGAATTTGTTTGCTTTTACTGTAAGCCCTACCTTCAATTCTCCATCGCCAAGCACTTTAATACCATCATTGAACTTTTTAACCATACCAGATTCAATTAAGAGTTCTGGTGTGATGACTGTGTTTGCTTCGAAAGCATTCAAGTCTTCTACGTTAATTGTCGTCCAGATGATTCTGTTTCTATTTTTGAATCCACGCTTCGGAATTCTTCTGAAAAGAGGCATTTGACCGCCTTCGAATCCAGGTCTAACGCCACCGCCTGAGCGTGAGTTTTGACCATTCATACCGCGACCAGCAGTTGTACCAAGGCCTGAACCCGTACCTCTACCAACTCTCTTTTTGCTTTTGTTTGTTCCTTCAGCAGGTCTTAATTCATGTAATCTCATCTCGACACCTCCTTTTTTGCTTTATTCAACTACTTTCAAAAGGTAGCTTACTTGTTGAATCATGCCTCTCATTTGGGCATTGTCTTGCTTTTCAACGATTTGACCTACTTTTCTGAGGCCTAAAGCTTGAACCGTTTTTTTGTGTTTTGGGATAATGCCAATTGGACTCTTAACTAATTGAACTTTCATGCTTAGGTACCTCCTTAACCACGAATTTCTTCAACAGATTTTCCTCTGAGTTTCGCTACATCTTCAATAGTCTTCATGTTTTTAAGACCTTCAAGTGTTGCGTTAACCATGTTTCTTCTGTTGTTGCTACCAAGAGACTTAGCTCTTACGTCTTTTACGCCAGCAAGTTCTAGTACAGCACGTACTGGACCACCAGCGATTACACCTGTACCTTCAACGGCAGGCATGATTAGGACTTTGCCTGAACCAAATTCGCCATGAAGTGCGTGAGGAACTGTTGTACCAACTCTTGGTACGTAAACGAGTTTTTTCTTAGCGTCTTCGATTGCTTTTCTGATTGCTTCAGGAACTTCCTGAGCTTTACCAGTACCAACACCGACATGACCGTTCTCGTCACCGACAACGACTAATGCGCTAAATCTAAAGTTTCTACCGCCTTTAACAACTTTCGTTACGCGGTTGATATGAATAACTTGTTCTTTAAGCTCAAGTTTGCTTGCATCAATAATGCGGCTCATGCGTTAACCTCCCTTACTAGAATTCTAGGCCAGCTTCTCTAGCCCCTTCTGCTAGTTCTTTAACTCTTCCGTGATAGAGGTATCCAGCTCTGTCGTACACAACTTTAGTGATACCCTTCTCAAGTGCTTTTTTCGCAACTGCAGTACCGACTGCTTTAGCAGCAGCTTTATTGCCAGTATGAGCGAACTCAGCTTTGATTTCTTTATCAAGTGTAGAAGCAGCAACTAAAGTTGTGCCGTTCGTATCATCGATAATTTGTGCATAAATATTGTTTGCACTTCTAAAAATGTTAAGTCTTGGACGTGCTGCAGTTCCAGCTACTTTCTTACGAACGCGAAGCTGACGGCCTACACGTCTAACATTCTTATTTGTCTTGTTGATCATGGACGTGTCACTCCTTTCTTAATTACTTCTTACCAGTTTTGCCTTCCTTACGTCTAACGTTTTCGTTCTCGTAACGGATACCTTTACCTTTGTAAGGCTCAGGTTGTCTCCACTCTCTGATTTTCGCAGCATAGTTACCAACAGCTTGCTTGTCGATACCTTTTACGATGATATCAGTTTGTGAAGGCACTTCAACTGTAAGACCTTCTGGATCTTGCATGACTACTGGATGTGAGAAACCAAGAGTTAACTCTAAGTTCTTACCAGTTTTAGCGGCACGGTAACCAACACCAACGATCTTGAGTTTGCGCTCGTAGCCTTTTGTAACACCTTCAACCATATTGTTGATTAGTGTACGGCTAAGACCATGGAGTGATCTGTGTAATTTGTTATCAGTAGGTCTTACGACAGTGATAACATCGCCTTCTATATTAACTTGCATATCTTTATTGATTGGTTGACTTAACTGTCCCAAAGGACCTTTAACAGTTACAACGTTCACAGCGTCTACAGTAACTGTCACGCCTTGTGGGATCGTAATTGGCAATCTACCTATTCTTGACATTTGTTTTGCACCTCCTACTTCATCCCGTTAATTTTACCAAACGTAGCAGATAACTTCTCCGCCAACGCCAAGTTTTCTTGCATCTTTGTCAGTTATGATACCGTTAGAAGTAGAGATGATCGCGATACCGAGACCCCCAAGTACTCTAGGAATATCAGTTTTCTTTGCGTAAACTCTAAGACCAGGCTTAGAAATTCTTTTAAGGCCGCTAATAACTCTCTCTTTGCCTTCTCCGTATTTAAGTTCAATTCTGATGATCCCTTGTAAGCCATCATCGATTATATCATAGCTTTTAACGAAACCTTCAGATAAAAGGATTTCAGCTAATCTCTTTTTAACGTTTGATGCTGGAACGTCAACACTTGTATGTTTTACCATATTAGCGTTTCTGATTCTGGTCAGCATATCTGCGATTGGATCTGTTGTCATACTCATGAACAATACCTCCTTCCTCTTTTTCTACCAGCTTGCTTTTCTCACACCTGGTATTTGACCTTTGTAAGCTAATTCTCTAAAACAAATACGGCAGATACCGAATTTTCTAAGAACAGCATGTGGTCTACCGCACACTCTACATCTTGTATATGCTTGAGTCGCATATTTAGGTGCTCTGGCTTGTTTGACTTTCATTGATTTTTTAGCCATTTGCTACCCCTCCTTATTTGCTGAATGGCATGCCCATTAACGTTAAGAGTTCACGAGCTTCTTCATCTGACTTAGCAGTAGTAACAAACGTAATGTCCATACCTCTTACTTTGTCGATTTTATCGTATTCGATTTCAGGGAAGATTAATTGCTCTTTAACACCTAACGTATAGTTTCCTCTACCATCAAATGCGTTAGCATTTGTGCCTTTGAAGTCTCTTACACGTGGAAGTGCGATTGTGAACAATCTGTCCATGAACTCATACATTGTTTCGCCTCTAAGCGTTACTTTTGTACCAATTGGCATACCTTCTCTTAATTTGAAGTTCGCAATTGATTTTTTTGCTTTTGTGACAACTGGCTGTTGACCTGTAATTGTAGCAAGTTCAGCTACGGCAACTTGAACAGCTTTTGGGTTATCTTTAGCTTCGCCAAGACCCATGTTCACAACGATTTTTTCTATTTTAGGAATTTCCATAACATTGCTGTATTGGAATTTTTCCATCAAGGCCTTAGTGACTTCTTGATTATATTTTTCTTTAAATCTTGCCATGTGTACAAACCTCCTTCCGAGTTAGATTAGTCTAACACTTCGCCAGATTTCTTAGCAATTCTGACTTTTTTACCGTTTTCAAGCACTTTGTAACCTATTCTAGTAGCAACTTTTTCTTTAGGATCAAGAATCATAACGTTTGAAACGTTAATTGGTGCTTCTTGATGAACGATGCCACCTTGTTGAACTCTTTGATTAGGTTTTTTATGCTTAGTTACCATGTTAACGTTTTCAACGATTACTCTGCTTTCAGTAGGCATCGCTTGAATAACTTTACCTTTTTTGCCTTTATCTTTACCAGCCACTACAACAACTGTGTCGCCTTTTTTAATTCGCATACAATGCACCTCCCACTCTTACTATAAAACTTCTGGAGCAAGAGAAACGATCTTAGTGAATTTCTTATCTCTCAATTCTCTTGCAACAGGGCCAAAGATACGAGTTCCTATTGGAGATAAGTCATCTTTTATGATAACCGCAGCATTTTCATCAAATTTGAGATAGCTACCGTCGTTTCTTCTAACTCCGCTTACGGATCTAACAATAACAGCTTTTACTACGTCACCCTTTTTAACAACTCCGCCTGGCGTTGCATTTTTAACCGCACAAACGATGACATCACCAATGCTACCATAGTATCTTTTAGAACCACCTAAAACACGGATACAAAGAAGTTCTTTAGCACCTGAGTTGTCGGCAACTTTAAGTCGGGTTTCTTGTTGGATCATGCTTATTACCTCCTTCCGATCAGCAAAGATTACTTCGCTTTTTCAATAATTTCCACAAGTCTCCATCTCTTATCTCTAGAGAGTGGTCTTGTTTCCATGATTTTTACTTTATCGCCAATGCCACATGTGTTTAATTCATCATGCGCTTTGAATTTTTTAGTTCTCTTAACACGCTTACCGTAAAGTGGGTGTCTTACGAAGTCTTCGATCTTAACGACGATGGTTTTGTCCATTTTATCGGAAACAACGATGCCCATTTTAACTTTTCTTCTTGCTCTTTCTTCCACGGCTCTTACCTCCTTCGCCATTAAGCTCTTTCTCTTAAGACAGTCTTAACACGCGCGATATCTTTTTTAACACCTTGGATTTTCATTGGGTTCTCTAATTGACCAGTAGCCAATTGGAATCTAAGGTTAAATAATTCGCTTTTAAGATCGTTAAGCTTTGATGCTAACTCTTTGTCAGTGAGTTCTCTGAGTTTATTAGCATTCATTAGATTCACCACCCTTTGCAACTTCCTCACGCTTCATGAACTTACATTTGATAGGAAGTTTGTTAGCAGCAAGTCTCATTGCTTCTCTTGCTGTTTCTTCATTTACTCCTGAAAGTTCATACAAAATTCTACCTGGTTTAACAACTGCTACCCAATACTCTGGAGAACCTTTACCGGCACCCATACGAGTTTCAGCTGGTTTTCTTGTTACTGGTTTGTGAGGGAAGATTTTAATCCAAACCTTACCGCCTCTTTTGATATATCTGTTGATCGCGATACGAGCAGCTTCAATTTGTCTAGAAGTGATCCAAGCTGGCTCCATAGCCACTAAAGCGTAATCTCCGTATGCGATGGCATTGCCTTTTTGTGCAGTACCTTTCATGCGGCCTCTGTGGACTCTACGACGTTTCACTCTTTTAGGCATTAACATGTGTGTACAGCCTCCTTCCGTTAACTTTACTATCTATTTCAGACCGATTACTCTTCTACTGAAGGGCTTTCGTTAGGTTTTTTAGCTTTGTTGAATGGTTTGTTATTATTGTTGTTGTTGTTTCTTGGATTTCTGTTGTTGTTTTCTCTAGGTGCTTTGGCTTTTTTAGCTTCTTTTCTTTGAAGAATGCTTTCGCCGTTTGCGCTAGGAAGAACTTCACCTTTGTAAATCCAAACTTTAACACCAATCTTACCATAAGTTGTATCAGCTTCAGCAAAACCGTAGTCGATATCAGCTCTTAACGTTGAAAGTGGAACATTACCTTCGCTGTAGCCTTCAGTTCTTGCGATTTCCGCGCCACCAAGTCTACCAGCTGTAGCAACTTTGATACCTTCTACGCCATTAACTCTCATAGTTCTTTGGATAGATTGTTTCATAGCTCTTCTGAAAGTAACACGTCTTTCAAGTTGAAGTGCGATGTTCTCAGCAACAAGTTGCGCGTCTCCGTCTGGCATATCTACTTCAGAAATATCTAACTGAATTGTTTTACCAGTGAGTTTTGTAAGATCATCTTTAATCTTCTTGATGTTTTCTCCGCCTCTGCCAACAATCATACCTGGTTTAGCAGTGAAGATGTTTACGTGAACCTTATTGTTAGCCGCTCTATCGATATAGACTCTTGAAATACCAGAAGTGTAAAGTGTTTTCTTAACATACTTTCTGATTTCAAAATCTTCTATTAATAAATCGGAAAAGTTTTTCTTGTCTGCATACCATTTAGAGTCCCAATCTTTAATAATACCGACTCTTAAACCGTGTGGGCTTACTTTTTGACCCATCGATTACCCCTCCTTACTATTGTCTTTCAGCGACCATAACGCCAACGTGGCTTGTTCTTCTGAGCATTGGATTAGCTCTACCTTGTGAACCAGCTCTGAATCTCTTCATTGTAGGTCCTTGGTTAGCGTAGATGTCCGATACGAACAAACTATCTGCGTTCATGTGGTGATTGTTTTCAGCGTTAGCGATTGCCGATTCCAAAACCTTAAGGAATACTCTTGCACCTTTATTAGGTGTGAATTTAAGAATGGCTTTTGCTTCTTTTACGCTTTTGCCTCTTACCAAGTCAGCGATTGGTTTCATCTTTCTTGGAGAAACTCTCATATATTTAGCTTCTGCTTTAGCTTTCATTACTTCAACCTCCTTCCAGTCATTTGAGATTATCTACCGCTCTTCTTATCTCCAGCATGACCTTTGAATGTTCTTGTTGGAGCGAACTCCCCAAGTTTGTGACCGATCATGTCTTCAGTTACATATACAGGAATGTGTTTTTTGCCATCATGTACTGCAATTGTGTGCCCTACGAACTGAGGGAAAATTGTAGAAGATCTTGACCAAGTTTTGATAACTTTTCTATCATCATTTTTGTTCATTTCTTCGATGTTACGAAGTAAAGCTTTGTGAACAAAAGGTCCTTTTTTAAGCGATCTGCTCATGTGTTGTGTTTCCTCCCTTCACCGAGTGAATCGTTTGGAAGAGGATTTAGGCCGCTGCCTTACCCTCCATTGCCCAAACTATTTCTTTCTTTTTGAAACGATTAATTTATCAGATGATTTGTGTTTCTTTCTAGTTTTGTAACCAAGTGCTGGTTTACCCCAAGGTGTCACTGGTGCAGGTCTACCGATTGGAGTTCTACCTTCACCACCACCGTGAGGGTGATCGCAAGGGTTCATTACAGAACCTCTGACTGTAGGTCTGATGCCCATGTGTCTAGTTCTACCAGCTTTACCAACGTTGATTTTCTCGTGGTCGATATTTCCAACTTGACCGATAGTCGCTCTACATTCGCTTCTAACGTTTCTAGTTTCACCTGATGGTAATCTGAGAAGAGCCATTTTGCCTTCTTTAGCCATCAATTGAGCCGAGTTACCAGCAGATCTAACGAGCTGAGCACCTTTGCCAGGCTTCAATTCGATATTGTGGATAACTGTACCTACTGGAATGTTGATCAGTGGTAACGCGTTACCGATTTTAATATCTACGTTTGGACCTGAAACAATTGTGTCGCCAACGTTTAATTTGTAAGGTGCCAAGATGTATCTCTTTTCACCATCAGCGTAAGTTACAAGTGCAATGTTTGCAGATCTGTTAGGATCGTACTCGATTGAAGTAACTTTTGCAGGCACATCGTCTTTAGTTCTTTTAAAGTCGATGATTCTGTATTTAATTTTTGAACCGCCACCTCTGTGACGAACGGTGATCTTACCCTGGTTATTTCTACCTGAGTTTTTCTTTAATGATATACATAAAGACTTTTCCGGCGTAGACTTCGTGATTTCTTCAAATGTAGAAACAGTCATTTGTCTGATAGCAGGAGAAGTTGGTTTAAATCCTCTGATTCCCATAGTTCTTACCCTCCTTTAATAATGCTGGCTCCTACATACCTTCAAAGAATTCAATATCCTTGCTGTCTGCAGAGAGTTTTACGATAGCTTTCTTCCAGCTGGAAGTATATCCTTCAAATCGGCCTTGTCTCTTGAACTTGCCTTTAACGTTCATTGTGTTGATTTTTTCAACTTTAACGCCAAAGATTTGTTCAATAGCTTGTTTGATTTCCGTTTTGTTTGCATCTTTATGCACTTCGAATGTGTACTTCTTTTCAGCAGCACCCATCATTGCATTTTCAGTTATTACTGGTCTAATGACTACATCATAAGAGGTTTTCATTATGCATACACCTCCTCAAGTTTTTCAACAGCAGCTTTAGTAACAACTAAGCTAGTGTGGTTGAGAATTTCATAGACGTTAATTTGACCTACAAATGAAGTCGCAACGCCTGGAAGATTGTTAGCAGAGAAGACCACATTGTCATTTTTGTCAAGAGTTACGATTAACGCCTTGCCAGTGACATTGAGGTTCTTAAGTACAGCCATCATCTCTTTTGTCTTTGGAGCAGCCATTTCGAAAGCATCAAGAACGATCATCTCGTTATTTGCTACTTTTGAGCTGAGTGCTGATCTAAGAGCTGCTCTCTTCACTTTTTTAGGAAGTGTGTATGAGTAGTCTCTTGGTTTTGGAGCAAACACAACACCACCACCAATGAAGTGAGGCGCTCTGATTGTACCTTGTCTTGCATTACCTGTACCTTTTTGTCTAAATGGCTTTCTGCCGCCACCTCTAACTTCTGCTCTAGTTTTAGCAGATTGTGTACCTTGTCTTTGGTTAGCAAGATAGTTAACAACTACTTGATGTAGAACTTCTCTGTTAACTTCTGCGCCAAATACCGTATCATTTAATTGGATTTCTCCAACTTTGTTACCCATAATGTTGAGTACGTCTAAATTAGGCACGTTGTATCCTCCTTTCCTAAGCCAGAATCAATTATTTGCTAGCTTTGACTGCTTTGTTGATTGTTACCAATGTACCTTTAGGTCCTGGAATAGCACCTTTGATCAAGACAAGGTTTCTGTCTGCTTCAACTCTAACCACTTGAAGGTTTTGAATTGTAACAGTTTCTCTACCCATACGTCCAGCCATTGTCATACCTTTGATAACTCTTGCAGGGTATGTACCCGCACCGAGTGAACCAGGTAATCTGTGGTGTTTAGAACCGTGAGTTTCAGGACCTCTACCAGTATTCCATCTTTTGATAGTACCTTGAGTTCCTTTACCCTTAGAAGTACCAGAAACGTCAACAATCGCGCCAGCTTCAAAGATATCTGCTTTGATTTCTTGGCCTACTGTGAAAGCAGTAACGTCTTCCACTCTGAATTCTCTAACGTGTTTTTTAAGAGACACGCCAGCTTTTGCAAAGTGACCTTTAACAGGTTTGTTGGCTCTGCTTTCTTTTAAATCGCCGAAAGCGACTTGAATAGCGTTGTAACCATCAGTTTCTACAGTCTTGATTTGAGTAACAAACAAAGGACCTGCTTCTACAACAGTTACTGGGATCATGTTTCCAGTTGCATCGAAAACTTGTGTCATCCCGATTTTTTTTCCTAATAATCCTAACATTACTACACCTCCCAATAATCTTACAGCGGATTGCTTAGCAATCATACTAAGAATTGTAGGTCATCTATGATAAACCTGAATCTTAGTAACGATTTAATACTATAATTTGATTTCGATGTGAACACCAGCAGGTAAGTCGAGTTTCATCAACGCGTCAACAGTTTTTGGTGTTGGGTTGAGGATGTCGATTAATCTTTTGTGTGTTCTCATTTCAAATTGTTCTCTAGAGTCTTTGTACTTATGTACCGCTCTAAGAATTGTGATGATTTCTTTCTTAGTAGGAAGTGGGATAGGACCCGCTACTTCCGCACCAGTTTTCTTAGCAGTGTCAACAATTTTAAGAGCTGAACTGTCAAGGACTTTGTGATCGTAAGATTTCAATTTGATTCTGATTTTTTGGCTTGGTTTGTTAGCCATTTGTAATACCCTCCTTTTATCGTACGTTACACTTACACATACGACAGAAGTCTTAGCACACTCACCCTGGCGTATCAGGTATGATGGAGCAAAATGAGACTTCAGTCGCCCAATTCTTTGATTGGACATACTCAGCAGAAATTTTTCCTAGGCGTCCCCGGTAACCTTCTGCGTCATCGCAAATCAAACACGCTATATCAGTATACCTGCTAGCGCGATGGATTACAAGTGCTTTTTTAAATATTTTTTGCACATTTTAAAAAGGGCTAGTGTTGTACCTAGCCCTTTCAAAATTCTGTCAGATGCCTGCTTTCTTCTATTAAAGAAGAACATTGGCGATGGGTGATTCTCGAAAGAATCGATTACCCTTTCGTTGTTCGCTATGCGAACACCTTTCGGGGTTTGTTCACTTCGCGAACAAACTATTTGATAATCTTAACTACTGAACCTGCGCCTACTGTTCTGCCGCCTTCACGGATTGAGAACTTAAGACCTTCTTCGATTGCGATTGGTGAAATGAGTGTGATTACCATTTCGATGTTATCGCCAGGCATACACATTTCTACGCCTTCTGGAAGTGCTGCTGCGCCTGTTACGTCTGTTGTTCTGAAGAAGAATTGTGGTCTGTAACCATTGAAGAATGGTGTATGTCTGCCGCCTTCTTCTTTCTTAAGTACGTATACTTGTGCAAGGAACTCTGTATGTGGGTTTACTGAACCCGGCTTTGCAAGAACTTGACCTCTTTCGATGTCTGTTCTTTGTACGCCTCTAAGAAGTGCGCCGATGTTATCGCCCGCTCTACCTTCATCAAGAAGTTTCTTGAACATTTCTACCCCTGTTACAACTACTTTTCTCTTCTCTTCTGCAAGACCAACGATTTCTACTTCTTCTGATACCTTTACGATACCTCTTTCAATTCTACCTGTAGCTACTGTTCCTCTACCTGTGATTGAGAAAACGTCCTCGACTGGCATTAAGAATGGTTTGTCGATGTCTCTTTCTGGTTCTGGGATGTATTCGTCGATGATGTTGAACATCTCTACGATTTTGTCGCCCCATGCACTGCTTGGATCTTCTAATGCAAGAAGAGCTGAGCCTCTGATGATTGGTGTATCATCGCCTGGGAAGTCGTATACTGAAAGAAGATCTCTGATTTCCATTTCTACTAACTCAAGAAGTTCTTCATCGTCTACCATGTCACATTTGTTTAAGAATACTACGATGTATGGAACGCCTACTTGACGAGCAAGAAGGATATGTTCTCTTGTTTGTGGCATTGGACCATCTGCTGCAGATACAACGAGGATAGATCCATCCATTTGTGCTGCGCCTGTGATCATGTTCTTAACGTAGTCGGCATGTCCTGGGCAGTCAACGTGAGCGTAATGTCTAGCTGGTGTTTCGTACTCAACGTGAGCTGTAGAGATAGTGATACCTCTTTCTCTTTCTTCAGGAGCCTTATCGATGTTTGCGAAGTCTACTGCAGCACCAAGACCGTATCTCTCGTGAAGTGTTTTTGTGATTGCTGCTGTAAGAGTTGTTTTACCGTGGTCAACGTGGCCGATTGTACCGATGTTAACGTGTGGCTTATTTCTTTCAAACTTTTGCTTAGCCATTGTGGAAATCCTCCCTTAATTTTTAATTTATAAAGAGGCGATAGAGCCTATCGCCCCTAATTTCAAGATTACTTGTTACCCATGATTTTTTCAGCGATGTTGTTTGGAACTTGTTCGTAGTGGCTGAAGAGCATAGTGTAAGTACCACGACCTTGAGACATTGAACGAAGTTCAGTTGCATAACCAAACATTTCTGAAAGTGGAACGTGGGCACGGATAACTTGGTTACCGTGAACCATTTCCATACCTTCGAGCTTACCACGTCTAGAGTTAAGGTTACCCATAACGTCACCGAGGTAATCGTCTGGAACTGTAACTTCAACCTTCATGTAAGGCTCAAGAAGGATAGATTTAGCTTTTCTGAGGGCTTCTTTCATTGCCATAGAACCAGCAAGTTTGAAGGCCATTTCAGATGAGTCGACGTCATGGTAAGAACCGTCGTAAAGTTCAGCATGAACGTCAATAACTTCGAAACCAGCAAGGATACCAGCAGCAAGAGCGCCTTTCATACCTTGATTAGCAGGCTCGATGTATTCTTTTGGAATAGATCCGCCAGTAATTGTAGATTCGAATGTGTAACCAACGCCAGGCTCGTTCGCTTTAACTCTGATCTTAACGTGACCGTATTGACCTTTACCACCTGATTGCTTCGCATATTTGTAATCAACTTCAGCAGAGCCGACAATTGTTTCTTTATATGCAACTTGTGGTGCGCCAACGTTTGCTTCTACTTTGAATTCTCTAAGAAGACGGTCAACGATGATTTCGAGGTGAAGCTCACCCATACCAGCGATGATTGTTTGGCCTGTTTCTTCGTCTGTATAAGTCTTGAAAGTAGGATCTTCTTCAGCAAGTTTCGATAAAGCAACACCCATTTTTTCTTGACCAGCTTTAGTTTTAGGCTCGATTGCAACACGGATAACTGGCTCTGGGAAGTCCATTGATTCAAGAATGATCACGTGGTCTTCGTCACAAAGTGTATCACCAGTTGTAGTGTATTTTAAACCAACAGCTGCAGCGATATCACCTGAGTAAACCTTTTCGATTTCTTCACGCTTATTGGCATGCATTTGAAGGATACGACCCATTCTTTCTTTCTTATTCTTAGTAGAATTAAGGCAAGAAGAACCTGAATCAATTGTACCAGAGTAAACTCTGAAGAATGACAAACGACCAACAAATGGGTCTGTCATGATTTTGAACGCTAAGCTTGAGAATGGTGCATTATCATCAGCAGGTCTTGAATCTTCTTCGCCGTCTTCATCGATACCTTTAATAGCTTCGATATCAAGTGGTGATGGCATGAAGTCAATAACTGCATCCAACATAAGCTGAACGCCTTTATTTTTATAAGATGAACCACAAAGCACTGGAACAACAAGATTTGCGATACAGCCTTTTCTAAGACCCATCATAATCTCTTCGTTAGTGAGTTCTTCACCTTCAAGGTATTTCATAGTTAATTCTTCGTCCGCTTCAGCAGCCGCTTCAACCATTTTTAATCTAGCAGCTTTTGCTTTTTCAAGCATATCTGCAGGAATTTCAGCAATTTCAACTTCTTTACCAAGATCATCTTTGAACATAGTTGCTTTCATATCAAGCAATGTGATGATACCGATAAATTTGTCTTCTGCGCCGATAGGTAATTGAATTGGAACTGCGTTTGCTTTAAGACGGTCATGCATCATGAAGACAACTCTATCGAAGTCTGCACCTGTAATATCCATCTTATTGACGTACGCCATTCTAGGTACGCCGTATCTTACCGCTTGTCTCCAAACAGTTTCTGATTGAGGCTCAACGCCACCTTTTGCACAGAATACAGATACTGCGCCATCAAGTACACGAAGTGAACGTTCAACTTCAACTGTGAAGTCAACGTGTCCCGGTGTATCGATAATGTTAACTCTATGGTCTTTCCATTGGCATGTTGTTGCAGCGGAAGTAATTGTGATACCTCTCTCCTGCTCCTGCTCCATCCAGTCCATTGTTGCGGCACCATCATGTACCTCACCAATTTTGTGGGTTATACCAGTATAATAAAGAATACGTTCTGTAGTCGTTGTTTTACCAGCATCGATATGGGCCATGATACCAATGTTTCTTGTCATTGCTAACGAGAAAGCTCTTGACATATCTTAGTCCTCCCTTGATTATAACCACTGCCGAGCCGCATCGGGCGACTCGGGCAGTGAATAAAATTCTACCATCTGTAGTGTGCAAACGCTTTGTTAGCTTCAGCCATTTTATGAGTATCTTCTCTTTTCTTAACAGAAGCACCCGTATTGTTAGCAGCGTCCATAAGCTCTTTTGCTAATCTTTCCATCATAGTGTTCTCGCCTCTTTTTCTTGTGTAAGTGACGAGCCATCTAAGACCAAGTGTTTGTCTTCTTTCTGGTCTTACTTCTACTGGAACTTGATAGTTAGAACCACCAACACGTCTTGCTTTAACTTCAAGAACAGGCATGATGTTGTTCATGGCGTCTTCGAAAACATCTACGGCATTTTTGCCTGTTTTCTCAGCGATCATGTCGAATGCTCCGTAAACGATGTGTTGAGCGACACCTTTTTTACCATCGTACATGATGGCATTGATAAGCTTTGTTACAACTTTGCTGTTGTAAACTGGATCCGCAAGGACCTCTCTTTTTGGAATATTACCTTTTCTTGGCACTGTACTTCCCTCCTAGAATGATTAAATTCATCATCGGTACTCGACATAGTAATTATGCCGTTGTGCACCTAACAATATATAGTGTGTTTCATTGTAGCTAGCCTTAACAATATAAATTAACAAAATGTTAAACTATATAAAGCCCCTTCCTGCATAGGAAGAGGCAATTTTTGTCTTAAGCAAGATTAGCTCTTTTTGACTTTAGGTCTCTTAGCACCATACTTAGAACGTGATTGTAATCTGTTTGCAACGCCAGATGTATCCAACACGCCTCTGACAATATGGTATCTAACCCCTGGTAAGTCTTTGACTCTACCACCTCTGATCAAGACAACGCTATGTTCTTGAAGGTTGTGGCCAATCCCAGGAATGTAAGCTGTAACTTCCATACCGTTTGAAAGTCTAACCCTTGCAACTTTTCTAAGAGCCGAGTTTGGTTTCTTAGGAGTAACTGTTTTAACAGAAGTACATACGCCTCTTTTTTGTGGCGCGCTTTGTTTAACAGGTGTTCTCTTGAGGGTATTGAAAGTTCTTTGAAGAGCTGGCGAAGTTGATTTCGTTACTTGCTGCTCTCTACCTTTTCTCACTAATTGGTTAATAGTAGGCATTCGTGCACCTCCTTTCTTTTTTTCGATGGTATTTATTATTTTAATATTACTGCAGTCGCAGCACCAACGTCAATTTTACAAACTCTGCCGAGCAACCTCATGGTTTCGACGAGTTCGACCGGTACATCATTGGCTTTTGCCAATTCCAATACCTTATTTACAACGGAAACATCTGCGTCTTTGGCCACAAATACTTTGCTGGCCCTGCCTTCAGCTATGGCTCTGGACGATTGCTTGATCCCTACTCGAATTTGGGCATTTGAATCGATTTCCAGCATACCTAAACGCCTCCTCTTCATTAATCGAATGGAAACGGTGCCGCCGTGCACACTATAACATGATAGCACCGTTTCCCTTAGCTGTCAATTAAAATTCAAGGCTGTGTCTAGAAATCTGTGTCAATCTCTTCTGTCGGCTGAATCGCAATTTCTTTGTACTTCTTCATACCAGTTCCTGCTGGAATCAGTTTACCGATGATAACGTTTTCTTTAAGGCCGATCAAGCGATCTTCTTTGCCATTGATTGCGGCTTCAGTAAGAACTCTTGTTGTCTCTTGGAATGACGCTGCCGATAAGAATGATTCTGTTGCAAGAGAGGCTTTAGTGATACCGAGAAGCGTTCTGCTTCCTTGGGCTTCAACACCAGCATTTTCTCTGATATGTCTATTTTCTTCAAGGAATTCTTTATAACCAAGGACGCCGCCTGGCAACATTGTTGTATCGCCCGGCTCATCGATTTTGATTTTCGAAAGCATTTGCTTAACGATAACCTCGATATGCTTGTCATTGATATCAACCCCTTGGAGGCGGTAAACTCTTTGAACTTCTTTTGTAATGTACTCTTGCACACCAGTGATACCCTTAACTCTAAGAAGATCATGCGGGTTAACCGAACCATCTGTAATCAAATCGCCAGCTTCAACTGTTTCACCATCTTTAACTCTAACTCTAGAACCGAAGATGATTTGTGAAATGCTTTGCTCGCCAGAAGGTGAAGTGATAACAACCTCTTTTTTCTTCTTAGTTTCTCTAAAGGATACTGTACCAGCAACTTCAGCAATGACTGCTTGACCTTTCGGTTTACGAGCTTCGAAAAGCTCCTCAACCCTTGGAAGACCTTGCGTGATATCGCCGCCGGCAACACCACCGGTATGGAACGTACGCATTGTAAGCTGTGTACCAGGTTCACCGATAGACTGCGCTGCGATGATTCCTACCGCTTCCCCAACATTGACAGATTTACCATTTGCCAAGTTGATGCCGTAACACTTGCTACATACACCATAAGGTGTTTCACAACCGAGTACAGAACGTACAAACACTCTGTCAATCCCTGAGCCAACAATACTAGCTGCAATTTCATCTGTAATCATTACATCTGAAGAAGCTACCATATCGCCAGTTTCTGGATGGTAGATATCATTAACTGGATATCTGCCTAAGAGTCTTTCTTCAAGAACTTCGATGATTTCATTTCCATCCCTGAATGTACTTACCCAAATACCGTCTTTTGTACCACAATCTATATCTCTAACGATTACATCTTGTGAAACGTCAACCAAACGACGTGTCAAGTAACCTGAGTCAGCTGTACGAAGGGCTGTATCGGCAAGACCTTTACGAGCACCTGTTGTAGAGATGAAGTACTCCAGTACCGAAAGACCTTCACGGAAGTTCGAAACGATTGGAATCTCTACCGTTTTACCTAATGCATTGGCCATCAGACCACGCATGCCGGCAAGCTGACGAATTTGGTTTTTACTACCACGGGCACCGGAGTGAGCCATGATTTTGATGTTATTAAGTCTGTCGAGGTTCGCCATAAGAGCATCTGTTACATCGTCTGTGGTTTTTGTCCACGTTTGAATGATTTTCTCATAACGTTCTTCGTCTGAAATAAGACCTCTTCTATACGCTTTTTGGTATTTCTCAACCGTGTTTCTCGCTTCTTCGATGAGCAATTTCTTCTCTTCTGGAACGATCATATCCGATACGGATACGGTGATAGCACCTTTTGTTGAGTATTTGAAGCCCATTTCTTTAATATGGTCAAGCATGATAGCCGTAACGGTATTACCATGCACTTTAAAACATTTTGCGATGATTTCCTCGAGCTTCTTCTTCGTACAAAGGAAGTCAATCTCAAGTGCATTGACATCTTCTTTACGATTAACAAAACCAAGGTCTTGAGGAATGTTTTCATTGAAGATAAAACGTCCTACAGTACTTTCAACTAAGATTGTTCCTTCGCCGCGTTTGTCAGCCATTCTGACTTTGACTTTTGCGTGAAGATCCACTGCTTTATTGTCGTAAGCAAGCATCATTTCATCGAAATCTTTGAAGATCATCCCTTCCCCTGTAACGCCTTCAATATCGATTGTCAGGTAGTAAGCACCGAGAACCATATCCTGTGTAGGAGTGGTAATTGGCGAACCATCTTTAGGTGCCAAGATATTGTTGACTGAAAGCATAAGGAATCTTGCTTCTGCTTGTGCTTCAACAGATAAAGGAACGTGAACCGCCATTTGGTCTCCATCGAAGTCGGCGTTGTAAGCTGTACAAACCAATGGGTGAAGTTTAATTGCTTTTCCTTCAACGAGTACTGGTTCAAAAGCTTGAATACCAAGTCTGTGGAGCGTAGGTGCACGGTTCAGGAGCACTGGATGTTCTTTGATACAATCTTCAACGATATCCCATACTTCTGGTTTTGCACGTTCGACCATTCGTTTAGCACTCTTAATGTTATGAACGTGACCGTCCTTAACGAGTTTTTTCATAATGAATGGTTTGAAGAGTTCAAGAGCCATTTTCTTTGGAAGACCACATTGGTAGAACTTAAGTTCTGGACCAACGACGATAACCGAACGACCAGAGTAGTCAACACGTTTACCGAGAAGGTTTTGTCTGAAACGTCCTTGTTTACCTTTGAGCATATCAGAAAGTGACTTAAGTGGTCTGTTACCAGGACCCGTTACAGGTCTGCCTCTACGACCGTTGTCGATAAGGGCATCCACGGCTTCTTGAAGCATTCTCTTTTCGTTTCTGACGATAATGTCAGGAGCGCCGAGTTCAAGAAGTCTCTTAAGACGATTGTTTCTGTTAATGACTCTTCTATAGAGATCGTTAAGGTCAGATGTTGCGAAACGGCCACCATCCAACTGAACCATCGGACGAAGGTCCGGAGGAATAACTGGAACCACATCAAGGATCATCCAAGAAGGGTTGTTGCCTGATTTTCTGAACGCTTCTACTACCTCAAGACGTCTGATCGCACGAATTCTCTTTTGACCGGAACTGTCCTCAAGTCTTGCTCTGAGTTCTTCAGAAAGTGATTCTAAATCAATTTTATCGAGAATTTCCTTGACTGCTTCAGCGCCCATTGCAGCTCTGAAACCATGTCCGTACTTATCCTTGTACTCTTGGTATTCTTTTTCAGTCAAGAGCTGCTTCTCGGTTAAAGAAGTATCTCCTGAATCTGTAACGATATAAGAAGCAAAGTACAATACTTTTTCCAGAGATCTCGGAGACATGTCGAGAAGTATACCCATTTTTGATGGGATCCCTTTAAAGTACCAGATATGGGATACCGGAGCAGCAAGCTCGATATGGCCCATTCTCTCGCGTCTTACTTTCGCTTTGGTAACTTCAACGCCGCAGCGATCGCAGACAACGCCTTTGTATCTAACGCGCTTGTATTTACCACAGTGACATTCCCAATCCTTTGTTGGTCCAAAGATCTTTTCACAGAAAAGACCCTCTTTCTCAGGTTTGAGAGTTCTGTAGTTGATTGTCTCAGGTTTCTTGACTTCTCCTTTAGACCAAGATCTGATCTTGTCCGGAGAAGCTAAGCCAATCTTAATGGAGTCAAAATTATTGAACTCTAACAAGGGCTTTCCACTCCCTTCTATATATGATTTTAGTCTTCAAATTCTTCGAAGTTCTCATTATCAAAACCAAATGCTTCCTCTTCCTCTTCATCATCGATAGTTTCTTCGGTAAAGCCGTCCTCGAACTCACGTTCAGCATCTTCGCGAATATATGCTTCATGCTCTGCCGAATGTTCATCATCGATAAACTCGCTAGTTGTAAGGAGACCATCGTCATCTTCTTTGATTTCAAGTTCGCCTTCACCATCTCTAAGAACTTTAACGTCTAAAGCAAGAGATTGTAATTCCTTAATCAATACTTTGAATGACTCAGGAATACCTGGTTCTGGAATATTTTCACCTTTGACGATGGATTCGTACGCTTTAACACGACCGACCACGTCATCAGATTTTACTGTTAAAATTTCTTGGAGCGTATAGGCTGCGCCGTATGCTTCAAGCGCCCAAACTTCCATTTCACCGAAACGTTGTCCACCGAATTGAGCTTTACCACCCAAAGGCTGTTGCGTTACGAGAGAGTAAGGACCTGTTGATCTGGCGTGGATTTTATCATCGACTAAATGGTGCAGTTTTAACATGTACATGTAACCAACTGTTACCGAATTGTCGAAGAAGTCGCCTGTACGACCATCTCTAATTTTAAGCTTACCATTCTTAGAATAGCCCGCTTCATAAAGGAGATCCATGATTTGGCTCTCTTTAGCGCCATCAAATACTGATGTAGCTACTTTCCAACCAAATTTTGTAGCCGCGAGGCCTAAGTGAACTTCAAGAACCTGACCGATGTTCATACGCGAAGGTACGCCCAGTGGATTGAGGACAACCATTAAAGGTGTTCCATCTTCCATAAATGGCATATCTTCTTCAGGGAGGATTCTCGAAATAACCCCTTTATTACCATGACGTCCGGCCATTTTATCGCCTACGTTGATCTTTCTCTTCTTCGCAATGTATACACGAACAAGAATATTTACGCCTGGAGGCAACTCATCGCCGTTCTCACGGGTAAATACTTTAACGTCGACAATGATACCAGACTCGCCGTGAGGTACTCTTAGAGACGTATCTCTGACTTCTCTAGCCTTTTCTCCAAAGATCGCTCTAAGGAGTCTTTCTTCTGCAGTTAACTCAGTTTCACCCTTAGGTGTTACTTTACCCACAAGGATATCGCCTGAAATAACTTCCGCACCAATACGAATAATGCCGCGCTCATCAAGATTTCTGAGGGCTTCGTCACTAACATTTGGAATGTCGCGGGTAATTTCTTCAGGTCCGAGTTTTGTGTCTCTCGCTTCTGCTTCATATTCTTCAATATGGATAGATGAAAGAACGTCATATTTAACCAATTTTTCGCTGAGGAGAATAGCATCCTCGTAATTGTAACCTTCCCATGTCATGAAACCGATGAGTAGGTTAGCTCCGAGAGCAATCTCTCCGCCATCTGTAGACGGTCCGTCAGCAATGATATCGCCTGCAAGAACGCGTTCGTTGTGATCAACAAGCGGCTTTTGGTTGATACATGTGCCTTGGTTAGAACGCTTAAATTTAAGCAGTCTATGCTTTTCTCTAGAACCATCGTCGCATTTAATGACGATTTCATCTGCAGAAACGAATTCAATATAACCATCTTTTTGTGCAATTTCACAAACACCTGAGTCACGCGCCGCAATGTATTCCATACCAGTTCCGATAACGGGAGCTTGAGCTCTCACAAGAGGAACGGCCTGACGCTGCATGTTCGCACCCATTAGGGCACGGTTGGCATCATCGTTTTCAAGGAAAGGGATCATTGCTGTTGCAACTGAAACCATTTGTTGTGCAGAAACTTCCATTAAATCAACTTCTGCTGCAGGGAACTCTTTGATGTCCGCTTTTTTACGACAAACAACAGCTTTGTTGATAAATCTGCCTTCTGCGTCAAGCACTTCATTTGCAGGTGCAACGATGAATTTTTCTTCAACGTCTGCTGTCATGTAGACAACTTCTTTGGTAACAATACCTGTATTTTTATCGATCAAGCGATATGGTGACTCAATAAAACCATACTCATTAATACGGCCATAGGTTGAAAGAGAACCAATCAAACCGATGTTTGGACCTTCTGGCGTTTCGATTGGACACATTCTACCATAGTGAGAATGGTGGACGTCACGAACTTCGAAGCCGGCTCTTTCTCTTGAAAGACCACCAGGGCCAAGGGCAGAAAGTCTACGCTTATGCGTTAATTCTGCAAGTGGATTGGTTTGGTCCATAAATTGAGATAATTGTGAGCTTCCAAAGAATTCTTTGATAGCTGCAACAACGGGTCTGATATTGATGAGTGCTTGTGGCGTAATGGTTTCCATATCTTGAATCGTCATTCTCTCACGAACAACTCTTTCCATTCTTGAAAGACCGATTCTGAATTGGTTCTGAAGGAGTTCACCAACAGATCTAATTCTACGGTTTCCAAGGTGGTCGATATCATCTACATCGCCTACGCCATGTTCTAATGTAAGAACATAACTGATTGTCGCAATGATATCGTCTACAATGATATGTCTAGGAACTAATTCCTTCATTCTAGCTTCAATTGCCGATTTAATTTCTTCTTCTGTTGTACATGTGTTCAAAATTTCTTTCAAAACAGGATAATGTACTTTTTCGTTGATGTTGAGCCATGGGTAATCTAAATAATGATGAATGTCAACAAAGTTGCTGCCGACGACTCTGACGATTTTCTCATCTTCGCCATAAACATCTACTGTTTTGATCCCAGAGTTCTCGATTTCAAATGCTTTATCTCTAGAGATTTTTTGGTCTTTTTCAACCAAAACTTCACCAGTTTCCAAGTTCACAACGTCCATCGCAGCTACAAAACCTTCTGTTCTGTTCGCTATGCCGAGTTTTTTGTTGAACTTGTAACGACCAACTTTCGCTAAATCATAGCGCTTTTCGTCGAAGAACAATGACCAAATTAAGCTCTTTGCACTGTCAACTGTTGGTGGTTCACCTGGTCTAAGTTTTTTGTAGATTTCAAGAAGTGCTTCTTCTTCTGTTTTAGCACTGTCTTTGTCTAGTGTTTTGAGCAAACGCTCATCTTCACCAAACATGGTAAGGATTTCGTGATCGTTAGCAAAACCAAGTGCTTTGACAAGAACTGTCATAGGCAATTTTCTAGTTCTGTCAATTCTCACTGATAAAATATCGTTTGAATCTGTTTCGTATTCAAGCCAAGCACCTCTATTTGGGATGACGGTTGTTGAATACAATTTTGTACCGACTTTGTCGAGCTTTACATCATAGTAAGGCCCTGGTGATCTGACGAGCTGGCTGACGATAACTCTTTCCGCTCCGTTAATGATGAAAGTTCCTTTGTCTGTCATAAGCGGGAAATCGCCCATAAAAACTTTCTGTTCTTTGACTTCGCCAGTCTCTTTGTTGATAAATCTCACTTGCACCTTGAGAGGAACTGCGTAGTTTACGTCCCTTTCTTTACATTCTTCAACATCATACTTCGACTCTTTCTCAAGCTCATAATCAACGAACTCAAGTACGAGATTGCCCGTATAATCCTGAATAGGTGAAATGTCTCTAAAGGCTTCCATTAAGCCTTCTTCGAGAAACCATTTGTATGACTTCTTCTGGATCTCAATTAAGTTAGGAATTTCAACCAACTTATCAATCTTAGAAAAACCCATCCTAGTTTGCTTGCCAAGTTGCACAGGCTGTGGCATCAAGTATTCACCCCTCATTTTAAAATAAGGTATAAACCATTGTGATTTATACTAAAGGAATCCAAAAGCAGACTCCTTAAACGACAAAAAATAAGCCTGTTATCCCAATCTAATCAAGATAACATACTTGTGGCATTTTAGAATCATATCACAGCGCAAGGGACAAGTCAAATGTTTTTAAAATTATTTCATCAATTTGTTACCGCACTTTGTGTATTTACCCCTTTTTATAAGGGCTAATCTTTTTGTTGGTACTAACAAACGTCCAATTCGCACGGCGCTCCGCACCTCGCTCATTATGCCCCGCCTGCTTCGCAGGCTTTTGCTTAGCGCAATGAATTCGCACAGCACTTCGTGCTTCGCTCATTTGCGTTCGTTCCCTTCGGGAACTGCTGTGAATTCTTCACAGCCAAACAAAGCGAAGCTTTATTTGAACGCAAAAAAAGACACCAGATTTTCATCTAGTGTCTTTAAGTCACTTTGGGTTGAACTATTTAAGTTCCACTGCAGCGCCAGCAGCTTCAAGAGCAGCTTTAACTTTGTCAGCTTCTTCTTTAGATACTTGCTCTTTAACAGCTTTAGGAGCGTTATCAACAAGTTCTTTAGCTTCTTTCAAGCCAAGACCAGTGATTTCTCTTACAACTTTGATAACTTCGATTTTCTTAGCGCCTGCGTTAGAAAGGATTACGTCGAATTCTGTTTGCTCTTCAGCAGCAGCAACAGGAGCAGCGCCGCCCATCATTACTGGAGCAGATGCAGATACGCCGAATTCTTCTTCACATGCTTTAACAAGTTCGTTAAGTTCTAAAACAGTCATACCTTTGATTGCTTCTATGATTTGTTCTTTAGTCATTTTAAGACACCTCCGAATAATTTTTAAATAGTGACAACGCTACTTTGTAGGTTGTATAAACATTTGTAATTAAGCATTTTGAGCTTCGTTTTTATCAACGATAGCTTGTAACAAGTAAGCAAGATTTGATACAGGTGATTTGATGCTGCCAAGGAATTTCGCGATAAGTACATCTCTTGATGGGATATCAGCGATTTCTTTGATAGCTTCAAGGTCACAGTATTTATTCTCGATAATACCTGATTTGAATTCAAGGTTTTTGTGATCTTTAGCAAAATCTTTAACGATTTTAGCTGGAGTTACAGGATCGCCGTAACCGAACGCAATTGCGTTAGGGCCAGTTAAATCTTTACCGATTGCTTCAAAAGCAGTTCCTTCGATAGCAAGTTTAGTAAGATTGTTTTTGTAGATTTTATAATCTACGCCAGCTTCTCTAAACGCTTTTCTAAGGGCGTCAGCTTCTTCTACTTTAAGACCTCTGTAATCCACAACTACTACTGATTGTGCTTTCACAAATTTTTCTTTGATTTCAGCAACAACTTGTTTTTTTAATTCAAGGTTCTTAGACATTAGTCCACCTCCTCGTGACTTAAATAAAATAAAAGACCTCTCTTCCGTAGATAAGAGAGGTCTGAGATTACGTCCTGTATTGTTATACAAGTGTATTTTCATACCTCGGTAGGGAATTAAGCACTAGGCACCTACTGTCTACGGTGAATATTCGTATTTATCACACGAATGAAAGTATATCATCGCTGATATAACTTGTCAATCATATTATATTAGAATTTAGCTGCGTTTAATTTGATCCCTGGGCTCATAGTACTAGCCACAGTAACGCTTCTAACATAAGTACCTTTCGCTGCAGCAGGCTTAGCTTTTACGATTGCTTCCATAATTGTTTGGAAGTTTTCAGCTAATTTCTCTTGCTCGAAAGAAACTTTACCGATCACAACGTGAACGATGTTAGTTTTGTCAAGTCTGTACTCAACCTTACCAGCTTTGATTTCATTGACTGCTCTCGCAACATCAAATGTAACCGTACCTGATTTAGGGTTTGGCATAAGACCTTTAGGACCAAGAACTCTACCAAGTCTACCAACAAGACCCATCATGTCTGGTGTTGCAACCATAACGTCGAAATCGAACCAGTTTTCATTTTGGATTTTGTTGATGATATCATCTGAACCTACGAAATCTGCACCAGCAGCTTCTGCTTCAGTTGCCTTCTCACCTTTAGCGATAACAAGGACTCTTTTAGTTTTACCAATACCGTGTGGTAATACTACTGCACCTCTGACTTGTTGATCGGCGTGTCTTCCGTCAACGCCAAGTTTTACGTGCACTTCGACTGTTTCGTCGAATTTCGCTTTGGAAATTTGCTTTAATAGTTCTAAAGCTTCGTTCATATCATAAAGCTTTGATCTGTCAACCAATTTAGCTGATTCAGCGTATTTTTTTCCGAACTTTGCCATAAGATTTTTTAACCTCCTTTGTGGTAATAACGGTTTTTAGCCTTCCACGTGTCGAGAAACTACTCTTCTACAACAACGCCCATGCTTCTAGCAGTACCCGCGATCATGCTCATTGCGGCTTCAATGCTACCAGCTGTTAAATCAGGCATTTTTAACTCTGCGATTTCTCTGATTTTAGCTTGAGAAATTTTAGCTACTTTTGTTTTGTTTGGTACACCTGAACCACTTTCGATACCAACTGCCTTCTTGATAAGAATCGCTGCTGGTGGCGTTTTAGTGATGAAAGAATACGATCTGTCTTGGTAAACTGTAATTACAACTGGAATGATAAGACCCACTTGATCTGCAGTCTTAGCGTTGAATTCCTTCGTAAATTGCATGATGTTAACACCGTGCTGACCGAGAGCAGGACCTACTGGCGGAGCTGGAGTCGCTTTTCCGGCAGGGATTTGAAGTTTGATCATACCTGTTACTTTCTTTGCCATTTTAAATACACCTCCTTGGTACACTATGACATCTTGTGTCTATAAAAAGCTTAAAGCTTTTCTACTTGGTCGAACTCCAATTCAACTGGAGTTTCTCTTCCGAACATAGAAATCATTACTTTTAAAGAATGTCTTTCTACGTGGACTTCCGTAACTTTGCCAACAAAGCCTTCAAATGGTCCGAAAATAACTTTGATACTGTCATCTTTATGGATGTCAATTTCAATGACTCTCTTCTCAATACCCATTTTTCTAACTTCGTGTTCTGTAAGTGGAATTGGTTTAGACCCTGGTCCGACAAATCCGGTGACACCTCTTGTATTTCTGACAACGTACCATGACTCATCTGTCATGTACATTTTCACAAGAACATATCCAGGAAAAATCTTCTTGGATTTCGTCTTTTTCTTACCGTTTTTCACTTCAGTGACTTCTTCCGTTGGAACGGCCACTTCGAGAATTATGTCTTCCATACCGCGGTTTTCGACGATCTTCTCAATATTCGCTTTTACCTTGTTTTCATGGCCCGAGTAAGTATGGACCACGTACCATTTTGCATTTTCAGACATAATACACTATGACTGTAATAGTACCAGCCACCGACCTCCCTTGTACCGAATTTCTCTGAAAGAAAATTATACTTTACTTAATGATAAATTGGAGACCCGCATGGAAAAAGGCGTCTACCACCCACATGAACGCTGTTGCCAACGCACACATCACCAAAACGACTGTCGTATAATTAATCATTTCTTTTCTATTAGGCCAGCTGACCTTCTTAAGTTCAGATCTGACGCCTTTTAGAAAATCGCTTACCTTATTACCTGTTGTGCTTGTTTGAGTAGTCATTGCATTCACCCCTAGCAGTTAGTATAGTGCTTGGCACTACTTAGTTTCTTTGTGTGGAGTATGCTTTTTGCAGAATCTGCAGTATTTTTGAAGTTCAATTCTGTCTGGATCATTCTTCTTGTTCTTCGAAGTATTATAGTTTCTTTGCTTGCACTCAGTACATGCTAAAGTAATGTTCACTCTCATTATATTACACCTCCTATCAACTAAATGGATCGACACAACCAAAGCGTAGCTTTACCAATTTAACATCACTAATTTAAGCTATCACAAAAGGTTGTGCATGTCAATAACTTATCCACAATCTTTTTGGATGGGCGCGATAAGGAACCTTCGCAAATAAAGAGCCAGGGCTATGCCCTAGCTCTTGAAATTCAACTGTGCTTTTAAGACTTCTTTCAGAAGTCTCTTTAGCTGTTTGTTTTTTGCTTCGCAAAGAACAAACTACCTCTCAAAACTTCTTCGAAGTTTCTGCCGGCGTCTATTTTTTGCTTCGCAAAGAATAGACTATTTGATGATCTTAACTACTGAACCTGCGCCTACTGTTCTGCCGCCTTCACGGATTGAGAACTTAAGACCTTCTTCGATTGCGATTGGTGAAATGAGTGTGATTACCATTTCGATGTTATCGCCAGGCATACACATTTCTACGCCTTCTGGAAGTGCTGCTGCGCCTGTTACGTCTGTTGTTCTGAAGAAGAATTGTGGTCTGTAACCATTGAAGAATGGTGTATGTCTGCCGCCTTCTTCTTTCTTAAGTACGTATACTTGTGCAAGGAACTCTGTATGTGGGTTTACTGAACCCGGCTTTGCAAGAACTTGACCTCTTTCGATGTCTGTTCTTTGTACGCCTCTAAGAAGTGCGCCGATGTTATCGCCCGCTCTACCTTCATCAAGAAGTTTCTTGAACATTTCTACCCCTGTTACAACTACTTTTCTCTTCTCTTCTGCAAGACCAACGATTTCTACTTCTTCTGATACCTTTACGATACCTCTTTCAATTCTACCTGTAGCTACTGTTCCTCTACCTGTGATTGAGAAAACGTCCTCGACTGGCATTAAGAATGGTTTGTCGATGTCTCTTTCTGGTTCTGGGATGTATTCGTCGATGATGTTGAACATCTCTACGATTTTGTCGCCCCATGCACTGCTTGGATCTTCTAATGCAAGAAGAGCTGAGCCTCTGATGATTGGTGTATCATCGCCTGGGAAGTCGTATACTGAAAGAAGATCTCTGATTTCCATTTCTACTAACTCAAGAAGTTCTTCATCGTCTACCATGTCACATTTGTTTAAGAATACTACGATGTATGGAACGCCTACTTGACGAGCAAGAAGGATATGTTCTCTTGTTTGTGGCATTGGACCATCTGCTGCAGATACAACGAGGATAGATCCATCCATTTGTGCTGCGCCTGTGATCATGTTCTTAACGTAGTCGGCATGTCCTGGGCAGTCAACGTGAGCGTAATGTCTAGCTGGTGTTTCGTACTCAACGTGAGCTGTAGAGATAGTGATACCTCTTTCTCTTTCTTCAGGAGCCTTATCGATGTTTGCGAAGTCTACTGCAGCACCAAGACCGTATCTCTCGTGAAGTGTTTTTGTGATTGCTGCTGTAAGAGTTGTTTTACCGTGGTCAACGTGGCCGATTGTACCGATGTTAACGTGTGGTTTATTTCTTTCAAACTTTTGCTTTGCCATTTTTCTATTCCTCCTTGTCAAATTAGATATGTTCTATCCAATTTAGCGGCTATGCCAAAATTGTGTTGGAGCCTATGAGCGGATTCGAACCGCCGACCTCCGCCTTACCAAGGCGACACTCTAACCTACTGAGCTACATAGGCACATTATGAACCGCTAAAGTTGCTAGTCGCCGACATCTTGTATTACCTGTCAATTCTGAATCGCAACATTGGATATGAAATACGCATGGTTATTATACCACTATGAGCAACGTTCTTGAAGAGATTTTTCAAGTTTTCGTTTAACCCTCTGTAATGCATTATCTATGGATTTAACGTGTCTGTCAAGATTTTCTGCGATTTCTTGATAAGATTTGCCATCTAAATAATAGGTCAAAACTTGCAATTCTAAGTCGCTGAGTACCTCACTGATCGTCGCTTCCATACTGTCGAACTCTTCCCTAGAAATCACCAGTTCTTCGGGATTTGAAACCACTCTGCCCGAAACCACATCTAAAAGTGTTCTTTCGGAGTCCTCGTCATACATGGGTTTATTTAATGATATGTACGAATTGAGGGGAATGTGCTTTTGCCTTGTTGCTGTTTTAATAGCAGTAATCATTTGTCTCGTAATGCAGAGTTCTGCAAATGCTTTAAAAGATGCAATTCGATCTGGGCGATAGTCTCTGATGGCCTTAAAAAGGCCAATCATCCCTTCTTGAATGATGTCTTCTCGATCTGCACCTATTAAAAAATAGGACCTAGCTTTGCCTCTAACGAAATTCTTGTATTTTTTGATCAAAAATTCCTGCGCTTTAGCGTCGCCATTTCTGGCAAGAGCAACAACTTCTTCTTCGTTGTATTCATCCACGACGGGATTTTCTCCTTGCTGTGCGTAAAACTCCATGAGACTTCCTCCCCGCCTAGCGCGACCCTCACATATGCCTATTATATATGAAATTGACAAAATACGTCAAGTCCATATACGTTTGGTTATGAGTTCTCTTTTCTCCATTTTTCAAGGGCTTCAAGTGCTTTGGGTGATAAACTCTCCTCAATTTGCGTTCGCTGTTTCGGGCCTTCAATATAGTCCTTTTTAATCTGATTTTTCATCTTGTCAAGTTCCCAGGAAAATTCTCTAGGAGACAGCCTCACAGCGCCACTTCCCATGACAACTTGTTGTTCTGCCCAGTCCGACGTCACAACTCTGACAAGGTTTTTAGGGTCTTTCGCAAGCTGCTCAACTTCAATTTCAATGTAGGAATCCGCTGTTTGGAACTCTTTGGTGAAAACCACTTTGATTTCATGATGCATTTCAATCTTGGCTAAATTGCCTTTAACCGTGTAGGCATCAAAAACCAATATGATTTTTTCGCCTGAGTAAACCTGATATTCCACTAAGGAATCCACTAATTTTCGGCGTCCTTCTTCAAGGGCTCCCATGGTTTTACCGTCGAAATTTCCGATGGCGTTCAGGTAATTATAACCATCAATAAACAAATAACGGTATTTGTGAAGTGTTCGTTTACCCTTCATATCTTTGTCTGAAGACCTCGTACATCAAAATTGCCGCTGCCACAGAAGCATTTAAAGAAGTCACAGCACCCTTCATCGGGATTTTAACCACGAAATCGCAGTTTTCTTTGACCAATCTGCTGATGCCTTCACCTTCGCTGCCCACTACAATAGCCATTTTACCTTTTAAGTCCGCTTTGAAGTGTTCTGAAGTGCCATCCATATCTGCAGCCGCAACCCATATGCCTCTTTCTTTTAACTTGGCGATGGTCTGATTCAAATTGCTTACACGACATACCGGCACATATTCAATTGCCCCAGCACTGGTCTTGGCAACAACTGCTGTTATGCCTACACTTCTCCGCTTAGGAATAATAACGCAATCAGCACCTACCGCGTTAGCCGTTCTGATGATAGAGCCTAAATTGTGCGGATCGTTGATTTCATCACAGATGACGATAAAGGGATCTCTGCCTTCGGCCTCTACCTTTGCCAAGACATCGTCTAATTCCGTATAATTATAAGCTGCTACATAGGCGATGACCCCTTGGTGATTGTCTGACTCAGAAATGCTGTCCAGCTTTGATCTTTCAACTTTTTGAACAATGATGCCCATATCTTTTGCCATGCCCAATATTTGCTTAACCGAGCCCTCTGTCGCGCCGTTTGCTACTAATATTTTATTAATCTCTCTTCCCGACTTAAGGGCTTCAAGTACTGGATTTCTACCTTCTAAAATATCACTGTTTTTACTTTCTGTATTCTCGTTCATATACCCTCCATAAATTAATTTTCTTACTATTATAAATATACTGAATTTGTAGCGGTTGTTGTTTTGTTTATAGGTCTCCGTATTTCTTTCTGATTTGAACCACTTTACCGCAGGTCATAACCCCTTCCGGACAAGGTCCGTTCAAACACTTTGGACCAGCTGTTTTAAATATTGTCGGCGCTACGCGTTTGACTTCCTTTAACATACCGTCCGCTAAATCTCTAATTTCCCACTGGGCTCTTTGGCAACACCTGTGTTCAAAGAAGTTGATAAGGCTCCGCGCGTTCATGGTCATGACAATCTTTGTTTCACAGGCATTTGGGAATACATACCTGGCATCTTCAATCGCCATTTTTTCAGCTTGCTGCTTGGCTTTTTTCTCATCTGTCCCCGCCGCAATGAGGGTTTTTAGATGGGAAGCAGAAAGAATTTCTACCAGTTCATCATAGGCTTTCTGATCGTTGGCCATGGTGTCATTAAAGAGCAAGAGTGCTTCCTCGTTGGCTTCGATTGCAGGCGGAACTACAAATTCAAACTGATCCAATTTGACGTATCGCTGTGATTGTTGTGAATAAGATGCCATTCTATGTCTGACTAACTGATGGGTAAGGACTCGGCTGACACCTTCAATAGCGAATGTAAAACTCATATGTTCAAGAGGGGAATCATGACCCAATTCGACTAATTTATTAAGGAAACTTTTGGTTTGATCTTCTGTCAAACGCTCCATCAGTCCAGAAACGCCCGTCTTGGAGTAGCACAGTTTAGCTGCCGCCGCTACCAATTTTTCTGGCTCAGGGGTATGTGCAATCATTTCAACTTTCACAATCACGCCTCCTCTATTCATTGATAAAAACTGCTCCAGCATATTGCACGGAGCAGTTTCACATTATTCGTAAGGTTGTTCTTTTGGCATTTTAGATCCTTGTAACTCCATTTCGCCAATCTCTACGGCTTTGGCAATAATTTCTACCAAGCGTTCTTCTTTTCCTGTCAGAAAGAGCCAGCCTAGCAAAGCCTCAAACCCTGAAGCTTGTCGATATTCTCCGACAGAGGTATTCTTCGGTACCGTCGCACTTTTTTGATTTCGACCTCTTTTGACTATCGCCAGTTCTTCTTCTGTCAGTTGATCTTGGAGATCTCTGACAACTTTTGCCTGAGCCGTCGCCTTAATCATTTTAACCACTCTTTGATTGAGTTGATTAACCGTTCCTTTATATTTTGAGATAACGTAAGTCCTGACCATGATTTCGTGTACGCCGTCCCCAATATAGGCCAGCGCCAGAGGATTCATCATGCGGAGTTTTGCCTCATCCACTTCAGGTACATTCATTGTTTTCAGCAGTGCTTTACACAATTCATTCAAAAGAAGCCATCACCTCGTTATTTTTTTGCGTAGGACCATTTGACCCCTTGCGGTGTATCTTCCAAAATCACGTTCTTTTCTTTGAGAAGATCTCTAATCTCGTCTGATCTCCCAAAG
Organism: uncultured Peptostreptococcaceae bacterium; assembly: GCA_964404895.1. Classification (GTDB taxonomy): domain Bacteria; phylum Bacillota; class Clostridia; order Peptostreptococcales; family Acidaminobacteraceae; genus JBGSUZ01. The sequence goes on along the minus strand of CAYOLV010000008.1, from coordinate 29,951 downwards.
TTTTTAGCTTTTCTCGCTTCTTGGCGCTCTGCAATCAAAGCTTCAATTTCATCGTCTAAACTGCCTTTTGTTTTCGCAAGAATGCCTAAAACAGCCGTAAGTTCAATTAAAAGGTCATGTGCCTTTTGAAGGTATTCTAGGGCAGTTTCAGGTTTAACATGGGTATTGATTTCTCTGACCAATTCAAAAATCGCAGCAATAGCATCTGCAGTATTGACATCGTCGTCCATGGCTTCAATAAAGCGCTCTCTGTATTTAGAAAGACCTGCAAGGGCCATTTCTTCTTCCGATGTCAATGCTCTCTCCTGTGCTAAATCTATATGATACTCCAAATTTTCTTTAGCATTATAAAGTCTTTCAAGACCATTTGCTGATGCCTCAATCAAGTCTCTGCTGAAATTGATAGGGTTTCTGTAGTGGGCTTGAAGAATAAACATTCTCAGAACTTCGCCGTCAAAATCTTCAAGTATTTCTCTAACAGTAAAGAAGTTATTTTTAGACTTGGACATTTTTTCATTGTTGATGTTGATATACCCGTTGTGCATCCAATAATTTGAAAAAGTCTTGCCCGAGTAAGCCTCAGATTGAGCGATTTCATTTTCATGATGAGGGAACATCAAATCTTGACCGCCGCAATGGATGTCAATGGTTTCGCCTAGGTACTTAGTACTCATGACAGAACATTCGATATGCCACCCTGGACGACCTTCTCCCCACGGAGAAACCCATGAAGGCTCCCCTGGCTTTTTAGCTTTCCATAGAACAAAGTCCATTGGGTGTTTCTTTTGGTCATTGACTTCAATTCTTGCGCCCATTTCAAGGTCTTCCAAGTTCTGCTTGGAAAGTTTGCCATATGTTTCAAAACTCTTTGTATCAAAATAGACATCGCCATGAGAGGCATAAGCGTAGCCTTTTTGTACTAAAACTTCGATAAACGCAATAATTTCTTCAATGGTGTCTGTTACTTTAGGGTGTACCGTTGCACGGTGAATACCTAGGGCATCTGCATCCTTAAAGTACTCTGCAATATATTTTTCGCTGACTTCTAAGCTGTCTAATTTTTCTTCGTTGGCACGATTGATGATTTTATCATCTACATCAGTGAAGTTTTGGATGTACTTCACTTCATAACCTCTGTATTCCAAGTATCTTCTGAAAGTATCAAAGACTGTGAAAGGCCTTGCGTTGCCGATATGGAAAAAGTTATAGACCGTTGGGCCGCAGACATACATTCTCACTTTGTTAGGCTCGATGGTCTGAAATTCTTCTTTTTTGCGGGTAAGGCTGTTGTAAATTTTCATACGATTCCCTCCTCCGTTGAGTCAAAATTCGGATTATCCGATTGTTTTTAAAGTATGCTCAAGGCGTTTGATCAAAAGATCCTTGCCTAAAAGTTCGATGATTGCCACAAGGTCAGGTCCGTGAAGTTGGCCTGAAATAGCCGCTCTAACAGGCATAAAGAGATTTTTCCCTTTGACGCCCGTTTCTTTTTGAATGGCTTTCATGACGGTGCTTGCAAAGGCCTGATCCACTACTTCTGTAGCTTCAACCAGAGTTTTAAAACAGCTGATGACCACCGGTGCTTCTTCAATTTTTAACATTTCAAGGGTCTCTTCGTTTTCTGGTTCAACAGTATCGCCTACAAACATAGGTACTAAATTCGTCACTTCTGCAAGGTAGTTCATGCTGTCTTGAGAAAGTTTCGTGATGGTCTTCATAAACTCTCTTTTTTCTTCAATCTCATTTTCAAGAACATAACCTTTTTCCACAAAATAAGGGATACAGAGTTCTGTTAAGGCATCCAAATCCATTTCTTTGATGTAAAGGCCGTTCATCCAATTGAGTTTGTTTACGTCAAAGACACCGCCTGATTTTGAAACTCTGTCTAAAGAGAACTTCTCAATCATTTCAGCCATTGTCATTTTTTCACTGTTGTCTTCTGGACTCCAGCCCACTAGCGCAACGTAGTTAATTAAAGCTTCAGGCAAGTACCCCTTGCGTTTAAAGTCTTCAACAGCTACATCCCCATGACGCTTTGAAAGTTTCTTCTTTTCAATGTTAAGGATATTTGGCAGGTGAACAAATTGTGGTGCTTCCCAGCCAAAGGCTTCATATAAGTACACGTGCTTCGGTGTTGAAGATAACCATTCTTCTCCACGGATAACGTGTGTGATTTTCATAAGATGATCATCTACAATAACGGCCATGTGATAGGTTGGGAACCCGTCTTGTTTCATGAGGACTTGATCGTCCAACTCATCTGTGTTAAAAGTAACAACGCCACGTACGGCATCTTCGAATGTGATATCTCTATTTTCTGGGAGTCTGAGTCGAACCACATGGGGCTCTCCTGCTGCCACTCTTTTTCTGGCATCTTCTAAAGAGATGTGACGACAATGTCCATCGTATTTAGCGGTCTGGCCCTCAGCTTTTTGAGCTTCTCTGACTTTTTCCATGCGTTCTTTGTCGCAGAAACAATAATAAGCCTTTCCAGATTCCAGTAGCTCTTCTGCGTATTTGCCATATATTTCCAATCTCTCGGATTGAACATAAGGTCCGCAATCTCCCATTTGGACGACCTCGCCTTTTTCGTTTAGAAACGGTCCTTCCACATGATTGACTCCAGCCCATTTCATGGCATCTAACATGCCTTCAACAGCGCCTTCTACCAATCTGGTTCTGTCTGTGTCCTCAACTCTGAGAATGTATTGCCCCTGGTTTTTCATGGCATATAAGTAGTTGTAAAGAGCCGTTCTTAAACTACCAATGTGAACAAAACCCGTAGGGCTTGGTGCAAATCTTACTCTAACTGACATTTAATTTCCTCCTATTTAATAGCACAAGGCTCATGAATTTCTGTTGTTGATTTACAAACATATATATCACTTTATCATAGCATATTTTATATAGTACCTTCAATCGTTTAATATTGTCAAAAAAGCCGGCAGTTTCCTAAGAATCCCGCCGGCTTTTTGTATTCATTTTAAATCAATTTACCTACTTTTTGCCTCGTTCCATCACCATTCCCATTTTGCTCATGATATGGTCGTACCCCTTTGGTCCGTGAGGGAGCGAACAATTGGTACAGTCTTTGATGCCACTGTCTCCATATTTGAAATTGCCGCCGCAGTCTTCCTTTAAAAGGTATAGGGGACAGTAACAAAACAGACAATTAAAGGTGCTTTCATCTTCTACTTTATGACACGGGAAGAACTCGCATTTTAGATGTTGGTTAAACTTATAGTTTTCACTCATGGGACGCCTCCTCATTATGCTTCTTGCCTCCTTGGTAATCAGTTACGCATGACGCTACTGAGGATATTGTCTCATGTCTAGTAAGCTTTCGCAACATATACCATGGATTTTGCAGGCTTTCCGCAGAAGTTGCAAGTGTCTCCCAAGTGTTCCTGTTCAAAAGGCATACAGCGGATAGTGGCTGCTGTGTCTGCCTTAATTCTATCTTCACATTCTCTCTCACCACACCACATAGCTTTAGCAAAGCCTGCTTGAGTTGACATTTTTTCCACAAATTCTTCGTAAGTGTCAAAAGTAAAGGTCATTTCGTCTCTGTGAATTCTAGCTTTTTCCAAGAGGTTGTTATGAATATCATCTAATAAGGTCACAATACTATCTCCAAAACCGTCTAGCGCGATTGGGGCTTTTGTCAGATTATCTCTTCTTCCTACCATGGCTTGGTTCTTCTCAATATCTTTAGGGCCAATCTCCACGCGAACTGGAACGCCCTTCATTTCATATTCATTGAATTTCCAGCCAGGGCTGTAGTTGGTGTCATCGTTCAGCTCAACTCTAAGCCCTTTAGCCTCTAACTCTTTTTTCAGTTCATAGGCTTTGTCTAAAACCCCTTCTTTGTTCTGTGCGATTGGGATGATGACCACCTGTATCGGCGCTATTCTCGGTGGCAACACAAGTCCTCTATTGTCGCCGTGAACCATAATCAAGCCACCAATCAACCTTGTGGAAACGCCCCAAGATGTGTGGTGTGGATTTTCCAGTTCTCCCGTTCTGCCTAGGAAGGTGATGTCAAAAGCTTTTGTGAAATGTTGCGCCAAGTTATGGGATGTGCCTGATTGAAGAGCTTTACCATCGTGCATAAGGGCTTCGATGGTATAAGTCGCATGCGCCCCTGCAAACTTTTCTTTTTCACTTTTTTGACCCGCCACCATTGGGATTGCCAAAAGATTTTCTGCCATTTCTCTATAAATTTCTAACATTTGAAGGGTCTCTGCTTGGGCTTCTTCAGCGGTTTCGTGGAGGGTATGTCCCTCTTGCCATAAGAATTCAGAAGTTCTGAGGAAAGGACGGGTGGATTTTTCCCATCTGACGACCGAACACCATTGGTTGTTTAGGTATGGCAGTTCTCTGTAAGATTTAAGCCATCTGGAATACATTTCGCAGATGATGGTTTCAGAAGTTGGTCGGATGCATAGACGCTCTGCCAACTCTTCTTTGCCCCCATGAGTCACCCATGCCACTTCTGGCGCAAAGCCTTCAACGTGTTCTTTTTCCTTGTTAAGTAAACTTTCTGGGATCAAGAGTGGGAAGTACATATTTTTATGACCTGTCTCTTTGAACTTTTTGTCTAAATAAGCTTGGATATTTTCCCAAAGGGCATAACCGTAAGACTTAATAACCATAAAACCTTTAACGGGAGAATAGTCCACCAAGTCTGTCTTTCTGATGACGTCGGTATACCACTGAGCAAAATCATCTTCCATTTTTGTAATCTCTTTTACAAATGCTTCATCATTTCTTGCCATTTTTTGGCCTCCTCTTCTTTGTGAATATCCGTCTATTTGAATACCCCATTGCTTGTTCTTCACACGTAAATGAACGCAAAAAACCCCGACTCTATATAAAAATAGAGGCGGGGTGACGCGGTACCACTCTAATTGACGAAACGTATCCTTCGAAACTCTCAAAAATCAGATTCTCGAAGACGTTTGTCATCTCCATACAGCTGTAACGGGCTGTTCCCGTGTGTTTACACAAACTCCGGAGTAGGTTCGACCAGTGCGTATCTGTGAAATCTCTCAGCAAGTTTTTGCCGTTTTGGCATCTTCTTGATTTCACTCTCTTTACAGCCCTTGCACTTGTTTACTGGCTCTTTCAAAGTCAAATATCTATATTCTGATGATTACTATATACAGAGTTGAGGTTTTTGTCAACACTCGGCTCTATAATTTTATTTGCGCTACAAAGCCTGCATCAACACAACCGCCGTTGCAGAAATACCTTCTTCTCGACCTTCAAAACCCAATTTTTCCGTAGTGGTCGCCTTAATGCTCACTTGAGATAAATGACTGTCTAGGGCTTCTGCGAGGCAAATGCGCATCTCTTCAATATAAGGGGCTAACTTAGGTTTTTGAGCGGCTATAGTCGTGTCTAAATTGCCTAGTTTATAGCCATGTTCACGACAAATCTCGACCACTTTTTTTAACAGCTCAACACTGTCTGCCCCTTTATACTGGGCATCTGTATCTGGAAAATGTTTACCAATATCACCTAAGGCTAAAGCACCTAACATGGCGTCCATGATGGCGTGGGTGAGTACATCTGCATCTGAATGTCCTAGAAGTCCTAATGTATGGGGAACTTCAACGCCACCTAAAATCAATTTGCGTCCTTCTATCAATTGATGGACATCATAACCAAATCCTATTCTCATTGATTTTCCTCCGCCTCTAGGTTTGCCATAATCTGATCTGCCAACATCAGGTCTTCTGGTGTGGTCACTTTAATGTTGTTATAACTGCCTAGGGTCAGCTTTACAGGGTGTCCAAAGGCTTCCACTAACCCGCTGTCATCTGTAACCGATAAGCCTTGAATTTTCCCTTGTTCGTAAGCCCGCAGAAGTAAATTTCGTTCAAAACACTGTGGGGTTTGAATTGAAAATAGACGGCTTCGGTCAGGAGTAGATTCTACAAAATGATCATCTGTGGCTATTTTGATAGTGTCCTTAACAGGCACGCAAACTACAGAAGTATTGTGCTCAAAGACATCTTCAAGACAACGTTCTATGACCTCTTCTGACACTAAAGGCCGGGCGCCGTCGTGCACCATAACAAAATTAATGTCATCCATCAGTTGATGCAGCCCGTTGTCCACTGACTCTAGTCGGTCTGCCCCCCCAACGATAAAAGACATTTCAGGATAGAGGATTTCCTTCTCAGATAATTCTGTTCTGATTTTATTGAGCATATTGCCAAAGCGTTCTTCGTCTTGCTTTCTTCCCACCACAATAATCTGATCGATCCATCCACACGATGCAAAAGGCAGCAGCGTCCACTCAATCAGATCTCTGCCTCTCAGCTTTAAAAACGTTTTAATTTCATTCGTACCCATTCGTCTGCCATTTCCCGCAGCGGGTATGACCACGGCAATCTTTTGGTCTTTATACATCGGTCATCACCTCTTCTTCAATAAAAGGCGTTCCACACCCCAATAACTGGAACGCGAACGCCTTAAAGTCATACTAATGAGCGGGTTTGGCAAAGATCATGCGTCCGGCTGCTGTTTGTAAAACGCTGGTTACCAAAACATCTATGGTTTCATTCATAAACTTTCTGCCACCTTCAACCACAATCATGGTGCCATCGTCTAAGTAGGCTACGCCCTGGTTATTCTCTTTTCCTTCTTTGACCACGTAAACAGTCATTTCCTCGCCTGGTAAAACTACGGGTTTAACCGCATTGGCCAATTCATTGATATTGAGCACAATAACCCCTTGGAGTTCTGCCACTTTATTCAGATTAAAGTCATTTGTCACAACCATACCATTCATTTTTTGCGCGAGTTTAAGAAGCTTCATATCCACTTCTGCCACATCTTCAAAATCGGTATCCACAATGCGGATATCTAATTTTAATTCCTTTTGAATGATGTTGAGAATGTCTAACCCTCTTCTACCTCTATTGCGTTTTAGCCCGTCGGAAGAATCGGCAATGTGTCTCAATTCTTCCAAAACGAAATTCGGAATAATCAAGCTGCCCTCAACAAACCCAGTTTTACAAATGTCCGCAATACGACCGTCAATGATGACGCTGGTATCCAAAATTTTAGGCTTGGCACCGCTGACTTCTTTAGCAGCACCACTCTTCGCCGAATTTCTTTTGAACATTTCCTGTATTTTAGAAAAATCACCTATATTTTTAATAGCAAGACTCACGCCTAAATAACCTAAGAAGACGTAAATCACAAGGCTGAGCAAACTGATGAACGGAATTGGAATCAGACTGATGGCACTGCTGATCAAAAATGCAATGACCAGACCCACAATCAGACCAATAGAACCCACTACAATTTGATGGGTCGGCACTTTTTCAAGTTCGTCCTCCGCACCTTTAACTAATTTTTTTGATAAATGTACAATCCATGGAAAAATAAGATAAAGTATAAGTCCGAATATAGCCCCTGTTACCGTTGAAAAAACGAATTTAAAAAGATTGTCGTTTTGGGTATAGTTGAACATTTTGCCAATGCCATTCACTGACAAAAGCAGTAAGCCCACTGCATACCCTGCCGATACGCCCAGAATCGTTAAGACGACTCTTGCGATTTTCTTTAACATATGTTGCCTCCTTTCTTCATTTTTATAATTTGTTGCAATCACTGGATTGCTCTAATATCATAGCATAATTATTTGTATAAACATTTGTATTTACACTTTTTTAATCTTCTTTTAAGAACCTGCCACAAATCTTTCTCTAAAAACAAAGACTTTCTGAACCCCTCAAGATAGATTCGGATTTAAATACAAAAAAGCTGATGCTGCATACCCTAGTGGATACCCGACATCAGCTATTCAAAACAAAGATTTTAGTGTACCGCCGCATCGATCAAAGTCTCTGCTTCGCGTTCGTCAACTTCTGTAGCTAAAATCATTTCACTGATGAGAATTTGTTTGGTATTGGTCAGCATTTTTCTTTCCCCAGTTGAAAGCCCTTTAGCGCGTTCAATATGGATTAGGTCTCTGACAACCGTCGCCACTTCAAAAATATCACCAGTTTTCACTTTTTCCATGTTCGATCTGTATCTCCGGTTCCAATTCGTCTGTAAGTCAAACTCCTCGTTTTCAAGGACTTTCATAACATCCTCAAATGCCTCTTTCGTCATGATCAGGCGAATGCCCAGACTATCGATATTATCTACCGGTAACAGCACCTTCATGTTTTTAAGAGGTAACCTGAGTACGAAATATTTCCGAAGTTCGCCAAGGATTTCCTTTTCTTCTACGTCTTCAATAACGCCCGCGCCATGCATGGGATATACGATACGATCTCCAATTCGAAACATCAATGCACCTCCTCAAATGAATACTTATTTTATATTATACCTTATTTTTTAGGGTTTGGTCAAATTAAAATAAATTATTTTATCATAGTGATTTTTCAGTGTCAATCCATTAAATGTTTTTCAGAATTTTTAAATAACAACTTTAAAATTGAGGATAAGTTGTGTTACAATAATTTCAAGAAATGAGAAAGCTAGAACTTCCAAGCCCTCAAAGGAGTGAGTAGATATTGAATGATTTGTTATACGATCAGTTCCAGAACACCGTGGACGAAGTCCTAGTACGGCACACCAATATTCTAGACCTTATTACAAAATTGGAAGCTTCAAACGCCCGTGTCAACCGTTCCGTCGTTAAGACCATTACCGCCTGCGGCTGTGTCAAACTCAATGCTCAAAAAGGAGAAATCCCAGAAGGTGCCGAGTTTTTTGACTTAAAGAAAATGAGCATTAATCAATTAGCCGGGGAGCTTTGCCCGACTTGCAGAGAGAAAGTCGAACAGGAAATTGGGTCTCATCTCTTCTACTTAACAGCTATTTGCAACCAGCTCGACGTCAACTTATACGATGTCATGCTCCAAGAATACAAACGCATTAAAGCACTAGGTCCCTTCAGCTTATATTAAAACAAAGAGACTGTCTCTCTTGGGTCAATGCCCTGTGAGATTCAGTCTCTTTTTATTTTTAACTGTTTATACCATTTTCATTTCCTGGGCAATTAAAAGCTTTTTAAGATCCTCCATTTGATTTCCCACATCCGAGAGCAAATCAGAAACCGCCTGTGTAAACAACTCCCCTTCGCTTCCAAGTTCTAACAAATAGCCTTCCATTAGGTCATACAAACTCATCAGGTGCTCCCCCCTAAAGAGGCAGTAATCAATTTCAGGCTGACAATTTTCACGTCCCTCCAAACTGACTTCAAAGAAGATTTTAAGAGCTTCATCAAAATTGGCTCTAGCGATTTCAAGAGCTTGTTGACACTGGGCTGCTAAATTGACAATGAGACTGATGTCTTGAAGCATATACCGATGCCCCTTGTGGAACAGGGTAATCTGGTTACGCCTCTGGGAAATACAAATAACTGCCCCACTGGTCATTTTCGAGACCCGTTCAGCCGTTCTATGACGAGTACCCGTTTCAGAAGTAGATAGGTCATAGCTTGGAATCAGTTGACAATTGGCATAGAGAATTCTGTGACAGTCTGACGAGAGAATAATTGCGCCATCCATTTTTCCCAGTTCATAAAGATAATTCGGGGTGTAGGGCACATCGATTAAAAATCCTCCATCAATAATAGGCATGATTTCTTCAGGATTGCCATAATAAATCAGACCACCCATTTTTCCGACTACGAGATTATCTATCCCTTCGCGCAGAGAAGTTCCAGGCGCAATTAAGGAAATAGCCTTTTTCATATCCGGTGACATTTGCTGTCTACGTTTCATCATCTTCTCTACCTCCCAAAGAGATTAGAAAATGCCTCCTCAACGGTTTTTACGCCGTAGACCTTAACGGTTTTGGGCACTTCTAGACCCTCAATATTTCCAAAAGGCATGATGAAGCGTTTGAATCCCAATTTGATCCCTTCATTCAATCGAATCTGAGGCTGGCTGACATTTCGAATTTCACCCGTCAGCCCCACCTCTCCAAAGACTAAGGTTTCAGCATCCATAATGAAATTTCTAAAGCTTGCCGCAACGGCTGTGACGATGGCTAAGTCTGCAGAAGGCTCTTCCATGCTCATGCCGCCAACTACGTTGATGTAACAATCTTGATCTGCCAAAGCAAGACCTACTCTTTTTTCCAAAACGGCCATCAGCATGACTAGCTTATTATAGTCCACACCTACTGCAGTTCTTCTTGGCATACCAAAAGTGGTTTGAGAAACCAAAGCCTGAATTTCTACCAAAACAGGTCTTGTCCCCTCAACCGCTGCTGTTACAACAGATCCAGACGCTTCAGCCCTTCTTTCAGAAATGAACAAATTGGATGGATTACTCACGCCTCTCAATCCCTTATTTGTCATTTCATATACCCCAATTTCGTTGGTACTACCAAACCGATTTTTAACAGCTCTTAAAATACGATAAATATGATACCGTTCCCCTTCAAAATAAAGTACGGTATCCACCATATGTTCCAATACTTTCGGCCCTGCAATGGCACCATTTTTTGTGACGTGACCTACTATAAAGGTCGAGATGCCCATCCCTTTCGCGATTTTCATTAAGAGCCCTGTGGCTTCTCTAACTTGGGAAACGCTGCCCGGAGCAGAAGCTACATCTTCTCTATAGACCGTTTGAATGGAGTCGACCACAATCACGTCTGGCTGCAGCTGTGTGATTTCACCTAATATAACATCCATATTATTCTCAGAGAGAACATATAAGGAATCAGAGGCAATATCCAAGCGGTCTGCTCTCATTTTTGTTTGCTTCACACTTTCCTCACCTGAAACATAGAGGACTTTCTTTCCCTGTTTCGCCACATGATCAGCCACTTGCAGGAGCATGGTGGATTTCCCTATACCCGGATCTCCTCCTACCAACATTAGAGAACCCTTTACTATACCGCCTCCGAGGACAATGTCCAGTTCTTCAATGCCACTGCTGAAGCGATCTTCTTTTTCGATGGTTATATTTTTAATCGAAATAGGTTTCTCAATCTTGTTAGTCGCTCTAAGTGTTCTAGAGTCTCTTTCTACGTCGCTGGTTTCCACTTCTTCTACCATGCTGTCCCACGTCCCACATTCTGGGCATTTCCCAAGCCATTTCACCGAAAAATAACCGCAGTTTTGACAGACGAATTTTGATTTAACCTTTGCCATTTGTCACCTCTTCAAGTTCCTTTGGTTGTTCCATTTTCTCTGATTGAATGTGAATCTCGCCATTTTCAAAAGTCACAATAAACTTCAATGGCTCACCCATAGGATGTTTTAAAATATACTCTGCCAATTTATCTTCTACCAGTTTGGTCATGGTTCGCTTTAGAGGTCTTGCGCCGTATTCATCGTCATAGCCCACTATTGCCAAATGATCTTTCGCTTTATCGCTGATCACCAAAGGGTATCCCAAATGTGCCATGCGTTGCTCCAAATCTGCGCTGACCAGATTCACAATTTCTCTAATATCTTCAGGGTTAAGGGTATTAAAGACCACCACATCATCTATTCGATTAAGGAACTCTGGCTTGAAATAGCCTTTCAGAGACTCTGTCAAAGCTTCTCTAACCCGTTGTTTTTCAACTTCGTCTTGGTCGATGTCTCCAAAGCCCATCAACTGGCGTTTCTTAGAAAGACGATCCGCTCCAATATTGGAAGTCATGATGATTAAGGTATTCTTAAAATTCACTGTGCGCCCTTTTCCATCTGTGAGGATACCCTCATCCATTATTTGAAGGAGTAAATTGAAAATATCTTCGTGAGCCTTTTCAATCTCATCAAATAAAATCAGGCTATAAGGTTTGAGTTTAACCCGATCTGTCAACTGGCCTCCTGCTTCATGTCCCACATAGCCCGGAGGAGAACCAATCAGTCTGGAAACTGTGTGCTTTTCCATATATTCCGACATATCGATGCGGATCATGGCTTGATCTGATCCAAATAGAATATTGGCAAGGCCTTTGGACAACTCGGTTTTCCCCACCCCAGTGGGGCCCATGAATAAGAAAGATCCAATGGGTTTATTGGGGCTGGACAAACCAACTCTGGACCTTCTGATAGCCCTTGCCACCACATTGACGGCTTCTCCCTGACCCACGACTCTCTTTTCTAAATAATGTTCCAGTTCTAACAACTTTTGCGCTTCGTTTTGCATCAATCTCTCTACAGGAATTCGAGTAATCACCGAAACTAGCTGTTCAATGTCTTGAGCATCCAATAGAACTGATTGCAAAGACATCATCTGCTGTATTTTCTTCTCCTCTTGAATGGCTTCTAAAATTTTGTGTTCTCGATCTCTGAGAATAGCTGCTTTTTCAAAATCAAGGTGGCTGACCGCCTTATCCTTTTGAACTCTTAATTCTTTAAGATTCTCTTCATATTCCTTGATCAAATCATTCTGTTTCAGATTTTCAATCCGCTTTTTAGCTGCCGCCTCATCCATGAGATCCACCGCTTTGTCTGGAAGGAAGCGCTCGGTCATATACCGCTCTGAAAGTTCTACCGCTGCTCGAATGGCCTCGTCTGTGATTTTGACCTTGTGGTGGTTTTCATAACGTTCTCTCAACAGTTTGAGTATTTCAATGGCGTGTTCTTTGGTCGGTTCGCTGACTAAAATCGGCTGGAAGCGTCGCTCTAGCCCGCTGTCCTTTTCAATATAGCGCTTATAGTCGTTAATAGTCGTCGTGCCGATAATTTGTATTTCTCCACGGGCAAGTATAGGCTTTAGAATGCTAGAAGCGTCAATAGCCCCTTCAGCACCCCCTGCGCCGATAATGGTGTGGATTTCATCTATAAAGAGGATCACGTCCCCGGCTTCAAAAATTTCTTTTAACAGTTTGGTCAGTCGTTCTTCAAACTCTCCTCGATACTTGGTCCCCGCTAGCAAAATCCCCATGCTTAGGGAATACACTCTTTTTCCCCAGAGAACTTCTGGCACTTCTCCAGAGACAATTCGTTGGGTCAAACCCTCTACAATAGCTGTTTTGCCCACCCCAGGTTCACCGATAAGGCAGGGGTTATTTTTAGTCCGACGGCTTAGGGTCTGAATCAGTCTGGCGATTTCATCTTCCCTTCCAAACACAGGGTCCAGGCGTTTGTCCTCTGCCCGCGCCGTTAAATCCACTGCAAACTGGTCAATCATTTCATGTTGATGGTCTTGAGCCGATGTCCCCGTTTTGCTAATCTGAGCGGTCTGAATCAGCTGATCTTTTAGGGTTGGAAAGGAAACATTCAACGCCATCAGCACTTTAAAAGCTACGGACTGTTCGTCTGATAATATAGCCAGTAAAATATGTTCTGAACGAATGGTGTCACAACTGGCTTTTGCGGCAAAGGCGTAACTCTTGTCTAGACATTCCAACGCGCGGGGCGTATAGCCGTCTACATTGGTGCTGAACACCCCTCGTCCCACGATTTTGATAATTTCTAATCGAACATCTTCAATTAACACCTTTTGCTTTGCTAAGAGCTGTGCCCCTATGGCTTTCTCTTCCCTCAAAATGCCTAAAAGCAAGTGTTCAGGCCCTACAAAACTATGACCTAAGTATTTGGCTTCGTCAAAGGCGAAGTGTAAAATATTCCTAGACGTGCCATCTAGCCTGTCAAATATAGACATAATTTACCCCCTCCAATACCAATATTGATGTATTTGATTTAGAATCTCACTGCGTTTAGCATGTCGCTCCCTTGGGCTGAGATTTTTGCCTGCATCTGCGTCAATTTTCACATCGCTGACTTGAAGCAATAACTTTTGCCATCTCTCAGTGGCAGCTTCAATACCTTCTTCTGACTGGATTACACCATAGCGATCTCCCAAAATTAAGTGGGACAGACAGTCGATGCCTTCCTCTTCTTCAATTTGTCCGCCGTATTGGCAAATCCCAAAACTTCTACCAATCTGATCTCTCAGCTTCAATCCTTCTGAAGCCCATAACGTTTCTCGACCCGCCCATTCTCTTTCAGCTAGTTTTTCAACGACTTGATCGAGGAGCAAGGCAATTTCCATTTCCTGCCGCCCCAATGTCACTGTATTGTACACGGTATAGAAATCCCCTTTGTAGGGACGAATTTGAACCCCAATAGCCCCCATAGACTCAGAAAGACTTCCAATAAAACCGGTCTTTTTCAGCGCGGGTAAATGGAGTATTGCTTCTCCGTTAAGTCCTGTTCCCAATTGCTCAATTTTAGAGGTAAGGTAGCCAAAAGGCTCCATGTAGGCCAGTTCCATACGGTTAGCAATGCCATCGTCTAGCAAATCCAGTCTCTGCCACAGTTCGTCAAAACTCTGATTTTGACTGCTGAGTGTCATGCGCAAATGGTCAAGATCATTGATGCTGATTTGTAAATCTTCTTGTTCCGATCTTAAAATGCCAATCTCTAAGTTGCCGCGAAGGGGGTCTGCCATCAGCAACCCTTCATGATAGAAAACTTGTTGAATCCATCTATTGTCTAAGGACACTTCTCTTAACTTGAAAGGTGTCATAATTTCCATAAATTTAAGCTGCTCACTGATTTGAGCCTTGATGCGCTTAGAGTCCTCTGTAGTCATGGCGGCTGTAAAGGATTCTCCACTTAAATTTCGAGTCAGTTTTAAGCGTTTAATCATACAGACGCCCAGTGCATATTCCCTTTTATTTGCCATCTGCGTCCACCTGCTTTTCCAGTGCCATAATTAAGTCTCTCAGTCTCGCCGCTTCCTCGAATGCTTCTCTATGAACAGCCTCATTCAACGCTTTGTGCATCTTTTGAATTTCTTCCTTTTCTGCCAAATCCAAAATGCCATTATTGGGGCGTTTTCCCACATGAACGCTGTGCCCATGCCAATTGATGAGGACTCTTTCCAGTCGGTCTGAAAACGTCTGGTAACAGGTACTGCAACCCATTTTCCCAATTTCGCGATACATCCCAAAGGTCATGCCGCATTTGCTGCAAGAAGTGGTTCTAATCCAATTGACTGGTATTGCAGATTGACTGACGGCGTCTAAAATAGCGGTCAGCATATAATTAGGGGTTTGCAACGATTCGTTTTGTGCCTGCATTTCTTCTCGGAGGCATTCATCGCACAATAAAATTTCCTTCAGGGTTCCTTCAATTAAACGGGTCACTTGGATCTGACCTTTTTTTATACCGCATTTTTGACAATTCACTGACCTCGTCTCCTTCTCGCTTCTAGCGTTTGTATGCTTATCTCTATTATAGCTCATTTGGGTCTGTCACTAAACAAAATCCCTCCGCAATCAATGGGAGGGATTTTGTATTCATCAGCTTATAGCAATATTTTTATTCGTTTTTATCGTGTTGTTTAGCTTCCTCAACAATTTTGATGGCAATTTGCATTGGCACTTCGTCGTATCTCGCAAATTCCATGTTGAACCAACCTCTGGCTTGGGTCATAGATCTGAGGTCTGTGGCGTACTTAAACATTTCTGCCTCAGGGGCTTCAGCCATGACTTTTTGGAAGCCTGTTTCATGAGGTTCCATGCCCATAATTCTGCCACGGCGCTTGTTCATGTCCCCCATGATGTCACCCATGAACTCGTCTGGGATATAGATTTCAATTCTAACAATTGGCTCTAAGAGAACGGGTTTAGCCATTTCCATACCTTTTCTAAAAGCTAAGTGGGCTGCCATTTTAAATGCCATTTCATTAGAGTCTACGTCATGATAAGAACCATCGACTAAGGTGGCCTTTACATTAACCACTGGGTACCCTGCTAAAATCCCTTTCTCAAGTGATTCCCTGAGTCCCTTCTCAACGGCAGGCACATACTGTCTAGGCACTGAACCGCCAAAAATCTTTTCTTCGAAGATGAACGGCTCTGTGGAATGCTCAAAAGCGACGTGAACGTCTCCATATTGCCCTGCGCCTCCTGATTGTTTCTTGTGTCTGCCTTGAACTGTGGCAGAACCTTTGATGGTTTCTCTGTAAGCAATCTTCTGCTCAACCATGTTTACTTCCACTTTGAAGATATTCTTTAATTTATTGACCAGTACCCCAAGCTGCATAGTGCCTTGACCACCAATCAAAAGTTGTTTGGTTTCATGATTTCTAACCACGGTAAAAGAAGGATCTTCATCGGTTAGGCGGTGTAAAGAGGTTCCAATTTTTTCTTCGTCTCCTTTTTCCTTAGGTTCCACTGCCATGTAGAGACAAGGTCTTGGGAAGTTGATGCCTTCGTATTTAATCGGTTTCGCTTTATCGCAAAGGGTATCTCCGGTTTCTGTTAATTGAAGTTTCGCCGTTGCCCCAATATCGCCTGAGTTGACGTAGTCTACTTCAACTTGTGACTTCCCACGAACGAGGAATACAGGTCCCACTTTTTCATACTCGTCCTTATTGGCATTGAGGACTTCTGTGTCTTTGGTGAACTTGCCCGAGTACACTTTAAATAAAGAAATTTTACCTACAAATGGGTCGACAATGGTTTTAAAAACAAATGCCGATAAAGGTTCAGAATCCTCAATCACGCGGACTTCCTCTTTTTCAGTATCAGGATTAATACCTTCCACTTTTCCGTGATCCATTTCTTTTGGGGTTGGCAAGTAGTCATAGATCATGTTGAGCAAGGTGTGTATACCAATTTTCTTTTCTGCCGAACCTATGATAACTGGCACGATGTCATTGTTGATAACGCCTTTTCTAAGCCCTGCGTGAATTTCTTCCAATGTGAATTCTTCGCCGTTAAAGTATTTTTCCATCAAAGATTCATCGCTTTCAGCAACAGCTTCAATGAGCAAATCTCTGAAAGGTTTGATTCTAGGTTCTACATTACCTGGCACTGCGCAGTCCACGCACTCTGTCCCATTAAACTCTCTGCCAATCATATCAACAATATTGATAAAGCCTCTGAAATCGTTGTCTTCCCCGAGAGGAATACAGAATGGCGCTACTTTCTTACCAAATTTATCTTTCAGTTCGCGGATCAACTTCACATAATCCACGTTCTCTTTTTCCATTTTATTAATGAAAATGATTTTCGGCATGTCACGTTTTTCTGTGAACGTCCACGCTTTCTCAGTTCCAACTTCAATGCCAGAAGTGGCATCCATCAAAATAACTGCGCCACCTGCGACTCTGAGGGCACTGAAGACATCGCCTACGAAGTCAAAATAACCTGGCGTGTCTAAAAAGTTGTATTTTGAATTGTTCCATTCAACTGGAACCACTGCTGTTCCAATAGAAAACTGTCTAAAAATTTCTTCTTTATCAAAATCGGAAATGGTGTTTCCTTCTGAAACCTTACCCATACGTTTAGTAATGCCAAGTGTATTGACAATGGCCTCGACCAAAGTCGTCTTACCCGAGCCTCCATGACCTAATAAGGCTATGTTGCGAATACGATCCACGCTGTAATTTTTCATAATCCTTTTCCTCGCTTCCTCATTTAGATTGTGTGATAGAAGAAACCAACATTTGTTTTGGCGATAAACTGCCAAAGGAACCAGATGTCACTGATTAGGTAATTCGATATGGATTTTGAAATACCTTCTTTAAATAAATTAAAAATTTAGAATATTTAAATTATTTAAATTCTAAGCGCCAATGTCCCCTGTCCCCTTTTTATAAATACCACTAAAAAAAGACTTAAAACCCGTAAGGCTAGAAGTCTTTTTAAATTTGCTTAATTTTAAAAGAAAGTTCGTTATTTTGACAATAAATTATATAACAATTGAGCCATTTGTGCTCTAGTGGCAGCTTCTTCTGGCGAGAGCTTGCCATTGTTTCCGCTGATGGTTCCACTTTGAACCAATGCACCCATCGCTTCCACCGCCCAGGAATCTAACTCTTTCGCATCGGAGAAATTTTCAACCGTCTTTTCAGATGTCGCCTTAGGCAGCTGCTCCATCACTTTTAGAAGGTTATAGAGCATCACAAAAACCTCTTGTCTTGTAATGGCTTGATTAGGGGTAAAAAGATTATTTCCATTTCCATGAGCAATCCCGAGTGTCTTTGCCGCGCCAAGATAAGGCGTATAATAGGTATTCCCTGCATCTGAGAAGTTACCCGTGCTATTTGCCGCTGGACTTATGCCGTAAGCTTTCATCAACATGACAAGGAATTCACCACGGGTTAACTTTGCCTCAGGGTTGAAACGACCATCACCAGAACCAACAGCAATTTCTCTAGCCCCAATAAAATCTACCGCTTTTTTATACCACGCATTCTGCGGAACATCTTTAAACGCACCAGACTTGAAACCTATGCCATACTGGCTAAAGTGAATGGTTTTAAAAGTTACCGCTTGTGAAGATTTTTCATACTTCCCACTTGGGACTGCCGCCGCATTACCCTTATCGTCTATATACCAAATCACAAGGTTTTCAGTTTTTCTAAGCTCTTCTTCCTTAGGTATATAAGGCAAGGAAATTTCAACTGGGGCATTAGGGTTGTTCCATTTTATTTCTTTTCCGTCTATCTTGACTTCAAATCCAGCCAGAGGTCTCTCTCCGATGGCATCTCTTGCAACATTAGTCAATTTTGATTTATTCCCTTGACTGATCGTCAGTTCTGCTTGCTGACCTTCTGCAGCAGTTAATCCTGCCAGCATATTGGATGGAAGGGATACGACTCCGTACTGAGTAGAGAATACTAATTGGCCCGTCCCCTTAGAAACACTGAGATAGTTTTTTGGAACCCAAAGGGTGTAAGCCGCAATCCCATTGATAGCAGGTACAGAAATGACTAATTTCCCACCACTTGCAATGACGCTGCCTTGTTGTTTGTCTAAAGATATGGTCGCAATACCCTTTTTCAAGTCAACTGCTATTGCCAAAGATGATGTTGCTGTTCCGCTACTCACTGTTGCAGTATAAACTGGTATGGTAACAGAGGTCGCTGCAGAGGTGCCACCTACTTTATCTGTCTTATCTGCCTTATCAGCCTTATTTTTTTGAGGCTTTTCGTCTAATTCTCCTGAACCACCTGAATCTCCTGAACCACCTGAGTTTGCGCCACTATAGATAAATTGAGCAGTGAGGGTGGTCGGTGCTGCCGGCATAATAAAAGTGGTGCTGGCATTTGCTGCGTTTCCAAAACTGCCACCTCCCGTAGAGACCCAACCTTTAAAACTATAATTGGAGTCAGGTGTTGCCACAATTTCAATGGCTGCCCCCGATACATACTGCCCCATTGTTCCAATTGTAATATGCCCCCCTGTTCCAGACGTTATAATGAGAGGATAGGTATCCACTGCTGGCAGTGGAGGTATTGGAATATCCGTCACCATAATAGAAGCCGTTCCAAATTTTGAAACATCCTGAATAGAAGTAGCTGTAACAGTCAGTGTAGCAGCAGTTTCATTTGCAGCCACCGTTAAGGCACCGCCACCGGTAATATGAGTCCCAATTGCGCCCCCTGAAACATTCCAAGTGACCGTTTGCAAAGGGTTATTGCTTCCATTTACCAAAGCTGTGAAGTTTTGAACAGTACCCTTTTGGATGGTCGCCGCCCCTGGAGATACGAGGACACTATCTACCACTGGAGGCGGTATTGGAATTTCTGTCAGCACAACAGTTGTATTCCCAGATTTAGAAACATCTTGAGTCGATGTGGCTTTGACTGTCAACATACTGGCAGTTTCATTTGCAGCCACACTCAGTGCGCCGCCGCTGGTAATCTGTGTGCCAGATACGCCGCCTAACACTTGCCAAGTAACCGTTTGCAAAGGACCTCCAGTACCCACTACAGTAGCACCGAACTGCTGTGTATTTCCCTTTTGAACAGATATAGCTGAAGGCGTGGTCACCACACTGGTAACTGTTGACAGTACATTTACTGCCGAGGTTCCGCTATTGGACCAATCTCCCCCAGCATTCATGGCTTGAACCGATAGGGTATAAGCACCTTGCATCAGTTCAGAAGAAGGGGTAAGCTGATTCGCAGCAGTATATTGCCATATGCCATCGTTTAATTTGTATCTATAATAGCTTTCGCCCGTAGAATCATTCCAGCTCCAAGTTGGTGTAGCATCTGTTGTGGTTCCACTTGGCGTCGTAACACTAGGAACAGGGATTTCAATAAACCCGCCACTGATTGTAATGTCTTTACTTGGCATAATAAATGAAGTCCCATTTATAAGAACATCACCGCTGCCCTCATTATATTTCAGTGTTGTTGGGTCCACCGAGTATCCCGCGTCAGGGGTTAGCGTAATATGCACGACTTCCCCCGCCATGCCTTTTACAATGCTTGGAACAACTACGCCATGACCTTCACTGCTGGCCAGAACATTATAGCTTGTCACCGGGGTACAGGTAAAACCTGAAACTGAACTTAAAGTCGGGCTGTAGATGGTAGGAATCACTACGGTCGGTAATGATCCAAATGTTTTTGGGTCAAAGTCTGGTGACCCGTTTAAATATAAAGTAGTGAGCTTTTTACAGTCATAAAACGCAGCAGAGCCAATGGTCTGAACGCTTTTGGGAATGGTTAAGGATTTAAATGCCGGTGCTCTATGAAAAGCCCAACCTTGAATGGTGGTCACACTTTCGGGAATGATTACAGTTTCCAATGCAAGACAGTCCATGAAACTGCTGTTTGGTACATAGGTCAGGCCCTCAGGAAGTACAATTGTTTTTATTTTCCAACAATTGGTAAATGCGCCAAATCCCAAAGTTTTCAATCGATTAGGAAGATTCAAAGTTTCTAATTTATAACAATTGCTAAAGGCTTGATTGCCTATGGTAGTTACACTGTTGGGAATAGTCAGCGTTGGCAAATTTTCTTCTAGCATAAAAGCATAATCCCCTAGAGTAGTGACGCTATTTGGGATTGTGACGCTGGTTAAATTCGTCATACCCTTAAAACCACTATCTCCAATGGTGATAACAGTATTTGGAATGGTAAGTTTCGAAATGGTTTTTATATCTTTAAAGGCACTATTTCCAATTGCCGTAACCGAATAGCCGTCCACGTTTGATGGAATAGCTACTTCTCCTCCCGAGCCGACATACTTGGTAATCGTACAACTTAATTGATCCGTATTCACAGAATACTCATAGTCCCCGCTGGTTGCTGCAAAGGCGGGCGCGCTGTTTGAAAGCAAGGGTACGGATAAACAAAAAATCAGCATGATTGCTACTAATCCCTTTGCTCTTTTTAATTTTTTCATATCACTAACCTCTTTCCTATTTTAATCTATTCAAATCCAAGTTAGACAACTGCATTTTCAAAAGGAAAACTTCACAAAAAACAGTTTATTGCATATACTGAACATTATATAGAATTATTCATATATTGCACATCTCCCAAAAGGGGTATATTGCACAGATATACCTTCAATAATGTAAGACTAAGAATCCAACTCAAGATAGGTGAATCCATTGAAAAAAATCGAACTGTTAAAGCGTACACGCCTCCATCAAATCTTGTCAGAGGTTTATCACTATCCATTTACCCTTGTAGAAGCCCCTATGGGTTTTGGCAAAACCACTGCAGTCAGAAACTTTTTAGAAGATGAAAAAAACACGCCCCTCTGGATTTCCTTTTTACATACAGGTGAATCCATCGGATTGTTTTGGGAAAAGTTCTCAAATGAAATCGGCAAAATAAACGAGGCCTCTGGAAAAAAATTAAAGGTTTTAGGCTTCCCATCGGATGTGCCTCAAACAGAAAAAATCATCTCTGTCATAAACGATATCAACTTTCCTCCTAAAACCGTTCTCGTCATAGACGATTTTCATCTGGCTCAAGACAGTCAAATTAACAAATTTGTTCTGCGTTTGGTTGCTGAAAGAATAGAAAATCTTCATTTAATAGTCATTACAAGAGATACCACCCCAATTGATTTTGCCGAACTCTTTTCAAAAGGGCAATGCTATGTGATCTCCCAGCAGAGCATTAAGTTTACAGATGAGGAAATTCAGCAATACTGTCACATGATGAGCAAACAGATTAGCGAAGAGGATTTAAAGAAAATTACAACTTATACAGAAGGCTGGATTTCTTTGATTTACATGATCCTGCTCGGTCTTGAAAACGGCATACCTGTAGGTATGAACAGTTCTATCGATGAATTGATTGAACGGCTCTTCTTCCAAGTCTACGAAGAAAAAATCCGCCGCTTCTTGTTCAAACTCTCCCTGATGGATGTTTTTACAGCCAAGCAAGCCCACTTCGTTACCCAAGAAGCTGAAGCAGCAGAAATTCTTAGAAAGCTTCAAAAGGAAAATGCCTTTGTCTATTACAATCAAAGCAACCAGTTATACAAAATACACAACGTTTTAATGGACTATTTGAGAATCAAGCAAGACTTTAGTGAAGAGGAATTGCATCACCTATACGATCGCCTCGGGGAATGGTATTTAGAGAAAAAGGATTTTCTTACTGCCTACAGTTATTTCAATAAATCGGGTCAAGTGGAAAAGATTCTTTCCCATTTAAACAATCCCCAAAATATCCGAAATGAGCTTACAGGTTTTGAGGGCTCTTTTGAACTCTTTAACCAGCTTCCAAAAGAAATGCTCTATCAGTATCCCTTAGCTTACTTGCAGCACATTTTACTCTCCATCGTTAAAGGCGATGAACACACCATTGAAGAATGCACGCGTCAACTGGAAGAACTGAAAAGAGTCTATGAGAACATGACCTCTATCGATGAGACTTATAGAAATCGTATCATCGCCGAAATACTGATTTTTAAGCGGTTCACGTCTTTTAACACCATTGAACCTACTGGAGAGCGAAATGCAGAAATACTCAGACTGCTCAACGGGCATCAGTCTTATATCATGTCCCGGGAAAACGAATTTACTTTAGGCTCTCCTCATTTAATCTATGTCTATTTCAGAGACGCAGGAACCTTTAAACATATTTCCCGGCTGGCCGCAGAACGTTTTACAACTTATACAAGTTTTGCCAACGGTTGCGGTGCTGGCTGCGAATTTTTAATTCCTGCCGAATATGCTCTTGAAACGGGAGACTGGGCTCAGGCAGAACTGAATTGTTTTAAAGGGATTTACAAAGCTCAGCCCAAGGAACAAACCAGCATTATCATATGCGCAAACTTTTCCTTGATCAGGCTATATATCCTGCAAGGCAAGGTTTCAGAAGGCCTTGAGATGCTTAAACAATTAGAACAAGACGTTAGCCAAGTGAACAATCCCATTTATAATACCACCATCGACATGTGCAAGGGCTACATTTATGCCTGCCTAGGCCAGCAGGAGAAAATCCCGAACTGGTTGGAAACAGGGAATGTCGCCACTGCAGATTTATTATATCAAGGCGTGGCCTTTAACTACATCGTATATGGCAAAGCGGTGCTGCTTTCGAAAAATTATGTGGCTCTAGATGTACTCACCGAAAACTTCCACGAACAGTTTTCCGTTTTTAGCAATCAGCTGGGCATGATTCACAACTCCATTTTCAAAGCCATAGCAAAATACCATGTCTACAGCCCAGAAGAAGGTATCACAGCACTTGAAAAAGCACTTGAAAATGCACAGTTAGACGGCATTATTCTGCCATTTGTAGAAAATGCCCCTCATCTTTCAGAGATGTTAAAAACGATTGCCAGCAAAAATCCTTCCAATGAATTCATTCAGAAAGTGCTGACACACAGCAATGCTTATCTGCAGGTTCTGAGAGACCATCACCCCGTCAAAATCAAACTCACCCTAAGAGAGAAAGAAGTTTTGACATTAGTATCTAGGGGGTTAACCCGAGAGGAAATAGCCGCCAAGTTGCTGTTGTCTCAGGGCACGGTAAAAACCCATATGAAAAACATTTATCAAAAACTAGAGGTTAATGGCAAAATCGCAGCCATTAAAACTGCTGAGCTACATCAGCTGATTTAATTAATCTAATAACAAGGAGTTCGAGGCGCTCAGGCTCTGACTGACTCCCAAATTTGCTTCTTAAACGGCGTAAAAAAGACAGCTACTCACAATTGTGGACAGCTGTCTTTTTTGTTCTTATTTATTTTGTCTGTTGTTTTGTTTGTTATTCTATTGATTATAAGAATCTCTTTCTTTATAAAATCCCTGCCGTGGTCACAACTTCCACGCCCAGGCTTCTCCATTTTGCCGCAATGTGTTGAAGACCAATAGAATCGCTTGGCATGTGTCCTGCCACAATGACGTTGCCAATATTTTGTTCTTCTACTGCATTCTTAACATCTTCAGGGCAGTGCATGGCGATGATGGTGCCAATGCCCTCATTAAAATAGGCTTTGTACACATCTGCTCCGCCATTTGTGCCGCCAGCAAAGAGAACCGCAATACGTCCTGCGTAATCATTATCGCTACCGACTCGAATCACTGGGCTTGCTAAGGCGTTTTTGTACACTTCAATCTCATTGAGTGCTTCAACCACATCTTTCAGCTTGGTTTTAGGTTGATCTAAAAACTTCTCGTCTAAATAAGTTTGAATCTCTCTTTCACCAATTAAATCTGCTGGCAAATGAATGTTCATGTAAGGCATATTTAATAACTTTGCAGCAGATGCTGTACGGTCGTAATTCCCTGCGTGAGAACCTCGCTCAACAGAGCTTTGTTTCTTTTTGAGAGCCTTTTGGGCCCGATTAATTGGAATGCCAAAATGCATCATCCGATCAATTTGGATGTCCATCACCTTTGCAAAGTTCACATCCGGTGACCCCGTATGAGGGTGATGGCTGACAACTGCATCAAATCCCAGTTCCTTTGCCATCATAATTTCCGCAGTTTCCATATCTACGCCCAACAGGACTCGCTTGATATTTTCACCTTCATTAATTATACCCGTATCGGCTGGTTCTTTTTCAAGCTCTGCAAGCGATAACGCTGCATCCATTAAAGTTCGCATGTTCATGATTGATGTCCCCTCTCATATGTCTGCTTTTCTTTTCCTATGTCTGCTTTTCTTTTCCTATGTCTGCTTCTACACTTACAATTTTGGACTTACTGTCACTATCTAACAGGACAAACGCCGCCTTCACAGCCATCGTTCCCAATATCAAAGACCATTTCCTTCTTTTCATACTTTGAAATCAAAGAAGGTCTGAATGGCAGCATTTCTGCTCTGCGTCTGTGGTATTCCTCTTCTTCGATGGCTTCATAAGGCAATAATTCATAGAAGCTATCATCTAACGAAAGGAAGGAAAGGGCTAAGCAATCATCCCAGTTGTTCCAGACCCATTCTTCTACCGCATCCCACTCGTGATTTCTCACGTGGACTGTAATCGAACAGTTGTGGTCCACATAATGATCCATAAACATTTTATAATTTTCAAGTTGCTCCAGAGCCGTTACATCATATTTAGTCTTCCCTTCTGGTGCTTTTACAGGGAATTCAACGACCTTCGTTGCACAGGTTTCAATATCTTGACCCACTTCTGGGAATACCGGGTAATTCAATTCTTCACAAACTTTGACAAGCGGATCATCTGCGCTGATACGAACACGTCTGATGTAGTATGGCGAATGAGAATAGTGAACGCCGCTTGATACGGTAGGCAATTGGCTAAGCGTACCTTCAGGCTTAACAGTCGTTACCAAAATTGGAACGCGTCCGCCCGCTTCCATCGCATACACTTCTGCTTCTTTTTTGGCGATGTTTCTCAATTTTTTCAGTAAATCGATTTGATCTTCATTGCTCATATCCAAGGCATTGACCATATCCTGCCAACCTGTAAGAGAACAGCCAATCAACTTATCACGGTGTTGAACCTCGTCCCATTTATGAAGCTCAAGCTCCACGCAAGTCATTCTGTAACCCGCTCTAGCCGATAGTCTTTGAGCTTTGAACAAGCCATTATAGTCAAGAGTCCCATCTGGTCTTACAAATGCGTATACATTGATAGTCGTCAAGTTGCAAAGGCCTTTAGAGTCTAACAAGATTTCACCGCAAGGGTTCACACCGTTGAAGTTTGGTCTTCTGCGCTCTCCCGCTTCCGCATTAACCCAACCTGGTTCTCCAGAATATCTCATGCGCTCAAGCTGCCATTTAAGCTTTTCACGGGTTGGTTTGCGGGTATAGTAAATCGAGTTATTCGACATTTGTCTATGGATAATTTCTTTATCCACTACCCATTGTCCATCGATTTGCTTGTACAGATTCGACTTCGCATCAATAGCCTCAAGGTCATCTTGATCTACCAAAATAATCTCAGCTGTTCTTCTGACCCCACCAACTACAACGTTTTCACCAATAATATTGGCAATGTCTAACGCATCAATCGGCTTCAATTTGACCCGCTTCATATCATCTAATGCACTGTCTCTCAAACCTGCTTTTTTGATGACTTTATTGATTTTTTCAAACATGTTTTTAAGAGAAGTATGACCGCTGGCTGTGCCACCAAAAGTATTGAGTTTCTCCCCTTTGGTACGTACATGGTCGTAATCGACTATAATGGTCTTAATGTTTCTGAACTCATTGGAATAGAGGAGTTTGAAGAAGTAGTCCAAAGATTGTACCCAGCCTTCTTTGCTGTCCCCAACGGTTATTTTAACCGTATTGTTATAGAAGAACTCAAGACTTGAAGAATCTTCTCTTTCTTTTGGCGGTATCGCCGAATAGTCTTTGTGAATTAATTCGTAATCGGTTCTGATTTTAGGAACTTTGGCAATATCATCTTTTAATATTCTGACCCCAACCCCTGAACCGATCATTAATAAATAGAAGACATCTTTGAATGCGTCAAAGCTATCAATGATCTGGAAGGAACAGTTAAAATTAGCCATTGGGTAGTTTCTGGCAACATCTGTATTGCCCACCCAGAATGTACGACCTGAAAGGAATTGGCGCAAATTAAAGATATTATCAAAGAGTTCTTCAGCTTCGTTTTTATTGGTTAAAAGAAGACTGCAGTTGTATTCGACCGCCCGTCTAACCGTCTCCCACCAGTACTCTCTTCTCTTTTCTTCTGAAAGCCATCTGGAATATGTACGATAATAAACAAAGTCCCCAAGTTGATTCATAGGGCTGTCCATATGTTTGTACTTACTCATAAACTCGTCTGTCAAAAGTCTGTGATCCGCTTTTCTCACTTCTCTTGTCTTGCTCTGTTCATTTCTATAAATGATATACTTTTTAGCCGCATCTTTACGCGGGCTCTCCATTAGCAAATCTTCTACAAGATCTTGAATCTTCTCAACTTCCATAGGGCGATTCATAGCTTTCGCCTTTTCCATAATGGTATTCGATATTTTTAAACAGAGTTCCGAGTCTAATCCTAAATCCGTCTCTCTCATGGCCTTTTCAATCGCACGGGTAATTTTATCTACTTCAAAGTTGACAACACTGCCATTTCGCTTCATTACTTCTATCATTTTTTTCTGCATCCTCCCTCTGATTGATCTAAAAAATATAATGACAAATTGTGCATAAATTCTGCATACTAATTCAACATATAGTGTCAAACATCCATTCGACATACTACATATTGTACCACATTAATGTTAGCTCCACACCGTAGAATTCAATATATTCTCTTTTTGTAGCTCCATATGAAAATGAGATTTCCTCAAAAAAACATTAGTTCTTCATTATAATTTAGGAATCTTTATATTTCAACCTTGTAGCCTTGAGTTCATTTGGATTCTTTTTATACTTTTTGACCCGTTAAAAAAGGTTTTTGTAATGAATTTATAAATCGATATTTTTTGAAGATTTTTCTTGCATCTCTTATAAAAACTAAAAAAGAACCCCACGTTTGTAGGGTTCTTTAAACCGAATAACCTTCGTTATTAAGCTTCTAAATAATCGATTAATTCTTCAAGCGTCTCCCAAAGGAACAATCCCTCGCGATAGCCTCTCATAAGGCTGATACGCTTCATCTGATCGTCACTGGTTTCTAATTCTCTAATACTCTTAGGTCTTTCAACAAAAGTCCCTTTGCTATTGCCCTTATCATCTAACACAATAATACATGGTATTTTAGCTTGATCCCTTCCTACTTGTTGCTTTACAACCTCTTCAAGGCCAGTTCTAGCAATAACCCGAACGTCAATCTGTGGGCACTCTTCCGCCAGCCATCTCATAACGGCATATTGGATGACGCAGTCAGAACACCATGACTCGCTGATCATCAATATTCTACCAGAATGAACGCCAGAAAGTCTCTCTAGGTATACTTCAAGCGGTTTTTCTTTTTTCTGATGGTTGTCATATATCTGAGCAATGTTCTCTAAAATATCATCTTCGTGCTTCAAATGATTTAAAATCGGTTCAGCGCGATTAAAAATGTCGTTTAACATAATGCACCTCTTTTCATAATTATTTGCCGCAAGTTATACATACCCAATAATTCAGAATATATACATTTATATGTTCATGTGTCGTATGGATGGATTCATTTACCTCATAGCCTTCTTTGCCACAGCTAATTTCATAACCCCATACGGTGGATATTTAAAATTAGGATCAATTCTCGTATCCGTTTTCACAACACTCTTGAAGTGCGAAAAAGTATCAAAGCTGTACTTCCCATGATATCTACCCATGCCGCTGTAGCCTACACCACCAAAAGGCATCTCTGAATTGACCAAATGAATAATTCCGTTATTGATGCAACCACCACCAAATTCCACATTTTCAATAAAATACTTTTCAGTTGTTCTATCTTCAGTAAATAGATACAGGGCTAATGGATATCGATTTTGTCTAATCACAGATAATACTTCAGGCAGCTTGCTATACGTCATGATTGGTAGCAAAGGTCCAAAAATTTCTTCTTGCATAATCGGATCGGAAAGTGTAATGCCGTCTATAAGAGTAGGCGCTATATACTTTTGTTCTTCTTCGACAATGCCCCCATGAAGGATATTTCTGGAAAGCATGAGGCGCTTTAAAACATCTACCCTTCTATGATTAATAATTCTGCCAAAGCTATCACTTTGTAACGGCTCTTCTCCAAAGTAAGTTTTAATGGTCTTAATAAGCTGTTGAACAAACTCGTCTTTCACGGATTCGTGAACCATTAGGTAGTCTGGACAAACACAAGTCTGACCGGCATTATAGAATTTTGCCCAAACCAGTCGTTTTGCAGCAACTTCTAAATTTGCAGTTTGATCCACAATGGCAGGACTTTTTCCTCCCAGTTCGAGTGTTACTGGGGTTAAGTGCATTGCCGCCATGGCAGCAATATTTTTGCCTACATTAGGACTGCCCGTAAAGAAAATATGGTCAAAGCGATATTTTTCAATAAGCATTGGCCCCACCATAGAACCCGGTCCTTGGATCACACTGACAAAGGAATTGGAATAAAGTTCACCAATCAATTTTGCAACTACATCCGACAAATGTCGCGCTTGGTCAGAAGGTTTTAGGATAGCACAGTTTCCCGCAGCAATAGCGCC
This sequence comes from uncultured Peptostreptococcaceae bacterium, assembly GCA_964404895.1. Taxonomy (GTDB): domain Bacteria; phylum Bacillota; class Clostridia; order Peptostreptococcales; family Acidaminobacteraceae; genus JBGSUZ01. The sequence continues at coordinate 700 of CAYOLV010000008.1, read as the reverse complement.
AATAAGTGGTGCCATCAATAGCTGAAATGGATAGTTCCATGGTCCGACAATGAGTACAACCCCTAGAGGCTCTTTGTAAATAAGGCTCTGAGAAGGTTGAAGTACCAAGGGCGTGCTAATTTTTTCAGGTTTCATCCATTCTTTTAAGTGCTTCATTGCACCATTGATTTCTTCATATAGAATACCAATTTCAGCAGTATAGGCTTCATATTCAGGCTTATGCAAGTCCATATACAAAGCATCTATAATAGCTTTTTCATTTGCTTTAATGGCCTTTTTAAGCTTTTCCAGTTGCTCTATTCTAAACTCATAACTTCTTGTCCATCCCTCATCGAAAAAAGTCCTCTTTAAATTAAAAGCGGTTTCAATTTCTTCTTCTATAAGTAAACGAGGATTTTGGAGGTCTTCAATAGGTTCATTGTTTTTCTCTTCTGCATATTCATTCGACATATTCACAATCGCTCCTCTCACATTGCATATTCTTGCATACCTTCATACTAACAGAAATGCATAAAAAAAAGAACCTGCAATTTGCAAGTTCTTTTTCTTTACGTTGAGATGCGTTTTAGGTTTTGCTTTACAAAACACGCTTCCCCTTCGTGGACCCTTCTCGGTATTTCAAAGAAATACCTGTCAGGGACTCTCTTTACCCGGCAATGACCTACTCTCCCAGAGGGCTGCCCCTCAAGTACCATCAGCG
>CAYOLV010000007.1:0-161518 GCA_964404895.1 uncultured Peptostreptococcaceae bacterium | reverse complement strand
ACTTCAAAATCTGCATAAGGAAATCCTTGTTTAGCCGATTTCAGATATAGTTCAAAGGCTTTACTCAAGTCTTGTTCTACCCCTTGACCACGTTGGTACAATGCACCAAGGGAATACTGAGCATATTTATATTTCTTCTCTGTTGATAGTCCAAACCATTCTGCTGCCTTTTGATAATCTTGTTCGGTTCCAAGTCCCGATGCAACCATTTTACCTATGCGGTATTCGGTGTATTTCCATGGCTTTTGAGATTCCACTTCATTAAAACCGGCAAGGGCTTTTACATAGTATTCATGAGCAACCTCTAGATTTTTATCAACACCAATACCACTCGAGTAAATTCGACCTAAGTCATACACTGCAAGGATATTTCCCTTTTGTGCTTCTGCAATGAGTCTGCTTAATGCCTCGCTAAAATCTTGTTGCACTTCATCTGTTCCAAACAGAAACTCACGAGCTATCTTATATTCGTCCGTCCATTTCACATAGACATTTTCAGTATCACCATTCCAACCATCGATGGCATCACTATCGACTTGTTCAAAGTAAAATTCATTTGTTCCTTCAGTAGGAATAGAGTCCATGTTTTCTGAAGTATCATCAATAAATGTACCTGTATCCACATCTGTAAGGTCAGTGAAATCAACTACCTCAATCGAAAATTGTTCAGCCTCTGAAATAATCATATTCTTGATTGACTTGAATTCCTTTTGCTGTGAAAGTGGAAGCTGTTCTGGAAGTTCATCCATATAACTATGGAGCACTTCTTCTCGCATCTCATACCATAATTCATAAGCCTTTGCCACAATTGGCTCTTTCGAAAGTTCATCAATAAGTTCATCAACAATTGCTTTTAAATTAGGAACAAGATAGGCATAGACTTTTTTGCCTGTCGTAGACTTAAGTCTTTCTGATAAATGCAAAAAGAGTTCTTCAATCTTTGGATTCTCCACTGTACCTGATTTCATCTCTTTAATGAGCTTTAGCAAGACATCTCTACTCTCATTTTTAAGTTCATCTCTTCTTTGTGTCTGCTGTTCATAGATTTCTTGCATCTCATTTTTAAAGATGTATTTCACAAGCCCAGATTTCATCTTCTCGATTCCTTTTTTCGTCAGATAACCTTCCGTAGGATTTGTCGAGTAACATACCATGTGAACGTGAGGATGATGGCTCTCATTATGAAACGCTGCATACCATCTGAAATTCTGAATCGGAATTTTCATCGACTCAGCAATCTCTGGAGCAAAATAAGAAAGCATATTATGCCAAGACTCAGCATTATCAAAACCTGTGCGTATGGCATCCATTCTTCGTAATGAGATTATTGGGATCCACACATTACCCGTATGATTTGCAACCTCTTCTGCTGTCCTACTCAGGACAATTTTATCATCTCCCCCAGTAAATAAACCATGAGCGCCCATCCGCTGTACCCTTGGACGATTAGCAATATAGTCAACGTAGTTTTTTCGCTGTCCAATCTTATCGAGGTTCTGTTCTAATGCAATTGATATAAAATCTGATGCATTTTCAACCGTTTTGTTTTCAATGTAATCTTCATATTCAAATAATTTCATGGCTTCTGGGAATTCTTTTATGATCTGCTGAATCAAGTTTTCTTGTTTCAAAGTACACGGAAGATTAGCCTTAATTTTCGATAATTTCTCAACACCATTTCTGGTTGCCATGTAAGTCACAAGATTTGAAAGATGAGCAGATGTCTTTTCACCACCGCCTTTTAGATATGGACATTTCAATATGATTCTTGGCATAGCTCACCTTCCCTTCAAACGTTATTCTTCAATGCCTTGCTGAAACTTCACCGCTTCTTCCATACTGATTTTTCCTCTCGTCCTTTTCACTTCATTTACACATCGACCACGGAGTTTTCTCAGATCTTCATCACTGATTTCAAGTCCAGCTGCAAGGATATTCATCATCATGGACATCTCAACTGACAAACGGAATAGGTTACTAGAGTTCCTGCTTTCAGTTTCCCGGAGCAGTCCCTGAATTGCTGATACTATAACCTTCGACAAAAATTCCGTTGAGTCTTCCCCACTAAGATACCCCATGTAAAACTGCAAGGATTTTTCAATAAACTCACTTCGGTTCTTTGCATTTCCTTTTTCTAGCATGGTATCCATGCGATTCATTGTCTCAGGATAAAGCCATACAGCAGTTCTGTTCTTGGCCATATTCTGTAGTTGGCTCAAATATATCACCTCCAATTCGCCGTTTTTGCACCTGTCCACCTTCCTGACCACCTAATAAAGCCTGAATTTTGGGCTTTTCACGATTACTTGACCACCTATTTGTCTCAATTTTGATTTTCTGACCACCTATCGTAAATCCTTGAACGCTCGGCACTGCCGGGCGATGTGGGTGAGAGGGGTCGCTTGCCGACCACCTCTCTTTATCCCGCACCAGAATAATAATTAGAATCAGGCACGATTAACCCCTAATTTCGACTTTGATTTCCGATCACATGCCAGACTCTATTTCTGCCAAACTAGGCTCAAATTTCGCTCAAATGTTAGCAGGGGGTAGTGTTACTCCACTCCATGCTAAATAATCGCACACAGGGGCAAATGACGGTTCAAAAACCTGATTAACTACTGCCCTTCATGAGATGTTGGAATGGTTCTCGGCTGAGTAGTCGTTTTAATCACTTTTTTTGTCTTTTCTGGCGCGATTTCGTCCTCTTCTCGCTCATCAATGTACTCTCTTACATTGGCTGGCACGTATTTCTCGTATAGCTTTTGTAGCTGATCTGCCATCTCTGCCTGCAAATCGGCCTCTTTTTTCTCCATATACTTCTTAATCGCTCTCAATTTTTCAGCCTCAAGGCTGATTGCAATGGTTTCTTTTTTCATATTGGTGTCCTCCAAATTTGAATTTTCTTTGCTTAAATACATTATTTTAAGATGAGTAAAAGGCTACATAGACATACTCATCCCTTGTGATTGCTCTTCACCTTGCTCCTGATTTTCATCTGCACTTTCGGATTCAACCAATTGATTTGAGTCCACAGTTTCCTCATTTTGTTCTCTGGCATTACGTCTTCTGCCACGTGCCGAAGGCGTTGGTGCGATTATTTCTTGTGCTTGTTCCTCTGCTTCAACCCTGACTTCAGTTTGCAGCCCTTCTGCAGGATCGTTTCGATCAAGGTATCTTCTTGTTGCTGCAGGAACATATTTTTCATAAATACTTTTGATATGACCCTGCAATTCTTTTTCAACAGTGGTGTCCTTTTCGTCCATATAAAACTTGAGCGCCTCCAACTTTTCTTTTGGAAAGCTCACCTGAAGCGTTGTTTTTTCTGTTGTTATACTCATGATTTGCTCCTCCTAATAGTTGAAACTAGTAACGATCATTCTCGGTTGAGCCTCTGGCTCATCACCAGAAAATACAGGGGCATCCTTAAATTCACTAGCGAACACATCCATCTGCTCATCTGTTAATGAAATAAACTCACCATCATCGCTATCACCACAAATGAAAAAAGGACCGGCAATAATGTCATTACCAATCCTTCGATTCAACTCCATTCCATTCAATTTTCCTTCTTCATTAACAACAGCAATGCAGTTGTTATCCAGATAAACACATTCAAACATACCATCTACTTCAGCTTGAATCCCTTCAAGGTCATTGACCATTTCTTTTTCATAAGGCATTTTCCCGGGTTCAATTTTCAGTACCTTAATCGTATTTTCGTTTTTCATCATCGTAGTCCTCCCTACATTCCCATGTTTTGTTCTAGCTCAGACGGATTGATATTCTTGCAGAAATCGAGGTAAATCGTCATATCAAGGCAATCCTCCTCTAAGTTAATTTCCGCCATTTCTTCTCTGCCCTGAAGCTCATTCACAAGCAATGTGCCTATTCCGTTATTCGCTTTCACATTAAGACTGTGCTGTTCAGCGATTTCATCAAAGTACACAATCCAACTACCATTCGATGTATTTTCGGCGGCCTCCTGTAGGATTTGATCTGCTACTTGAGAGATTTGCTGATCAATGTACGCCTTAATATTAGGCATGAAGCTGATGTATCTTGCGTAGTTATAGCCGCTGCTATCAATCAAAATCCCGTCACCACTTTCTTCATTCAGTGCAAGCAGACAGTGGGTTTGTCCAGATGGGTCTGTGAACATATCTTCTTTTTTATCTGAAATAAAAGACCTGTCCCTTAGCAATCCTTTTGAAAGCTCATCATATTCACTCTGGTTCATCAGTTGTATAGATTCAATCATACATGGCTGTGTTTCTAGTTCGCTTACTTTTCTAAAAAATATAGCATTTGTTTTTAGCATTTCTCCACGTCCTTTCTAAGGTAAGTAATTTCTTGGATTTTGTTTTTCACCGCCCACTCTGATTTCAAAATGTAGATGGTTTCCTGTACTTCTTCCAGTAGAGCCTACCTTGGCAATCTCTTGACCTACAGTTACTAATTCTCCCTCACTAACAAGAATTTTCGAGCAATGCCCATACAAAGTGATAACGCCACCGCCATGATCAACAATGACATGATAGCCATATCCAGAGGTTGAGTACCTCACCAACATGACAGTACCGCTTAGAGCCGAGTAGACAGGTGTTCCTTTGGGCATCCCCAAATCTATACCACCATGCCCTCTTTTCTTTTTGGTAAAAGGATCCGCTCGATATCCAAATTCGCTCGTCACAGCACTCCTCCAATTAGCACCGACAGGCGAACAGAACCCATCCTCACCAATGAAAGGCTCCGTTGAAACTGCAATTCCGTTTATAAAATCGTCAAACTCACTACCGTAAGTAGGCGCAGGTTTTCCGTACAATATCCGATAATAGATTTCTGTTGCGTTTGCTTTATTTTCACTTGTGACGGTAATGCCCAATTTCTTATCTATATTTTTATAGATGGTAGGCTGGTCTTTTATTGGAACTGTAACGGTATAAACTTCAGTATGAGTTGTTCCGTCTTCACCAATCACCGACCTTGTTCGTTCTTCATAAGTTACAAAGCAATCAACAAATGTCTTGCTGTTTACCTGGGATGGCTGCTCGGCGCCGAAATACAGAGAATAAAAAATAGCCTTGATTCTTGTTGAATCCAGACTATCTCCACCCTCCATATTTGAACTTACCTCTTTGATCGCATCATCAAGAACAGCAAAGCTACTTCGCATATTCTCGATGTGCTCGCGGTACTCTGCTGGTACATTACCCGCTATAGCACCTCCATGAAAGCACAGTTCTAGTGCTGCATTGTTATGATTTGCAGTTCCTGAAAGCATTCCACAAAGAATAGCGATTAACACAATGATTGGAGACAGTATAGCAACTATCGTCCACCCAACACTTTTTCTAATTCTTTCATCACTAAGGGCCATCGCCACAGCTCTAGCCACTAAAACTGGATCCGCCATTTTTTATCACCACCACCCGAGTCCATACATATTATCTTGTTCGTAGTCTTCAATTTGCTCATTAGCCATTCGTTCTTTGGTATACTCGACTGCCTGTTCTAGAATTGCCGTATCAAAACCTGCGGCCTGATAGCCTTCTTCAATGGTTTTTAGATAAAAATCAGACGGAATGCCAAGTAGATGTCCTTCTGTCATTACATAGACAAAAGCCGACACAGACTCACCATCTACCTCAAGTTCCACAGAATCCTTGTCATAAAATCTCGGATATCCTTCATATCGGTCTAGTGCAATTTCATCCTTGGGACCCACAGACCAAATCATTGCCGGAACAGAGCTCCCTTCTTTTGGTTCTATCGTTGCATAAGCACCTGTTTTAGACCCTCTGAAAAGAAGTTCATAATCTTTGATTTCAGTTGTCCCCACTGGTTTTGCTGTGGGACAACGTTGTTTCATTTGGGGCAAATTCATATTGCTACCATAGGCGATATATAGTTTTTCTTTCTGCATTTTTCCTCCTACATTCCCATAGACATAGAAAAAGCAGGAGGCTCTTCCTCCTGCTGAATTTCTTCAATGACTACATATTCTGTTTGATTTATTACTGATTCACTAGGTTCAATGAGCTCTAGCTCCTTTTTCTTTCGAAGCCTTTCTTTCTGTGCAATGGCCTGTTCTGGGGATTTCCATGCGATGTTCCCTTCAAGATGATCTAACAGATGCTTTCGTGCTGTTTTAAATTCATCTCCGATAAGACCAAGGCGAAGTAGCCAAACACGGAACGTATATTTCTCATTGTCTGATACCGTTTTGATAGGACTCGCTGAGCGTTGATTGTAAGCTTGGGCTGTAATTGCCATGCAGAACTGAACATAAGCTTTCGCCTTACCTGCATGAAGAGCTCCATTAAACGCTCTGAATTCAATCGTTCCCTTTTGAAAGACAGAATGAAGATTAAGGCAGTGATACCTACTGTCATGATAATGCTGATAGCTGCCATCGTTCCCCTTGTACCAAAGGTTCTGCAACTGACTTATAGTTTTAGGCTTATGGCGGTTCATGCTTTCGAGAAACTCTGAATCGATTTTCTTGCAATATCGCCGTTCTCTCTGTGAATCCACTTGTAAAGCACGGTAGACCATGTCTTCTTTCGAAGCAATAATATTCACCAAATTTCTGAGCTGATACGCTTCAAAGGGTGCTGCATTGATGTGAATATGAATGCCACAGGATTTGTTACTGAAAGCCCCTGCCTCTCTAAGCACTCGGATCATCTCCTGAATCTTTTCAATGTCCTCATACCTACAAATCGGACTTACCAGTTCAACACTGTAATCTCGGTCGGCAATCTGCTTGCGGTTCCCCACTTTTTTCTGGCACTGAATGCTGGCATCACTGACCAGTTTCCACTTTCTGTTTTCACTATCAGCTACAGTATAAGTGCCATACCCACCTCCCTCATAATCCGTATAGCCGCCAAGATATTCTGAAACCACCTCGGCAGCTCTTTGTCTTGTAATGCCCGTCATTTCAATTTCAATTCCAAACTTCTGCTCTCGTAGGTCCATGAAGTCACCGCCTTACCATGTTCGGTGCTCATTGATAGTTCCCTTAATGCCATCAATTTTTAGAAGCTTTCCTACGTCTTCAAACAGACTTATCAGCTTTTCTCTTCTGTAAGGATCAATTAACTCGTCACGGCAACTGGCATTCAAATGATTCAGTTGTTTTACTACCTGCTGCACCTCAGTTTCAAGTTCCAATTGTCTATAGCCAAGGCCCTTACTTTGATTAATGAAACTGCTCAGGATCTGGTCGAATCTTTCAATGTCATCGATTGAATAACAATAATAGGCCTCAAAAGGATTATCATATATTTCTCCATCCATGCATCTTCTAATCTGGCCAATAAGCCTTTGCCGTTCTTCTGTCTGTGCTTTTATAAATTGCTCCATTAGGCATAGCAGATCATTTACTTGATCTGGTGTATAGGTAATGCAAGCTTTCATATCAGCGATAATCTCGTCTTTCTTCTTTCTAAGTTCCACTAGATTTCTCTGTGTATTCATTATCTTCCACCTGCCTTTCCAAACAGTTTTTCTTTATATGCCGGGGCATGTACGGCAAGGTTATATCGTTCGTTCCCACACTTATATAAGCAGACGCCACGTTGAGGGAACTTAATGAGATTGTACTCTGATTCTTCTAACTGCAAGGTGTCCATGTAAAACTGCTTGTCGATATTACCTGCATTAAATAAAAACGCATGCGTTGGGATGGAGAACAGCGGTTTTGTCAGTTCTCTTATCCCCTCGATATTGAAATCTTCAAGGTTTTGAGAACTTAGAATGACCGATGATTCTTTCTTACGCACACGTTTCATAAAGTTTCGGATATATTCAATTGCAGTGAGATTGGTTAAGAACAGATAGAGCTCATCAATCCCAGCTGCGGTATTTCCTTCCGTCAGAAGCTTATCGCTCATGAAAGAAAGTATGTTGAAAAGCAAAGCGTTTTTCACATTTCGACTAGCCTGCAGCAGGCCTTTCACGCCAAACACGATGAAGCGATTCGATGAGATGTTGGTGTGTCCATTAAAGAATTTACTTTCAGCCCCCTGACACATGGAGTGGAGTCCAAGGAGTATTTCTTGAAGCAATTCTGTCGTATAAAGTTGAAATTTTCCTTTATCATAGCTTTGATATTCTTCTTCAATCAACTGATAAAGATCTGAAAGGATTGGGTAGTCATTGGAGCTTAAGCTTTTAAAATTGGTATTGTCACTGATATTCCACTTGCTATATAGCTTGCCAAGCATAATCTCAATGACATCAATATGCTTATCATCAAAATCCTTATAGCATCTAAAGAAGTCTTTTAAGAATGAAATATGCTGACTGAGTTTTGTTGCCTGTCTAAAAGCAATGGGTGCATCCTTATCTTGTGGCGATCCACCCTCATCCCATGTTTTGGGTTCAAGCGGATTGATCATGTACTCACCAGACATCAAATCTACAAAGCATCCACCGATGTTATCAGCGAGCTCCACATACTCATGCTCAGGATCAAGGCAGATGACATTCTTGCCAGATTCCAGTATGTTGCACAAAATGAGTTTCAAAAGATAGCTCTTACCCTGCCCAGAGTTTCCTAAGATGAGGATACAAGGATTGGTTTTATCATCATCTCTCTTGTCAAAATCTACGATAACATTGGATCCGTACTTGTCTCTGCCTAAATAAAAGCCGTTGCTATCAGTCTTCCCAGAATAGTTGAAGGGGTATAAGTTAGCGACTGAGGATGCTGGAAGCACCCTTTCATACTGACTGCCGAACACATTTCTACCCGTTGGTCCAACACACATAAAGCCCTGCTGCTGTCGAAGCATCAACCGTTCCACATTCAATTTGCTCCTTACAAGCTCAGTCAGAACATCCGTCTGCAAGAGCTTTAAACCATCCATATCACTAGCAGTAAGTTCAATATAAACAGCACAGTGAAGTAATGGTTCTCTATTTCGGTGCATGGTAGATACCAAGGTAACCACATCTTGAAGGTTACTTTCTGCGGTGACGGTCTGCTGAAGGTCATTCGTGCTTGTGGAATGCATGCGGTTCTTATTGGCTGCATTATGAATAATTTTCTTTTCTTCAGTTGCTGTCACCTGTCTTGTATAGATACGCAGTGTAACACCATCTTTTTCTCCCAAGTGTCTTAGAATTGCTTGCTCATTGGTGCTTGTCGGATACTCTCGAAGTGCCCAAACACAGCGGAATGTGTTACCGCAGATGAAATGGTCCACGTTGAATTTGATGACTGATGGAGCAATCATGTCGACAAAGGATTTGATTTTTTCACTATCATAACTAGACAACTTCTCACTTCGTTTTTTACTCACCGATAATCACCCACCTTTCGCCATCATAATCCTCAAACTTCTCTGTCGTTACATTCTGCTCGTAGTAGACTCCAAGTAATCGCTTAATGTCAGCATTGTCTGCTCGTCTAGCAGTAAAGCCTTGATCCTTAAGGCTTTTTTCAATTCTTGATAGATAAGGAAACACATCTGAAGGATTATCCTTCTGACCTTTCTCATCGCCTCTGTTTAATCTAATAATGATTAGAAACTCTCGAGCAGTAGCCATTTGAACCTGCATTCGATCAAGATTCGTACTATCCATTTGAAGTAGTTTTCTAATCACTGGATTTGATTCTTCCTCCATTCTTTTTTTCAGGTATTGCTTGTTTTCATCAAAGTTCTCTTTCGAGTTTAGACAAAGCATTTCGATCTCAGCAATTCCTTTAAGCACAGTCATGAGGGCATAGATCCTTGCACTGACTGTTGATTCTGATAAAACAGAAATGTTTGTTGGATGAATGATGAAATAGACTAGTTCCCCATATGCCGTTTTAATGCTATAGTCCGTGATTTCATTGATCCCTATAAGCTCCCTAGTGGACTGCTTTTGTTTTTCTTTCTGACGATTATTCTTCAAATCTACAACCTCCATTCATACATTTGCGGTTTTAAAATAAAAAAGGCACAGGCATAACGGATAAAATCCAAAATACTCGTGTCCTCAAATCGGATTGCTAAAAAGGCATAAACTGCTGTTATCGCTATAGGAACCAGGATTCCAGTCTGTGAAAGTGCAAATACAGATATCAGAAGTCCCACTCCAATAATGCCTATATCTTTTAGTTCCCAAAGCCAAAGTGTGGCTTTAGCTTTCAGGTTGTCAGGGTACATGTACATCTATCGCTCCTCCTCTTCTTGCCTGATTTTTCTCAAAAAACAAGCAATTCCATGCATAATAAAATCTACACATGGAACTGCTACACTATTTCCGAGAGCTTTATATCTCGGACTATCTGATGCTTTTGGTATATCTGTCCACCCATCCGGAAAGCCTTGAAGTCTTTCACATTCTAGTGGGGTTAATCTCCGAACAAGATTTATTGAGGATGTTCTTTTATCAATTTCAGTATCCTCAGTTTTCTCAGATGTCATCTCTTGATAGTCTATTATGCATTTATCTTGACTCACATATTGATTTCCAATTCCTTTTTCATCACCTACACACAAAGCTCCAACGATATTCTGGTAAGCTTTCGGGATTGAACAAACAGCGTGGATGTCTGCTGTAGTCAAGGTATAGCTTATATTTTCTTGAAAGCCACAACCATTTCCACCATTCTTATCTTGCCGATTGATGATGTTACTTGCGATACAATAACTTTCGTCATTCATGTGTTTTGAAACCAAAGGAACATTATTACCACCTGTCCCGTATGTTGCTGCAATGGTGGGAGCTACATGCAGTGGACCAGTGTATCTACAGTCCTTCGCATGATTATCGAAAAGTAATTCAGTTTCTCCCCTTTCTGATTCAACACCCTTTTGAAAGTGCTGAGTTACAATCGGCAGATGCCCTCCCATGCAAGCTCTCAACGTGGATGTAATATTCTCAGTGATATCCATCCGATTACCACCTTGGTCGTTAAGGCAAATCATAGGCTCTGTAATAAAGGTCTGCATCTGCATATTTTGAGTTGCCATTAACGCACCGGATATTCCATTTAGATCGATGCCCTCGTTTCGTTGATTGATGTGATATGATCTCAGTTCTGTAGCCAAATTACTTGATAAATCTTGATCCAAATGAGTCATACCTGCCTGAATTTCGAGAGCCTTTTTAAGTTGAAATGGTAATTCTTTATCTCTAGCTTTCGACCTTCTAAGTATTCCCAAGCAAGCGGTCTTGCTCAAATAATATTTTGGGAGCGGTGTATCCTCCAAAATCTGCGACAAGAAAGATTCTTTTGCGTCGTTGGGCGACACCCCAGTGTTGAGCATCGAGAACTCTCCAAGCAACGGAGAATTGACTTCCCAAAATGCACCCAGCAGATTTCCATACCCCTCCCGGAGGTCGAGGTATAAGTATGTTGTTGTCAGCAATTCTTGCGGTTTCCTCAAGAACTGCTTTGAAATCTTCTCCTTCTGCTGATGAAAATGCTCCAGGGACGTTTTCCCAAACGAAGAATCGAGGTCGCACAAGGTCATTTGTTTTGCCTCGTTTTCCATCTTCACTCCTCATTTCTTTCGTTATCCTTATCTGTTCCATGAAAAGTCCTGATCGCTCACCGGCAAGTCCAGCTCTTTGTCCTGCAACAGATAAATCCTGACAAGGAGATCCTCCACAAATAATGTCCACAACAGGAAGGGTATCTCCACTAAGTTTTGTAATATCCCCTACGTGAAGCATTTCAGGAAATCTTATTTTTGTGACCTCAATTGGAAAATTCTCAATTTCACTTGCCCACAAAGGAACAATACCATTGTGGACTGCGGCAAGCGGAAAACCTCCAATTCCATCAAAGAGGCTTCCCATAGTAATCATGGCAACGCCTCCCCTTGCGCCAGTCGTAACATTTTTATAATCCTCCCAATTAATCTATTTTGGTATAGCCTGTGCAATCGTTCTAGTTGTATTAACGGCTGCTTGAGCGGTGTAAACCGCGCTCATCACATTTGCTTTTGTTGATGTATCTAGACCAAAGGCACCCGCAATTCTTGGTACTTCTCCTGCTGATAACATGAGTCCAAGACCGAGGAGCGCGTTATCTTTTACCACCATTAGGCCTGCAGTCAGTAATGTTGCCTGCAAAAAAGTCGTGAGGCAAAGACCAATGATTTGCTTTATCCACTGAATAAATCCATCGATGTATCCTCTTGGAACCGAGAACATATAAAGACTTCCTACCGCTATCTGTATGAGCAGGATTCCACCTCTTTTAAGGTTGGCAAAGAACACTTTAACGACTGCATATCCCATGAGGATAATTATAAAAAGTGCCATAATAGGACTTGTTATCGTAGAAAGTCCACCGAACACACCTGAACTGCCTACGCTTGAAACGTCACTGATGTTTCCCAGTTCTCCAATGATTGCATTTGCAAGTTCACCAACGCCGCTATTGTGACCCGTAATGCCTGCAGCTAAACTGCTTTGTAGAGTTACTGATAACTTATAGAGTTCGATCGGTACAGTTGTGAATAGACTCACTGCCATGAAGCCTTTGATGGCATTAAGCGCAGCATCCTTGACACTTCCTCTTCCTGATTGATACTCAATTCCTGTTTCAAAGCAAGACACAACTAGCCCTACTACATATAGCATCCATGCAAGATAAGTGAAAAAAAGCACAATGCTTTGCACCCATGTCATATCAAAAAGCTCAACACCCATGTTGCCCATCTGGGCAAAGAAATCTCCCAGAAAACCTACAAGATGACCATAAAACCAGTCAATAATCTGGTCCATGACATCACCCATTACAAAATCCCATATAAACATTTGACAGCTACCTCCTTTCCATCAAAGTGAAAAGGCATGCCGTTTTTGTCACGACATGCCTCTCTTCATTACATTTGTTGATTTAGAGAATAACTGCTTTTCATCTCTTGTGCCTGTTCTTTGAATAGTTCAGCATAGTCACTCACTGATTCAGCCATTACTTTGTAATCAGCATTTGTTGGCTCATATGCATACCACTCTGCTTTTTCGTTATAAATCCAGACGTATGGCTCTATTCCATCTCTGAAATTGGGGTTATTGAGTTTTTTCTTACCCCAAACATCTGAAAACTTCAACGTGAGTGAGTCAATTATGCCATCTGTTTTATCAATGACTGTCGCCTTGATCCCTTCATATTTCTGATAGGTTCCTAGTGTAACAAATTCAAGTTTCATTCTAGTTTTCTCACCCAAAGTACCATAGCAGACTTTACCGATGAATTTTACATCATCGAATGCATGATCCTTTGCGAAAAATTTTCTTAGTTCCTGTTCAAAAAAGTTCATAGACAAGGCCTCCTATATCCCGAGTATTTTCCAAATATATGTTGGGGCAGTTAATGTGAAAACAAGACACGCAAACAAAATGGCCGGCGCTGCCCATTCAAATTGTCCGTGCTTGCGATAGTCAAAGTATGCCATCCCAAGTTTAGCAAAGAAAAAAACCGCTAGAATAAGGTCGATTGCCGGAAAGACTACCTTGTTCACAACGGTTTTGATTTGACCAGATGCATCAGTCCAAGTGCTCTCAATTGCTCCTGCAACATCTCCAGTACCACCTGCAAACGCTGTGGTACTAAACATCAATGTCAGGAGTAATATCATGCAGATAATCACTGCAATTTTTCTATATCTTTTCATTTAAATTTTCCACCTCTCTTGTTTTAACTTATGGTTTAAGCGGTGCGATGTGCCAATCATTCCAAAGGTTGCCCCTGATTGTTAATGAGTCCGTTAGGTTCATGGATAACATCCCAACAGGAGTCCATGCATCTATGACCCAAGTATTCACCGCGTAGTTTCCATCAGGCATCCATATGGGTGTGAAGTGTGTTCGGTTATTGTATGTGCTATATGGATTCCTCTTATACTCAAATCTAGCCGTTGATCCACTTTGAATTTTTTCAAGTAGCCTCCAGTAAGTTTTGTACTGAAACTCTGGAAAATAAGCCACTGCATTCTGAGGATGTGTGATTGCGGTGCTTTGGTTACTGGTGATTGATGCAGTTACAGATTCATTGATTCCGTATCCACTTTTCATTGTTCTGCCATTTGCGGTTGGGTTTTTACTGTCGCATTTGATGCTCATGGTAGATGAAAAATTAGCATAGTATTGATCTAGATTAAATTCCCACCAGCCATTGTCAAACCAATAACCGCTATCTTCACCAGTACTGATCCAAATCCAATTTGGTTGCCACCAAGGTCGCCAGACGCTCCAATCAGCTCTTGTCATTTCTTGTCTTGTAGGTACTGATGCAAACGCGAACTCATCGTTTCTATCGTCTGCCACAGGATTCGGTGGAGTATTCTTATCAAGGTCGATTATTTTAACATGAATCGTTGATTTCGAAGTATTTCCGGGACCACTTACAGTTACTTGTATGGTCATGTTTTTTGGTTCTAAAGGCGTCCTCCATTTGACCCATGCCAATTGTGAATCACCACTCGGATAAAATACATTTCCAACGTTATAGGTAGTTCCTTCAATGCTAAAACTGACCCGCGTTGGGTGATCTGGATCCGATTGACCACCACTAACTGTAACCGCTGTGATGACATCCGTGTTGACCCGGTATTCATAATCATTAGCACTTACTACTGGTGCTTGAGTTGGTGCGTCTTTAAATCTAACGATACCTAGCCCCAAATACGATTTAATATTTGCATTAGTAGCTGGTGATGTTGTGCTGCCACCCCACGCTGAATATCCCAAATCTGACACTTCTAAAAACATGGCAAGTGGCAAATTCTTATGTGTCAATGAGACCATTCTTTTTCGCAGTAAGCCATTTACTTTTTCATCATACATGGCTGCTTCAGTTGCTGTGGTTGCAATCATGACGCCTTCAAATTTGTAATACGCCATTGGCTCGAGAAGTAATTTGTAGTCACCGTTTGTCAAAATATCAAAGTTCATTCCTGTGAGCGTTGCAATAGATCGAATGACTTGCTCATCTGTAAAATAACTTTTTATGGCTGCTAAATTGGTTTTTCCATTTGTGCTAATTATTTTAGGGATTGTTTGTTTCGGTTTTATAGACTGATATCCACCTTTAACCGGAGATAGTGCTTTACCATTGCTATATTGAACCTTGCTCACTTTCCCAAAATTATATATGGATGCACTGGGTTTCTTGTTCGTGATATCGATTGGAATAGTTACAACCGAATGGTCACTGCTACGAATAACAGTCACTCTAACACCTTCATTTCCTGGGGACCACACATTTGTGCTAGAACCTTGACCCATGTCCCCTCCACCGTTATCAATATTTCCGTCACCATCTGCGAATGCATTTGTTTGAACTGACAAGATGAACATCATCAAAAATGCCAAAAGTAATCTCTTTACCTTCTCCATCTGATCTCCTTTCTGCAATTAAAAAAGCACCACATTTCTGCAGTGCTCTCTAATTTATCAAGTTTTAGTTTAATCCATGTCACCTATTTTGTTTCCGTTCTCATACATGTCGTTTACTTCAATCACTTCATTTGCTCCGCCATCTGGCACACTATCAAATCCGGGTAGCCCACCAGAAGGTTTCTGTTCCGTAGTCGTTACCGGTTTATTTGGCTTTGGTGTTGTAGTCGTTGTAGGATTCTTATCTTCTGATTTTGGTGGATCTACTTTTTCGCCGTCAGGCTTTTGTGTCGGATCAGTCAGTTGTTCTTCAGTATAAGTTGGTTTATCGGGAACATCACCTTGAATTGTTTGGTCTGTTCCTGTATCATCTGCGCCACTATCCACTTGAGTTTCTTTTGGTACTACAATTGGCTCGACCTTGACCTCGTCATTTTTATTTGTTTCTGCACCATTTGGGTTTTCTACGACAACCTTGCTTATTTCAGTGTTCTGAGTATTATTGATTGCCTCGGTCACTGGTGCTTTCGTAAATCTAGCCCCGATCATCACAATAAGTGCCACGCTGATCACAAGACCGCAAGCCATTACTACTCTTTTCTTCGTTTTATCATTCATATTTTTCATGAGAAATGCCTCCTTAATTTTTAAAGTATTGTCCTTCTTAAACCTCACCCTAGCACAAGCTTTTTGAATAGTCTACTATAATTTTACAAGTTCTTAGAATCTAAAATTTCGGGGTGTAACCAGCGCTGTTTTTGACCTTAATAATCATGGGTGGCAGAAGTTTTCCACCAAAAGACACTGGTACTTCAAGCATGATGGAACTATCCACCTTAAACCTTTGCTGATTGATATCTCCGCTAGCCAGTGGCGCATTTTGGATATCAACGTTCAAATCCCATATTTTAAACTCTGTTTTACCTTCACCGGTTGTTTTAATGTGCTCATAGCCAAGTTGATTCAGACCAAGAATGCCATCTAAACGATCATAAACATCACCATAGTCGAAGGACTCTTCAAAATCTGAATCAATAGGTTGATACCCACCTGAGTACCCTTCACGAACACCATGATAAACATCATCATAATTGTCACTGACTGTTGAAATGACAGCTGACTGAAGTGCATCACGAACACCTTGTGCAACTATCATGAGCCTAAAATATTCAGATATCCCAGTGAAAATCATGACCAAGCACAGCGTGATGGCAACTGCTAGTGGAAAACCACTACCTCTGTTGTTTGACAGTATTTTTTTTACTTCCAATAGACCTCCCCCTTTCCTGCAGCATCAGCTCTGAGGGTAATCGGGAAGGAGCCAAAACCGCCAAACAGTCCTATGTTAATCGGATAAGTCACTGTCACTGTTATTTCTTCGTTGAGCTGAATCTGACCCGATTTTGACCATACAATCGTTGGGATAATTCCAGTTTTTTCTCTTAAAATCAGTTCTCTCTGTGTAGTTTCTGTTCCCACTCTTCCAGCAATTTCTGCTTCTCTCATTAGCTCAACGGCAAAGGTGTCCACCTGCTGTTTGATGATGTAGGCAGGAAACACCTTCACAGCAAGCGCAATCACGAGCATTGCACAAAGTACAAGCACAACCACATCAATGTATCCTTCACCACGGTTGCTTTTTAATAAATGCCTCACACTTCACCACCTCCACTAAAACATTCCGTCAAGGGAACGTAAAATTTCATACACAATAATTGCCATGTAGGTCATGAGGAAACACATGAGCATGATGAAACTGAACACTCGAATTTTGGGTGGTATCTTCATTGCCTGTGCTTTCAATCTTTGAAGTTCCAGTTGTTTCATATCATGGGCAAGCATCTGAAAATATACGCCCCCTTCGTCACCCCTAAGAACACCAATTAAACCTCTTGTGATATCCGATAGCATAGGCGAGTTGATTCTTGCCTCAAATCTTGTAAGGGCCGCTTCATAACTGCTGGACCGCATATCCGCCGTTAAAACGTCTAGTTCATTTCCAAACTCCTCCCCGGCATTCTTCTTAAAGTTCTCAAGTATTCCAAGAACATCTCTACTTGCCTTTAGTTCTTGTGTAATCGTAGCCACAAACCTTGGCAGTTCTGATTCGATTTTTTCTCGTTTGGCAGATAGTTTTTCATCTGCCTTTTTAATTTCTTTGAAGTAGATCATCACCGCGAGGAACATCAAAACAGGAGCAAGTAACGGCAAAACCAGAAGGCATGGGATAACACCAAATGCCACGAGCAAAGCCTTAACAAGTGCGAAAGCCATAAATTCTTCTGGACTTTGGTTCATGCCGGCGGCTTTTAAAGTGTTTTTCATCCTGCTTTTTTTGTATTCATCCATTGGAAGATGTTTGGCAAGTTTCACCGATAAACTGCCAATCAAAACATCCAGATTTTTCGCCTTACCCTTATTCTGACTTACCGCAGAGATCATGGCTTTCCCCGTTGCAAGTCTTGGAAGCTTAAATACCTCAGCTAGTATAAAGAACAGACCCACGGCAAAAAGAAGTCCAAATAGCACAATCAATATCATCATTTCTGCCTACCTCCTATACTCAATGGGCTGTGTCAGCTTAATAACAAATGCTGCCGAAATAAAGATTGCAGCAAAACAGATGGCTAGAATAATCTGGCCAAGAGGTGTATGCATTAAAGCGTTGTACCAGTCCTTATTCAAAAAATATAATAGCGGTATGTTGCCAACCACTAAGAGCTGCATGGAGATAAATTCTTTTCTTGGTTCAAAAACCATGTTTTCTAGCTCACCATTTACCACTCGCATATCAGAAAGCTTTGATACAATGGGTGTCAGTGTAGTTTTTAGGTTTCTATCAATCTGGCATGCAATTAAAGCATCGCACCACTCACGAAACACAGCGTTTTCAAGCTGTACTTTCATGTCCTCTAAACCTGCTGCAATGTCTGGGTTGATCATCTTAATGCGATAGACGAAACCTTTGAATACAGACAGAACTGGCGGATTCAGATAGTCGATGTTTTCTTCTACCGCAGTCACAATATCTTCATTTCTTAGGTACGCTGTCGTGATAATCGACAGAGCTGTTTCAAGCTCAGCTGCAATATCCCTTTTAAAATGGGTTTGTGTCAGCCTCACATACCAAAACGGTAGAAGCATAAAACCGATACCAAGAACAGGCACTGAAAAGAAATTGCCAAGCACAATTGCAATGCCACTGCCAATGGCAAAAAGGAATAACGACACTGTACATATCATTGGAAACCAGCCTTCACGCCCGGTAAGCTTCAATATTGACTGCACTTCAATGACTTCTCGCCTAAAGTAAGACACTTTCTTTCGTTTGGTTATTTCATTTATTTCTTCTTTGATACTGCGCGGTTTGTTCAAAATATTTATAAAAACGCTATCTGTAAATTCCATTGGTGATAGCGATAAGATGATAAAAAAGCCCGTGATCATTCCGATACAGGCAATTAGTAATATTACATTCATCTTTAAGTCACTTCCCTTCGCTTCATTCGATTGATCATTTCAATGGGCATCCCATTTTCAAGGAGCCTTTTGGACAAGCTCTCGGAAATGCTATACTCCTGTTTATGTGTTCCCTCAATGATAAACTTGCCCTGCTCATCCATTCGATTCTCTGTTATGATGTACTGAAACAGTGCGCGATAATTCCTGGAGCCGTCCGGTAGAATCTCACATTCCATGATTTCCATCATCTTTCTCTGCTTATTTTCAAGCTGTTTGCAAAAAACAACGATAGGATAGGCTTCTGTTACATATCCCATGAGCGTATCATCAGACATATCCACCGCACGTTTACAAAGGGATACCATCCTTCGGTAGGTTGCTTCACAAGAGTTAGCATGAATTGTTGTAAGTACCGCAATACCTGTTCGAGCTGCCTCCTGAGCTGCGTTTGCTTCAGCCCCACGCATTTCACCAACCACTGCAATATCAGGATTAAATCTCAGTGCCATATCAAGAAGCATGATTTGGTCGACTCTTTGTTTTTCATTCTCACTATCACGAGTGATGGTATGAATCACTGAATTGACGACCCTCCCCTCATCATGGCGGATCAAATCAAGCTCACGGGATCCATTTTCAATGGTATAGATTCTCTTATTGTTGGGGATGGTTGTGAGTAGCCATCCAAGGACCGTAGTTTTACCAGAGCTTGTTGCCCCTGCTACGCAAACAGAAATGCCGTAGCGGATGAGGTTGGACAGGAAGTCGAGCATCTCTTCCGTAGCTGTACCGCTCCTGACAAAATCCTCTTTCTTCATGCTCTGAGGATTAACAATTCGGATAGATGCTGCAATGCCAATGTCTTCATCCACAAGTGGCGTTTTAAGGACAGCAATTCGGATATTCTTTGATAGATGTCCAAGGACTGCAGGGCTTGCGTTATCAAGGACCATTCCCGATACGTGAAGCATCCTTCTGATGACATTGATGGCGTGTTCAGGTGAGTCAAAGTGCTCCTTCAGTTTTTCATTTCGTCCATCAGAGTATTGCACCTCAATATCCTGCCAAGAGTTGATATCTATCTCTTCAATGCCTTTCCCAAAGATGTATTTCGTGAGAAAACCATACTCAGCCATTTCGGTATATAGGGCATCAACCAGTTCTTGTCCTTCCATACCCTTGACTGCAATTCTTTCATTCATAACGTACTTGCTGATGTATCGTTTCATCTGTTCTTTAGCATCTTCTAAACCCTGATCGGTGATCAGAACAGAGTAGTTGCTAGAGATGTATTCTTGCACTTCTTTGAGGACAGTCTGAAAATCTTTCTTCTCTGACTCAGGGGCAAAAAATAAGGAGTGTGTACGATTTTCAGTACCCAACTCCTTATTCTTCTTATATTTGTTTGAGGTGTTCATGAGTTCTTCGATTCGATTATCCATTGGTTCAATCAGTTTTTCATTTCGATTATCTAGCATCCGAACACCTCCTTTGCAATTTTTTCAATTTCTTTTCTGTATTCTCTACTATTTTTAAGAGTCAGATCTGCAAGTAAATTTCCTGCTAAAGTCTGTTCTTCAACTTCCTCTGAATAAGGTAATTTGAAAGAAAGACTCCCAAGTGCTCCTGCCATATGTTCTATTCCGTGATTGGATTTGACATTGGATGCGACTTTGTACTGCTTGTCCATATCCCAGTTGCTGTTCTGTAAGAGTGACAGCTGACTGGAGAGATAGCTTATAGACTTCAAATCACAATTGGCAAGCCTGAGAACACTGTCACATTCAAGAAGCGAAACAGCTGATAGAATGTCATTGGCAATATAACTGCTGCAGTCAATGATAACAAATGGCGCAATTTTTCTAAGCGATTCAATGAATTCCATCGCTTGCACTTTTGAATATGAAGCATAGGTATACTCATTCTCGCCTTTCAGCATACCAATCATCGTTAGATACGCCATCTTCTTGTGAGTGATCATATTGTATTTCACCAAAGGTTCGGTCACATGTGTCGCAGACAAAATGCTTCCGAGGGACTTTTCACATTCCAAATCTGATGGCGGACAAATGCAAGGCAGCATCGGAGCAGTCATATCACACAGTACTAAAATGACATTTTTCTTTTTATCTGCAAGATACTTGGCTAGTTTGACGGCAGTCGTTGTCTTCCCTGATCCTGGACTCCCCCAAACAGCAAGAACACCGCCATGGAGGATCTCTTCTTTTACTGATTCTTCTTTGGCATCACGGGAGAAGATTGAATTCTTCTTAAAGTTAATCATTATTATTCCCCCTGTCCGTCTAAAGTTGTAGCATTAGCGCTGTTTTTGGGATAAAGAGCATCTAAAATTTTAGTCTGTGTATCAAGAAACTCCTTAATGTTTTTCTGGTCTCCTCGATACACAAGTGAAAGATGGGTCTTTCCATCTGCATCAAGACTTGCTAATATATTTCCCTGCTCAGGCGTTACAAGAAGTGTAACTGTTGAAGGTAGTTCTCTTTCGTCCTCGGTAGCCTTCTGTTCACCTGTGTTGGCATCATACCCACTTGGGGCTGTTACCGAGATGACCTCCACATATTTAAGTTCTGGTGGAATGACAGTTGCCCCCTGTTTTTTATAGTCTGGGGCAATGACGGATACAATATCGCCACTTTGAAGCTTTCCAGATAGACCGTTTGCAAAGCTTTTAATAGTAATAGACATAGCCTGTTTGCTTCCATCAAGATTATATAAATAAGCGTTCTCAGCAGCCGGTGATTTTGAAACTTTTGCACTCAGGATATAATCACCAATTGATAAATCAGCAAGTGCATAGCTTCCAACTACTGTTTCTTTTGATCTCACGACATTTGTTGGGAGGTTGTACCCACCAACTTCAACGTTTTGGACCATGTCTTTAGTAATTTGAGCACCTGCTTTGATTTCTTTAGTCACCCGGACAATTTCCATCTTTTGACTAATACCTTTATTGAATAACGGTGTTATGCCAAAGCAAATGAGGAGCGACAGCACAATGCAAAATACCCCGACCACCATTCTGTTTTTAAATATATTCATACGTACCTCCGTTTTTTATAGATTCATCGATTAGATTGCTAGCGCATAACCATTTCCTGACCTGTGATCAGCTTTAATTCACCTGACTCAATCAGTTCGTTAACTTCATTTTCTGTATAGATGAGAACATCCGCATTCTCGTCATTTTCAGGAGCAAGTACCATGGATCCTGACCATTTGCCTGCAAATGAATAGGTCTCATTGTTATAACTCGTTTCAAATCTTTGTCCTTTTACAAACATTTTTGTCATCTCCTTCATAAAAAATAGATGCATATATAGCCAAGAGCGAGAAAAGGCGCTAGAGGATAAGCCCTGCGCCCATACTCATTTCTCCTGGTTGCATTAAATAGTTTTATACTACCGTGAAAAATAATCACTAGACACAGTCCAATGGTCATCCCCATCAATGCTTTCCAAAAGCCAATGACAAGTCCAACCGCAGCTACAAGCTTTATATCGCCACCTCCTATGCCAGATGGGCTTATCATAGCTGCAATTAATAATGGCAGTGCTGCTAAAATGCCAAACAGATGCACAGCCTGAAAATTAAAAAGCGATATCAAAGCCACAGATGACCAAATAATCGTTGGAATTTCTCTTTTTTTGATATCAGTATAGACTGCACATCCCATCAAAATGAAAAACAGCACCACTTGTATGATGCTACTAACCTGCATAGTTAAACATGTTCCTAATCCTTTGCTCAAGGATGGGCATAACCACCTCACCGAATAAAGCATAAAGTCCAGCAAGTAGTAAAGCACCAAGCACTACTGCAATCAGAATTTTAACAGCTGTATCAATGTAGCCCTCACCTTTATTGCCTTCGATAGCCATCCTTGCTTTAATGGCAAATGTCATAGCAAAGGCGTTCACTTTCTTTATAAGTTTATGCATATCAGCATTCCCAACCTTTCTTTGTTTTAAATTACAATGTCATCGTTTGTGCATTCTCCTGTGTCGCTTCTTCTGAAGCTTTTTCCTTTTGTTCCTGATCTTGTCCTTGTGCTAGAGCCTGTTCATACGCTCCAATCACAGCTTTATCAAATTCTTTTCTGGATTCAGAGGTACAAGGGAAACAGATATCCTTATACTCCCCATTGCCTGCTTTGTAACTTGGCATGGATACAAAAAGCCCTTTTGATCCTTCCATGAGTTTTACACCTCTGATGGCAAAAGCATCATTGATGTTGACCGTTGCAGTGGCTCTTAGCGTTCCTTCAGGCCTGATACTTTGAATCTTCACATCATAGTGAAGACTAGAATCTTCTTTATTCTGAGCTTTTGCTATTTTTCCCATGAGTCATCAACCCTCCTTAATTTGCACCACCATAGTTGAACATGTCTCTAATGCGTTGTGTGAGTGTTGGCATGACCACCTCACCAAACAATGCATAGAGTCCTGCAAGTAAAAGTGCGCCAAGTACAACGGCAATCAAAATTTTGACCGCTGTATCGATATAGCCTTCTCCCTTATTATTTCTAAGTGCTTGATCCACTCTGATAGCCTGTCTTACAGCAAAGTTGTTTACACTTTTCATAAATCTTTTCATTGATAATTCCTCCTGTAGTTTAGATTTTTTACATACTCATTTTTATATCCTGTTCTCTTTCTTGATCCATAAATTCAATTTCCTTGAATCCGAATTGGTCCACATAATGAAACTCACTGCAGTTTTCATCGTAGAGCTCCACTACATCAGAAATTGAAAGAGAGTGTCCTTTAAAATCTGATGGGTGATTCAAGTTGAACTTTGTATAGATGGACTCAAGGTCATTTGTTTCAAGTTCACCATCAAAGACAATATCATAATTGTTGCTACTCGGTTCGCCTGATACCTTTAGTACTTCGTCATAGCCTCTAAACCTAAGTTCGATATCCGAGTCTGACTTCAACTGCCATATTCGAACGTTTTTAAGGGAACTGCTAGTCTCAAGCAGATCCCCTAATATTTCACCTTTTGAAAGCCTTTCGAATATACCTTCTGTCCAATTTACACTTACGTTCTTTTCTGAAAGCCACTCTTCGAACTCCTTGCTCTGAAACATCTTGTCCACAGTTGCTTCGTTCTCTTTGAGATAGCCAGCTGGATTCCCATAATAGACGAGTAGTCCATTTTTCATTTCAATGCCGCCCATTTACATCACCTCCTCGTGTCGTAGCGTCGACTCCTATTATCTGATTTGAAAATTGAGTTACTTCTGTTTTCCGTATACGATCCTTTCAGACATTAGGCACCCATTGAGGCACGACAAGCACACACCAATATCTTTCAATAACCTAAGCATGTCTTCAGGCACATCTGTGAGATCATGTTTGTATTCAGCCTCCATGACAGTCACTTCGCCGCTCGATTCAGTCGTAAATGCACAAAGCTTAGCGTCTTTTGGTATACCTGCATCTTCAAGAATAAATTCTGGCAGTTTGATGGCGATGGCATCCTCTGTTTCGTCTTGATCACAATCCTCACAACAAATACCGGTGGCATCAATAAGTGCGTTGTACAGTTCTTTGAGAATCTCTTCGAGACCCTCAATGGTATCTAGTACATCCATCGCTGTCATTTGAGACTTCGCAAGCACTACACCACTCTTGATAATGGTTGCTTCGAGCATTCCAACATCACCAATTTTTCTTTCTGCTGATTCTGTAATGGGTAGGCACAGAAAACCTTTCACCGTTTGTTCTAGTCTTTTCATAAGCTGTTTTCCTCCTTATTAAGTTCGTTATTAATATCAAATAGATTCAATTGCCCCAATCCATCTCGCTCACGTTCATGCATGTCATAGTTGGCTATGAGAATCTCGGGGAACTGAGCGCCATTGTCATATCTTTGCTTGATGTTATTGATTCTGTTGTAACTTTCAATCATGATACCTGGGGCATCGTATAATTCTCTGATATACTCACAGTCATTGTAGGAAAGCAGAAACTGCCCCTCAATGCCGAGTAGTGTATCCCTAAGTCTGATGTGATCTTCCTTTTGAAATCCACCTTCACCAACGTTCTTGTAGTATTTTTCTGTGTCAAAATATGGCGGATCCAAATAAAAAAAGCTGACAGGGCGATCATACTGCCGAATCAGCTTTTCAAAATCTTTATTTTCAATGACTACTTTTGAGAGTCTTCGGTGAGCCTGCTCGATGATAGGAAAATTACTTCTAATGTCATGGGGTTGACTTCCGAAACTAGTCAGGCCTGAAGCATAGCTGTATCTGATGAGTTGATAAAAATATGCTGCTCTTTTGACATCATCTTCAACTTGTTCTGTATCCAGTATGGCTCTTACTTTTTCAAAATCTTCTCTGGAATTCAGCACATATTTGAGTTCCTCTTCTAGGTCCTTATATTGATCCCTAACACATCGGTATAAATTCACAAGCAAACTGTTGAAGTCATTGTAAACTTCAAAGTCATTGCCCGGTGGTTTATGAAATAATACCCAGCCCCCACCCCCAAACACTTCAATATACCTTTCATAATAGAGCGGAAAGAGAGAAACAATCAGTTCCCTCATGGATTTCTTTCCGCCTATCCAACTCATAAAACTATTAATACGTCATCCCTCCTTCACACACACAACCCAGATTTGAAGCTGCTTACTACTATTTGAATCTGGATAGTGAGATAGGGCATCCACAAGTCCGTTTTTTGCTTCTGCAATTTTTTCAACTCGACTACTCAGCTGTCGTATGCTTCCAAGTACTTCATGCCGATTAGCACCGTAGTAATAGCCACCATCATCACTGCAGATGGGATGTCCTTCGCACCTGAGTGCATTGACAATGTCACGAATCTTTCTACCGCTCATCTGAAACCGAAGTTCCAATCCCTTGCTTTGTACAGCCCTTCCTACACCCGTATGATTTCTTTTTAAGTGACTTAAAAGTCTCTCGTTTAGATTTACATGTTCCACCTCCTCGCCTCCTTTTCTGGTGGGATAGTTTTCTTAGAAATAAAAAAAGGCCGCTCGATTCACTGCGTATTGCAGTCATTCAAGCGGCCCATAGAATTTACAGCATAAAAAATGTACGGTTTGAACTCCGTACGCATATGCCTTAAATTATTCAATTAATTCGTTTGTAGCAGTTTTTATTTTTGTCTTTACATATTTAATCCTCCCATACCTTGCTTTTGATCATTGTCCATTGTTTCCTCAGTGGGTTTCGATATTACCCTAAACTGATCTTCTCCGGGGACGATGCCCAAAGTTCTTCCGTTATCCCATTTCATGTGGAGAGTGCCTGCATCGTCAACTATTTCAACAGTTCCTTGTATACCTGACTCAACTGGTGCATATGGATCATCCATACCGATGAGTTCAATTCTAGTGCCTACAGGATACTGCTCTTTGATTCTTTCAACTTCGTTTCGAGATTTAAACCCATTCATATACGTATACCCCCATGGTCTGTGTGTTCTTTTATTTCAAGCACTTCAGCGGCCTTCCAAGACCAATTTTCATGATCCATAAAGCTAGGCCACTTACTATTTGACCCAATTAAAAAAAAGCTACCTTCTATTTTATTGAGACTGATATCTCAACAAGAAAGTAACTCTTCTAGTCATTTACATTTAGCATTTCAAATCCATATTTTGAAATGAGTATTGCATTAATAATCGCTTTAAAAGCCATGTCACCAATAAGCGTTTTATCTGCAATTTCAGCCATCTGGATATACTCTCTTCCCAAACAAATCGTTCGGGCCGTTTGATAGAGAGCATATCCATCAGTATTAATTCCACCGAGGTGCATTCCTTTAAAATCAAAGCACTCTGAATAGACATGATCTTTTGCAGCACTCCATAATTTATCATCAGCTGTAATTAGATAAAGTACAGCAAGGTAAAATGGATTTTTAACCTCGGAAGTCACGTCTTGCAGTCTACAGACAGAGTAAAATCTTAAGCGATGATTTTCATTCAAAAAAATTTCCCCGTCATAATGTCTGACCAATTCTATTAGTCTTTCATTAAGTCTAAAAGATCTATATCTCTTGAAGCAAGAGAATGCTAAGTCTTTGTAACTATCAAATACCAATATATTTCTTTCACTATTCTGATCACCAGTTTCATTTTTTTGTCTTCTCCTCTCACTATTCGGACATGGATGGCATTTTGATACTGATACTTGACTGTTTCTGCCATGCATAACAATCATTCCACTTTTTCTTGGCATAAAATTAGGCACGAGCATCATCAGCTGTTCTAGCTCTTGAAGCTCAGTGCCATACATATATAACTTTGACATTGTTTTTCTCCTCTCAATCTTATTTGTTTATTTTAGTTGGATTCGTTATCGGTTACTGAAAATGATAGCTTACCGAATAGGTAATATTGGATTGATTGTACATGCAGTTATGGTTGGTGTAATAATAGAATTCCAATTTACTATAGATGTTCGGTGAAAGACTTCGGCTGAATGTAATGCCATTAGTTGTCGGTGCGTAGTCAAGCTGATCCCACTGCCCAGCTAACACATTATAGCCACGTACTCGCCCATAGTCCTCACCGCTATGCCCACTGACAGGTGGAACTGTAAAGGTGTAGTTCGTAATAGTAGCGCCGGCAATGCCCTGTTCGAGAATTACTGATTCAGGACCACTGAGCATCATACCTCCACCTCGATTAGGATCCGCAACGAAAAACACGATAGCTGCCCATGGTGACTCTGCTCCAGTTGAATCCACTGCTTTAACACGAACAACATTTTTCCCAAGTGGATAGGCTGTGCTTGTCTGTGAAGGTCTTCCTTCCCAAACGTATGTGATGGCATCCCCATCAGGATCAGTACTTGATGCTGTAATGGTTATTGGTACACTGGGAGCGACGCTATTGCCGTCTGGTGTACGTGTAATTATTGGTGTTGTTGGCGCTGAGTTTGTAACAGTGAATGCTATGATTGTCCATTCCGAATACTGACCCCACTTATCCTTTGCTCTAACTTTCACAGAATGAGTACCAACAGAATAATAACCATCATCTGCATTTCCTGAATACTCAAGTGTAACTTGATCTGAGTCTGGGTCTGTTGCTGTAGCTGTAATATTGACCTTTAACTTAGAATTCAGTGCGGTTCTTGTTACCACAGCACTTGCAACAGGTTTATTTGGTGCGGTATTTGTAATGGAGATGCTTTTAGAATAACTGAATTCTCTCCCTGTGCTATCAAACGAACTTGCTCTCAAAATAAAACTACCGGTTTTGGTGATGACAATGTTGCCACCTAAATTTGATAATGCTCCTGAATAACTTTCTGGATTACTATCTTGTGATAAGGACCAGTTTAAAGTCCTTCCCTCGAGTCCCGAGATGGACAGCATTGAAACATTTAGGTTATCACCAATATGCGCTGTCTGAGGAACCGTAAAAGTAAAGTTTGCTAATGGCTTGACTGTCACTTCATTTGATGTGAAAGTAAATTCTCTGCCGTTTACATCTGTAGCCTTTGCGATCAGCTTAACTTCGATTGTTTTCTCTGTGTTCATTCTAAAATATCCACCATTTGCCCCAAGTGAACCTGTAGCGCATTCTGTATAAGGCTTTTCTTCCGCTCCATCGATAGACATTAGCCACTCAATATTCATTTCATCAAGTTCTGAACCTGATGCGATTGCTGTAATGCTGTCTCCACTATAAGTTAACGGAGTGAGTGAAATGCCCATGTTCGGAACCGGGTAAACAGTAAATATGCCACTTTTTACATAGTTTCTACCTGTAGGATCTGTCATGGTTAATATTAATTCATATTGACCCTTCGAAGAGAAGACCAGGCTACCACCTTGTTTGCTCAACTCACCCGTTGCAAATTTGGAATATGGCTCAGAGCCCCCGTCATCTTTTATGATGGTCCACTGCGTAGTGAGGTCATTCACATAAGTACCAGCAGCATTGATTGTCCCTTCCTCACCCACGTACCAAATCTTTGGCACATCAAGTGAAATTTCTGGAACTGGATATACTGTCGTTGATGCTGTAAAAGTGAATACTCTTCCGAGAGCATCTGTCATCGATGACGTCAGCGTATACTCGCCAGTTTCTTTAAAATTAATTTGTCCGCCATAGGCATTGAGTTCTCCTTGGATAACATCAGATATTTCTACTGACTCTCCGTTCTTCATAATTGACCACGTCACCGGTAGTACATTGTTATTGCCTCTTGTTCTAATATCAAGAGTTCGGTCGAGATGTGTCTTTTCTGGAAGTTCAAATGAAATGTTCAGGACTGGCAGAACCTCAATCTTTCCACTCTTTTCAAATAGGAATACTCGCCCAGTTTCATCAGTAATGCGAGCAATCAATTCATAAGTGCCAGCATGCTTGAATTTTATTGAACCGCCACTATTATCGAGCGTTCCATCAACATATGTTTCAAAATCTTGAAATCCAAATCCATTCTCTAGTAACCACTCAACATTAAGTCCATCCATTTCAGATGATTCAGTGACCACTTGGACTAATGTATCTGTGTGAGCAGTGTCAGGCAAAGAGTAAGTAATACTCGGAACATGATACACTTTTACTGGAGCTGAGTAGCTGTAACTTCTCCCTGCTTTATCAGCAAAGGATGCTTTAAGAATATACTCACCATCATTTACAAAGCGAACAAAACCACCTTCGTCAGAAAGATTACCTTGAATCGCATTTTCAATTGCAACTATTTCACCATCTTTTAATAGTGACCACTCAATTGATGCGTCTCCAAGGTGTTCAAACCTAGTTTCTACATGGACGGTCTTATCTGTATGCGTGATTTCAGGTGCATAAAACCCAACTGAACCAACGGGGTAGATTGTTATTGTCTTTGAAGATTCAAACATTCTACCCGTTTCATCGACTAATTTTCCAGTGAGCAAATAGACTCCCTTGTCTTTGAAGCGAATGCTCCCACCTTCATTTGATAGCTTGCCTTCAACATCTTTTGAAAGTTCAGCTATTTCACCATTTTTCTGTAGGATCCATTCAACATTTAGGTTATTCGCATTTTTTAGGACCGTTGTTAGATGAATTTCCTTGTCTGTATGAGACGCTGACGGAATATCAAATGAAATCCCTGCAACAGGGTATACTTTTGTAGATTCCGTATGCGAAAAGACACGTCCAGTTTCATCTTTAATTGATGCAGTTAAGGCATACTCCCCACTGTTCTTAAAGACAAAAGTTCCGCCCTCATTGTTTAGATTGCCTTCAAGGATTTCCGCTAGATTAGTAGTCTCTCCGTCTTTCGTTGCCGACCACTCTATAGTGTTCCCGTAAAGATTTTCCAAAGAGTATGTGATCGCTGTTGATTTGTCAGTGTGTGTTGTTTCCGGCAATTCAAAGCTCATATTGATAACTGGATATACTTTGATTTGCTTTGATAGAACCGTTTCTTTTCCTCTGGTATTCTTAGCGGTGGCTGTTAAAGTATATTGACCGTGTTCCTTAAACCTAATAGTGCCACCTTCAAGTCCAAGTGTACCTGAGACAGCATCTTTCATTTCAATAGCCTTTTCAGAACCATCGACATCGGTTTTAGTCAACGTCCAAGTGAAATCATTCATGTATTTCCACACGGGCATCACTTCAATTTCATTGTCTGTGTGGACTACCTGGGGTAATTCAAATTTAACCTCTGCTGTTGGATTATAAGAATCTCTATCCGAATTATCATGTGAACTTCCACCACTATAATCCGGAGCTGGTGTAATAGGTGGCACGTTCTCTTCTGTCGTTGTGGTTGGGTCTGTGGGATCTACAGGCTCTGTCGGCGTGCTAGGTTCAGGTGTTACAACCGGTTTTGTCGTATCGGCTGTTTGAGAAGGTTTTGTAGGCTTTTCTTGTGGTGGCTTTGGGTTAATGCTCTCATTCATTTTGTCAGCTTCACCTTTAGTCGCCGGATCATACGGTCTGATTTTATCATCATCTTCATCACCAATGATTCCATTCTCACGACCAATGATTACATAGCCTTTGTCATCATCTTTGATGTCCGATTGATCATTATAACCACTGTGTCCTTTTGTGTTCTCAGCTTCATCATCCAAACCTTTAATTTTCACTAGTAGCTTGATAATTTCGGAGCGAGTGATTGGATCATCAGGGTGAAAGCCGTCTGGATAATCTGCAGGATTTATAAATCCTGCATCTACCAATGCCTCAATGTACTTCTCTGCAAAGTGTCCATCGATGTCTGAAAAACTCGGCGATTCCTTTTCTGAATTTGAGATATCCAGCGAGATCTCCTTAGCTAGAATTGCAGCGTATTCGCCACGTGTGATAATTTCGTCCTTGCCTATAAAGCTTTCCGGATGAAGTCGGTAAGCAATATAGATTCCGCTACATAGCAGAATCAAGAAGGCGATTGCAATGATACCAATCCGTTTTTCTTTCTGTCTCATAATTTTTTCATCCTTTCGTTTAAATTTTGATATGAAAAAACCGGAGTCAGCTATTTGACCCCGGCTTCAAATCCATGTTCTATTTTGTTGAACGAATTTAAAAATAAAAAAGCAGAGTTTATAGATCATTAAAGTTGACCTAAAACTCTGCCTCATAATTTTTCACTTATTCAATTGCCCTCAATGTCTGTTACGGCAACATTATTCCTTTTGATGCTAAATACAACTTTATCGAACCATATATAACCGGTGCCCCAGCGGTGGCACCTGCTACTGCAATATCTCCACCTTTATCTTTAACATAATCCCAAAGCGGGTGACTTGAATCTATTTGATCCTGAATAAGCTTCATGATTTCCTTTTCAATAATTACACCATCTTCTCCTGATGCAAAGATATTTTTGAGGATAATCAATTGCTGTTCATTAAGTTCTATTTGTTGCTTCTGTACGGATAGTTGCTCCTTCAAAACATCAATATAGGCATTTTGATTTTCCACAACTTTCTGCAGTTGAAGATTTGTTTCAGCTGTATTCATTGCTATCTTCTCAATGTTATTTTGCATTCCCTGACGATTATTATATGCTTCTTCTCCAGCCTTCTGGATTCGTCTATTATTTTCTTCCATTTGAGCCTGAATACCTGATGTCAAATTTGTTGTATGAGTTAAATCAAGTTTAAAAGTATCAGGTAATTTCATTCCATTAAAACCATCATTCGCCATGATTTATCCCTTCTAACTTAGATTTTGACAAATTGCTTTTCCAACTATTGAAGTCTCTGAATCACTCATTTTCCTATGAATTTATAATGTCATCTATATTTTAGCCCTTTTTCAGGGGTCAAAAAACGTAATTTTTTTGCTGTTTTTTGGCCCCAAAATCGGCTCCAAACCACTATATGTTGTGGTCAAACCCTACTTTTTATCACCCGAACCACTACGTGTCATCAGAACTATCGCTTCTACGTGCAACGTCATCGGAAACTGATCCACCGCAATCGCCCTCTTCGCTTCATAACCCGCCGCTCTGAGCTGTTTCAAGTTCTCAGCCAAAGTCTTTGGGTTACAGGAAACGTAGACAATTTCGTTGACGCCAAAGGCGATAATTTTGTCTAAGGCTTTCGCCACAATACCGCTTCTAGGAGGGTCCACCACAATCATGTCAGGTTTCAAATCCTTCAACTCGTCAATTTTGACAAAAACGTCTCCCGCAATAAATTCGCAGTTGGTGAGACCGTTCAGCGCAGCATTTTCTTTTGCCATGGCAACGGCGTCTTCTACAATCTCAATGCCTACCACTTTCGCAGCTTTCTGAGAAAGAATCTGACCGATGGTACCCGTACCACTGTATAAATCGAATATAGTCTTCCCTTCAATACTGCCTAAGTACTCAACGGCTTTTGAATAAAGCACTTCTGCCCCTTGGGTATTCGTCTGGAAGAAGGAATAAAGACTCACTTTAAATTTAAGTCCCAAAATTTCATCAAAATAGTGGTCTCTACCGTACAAAACGTCATAAGGTCCTTGGAAGGCGTCTGACATTTCTTCATTTTTAACGTGGAGAATACCGACAATCTTACCCTCTAAACCCAAGCCGAGAAGCATCTCTTTAAAGGCTTCAAGAGGCAGTTCATGACCAGACTTTGCCGACAGCGCCACTAAAATTTCTCCTGTACGCTCTCCTTTTCTCACCATTAAGTGACGGAGGTTACCCGTATGTTGAAATTTATTATAGTGGGGAATTTCCAAATTTTTAAAAAATGCTAAAGTTTCAGACAGAATCTTGGTAAAATCTCCGTCACAAATTTGACATTGATCCACCGTCACCACTGAGTTAAAATAACCCTTTTTATGCATACCTAGCTCTGTTGGCCCACCCTTGGTTAAATCTCCAAAGGTGAATTCCATCTTATTGCGGTAGAAAAAAGGCTTGGGACTAGGGATCACGCCCCCATACTCACAAGTGTTATCAGTCGCCTCTGCAATGAGTTTGCCTATCATTTCAGATTTCATTTTCAATTGTTCAGGGTAGGGCAAGGTTTGAAGAGAACAACCCCCACATACACCGAAATGAATACAAGCCGATTCTGTCTCGTAAGGCGCTGGCTCTTCTATGCCGATAATTTTTGCCTCTGCATAAGTCCCTCTCGTCTTAGAAACACGAGCCCGAACCACTTGTTCTGGTAAAGCGTTTTTCATATAGACGGGTTTACCTTCTACATGGCCAATCCCAATATTGGGAAAATCCATCGCCTCAATTTTTACGACGATCTCACTGCCTTTTTTCATTGTTGCCTCCAAACTTTATACGTTAACACCTAAGCGCATTGTCTCAATCCGCTTTCTAGCTTTTTGAATTAAAGCCTCTTGATTGACAATATACCGCTCACATGAGCCTGTCCCAACAAGACCGGTTTCATCATAAGCTTCCATACTGAATTTTAGTTTATTTTCTCTATGTTCTATGAGGGACACTTTACAGGTGAGCATTTCTCCAACTAGGGTAGGTTGAACGTGTTGAATTTGGTAACTCACGCCCACAGAAACCATTTCCTCGGGTAGCCTTTTATCAATAAGTCTTGCGCACGCATCAATCATCATGTCCAATAGCATTGGAGATGCCAATAGTTGATCCAGTTTCCCTGAACCAATATGTGCACCTGTATCTTTTTTTTCTACCATCCTTTGTACTGTAAACGATTCACCTTTGTTAAATAAGGGCATTGTCATAATCTTGACCTCCTTCAATAAATGAACGATGTATACGCCTGCTTAAAAACAGACATCCTTGATTATGTCATATTTACCCTATTTATAGCGTGTGTTCACATATTCATGAATTTTTGATTCTTGAATTTGATCATCGAAGACACCTGCTGAAATTAATCTGTATAAAATGCGTTTGTCTTTAGAATGAAGCACAATGCGAGACTCATCCAAGAAAACGACCTCAAACAAATGCCCTTCCAATGCCTTAGACTGCATTTGAATATAGTAGGCTTCGATGCCCTTATAATCACAAAGTTCTAAAAGCCGCATAGTCGTTTGGTCTTTTTTGATGTAAAAATCATGCCCCATATCATGGTGTTTTTGTGCTGCTTTAGGCTGATTGAAGACTTTTAGTTCTTCTTCCATAAAATGAAATTTAGCCATCAGGTTATAGTACTGGTAATGAACGACAGCATGATCAAAGTCTTGCTGCTCAATTCTACCAGGTTTAAAACCAATGGCTTTTAAATACGCGAGACTCCCCTCGAAATAGGCAGTCTTATCAATTTCCCCAACTTCTAATGCGTCAATGAGTTGGTCTCTATTTTTGTAAAATGCTTCCATGTCTATCGCTTTCAAAATATGCTCCTTACCGTTACGCCATAGGACTTCCCGTCTGGCTCTGTTCTCACTATAAAATTTGTTTGAGTTTGAAATCTAAATAATCGCAGGAAGTTAAATGGTACTCTACACCATTGCGATGGCCTTTAAAGCCTACCTTAAATCCTTCGGTCGAATGAAGATGTCCGTATATTACATCTGAAACGCCATAAGCCTCAAACAGTTCTGTGAATCCAGAATCCTCGAAATTATCGTTCATGGGCGGATAGTGGATCATAGCAATAATTTGTTCAGGGTCTTGCTTGGCAGCTTGCTTCAAACTGCTTTCCAGTCTTAGTAATTCTCGTTGATAAATTTTTAGGTCTTCGCTGGTAAACTCTTTTGAATTGGGACAAACCCATCCACGAGTGCCTGCCAAAGCCACTTTTCCATGAATAAAACAGTTGTTATATAAAAATCGAAGATGGGGATGAGCTAAATTCATTTTTTTTAGAGAGGTCCACCAGAAATCGTGGTTCCCTTTAATCATGTATTTATGTCCTGGCAATTCTTCAATCCATTTAAGGTCAGCCATGGCATCTGCCAAATGCATTGCCCAAGAAATGTCACCGCCGATGAGTACCAGATCTTCCTCGGTCACCGTTTCGCGCCAATTAACTTCAATTTTTGCTGTATAATCCTTCCATTGTTCACCAAACACGTCCATGGGTTTATCGGACGAATGGCTCAAATGAAGGTCTGAAATGGCGTATACAGCCATTGAATCACCTACTTCTATATAGTCTCTACCCGTTTAACTTTTCAAATACTTGATAAGAGGGCATGCTGCGTTTGATATCCTTTAATAGGGATTCCAAATCATCGATGGTCCCTTCTTCCCAAATGCTGTCAAAACGTTCTTGGAACTGGATTGCCAAAGCTTCTTGCTTAGATTGTGAGATACTGTCAATTAGCGAAGTAATGTCGCTGACAATATTAGATTTTTGTTCAAACATCAATTGCGCTTTGATGATTTCGTTGCGAATTTCACACATTTCAAGATCCAGCATATTGGCTGCCATTGCAGTTTTCCTAAGTCTGTCCGTAATTTCAGGCGGAATATTGTCCTGATATTTATAATTGAGAGAATGCTCTATAGTTGACCAGAAGTTCATTGCCAAAGTCCGAATTTGAAGTTCTGCAAGAATTTCTCTCGTCCCAAAGCAGGTCTGAACTGGGTATTTGATAATAATATGATAGCTTTTATAACCACTGTCTTTAGGCCCTGAAATATAATCTTTTTCGTAAACGATGAACAGGTCTTTCCCATCTCTTTGACGAATCAAATCAACCACCTTATAAATGTCGTCGATAAATTGACACATGACACGAATGCCTGCTATATCTTCCATAATTTCTTCTATTTGATCTTCTGGAATATCTCTGCGTTTACATTTCTCTAAAATGCTGGAAATCTTTTTGACACGCCCGGTTACAAACTCAATAGGGGAATACTCATTCATATCTCTGTATTCTTTCCGAATGGCTTTAAATTTGACTTTGAGCTCTTCAACCGCTTGTTCATAAGGAATCAATAGCATTTTCCATTCTCTGATTTGACTCTTCATGTTAACCCTCCTACCACATCCCTGAAAATATAGGGATAGGATATGATCTAATACTTTATTATACTATAATTTGACAAACTTATCACAGAAACTTTCGCACTGCGGAACCATTCAGATAGTGGCATAAGTCCCCTTGATATACATTTTGTGATTCCAATTGTAGATCTATCATATCCTTAATTTTCCACCAACTCATGCCCCAATTGCAGAATATCGTTTCTTCTTCTGGAGCCCGTCCTGCGAACCTTTGGAATACCATTTCAGGACAGCTGTGACGGATAAAATCCACCACTCGGTTGACGTAGTTTTCCACGCTGCCAATCTCAAATTCACCATCTTCATATTGTCTGGCCATTTCAGTCCCTTTGAGAATATAAAGGGTGTGAATTTTTACTTCGTCTACACCAAGAGCCGAAAATAACTTAGCGCCTTCTCGCATATCCGTGTCATCGTCCCAAGGCAAGTTCCCGATGAGATGGCCACAGACTCGAAACCCATGTTTCTTTACTCGAAGTACTGCGTCCACAAATTCAGCAAGACCATGCCCTCTGTTGATCTTTTGCAAGGTATGGTAATTGACCGTTTGAAGTCCTAATTCTAAAGTGATTTCCACTTTTTTTTCTGCCGCCAGAGTACTTAAGACCTGCAAATGTTCTTCCGACACACAATCAGGTCGAGTTGAGACACAAATGCCCACTACACCCTCTATACACGCCTCTCTTGCAAACTTTTCTAACTCTGAAGGCTTACAGTAGGTGTTCGAAAAATTGTTAAAATAGGCTATGAATTTTTGTGCTTTATATTTAGGACCTATATAGGCTATATTTTTCATTAACTGATCTGCAACGCTTTCGCTAGCGTCCAGATTTTCAAAGCCTGTACCCACTTCACCGCAGAAGGTACACCCTCCATGACCGCAGGTGCCGTCTCTATTGGGGCAGCTGAGAGGCATATTCACAGGTATTTTGTAAACTTTTTCGCCAAAACGCTGAATTAAGGCATTTGAATAGGTATTATAGCGCATGGCTTCCTCCTTTTCCCTGACATAGGAATTTATCATTCATATCATAGCACATTTGACTCTCTTTGAGAATTGAAAGAAAAACGACCAACCTTTTTAATTCAAGGTTGGCCGTTTGTGTTTTATTCAGTTTATTAAGCAGCGATTTTCATCAATAATTCTAAGAAGCTCGTCTTTTTAGAAACGTCGATCATACGACCGTCTTCTTTAGGATCAATTGTGCCTTGCTTCTTAATCGCGTTGATCATAGCATCTCTGACTAAAAGGAAGGTATCTGTAAACTTCACTTCTTTGAAGACTGTGAAGCCGTCACCACCTGGTGCCAAGAAGTCATTTGTAGCTACTGTGTAAGTCTTTTTAAGATCAAGTGCCTTGCCATTTGCCATTGTCACTGAAAGGATTCTGCTGCCTTCTGGTTTTGTAGAATCAAATGTATATTTGAGACCTGAAACTTGAAGGTAGCCCACTTTTGACTTAGCTGACAATTCAAGAAGTGCTTTGATCTGTTCGCCTGTCATGCTTGACTTAGCAATTGTGTTATCAAATGGAGAGACTTTGAAGATTGTTCCTACTGTAATATTGCCAGCAGGGATATCTGCTCTTATGCCGCCTTCATTTGTAAAGCAAACATCTGTGCCTGCAGTTGCTCTCATAGCATCTGCAGTAAAGTTTCCAAGAGCCATTTCTTCATTTTTCTTCACTTTAAGGTCGCTCTTAGCTTTACCAACCAAAACGTCGAAGATAGGTGCTAATTCTGCTTCAGCTTTTTTAACAGATTCAGCAATCGCTGCATTTGGAGTTACTTCTAATTTGCCTTTTGAAACTTCAATCAACTCTGTTGTAGAATAAACAACTTTACCAGTTGCATCTAAGTAAAGTGTAATATGGCCCACGTTTCTACCATTTTTGTAAGCTTCTACATATGGTTTGCCGTTAATGAAACCTTGAAGGTTCATATGGCTGTGGCCACCTACGAAAGCATCTATGCCTGTTGTTTCATAAGCAGTTTCTAATAATTCACCGTAATTGTAATTGTCTTTTGTCATTGCAGGTAAGTGACCAAGGGCAATAACCACGTTAGCACCTTGTCTCTTCAATTGATCCGCGTATGTTTGTGCAGTTTTTGAAGGATCTTTAAATTCAAGTTTGCCTACATATTTTTTATGCGCAGCTTCAGATGTTTCTTGAGTTGCAAGGCCTACAATACCAATTTTAATGCCGTTCTTTTCAAGCATAGTTGTTGGTTGTGCCCATGCTACTGGTTTGCCATTTTCATAAATATTTGCAACGATCAGTGGGAATTTAGCTGATTTCATTGTTTCAACAGCTTTTTCCGCACTCCAGTCAAACTCGTGGTTACCCATTGTCATAGCATCGAAGCCAATTGTGTTCATCATATCTACAACTGGTTTACCGAAGAGAAGATTTGACATTGGTGTACCTTGGAAAGCATCGCCAGCGTTTAAAATAACAGTACCTTCTGGATTCATTTTTTTGTAATATTCCATGTAAGCTGCAAGTTTAGCAGCACCTGGATCTGAACCAGCGCCAACTAAATTTCCGTGGAAATCGTTGAGTGTTAAAATATCTATTTTCTTAAGTTCTGGGAATAAGAATTCTGTTGGTGGGTAAATTGTAATGCCTGGTTTGAAATCAGATTTTTTAGCAAGTTTGTTGAATTGAAGCAATCTTTCAGGTGTTGTTCTGTAAAGATTTGCTACAGATTCAAGTGTGTCGCCTGATACAAGGTATTTGCCAGTTGGTAAGTAACCTTGTGATTGAAGCTTATTAAGGCTAAGGGCTTCAACATTATCAGTTCTGCCATCTTTTGATTTAGGAATTGTAATTTTGCCAGTCTTAACAAGCAAAACTGCAGCTTCTCTAAGAATACTTGATTGATCAAGACCAATAACTGACCAGTTATTATCCACTACTGGATCAATTACTTTTTTCTTTTCAATGTAGTCTTTAATGTAAGAACGAAGTGTTGATGGATCTGAGTTGAAGAAGACTTTATTCTCTGCTTTCAAAATACCCATAGATTTAAGACCATCGTATCGGTAGTTGTTGATTGCAAGTTTGATGATGTCAGTATCTTGAACAGGTTTGTCGTTACGTTTTAAATCTACAATTCTGCTGCCTGCAGCTTTGCTGATGTCAAC
This sequence comes from uncultured Peptostreptococcaceae bacterium, assembly GCA_964404895.1. Classification (GTDB taxonomy): domain Bacteria; phylum Bacillota; class Clostridia; order Peptostreptococcales; family Acidaminobacteraceae; genus JBGSUZ01. Next base: position 122,135 of record CAYOLV010000007.1, on the reverse strand, counting down.
TTTGTAAGTCACACCTGCAAAGACGTCATAGTTGTACGAACGAATGTCTGGGTTGAAGCTGATTGTTAAATCATCAAATCTTGCCATGTTATAGTAAGATGCTGACCATTCCATGTATTTCTTAAGTTGTGCACCTGTAACTTCAACGCCTACCAATGTATTTGGATATTTGTAAATGTCAAATACGTTAGCATAAGTTAAATTTCCATAAGGCAAGTTTGAATCTGATTTAAAGAGTGCCGCTGCAGCAACGTCTGCTTTAGTTGTGCTGAGTTGAACTTCATTGATCAAATCCATAACTGCTGTATCTCTGATTTGCGCTTCTGGAATTCCAGGAATCTCAGCATCTTGATGGAACTCGCCAGATGCTCTTCCGATGATTGTTTTTAGGAATTCTAAAGTTCTGAGGTGTGAAGGTTCAGCCACTTTCATAGTGCCTGCATCTGCTTCCAATTTCTTTAAGCTGATTAAATTAGCTTTTTTCTCTTTAACAGTCCATTCGCCGTTAACTTTAGTAAGCTCAACATCAACTCTGACCATATCTACAGCGCCAGTTGTTGGAGCAGCTACCAAAACGCCGTTTACTGTTTGATTTACAACTGAATGGTCATGACCAGTAATCATTACAGTCGCTTCTGGACAAGCTTCAGCAACCATTTTTGCCATATCGCTGCCATCTTCTTCATGTCTTGACTCAAGGCCTGCGTGAGCAGAAATAATGATGACGTCTGCTTTTTCTTTATTTTTCATGATTTGAACGTATTTCTTAGCTTCTTCTGCCATGTGTTTAAACTCAAGAGAAGTCACTTTGCTAGCATCCCATGTTCTTACTGTTGGGACTGTAAGACCTAAAATACCAACTTTTACGCCGTTTACATTTTTAATAACATAAGGTGTTGTAAAGTTGCTGCCATCTTTTTTATTGTAGATGTTCGCTGCAAGGATTGGGAATTTTGCTTCTTTCTTGATTTTTTCTACAGTTTCAAGGCCAAAGTTGAATTCGTGGTTCCCAAGGGTCATTGCATCATAACCTATGTAACCCATTACTTCGATCATTGGATTTTTAACAGAAAGATCTTTGTTGTAAAGGTCATCTGTTAAAATAGTACCTTGGATTGTATCGCCGTTGTCGATCAATACAGTGTTAGGGTTTTCTTTTCTGACGCTGTCAACCGCTGTCTTTACACGAACAAGACCGCGATCTTTTGTGTCAGTTCCGCCCTCGTAACTCCAAGAAGTAATTGTGCCGTGCATGTCACTTGTTGCAAGAACAGTCAATTTCATGTTGTCAGAATCTGCTGCAAAGCCAGTGATTGGCATTGAGAAACATACGCTGAACATCATGACAAGAGCCATAGCGAAACTCAGTTTTCTCTTGTGTTTCATTAAAATTCCTCCCCTAATATAGATGTAGATATCTAAAGAGTCCCACCTCTTTAGCATCACAGATTGTCTGATGTCTGACAAATAACCATACAAGTTGTCAAACACTAACTATATATAATTATACATAAATATCATTTCCCTTACGATAGGAGGATGTACAGATTTTTTTATAAATATAAATGCTTTTAAACTACCTTTTTGTTAATTTTTTTAGATAACTTATACATATAAAAAAAACCGCAAGTGATAACTTGCGATTTTTAGTGTAAATGTCTGATAAATTTGTCTTACTTGTTGTTTTGTGACTCAATTTTTTGTATCAGCTGATTGACCTTGTCCAAGGCTTTTTGGAGCTCTTCAGATAAAGATTTAGCTTCTTCTAAAGTCAAAATGATGCCCTGCTGTGTACCCGTTGCACCTGTAGTCGTGTTTTCTACTTTCGTGGCAGCTTCAGTCTTCACGGCTTCGTCAGTGCCGAAGATTTTATCCAGACAAAGTTCCAAACTCTCTTCCATAACCACTTTGTCTTTGTAGACTGCCACCACACGCTTAACTTCAGGCATGCTGTTTTCATTTTCAGCCTTTAAATAAATGGCCTCAGTATAAAGCAAAGAATTCCCAATCGGTGTAATAATAACATTCCCTCTAAGAACATTAGACCCTTCTTGGCTCCAAAGTGTGAATTGAGGTGAAATCACTGAATCCTGATCGATTTTGGACTCAATCATCATAGGTCCATCGATGGTCTTATCCTTCGGCAATTGATAGGCATATAGCTTACCGTAATGTTCTCCATCGTTTCGAGCAACGAGGAGGGCTGAAAGGTTCGCTTTTTCTCTTGGTGTAAACGGCTGCATTAAAGCCATTTCAGCTTCTTTTTCCCCTGGTAATGTAAACATGACATAATTCGGCGCATAGGCTTGAGTTTCTGACAAATACTTTTCTTTAGCGATAGACCACTGATCTTCACCGTTATAGAAGACTTTAGGGTTATTTACATGATATGTTCTAAAGACATCTGCCTGTACATTGAACAAATCTTTAGGATATTTAAAATGCGCTTGTAGAGCAGGGTCACACTGACTCACTGGCTTCAACAACCCTTGATAAATGTTGCCGTAAGTGTTGGCAATCGGATCTTGTGCGTCAACCTGATAGAAGTCTACTGTCCCGTCATAAGCATCTACAACTACTTTTATCGAGTTTCTTAAATAGTTTACTGAGTAGCCTTTAAAATTGAAGCGCTGAGAATAAGGGAAATTAGTTGATGCTGTATAGGCATCGATGATCCAATAGAGCTTCCCATTTTCCTGATTGACTACAAATTGCGGCGTCTGGTCGTATAGCAAGAAAGGTGCAATTCGAGTCACTCTATCATATAAATTTCTATGAACTAATATTTTGCTGTCGCTGGTAATGTTTGTCGACAAGAATAATTTAACGCTAGATTCCTTCACAGCATATAGGAATCGATTAAAGCCTTTCAGGGAGATACCATCTTTTCCAGTGTAACGCGTTTCCTGATTTTCAGATCCCGCAGGATAATCAAATTCACTTTCCTTTGCCCCAACAATGGCATAGGCATCTGTCTTTTCTCCAAAGTAGATTTCAGGGCGTGTCACTTTAAATGCCTCATTTTGGATTGGCGGTATATTTTTAGCCATGAGTTTTGGAAGTCCATCTGACTCCACTTCATTTACAGGAGCGGCAACAAATCCATAACCATGGGTATATTTCAAATGCATATTGATCCAAGTTTGAGCTTTCGGATCTAATTTTGTAACATTGAGTTCCCTCGGTGCGATGAACATTTGTCTATAAGTACCATCTACAGTATACCGATCTAGTGTGACATGGTTAAACTCATAGTAAAGGCGCAGCGCTTGAATCTGATTGTAAATTTGTAAAAGTGGTCTTTCATCGTTGATTCTGATATTTCTAACAGTGCTTTCGTTAGAAACAATCTCTTCCTTCGTAATATTTTGATCTACTGGGAACTCATTGATTTCAACTTCGTCAAGTCCAAATGCCTTCTGTGTGTAGTCAATATTGTAAGTCAAATAAGGTGCTTCTTTTGCCAGTTCATCTGGTTCAACAATCCATTTTTGAACAATAAAACTGGAAATTCCAAGGAGTACACTGACACCTAGGAGTAGAATTGGCCCTGATAAAAGCCATTTCTTTTTATTTCTTAAAATGCCCACAAAGAAGACTGGTGCTGAAAGAAATGAACCAAAGGCTAAGGCTTGGAGACCTCGCAAAGTTACGTTGACATCGGTATAACCTGCCCCAAAGGCTACCCCTTGTTTAGAATAGAGAATGCCGTAGGCCATCGTCAAGAAGGTCAAGCCTAAAAGCACATAGAACGCAGCACCAAGAACGGCAAAGCGCTTAATGGCATTGGCGAAAATATCTCTTTTGATCATGCTCATGACTGCAAGAGGCCCATTCGCTGGGTTGATATAGAAAACCGTACCTTCGGTAGGCGGATACTGTTGTAAGACCACCCCATAGAAGCCTAGTGTGACCAAAACCCAAATAATGATGGTCATGATTCCAAGTCGGAGCACTTCTTGTAAAAACGGCACTGCAAATAAATAATAAGAAACATCCATGTTGTAAATTGGATCTTTTAATCCAAAGTCATTGCCATAAATCAACTGAAGCAGATTGAACCAAAGGGCTGAGGAAAAAATAAACCCTAGAAGCAGGCCAACCCCAAGCGACACCCATGTGAGTCTTCGGTGATTTTTCTTTTTGTTTTTATCGTCCATGGAGATATGACCGAGTTTAATATACTTCGCAAAAATTACGTTCAAGTAAATCTTCATAATCACGGTAAAGATCAAGGCGATGGGCGCAAACAAAATTATTTTGTATTTGATTGCCGTTAAAAATGTCGCTAAGTATCCCATGCTCGAGAACCACTGAAACTCGGTGATAAATTCCACCACAGTAGAACCTAGGGCAAAGATAATCAGCAATGCCGTTAGAATAGGTACTAACCACTTGTATTTTTTGGTATTCATCGTGATGCCTCCAGTCAAATTTAAATATGTAAGGTTTGGATTTTATGAGAGTACATTTCAACTATACCCCAAAATATAATTAAAAAGCAGAGGGATTCATATCATTTCGCCTCTGCTTTCTTTCAAAACTCATATTTTCTTATGTTTAGTGATACGCAAGTTCTAACTCTTGTACATTAACGTCTACAGGTACAATCGTCACATGAATCTCTTCATTAGTGTTTTCAGTCAGTCGATGGATCATATTTTGTTGAGCTGTTTGTTCTAAAGATTCACCCATGACAACTTCTTCAATTTTATGGTCTGAAATAAACTGAGCCAATGTTTTCTCTATGTCTGGTGCCTTGATGACGGATAGAAAAGCACCATAAGTTTTTGAGATGTCAAATAGATACTCTAGCGCATCTGCTTCATGTAGTTTTCCAAAATATTTCCAATTTTCTTTGACGACGTGCACTACGTAAATTTCGTCATGCTCACTTCTACATAAATCTGCACCTTTCTTGATCAATCGTTCACAAGATTTCTGCTGAGTCACGCAGACCATGATTCTCTTTTTACGACGCATTTTTATACCCCTTCCACTTCGGAAATGTAGTTAAACGGTTTGCAACAGGCAATCCTTTGCCGCACATTTCTCTATCAATATTATACCAAATTTCAGAGGGTTTAATACAAATATGAAGAATAATTATTTATTCTGTTACTATTCTATATTATACTGTTCCTCAGAGGAGGATTTATGCCTATGAACATTTATACCAAGGTCTTTAGTTTAGTGGATGGTCAATATTTTACCAAAGAATACAAAAAGGTCAGAAATCACAAACAAAAAATCAGACCCATTCAAGAGGATACTGTGGTCAAAAATTTCTTAAACGATGATGCTGAAATTACCATTATCTTTGAAGAAACGGGAAAGACCCTCGTTATCGACTCTCACACAGATGAAGAAACTGTCAAAACTTACTTAGGTAAAAAGTTTATCAAACCTACGTATTGATCATTCATCATTATATTTTCCAGATCCTTTAAGGTCAGCTGGGCTGCACCTTTTAAAATCTGAGCTCTCTGCGCTTGATCAGGCACATCTGCCTTTAAGCGCAGTTTTAGTTTTTGCATTAAGTCCATTCTCTTATCCAACTCTTCTAAGTTCAAAGCCCCTTCTATAGCCATTTTCATCTCCGCCACTAAGGTTGGAGATTTCCCCCCTGTACTCACACCAATTTGGATAGCGCCTCGCTCAATCATGGCGACACTTTGTATTTCAGGTGTTGAACAATCTGAACGACTGCACCAAATACCCTTTTCATGGCACAACGCCTCAACCCTCTCGTTGAGCGCTTCCACATTTGTAGCAATATAGACCATATTAACGCCATCTAAGTCTTCCAATTCAAAAGATCTCTCATGGATCACCAATTCACGTTCCTGAGTGTTTTCTTCTCTTTGAAAACCATCACAAAGCTGAGGTGCCACCACATGAATTTCAGCGCCTCTATACTGCCACTGGGAAAATCGTTTATAGGCAACAGCACCACCGCCTACAATCAATAGTTTCTTGCCTTCTAAGTTAACAGCCATCATGACGTAACTGCTCTTTTTCTTTACAGCGATTTCTTCCATCAGCTATTCCTTTACTCCTTTTATAACAGTAACTTTTTGTCCTAACTTCCACTCCGAACCCGGTTCACTGGCAATTACCATTTCTGCGGTGACACCTTCCAAAATTTCCTGCCATTCTCCCGACTGAATGCCTAATTTGACATCGACTCGTAGTGTCTTCCCTTCAGTAATACCAATTACATAGACCCCTTTGTCATCTTCTCGGATGGCAGTAATGGGCAAACACAGCACTTCGCTTTTTACATTTTTAATAATTTCAACTTCCATTGGCATGTTGGGAATAAGGGCTTCTAAATGGTTACTCACCTCTATGGTCACGGGTAACCTCTTTTGATTGATTCCAAGACTGGAAACTGTTTCCTTTGCCATTGGAGCAATTTTAGTCACTTTACCGTCAATTATAACATTGGGCAGATAATTCGCACTCATGATTACCGCATCCCCTACATTCAGCCCATCCACTTCGTCTGAGAGAATGTCCACCTCTACCTTGATTCGGGAAGCGTCTCCGATTTTAATCAAAGGACTACCAGGCGTTACAAATTCACCACTTTCCACATTTTTTTCCAAAATAACCCCATTTAACGGGGCAGATATCTTCATGAGAGATGCCTCATAATGCATTTGATCTCTATAGGCAATAGCTTGCTCTAACTGGGATTGACTCAATTTCCTTTGGTAAGTGGGCGATCCCTTCTCAAGCTGATCTTTGCTTAAAATTTGTAAATTCAACTGGCTCTCTAATAAAGCACTTTGATCTTTTGCAGCTTTAAGCTCTGCTTCACTGACGGCACCGCTGTTAAAAAGGTCTTGTACCTCTTTTTGACGATTTTTCGCCAGTTCTAACTGCCTTTTGCTTTCAACGATTTGCAAGCTGATCTGATCCAATTGGTTGGCATAGTTCGAAAGTTTAACCCCTTCCAATTGGGCTTTGGCACTGGAAACTTTCGCTTCTGCATCTTTAAGTTGAAGCAGTAGGCCTTGGTCGTCTAATTTGACCACCACTTCACCCTTTTGAACGGTCTCCCCGATACCTTTTGGCAAGCTTACAATTTTACCTGAACGCTCCGCGTACAAAGTTTGAGTGTTTTCATAGTCAATGTTTCCAGTTTCTACAATACGGTCTTCAATCGTCATTTTAACTGGATTTTCCGCAATGATTTCCATTGGCCTTTTACTATACAAAAAACTCACTACAGAAGTAGTAACTACCAACACGCCCACAACTGGCCAAATTATTTTTTTGTATTTCATTGTCAGTCCCCCCTAATCGATGCTCTTCAATACTGCAATCATATCCAACTTTTTAATTTTCTTTTTCAGCCACTGATTGGAAATCCAAGCAAATACCAAGCTTAGAATTACCGCATAAATATAACTCGGCAAAGACATTATGAAGCGGAAGGAATAATTATCGGACTCAAAACTAAGACTCATGAGTTGACCGATGCCATATCCCAGCGGCAGCCCCATAAAAGCAGCAATTACAGCTAATAAATAATTTTCATAGAAGATGATTTTTTCCAGTTCTTTTTCTCTTAACCCCAGTACTTTCAGACTTGCTAGTTCCCGCTGTCTTTCAAAAATACTGATAGTGGCCACATTGTATATGACTGCAATAGACAAAATACCTGCCAAAATGACCATCACACTCAATGAAGCCGTCATCAACTCCATATTTTCTTCTAAATTTTTTAAAGAATCGGTTTTGGTGACCACGCTACTCACACTTTTATAATCTTTCAACACATTTTTTACTTTATCTGCATTATTCATATCGTCTAGCCGAACCACAAAGGCATTTGCCATCCGCCCCTCTTTTAGCAAGGCGTCTGCTTGTTCAAAACTGCAAAATGCGTTAATGCCGATGTACTGATAAATCTCTTTACTGTAAGGGATCGCTAAAGTTTTTTTCCCTGTAATCAACGGTTTAATTTGAACACTTTCATGAGGACTTATACCCAGTTGTGTCGCCAACTTAGCTGGCATCATAATACCCATTTTTGTCAGTGGAATGACTGCACCGCTTTCATCACTTAGGCGATACAATTCCGCGTCGTCAGAAATAGCCGTCAATGCCACAGTCTTTACCCGATTCCCATTTTTCATCTCTACGCCTATTTCTAAAATAGGTTCTATTCGAGTCACGTGATCCAGTCTTTCAAGGGTATGCCAATCGGATTCGGGAATAAATCGAGAGGTGGTAATTTTTAAGTCGTAGTTCTGAATGGTCTCATATTGAGAAACAATCAGGTCGTCTACCGTGTCTTTCATACCAAATGTGACTAAAAGCAAGGCCGTCCCAAACATGACCCCGCAAGCGGTCATCATATTTCTGCGTTTGTGTCTAAACATATTTCTCAATATCATTTTCCAGATAAAACTTTGACGTCCCCAGAATTTTTTCAATTTTTCAAGTGCAATGGCCTTTCCACTAGGAGGTACTTTAGGCCTCATCGCTTCACTTGGGCTGAGTTTAAAAGCCTTTTTACAAGCTTCGTAGCTGGCAATCAAACAGAATGAGCTGGTCATCAGTATAGCTGGTAATAGCAGTTCGGGGTAAATTCGATTGGTTTTTAAGGGTAAATGGAAATACGCATTTTCCAGTTCAGTTTGCCAATTGCCTAAAAACAAACCAAAGATTGCCCCTACTATACTTCCCAAAACACTGATCAATATACCATAGCTTAAAAAATGCCAAAGTATATTTCGATTCGAAAATCCAAATGCCTTTAGAACACCTATCTGTGTCCGCTGATGTTCGACCATTCTGCCCATCATTAGGTAGATAATAATGGCTGCGACAATCATGAAGACCATGGGAAAGGAGCCTGAAACCGATTCAAGACCCTTCATTTCTTCATGAAGCATGGCATAACTCAATTGATTTTTTCGAGGATATTGAGCATAGACACCATAAGGGTCTAATTTCTTTTCTAATAGGACTTTAAGCTGGTCATAATTGGTGTTGGGGTCACTTTTTATAGAAATACTGTTTGCACTTTGAGTCATTCCAAAAATAGTCTCAGCATAGACGTTGCCCACAAATAAAATTCCAAAATGGATTGGGTCAGGCATGATTTCTCCGCCATCTTTGATTGCATATACATATTCAGGAGATCTTGCTGTTCCCACAATTTTTAAAGTGATAGGTTTCCCATTCCAATAAGCTTGTAGGGTATCCCCAAATTTATATCCATTAGTGTTGAAATAATTTTCTTCTACCACACATTCAGGCTGATCGGCTCTGTAATTTCTACCACCGGTAAGCCAATAACGGTTAATTTCAGTTTTTTCTTTGCCCACTGCACCACTAACGACCCTTAAGGTAACATTTTCATCGCCCTTAAAGGCACTCAAGTTCTGTATTATTCTCCCCTCGGCCTCCCGAATGCCCGGTACCGCTTCTAACTGCTTCATTTTTGAAACAGGAATCTTTTGGAGATCCACCCAGTAGTCTGCCATGTTATATTCTTCGAAATAAGTTTCACTGGCATTGGTCAAGTTCAACAATGTGGCGTTAATACCCGTATAGAAGGCAACACCTAGAGAGACGATGATAATCAATGAAATGAATTGACCTCTCGCCTCTAATAAATCTCGCCAAGATTTTTTCAGTAAAGTTGACATTACCACTCAATCCTCTCTGGTGGCAAGGGATTTGCGTTGAGCTGAACTTCAGCCACGTGACCACTTTGCACACGAATGATTTTATCTGCCATTTGAGCGATAGCTGCATTATGGGTAATTACCAATAACGTTTTCTTATATTTTTTATTTGCGTCTTGGAGGGCTTTCAGTACTTGAATTCCTGTTTCATAATCTAGAGCCCCTGTGGGTTCATCGCACAACAAAAGATCGGGATTTTTAGCCAAGGCCCGGGCTATCGCCACTCTTTGTTGCTCGCCCCCTGATAGTTGGGAAGGAAAATTATTGAGTCGCTCTTCAAGTCCTACCTGCTTCATGAGATCAATGGGTTCAAAAGCATTTTCAGCAATTTCTGTTACCAGAGCCACATTTTCAAGTGCTGTTAAATTGGGCATCAAATTATAAAACTGAAAGACAAATCCCACAGCTTTTCTTCTATATTCCGTCAGTTGATTTTCATTCATTTGATCTATACGCTGACCCAAAACGGTAATCTCTCCACTTGTAGCTGTATCCATACCTCCTAAAATATTCAAAAGGGTACTCTTGCCAGAACCACTAGGGCCTAAGATTACAACAAATTCACCTTCTTCAACTTCAAAACTCATGTGCTGGGCAGCACGCACTATAACTTCACCCATTTGATAGTTTTTAGAAAGCTCTTTTACCGTTATAAAAGGTGTCATGTGATCTCCTCTTTCGTCTGTGTCCTCAATTTCATTTTAATGAAAGCTTAACTTTATGAATACCCATTTTTCGATAAAAAAATAAACATATTTATAATTAATACGAGTACGTTGAAATATCTATTAAAAAACCCGCAACAGCAAGCTGTTACGGGTGGTTTTTTTCATATTTCTAGGTTTACTAGTTCAATTGTCCGTATTTCTATGCTTTCACATAGGTTTTTAACTGATCAGGGAGGTGTTCAGCATCGCAGTTAATGGTTGAGAAAATTTGTACCTTGTGTTTGTCCGCAAAATCTTCAGCTTTTTTCACAAAGGGTCCAAGATCGCTGATGTCAGCTTTAACCACCTTTGTCAAACCATCAATATATATGGTTTCAATGTCATAGTTGTTTGACATTAAGCCTACTAGAAAACCGAAAAACTCGTCTGGAGTTCTGATAGGATTCTCATTCATACTGATAAAACGAAGGTCGTGGTGCAAATCATACATATGCCGATTGTTGTCATCGATAAAAATAACACTGCCGCTTGAAGCTTTGACTTTGCTGTTTGCAAGTTCGATAAGAGTTTTTGTTTTACCAGAGCCTTCTTTGCCAGCAATTAAAGTAAACATGGTCTTCTCCTCCTTCAAGTTAAACACCCGCATGAATTGTTTGAACAATCCTACACCTATGAAGTTGTTTGAATTTTCAAATTTCTTATTGATATTAATTCTATGTTAACTGATGAAATCCTTCTATACAAGGGGTAATTCAAATTTATTTTTTTCTGTCTCGCCAAGATCACTATTGCAGAAACTGTTCTAAATGGTATAATCTATAAAAATATATTTTGGAGGAATGCTTATGAACTTTATCATCCGACCTGTACAAAATGCAGACGCTCCTCAGCTCAACGCTATACGGAGACAGGCAGGGGTACTCCCTAACACATTGGGCATCCCAAGTGAAAGATTGGAACGCAGCGAAAGATTTGTTTCAAATGTATCTGATTGGGACCATATGTTTGTAGCGGTCTCTGAAGAGAATCCTGCCCTCGTTCTAGGAGTTGCAGGACTTCATATCTCCCCAAATCCTCGTTTGCGCCATAGCGGCGGCGTGGGTTTATCCGTCCATGAAGATTATCAGGGACAAGGCATTGGAAAAGCTTTAATGGCAGCCATAGTTGACTTAGCCGATAATTGGCTCATGCTCAAACGCGTAGAACTTGGCGTCCTAGAAGGAAACGACAGAGCTCTATCTCTCTATAAGCAATTTGGTTTTGAAGTAGAAGGTCTCAAACGCGCTTCAGCAATTCGCAATGGCCAATATGTAGATGAAACCATTATGGGTAGAATTCGAGTTGACAAATAACGCCAAAATAAGATAAACTATCTGAGTTGTCAAATAAATATCATCTCCTCGACTAAAAGGGAGTAGCTGCCTCAAATAAGAGGTTGCCAGAGTCAACATACTGACCTAAGGGTCTGGTTCTGGCGTAACAGATTTATTCAGTTAAAGTGAGACTTTTAGCGCATAATTGCGCTAGAAGTCTTTTTTTTACGGAAAAAACAAAACTCAAACTTTTCGTAAGATCACCGGAGGCTGATTTATCAAGCCCCCGATGGTCTTACGAAAAGTTTGAAAAGTCGCGCCAGCGACAAGGTCGACAAAGTCGACCGAGTTCAGTTTTTTTTGCCCTAAAAGGTTTGTAAAGTTTTTAAGGTTTTAGGTTTTAGGTTTTTGTTTTAAAGGTTTGTAAAGGTTTGTAAAGTTTTTAAGTTTTGTAATGTTTTTCACCCATATCCACCAATCAATCAATCGGAGGTAACGTAATGGAAGAAAAGTATGATCATTTAAGACTCGCTCAGAGAGGAGCCACCATCAGCATCATCGCCTATATTGGTCTCTCGCTTATCAAATTAGGCGTCGGTTATTTCGCAGGTTCAAAAGCACTTTTTGCAGACGGACTCAATAACTCAACGGATATTTTTGCATCTCTGGCGGTGCTAATTGGTTTAAAAATCGCAGCAAAGCCTGCCGATGATGAACACGCCTATGGTCATTTTAGAGCTGAAACCATCGCTTCCCTAGTTGCCTCCCTCATCATGATTGCTGTAGGTCTTCAAGTTCTTTATACTGCGGTATTAGATACTGTATATTTTAAAGAAAAAGCCCCAGATTTGGTCTCTGCCATCACCGCAATTTTCTGTGCCTTAGGCATCTACTTGGTTTATCGATACAATCTCAAGATTGCCACACAAATCAACAGTTCTGGGTTGAAAGCTGCTGCAAAGGACAACCTTTCCGACGCCTATGTCAGTATTGGTACGGCTGTGGGTATTCTTGCATCTCAATTTGGTTTGCCTTGGATTGATCCCCTTGCCGCCGTGGTTGTTGGGGTATTGATTATTAAAACCGGTTGGGAAATTTTCATAGAAGCAGCTCATAATTTGACAGACGGATTTGACAAAGAACTTTTAGATCAGATTAACAAAAGCATTTCTCAGGTTTGCGGTGTTCAGGGGGTCGAAGACATTAAAGCTCGCGTTCACGGCAACAACACTCTCATGGATTTAATCATCTTAGTCGACCCCAATATTACCGTAATACAAGGTCATGATATTGCCGAAGAAGTCGAAAAAATGCTCCATGAAACATACGAAATACAGGAAGTTATTGTGCATATAGAACCCAATCTTAAGCAATCAGCTTAAAAATAGCTCGAGCACTCAGCCTCGAGCTTCCTCAAAGATTTCCTTCACAAACGGGTAAAAAAGAAGGCATAAGCGCCTAGCGCTTATGCCTTCTTTTTTGATACTTTCGTATAAGTAAACCAATACATGCCAGCGACCAAAAGACCACCACCCACAATATTGCCCAGAGTGACCGGTATGAGGTTATTGACTGCAAAGGTATGCCAGTTCAAATTTGCCAGTTTTTCAGCAGTTACACCGTGTTCCATGGCTGCTGCTACCCATTTCTCGTTGCTCTTAGCTAAAATCCCCGCTGGAATATAGTACATATTGGCAACGGAGTGTTCAAAGCCGGATGTAATGAATAGCCAGATCGGGAAAAATATCGCTAATAATTTACCAGTAACATCCTGTGCGCCGTAGCTCATCCAAACCGCAAGGCAGACTAGCCAGTTACACATAATGCCAAGGAAAAAGGCTTGCTCGAAACTCAGGCCCACTTTATAAGCTGCAATTTTAATAGTTACCGCACCAAGGACATTGTCTCCACTGTTAAATAGCCCTGACTTCGCCATCATATACGCGATAAAAACGGATCCAATAAAATTGCCAATATAGACAAAAATCCAGTTTTGCAACATCTTACTCAATGAAATCTTTTTCTCAAAAAGTGCGCCTAACATCATGGTATTTCCAGTGAACAATTCGCCACCTGCCACAACGACCAACATAAGCCCTGTACCAAATATAGACCCTGCAAGGGCTTTACCTAGTCCGTAAGTTGTAGGTTCTGCAAATAAATTAAATGCTGCCATATTGGAGCCTTCTGCGGCAAATGCTATAAATGCACCTGCTAGAAAACCCAAGAGCAATTGTGCTAAAATCGGCGTATTTGCCTTCTTCACACCTGTTTGCAGGGTGTAGTCGACGATTTCAGGGGGGGTTAAATACGTCTTCATTTTTTTGAATCCTCCATACATATTGATAATTAGCCTTACTTATTATACACGAGATTCCAATCGATTAAAGCCATAAATTTATCTAAATTTAATTTTGGACACAAAACGCAATCAATTTTTCCATCCCCTCTGTTAAATACTTATTTTTATGATAAGCAATACGCCATTTGCGCTTTAAACTCAAAAACGGGGTAAGAATATGCCAAAGCGCACCTGTTTCCAAATCTTCTTTTATTAAATTTTTCGAGAGCACCGCCAATCCAATATTTTTTTTGGCGGCTGCAGTAATACTCTCAAAGCTATTAGATTCCCAAACGGTCTGCCAATTCAACTCTTGTGCAGCCATAGCATATTCAAACAGTTCTCGTGTACCGCTACCCACTTCTCTCATCAAATAATGACAGTCTTCCAGTTCAAAAGGCTTAACAGAGGTTCTCCCATACAGCGGATGCCCTTTTCCACATACCAGAACCAGTTCATCTTGGAAGAAAGATTTTGCAGATAGATCTGTGGAGTGAATATCCCCTTCAACAATGCCAATATCCAGCTCATTTTTTAACAATAGTTGTTCAATATCTGAAGTGTTTTTAATAACCGCCTGTATTTGGATCCCTGAAACTTTTTGGCTGAATTGAGTCACCAGTTCTGGTAAAAATCGAATCCCCACTGTGGCACTAGCTCCTATTCGCAATATGCCCGTAGCTTCGATCTGAGTCATTTGAATAGCCATATCTGAAACGAGACCTGTCACGTGTCGGGCATAGCCTAACAAACGTTCCCCTGCCTGAGTTCGGTATAGTTTTTTACCCATTCGGTCAAAGAGTTTCGTCCCATAATATCTTTCTAGCTCCATAATGGCTTGGCTGACCGTAGGTTGAGAGATATACAGCCGTTCAGAAGCAGCCGTCATACTGCCCATGTCTGCTACAGCAACAAATATTTCAAGATGTCTAAGAGTCATTTTATCCTCCACTTCACATAGGCATATACCTATGGTTTTTATAAGTTAATTGTATTTTACAGCAGACCCATCCTTAGATACAATAAGTTTGGTAATTTAATTGATCTTCGGAGGTATTCTTATGCAAATTTCTGTAAAAGACGTTCCCGGCATACTACTTTGCATGGGAATTGCATCCATCGCATGGATTTTAGGAAACTTTTTCCCTATTATTGGCGGTCCCGTATTTGCAATTCTTCTAGGTATGTTGCTGGTTATGCTTTTCCCAGATTGGATTCAGACAAAAGTACATAAATCTTATTCATTTGTACCAGGCATGCGTTTTACTTCTAAGAAAATTTTACAGCTTGCCATCATCTTCTTGGGCTTTGAAATGAATCTATACAATGTTTTTAAGGTGGGCGGACAATCTTTACTGATTATTCTATTTACCTTAAGTTCTGCCTTTTTGACAGCATTTTTACTTGGCAAGTGGCTTAAAGTAAATCCTAAAATGACCACACTTGTAGGCGTAGGTACTGCTATTTGCGGAGGTTCTGCTATAGCCGCAGTTGCTCCAGTTATTGAAGCAGACGATGAATCCATTGCACAAGCCATCTCCACTATTTTTCTCTTCAATATTCTTGCAGTATTTCTATTCCCCTTTTTAGGAAGGCTGCTTCATCTCTCAGATTTAGGATTTGGTATGTGGGCCGGCACTGCAGTAAATGACACTTCTTCTGTGGTTGCAACAGGTGTGGCTTGGAGTGCCCTTTCTGGCAATACCACGGCACTGACCTTTGCTACAATTGTAAAATTGACCAGAACCCTTATGATTGTTCCCATCTGTTTATTTTTATCAGTCTACATGGTTCGCTCAAAATCCGTCTCAAGGCATAATGCCTCTGGACAAACCAATCATGCTGTTTCTGGCACACAAAAAGAAAAAAGCGCTGATTCCCAGCACTTTTCTTTTATAAAAATATTTCCTTGGTTCGTTATTGGATTTTTGTTAAGCGCACTCGTCAACACGTTTACAGGTTTACCCGAATCCTTTAGCCACTTGCTAGCCCAGTCAGGCAAATTTATGATTGTCATGGCCATGTCTGCCATCGGACTAAATACTCACCTGAGGAAGCTACTGACAAATGGATTAAAACCTATTGCCCTAGGACTAGGCTGTTGGTTCGTGGTGGCCAGCGTCTCGTTGATTGTCCAATATGGTCTGGGTTTGTTTTAGTAACCAGTTTGGTCTAGGTTTGCTTTAAAAACTCAGCCATGGCGTCTCTGCCTGCTTGCTTGCCCAACTCATAGTCTGCGTTGAGCAAAACCAAGTCTTGAGTCAGTCTCTCTGTTTGGAAATGCTCTGGCGGATTAATCTCCATCACTTTAATTCTAGAAGGTGGGTTGCGCATGAATGCTATGGATTTAGCATAGATTTCTGCCCGTTCTTCATAAGCTTCAATCACTTTAGGGTATTTTCTTAGAAAGGTCTTGCTCATGAGCCTATTGACTGCCTTGCTTTCCATAACATAAGACTTTGGTCTTGAACGAATGACCATGATTCTCTCAGCACCTTGTCTAAAAGCTTCTTCTACAGGAATGGGTGCAGCGAGACCCCCATCTACATAGACCTTGCCCTCTACCATAATCTGCTTTCGATACATGATTGGTAAAGCGCTTGAAGCTTTTGTAAATTCTTCCAAATTATCAACAGTGGGTTTTACAAATACAGCCTTTCCCGTCTGGACATCTGTAAGACCTACGAAGAAATCGTGTCTTTCATCACAAATTTTTTCAAGGTCTAGTCTCATGTCTCTAATGGTGACCTCCCAAAGCCAGTCTAGATCCACTAAATGGCCACCTTTAAAGAATTTCTTCCAGCTGATAAAATCATCACCTATAGAGTATTGGGTAAAGATTTTATAATTTCGCTTGTACATACCCGCAACGTATGACGCTAAGGCCGTAGATCCTGCAGAAACACCTAAGTACATGTTGAAGGGGTTGAAATCTGCTTCCATGAATGCATCCAGCACACCCGTCGCAAATATGCCGCGCATAGCGCCGCCTTCTACAACCAGTGCTATTTTCGGTTCATTAGTTTCCATATGTTCACCTCATTTTTCTTCACTAATCCCCTCTATTATACGACTTTTTGATATAATAAGGGCATCGTGCGAAAAAAAAACAGCTCTTCTTATTCAGAAAAGCTGCTTGAGTTTTTTTAATTGTCCCAGTAAGCCACTCGGCTTGGGGAATCTATTTTTTCTTGAAGAAGTTCATCGGTTTGCCAATCCATAAGAATTCATAACCAAATTGGCCATTACAGATGTTTGCACCACACAAGTAGAATGAGAGCAATGAGATGATCAGTTCTGACCATGCTGCTACTTGGTGCATGAGTTCAGGCATAATGCCTAATGTGCTGCCCGCTAAACCTAAGAACAAGAAGTCAATCATAAAGAAGATAGCAAACAATACTTTATTTGTAACCGTTGCACCTAGAGTCATGAAGATTGTGAAAATCAAGAAGCCTATGAAAGCAAAGCCTAATTGATGAGGATCTGCAGCATCTTTAGCAGCTTGGCCAAACATACCGTATTTAATCATCCAGCTCATGCCAACACCTAACCAAAATAATCCGTAACCGCCAAACGCTGTACCGCCAAATGCATTTTCCTTTTTAAAGTCGAGAGCACTTGCAAATAATTGCGCGAAAGCACCGAGGAAAATTGCCCACGGCAATACATAAGATACGCCTTCTGCAGTAATGCCAAGTTTTTGTGAAGATGCAACCAAAGTGACAATAGCAAGACCTAAGAGACCTAGCGCACTTGGATCACCTGTTTTAACGCTAACATACTGTTTTTCGTTGTTCATAAGTTGTTGGACTCCCAGCAGATGTTCTGCCGAAAACCGCTACCTCCTTCATTTAATAATTATTATAAGACATATACTGAGCCATTATATCAACTACATAATTTGAAGTCAATCATTGTTTTCTCAACCCCCGAGACCTACCAAAACATACAATTTTTATATATCACAAGGAGGTAATATGAACGTATTTAGACCAAAATTTTTTACAACTATCAAGAACTATTCTAAAGAAGAATTCTTAAGCGATGTAACAGCGGGTATTATTGTAGCCATTGTTGCACTCCCACTTTCTATCGCCCTTGCCATAGCCTCTGGCGTTTCTCCAGAAAAGGGTATTCATACTGCAATTATTGCTGGTTTCTTAATTTCATTTCTCGGTGGGAGCCGTGTCCAAATCGGAGGCCCTACAGGTGCCTTCATGATCATCGTCTATGGCATAGTCGCAGATTACGGCTTAGACGGCCTCATTATGGCAACCATGATGGGTGGCTTTATGATGGTTCTCATGGGGCTTTTCAGGATGGGCAGTGTGATTAAATTTATTCCATTCCCCATCACTACAGGGTTTACCAGCGGTATTGCAATAACCATTTTTTCCTCTCAGATTAAGGACTTTTTAGGACTGACCATTGAGAAAGTACCTGCAGAATTTCTAGAAAAGTGGAAAGTCTATTTTGAATCGATTGGTACCATTCATCTGCCAACCCTAATGATTGGCCTTATCGCCATTCTCATCATCATTTTCTGGCCAAAAAAATGGAGCAAGGTTCCAGGCTCTCTTGTTGCATTGATTGTTACAACTTTAATTGTTCAAGTGACCCATATGGAGGTCATGACCATCGGCAGCAAGTTCGGAGAACTGTCATCTGCACTGCCTATGCCACATTTGCCTGCTTTTAGCATTGAAAAAATGAGATACCTGATTGCCCCTGCTTTTACCATTGCCCTTCTTGGGTCTATTGAATCTCTGCTCTCAGCAGTCGTTGCAGATGGTATGATAGGCGGCAAGCACAGATCCAACACAGAATTAATTGGACAAGGGATTGCCAATATGGCTTCTGGTCTTTTCGGGGGTATCCCAGCAACGGGAGCTATTGCAAGAACCGTTACCAACATCAATAATGGCGGTAGAACACCTGTCGCCGGTATGGTTCACGCCGTTACCCTTTTATTGATTATGGTGCTCTTTATGCCCCTCGCAAAATTAGTCCCCTTGTCTGCTCTAGCTGCTATTTTAATCATTGTCGCTTACAATATGAGTGAATGGCGAGAATTCCTCTCATTGCTTAAGTCTCCAAAAAGCGATGTGGCCGTTTTACTTATTACTTTCTTTATAACAATCCTCATCGACTTAGTTAAAGCCATTGAAATTGGTATGGTCTTAGCTGCATTGCTCTTCATGAAACGTATGGCAGATGTTACAGAAGTCAGTGAGTTGACGCGTGACGGAGCAGAAGATGACGACAGCTTTACACCATCCTTTGACGCTTCTATCTTTAAACGCCTTCCTGAACACATTCAGGTGTTTGAAGTCAGCGGACCATTGTTCTTTGGTGCTGCCGATAAATTCTTAGAAGTCATCAACGAATTAGACGGCAAGAAAACTCAAACCCTGATCTTAAGACTCAGGAAAGTCCCTGCCATGGATGCAACTGCGGTTCACGCCTTAAAACGCTTTATCCGCAATTGTCAGAAGCACAAAATCAGGATTCTTATTTCAGGACTCAAAGAACAGCCTTACCAAGTTTTAGAAAATGCTGGTATTATTTCAGAACTTGGGTCAGACAACGTCTTCGAGCATTTCGAAGCTGCTTTGACATTTGCAGAAACCTATCAGAATTTAGTCAGCCAAGCCACTGCAGAAAATCACGAAGTTTTGATTGGTACCTCTGTCGCAGATATTTATCACAAACAACAAACAAAGAATAAAGATAAATAGTAACCCGTGACAAAAAAGATTTAAAGCGTCGGATTAAAAACCCGACGCTTTTTATATGTTTACCTATTTACTTTGGCGCTAATCTATTTCTCTTTGATACTCATCAATATATGAACTGAGGACACTGGCTAAGCCAACAAACTCACATCCATAGAAAAACAGATTCTCGCTGACTTCTTTACGGATAATTTTTAATACGCCGAAAAAGTGTTTTTCCTGATCAATAGTTATATGTGCATTGAAATAATAATTCAAGGGCAGTTCATGCGAAGCTTCAAAACCAAGGCCCGTTTTGGAGATGTTCTGAACCACAATGCTTTCATTGATGTCTTCTAAAATGTCATGATCTTGTCTATATAAGGATTCAATTTTTAAACTGATATTTACCGGCAGTCTGTCTGCGAGTCTACGTTCACTCATTTAATCACCTCATCATAGTATTGGACTTCTCATATTATATCATATCAATCTGGGTATTGTTGTTTAATTTCATTAAGTCTTTCCAAATTTTCAAACAGAATTTCTACCAATCTTGGATCAAACATTTTACCAGATTGTTCTTTCATGTAGTCCAAAATTTCACTTTCTTGCCAGGCCTCTTTATAGACCCGTTTATGTCCCAGTGCATCAAAAACATCTGCAATAGAGGTAATTCGACTAATGATGAGAATATCCTCTCCAGCAATTCCGTTAGGGTAACCTGTGCCATCCCATCTTTCATGATGCTGTAAAGCAATTGTGGCCGCGGACTTCATGATTTTTCTCCCAGACTGTTTTAATATTTCAAATCCCATTTGCGTATGAGATTTGATCACTTCAAACTCTTCTGGGGTCAACTTTCCAGGCTTGTTCAAAATATGATCTGGGATCCCAATTTTTCCAATGTCGTGCATTGGAGAAGCCAGTCTTAAAATATTGGCTTCCTCATCTGAAAGCCCCGCCGCAGAACCTAATATATAGGAATATTCTGCCACCCGTCTAACATGGTTCGCAGTTTCTTTAGATCTGGTCTCAACAATTTCCCCTAAGGTAAAAATAACTTCTCGCTGGGTGTCAATGATTTCATCGTTTAAAAAGATATTGTCAAAACCAATGGATAAATTGGACGAGAAGGTTCTCAACAAATACCGATCAAACTCATTGAAATTTCGATTGCCTTCAATGTATAAAATCAGTTCAAATCGATCACTGGCATCGTATTTCGCCAAGAGTTTGTGATCCACAAAAAAGCATTCGTTCATGTCCACTTGATTATAATGGCTCTGAATAAACTCATTGCCCTCTGTCAAAACGGTGGACAAACCCAAATACTGTTCGTATTCTCCCACTGCACTGATAATCTCATATTCCCCTGCTTTTTTAAGCGCAATAAAGCCCGAACCTTTGTAATCGGTACGGTCAGGGTCAATGCCTAAGAGTTCAATGGTGCTTTGAAGTGCAACCTGAGAAAAGCCCCCAATGGTCTTTTCTATGAATAAAACCCGAGTGGATTTAACAATGTGCTCCAAGCCAATCCGACTAAACTCAATGGTCTTCATATCCTTAAAAGCTCTCAAAGAAGCAATCATTGACGTATACAGCTTTTGGACGGTCAATTCCGTTTTAGATTTATAATCGTTGATGTCATAATGCCTGATCACGTCTTCTTCTGGCGCTTGTCCTGGCTGACCCGTCCTTAAAATAATCCTGACAAAAGGATTGCACAACTCTTCTCGGATGCGTTTGACCACTTCCAAGCCGCTGTTATCCCTTTCCATTACCACATCTAAAAGGAGTATGGCAATATCTGAATGGGCTTTCATCATAGTCAGGGTTTCCGCACCTGAATAAGCGCTTAAAAGCTCTAACTTTCTGCCATCAAACTCAAATTTTTTCAATACCATCTTGGTCATTGCATGAACTTCTTCTTCATCGTCAGCAATGAGCACTTTCCAATTTCCCAGATTTGCAGCGCTAGCCTGATCAGTACTTGCAATGATATGCTTTTCAGATGACTCTTCGTGTGCGAATAAAAGATCGTCGTTCACTGCAATTCCTCCCAAATAAAACGGCTTATGATGCTATATTACATACCCAAAGAAATGGACAATATTCAAAAAGCCTGCTTAGAATCCTAAGCAGGCTTTTGGGTTTCTATACTTAAAGATACCCTATTTGAGTGTAATAATCAATTCACCAGATTTTAAAGGTGTCAACTCGTTGACGTGAACAGTGAGAACAGTCCCCGCAACAGGTGCAGTAATAACCGTCTCCATTTTCATGGCTTCAATAACAGCAATTGATTGATTTTCGCTCACTTTATCTCCAACGCCTACCAAAACTTTAGTCAAGGTTCCCGGAATAGATGACCCAATTTCTAAAGGATTCTTTGGATCAGCCAATACAACGGTTGCCCGTTCTTCTACCACTCTGCTGGCCTTGTCTTTGATTTCGACCTCACGTCTGTTGCCATTGACTTCAAAGATGACTCTTCGCGTCCCATAGTCGGTCATTTTACTGATTTCAAGGAGCTTGATTGCCAAAATCTTTCCTTCTTCCAAATGAACATCTCCCGTTTCGCCCTCGGAAATCCCGTGGAAGAAAATAGCCGATCTCATTTTAGAAAAATCTCCATTTTGACTGATATAGCTTAAATACTCTTCAAACACTTTTGGATAAAGGGCGTAACTGATCAGTTCCTCTTCAGTAAAAGGACGCCCGTATTTAGCTTCGAGCATGATTTTGTGCCCTTCAAAATCTTCGGGTTCAAGGAGTTCGCCTGGTCGACATTCAATAGCCTTTTCACCTTTTAAAACCAGTTTTTGCAAATCTTTAGGGAAACCGCCTTGAGGTTGACCCATCATGCCGCCAAAATAAGAAACCACTGAGTCTGGGTAGGCCAAGTCTGCTCCCTTTACAAGAATATTATTCTCGTCAAGATTATTTTGAATCATGAAGATGGCCATATCTCCAACTGCTTTGCTAGAAGGAGTGACTTTCACAATATCACCAAACATGTGATTCACTGTTTTGTACATTTCTTTCACTTCGTTAAAGCGATGTCCAAGGCCAAAACTCTCTACCTGAGGTTTCAAGTTAGAATACTGTCCACCTGGAATTTCATATTTATAAATTTCTGCTGTGCTGGCTTTCAGATCTGTTTCAAATTGGCCGTAGATCGGTCTTACATTTGACCAGTAGTCGTTGAGTTTCTCTATAGACCCTAAGTCGATGGCGGTGTCTCTCGCCGTATTTTTCAGCGCTGCCACTACAGAGTTCAGCGCAGGCTGAGAAGTGAGTCCCGACATAGCGTTGAATGCAGTGTCTACAATATCAGCCCCAGCTTCCGCTGCCATGAGGATTGTTGCAACCCCATTCCCGGTCGTATCATGAGTATGAATATGAATTGGCATATCCACCGCTTCTTTTAATGTGGAAACTAATTTGAAGGCGGCATATGGCTTGAGCAGTGCTGACATATCTTTAATCGCCAAAATATGAGCCCCTGTCTTTTCGATTTCCTTTGCCATATTCACATAATATTGAAGGCTGTACTTGTCTCTGCGGTCATCTAAAATATCTCCCGTATAACAAATACAGGCTTCGGCTACTTTTCCAGTTTTTAATACTTCGTCAATAGCAACTTCCATCCCTTTTAACCAGTTCAGGGAATCAAATATTCTAAAGACGTCTATACCATTACTGGCTGATTTTTGAATCAGCGCTCTGACTACATTGTCTGGGTAATTCTTATACCCCACGCCATTTGCCCCTCTTATCAACATTTGGAAGAGGACGTTTGGAATGCGTTCTCTGAGCAATCTCAGTCTTTCCCAAGGATCTTCGTGAAGGTATCTGTAAGCTACGTCAAAAGTAGCCCCTCCCCACATTTCAAGTGAGAATAGATCTGGTGCCAAATGAGCAGTAGCTCTGGCTACACGGGTCATATCGTTGGTTCTAAGGCGGGTAGCCATTAACGATTGATGGGCGTCTCTCATTGTCGTATCGGTTAAAAGCAGCTTATTCTGACCTTTGATCCATTTGACTAAACCCTCTGCACCTTCATCGTCCAGAATATTTTTAGTACCGTAGAGCACTTGCTCTGTATCATATTTAGGGGCTTTCGCCACATCAAAATCAAAGCGTTCCCCTTCTCTTTCATTGACCACCTTATTCCCAAGGTAGTTAAGGACTCTCAGCTCAATATCCGCTTTTGGACGAATATCGAACAAGTCTTTGTTTTCCGCTATAAAGCCTGTGTCACATGCCCCACGCTGGAAAATTTCGTGATTGAGCACATTGATTAAAAATCCTGTATTGGTTTTAACGCCTTCCACTCGGATTTCTTTAATGGATCTGATTTGCTTTCGGATGGCGTCTTCAAAAGTTCTTGACCAGGCGGTACTCTTTACCAATAAACTGTCGTAGTAAGGACTGATTTCCGCTCCAGTAAAGCCATTCCCACCGTCAAGACGAATACCAAATCCGCCGCCCGTTCTATAAACATCCATTTTACCTGTGTCTGGGGCAAAATGATTAACTGGATCTTCTGTGGTCACACGGCACTGAATAGCGTAGCCGTTCAAATGAATAGATTCCTGACTTGGAATGCCTATTTCAGGGCTGTCTAAAGAATAGCCCTCAGCCACCAGTATTTGAGCCTGAACCAAGTCGATACCCGTGACCATTTCTGTTACCGTATGCTCCACTTGAATTCTTGGGTTCATTTCAATGAAGTAATGGTGACCGTTTTGATCAACTAAAAACTCACAAGTTCCTGCATTTTGATAGTTTACAGCTCTGGCAATTTTCAGTGCGTCTTCACAGATACGAGCTCTTTGTTCCTCTGTCAG
Source organism: uncultured Peptostreptococcaceae bacterium (assembly GCA_964404895.1). GTDB lineage: Bacteria > Bacillota > Clostridia > Peptostreptococcales > Acidaminobacteraceae > JBGSUZ01. Next base: position 97,530 of record CAYOLV010000007.1, on the reverse strand, counting down.
ACAAAGGGCTGGTGAAAACTCAATTAATTTTTGATGTCTGCGCTGAATAGAACAGTCTCTTTCATAGAGGTGCACTAAATTGCCATGGGAATCGCCTAAAATTTGTACTTCGATATGTTTAGGTTTGTCCAAATATTTTTCAACGAAAACGTCTTCTATGCCAAACGCCTTTTTCGCTTCACTTTTTGCACTGTGAAAGGCGCTTAAGAGCTCTGACTCTTCGTGGACAATTCGCATGCCTCTGCCGCCGCCTCCTGCTGAGGCTTTTAAAATGATTGGATAACCCGCTCTTTTAGCGAACTCGATGGCTTCTTCATCGGTTTCAATAGGCTTTTCGACCCCTGGAATGACCGGAACATTGGCTCCGATTGCCACTTGTTTACTTTTGATTTTGTCACCCAATTGATTCATCATGTTCACGTCCGGTCCGATGAATACAATCCCTGCCTCTTCACATTTTTTAACGAATTCAGGGTTCTCTGACAAAAATCCATAACCTGGGTGAATGGCGTCTACCCCTTTTTTGACTGCCAGTTTGATAATTTCGTCTATATCTAAATAGGCGGCAACTGGTCCTTTGTTCTTTCCGATCAAGTAAGATTCGTCTGCTTTAAGACGGAACAAGGCATTTTTGTCTTCAGCCGTATAAATGGAAACACTTCTAATGCCTAATTCTGCACAGGCACGAAAAACCCGAATGGCAATTTCTCCTCGGTTGGCAACGAGGACTTTCTGAAACTTCTGTACTGTTCTCATATCACTTCTCCCTACCTTTCATTTGGTCGAGCTGATTTACCATTGTTCGCTATCACCTAATTAAATTAATTTTATTCGCGGATAACTTAATAAATCAAACTTTTTAAACTACTATACCATATTTTATTCTTAATGCAAGTAGAGAAAGGTGACATTTTGTGAACAATACGAAAAAAAATCCGAACATCGTCCGGATTTTTATGTGTTTTACTTGTCTCGCTTTGTAATTATATTGAAAGCCTTATAAGTTTATAATCTAAAACCTATACCACATCGTCAATATGAGATTCTTGCTTTTTCAACATCATTTCTTCAAAATCTGAGCTCCCCGATAAATATCGAATGACTCGTTCATCTGCAGTGAGCAAATAGATATACCGATCTGCAATGGCTATGCTTTTCGCCATCGGCAAATGATCTAAATGCTTTGGCCGTTCAGGGAAACTATCATTCAGCACATGAGATTTTCCCCAGGTATAGGTATTTCCGTATTTGTCCAACGCCGCACTGTAGCCTGAATAGGTTTTAACATCGACAATATGTTTAAGTCCCGCAATCTCAGTTGGAAAAAGGACTTCATGTTGTCCCACAATACCCAATTGGTATTTAGAATTATCGCCCCAGCCATAAACGACCCCTTGGTGATCGATGGCAAAACTGAAATTCTTTCCTGCTATGACTTTATCAATGTTCTTTAAAGCCGTCATATTGACCTCAGACTGCTTACTCTTAAAACCAAGACCAAGTTGTCCGTCCTCATTTCCACCCCAGGCATAGACCGTTCCGTCCTGTCTGACCGCTAGTCCATGGGTATGTCCCATGGAAATGTGCTTGATTTCAGACAATCCTTCCACCAACATGGGCATATCCTTACTGCCTGAACGCTCAGCACCTAATTGGGCGAACTCATTGTCTCCCCAAGTATAGACTATGCCTGTCGACTCTAAAGCTGCACTAAAGGTTTCCCCGGCGCTGATTTGTATAATGTTTTTAATGCCCCAAATTTCTTTAGGCACCTTTTGATCCGTTTTAGACCCCGTCCCCAGTTGCCCTAGATCATTTTTCCCAACAGCATAAACGGTGCCGTGAATTTTTCTGAAAAGAGTGTGGGTATCCGTTGCCTCAACTTGAACCACAGAATTCACTAAAGGAATCATTTCCCGATCTCTATAAGGTGTAATATTTCCCGTCCCCAGTTGACCGTTATCGTTTGTCCCTTGGGCATCTACACGACCGTCTTTATGAAGCACGAACAAAGAAGTTCCACCAGCAGCAATGCCTGCGAGTCCTTCTTCTCTTTTTACGACAATCTTCTTTTGCGCCGACGAAGACCATCTGCCCTTATTGTCTCTGATTTTTAGTTTGACCATGTACTCGCCTGGCAAATCATAAACAGGCAAGAGTTTTTCCCATTTATACTCTAATATTTCCCCATCTACAGCCTTGCACTCTGAAGTGTCCCAGTGAATACAGGTCATTGTGGTAATCTGTTCAGGGTACATTTTAAATGCGGCAACGGGTTCAAAATCAGAATCATCCTTTTTATTGCTTAAGGTATTAAAACTGAGATACAGTTGATTTTGAATGACATAAGAATCTCCACCTACTGACTTCACAATGCTGTCTAGGTCGGCAATATCTGAGGCCACGGTAACTAAAAACTTTTCATCTGTACTGAGGCGATAACGATCCCAGTCCACCCTTTGTCCATGTTCTAAATACTTTCCTAAAGATTTAAACTCCTGTACTAACCCTAAATTTTCTTTACGATACTTAATCAGCGCTGCTTTTATAGCCGCGTAATCCTGAATTATGTCTCGATTTGGCTTTTTATCTGTGCCGTTTTTCGATGCAAAAAGAGCGACACCCGCTGCTATTGCTGAGGCGAGGACAAATCCACTTATTTCCAAAAACAATTATATCACCTCATCAGTCCCAATGGACTGTTCCTAGTTTGTTGTTGAATCCTAATTACTTAAACGCAATGCCATTTTGCTGGCAACAAGCTTTTACCGTGTTATGCATAAGCATTGCAATAGTTGTCGTTCCAACGCCGCCTGGAACCGGGGTCATCATTTCAGCAATTTCTTTGACTGCTTCAAAGTCCACATCTCCAACAATTTTCCCGTCTTCATTGTGAATGCCAACATCAATAATGATAGCGCCTGGTTTTACCATATCCCCTTTGACAAATCTCTTTTGTCCCAAAGCAGCAATAATCACATCAGCTCTTCTCATTACCTCTGTGAGATTTTTTGTCTTTGAGTGACAGATGGTCACAGTGGCATTTTTTTGGAGCATCAATTGAGCTGCCGGCTTTCCGACAATATTACTTCTCCCTAAAACCACAACTTCTTTACCTGTTAAATCAATTTCTTCAACTTCAAACATTTTAAAAACGCCATAAGGCGTACACGGCACAAGACAATCCACACCTTGCGAAAGCTTGCCCGCATTTATAGGATGGAACCCGTCAATATCCTTTTCAGGTGCCATGCGTTCAATCACTCGACCTTCATTAATATGCTTTGGCAAAGGCAGTTGAATCAAAATCCCATTAGTTGCCGAGTCCTTGTTTAATTCATCCATCTTATTTAAAAAGCCCTCTTCGGTAATGTTTTCCTCTAAAGAGATGACTTCAGCTTTGACACCATATTTTTCAGCATTTCTTGTAACCATGCCCACATAAGACATAGAGGCAGGGTTTTCGCCCACTATAATTACTTTAAGACCCGCTTCAATACCCATTTCACCTAATTTTTTAACCTGCTCTATGACTTGACCTTTAACGAACTCTGCCGTTTTTTTACCTTCTAGTAAGCGCATAAGGATCCCCTTTGATTATAATTATTTTCAACTAACATATCTATTCTAAAGAAATTCATAAATCTATGCAAGAAGAAAGCGACAGTTACTTTAAAAGTAGCCCTGTCGCTTTGTGTCAACCCTTCACATAAAAGTCGTCATCGTGCTCATCAACTTCCTTCTTAGGAACCTGAACCACCTCAACGACCATAGATCCAAAGATCATGTCATGCCATGCCCGATTTTCATTGTCTACCATTATCCATATAAAACCGATTGCGAAAAATGCCATCGAAATCCACTTGCCAAGAAATTCTCTAAAAATCATATCTACAAGCTTAAGGTCCTTACCCGTTTTTCTGTTGACCACTTTCATATTTAAAACCAACTTGCCAATGGTGGTGGCACGGGTCATAAGGGCAAGATAAATCATTCCTAAAGATAAAAATCCTATGGCAAAGCCTGCACCTTCATTGTATACGTCACCAACAGCATTGGTAACACTGACCATATAAGCAATGACGACTAAAATTTCTATGACAAAAGCTAAAAATCGTTTTATAGGCGATGCCGGTCTTGTAATGGTGTTATTCATTTGCAATCGCCACCTTTCTACTTTATCCAAATTGATTACAGTAAATTACTTCTTTTTTATGATTTAATTATAGCGCTCAAGCCTTGAATAATTCTTATTAAAGTATTAAATTTATAAAAAGTGCCCTCATCAAAAAAAGTCACCCCACTCATTATAATGGGATGACTTCAGATATGCAATTCCTGTTAAATTAATATCAAGTTTGATTCGTTTATCTTCTCTATTTTCTCAAAACAATCGTGGCCACAGTCCCTTTTCCCAGTTCACTGGTTAAATCTAACTGACCCCCATGTTGCTCTACAATTTCTGAGCATATGGCAAGACCAATGCCGCTACCAGACTTTTTACTTTGTCCCTTATAAAACTTATTCTTAATGAGGGGCAAATCTTCTTCTGAAATGCCTACCCCTTGGTCTGCAATTTCAATGCGAATTAACTCTGCTTCTTCAACAATATCCACTTCTATATTTTTCCCTTCAGGGGTAAACTTAATCGCATTGTCTAGCAAGTTAATAATCACTTGTCTCAAACGATTGCTGTCCCCTTCAATGGATATCCCTTTAAAGTCAAATTTTTGAACAATTTGGATGCCTAGTTTTTCTGCTCTTGGTATAAACATCTGCAACGTGCTTTCTACTTCTTCATCTATCATAAACTTTTCAAGATAAAGGGTGAACCTGCCACTTTCCATTCTGGAAAAATCTAAAAGTTCGTTGACCATTCCAGATAGGCGGGTGGTTTCTCTTAGAATAACGCCAAGACCTTTATCCACCTGTTCCATATCGTCGTAGCCACCCGTTAAGATGGTCTCACCCCAGCCTGTAATAGCTGTGAGCGGTGTTCTTATTTCATGGGAAATTGAAGAAATAAAGTCGTTCTTCAACCGCTCCGTTTTTTGTATTTGGTCTGCCATGTCGTTCAGGGTGTCTGCTAGAATGCCCAGTTCGTCTTTGTAATTATTCACAATCCGCTCATTCAGGTTTCCATCCGCCATCTGCTTCGCCATTGAAATAATGTCGTTGATTGGCCTTAAAATCGAAGCACTAAAAGTCAGACTCATGACCAGCAGCACAAAGAATATGGACAGCACAATAAAGATCGAGTAAATTCCCATCCGATAGACCATGGCATCGGCCTTGGATAGAGAGGAAATATACCGCATAACCCCAATGGTATTTCCAGAAGAATTGATTAGCGGAATAGAGGCCGACATGATTTTCTCTCCCGTACCTTCATCCTTCCCGTACCAATGCCCTGTGTTACCACTTAATGAGGTGATTACATCTTCAGCTTCTGTTTTGGTTTCTGTATTGAAGCCGCTGGAACTGTATTGAATGAATCCTTCTTTATCAATAATTTGAAGCTCCACCATTTGTTCGTCTTCAAAATCCTTAATGATTTGCTGAGAAATTTCATCGAAACTGTAATTGTCCGTTTTCAAATACTTATTGTAAAAACCCGCTGATACAGATAAGCGATTGGCCAAACTGTGATCGACGTAATTGTAGTAGAAATTTCGGATGATGACCATAAACAGCAAATTAAAAACGATGGTAATGGCTAAAATAGTCACTAGGTAGTTTCTAACCCATCTCCGTTTGATGCCCGTTATGCCTTTTCTGCTTTTTTCCATTTATATCCCAATCCCCATACTGTAATGATAAACTGAGGGTTTGATGGATCGTCTTCAAGTTTTTGTCGCAGACGTCTGATGTTGACATCGACAATTTTGAAACTTCCAAAGAAGTTTTCGCCCCAGACATTATCCAATATATACTCTCTGCTCAGCGGTTTTCCTTCACTTTTTACCAAAGTTGCAATTATGGCAAATTCTAATTGAGTCAAGTCAATTTCCACATCGTTCTTAAAAATTTGTCTGTTTTCAAAGTCGATGACGAAAGGCTCGCCTTCGTACTTTTCGCTGTTGTCTTCTTTAAGCAAATTCACACGTCTATAAAGAGAATCAATTCTCGCTACCAACTCTTTCGGACTGAACGGCTTGACCATATAATCATCTGCACCGTTGATCAGTCCTGCTATTTTGTCTGCTTCTTGGCTTTTCGCCGTCAGCATAATAATCCCCATATATTTATTAGTGTCTCTGATGCGCTTGCAGACCTCAAATCCGTCCATGCCTGGCAACATGACATCCAGTACGGCAATATCTATTTTGTTGTTCTTAACGATTTCTAGAGCCTCCTCGCCGGTTTCCGCTTCAAAGACTTGGTACCCATATCTTTTGATATTAATGACAACGAAATCTCGAATATCAATTTGATCCTCTAATACCAATACGTTTCCCATATTACGCCTCCTATGAGTTATAAGATCTCAAATAATTGACGGCAAGTTTCTTCGTTGATTAGGTAAGGACGACTCTCCTCATCTGTGCTAAAGTAAGCCTTGCCAAGATAGACTTTATCTAAGTTTTTGCCAAGTTCAAAATACCCTTTGCTGATGAACTCTTCTTTGGAAAGATCCCAATTTTTCCGTTCGACTTGCTTGATTTCTAACAAATGCATGGATTTTTCAAACCCTTTGGCATACAAGTCAAAGAATACAGCTTCACCTGTTTGGACAATGCCAATTTGCTCTGACCAACTGGAAGGGAAAATGAGACGATAGCCTTCTTCCTTACTATCATAACTTCTGAGTACGCTCTTAAGCTGATCTTGGGGATCGACTTGATTCCAAACCGTAATGTAGTTTGTATAGTTCCCCGTCTTCTCATAGCGATTTCCAGGTTCCAAAATTGGAATTTCTACAATACTATCTTTGTTCACATCTGTGGATTGGCGCTCCACTTGGCGATAGGTTTCTCTCGTCACTTTCCACTTTTCGTCAAAGTATAGGTTTCTGAGTTTATTGTTTTTAAAGACAAAGACATCTGTAAAACCACTCCTTGCACCGACTTTGGCGTCTATCACGATACCTGTCACGTAAGGGCTAATTTTCCCAATTTGAACTGAGGCGTATTCATTGACGAAACCGTCCATATGATTTTCTGCAAGCAGTCCCAGTCGCCCGTTTACCAGTGTGTACACTCTTATTTTAGCAAAAGCGTCAGATCTGGACAATTTCACCGTTACCAACTCTTCTTGCTTATTGTCATTTATATCACCTGTTACGAACTCGGTATAGGAATCCTTGAAAATTTCTTCATAACCTTTTTCACCGTGCATATAAACCGAAAGGCCTTTATTGAGCTGTGCACCGCTCTGCCAGCCTACGACGATTTCCTTGACCCCATTGCCATCCAAATCTGGAAAAGCAATTTTATTGACATCATAGCCAATCCCTTGAATGTCCGTATTGATTCGCCACTTATCGTCTTTTTTGCTGAGTACTGTAATTTTCATTGCGTAACGATCAGTCTCTTTGGCGTGGAGAACTATAACCTCGTTCTCTCCATCCATATCCAAATCTATGAACTGCACTGACTTTTTATTTTCGCCCTCTAGAGGTGTGATCAACTTGATATCTTCATTAAAATGATCCTTCAGCACTTGGCTGATTTCTTCAAGTTCAAGAGGAAGCTTGGGCTTTGACAGCATATCTGCATCGTTGACATCAAAGATGCAACCGCTGAGCAAAGACATCATTCCAATCATCACGCCTAAGAGCAGACCTTTGTGGGGCACTATTTTCATGGTATACTCCTCGCATCATTATCATCATTCTTATCATAACCATTATGGCTTTAAGAAGGGTAACAAAGCAATAACAAAAAACAGCGCCAATGGCGCTGCTCTGATTGCATACTATTTTGCAGATTTAACTTCTGTCCAAATACGGTTGTACTCTTCAAGGAACTCGCCCGGATCTAAGAATACTTCAAAATTGGAAAGTGACTTCATGTCAGGATACGCCGCAGGGTTTCCTGATACTTCAGGCTCCAACATGTCTTTCGCCTTCATATTTGGCGTAGAGTATCCGATATAGTCTACATTTTTCTTGGCGATTTCGGCGCGGTTCATGAAATCGATAAATAAATGAGCTTCTTCAATATTTTTTGCACCTTTTGGAATGACCATGTTGTCAAACCAAAGGTTGCTGCCCTCTTTCGGAAGGGCATAAGCCAAATCTGGATTTTCGCTCATCATGTACATGGCATCACCAGACCAACATACTGCAAGAGCCGCTTCACCTGAAATCATCATATCTTTCAAGTTGTCTCCAGCATAAGCCAATAAGTATGGCTTCTGTTCAATCAAGGTCTTTTTAGCAACTTCCAACTCGGCAGAATCTCTGCTGTTTAAACTGTAGCCTGATTTTTTAAGGGCTACTGCTAAAGCATCTCTTTCAGAGTCCAGCATCACAATTGAACCTTTGTACTTTTCATTCCAAAGAATATTCCAACTGTCCACGGTATCCGTCACCATAGTTTTGTTGTAAATAATCCCCACGGTGCCCCACATATACGGCACCGAATATTGATTCCCCTTATCAAAAGGCAAATTCTTAAACTCTTCAGAAATATCGCCGAAGGTTGTTATTTTTCCTAAATCAATAGGTTCCAACATCTCTTCTTTGATCATTTTTTCAATCATGTAATCCGATGGAATAGCCACATCATATTTGGTGCCGCCTTGCTTGATTTTCACATACATATCTTCATTGGTCGCAAAAGTTTCGTAGACCACTTTTATATTGTATTCATCTTCAAACTCAGTGATGACTGATTCATCAATGTAGTCACCCCAGTTATAGACATAAATTGTTTTTTTGTCACTGCTGGTGCTTGAGCATCCGCTAAGAATACCGAATAGCATAACAACGCTCAGCAAGAGAGCAAACTTTTTTTTCAATCTTCCCACACTCCTTTAATTGTTCAGTTATTTGGACGATTTTCCGTCCTGTGCTTAGATGATTTAAAATCAATTTATCTTGTTTTTTCAAGAACCTGTTTATTGTCTGAAGCTTTGTTAATTACAAGAAGCATTATCAATACACTGACGAACATAAGTGTCGACAAGGCGTTAATGATTGGCTTGATTCCTCTTCTCGCCATAGAGTAAATCGTAATAGAAAGGTTGGTAACGCCTCCGCCTGTAGTAAAGAAACTGATGACAAAATCATCGATTGACAGGGTAAACGCCATGAGAAATCCTGAAATAATGCCCGGCATAATTTCAGGAACGATAACCTTTCTAAAGGCATACCAAGGGGTCGCCCCCAAATCTAGTGCCGCATTTAAGGTATCTTGATTCATCAGCCTCAATTTTGGCAAGACGGACAAAATCACATAAGGTGTACAGAAGGTAATATGGGCAATCAACATGGTGTTAAAACCTAATTGAAATTTGAGCATTGAAAACAGTGTCATTAAAGCGACACCCGTTACAATATCCGGGTTTAAAATAGGGATGTTGTTCACTTGCATGACCAATTTTCGTCTCATTGGTTTCATGTAATTGATTCCAAATGCTGCAAAAGTCCCAATCACCGTTGCAATAGCAGAAGCTGCAAAAGCAATTGCTATTGTATAGTACAAAGATTTCATGATCTGCCTGTCATTGAATAGGGCTTGATACCACTTTAAAGAAAACCCTGTCCAATTGGCAGTAGATTTGCCTGAGTTAAAACTGTAAACAATCAATACAATAATTGGGGCGTAGAGGAACAAAAACATGAGAAAGGTATAAAATCTTTTGACATGCTTATTTACCATACGCTTTTCTCACCTCCGCCTGACCGATCCGCTTTATTAAGCATGGCGACCGAAATCAAAATAATGATCATGAGGATCATCGAAATGGCAGAACCGAAGTGCCAATCCCCTACAAGGAGGAACTGTTGCTCAATTAGGTTACCAATCAAGTTAAACTGTCCGCCACCCAAGAGATTGGAAATGACAAAGGTACTGACCGCGGGCATGAATACCATCAAAATTCCCGAAATAACCCCCGGAATACTCAGGGGCAATATAATATTTCTAAACACTGTTTGTCTGTCTGCGCCAAGATCTTCCGCTGCTTCAATGAGTTGCTTGTCAATTTTGGTCAGAACTGTATAAATAGGCAATACCATAAAAGGAAGGAAATTATAAACCATCCCTAGCAGGATTGCGCCTTCGTTATAAAGTAAGTTGACACTTTGGAAATTGAAAAATTCCAGAATTTTATTAATAAATCCGTTTTTGCCTAAAATCGCCATCCAAGCATAAGTTCTCAACAAGAAGTTCATCCACATAGGCAGTATGAACAAAGTCACCGCTATTTTTTGAAGGGATGGTTTCATTTTAGATAAGATCATCGCCATTGGGAAACCCAGCAAAATACATAACACCGTGGCTTCTACCGCTAATATCAAGGATCTCCACAAAACCTCCAAATAAAGAGGATCGATGAATTTCCTGTAGCTTTCCAAAGAGAAAGTCATGCCGCTGGCATCAATAATAAAAATACTGTATATGAAGACCAAAAATAGTGGGACTACAACAAATATGGCGCTCCATAATATGTACGGACTGCTGCTAAATCGCTTCAGCATTATGCCGTCTCGTTCTTTCTCATAATATGCAGGTCATCTGGCGTTACAAAGAGTCCCACTTCTTCGCCTTCTTCAGATGATTTTGTGCTGTGAACCATCCAAGTTCGATCACTTTCGATAATGTGCATTTCATAATGTACGCCTTTGAAGACGACTGAATCCACAATCCCAGTTAAAAGACCTTCAGATTTCTCAACAATCTTTACGTCCTCAGGCCGAATAACCACGTCTACTGGTTCATTTTGATTAAAGCCTGTGTCCAGACATTTGAATCCTTTGCTCGCAAATTCTACCCAATAATCTTCTTTCATAGAGCCTTCAAAAATATTGCTCTCACCAATGAAGTCCGCAACAAAAGCATTAATCGGTTCATTGTAAATATTTACAGGGCTTCCAATTTGCTGAATTTTGCCTTTATTCATAATGATGATCTTGTCAGACATCGTCAAAGCTTCTTCTTGGTCGTGGGTCACGTAAATAAAGGTAATTCCCAGTTCTTGTTGCATATATTTAAGTTCAAGCTGCATTTCTTTTCTAAGTTTTAAATCTAAAGCGCCAAGAGGTTCGTCTAAAAGCAGTACCTTCGGCTCATTGACCAATGCTCTGGCTATGGCAATACGCTGTTGTTGTCCGCCGCTGAGTTGATCTATAGCACGTTTTTCAAACCCGCTCAAATTAACCAGTTCCAACATGCGCTCTACTCTCTTTTTAATATCGCTTTCACTGTACTTTTTAATCCGCAGACCAAAAGCGATGTTTTCATAGATATTCATATGAGGAAACAGCGCATATTTTTGAAATACAGTATTGATAGGCCTTAAGTATGGTGGAAGACCGGTAATATCTCGGTCTTCAAAAAGAATTTGACCTTCGTCAGGCGTTTCAAACCCGCCGATCATCCTAAGGGTTGTCGTCTTTCCACAACCGCTCGGTCCTAAAATCGTCAAAAACTCCTCTGATTTTACCCAGAAGTCTATATTGTCAACTACGCGTTCACCGTCGTAAGCTTTCACGATATTTTTTCCATGAATGATTTTCTTCTTCATTGTGCCCTCCACTACCTTAATGCTTCCTTAAAAATTAGGTGGTGCTGCAACCATCAAAATTTTAGCAGCCGTTTTTCCAGAATTGACAATGGTATGATCAACCTTTGTCTTGTAATAGAAGCTTTCGCCTTTTTTCGCTTTATACTTTTTGCCGCCCAAAACAACGGTGATATTCCCTTGAATCACATAGCCAAATTCTTCACCCTGATGAGGATCGTCTTCAATAAAAGAACCACCTGGTTCTATCTCTAATAAAATTGGCTCCATCATGTTCTTCTGAGCATTAGGGACAATCCATTCCAAAAGATAACCCAGCTCTTCGTCATGAGTTTCGAATATATCTTCCTTAGTAAATACAATTTTATCGTTTTCTGTTTCATTAAAGAACTCTTTTAAATCTGTCCCCAGGCATTCAAGGATGTCTACCAAACTGGCAATGGATGGTGAAGTCATATCTCTTTCAAGTTGGGAAATAAACCCCTTCGAAAGCTCGCATCTATTTGCTAATTCTTCTTGAGTTAGAGCGTTCTTCAATCTGAGCCGCTTGATCTTTTCTCCTATTTGCATGATGATCCCTCCAAAAACAAAAAATAATAAACCCATAGTTTTTCTCACCAAAGTTTATTATTACTAAACCATAAGTTTCGACTTATTATACTCCAATCTTGTACAAAGCGTCAAGCAAGATTGCATTTTGAAAAAAATCAAAAAAACAAGCTAGATTCTCTGTATCTAGCCTGTTTGATCCTTTGTACGGCGCTTGTCTGATATATACACGTATAATGTAAATAATCCGCAGAAAATCAAACCAAAATAGTAACTGATTCCCCTCCACAATAAAATGGCCATTGCCAATAAGTGGGAAGTGAATATGCTGCCTAGCAGTAAGGAGAACCCTACCTCCGAAGCCCCAGCAGTTCCAGGGGATGGAATAAAAGAAACCGCCATATATAGCATTGCTTGGAGAGAAATAATATCTATATAAGACACACCTCTTAGCCCCAATGCTAAGTATACAAAATAAGTGACGCTGAAAAATACGGTTAACTGTATAACAGACATGACAAACAACAAAATGTTATTTTTAAAATCTCCATTAAACTCGGTCATTGCCAACTGGTATTCTTCAATCCAATGATTCAGTCTCTTATAAGCTTTTTCTCTATGTTTTAACAGTTTGAAACGATGAAGACCTTCAATAACTACCTGCCCAATCCGTTCCATTAATTTCGGTTTATAGGCCATTAAAATAATTGCCGCCAACCCTACCGTATTGATACTCAATCCTACTACAACAAAGGTAGTCGCAGCTTTTGTAGCTACAAACATCCCTTGAATTCTAAAAAGGAACAGCACCATGGAGTAGATTGTCACCGTGACTTGAAAAAGTAGAAATTTGCCAACCAACACAGCAGTTGCATTGCCCATAGACATTTTATCTTTGCCCAGTTCATAGAGCTGCATCGGCTGTCCGCCACTGGCAAAAGGGGTCAAAAAACTGTAATACTGTCCGATGATCGTTGTCTTTACAGCCGTCCAAAATCCGATTTCAGGATTCACCTTTTGGATTAGATTGTGCATCATTAGGGCTTCTAAACCCCAATAGATGAACATGCAAGCAATCCCCACTAAGAGAAATCTGCCATCTGCAATTTTCAAAGTTTCTTCAAAGGCTAAGGGGTCAATACTGCTAAACAATACTTTAAAGGATAACAGTACAATGACCCCTAAAATAATATAATTCCATAATTTTTTTTTCATAAAAGCACCTGTTCATGTATTTCATCGATGTCAGCCTACAATAAGTCTAGTATATATCTTCCAATATTTTGAGGATTAATTTCAGTTTTAACTTCTTCAATATTTCTTTTGATTTGATCTAAATTTTCCAAATCATTCAATGATTTTTCAATGACTTCGTTCAAGTCATCATCTTTACCCATTAAAATACCAATACCTGTATCTTTAATAAACTTGATGTTTTCTTCTTCTTGACCCACCATAGAGCGTTTCAACACCATGGGAATCCCTTTATTGATTGCCTCAAATAAAGTTGCCCCACCAGGTTTTGTGACAATAATGTCCGAATCGTCCATGAGTTTTGCAATTTCTGTCGTATAACCTAATATTTCCACGTTTTTATAATCCCCGTGGGCAGAAAGCTCATCGTACAAGTCTTTGTTATTCCCAGTGATGACCACAGTTTTAATATTTTCCATTTTTTCAAAACGATCGAGCAACTCTGTACTGATTTTCACTTTATCCATAGCGCCACCCATGATCAGCAATTGCTTATAGCCTACTTCTTTGTCTTCCCGTGGCACAAGGAAGTCCTTTTTCACAGGAACCCCTGTAATTTTAATGCGATCTTTTTCAATCCCTTTGCTGACCAATTTATCCTCAATAATCTTACAAGGCACAAAGTAAAGGTCAGTGTTGTTGTGAATCCACTCCCAACTGTCAACCACATCTGTAATGGTTGTGATTAGCGGAATGTTTAAATTGTATTTTTCCTTCACTCTAGAGACAAAACCTGAACCTAAAGGGAATGTAGAAATGATAATTTGCGGATCGACTTCTTGAATGTACTCCGCTACTTTTTTCAAAAATATATTATAAATGACTTCATCAATAAAATTTTTCGGTGTATCCTTCTTAATACTATAAACCACATTATAAATGCTAGGATGCTTTCGGGTTAAGAGGTAGTAAAGATCAAAAAAATACTCTTTGGTCTTCGGCGTTGATACCTCTAAAATATCTTTCACAATGACATTCAAATCATTATTTTCTTCCATCAACTGCTCGCGAATAGCACTTGCAACTGAGTCGTGCCCCATCCCAAAAGAGGATGACAGCACAAGAATATTAGATTTTTTCTTCATATGCTCCACCACCATTAGATCAACACTTCTTCCTCAAGAATCAAATGACTCGTTAAGTCTACAATTTTGTCCACAGAATACAGTCTAGAAATGTTTTGCATGTTCTCAATCATTGTCATGTATAAATCTCTGTCCTTAAGCAAATGATCCATTTGCATTTTTAAATCATCCAAATCTTTCACTTGAATAGCGGCACCTGAATTGACCAAGAACTCCGTATTTTCTGTTTCCTGACCTGGAATTGCAAATGGGATAATCATTGGAATTTGCTTTGACAACGCTTCTGTTGTAGTCAATCCACCTGGCTTCGTCACAATGACATCACAAAAATCCATGAGTTGCGGCACATTTTTCGTAAATCCAAGGATTTCAAGTTTTTTTGCCTTGATTGCCACGGCATACTTCTCCTGTAGCATTTCCTTCAAATTCTGATTATTGCCACAAACCACAGTTAGATGATACCTGCTGTCTGCCTCTACGGTAAGGGTCTTGACCACTTTGGCAATATCTTTTGAACCCATGCTGCCACCCATGATCAATACTTCAAATTTGTCTTTATCTTCTGCAGCTATAATACGTTCGCCACAATTTTGGAACTCTGCTTTTACGGGAATTCCAAATGGGAAGACCTTTTCTGGTGGTATTTTTAGGTCTACGAGTGTATCTTTCGTATATTCACTTCCCGTAATATAGGCATCTACATAAGGGGAAACGTAAGCGTAATGCGCTTTAAAGTCTGTAACGACCGACAAGAAGGTACAGTCGATTTTATTTCGGGCTTTCAAATCACTGATAATTCCTACGCCAAATGGGTGCGTACTGACGATGACATCTGGTTCTACAGTTTTGACTTCCTCAAGAACTCTATTTTTAACCATGATCAGACCATATCTTAAAAATCGATTGTTAAAGCTCTTTCGGTTGAACATGCGATACATGGCACCATAAAGGGTCGGGAAATTATTCGCCAAAACCTTGTATCCATCAGACATAATGGTATCTAATGCTTTGCTGGTTTCTTTAAACAGATCCATCGTATAGGGTGCATATCCATACTCTATGAATTTATCAGCAAGAGATTTTGCAGCCTGATTGTGCCCTTCGCCCGTAGACGCCGTTAGAATAAGCACTTTCTTCATACAACATCCTCCTGTTCTTGTAATAGCTGATGCAATCTGCGATACGTTAAAATCAACATAAATCACCCTTGCAGCATACTATGTAATAATTATAGTATAGGCCTGACATATTAAGTAGGGGTTTGATTTATATTAAATAAATATTAACCCATAGCCTTACTTATTATACCACAAATATTTTTTTTTAGGACATACCACATACACATCTTGATTTCAGGCGTGAACTCAGAACATTATAAAAGTCTCCCAGAAAATAATTCAGGGAGACTTTTTAATGTTTTTAAATGAAGCTACTAAACGAATCTCACTAAATACCGTAAATAGATTTTACAATAGCATCGATCAATTCTACTAAATTGCCCACTTCTGGCTTACTGAGCTGTGCATCTGCACCAACAGCTTCACCTTTATGTCTTAAATCTCCTGTTATTAATGAAGAGAAGATAATGACCGGCAATTTTTTCATAATTGGATCTTCTTTGATTCTTCTGGTGAGCGTGTGCCCATCTAATTGAGGCATTTCAATATCTGTGATCAAAATGTGGAAATCTTCGCTGAAGTTTTCCCCTAATGTCGCTTTAATTTTCATAATATAATCATAAGCTTCTTGACCATCATCGAAGAATCTTAAATTGGTGAAGCCTGCCATAGTCAGGGTGTTTTTAAGAACCTGTCTAATCATTGGGGAGTCGTCGGCTAAAATGAGTTTGGCTTTTGAACGGTCTCTAACAGCCACGTCTACCATTCTCGCTTCTGAAATACCTGTGCTTGGGCTGATGTCCATAACGATTTTCTCAAAATCTAAGAGCATAATGATGTTGTCATTTAAAGTAATATTTCCGATGACAAGGGTATTGGCTGTAATATCGCTTGGCTTAGAAATTTGTTCCCACTTAATTCTGCTGATGCCAAGAACTTCATCGATTGCAAAAGCAACTTTAAGTTTATTGAACTCGCAGACAAGAATCATGCTCTTATTAATATTTTCATTACGAGCACCTTCGAGAACCATATTCATATCGACAATCGTAATAACTTCACCACGAATCAAAGAAATACCTGGCACTGCAGGGTGCGCATTTGGTACCTTTGACATATTGTTTATATGAAGAATTTCTTTGACTTTTACAACATTAATTGCGTAGTGCACGCCCTTTACCGTAAAATGAAGTATTTCTAATTCACCTGTGCCACTCTCTAATAATATGCCTTCCTTATTGAACATCTTCATTCCTCCCATCCCGCCAGGATACCATTCTGCTCTATATATACCCATTGAAGCTTCAATAAACAGCATTTTCCCCTGTAGGTCATAATTTTTGTCACCTTATATGATTAAAAATTATATCATTCCTGCAGAAAAAAAGCGCTGTTGATTATTCAAACAGCGCCTAATTTGTATCTTTTTTTTTATAAAGTTGGCAATATTACTTAATAATGCCCATTTCTTTTCCAACTTTGGCAAAAGCAGCTACTGCTCTGTCAAGTTGCTCTGTTGTATGAGCTGCTGTAACCATAACTCTTACGCGACCAGTTCCCTTTGGAACTGTAGGGAATACGATTGGAGAAACGAAAACGCCGTTTGCAAGCAAGTTTCTTGAGAACTCCATTGCTTTTGCTTCTTCACCGATGATGACTGGTGTAATTGGTGTCTCGCTATGGCCAATGTTATATCCAAGCTCGTTCATTTTAGCTTTGAAGTATTTTGAATTTGCCCAGAGTTTATCTGTATATTCAGTCGACTCGCTTAAAATGTCTACAGCTTCGTTTAATGCCCCTACTACTGCTGGTGGCAATGATGTTGAGAAGAGAAGCGGTCTGCCTCTGTGGCTTAACCATTCTTTCATTGTGTTGCTGCCCGCAACATAACCGCCGATACAACCGAGGGCTTTTGAAAGGGTGCCGATTGTAAAGTCGATTCTACCATGGAGGTGGAAGTGGTCAACAGTACCTCTGCCGCCTTCACCGAGAACACCTGAACCGTGAGCGTCATCTACATAAGTCATACACTCAAACTTCTCAGCAATCTCTACGATTTCAGGAAGTTTAGCAATATCGCCGTCCATTGAGAATACGCCATCTGTAATGATGAGCACATTTGTGTATTTTGATCTTTTTTCAGTTAAAACTCTTTCAAGGTCAGCCATGTCGCTGTGTTTGTATACAGCACGGTCAGCTTTTGAAAGTCTAGAACCATCTATGATAGAAGCGTGGTTAAGCTCATCCGAAAGGATAAGGTCGCCAGCACCTGTTACAGCTTGAATAACACCCGCATTACAGTTGAAGCCTGATTGGAACATCATAACAGCTTCTTCTCTTTTGAACTCAGCTAATTTTCTTTCGAGTTCTTCGTGAATGTCCATGTTTCCAACAATGGTTCTAACAGCACCAGAACCTACGCCGTATTTTTCGATAGCGGCAATAGCTGCTTTTTTCATTCTTGGGTGTGTTGCAAAACCAAGGTAGTTGTTAGATGAAAGGTTGATGACTTTTTTGCCGTTGAGAATAACTTCTGCTTCGTTGGCAGTTTCAAGGACTGGTAATTTTCTGTAAACACCTTGATCCTTTAATTCTTGAATGCTGTCTTGCAAATACTTGAGTTCATGTACGTTTGACATGTTTCTCCTCCTTTACTTTACACCATTTGGGAATAATACAACTTTGCCGCAGTTACCTGATTTCATGAGTTCCATACCTTCTGCAAAATCTTCAAGTGGCAATTTATGTGTTACTAATTTATCGATGTTAAGATTGCCAGACGCGATAAGGCCTTTAACTTGGTACCAAGTATCGTACATTCTACGACCCGTAATACCATGGATTTGAATACCTCTGAAAACAACATCATTTGCGATGTCGATTGAAACGTCGCCGTTAGGAATACCCAACATAGACATTCTGCCGCCTAATTTAAGGTATTTGAGAGCTTGATTGATCGCACCTGCATTACCTGACATTTCAGCAACAACGTCAACGCCAAGTCCGCCAGTAGCTTCAAGAACTGCTTTCACTACATCGTCTTTCATTGGGTTGAGGCAAAGATCTGCGCCAAGCTCTTTAGCAAGGTTCAATCTGTACTCGTTTACGTCGATAGCGATAACCTTTGAAGCGCCAACTGCTTTAGCAACAGCAACTGACATGATGCCGATAGGACCAACGCCTACAACGGCAATGCTCTTAGCAACAATTTCACCTGACATGACTGTATGAACAGCATTTCCAAGTGGCTCTTGAATACAAAGGTATTCTGGTGGCACTGTAGGGTCGTTTAACCATGCATTTGCAGCTGGGATTGCGATGTACTCCGCAAATGCACCGTCACAGTCTACGCCTAAGATTTTTGTGTCTTGGCAGATATGACCTTTGCCAGTTTGACACATTTCACAAACGTTACAAACGATATGTGTTTCAGCAGAAACGATATCGCCTAATTTTATATGATTAACCATGCTGCCTACTTCTACTACTTCACCTGCAAACTCATGACCCATGACTTGTGGTGTTTTAATTCTGTTTTGTGACCATTGGTCCCAAGAATAGATGTGGTAATCTGTACCACAGATAGATGTCGCATGGATTCTGACAAGAATTTCATCTGCTTTGATGCTTGGAATTTCTTTTTGAATTAATGTAGCACCAACGCCTGGCTCTAATTTTGATACAGCTTTCATTTGCCCTTTCATCGAACAAACCTCCTAAAAAATATGTGTTTTCCCACTATAATGAGATATCACTACCCTATATTTTATAGTGTAGCACACGGACAATATAATGCACAATCATATTTTAAGGGAAATGTCTGACAAATTAATTTATTCGGCATAGAAGAGGACAATGGACACTTTTGTCAACTTTTTAGTAGGATTTCTATAAGCATGAGTGCCATCAGAAACAAAGTTTGCCGCATCTCCTGTTTTAAGTTTGTAGACGGTTCCCCCTATTTCAACTTCCAACTGTCCTTCCATCACTACCATGAATTCTTCTACACCTTTCACGTGAGCATCTGAAATGTGGAGACAGCCTGGGTCTAACTCTACGGTGTACATTTCAAATTTCTTTGCCGGGTCGTAAGGAAAATAAGACATCAGTCTGTACATGCCATCTTCTTGTGCCACTTCATAAGCATCTTCTTTGGAAATGATATTCACTTGTCCCGGCGCTTCGCTGAGCAAGGAGGTAAAGGATACCCTGAGCCCATTGGCGATCTTCCAAATGGTTCCTACCGATGGATTTGCTTCTCCCCGTTCAATTTGCCCAAGCATGCTCTTGCTTACCCCACACTGCTCTGACAATTGGGCAAGAGATAAATTTCGCTCTTCTCGGATTCGCTTTAAATTGATTGCCAATAGTTGGTTTAAATCTTTCATGGATAAAGCCCTTTCTTCATTAAGATAATTTTTTGTTGCAGATGAGATTATTTTACTCTACTACTATTTGCCTTTTGATTAATTTTTCCTTAGCCCAGACACAGGTCTGATATAAGACTTCATCCTCAGAGCCTCGTTGACTTTGCATGAACTCATCTAAAATTGCTAACTGATCCAAAAATCCATAATTTCCTATATTAATGAGGGCATTGCGTTTCGAAACACTCAAGCCTCTCCAAGGAAAACCCATTTGACCAAACTGCGCCTTAAATGTTTTTTGTGAACAAGCCAGCAACATTTCAGGGTCTATTCGGTTCATGGTTTCTCTTTGGGGCAAAAAACTTTTTTTGAGGGTGGATAAGGGCATATTTGCAGGACAGCTTAACTGACATAGATCACAACCGTAAAGCTGGCGACCCAAAAGATCCATTTCCGCTGAACTCAGCATCCCTTTCTTCTGGGTGATGGCAGAAATACAGCGACTTGGTTCAAAATCAGCCTCCCCCAGTAGGGCACCGCTCGGGCAACTTACTTGGCATGCTTTACAGTTCGAACAAAATTCTGCGAGTTTAAAGGCTTTTCCCGGGAAAGTTTCAACGATGTCTATTCCCTCTGTGACTTCTAAATTGGTGAGAATAAAAGCTAAATGAAATGCCGTCCCATATTCAGGGTGAATCAGCATCTGACTACGCCCTGGTTCAGCAATCCCCATCTGCATTGCCAAATACCGCTCCGGGAGGGGGCCTTGGTCAATGTGAACCTCATAGTGCGAGTCTGTGCCTAACACTGCCCTTAACCCCGCTCTGATTTTCTCATGATAGTCCCATTCCCAAGCCATAATACTGATACTGCTTAATTCTTTTGGCATGTAACTTTTGTCTTTAGGCATTAAATCATAAGGAAGCGCCATTCCAACAATATATTTCCACGGCAATATGTATGACTGCAGCCCCTGAAAATGATTGAAATCAGGTTCAAGTCCTGTCAGCGCTCCTGAACATTCTCTTTTGAAATAAATGTCTGGGTAGGCCGTCAACGCACTCACCGACATGACTTTCGGACGATTTACTCCTATTTTTTCAAGCCTTTTGAAGAGCTCCTTCACAGCCTTGACCAACCTTTCCAACTTCCCTGAATTTAAGTAACTTGCTGCTGTTAGGCGTTACTGTATTTTTGTATAAAAAAAGGGGGTTGCCCCCCGGTTGTTACACGTCTAATGTGTCTTCTGAATCGTCAGTGTCATTTTCCTCTCCAGATTCGATTCTAACTTCCTCCCCCAAGGTCATTGGAATGATCATAGATGCGGCAAAATAACGATGTGTGCCTTCTCGCTTTTCATCTTTGTCTTTTAAGAAAGCATCTACAACATTTTGAATTTCAGTGTTCAACGCTTCAGCTTCTTCTTCATTCAAGTAGAAGTCAAAATCATAATTGATTTTTTTGTTGACCTTCAATTCTCTGTTGTTCATTGTAGCATAGAACTCTTTTGAAATTTTTTCATAGAGTGCAATCCCTGCATTTCTCATGTCTTTGACGCCGTGCTCGTCATTTTTATTAACGACTCTGCTGTCTAAAACAATGGATTCAGCAACAGGCATGTAATACTTCTCTACAACCCCTTGCTTTACAGAAACGTCTACCAACTTCAAAATACCAACTTTCGCTAGTGTTTTGATATGATAATTGACTCTGCCGTGTGGTTCGCCCATGCGTGCAGAAATATCTTTTGCACTTGCAGGTTTGTTGTCGAATGTCTCAATAATTTTGATGCGATAAGGGCTTGAGAGCGCTTTGATCTGTTCAAGACTATTGACTACTAATACTTCGTTAATCCCCATGTTTAATTCTACTCCTATTAATCCAGTGTATTTTTTTGATCCCCCAACCACATTATATTTTTTATATGAAATTTAGTCAATTTCTTTTCATGTGGCGAATTAAATTATACTACACTTCCATAATAAAGTATGTGATATCGTCTTCTAATTTACCGCTTTGAGGATATATTTTTGAAATCAGCTTTTCGTTAAGCTGCCTTAAACTCCCTTTATTCGATTCTTTAAAGAGTTGTTCCAGTTCATTTTGATCGAAAACTTGATTTTTTTCATGATCTACTAGGCCATCGGTATAGAAAATCACCCGATCTCCAGATTTTAAGTTGATGACTGCCGACTTGTACTCAGGAGTATAAATTCCATTAAGATTACAGATGGCAAAGCCTTCGGAGTCTTCTAAGTACTTGAGGCTGCCGTCTTCACTGACCACAAAAGGAATACAGTTCATGCCCCCAGAACAGTAAGTCAACTTTTTTGTAATTTGATTGTATGAAGCAAAAAAGACTACCATGTGCATTTCGTCTGGAAAATTCATTTTGTTGAATTCTTCAAAGAAGTTGGCTAAGTTCTTGTGAGGCTTCAACCCCCTAAAACGCATGATTAACCTTTCAGTAGACCTGATATAGTTGTTGCAGAACATGGTCATTAAAGCGGCAGAAATACCATGACCCGAAACGTCTAATATGTACATGCCAATATTTTCATCGTCTATTTTGTAGATGTCATAAAAGTCCCCCGAAAGTTTGTCACAAGGAAAATACTCTGAAATAAAATGGGTATTTTTCATGACCAACCGATTGGGTGGCAACAGAGATTGTTGAATATTTTTTGCATATTCCAATTCTGTTAAAAAACGGTTGTTGATTTCATTGACTTCATTGGTCTTCTTTTGAATGACTCGCTCAATATTTTTAGCGAACAAATAGACCTGTTCTTCACGCTGTTGAACATTTTTAATAGGATTTCCAATGTAGATTCTATAGGCGTACTTAAGCATGACCGCCGCCCCCGCCACTTGAAAAACATTGGTAAAGAAGCGAGTCATCTGACCGTATTGCCCTAAAAAATTAGAAAACATAATGGCAATTAAGAACAATACATAAGCAGAAATCATACTGATATAATAGCTATTTCTTTCTCCATAATACTGCTGAGCACTGAGTACCATGAGAAGAATCAACTCCAGGCATACGATAAAGCTCAAGGTTAACTCTAATGGACCCACCCAATAGAAGGATTCTGTCCGTATGAAAGTTAAATTCATCAGAACGGTAAAGACTAAAAATATAACACCCATGATGATGGGCATCATCATAAAGACCATTTTATTGGTGCCTGTGACAGCGTCTTCTGCGATTCGGGTTCTCGACCAAATGATGACTGCAAATAGAATGAGAAGACTAAAATTGCCCAGCATACTGCCCAGTTCCATCATGTCGACAGGACTTTGGTAGTTGAAATAAATCATCATTAAATAGCTGAGAAGATTAAAAACACCTGTGCCTAAAAACGCCAACGCCAAGGCTAAAACCTTCGTTTTTCGAGAAACGATAAAGGCATAGTAGGTCGTGTTATAAATCAGCATTAATTCAATGATAAAGCCAAGATCTAAGAATCCGTTAATGGCACTAAAATTGATGTGGATTGCCCTTTGGATTAATTGTTCTTTTGTCACAAAGACTAGAACAAAAATAGCAAAACTAATCAAGAATGTGTACATAGGTGTTTTCATGTTAGCCACATGATTCGAGCTTTGTTCTCTTGTCCCTGTCACCTGCTACACCTCCAACATCACTTGTCTTTTTATTCAAAGCTGCTGCCACCAATAAACTCTCTCAAAATAGAGGTTGGCGGAATTTGTTTCTCATCGTCTATGGATTTGAAATAACTGAGGAATTTCAAAAGACGCTTGGCTTCTGAATATTCAGGTTTGGTTTCGTCTATGTCTATCAATAACGGTTGGGCATATTTTTTCAGAACTGCCATTTCATGAACCATAGCAGAGTTAAACATGACATCTGCTTCTTCTTGGAATGGGAATATATTCCGTTCTTCCCCTCTTCTAACCGAAGGCCACTGCCCGATGGTGGTTAATGCTGAATAACCTCTTGATCGGTTATCTCTAACAATTCTGCGAATGAGTCTTGTATCTGTTGTGGGAATTCGGTTATGTTCATCAATGCTGAGGGTCGTTAAGGCACTGATGTATATTTTAAATTTGTCTTTTTTGTCAATGGCTGCTGTCAGTCTTTCATTCAAGCCATGTATCCCTTCAATGATAATAGTTTGGTCTGGGTGAATTTCAAGGTGTTTGCCTAAGTACTCACGTTTCCCCACTCGGAAATTAAACGTTGGCAGCTGCACATCTTCTCCTTTGAGGAGAGCTGCCAAATTTTTGTTGAACAAGTCCACATCCACTGAATCGATGGACTCAAAGTCAAATTTCCCTTCTTCGTCTAGGGGCGTGTGTTCTCGGTCAACAAAATAGTCATCTGTGGAAATAGTTATTGGCTTAAGGCCATTGACCTTAAGTTGAACCATCAGCCTATTTGCAAAGGTAGTTTTCCCCGAAGAAGAAGGTCCTGCAATCAATACCAACCGTTTATTGCTAGCAGTGATTTGATCTGCAATCTGGGCTATTTTTTTCTCTTGGAGAGCTTCTTGAACTCGCATAATCTCTTCCACATGGCGCTCAGTGATCCAATCGTTAAGATCTGCCACAAAAGCAACCCCTAAGATTTTACCCCAGTCTTCCGACTCTTTATAAATTTGTGCGATTTTAGGCTGTTCAATATAGGTTGGCAGTTCTTTCAAAGAGTACTTGTTAGGGAACAGCAACACAACACCTTCCCCAAACGCTTTTAAGTCAAAGACCTTTAAATACCCTGTGCTAGGAACCATATAGCCATAAAAGTAATTTTTGAGCCACCCAAGTGCATACATATTGATAAAATCTTGGGTTCTGTATTTCAACAAAGCTTTCTTCGGCAACATATTAAACTTTTCAAAATAAAGGGCTGCCGTTTCTTTGTCCACTTTTTCTTTTACAAAAGGCTCATCCCTTTGGATGATTTCAACCATACGCGCCTTGATTTGAGCCACATCTTCTTCAGTCAATTGGCGTTCGTACTTAAATTCAAAATACAGTCCTTTGTTCAGGGAATGTTCCACAGTGACTTGTATGCCTTCAAAAAGCTCCATGGAAGCCCGAATCAAAACGAAGGATAAACTTCTTTGATAAATACGCACACCGTCTACGTCTGTAATATCAATCCATTCCAATGACATGTTCGAGGTCATTGAATAACTTAATTCTTTGATGGTATTGTTGGTTCTCAGGGCGACGATTTCAGCTTGATCCTCTGTTCTCAGTCTCTTTGCCAACTCAACTGCTTTCATCCCCATTGGCACTTCATAGACTTCATTTTTTATTTTGACCTGAATCATATTGGCATCTGTCATCGGTAACACGCTCCTAATCTACGGCTCCTGCTCGACTTAACGGCAGCACTCTTAACATGACTTTTCCCATAATTGTCTTTTTCTTAACCAAACCGACATCGTCAAAACGACTGTCTTTGCTATTGTCTCGGTTATCGCCGAGAACAAATATTTCATCTTCTCCAACAACCCATTTCGTTTCCCCAAAAGTTTCTGTCAGGGACCCATCTGTATAGTCTTCTTCAATAGGGCTGCCGTTGATGTACACTTTCCCGTCTAAGATTTCCACCGTGTCACCTGCAACGCCAATGATCCGCTTGATCAGATTTTTTTCGCCACTGCCATTTTCAATCGGTAAATGGGTTTTAAAAATAACCACATCTCCCTTTTCAAGTCCCTTAGCATATACGTATGCTTTACTGATCAGCAAATATTCTCTGTCATAATAACTCGGTTCCATAGACGGACCATACACGACTGTAGGTCTGATAAAAAATATAATGATAGCCGTGAGTACAAAGGCGCCTATCAGCGCACGTGCCCACTCAATGATTTCTTTTTTCATTTATTCGCTCCAATTCATTCAAAGGTATAATGTTCGCCATTGTAGATTGGCGAAGATGCTCTGCTTAACAATTCTAATTCCCTGACTATGATTCGATTAATGCGGTCGTATTTCCGGGCTTCAATGTCCAAATCTAATAGGGACAAACAAGTTTTAAAGTCGTCAAGAATCCAATAAGGATTGCCATAAGCCTTGTAAATCTCTTCTTTTCCAACGCCTACAAATCCGTGTCCTACAATAGAATCATTTCTAAGCTCAATTAAATCGCTCATTTTAGCAGCATTTAAAATTTTAACGACCTCACTGTATTTGTAATCTACTTTCATGTTGCGATTGATGTAAGTTGTAATCCCAAATACGATATTGTTATTGTAAATTTTATACTGTTTTTTCAATATTTTCAAAATATATCTCTTCTGCATAACTTCAACGTGAAAATTAAATTGGGTGCGATTGATATGTTTTTTTACAAACATATATTTAAAAATCGCTTCACGGCATCGGTTGATCCTTCCAAGGAAATCTATAAACTCCTGATTGACAATTTTAAACCGTATATTCTCAAGGAGTTCCGAAAACATGGGTTCAATTTCACCACTGATCAATTCTTTGAGATTCTCTTTAAGCCATTTGATTTCAGATTCTTTTTGAAAGTCCTGAGGCAAAGTTCTGAGCAATTTTTTTGCTGTTGAAAAATCAAAATTAATGGCGTAGCGACAAGAATCCATCAATACCGCAGCATTAGACGAATCTAATCCTTGATCATTCATTATTTCAAGTGCACCAGAATAATCATAACGTTGAACCAATTTTACAATAATGTCGTATTCCTTGATCATTCGATCATCTCCCGTTTTGGGCCTCATTTATGAAAGCTTGTATTTCTCCAGAGTCGCATGTGAAGGTGCGATCCTCTATGACCACCTTATACCCATGAAGCAGTTGGCTATCAACACTTTTAATTCTTCTTCCGCCATATTTGAAGTCACCCACAATCGGATGATCAATATAGGACATAGAGGCTCTGATTTGATGACTTCTACCTGTAAGCAGTTCAACTTCCAAAAGGGTATATTTCCCAAGGTTTTGAATCGGTCTGTATTTGGTATGACAGTATTTTGCAGCGTCATCTGACATTTCTGACAAACTCACCTTGTTGCTTGCTTCATCTTTTGTCAGGTAACCAATGACTTCTCCAGCTTCCGAAACTTTACCGTGGACGACACATTGGTAAAACTTTTGAATTTTTCGGGCTCTCATCAGTTCGTTATAGCGCTTTAAAGCGTCGTAGGTCTTTGCAAAGACCACAATACCGCTGGTATTTTTGTCCAGTCTATGGATAGGCGCAGGTTTAAACGTTCTGGTGGCCAAATGCTTCAAATAAATTTGCACAAAGGATGCCAGAGTTTTTTTATACTCAGATTGATCAGGATGGGTTAGCAATCCTTTTGGCTTATTGACGACAAGAATTTCATCGTCTTCAAAAATAATGTCCAAATCCGCTTCTTCTGCCGTAATAGGTTCTTCTTCCGTCATGAGAGAGGCCAAGGTTTCATCGCTTAAATACATTTCAAGGACGTCTCCATCTTTTAGGAAATATTCTTCTTTGACTTTCACGCCGTTGACTTTGAACACTTTTTTTCGTATTAATTTAAAAATATTGCTGCGACTGCTGTTGTTTAAGTATTTCAGTAAAAAACGATCCAGTCTTTGTCCGTCTTCATTTTTTCCAATTACGATTGATTTCATTTGATTACCTCATTTTTATATAACTTGTTTTGAGATCGCCTACAATTTTAAAGCCTACATGTTCATAGAGAGAAATGGCGTTCTGATTGCCACATTCTACTGTCAGCGCAGGCAGCATGCCCTTTTCAAGCACAACTTGACATACTGCGTGGGTGAGCAAATCTCCGATTCCTTTATTTCTTAAGCCTTCCACCACATAGATGCCGCCTATGAGTCGATGCTTTGATAAACTATACTCCAAGAGACCCTGGCCAATTGCCTGATCTTTGTAGACGGCTAAGAGGTACTCATCTAAACGACTTCTCTCGTCCATCTTCTTTTTAAGCTGATTGACCGATAGTGGGTTTCTGTTAAAGTTCTTCTCCACTTCTATTAAAAAAGTAACCATTTGCTGAAAATCTATTTGATTCGCCATACAAAGCGTAATGCCTTTTGCTTCATAAGCCTTTAGTTTTTGTGTCAGCTTGTCAACTGAAAGCTGTTCTTCAGACCTATTTTCTAATGCCATCCAGTAATAAGCTTCATCATGTGCCTCGGTCAAGCTCTTTTCCAAAATTTGCTTCGCCACATCTACTGAGAATAAGTCTCCTTTGAGACAGTTGGTTTTTAGACTGATCAGCGTTTTTAAGACGTTGTATTTTGCCTTGACTCGCAAATCCATAAAGTGCACAAGGGTCAGACCCTTACCGTTTGAAGCAATCAATCCAATGATTTCAAGCTGTTCAGTAATCGGATAGACTTCAAAGCCCTCAATAAGTCCTATGACCTCGCCTTTGTGAGTCAGTTGGAAAATTTGGTAAAATGAAGCAGCTTGCCAATAGTGTTTATTCAGATAGTTTTCGATGGTTTTCATCCATACTTTTTCGTGCTTTAAAGGTTCTAACATTTTGCCCTCGCTCAATTTCTCTAAAAGATTGATCTAATAGGATTGTAACACGTTCTTAACCGCTTTAAAACCTTTTAACATTGGCTTTGGGTTCTATTTATGGTATTCTAGACATATGAGTAAAAGCTTATAGGAGGTATTATGGGCGAAAAAATAAAAGACTTAATTTATGATTTTAGCGATATCATCATTTCACTGGTAATTATCACCATGATCTTTGGCGTGGTATCTTGGAAAATATCTGATTCTATGGCATATACCCAATTTACTGGCCAATCGACTAAAGCGGTCTTAGAAAAGACCGACAAACCTGCCGCGAGTGGTACGGATGCTCAAGGAAGCGGCAACACAACTGACCAAGCAAACACAGAAACAACTGGAACTGATGGCGGTAACGGGACTACACCTCCTGCTAGTGGCACAACTGCACCACCTACGGACACTGCTTCTCAAGGTGGCAAACCTAGTGCCTCTGCTGGTACAACTACACCCGCTGCAACACCTAATTCTAATACAGTCAGTGCAGATGTAAAAGTGGTAATTCCTCCAGGTTCTGCCGGCATTACCATTGCGAAAATATTAAAAGAGCAGGGCATTATTACAGACACCAAAGCTTTCATTACCCGTGTAGATGCTTTAAAAATGGGGCCAAAGTTGAAGGCAGGTACTTTTACAATTAAAGCCGGCAGTACTTTAGATGATGTTATTTACACTATTGCTGGTAAAAAATAAAGGCCCTCATCAAGTAAAATATTCAATTGAAGATGGTTTAATTGCCTATTAACTCAAAGAACTGCTTATCATCTGTTTAAACAAATGGATATGAGCAGTTTTTTTATTTCATTTTTATTTCCTACTAAAATAATCGGATTTAATACTTTCTTAATGATTATCATTCTCATTAAGTGATATAATCATAATATCAAATCAATTAAATTTTAGGAGGATTAATCATATGGCACATCAACTTCCAGCTTTACCTTATGCGTACAACGCACTTGAGCCCCATATAGATGCTTTGACTATGGAAATTCACCACAGCAAGCACCACCAAGCCTATGTCAATAATTTAAACGCCGCCCTAGACAAACATCCTGAACTTCATGAAAAGACCTTAGAGGCTTTGATTCAAAATCTTGGAGATTTACCAGAAGATATTCGTACCCCTGTGAGAAACAATGGGGGCGGTCATTTGAATCACTCACTTTTCTGGGAATTATTAAATCCAGAAGGCAGTCATGAACCGATAGGCGATTTAAAGACAGAAATTGAAAGTGCTTTTGGTTCTTTGGACCAGTTCAAAGAGAAGTTTTCTCAAGCTGCCATTTCTCGTTTTGGCAGCGGCTGGGCTTGGCTGGTTCTAAATTCAGAAAACAAACTTGAAATTATCTCAAGTCCAAATCAGGACAGTCCCCTTTCCGATGGTTTAAACCCTATTATTGGGTTAGATGTATGGGAGCATGCCTATTACCTTAAATTCCAAAATAGACGACCAGACTATATTGCTACATTTTGGAATGTGATTAACTGGTCCGTTGCTGAAAATCGCTATCAGAAGTTAAAATAGGTCACCCCCCTGACCTTCATACATTCCTTCACGAAAAAACCTCTTTTTCTGAGAGGTTTTTTTATTTTTGGGGTATAAAAAAAACACTACTGTGACAGGAGGTGTTGTTGTGGAAAATAGAGAAGCTATTTTAACGGAAATAAAAAAGCAAGGAATCCCTCTTGACGCTCTATCGGAACGACAACAAAAATCCTTGCTGGCAAGTATTGCAATGAAATGGATTTATGAGCCTCTGCCAGAGGCCGTTGCTAAGTCTTATAAAATACTAGAAAAGGAAATTCAGATTAATGCTTTGAAATGACCCGCTTCTCGGGGAATTTTTGAAAATGTCTAAGCTCATAGGCTTTGATGGCTGTTTTACCCAATTGCATCATAAGCTGTCTGTTCACTGTTGCTCCAATAACAATGCCTATGCCAGGAATAAACTGCAGTAGTTTTGCAAGGTCGATATAGTCTCGATATTCTTGTTGGAATCCCTTCCAGTCAATCTTCTCTAAGGGTTCTTCTAACTTTTCTTTTATAGATTCAAATGCAATGAGCGCCTGAAGGTGCTCTTTTTTTCGTACAGGGCTTGAAAAAGCTTCTCTAAAAATAAGCAGTGCAAAATATCTTTCTCTCGGGTCTTTCATATCATAGCCATAATGGCTGCCAATCTCAAATATCAATTTGATTTTAAAACTCATGAGTAGGGGTAAATCTAGCAAACCTGTTAAAATACCTCCCGCACTGGTTCCCGCACCACTGAGCATACCCATGTGGACATAATTTTGAATAGATTTTTCAGCCCGAACTCCAGACTCTTCAATAGCAATATCCGTTTCTGCTTTAGGAAGCATGATCCCAGAACCACTCATCACGACACGGGTGAACCCTTCCATTCCCTTTGTAATAGCACTATTAATTTGACTGGGCACAATATTTTGAAACACCTTTTGAATTCTATCTGCTGCTCGATCAAAAATATTGGCATTTTTCATTTCAGTTTTCAACCAGTCTTGAAGATCGACATACCTTGGATTTTTCATAGGATATTGATCAGCGTCATTATTGAGCTGACAATCATGAAAATGCCGCCAATAGAGACTGCAATTTTACTGTTTCTTGAATGCTCCTTGCTTAAATAAATACTGACAAACTGACCAATGATTCCATCCATTAAAAAGATAATCATCACGGTTACCGCCATGAAAATGCCTTCAACGCCTATGCCGCCAACTGCCGTTCTAGCATCTGTAATCCCTTTAAAGTAATAGGCCAACACCGCTCCCAAGATGGTAAAGGCAATCATGACGCGGTACTGTTTTTCCTTGTAAAACTTATGACACGAAAATCCGATTATGGTCAAAATTACACCTAAAAATATGGCTAATGACAAATTGGTCACATTGCACCTCCGTTAAAATAAAGTTCAGGGCACTGAGTCCCTCTGCAAACTATTCGCTTGGCTACTGGCATCAAAAAAGAGTTGATGAATTACCATCAACTCTTTTATTCTAACTGATTTAAAGCATATTTTCCAGCGCTTCCATAGAGCGTATTAAAATCTGCTTTTTACTTTTAAACTCAATCAACCCAACCTCTTGAAATTGACTGAGCTTTCGACTCATGGTCTCTCTGGCAATACCTGCGTAGCTACCCATTTCTTCACGGCTAATGGTGAGTTTGATCAGGGTGCCGGCTTTGGTCTGTACGCCGTATTCTTTGGCCAGGTGCACTAATAGCCCTGCCACCTTTATGTCTAAATTATTGATTGAAAGCCGTTCGACCAAGGCTTCTGCTTTAGTAATACGCTCATAGGCTTTTTCAAATACTTTAAGGGTGATTTCTGGGTTAGAGAGAATAATTTTGTCAAACTCACTTTTAGCGAGCAAACTCACTTCTGAGTCTTCGAGTGCAACTGCATCTAAATCAAATTCATCTTCCTTAAGAAGGTTAAAGGCCCCGAAAAAGTCCCCACCTGACATGATATAGATAATTTGCTCTTTTCCTTCGCTGTTTACTTTAAATAACTTGATTTTGCCTTGGCAGAGAATAAAGAGTTTATTGGCTTTTTCCCCGGCTTTAAACAAAAAGTCACCCTTTTTGTAGCTTACATTGGTGACCCCACTGGAAATTTTAAAAGCTTCGTCATCTGATAGGTTAGAAAGCAAAGGTATATTGTTGATGCAGTTTCGTTTGCCACATTTTACACATTTTTCGCAAGAACAGTCCAACGTCTCCATTTTTTCTCCCTTCACGGAAGCCATTCACTTCCCAGATAATCGGCATTGCCTCTCTCTATTTAAGCAGAAACTTTATAACAGAAACAAGCCCCTGCATTACGCAGAAGCTGCTTGTCTTCTTTTATGGTCATGTAACGTTTTAACACGGTCAATCAAATAGCCTTGAAGTTCTTTGGCTTTTTCTTTGTCCATTGGTGGAGTTCCTGCCAACGGGTCTTCTTTTTGAAGCTGAGTATATTTACTCACTCCCATTTTATGATAAGGTAAAATTTCAATCTTATCAATGAGTGTCTGATAATTCACAAGGAGTTCTGCCAGTCCGTCCATAGCTTCCTCTGAATCTGTGAAGCCTGGCACCATCACATGTCTGAAACAAATTTTCCCTTTGAAGTTCTTAAGGGCTTCAAGGAAGGCTCTTTGACCACTTCGACTGAGACCTACTAAGGTTTTATGAGCAACCTCATCAAAGTGCTTGATGTCTAAAAGCAGATAATCTGTATTTTGTAAGATTTCTTCGTAATATTGAGGATCGCCAAATCCTGAGGTGTCCAGTGCGGTGTGGATCCCCTCGGCTTTCATCATTTTCAGCGATTCTACTAAAAACTTACCCTGCATCAGAGGCTCACCACCTGAAAAGGTGATGCCGCCGCCTGATCTTTGGTAATAAGGCTTATAGCGTTTCGCCATGTTAACGAGGTCGTCTGGGGTCGTTCTCTCGCCGCCTTTCGGATTTTGTGTATCAGGATTATGGCAATACAAGCAGCGCAGTGGACAGCCTTGTAGGAACACAATGGTGCGTATGCCTGGGCCATCTAGTAATCCCATGGTCTCAATTGAATGAATGCGTCCTGTAGTCATTGGTCTATCCCCTTTCTGCTTATAAGCTTGCCAGTTGGTTATTTATTTTAGCGAATCAGACTGTATGAATCAGCCCTTCATCAGTTTAAACACATTGGTGGAAAGTTCTTGAAATAACTTCTAGCTTTTGTTCATGAGTTAAACGGTTAAAGTGAACCGCGTAACCTGATACACGAATGGTCAAAGTTGGGTATTTTTCTGGGTGATCCAGCGCATCTAACAATTTCGTTCTTGAAAGGGCATTGATGTTCAAGTGGAAGGCCCCTTGGCTGAAGTAACCGTCTAGAAGTGCTGCAAGGTTCAGGTATCTTTCTTCATCCTCTTTACCTACTGCTTCAGGCAAGATTGAGAAGGTATTGGAAATACCATCTTGGCAAACTCCTGCAAATGGCAGTTTTGCTACAGAGTTAAGGGATGCAAGGGCTCCCATTTTGTCTCTGCCATGCATTGGATTAGCCCCTGGTGCAAACGGAATGCCTGCGGCTCTGCCGTCTGGTGTTGCACCTGTTTTCTTGCCGTAAACCATATTCGACGTGATTGTCAAAATAGACAATGTATGCTCTGCATTTCTGTAAATTGGATTTTTCTTAAGCTCTCTGCTGAACTGCTCTACCACTTCTACAGCGATCTGATCAACTCTGTCATCGTCATTGCCGTAGCATGGGAAGTCTCCCTCAATTTCAAAGTCTACTGTCAAGCCTTTCTCATTTCTGATTGGCTTAACTTTTGCATATTTGATTGCACTAAAGGCATCTGCAACGATAGATATGCCTGCCGCGCCGAAAGCCATAAAACGGTGTACATGGGTGTCATGTAAGGCTAGTTGGCCAGCTTCGTAGGCATATTTATCGTGCATGTAGTGGATGGTGCTCATGGTGTCAGCATAAAGCGATGCCAAATACGCCACTACTCTGTCAAACTTCTCTTTAACTTCATCGTATTCTAAATACTCGCCCTTAAGGGGTTCGATGCCTTCAACCAAACGGATAGGATTGCCGTCTTTACCCATTTTCATTTCATCTTGTCCTTCGTTGATGGCGTAAAGCAAGGCTTTTGCAAGGTTTGCACGAGCGCCGAAGAACTGCATTTCTTTACCGATTTGCATTGCAGAGACGCAACATGCAATGCCGTAGTCATCGCCATAAATAGGTCTCATAATGTCGTCATTTTCGTATTGGATAGCGCCAGATTCGATTGACATCTTCATGCAGTAACGCTTGAAGGCTGCTGGGAAGCTTTCGCTCCAAAGGACAGTCATGTTCGGTTCTGGAGCTGGGTCTAAATTTGTAAGGGTGTTTAAAAATCTGTAAGACGTTTTAGTCACCAAGGTTCTGCCGTCAAGACCCATACCGCCGATAGACTCAGTGACCCAAGTTGGATCCCCTGCGAATAAGGTATTGTAGTCAGGTGTTCTCAGGTGTCTCACCATTCTAAGTTTAATAACCAATTGGTCAATCAATTCTTGTGCGCCTTCTTCTGTGAGGATGCCCTCTTCAATATCTCTTTGAAGGTAAATGTCTAAGAATGTAGTATTTCTACCGAGGGACATTGCCGCGCCGTTGTTTTCTCTGACGGCTGCTAGGTAACCAAAGTAGAAGAATTGGATTGCTTCATGAGCGTTGACCGCTGGCTTAGAAATATCGAAACCGTAAGATGCCGCCATGACTTTCATCGCCTTGAAGGCTCTGATTTGCATGTTGACTTCTTCTCTCAGTTGAATGGTTTCCGCAGTGGCCGCACCTTTTAAAACGTATTTAAAATCTTTTTGCTTTTCAGCGATGAGTTTGTCTATGCCGTAAAGGGCAATTCTTCTGTAGTCGCCAATGATTCTGCCACGACCGTAGGCATCTGGAAGACCTGTTAAAAGACCTACTGTTCTAGCAGCTTTCATTTCGTCTGTATAGGCGTCGAATACCCCGTCGTTATGGGTTTTTCTGAATTCTACAAAGTTTTTTTCCATGGTTTCGTCTAAATGGTAGTCGTATGCCGCCAAAGAATCTTTGACCATTTTGAAACCACCGTAAGGATTTACCAATCTTTTAAGGGGTGCGTCTGCTTGGAAGCCTACAATGACTTCATTTTCTTGGTCGATGTAACCTGGGCCGTAAGCATCAATACTTGAAAATTTCTCAGTTGCTATGTCAATAATGCCTTTTTGGATTTCTTCTTTAATCAAAGCTTCGGATTTATCCCAAACTTTTTGAGTTTTAGCTGTTGTACCTGCTAAAAAGGATTCATCGCCTTCATAAGGTTGGTAGTTTTCTTGAATAAACGCTCTCACGTCTATTTCTTGTTGCCATTTGTCGCCTTTAAAGCCTCTCCATGGGTTCATTTAAGTACACTCCTTCACTTCATTTTCTAAGGTCATCTATGTTTTTAAGGTTCTTATTTAACGGTTGTAACCTCATAATAGCCTATTTATATAAATAAAAATGTGACCACAAGCACAAAATGAAATTATGACAAACTTGTTATTGTTCAGAATATTGTGTGTAGACGGCGGACTTTACGCCTCTTTTACCGAATGATAGTGATATATTAACAAATATCGTTCGTTATATCTAGTTATTTTTTATAATATTTTGCTATATACAAATTTAAAATTCGTATTTATGCCCTTAACCTTACCACTCAAAATCAAAATTTCCCTAGATTGAAATGAATCGACCTTTCAGATAAACTGTATTTATGAATATCTGAAGAGGTGGAACTATGGAGTTACTTAGAGAGACATATGAATTTGGCCGCAATAAAAATGCCACCATGCATAAAGAGATTACACTGAATCTCAATTTTGATTCTATTGAACACCCCATTTCTTACCCATTTGAAGACAATGAACTGGTTTATTTGAAATCTAAACACCAATCAACACTTTGTATGATTACTCACAAGTCCATCGCTTCCAATAAACGGGTGTTTTTTTCAAATGTCCTTCAAGACCTTCACCCTGATTTAGAAGCACTCCGAATTGAAAAAATCCCAAAAGTTATGATCCACCAATATGTTACGGCAAAAACTGAGCATTTAAAGTCTGATAAAATAGGTGTCTCTTCATATTTAATGGATCAATTATCTAAAGAAGGACATCTTTTGGGTATTCGGATTGTCAATTGTTTGAACGGTCATGTTCTAACCGTTAAAATGTCGGGACTTCACCAACATGAAGGTTCTCAACCAAAACTTTGGTTAGGTGTCAAACAACGCAGATTATTGGATATTGAACTACCAACATTTGTGTCTTCTGTCTTTCTTGAAAAACACCCAGATTTAAAGTCTCTGTATCCCTCGGAAGACTGCAATTTGAATGCTGACAACTATTACGAAGATTCTAAAATATTTAAGACCATCTGTACTGAGAATCACATTCCGACTCTAGCCGTCTATCCCGTTTACCGTTCAGTAAAACGAGGCAGTTGGATCAAACGTTTGACAAATAAGGGACTTTGTGAAGTCAAAAGACTCCTTGAAAAGGCTTTAGCTTTTATTATTGGCCAGCATCAACTGACACTTAAAGTCATACGCCCTTACCCTACAGATGAAAGCGATAACAGTGTTCGCATTTCTCACACTTCCATGAAGCTTCTAGGCCTTGAAGAAACGGATACCATTGTCATACAGAGTGATGAACGGTCTATCAAAGCCCGCATACTGCCTTTTGATGATTGGAATGCAGTTTCTACTGAAAATCGAATTAAATCTGAGCAAGATTTAACGCTGATGATTGGTATCCCTTCCTATATGAGAAAGGATCTGGATTTACTTTTTATCCACTCGAACGTGACCATCAAACGGGATTTAACTTACTTTTTTAGAAAGAATCTTTACAGACAGGTCATGACTATTTTAGGTTTGCTCTTGGCAATGCCTGGCATCCGCGGTTGGTCTACTGTTTATCAGATTATAGGATTTACAGCGTTGACTTTACTCCTTGTGTATATTTCATTCTCTGAAATTAGAGAAAAAATATCGAATCGTTAGAAGGAATCTACTATGATAAATATAGACGTAGAAAAAATGGAAGCTTTTTTTATAAATGAACTTGGTGACAACACCACCGGGCACGTTCTTCAAGCTGGGAACATTCCCATTTTAATTAGCGCCCCTCACAGTGTTTCTCAGTGGAGAGAAGGCGAAGTCAAGCTTGGTGAATATCGTACAGGGGTCATCGCTATGGCAATGGCAGCCTCCACAGGATGTTCCATTGCTTACAAGACAAAAAACCTTAAGGACGATGCCAATTTTGATGATCCTTGTGCTTACAAGACAGATTTGCTGAAATTTATTCAACAGCACCCCATTCAGATGGTCATTGACTTGCACATTTCTATGCCTGAAAGGGATTACGATATTGATATTGGAACAGGTCGGGGCGAAAACATCCTAATGCGAACGGATTTGCTAGATTGCATGTATGCCTGTCTTTCACAAAGTTACAGCCAGGTGAAAATTGATGATACTTTTACAGCCAGTTATCCATTTACAGTTTCATCGACCATTGGACGCCTTGCAGGTATTCCCGCATTTCAACTGGAAATTAATTGGAAACTAATTGCAACTCCAGAAAGCACACTTTCATTGATTAATCACTTAATTGCACTGATTCATAAATTGGAGGAACTGATATGTACGGATGGATTATCTACAACGGCGCGCTGCGCATCACGAAAATAGAAACCTTGGTAGCACGGCTTTCGGATCGTGCCAAAGAAAAGGGCATGACTTTAGAACTGGTTAAAAACAACGAGCTCCTTCCTAGCTATGGTCCCAATGGCGAAGCAGAGTTAAAAACACTCAGCCCACTGAAAAAACCTGAATTCATTATTTTTTGGGACAAAGATATCTTCCTCGCCAAACACCTTGAAATGATGGGCTTTAAGCTTTTTAACTCTAGAGAAGCCATTGAAATTTGTGACAACAAAGCCCTGACTCAACTGAAATTGGCAAATCTGAACATCCGCATGCCGAAAACCCTTGTGGGGCCATTTGTCTTTCATAAGCAGAATTTAAGCGATTCCTATATCGACCATGTCTTCGAAACCCTTGGCCCTTCTGTTATTTTGAAAGAATCCCATGGCTCCTTTGGTATGCAAGTTTATAAAGTAGACGACCGACAAGCTTTCAGAGAAAAAGTAGAGGCGATTGGCAACAACGCCTTTATTATGCAGGAATATATTGAAACCACTTTTGGCAGAGATGTGCGCGTCAACATTATAGGGGACAAAATTGTGGGCGCTATGGAACGCCAAAGTACAGAAGACTTTAGAGCCAACATTACCCTAGGGGGCGTGGGCAAAGTGGTTGAACTCACCCGTGTTCAGCAAGAATTAGCGCTTTCGGCTCACAAGGCTTTAGGTCTTGACTTTAGTGGCATTGACCTTCTTTACGGAGAGAACGACACCCCTATTCTTTGCGAGGTGAATTCCAACGTGAACTACCTGAGCTATGAAGATTTGTCGGGTCTCGACTTCAGCGGGCTTTTAGTAGACTACATCGCAGAGCAGGTGAAGTAATGGGTACAGGTTTGGCTGAGTATAACTTAAAAGGACTTTTGCTCTATAACAGAGAAGACTATGAGAAAAATGCAGGTTATGTCCAGTGGCTGATTGAAACCGCTAAAGAGAAGGGCATTTTACTGGTATTTCAGCTAAAAGACGAATTTTTAAAAGAAGGGCTCCCCGAAAACCACGGGATTAATTTTTTGATCAACCGCACCCGTTCCTATGAAATCAGTTTGTTGTTTGAATTAAATGGCATTCGAGTTTTCAACGGCTCTGAGGTAACCTTGATTGGCAATAATAAATTAGCAGGCTATAAATTTGCTCATTCGAAGGGTTATGCAATCGCCCCCCTCTTTGTGGATTTTGCTCACCGAGAAAATGTTATTTCGAAACCCAACGACGGCCACGGCGGCGAAGGGATTGGTCTTCTCAACCAAGTGGATTTATCCGATGGCTATTTTCGAATTCAGCAAGCTCTGGTGACTAATATTCAAGGAGATATTCGATTTTATGTGATTGACAATCAGGTCATTCACGGCGTCCTCCGTTCTTCTGGTGATAAATTGGTTTCTAACTATTCACAAGGTGGCGGCGTAGAGCTCTACCCCTTTTCTCCCGATGAAAAGGCTTACGTGGAAGGTTTGATTCAAGGGGTTCCAGTAGACTATGCCGGCATTGATTTTCTTCTGACCCGAGACGGGCGATTGATATTCAACGAAATTGAAGACGTGGTGGGCAGTCGAATGTTGAGCCATTTGGGCATTAACGATACCACAGATTTGTTCCTTGAGCATATTAAAAGATCCTGCAAAGAAGCATTGGGATTATTATCCTATTCATGATATAATTAGCTATAGAACTTATTGGATGGAGCCGAAGTTCACAACTTAGAAATCATAACTTAAGGAGATTTATTAATGCGTAAATTTACAGCAATAACGTTGGCATTACTTTTGATGACTTGTACTTTAGTGTCATTTGCAGGTACCGAAGCTACGCTTAAAGACGGTATCTATGCGTGTTCATCGGATTATGACCATTTCTTCGGAGTAGATTACGGGTCAGGTGTCATTGTAAAAAACGGTGTCGCCTACTCTATGAGATATACTGGAGGCACTAAGGTTAGCGTGGCTGTTGAGAAAGAGCCTATGCCTACAGAAAACGGAACACTGAAGGTTGGTGGCGAACATGGTGCTAAGTTTACATTAAGCGATACGGCTTATATTGTGGACTCAAATGATGATGGATTATTCGAAGAAACTCCTGAAAATGCTAAGTATTTCAGTGACCTAAAGTCTTATGCCACTTGGTTAGAGAGCACAAAAGAATATAAAGAATACCTTGACGCTATTTATAAAGATGCTCTTAAGATCAAAAATAAGGTAAATGAGTATAGTATCAATGTCGTAACAGGGTATGACCCAGAACAAGTAAAACAGGCAAAACAAATAGAAGTATATAAAAATGAGTTGTACTTAGTTTCTAAAGACTTAAAAGTGGATTCAAAATACAAATTAGATAATGCCAATACAAAAGTCTCAAAAATAACAAAATCTAAAGACGATGTCGTCATGGTTATCACCTATGCATTCACAGACAAGAGCAAGAAAAAGTATACAGTCACCATTCAGTACGACAGCTTTGGTTGGGATGTAGTTTTAATAGGTCACACAGGGTTTGCAAAGACAAGCAAAGAGTATAAAATGCTAGAGGCAATGATGAAAGAAGACTTAGCTACTTGTATGTAATTTGAAATTTCCACAGCAAAGGTATTTGCAGTTATAACGATGGGCTTTCTAAGCCTATTCTAAACATTTCATTAATTAAAAATGACCTGTGACGAATCAGAATTGATTTGCTACAGGTCATTTCTTATTTGGGAGCTGTCTTGCAACAACACCCTTACTCATTTAACAGGCTGGTTATACAGCAAATCGAATATATTCCCAGTGATATCTATTTTCACTTCCCTAGGGTCATCGCCATAGACAAAGACGCACATTCGCTCTTTGCTCTCAATGGTTACGGTGATTAGCGCTATTGATTTTTTCATAAGATAAGTCCTCTCTCGTATGTATAGTTTTTATTTTTATGTTGTTCTATTTCAAGCTACAATAAAAAAAACATTGGCAAGGTAAATTTTACCATGTGAATATAAAAAAAAGAAAGCCTAAGCCTTCTAACAGTTATTCTATGAAATACCAAGCGTTTTATACATCTATATTTTTGAAAAATAGGCCGTCAGTTTGCCTAAATTTTTCACGTCTTTCATTCCCACTAAAT
This sequence comes from uncultured Peptostreptococcaceae bacterium, assembly GCA_964404895.1. Taxonomy (GTDB): domain Bacteria; phylum Bacillota; class Clostridia; order Peptostreptococcales; family Acidaminobacteraceae; genus JBGSUZ01. The sequence continues at coordinate 56,538 of CAYOLV010000007.1, read as the reverse complement.
AGGACATAAGCTGCCAAACACAGTTGTCTTCTCTCTTAACAATCTTTTCTTCAGCTAATTCTACCAATAGATTTACCACATCATTAATCAAAACCATATTTTTTTTCTCACAGCAATAGATGATTTTAAACTCTAAGACGTCTTTGAGATCTTTATATAAATTTTGCTCGGCACAACACACATAAGCCTTCTGATTGTATTCTAAAAACAAATCTTCTTGACCCAACTTCAAGTAAGCTTTTGAAAGTTTAAAGAATATTTTGTCTAAATAAAAAAAATTCTTAGAGACGTCATCCATCTGAAGTTCAGAAAGCGCTTGGTTCATAACTTCTTGAAGATGTTCTAGATCATTAATTTTAATATATATATCAATCAAGTTGGATAAAATCAAATATTTTTGAGGTAAAGTTCTTAATTCGATGTAAATATGCTTATAAATTTCTACAGCTGCTTCCCAATCTCCATAATCCGCCAATCTATTGGCCTTGCTAATCCACGCTTTATTTAGTTCAAACGCGTTTAGGCCTTCTATCTTTAGCATGGCATCTATAATTTCTGTAGAAAGTTCATAATTGCCCAACTTACTGGCTGCAATATTTTTATTCATAAGAACTCTGTAACGATCATCCGGTTCCATTTTATAAAATTTTTCTAAACTTAAATTGCAATAATATAAAGCCTCACTGTATCGTTCAAGATGTAATAAATAAAAGCTGATATTGTTGTACGCCTTAAAAGTTCTCGGGTCATCTATTAAGTGAATCGATAAATCTACAGATCTCTTACAATAATAATAAGCTTCAAAATATTGATTTTTCTCAGAAAAGTAATCTTCACAAGCAACATCTAAAGAAAATGCCACATCATATTCCCCATCAATTGCTAATTTAGTTTCGTGTTCCAATACGACTAATTTATTACGTTCATCATTTAAATTAAAAGTGCCTGCTACTATTTCTTCAATCAGTTTCACGGCATTATTTTTAATTTGATCTTCTTCGGACTCCATTAAGGCTTCGACAGAAATCTTAAAATTGATGCCTCTTTTCTCACAAATGTCATTAATCTGATCAGTCACAATTTGGGCGACTTTAGGTGTCAGTGACGCCTTATCAGTTTCTATCATACTGATCATATTTCTTGTGACGAGATCTCCAGTTATTTCATCTTGTCTAATGCCTAATTGTTTTCGAATGCTTTTCAATCTTTTTCCAACTGAAATAACTTCCATACAATTAACACCTCATATAAACATATTTTATACCATCTATGTAAATAATACTATTTACATTTATCGAATACTAGGATATTCTATAACTATTATAAGGCCACGTAAATATAGAACTCCATATTTTACTTGAGGAGATTTTCAAATGAAAATTGAAATGTTCAAAAGAACAATCTCTGCCATCGGGCTCGCCCTTTGCCTAGTCCTAGCGGGCCAACTCATTGTACCAAGTCCAAACTTCCAAGACATAAAATCATTGACAGCAGACAATTATCAACTATTTGATGAAAACTTGCCGGAAAAGAAGTAATAACTTGGATAGATACTGTATTATAAATTTTTTTTCGACATGAGGACTTCAAAATCTTTCTCCTGATTTTGATTTAGCTCCCCTTTTTCGCCAGCCCTTTACTTAAACCTTAATCAGATCTTGTCCCCAACAGGATTTGATTAAGGTTTGACAGAGGGCATTTTCTTGCTTTTATTAGAAAAACCTCCCTATTGGAGGCACTTTACACTTTTGTTATCAAAAACAATTATGATATCAATTGTATCATTTTTTTCTTCATTTGAAATGGCTTTGATTTCTAATTTCCCATTCTTCTCTCAAAATCCTATAACTAATGGAATCAAAGTACTCACCTTGAACAAATCTTGCTTTTTGATATACCGCTTCACATTTGAGTTCTAATTTTTCTGCAAACCCCATCATTCTCAAGACAGTAAATTCCAATAGTAGCAGTCTTCTAAATCCTCTAACATTAAGTCCCGTAATATAATATTGTTGGTTGTTTCCGTTTTGAGTCTTCCATCCATTATGGATATCATTTGGGTCTATATGGTGTTATTTTACATTTTATATTATATAATAAAATTATTATGTTTGGGTTTTTAACCCCTATAATATACAAAATATAAGCATACTAAGGAGGACATTTATGAAAAGATCCATGATGCAAGCTTATGTGACTAGAAGTGATGAGGCTGTCGCTCTTTATCAAAAGGCTTTTGATGCTGTCCTTATTACAAGTTACCCTAACACTGACGGTACATTCTTCCATGCCGAACTGGATATTCAGGGTGAGGTTTTAGCAATCGCAGAACGAAATTCGGCATTTGCCATTGCAAGCGAGATTCTTACTGGCAATACAATGCAGTTTTGCTTAGAATACGGAGAAGTTAATGAAGCCGCACTCAGAAAAGCCTATGAAACCTTAAAAAAAGATGCTCACATTATTACGCCCCTTGAACCCTGCGAATATAGTCCCCTTATGGCAGACTTTATTGATAAGTTTGGCATCCGTTGGTGTCTTTTTGTCTAATGTTTTAGACAGTCGATAAATTGCAACTTTTTCTTTTTCCAATAAAAAGCAGCCCCTATTAGGCTGCTTTTATTGGGAAAAGTATGAATATTGAAAAGTATCAAATTCAGTCATACCGTATCTATATCCACTAATTCAAAATAGCTACCCGCCTTACGCTTAGCTGCCTTTTTAATATCTGCCATCATTTTCCCTAGCTTATCAGTACTGCCCAGCTGTCTGAGCTCGCCCACTAGCCCAGCTACAGATAAACTCATCAATGGAAACTGAGCGTTGTTTCCTCGTCTATCTTCAGTTTGAATATATCTCAATTTTTGATCACGTTCATTGTAGTACTCCAAAATTTCCATGTCAAATACCTCTAGTATTTCCCGAACAACTTCATAAAGTTGTTCTTGGCAGCGAATTTCCATTACCGCTACAAAATCGTCTCCCCCAATATGCCCCACAAAACTGTTAATCGCATCTTTTCCTTTAATATGCTCTAAGATCAATTTCGATGTCATTTTAATGATTTTATCCCCATTATCAAAGCCATATACATCATTGTAAGCCTTGAAATTATCCAAATCAAAATACAGAACACCATAAGCACCTTCGTATAAAAGAACGTCGTTGAGAACCCTATTGATAATCATATTGCCAGGTAATTTAGTTAGAGGGTTAAGTTCCCGTGCGTAGTCTCTTTCGTAGGCGATGGAAGACTGGAGCAAATTTTTTACGGACACTAGGCCATGATAGTACGAACCTTTTTTTACTACAATCGGATCATAAACTTGGTCAGGCCCTCTGTTTATTGCCATTTCAGCTACCATATGCACAGGTGTATAGTAGTCTACAATCAATGGTTTTGCATCTATAACAAGAGCTATGTCCCTATTAGAATAAACCGCATGACCGTTAGGCCCTGACAAAGCTTGGTTAAACGCATTCCGTGTTACCAACCCCTGCACATGGTGTTTGTCTAAAACACAGACCGCTTCTGTATGAAAGGTTTTAAAAAAAGTTTCTACATCTTTGCATTTTACATTCATTTGTACGCTGCGCACCTGTTCTGAAACCGAACCTACATAGTGGTAGTGGGTACTATAGTCTGATGAAGCTGCTAAAAGTTGATTGTATTTAAGTATTTCAGCCATTTTATCGTTTGGCAAGGTTAGAAGCTTTGGCGAGGGTTTTTGCAAGTAAAAGCCTTGACCTGCATATACTCCAAGTCGTATAAGCATTTTCAGTTCATCTTTTGTCTCAATGCCTTCCGCTATCAGTTTTATATTGGTATTTTGGCTGAGTTGCACAAAACTTTTCACAATTGCTTGTTTAAAGCTATCCTTGTCTACGCCTCTAATCATTGCCATATCTAATTTGATAAACTGAGGTTTAGTTTCTATAATTCGATTCATGCCTGAAAACCCAGCCCCTGCATCGTCTATAGCGATTTTAAAGCCCTGATTGACATAGTTTTTCAAGATGAGATTGAACCCTTCGTAGTCTTCAATAGCGCTCCGCTCTGTAATTTCAAAGACAAGATTGTCTGGTGAAATAGCCATGCGGTCAAGGATTTCCATAGTCATGCCCGCCGAGTGACCCTTGTCATAAATAATCTTAGGATCTACGTTGATGAAAAGAAGTTGCTCAACTTCCAATTCTGATGCTCTTTCAATGGCTAGACTTCTAAAAATCCAATCCAGATCCCATGTCATTTCACAATTTTCTGCCTGTTCTATCAAGGTTAACGGGTTTTCGTAAGCTGTTCCTTCGGGTCCTCTGCTAAGGGCTTCATAGCCTATAATAACCGCATCCGATAGTTGGATGATGGGTTGATAAACGGTGCGAATCCACTTTTCTTCAATAATTTGCTTAATTTCCAAACAACCATCAATCATAAGACTTCCTCCGTTTTTCTTCATTTTAACGGTTTGAGGTTAATTTCAGGTTGCTGCTGTGTTAAGTGGAGATTAACGCTAAAAAAAGAATTCGTAATTGCTTACGAATTCTTTTTATTGGTGGAGATGAAGGGACTCGAACCCTCGACACCTAGACTGCCAGTCTAGTACTCTCCCAGCTGAGCTACATCCCCATATCTTTAATTTATGTTACTGTTTTATCGTAGCATATGAAGATTCCAAATACAATGATATAATGTAAGAATGATCAGACAGTTTTAAAGGAGGTCAAAATGGGTTTATTTAGAGATCGTTGGGATTCTGAAAATTATCCTTCGTATGAAGATTACATGGAAGCAAAAAGAAATGGCACTTTGAATAAAAATCGACAATATATCAACACGCCCACTAGCTCTGAACGAAAGGCCAATCTTTCAAGCCCTGCGCCTCATGTGGCAGATGAAAAGTATCATACCCTTGAGTCACAGACGGCGTCTATTGAAGCGAAAACAAGAGCCGCCGATGTAGAAACAAAAGCTGCAGATGCCAAACGTTTCAGAGATACCTCTTCAAAATATGGCGAGGCTAAACCTTTTATAGGTCGTTTACCAAAAATTGAAGGCGACAAGAAAAAGAACTTTAAAGCGATTGCTATTATAATAGCTCTTGTTGTTGGTATTCTACCTTCTTTCAGCAAGATTTTAGACTCTATTGCAGAAGATCCAAATGTAAGTCAGTGGATTGAGTCCCTCAGCGGTGAAAAAACAAAAGACACCCTGGGTACCGAAACCACTGTAGCCGCCGAAGAAATTCTTTTCGAGAGTAACATCACCACAGCACTCCCTGCAGATCACTTTAAACTCAGCAATGAGTTATTTAAAAAAGGCTCTGTCTCTATTGGGGAGATTGAAAATGTGGTGTTAGGCAATACCACAACATTCTCTTACGGTCTGGATGCCAGCGCTATCCCTTATTTAAAGCTCAATTTTAAAGAGGGGATCACCTATCTATTTTCAAACTCAAACTTTATGAAATCCACTGAAAAGCTAGGCTTTTTCAATGAGGATGGTACTTTAATGGATACCTCGTATATTGAATTTGTCTTTACCGATCTCACCAATGATGGTTACAGTGAATTACTTGTTTACTATTATTCCGATACTGCCAACCCTTACGTGGAAGTTTTTTATAACACAGGCAGCGAAACCGGTACTTATAAGCCTTTAGATTATTTCGAAAGTTACGTCACTCTAAATATTACCGAAGAGGGTATTATTCAACGAATTGACGATGCAGGCGAAATCTACGACGAAATAGAAATCACAGCAGATGGCGTTTATTTGATTGAAAATTAAAAGAAAACCTAAAAACTGACTCTAAACTAAAGAAGCACCCTCTCCCAGAAATAATACTTCTGACGAGAAGGTGCTCTTTTTTTATCCATTCATCTTAAAACACAAAATTCCCATTCTCAAAGACAGTCACTTCTGAACCGTCTGCTTTAACCCCAACAATGCTGAGATCCGAAGTTCCAATCATAAAGTCAACATGAGTCAAAGAATCGTTGATTCCAAGTTTTTTAAGTTCTTCAGGGCTTGCATCCTTGCCGCCTTCTACGTTGACAGGGTATGCCTTTCCAAAAGCGAAATGGCATGAAGCGTTTTCATCGTATAAAGTGTTAAAGAAAAGAATTTTAAGGTTAGAAATTGGTGAGTCGTAAGGCACCAAAGCCACTTCGCCTATATAACGAGCACCTTCGTCTGTGTCGAGAAGACCCTTCAAAACGTCATAACCCTTTTCTGCTGTAAAGTCCACTATTTTGCCGTCTTCAAAAGTCAGGCTGAAATTGTCAATCAAGTTGCCGTTGTAGTTAAGTGGCATTGAGCTGACTACTTTACCGTAAGAACCTTTCATAGCAGGTGCTGTAAAGATTTCTTCCGTTGGCATATTGGCAATGAACTCCACTTTTTCTGGGGTAAATTCAGAACCGCCGAGCCAGATGTGGTTTTCAACCAAAGCCACGTTGAAGTCAGTACCAATGCTGTTTTTATATTTTAAAGATTTAAAGTTGTGTTGATTGAGAATATCAATTCTTCTGAGCAAGTTGGCTTTGTGTTCATCCCAAGCCGCTACAGGGTCTTCAGCATCCACTCTGACGGATTTAAAGATGGCGTCCCAAAGTTTGTCCATAGCTTCCTCTGTTGGAATGCCTGGGAAGACTTTTACAGCCCAAGACTCAGTTGGAATAGAAGCGACACACCACGCATTGCAGTTTGACATGGTACGTGATCTGTAGTGAACCAAGGCTAAGCTAGAAGCTTTATTTTGTCTTGCCATACGCTTAGGGTCAACATCTTTAAATACTTCTGGGTCTGACGCCGAAATGCTGAGGAATGCCGTTCCTTGATCTGCATGATCGTTGTAGAAGCTTTTTTGCCATTCTGGGAATTCGTCAAAAATTTCGTCGTTGGCGTGAAGAAAAGTCTCTCTTGTAATGAGGTCATCTCTCCAGTTCATGACTACTTTTCTTGCGCCCACTGCGTAAGCTTCTTTCACAATCACCCTTGCAAAATAAGCACATTCCACAGGACAATTGACCATTAAAATTTGATTTTCCTGAACATTAAGTCCAGAACGCACCAAAAGTCTTGCGTACTTCTCTAGTTGTTTCATTTCCATTTTAACCACACCCCTAATGTGTTTTTTTAACCCTACTTAGTTTGTAAGGCTTCTAACTCTTTATCTGTCAACTCTCGGTAATGACCAAGAGGTAACGCCTCATCCAACTTCAGTTGACCCATTTGCACCCTTTTCAAATAGGTCACTTTTTTCCCAACGCTCTCAAACATACGCTTCACCTGATGGTATTTACCTTCATAAATAGTGAGCATTATTTTAGAAGTTTCCTCGTTGCTTTCCAAAATCACTAGGTCTGCTGGCATAGTCTTATAGTCGTCCAGCAAAACGCCCTCTTTAAAACGTTCACCATCGGCTTCAGTGACCTTTCCTAGAATATCGGCGTAATAAGTCTTCGGCACGTGTTTCTTTGGCGACAGAAGGTCATGTGCTGCCTTGCCGTCATTAGTCAGGACTAAAAGTCCCTCCGTATCTTTGTCTAGTCGTCCAACTGGGAAAAGTTCAAAGAAGTTATAGTCAGGACCAATTAAGTCGATGACGGTTTCTCCTCTGCCATCTTCAGTTGCCGACAAATAGCCTGCAGGTTTATTCAGCATTAAGTAGACATGTTCTTTATAAACCACTTCAACATTCCTAAAGGTCACCACTTGGGTGTCTATGTCCACTTGTTCACTGCCTGAGCGGGCTCTTTCCCCGTCAATTTTTACAGTAGCTGCCCGAATGAGGTCTTTAAGTTCTCTTCTCGAGGCGATCCCCATATGGCACAACATTTTATCTAATCTCATTTTTCTTGCCATTATACTAGCCTCCAAGCTGCTTGATACATATTTTTAAGAGTTCCTTTGTTCATTTTTGCCCACCCCAGAGGATACCCATCTACGGTGACCATGGAAAGACCATCTTCTCCATCTGCATGGAGGGTCTCCCCTTTTAAATATTTGACGGCTTCAATTTGGTCTTGGCTAAAATTCACCACCCGCTTCATGTCCGAAGCTCTCAGTCCCATGACAAAAGCTTGTGAAGGGCTAAATTTCTTGCCGTCCCATTCCCCTAACAACCACCCATAGCGAACGACTCGCACCCCTTTTAGAGGCAAGTCATAGAGAGGTCTTAGGTAAAGTTTGCCGTTGAGTTCTTCAAAATGACCTTCAAGAGGCATTGCCAAATTTTCCAGCATAAACGCCTTGAAGTATTCTGGTGGCTCATTGTTTTTTAAAGTTTTGTAAGTAGGCGTTTCTCCTTTTTCACGTCTGAGTTTTGCCACAAAGTGACCTTCGCCCTTTAGTCTGTGAGGCCAAAGTCTGCCGTAGCCTTCTTTTGTTGTAAACTCAAATCGATTAGGATCAATTGCCACTTGACGGTAATCTTGGTGACTTCCTAAAAAGTCGTTGAGACAGTCTTCATTTTCAAGGGCTGAAAAGGTACAGGTGGAATAGACCAACTCACCTTCTGGTTTAAGGGTGCCATGAATATTTTCCAAAATGCTGTTTTGCATGGTTCTAAACTGTTTGGTGTAGTCTTCATCCCATTCAGCGACCATTTTCGGTTCTTTTCTAAACATGCCTTCCCCTGAACAAGGGGCATCAATTAAGAGTTTGTCAAAGAAGCCTTCAAATTTCTCTCCAATCACGTCTTCAGTGGTATTGAGAATAAGGACATTGGTCACGCCCATCATTTCTAAATTCTTCACCAGTGCCTTAATGCGAGAGGTACTGATATCGTTTGAAACCAAAAGTCCCTTATTGTGAAGGTATGAGGCTATCTGCACACTCTTGCCCCCAGGACAGGCGCACATGTCTAGCACGTTGTCTGTCTCCTTTGGCTCCAAAACATTCACTGGCGCCATCGCTGAAGGCTCCTGTATATAGTATAGTCCTGCAAAGTAATGCGGGTGTCTTGTAGGTTTGTCTTCTGGGTCATAATAGAAGCCGTCTCTCGTCCATGGAATAGGCGTCAGCTTAAAGGGGCTGATTTTGAGAAAGTCCTCAACAGAAATTTTCAAAGTATTCACCCTCAGCCCATAAAAACGAGGATCTTCATAACTGTTTAGGAAAGCTTCTAACTCCTCACCTAAAAGGGTTTTCATTCTATCTAAAAAGGCTTCAGGCAGTTTCATTTTTTCACATCCATTTCCTGGTCATTAAAATCTTTTTACCGTCTTATCTTACCATAGGGATAGGCTTTTTTCTATTTCTCCTAAGGAAATATGTCCGTAAATCTGTTTTTAGGGGTAACAATTACTTGGAAAAACTTTATAATAGACTTAGTGGGACGTTTTATGTCACGCTCAACGTGACAAAACCGTCACGTTAAGACTCACTTAATTCAATTTTCAAATATGAGGAGGAATTCAAATGGCACTCGTTACATCCAAAAAAATGTTTGAAGACGCTTACAAAGGCGGCTATGCAGTTGGTGCATTCAACGTCAACAATATGGAAATCGTTCAAGGTATCGTTGACGCAGCAAAAGAAGTGGACGCACCATTAATCCTTCAAGTTTCCGCTGGGGCTAGAAAATACGCTAAACCAGCCTACCTCAAAAAACTGGTAGAAGCAGCCATCATCGACTCTGGCGTGGATATTTGCCTTCACCTCGACCACGGCGATACTTTCGAAATTTGTAAGCAATGTATCGACGACGGTTTCACATCTGTCATGTTTGACGGTTCTCACCTGCCTTATGAAGAAAACATTGCCGTTACCAAACAAGTGGTTGAGTACGCTCACGCCAGAGGCGTTGTAGTAGAAGCAGAACTAGGTAAATTGGCTGGCGTTGAAGACGAAGTCAACGTTAAAGCAGAAGATGCTACATATACTGACCCTGATCAAGCCGTAGACTTTGTAAAACGCACTGGGGTTGACTCTCTTGCCATTGCCATTGGTACTTCACACGGCGCTTACAAATTCAAAGGGGAAGCCAAATTAGATTTTGAAAGATTAGAAAAAATCTCCAACTTGCTTCCAAACTTCCCAATTGTACTCCACGGCGCTTCCAGCGTTGTTCAAGAATTTGTAGACATGTGTAACGAGTTCGGCGGCAGCATTCCAGGAGCTAAAGGCGTTCCAGAAGAAATGCTTAGAAAAGCAGGCACTATGGGCGTTTGTAAAATCAATATCGATACAGACCTTCGCCTTGCTATGACAGGCGAAATTCGTAAATACTTAGCCGAAAATCCAGCTGAATTTGACCCTAGAAAATACCTCGGTGTTGGCCGTGATGCCATTAAGCGTATGGTAAAACACAAATTAGTCAACGTTCTAGGCTGTAATAAAAAATAGTTTACTAAAGCACAGTCTCGACTGTGCTTTTTTTAATTACTTTGTCATTTTTAGGGTAAATATCTGCCATATGGAGGGATGTATATGAAACATATCAAAACTAAGATCATTCTATTGACCACACTGTGTATTCTTGCAACAGCCATCGTTATTGGTGGTTTTAGCGCATGGCAGCTCTATTCATCCAACGTCAACCAAATGGCAATCTTAAAAACCGAAATGCTCTCGAGCTATGACGAAACAATCAAATCAGCCACTGAGTCCGTCACAACTCAGCTCAAGGGTGTAAAAAATCAAGTCACCGCAGGCCTAATTACCATGGAGGAAGCCAAGATTATTGGTGCAGATATCATTCGTAATGCTACATATGGTGAAGGAGGGTATTTCTTCGTATACGGTCTTGATGGGATGACCATCGTACTCTTAGGCGATCAAGCCATCGAAGGTACCAGTAGAATTGACTTAAAAGATGCCAATGGCAAGATGATTATTCAGGAGTTTATTGAGTTGGCGAAGAAAGACGGTTTTGGTTTTTCAGAGTATTATTATCCTAAAAAAGGAGAAACTGAAGCCCTTCCAAAACGTGCTTATGTCCAGTTGGATTCAGATTTTGGATGGATTATCGGAACAGGCAATTACATCGATGATATTGATAAGTCCATCGCAATCGCTTCTGAAGAAGCTATGAACCAACTTCGCTCTAAAATTTTACTTACACTACTGATTTCAGCCTTTATTGCCGTTGCAGGTATAGCAGCTGCTTTTGTTACCAGCGCTTCCATCAGTAAGCCTATTGTAAAAATCACTAAGTTGATCAATCAAACCGCTGCTTTAGACGTCACCTTCGATGACAGTTTTAGCAGTATTTATAAATACAAAGATGAAACGGGCATTATGGCTCATGCCGTAGCCGATTTACGAGAAAATTTGAGGAATCTGGTCAAAATGCTCCATGACGATTCTCTCTCTCTTTCCGAAGCCAGTCACCACCTGACCCATATTTCCAACTCCGTCAGCGACAGTATTATAGCCGTGGCTTCAGCAGTAAGTGAAACGGCGCAAGGCGCGCAAAGTCAAGCTGAAGACGCACAGGAAAGTACAGAAAAGCTTCATCATCTTTCATTAGAAATCGAAAAAACCGTTGAAAACTCAAGCAATTTGCAAGAACTGACAAAAATCGCAAACGAAAAAAGTCGTCACGGTTCAGGTCAAGTGCGTTCTCTAAATACAGAGTTTGAAAAAGTTGAAAAAATTACAGGAGAATTAGAAAATAACGTTATTCGCCTTTCAGACAAATCTTCTGAAATCAGTTCCATTGTCAACACCATCCAATCCATTGCAGAACAGACAAACCTTTTAGCGCTGAACGCTTCTATTGAAGCTGCCAGAGCTGGTGAGCACGGTCGTGGATTTGCAGTTGTGGCAGATGAAATCAGAAAACTGGCTGAACAAACGTCTACTTCTACTCATATGATAGAGAATATCATTGCTGAGATTGTGGACGAGATTAATTCCACAAAATCAAACATGACAACCTCTATACACTCTGTCTCCGCTGCTGCAGTCAATGTCCATACCGCTAAAGAAGCCTTTGACACCATAGATGCTGCCCTTGTGGACACATTTGAGAATTTAAATGACATTATTGGTCGTGTAAACGCCATTAATTCTTCGAAGGACTCTGTCATGTTCTCTGTTCAGAATATTTCAGCTGTTACCGAAGAAAGTGCCGCCGCCGCAGAAGAGGTTTCCGCTACAATGGACGACCAGAAGCAAATGGTTAAGGATATGCAGTTAAGAACCCTTACCTTAAGTGAAATGGCCGAGAAGTTAGAAAAAGAAATTTCTAGATTCAAATATTAGGCGGTCAACAGCTAACCAGATTTTAAAAAAATCATTTGTGTACGCCTTATTAAACCTATATAATAAATATAGTTTATATGGAGGTGTATAGTATGCAAAACCCAGTTATTACATTCGAGACTAGTCTTGGCACTATCAAAGTTGAATTATATCCTGAGATCGCTCCGATCACAGTCAGCAATTTTGTCAATTTAGTGAGCAAAGGTTTTTATGACGGCCTAATTTTCCACCGTGTCATTGAAGGTTTCATGATCCAAGGTGGCTGCCCGCAAGGTACAGGCACTGGTGGCAGTGGTACAAATATCAAAGGCGAATTTACCAAAAATGGTATCGCTAATGATTTAGTTCACACTAAAGGGGTCATTTCTATGGCGAGAGCACAAAACCCTAACTCAGCTAGCAGCCAGTTCTTCTTGATGCACCAAAACTCACCACATCTTGACGGTCATTATGCGGCGTTTGGTAAAACAATCGAAGGCTTAGAAGTCATTGATAAAATCGCAACAGTTGAAGTGGATCGTATGGACAGACCTGTTGAAGATATCACAATTAATAAAGCAACAGTTGAGCTCAACGGCTACGTTCTCACTGAAGAATAGTATTCATCCACATCCTTGCAAATTTTTAACTAAAAAAGAGCGTCCAGTTGGTTAATTGGCGCTCTTTTTCTTTTTAAGGATAAAAAGTCACTTCGTTTTTGATATATTGTCCATCTTCATAGTAAAATACCGCTGAAAAGTGTTCTTTTTTATTAAAAATCCAGTCAAGAAATACCCGATCCCCGTCCCAGAGGTTGAGACTTGTTATTTTCTCTCTCGGAATCCAAGAAAGACTCCCTTCATCGCACTCTTTGATGTCACCTTCAAAACTATCTGCAGTATAAATAAAAGTATACCAGTCATCCTTTCCATCAAAGTTCGGAAAAGTAATAAGACCTTGGTAGTCCCAGCGCAGCAGTCTAAGCCCCGACTCTTCAAAGACTTCTCTAATCAAACAAGCCTCTGGAGACTCCCCTGCCTCAAATTTGCCCCCGAGACCATTCCATCTACCCTTATGATAATCTTCATCTCTCTTATTGCGATGCAACATCAATACTTCATCTTCTTTGAGCACATAGCACAAAACAGATAGTTTCATATCCTACTCCTCTGGAGATTTCTTAAAATAAACTCTTAAAAAAACAAGAACCAAAAGGGTCAACACAATAAGGGTTAATCCAAAAATCCAGGTCATTAACATCCTATTCTCAATTTGGACAAAAGCCTTTTTCTGATCACATTCGTGAACAAAATATAAGTTGTTTACTTTTTCATATTTGACACGAAGCATAGATCGCTTAATTTCTTCGTTTTTTTCATAAATGATATGTTGGTAAAAATTTGTCTCTCGGCGAATGATTTCGTTAATGCTTTTATTGGTATTCAAATCCACACTGTTAAAATTTTGAGCATCGCTGAGGGCTGCTCCTTGATAGAGAACCCTGCCGTCACCACTTAAGACGTAGAAACTACCCATGTTTTCCCTTGATCGATACGCATCACTTAAAAGGGTGGACATAGCTTCATTACTCTTGCGAATTTTTTCTTGAAGGGCTTTTAACTCTACTTCGATGGTGATGATTTTCTTTTGATCCAGAGATTGCCCAATTAAAATACGCCGTTCTAACAACAGTTCATCACTTTGCTTCATTTGATAAGAAATAATTTTAAACTGTTGAAGTTTATCAATATTCACACCAAACTGATCCATAAAAAGATTGTCATTGGCAGGCGTATGAGCCATTATTTCAATTTCATATTCCCCGTTTTCATTGGTGATTTTATTGCTGGCTACTTGTTCACTATTCATCTCAAGACTCTGAACGATATGAGTGTACAATTCCACCAAACCTTTATCAAAATGCTCATAACTCAAATCAATTAAATTATTTTGAAAGTGACTGTTCACTTCGTAGGAGTTCATAAACTGAGTTAATAGCATTTCAGAAGATTGTTCCAATTGCTGCTCTACGTTATATTTGATTACCTGTTGACAAAAAATAGCTTGCACCATCGCCACAATTTCAATGAGAATAATGCCCATCAATATAAATGCGAACTTATTAAAGCGATTGAATCTCATCGTCCATCACCTCCCATTTGCTCATTTTCGAGGAAGTAGAGGTAATTTCGTTGAATGAGTAATACGACAGCGAAGGCGAATAATATGCCAACAGAAGTAACAATGAACATAATCCAAGATAACTCATTATAAGCCTCATCATAACTTTTCTTTTGAGTTGCTACAAGAATTTGACCCGTTTCTGTTTTTGTTGACGCACCAATCCATTGTTCCTGAACGCCACTTGGCAAAAGAAGATCAAAGACAAATAAGGGAACGCCATCCGACTTTTGACCTCCGCTCTCATAGGGTCTAAGAGATAACATCTGTCCGCCTCTCAGTTCAGAGGAATGGCTTCTGACAACTTTTAACTCATGATTTACTTCCATAACAGAATAAGCCATCCGCCTGCTGCCTTGAATATTGTCACCGAGAACATTGCGCGACTCAGCTTGATCTCCTTGGCTTTCATAGGTTTTATGGGTAACCAAAAGCCACGGCTGACTTTTAGAACGATAATAATACAAGATGGACTTTTCCTTAGAAGATAAATTTTCATGAATAGGATCAGTTGTGACTTTATATGTTCCAACTTTCTCTTCTCCACTGGAAAGACCAAGGTTATTGGCAGACACATAGAATCCTGATGAACCAAAAGATTGAATCAGTTCCCCCTTGTCTGCACTATATATGTTCAGTGTTACTTTTTGACCTTTAACAAAAGCGCTAGCCTGCTTTAGGGCTTCTTCTTCACTTAGACCTTTTAAAAACTCGTCTAACACTTCATATTTGATCTTTTGAATATTATAATCATCTTCAATCATCAATTGCTCCATCAAATCCAGTTCTGTTACGTAATTTGATGCGATGTGTTCTGCAATTTTTTGCTGCACTTCAATCATTTCTGATTGAATTCGTGCGCGCTCGGCTCTAGCAATCCAATTCAGTCTTAGGAACATGGCGCTAAAAATCACGACCAGCAACACGAGTGCCAGTGTGAATTTACTTCTGATTTGCCATTTCAAGCGCACACCTCCCTTTTTTCTTTTGATTTATTCTATCATAAAGAAAGAGATGTCAACAACACTGGGTTGACATCTCTTCCATATAAAGTGATTTTTCTTACTTTTTATTTTTAAAACCCTTCGGAATATTCAGCTGAGAACTGATCATTGCCCTTGAAGAACCTCTAGAACCTTTGGTTGAAGTCGTCTCTTCTGACACTTCGGAACTCATCTGGCCTTCATCGTAGTTCTCTTCAGAATCCTCAAAATATTGGTTTTCATCTTGCTCATTTCCTGCATTATGAATAGGTGCGTGGCGCATGTGGTTGAAAGTCTCCGTATCATCCGCACTTTCCTCTGCCAAAGCCTTCGCTCTTAAAGCAATTTCCACCGCTTTTTCGTGATTCGGCTCACCAATTTGTCTTTCAAAATAGATAGGGCAGTTGCGCTCTTCAAACAACCGATTTAAGAAGTCCCAAATTTGGTATTTCCCATCTCTTGTTTCAGCCGATGCTGGTAAAAATACATCTTCACGAGTCATGCCTAAAGTTTCACGAATCAATTTTTCTTGAGGCTTTAATTGACTGCGTTTAAGCTTATCCGACTTGGTTCCGATGACAATTCCCATAAACCCACAGGATTTGATCCACTCATACATAAGCACGTCATCATCACTAGGTTTATGGCGCATATCAATGAGAAGGCAAACTTCTAAAAGATTTTCGCGCTTGTTCAGATAAGTTTCAATGATTTTTCCCCAAGTGCCGCGCTGCGACTTAGACACCTTGGCATAACCGTATCCAGGAAGATCCACAAATCTGAATTGATCGTCAATGTCGTAAAAATTAATGGTTTGAGTCTTACCAGGTGTGGAGCTGGTCTTTGCCAAGCCGTTTCTGTTGATCAACATATTCGTCAAAGAGGACTTTCCCACATTTGAACGCCCCGCCAGAGCAATCTCAGGCTTGTGATCATCAGGGTATTGCGCCGGGCTGACCGCACTGATCACGAACCGGCATTGACTAATTTTCATCTTGATTGCTCCTTACGAGTGCATGTTTGAGCACATCATCCATCGTTTTTACTGGAATAAAGTTCATTTTAGATTTAACCGTTTCTGGTATTTCCTCTAAGTCCTTAATGTTGTCATAAGGGAAGAGGACGGTTTTGACACCTGCTCGTCTGGCTGCCAAAGATTTTTCCTTTAAGCCGCCGATAGGGAGCACTCTTCCACGAAGGGTAATTTCACCCGTCATAGCAACATCTCTTTTAACAGGAAGACCTGTAAGTGCAGACAATACAGCCGTAGCCATAGTAATCCCTGCCGATGGACCATCTTTTGGTATAGCACCTTCTGGAATATGAATGTGTATATCCAACTTTTCATGGAAATCAGAGGCGATTTCATATTGATCTGAAATCGAACGAATATAACTCATGCCCGCTCTTGCAGACTCTTTCATAACGTCCCCTAGCTGACCTGTCAGGACAAGGTTGCCCTTTCCCGCCATAGTTGAAACTTCAATACTGAGGGTATCTCCCCCAACAGAAGTCCAGGCAAGACCTGTTACAATACCCACTTGGTCTTCTGCATAAATTTCATCATAGAAATTACGCTTAGCTCCAAGAAGTTTATCTAAATTTGATTTATTTACTTTAACGTGATCCACTTTTTTCTCAACAATGCGAGTCGCAACTTTTCTGCAGACTGTGGCAATTTGTCTTTCTAAATTTCTCACGCCGCTTTCTCTAGTGTAGTTGTTTACAATCGTCATGAGGGTCTCGTCTGAAAGCTTTAAGTTCTCTTCAGTCAAGCCGTGTTCTTTCAATTGTTTCGTCACTAAATATTTTTTAGCGATGTTCAATTTTTCGTATTCCGTATAACCAGAAACTTCAATGACTTCCATACGGTCAAGAAGCGGTCTTGGAATCGTGCTGAGAGAGTTGGCAGTGGTAATAAACATAACCCCTGACAAATCAAATGGCACTTCTAAATAGTGATCAGTAAAGTCATTGTTTTGAGCTGGGTCAAGTACTTCCAGCAAAGCTGACGCTGGGTCACCTCTAAAGTCACTTGCCATCTTATCGATTTCATCGAATAGGAAGACTGGATTTTTCGTCCCTGCTTCTTTCATACCCGAAATGATACGGCCAGGAATTGCCCCAACATAAGTTCTTCGATGTCCGCGAATTTCAGCTTCATCTCTGACGCCGCCTAGGGACATTCTGACAAACTTACGATTAAGCGCTCTGGCAATAGACTTGGCAATTGAGGTTTTGCCCACCCCTGGAGGGCCAACTAGACAGATGATAGGTCCTTTAAGGCTCTTAGTGAGTTCACGAATTGCCAGGTATTCTAGCACACGCTCTTTAACAGATTTTAAGCCATAATGGTCTTCATCCAATATTTCTCTAGCTTTGCTAAGTTCTAAGGTATCCTTAGTTCTCTTATTCCACGGCAAGTCCAAAATCCAATTGATGTAGTTTCTCACTACCGCACTTTCAGCCGAAGCTGGGGACATACGGGCAAGTCTTTCAATTTCTTTTTCTACTTTTTCGTGAACTTTCTTTTCCAACTTAAGCTTGTTTAACTTTTGAGTAAGCTCGTCAATTTCATCGTCTGGGTCATAATCTTCCCCTAATTCTTCACGAATGACTTTCATTTGCTCTCTCAGGTAATACTCTTTTTGAAGCTTATTGATTTGTTTTCTGACCTTTTCGTTGATATCTTTTTCAACTTCCATGATTTCAATTTCATTGAGCAAAATGGAGTAGATAACTTCAAGGCGTTTCTTAGGTTCAATCGCCTCAATGATCTCTTGTTTTTGTTCGATTTTTAAAATCATGTTGGAAGCCAAAATATCCGCAAAACGGCCTGGTTCTTCAATGTTAGACACAGACAAGAGTACGTCTGGTGACACTCTGTTGCTCACAGTAATGTACTTTTCAAAGGAAGACAAGCACGAACGCATTAATGCCTCTGCTTCTCTGTCTTTGGTTTCGTCTTCTTCAAACTTGATGATTGACGCTCTAAAGAAAGGTTCTTCGTCAATCAAGGTTTCTACACGGCCTCTGCTTAAGCCTTCTACCAATACACGAATCGTATCGCCTGGCAGTTTAAGCATTTGTTTGATTTTACAGATTGTTCCAATTTTATAGAAGTCTTCCGCAGTCGGAAGATCTACGTCAATATCAATCTGAGTCGTGAGGAAAATCTTTTGATCGTTGATCATAGCCTCTTCAAGGGCTTTTACTGATTTTTCTCTGCCGACATCAAAGTGAAGCACCATGTAAGGAAATACGGACAGCCCTCTCAAGGGAATCAAAGGCATATTCAGTACTTTTTCCACTTTTTCCATAGCAATCACTCCTTACTTAGATAGGTATATATTATAATCCGTCATTTACACTAGGAAAGCGTTTTTTCTTTCCTCTATATCAATAGCCATTTTGGATTCATCAAAACAGGTTTTGATACTAAAATTATACACAATATTTTGTCACTCAACAAGAGAGAGTGCTAACAAAATATAAAAAGTGCTTATAAAGTTAAAAGCGGGTCCAAAGACCCGCTTTTGTTAAGAAACACTTTCATCTTGATGATCGTGCTTCATGCCCTTTAATTTTAATACTGGTTGCTTCTTTTTTGCAATGCTCTCTTCGGTCACCAAAACCAACTCAATATCTGAACGGGATGGGATATCGAACATGATGTCCATCATGACATCTTCCACAATGCTTCTAAGTCCTCTGGCACCTGTTCCTCGCTCAATAGCCAATTTTGCAATGGCAGTGAGTGCGTTGTCTTCAAATTCCAATTTCACATCGTCCATATCAAACAGACGTTGGTATTGGCGAACCAAAGCATTCTTTGGCTCTTTGAGAATTTGAATAAGAGCAGTTTCATCCAGTTCGTGAAGTGAAACCGTTACAGGTACACGTCCAATAAACTCAGGAATCAAGCCGTATTTGAGAAGATCTTGTGTTTCAAGTTTTTCAAGCAAAACGCCAATTTCTTGATCTTTTTTACTTTGGATTTCAGCACTGAACCCAAGTTCTTTTTTCCCAATACGATGTTGGATGATTTTATCAAGACCATCAAAGGCGCCACCGCAAATAAAGAGAATGTTCGTCGTATCGATTTGCAAGAATTCTTGATGAGGATGCTTACGTCCGCCTTGTGGTGGTACATTCGCAGTTGTACCTTCAAGAATTTTGAGAAGAGCCTGTTGCACCCCTTCACCCGATACATCTCTTGTAATGGATGGATTGTCTGATTTTCTAGCAATCTTATCAATTTCATCGATATAGATAATCCCGTGTTGGGCTTTCTCAATATCGTAATCTGCTGCTTGAATTAACTTCAGCAAGATATTCTCAACGTCTTCACCTACATAACCGGCTTCAGTCAAAGCTGTTGCATCTGCAATAGCGAAAGGTACGTTGATAATTTTTGCAAGGGTCTGAGCCAATAATGTTTTACCCGAGCCTGTTGGTCCAAGCATGAGAATATTACTCTTTTGGAGTTCAACTTCATTTTTAGCGCCGACATGTTTGATACGTTTATAGTGGTTGTATACTGCAACCGCTAAAGCACGTTTTGCACGATCTTGTCCAATGACATAATCGTTGAGTACGCCAAAGATTTCTAAGGGCTTTGGTAGCTCTTCTAAATCTATATCGTCCAAATGCTCAAGGTCTTCGGAGATTATCTCACTGCACAGCACAACACACTCATCACAGATGTATACATTAGGACCTGCGATCAAACGTTTGACTTGATCTTGAGATTTTCCACAGAAAGAACATTGCAAGTGCTTTCTATCATCGAATTTAGACATAGGTTACCTCTCTTTTTCTACTTTCGGGATACAATCACCTTATCAATTAAACCGTATGCCACTGATTCATCGGCAGTGAGGAAATTATCTCTGTCTGTATCTTTTTCAATGATCTCGATAGGTTTACCGGTGAATTCAGCTAATTTTTCATTGAGGGTTTGTCTCGTTTTTAAAATTCTATCACTGTGAATTTTAATGTCTGAAGCTTGTCCTCTAAAACCACCTAGTGGCTGATGAATCATGATTTCTGAATTTGGCAGTGCAAAGCGCTTGCCTTGTGCTCCTGCCGCCAGTAAAAACGCAGCCATACTCGCTGCCATACCCACACAAATTGTCGATACGTCCGGCTTTACAAAATTCATTGTGTCGAAAATAGCCATACCCGACGTAATTGAACCGCCTGGGCTATTGATATAAAGACTGATATCTTTATCTGGATCTTCCGCTTCTAAGAAGAGCAGCTGAGCAACTACCAAACTGGCTGTCACGTCATTGACTTCTTCTGACAAGAAAATGATACGGTCCTTTAAGAGTCTTGAATAAATATCATAGGAACGCTCACCGCGGTTGGTTTGTTCCACAACTATAGGGACTAAACTCATTAGGACACCTCCCAATTACTCTTATACAAGTTTTGCGTTTTCAACAAGAAGGTCAACTGTTTTCTTAGTTGTCAAAGTAGTCTTGAGGTAGTCGTACTCATCTCTTTGGAAGACTTTTCTAACTTCTTCGATATCAGTTTTTTGAGCTTCTGCAATACGCGTAAGTTCTGCTTCGATATCTGCTTCTGTTACTTCTACATTTTCAAGTTTAGCAACTTCTTCTAAAACAAGAGCAGTTTTCACTCTGATTTCAGCATCGTTTCTCATTTGACCTTTAAGATCTTCTAATTTTGAACCTGTAAATTTAAGGTAGTTTTCAAGATCTAAACCTTGTTGTCTGAGTTGGTAATCGAAATCTCTGAGCATGCCTTCAATTTCCATATCAACCATACCAGCAGGAATATCTGCTTCAAGGTTAGCCACCACAGCGTCTACAACATTATCTCTTGTTGCAAACTCAGCATTTTTAGCTGCGCCTTCTTCAAGTTGTGCTTTAAGGTCAGCTTTTAAAGCGTCAAGTGTGTCGAATTCTGAAGTATCTTTAGCAAACTCGTCGTCTAAAGCTGGAACTTCTTTAACTTTGATGCCGTGAATCTTAACTTCAAATTTAGCATCTTGACCTGCTAAGTTAGGAGCATGGTATTCTGCAGGGAATGATACGTTAACAACTGCATCATCACCAATGTTTTTACCCACAAGTTGCTCTTCAAATCCTGGAATAAATTGACCAGAACCGATTACCAAAGTTTGGTTTTCAGCAGTGCCGCCTTCGAATTGTTCAGTACCTACGAAACCTTTGTAGTCGATTGTCAATGTGTCGCCATTTTCAACCGCACGGTTTTCAATAGAAACAAGTCTTGCATTCATTTCTCTTGATTTCTCAAGTTCAGCCATAAGGACTTCTTCAGTCACTTCGCCGTCTACCTTTTTAGCTTCTACACCTTTGTATTGGCCAAGTTTAACTTCTGGTTTAACGCCTACTACTGCGTCAAATACCAAATCTTTGCCTTTTGCCATTTCAACGATGTCGATGTCAGGTCTTGCTACAACATCTAATTTCAACTCGTCGATAGCACTGCTGTAAGCTTCTGGCAAGATGATGTCGAGTGCTTCTTCAAAGAAAACACTTTCACCGTATTGCTTTTCGATGATGTTTTTTGGCACTTTGCCTTTTCTGAAACCTGGTACAGCAAATTTAGCTTTTGATTTGTTATAAGCTGCGTTGATCGCATCTTCGAATTTAGCTACAGGTACTGTTACACGGATTGTTGCAACGCTTTTCTCGTTGCTGATTAATTGATAGTTCATTAAGATCCTCCTCATATTCCATAGATGCGCTCATGCGTTCAGAGCACTCTGTTAAGCTCGTCCTTGACAAGCGGAATGATATTATCAAGCAAAAGCCAATGGCATTTTATATCCATTGGCTTTTTAGCTACCTTCAATAATATTATATCATTATAATCTGTGTGTAAACATTTTTTTGCCTTGACATAACGGCTTAAAACCTTTAAAAACCTAAATAGACAGACTATTTGGCTTCAAATATATTTTTGATTTTTTCAGATTTTGCCTCTTCAGACAATTCTGTCCCATTAATAAAAATAGTTTGAATCGTCATTTCTCCGGATTTGTTGATTAGGAATACAATTTCATACTGATCTTTTTGAGAATCTACCCCTCTGAAAACCAACTTCCCTTCAGTCTCAGGATCTGCTTCCCAGTGTTGCGATGTAAATTTCTTATCCAAAATTTCGCCGATATTCTGTTTATTGGTTTGTCCCAGTGCCGCCGCTGTGGATTCTTTAATCGAATTCTCAGGGCGTTCTGTAATAATCAACTGCTCACCTTCATTGGCATATTGAATCTCTTTACCGAGAAACGTCATCAGCTTATCCGGTCTAACGTATAGCTCATTGTTGACTTTTACCCCAATATCGTATAAAACCAAATCCTTGTATTTGAAATCTACATAAGAGTAACCCATATCTTCAATGCTCATATCCAAATCCGCAGTAGCCGCAGGTACTGGACGTAAAAATGAATATGCCACAAAAAGAACTGCACAGAAGGCAATTCCAAAACCAGTTCCGCAAATAAAATTTTTCATGATAGCCACCTAAATCCCAACACTAAATTCCAGTATTTTGCTTCGCCGTTGATTATATCACAAAAAAATTTATCTACCATAATTATGAAAAAAATGTTAGGGTCATAGCCAAACATCTGTTCTTATGTTATTCTAATGACGTATTTTTATGAGAAAGGAAGACACATTATGGACTTATATGAAAGTCTGTTCACATACTGCGGTTATCGTTTCAATGAACCTCAACGACTTGCAATATCACATTTCGAGGGACCTTCTTTGACCCTTGCAGTTCCTGGCAGCGGAAAGACCACTCTGCTTCTTGCACGTACCGTTTCCCTCGTTTCAGAGTGGGGCGTAAACCCCAATCAAATCTTGACCATGACTTTTTCAAAAGCCGCCGCACTGGACATGGACGCTCGTTACAAGGAGAAATACAAACCTCATTTTAAGTACGATTTGAAGTTTGGCACCATTCACAGTTTCAGTTACCGCATCCTAAAAACTTGGCGCAAAAGACGAAATCTCCCCCTGCTTTTAGTCGATGGGGACGGCGAGAGCAAATATGAAATTTTGTCCAAACTTTACCGAAAGGTAAATAACGACTACCTTGGTGAAGAAGCCTATGAAGAATTGTCAAACGCCCTGAGTTATGCCAAGAATATGATGCTCTTACCCACGGAATTTGAAACCGAAGGTCTAAAATTTCCACAACTGGCAAAACTATATGTAGCTTATGAAAAATATAAACAGGACAAAGGGCTCATCGACTTTGACGACATGCTCAGCGAGACCCTCTACGCCCTCCAAGAAGACGTCCAACTGTTAGAGACCATTCGTCAGTCTTATCCTTTTATACAGGTAGACGAGACTCAGGACACTTCAAAGCTCCAACATGAACTGATTAAACTAATTGCTTATCCTAAAAACAATTTATTTGTCGTGGCAGATGACGATCAGTCCATTTACGGTTTCCGAGGGGCTTTTCCTGAAATGATTCTGAATTTTGACAAGGCTTATCCCGGCAGCGTCCGCTATTATTTAGACAAAAATTATCGTTCAAAAGATGAAATTCTAAAAGTTTGCAGCGCTTCAATTATTAACAATACAGAGCGTTACGCCAAGAATCTCTCAGGGGTTCGCGGAGATGGCGGCTGTGCAAAGCTCATTTATTTTGAAGGGATTGAAGAGCGAAACACTCACCTTGAGCACTTAGTCAGAGCCTTTGTGGAAACCGCCGATAATCAAACTAAAGAGTTTGGCATTCTATACCGCAACCACATGTCAGCCCTTTCTATTATTGACAGCTTGATGCAACTGGACATTCCCTTTGAAATGAAAGACGGCAAACAAAAAATCAGCAACAAATGGCTGGTGAAAGATATTGCAGCCTTTCTGGCTTGGTCAAAAGATCCTTCTAACCTTCAAGCCTTTGAAAAAATTTGTTTTAGAACCAATGCTCGAATTTCTAGGCAGATGCTTGAGTATGTCCGTGCTAATCACAGAGGTCGGAGCATTATTGAAGTTCTTATTGAAACCTCTGGTTCCAATGCCAATAAAGTCAGGCTGCTTCGGGTTCTAGAGTCCAACTTAAACCTCATTAGCCAAACCTCTGCCGTCACAGCCCTTGACCTCATTGAGAAGGAACTGGGCTACAGCGAATTTATCACATATGCCACAGAAAATATGGGCTACTCCGAACTGGGCATCAATAATTTGTGGACTTCTTTAAAAGCCATTGGCAGAAAGCAAGACCGGCTGCAAGGCCTTCTGGATCGCCTGCAAGTTATCGATGGTTATATCGCCACCCATCAGGGCAAGGCTCAAGTCAAACTTTCCACTATCCACGCTTCTAAAGGACAGGAATACGATTCAGTCATTTTGGTAGACATCAACCAAGGGCTTCTCCCCAGCGTGAAGGTGACCAACAAGCCTCTGACAGCCTCTGAAAATAGAACTTTAGAAGAAGATCGAAGGCTTTTCTATGTAGGACTTAGTCGAGCTAAAGAATCGGTTTACATTCTCCACGCCAAGTTTTTAAACGGGGACTATATTTCACCTTCGCCTTTTATTAAAGAAATCGAAAAGGCTTTGGAGGTTTCCGTGGTAAAGGCAAACGGTTCTGAGCATGGGGCTACAGGTAAATCTTCCAATGGATTTGGCTCTAACAATGGCTTGACTTCTAACAGTGGTTTTGTTTCTGATTCCTCTACAATTCTAGAGTCCCCTTGGGCTGTTGGTGACTTCGTCGTTCACGCCAAGTTTGGCCGAGGGCAAATTCTCAGCATTGACAAGGATCACATCGCTATTGGTTTTGATGACAAAATTAGAGATTTGTCCCTTCGGGTCTGTATTGAAAACAAGATTCTCTGCTAACCTATATTCCTCAAAATGGACTCTTTAAAAGAGTGCTTTCATCATTTATAAATTCACTAAAAAAAAGCGGCGACCCCCCACATCATTGGAGGCTCGCCGCTTTTGCATTCTTATAATTAGTTAATCACTTTTCATTATGGCATAGCAGAGATTCACTATTCACACATACGCTTTGCTTACATAATCTGTTCAAGATCTCTGATTGCTGACTCCATCACCAAAGCCGTGCTGTTTTGGCTGCCTGAAACACCATTGAGCTGATCAGCCGCATTGCTGACCTTTTGAATCTCATCAGACAAAGACTTTAACAGTTCAGAAATTTCAGTAGCAAATTGTGTCGTACTGTCTGAAAGCTTTTGAACTTCATTGGCCACAACGGCGAATCCTTTACCATGTTCTCCTGCTCTTGCCGCTTCAATATTGGCATTTAAACCTAATATTTTAGTCTGCATGGCAATCTTGTTGACAGAGTCTGTAATTTCCCCTGTTTTGGCGATGTACTGAATAGATTGGTCTACAGCACTATTCAAATGTTCACTTAGTGAACGAATGCTTTCTACACTGCTCACCAGTTGATGAAACTCCTTCGAGAAGGTATTTCCCAAATTTTGAACCGAACCCATTTGACTGCTCAGTTTATCGAGAAGACTCACTTGTCCATCTACCATTTTGTTCAGGATTTGAGCCACCTGTGCATCGATAATCTGGTGAGAATCTGCGTAAAGGGACTTCAATTGAGAAATCACACTGTTTGATCCCGTAGCTTCTACAATAACATCTACTGCGTATCTACCAATATTTTTTATATCGCTTTCAGTTGCAATTCCCTGCTTTTTAGCGTAGAGAATCCCTTCAGCACTTGAATTCATGTCCACCACTACGTTTACTTTTACCTCTGCTAATGTTTCAAATACTTTTAATAGATTTGTACCACCCTGTCCTGCTCCAACAATTGCAATATTCATTGCCCCGTCCCCCAATTTGTCTATTTTTTATTTTACATAGCTTACAGATTTAGTCTCTGCACCATTTGGCGCTTTTGTCTTTTAATTATACACTATTTTTTTGAAAGACTCCTACCCTGCTCACAAAAGAAACACATTATTCGTTACAAAATAGTTAAAAATTTATCAATAAATTTTCATATTTTAAACTCATTCTTCTTCTTTTCATTTTTAAACAGATCCTCAATCTCTCTATATATCTCAGTTCGCCTTTGTTTTACTCATTTTTTTTAGAATTTTCTTAAATATATAAAGTCTTTTTTACATACAGAGGCAAATTCTTCAGCAAGTGTTGTTAATTATATAACAAGGACGTATAATTAAAGCAACTAATTAATCTGCTATCCTATGCTTCATCGGATAATTTATAAGGAGGACTCTCATGATTGTTCAAATTTGTATTGGAAGTGCATGTCACCTAAAAGGTTCTTATCAAGTCATTCAAAATCTCAAAGGACTTATTGAAACGGAAGGACTTGAAGAACAAGTCATCTTAAAATCTTCATTTTGTCTAGGTGCTTGCTCAGGCGCTGTTTCAGTAAAGATAGATGACAACCCCGTAGAGGCCCTTTTACCAGATCAAACTGGCCAATTCTTTGAAGATCGAATTAAGGGGGTCCTCGCCGATGAAATTCATAGAGTTTGATCAAAAAAAATGTGATGAGTGCTATAAATGTCTTCGCGTCTGTCCCACAAAAGCCATAAAATTCACAGACCACAGCAGAGACATTATAGATGATCTTTGCATCAAATGTGGCATTTGCCAAGCTTCCTGCCCTCAAGAAGCCCTCACCATTCAAAATGATAAATATAAAATTAAAAAACACATCAACCTCGGTAAAAAAGTGGCTGTTTCTTTAGCACCTTCTTATGCCGCAGCGTTTGAATCTGAAAATCCCAAAAGAGTCATAACTGCCCTCAAACGTTTAGGGATGTCTTGGGTGGAGGAAACTAGCGTTGCGGCAGAGTTAGTTTCTCAAAAATACGAACACCTCGTTCAAACTTTGCCCACAGAAAACATTCTTACCACTTGCTGTCCCTCTGCCAATTATCTGGTTCAATATTACTACCCAGAGCTTTTAAACTACATGCTGCCAGTGGTTTCTCCTATGATCGCCCACGGCAAAATGCTCAAGGAAAAGTATGGCCCAGATTGTTATACCGTTTTTATTGGCCCCTGTCTTGCAAAAAAGGCTGAAGCTGAAGCGCAGGGCTGTATCGACGCCGTGCTTACCTTCAATGAATTGGTCGACTGGCTCACAGAAGAAAAAATTGAAATCAAAGACCTAGAACCTTCTGAGTTCGATGAAAAACCTACCCTCAGAGGGATGGCATATCCATTAGGGGGCAGTCTATTTGAAAATGACCGCCAAACCCCTATCAGCAAAGACTACACCATTATTCGAGTGGACGGTATTGAACGATGCAAGGATCTCCTTGAAACCTTAAAGAAAGAAGGCTTGTCCAAATACTGCATCGAAATGAATATCTGCCACGGCAGTTGTGTCAACGGTCCCGACATGCCTCATGATGATCAGACTTTCTATCAAAGAAAGGATCGCATGCTGAATTACCTTAAAAAACACGACAACCATCAAGTTTTAGATGAGCTTCTCTGCGAACAAATGGCTGACCTATCTTTCCATCAAACCTTCAAACCTCATAAAAGCGTAATCAAATGGCCCAACAAAGAGGAAATTCACGCTATCCTCCTTCAAATTGATAAATTCAGTGAAAAAGATTATCTCAACTGCGGTTCTTGTGGTTACGATACTTGCGTCGATAAAGCCATCGCCGTATATAACGGTCTTTCAAAGCCCCAAATGTGCCTGCCTTATCTCCGTACCAAAGCGGAAAGTCTCAGTACAGCACTCTTTGAGCATACCCCTAACCTGGCGTGTATTTTAGACCAAGACTTAAACATTTTAGAATACAACCCAACCTTTGCAAAGGCTTTCAATATGACCGATGTACCCCTTAAAGGCATGCCTATTGCAGCTTTCCAAAACGAAGAAATTTACCAAAATTGTAAAGTGAATAAATCTAGTATTTTAGGCCATCGCGAATGGATAGAGTCTACAGAACAGGTGTTTTATTGTAATGCCATCTACACCGACCGCTTTATCATTGGGATTATGACAGACATGACTGCCGTTGAAAAAAGTCGCGAAGAGTTGGCAGCCGTTAAAGAAAAGACCCTCGCCGCTTGTCAAGAAGTCATCAACAAGCAAATGCGTGTCGCTCAAGAAATTGCAAGTCTCTTAGGTGAAACTACCGCAGAGACCAAAGTCAGTCTTAACCGTCTTAGAGACATCGTTCTTTTAGATGAGGGGTACTAATATGACGACTCAGAATCCCTATATCGATTTTGCCTGCCATGCCCTCAATAAAAAAGGCGAGGAACTCTGCGGGGATCAGGTAGATGTGTTTAAATCTGATGATGATACCTTTTTCGTCATGGCAGATGGATTAGGCAGTGGTGTTAAGGCTAACATTCTCGCCACTCTCACTGTAAAAATTGCCATGACCATGTTGCGCAGCGGCGAGTCCCTTGAGGAAACAATAGATACCATTATGAACACCCTGCCGGTCTGCAGCGTAAGAAAAGTGGCCTACTCAACCTTTTGTATGATTCATATTAAAGGCAATGGGCACTGTCGACTGATTGA
The DNA here is from genome assembly GCA_964404895.1 of uncultured Peptostreptococcaceae bacterium. GTDB lineage: Bacteria > Bacillota > Clostridia > Peptostreptococcales > Acidaminobacteraceae > JBGSUZ01. The sequence goes on along the minus strand of CAYOLV010000007.1, from coordinate 27,639 downwards.
ATACCATAACCCCCCCGTCTTTTATTACAAGCAGAATAAGATTGTTCCCTATGACTCTTGTTTTGAAACTTACGGTGACAAAGAGGTGCGCATCTCTGAATTTGATTTAGAGATTGGGGACTATCTCACCATCGTCAGCGACGGCGCCATCCATGCCGGTGTGGGGCAAATGCTGAACCACGGTTGGGAATGGGAACATATCGCCAGCTATTTGGACAGACAACAGCCAAAATCTGCGGAGCACATCACCAAGTGTTTAATCGAAACTTGTAACAACCTCTATGACAATCGCCCAGGGGATGACACGACCGTAGCGACCATCATGCTCAAAAAACCTCAGGTAACGAGAATATTCTCAGGCCCCCCTGAAGACAAAGGAAAGGATCCAGAAGTGGCCTTTGCCTTTATGGAGGGAACCGTTAAGAAAGTAATTTGCGGGGGCACAGCGGCTAACCTTGTTGCTAGAGAGCTGTTACTAGACCTCCGCACTGAACTGGATTACTACGAGCCTAGTGTTCCTCCCATCGCCCATCTAAAAGGCATAGACCTTGTCACCGAAGGGGTTCTAACCCTTAGAAAAGTATCTGAAAAACTGGAAGATTACAGTGAGGGACAGATTATTCCCTTCCATCTTAGAGATGCTGCCACTCTGTTGTCAGATCTACTGATCAACGATAGTACCCATATCGAGTTCTGGATTGGCAAAGCCATTAATCCCGCCCATCAGAACCCAGATTTTCCATTTGAACTCAGCATTAAGCTCCACGTACTAGAAAAAATCATTGGAACCCTTAAAAAAATCGGCAAAATCGTAACCATTAAATATATATAAGCAGGTGAAAAGATGAGAAACTTTGAAAATCAAGTCCAGCTCGTTAAATATGAAGTCCTTAAAGAAGTGGCAAAACTAACCTTCGAAGACACCCTAGAAGAAATGTACGTCCGCATTCCAAACAAGGTAGACCCAGGGCCTGAACCTCGGTTCCGCTGCTGTATTCACCACGAAAGAGCCGTTACAAAAGAACGTATTAAAATGGCGATGGGTGGCACCCCTGCCATTGAAAATATTGTAGAAGTCTTGGACACCGCTTGCGACCAATGTCCTGTCAGCCGTTATAAAATTACCGAATCTTGCCGTGGTTGCCTCGCTCACCGCTGTCAGGCGGCATGTCCTGCGGACGCTATCCAAATTGTAGGAGGCAAGGCAACTATCATCGAAAGCAAATGTATTGAGTGTGGTCGTTGTCACGCTGCTTGTCCCTACAACGCCATTGTAGATATTAAACGGCCCTGTATGAAAGCTTGCCCAGTAGATGCACTTTCAATTAATGAGCAAAAAAAAGCCGTCATCAACAATGACAAATGTATACAATGCGGGGCTTGTGTTTACAATTGTCCCTTCGGTGCTATTCAAGACAAATCTGAAATCGTCCCTATTATCCGCCGTTTAATGGCCAGCAAAAAGAAAGGCGCACCTAAGGTCTATGCCATTATTGCCCCTGCCTTTGCTTCTCAGTTTAACTATGCCAACTTAGGACAGATCATTTCAGGTATAAAGCAATTAGGTTTCCAAGACGTGGTTGAAGCCGCTCTCGGAGCAGATTTGGTCACCATACACGAGGTAGAAGAATTGTTGCATCATTTAGACGACCACTCTTATATGACGAGTTCTTGCTGCCCAGCCTTTGTAAACTTTATCGAAAAGAAACATCCACAAATTTTGGAAAACGTTTCACAAACCGTCTCTCCAATGATTGCCACCGCGCAACTCATTAAATCTGTGGACCCTACTGCCATCGCAGTCTTTATTGGACCTTGCATCGCTAAAAAGGTTGAAAAGGACCTTCCAAAACTAAAGGGAATTACCGACTACGCCATGACTTTTGAAGAACTTGTAGCACTGCTTGACGCTAAGGGGATTATCTTAGAAGATCTTCCAGAATCGCCTTTAGACAACGCTTCATACTATGGCAGAATCTTTGCTGGGGTTGGTGGACTTTCCAAAGCGGTTGATGCAACAGCACAAAAGGTGGCTCCTGAAATTCGGGTTAAACCCCTTGTGGGAGATGGTATCAAAACCTGCGACAAACTGATTAAGCTGGCAAAAGCCAATCGTTTAGACGGTAACTTCATTGAGGGAATGGCTTGTTTAGGGGGCTGTATCAAGGGGCCTGTCACCATTCACCACGGTGCTAAAGATCTCAAAGCCCTTGACGATTACTCAAAAAAAGCCTTAGAACAAGACGCCATTACCGCTACAAGGGTCTTTGATACTGAAAGAATTAAGATGAGTAAGGCTGATTTATAGATTACTGAAGTAAAAAAAGCTCTTGAAGTGCTAACTGCATAGCACTTCAAGAGCTTCTATAATTTCTTCCGGTGTTCCGGAAATATCTGATTCATAAGATGCCGCATCAAAAATTTCTTCCACAAAAGCAAGGGTACAAATCTTGTTTCCAATCACAAAGGAGTTGGACTCACTTAAGTGGCTGCTTCTCTCTTCGAATATTTTACCCTTCCAAGGTTTATAATAAACTTTGTAGTCCATCCAAAACTTTTGGCGTTGATTTTCGTATTCTTCTAATTTCTCTAAGAATAATTCTGTGCCCGATTTGCACCGTTCTTCATTTAACGCTTCCACCGTGCGCATTTGTCTTATAATTGGAGCGATACTAGACGCCATGGCTTCTAAGTAATTTAGTTCAAAATGTAAAAATTGGGTTTTAAAGGACATGGCTAAAATCACAGCACAAGGCCCTTCTTGGATATTGTCAAACCGCACCACATCTATTGGAGCAATGCAGGTCTTCACTTGATCAATATCGGTCATTTCAGAATCTAAGTATTTTGACAAACTGCCTTGCTCATGGTCAATCAATACACCTCTTGAAAGCATATTCATAGCATACTCATTTAAGGAAAAACGCTGTCCTCTTAAATTTTCTGTAGACCCTTCAGCAATGGTATATCTACCATCTTCTTCTCGGTAGGCAATATAAGCTTCATCTATCCCTGCAAAGATTTCTAAACTTTGAAGAACCAGCTGACTCAGTTCTTCAATATCCGTAGCACTGGTAACCGTCTTAATACTTTGAGTTAAATGTTCTAACGCTGACTTCGCCTGGTCGATTTGTTTCTTTTGTTTTTCCAGCATTTGCAGATGATTGGCATTGTCTATGGCCGAACAAATTGCTGTCAGAATACTTTCTATCGTTTCAAAAAGAGTGACATCAAAAGGATTCCCCGTTACGGTTTCTCCCATTGTTACAAATCCAATGACCTCTGTCTTTTTTATCAAAGTCACGTAGAGTGCCCCAATTCGTTCGAAGGGCTCAACGCTGCCAAACATCTCCGTAAGCAGTTGTTTGTCATCGTTGACTGAAAAAGTCAAACGATTAGACACAATTTTTTGATTGTATTCTACTTCAAGATAAGTTTGCTTAAAGTTAATCAAATCTTCAAAATGCCTCAATGTCATTTTACCCATACGATCATCATATAGGCAGAAGGCCGTCTTAGCACTAGCAGTCAGTTCTCTTATTCCTTCAACACAGCTTTTAACCAACTGATCCAAATCAAGCTCCGTCAGCGTCAAAGCCATTAACCGATGCATCAGCATTTGATTATAGAGTTTTCGGTCCATAAGCTGTCTAAATTTCGTATTTTTCTCTATTTGTATACCCGTGTAAAAAGCGTTATTGATCAACTTTTTCAAAGTTTCCGCATACAACAGATTTTGTTCACTCCATGAATCCGAAATAATCAACCCAATCAGTTCATCAGCTACAATCAGTGGCATCATAAAGTTGGGTTGATAGGTCGAAACTAAATATTCCGGCAAATAGTCTTCCAAGCCAGAAGTCAAAACCACACCAACCTTTGTCGCCAATCGTGCGACTTGCTGAGTCACAATAAATTGCTCGTAGATTGGTGTTATGCCTCTAGAGGCTTTCCAGCACATCATTTCTCCATTTTTCATCCAAAGCTGCGACGACTGGAATTTCAGTGCATCATGGACATACTCATATCCATATGTTTCAAGCTGTTCAGGATGCAAGACCTGTGTAAAAAAATCTATGGCCTCAAGGATCTGGTCTGATTCAAATGCATGTTCTTGCTCACTCATATTGATTTCACTCTCACTTTTAGAATTATAGGTCACTGTGATGCATTTCATTATCTTTCACATAGAAAGATCCCATCAGTACGTCATTGATCCGCTTGATATGGTTCTTAATTTCCAATGAACTTTTTGGAAATACTTGATCGAGAATCTTAACTTCCCCATCGCCACGAATCCGAAGAACTTCTTCCATATTTACTAATTTTTCTTTAATATTTCCGATTTCGCCAACAATCTTATCCAACTCTTTGAGCATTACATGGTAGGTATTGACAGCTTTTTGATCTAACTGATCCATATTCAACTGGAATATTTCCGTCTGTCTTTTAATTTTATTGGCCCTCTCAAGGACACTCAAATAGTAGTTATTTAGGTTTTCCATTTCAGTTTTCATTTGTACGCGATCAAAACCAAGGACACAAATACTGGTCTCTCTCTCAAACTGATTGCCAATAATGCCTGTAATAATCTGATGTTTGGCAACAATTTTTCCGCCAACCACTTTTGCGCCTCGCTTTAAAAGTTCCACTTTAGCCGCATTTATAATGGCATCATAGGCATAAACACCAATTTGGACAACACCCTCGGCTTCGATTTGGGTTTCGCTTACATATTTTAAATAGACATTTTTTCCAGCTTTTAAAACTGCATCCCCTTTTCCGTTGATGCCTCCTTTAATGCTGATTGATCCTTCTCTAGAGTGAATTAAAGACGCCGCTCCTACACCCATAGGGTCAAGAATCATAATATCTTTGGTAGCCAAGACTGTAAAACAGTCCTCAACCGTCCCTTTAATTGTCACATGACCGTCAAAATCAATATTTCCTGTGGAATAGTCCACATTTCCATTAATCATCAAGTGATTATCTACGCGGATCATTTGATCTGCTATGGCAACCGCCCCTGGAATTCTAGCACGAAGGACTAAAGTACCACTGGCTGTTGGAAATTGCTGTACTGTTTCTGGATCAAATCTGAGTTGGCTGTCTTTCCCTGGCTTAGGCGGTACTGGGTCACCTTTAATTGTGGTTCCTTCAACACCTTCTGTAAGGGGAATTTTTTCACCCAACCAATCGCCTATTTCAATAGGGTCGATTAAGTGAATGTCAAAATGATCGACACCTCCATCTGTTTTGAGCTCTGGCTTCTTGATTGTCATCTCAAAATATTTAATCTTGGCATCTTCTCCAGGAATAGGTGCAATGCCTGCCGCAACCTGAATGCGTTTTTGAACCTCCATTGGGTTCATAATCACATCTGTCATTAAGCCGACTTTTATATTATTTTCTCTTAAGCTTTGAAGCAGATCAGACATAACGCCTTCAAAATTGGCATTGTAGTCGTTTTGCAGCATATTTAAGCGTACGAACGCAGCCATTTCATCTTTTGAAATTTCCAGTTCAATCACAGGTTTATATAAACCAATGTTTGTCTCTTCTCCATTGGCTTTAATCAAAGCATCCCTGAGCGCAGTGAACTTAGTGACTTGAAGCCGTGGCGAACTGACAATCAATTCGTTAAAGCTCTTTAAATCCATTGGTTTTCTGCATTTGATAAACAGATCTTCTTCTTGTGAATAGATTTCAACAATGCCATCCGAATAATGAACCAAATCATACACCTCACCAGTTCTTTGTTTAACTCTTATAAAAACATCATACATTGAATTTTCTGAAAAATAAAGCAATTATAAACCAATTCCTCGAAATCATTGCTAATGTAGGCATGTTATCATTTTTTAGTTGTATAAATTTGATTGTACAGTAAATACACACTTATGTATACTGTTAATTTTTTATATATTCTGTCTCTTTTGTGCATAAAAAAACACATCGATGAGCACTTTTCCCCACCGATGTGTATATTTTTTAATACTTATACTGAAATAAGCCTCATTTTGTGACTATTTATTCAACCGTAACACTCTTTGCAAGGTTTCTCGGTTTGTCTACATCGTTACCTCTTGCGAGAGAAACATAGTAGGCAAAGAGTTGAAGGGGAATAATGCTGAGGATTGGCGCAAGTTCATCTAATGTTCTTGGAACACGGAGGACTTCGTCTGCGTATTTATCAATTTCTGTATTGCCTTCCTGAGCAATGGCAATGACATGAGCACCTCTAGCCTTAACTTCTTTAATGTTAGAGAGCATTTTATCGTACAAGTGCTCTTGAGTGGCAGTCGCAATAACCAAAGTTCCTTCTTGAATCAAGGCAATGGTTCCGTGCTTTAATTCTCCCGCCGCAATGGCAAATGAATTGATATAAGAAATTTCCTTGAGTTTGAGGGACGCTTCTACTGAAGTATCTACGTCAATCCCTCTGCCCATGAAGAAGACTGACTCATTGTTAAATTGCTCGTCAGCTAACTTTTGAGCAGTTTCGTAGTGGTCGAGAACCGTTGATACTTTTTGATCCATAACTTTAAGTTCAGAAAGAACTTCATTGTACTTTGCATCTTCCAATTTGCCGTTCAATCTACCCATGTAAAGGGCCAAGAGATAGAAGGCCATTAATTGAGTCGTATACGCCTTCGTTGAAGCAACTCCAATTTCAGGACCTGCCCAAGTATAAAAGACATCGTCAGACTCACGGGCTACAGAACTTCCTACCACGTTGACAACACTTAAAATACGAGCGCCATGTTTCTTAGCTTCTCTAAGGGCTGCAAGGGTATCTAAAGTCTCGCCTGACTGAGAAACTGCAATAAACAATGTGCGATCATCCATAAATGGATTTCTGTATCTGAACTCAGAAGCTACATCGCAGATAACTGGAATTTTTGCGTATTTTTCAATAGCATATTTACCAATCAAACCTGCATTATAAGCCGTACCACAGGCAACAATATAGACTTTGTTGAATCGCTCCAACTCTTCTTTTGTCATATTGAAACCTTCTAATACGATTTCATCTTTGCTTTCATTCAATCTTCTGTGAAGTGTAGCGTGAACCCCAGCAGGTTGCTCGTGAATTTCTTTCAATGTGAAATGCTCATAACCTTCTTTTTCAGCTGAATCCATGTCCCAAGTGACTTCGTAAATGTCACGTTTCACTTCTTGACCCAATTTATTGTAAATAGTGACTTTATCTTTTGTCAAAACAACCGTTTCGTCATTTTCAATGAGGTACACGTCTCTTGTGTACTTTAAAATAGCAGGAATATCAGAAGCAATATAATTCTCTTCTTTGCCTAGACCAACAATTAGAGGGCTGTCTTTACGAACTGCAACAATTTTGTCTGGTTCATTTTTGCAGATGACCCCAATAGCATAGGCGCCTTCCATTTTTGATACGGCTTTATTGACAGCAGCCAACAAGTCCCCTTCATAGAAATAATCCACTAAATGAGCAATAACTTCTGTGTCAGTCTCAGACTTGAATTCAATGCCTTTTGTTTCAATAAGCCATTCTTTAAGGCTCATGTAGTTTTCAATGATTCCGTTATGAATAACGGCAATGGTCATATCTTTATTCACATGAGGGTGAGCGTTCATGACAGATGGCGCACCATGTGTCGCCCATCTCGTATGACCAATCCCGACAGATGAAACTAAAGTCTCTGTTTTCAAAGCTTCTTCCAGGCAAGAAAGTCTGCCTTTTTCTTTTCTAACTTCTACTTTGTCCCCAACGACCAATGCAATTCCCGCTGAGTCATAACCTCTATATTCTAATCTTTCTAAACCGTTTAACAAAACAGGCAATGCCTGACCTTTACCAATATAACCTACGATTCCGCACATAATTTGATCCTCCAATAAAATAATTTTTTATTTTTACTTAACGAAAGAAAGGTGTCATTTTAATGGGACGAATAGTAAATTTTACCACTTCCAAAAAATAAAAAAAGCTGTCCAGCAGCTAGTATTATTTTGAAATTTGTAATCCAAAATAGGCATAATGAGCCTTCAAACTGTCCTGCACATTCTGTCCCACAAATCGCTTTGTGTCTTTGTAGTGCATTTCACGGTTACAGTCTAACCGCAGGGCATCCGCCGAATTTTCGATAAACCCTGACCTCGTCAACTGCTATTCTCACCTTGTCGTGAGCGATGGCAGTTCTGGCGCTAGTCTCTTATTCAATTGGTCACTGATCACTCCATAATCACCTCCTAAATTCATGTTTTGCCTCTCGTTCGTTGTAGTGTCATTATATCATTTATTACATAAATGTGAATAACAATTTAGTAACAGTCAATATAACACTAAAAAAGGCACCTCTGAGAGATGCCTTCTAAGTAATTGCTTCTAGCTTTCTTAACCCAATCTCATTTCAATCAAAGCTTTGAGTTCACCTGCATAACGCTCTAAAACCGCCAAATCATCGCCTTCAATCATGACCCTTACAAGAGGCTCAGTACCAGAAGGTCGAATCAACACGCGGCCATTCCCATGGAAATAAGCTTCAACCTCTTTGATTTTTTCCATAATAACTTCATCATTGATATATGCATTTTTATTTTCAGTTCTGACATGAGCATTTTTCAAAACTTGAGGATATACCGTCATCACTGACGCCAACTCCGACATTTTTTTACCGCTCTCTTTGAGAACGCAAAGGAGCTGAATGGCAGACATAAGTCCATCGCCTGTGGTGTTGGTATTCAAGAAAATAATATGTCCCGATTGCTCGCCACCCAAAGAATATCCCCCTTTGAGCATTTCTTCAAGCACATATCGGTCCCCTACTTTTGATTTAACCGCGTTAAGTCCATTTTTCTTAAAAGCTTCGTCCATGCCAATATTGCTCATAACCGTTGTTACAACTGTATCTTTAGTCAAAAGACCTCTAGCTTTCATGCTGATGCCGCAAATGGTCATAATCTTGTCGCCATCTACTAGTTGGCCATTTTCGTCTACTGCAAGGAGACGATCTGCATCTCCATCAAAAGCCAATCCCACATGGTAATCGCCTTCTTTGACAATTTTTCCAATCACGTCTGTATGTGTAGAACCACATTCTTTATTGATATTGAAACCATCTGGTTGATTGTAGTAAGCATCGACTTCTGCGCCTAGAGCTTTCAAAGCCTCTTGAGCCACATTAAAAGAAGCTCCGTTGGCACAGTCGATTGCAACTTTTAAACCCGTTAAATCGGCAAATGCGGTCCCACGGACATATTCCGAATAGAGTTCTCCTCCATTATGGACATCTGTCTTTCTACCAATCTCTGTTCCACTTAACACTTGATCCAATTCTCGATTGTTAAGAATGTAGTCTTCAATTTCAGCTTCAATACTATCTGACAGCTTAAAACCATCGCCGTTAAAGAACTTAATCCCATTGTATTCCACAGGATTATGAGAGGCTGATATCATAACACCCGCATCCACTTTAAGGTGTCTCACTAAGTAAGCAATCGCAGGTGTTGGCACAACTCCCACATTAATAACGTCACAACCTGCAGACAGAATCCCAGCAATCAATGCAGATTCTAACATATCTCCAGAAACACGAGTATCTTTCCCAATGAGAATACGGGCTTTATGATGGGTCTCCTTGGTCAAAACACTTGCTCCAAACTTACCCAGTTTATATGCCAACTCGTTGGTCAACTCAATATTTGCAATACCTCTAACACCATCTGTACCAAATAACTTACCCATTATACCTCCTACAATTTCTTTAATTTTAATGTGTCGTCTAATTGAATCAATCTTGCTTTATATTGTCTATAATCTTTAAAGTCCTTTAAAACTTCTCCAAATAAAATGCGCTCTAAAGCCTGTCTCAAATTGGTCAGCATCATATTGTCAGTAAATTCTTCAGGATATTGTTCATAATAATCATTTAAACTCACCAGGATTTCTCGTGTCAAATCCAAATTGAAATCTCTTTCAATCAAATGGTTGATCTGTGAAATTTCGTAGGGCTCTATGACTTCGCCTCTGCTCGAACGCTCTAAAATTTCCTTCATAAACCCCACTGTGCATTTTCCACCTTTACAAACTTCGCAATGACTTTCTCCCAGACATAAGGCGTCCACATCTGCTTTAATTTTGTGAACGTAATCATAAAGTGCTTGAGCTTGAAGACTGAGAACCGTTTGATTAACCGCTTTGATTTCTTCAACAAACCCTTTTATGCGAAGAGTCCCTAGTGTTCCAATTATAATTAAGCCCAAAATAAGCCAAATGCTGCTTATCGATTTGGTATAAGGACTGATTATTAGTTTTTCCAGACCAAAGAACATGAAGACTGAGAAAGCGCCCAGTTTCAACTGCATTTCAGGTATCTTATGCCCCAATTTTGCGCCTATGAAAATTCCCAACAAACTCGTCAATACCATTCCCGTCACAGTACCCATCAGAATGATAAACGGAAACTGTGAACTTGCTCCTAAAGTTAAAGCAGTCAGCTGAGTTTTATCCCCTAGTTCACCAATGAAAAAGGCGAGGGCTACCGTGAAAATTGGGCCATACTTAGTGTTTGATTCTTCCTCTTCCTCATCATCCACTTGAAGAGACCAAAAGGCAAAGCCGATGAACATTGCTCCCGCAAGGAGTTGCAACAAGTCCAGAGGAACGACTTTTGTCAACAAACTGCCCATAACAATTGCCAGTCCATGATTCAAAAACGCTCCTATTGCAACCCCAATAACAATCTGTCGGACTTTATATTTAGTCGCAAAGGCCATCGCCAAAATTTGTGTTTTATCACCCATCTCCGCAATGAAAATCATGAGCATTGCCTGAATATATTCTTGCAACATAATAGGCCTCCTGTAAGAGAATTTACACCCATCACTTATTATACCTTTTCGTCCGTTCCACTTCAAGATAGACCCATTTTTTCCCACAAAAAAGAGGACTCTCTCAATGGGCACCCCTACCCACTGGAAAGTCCTCTATATGCATTGAAAATGATTAACCCCTATTTTAGTCATTTTCTAAAAGGCGATCTGAATACCACCTTGCATGTCTTATTTCATGTTTCTTACTGCTTCAGCACCTTTAAGAAGAGCGCTTTCATTAAGTGGTACTAAATGTGCTTTGCCTTCGCCGAAAACTTTTTTGAAAGCTTCAAGAATGCTTTTGACTTCAACAGGTTTGAAAACTTCAAGGTATGCGCCAAGCATAACCATGTTGGCAACTCTGTAGTTTCCAAGTTCATTTGCGAGTTCATTTGCAGGAATATAGTAAGCTTTCACATCATCACGGCTTACTTTTCTTTCAATCAAAGAACTGTTGATGAAGAGTGTGCCACCTGATTTAACATCCGTTTCAAACTTGTCCAGAGATGGCAAGTTTAAAATGATTGCAGATGTAGCATCTGTTGTAATAACTGGCGAACCAATTGGCTTTTCAGAAATGATAACGTTACAGTTAGCTGTACCGCCACGCATTTCAGGACCGTAAGATGGCAACCAAGAAACTTCTTTACCTTCGAGCATGCCGGCATAAGTCATTAATTGACCCATAGACATAACGCCTTGTCCACCAAAACCAGCGCAAATAACCTTCTCATTCAACATATTATTTGTCCTCCTCTGGTCTTTTTAAATTCCCTAATGGATAGTAAGGAATCATGTTATCTTCAAGCCAAGTAAGCGAGTTCGCAGGTGTCATACCCCAGTTTGTAGGGCATGTAGAAAGAACTTCTACTAAAGCAAATCCTTTGCCGTCGAGTTGGCATTGGAATGCATTTTTAATCGCTTTTTTAGCATTTCTAACCGCTGCAGGATTATGAACAGAAACTCTTTCTACAAATACAGCCCCATCGATTGTTGCCATCATTTCAGCAATTCTAAGTGGGAAACCGTTTGCTGCAGCAGTTCTGCCAAGTGGTGCAGTTGTAGCTTTTTGACCAATCAAAGTCGTTGGTGCCATTTGACCACCAGTCATGCCGTAAATAGCATTGTTGACGAAGATTGTAGTGAGTTTTTCGGATCTATGAGCCACGTGAACAATTTCAGCCGTACCGATAGATGCAAGGTCACCGTCGCCTTGGTATGTGAATACGGTGTTCTCAGGTGTAACACGTTTAATACCAGTTGCTACAGCAGGAGCTCTACCGTGTGATGCTTCTTGCATATCAAAATCAAAATATTCGTAAGCAAGAACAGAACAACCTACTGGCGCTACACCGACAGATGTTTCTAAAACCCCAAGTTCTTCTAAAACTTCAGCTACTAATCTATGGATAATCCCGTGAGTACAACCAGGACAGTAGTGTGTTTCTTTATCAGTTAAGCCTTTAGTTTTTTGGAATACTGTGCTCATTATTTTGCACCTCCGATTGTTTCTTTAACAGCTGCGACGACTTCTTCTGGTGAAGGAATCATACCGCCTGTTCTACCGAAGAAGCTGACAGGCAAACGACCTGCAGTTGCAATCTTAATATCATCAATCATTTGTCCCATAGACATTTCAACAGACAACAAACCTTTGCAAGTTGCAGGAATCTCATTGAATGCTTTTTCAGGGAAAGGCCACAATGTAATTGGTCTGATAAGACCTACGTTGATGCCTTGCTCTTTAAGGTCAGCAATAGCGTTCTTTACGATTCTTGAAGTTGTGCCATAAGCTACGATGACCAACTCAGCGTTTTCCATGTTGTACATTTCATAACGAACTTCTTTTTCTTTCATTTCATCATATTTCTTTTGAAGTTTGTGATTATGTTTTTCAAGTTCAGCAGGGTCAAGAGCTAAAGAGTTAATAATGTTTTTCTTTCGCTTGCCCTTCATACCGTCAGTCGCCCAAGTTTTTGGTTGAAGCGCTCTTGTGCTTGGAATTTCTTTAAATTCAATTGGTTCCATCATTTGACCGATCATACCATCGCCCATAACCATAACTGGGTTTCTGTAGTAATCTGCTGCATCAAAAGCATCTTGAACAAAGTCAACCATTTCTTGAAGGTTCGCTGGCGCGTAAACCAATAAACTATAATCGCCGTTACCGCCGCCTCTAGTCGCTTGGTAGTAATCCGCTTGTGATGGCTGAATGCCGCCAAGACCAGGACCGCCTCTTGAAATACTGACAATGACTGCAGGAAGCTCAGCGCCAGCAATATAAGTAATGCCTTCTTGTTTTAATGCAATACCACATGAAGATGAAGATGTCATAACTCTTGCACCAGCACCAGCAGCACCGTAAACCATATTGATTGCAGCAACTTCAGATTCAGCTTGTACGAAAACGCCGCCTACTTTAGGCATTTCTTTTGCCATATATTCAGGTATTTCGTTCTGAGGTGTAATTGGGTATCCGAAGAAGTAACGACAACCTGCTTTAATAGCAGCAGCCCCTATTGCTTCATTACCTTTCATCAAAACTTTAGCCATTCTATTTTCCCTCCCTATGAATTATTCCATGACTCTTTCTACAGTGATCACGCAGTCAGGGCACATTGTTGCACAGTTTGCACAGCCGATACATTTGTCCATTTCTAAAACAGTCGCTGGACTATACCCTTTTTTGTTGATTCTAGATGTGTCAAGTGTCACGATTTTCACAGGACAAGCCACTACGCAAAGACCACAACCTTTACAGATGTCTTCGTTGAAAATTACTGTACCTCTTGCCTTAGCCAAATTTAACCCTCCTTTAGTTTACATCCAATCCTCTCTCATATACATCTTGATGGGGAACACTTCCCCGTTTAAATCCGAAGGCAGTTGGTGGGCGGCCTTCTCTAGTATGCAGACGTATTTGATTGGGATTTCCAGTTCCTTTGAAACCGCTTCTACAAGCTCCTGTCCATACATAACGTCTTCAACAGAAGTATCTCGAAGCAAATGTGTGTTATTTATCAAACCTGTGACCTTTGCCCCCACAGTCGCTTCAATAGATCGAATGTGTTCAAGGACGCCCTCCACAGTTTGAGTATCTTGTCGGTAACGATTGACGACGCAAAACATGTCGTAATCGCCTGCTACAAAGTAGTTTCTAAACCTAGCAATACTTCTGGCACCAATGGAATCTCCGCCTACATCCATCACATAGTCAAAACTGTGATCTTGAAGAGGCGTCATGACTTCTGCAGAAACCATAGGCAAATCCAAATTGGCGTGGTGACCTAAGCTGCCGCTAATCACACGAACACCCGCCTCTGTCATCATTTCCGCCTTTTCTCTAGATCGAAAATACGGATTGACAATATCCATGTCCGCAATTGCCACTTTATTACCATTCTCAGCAAGTCGCATTACATAATTCACAGCAAATTCTGTTTTACCACTGCCGTAGTGCCCAATGATGACACGAATTCTTTTATCGTTAAGCATAGATCCTCCTCTACTAATTGTAGATCTGTGCTTCTTCCTCACCATTTAAAACTCTAAGACCGCCTTCAGCAAGGGCTTGCATTTCGCCTTCCCCTGGGTAAACATAGATTTTAGAGATAAACTCAACCGCTTCAGTTACCCATGACACGAATGCCTTATCAAAAGCAATGCCGCCAGTAATAACGATGCCGTCAACTTTTCCTTTGAGGATTGCTGCACAGCTACCAATTTCCTTAGCCACTTGGTAAGCCATCGCTTTGTATACCAACTCCGCGTTTTTGTCGCCAGATTCAATCATCTTAGTCACGACACGACCGTCATTGGTATTCAGGTAAGCCACTAAACCGCCCTTACCCTTGATTTTGTTCTTCATTTCATTATGTGTAAATTTACCTGAGAAACACAATTTAGCTAGATCACCGACTGGAAGTCCGCCAGTTCTCTCAGGAGAGAAAGGACCTTCCCCGTCTAATGCGTTATTAACATCAATTACATGACCTTTTTGATGTGCACCGACAGAAATACCGCCACCTAAGTGAGCAACAATCAAGTTGATATCGTGGTAGTCTTTGCCCATTTCAGCTGCAGCTCTTCTTGCCACTGCTTTTTGGTTGAGTGCGTGGAAGATAGAAACTCTCTTAATGTCTGGCATACCTGAAACTCTAGCCACGTCTTGAAGTTCGTCAACCACAACTGGGTCAACAATGAACGATGGAATATTGAGTTTCGAAGCAATTTCATGAGCGATGATTCCGCCAAGGTTAGATGCGTGGTCACCCATGAGGCCTACTCTTAAATCTTCAAGCATCATGTCGTTGACAGCGTATGTGCCACCTTGAATTGGTTTTAAAAGACCGCCACGGCCAACAACACCGCTTAAGTTTTGAAGATTGAAGCCTTGAGCATTTAAAGTTTCTAAAATAACTTCCATTCTGAAGTCGTATTGGTCAATAATTCTTTCGTATTTTGCAATTTCATCTGCAGGGTGGTTTAAAGTCGTTTCAAAGACACACTTGTCATTGTCAAAGACTGCAATTTTAGTCGATGTAGACCCTGGATTGATGGTTAATATTCTAAACGTATTCATTAAAATCCCCCTTGTCACTTATAATTACATGATAGCAGCCATTAAAACCCCAAGTGCAATGGAATTCAATTTGCTGTCATCGTCATCGGCTCTAGATGTTAAAACGATTGGCGCCTTTGCCCCTACAATAATGCCTGCACTTCTAGCACCTGCAAGGAAAGTGAGGGCTTTGTAAAGCACATTGCCCGTTTCGATAGTAGGACAAAGCAGAATATCAACTTTCCCTGCCATCGGATCTTTCATGCCTTTGATTCTCGCTGCTTCTTCAGAAACCGCGTTGTCTAAGGCAAATGGTCCGCCAACTTTACAACCTTTTATTTTGCCTTCTTTGTACATATTTACAAGAATTTCCGCATCCACTGTGGCAGGCATTTTAGCATTCACTTTTTCTTTAGCGCAAATCACGCCAACATTTGGTTCTGGAATATCTAACGCATTTGCCACAATCACTGAGTTTTCAATGATTTGTTTCTTCGTTTCTGCATCTGGAGCAATATTCATTGCCGCATCTGTCACATAAAGGAGTCTTGGGAAATTCGGCACATCGAAAACAGCAACGTGGCTAAGAGCATTTCCTGTTCTAAGACCAATTTCCTTATCTAAAACAGCCTTCAAAACGATAGAAGTGTCTACTAATCCCTTCATGACCAAGTGAGCCTTGCCACTTGAAACTAATTCAACCGCTTTGTATGAAGCTTCAGTCATATCTTTGATGTCAATTACTTCGTAGTTTTTCAAATCAATTTTATGTTGGTCGCAAACTGCTGTAATCCCTTCGAGATCACCCACTAAAATTGCTTCCACAATACCTTCTTTTCTTGCATTTTCAACAGCAAGCATGACGTCGTCATCTTGAGCACATGCAACAGAAAGGATTTTAGGACCTCTTTCCTTTGCTACTTTCAATACTTCATCAAAACTTTTGATCATTACAATGCCACCTCATTTTCATATATTAAGGCTTTTTCTTCCCCAGTAGATACTCTGAGGTAGCCTTCATTAAGCGCTTTCATTTCATCTTCACCTGGTTTTACAAGAACTGGTGCGATAAACGAAACATATTCTTCAATATAATCTGTCAAGAATTTGCTATAAGCAACCCCGCCAGTTAAAACCACCGCATCTACTTTACCGTGCAACACAGAAGCACACGCACCAATTTCTTTGGCAATTTGATAGCCCATTGCCTCAAATACCAATTTTGCTTCTTTGTCTCCAGCTTCAATTCTCTTGAGAACTTCACGGGCGTCATTTGTGCCGAGGTAAGCCACTAAACCGCCTTTTCCGCGAATTTTGGTTTTCATTTCTTTATCTGTATATTTACCTGAATAGCAAAGTTTCACAAGATCGCCTACTGGAAGTCCACCTGTACGCTCTGGAGACATTGGCCCCATTTCGTTAGCGTTGTTGGCATCAATAATCTTTCCATGTTTCATTGGCACTATAGATATACCGCCACCGAGGTGTGCAACAATCAAGTTAAGATCTTCTAACTTTAGACCTTTTTCATCTGCCACATTGTGGGCAATCGCTTTTATATTCAAAGCATGAACGAGGGATTTTCTAATCAGTTCAGGCATACCTGAAACACGGGCAATCGGTTCAAACTCATCCACTGCAACCGGGTCGACTATATAAGCTTCCACACCTGCTGCATCAGCAATACTTCTGGCTATAATTCCGCCTAAATTAGAAGCGTGATCCCCTTGAATCCCGACCTTTAAGTCTTCAATCATGGTAGGTGTCACTGTGTAAGTACCACTTGGCATTGGTCTGAGGAGTCCACCCCGTCCAACTACAGCTGCAAGGGTATCTAAACTGTAGCCTTCCCCATTCATCCATTCGATGATCATGTTCTTGCGGTACTCATATTGATCCGTGATATGTTCAAATTTATCAAGGTCTTCAGTGGAATGATTCAAGTTGTGTTGAATCAAATTTTCGTTGTTAGAAAAAATAGCAACTTTAGTTGACGTTGATCCAGGATTAATAATCAATACATGTACTCTTGACATGAGTCACCTCCGAATATTTTAGTGAAATTATCACTACCTTTACATCTATCGCAATTCCCGTGCCAAAAAAGAAAAAATAGCAGCATATCTGATGAACCACCCCCAGTAACCTTTGCGGGGCAAAGACGATCCCACTAAAGGAAGTTCAAAAAAGACACACTGCAATATTTTTCATGCAATATTTTGCACTTTTCTTTATTCAAGTGCAAATTTTTGCAACTTGTAGTACAAGCTCCTCACCGAAATATTTAACTTGCTCGCTGCCATCTCCCTATTGCCTTTACAGGATTGTAGGGTTGCATTAATAATTTTGGCCTCTGCCTCGTCCAATAATACATTAAGAGGTTTTTGATCAAATTCGTCAGAAAGTTGAACTGCATTTTCAAGAGCTAATTGATATCTTTCCTTCGCAGGACTGGTTCTCATCTGAGCCACCACCGGCAAATGACTAGAGTTTATTGTCTTCTCTCCAATTTTCATATTGATCATGGCACGACCTACAAAATTTTCTAATTCTCTAATATTCCCTGGCCAATTGTAACCGTAAATCAACTCCATGGCTTCATCGGAAATGTCACTGACATTCCTTCCATATTCTTGATTGTACCTTTGAATCAAAGAACTGACCAAGTCAGAAATATCTTCTTTTCGTTCTCTCAGGGAAGGAATTTGAATAGGAAAGACATTGAGCCTATAGTATAAGTCTTTTCTAAAATGACCCTCGGCCACAGCCTTTTCTAAATCTACATTGGTTGCAGACAGAACTCTGACATCTATTGGGATAGATTTATTGCCTCCAACTCGGATTACTTCTTTTTCTTGCAGAACTCGAAGAAGCTTCGACTGCATGGATAAACTGATTTCGCCTATTTCGTCCATGAAAATCGTTCCTCTGTGAGCACGTTCAAACAAGCCCACTTTACCGCCCTTCATTGCTCCTGTAAACGCTCCTTCTTCATAGCCGAAGAGTTCACTCTCCAAAAGACTTTCACTCAGTGCAGCGCAATTGACGCGGACAAACTGATTAAATTTACGAGTACTGGCATTGTGGATGGCATGGGCAAACAATTCCTTACCCGTACCACTTTCCCCTCTTAATATAATCGTCGCAGGAGTCTCTGCTGCCATTTTAGCCTTTTCAACCGCCGCAAGCAGTCCTGAGTTATGCCCTTTAATATCATCAAAAGTATATTTGGCTTCTAGGTTTCGAATGATCTGCTTCGCCTGATCCAGTTCCACAATCAACCGATTAATTTCTGATAAGTCGTGAATAACTGCCACACTGCCCTTCATCTGACCATCGACCATGATAGGCGCAGCCTCAACAACCACTTCTTTCTTCAACGGCCCAGTACGGATTCGAGTACTTTTTACTGGTTGTCCAGTCTCAAGCACTTTCAAATGCACGCTGTCCCCTTCACTTAAATCCACGGTACAGTGCCTGCCAATAATATCTTTGGCAGTATACCCTGTGAGTCTGGTATAAGCAGGGTTAATTAATACGCCAAAGCCCTTTTCATCCACGACAGAAATGGCATCTTGGGTGGCATCAAAAATAGCACTCATTAAACCTTGCATCTGCTTTAAATTCGTAATTTCCTCTGCCAAGACCATCACTTCAGAAATATCCCTGAATACGGCTATAGCTCCTATTATTTCGCCCTTTTCATTTCTAACAGGCATTCGATTGGTAATGATGATGATGTCCCTCAACTGCTGTTGTTGGTTAAGTTCAGAAATACCCGTCTTCAAAATGAATGGCAGACGGGTATTTTCAACAATATCTTCAATTTGTTTGCCAACAGCAGTTTCGGAGTCTTTTCCCGTCAATCGGCTTGCCGCCTTGTTAAAAACAGTGATAATCCCTTTTTTATTGACGGCAATCATAGCATCATGAGTCGAATCCAGAATCAGTTCAATCTCTTTTTTCATGCTGTGTCTCCTCTAATTTTTTATACCTTCTACATCAATTGTACCAGGAACAATTATGATCGACTCAACTTCCTGGCTGCAAGAACCCTCAATTTTAATTTTTTGAGTCCCCTCTCTTAAATCACCTGCGTCTCCGTCAATTTGGAGATCCGTTTCTTTTATTTGATTCAGTACAGACGTTACCGCCTTAATTTTTACAGTTATGCGCCGCTCAGGATCAGACAAGTTCACAGTCATTCCTGCAGGTATATTTAACCACTTTATTTGGCTGGCAGCAAAGACCATTTCTTTTTCTTCAATTTTCTCCACAGTCAACTGGACGGTTACCGTTTTAGGCAAATCTACATAATCACTTCCAGCAGGGATGTCCAACGCTACGTTAATGTCTTGACTGGTGGTAATCCCATCCAAATTAATACCTTTTGTTTTGATTATACTGGCCATGACAAAATTTTCGGCTTTTCCTTTTAAAGAAACTGTTTTAGGCAAAATATCTATTTGAGTAATTTTATAACCATTTGGCACACTTCCCACCAATGTAGCTTCTACTTCAGCTGAATTTTCTTTCAAAACTCCTAAAGTCGCCGAAACGCTCAAAGTACTTAGTGTGACCTCTTTTACAATTTGACCGTTCTTGTCTAGCGCTTTCAACTCTATATTGGCCACCGCGTTGTTTTGAACCGTACTTAAATCCAATTCACCAATAACATCGGTTACCAATTTCACACTGTTTTCAGGACCTTTAATCACAACATGCTCTGGAGACAGTTTAATGTCTCCCAAGCTTTCGCCTTCGTTCAGTTTACCTGTTGTCTTTATTTGAATTTCTCTAGTCGATTCCGTCAAGCGATCCACTGTCATTTGAATTCGATTCTCAGACAAGTCTTCAATAGTGACGTTATCGGAAAAAATCTTCTTTAAAATCGGAAAATAATTGACACCTTTGTGGAAGTCTTTTACATCTGCAGAGAGAATAATGTCTTCAGGTTTGATGTTCATAACGGCCTTACGTCTACCTTTTATCTTTACAGAAACTGTAGGTACATTTTCTTCAAGTACCATGTACCCGCCGCTTTGAATACCCTCTTCATTTAGAATTTCTACGGATAAGTTCGGTATTGTTCTCACCATTTCAGGATTGACCTGATCCATGACATAGAGCCAAAAAATGATTGCAAACATCAACGACAAAATTTTGGGCATAGTTTTTTTCTTGAAGTTGCTCTCGTTAAATTTATGTTTATAAATATCAATCTTTTTTAGCGACATCATCTTTGAATATCCACCTCTTTTTGATTAGCGGTTTGGGTTGATCTGATGTGAATCCTTTACGGATGACATTAGTTAAGCCGTTGTTGTCTAAATGTCTGGTCAACTTACCATTCATCGCGACTGAAATCGTACCCGTTTCCTCTGAAACTATAATGACCATGGCATCCGACTGTTCCGCAATACCAATTGCAGCACGATGTCTCGTTCCAAGCTCTTTGCTGATGCTCTGTGTTTCAGAAAGAGGCAAGAAACAGCCCGCCGCCATAATTCGATCCCCTCTGATAATTACTGCACCATCGTGTAAAGGGGTATTCGGTATAAATATGTTAATTAACAGTCCAGAAGAAATATGCCCATCTATCTTTACACCCGTTTGAACAATTTCATTCAAGCCCGTTTCTCTTTCAATGACAATCAGCGCACCAATTTTTTCTCTAGAAAGACTGGCAACCGCATTAACCAAGTTTGTCACCAAGTTATTAAACCCTTCATCCGTAGATTCCATCCCCTTTGAAAGAAACTTGGAACGGCCTATGTACTCCAATGCTCGTCTAAGTTCCGGCTGGAATACGATGAGAAGCGCTACTACACCTAAAGTCATTGTGTTCATTAGAATATAATGTACCACATAGAGTTTAGCCCATTCTGATAGTTTCAACATGACTAATAAAATAATCAAGCCCTTGATCAGCTGTTCCGCCCGTGTTTCCTTAATGAGCATTAAGATTTTATAAAATACAAATGCAACAATCAAAATGTCAATAACATCCATGATTCTTACATTAGAAACCATCCACATAATCAAATCCAATATAAACACCTCGTTTCTATTCCTATACCTTCCATCTTATACTATAAACCAATTACAAGGAATGACAAGTTTAAAATCCGTTACAAAAATCCAGATGTTTCGCATCTCGAAATAATTTGATATGATAGACTAGGCTTTATCGTTACTTTATCACCCAGATTCCCATAGACTCATCCCTTATGAGTCCTTATAGATTGGAGCTCTTATGAAACCACATACCGCCCAACAAATTCAAACACCACTCAAAGTGAGCATTTTCCAAAAACCAGTTGTCATTGCCATATTGGCTACCTGTTCTTGTTTTCTATGGGGTAGTGCTTTTCCCTCTTTAAAAGTGAGCTATGGACTCCTTGGAATCGCCGATAGCCCTTGGGCTGTCAAAATGCAATTTGCAGGCTATCGCTTTTTCCTAGCTTCACTTCTAATTTTCAGCTTTATGATCCTAACTCGAATGGATTGGAAACTAAAGCGATCAGACTTGTTCCCCCTACTCACTTTAGGAATCTTCCAGACCACTATCCAATACATATTCTTCTATGTTGGCATAGGCAATACCACCGGGGTCATCGGATCCATTCTGACAGCAACAGGCACCTTCTTCTCCCTAATCTTGCCCCATTTCTATTATAAAGACGATAAATTGACCTTAAATAAAATACTCGGTCTTGTCATCGGATTTTCTGGTGTCATCTTTATGAATTTTGGTAAAGATGGTTTCCAAAGCCAATTTACTTTCTTTGGAGAAGGTGTTCTCATCATTTCATCGTTGGTAGGAGCCGCTGCCAGCATCTATGCTAAGGAAACCAGCGCAGATATCAAT
This sequence comes from uncultured Peptostreptococcaceae bacterium, assembly GCA_964404895.1. Lineage (GTDB taxonomy): Bacteria > Bacillota > Clostridia > Peptostreptococcales > Acidaminobacteraceae > JBGSUZ01. Next base: position 5,353 of record CAYOLV010000007.1, on the reverse strand, counting down.
CCGGTCAAGTGTAATGCATATCAAATGTTGTTCGGCTCACTGATTATGATCTTGGCATCTCTACCCCTTGCCAAAGGGAATCAGATTCATTTCAATCTATCCAGTTTTCCTATCTTTTTATGGTTAGCATTCATTTCTGGAGCTGCCTATACCTTATGGTATGTACTTCTCAAGCACAATAAGGTCAGTAAGGTCTCCATTTTTAAGTTTGAAACCCCACTTTGGGGAAGTCTGTTATCCGCCCTCTTTATCGCAGGTGAATCTATTACCGGTATGACTTGGGTAGCTCTATGTCTCACAATTGGAGGCATTATCTTAGTCAATCTAAATGATCGAAAAAAAGCAGCTTAGCTAGACACTTGTCTCTGTCTAAAAAGGATTTACTTGAATCAAAAATAGTAAAAGACTGAGAGTCCTTCTTAAATGACTTTCAGTCTTTTATAGTATCTATATCATTTCATCGCAGTCTTTATTCTTTTGACTTCTCTTCAAATTTTTCTATTATTTTATTTTTCTCTTTCCAATGCCTTTTTCTGAGCCTTTTTACTTAAACCCAATATGCTTTCAAAGACAGATACAATCTCGAAAAGAGATTCATTTTCTCCAAGTTGCATACTCAATCGCCTTAAAATATACGCTTCTCTATTGGGATCATAAATTTCAAGACCTTCAGATTCTTTTATTTTGGCAATTTTTATGGCGCAGTCAAATCGCTTTGAAATTAGCCCCAGCAGTTCTCGGTCAATTAAATCTATTTCATTTCTCAATTTAAGAAGTTCTTCATTATCTACCATCGGCTCACTCATTCCTTTATGTCTGCTGACTCCCATTAACTTTGTCCCCTAATCATATCCAATAAAGCAAATGCCAACATCGCTTCCACCACAGGCAATGCTCTTGGTCCGATACAAGGGTCATGCCTACCTTTAATATTCAAAACCCCCATATCTCCATTGCCTTTTAAAGTATCCTGAGCCCTTCCAATCGAAGGTGTTGGTCTAAGTGCCACATGAACAGTAATTGGCATGCCATTACTTATGCCACCATTGATGCCCCCGCTGTGATTAGTTTCTGTAACCACATTTCCATCATGTGAAACAAAACAATCATTGGCTTCAGAGCCATACATTTCAACCATATCAAAACCCGCACCAAAAGAAACGCCTTTCACTCCAGGAATCCCAAACAAAGCACTTGAAATCTGGCTTTCCACATTATCAAATATAGGATTTCCATAACCTACAGGCATTCCAAGCACAGCCACAGATATCTTCGCACCAATAGAATTCTGATTTTTTCTCGCTTGTTCTATAAGTGCCATAGCTTGTTGTGCACTGGAATCATCATACATTGGAAACTCAGACTGGAGCGATAAGTCTTTTTCAATGGCTTCTTCTATATTGGTATCTTTGACCTTGCCGACTTGACTGATGTGTCCTTTAATCATTATACCGTAGTCACTTGCCAACACTTGTCGAGCCAAACTTCCTGCATAGACAATTCCTGTGGTCAACCTTCCAGAAAAGTGCCCGCCTCCTCTTGGGTCATTAAATCCTTTATACTTTAATCTGCCTGTATAATCTCCATGAGAAGGTCTATCATGAATTTCATTCATTTCATAATCTGAACTTTTTGTGTCCTGATTTTTAAATAAAACTGCAATAGGAGAACCCGTTGAGTGTCCTTTATAAATACCGCTAATGATTTGTGGTAAATCGCTTTCATTTCGCGGTGTGCTCCAAGCGTTCTGCCCTGGACGTCTTCGGTCAAGTTCTCTACGGATTGCGACTTCATCAATCAATACCCCAGCTGGGAACCCATCAATCACAGCACCTACTCCTGCACCATGAGATTCACCAAAAATAGTTAGCTTAACATTTTTGCCAAATACACTTCCCAAATTCCATCACTTCCCTATGTTGATTTCTTCAATAACACCGCCTAATTTCTGAAAATCATTGAAAAATTCAGGGTAAGACTTATCCACAGCCTTATGCCCCTCTATAATAATTGGTTCCATGCAGACAGTAGCCGCCACAGTCATAGCCATCACAATTCGGTGATCGTTCCATCCAAAAATTTCACATCCACCTTTCAGTTGGCTCTTTCCTTGAATAATCATCCCATCATCAGTTTCAACAATGTCAGCGCCCAGTTTAGCAAGTTCGCTAACCGTTGACTTTATGCGATCTGATTCTTTGACACGCAGCCTTTGGCCATTTATAATTCTCGTCTCACCAATACTTTGACTTGCCAAAACGCATAATATTGGCACCAAATCTGGGCATTGAGAAGCATCTATTTCTACCCCTCTTGTTTGCGATGGAAATGCCTTTAGCGTCTCCCCATGCCACTCAACAATGCCGCCCATTTCTGTTACCCAATGAATGATTGCGCTGTCGCCTTGAACTGTATTAGGATTTAATCCAGCTATTTCAATGATTTTTGTTCCTATTAAACCCGCTGCAATCCAAAATGCCGCTTGCGAGAAGTCCCCTTCCACGTTAACCTGAGTCGGACTGTATTGTTCCCTCTCGTCTATTATGAAGCGATTATAGCCTTCACGTTGAACATGGATCCCGAATTTTTCCATACAATCTATAGTCAAATCAATATATCCTTTAGATTCCATGTTGCCTTGAATGTATATTTCGGTATTACCCTCAAGTAGGGGAGCTGCCAACAGCATACCTGTAGTATATTGAGAACTGACCGATCCAGACAACTCATACTTATCAGGCTTCAGTCTTCCTACCACTCTCAGTGGCAACTCACCTGAATAGGTCATCTTAATTTGACACTTCTCAAAAATCGGGAAATACTCATCTATTGGGCGGACTTTAAGGCGCCCCTCTCCATTAAAACTTAAGTCATCTTCAAGGGCAAGTCCTACCGGAATAAAAAATCGTAATGTGGAACCAGATTCTGAACAGTTAATTTCAACGCACTTTTTTTGGACATCCTCATTTTTATCACTATCTTGACTATCTTTATCAATAATATGCTTTGTTCCACTTAATCTATTATGTTTTTTTACCCCTCTGATACAATAAGATTCAAGCATATGATCCGCATCTGTACCCGTTGTCTCAACTCGCTGAATTTCCGCCCCTAAAGCTCTTAATACATTAAGCGTCGCTTGTATGTCTTTGCTCATTGTCAACTGATGAACTTCACTAACCCCATCAGCCAATGCTGCACAGATTAAAAGTCGATGTCCAATACTTTTTGAAGAAGGGACTCTCACTGCTCCTTGAATAACTGAAGGTTTTATTATCATTATGACCGTCCTTCCTCAATTGATATTTCAAGATTACTTTCAAGTAATTTATCTAAGTGAACCTCATTTAATTGCTTCAATTTATCTTCAATTTCATCAAATGAGATCCATTTAAGGGCAACACTCTTTTCAATTGATTCTAACCATTCTGAATCTGATAAACCTTCTTTAAGCTTATGATTTCTCATTATAAAATCCATTATCCCAGTTTCTTCACTTTTATAATAGCTTAACTGCATTTCGGTAGCACCGTTGGGGATTACAAAGCATACCCCATCTCCCTCAGCTTTTTTATCTCTTTTAAGATACAACATAATTTCCGAAATATTTAAAGTCTCAATAACAGGTATTTCAAATCGATACATTAACTCAGTTAGAGTTCTCACCGCTTGAGATAATCCAACGAGCTTCATCACCCATAAGCAACCGTTAGCAACACAATGGCCATGACTCATTTCATAATTTCTAGAGCTTTCAATGCTATGTCCAATGGTATGTCCCAAATTTAAGTATTTTCTAATGCTATTTTCTTTAAAGTCATTTTCTACAATAATCTTTTTTGTTCTTAAACAAATCCTGACCATATTTTCAATTATGTCAGTTTCCTTTTCTAGCCCCTTTTTGAAACCTGTTAAATTATTAAAGTAGTCAAGTGTCACCAACAATTCAGGATTTCCCAAATATGCATACTTTATCATTTCGCCAAGCCCATCTGAAACTACCTCATCTGAAAGGGTGCTTAAAAACCCAGAATGTATGATTACTAATTCCGGATTATAGAATGCCCCTACCAGATTTTTCCCCTGAGGAAGATTAATAGCCACTTTACCACCGATACTGCTATCAATTTGCGACAGTAAAGTAGTTGGTATCTGAATTAAAGAAATGCCTCGCATATAAGAAGAGGCACAAAAACCAGTCAAATCACCGACGACGCCCCCGCCCAAAGCAACCATAAGGTCGAATCTGCTGTATGTATGTTCTGCCATGTACTGCCAAATTTTTTCAGCAGTCTTTAATGACTTACTCTCTTCACCAGGTTCAAGAATCCAAAGATCTACCTGAAGATTTAATTGTCGAAAAGTTTCAACTATATGATTAAGTATGCTTTGTTGATAGAACTCAATATTTTTGTCCGAAACAATTAGAACCTTATTGCAGTTGGGATGGTTATTTATCCAAGGCATAAAATAGTTCTTAAGCTCCGTCTGCTCATACTCCGAATTTGAGTTTTTAAAGAATTGATTGGAAGTAAAATAAATTTCATAGCTGTCCTGACTATTACAAATCTTCATTTTCTCACCTTCCCTCATTTTATACTACCTCAAATTAGATTATCTTAAATTAAACTTTAAAAAATTTATAAACAATCATTACCTTTTAGAGTAACAAAAAAGACCTACCGAAGTAAGTCTTTTTTTTAAAAAATTGGTGCCCAGAGGCGGAATCGAACCGTCGACACAGGGATTTTCAGTCCCTTGCTCTACCGACTGAGCTATCTGGGCATGCTAATATTACTTAATTTTGTAGCCAACCTTTTGAAGTGGTGGGCCTTCAGGGACTCGAACCCTAGACCTGCCGGTTATGAGCCGGATGCTCTAACCAACTGAGCTAAAGGCCCCCAAAAAGCTTTATGGCGGAGGGGGTGGGATTCGAACCCACGTGGCTTTGACACCTAACGGTTTTCAAGACCGCCCCGTTATGACCGCTTCGGTACCCCTCCGAGTAAAACAAATAAAAAAATGGTGCGTCAGTAGGGATTCGAACCCCAGACCCACGCCTTAGAAGGGCGTTGCTCTATCCAACTGAGCTACTAACGCATAATGGAGCGGGCGAAGGGTATCGAACCCTCGCAGCCGGCTTGGAAGGCCGGAACTCTACCACTGAGCTACGCCCGCTTAGTAAAACTCTTAAAAATATTAAATGGTCGGGGCGGCAGGATTTGAACCCGCGGCCCTCTGGTCCCAAACCAGATGCGCTACCAAGCTGCGCTACACCCCGATGATGTCAAAAAAAACAAATGGAGCCGGTGATGGGACTCGAACCCGCGACCTACTGATTACAAGTCAGTTG
>CAYOLV010000006.1:0-203668 GCA_964404895.1 uncultured Peptostreptococcaceae bacterium | reverse complement strand
TCCTGAGCCAGGATCAAACTCTTAATCAAAATCCTGATTCGGATTGAACTCCGACATTTACATGTCATCGTTTTGATTTCCTAAGAAATCATCCGGTTTTGTTCATCTACGCCGACGGGGTCGGTTTCGACTCACTGTCTTATAAAAAGACATTTGAGACTTTAAGTCTCTTTAAATTGTGATGCATAATGCATCGTATCAATCTAAGCTTTTGGTTATACACTGTTTAGTTTTCAAGGATCGTTAGTTGTTTTTCCAAACAACTTCTGCGTCGTTTTACTTCGGCTGACAACCTTTAACAACTTGTTAAGTTTTCGTCGGCCGCTCTTGGCGACTATTACATAATATCATTTGCAGTTGCAGTTGTCAACTCTTTTTTTAAAGAATTTTTTCTGTTGTTTTTCACCGAACTGGCTAAAACACTGCACTCCAATATTCTGTTATCCCGCATTTCCTTGGGACTTGATAATACTAACACTCATTTAAATGAATTGCAAGCCTTTTAATTAAAGTTCTAATTTTCAATTAATTAGAGGGTTCTATACTGGTCACATAGTGTTTGATTCCAGATTTAATCTTCATTATAACCACGCTTCTTTTTGTATCTCCATTTTGATCCATGGTGATATAACCTGTAGCGCCTTCAACGTTCCTTGCCAGGTGAATGGCATCGTTTATCTCTTCGGGTTCATACTGATTTACTCTTTTTAACGCATCATATATAAGTAGATAAGCATCATATCCTAAAGCACTAAATGAGTTGGGGTCTTTTCCATATTTTTTCTTATAAGCAAGAAGAAACTTCTTCCCTTCCTCATTTTTAATGATTTCATGGCTGTAGAAGGTAGAATAGTAGATACCTTCAGAAGATTTTTCTGCCATTTCTATAAACTCTTGTGTATCTAAAGTATCTGTTCCCATAATGGTACTTTCTATTCCCAAGAGCTTTGCTTGTTTGGCAATCTCGGCAACATCTTGATAATTGCCAGGAATAAAAATGACATCTGGATTTACTTTTTTGATTTTCAGAAGATTTTCATCGTGTTGTGTTTGTCCACTTTTATAATAACCTTCTAATAAAATGGATTGCGAATAGTTGTTGAGTTCTGCAAATGCATTCATATAGTATTCACCTAGATCTAAGGAATACTCGTTTTCACTTTCCATCAAAATTGCCACTGTTCTGGCCTTTAACTCTTTGTATGAAAAATTGGCCAAAGCAGTTCCTTGAAAGGTATCAATATAACTTACCCTTGAGTAATAGCTGTTTCCTATTGTAATTCTTGGATTTGTGCAACTGGCACCTACCGTAGGAATTCTCTCTTCACTGATAACGGGCCCTGCCGCTAGAGAAAGGGCTGAACCCCAGCTTCCAATCATTGCTATGATTTTGTCTTCATCAATGAGTTTACTGACCACCTGTACGGTTTCATATCGATCTGATTTATTATCTTCTACACATAAGTCTATGGAATTGCCATTAATCATGGGATATAGTTCGTTGGCTAAGAGGATGCCCTCCAGTTCTGCAAGACCGCCTTCTTTGTTATCTCCTGATAGAGGTTCAAATACCCCGATTTTTATTGTCTTGTTTTTAATCTCAGTGATTTTAATAGGCTCTTGTTTCTTTATGGTTTCATGAGTCATTACATTAAATTGGGGCATTTCCCATGCGCATAATACAAACACAAAAAGGATTAATACCGCTCCAACTATTTTAGTATGCATATGACCTCCTCGACTATAAGTATATTTATAATTTAAGCTGTTTATTTATTACATTTTTTTAAAATATATATTCTCATCATATTTTTTTTGTCTTAGTTTGTCAATGTGACCTGTGATGTGAGTTGAAACAATGTATTCCTTATATTATAATGACTTTAATTATAAAGCATCTTTCATGCTAAATTAGGAGGCATTTTATGAATAGAATTTTTTCCGGCGTCCAACCCACTGGCCAAATTCATTTAGGCAATTATATTACAATGAAAAACTTTGTTCCTGTGCAAGATGAAGCAGACTGTTTCTATTGTGTTGTGGATATGCACTCGATTACAGTTGCTCATGATCCAGCAGTTTTAAGAAAATGTTCTTTGGAATTGGCAGCCCTATACATCGCCATAGGCATTGATCCTAAGAAATCTACGCTTTTCCTACAATCTCAAGTTTCTGCTCACGCTGAACTAGCTTGGATTCTCCAGTGCCACACCTATATGGGCGAACTCAGCCGCATGACTCAGTTTAAAGATAAGAGTAAGGGCAAGACGAATTATTCCACTGGACTTTTCACCTATCCTGTATTGATGGCTTCAGATATTTTACTTTATGACACTACTCACGTACCTGTGGGGCACGATCAAAAGCAGCATATTGAATTAACTAGAGATGTGGCTGGCAGATTTAATAATCGCTATGGTGACACGTTTGTCATGCCTGATCCAATGATTCAAAAAGTGGGTGCGCGCATTATGTCCCTTGATGACCCAACGACTAAAATGAGTAAGAGCAACCCTAATGAGTTAAGCAAAATTATGGTTTTGGACGATCATGCCAAAATTAAAAAATCAATTATGAAAGCAACTACGGATAGTGAGGGCATTATCCGCTATGATGAACAAGAGAAAGCTGGCGTCAGTAATTTGATGACGATCTACAGTGTGATGTCTGGCTTGACTTTAGATGAGATCACTTCTAAGTATGAGGGGGTTGGTTACGGCCAATTCAAAAAGGACTTGGTTGAAGTTGTCTACGAGGGTTTAACGCCAGTTAGAGAACGCTACCACGCTGTATTGGACTCAGGGGACATAGAAACAATTTTAAAAGAGGGCGCTATTCGTGCAGATGCTTATGCACAAACAGTTCTAAATCGGGTAAAAGATAAAATTGGGTTTGTGCGTTTCTAAAAATAAAAGGGTGGTCTCTAACAGAATTAAATTCTGAGGAGACCGCCCTTCTTTTTTATATCTCGTTTAGTTTTTTATATTCTTTCTTGAACTTCTTAAGAATTTTCTTTTCCATTCTTGAGACAGTCATTTGAGAAACATTGAGTTCGTTGGCTACTTGAATTTGTGTCTTATTGTAGAAGAAGCGATCTTTGATAATTTTGATTTCAATTTCCGTCAATTTATCCATGCACATGTCTATAAAATCTTTGTTCTCAATAAAATCAAAATACTTATCATCTTCTCCAACGATATCCATGAGTTGAATATCTTTGTCATCGCCATTGGAATCAAAACTGATGTCTAACGATTTTGGCGTATAGACTTGGGAAGCTTCCATTGCTTCAATGATTTGTTCTTCGGTACAACAGAGATAATTAGCGATGTCCTCTATTTTAGGAACTCTCTGCAAATCTTGCTGTAGTTTTACTTTAGCGACATTTATCTTTTTAGATAACTCTTGTATTCTTCTTGGAACTCTCACAGACCAACCTTTGTCACGGAAATACTTCTTGATCTCTCCAATGATTGTAGGCGTCGCAAAACTGGAAAATTCAAACCCTCGATCGATATCAAATCTCTCAATGGCATAAATTAACCCTAGTGAAGCTACTTGATAAATATCTTCGTATTCGATGCCCTTATTGATGTACTTCTTAGCAAGAATTTCGGTAATATAAAGATACCTAGAAATCAATTCATTTCTGATTTCAATTTGCTTGGTATTTTTATAGAGTCTGAACAACGTTTTACTGTCCATCTCTTTGAAATTCTTGATCTCTATGGCATCAATGGCTACGTCTGTTTTAGAGCTTAGCGTGTTATCCATAAAAATCAGCCCCTAATAGGATCAATAGTATGATCTCTCTCTCTAAAATAATATTTCATTCTATTTATTTCTACTCTAAATGCTTTTTAAGAACAATTTTAGTGCCTTTTCCAGGCAATGTGTCCACAGTCACTTCATCCATAAGTGATTTCATTATAAAAATACCGAGTCCGTTACCTTGAGGGTCTTCCAAATCTGGTTCGGTGTACCCTTCTAAGTCAAATCCATTTCCACAGTCAGAAACTTCACAAATGAAAGCTTGTTCCATTACTTTAAATGTGATATCAAAAGTTCTATCGCAATGGCTGTGTATAATCGCGTTATTGCAAGCTTCCCCAACTGCGACTTTTATATCCTCGATTGCTTCAATGTCAAATCCCATTTGGCTAGCAATCACTGATGATGATAATCTTGATATGCTCACATACTCTGATTTACATGGCAATGAGATTGATACCTGATCCAACATATAATATCCACCTTTTTATCCATAAAATAATGTTACCTAATTCTGAAGATTTTATCCAAGCCCGTAATTCCTAAAAGTTTTTTAATGTTATTTTGTGCATTAACGATGGTGATGTCCTTTTCCACATTTTTAACCCTTTTCAATACACCTATCAATACCCCTAACCCTGTACTGTCGATGTAGGATAAACTTGCGCAATCAATCATCAAATCTGTTTCAACTTCATTGAGCATGCCGTTGATTTCTTCTTTCAAAAGATTACTTGATTGAATGTCAACATCACCTACGAGCTGTATGTCCCAGATTGATTTTTCTTCATCAAACCGTTTACTGATCTCTAAAGACATTAATGCCCCTCCTTAAATAAATAAAAGCTTTGTGTTTTTACCCTGATTAACAAGTTCTAATCACGTTTATTAAAAACACTTTCTACTTCTAATTATAACTATTCCTATTTACTATTTCAAATTATATCTTATTTAGGAGGAAAAGCGACTTGTTTTTTAGAATAGTTTGAATTGTGTAAATTTTTTGATATGTTATAATTTATTTATTATGAACACGGAAGGTGATGTCAAAATGCTCAAAAAACTCATCAGTTGGAAATCAACTTTTACTATCTCAATTCTTTTTTTAGTCTATTTGTTATTTTTAGTCCTTAAAACAGACTTTATGGCTCTTCCTGACAGCGGTTTTAGTCGAGGAATCAATTTAAATCAAGTCGGCGTAGGCTCAAATTACAAAGATTACTACGCGGACCATTATTTTAGTCTAACTGACAATAACAATCTGTATGTGGTTTCAACGGACGAAAAAGGTTTAAAAATTAGTACTTTTAACACCAAAACAGAGTTACTCGATGAATTTACTCTACCAGAATTTAAATCTTTTGATCAAATTTATGCCTATTTTGAAGGTGATTTTTTAATCGTTAATAGTTATACTGAACCCAACCGAACTTGGAACCTCATCCAAATCGATTTAAAACTTAAGAAAGCTGTCCTTGAAAAGAGTGAAGTTATTGAAGAAACTAGATCCCTAGCACTAAACAGAGATTTTATACTCTATGCAACCGAAGAAAATTTAAAAATTTCAAATGCAAAGAAAACATGGGTGCTGGATAAACCAAAGTACTTAGAAACTTTAGCTTATGAGCAAGATCCTAAAGATGGAACACATTGGATTGCTTATACCGAGTATATCGATGGCGAATACTATTTAAATCTCAAACACCTCGATAAGCAATTTAATACACTCTTAGATTACAAACCTTATTTCATATTTGGTGCGGGGGGTTCTATTACACCCCATGAATTAAGTTTAGATATTTCTGATGACAAAATTCAAGCCTTGTCAGTCAATACAGATAAAAAGTCTGGCGTTAATATGTGCTATTACATCAGTTCAAAATTATCAGATCCTAAAAATGTAACTTCTCAATATTTCTCCTCTTATACTTATTCTCTGCAGCCTACTTTTTATGAAAAAGACAATCAAACTAAATTGATTATCTCCACTAAAACCAATATTGGTCGTGTAGAAATTGGTTCTGAAGGTTCTTTTCAAAATTTAGTGACTTTGGATGAAAGTATGGATCAGGTTCTTTCACTGACAAAAAGTACGACACCAACTATGGCGCCTCAGATGCATCGTATAGGTGATTTTTATTACTTAACTTTCCTTCAAATCAATAATGGCATTGGCAAAATTATGTTGAGTTCAAATGATCCTTACTTGATTGAAAAAAGTCAACATTCAAGTTTATCTGAAAATACTAATCTTTTGATGACAGTATTGACTACGTTTTTACCATTGTCTTATATTGGATTGGTTGTCGAAGCTTATGTATTGACTCCTGTCCTCTTTGTAGTCGTTCTAATTTCTATGTTCTGGTTAACTTGGTCTGAAAGAAATGGAAATAAACTCCTGGCTCTTTCAATTGCGATTCATGTTGTGGTCAAAAACTATTTTATGATCAACCACATTTTTAAATCTCCAGAAATTTTTAATAACTTACCAGGATTTTTAAACAGTCCACTGAAACTCTTTGGCTGGGGCGCTTTGTTTACAGCTGTCGCCCTTTACTGTTTGTATGACTATGAAAAGAAAAATCCTAAAACACATTACCTCATGAAATACCTTATCTTCAATCTGATAGATATCATCTTCTTTACAATGCTCTATACACCTTACTACATTTTAGTTTAAGGCAAAAAAAGAGAGTCCCTGAGGGACTCTTCAAGTTTCAAATATTTTAAAGGGGGCTATAGTTCATATATAGCCTCTTTTTTTTATTTTAAACATTTATTCAACAATATCATTATTTGAATCTTCTTCTGAAACTTCCTCTTCTTCTTCGAATCTTTCTGCAATTCTAGCAGTAGAAGTTACCACTGTTTCACTATCTGTCTTCATCAACATAACACCACTTGTCGATCTTCCCATTGTAGAAATATCTGCAACTTTGATTCGAATCAAAATGCCTTGGTTGTTGATAATCATAATTTCTTCGTCGTCCTTGACGACGCGGGCACTGATAACATTCCCTGTTTTATTGGCAATGTTATAAGTTTTGATTCCTTTACCACCTCTGGTTTGTGTACGATATTCGTCAAGCTCAGTTCGCTTTCCAAATCCATTTTCGCTGATGACCAGAAGTTTACCGTCATCTCTAATGATTTCCATACAGACTACGCTATCATCTGGGTCTAAGAGAATCCCTCTTACCCCTGTAGCGGTTCTACCCATCTCTCTGACATCATCTTCATTGAAACGAATAGACATACCCTTAGTGGTTACAATGATGACCTCGTCGTCTCCTGTGGTCTCACGAACGCTCATTAATTCGTCATCAGGATTTAAGTTGATAGCTATCAAACCTGATTTTCTCGAACTGTCGAACTTATTCAATGCTGTTTTCTTGACAACACCAGCTTTTGTCATGAAGAGGAGGTATCCTGTGTTGAAAGCTTTGATTGGAATAACGCCCGACACTGTTTCATTTGGCTCAAGCTGAATCAAATTAACAACCGCAGTTCCTCTTGAAGTTCTGCTGCCTTCTGGGATTTGATAAGCTTTCAATCTATATACTTTTCCAAAATTGGTAAAGAATAATAAATAGTCATGAGTAGATGTGGTATAAATATTTTCTACAAAATCTTCTTCTTTAGTCGTAACACCCATTTTACCTCTGCCGCCTCTTTTTTGAGCTGTATAGGTATTGGCGGGTACACGTTTGATATAGTTGTGATGGGTCAATGTAATGACGACATCCTCTTCTTCAATCAAGTCTTCGATATCCAGTTCATCGAAGTTGATTTTCATTTCTGTTCTTCTTGGATCACCATATTTTTCTTTTATGCGGAGAAGATCAGCTCTGATGATGTCCATCAGTAGTTGTTCATCAGCTAATATAGCTTGAAGTTCAGTGATTAAAACCATTAACTCTTTATACTCGTTTTCAATTTTATCTCTTTCAAGACCTGTCAGCCTTTGGAGTCTCATTTCTAAAATAGCTTGAGCTTGAATTTCTGACAAACCAAAACGTTCAATTAATTTGATTTTTGCTTCTGCAGGGCTAGCTGCTGCCTTTATGAGTTCAACTATTTCGTCAATATTGTCTAAGGCGATAATCAATCCTTCTAAGATATGAGCTCTTTCTTGAGCTTTTCTTAAATCATATTTAACACGTCTTGTCTCAACATCTTTCTGATGCTTGAGGTAATAAGAAAGCATTTCATAAAGATTGAGTACTCTTGGAATACCCTCAACTAAAGAAATCATGATTATTCCAAAAGTATTTTGAAGTTGAGTGTGTTTGTATAATTGATTGAGGACAATACTGGAGTTGGCATCTCTTCTTAATTCAATAACTACACGAATTCCTTCGCGGTTACTCTCATCTCTTAGATCGGTGATGCCGTCTATTTTTTTATCTCTAACCAACTGAGCAATATCTTCTAGCAATTTAGATTTATTGACTTGGTAAGGCACTTCAGTAATAATAATAGACTGTTTGCCTTTGCCGTTATCTTCAATCTCAGCTTTCGCGCGGTTGACTGCTTTACCTCTTCCCGTTCTATAAGCTCTTTTAACCCCTTCAGTTCCCATAATTTCTGCGCCTGTTGGGAAGTCTGGTCCTTTAACAATCTCAATTAAATCTTCAATATCACATTCTGGATCATCAATCATTTTGACCACAGCATCTACAATTTCACATAAGTTGTGAGGAGGAATAGAAGTGGCCATACCAACTGCAATACCATTAGAACCATTGACTAAAAGATTTGGGAATCTTGAAGGTAAAACAGTTGGTTCTTTAAGAGTTTCATCAAAGTTTGGAATAAATTCTACTGTTTCTTTATCAATATCTTTCAGAAGATCCATAGCCATTTTGGCCATTTTAGCTTCCGTATAACGCATTGCAGCAGGTGAATCACCATCGATTGAACCGAAGTTACCGTGACCGTCTACGAGCATATATCTCATAGAGAAGTCCTGGGCCATACGAACCATGGCATTGTAAACTGATGAATCTCCGTGTGGATGGTATTTACCGAGAACGTCGCCGACGACTCTTACTGATTTTCTATGTTGTTTTTCAGGGTAAAGATTTAATTCATTCATTGCATAAAGAATACGTCGGTGAACGGGTTTAAGTCCATCCCGGACATCCGGCAGTGCTCTGCTGACAATGACACTCATTGCGTAGTCGATATAAGAGGTTTTCATCTCTTTACATATATCTCTTATGACTACCTTTCCATTGTTGTTTTCCATTGATTAGCACCTCTAAACATCCAGATTTGTAACATACTTGGCATTTTCTTCGATAAATTCTTTTCTCGGCTCTACCTTCTCACCCATAAGGACGGAGAATATTAAATCCGCTTCTACTGCATCATCTATAGCAACTTGAATAATTGTTCTCGTAGCTGGATCCATAGTGGTTTCCCATAATTGATCATGGTTCATTTCACCAAGACCTTTGTATCTTTGAATATCCCCTTTGCCATGCTCTTCAATAAAAGTCTGAAGTTCTGCATCTGAATAAGCATACATTTCTTTTTGACCTTTCTTAAATTTGTAGAGTGGTGGCTGTGCAATATAGACGTAACCTTCGTCAATCAACGGTCTCATGTATCTGAAGAAGAAAGTCAATAAGAGGGTTCTGATGTGAGCACCGTCTACGTCGGCATCGGTCATGATGACAATTTTATGGTATCTGAGTTTTTCAACGTCAAATTCTTCGCCAATACCACATCCAAAGGCTGTAATCATCGCTCTGATTTCTGATGAATTGAAAAGTCTTGTAAAGTTAGCTTTTTCAACGTTAATAATTTTACCTCTAAGTGGGAGTATCGCTTGTGTTGCTCTATCTCTTCCCATTTTTGCGGAACCGCCCGCCGAATCCCCTTCGACAATATAGATTTCTGTATTGGCAGGATTTTTGTCGGCACAGTCTGCTAATTTCCCGGGCAATGTCATGCCGTCCAGAAGACCTTTTCTCCTGGTCATCTCTCGGGCTTTTCGAGCTGCTTCTCTGGCTCTTGAAGCTCTGATACATTTTTCAATAATAATTTTAGCTTCGGCAGGATTTTCTTCCAAGAAATTACTGATCATCTCACTGGCAACAGACTCTGTAATTCCTCTTATTTCACTATTTCCTAATTTTGTTTTTGTTTGACCTTCAAATTGAGGATCTGATAATTTAAGAGAAATAATAGCTGTTAAACCTTCTCTAATATCTTCTCCAGTAAGGTTTTCGTCTTTTTCTTTTAAGGCTGCTTTCTTTCTAGCATAATCGTTGACCACTCTAGTGAGGGCAGATTTGAATCCGCTTAAATGAGTTCCACCTTCATGGGTACTGATGTTATTTGCAAATGTATAAAGGTTCTCCGAGTATCCATCGGTATATTGCATAGAAATTTCAACTGCATTGCCGTCAACCACAGTTTCACAATATAAAATTGTATCATGAATTGGGGTTCTGTTTTTATTCAAATAGCCTACAAACTCTCTAATTCCACCTTCGTAAAAGAAAAAGGCTTTTTTCTTGGAATCTTCCCTTTCATCGGTTAAAGAAATTCGGATGCCCTTGTTGAGGAAAGCCAACTCTTTTAAACGATGCTCTAAAGTTTGATAGTCAAAAATAAGTTCCTCAAATATTTGGAAGTCTGGCTTAAAGACGGTTTCAGACCCTCTTTCGTCTGTTTCACCGATGATTTGCATTTCGCCGACGGTTTTACCTCTATTGAATTCAATTTGATATATTTTACCATCTCTTTTAACTTGTACAATCATCCATTCTGATAAGGCGTTTACGACAGAAGCACCTACGCCGTGAAGTCCACCCGATACCTTATACCCGCCACCGCCGAATTTACCGCCGGCATGAAGAACGGTGTGAATGACTTCCACTGCAGGTTTTTTCAATTTTGGATGTTGATCTACAGGCATACCACGGCCATCATCTGTTACTTTGATGGTATTATCTGCGCCAATGATAACATTGATGTTTTTACAATGGCCCGCTAAGGCTTCATCAATACTATTGTCTACAATTTCGTAAACGAGATGGTGCAGACCTCTAGCGCTGGTTGAACCAATATACATACCAGGTCTTTTTCTGACCGCTTCTAAACCTTCTAATACCTGTATTTGTTCGGCATTATAAGCATCATTAACTCTATCCGTCACGTTTGACCTCCTGAACATTTAGTCTACAGGATATTTCCATTTGAAATCCTGAATAGTTTGCCGCCTTCTAAGTGGTCTTGATACAATTGACCTATTTCTGTAGAAGTGACAATGGTTTGTACTTTATCAAAAGTTTTAATTAAAAAATTTTGTCTATGTGAGTCCAATTCTGACATAACATCGTCTAATAATAAAATAGGATACTCACCTAGTTCATTATGTATGATTTCAATTTCTGATAGTTTGAGAGACAAAGCAGCTGTTCTCTGTTGTCCCTGAGATCCATATGACCTAAGATCTTTTCCATTTACAGAAAGACCTAAATCATCTCTGTGAGGACCTTGGGTGGTGTATCCTCTTTCCACATCTCTCTTGTGATTTTGTTTGAGAATCATTAAAAATTCTTTATATATTGTATCATATTCTAAAGCTTTTTTTGATGTAAGTGAAGAAATATACTTAACTTCTAAAAGCTCTGTGTGATTTGTCACTTGTGAGTGAATATTCGTACTCATTTGGGCTAGCTTTTCAATGAATTCTATTCTTCTAAGGGTAATCTGAGCGCCTAAATCTGATAATTTTTCGTCCCATATCTCCATATATTCAAGGTCGAAGCTTTTTTTGAATTGCATTTGTTTCAAATAACTGTTTCTTTGATCTAATGTTCGATTATAAGAAATCAGTAAGTGATAATACGCGGGGCTGATATGAGACATTTCTCGGTCAATAAATTTACGCCGCTCACTGGGTGATTCTTTTACCAACTTCAAATCTTCTGGGGAAAATAATACTAAATTTAGATGCCCAATCAGTTCACTCATTTTACTGATTGGGACGCCATTTATTTTGACTTCTTTTTTACGATTGTTCAACTGCCTGATATCTATCCTAGTTGTACGTCCATTTTTTTCATATTCAATTGAAATGGCTGTGGATTGAGAATTGATTTTCATCCATTCCGTATCTTTTGAAGTTCTAAACGACTTTCCAAAACCACAAACATAGATGGACTCCAATAGGTTGGTCTTACCTTGACCATTATCACCAATAATCAAATTTAGATAATCTGACAACTCTACGTGACAATTCTCATAATTTCTATAGTTTTTCAAGTGAATTTCTTTGATCTTCAAGAATGACCCTCCAATCGGGCTTATTCTCCGACGACTTTTATTTCGACGACGTCTTCTATTTCATCATCATCGTTATATAAGTTAATGGTGATCTGATCGCCATTTCTAATTTTTTTGCCTCGCATGGTACAAAGCTCTCCATTGACGAGAACCATTTCCTCAGCAATCATTAATTTTGCAACGCCACCAGAAGGTGCAATTTGCGATAATTTTAGAAGTGAATCCAATTTGATAAACTCGGTTTTAATTTTGATTTCCATTTTATTCCTCCTAAAATGGTTCTCATTAAACGGTCAAAGCCCTCACTATGGAGGACTTATGACTTAATTTATGTTCAATAGTTATGACATTCTAACAGGTAATACTAAGTATGTGTAATTGGTATGTTCTGCAGGTCTCATGATGCATGGGCTCACGCTTGTCGAAAACTCCATGTGTAGCTCATCACTGTCCATGACTTTTAATGCATCTACCAAATATTTTGGATTAAACCCGATTTCTAATTCAGGCCCATCTAATTCAATAGTGACCTCTTCATCTGCACTGCCAATTTCAACGTTGGAAGTAATAGACATTATATCATTTTTTACACTTAGTTTGATAGAGCTGTTTTTACTTTCTCTTGCCAATAAAGAAGCTCTTTCAATACTGTCTAATATTTCATGAGTCTTCACGATGACCTTTGTCTTATTATCCTTTGGAATAATTTGTCCATATTTAATGAACTCACCTTCCAAAAGTCTTGAAATAACTCTAACTGCACCTACTTCGAATAGAATGTGCTTTTCTGTGAAAGCTAATCGAATGACATCTTCCTCTGTTAAGCCTGCAATGATTTTTCCAACTTCGGAAAGGGTTTTTCCAGGAATAACCGCTCTGCCAGAAGCGTTGGGATTTACTTTCGCATTTCTAAGAGCTAATCGATAACCATCAATTGCGACCATTGTCATTTGACCTTCTTCTATTTCGATGAGACAGCCTGTTAATATAGGGCGGGTCTCATCTTGTGAAGTTGCAAAAAGGGTTTGTCTAATCATATTTTTGAAAAGGTCACAATCTAAGTCACATACTTCTGTATTTCCTAGTTCAGGCAACTCGGGAAACTCAGCTGAAGGCTGGCCTAATAAATTGAATTTAGATTTTTCACAATGGATATGAACTTGATTTTGATCATCTACAGTAATTTGAACTTCAGAGTCAGGAAGCTTTCTAATAATCTCACCAAAGAGTCTGGAAGAAACGACGATAGAACCTTCTTCCACAATATGTGCTTCGAAATAGCATTCAATGCCTATATTTAAATCATTACCTGTCATTTTAACAGTTTTATCATGCGCTTCAATCAAAATACCTTTTAGGATTGGATGGGTCGATTTTGTAGAGACTGCTTTTTGTACAGTATTAATCACATTGGCTAATACCGATTGAGAACAAGAGAACTTCATTGTGGAAAACCTCCTCTGGATTTGATCGAAAAAATTGGATTAATTATTAAATTAGGTTATTAGTAATAGTAGTAGGGGCGGTGGATATGTTGAAAACCCCATGTAGACTTTGCAATGAAAGAATTTCAACGAATTTTAGCCTGTGGATAATATTAGAGATATGACCTCAAATCGGTGTGCAATTGAGGTCATATAAAAATGCTGTTTTATCCACAAAATGATTAAATATAATTGACAGGACTTTGTGGATTATTCGCCTTGTATTTCTTTCGTAAGTTTCTCAAGTTGCATTTTGAATTGATTATCAGCGGCTTTATCCCTTGTAATCTTGTCATAGGCATGAATGACCGTCGTATGGTCACGGCCACCGAATTCTTCGCCAATTTTAGGTAAAGACATATCTGTCAACTCTCTACAGAGATACATTGCGATTTGACGCGGGAATGAAATGGAACGTGTACGGCGCTTGGATTCAAAATCTTCAACTTTCAGATTATAGAATTGAGAGACTACCGATTTTATCAAATCTGCATTGACTTGTTTCGGTTTAGAAGAAGCAATAATGTCTTTAAGAGCTTCTGCAGCAAGGTCAGCAGAAATTTCTCTATTTGTGAGAGAAGAGTAAGCTATAATTCTAGTTAAAGCTCCTTCTAGTTCACGAATATTGGATTTAATTTTTCTAGCAATAAATTCATAGACGTCATTAGGGATATAAATACTGTCTATTTCTGCTTTTTTTCTTAAGATTGCAATTCGTGTTTCAAAATCCGGTGCTTGAATATCAGTGATCAAACCCCATTCGAAACGTGATCGAAGTCTGTCCTCCAATGTTGGAATTTCCTTTGGTGGACGATCACTGGAGACAACGATCTGTTTATTTGCTTCATATAAGGTATTAAATGTATGGAAGAATTCTTCTTCTGTACGTTCTTTGCCCGCAATAAATTGAATGTCATCCACAAGCAAAACGTCTACAGTTCTGTATTTATCTCTAAATTCTCTGTTTTTGTCGTCTTTAATGGAGTTAATTAACTCATTCGTAAATTTCTCGCTGGTGACATAGACAACTTTTGAATTCGGGTTTTGTTCTAAAATATAGTGTCCTATGGCATGCATTAAGTGGGTTTTCCCAAGACCTACCCCTCCGTAAATGAAAAGAGGATTATAAGCTTTTGCCGGAGATTCTGCTACAGCCAATGAAGCTGCATGGGCAAAGCGATTGCTATTGCCGATGACAAATTCGTCAAAGACGTACTTGACATTAAGTCTAGGTGTGTCAAATTCAAGAGACGGATTAAATCTTTGTGAGTTTGATTCCGATTGGTCGTTGAATTCGTATTTTGAAAGTTCGTTAGGTGTGATGAATTCAATTTGATAATCTTTGCTTGTAACGTGCTTAATTGCATTTGAAATCAGAGAGACGTAACGATTTTCAAGAATCTCTTTGTTGAAATCATTAGGCACCGAAAGGACAAATTTATTGCCTTTGATGCAAATTGGATCGATGGTTTTAAGCCAAGTATTAAAACTCACTTCAGTAAGTTCCGTTTTAATTAACTTGAGTGTCTTATCCCAAACTTCTTTCACGTTGAGACTCATGTAATAACCCCCTGGTAAAAATAAAAAGAATATTATAAGTATCCACAATCTATTCACATTAATGGAGACAAAAAAACAGACAAATTGATAATATGAATTATCAACAGGCAGTTGTGATTAATGTGGATAATGTATATATATGACATGAGAATCATCAGACTGTTAACATAACCACAGAATGATATATTAATATAACCAACTTGGTAATTTCAATAGATTTTTGAGTTTTTAAGCAAAATAATCAAAAATATTCACAGGTTTATCCACAAAATGTGGATAGCTGTGAATTTATTGAACAAAAATATTAAGTTATCAACATGTGTTACTATCATAGCAAAATACTGGCAGGAATTCAATCGTTGGAAAAAAATTATCCACATACAATTTACCTGTGGATAATTCGTTCTCGGGATTAAATTTTATAAGTATCTTCCTTATAATAATAAAGAGAGATTTGAATCAAGAGCACTAAATAAGTAAAAGCCATTGACAAATAGAGTCTTCGCTTATATAATGACATAGCGGACTTTTTGTTTTGTGATAGAATTATTTATATATACTGATGATTCAAGGAGGTGTTTTTCTAATGAAAAGAACTTATCAACCTAAAAAGAGACAAAGAAAAGTTGAACATGGCTTCAGAAAAAGAATGAAGACTGCGTCAGGTAGAAACGTTTTAAGAGCTCGTAGACAAAAAGGAAGAAAGAAATTGACTGCTTAAGACCGCGACAAGTGGTCTTTTTTTGCAATTATAGACTTTTACGGAGGTTCCCGTGAGTGTGGAAAAGCTGAAAAAGAGCAGTCAATTTTCGGAAGTATATAAAAAAGGAAAATCGAACGCAACTCGACTGGTAGTTCTGTACCAATTGGAAAACGGACTAGAATTTAACCGTGTAGGCTATTCTGTCAGTAAAAAAGTTGGAAACAGTGTTGTTAGAAATAGAGCAAAGCGATTGATCAAAGAGGCATATCGGTTAAACCTAGTAAAACAAACAAAAGGGTATGATTTAGTATTCATTGCACGCGTGCGAATGAACACTGCGGAATATTCTGAAGTGGAGAAGTCAGTCAAACGTCTATTGAAGGATTTAAAGTAGGTGTATTAAAGATGAAAAAGATCTTGTTACTGATGATTCGGTTTTACAAGCAGTTTATTTCGCCATTTTTAGGGCCGAGATGCCGTTTTTATCCAACGTGTTCCCAATATACTTATGAAGCCATTGAAAAATACGGCCCCTTTAAAGGGAGCTGGTTGGGTTTGAAGAGAATTCTTAAGTGTCATCCACTCCATCCGGGTGGCTATGACCCTTTGAAATGACAAATATATTAGATTGTATGTTGATTGAAGTTTAACTTCAAGTGGGAGGTAGTACGTTGAGTTTTTTATATACTTTATTAGGCCAACTTTTGGGCTTAATTTACGGTTTTATTGGTAACTATGCATTTTCAATCGTATTGTTTACGATATTTGTTAAATTGTTACTGTTCCCGTTAAATGCTGCACAAATCAAGTCTTCTAGAGAAATGCAAGCTGTCCAGCCAAAATTGAAAGAAATTCAAGAAAAATATAAAAATGATAAAGAAATGTTGAATACGAAGACGCTTGAGTTATATCAAGTGCATAAGGTTAATCCATTAGCAGGATGTCTTCCTATTTTAATACAAATGCCAATTATCTTTGCATTATTTGGGACATTGAAACAACCTGCAAAA
This sequence comes from uncultured Peptostreptococcaceae bacterium, assembly GCA_964404895.1. Classification (GTDB taxonomy): domain Bacteria; phylum Bacillota; class Clostridia; order Peptostreptococcales; family Acidaminobacteraceae; genus JBGSUZ01. The sequence continues at coordinate 186,836 of CAYOLV010000006.1, read as the reverse complement.
TATGTATTGCTTCACGGTGCACCTTTGTCTAATGAAGCTCTTACAAAAGGGTTTTTATGGGTCAAAGATTTAGCGCTACCTGATACAATTGGTTTAATTTTTCCTACAGCTCCTACATTTTTAGCTGGGATGCCAGGATTAATGCCAATTATTGCAGCCGTTTTAACTTACTTCCAGATGACAAGCATGTATAAAGGTCAAGAAGTGAATGATCAGATGAAAATGATGAATAACATTTTCCCAATTATGATCCTTTTCATGTCTCAAGGACTATCTGCAGGTTTAATGGTTTATTGGGTAGTTAGTACGTTATTCTCAATCGTGCAGCAAATGGTTTTCAGTTCGATGCGCAAGGAGGAGTCTAAATAGACATGTTTACCGTTGAAAAGACAGCCAAGACAGTAGAAGAAGCATTAAAACTTGCTCTTATTGATTTGAATGCGAAGCAAGAAGAAGTTCATGTAGAAATTCTTGATGAGCCTAAAAAAGCTATTTTGGGCCTTATCGGCGGGAAAGAAGCCAGAATTAAGGTTACATTAAAAGAAGATAGCGATCGTAAGGCAAAACAATTTTTAGAAGATGTCTTTGATAAAATGAATATTGTTGGTAAAATTACAACACGTTTAGATGGAAAAGACCTTTATGTGAGCGTAGATGGCGCAGATATGGCAGTCTTGATCGGCAGAAGAGGTCAAACTTTAGATTCGTTACAATATTTGGTAAGTTTAGTGGTCAATAAAGATCGTGAAGACTACATCAGAGTTGTATTGGATACAGAAAATTACAGAGAAAAAAGAAAAGATACTCTGGAAAAATTGGCAAATCGCTTAGCATATAAGGCTAAAAAAATGAGGAAAGATATTATTTTGGAGCCTATGAATCCATATGAGAGAAGAATTATACATTCATCTCTTCAAAGTAATCCTTATGTAAGCACAAGAAGTGAAGGCGAAGAACCATTTAGAAAAGTTATTATTTTCTTAAATAAATAAATCATATAAAACCCAGTGTATGCTGGGTTTTTATCTATTGTATGGAAAGTAGGTGTCTCATGAATTACTTGGATGAACCCATTGTAGCAATTGCAACAGCTGCTGGTGAAGGTGCAATTGGTATTATCAGATTAAGCGGCCAAGGTGTCATTGAAATTGTTTCTGAGGTCTTTAAATCAAAGAGGGGTCATGCATTTGATTTAAATGACGATAAAAGATTGGTGTATGGACATATTTATGACGGAGATCAAATTATTGATGAAGTGATGGCAGTACCTATGTTTGCGCCAAAAACCTATACAAGAGAAGACATGGTAGAAATACAATGTCATGGGGGAATGGTTCCTCTCAGAAGAGTCATGGGATTGATGCTGTCAAAAGGTATAAGGATGGCAGAAACAGGTGAATTTACCAAGCGGGCGTTTCTAAATGGACGGCTAGATTTGGCCCAGGCAGAGTCTGTGATGGATTTAATCAGTGCCAAAACGCCAGACGGGTTTGACTTAGCTTATAGTCAACTAGAAGGGAAGCTTTCACAAAACGTTGCAGCCCTTCGAGAAGAACTTGTCAGTGTCATGGCGAATTTGGAAGTCAGTATAGACTACCCGGAAGAAGATATTGAAGAAATCACGTACAGCGAGGTATTAGAGCGCTTTAAATCTGTACAAACTGGGATTGGCAAGTTGCTGAAAAACAGTGAATCGGGGAGAATTGTAAGAGAAGGTTTGAGTACGGTCATTGTTGGGAAACCTAATGTAGGCAAATCTTCACTGTTGAATGCCCTTTTAAAAGAGGCGAGAGCCATCGTCACAGATATTCCAGGAACGACGCGAGATGCGATTGAAGAATATATTCAAATCAAAGGGATAGCGTTGAAACTAGTAGATACAGCAGGTATTCGGGAGACTGAAGATCTGGTGGAAAAAATGGGTGTTGAACGCAGTCGCCTTTTCTTTAACAAAGCAGATTTGGTTATTTTCGTACTTAGTGCGGATCAACCTTTAAGCGAGGATGACAGAGAAATAATTGGGTATTTAAAAGAAAAGAAGGCGATCACGATTATCAATAAGAGTGATTTAGGCATGGTGCTGGACTTAGATGAAGTGACGACCTTGATGGGTCATCATCCTATTGTGCAAACTTCTGTGTTGATGGAAGAAGGTATTGAAGCGTTAGAAGAGGCTATTGCAGAGATGGTTTACGGTGGCATTCAATTTAAAGAGCAAGCTTTAGTATCTAATGCAAGACACGTGAATGCATTGAAAAAAGCAGATCAGGCGATTGTAGACGCTATAAAAGTAACGGAGTCTGGCATGCCTTATGATTTTATACAAGTCGATGTTAAAAATGTATACGAGTATCTTGGGGAAATTACAGGGGAATCTTTAGAAGAGGACTTGATTAATAAAATATTTAGTAATTTCTGTCTAGGAAAGTAAATAGGAGGTAGCTTTTGGATCAGTTTAATGCAGGTCATTATGACGTCATTGTTATTGGCGCCGGTCACGCAGGATGCGAAGCAGCACTGGCATCGGCTAGAATGGGTGTTAAGACGTTGATGTTTTCTATAAATTTGGATTCTGTTGCCATGATGCCGTGCAACCCTTCTATTGGAGGGACTGGAAAAGGTCACTTGGTCAGAGAAATAGATGCTTTGGGCGGAGAAATGGGTTTAAATATTGACAAAACTTTACTGCAAAGTAAAATGCTCAATACAGGAAAAGGCCCAGCAGTTCATTCCTTGCGTGCTCAAGCAGATAAAACCCGTTATCACATTGAAATGAAGAAAGTGATTGAGTCAACAGAAAATTTGACGCTTAAACAAGGGGAAGTCATCGAAATTGATGTTGAGAACGGAAAGATTAAAGGGGTAGTGACCAGTACAGGAGCCTATTACAGTTGCGAAACGGTGGTATTGGCGACCGGGACCTATTTAGGCGGGAAAATATTTATCGGCAGTTCTATTTTTCAGAGTGGTCCTAACGGCTTGTCGCCTTCATTACAGCTAACGGCTTCTCTTGAGAAAAACGGCATTGAAATGAGACGTTTCAAAACAGGTACACCTGCCAGAGTCAATGCAAAAACCTTAAATTATGACCATATGGAAGTCCAGTGGGGCGATTCAGAGGTTGTTCCTTTTTCATTCTTGAATGATAAAGTGACATTTAATGAAATACCTTGTTGGTTGACCTATACGAACCCTGAAACACACAGAGTCTTAAATGAAAATTTACACCGTTCAGCTATGTATGGCGGTCAAATTGAAGGAACTGGACCACGGTACTGTCCTTCAATTGAAGATAAGATCAATCGATTTGCAGATAAAGAAAGACATCAACTCTTTATTGAGCCAGAAGGTGCTGAAACAGTTGAAATGTATGTGCAGGGCATGTCCACAAGTATGCCTGAAGATGTTCAGGTTGCATTTATGAGAACAATTCCAGGTATGGAAGCTGTGGAAATTATGAGACCTGCCTATGCCATTGAATACGATTGTATCGATCCACTTCAATTGACTTTAGGCTTAGAATTTAAAAATATTTCAGGATTATTTTCAGCAGGCCAGTTTAACGGATCTTCTGGTTATGAAGAAGCTGCGGCGCAAGGTTTAATGGCGGGGATCAATGCGGCTTTAAAAGTTAAGAAGTTAGAGCCATTCATATTAGACAGGTCTGAGGGTTATATAGGCGTTTTGATTGATGATTTGGTGATTAAGGGGACGAATGAACCTTACCGAATGATGACCTCTCGTTGTGAATATCGCCTGATCTTAAGACAAGATAATGCAGATTTGAGATTAACTGAAAGAAGTTATCAATTAGGTTTGGCTACTGAAATGCGTTATTTAAAAGTTCAGGATAAAATTGACTTGGTTTCACGTGAAATGGAGCGACTTAAGAAGACCTCAATTAGAGCAGATGTGATAAATCCTATCTTAGAGCAAATAAATAGTTCACCTTTGACGGGAAGTATGAGCCTATTTGAACTCTTGCGCCGACCTGAAATTGGTTATAAAGATTTAGAAGTCGTAGACCTAGAAAGACCCTTCATGCGGGAAGATGTATATAAACAATGCGAGGTCCAAATTAAGTACGAAGGGTATATTGCAAAACAGTTGGCCCAAGTGGATAAGTTTAAACAACTTGAAAACAAAATATTGTCCCCAAGTATTGATTATTCAGGTATTGAAGGATTAAGATTAGAAGCGCGTCAGAAACTTAATCAGCTCAAGCCCGCATCAATAGGACAAGCTTCAAGAATTTCGGGTGTTTCTCCAGCTGATATATCAGTACTCTTAGTTTATTTAGAACAGCTTAGACGAAAGAAGGGCTAAACGATGGAAAGTAGAGAACTTTTAGAAAAGGGCATGTTGGAAATGGGCTTAGCCCCTACGGTTGAAGTACTGAACGATTTTTTTGTTTTTAAGAATCTTTTAGTCGAGTGGAATGAAAAAATTAATTTAACTGCGATTACAGAGGAAAGAGAAATTATTATTAAGCATTTCTTAGACTCTTTGTCTTGCCTCAAGAGTGGTCTGTCTTTTAGTGGAAAAAAAATATTGGATCTTGGAACTGGAGGCGGATTTCCAGGGGTCCCTTTAAAAATCTATGATCGCTCAATTGATGTAACACTTTTAGACTCTTTGAATAAAAGAATTAATTATTTAAAGTTAGTAGGTGAGACACTGAGGTTCAATCAGGTGACTTACTTGCATTCAAGAGCTGAAGATGGTGCAGGGAACCCGGAATACAGACAGCAATACGATATTGTTGTTTCTCGAGCGGTTGCAAATATGAGCACCTTAAGTGAATATTGTATTCCGTATGTTAAAGTGGGTGGCTACTTTATTGCTCAAAAAACACAGGATGCACAAAATGAAATTGAAGATGCCAAAAGAGCAATTGAATTACTAGGTGGAGAGATAGAAAGCATTGTTGAGGGGACTGTACCTTTCAGTGACCTCAAGCACAATTTGGTTTTGGTAAAAAAAGTAAAAGATACTCCTAAAAATTACCCTAGAAAGGCTGGAATGCCTTCTAAAAATCCATTAAAGTAGGTGATTAAGTGCATTTACAGTCTGAAATTATACAAGTACCTATTCACCAAGTCGTTGCAAATCCTTATCAGCCAAGAAAAATATTCAGCGAGACAGAATTGGGGGAGTTGGCGGAATCTATTAAGCACATGGGCTTAATCCAGCCGATTACAGTGAGAGCTGTGGCAGATCACTATGAAATTATTGTCGGAGAAAGACGATTTAGAGCAGCTAAAATTGTTGGAATGACTCATATTCCAGCTATTTTGGCGACTATCACAGATGAACAATCTGCTGTCTTGGCCCTTATTGAAAATATACAAAGACAAGACCTCAATTTTGTTGAAGAGGCGGAAGCTTATCAAGCGTTATTGGAAAAACATGGAATGACTCAAAAAGAACTGGCTGATCGGGTAGGCAAGAAGCAATCGACCGTCTCAAATAAGTTGAGGATTTTGTCTCTTCCTGATGATGTTATTGATTTGCTTGTTAGCAGTGAGCTTACCGAAAGGCATGGAAGAGCCCTTTTAAAGTTGAATTCAGATGAAGATGTTCGTCATGTGTTGAAGGCGGTCATTAAAAGTGGATTGAATGTTAAAGCAACTGAAAAGTTGATTGAAAGTGTTCTCGTAGAGGATGATCAACCTGAAGAGAAGAGACAAAGCATTAAGTACTCTATTAATTACAAGATTTACGTCAACACTGTAAAGCAAGCTTATGAGACAATCTTAAACACTGGGGCAGATGTTAAGTATACAGAAAAAGATAAAGGGAACTATATTGAAGTGGTAGTTAAAATACCAAAAGAGGTTAAATAACTAAAAATTGAGAAGAGACCCTAGATTAAGGGTCTTTTTTTATGTTTCACGTGAAACATTCATAAAAAACGGCATTGTTTTTGATAATTAGCTTTTTTCATGATGAATTTAGTATATAATGAATTTAAGTGAGAAAATATACGCATGTAAATGGAGGCGTTTTTGTTGGCAAAAGCAATTGCAGTTTTTAACCAAAAAGGTGGCGTAGGAAAGACGACAACTAATGTAAACTTGAGCGCCGCTTTGGCTGCACAAAAGAAAAAAGTTCTAGTTATAGACAATGATCCTCAAGGAAATTCTACTTCTGGATTGGGTATAGACAAAAGTACTATAGAGTACAACATATATGATGCTCTTATAGGCGAAGCAAACGTTAGAGATTGTATTATTCCAACGCCTTATAAAAATTTAGATATTATCCCTTCAGATGTCCAGCTAGCTGGAGCTGAAGTAGAAATGATAGAATTAGATCATAGAGAAATTAGACTTAAGCGTATCATTGATGCAGTCAGAGATGAATATGACTATATAATGGTGGATTGTCCTCCTTCCCTTGGTCTTTTAACAATAAACTCCTTAGTCGCAGTAGACAGTGTAATCATTCCTATTCAATGCGAATATTATGCTTTAGAAGGGGTGAGTCAACTTGTAAATACTTATCAACTTATTAGAAAGAGCCTCAATCCCAACTTAGAGATCGAAGGTGTTCTCCTCACCATGTTTGATTCGCGGACTAATTTATCTAACTTAGTCGTAGATGAAGTCAAAAAACACTTTAAAGATCGGGTTTATAAGACAATGATACCGAAAAATGTACGAGTTGCAGAAGCGCCTAGTTATGGCATGCCTGTTATTGCTTACGACAGAAATTCAAAAGGTGCAATTGCTTATTCAAATTTAGCTAAAGAAGTCCATAAGCGTTCAAATGGAGGTAATAAATAATGAAACCAATGAGAAAAGGCCTCGGTAAAGGTTTAGGCGCGCTAATTCCTGAAGAGGATAAGTTAAATTTGTCTGAACACTCCTTGGGAGAAGTTTTAGAACTCTCAATTAAGGAAATTAAGGCGAATAGTAATCAACCTAGAAGACATTTTGACACTGAAGCAATACAAGCATTGGCAAACTCCATTAAGAGTCATGGTGTTGTACAGCCCATCTTAGTTACTCAAAGTGAAAATGGTTATATGATTATTGCTGGAGAGAGACGTTGGAGAGCTGCTAAAACCGCTGGCTTAGACAAAATACCTGCAATTGTTAAGAAATATGATGATTTAAAGCTAGCTCAAGTGTCTTTAATTGAAAATATTCAAAGAGAAGACTTAACAGATATAGAAGAAGCTCAAGCTTACCAACAATTAATCGAAAAGTTTAGTTTAAAACAAGATGAAGTGGCAGATGCGGTTGGAAAAAGCAGATCTTATGTGACAAATACCCTCAGATTATTGAAATTGGATCCGTCTATTCAGACAAGAATTCTTGAAGGCACTATCAGTGGTGGACACGGACGTGTGTTGTTAAGAGAAGATGATCCTATTTTGCAAAAGAAATGGGCAGATTTAGTTGTTGAAAAGGGCATTAGTGTTAGAGAATTAGAGAAGCTTGTAATTAAGCCTGTAAAGGATCAAAAGAAGAAAGATGCTAATCAGAAGAATTTGAGTAAATCTTATGAATTAATGCAATTTGAACATGAGTTGAAAGATATTTACGGAACAAAGGTTCAAATACAACACAAATCAAATAAGGGTAAAATTGAAATTGAGTTCTATGGCTTGGATGAGTTTGATAGAATTATGTCTTTGCTAAAAAAATAAGATGTTTCACGTGAAACAAAGCCATGTAAATGGCTTTTTTTTTATGCTAAAAATTTGATATAATGAAGATAGTCGAAAGTGATGAGGTTGATATGAGAAAACTATTATTTATTATAAACCCTGTTGCAGGGCATGGGAAAGGGACTGAACTCATCAAAATCATTAATGATTACATGAGTAAACAAATCCTTGAGTACGATATTAAGATTTCAAATAAAGTGGGAAACGTCACAGAAATAGCCCAGTGGGGTTGTGAGAATCACTATACAGACATAATTTCTGTAGGTGGAGATGGTACCTTAGTTGAGGCGGTAAATGGTATAAATATAGAAAAGGCTGTAACGCTAGCTTTGATTCCAGGGGGAACAGGAAATGACTTTGCGCGAGTTTTAAATATGCCTAAGGATATAGAACGTGCGCTTGATACCATTATTGTTGGTAAAACAAAAGATGTTGATTTATGTACGGTCAATGGCCAACGATTTATTAATGTTTGCTGCATGGGAATCGACGGAGAAATTATATTAGATACGGATCGGATTAAGTCAAAAATTAGAGGATCTTCTGCCTATCTGCTGAGTACCCTAAAAGCGTTATCTACCTATAAGGCAAAAAAAGTCATCATAACAATTGATGGTTTAGAGTTAAAAAGAGAAATCATATTGGTTGCGGTTGGAAATGGAAAGTATATAGGGGGAGGCATGATGGTGACACCTGATGCTGAAATTGACGACGGATTCTTAGAGTTATGCGTTGTTAATAAATTGAGCAAACCCAAATTGCTGATGTTGTTCCCATCTATATTTAAAGGAACACATGTGAACATTAAACCAACAGTGGAAATGTATAGAGGGAAATCTATTAAAGTTATAGCGTTAGAAGATAGATTATTAATAAATGCCGATGGAAATATTATTGGAACCACTCCGACTGAAATTAACATAAATGGAAATAAAATCAAAATGATATATTTTGACGAGAAAAACAGCCTCTCAGAAACGCTTGTATAACGAAAAAACAACGCGTGCTAATCAATGCATCACAAACGACATAAAAATCAATATAGAGGCCTATAGAGCCTTAGGAGGCGTTTGGCATGAACTACGAAATAATGGCAGTTGGGGTTCACCCAGATGATTTGGAAATTGGAATTTTTGGAACTTTAGCAAAATGCAAAATGGCAGGAAAGAGCGTTTTAATGGTAGATTTAACGGCTGGCGAAATGGGAAGTAATGGTACTGCGGAAATTAGAAGAGAAGAAGCTAGACGCGCTGCTGAAATAATTAATGCAGAGAGAATATGTCTTAATTTACCAGACCGAGGTTTGACTTGCACCTCTGAACAAATTAGTGTTGTCGTTAATTGCATTCGAAAATATAAACCAACTTGGATTCTGTATCCATTTATGAAGGACTATCACCCTGATCATGAAATTGGGAGCCGCCTTGTTAAAGAAAGTATACATTCTGCAGGGCTCAAACATTTTGTATCTGAAGAAACTGAACCACACAGACCCCTTAAAACAGCTATGTACTATATCAATGATGTGGAGCAACCTAATTTATATATTGATATTACCAGTGTCATCAACTTGAAGAAATTAGCACTAGAGCAACATGGCTCACAATTTATAAAGGCAAAAGAAAGTCATGAAACTTATCTTAATGATGGTTTTATTGAAAAAGTCATGACGCGAGACGCCTACTTCGGCATGCTATGTAAAACAGATTTTGCAGAAGCACTTTATTTGTTGTCACCTCCTCTTGCGGATACCCTGGGGGGAGAACTTTTATGAGTGTGGAAGGCTTAAGAATATCTAACTACTGGACGAATGAACCAAATATCAAAGAAGCGAAGACGATTTTTTTTGATAAAGGGGTCATTAAGAGAGAGCTTATTTCAGATCAGTTGGCGTTTTCTTGGTTAAGATGTAAGTACAAAAATGTCCCTCACTCTTTTGAAACGACTTCTTTAAATAAGTCTGGCAAGCGAATTCCTAGTAAGCAGGTAAAGATATCTGCCCTGACTATGAGTGAAATATGGATTGCTCTCATAGATGAAAAATATGATATTATCGCATATACAGGAAGCGTTCAAATGGCACAAATGTTTGCGGGAATTAATTTTTCAGAAGCTGTGATTGGAACCAATGGCGTTGGAACATGTATCGATTCAGGTAAAGTAGGAATTTCCATCGGATTAGAACACTATTCGACGACGCTCGAAGGTTATGTGACGATAGGAATGCCACTTCAAAACCTATTCGTGGGGATAGTCCTCCCTCTTCAATTTGCAGATGATGAAGCTTTGAATAAGGTTTTATCTTATCCCTATGAAACTCTTTTTCAGCACGAAATAGGAGACCGTAGCCAGTACGCACTGGACCTGTATTTTTTCCGTAAGGATATACAAGTTTATAAAACTTGTTTTCAACAATTCAACAATATAGTCAATAGAATCCCAATCCTATCTTTAACTGTTCCGGATTCTTGGGAGGGTTACTCTTTATCAAGTTTAATTCATGAAAAGAGTGTGCGAGCAGAGCAACCTTTTGAATATATATGTAATCAAGATGGTTGGCGATTAGAAGGCTTATTGTCTAGTGGGAGTTCATTCAGCGGAACGATAGTCATAGAGAATATGGCATGGTTTTCCCAGGAAATACAGAAGAAAACGAATCAATTCATAGAGAGTAAGTTAATTAACAGTAAACCGTATAAGTGTTTATTTAAAAGTGATATAGCAATTATATTTATAGAAATATGTCAACGTGAACTTTTAACAGAGTTGCCGAAAATGTATCTTGGTTTACAAAGTAAGTTATCAAAAGTAAACTTAGTTATCCCTGCGTTTGGTGATGTAGGGCAGCAGTTTAAATCATATTTATACACTGAATTTGAAAAAATATGTGCTGAGCGCTACAATCGGCAAATGGCCTTAAGTGAAGAGGCATTAAATCTGTTAACGGGCTATAAATGGGTCAGACAGTATGCAGAACTCCTCTACATTGCAGACTACGTGATTGACCAAGATTCAGAGAATACATTAGTACCCGTCACAGCACTTCCTGACTACATTCTAAGAGCTGTTAGCAACTCAGGTGAAAGGAAAAAACTTAAAGAACATGAGAAGGAACTGATTGTTCAATTGTTGAAAACTCAAAACGGGAATATCAAAAAAACCTCAGAAGTTTTGGGAATTACCCGAACGACCTTATACAAGAAAATTGCTGAATATGGTATTGATACTAAATAATTACAGGCATTACCTCTTTGAAGCAATGAATTTTGGGATTATAATACATAAAGTGTCCATAAAATAGACAATTATAGAGTGTCTATTTTATGGACACTTTTGCTTCAAAATGGCTTTTGACAAACAACCTGAAAATGTGGATAATTGAATAAGTACAAGTTATGCAGTTTAATCCTTAATGACAAGAAACGGTGTTAAAATTCCTGATTTCTGGAGTGAAATATATGTATAAAGTAAAAGAAGCAGCTGACCAATTAGGTGTTTCAAGAGTTGAGATTTTTGAAATACTTTTAAGCCAGCGAGATATTTTTGAACCCTTCGTCACAAAGAAGAATAGCATTACATATATTTCTGAAGAAGGTCTTCTATTTTTAAAAGAAAGATTGGTTGTCCATCAAGGGACAAACTTAGAACAGACAGATCTTCAGAAGGGGAACTTAAAAATTGACGATGGCGTACTGCCCAAAAACGATGAGTCCCAAAATACAAAAGATTTAGCTGAGAGCGAAGGTGAATTATTCGTTGATACCACTGAAACAGATTTTGATGTGGCGTCGGGAGAAGAACTGGAGACTCAGGAAAATATAAATCCCCAAGGATGGAGAGATAGCAGAGATAATACTGAATTTGAACAAGTGGATGATGCCTTAAGTGATTGGCTTAGTGAAATTCAAGATGAAACCATTTTGTCAGATTCCTACGATTTGAAGCTGCGAGAGATCAGGTCACAAATTACCACCACAAGGAATAAAATTCTTGGACTCGATAGTGAAATCAAAATGAAAGAGGATGCCCTCCGTCATTACCATGAAATTATGAAAGACGATATTCGTTGGCTAGAAGATTTAGAACGAAAAATGCAAATCATCGTTAAAAACAGATTTTTAGAGAATGATTCAGCTATGGAGTCTCTTGAAGTTAGCGACGAAGAAAAAAGCAATTTTAGAAAATTCTTTAAAAGATAATCCCTATGAAGGGAGGAAAAGGTTTGTATAAAGTTATTGAAGCGGCCAATCAGTTAGGTGTAAGCAAAGTGACCATTTATAAGAAAATGGAACTTTATAAAAAAGAGCTGAAGGGTCATATTAAGAAAGTTAAAGGCATTACTTATATCGATGAAGAAGCATATGATTTGATTAAAAAGTCATTGGTTGAAAATGGTGTCATTAAAGATGACAGCTTGAGCCCTGAATTGATTGAGGCTTATCAGTCCAAGTTGCGCGAAAAGTACAGCCGAATGGCAGATCTTTCAAAGCAAACTTTGAAATCGAAAAAAGATAATTTGAACGATATGGAGTTAATGCTTGAATTTTTAGGCAATCAAATGAATATGAAGTACCAGATGCTTTCTCAAAAGGAAGAGCAGTTAAAAGCCTATAAAGAAATCATTGCAAAAAATAAAAAGAGAATTGAGACGTTAGAAGGATTTATAAAAAGCTTGCAAGATTAGCACAAATGAAAAATTTTAGGAGGGTTCAACGTGACTTCAAAGAAATCAATTTTTGAAAAACTTGGCTTAGTAGAAGCAGTAGAAGAGCATCCAGAAAACGAAACATCCAATTCAGAGGATTATTTTTTAAATCCTGACGACGAGGTAAATGCGGAGTTCGAAGCTATGATGAAAGAACAAAGTCCAGCAGATGCGACAGAGACATTCAGCCACAGAGATCTTATCAATCCAACTATGGATACGTATGAAGAGAAGCCATACATCAACAACGAACCTGTAAATCAGTTTACTGAAGAAGTAAAGTATACTGAAGAGTCGTCTATGGAAATTGAAGACAAGCTTAACGTTTTGATTGGCGCATATGAGAAGAATAAGATGCTTTCAATTGAAGAAATTTACAGAAATGCTAGATTGGCTGCAGACACTAAACGGTCTATCTTTATTGCAGACATTTTCTTAAAAACATTGCCAGAGAATTTACCCGTAGATATTAAAAGAACCTCTCTTTTAAATATTTTAGGTGTGTCGAGTATTAGCATTGAAGAACTTTTAACAGACGCTTTCCAAAGAATTGATTCTTTAAATACAGTATTGGAAAATACAGTAAACACTTCGGAGGAAATTGTTAAGAAGAATGAAATGTCTGTGAGAGAACTTCAAGAGCGCATTGAAGAGTTGAGAAATATCAACGAAGTTCGCCGCAAGTTCCAAGAGGATCAAAATACACTGATAGAATATGAAATTCAAAGAATTATCAATATTGTCGATTTTATAAAACCTAAGAAATAAGTCAGATATTTAAAGGTGAGCTAGATGGTAATTGGGAAATATCGCATTACACCCAGAGGGTACGTCGTTTTTGGATCGACAGGTCTAATTATATTAGTAATCATTGCCATGTTGGTGACACAATTAGCAGCACCACCTGTAAGCGAGACCAACGTTAACGCAAAACCAGGATCAGATCAAACACAGGGATCAAACGAGGGTGCTGGAGCGACAGCAGGTACCAACACAGCGCCTGGTTCTAATAGCACAGGCAATGCAAACGCAACCACACAAAGTCCCGCACAGGGCAATACAAGTGGGTCTGTGAGCAAGGAAGAAATGAACAAGATCCTTCAAACTGTTCGATGCACCGTCTATTTTAAACCTGATGAATACGTACTTAGTGAAGACTTTTACGGACAATTGGATGGGATTGTAGAAATGTCGAAACGCTTTAAAGATGCAAAAATTATTTTAGATGGGCATTTCAATGGAGTTCCGGGTGAAAAAACAACGGAGTTCCGACTTTCTCTCGCTCAAAATAGGGCAGAAATGGTAGAAGCTTATTTGATTAGCCAAGGGGTAGAATCAGACCGACTAATCATCAATAATTTAGGTTGCACGGTGCCCGTTAACAGAGACGATTCATGGCAGGAAATTGAAAAAAACAGACGTGTTGAAGTCTATTTTAAGAGCCTTTAACATCGAAATCTATTGACAAAGCCTCTGTGATTCATTAACATAGGAAGAGGATTTTGAAGACTTTGCACTCGTAGCTCAGTAGGATAGAGCAACCGCCTCCTAAGCGGTAGGTCGAAGGTTCAATTCCTTTCGGGTGCGCCAGTCACCTTGTTGCATGTATATAATGAGAGGTCTGGTATGGAAATTCATGCTCTTTACATGAAAGAAGCACTGATAGAAGCCGAAAAGGCGTATGCAATCGGCGAAGTGCCTATTGGAGCCGTTGTGGTTCAATATGGAAAGATTGTAGGTCGCGGTCATAATCAAAGGGAAACGGCTAAACGAGCAATTGCCCATGCAGAAATTTTAGCCATTGATGAAGCCTGTAAAACTTTAGGTGGATGGCGCTTGGTGGATTGTGATTTATATGTAACGCTAGAACCCTGTCTTATGTGTGGCGGTGCCATCTATCAGTCAAGAATTGTTAATCTCGTTTATGGTGCAAAAGACCTCAAATCAGGTGCTTTTGGGTCCTTATATGATTTATCTCAAGATCAACGCCTTAACCACGGTGTAAAAGTTGTGTCTGGGGTTATGGAACAAGAATGTTCTCAGTTGATTAAAGCCTTTTTTAAGGCACTAAGAAGTAAGTAATCAGTTTAATAAAATGGAGAGATGTCCGAGTTGGCTAAGGGGCACGCCTGGAAAGCGTGTAAGGCTGTCATGGCCCCGCGGGTTCGAGTCCCGCTCTCTCCGCCATTTTTATTATAATGACTGTATAGAATCTGTCTCAGAAGGCTAAGGTCTTGCGCAATGGGAAATCGTGAACCACGTCAGGTCCGGAAGGAAGCAGCGTTAAGCGAATCTTCTCATGTGCCGCGAGGGTGCCTGGTTTTTCTGAGACAGATTGTGTACAGTCTTTTTTTATTGTTGACCCCTTGGGCAAGTAGCTTTTTTACAGACACTATCATATAATATAAGATGAGTGCCTATATCTATATAAGGGGGGTTAAGTGAGTGTTTAAAAGCAAGTTTAAGCAAAAAATAATGCTCTATTTAACCCTGACTATTTTAGTTCAAGTCATTTGGATCGCGTTTATATTTACAAAAGACGTGATGACCTATACAGACCAATATAAGAAAGACATTATCGTGTCAACTTTGACTGCCCAGATTGAGTTGTTTAATGACTGGATAGAAATTCAGGAAGGCATTATAGAAAATTATGCAATTTCTTTTTCAGGAATCGCATCAAACCCAACTCAAATCAATAAAATGAATAATTTTATTGATGTATTTGCAAGCCAAGAAAAGGATTTTTTAAACGTTTATTATACTTCAGAAAAAGGCTTAGACTTACTTTCAGGAGGACGATTGCCCAAGGTAGACGGTCGGACTCGGGAATGGTATAAAGGTGCAAAAGAAAAAGGTTTCTATATTTCCAGACCCTATATAGATGTGATCAGCAACCAATTTGTAGTAACACTTTCAATTGAGGTCAAAGACTCCCACGGTGACTTTTTAGGGGTATTAGGAACGGATTTGCTCCTAGTAGATATGTTCAAGAAGATTGAAATAGGAGACAAAGACTTAATAGCAGGGAGTTTTATTACGGACGAAGAAGGTCAAATTCTTTTCTACGAGGGCAGCGAAAATCAGAAAGAAGAGTCGGCTGCACTCACTTCTTATGAGAAGAAATTTGCTGACCTGAGTACTCATAATAAAAATGTTCGGGTTCATTTGGGCAACTTAAAATCAGATATAGTGATTTTCTTTGAAGACGATTACTTAATGCGTCAAATGACACAATACAGTCAAGAATTTTGGATTTCAATCGTCACAGGACTCATTGGTTTGATGTTTGTCGTAGGGTACTTATCCAAAGCCCTCTCAAAACCGATTACACAGTTGACCCAAACTATTAAAAAGCTTACAGAACATTCGGATTCTTTAGATATTTCCCGGGAAAAGTTTGATGCAGATTTAGAAGAAATCATACAGTTATTTGTAGCCCTAGATACCCATATAACTGGGAATACACTGCAAATTAATTGCATGAATGACAACATGAAGGAAGCCAATATTATCTTAGAAAAGAAAAATACAGAATTTCAAAGTTCATTGGATGAACTGAGTACAGTGAATTCAAATTTAGGGGACTTAGAAAAAACCTATCAAAATCTCATCAACAATATAGATGACTTGATTTGGATTGTTGATATGGAGGGTAAAATTACCTATGCCAATACGCGATTCAAAGAGCTTGTGGGAGATTCTTTTGCGCCTGATGAGTCCGTTTACCTCAATGATTTCATTTATGAAATTCAAGAGGCGGAGGGCTTTAAAGGGATAGGGTTCTTTGGAAAAAGAGATTTTGTGGATTTAGATTTAAGAATACTTTTGCCGAATAGAACCAAAGCATATGACATTCAAGGGAATACGGCAATTATATACCTTAAGGACGTACCCGTGTCGATTCAGTTTATTTGTCGTGATGTGACAGAGGAGAAAAAGCTTTACAGTCAGTACTATCATAAAAATAGAGAAATGATTATTCTGAACGATATCAGCCGCTCTTTGACCATGAAAGAGGATTTAAAAAGTATTTTGCAATTGATTACAGACCGAATCAGTACCCTCTTAAGTGTTTCTGCTGTAAGTGTGAGGATGCTAGACGGAGAAGAACAATTGAACTTAGCTGCTTATTCAGGCATTTCAACTAAAATTTACCCTGAAGTTCCTAAACTTCATACAACCCATATGGGAATGGCTTTAAAAGAAGAAAGAATCATTTGTATCAAAGATCAGTCGGATCTAACCTTGGAAGATAGCTATTTGGAGTCTGTCATTGATTGGGTAGATTCAATTTACTATTTCCCGCTATTCAATCATGAAAACAAGTTTGGAGTGCTTACAGTTATCACAAATGAGGGATTAGAAGCAGATAAAATCAGATTGTTGAAATCTCTTTCTGAAAATGCTTCCACAGCTATTGAAAAGGCAACCCTCTTTGAAAGACTTCGGAATAATTACCTAATGACGATAGAAGCGTTGTCTAATGCCCTTGAAGAGAAAGTATTCAATTACAAAAATCATACCAAACGGGTGGCTGAGTACTCAAAACTTATTGCTGAAAAATTCTATCTCAGCCAAAAAGATTTGGACGATATTTACATTTCGGGATTGCTTCATGACATCGGTAAATTGGGTGTTTCAGATGGGATTCTTAATCACAAGAACACTTTAAATGAGGCTGAAGAGCAAATGATGCACAAACACGTCGAAGTTGGGAAGAAGATTATCGATCCGATAGGATTAAACCAGCAAATTGTAGATGGCATTTACCTGCATCATAAAAACTATGACCTATCTGGATATCCTGAAGATGTGGTATTGGATCGGTTGCCACTATTTGCACGAATTATTGGACTGGCGGATGCCTTTGACTCTGAAATGATTTCGGTCAGAGGAGATGCCTCTTGGCGTTTAGAATTGGTCTACAACCAGCTTGAAATTAATAAGGAAACGCTTTACTGTCCAGAAGTCATGGCGGCGTTGTGGGAACTGATACAGGAAAATCGAGATCAGGTTTTGCAAATTTCTGAAATATAAGGGGCAAATAGATGAGTGGGTATAAAACAACTTTCAAAAAGCGGTTGGCAATGGTTATGATCATTTTCTCAATTGCGCCTATCATTTTATTTGGCGTTTATACTTACGAAGATCTTTCTAGACAAAGAATGGAAACTTACGAAAATGGTTTCTATAGCGCTTTTAATAATGATATGGAACGATTTAACCTTTGGATGGAAGGCAAAAAAATGAGCATCCAATCCGATGGAAAACTTCATTTTTTATCTCCAAACGCAGAGCAGAACCAGGGATATATTGATGGGCGTGAATATGAAATCATTCGAGAAGGCAGTGACGCCTATAATCGATTGATGAAAATGAACCAGAATTCAGATGGGAACCAAGTCGTCACAGAAATTCTTAGAATAAACGAAAATAATGAAGTTGTAGATGGGCGAACGGTTATCAATGTATATGTGTTAGACCTAGATCAGAATACCAATCAAGCCTATTTTATAAAAGAAGAAGTTCGACTCAGTGACCTGATTCGTGAAGTTGAAAAAGCATTAGATGATAAGTTCGCTTCCTATAGTATTTTAATAGACGATAAAATCTTATTTACTCAAAACAAGGAAAAATATCTAGACCCCTTTGATCCTTTTTATAACAAAGGCTCATACTTTACCACTAAACACAAAGATCAGTATTATTTAGGAATTTACAGTGGGGTATCACCCATCGACATTCACATTTCTGCCTACAGAAATTATAGCAATGCAGTGGATCAAATTCGACAATATCAAATCGACTTTCTACTAAAAATTATATTGGTGGGTTTTGCTGGTTGTGTCATTTCAATTGTGATTGCAAGGCAAATGAACTATCCAATTCAAAAGCTTAAAAATGCGGTTGGGGATATTTTAAACGGAGAAATCGAAAGTCGAATACAAGTGGATCAAATGGACGAGTTTGGAGAAATTTACGCCTCGTTTAATCAGCTGGCAGAACTGGAAACCTTAAATTACAAAAAGATGGTTTTGTCTGGCAGCGAAATTGGAGAGAAAAATAGGCAGTTGATTTCATTGAATAAAGAACTGGAAATGTCTTATGAACAACTACAGGAGGCAATTTCTCAACTAGACTTATTGAAAAATAAACAAGAAACCCTGATTAACAATATTGGGGAACTAATTTGGACAATGGATGAAGAGGGTATTGTGACCTTTGTAAACCGAGCGGTTACAGACAAATTGGGCTTTAATTCAAGTGAGGTTGTCGGAAAACCCATTCTCCAGTTTATGGCTGAATTAGAGAGCGGAGACCAAAAAGAACCCGTCATAGAGCAAATGCAGTTGTTTGATATAGAAAATTTAGGCGTTTATTTTCACAAAAAAGAAACTGATGAAAAAGCTTTTATGGTGGTCAACACAAAGAGAATGTTTGAAAACAATGTATTTCAAGGCATACAAGGTTTTGCGAGGACCATCTCAGACGATTGGATGATTCACCATATGACCATGCGGCGCAATAAAGAGATGGAGATTACAGGTCAAATCAGTTGGGTTCTTGCCAATAACATTTTGTTGGAAGAACTTTTGGAAGAAGTAATCAAGAAAATTGAACAGCTTTTACACCCCGACCTATGTTTAATAGGACTTTATGAGGAGGGCGAAATAGCCATTACCAAAATAGGGGGCTCCTTTGGAAAACAATTGGGGCA
The DNA here is from genome assembly GCA_964404895.1 of uncultured Peptostreptococcaceae bacterium. Classification (GTDB taxonomy): domain Bacteria; phylum Bacillota; class Clostridia; order Peptostreptococcales; family Acidaminobacteraceae; genus JBGSUZ01. The sequence goes on along the minus strand of CAYOLV010000006.1, from coordinate 167,732 downwards.
AGTTCGTTTAGCTATGGCCAATTCTCTGTTTGTAGAGTTATTGGAAGAACAAAAATTTATTCGTGGGTCAGAGCTTTCTCAAAGTTTTAGAGTCTCCAATGAATCCATCTATGAAGCTATACGAGATTATGTCATATTGCCACTTCGATTCGATCAGAAACTAATCGGATTTTTTGGCATCGCCTCAGCAAAGCTTTTCAATGAATCGGATTTAAAAGTGTTGCAGATTATTGCAAATCAGTCGGCTATAGCTATTGATAAAGCTCAATTGTATAAAACTCTGAAAGAGGATTACTTGAATACTATTCGAGTTTTGGCAACAGCGGTAGAGGCTAAGGACGCGTATACCGAAGGCCATTCTTATCGTGTTTCTAAGGTGGCTAAGCACATCGCAGAGACCATGGGTTGTCCAGATGAGTACGTGGAAGAGATTGAGATTTCAGGAATTCTTCACGATATTGGTAAAATTGGAATCTACGATCAGATCCTTACGAAAAAAGGGAAGTTGAGCGAAGAGGAATACGAAGCCATTCAACAGCACCCAAGCATTGGCTATAAAATTATTGAACCAATCAAACTGAGTCAAGCCATTATTGATGGCGTCTTATTGCATCATAAAAGATATGATAAGTGTGGGTATCCTGGAAATATAGAAATTCAGGAATTGCCTCTTGCAGCTGGAATTATTGGCGTAGCTGATGCCATAGATGCAATGACCAGCACCCGCTCCTATTCCGAAGCCAAGCCGATGCAAATAGCCATGGCAGAGATTAGAAGACATAGTGGAACGCAGTTCCACCCTAAGGCAGCGGAAGCGGCACTAAAGTTATTTATAGAAAAACCAGAAATATTAGAGGCAATCATGAACGAGTAGCATAAAGAGAGGGATGAATCATGTCGACGTATACAGCGCTTTACAGGAAGTGGCGGCCAAAAGTATTTGAAGAAGTCGTCGGACAATCGGACTTGATCAATTCGATTAAGAACCAAGTCAAAAATGGTAACGTAGGACACGCGTACCTGTTTTCGGGCACCAGAGGAACGGGTAAGACCTCTATGGCTAAAATTTTCTCGAGAGCAATCAACTGCTTATCGCCACAGGACAGTAATCCTTGTAACGAATGTGAAATTTGCAAAGGCATTTTAGACGAGTCTCTAATGGATGTGGTGGAAATTGATGCTGCTTCCAATAACGGCGTAGATGATATTAGAGAACTGAGAGAGAATGTGAAGTACCCGCCTTCAAGGGCTAAGTATAAAGTCTACATTATTGATGAGGTACATATGCTCTCCACGGGGGCTTTTAATGCCTTGTTAAAAACACTGGAAGAACCTCCAAGTTATGTGGTATTTATATTAGCCACCACTGAACCCCATAAACTCCCTGCGACCATACTTTCTCGTTGCCAAAGGTTTGATTTTAAACGCGTCAGCGGTGAAGCTCTTGAAGGTCTTCTCAGTCTGATTTGTGAGTCTAATGGGGTTTCGTGGGAAAGTGAAGCCCTCAAAATGATCATTAAAAAATCTGATGGGGCTGCCAGGGACTCACTGTCCATGCTGGATCAATGTCTTTCCGCAGGCGAAATGGTGCTGTCAAAAGAATTGGTAATTCAGTCTTTGGGGTTGGTTCAATCCGAAGTCATTGCTTCCCTAGTGGATCAAGTGGCAGAGGGGTCCTATTTGGCTCTGTTTGAAACAGTCGATCAGCTCATTCACAATGGAAAAAATATCAACCAATTTGTCAAAGACATGATTGACTACTACCGAGACCTAATGATGGCCGCCTCTGCAGGTGCTTCTCCCAAAGTAATAAAGACCAGTGCAGATATAGGTGTATTCGAGGCTCAGGCGAAAAAGTTAGGGCTGAATCGGATTCTATATGATTTAGGTCAACTGATTGAATTGGATCAGCAAATGAAATGGTCGACCAACTCTAGAATCATGTTGGAAATGACCTTGGTGAAGTTAGCTCAACCCATGACAAATCAGACAGTTCAACCTGTTCAGCAAGTTGCGGCAGGAGGTTCCGTAAGCGCAACTTCGGGTCATTCCCCGAAGACAGAAATGCCCGCAGCTAAACCGAGCAATAGAGAAATGGCTCCTAAAAGTTATCAAGAACATAAACCAGCCGTTGATAAACCAGTGTCAGAAAGTCCCGTAGAGATGTTAGTTGAAGCTCAAGAAGGCGATGCTGACCCTGGGGTTATTCAAGGTAAATGGCAGGAAATTATTCAGTACCTGACCCGAAAGAAAAAAGCCAGCGTACGGGCACTTTTAGTTGAAGGCACTTTTGTAGGTGTCAGTGGAAAAATTGTTCAAATTGGATATCCTGAAATATATGGCTTCCATTTAAATGCCATAAGAAAAGATGAGAACCGTATTGAAGTGGAAAAAGCCATACTGGCTGTCACGGGTTACTCGGTGCGAGCTCAATTTGATTTTTTGGATGCATTCCAAATAAAAAAGGATAAGTCTGATGAAGGCGATGATTCGCTGGAGGCCTTAAAAGAAGTCCTTGGTGAACATGCAGAAAAGTTGGAAATCATCGAATGATCCAATTTCCGAGAATGTCTTTAATATGCTATAATATACAAATCAATGAACAATGTGGAGGAATGAAGAATGGCTAAAGGAAAAAAACCAATGATGCCCGGTGGTGGCGGCTTCAATATGAACAATATGATGAAGCAAGTTCAAAAAATGCAAGACGATATGCAAAAAATGCAGTCTGAGTTGGAAACGCAGGTATATGATGCCAGTGCAGGCGGCGGTGCTGTTTATGTAAAAGTAAACGGTAAAAAAGAAGTTATTGAAATCACCTTAAAACCATCAGTCGTAGATCCTGATGATATTGAAATGCTACAAGATTTGATTTTAATAGCGGTGAATGAAGCAATGAGAGCCGCTGAAGAAGCAACGAGCAAGGCAATGGGAGCAATGACTGGCGGGATGAACATTCCTGGCTTGTTCTAGGCGTATTATGATGCAGTCTTTTCCCCAACCCATAGCCCAGTTGATAGAGGCATTTGCAAAATTACCCGGAATCGGAAGAAAATCAGCCCAAAGGTTGGCCTTTTATATTATCAACCAACCCGAGTCAGAGGCTGTAAATTTTGCAGAAGCCATCATTACGGCTAAAAGGAAGATTACTTACTGCACCAAGTGTTTTCATTTGACAGATGTAGACCCTTGTTATATTTGCTCCAATCCCAAAAGAGATCAGACCATTATTTGTGTCGTAGAAGACCCAAGAGATCTTTTGGCCATTGAGCGGACGAAGGAGTATCATGGTTTATACCATGTACTGCACGGGGCAATATCTCCAATGGACGGCATTGGTCCAGAAGATATAAAAATTCGAGAATTGGTCATTCGCCTACAGACGGAAGATCAGGTTGAAGAAATTATTATGGCAACAAACCCAACCATTGAAGGAGAGGCAACTGCCATGTACCTTTCGAAACTATTGAAAGGGACGGGCATAAAAATGTCAAGACTGGCCCACGGAATACCTGTTGGTGGAGAACTTGAATATGCTGACGAAATGACTCTGATGAAGGCAATGGAAGGCAGAAGAGAACTGTAAATCGATTTACAGTAAATCAATTTACAATAGAAGAGATTCCTCGGGGGGTCTCTTTTTTTTGCTTATTTTTCAGAATTTGCAATTGACAAAATATGGATAATGAAATAAAGTGAATGTAAAAATATGGCATTTGCGGAGGGATTATGTACATACACCTAATTGTCAATCATTCTGGAGATCGGCTGAAGTGGCAATATGAAATCAGCCAACTAGAAACCCCTATAGATTTTAGCATTGGAATAACGGTTCAACATGTGGAACATTTCCAGACTTCAGCTCTTAGCCCAGGAGATGTGGTGGTGGTTGTGGTCAATGAACCAACTCAAATAAACCACTTAAAAACGTTGAAGGGTCTTATAAATGAAAACTTTCATGTTTTAGTGCTCATTAAGGAGTCTTTTGAAATGGCTTATGGGAAGTTGACGGTCATGAACCTGTTGTCAGAAGCCCATCCTTATTTAGACGCCTTCCTCTTTGAAACAGAATTCACTAAAGAAAATTTGTACCAATGTCTATTTAAACCACAAAAACTTAAGTTTGGGGTATGGGAGGCTAGCATTTCAGAGGAAACAGTTTTGATTCCTTCAACCGAAAGAGAACCGTTGCTCCCTCTATTTAGGTCAAGAATGAAACCAAGAAAACCTATAGAAATGTTGTCAAAGAGGGCTGAAAAGCTTCCGAGGCAGAGAATTTGCGTTCACGGACAAGGGGCACTAGCCTATGAACTGGGTGCTGTCTTATCTTCAGACTATAACCAATCCGTATTGATCATGGATATTGACCGCACCATGCCCACTGCAGATATTTACTGTGGTGTTAAGCCTGTCGTGACTGAAAAATATGATTTTTATTCTAAGGCAACAGCAACAGGACTGAACATCCTTTTAGATTGCATGAAGAAAAGAGAGCTTGGACGAGAGGCATTTCAGCTTTGTACCCAAAAGGTTAAAGGGTTTCCTGAGTTACAAGTGCTGACAGGTGTTTATAAAATGGAAGACTATGAATATTACAAGTCAGACGACTTAAAGAGACTCCTCCACAGCGCTTCTCAGTATTACGATGTGGTAATTTTAAGAACCAACAGTTTTCCCTATGATGGCTTTACCTTAAACAGTTTCTTGTATGCGGATTTGGTTTTGTGTGGCGTGAAGCCCTCCATTGAATCAGTTCGATACAATCGGCAGTTAATTCAACTCATGGCGGCGAAACAAAATATCAGCGTGACGAGACAACTGTGGGTTCTCTTTGAAAGTCCCAAGATGCCTTCTTTAGAGAAAAAATTTCTAATTGAAATGGGTATGGGTACTTACTGTGGCAGTGTTCCCTTCGATGGGCACAGAGACAAATGCCAACGTATTGGAGAAGCTTATCTGCATAAACAAAGACAGGCATTACAAGTGGTGTATCAACCTATTATTAAGGCTATTTATAGCGGAGGTTGCGTATGAGTTTAGTCGCGAGTTTAAATGAGCCTATCAATAGAGATCAGCTGATTTTTGAAGGCAATGAACGAGAGCAGTTAATGAGTGATCTTATTGGAAAACTCATAGCTGAACAAGCAGAATTGTTGACAAAGATTGAAACCAAAGAGGTTTCTAAAGAAGCCATTGAAGTCATTCTCATGAAACTGATTGATCAAAAGGGACCTTATACAGGGAGAAGCAGCCTTCTGCAAGAGATGATGGATCATATGTTTGGCTACGGGATCTTGCAGACCTACTTGGAAAATCCCATGATTACAGATTTAATAGGCACCCGATTCGATACCTTCTTTATCAAAGAAAATGGGGTGACGAAAGTAATTCCCGTTAGTTTTGCCAGTGAAAAAGCCTTTGAAAACTTTTGCAAGCTCATTGTCATCAGAAATGGAGGCATGCTCAATGAAAATGATTGTCATGCAAGGGTAGCGGACGAAAATTTAAAGCTAAGAATCAATGCGGTCATCCCACCAAGGTCTCCTAATGGCGCATTTTTATCTATTAGAAAACATCGAACAAAGGCTTACAGCTTAGAAAATTTAAAGGCTATGGGTATGTTAAATGAAGTGTCCCGTAAGGTCATCGAAGAAATTGCCATAGGCAAGGGGCGATTTTTGATTTGTGGGAAGGGCGCAGCGGGAAAGACCACTTTACTCAGAGCCATGATTGACGCCATTGGAACCAGCCAGAGACTCATGGTCTGTGAAGCAGATATGGAAATTTATCCTGAGAGTCCCACGGTCGTGGTACAACGGGTTATTGAAAGGGGTCAATATGGGAAACCGGCCACCCTAAATCACCTAATCAAAGATGGATTGACCATGTCTTTAGACGGTTATTGTATAGGGGAAATCACTGGAGCAGAAGCTTGGGAGTTTGTAAAGGCAGGCTATACAGACCACCGCGTTATGGGCACCATTCATAGCGGCGGGACAGAAGAGGCTTTGCTCAGGTTGTTAACCCTCAGTGAAACTTCAGAAATGAGAATCAGTGAAACGGTAGCCATGGAAATGATTGGTCAGTCTGTAGACTATATAATCTACTTGCGAGAATTCAAAGTGCTTCAAATAGATCGTTACCTTGGCATGGGCAAGCAGAGAAAGGCAGAAACCCTCTATCTTCATAAATCGGAAGTGGCTTTATGAAACTGCTTATTGTGATTAACTTGCTGATTTTACTGTCTCTCAGTATTTTGGCCCTTCTCGTAAAAAACGTGAGTAAGAGAGAACGCTGGACTTTGGAAGACAGCAATCCTTTTGGCTCAGCAATCTCAAAGGAGCCTTTAAAGTTTTCAGAGATTGAAAAAATGGGTTTTCGCCTAAGTCTCATTGAACGTTTAGATAAAAAATACCTGCATCAGTCGGGTCTATCCAGTCGCTTCCCATGGATGAGAATGGAGACGCTTTTTCTTGCCTCTGGACTCAGCGCTTTTGTGATTTCAAGGTGGATTTGGTCACTTTTTAAGATTGAAGGCCTGGTCCTGAGCGGCATACTCATAGGGGTAGCACTTCCCTTTCAGTTGACAGCTCTATATGGCGCTTGGCGAAATCGAAAACTAATTAACGGGTTACCGGGGTTTTACAGTGTGTTGCAACGATGGGCGCAGATACAAGAAGATATTTACTACTGTTTAGGTCAGCTGGAAAACAGCGGCGTAGACGAGCGGCTGAGACAGCCTTTTTCTATATTCCTTATGGAAGCTACGGCAGGGGTTTCAGAACGAGACGCGTTTTTACACCTAGAGAAAACCTTCCAGGGCACTCCTGTACTGCAATTTGTTAAGTGTCTAGAGCACATGACCGACCAACGGGGAGATTTAGTGAAATTATTGCAGGGCTTTGAAAATGAAAGTTACCAACTGCAAACAGAAATGTCAGACCGCCAAGACACTCAAATCAAGTACAAGCTCTTAATCAACGGACTTAGTGTGGTGGCCTTTGTTTTAATTTACTTACTGCTCAATACCAATAGAATTCTATCCGATTTCTATGTGGAAACCCTAATGGGTAAATCCCTTTTGAGCATCCTTTCTTTTATGATGGCCCTCTCTTTTCTAGGAGGACTCAAATATGAACATTATTAAAGGGTTAGAAAATTCAAGAGCCTTCGAGCCGATACTTTTAATTTTTATCATAGCGGCGACTGCATCGGCTAGCTATCTCTATGTTTTAAAAAGAGCGATAGAAAAATCTGCACGAAAGTGGGCGGGCGAAAAATCCTCATCTTCAAGGGCAAGAAACACCTTTAAAAAGTTTCCCGAAACCGATTCCAGAGGTTTTACAAAGAATAAGGGAAGACGTTTAAAGTTTTGGGCGTCAAAAGGATTCAATCAGTGGCAAAAAATAGTCATGTGGCATGAGGATCGCTTGATTAAAAGTGGCATGACCGAGTCCAAAGCGACCAGTTTCGCTTGGAAATGGTGTCTTACCATTTCTGGAATTTCAATACTGGTACTGATCAGGGACATTCAACACCCTTTAAAAGGGGGCATGCTATTTCTAGGACTGACAATCTACTTTAGCGGCATGACCCACCTTAAAATAAAGGAAAGGAAAAATACCTTTGTCACTGGGGTGTATAAAATTTATCGACACATGGCATTGCAATTGACCTCTGGCATGTCTAGCGCAGAGGTAATCAAGCACTTATATGAATCTGTTGAAGAGCCTTTTTTAAAAGAGGCCATGTTCGGCTTTTCCTCCTGCTATTTCAAGACCATGGATTTGGACATGGCGGCAGAGGAACTGACAAAAAGGATTGAAGGCGATGAAATTCACGTCTTGGCAACGGTCTTGCGGCAAGGTCTTCAAACGGGAGACCACTATGAAATGGTGGTCAAACAAGAACAGTTGATGGTTAAACGGTATTACGCAGCATTGGCGGCGGAGTCTGAGTGGATTCGGGCAAAGGGCATTTGGATTGCCATTGGACTCTGTTTGTTGGTATTTCTTTTGCTAGCAGTGCCCATGGTTTATGAAATGGGACGGGCAACTCAATCAATCTTTGTAGGAAAATAGGAGGAGAAAAATGAACATAAAATTAGCGTGGCAGTACTGCTACATATGGCTTTTGGATCGAATCGACAATGAAGAGGGGCAATTTGCACTGGACATCGCCCTAGGTATGGCGGTGGTATTGGTCATTAGCGCATTTATCATTATGCCGGGACTTCGAGGGATGGGCACTGACTTTATGACCACCATGAGCACTTGGTGGAAAACTACCATCAGCGGCCAAGTCTTTAGAACCTCAGGCAATTAACATGGATGTAGGCAAAATAGCCGCCTCTTTAATGGGAACCCTATTAATTTTCTTGTGTTTGATGGCGTCAATCTATTATTTGATTCCTCTGTACCAAAAAGTTCAAATGGATCAAATTTGCAGAGAGTACACCTACATGATCAACACCAAGGAGGGCATTAGCCCAGCGATGCGAGAAAATTTGAAAACAGAATTAACCCAATTGGGACTTGAAGTCATAGAAATTCAATGCCCTGAAGGGGGAACCTTGATGAGAAGGGAACGAAAACCTTTTGTGGTGAAGGGACTTGTAAAATATAAAGAAGTGGTTGGTTTTATAAACATCCGAGAGGCAGAAGGACATTATGAGTTTACAGGATGGGTCTATGGTAAAAGAATTATCAACTGAAAGAGGTAGCGCAGGGATTGAGATGGTTTTGTGGAGTCTGATGCTCTTGGTCTTTATAGCTCTGCCCTTGATTTGCGCTATTTTCGAAGTGTATACCTACACCCTTTACGGCGTTAAGTGGAGCGCTGCAACAGAAAACGTCTTGGATCAAGTGGAATGGCAAATGCAAACAGAGTCCCTTTCAGAATGTGGCAGGGACTTGTTTTTAGAAAAGACACGGGTTATGTTGGCGAGCGAGTTTGATGCGCTTTCCGCTTCAAATCAAGGAGAGCATTGGAACATTGAGACCTTGGCAGTTATTGAGGAGGATCCACCCCAGCTAAATATTGAATTAATCGTTGAATATGATCCTGTGACCATGGTTGGGGCATTCATCAGCAATAAAGATCACTTGGAAATTCGCTTAGTGAGACAACGAGAATTTCCCATCGATAGGTAGAACTAATTCTTGAATAAAAAGCTTTAAAATCGGGATAGAAGAGGTGTTGTGATGTATAAAAAGTGGATAGGAGTAGCTCTGCTATGTGCTGTGGCAGCCATTGGCCTTGAGTTTTATCTGGTCAAAAGTCTATGGGCAGAACCCGCAGAGCGGGAGGCCTATGTTTTAAAAACAGATATGGAAGCAGGGCAGTGCGTTCAAGAGAAAGACCTTCAAATCATCTGGTTAAAATCAGGCAGCAATCTGGAAGGCGTCATCAAAGATGAGTTTAAATGGATGGGGAAAGCTATCACAAAAGATGTACCTGCAGGGAAACTTTTGACGGTTTCTGATTTTGAAACGTCAGATGAGGCCATCAATCAGGAATCCATTGTACTGCGCTTAGATTATGAACAAGGCCATAAGGGAGACCTGGGCATTGGGGAAAAAATCAGCTTTCTGTGCTACAGACAGGGCGAAGTGAAGTTAATTAGTAATTTGACCGTCAGCGGAAAAGAAAAAGATTTGCAAAATGTAGGGGGAGAGGGTTACTATCTCACCGTCAGCGGGAAAGCAGAGGCTTTGGAAATTCTAGTTTTGGCAAAAAAAGAAGGCAGTGTCCACGTCTTGAAAAAAACAGCTGTTCACAATTAAGATCCAGTTGATATAATGAAGTTAACCGTATGCCTTTAAGAACTTTAGCATATGAGCTTTGATATCAAAGTCTTGGAGGGATCTTTATGGAAAAAAACAGCACAGGGTGGCTCCGAATGCGAAACAAAGACCGAGAGAGCTATCCTTCTGAGGATCACACGAAGTTTGAAGCAGGCTTTTACAAGGAAATATTGGACGCCATGCCAGAACAGGTATTAAAAATCAATAATGAGTTTAAAGTCCTTTGGGCAAATGATGCCGTGCGAAAAGTCAAAAAAAATGTTCACAACGCCAGCTGTTATGAGGCGTTTCATCAAAGGGAAGAGGTTTGTGAAAACTGTCCCTGCAGAAGATGTTTGGAAACAGGGGTCACTGAGAAAAGTGTAATTGCAGTTCCCGATGAGAATGGAGAAGGTCTTCAATATTATGAAGTCACAGGAATTCCCCTCAGAGATGGGAAGGGAAAAGTCAGTTCCGCTGTTGAAATCAGCCGAAATGTGACAGAACGCATTCAGACCAACTATGAAATTCAGCACATTTCTGAGCGTAAAGACAACGAACTGAAAGTGTGCCGTGAGGAATCCGCCAAGCATTTTGAGTTTATACATAAATTATCATTAGATGTCAAAGGTGATATTGAAGATATGTCTGATCAGTTGAATTACCTCCATCACACCCCTGAATTTAAAAATTCGGAGTGGCTGGAATCTGTGATGCAGCTCAACGACAAGACCCTGAGACGGATTGGCAACCTCAACGATCTATTTACCATGGAAGACACCAGCATACAGTTGGTCTATGTGCCTTTTGAGGTTACAGAATTGGTGGATGAGATCTATAACCGATTCAAACAGCGGGCGAGAGAGAAGAATATCAATTTGGAAGTGCATCATTCCAAGGCAGTGCCTAAAAAATTAATTGGGGACCTCTTCCGCATTAATAGCATACTGATGAACATCATCGAAAACAGTGTGACTCATACTCAAAATGGCAGTATAAAAGTTTATTTTAATGCCCACGACAAAACCCAAGACGGCTTGGTTCAGATGCAGATTATTGTGTCTGATACAGGGCTGGGGCTGACAGATGACCGCTTGGAACAGATTCAGGCGCTGCTTTTGGAGAAAAGACCCTTAAAATTCCTGGATCAAGCTATTGAAATGAGAGGTTTGGGGCTGTTGAATGCCCAGAACATCTTAAAAGTCATGAATGGTGGGATTGAGCTGGACAGCCAGTTTGGCAGAGGCACACAAGTGAAATTGAACTTCCAAATGGGGTATCGAGCTGAAAAGTCAGATACAAAACATCGAGATATGGTTCATGAAGATGACCTACCCGAGGGAGCTAAAAGGCTCCACAGCAAGACGATTCTCATTGCAGACGACGAAGTGGTCGGTCGGGTGACTTATAAAATTCACCTGCAAGAGAATTACCATCTTTTGTTTGCCAAAAATGGGAAAGAAGCCGTGGAAATGTATTTATCAGAAAAACCAGATTTGGTCTTTATGGATATTATGATGCCGATTATGGACGGGTTCGCTGCCTTCGATGAAATTGAAAAGCACAGAAGAAAAAAAGTACCTATAATCGCCTGCACCGCAAAAGTCATAGACGCTGAGAGGGAGTATCTTTTAACCTATGGCTTTGACGACTATTTGCCAAAACCTGTGGAAGCCTCGAATTTACTCAGGTTAGTGGGCAAGTATATGAAATAGAGGAGAGCTGTTTGTAGAAATTTTCTGCAAGCAGCTTTTTAAGGTTCAAAAATAACCTCTTGACAGTTTATGTTATAATGGAAGCGACAGCCGAGTCGGTTAAAATGCGTAAATAAGTCGGTTTAGAAAAAGTGAGGGAAATGATATGGCAATGTATAGAATGATTGCGACAGCAGCATTTGGAATAGAATCTGTAGTAGCGGACGAGGTCAAGGCACTTGGCTTTGAAAATGTCGTCGTGGAAAATGGCAAAGTGGAATTTGATGCAGACGAAAAGGGCATTTGTATGGCCAACCTTTGGCTCAGATGTGCGGACCGCGTATTCATTAAGATTAGTGAATTTAAAGCAACGTCGTTTGAAGCCCTGTTCCAAGGGGTTAAAAAAATTGAATGGGAAAAATACATTCCTGCAGATGGAGAGTTTCCGGTCAATGCGAAATCTGTAAAATCTCAATTGTTTAGTTTGTCAGACATTCAAGCCATTTCTAAGAAAGCGGCGGTTGATCGCTTGCGAACTGCTTACAAAATTGACTGGTTCCAAGAGACGGGTGTAAAAGTACCTATTTTGGTTTCTATTTTAAAAGACCAAGTGACGGTTATGGTGGACACTTCAGGAGAGGGACTTCACAGAAGAGGCTATAGAGAGCACGGAAATGAAGCACCGCTTAGAGAAACCCTTGCAGCTGCATTGGTAAAACTCAGCCGTTGGAACCCTAAAATACCTTTGGTGGATCCTATGTGTGGTTCGGGCACAATCTTGATAGAAGCTGCAATGATTGGTCGCAATATTGCTCCAGGACTCAACCGCAAATTCGTCAGCGAGCAATGGCCAATTATGCCAGAAGGGGTTTGGAAAGAAGTACGAACAGAAGCCTACAATGCTGTAAATCATGAGGTGGAAATGAATATTCAGGGTTACGACTGTGACCCGAGGAGTATCAAACAAGCCGCCATTAACAGCGATTTGGCAGGATTAGACGAAGACATCCACTTCCAAGTCAGAGATGTGGCAGAATTCAGCACTAAAGTAAAATACGGTTATGTGATTACCAACCCACCTTACGGTGAACGTTTAGGCGATGAAGAACAAGTGGCAGCCCTTTACAAACTGATGGGCGAGAAATTACTCCCTAACGACACATGGTCTTTCAATATCATTACAGCCCATGAAGGCTTTGAGCGTTCTTTTGGCAAGAAAGCCACTAAAAACAGAAAATTGTTTAATGGTAAGTTAAAATGCTACTATTACCAATACTTTGGACAAAGACCGCCAAGAGTCAAACCCGTCGAGGAATAGTATGGAAGCTATTAAAAATATGAAGGGCAGAACCGTGGGTTTTTGCGGCGCAGGCGGCAAGACCACCAGTATATTTTTTATAGCAAACGAACTCATAAACATGAACCAAAAAGTATTAATAACCACGACAACCAAGATGTTTCCTGCAGAAAAATGTAAAAATATAGAAATAGTTCTACGTGAAACATTTTTAGAAGAAGACTTGAACGAGAAAAGTGTAGTCCAGTGGTTTGGTAAGGTTAATGAAGAAAACAAAGGGATAGCGCCTCCTCTTCATGCAATTGAAGAATTGAATAATTATACAGAAATATGGAAATTAATAGAAATTGATGGTTCAAAACATATGCCTATCAAAGCCCCCAATGCTTCTGAACCTGTCTATCCTAAGGGCTTAGATTTGATTTTAGGCGTTGTAGGCGCCAGTGCTTTTGAGCAACCTGCCAATGACCAGTGGGTTCATCGACTAGGGCTTTTTCTTAAAGTGACGGGATTAGAAGAAAATCAACCCATCTGCCCTGAAGCAGTAGCTCGTCTGATCGATAGCCCCGAGGGGCTTTTTAGAAATAAACCAGAAGGGGTGCCGGCAAGGGTTTTGATTACTCAAGTAGAGAAAAGGCACAAAGCCTTTATTGAGAAACTGAAAACCCTGACACATATGCCAATAGAGGTCATGCCATGGATCCAGTAAATCAAAAAATCCAGTCAATCGGTGCAGTTCTCTTAGCTTCAGGAAATGCCAAACGCATGGGAGAGAACAAGTTGATGCTCCCCTTAGGCAATCCGCCAAAACCTTGTGTTCGATGGGTGGCAGAAGCCTTAGTGAATTCTGGGGCGGGTCAAATCATAGTGGTTTATCAAGAAGACCACATAAAAGAAGCTCTCAGAGACTTAGATTTGATATTTATACGAAATGAAAAGAGCCATGAGGGAAAGAGTGCAGCCGTGAAACTGGGGGCTGCCTTTCCATGGAAAGAAGGCATTCAAGGAATCGCGTTTACCACAGGGGATCAGCCACTGTTGAGGGGATTGGATTATCGCAAGATTTTTGAAAGTTATTTAGAGAGCGGTGCCAATATGGCTGTACCCGTTGTCGACGGTGTTTATTATAACCCGAGAGTGTTTAGCATCGCCTGGCAACAGACCTTAATGAACCTTAAAGGTGACTCTGGGGGAAAAGCATTAATGACACACCCAGCAGCTATTATTAAGGAAGTTCCTTTTGAGGATCCTAAAATTTTTATGGATATGGATACACCTGAGGACTATAAAACCCTTTGCGGGTTAATCAATACGCTGGAATCATGGAGGGACGGAGATTGAAGAAAAGGGCAGAGCTGCCAGCAGGGAAGCTGGATCAAATCAAAGCACGAAGACGGCGCAGGAGTATTACCTCGCTAGTCATCTTGATCTTATGTTTACTTTTGACCTTTAATATTGAATCCATTTACACTTCTGTCAGGGGTGCGCTGAATTTAGGGGGGGCTGGTTTCAAGACCGTCACCACGCTACAATATGCCTCCACGGTAAAAATCAATGACGGCAAAGTAGTTCAATTGGCAGGGGATCGGCTTCTAAAAACGGAAGGCGGTAAACTCCAAGCGTATCAAAAGGATGGGAAACTAGCTTGGGAGAAGCCTTATGGGGGAACAAAAGCCCTTGTTGCGGCGGCAGGCGATAAAATTTATCTGGTAGAGCGGGACAGTGGCGATTTTTATGTTTTAGATGGCAACGGAAAAATTTTAGCCAAGCGAGAAGCCTTAGGGAAAATTGATCGGGTCATTGCAAAAGGCGATGAATTTGTCATTCTTTATAAGAAATTAGAAAAAAAAATACTGATTCTCAAGAGCAATGGGGAAGATCAGGCATTGATAGATTTACCTTATCCAGAAATCTTGGATTTAGATTTCGCACCAAAATTGAATCTGATTGGGGTCAGTGTGTTCTTTGTTGAAAAGGACAACTTCCATACCAACGTCTTTCTCTTTGGGACAGACGGCAAAATGAAGGGCGCCAGAAACTTTAACAATCAAATTCTATCCAGGTTAAACGGCTATGAAAATCAGTTTGTAGGGGTGACGGAGCAAGGGCTCATCGCCTTCAGTGACAGCGATAAGGATTTATGGCGACAAGACATTGACCGACTCATTAACCGTTTAGAATTTAATAAGTCAGGGTTTGGAGCGTTTAACCTGCTCATCGAAGATAAGGCACTCGAAGATATACGCAACGAAAACTGCGTGGCGGTGATTTCTCCAAAAGGAGAATGGATTTTTGAGAGCAGTTCGCCAATTGTGGCAGACCGCATTTTTCTGGGTGAAAATCGAATGGCCATTTTAGGCGAAAATCAGGTGGTCATTAAGGACTTTAAAGGAAGAACCCTAGGGAGCAAAACCTTTGACAGCACCATTAAAGAAGTCCTTTGGATCAGCGATAAGCAGTTAGGCTTTGAGTTTGAAGATCGATTTGAATGGTATGAAATGACTTATTAGGAGGTGTGGCATGAATTGGATGGATATTGTAGTGCTTTTGATTATGGGCGGAGAAGTTTTTAGGGCTTTTCGACAGGGTATGGTCAAAACAGTGATAGAATTAGGGGCTTGGCTGGTGGCGTTGATTACGGCAAAGCTTTATTACAAAGCCCTTGCGGCGTATATGGTTGCTAAGTTTGAGTTGTTCTCTAATCTGGAAGAAAATATATATGCCAGTTTGACCAAGAATTTCTCTACTCAGGATCAGCTCCAACAAGCGGCGGCAAATGGTCAGCTTGGAGGTTCTCTCAATATGCCGAACATTATCAGCAAAATGCCTGGAGACGTGGTCGACAAGGCAGGGGACAGCATGAATCAAATGGTATACGGCGACTTGTCACGTCAGATTTCTGAGTGGATTATCAACGGTTCCAGCTTTATGATCATCGTTTTTGGGGTCATTGCAGTATTGTCTCTTTTAACAGTCTTTTTAGATCAAGTGATGAAATTGCCTTTGCTTAAGGAAGCTAACAAGTTAGGCGGCATAGTGGTTGGGGTTGTTCGTGGGGCTTTTAGTGTGCTGGTCATGATGACGATCATCACCTTTATATTGCCGTTCATGCACGGGACTTGGCTCATTGACGCTATAGAGAATTCTCAGATAGCCATCTATTTTTACAATAACAATCTGCTCTTATATTTGATATATTATTTATTGAGGTGATGACATGTTTAAAGAAGTAGACGCAAGGGGTTTAGATTGTCCGAGACCGGTCATTCAGACAAAAAAAGCGATTGAAGAGCTTGAAGAAGGCTATGTGACAACCATAGTTGATAATTCTGTGGCCATAGAAAACGTAACAAAATTTGCAAAGAGCATGAATTTAAAGTACAACGTCAGAGAAATCGATGGTTTCTTCTATATTGATATTTATAAGAATGAAATGATTAACAACTCTGAAGCAGTTCCCCAACCGAAGCATAAGATGGGAGAACAAGTTGTCTTTGTGGCCTCTGACCGATTTGGCGAAGGCAATGACCAGTTAGGGGAAGTTTTAATGAAAGCTTTCTTCTATACCTTGACAGAAACAGAGCCCTATCCAAAGGCGATTCTCTTTGTCAACGGGGGCATTAAAATGACAATAGACTCTTCTCCTGTGTTAGAACACTTAAGGACTTTAGAAATGTTGGGCGTTCAAATTTTGTCCTGCGGCACTTGTCTGGATTATTATAAGGCAAAGGAACAACTGGCTGTAGGGGGTGTGACCAATATGTACACCATCGTGGAACAGTTGTATAGCGCTAAAAATGTAATTCGTATATAAATGAGAGGTTAGTCATGCTAGAGAAGGAATTCTATATCATCACATTTGAATCGACGCATCTTGCCATCAGTACCGAAAAATTTTTGTTGGCTCAAGTCCCAGTTGAGATGGTTCCCACGCCCAGAGAAATTTCAGCCAGCTGCGGCTTGTCACTTAAAATTAGTTTAGCTCATATTGAAGAGGTTAAAACCATTCTAGTGGAGCGCTCTAAAGAAGGTCTTAAACTCTACCACATGATGAGGGAAGAGGGCAAGAAAATACCAACTGAATGTAATTGGGAGGTATAGTTATGCCAATGGATTTAAAAGTTGGAGATCAAATCGAAACCAAGAAAAGCCATCCTTGTGGTTCCAATCAATTTGAAATTTTAAGGGTAGGTATGGATTTCAGAATCAAATGCATGAAATGTGAAAAGCAAATTTGGATCGAGCGGCCGAATTTAGAAAAGCGCATCAAAAAAGTGATCCATAAAGAAGAGGCAAAGTAAAAAGCATTAGTAAAAATCCAAAAATATCTTGCATTGGGTTTTGATAAATGATAAAATACCAAGTTGTACGGTGGGCAATTCTGTCCGCAATACTCTCTGCTCTACCATTGGGGTAGGGCCACTAAGTCCATAGGGAGGTGTCATTCACATGAGAAATTATGAAACTATCTTCATCCTTAAACCAGCTCTTGAAGAAGAGATTAGAAAAGAATTGATTAACAAATTCACTTCTATCATTTCTGCAGATGGTCAAATCGAGAAGGTTGACGAGTGGGGTAACAGAAAGTTAGCTTACGAAATCAGCAAAGTTAAAGAAGGTTACTACGTATATGTAACATTCAAAGCTAATCCTTCTCTTCCATTGGAACTTGAAAGAAACTTCAAGATTTCAGACGACGTTATCAGATACATCGTTATTAACAAAGACGAAAAGTAGTCAAAAGGACGTGGGAAAATGAACCATGTAATTCTGATTGGAAGACTTGTAAGGGATCCTGAATTGAGATTTATTCCGAATAGCGGAAGAGCTGTTGTCAATTTTACAATAGCAGTCGATCGGAACCTCAGTCGTGAAAAAAAGGCTGAAATGCAGGAGAAAGGTCAACCTACTGCTGACTTCATTCGAGTGATCGCATGGGGTAAACTTGCAGAAACTTGTGCTAATTATTTGAGCAAAGGCAAGCAAGTTGCAATTAACGGCGCTATTCAAACAAGTTCGTATAAGACGAATACCGGGGAAACTCGTTATGCGACAGACGTTCTTGCCAACAGCGTAGAGTTCTTGGGCAGCACGGATAAACCAAAGAGTGAGTCTACGGACGAATTCAACTTCGGCAATTACAATCCAGACGATTTCCAAGCAATCGAAGATGACGAAGACATACCATTCTAAAGAAAAGAAGTGAAGGAGGGAAACGACCATGGCAATGATGAAAAGAAAAAGAAAAAGAAAAGGCTGTAGTTTTTGTCAAAACAAAAACAGCGTGATCGATTACAAAGATATCAAGAAACTCGAAAGATATCTTACTGATAGAGGAAAGGTGCTTCCTAGACGTGTTACAGGTAACTGTGCTAAACACCAAAGAACACTTACAATCGCGATCAAAAGAGCTAGAATCATCGCTTTACTTCCATTCGTTAGCGAATAGTCGTAAAAAGATCATAAAAGCAGGAGTAGTTTCAATGGACTTTCGTCTATTGAACTACTCCTTTTTTCTTGCTTATAACTTAGGGGTGGTATTTTTCAATTTGCGCAAAGTGAAGAGATAGACCGTAAAGAGCAGGAAGAGGTATATAACCGTTTGAGAAAGGTCAGAAAATCCAAACTGCATTTTGTACTGAAAATTCTCCCTCAGTTGAGTGAGAATTTCGTTGTAACTGGAAAGACTAAACCAATTGGTTGGGAATAAAGTGGTGGGTAAAATTAAGTTGCTGAGCAGTTTTACACCCACTACCAAAAACCCTAACAGAGCTAAATGACTCAACATAAAGGAGAGACAGTCTTTGTATTCTTGCTTTATAAAGGTTTTAAAACTGTAAAAAGGTTTGTAACCCTTATACTTTTCTTCAAGGTTAAACTTTTGGACATTGTAATGTCCAATCAAGCTGATACCCGCGCTTCTCAAAACATAGAGCAGGGTTAGTAAGGCTAGGTTATAAAAAAGGTAGACATCCCCTTTGGCATAACCCTTGTGATACACATCAAATTTTAGAAGAGAAATAAGATTGTTGTAACGAGCATCGTCAATTTCAGCTTGTTGATAAGAACTGGCCGTATAATAGAGTCTCACGCGACTCCAAGGTTTAGAGAGCAAGTCAGGGTTATAGGGAATATAGATGTTATTGCCTTCCTTAATAACCCGAGAAACAATATAGGGCTGATCCATTATGCGCAGAGACTTAGAGGCAACGTCAGTGGTCTTAAAAAGGCGATCAGCCACTTTGGCAGACAAAACAGCCTCTTGATTGGCAGGAGAAACCCAAGGTTTATCTACGCCAGTTATTTTTTTGTGAAGCTGATCGTTGCCCGTGGTCATAATCAAATTGTAGTCAGCCGTCTGCAACTCCCAATTCAGGGTCAGACCGGGCAACCAGTCTTGAAGTTCTTCAACAGAGGTGGCTTTAGCAATGGGACCAATCTCGTAGTAAACGGTTTCTCCGTTATAATGACTTTGCACCCACCACTGGGCAGTCAAGAGAAAAACCAGAACAGATAGAGTTTTAAAGGCGCCTTTTATGGACATACATACACCTTCGATCCGTCTTTAATACGAGCACTTGGATTGATGATGATCTTATTAGAAGGAATATTTCTGAGCTCTGTAATAACGGCGTATTCGTCGCGAATAGACAGTACATTTACGGGAACTGCCACGGCCACATTGCTCTTGCCAAGGGCATCTTCCTCTTCTCGAATGATATAGATAATGGCATTGGTACCGTCTAGAGAGGTGTTTCCTGAAACGACAGCGGTACGAGGTACTGCAAGATATTCACCACCAATATAGTCTGAGCCAGTGGTTCTCGAAGAGACCTTCATGGTAGGATAAACTAAAATATTAGGTTCGTCGTTAAAGCTAGCGAGGACTTTCATTTCCCCAGAATCAAAGACAGCAGAGTCAAAGTCAAAGGCGACGAGGCCGATGTTTTTGCCTGACTGGGTACTGATATTCACCACGCTAGAGCCTTTGACAAACTCTTCAAAATATTTTTGAGGGATGCGAATTTGGAAAGCGAGATCGTTAAAAGTATTGCAAATACCTATACTGGCAATGATTTCACCCGTTTGGAACTGCTGTCCCTTTTCAGGGAGTTTGGTCACATAACCCGTATATTTAGAAAAAACCTCACCGCTTGAATTAATGTCGTAATAACGTTCAGAGGCGGTTTCGTAGACTTTAAGAGAATTTTCATATTGGCTGATGCGCTGTTGAACTTCACTGAGGGCAACTTTATTTTGAGCCAATGCAAGCTTGTTGCTGCTTTCTACTGTTGCCACTTCAGATTTTAGCGTTTCCAAATTAGACAAAGCGCTTTGCAGTTCTTCTGCGCTGATAGCACCTGAATCATAGAGTTGTTTTTGATGGTCGTATTTTATTTGTGCTTCTTTCAACTTGCTCTTTGCCGAAGCTAAGGCATTTTGGGCTTCTAAAGTGGTTTGTGAAGTCAAAGTGGCCATGCGTGCTTTTTCCACTTGGATTTGATTGCGCAAGGTTTCTTCATCGGCTGAAGATTGCAGTCCTAAAGTGGTGTCAATAGTAAACAAAACATCACCTTTCCGAACATATTCCCCCTTCTGAACCATAACCTCTTGGATGAGGGCATTCCCTCTTAGGCAGATGTCTGCGTTCTTCTTAGCCACAATTTCGCCTTCCAACTCACTGGTATATGAGACTTCAACCCCGTCGTGGATTTCAGAGACTTGGACATTGGGCAGTGTAATACTGATGAGTGATTTTGAAAAGAAGCCTAAAGTAAAGATCAGTATAAAAAATCCCGTGACAATTCGTTTTCCCCATTTGATTGACTGCTGCATCATAAGTCGCTCTCCCCCATTGAAAATCCTTTTTCGAGATATTTTTCACCTTTTAAGAAAATAAAAATTGCAGGAATCAGGTACAATGTTGCCCCTGCGTAATACAAATCATGGTGATTGGTATAAATTTGTTCCAAGAAAGCAGACAGTGGCAGCAGTTGCTCATCGCTGATAAAGACCAGAGCTGTTTCGATCATGTTCCAGTTGTCGATAAAGGTTAAAACAATCAATGCATGAATACCAGGCTTGATGATGGGAATAATGATTTGAAAAAGAATCCTAAAGGTACTGGCACCCTCAATCTTAGCAGCTTCGATAATTTCGTCTGGAATCCCTTCAATAAACTGCTTCATTAGGAAAATCCCAAAGGCAGAAAAAGCACCAGGCAAAATCAAAGCGGTATGGGTGTTCAAGATGTGGATGGGCAGCCACTGCTCCAATTTTTGAAAGAATAAATAATTGGGCACCATGGTAACTTGTATGGGCATAAGCAGTGTGAGTAAATAGGTCATCATAATTAAACGTTTGAAAGGCACATTCAGTTTTGCCAATGCAAAGGCTGCAAAGACGCCAAAGACCACCTGACAGACAATGATAATGAAAACGATCTTCATGGAGTTGAACATGAAGTCGAAATACTGATTTTTGTCGGTGATCAAGCGATAATACTGTTGTAGATTAAAGGCTTCCGGAATCCACTGAAGGCCTTCTCGCTCAAGTTGAGTGGCGGTCATAAAGCTGCCGACGAAGGTATAGGCAATCGGAATAAAAAAGAGAATGGCAATGATGTAGAGCCCAAAGCGGATTCGTTTCTTCATGATTCACCTCGAATGCGTTTTTGCTGATGCTTGTCGTAGGAAATGACCCCGTAGGCCAAAGCCAAGATGATGATGGCAAATAGGGTTGCGGCAGTAGCCAGTTCTTGAATAGCCATATCGTTGAACTTGTTATTGACGAAGTGTTGGAATAAATAAAGCGAGGTACTAGGATAACTGCCCTGTAAGATGTAAATTTCTTTGAAAATTTTGAAACTGTTGATAATGGTTACAATCCCTGCAAAGACAATGTAAGGGGCTGAAAGGGGTAAAATGATGTGCCAGACGATTTGAGGATAGTTGGCGCCGTCAATTTTTGCGCTGTCCATGACAGAGCCCCGCATGAGCTTAAAGCCTGACAAGTAGATTAAAAGATTATAGCCCGTATATTTCCAAATAAAGATAAAGACCAGCACCAACATATTCAAATCGGAATAGAGGAGACTGTCATAACTGGCGCCGAATAGGTTTCTGAAAAATCCGATGGAAGCCCCAGAAGGAAGGGCAATCGGAAGTACCAGGAGCAATTTTACCCAAGGGGGTGTTTTAAGCTCGTGGATGCATAAAGCCAGTAGATATGAAAAAATCATGAGGGTTGGAATCCCGAGGACAATAAATATTAAAGAATTGCCTACGGATAGCTGAAAAGCCTTATTGCCGAGGACTTCCTGATAGGTTTTCAGAGTAGGCGTTGCCTCGGGTCTAGAAAAGGACTGGAGTACCATTCCAAAAAAGGGAATCAGGTAAACCAGAGAAAATCCAATCAAGCTAGGCAGAAGAAGAGACATGGCTTGGCGGTCAATCTGATCGGTCTTGAATTTTTTCACAGTCATTTCTCCTTTGCTTACCCTATTTGCGAAGCAAATTTGGGGAGGTGGCGATGAGCCCAGCGCTCATCAGAGCCTTATTCAAGAATCATGAGTTTGATGCGATCCTGAACGATTTGAAGTTCTTTATACTGGAACTTTTCCTCGCTGAGTTTGGGGTCGAAGATGACGTTAAAGGTGGTTCTGAGCAGTTCGTCTCGCGCCACCCGTTCTTTGGCATCCATTTCGCCCAAATCTGTATATTCTTTGTTGTTTAATTTTTCAATGACGGCGTTTCGTATATCGACGACGTTTGAATCAGAAGCAAAAGCCTCACCATAGGCAAGGAGACGACACTCGTTGTCCTTATTGACTTGAGCGTATTTAACTTTGTCAGAGAACAGGGCAAACTTAAACTGGGAATCCCAACTGAGCGCTCGATTGACAAAATCTTTTGCCACTTCTGGGTGTTTTGTTCGAGCGTTGATGCCAAAGCGCAAAGTCTCCATCTTATTCCCAATAGGTAAAAGCACCAAATTATCAGTATATTGATATATTTTTGTCATAGTAACCGCGTTCATGGCATTGATGCTTTCTACAACGGTTACATTGTTGAGCATATTGTCTTCAATATCCCGTTGTTGTTTTAAAAATTCTTGAGATTTGGGTTCAAAAATCATATTGATGCGCGCCTGCTGATTGGGCATGCTGCTAAGGTCGAAAGATTTTTTAATCTCTTTATTCATTTCATCAAGAGCGCTGAGAAACTCAGGGTCTGATAATGTAAAATCCGCAATGTCTCCTGCCATTTTCTTTTCAATCAAGTCACCAAGGTAACAATTAAAGTAGGTTTCATATAACGCCTTCGTTAAGAATAAATTCATACCGGGCTGTTTGGACTTTAGGGCACTCACCAGTTCGACCACGTCTTCGTCCATCCAGTCAGGGGTGGGCATAGTCAAGTCCATACGTTCTAGAAGCTTTTTATTGATGACAGCGCTTTTGATATGGAAGCCAAAGGCAACGGTATGGGTGCCGCTGAGAGAATCATACACCTGATCCAAGCTCTCAATATTGCCTTCCAAGGGCATGAGAGCACCCATTTTTTCGAGATCTGCCAAGGGTTGAGTGCCTGCCACAATAATGTCTGGCGGATTGTCGCTGAGCATGATGGTGTTGCGTTTGATCAAATATTCATCCCCATTTTTAACTTCTAAAATGGTCAGGTTGATGGGGAGTTCCAGCTTAGTGGAGACCATGGCGTTAATCGCCAACATGGCAGCTTTGACGTTCTTCAATTCTTCGGAATCGTTGTTGTTTATGTATAAAATTTCTAACGCATTTTCGGGCTTGGAGTCTTGTGCAAAATGATGATAAGTCAGAAAACCTGCAGATGCGAAAATAAGCACCAGTACTGCAATTTTTGCCTTCAAAAGCCACCGCTCCTTTAATCGTATTAATATTATTATACGTTCAATTTATTAAGGATGTATTACATCGCGAATGGAATTTTGGGAAAATTGAGACAATTCTCATTAAAATACCGTAATAAGTAAACCGTGGCAAAACCCAATTAATATTCGATAGTTTTGTCATCTAGATGATATTATTGTATAATATATAGGATTGGAATATATCGATCCAGAATGG
Organism: uncultured Peptostreptococcaceae bacterium; assembly: GCA_964404895.1. GTDB lineage: Bacteria > Bacillota > Clostridia > Peptostreptococcales > Acidaminobacteraceae > JBGSUZ01. Next base: position 143,849 of record CAYOLV010000006.1, on the reverse strand, counting down.
AGTGGCTTAATTGAACAAATCTAACAACTTAAAAACCGTGATGGAAACAGCGATATTAACGGCGGTTGCCCTTATTTTAGTGGTACTGGCTAATATGCCTGTTTTGGTTTTTCTTTTTGTAATCGCCGCAGTACCCATGACTATATTGACGGCTAGGCAGGGGATTTACGCTGGCGCCGCGGGCACTGTGATTATGGGACTCAGCTTGATGTTGCTGTTTGATCCGATTGTGGCATTGACAGATACCGTCATGTTCGGCTTGTGCGCATCGGCTACAGGCTTTATGATACAGAAGAAATGGCATACCTCAAAAATTATATTGGTGAGCACAATTTTCTATTCTATGGGACTCAGTCTGATTCTATTCGCATATGTGTCTTTAGGCGGCGTAGACATCTTTAGCTTGGTGTCACAGGGATTCGACCAAATGATTACCATGGTTAAAGAAAAAGCGACCACTATGAAGCTTTCCCAAGAAGACATTAAAATTCAAACCGACACCCTCAAAAAAATGAAGGGTTATATCGAAAATACAAAACCTGTGATCTTAATCAGCTATGGCTTTATAATAGCGGTGATTACCTACTTTATTTCTAGACCGATTTTAAAAAAGTCAGGGGTAGAGATAGCACCTATGGCGAAGTTCAAAGATTTCAAATTGCCGTCATCCATTTTGCCGGGACTCTTGTTGATCATCATTTTAACTTGGATTACAGACAGCATAGGCTATGTGGATCAGTATGTGATCTATATGAACTTAGCGGTGATTTTCAGCTATGTCTTTGCTTTCCAAGGGGCTTCGACTTTGGCCTTTATAACCGCTGAACGAGGGGGCAATGTGGAAAAACGCGCCGTCATTGTTGGCTTTGCAACCCTTCTCTTGGTACTGTTCTTTGGGCTACAAGTATTGTCTTTAGTGGGTCTGATGGATGCAACCATCGACATTCGCAAATTATACCAAAACCGTAAGGTTTAGAGGTGAACATATGAGTAATCCCTTACTGAGCAAACTGTTAAAACCAGAATCAGGACTTTCCTTATGGATTACATCGATTTTAGTATTGATTGTTGTGTTCTATAACCCTATATTGGGTGCCTGCGGCGTGATTGCCCTTGTTTATTTGCTTTTTCACAACTGGCAGTCCAACCGCCAGATTCAGAAAAAGATGCAAAAATACATTGAAGAACTTTACAGCGACATGGACTCCGCAGCGCGCTATGCAATTTTAAACATGCCCGTGCCTTTGACTATGCTGGACTTTGACGGAAGAATTTCCTGGTACAATTCAAAATTTGCAGACATGTTGGGCACAAAGGACTTATTAGGAGCCAATTTGGAAGAACTGGTACATCATTTTGACATAGACAAAATTCTACAAAACAAAGAATTAATCGATGTTAAAATTGGTGAAAAATATTATCGAACCTATTCCAACGTCATTAAAATGGACTCTGATCAAACGAGATACACCATTATGCTCTATTGGATTGACACCACAGCGTCTAAAATCACCATGGAACGCTACGACGATGAAAAACCCATCATTGGGATGATCCAAGTGGACAATTATGACGACGTCATGTCAGAGACCAAAGAGGATAAAAGACCATTCCTCGCTTCGGAGATTGACAGCAAAATTAACCTCTGGGCGTCTCGAATGAATGCTTTGATTAAAAAATACCAAAATGATAAATACATCGTCGTCTTTGAAAATAGATATTTGGAAAATTTAGAAGTTAAAAAATTCAGTATCTTAGATGAAATTCGAGAGATTGAAGTAGGGAATAAATTCCCCGTTACGTTAAGTATTGGGGTAGGAGTCAGCGGAAAGAACTTTACCCAATCTGAAGAGTATGCCTTTTCGGCATTGGAACTGGCTTTGGGCAGAGGTGGCGACCAAGCCGTTGTCCGTAAAATTGGGAATTTTGATTTTTACGGCGGCAAGACAAAAGCAGTTGAGAAGCGGAATAAGGTTAAGGCGAGAATTATTGCCCACGGCCTACGTCCTTTGATAGATGAAAGCAAACGGGTCATCATTATGGGTCATAAATACCCAGACATGGACTGTTTTGGAGCTGCAATTGGGATCAACCGTGCGGTCATGAGTCGAGGCAAAGATGTGTATATCGTACTCAATCAAGTCACAGAGGCCATTAAAAACATCTATGATGTGTTCAAGGATGAACCTGCCTATAAATTTATTACATCGGAAGAAGCTTTGGAACTGGCGGAAGAAAACGTGTTATTGGTCGTAGTGGATACCCACAGACCTAGCATTACAGAATGTCCTCAACTCCTTGAAAAGCTACAGCGTGTGGTTCTCATTGACCACCACCGCAGAGGAACAGAGTATATTGAGAATACAGCACTCAAGTACCATGAGCCTTATGCTTCGTCTACCAGTGAACTGGTCACTGAAATTCTTCAATACATGGAAAATAAAATCAACATTGAGAAAATAGAGGCAGAAGCCCTCATGGCAGGGATTACGGTAGACACCAAGAGCTTCAGCTTTAAAACTGGGGTAAGAACCTTTGAAGCGGCGTCCTTACTGAAACGGTTTGGAGCAGACACGACACAGGTCAAACAGTTCTTCCAAGACGATTTGACCACTTTTATCAACAAAGCGAACTTAGTCTCCAGTGCCAAGCTCTACGAACACGACGTTGCCATTTCTGTGTGCCCAGACATTATTCCAAATGCACCTTTGATTGCGGCACAAGCGGCAGACGATTTGCTTAACATTAGAGGTATTTCAACTTCGTTTGTTATTTCTATGAACGAAGAGAATATAGTATTTATCAGTGGTCGTTCATTGGGTGAAACTAATGTTCAGATGATTTTAGAAAAACTAGGCGGCGGGGGTCATATGACCACAGCAGGTGCTCAATTTACAGAGACAACTCTGGGAGCCGTTCATGATTTGCTGATTGAAGCGATCAACGACTATTTTAAGGAGAGTGAGACAAAATGAGAGTGATTTTATTGAAAGATATTAAAGGAACGGGTAAAAAAGGCGATGTGGTAAATGCTTCTGACGGGCACGCTAGAAACTATCTGTTACCAAGAGGATTGGCAAAAGAAGCCACAGATGGCAGCGTTAAAGAAGTGCAACATCAAAAGGAATCTGCAGATAAACGGAAAGCGGCAGAATTAGCTGAGGCAAAGGCTTTAGCAGAAAAGATCAGCTCCTTGTCGATTGAGTTCAAGTCTAAAGCAGGAGAAGGCGGCAAATTATTCGGCGCTATTACTTCAAAAGACGTTTCAGAATTACTTGAAAAGACTCATGGCATAAAAGTGGATAAAAAGAAAATTGAAATTGGCAATATTAAAGCAATAGGCACTTTTACTGCTGAATTAAAAGTTTATCAAGGTGTGACTGCAAAGTTAACGGTAGTGGTCAACGAACAGTAAACACAGTGGTTATAATGAATTAAATAATGAAACGATCCTAAGCAGTGGTCAAAAAGTTGACCCCCGCGTAGGGTCGTTTTTTTTATTTACACCATTAGTGCGGTAGTAAAATTTCTAAATGCGTCAATATTTATAAAATTCTTAAAATTCAAAATACAAAATTTGTTGTATGATGGAATAACAATAACTATTTCCAGTTAAGGATGAGGGGGATCTTCTAATGGATCAAGTGACACAAAATGAACTCAGAGTTAAATTGCACACCGTTATGAACGAAATGGAGCATTATTTTATAGGACACCCAAGTGTGATGCAGCAAGTTATAGGTGCGTTTTTATCCGGAGGTCATGCCTTGATAGAAGATATACCTGGGGTGGGGAAAACCACCTTGGTGAAGACTATTGCCATGCATTTAGAAGCTAGTTTTCAACGGGTACAGTTCACACCGGACTTATTGCCTTCAGATTTGATTGGTGTCAGCATTTATCAGCCTGATATTCAACAGTTTCGTTTTAAGAAGGGACCACTTTTTACTCAATTGTTAATGGCGGATGAAATCAACCGAGCATCGCCTAAAACTCAGTCCAGTCTTTTGGAAGCGATGGAAGAAAAGCAAGTGACTATAGACGGGCAAACTTACCCGCTTTCGGATTGCTTTATGGTCATCGCCACACAAAATCCTATAGAGTTTGAAGGCACATTTCCCCTTCCAGAAGCCCAGCTAGATCGCTTTATGATTCAAGTGCGTCTGGGTTACCCTGAAAAAGAACAGGAAATGGCTATTTATAAAAAGGAGACTCAAGCAGGTCATGAAGGGTCAAGAACTCAAATGACCAGCGATGATGTTCAGCAGATTAAAGAAATGCTTCGAAATATAGGGGTGTCCGATCTTATTTACGACTACGTTCAGCGGATTGTAGAAAAGAGCCGTAAACATGAGTCTTTGTATTATGGATTAAGTCCGCGGGCGGGCATTGCAATTATCAAAATGGCTAAATTTGAAGCCTTTATGGCGGGCAGAACCTTTGTGACGCCAGAAGATGTTAGGGCTGTAGCGCCTCCTGTTATGAGGCACAGAATGATCCTTCGCCCTGAAGCCCTTTATAAAGAGCAGACGCAAGAGCGCACCGTTGAAGAAATTATGAGCTGGGTCAGCATACCTAAGGGGTCGTTTGATCATGGACTCTAAGAAATTTAAACTCGAAAAGAATTTAAAAGGGTCAATTTTATTTGAGTTTTTATGGATAGTTTTAGCGATTGGAACGGGTTCGTCATTTTTCTATTTTGTCAGCTACACCTGGTTATTTTTCATTCTAATGTCTGCCCTTATACACCGGATCAATACCATGAGGCTTATCAGTCAATTTGAAATTGAAAAAACTGAGCTCAGTGCGGGAGAATCCATCGCCATACGCTATCGTGTTTTAAATAATTCCATTGTCCCTGCCTTTAACGTCAAAATTTACCCAGTTATCTCTAAGTCTTTTGGGTATGAACAATTTGACTCTGATCAGCATGGCTTTGACAGTTATGAAGTGAAAGTCATTGATCGTAAATTGGTTTGCCAGAGAAGAGGGTTTTATGATTTGGGCGAAGTTGCTTTTGAGGTGAAAGACCCTCTGGGGAACATGACCACTCTTTTTTCAAAAAGTAAGAGTATAGAAGTTGTGGTCAGACCTAGAATTTATAACGTAGAAGGGGAAATCGCCTTGCCTCTGGAACGTTCTGGGAGCCGTGGAATGTCCCTGAGACACTTGGCCGACCGAACCTCCATTAAGTCGGTCAGACCTTACCGAGAAGGGGATCAACTTAGGGACATTCACTGGAAGTTAACCGCTAAGACGGGAGAAATGAAGGTCAAAGAGTTCACCCAGTCGGTCAGTGAAAAAATCTACCTCTTTATTGATGGGTGCAAAACCAGTTACATAGAAGACACTCAGCTTGCAGATGATGCAATGGATCTAGCGGCAAGTCTTTGTCACAGTTGGCTAAAGAGGGGGATCCCTGTTCAAGTCGTATTTAGCGACGCTTCCAGAACCACTTTTTCAGGGCGTAATTTAGCGTCTCAAGGAAAGTTTTTAGATCAGTTTACTGCTTTTAATCCCAACGGGTGGTTGGGGTTTGAAGACTTCCTAGAACGGGAGTTAAAAGGAAATAGCGATGGGGCTAGATGGGTGACCATCTCCAGTCGAGTTACGCCTAAAATTGAACAGATGCTGCGCTTTAAAAGGAACAGACAGTTTGTCTGGCATTATTATATTTTGACGCCTGAAGGGAGGAAACTCCTATGAGAGAAGGATTAAAACTGAGTTCCATCATTTTTCTGAGTGGGCTAATGATCTTATTTCAGGAAAGCACTCAAATGAAACTCGATTTCATCAGTTTAGTCGCCCTGACGATTTTCATCAGTCTATGGTGTGACGTTCAGCTCAAGAGACCCGTGTTAAGGCTGGTACATATAAGCGCTGTAATAGGTCTTGTTTTGTACACCGTACTGTCTATTGCGCCAATTTCAGTGGTAGTAGGCGTACAACCTGTGGCCAGTTCTTTATTTTTTGCAGACCACACCCTGTTTGCTAAGGTTGGGGCGAATGCCTTTGTCGGAGAGCTTTACGCTTATATTGTAGACGTCAACAAGCTTGAATTTTATCGCTGGGATTACCTTTGGATTATCTTTTTACTGGCCTTTTCAGAAGTCCTGTATTGGATTTTGCGAAAAGATAAAATGGGCATCTGCTTATTGACTGCCCTAGTCGGTAGCGCCTTACTCTGGTTCACTTACCTAGATGTATGGGTGATTTTCAGTTGCTTCTTTATCGCCTATGCCATTGAGCGGCTTACCCGAAATGGGAAAGGAATTTTATTTGGTTTGATTCTACCGCTGAGCGTGGCGATTTGCGCCCTTTTGGCCACCAATCTAACCCCTGTGGAAGAAATCAATGACTGGTTTACCCCTCTGACCTCGGAGTCGGGCTGGCTGAGAACCAGTTTGAACTTATCCGCCAGCACAGGCGGGTTCCAACTCAGTGAAATGGGCTTTTACCCTCTGGATAATCGACTGGGAGGCCCAGTTAAACTCAGCAAAGAAATCATTTTTAGAGTCAAGTCAGCAAAACCGAAAATATACTTAAGAGGACGGGTTTTAACCCATTATGAAAATAATCTTTGGACAGTTGCGGAAAAAGAGCCAACGGGGTTCTATCCAGTCTCTGGAAAGCTTATAGACACCTTTACCTATCAAATTTATGACTTTAAATCTAAAACCAGTTCAGTGCTTGTTCCGATGACGGTTTCTTCCATTGATATTCCGGTAGAGAAGCTTAAATATGGAAAAGATGGAGAAGTGATTTACCAAGGGAATTTAAAATCGGACTTTAAAGAGGGATTCAACATCAGCGGGTACGAATATTCCTATTTGACACCCAAAGCGCCTGAGGAGTATTTACAATTGCCTAATTCTTACTCGGAGAAGGTCGTTCGCCTGACCCAAGAGGTCATTAAAGGGGCAAAAACCGAAGAAGAAAAGATCAAGTTGATCCGAAAATTCCTCATCAACAATTACCAATACGCTTTGGCTGTTTCAGTGACGCCAGAAGATCAAGATTTTGTAGAGTATTTCCTGACGGAAAGTGATGCGGGTTACTGTGTCTACTTTGCCACTGCAACTGCGGTTATGTCTAGAATTGCAGGTATTCCAAGCCGATATGTAGAGGGTTTTGTCACCCCTGAAATTTATGAGGCGGGGCGGGATTTTCCCGTCAGTGGCGAGCGGGCTCATGCCTGGGCAGAGGTCTATTATAACCGCAAGTGGCAGATTGTAGAGTCTACGCCGACCTTCACCAGCAGGACTTCTTTTGACACGGAAGATCCTAGACTGAAGTCAGACTTACTGGCAGCAGAACCTGAAGACCTTCCGAATAAAGAAGAACAGGATTTGACGGTGGACATTCCAGAAGAGACGGCGGCTAAACCTGTGAGCCCATTATGGTGGTTAATGTTGCTTGTGCCTTTTGCCATTTGTTTAGCCCTTATTATTCAGTATGGAAAATTCAAAGCCTTCTTTAAAGGGAGTTCTAATGAGGTGGCAGAAAAATATGTCTCCTTGTTATTGCTGGGTTTGGTAAAAAGATTTGGCCTTTCAAATTCGGAAAATCTGAGTCCGCGGGAAATTCTAAGGCTTTCAGATCGATCAGCCCCAAGTCTCAACTTAATGTGCTTAGTTGAAATCGTTGAAAAATCACTGTATGATAGTAATGATATCAACGAAATTGAATTGGATCGATTGACTCAAAGTTACTGGCAACTTTCAAGGTCTCATTTTAGTGGGACAGAAAAGTTGTATTGGTATGTGAGAATCGCAGGAAAGGGAAGAATTTTCAATGGACATGTTAGGAAAAATTCCACCTCATAGTTTAGAAGCAGAACAATCGGCACTAGGTGCAATGATTTTGGACAAAGATGCCGTTACCGAAGTCGTTGACCTGATTACCGAAGACGACTTTTATAAAGAGGCTCACAAGGCTATATTTAAGGGCGTCATCGATTTATACAATCGGAATGAGCCTGTAGATATTGTCACCTTATCGGAGACCTTGTTAAAAGTAGGTTCCCTCAGCGATATTGGCGGGATTGAGTATTTATCAGACTTAACGACTATGGGTGTTGTCACCACCAACGCCAGACACTATGCAAAGATCATCGAAGAAAAATCCATGCTGAGACGGTTGATAAGAGCCTCTTCCGAGATTATTGAAAAAGGGTTTTCATCTGAAGAAGCGGATCAACTCTTAGAATTAGCTGAAAAGTCTATATTCGATATTTCACAAAAGAAAAACCGAGAAGGCCTTGAGGCGATCAAAGAAGTTTTACTCAAAACTTATGAGCAAATTGAACTGCTTTACGGTTCTGAAAATGCAATTACAGGTCTTTCCACAGGCTTTATGGATTTGGACTCCAAGACCTCGGGTTTCCAGCGTTCAGATTTAATTTTGGTAGCGGCGAGACCTTCCATGGGAAAAACGGCTTTTTCCCTGAACCTCTGTCAAAACGCAGCGACTAAAAATGAAGCTTCCGTGGCCATTTTTAGTCTGGAAATGAGCAAGGAACAGTTGGTACAACGTATGCTGTCTTCTGAGAGCCACATTCCCATGCAGGACCTCAGAAACGGGAAGCTGAAAGAAGAGGATTGGATTTCCCTCGCCAAGGCGATGAATTCTCTGTCCAATTGCAGTATTTATATTGATGATACCCCTGCCATATCCGTTCTTGAAATGAGAGCTAAGTGCAGAAAATTAAAAATGGAAAAAGGCCTGAACCTCATTATGATTGACTACCTTCAACTGATGAGTGGCAATGGGAAAAACGAGAGCCGTCAACAAGAAATCTCGACCATTTCCAGATCGTTAAAAGCCTTAGCGAGAGAAATGGACTGCCCTGTGGTTGCCCTTTCACAGCTTTCTCGTGCGCCAGAACTGAGAGCAGATCACCGCCCTATTCTTTCAGATCTTCGTGAATCTGGAGCGATAGAGCAGGATGCCGACTTAGTTATGTTCCTATACCGTGATGAATACTACTTCCCAGATTCAGAGAAGAAAGGGATCGGAGAAGTTATCATCGCGAAGCAAAGAAATGGTGAAACGGGCACAGTTGAATTGGTTTGGTTAGGTCAATTCCAACGATTTGCCGACAAGGCTTTGGTGGTGCCACATGGGGCATGATGAGACTTTAACGAAAGAACTCCAGGCGGATGTAGTTGTCCGCCTGATGGCTTTAAAAGATGTGGCTCAAATGGCGAATTGGGGAAGACATGAAGATCTCAGATATGAGGCCTACAATTTTCCTTATAATAGTCAACATGAATACTTTATGTGGTTCAGATCCAAAAGAAAACCCTTTAGAAGGTATTTGTTTGGGGCTTATGTAGGCGATGAACTCGTGGGTTATATTACCCTTAAACAGATTAAATGGATTAAGCGGGAAGCTTTCATGGGCATAGCCTTTAACCCTGATCGAGTAAATGCTGGTTATGGCACTCAAGCCTTGCAGGCCTATCTGAAAATAGTAGCACAAGATTTTGGCATGAAAAAAATTCACTTAAAGACAGCCTGCTTTAACATCCGTGGACAACGTTGTTATGAAAAAGCAGGCTTTCGTGTCGTGGAGCGGAAATTTGAGCCCTATGAAGACCAGAGCCAAAATTTCGAACTCATGCTAAAATACGGAGATTTTCAAATGCTAGGGGTTGAACTCTGGACGGAATATATTTATATGGATTATGAAACGGGAAAATAAATAATGTTCGGAACGGGGTGAACATTAAAGCTGAATTATCGCAAAAAACACGAAAAACGTTTGACTAATTTGATCCTTTCTGATATTATACAAAATGTAAGTTCGGATATAATCTAATGTTTAAATATAACAAGCGAGGTGTTTTTTATGTCTACTATGGTTATAGTTGGTTCTCAATGGGGCGACGAAGGAAAAGGGAAAGTGATTGACTTTCTTGCTAGAAAAGCGGATATGGTTGTCAGAGGTCAAGGTGGCAACAATGCAGGTCACACCGTTGTGGTGGGAGACAAGAAGTTCTCTTTGCATTTAATCCCATCGGGTATTCTCAATGAAAATGCAGTCAATGTCATTGGTAATGGCGTCGTTTTTGATCCAATTGGCTTTTTTGCAGAAATCGAAAAATTAGCAAAAGATGGTATCGACGTCAGCAAAATTAAGGTCAGCGATCGTGCCCATGTGATTTTCCCATATCATAAAGAAATTGATGCCCTTTCAGAAGAGCAACGTGGAGACGACAAAATCGGAACGACTAAAAAAGGCATCGGTCCTTGCTACATGGATAAAGTAGAACGTTCGGGTATTCGTGTTGGCGATATGTTGGAAACAGAATTTTTTGAAAAGATGCTCAGAGCCAACATTGAAAGAAAGAATGCCATTATCACAAAAATATACGGTGGTGAACCTGTAGATGCAGACGCCATTGTGACAGAATACTTAGCCCTCGCTGAAAAATTAAAGCCTTATGTGATAGATGCAGGATTAGAAGTTTACGAAGCTATTCAAGAAGGCAAAAATATTTTATTTGAAGGTGCTCAAGGGGCTATGCTGGACATCGATCTTGGTACATATCCCTATGTGACAAGTTCACACCCTACAGCTTCAGGTTTCCCAGTGGGCGTAGGTATTGGCCCTGGCAATCTTCAAGAAGTGTTGGGTATTACAAAAGCTTATACTACTAGAGTGGGCATGGGACCTTTTGTAACCGAACAAGATAATGAAATCGGAAATGCTATTCGAATCAAAGGAAATGAATTCGGAACGACAACAGGTCGTGCAAGAAGATGTGGCTGGTTTGACGCAGTGGTGCTTAAATACTCTGCAAGAATTAACGGCATGACGTCTCAAGCCTTAATGCTCTTAGACGTTCTTGGCGATTTTGATGAAATTCAAATTTGTAGTGGATATAAATACAACGGTGAGGTAACGAAGAATTACCCAGCCAGCCTTCATGTTTTAGAAAAATGTGAAGCGGTTTATGAAACCGTTCCTGGTTGGAAAACAGATATTTCTGGTGCCAAAACCTTTGAAGAATTACCGGTCAATGCGCAGAAGTACATTGAAAGAATTGAGACATTAACAGGTGTTCCAGTGAGCATTGTATCTGTTGGACCGAGAAGAGATCAAACGATTGTCAGAAAAGAATTATTCTAATAAACTTCAGCGTTCTGGTGTGCTAAAGATTATCATTTAGCAAAGCGGAATATTTTAGAGGACTCCTAATAGGGTCCTCTTTTTGTGTATAAAATTCGCTTTTGGGTATAAATATAAAGCAAATTAGTGGAAAGGGGGAAACCGTATGCGAAAGTCTAATACGTTGTATGCAAAACTATTGACATTGATACTGGTCATCACCATGGTGGCTCCAATGAGCTTGACCTATGGTTTTGGAGGTATGCCTGATATGCCAGACATGCCTGGACCTCCAGATATGCCTGATATACCAAGTCCACCTGACATACCTGATATGCCGAGTCCGCCAGACATGCCTGGACCACCTGACATACCTGATATTCCGAGCCCGCCAGACATGCCAAGCCCACCCGATATACCTGGAATGCCTGATATGCCAAGCCCGCCTGATATGCCAGGGACACCTGACAAGCCTGGAATACCTAATATGCCCGACATGCCAGGAATGCCTACTATCCCAGATATGCCAACAATTCCAGGTGGTGGGACAATGCCTCCAATGCCAAAGGATGGCACAATACCACCTATGCCTGGAATGCCGGGTGGGGCTACCATGCCTCCAGATGGCACAATGCCACCAATGCCTAACCAGCCAGGGGGTATGATGCCAGAACAGTTCCAAAACATGACCCCAGAACAAATTCAATCACAAATGCAAAACTTGTCTCCAGAAGAACTGATGAAACAGGGAATGATGAGTCCAGAACAGATGAAGCAAATTCAAGAAGGGGCAATGCCGCCGGATATGAAAGCTCAAATGGAAAAAGCCGGGCTCACAGAAACTCAAATGAAAATAATGGAACAAATGCAACAAGGGGTTCCATTAACAGAAGCTCAAATGAAAGAAATGCAAACGATTCAAACGAAAATGCAAAGTGCAGCAGGCGTACCTGAAAATATTTTACCAGGTATGGAGATGCCTGGCGGATTCTTTGTTCCAACATATGCTGAAGGCGTTCTTCCAGTTGGGATGATGATGCCAGAAGGGATGAAAGTTCCTGAAAACTTTAAAATGCCAGTAGGATTCGAAATGCCCGCAGGCATGACCATGGAAAATCTTATTCCAAAAGGTTTTGAGATGCCGCCAGGGATGAAACTGCCAACTGAAATGACAGGAGTCAAAATTGGTTTTAATGCAGCCAGTGGCACATTTACAGGATCAAATGGTAAAGCGATGGATATTTCAAAAGCAATCATGCCTGATATGATGAAAAATCAAGGTATGCAGTTTGATATTCCAACCATGCTCAATGGGGCATTGGCACCTGTCTACATTGAAAACATGACTGGAAAAGCAAATATCCCAACTGCAAATGCTTCGATTAAGAGCGAACTTAAAAAAATCATCTCAGTGGATTTATCAGCCAAAAACGTAGATAAGAACGCTTTTACATCACAATTCAAAGCCCTCAACATCAATAAATTAGAAACACTTGGAAAAGATACTTTGGAAAATCTGTATGCCAATGTCACACCTGACAAGCTAGATATTACCGACCCACTTGTCCAAAAACAAATGGATTTGGTCTATCAAGAGAGAAACAAAGCTCTAAGTATTTCGGATATCAATCAAAAATTAGCAGAGCTTAATAAAGGCGGCAGCCAAGTTTTAAGTATAGACCCAGACAGCTTGACTACCGAACTGGCTAATTTGGAAGCTATGAAAGCTAAAGGCATTACTGACCCTGCCATGGCGAAAAAAATCGACGACGCCATTGCAAAAACTAAGGATGCCCAACTCAGCCAGACAAGGTTATTGGCAATTCGCCAGCAAGTGACTCAGTTAAATGCAGTTAAACAAGAGTTGGTTGTTCAGAGCAAAGAAATATTGACCTCTGTTTCTAAAATTGGATTGGACTTCACTCCAGTTGAGCAGCGAGATATTGAAAAGGAAATTGCTGCATCTAGCGACGGGACTGTTGGAGATCAACAGGTTAAAATTAAAGGGTTAATTGAAAAATACAGTGCCCAATTGACAGGCGCAAACGGTATAGACGGAGACGTTGCCCTTAAACTTGCAACCCTTTATGAAAAATCAAATGACATGACTAGCGCTCAAGATGTACTCAGCAAAACCTTAGAAGAAAATCCAAACAACGACAAAGTTGCATTAGAATTGGCAGGACTTTATGAAAACAGCAACAATTTAAGTAAAGCGGCAGAAGTATTAAAAGGCGCACTCAACAGAGATCCATTGCCACAGACCCAAGCGAAGCTTGCTGAAGTCACTCGTGAGATGGGTAAACCTACAGAAGCAAAACCACTCATTGAAAGCGCTCTAGTAGGCTTGCCTAAAGAAGCAGCCCTTTATACAGAAGCAAGCAATATATACAAAGCAGCTAAAGATACTGCCACCGTCAAGACTTTTATCGATGGTGAAAAAACTGCATTAGCAGTAACCCCAACTGTGAACAAAGACAACGTGGTCATCGCCCAAGCAGAAGCATTGGCTCAAAGTTTAGGCGGCAATACCAAATACGATGGGAAGACTCAGAAAATGACCATCACTGAAGGAAAGACAACAATTGTTCTCACCGCTGGAAGTAAAACAGCTGTCGTCAATGGGGTCAACAAAGCGATGGAAACTGCTCCAACTGTTGCGAAAGATGGCAAGCTGAACGCTTCGGCACAGTTTATTGCAACCAGCATGCAAGAATCCTTTGAGTACAAAGCAGACAGCAAAATGATGATTATCGGTGGTAAATAGGTACTAAAAAAGCGCTCGATCTGGAAAAACAGATCGGGCGCTTTTAATATTGTTTTTAAATGATGTGTGAAGAACGAATCTTATTTAACTTTAACAATCCAGCCCTCTGGCGCTTCTATGTCACCATATTGAATGCCTGTAAGTGTATCGTAAAGTTTGCGAGTGATAGGACCTACTTCTGTTTCACTGTGGAAGACATGAAGTTTGTCTTTGTACGAAATGCCGCCGATTGGGGTAATAACTGCAGCTGTACCACAAGCACCTGCTTCGATGAACTCATCGATATTGTCGATTGGACAATCTCTTTCAATAACAGTCATGCCAAGGTATTTATCCGCTAAATGGATTAATGAATATTTAGTGATACTTGGAAGGATTGAAGGAGAAGCTGGTGTAATAAATTCATTGTTTTTAGTAATACCAAAGAAGTTAGCAGCGCCTACTTCTTCAATTTTTGTATGTGTAGCTGGATCAAGATAGATACAGTCAGCAAAACCTGCTTTTACCGCAACTTCGTGAGGCATTAAGCTGCCTGCATAGTTACCGCCGACTTTAGCAGCGCCAGTTCCAAAAGGAGCAGCACGGTCATAGTCTGCAATTGTAAAGTTAACAGGTGCAAGACCCGCTTTGAAATATGCGCCAACAGGAACTGCAAAGACACAGAACATAAATTCAGGTGCTGGACGAACGCCTAAGTTATCGCCTACACCAATCAAGAATGGTCTGAGGTAAAGCGCGCCACCTGTTCCGTAAGGCGGAATAAAGTGTTCGTTGGCTTTAATAACTTGTGCACAAGCATCGATGAATTGTTCTTCTGAGATCTCAGGCATAAGAATTCTTCTGCAGCTTGCATTCATTCTCTTAGCATTTTGATCAGGTCTGAACATTTGGATCTCACCACTTTTTGTTCTGTAAGCTTTTAAGCCTTCAAAACATTGTTGTCCGTAGTGAAGTGCAGTTGAAGCTTCACTGATTAAAAGACGATTGTCTTCAACCAATTCACCCTTGCTCCATGCACCGTTTTTCCATGTTGCGATATAACGGTAATCTGTTTTGATGTAACTAAAACCTAAAGTACTCCAGTCTAGATTAACTTGCTTTGACATTAAAATACCCCCATTTCGATATATGATGCCCACCACCATCATTGTATCACAAAGAATACAATTGTAACCTAGAATTTCGATCGAAAAAAGCCTTCGCAATATTCTGATATTGGGAAGGCTTTTTTATATATTCTGAAGATGTTTTTAAACTTCCCACCGAATATCTTTTCCGTAGAAATAGATAAAACGATAGTGTCCGAAGAGTCGAGAACTGATCCGTTCACTATAGGTCTCTTTCAACTGACTTGGGCTGAGATTGGTGGAGATAACTGTTTTCTTCTTATTAAGAAGTCTCGTGTTAATGACGTTAAAAAGCTCAAGAGTACTGAAGGTGTTGACAAATTCGGTGCCGAGATCGTCGACAATTAAAAGATCTGCATCGAATAAATACTGATAGCCTAAATCATCCTTTTGGGCTGCTTGAGAGAAACGTTGATTTTCAAGAACTTTGATCAAGTTAAAGGCAGTTTGATAGACCACGGTGGTTCCCTTGTCTAAAAGGGCTTTTGCTATACAGTTACAGAGAAAGGTCTTGCCTTGACCCGTTGGACCGTAAAACAAAAGATTGTCGTCATTATCTTTAAAATTGATGACATAGCCCTCGCACTCGGCTAAAACGCGACGCATATTTTCTCTGGGTGTCATGCCCTCGCTCTCAAAAGGCTCTTCTGAGAAGAAATCAATATCAAAAGTATTGAAATTCTCTCTGGCAAGGGTATCGGTCAGATTAGACACTTGATAAGCTCGATCAATCAGCTCTTGCTGGAGGCACTTACACATTTTGCCCCCTTCTACATAGCCCGAATCTTTGCACTGTTCACATCGGTATTGGATTTCCAAAAAGGTGAGAGGCACATTGTTCTCAGTTAATAGCAGCGCTTTTTCTCGTTTCAAAGTTTTAATTTTTATTTCGATTTCCTTTAATGCATATTCCAAAGAGCCTTCAGCATGAATTGCCAACTTCGCTAAGTCCATTCCCAGTCGGGCAATCTCATGATCAATCGCTTTTATTCGCGGAATAAAGGAATAAATTTCTTCTAAACGGTAGCGCTGGTCTCTTTCAGCTTGATCTCGGCGTAGTTGATACTGATCCATAATTTCTCTAAAATAAGGCTTCATACATTACCTCCGATTTCTAAGCAGTTTGTCCAGGTCTTTGTCCGTATAGCCCGTCTTGCTTTGTTCAAATTGATGAAACTTATTCTTATTTGGCGTTTTACCAGCGGCCACGGTACTATCGGAACGCGTTTCATTCTTTTGCGCTTTCTTTTGCGCCAACGCTTCTTGATGCTGTTTAAGGTCTTCTTGGAAGGCACTGATAGAGCGAACCCCTCTTTGAAAGAGGTCATTAATAGAAGCATCCATATACTTCATGCTGACATTAGAGGTACGAGTAGCTCTTTCTTTTAAGACTTCGATAATAAATTCAAGACTCAGTCCCATGTCGTTCAGCCATTTATCGATGATTTCCTTATCACCTGCATTTACCGTTCGATTGACAAAACCGAGAGTCTTGTACACCGCTCGATAACTGGCGTAGGATTTGCTATCCGTACTCATGTGATGATCCGCATCTTCAGGGGTGAGAATCCCTTGATCGTACCAACTGGTCAAGATGCTGCGTGTATAATTGAGATTCTTAACCCCTTTGACCTCAATGGCATACATAAAAGCCTTTAAAATCATTTCAGGAGAGAAATTAAATTCGTAGAACCATTTCAGGACTTCTTGACGTTGATTGGGTTGAAGGGGTCTGCGCATCAACTGATCAATGTGATAAAACATATCTGTAAATTCTGGGTTCTTCGTACTGCCGAGAAGATCATCCACAGTCACCATTACAGGTTGATCTACCCCGCGTTGGCTGAAATTATTATCAATATAGAGTTGTCTAAGGGACAAGAATTCTACATCGTAGTCCCCAATGGCATCACTTCGCGGAGTCTTCACAATAATGCCGCGTTTTTCCCAAAAATCCCATGCACGCAATACATCTTCCATAGAAAGGGAAAGATGTTTCGCGATGGTATTGTTGGAAATTTCCATATCGGGATTTGCCTCGTTGGCATATTTGTAGCCTAAAAGGTAAATTTTAACGTCAGTACCGTTGGCCATAGGCATAAAATCGTTAATAAAGATGTTTTCTATGGAAATTGTACCAAAATCTATTAAATCAGGCTTAATTTTGAAGCTCATTTCTGTTTCACCACTTTCTAGTGTTTTCAATGGTTGTATCAAATAATAAGTGTTGCTAATACCATTATAACAAATTTATTTTTTATTTTGTAATGATTTCTGTGACGGACTTGTGTTATACTGAGTATTGAATATTAAAATTGTATTAAATCTGCATGACATATTTGCATAATTTGTCATCAAAATTTGAAACGTAGGAGCGTTATTATGAATCTAAGAGAGATCAAAAAGCACGCTGCTCAAGTACAAAAGACTGTACTCTCGTCTTTTGAAAAAGTGAGCAAGTCGGCGCTAGCAAGACTCGATGATTTCAGAAAATCATCCGTGACACAGGAAAATTCCATCGCTAATAAGGTTTTGACTGAATATAAACAAGTAACTTCACTTACTTTAGCAGGTGCTTTGGTTTTCACATCGGGTATTTTTGCTTATCAAAAGGTTGAGTTCAATGTCACGAAATCAGAAATGGCTGCAGAAACATCGAAAGTCATTGAGAAAGGTGCAGTTGAATCTGTCCTTCCAACAGTAGAAGTCAAAGAAACAAAAGCAGCAGTGAAGTCAGAAACGATTATCGACGACCGTAAAATCGTCAAAGGCGCACAACCATTCATTTTAAAGACAGCGTTGAACCAGGTTTCTGATTACGCTAAACTTTCTTTGGACGGTTATTCGCTTCTGGTCAATGGTTCAGAAGTCGGCTTTTTCTCAATGAGTGGAGATGCCGAGAAAACGCTGATTGCTTACAAAGCTCAGTTTTTAAAGAATACTCAAGTAGACGCTTCTTATTTTAAAGAAAATGTCATCACAGAAAGTTCAAGAAAGACTGCTGTGAAATTTAAAGGGTTTGGAACAACTGAAAGTGTTCTTAACTATATTACACGTGGTACAGATGTTGAAAAAATACATACTGTAGCAGATGGAGAGAGTTTATGGACAATCTCCTTAAAATATGACATCAACGTGGATGAGCTCATTAAGGCAAATCCGAAAATAACCCCTGAACGCATAAAAGCGGGAGATAAAATCAGTTTATTGGTAGCTAAACCGCTACTCACATTGTGCACAGTCGAAACCGTTAAATATACTGAAGAAATTCCATACGCCGTCCGTTATACAGATAATAAAAAACTGTATAAGGGAGAAATCAAAGTGACAACTAAAGGCAGTGCCGGTTCAAGAGACGTGGTCGCCAAGGTTGTGAAAGAGAATGGCGTTGTGGTCGGTAAAGAAGTACTCTCTGAGAAAGTACTGATTGCAGCTAAAGAACAGATTGTCGCAAAAGGGACTTTGAAAAAGCCTGCAACGGCGGCGACGGGTAAATTAGCAAAACCATTTTCAAGAGGAACTTATTCTTCTGGTTTCGGCAGAAGATGGGGCAGAATGCACGAAGGCGTTGACTGGAGCATGCCAATAGGCTCACCTATTTTAGCAGCAGATGGTGGCACAGTTGTCAGTGCCGGTTATGATGGCGCTTATGGTTATTGCATCATAATCAATCACGGAAATGGCCTTAAGACAAGATACGCTCATAATAGTAAACTTTTAGTCAGTGCAGGCGACAAGGTTTATAAGGGTCAAAAAATTGCAAGCAGCGGTAATTCTGGCAGAACAACAGGGCCTCATCTTCATTTTGAAGTGATTAAGAATGGCTCAGTTGTCAATCCAATGAAATACGTTAAATAAATCCACTTCACAACTCCTGAATCTTCAGGAGTTGTTTTTTTGTGCCATTTGCAAAGAAATTTGGAAGGAATCCTTAAGCATATTTTTTAAAACGCGAGGAAATTCTTTACAATCTCTTTAAGAGGGAAGCTGTTTACTGGACAGTCTGAAGGAATAAAGATATTATAGAGTTAGGTATGCCCCTTAAGGCATTAGTAAAGGCGTGAGGTGATCTAATGAACAATAAAAAAATACTTGTAGTAGATGACGAAAAACCGATCTCCGACATCATCAAGTTCAACTTGGTCAAAGAAGGATTTACAGTAATTACTGCATATGACGGTGAAGAAGCCGTTGCAAAGGTTAAACAATCCCAGCCGGATTTGGTCTTGCTGGATGTCATGTTGCCAAAATTAGATGGTTTTCAGGTGCTTAGAAAAATCAGAGAGCACAGTGCCACGCCAGTGATTATGCTGACAGCAAAAGAAGAAGAAGTTGATAAGGTACTGGGTTTAGAACTAGGTGCTGATGACTATATAACGAAGCCTTTTGGCATGAGAGAATTGATTGCTCGCGTCAAAGCCAATATTAGACGTGCTGAAATTACGCCAGCTTCAGAAGATGAAGGCCAGGCGATTATTGAAACTGGAAATTTAAGAATTGATTTGGATCGCTATGAGGTCAAGAAAAACGATGAAATTATTGAGTTGACCTTAAGAGAATTTGAATTGTTGAAATTTTTAATCTTACAGGACAATCAAATTTTCACTCGTGAACAGCTCTTAAAAGATGTTTGGGGTTATGAATACTTTGGCGATATCCGTACAGTAGACGTAACCGTTCGTCGGTTGAGAGAAAAAATCGAAGACGATTCGAGCAATGCGAAGTATGTTATGACGAAGCGAGGCGTCGGATACTACTTCAGGAGGATTTAATTGAATGTTTAACAGTATTCGCTGGAAATTTACCACCATCTTCTTTATGTTGGTATTTATAGGCATGATCATTTCTGGGGTTTTTATTATACGTTCACTTGAAACTTTTAACCTAGAAGAAGTATCGGTAAAATTGGACAAGATCTCTGCTTTGATCCAGCCCCAAATTGAAAATCTAAATGGCTTAGAGGCTAATGCAACCGAGATCCAACAGATTATTAACAGCAATAAGAACATTGGATTAAGAGAAGAAATATTTGTCATTTCAGTAACCAATAATCGTATTTTGGCAACGAGTACTCAAAACGTGGATCGAAATGCGGCGGAAATATTGGATTTTGATTTGATCATCAAAGGGATGAGTGGTGAAACAGGCCAAAAAAATGTGACATTGGATCACGAGGGCATTTTGATTCGCACCATGGATCAGGTAAAACCGATTACCACAAGAAGTGGTCAGGTGGTGGGTCTGCTCTATTTGAGAAGTGATTTGACAGAAATGTATAACACCATTAGCACGGCAAAGACCATTATTTTAAAAGCCACCCTGTTAGCCTGTTTTATAACGGTAGTCCTGGGCTTTTTCATAGCGAAAACCATTACCGAGCCTATTAACGACGTTACTGAAAAAGCATCGAAGATGGCCAGTGGCGATTTTGACCAAATGGTAGAAGTGAAGTCTAATGATGAAATTGGTAAATTGGCGGAGATGTTCAACCATTTAACCAAGCGATTAAAAATCAGCGTTAGTGAAATTTCTAGAGAGAAGAGTAAGTTGGAAGCCATTATTCATTATATGGAAGATGGTTTGATTGCGGTGAACACAGATGGCAACATTATTCATCTGAATCCTAAGGCGATTAAAATGCTTCAAATTGCTCCAAATACTAAAAACCTTGACGAAATATTCATGAATATTAATGATGATTTGATGATTAAAAACATCGCAAAATTTAACGAAGAAAGTACTGGGAAGCAAAATATATACTTAGGGGAGACCATGATTCGGGTGAATTTTGCCCCCTTCCAAAATGATAAAGGGATGAAATCAGGTTATGTTTTTGTCCTTCAGGACATAACAGAGCAAGAAAAATTAGACCGCATGCGAAGAGATTTTGTTGCCAACGTGTCTCATGAGTTGAAAACACCTTTGACGTCTATTAAGTCTTACACAGAGACCATATTGGACGGCGTGGTTACAGATCAAGAAACTATTCATGAGTTTTTGACGGTGGTCAATGACGAAGCGGATCGGATGACGCGATTGGTGAGAGATTTGCTTCAGCTTTCGAACTTTGATTCTAAAAAAGTCAGTCTAGAATTAAATGAACACGATTATATGAAGCTTCTCAGAAGCTCAATTCAAAAAGTTGAAGTTACGGCAAGACAAAAATCCCAGTCTCTGAAACTAATCAGCGATTGTGACGAAATAGTAGGAACCTTCGACCGAGATCGCATTGAGCAAGTCGTTCTCAATGTTCTAACGAACGCCATAAAATACACGCCGGAAGGTGGTGTGGTCAAAGTATTTGTGTCCCAAAATACAGACCATGTCCTTATGAAATTCCAAGATAATGGCATGGGTATTCCCGAGGCAGATCTCCAAAGAATATTTGAAAGATTTTATCGGGTAGACAAGGCTCGTTCCAGAGAACTAGGTGGAACAGGATTGGGTCTTTCAATTGCCAAGCATATTGTAGATGTTCACGGTGGCACCATTCGAATTGAATCTCAACTTGAAACGGGGACCACAGTCTTTGTAAATATACCACTATGTACCGAGCAATATTTCATTTAAGGAATTACTTGGAATATAAAGTAGGCGTTTTCCTAGAAATGTTCCAAAATCAGCAGAACTGTCATGTTCTTGTAAGTAGCGTGTAATTTGTTTGTAATAATAATCGTTTATAATATTGTTATAAGCAATTACACAAAATAATAAGAATGGAGGAAGCCCATATGTTCAAAAGAGGGTTCTCGATGGCGTTCATTATGTTGGTTATTGGCATTTTGGGTTTCGCCAGTTTTGGGACAGTAGTAAAAAAGGTTATTGCAGATGCTGAAATTGCAGAAAGTATTAATATTGAGCAACCAGGCGTGAAGACCGTAAAGTCTACGTTGACAGATAATTTAACAATTTCTGGTACAGTTACAACCCCTACCGGCATCACAGTAGATATGACTTTGGTTCGTCTAGATGGCAAACAAGCGGTGGACAGTGCAAGCGAGTTAACTTCCCTCAGTGCACCTAAATTTCTTTTAGAAAAAGACTTAAACAGTGAGCAAGAAAAGACAATTCTTAAAAAGTTTACTGACGCTTACGAAGAACGCGTTAAAGCAGGTCTGGAGTATGAGAAAGCTTTAAATGCTTATGAAAAAGCCGTAGAAGAGAAAAAAACTGCAGCTAAGATCAAAGAACTCAAAGAAGACCTAGATAAAGTAGCAAGTAGTCTTAAAGAAGTAAAAGAGAGCTATAAAGAAGCGTCAAATGATTACATCGATATGACCACTGTTGTTATTTTTTCAGACTATAAAATCGGAAATGGCAAATTGCCAGGCTTTAGCAAGGTTGTAAAAGATATTCAACCGGGTTCTTATAAGTTGACTTTTGCCCGTTCAGATACAAATAAAGTTGTTAAAACTCTTGAGTTTGAAGTCATTCCGGCAAGTGAATTGATTAAAAACATAGAAAGTGGTAAGAAGTAACCTGCGGAGGCCCGCTATGATTTTTGAAAAACTAAAATCTGGGATGCTCGCCATATTGTTTACCTTATGTTTGATTTTAGCAGGATCTTTACTGTTAGACTTGAAAAGTAGCTCATCGGAAAGTGCTTATACAAAGTCTGCAAACGAAAAACCTATAAATTATGAAGCTCTTTTATACCCCCAAAGCTGTTCAGTCAGTTTTGGGGGCGGTTTGTATAAAGGTTTTTTTTCCACTGAAACCAAGCTAAGCCTATGGCAAGAATCGCGGAAGTATATTAAAAATTATGTGGAATATTTGGAGATAGACCGAATATCCCAAGAAGAATGGGACGCTGCCGTTAAGTCAAAGGGAGTGCGTTTTGTCATGCCCTTCGCTATGAACTTGCAGCAACTGCAGGCAATCCTGACCGAGAAACCCGTCAGTGGCGGCGCGGAAAATATGAGTTTTGATACCGTGATTATGCCTGTCAATGATGACACTCACATTTATATTGGCCTTTCCATGAAGGGCGAGTATTATCGGTTAGAAGGTGTGAAAAGAGATACTTCTTTAGATCAGCTGCTGACGGAAAGCCGCAAGGAAGTCAACTTATATGATGCCAAAACCATTGAGGAACTCTATGCACCCAGCAAGAAGTTAGCAATACCAGGGGAGCCGTTTACAATCAATCAGGTGTTTTTCCCAGTTGATCAAGTGGAGAGCATTCCTTTTGTTCGGGTGAAAGATGAAATCATCCTATCGGAATTAAGTGAAAGTGAACTCAAAAGTTACGCCAGTAAGGCATTTAATAATCGTTATGATTTTTTAAAACGAGTTGAAGACATTGACGGTTCGATTGTCTACCTATATGGGTACGGGGATAGAGCTTTAAGAATAGGTAAAGACGGCGTTATTCGCTATAAAAATATTTATGAAAAGACGACCAATACTGCAGCAATATCTTTTAAAGAGGGGCTGGGGATTGCAGTTAAAGAGCTTCAGAATTATGGAGAGATGCCCGATGGATTTTACCTCTCAGAATATCGAGAGTTTAAAGATGGCGGCGGGAATAACGTGAAACATTATGGTTTTGGATATGAAATGGAAAATTTACCAATTTTTTTAGGCAGTGACGGAAAAGGGCAAGCAATGACCGTTGAAATTACGGAAAACCAAGTGACCAACGTGGAAAGAAAATTGAGCAGTTATGTCAGTACTTTCAGCGTAGGAGAAATTTGGGATGAACCCATGAATGTATTGGCTTTAGTCGAATTGAACTATGATATTTTAAGCGAGAACTTTCTAAAGTCGGATTATCAAACCAAGACAGATGCTGTGGAAAATTCGGAAAGTGACGTCAATTTAGCTTTTGAAGTCCTTCAAAATATGAAGTCTGTCGAATTAGTTTATTATGCAAACGTGAATCAGTCAGAGAGTTTAATTCCCGCTTGGCACATTGTGGTAGGCAGTCATCAATATATCATTAATATTTATAGTGGTGAGATCTTAAAATGGATTCCGCCAGAAGGAGTCAATTGATATGGATTGGATCAAGTCGAAGAGCATTTTAATAGCCGCCCTGATTTTGACCAATGCCATTTTGATTTTCAATTTATTTGACATTCAACATGTCTTTGATAATAAAGTGGAAGATCAGTCCAGCGGATGGGAAGAAGTTTTAAAAATCGCTAGAAGCAAACAAGTCACTTTGGTTCAAGAGAAAGCTTCTGGAGTGTCTAAACTTCAGGGGATGAGATTGGAATATCAAATGTATGACGCGGAACAGGTTGCTCAAAATTTGTTGGGCAATTATTCTGTCATTCTAGGTAAATACAAAAACGAGATTGGCGATGAAATGACCCTTGAAAACGGGAATGAACTGTTATATGCTAAGAGCATTCCAAAAGTAAATATCAGTGCTTCTCCTTTTACGGTTCGAAGTGCGAAGGAAAAAGCAGAACAATTCCTCAAAGACATTCAGTTCAGTTCAGCAGACATGAAATACTGGTCTGTTGAAGAGGAAGCGGCAGGCATGACCATTGTTTATAGGCAATACTATAAAGATTATTTTTTAGACGATGCCTATATGCGTATTACGTTTACAGGAAATCAAATTTCTAGATTTGAACGTAAATGGTTTAATCCGCCAGAGTTGCTAGACTATGAAAGAAATATAATTCCCCCAGCGAAGGCCTTATTCTTGGCTTTAGACGCTCTTAATGAAGGGGATGAAGCTCTTCCTATCAGCATTAAGCAAATGGAATTGGGCTATAGATTGGATACAGATACCTTGGTCAGCTCGGTTAAAGCAGGAGATGCCTCACCCTATTGGAGATTTCTCATTGGCAACGGGCACGTTTATTATATTGAAGCTCAGCAATAGGAACAGTAAGGGAGTTTAACGATGGGTTTGAAATTTTGCTCTTTGGCCAGTGGAAGCAGTGGCAATTGCCAGTGGATTGCTTCGGATAAAACCGCAGTCCTTTTGGATGCGGGATTAAGCGGCAAATATATACAAGCGGCGGTAACCAGTCTGTCTGAAGATATGGAAAAAGCTAAAGGGATTTTAGTGACTCATGAGCACATCGACCATATGAAAAGCATAGGGGTCATGATGCGCCGTTACGGTCTGCAACTTTATGCCAACCAGGGAACCTTTGAAGCGATTGAATCTAAAATCGGAAAATATGGCATGAGCCAAGTGACTATTTTTGAGAATGACAAACCTTTTGAAATTGGTGACTTGTGGATCAAACCCTTCGGGATCTCTCACGATGCGGTAGACCCTGTGGCCTATAGTTTTATGCATGGGAGTCGAAAGATCTCCATCGCAACGGATTTGGGAACGGTTACAGATAGTATTATGAGAGAACTTTTAGATACGGATATTTTAATGATTGAGGCAAATCACGACGTTGAAATGCTCAAAGTGGGTCCTTACCCTTACCATTTAAAAAGGCGTATCCTTTCGGATATTGGCCATTTATCCAACGACCATGCAGGTGAAGTGTCTTTGGAAGTCCTTAAATCTGGCAGGTTGCAGAGCATTTTGCTGGGTCATATCAGTAAAGAGAATAACCACCCAGAGTTGGCGTATGAGACCGTTAAAGCGGTTCTTGAAGCTGATGGTGTTGAGATAGGGGGAGATGTTCAACTGGACATGACCTATCGGGACAGAGTCAGTCGGTTTTACCATATTAAGTAGATCCGTGGAGAATTCCACATCCCTTTTTTAAAGGCATCGAAAGCGCGCAAGCGGGTTTCGATGCCTTTTCTTTTAGTCTAGTGACCCCTTTTATAGAAGGGGTTGCCGAAGGATTCTATAGCCCACCATTTATTTCAAAATACTGAGTTTGATAGGGACTTGCAGCTCAGAGATAAATTCGTCGTGAGAATCGGAAAAATCATAGTCCACAATGTTCATTTCAATAGAATCGCCGCAGAGAGTGAAACCTTTTGCTTCAATCCAATCTAATAAAGCATTATAGTGTTGATCAATTTCGCTGTAAGGCCCCATAAACCGCATACAGGCATATTGTCCTGCTTCGATGACAGAAAGCTTATCGGAGCCCTCAGGAATGCTGGCGAGTACGGATTGCTCTGTAAAAGAGTCGTGGTGGGGAATTTCAAAAATATATTGGAAGGTAGCAAAGTTACGTTCTTCCAAGTGAGACTGGGAAACCGAGGTATAAATTTGTCCCTCAGTGACCCAAGTACTGAATTTTAAATACTGACTATAGGCCATTAAAGTAGATTTGATTTCCTGATGTTCTCTAAAATCTGAGGAAGCCATGTAAAGGGCATATCGTTTTGGAATAGCTTTAATAGAAACTTCATTGCTACTCAGCATAGAAGATTCTAGAAGTGCCAGTTTTTGATTTATTTTTGCTTGCAGATTCAAACAGCTTTGAATTTTATAGTCTAAATCCATTTGTTTTTGATGCAGCATCCGAACTAATTTTTCTGTATTCTTATTTTCCATATAGCCTTTAATCTCTTCCAAAGGAATATCTAAATCCTTTAAAAACAAAATTCTGCTCAGTTTGAAAAAGCTGCGAATACTATAGTAGCGGTAGCCATTCTTTCCAGTGATGTCGGGTTTGATCAATTCAATTTTGTCATAGTACCGCAAGGTGTCGGTGCTGATTTGAAAAAGTGACGCCAATTCGCCAATAAGGAACTGATCTCTCATAGTGGACTCCTTTGTATTGCAGGGATTATATTGTATTGTACCAAATTTGCAGAGAGACTATCACCCTTAACATAGAAAATGGGTTTAATAGAGCAGAGAATCTCTTGAACGAATGGTTCTTGCTGTATAAAAAAAGCGCGTAGGAAGAACCTACGCGCCTGTTTAAGTAATGACTACATGTGTCTGAAAATCCAGTCGAGCAAATCAATCGAAAGATTGGCAGTGGTATCGTTTCGATCTAACAAGACATTGAGTTCCACAAAGTCCATAGACTTAAGTTTTCCAGTAGTGGCAATACTTCTGAGCATATTTCTTGTATCTTCAACACCGATGCCGTTGCCTACAGGGGTTCCGGTACCAGGAACAAATTTCGCATCAATAAAATCAAGGTCAAAGCTTAAATGAATGTGTTCAATGCCCTTGTCGTTGATTTGTTGATTGATTTTTTCAAAAATAGCTTCAATGCCTTGTTCGTGAATATCGTCAGCTGTGAAGACGTTGAGGTTCTTCGCTTGGATTAGGGCAAGTTCACCGTCGTCTAAGTCTCTTGCGCCTACAATATAAACATTTTCAGGGGCAACTTTTCTGCCTTCAAAATAGATATTGGTCAAATCTTCGTGACCGAAGCCCATAGCTTTTGCAAGAGGCATACCGTGAACATTGCCGCTTTCGCTAGTGTCGTGGGTATTGATATCCCCATGGGCATCCATCCAAATAACAGCGAAATTATTTGTCGCTTTGCTAACCCCTGAGATACTTCCAAGACCAATGGAGTGGTCACCGCCAACTGTTAACGGGAAAGCACCCATTTGAAGGGCTGCGTTTACTGAATGGGCCAAATTAGTGTTGATGTCAGCAATGGCTTCAGCGTATTTCATGTTTTCGTGGGAATAGAATTTATTGTACTCCTTCACTTCTGGAATATGGAGATTGCCCATATCGTAAACCTGATGTCCGTGTTGTGAAAGGATATTTTTAATATTTTTCTCTCTGAGTTTGTCCGGACCAAATTCTGGACCTTTTTTGTCTGCGCCATAAAAAACAGGAACTCCGATAATATTGATATTCATCTTTTTATTACTCCTTCTTTAATGTGGATGGTGTAACTCAATCAGCAAAGCCGATATAGACTGAACTTTCAAGATATTCTCAGTCTAAAGGTTGGAGTAACTCCAAGGTCAACACAATAATAAAAAAAATTCAAAATATTCACTATACTTCGTTAAATGTATAACAACACAACTCAGAATAGGCTTTTTTCAAAAAGAAAACGGTTCTGAAAGTGGATGTGAAATCCATCAGAACCGTTTAAAATTGAATGTTTTAGATTATAAAATTAGAATTTTGAGTCGTCTACATTTGAAATCCATTCTGAAACAGGCTCAAGAATGTGTTTGATCGTTCCTGTTGTAAATGGATTGCGGAGACCTGCCACGTCTACAAGACCGAGGAAGGATTGGCTGCCGCCTGTCTTACAAAGTCGGAGATAGTCTGCCCAAGCTTGCTCTTGATTGGTTCTAGATTTTGCCCAGAACTCCATAGCACAAACTTGTGCCAACGTGTAGTCAATGTAGTAGAACGGCACTTCGAAGATATGCCCTTGACGGAACCAGAAGCCGCCTCTTTCTAAGAAGTCATTGTCTTCGTAGTCTCTGTGAGGCAAGTATTTTTTCTCAATGTCACGCCATTTTGTTTTTCTTTCCACTGGTGTAGCCGTTGGGTTTTCATAAACGAAGTGTTGGAATTCGTCTACTGTAACCCCATAAGGAATGAAGAGAAGGGCAGAACAGAGGTGTGAGAATTTGTATTTGTCTGTGTCTTCCTTGAAGAAGTGGTTCATCCAAGGCCAAGCAAAGAACTCCATACTCATTGAGTGAATTTCTGCCGACTCTGAAGTGGACCAGTAGTATTCAGGAATATCAAAGTGACTGCTGAGGTAAACTTGGAAAGCGTGACCCGCTTCGTGTGTGAGAACGTCTACGTCGCCTGAAGTGCCGTTGAAGTTTGAGAAGATGAATGGCATTTTGTAAGAGTTAAAGAAGGTACAGTAGCCACCGCCAGCTTTACCCTTTTTAGATACAAGATCCATCAATTGATTTTCAACCATCATTTCAAAGAACTCGTGGGTTTCAGGAGACATTTCTTTGTACATGAGACGGCCATTTGCAACGATTTCTTCTGGTGTCCCTTTTGGCGTCGCGTTGCCGCTGAGGAACTCGAGTTTCTCGTCATAATATTTGAGAGACTCTAGGCCGAGGCGCTTCGCTTGTCTTTTTCTAAGATCTTGTGTGAGCGGAACGAGGTGCTCGTAAACTTGTTCTCTGTAGTTGGCAACCATTTTGTGGTCGTAGTCAGAACGCTGCATTTTAGCGTAACCCACGGGCACATAGTTTTCGAAACCTAATTTCAAGGCAATTTGATGACGCACTTTTACCAATTGATCGTAAAGGGAATCAAACTCTTCTTCGTTGGCAACGTAGAAAGCAGTTAATGCCTTTTGAGCGGCGATTCTTTGCTCACGGTCTTTTGACTGTGTATAAGGCTCCATTTGGGAAAGGTTGCGTTCTGCCCCATCAAAGTCGATTTTAGCGCTGGCCTTTAACTTGACATATTGGCTGATGAGCTTATTTTCATTTTGTAAGTCTTCAATAATTTCAGGTTTGAAAGTTTTAATTTGAAGTTCTGCAAGGTTGAAAAGCTGTACGCCCCATTTTTCAGTGAGTTCTTTTTTGAATGGAGACTCAAGCAAAGCCATATAGAAGTCGCTTTGATAGCTTTCCATGATGGGATTGTTGTCGTCAAAGAAATTATTTTCATCTTCATAGTAAGGGTCTAGGGTGTCAATGGTATGTCGGACTTGGCAAAGACTTGCCATCGTCATATACCGATTTCTGATGGTATTGATTTCTGACATTAATTGGTTCTGTGCATCTGCCGAGGTAGCGGTTCTGAAAGATTGAAGAATGCGATCAAAATCTACTTTGATAGCATCCAAATTCGGGCGTTCATACACGAGTTCATTAAATTTAGGCATAGCAGCCTCCTTTATGAAGTGAGTTTTAGACTTTGTGTAGCTTTATCAATAAAATTATTATAACATACAATAAAAACAATATGCTAAATATTTTTTAAAACTATGGACAAATGGGATGCAAATGCACCAATATTAAAGTAGATTACTTTTGTCGTCACTGCTCTTCAATGGGGTACATAGCAAGTGAGAGGAATTTAACAAAATCAAGGGAATGTGGGTGAGTGAGATGAAGCAAGCAGGGGGCCTCAGAGAAAAGGACGGCGTTGCGAAGTATGAAAAAATCGCAGTGGATATTGCTTACAGTATCGTACACGGCGAGTGGAGTGAAGGAGATTTGGTCAAGGGTAGGTCAACTCTTTCGGGAAAATACAGTGTTTCACCGGAAACCATCCGTAGGGCGATTAAGCTCTTAGAAGACAGCGACGTGGTGGAAGTTTTAGATAAAAAAGGTTTGGTGATCAAATCGGTTAAAGCTGCAGATCGATTTATTTCTGAGCATCAGGCAGAAGATAAAATTATGACCCTTAGAGACGATGTCAAAAACCTCTTTGCTCAAAAGAGAGCCATTGATCAACAGTTGGAAGGCACCTTGGACGATTTGATTGAACAGGCCATGTCCCTTCGTAACGTAGGACTGATTTTCCCGTTGGAAGTACCTATTGGCAGCGGCAGTCATTTGATTGGAAAATCCATTGGTGAAGTCCAGTTTTGGGCTCATACCGGCGCCACCATTATAGGCGTTAAGCGTGGCGGCCATTTGCAACTTTCTCCAGGGCCAAAGCTTGTCTTTTTTGAAGGCGATGTCATTCTCTATGTAGCCAATGAACAGCTTCAAAGTGAAAAAATCAATGGGTATGTGAATCCTTAAAGAATAAAAATAGGAAATCAAAGACTGAGAGACCAATACCAAAGACTGAGAGACCAATATTGAAAGGGTACTCAGTCTTTTTATTTGCATAAGTTACAATTAGATTAAATCTGCCAACTTATTGTTTAAAAAGAAGTTGTTAGGTGTATAATATGAATAAGCTCAAGTATATCATGAGGATAGTTGTAACTAAAAAAGATGGTTGTTTTGAGCCATGAAAGGAGGTCTTATAGATGATCTTGAAGACGGGACAAATGAAATGCAAAGGGCAGGAAAGACTCAGATATGAACCCTATGTCATGAAGTTGGTAGAAGATGTGAATCTATACGAAATCCAAAAGCTCCAAGAACACGTATATGACCGACTTCCAAAAAAGGAAGTTCTGGTTAGAGATTCAATTGAGACCATGGCAAAGGATCTTGAAGAGGGTGGCTTTGTCATTGGTGTATATAACGGCTATGAGCAACTGATAGCATACAGATTTGTGACCTTTCCTAAAGAGGAAGCTCACAATTTAGGCGTTGATATAGCGCTGAAAGAAATGGATTTGAAAAAAGTAGCGCATTTAGAAACGACGCTGGTACACCCAGCCTATAGAGGCAATAATTTTCAAAGTGAGACCCTTGGCTTGGCCTTGCCGATTATTGAGTCCCAAGGATATAGACATGTCCTTTCAACCGTATCGCCACTGAATCCTTATAGTTTGTATAATGTGATGTATCACGGTTTAAGAATTAAAGCTCTAAAACAAAAATATGCTCTTTCTGAAAAAGACGCAGGACTATGGCGCTTTATTCTTCATAAAGATTTACAGGCAACGGCTGAAAAGCGACCTGTGGATTGGCTTCATATTGGACTGAGTGAGATTGAAAAACAGGTAGACATGATACATGAAGGCTTTGTAGGGACTTGGCTAGACCGAGAGGCTTCTGCTCTTCAATACGTTAAATACAATACGTCCATTTAAAGGACTGTGATTTCTAAAAAAAGAGGTCTTGCAAGTTCATTGAACTTACAAGACCTCTTTTTTATAGGGTTAAATAGTCGTTTAAATATTAGTAAGCGTCTGCTGTTGGAAGCTCTGATTTACCCGAAAGCACCACGTAAAGTTCTGCTTTTGTAGCCAAGTAGTAAGGGTTGACGAAAACGCCGCCCACACAACATAAAAGTAAGCCGAGCAAATACCAACCGAGGAAGGACAGGTCTAAAACAAACATATCAAATTTATGACCGTCTGTCATAGCCATGCTCTTTTGAATGGCTGTGTCGTAGTCCAGTTCAGGTTCTTCGGCTAAAATATAAGGAACCATGCTGTAAGCATAGGCTTTAACAATGCCAGGAATAATCAAGAGTAAGTACCAGAAAAAGTTAAATAGAGCTCTCATAAACATGACTTTGACAATATTCCAGTATTGTTCTCTGTTAAAGAATTGCACCATATCTCGGTACTCGTGCCGCTTTTCTCTCAAGTTCAAAAAATAGCTAGAACAGCCAATTTCTACAGGATAGCCTAAGAAAACCCGCCAAACGATTGAAATGATTATAGCAAATAGCACAAATCCAACCACGAAAAATCCGAAAAATGCTCCAATTGAGGAAGGGTCGGTGAGATTAGGCAAATCTTTTAAATGAAATCCCGTGCTGTCAATTTCTACGAAAGAAAAATTGGGTTTGATATTAAAATCTAAATTACTGTTAGGGTAGTCGTTTGTGTTCGTATAAAGCTCTGTCGAGTTAGAACCCCCGTTGTTGCTGTGAGAATTACTACCGCCATTGCCACTGCCGTCGAATGGCCCAGAAAGGTTGATACCTCCAACGAGTAACAAAACTAAGGCCACAATAAAAGCCTTCCAATAGTTACCAGTCAATGCTAGTTTTGCTCGATCTTTTAGTGCTGCGCGGGTCCACATGGGCATACCTCCAACAATCTAATATAATTTATATGATAGGAAATTTATACCATTAATTTACTTTTAATTCAACAAGTCATGGTATAATAGTAATGGTAATGTAAAGAAACACATGAATTTTTAATACTTACTATAGAGAAAAAGATGAGAGGAGAATGTAGGGTGCACGAATTAAGCAATGACAGTTTATCTATTAAAGTTGCGTCAAAAGGCGCTGAATTACAGAGTCTGCTAGATCTCAAAAATAATAGAGAGTGGCTGTGGCAAGGGGACGAAACCTATTGGGGGAAGCGTTCACCTGTCCTGTTTCCATTTGTGGGTGCAGTAAAAGAGGGCACATATAAATATTGTGACCAAATTTATTCCATGACAAAACATGGATTTGCCAGAAATCGGGACTTTCAGTTAGAAAACCGTTCAGACAGTCAGTTGACCTTTTTGCTTAAAAGCGATGAAGACACATTGCTTATATACCCATTTCGATTTGAATTTCGCATAACGTATCAACTCCTTCAAAATAAACTGACCATCATTTATGAGGTGAGGAATCAAAGTCACCATGAAATGATTTTTTCTATAGGCGGACACCCTGCGTTTAACTGTCCTATGAATCAAGAAAAATGGCAATTGGAATTTGAGGAAGCAGAACATTTAGAGACCTTTTTAATCAATGAAAAGACAGGACTCATCAAAGGCAATAAAAAAGGCCTACCAGCGAATGGTAAGCCCTTGGTTCTGTCTTCGGAACTTTTTAAAAAAGATGCATTGATATTTGATCATTTGGAATCTCATTATGTGGATCTGGCAGGGCCATCGCCTGAAGATCGCATTCGATTTGAAATAGGAAAATTTCCACTCTTGGCATTTTGGTCGCCTGAGGCCCCATTCCTCTGTATTGAACCTTGGTTTGGAATGGCAGACAAGGAGACGAGTTCAGGTCATTTAGAACACAAACCAGGAACCGTAACGCTCGTGCCAGATACAGCTTTTCAAACGGCCTATTCTGTGATTGTAATACCCAGCCATACGCAGTTGCCGTAATACTTAAAACCACATTTTTGAGCCAGTCCCGGGGACATTTGATTGTCGGCTACAATTTGGAGGAAGGGAATTTCTCCTATTTTCATTAACTGGTCGCAGAGATCGATGGTGACATCTATGGCGTAGCCCTTGCGGCGGTGATCTTCTAGGGTGTGCATGATACCGATAGAATAATCTTCGTGAACCATGACCCAACTAACGGGCTCACCCTCTACAAAAATAGCGGAAGAAGGTCTGTGCTTTAAGTTGTCTAAAATCGCATCTAAGCTATGGTCGCCGCGGTAAGGATAGAACTCATCTACAAGTGAGGCGTAGCGCAGATTAAGGGGCTTCACCTCACGGGTTTTAAGAGAGAGATCTAAATTTTCCTTGGGCATATAGTATAAGGCGCAAGGATTTTTCCAATCTTCTTTATAACGGGCGAGGAGATAATCCGCTATGGGCTCAGAAACCCCTGAAAAACCCACTTCTCCTTCAGTAAAGAAGGTGTCGCAAAGGGCGTCTAAAAAATCGGTGCTTTTCGTATAAATGAAGTGCATATAAGGGTTTTGACGAATCATGACCCCTGTCGGCGATGAGAGATCGTCCACAAAAATTTCGGCTTCAGGCATAGACTTCATAATGCCTAGCATATTCAGGTTCAAGATTTCATCTTGCATTAAAAAGTTTTTGATCTCAGGTGTGGGATTTGTTTGAATGAATAACATGAAATCACCTCTCGTTTGTGTTTGATATAGGAGGAACTTATGCATTTGGAAAATAACCTAGTCATCATTTATTTATTAATAGTGAACTTATATACTTTTGGTCTTTACGGCATAGATAAAAGCAAGGCTAAAAAAGGTGCCTGGCGGATCAGCGAAAAGCATTTGCTTCTCGCCGCATTTTTAGGGGGCAGCTTAGGTGCCTTTCTAGGGATGAAAATTTTTCGCCATAAAACGAAACATGGGGTATTTAAATTTGGCATCCCAGCCATGCTGTTGATACATATCGGTCTGCTGGTTTACTTTTCATTGCCCTCATAAAGGAGCATTTCTATATAACTCATATGGATCAGCTGATCCGACTTGAGTCGGGCGAGGGTCTCTTCTGAAAAATGCTTATGGTGTTCGATGGCCTTGGCAAACAGTTGGATGTGCTTAACGGCAATCATAGGGTCTGGAGAGGCTTCTTGAGCCACTAGAGCAATCAGATAGCCTCTGATCATGACAAAGCGCAGTGCCAGCATGGTGTAAGCTTCAAACAAGACTTCAGATTCTGTGAAGGGAAACAGATTTTTATAGACGAAGTTGACCAAGTAGTTTTCTAGAATATAATCGTAAGGCTCTAAAAATACAGTTTGATAGTGTCTGAGCAAGTGGAGGTAATTCTCTGACTTGCTTTTTTTTGTTTTTGAGTCTGGGGCGAAGGCGTTTTGGAAGATGCGAGTCTGGGCTTTGTAGTCTTTACTGTCAATCTCCGTGAGGATGTTCATTCTGAGAATGATTTCGTTCACCCGCTGGCATTGCGCCCGAGCTGCTTCGTCGGGTGTGGCAAAAACGTTGATTTTCCAAGTGCCTTTGTCTTGAATCTCTTGGAAGTTTGAAAGGACAGCGGGTATTTTGGGGGTCTGTTTTTGACGGGTAACTTCGTCTAGGGCTTCAAAGAGTTGTCCTAAATGATGAAGGCGTTCCCAAATTTGGTATTTTCGATCCCTGAGAATATCAATGCTTAACTGTCGAATGCCTTGGAAAAAGCGGACAGGGTGCTTTCTATAACTAGAATCTGAGGTGTCGATTGTCATGTTGATAATTTTACGGTTAGGGATTTGCGTGTCTTCCCAAAAGAGACCTTCGGGGTTTAGTAAAACCAGTCGAGCAGCTTCGGGGCAAGAAAGGGTCAAAGTGCTTTCCAGAACCCCATCGATCAAGTTGGTCATTCGAGGGAAAGTGGCACAGACGTTTGACAGATAAGTCTCACCTAGCTTTGCCTGAGTCTTGCAGAGTCCTTCTCCGTTTAAAAAAGGACAGCGCTTGTCTTTGCCCAGTTTGACCCGGGCATAGTCTACTTCTTCGCTGAAGAAATAGGGGTAGGGTTTGACCTTAGACTTGTAAAGGGCACTGAGCTCGGGGTCGGAAACCTTTTGGTATTTTTGGAAAGTTTTCAGGTCAATGTCCACATCCCAACCGATACAGCAGTTGTCTTCACAGGTGCCACCGATACAGTGGAAGGCATTCATATATTGGAGTTGCTTGGCTTGTTTGATCGTTGATTTCATGGTTTATCCTTATCGTTCTAGAATAGGTGTGTTTATAGTCAAAAACCTAAATAGGTTTTGAGATTTCAATTTTGGGGTCCAGTCGCTGTGCGAATGGTCTGTCGAAGGGCTCGATGCCCTGAGACATATTTTTTAAAGGGGAACGAAGTGAGCCACGAGACAAAGTCTCGTTAAGAGGCAGACGAACTCGATGTTCGTCTGCGCTTATTATATTATCATGGGAAACTTGAAAAGCCTATACCAAGACAAAAGAAAAGACGTGAACTTGGGAATGTTCACGTCTTTTGGAAAGGCATAAAGAACTGCAATAACAAGTAGTATTCTAACGGGAACTCTATTTTTTAAGTGGCGCCATGTGAATGGCTTCGTTATTCAGACCCAAAATGGCTTCGTAAACCGATTCTGAAAGGGTAGGGTGGGCATGAACCATAGGTTTGAAGTCTTGGGCTGTCATTTTCTTTTCAATGGCAATGACCCCTTCATGGATCAAATCTGAGGCGTGAGGGCCCATAATATGCATTCCGACCACAACACCCTTGTCGTCTGCCACGACTTTGACAAACCCTTCTCCTTCGCCAAGAGACAGGGCTTTGCCATTTGCCCCAAACATAAATTTAGAGGTTTGATGATTGCCACCAAAGGCTTCTTTCGCTTCATCTTCCGTCATGCCAACGGTGGCAATCTCGGGGAAGGTAAAGATACAACCTGGTATAGCAGGGCGGTCTAAGTGAGGGTGAGCGTCCATAGCGTGTTCAACTGCAGTAAGCCCTTGATGAGCTGCCCAGTGTGCTAACATGACACCGCCGGTGACGTCTCCAATGGCATATACATTTGTAAGGTTTGTTTGATAAGCCTTGTTGACCACAATGCCTTTTGGTGTGTGTTCAATGCCTGCTTCTGCCAGACCAAGACCTTCGAAATAAGGCTTTCTGCCAGTGGCCAAGAGGACTTTCTCGGCTTGAACACTGAGTTCGCCTTTTTTGCCTGTCATGGTGACTTGAAGCAGCCCATCTTCAGAGGCTTCAATTTTTTCAACAGAAACGGCCGTATGAGCCGTAATGCCTTTTCGCTTCATAGATTGGGTAAAACGCTTGGCAATATCCGAATCCACGTTGTTAATTAAATTCGGGAAATATTCCAAAATGGAGACTTCAGTGCCAAAAGTGTTGTAGATCATGGCAAACTCTACGCCGATGACCCCGCCCCCAACAATCGCTAGGGATTTTGGCAAAGTATCCATTTTAAGTAGGTTGTCGCTGGTAATAACCCCTTCAAGATCAGCCCCAGGAATAGGGAGAACCGTAGGCACGGAACCCGTTGCCAAGATAATCACATCGGGGCTGAATGCTTCTTCTGAACCGTCTTCTAAGGCAACGACAACCCCATTTGAGCCTGTTAACTTAGCATTCCCCTTGAAATATTCAATGGCATTGGCGCGAATGAGTTGCTCAATACCTTCTCTAAGCTGGGTGGAAACTTGGTCACAGCGGGCTTTTAAGGCCGCTGGGTCTACTTTTGCACCTGCAGGGGTTTCGATCGCGAAAGTGCTGGCGTGTTCAAAATGAGACAACATTTCGGCAGTTCGGTAAAGGGTCTTCGTTGGGATACAGCCTCTGTTGAGACAAGTACCGCCAACCAAATCCTTTTCAATCAATGTCACTTTTGCCCCAAGCTGTGCCCCTCGAATGGCGGCCGTATAACCGCCGGGACCGCCTCCTATGACTACAATATGCTTACTCATAAATTAAGCCCTTCCAAATTGAAACTTCAAAATTGGATTTTTTGCCGCCATG
The DNA here is from genome assembly GCA_964404895.1 of uncultured Peptostreptococcaceae bacterium. Lineage (GTDB taxonomy): Bacteria > Bacillota > Clostridia > Peptostreptococcales > Acidaminobacteraceae > JBGSUZ01. Next base: position 106,285 of record CAYOLV010000006.1, on the reverse strand, counting down.
ACTTCATCCACTCTTCTGACTTGTGTGGTATATGGGGCGTCATGAAGAAGAGCAGGATTTTCCTGAGCTTCCTTCGCAATTTTGATCATAACATCGCAGAAGGCGTCTATGGTTTCTAAGCTTTCTGTTTCTGTCGGCTCAATCATAATAGCGTTGTCCACAATGAGTGGGAAGTAAATGGTTGGTGGGTGGTAACCGTAGTCGAGAAGGCGTTTTGCCACGTCTAGAGTAGGCACCATATTGGTTTTATCTTTAAGTCCTGCAAATACCATTTCGTGCATGCAGTTTTGGTCAAAGAGCATAAGGTAGTGTTCTTTCAGTTTCTCTTTGATATAGTTGGCGTTGAGAACAGCCATTTCGCTGGCTTCTTTGAGGCCATTGCCACCCATAGTGAGAATATAAGCATAAGCTCTGACCAACACGAGGAAGTTGCCGTTAAAGCCTTTCATGCGGCCAATGCTGTCAGGACGGTCATAATTAAGTGTCAATTGGTCTCCCGCTTTTTCCAAAACTGGATATGGCAAGAAGGGAATTAAGTGTTTTTTAACCCCAACAGGACCGCCACCTGGACCGCCACCGCCGTGAGGGGTGGAAAAAGTTTTGTGAAGGTTAATGTGCATGACGTCAAAGCCCATGTCACCAGGTCTTGTAATGCCCATAATGGCATTGAGATTAGCGCCATCGTAATAGAGCAGACCGCCAGCTTCGTGAACCAAGCGTGCCACTTCTTTAATATTTTTCTCGAACAGACCAAGGGTACTTGGGTTGGTCAGCATAAGACCAGCGGTGTCATTGCCAAGAGCTGCTTTAAGAGCTTCAAGGTCTACAGAACCGTCTGGATTAGATTTGATTTCAATAATTTCAAAGCCTGCAATAGCAGCACTTGAAGGGTTTGTGCCGTGAGCGGAATCTGGAACGATGATTTTCGTTCTCTCAGGTTGTCCATTTTTCAAATGGTAAGCTTTCATGATCATAAGACCCGTGAGTTCACCATGTGCGCCCGCAGCGGGTTGAAGGGTGAAAGCGTCAAGACCTGCCACTTCGCAGAGCATGTCGCTGAGACCGTTCATTATTTTAAGAGCCCCTTGACTGTGTTTGGCAGGCATATGAGGGTGAAGGTTTGCAAAACCAGGAAGTCGGGCTGCGGTTTCGTTTAGTTTTGGATTATACTTCATGGTACAAGAGCCAAGAGGGTAAAAACCACTGTCGAGGCCGTAATTCTTGTGGGAGAGGTTTGTAAAGTGTCTGACCACTTCTGTTTCAGAAACAGAAGGCAATTCAGCAGGAACTTCTCTCACCATGTCTGCTCCCATAATTTGCTCAGGGGTCAGTTTTGGAATGTCGGTAGCGGGAAGTCTGGAAGCGATTTGACCCTCGCGACTGAGTTCGAATATTAATTTGTCATAGGTCTTCATGCTTACACCTCCATCCCGATTTTAATGGCATTTACAAACGCGTCAATTTCCGACTTGGAGCGCTTCTCAGTGGTGCAAAGGAGCATGGCGTTCCCAAGGGAAGGGTATTCTTTTGTCAGGTCGTAGCCTCCGATGAATCCGCTTTGAAGGAGTTTTTCGTTCAGTGCGCCTATATCTCCTTTGAAAAGGAAGGGCATTTCTCTGAAAGCGGTACCACTAACCGCAGGAAGGACGCCGATTTTTGCCAATTGATCTTTGAGGTATTGAAGACTTGAACCACTGTTGATTGCCGCTTCTCTGAGACCTTCTTTACCCAACATTGAAAGGTAAACCGTTGCCATGAGGGCGTTTAAACCTTGATTGGAACAAATATTAGAAGTGGCTTTTTCTCTGCGGATGTGCTGTTCTCTGGCTTGAAGGGTAAGCACAAAAGCCCGTTTGCCGTCAGCGTCTAAAGTTTGTCCAACAATTCTGCCTGGCATTTTACGCATTTGTTTGGTATTGGCTGCCATAAAGCCAAGGTAAGGGCCACCAAAGGCTACGGGTGTACCAAAGGCTTGGGCTTCACCTACAGCTAAATCTGCGCCGAGGGAAGCGGGAGTTTTACCAATGGCAAGAGACATGGCGTCTCCAATATAAATGGCGAAAAGTCCTTTAGATTCGTGTGCGATATTACCAATGGCCTCTGCATCGTGCTCAACCAACCCTAAGAAGTTAGGATTTTGAAGAATAACGCCGGCTGCAGTTTTGTCAAAGTTCGCTTCAATAAAGGCTTTGTCTGTAACACCGTTTACAAGGGGCACAGATACAATTTCAATTTCTCTGAAACCGAGGTAAGTCTTGAGGACTTGTCTGGCTTCTGGGCTGAGACCTTCAGAAACGAAAACTTTATTTCGATTGGTAGAGCCTGCCATGAGGAGTGCGGCTTCGGAAGCGGCGGTAGCCCCATCGTACATAGAAGCATTGGCAGTGTCCAGTCCAGTGAGTTCACAAATCATGGTTTGGAATTCAAAGATAGCTTGGAGGGTGCCTTGGCTGATTTCAGGCTGATAAGGCGTATAGGCGGTGTAAAATTCTGAACGGGAAACCATTTGGTCAACCGCTGAGGGAATAAAGCTGTCGTAGGCCCCTGCACCTAAGAAACACGGGTAATCTGAAAGGCTGATGTTTTCAGTGGCCAAAGATCGGACGTGCTTTAAAATATCATATTCCGACATGCCATCGGATAAATTTAAAGGTCTGCCCAGTTTCAGATCTGCGGGAATTTCGACAAAGAGGTCGTCCAATTGAGCTTTTCCCATATAGTCCAGCATGATTTTCTTTTCTCGATCCCCGTTAGGGATATAAGGATTCATATAAGCATCCCCCTAGCCGATCAAAGCTTCGTATGCAGCTGCATCCAGAAGTTCGTCCAGTTCAGAAGGGTTAGACATTTCAATAGCCACCATCCAGCTGCCGAAAGCATCTGTGTTGATGAGACCTGGGTCGTCAACCACAGCTTCGTTGACTTCTACAATAGTGCCTGAAATTGGAACGATAATATCAGAAGCGGCTTTTACCGATTCAACCACGCCTAAATTGTCTTCTGCGCTGAAAGTGTCATCCACTTCTGGAAGTTCTACATAAACCAATGAACCGAGGGCATGTTGTGCGTAATCTGTAATGCCGATGTAAGCTTTATTGCCTTCAACTCTAACCCACTCGTGATCTTTTGAATATTTCAATCCTGCTACTACCATTTTAAAATCCTCCTTAGAATGAACACTATTTTTTATAATTTTTAGTCAGGAATCTCTTAGAGACCACCTGAGCTTTTGCCATGTTTTTGCGAATGCCGATTTGAATTTCAGTGCCAAGGGCGCTGTAGTTAGCGTCAATTAAAGCCATACCAATGGTTCTTTCAAGACTTGGCGAAATGTAGCCTGTTGTAACCACGCCAATTTCTTTGCCATCTGCATAAACAGGGTAACCATGTCTTGGAATACCTTTGTCAATCAGTTCGAAACCAATGCTTTTACGTTTCAGACCTTCTGTTTTTTGTGCGACTAAAACCGATTTGCCGATGAAGTCGTCCCCTTCAAGTTTAACGAAAATACCAAGTCCCGCTTCCAAAGGGGTAATGTCTTTGTCGATTTCGTTGCCGTATAGAGGAAGAGAAGCTTCAAAGCGAAGGGTATCTCTGCAGCCAAGACCACATGGGAGAACCCCTTTGTCTTTGCCCGCTTCTAAAATTGCCGTCCAAACTTTAGCAATCTCTCCATTAGGGGCGTAAACTTCAAAACCATCTTCGCCAGTGTAACCTGTTCTGGAAACCAGACAAGGAACGCCAGCCACCATGACGTTTTCTGCGAAAGTGAAGAAAGTAATGTCATCTAAAGCGTAGTCTGTAAGGGTTTGAAGGACTTCCTCGGCTAAAGGGCCTTGGAAAGCCACTTCGGCAATTTTTGGGGAAAGGTTGATGAGTTCAACGTCAAAACCTTTGCTGTTTTCTTGCATCCAAGCATAGTCTTTGTCTACGTTAGAGGCGTTGATGACGAGGTAAAAGCTTTCGGCGTTTCTTTTATAAACCAGCAAGTCGTCTACGACGCCGCCAGTTGGGTAACACATACAGCAGTAGATAATTTGGTGGTCAGCCATCACTGAAACATCGTTGGTGACTAGGTTTTGTACAAATCTTGCAGCATCTTTTCCTAACACGTCTACTTCGCCCATGTGGGAAACATCAAAGAGTCCAGCGGTCTTCCTAACGGCGTGATGTTCGGAAAGTATGCCTGAATACTCCACTGGCAATTCCCAGCCTGCAAAATCTATGATTTTGCCGTTTAGTTTAACATGTTCATCATAAAGTGGGGTTCTGTTCAAATGGGTTACCTCCTCATTAAGTTGTATTAAAGTTATCAATCTGCGATTCTTTTGCGACTTTCAAAAAATAAAGAAGAGGAATGAAAGCACAACAAAATAAGTTGCTCAATCATTCCTCTGTTCTGTTACCTGAGAGATTCACGGAAGCGAAGCCAGACATATAATCTGCAAACGCGTCTACTTGCTCCTTCGGTGCCTATTTAAAGGCTTTTCAGAGATCCATCCTGTATGCGGTACTGGTGCCTGAAAGTTTCCAAGTGGCTTTGGCGAACACACTTGTTGCTTCTCCGGCCATCGTTAATTATTAAACAACGATTTTAGTCATTGTTAAAAATAATTCAATGTCTCCCGCAAACCATCATCTGGGCAATATGTAATATCAAGAAGATATTAACACCACAAAGCTCAATATGTCAACGTTTTTGGTGTAATATTTTTTTGATATACAAAATATTCGATTGAACGGATTTAATTATAAAATTATATTATTAAAATATTACTTGATTTATTTTAGTATTAGTAAATAATAAGAGATAAGAAGATCCTAGTAGAAACTCTTATATCCATTACTAGAGGAGAAAATACGATGATATACATTCAAAATGATAGCAATAATCCTTTCTTTAACCATGCACTTGAATTGTATGTGATGAGGGAAATGGAAGAGGACGCCTTTATTCTCTGGAGAAATAAGCCCAGTATTTTAATTGGTAGAAACCAAAATACCCTTTCTGAAATCAACATGACATATGCCGATGAAAATCAGATAGATGTGGTGAGACGGGTTTCTGGTGGGGGAACTGTTTTTTGTGATTTGGGCAACATCAACTTTTCATTTATTACCCGAAAAGGCAGAGTTTCAAACTTGGACAAAGAGGGTCAAAAAGACTGTGATTTGACTTGCAGCGGGTTTGAAAAATTCGCCATGCCAGTGGTGTCAGCGCTAAAAGCCCTAAACATAGAGGCTGAGTTCAGCGGAAGAAACGATATTTTAGTAGCGGGGTCAAAAGTCTCTGGCAATGCTCAGTACCATGAGGGAAATAAACTCCTTCACCACGGGACATTGCTTTACGACGGAGATTTGACGCTGTTAGCGGGAGCCCTTAAATCGAAACCCTTAAAATTTAAAGATAAAAGTGTGAAGTCAGTCGCCTCAAGGGTGACCAATATTGCTGTCCATATGACTGAAAAAATGGACGTCATGGCATTTAGAGCTTACTTGAGAGACTTTATTATGAGAGAGCATGGCATTGAAAAGGTTTATCAGCTAACGAAAAAAGATTTAGCAGAAATCGAAAAAATACAAAAAGAAAAGTTCGAGAGTTACGACTGGAATTTTGGAAAAAGTCCAAGCTATACCTTTGACAATGCAGTGAAGTTTCCTGCTGGCCTATTGGAATATCAGGCAAAAATTAAAGGTGGCCTGATTCAGAGCCTTCAAATTCATGGAGATTTCTTTGGGGAGTTGCCCATGGAAAACCTTTGCCAACACCTAGTGGGAACGCCATATGAAATCAACGCCATTAGAGAAAAATTAGAGCAAGTGGACATTCATGCTTACGCCCAAAATTTAAAAGCAGAGGAGCTGATTTCGGGTTTGATGGATTTAAAAAAAGGAAAACCTGAGTGGTTAAAAGTCAAGTTGCAAGGGGGGAAGGAAACTGAAAAAGTAAAAGTCCTCCTTTCTGAACTTTCTCTCAATACGGTTTGCCAAGAGGCAAATTGCCCTAATCGCATGGAGTGCTATAACAAAGGCACTGCAACATTTATGATTTTGGGCAGAAATTGTACAAGAAATTGCACCTTCTGCAACGTTTCAAGGCAGTTGCCTGACTCTGTGGACATGGAAGAGCCTGAAAAAGTGGCTATGGCTGTGGAAAAATTAGGGCTCCGTCATGCAGTGATTACCTCAGTGACGCGGGACGATTTACCCGATCAAGGGGCAGAACACTTTGCGAAAACGGTGAGGGCGATTAGAGAAAAAACCCCTCAAGTGTCTATAGAAATATTAATTCCAGATTTGTCAGGCAGAGAAGAGTTGTTGGATATTGTCATAGAATCAAACCCTGACGTGCTCAATCACAATGTAGAAACGGTACCAGAGCTTTATAGTACCGTCAGACCTATGGCTAACTTTGAAAGATCCTTATCGGTACTGGCTTATTTTAAAAAGAAAAATGCTAATATTAAAACCAAGTCAGGCATTATGCTGGGATTGGGCGAAACGCTCCCTCAAATTGAAGCCACTTTAAAAGCCCTACGTGGCGTGGATTGTGATATGTTAACAGTGGGTCAATACTTGCAGCCTTCTCCACAACACATTTCGGTGGTGGAATATGTCCACCCTGAACAGTTTGAAATTATTCGCCTGATGGCTATAAATTTAGGATTTAAGTCTGTGTCCTCAGCGCCTTTGGTGAGAAGTTCTTACCACGCAGATGAAATGAATTTTTAGTAGAGGCAGCTATAGTTGGCAAAATAATAACCTTAGAGAAACACCCCTTCAATTTTGGAGGGGTGTTTTTTGTAAATGCTCACCGAGTTTTATTAACTTTTATGTGGGTATAAATTCGGGGAATAGCGGGGAAAAGGAGGCTTGAGTTATGGATCTAAATTTACTTTCTTACATCAGCCATGAACTTCGAACGCCTTTAAACGGCATATTTGGAATGATTCAACTTTTAAAAATGACTGATCTAGATGAAGAACAACAAGAATATTTGCAGGTGCTTAAAGCTGCCAGTGGCAGAATGAATCGCCTGATTACCAACTTAAGCCATTACAGTTTTTTAATTCATAGAGAGTCTTATAGCCCAGAATATAATGCCATATTCCTAAAAGATCTTTTGCGTCAAATTATGGATACTGAAAAGCAAGAACTGATGGAAAAGCAAATGAGTGTAGAAATCAGCATTAGTCCTACGGTCAGCGGTGAAATTCAACTGGATACTTTTATGTTGGGGGTTGTATTAAGCCAAGTCATAGACAATGCCATTCGTTTTAGCCACAGGGGTCAAATTATTGTCAACGCCTGTACATCTGAAGAAAACCATAATCAATTAATCATTGAAGTCATCGATGAGGGGACTGGATTTGACAAGACATTGGCGAAAAGTGAGCAAAGTGGACTAGGATTTAGAATAATGAACATGGTTTCTGTTTTGTCGGACATGAGATGGGATTGTGAGAGCAAACTGGGTTTTGGAACAACGGTAAGAGTCTATGTACCTTTTTCAGAAGGTGCTGCGGCGGATGAAATATATAAAGGCTTTCATAATAACAGACTTCAAAGGCGGGCTCTTATCATTGATGACGACGAGAATGGGCGAGTGCTCCTGTCCCTCCTCTGCAAAAAAATGGGCATGGGTTGTGACATAGCAACCTGTGGAGAAGAAGCGCTAAAACTTGGAAGAACGAATGAATACGACTTGGTGTATGTAGATATCCAAATGCCTGTCATGGATGGGGTAACGGTTCTTAAACAATTTAGAAGGACCACCCATCATAGTGAAGTCCCTATGTTAGCTGTTACGGCTCATGCAATGAAAGGCGATGAAGAGCGTTTCTTGGCAGAAGGCTTTGATGGCTATCTGGCAAAACCTATAGAATTTACTCGCTTTGAGCAAATTACAAAGAAAATGTTGCAAATGCGCTATTAGTATAAGGGGGTGACGGCATGGGAATGGAAGAACTTTTTTATCAAATTAAAGAAGGGCTAATTCTCTGCCGATTGGATGCCAATCATAGCAATGCTCTGATTATAGCGGTTAATGAAGCTGCAAAACAAATTTTTAATAAAACAGATAGTGAGATGATTAACAATTCAGTGCTAAATTTATTGGCGATTGACCAGACTCATTTCAAAACCAGAGTTGAACTCAGCGGGAAAAAATCGTGGAGCCAATTGATTGACTTTGACAGCAGTTCAATGGTGCATAAACAGGTTGATGTCAATTTTTATCCGATGGAATATAACAATGAAGATACGCTGATGCTGGTCATCCGCGATGTAAGTTTTGAAAAGAAACATATTGAAAAGCTGGGCATTTTTAAGAGCATCTATAACCATTCCAAGGATGCGATCATGATTTTTGATCATAATAATCGCTTGGACTGGGTTAATCAAGGGATGTACAAGCTTTCAGGCGTTGAAAAGCATTGGATGATTGGCATGCAGGCGGAACACTTAAAAGAGACCTATCCTGGGTTTAGTTTCTGGGAACCTATTTTGAATGCTTTGCACACAAAAGTCGATTGGGAAGGTGAAGTATGGCAATTGCAACAACAAGAGTTGCCTCAAATTCTTAAAGTCAGCATTTTTAAAATAAAAAACGAGTTTTTAGAAACTGAAAACACAGCAGTTTCTATTTCTGATGTAACAGAACTAAGGGCGAAAGAGAAAGAAATTGAATATTTGACCTATAGAGATAAACTCACGGGATTATTCAATCTGAGGTATATGAGAGAATGTCTGGAAAAGCAACGCCGTGAAAACCGAGTGATTCTATTCTTTATCGATTTGGAAGGGTTTGCAAAAATTAACGATGCTTATGGCCATCTTCATGGAGATCGATTGTTAAAAATAGTGGCTTCCAGATTGATGGGCTGTCTAAAAAAAGATGAAATAGTCGCCCGTGTAGGCAGCGATAAATTTGCAGTCAGAGGTTTTTCGGTTGCCAATGAAAATGGGCATAAACGAGCCTTAGAGTTACTAGAAGTGTTCAATAAACCGGTTCAGATTGAAGACCGGCTGGTTAAAATGGCCGCTAACTTAGGATATGCAGAAAGCACTGAAAATATTGAAACGATTACAGAACTCCTAAAAGCCGCAGAAATTGCGTCTAAACATGCCAAACCCTATGGAAGTAACCGACTAGGCGCCTACGATTTTGAAGAAGCTTCTCGACTCAAAAAAAGATACCAATTGGAACATGACATTCGTTCAGCTCTGGATCAAGACGAGTTATTTATCAAATTTCAACCTGTTATTCGGACAGAAAATGGCAAAGTGGCTGGGTTTGAGTCTTTAGTCAGATGGAAACACAGCGAGCTGGGTGAAATACCGCCCAAAGATTTTATTCCCATTGCAGAGTCTAACGGCACCATTATCGCCATTGGGGATTGGGTACTGGCAGAGACTTTTAGCTGCCTCAAAACCATTAATAATTTTTATAACGAGCAAATTTATGCCTCAATCAACGTTTCCATCCGACAGTTGGAACAAGGTGATTTTGTAAAAAGAGTTCAGCGACTGATGGAACGGTATGAGATTGAAGGAAACTGGATAGAGATGGAAATTACAGAATCTGTATATATGGAAAATATCGATGCCATTTTTGATAACTTGAAATTGCTCAATGAATGGGGCATTCGAATCGTTATAGACGACTTTGGAACTGGATTTTCCTCTCTGAGTCAGCTGTTCCGACTGAATGTCAGCAAAATTAAAATTGATAAGTCCTTTATAGACGGGCTCACCCTCAGGGAAGATTGTGACCGCCTAACCGAGGCCATTACCCTGATTGCAAAAAGCATGAACTTGGAGCTGGTGGCAGAAGGTGTGGAAACAGAAGTTCAGCTAAGTCGCCTTAGGACTTTGAAATGCGATTACATTCAAGGCTATTACTATTCAAAACCTCTTAATTTGGGAGAATTTGTGAAATTTCTGAATTTGGTGTAAAATCTTCATAGAGACCTATACAAAGTGGCATTTGAGAGGGGCGTGAAGAGATGCATCGAGATTTTTTAAAGGAACTAGATTGTTTAAAGACCCATTTGGAAGAAGGGGATTTTTCCAGTGAAAGGGAATTTTTTGAAGCATTTGAATCTCTATTTGTTCAAGAACTGAGACACAACCGCTGCGAGGTAGACCCTAACTTTGATTGGATGCACTTGACCCATTTACACATTGCGCTAATGGACAGGGTTGCTGCAATTCATGAGGTGGAAGAGGATGAGCTTAATCGAAAGGTACTGGAAAGCTGTATCAGTACAGAAGAAGCCTTTTCCAAATTTGAAGAAGGAAAAAGAGGGCAGCGTATTTACTTGCTGGGGGCGGAAAATACTGAATATGACTTGATTGGCGATCTCCACGGAGACCCGATTAGCTTAATGGAAATTGTGAGACGAACCAGCTTGGTTCAAAACGCTCTCAACGGCAACCCTCATAAACTGGTATTTATGGGGGATTACGTCGACCGAGGCAAAGCCCATCTTTCCATTATGGGCAGACTTTTAGCCCTAAAATATTGTTTGCCAGATCGCATTATTTTACTTAGAGGAAACCACGACGGGGGCATTTACTTAGGGCCGAAACAGGTAAAATTGCCCTACCGAAAGTATGATGAAGAACCTGAGGAAGACTATTTCCCAACCTATTTGATCCAACTTTCCAAGGTTCACCCAGAAACAGAACCCCTTCTGAAGGCCTACATGACCTTTTTTGATACGTTGGGGCAATTTGCCTTGATCCGAACAGGGAAAGTGATTACCATGGCAGTTCACGGTGGAATTCCCAGACCGATCTTAACAGAAGAAGGCTATTTTACATATTTGGAAAGCCTTTCCGTGCTCAGCGACTCAGAACATATGGACCCCTTCGGCAGGACGATGACCCAAAACCTTATGTGGAGTGATCCTTATTTAGGAGAAGGGGAGCTTAGAGAAGGCATGGGACGTTACTATTTTACAGAAGAACAATTTTTAGATTTTATAGAGACCATTGGGGTTCACCAAATGCTCAGAGGTCATGAATGGATGGATGCTGGGTTCAGGAAACATTTTAACGGCAGACTGTATACCATTTTTTCCAGTGGTCAATGGCCCAATAACGAAGAAAATCCATTGACAGCATATCCTACGGTTCATGCTAAATGGGCAAGGCTCACAGCGAACGGGACGATTGATATTCGGCCAAAACGCATGGATTCTTGCTGTTAAAAAATCAACTGGCAAAGGTTAAAATTTCATTATAAGTGGTTAAAAAGGTTACTATTGCAGTAACCTTTTTTTTGTTATAATCATTATAATAATGAAAAAGGAGCAAATTGTATGAAATTAATTTCATGGAATGTGAATGGTATAAGAGCCTGCCTGCAGAAAGGCTTTATGGATTATTTTAATCAAGAAGATGCGGATTTCTTTTGCCTGCAGGAAACAAAATGTCAAGCGGGACAGGTGCCCCTTGAACTTCCAGGCTATCACCAATTTTGGAACTATGCCGTTAAAAAAGGTTACAGCGGAACGGCTATTTTTACTAAACACGAGCCGATTGGCGTTGCTTACGGCATAGGCATAGAAGAACACGACCAAGAGGGTCGTGTCATCACCTTAGAGATGGAAGACTTCTACATGATTACAGTCTACACCCCAAATTCGAAAGATGAGCTCTTGAGACTGGATTACAGAATGGAGTGGGAAGACGACTTTAGAGCCTATTTAGATAAGCTTCAAAAACATAAACCTGTGATTGTATGTGGCGACCTGAATGTGGCTCATCAGGAAATTGACCTTAAGAACCCTAAAACCAACCGAAAAAACCCTGGTTTTACAGATGAAGAGCGGGGTAAATTTACAGCCCTTCTCGAAGCGGGGTTTGTGGACACCTTCAGATACTTCTACCCAGAGGTGACTGGGGCCTATTCTTGGTGGTCCTACAGAGCCAGCGCCAGAAAAAACAATACAGGGTGGAGAATTGACTATTTCTGTACCTCAGAGGCTTTAAAACCGAGACTGAAAGATGCTGCCATTCATGCAGAAATTTTGGGGTCAGACCACTGTCCGGTTGTACTGGAATTGGTATAAAATAAGGGGGCGGCAAAATGCTCGGAACCATTGTCAACGGAGGCGCCATTGTTTTAGGCGGCCTATTGGGGTTATTATTTCAAGGTAGAATTCCAGAAAAGTATCACAAACTGATTTTTGATTGCTTGTCCCTTTGCGTGTTGTTGATTGGCTTAATCAATGCCTTTAAAGTGGAGAGTATTTTACTGGTCATTTTCAGTTTGGTCATAGGCAGTGCTTTAGGCCAGTGGCTGGATATTGAAAAAAGACTGGAACATTTCAGTAATTGGATTGAGCATAAATTTGTGAAGACGAAACCCAAGGAAGGGGAGAATTCTTTTTCTAAAGGATTTGTGACCACTACATTGATCTACTGTGTAGGCTCTATGGCAGTGGTAGGCTCATTTGAAAGTGGTCTTAGCGGTAACCATGCCACCCTCTTTGCCAAATCGGCTATAGATGGCATGTCAGCGGTACTTTTTGCATCGTCTTTAGGATTTGGCGTTGCCTTTTCTGCGATTCCCGTCTTCCTCTATCAAGGGGCGTTGACCTTGTCAGCCTCAGCCTTAAGACCTCTTATAACTGACATTGCCATTGCGGACATGAGTGCGGCGGGGGGATTAATTATTGTGGCCTTGGGACTTAAAATGCTAGATATTAAGCAAATGCCCGTTGCCAATATGCTACCAGCCATTTTTATTCCCATGATTTACTACGGGCTTAAGCCTGTATTTATGATTATTTATTTTGGTTTGAGAGCGGCGCTTGGATTTTAAGGCATAAATAATAGTTTTCAGAATAGTGCGTAAATTTTTATAATAATTATTGCATATTTATCATGGAATTTTACTTGACGAACAGGTGGATTTCCTTGTAGAATAGCTTAAGAAATTAATAGCTGATGTAAAATACACTTTAAATTGGTCCTGTGAGGCCAGAAAGAGGTATGAAATGATGAATGCATTAAAAAACAAGGGATATATCTATCCGAAATTTAAAATAAGGGAAGCGGCGATGCTTGATACAAGGATCGTCACTTCCCTTTTTGTTTTTTAAAGACCTCCTGGGGGTACAAATGACCTGCAGATTGCACTCGTGTATTTTTACTCAGCCTCATGAAAGGGGTCTAAATAATGAAAGCAAAGTTGATTTTAGAAAATGGCATGGTCTTTAACGGAACTGCCTTTGGGCACATGGATACAGCCGTAGGCGAAGTGGTCTTCAATACAGGCATGACAGGTTACCAAGAAGTGCTGACCGATCCGTCGTATTACGGACAAATTGTGACCATGACGTACCCGCTGATTGGAAATTACGGCATTAACTTAGAGGACATGGAATCTAAATCGCCTAAGGTCAGAGGGTTTGTGGTCAGAGAAAAATGTGAAGCTTCCAGCAATTTCAGATCGGAAATGGAACTGGATCACTACCTAAAGCAAAATAAAATTATGGGCATAGAAGGGGTAGACACTAGGGGTCTTACCAGAGTATTGAGAAACCACGGCACTATGAAAGGAATCATTACATTAGATGAACTTACTCCAAAAGCCATTTATGACAAGCTGGCGGCCTTTGACAATTCCCAAGCAGTCTTCCAAGTTTCCACAAAGGAAGTTTACGAAATTCCAGGGAAGGGCAAGCGTGTGGCAGTCCTAGACTACGGCGTGAAACTAAATATATTAAGAAACTTCCAAAAGAGGGATTGCCATTTAACAGTTTTCCCAGCGGATACCACTGCAGAAGCAGTCTTGGCAAGCAACCCAGACTTGATTTTCCTCTCTAACGGCCCTGGAGATCCAGCGGATTTAGCAGGAATTGTAGCAGAGGTTCAGAAGATGATCGCCGCAAAACCCGTGGTAGGTATTTGTCTAGGACATCAGCTTTTAGCCATTGCCCTTGGAGGTTCAACAGGAAAGCTGAAATTTGGTCACAGAGGTTGCAATCACCCAGTTAAGGACATTGAAAAAAATAGAGTCTACATTACCTCTCAAAACCACGGTTACTACGTGGACAGGCTGCCTGAAAATGTAGTGGAAACCCATGTGAGCTTAAACGATGGGACTGTGGAAGGGATGAAGCACAAGGAAAAAGCCATCTTCTCGGTTCAATTCCACCCTGAAGCTTCACCGGGACCCGTAGAGAGCACGTACTTGTTTGATCAATTCTTAACTTATGCAGAGTAGGAGGGTGAAAATATGCCGTTAAATAAAGAAATTAAAAAAGTATTGGTCATCGGTTCGGGACCTATCGTCATTGGACAAGCCGCAGAATTTGACTACTCAGGCACACAAGCCTGCCAAGCTTTGAAAGAAGAAGGGGTAGAGGTCGTTCTCATCAACTCAAACCCTGCCACCATTATGACCGACAACGAAATAGCAGACAGAATTTATATAGAGCCGATCACTCTAGAGTATGTGGAAAAGGTCATTGCCAGAGAAAGACCTGACAGTCTCCTTGCGGGGATGGGAGGGCAAACAGCTCTAAACATGGCACTGGAGCTTACCGACGCAGGGATTTTAGAGAAGTACGGCGTGAAATTAATTGGTACAAAAATAGAGGGCATCAAAAAAGGCGAAGACCGAGAGCTGTTCAAAATTCTCATGAACGAAATTGACGAGCCGGTCATTATGTCGGACATTATCACGGACTTTGAGGCGGGCATGACCTACGCAGCGCAAATTGGTTACCCGGTTATTGTCAGACCTGCCTACACCCTAGGGGGCACAGGGGGCGGTATAGCCGATGATGAAGCAGAACTCCGCATCATTCTTAAGTCTGGACTAGACGCCAGCCCAGTGAACCAAGTATTGCTTGAAAAAAGCATTAAGGGCTGGAAAGAAGTAGAATATGAGGTCATGAGAGACCGATTTGGAAACTGTATTTCCGTTTGCAACATGGAAAATCTGGATCCTGTTGGAATCCACACAGGGGACAGTATAGTCGTTGCCCCAAGTCAGACTTTGTCGGACAAAGAATATCAAATGCTGAGAACTTCGGCGCTTAAAATTATAGACGCCATTGAAATAGAAGGGGGATGTAACGTTCAGTTTGCTCTGAACCCTACCAGCTTCGAATACGCAGTCATTGAAATCAACCCAAGGGTGAGCCGTTCTTCTGCACTGGCTTCCAAAGCCACAGGCTACCCCATTGCTAAAGTGGCAGCGAAAATTGCTCTGGGCTACGGGTTAGACGAAATCAAGAATGCGGTGACGGGCATGACCTACGCTTGTTTTGAGCCAAGTATGGACTACGTCATCATCAAAATACCAAAATGGCCTTTTGACAAATTTGGAAATGCCAACAGAGTATTGGGTACGAAAATGATGGCCACTGGGGAAATCATGGCGATTGGCAGCAACTTTGAAGCGGCCTTCCTGAAGGGGATTCGCTCCTTAGAACTGGGACAATACCACTTACAGCATAAAAAATATAAGAAACTAGGCATTAACGACCTTAAAAATAGAGTCATGAAAGCTGACGATGAGCGGATTTTCGCCTTGGCGGAAATGCTCAGAAGAGACTATCGACTGGACAAGATTGCTGAAATCACTGGGGTAGACAAGTGGTTCCTCAACAAGATTCAAGGGATTATCAAGGAAGAGACCAGACTGGAAAACAGTAAAATTGAAGACCTTGACCCAGACTGGCTGAGAAGTCTTAAGCGAAAAGGGTTTTCAGACAAGGGCATTGGGGATTTGGTTGGGGTGTCGCCAGAAGACGTTTATAAGCTCAGAAGCATTTGGAACATCATGCCGGTTTACCACATGGTAGATACCTGTGCAGGGGAGTTTGAAGCGGTATCCCCTTACTACTACTCCAGCTACGAAACCTTTGACGAAGTGGAAGTGTCAGACCGAAAGAAAGTCATCGTTCTAGGGTCTGGGCCTATCCGAATTGGTCAGGGCATTGAGTTTGACTACGCTTCGGTGCACTGTGTCAGAGCCCTAAGAAATTTAGGCATTGAGACCATCATCATCAACAACAACCCTGAAACCGTCAGTACGGACTTTAGCACGGCGGACAAGTTGTACTTTGAACCCCTCACTGAGGAAGACGTGCTGAATATCATCGACAAGGAAAAGCCAGATGGGGTCATGCTCCAATTTGGCGGTCAGACAGCTATCAAACTGGCGAAATTCTTAAGCGAGAAGAAAGTCCCAATCTTCGGCACCAGCGCTGAACAAATCGACCAAGCGGAAGACCGTGAACGTTTTGACGCCTTCTTAGAATCTGTAGGCATTAACAGACCGAAGGGCAAAGGGATTTATACTGTGGCAGAGGGCATTGAAGAGGCTGTGCGCCTGAAATACCCTGTCATTGTAAGACCAAGTTATGTGTTGGGTGGTCAAGGCATGGAAATTTGCCACTCGGACAAGGAACTGACTTACTACCTTGAAAATGCCTTTGTGAAAGATACGAAAAACCCTGTGTTAATCGATAAATACCTCATGGGAAAAGAATTGGAAGTGGACGCCATCTCAGATGGTAAAACCGTACTGATTCCTGGAATTATGGAGCATTTAGAGAGAGCGGGAGTTCACTCGGGAGACAGTATGACGGTGTACCCGGCTCAAACGGTCAGCAAAGAAATTATTGACGAAATTGTGGACTATACCAAGAAGATTGCACTGGGTCTTGGCATAAAAGGTATGATCAACATTCAGTTCATCGAATACGAAAACGAACTCTATGTCATAGAAGTCAATCCTAGAGCCTCTAGAACCGTGCCATACATTTCTAAGGTCAGCGGAGTGCCAATTGTCGAGTTAGCCACAAGAGTGTCCTTAGGGGAGGATCTAAGCGATCTGGGATATGGTGAAGACCTGTACCCATCGCCTAAATGGATTTCGGTTAAAGTTCCAGTCTTCTCAACTCACAAGCTCCCAGACGTGGAAATTAGTCTTGGGCCTGAAATGAAGTCTACGGGAGAAGTCCTCGGGATTGGCAGAACCTTCGAAGAAGCCCTCTATAAAGGCTTTGCGGCGGCAAAATATGCCCCGGTAACGCCTCAGCCTACCATTTTGGTAACCTTGAATGATCAAGACAAGGAAGAATTTAAGGGCTTGGCAGAGCAGTTAAAACAACTGGACTTTAAGTATGTGGCCACCGCTGGAACGGCGCAGTGTCTGAAAGAAATGGGCATTGAGGCAGCCATCACCAATCGAATTGATGAAGAACACCCGAATATTTTGGATCTCCTCTACAAAGGAGAGACTCAGTTGGTCATCAATACGCCGACGAAAGGAAATGATTCCAGTCGAGACGGGTTCACCATGAGAAGAGCGGCGGCGGAAAGAAATATTCCGGTATACACGTCACTAGACACTTTTGAAGCCTGGTTGCAGGCCAAGATTGCCATCGCATCCCCTGCTGAGACTGAGGTTTACGACATTAAGAACGATTAAGTTTTATAAGGGAATGAACCTTGTCTTCCTATGAATGACTAGATTCTTCAGAATTTAATATAAATTTATCAAATACTCCTCCTAACTTGTGATACTATTAAATTGTATATCATATTTTTAGGAGGAGTTTATTTTATGTCACCAGACCCAGAACCCACGAATTTTATTTACCAATTGATTTTGATCGCCTTTCTCACTTTGCTCAATGCGTTTTTCGCCTCTGCGGAAATGGCCATTGTTTCGGTGAATCGCAATCGAATTCATATGTTGGCTGAAGAGGGCAACAAAAAAGCACATTTGTTGGAAAAACTTTTAGAAGAGCCCACTAAGTTTTTATCGACCATTCAAGTCGGCATTACTTTGGCAAGCTTCTTTTCCAGTGCTTCTGCAGCAACAGGTATTTCAGACGACGTGGGGCGTCTATTAGCAAGTTATCATGTGCCATACGGTCAGCAATTAGGGCTCGTTGTGGTCACCATCTTATTATCTTATGTGACGCTCGTCTTTGGCGAACTGTTCCCAAAACGTATAGCGTTGCAAAAATCAGAAACCATTGCCATGTTTTCGGTGAAACCGATTTTATTCGTTTCCAAAATTGCCAATCCTTTTATTAAGTTGCTTTCTCTATCCACCAATTTTTTAATCAAACTAGTGGGCATGAACGCTAGTGGCTTAGAAGAGAAAGTCTCCCGTGAAGAGATTCGCTCTTTGGTAGAAGTTGGGCAGGAACACGGCGTATTGAATGAAACTGAAAAAGAAATGATCAACAGTATCTTTGAATTTGATGATAAGGTGGCGAAAGAGGTCATGACACCGCGAACCAAGGTGTATTTGATCAATATTGACAAACCTTTATCTGAATATATTGATGAGCTCCTTGAAGAGAAGTATTCCAGAGTTCCCGTATTTGAAGGGGATAGCGACAGTATCATCGGCATTCTCTATATGAAAGATTTCTTCTTGGAAGCCAGAAAAGTAGGTTTTGATCAGGTAGATGTGCGCAGTTTATTGCAGCCTGCCTACTTTGTATCTGAACACAAGAGCATCGACGAGTTATTTAAAGAAATGCAAAAGCTTAAAACCCATATGGGCGTTTTAATCGATGAATACGGCGGATTCTCAGGGATTGTCACCATAGAAGACTTGATTGAAGAAGTCATGGGGGACATCGACGACGAGCACGATGAAAGCGACCCTGAGTTTATTGAAATTGAAAGCGGACTTTGGTCTGTCAGCGGTCTTTTAACCGTAGAAAAACTATGCCACCAGTTGGATTTAGACCTTCAAATGGATGATGAGTCCAGAGACTACGACACCGTGGGGGGCATGATTACCCATTGGATGGAAAGAATTCCTGAAGTGGATGACCAGTTTATTCTGGAAGAACAAAAAATGAAATTTATTGTCACCGCCGTTGAAGATAAACGGGTTGAACGGGTTAAAGTCATCAAGATCAAAGAATAGCAAAAGCCGATGCGCCTTCCAATTTTGGAAAATGCATCGGCTTTTTTTTATGAGGAGGAGGGATCTCTAGTTTAGAGTTGAACCCGAGATTTAATCCGATTACTCTCTATGGCGGCCTCAATCAACTGAATGACTTTTATGCCGTCCTCACTGGTGACAGGGAGCTCGGCATTATTGACAATGGCGTTGTAGACACCTTGGTAAAAGCTTGGATAACAACCTGCCAATGTGGGTATATATTCCCGTGAAGCCACCGTGTTTAATACGCCGTAATCTTTTGGAAAATCTTTGCCCCAGTGGGCTGTATTTGGCAATAAGCCAGATCTTAAGGCTTCTTCCTGAGGGTCTAGGCCATATTTCACAAAAGCACCCTTTGTGCCGTAGAGGGCAAACCTTGGTGTCGGCTCTTTAATCAGAGCGGAAGCTTTCAGGGTCACTTTAAAATGAGGGTAATAGAGAAGGACTTCAAAGGCATCGTCCACTTCCCCAAGGCGCTCCCTAGAAAGGTCGGCGTAGAGTTCTTGGGGCATGCCAAATAGACACAAGGCCTGATCAATCAGATGGGAACCTAAATCATATAGAATGCCTGCGCCGGGCAGGACTTTATCTTTCCAAGAACTGTCCTTAAACTCAGGGCGATAACGGTCAAAATGGGATTCAAAGGCTGTCAGTCTGCCAAGGGTTCCTTTCTGGATTAAATCTTGGAGGGTGAGAAAATCCCCATCGTAGCGGCGGTTTTGATAGACGCCCAGTTTTAAATTTTGAGATTGTGCAAGGGCTTTAAGTTTCTGCCCTTCTTCTGAAGTTATCGTAAATGGCTTTTCTACGATAACGTGTTTTCCTGCAGACAAAGCTTGGAACGCCAACTCAGCATGTTGGGCATTTGGCGTACAAATAATGACTAGGTTAATTTCTGAGTCCTCTAGAACCGCTTGAAGATTGGAATGAATTTTAGCTTCAGGGAAATCTTTTTGAGCAGCGGCGCCTTTTGCGGGATCTCGAATCCAAATAGAATGAATTTTAAAGCCCTCGTGACATTTTAAAATAGGGCCGTGAAAAACGCTGCCAGAAAGACCATAGCCCAGTAGAGCGGTTTTAATTTGAGTCATTTAATCACCTCTTGGTTTCATTATAACCAGAATATAAAGTAATGTTTTGCGTAAGTAAAGAAGGGATTTGCTGAGATTAAAAGATAATAAGATTTAGTCATAAAAAAGGATATTATAGAAGTTTGTCGAATAAGTATAACCAGTAATTTCCGTTAGGGGGAGTGATTTGTGCACATTTTGCATTTGGAATATAGCGCATTTTTCAGAAAAATCATCAAGGAAATGATCATCGAAAGTGGACACAGTCCTGTTGAAAGCAAATACGGGAGCGATGTGTTCAAAATTCTAGCGCAGACAGATATTGCATTAATCATCACAGGCTTCGAGTTGGCAGATATGACAGGAGAAGAGCTGATAGAGAATCTTAGAGGCTCAAGGTATTCGGACATTCCCATAGTCATCATTACGTCTCTAGAAGTAGAGGAAGTCAAAGAACGGCTCAAAGGTATTAAAATTCAAGACTATATTTTAAAGCAGGACTTAACACCAGAGAGATTTAATAATTGTATTGACCGTATACTAGAGGAATAGTTATGCATAATTGGGATGAAAATATTGAGAGAAGAGGCACAGACAACATCAAATGGGATGGGGTTGAAGCTTTTGTAGGCAAAGCAGGTCTGTTGCCTTTTTGGGTTGCAGATATGGATTTTTATTCACCAGAAGTCGTGGTTGAAAGTCTTACGAATCGAGCAAAGCACGGGGTCTTTGGTTATACTATGGACAGTGAGTCGGCAGAAATGGCCTTTGCCAATTGGGTTTTGAAACGGCAAGGTCTTACTGTTCAAAAAAACTGGGTGGTTAAATCGCCTGGAGTGGTAACTGCCATAGGGCTAGCCATTCAAAGCTTTACAACAGTAGGAGATGGTATTGTCATTCAACCTCCAGTTTACCCGCCTTTTGCAGAAATGACCTTGATTAACGAACGACGATTGATTAAGAATCCTTTAAAGATGATAGAAAATCAGGCGGAAATGGATTTAGAACATTTGGAAATGCTCTTTAAAACAGAAAAACCTAAAATGATGATTTTATGCAATCCGCATAACCCCGTGGGTCGAGTATGGGAAAGAGAAGTCATTGAAAAGGTAGTCAAGCTTTGTGAAATCTATGAAGTCTTGTTGTTCTCTGACGAAATTCACTGCGATTTGCTCTTTAAAGATGCAGCATTTACCTCAGCACTGTCAGTGTCTGAAAAAGAGTCTCCCTGGGTGATTTCTGCCATGGCGCCTAGCAAAACCTTTAACATTGCAGGGTTGTACTATTCTTTAATTTTGATACCGAATAGAGAGCGTCGCAAACAGTTTAGAAATGTGATGAACCGCCTGCACATGAATGCTGTAAACTGTTTCAACGAGCTTGCCGCCTATAAAGCTTACGATGGGGGAGAAGAATGGCTCCAGAATTTGATGCCCTATCTGGAAGAAAATTATAAAACCCTTTGTGAATTTGTCAAAGAAAAAATGCCAGGAGTAAGTGTTGCAAAAATGCAGGGCACCTATCTGGCATGGTTGGATTTCCGTGCTTGGTTTGAAGACGGAGATCAGCTTAAGGACTTTATGATAAAGGGTGCCAATATTGCTGTCAATGATGGCAGAACTTTTGGCGAAGAAGGTCAAGGTTTTGTTCGCTTCAACTTTGGATGTCCTAAAAACCAAATGTTGGCAGGACTTGAACAAATCGTTGAAGCTAAACGAGAAAGGGATCTTGTTTAGTACCCCAGAGACTCGTTAACAATAAAGACATGAATACGACCGGGTTTCCCCTGGTGTTTCATTAAAACATAATCTGAACAAACTCGGTCAGGGCTGTTGCAGTCTACACAGTAACCAGTTTGGGCACAAGGTGTATTTCTATTGAGTCGCTTCGCATTTGTGGGAGCGGCTATTTTTTTGTTTCGATCAATGGCGGCCTCTAAATTTGCTACAATTTTGTTGACCCCGACAATGACAAAGACTTGTTTCGGACCATAAATCATAGCCGCTGTCCGGTTTCCTGTGCCATCTACATTGAAAAGACAGCCATCTTCCGTTAAGGCATTGCTGCTGGTGAAATAATAGTCTGCATCAAAACTTTTAAGATAGACAGATCTAATATCCTCAGGACTTAAACCCTCTGCATATCGATCCCAATAGGTGTAAGAACCTTTTCTCAGCCAGTCGATGATGCCCGCTTCAAAAAGAGTTCTGGAACCGCCGACGGCAGTTGTACACTGGGCAGGCATGAGTTCGGCTAATTTTCCCATCAAATCAGGCAATGTTTCAAAATAATGAGGTGTAAAATTGTTTTTTTCCAAAGCTTTCATGGTGTTTTCAATTTTCTTTTGAAGCAGCCAGTTCAAGTTTGAATCCATGTGATTTCCTCCTATGTTGAAAGAATATTGAGTAATGAAGTTACTATGAGCGTAGCACTTTTTGAAGACGGATGCAAAATCGTTAAATTTTGTTTATGGTAATTTTATTCAAAATGTGTTATTTTACTTAGTACACCGAAATAATTTTGGATATAAATTTTAGGGGGAATTTTCAGTGTTAACACAGGAAGATCGATTGAAGCTTTTAGGCTTTAGAGTGAGACATGACATTAATCAATATCATTTTTCAAAGGGGATTATTTCTAGAAATCAGTTAAGCAATATTGAAAATGGTAAATCCAACACCACTGAAAAGGTGCTGTTCCAACTCTATTTGCGTTTTTGCGAATACATGATTGCGCTTAAGGACTATAACCGCTTTCATATTGAGTCCATGGTAAGTTATGAGCCGTATAAAGCCCTTCAAGATACTTTGGATCTTTACGATGCGGTATGTGAAAAAGAATTAAGTCTAGAAGAAATCAATCAGATTAATTTAAAACTAAACCGCCAGAATTTTGGTTTGATCAATACCTATGTACTCGAAAAAATTGGGGATTTGTTCATGGCAAAAGAGGACAAAGAAAATGCTTTTACTTTTTACATCAAAGCCTATTATAAGATGACTTCTGCTCATATCGATGAAGTTAATATGAGGTATTTGAGCACTTTCTTAGAGAAAATATCTGCTTTGGGTGCAGAGCTTAATAAGACTTTTAACGTCAACGAAATTGAAGACCATTTAGCGTTCTTAGGTCAGGCGTCTGAAGAAAATTAATAATTTTCTAATACAATCCTAATCCTTAAACACTTTATTATAAGATCCCCTTTTGATAAACTGACATCAATAGGGGATTTTTTCTATAGTTCCTTTAAAAGGGAAATATCTCCTAATCAATTAAGACTATAGGAGGAAAACGAATGGGTATTTTTGATCGTATGACACTGTTGGCAAAAGCAAATATCAATGACCTGATTGATAAGGCTGAAGACCCGGAAACTATTGCAAAACAGGTAATACATGACTTGGAAGACGCACTTCGGCAAGGCAGCATGGGCGTTGCAGCCTCCATTGCGGAAGAGAAAAAACTAAAAACCCTAATGGATCAAGCTGAAGAAGAGGGAAAACTTTGGTACAAACGTGCAGCAGACGCTCTTGAAAAAGGAGACGAAGCCCTTGCCAAAGAGGCACTTAAGCGGAAGCTGAATTTTGACCAAGATTTAAGCCGATACATGATTCAACACGAAGCTCAGTTTGAACAAGTTAAAATGCTAAAAAATAATTTAAGCCTTCTAGAGCGCAATATTGAAGAGGCAAAGCGACGACGAGATGCCCTCATTGCAAGAAATAAGACCGCTGAAGCGCAAAAGAAAATAGCTGAGACTTTGAGTAAGGCTTCAAAGTTAAACCCACTGGACGCCCTTGATCGCATGGAGCAGAAGGTGACTATGACAGAAGCCCAGGCACAAGCTTATGGAGAAATGCAGCACAGCTCGGTAGAACAACATTTTGATGCCTTGGAAAAGGAAAAAAGTTTAGAAGAAGCTTTGGAAGAGTTAAAAGCGAAAATTTCTCAAAAATAGATAAACAGCAGGCGTCCTCTCAAAAAGAGTGACGCCTGCTGTTTTTTATAATGACTTCCTTATTTGCTGCTTTTTCCTCGATAAGGCGTTCCACCTGTTTTGGAGCTGCTTGGTTTACGATTATCGGGCTTAGCTTTACTTCCTGGAGCAGTTCCTGCTACGGGTTTGCCACCAGAATGAGAACGGCCGCTTGAAGGACCTTTTCCGCCAGTGCTGCGACCTTCTTTTCGTCCAAAGTCTCTTTTCTTCCCAGCATCACTTTTAGCAAAAGGTGATTTTTTACCACGGCTGGCCCCGCGATCTGTTTTTTCAGTAATATCTTTGCCCATTTCGCTAGGTTCTTTGAAGACGCGTTTTCTAATGACTTGCTCAGTTTCCCGCTCTATTTCGTGAATCATTTGTTTGTCTTTTGGAGTTGCAAAGGTATACGCGCGACCTGCTTTACCCATACGACCTGTTCTGCCTATTCTGTGGATGTAACTTTCCACGTCTTGGGGAATGTCGTAGTTGAAGATATGGGTAATGCCGTCAATGTCTAGTCCTCTGGCAGCTACATCGGTAGCAATCAGGTATTGAACTTTCATATTTCTGAAGGACTTCATGACTTTTTCACGTTTGGCTTGAGTCAGGTCGCCGTGAAGTTCTTCGGCATTGTAACCACGTTCGTAGAGGGCTTCTGCCAACTTGGTACATCTTATTTTAGTGCGGCAGAAGATAATCGCCATAAAGGGATGTTCTTCTCTTAAGATGCGTTCAAAGTCCCCTAACTTTTGGCGGTCTGTAGTTTCCACGACAAACTGCTCAATTGCGTCCAAGGTGATTTTAGGAGATTCAACTTTGACACGAACGGGATTGCGCATGTATCTCGATGCTAGTTTTCGAACAGGCTCTGTCATCGTTGCAGAGAAACAAAGGGTCTGTCTCGTTTCTGGGGTTTTCTTAATGAGCATTTCCACATCGGGCAAAAATCCCATATGGAGCATTTGGTCTGCTTCGTCCAGGACCAAGAATTTTAAATGCTTAAAGTCGAGTGACTGACGTCGGGAGTGGTCAAGTAAACGACCGCAAGTCCCAATGACCAAATGGACTTTATTTTTAAGTTTGTGAAGTTGCGCCGCAATATCTTGACCGCCGTAAGCTGCTAAAACGCTGATTTCTTTTCCCTTTTGAAGTTTGCGGGCTTCTTCAGTAATCTGAATAGCAAGTTCTCGGGTAGGGGCAACAATCATGGCTTGAAGATGATCACTAGTGGGGTCAATCTGTTCAAAGATGGGCAATAAGAAGGCAATGGTCTTGCCTGTGCCTGTTTGCGCTTCTCCTATCAGATCCTTACCGTCCATAATAGGTGGAATGGAAAGGTCTTGGATTGGAGATGCAATTGTGATGTCCTCATGGGAGAGGGCTCTGACGAGATCGTCGCTGATGCCATATTGATAAAAGGGTTTACTCATAGAAACCACCTTTCTTATACATTGGGTAACAAAAATAATCAGTAGAATGACCCTATAAGCATAGGGTCACACAATCGAGTATTATATCACAAATAGAGGTTTAATGTAAGCATTCAAATTTAGGGTCACTAGGAGTCCCCTTCAATCAGCCCTCTATTTCTGGTGTAGGATTTGTATAAATGATAGGCCCTTCTATAAAGTACATTTCCTGCAAACCCTTGCCTTTGACTTCGATAGGCTCACGGGCAGTGGTTTCGTACTCGCCCTTCACAATTTCATAAGTATTTTTGGAGATGTTGATGCGCATCGGTTCACCATTACTTTCCATACGAGAGGCAGTGTTAATGGTATCTCCGAAAACATCGTAAATATATTTCTTAACCCCTACAACGCCCCCGACAATTTGCCCTGTGTTGATCCCAATCCGAATGCGCCACTTCAGGTCACTTTTCTCGTTGCGTTCATTGAGTGAAATGAGGATCTCTTTCGCGGCATTGACCATTCTAAAGGCGTGATCTTCAACGGGAACAGGGACGCCACAGACAGCCATATAGGCATCGCCAATGGTTTTGATCCGTTCGCAGCCGTACTTTTCCATAATGGCATCGAAAGAGGTGAAGATGTCATTCAGTTCCGAAATGAGGAAGACTGGGTCTAAGTGTTCGGAAGTGGTGGTGAAGTTGGCGATATCTGAAAAATAGACGGTACAGGACTCGAACTTTTCTGGAAGAGTTTTCCCAGTTTTCTTCAAGTCATGGGCTACCTTTTTAGGCAATATATTGAGGAGCAGTTTCTCGGATTTTTTACGTTCTTTGGCAACCCAAAGGAGCAGGAAGCTGATTAGGATAAGAGACCCGGCAATTATCCCCACAATGAGGAGCAGGCGGTTTCTTTCTTTAATTCGTTCAGCTATTTCTGCTTTTTGCTTGAGCAATTCTTTAGTTTTCTTTTCAGTGTCGAAGAGGACTTCTGAATTGGCAAAGGCTTTTGCAGTGTCTTCTTCTTGTAGTGCATCTGTTAGTTCTGTGTAAAGAACCAAGTAGTGGCTGGCCTCTGCATAATTATCCAATGCTTGATAATCGCTTGCGAGCTGTTTGAGGGAAAGCTTTAATCCTTCTCTAAACCCAGCTTCGCTGGATTTCTCATAAGCTTGAAGATGGTAGGTCAGTGCCTTTTCAGGGTCGTTTTGATCTGCATAAACGCCCCCAAGGTTGTTCAGTGCACTGACTTCACCTTCAAAATCTTGAGTCTCGGTGAAGGTCGCCAATGCTTTTTCGTAGTAGTTGACTGCTTTAGGATAATCTTTTTGATTGTCGTAAAGATAGCCAAGATTTAAGTTGACGTTGGCAATCAGGGTCGGATCTTGTATTTTCTCTGCAATCGCCATAGCTTGATTGTAAAAATTAAGGGCATCATCGATTAAATCTTCTTTTTGATATAAGTCCCCAATGTTATTGAGTTCAGTAGCGGCTTCCTTTTCATAACCCATTTCTTTGTGAATGGACAAGGCTTGCTGGAAATAGCCTAGAGCGGCATCAAAGCGCCCCATTTCACTGTTGGAGGAACCCAGATTATTAGCGGTTACTGCAATTTCTTCTTTTAAGTCTAAAGCTTCATACAGGCCCAGTGCGGATTGATATTCTGCCAGGGCTTTGTCATAAAGCCCCATAGATTCATAAATGGTACCTTTATTATTCTGAACAAATGCAACACCTTTGTCGTCATTTAAATCACTAAACAACTCCTCGGCATTTTCGAAGCTGTCTAGCCCTTTGGCATAGTCCCCTAAGTTGGCCCATAGAATTCCAAAGCCGTTCTTGCTGTAAGCAAGCCCACGCATGTAGCTGGCGGTGGTGGACTGGTCGGAGGTCTCTTTAAAAAACAAAAGGGCGTCTTCTGGAGCGTCTTGTTGAAGGCTGATATAACCTAAGTGGTTGAGAGCGTCTATTTCGCCATTTTTATAGCCCAACTCCTGAGCCAGTGTAATCGATTGGTCGGCATAGCCTACGGCACGTTCAATATCCATTGCAATCAAGAGATCGCAGAGTTGATTGAGAAGATCTACTTTTTCCGTTCCAGTAACCGTTTCCAGTTTGGATTCAAGGGCTTTGATTTCAGGGGTATCCTGACCCGTTTCAGCGAAGGCGAGGACCGAAAAAATGAGGGTAAAGAAGAGTGCAAAAATCAGGACTAGAGAACTCCCTCTGAAGTTATCTTTTGGAGTGCGACAGAATTTCATTTTTCGATTGGGCATATTAATCCTCCCAACTTATGGTTAAGCCATCGTGTGCCATGTGGATATAGTCTTCTCTTAATTGATTTTGAATTTCATCTAATTCTTCATCTCGTCGGTGTAAGGCGTGGTGGCCGAGGAAAAGCTCCTTGGCATTGCACTCATCGTAGAGAGCAATCCCTTTTGAATGGGTGGAGTGTCCCCAACCTTCATATTTGCTGTGGAAATACTCCGTTTGGGTAAAATTGGCGTCGTAATAGATCCAATCGGAGTCTTTACAGAAAGTTACAAGCGGGGCGTGAATCTCTTGTCTGTGTCCAAGATCGGTTAAGTAGGAGAAAGACTTACCTCCTAAGTTGACCCTATAAATCAAATTGCCCCCCGGGTGGTCTGAGGCCATAGCTTTGACCGTGCCACCTAAGGTTGAAACGAAATCGTTAGAGGCCAAGTTGTGAAAGATCATTTTGGACTGAAGTGCCTCAAAAGGCATGGGCAAAAAAGGCTGTTGGAACAGACGTCTAAAGGCGTCTTCGGGGCTGCTGGTTTCAGTCACTGGGCCATAGACATGGAATTCTAAACCTTTTTGATAGGCGGGCATAAAGAAGGGCAGCCCAATGACATGGTCGTAATGGTAATGGGAAATAAAGAGGGAAATTCGCTTATACTGCTTGAAATCTCGATCAGATTGCCCTAAGAAAACCAGTCCTGAACCTGCATCTAAAATTATGAGTTCTTCCTCGTTGGAAATTTCAACGCAAGAGGTATTGACTGCATAGCGGTACTGGTTAGGAGCACCACCGGGACATGAACCTTTGACTCCCCAAAAGATCAATTGATGTTTCATGACTTCACCTCATTTATACGCGTTCATAAGCGCGTTCATTTTTAAAAATAGCGACAAGTTCTGAGTCAAGTCCGCCTTTTGAGGCGTCATCTTCAAGAATTTCAAGTGATTTATCAATAGGAATGGCGGGTTTATAAGGGCGATCCTGTGCAGTCAGGGCATCGAAGACATCGGCTACGGCCAAGATACGAGACCTGATTTCTAGGTCGTCGGCTTTTCTTCCATTGGGATATCCAAACCCATTGAGTTTTTCGTGGTGGTCTGCGGCAATTTTAGGAACGAGCTTAAGGTTGCGAGTCCATTCAATGCCTACCAAAATATTATAGGTGTGAACGGCATGGTCATTGATCTCTTTTCGCTCCTCGTTGGTCAGATTTCCTCTTTGAACAGATAGGAATTTATATTCCTCCTCGCCCAGGAATGGAATGGTTTCACCGTCCTCATCTGTGAAAGTAATATCTTTCAAACGATCTAGCAATGCCTTATCTTCATCTTTGAGGAACCCCCCTTTGTTGATTGCCTCTAACGCTGTGACAAAGTGGGGAATTTCATCAACTTTCAGGTTTTGATCACTCACCCCAGTGGGGCGCTCCTTCAGGCAGCGAGCTAAGTATTTATAACGCCAGCGAATTTGTGATATACCATCGTCGGTAAGTTTGTTTCGCTTCATAAGGACATATTCTCGGACGCCAATTTTACCCACATCGTGAAGCATTCCCGCAATGTAAAGCTCTTTGAGGGCGTCTTCGTCAAAAATGACAGTTTCGTAGGGCCCATAGTCGACGGCGTTGACGGTTTTTGCAAGGGCGACCGCATAACTGGCTACCCTTTTGGAATGACCTGCGGTGATAGGGTCTCGTCGGTCAAGAGCGGTGACCAAGGTATCAATCATGGAATCTAATAGATTTTCAATATCTTTGAAGAGAATGCTTCTCTCAATCAACATGGCAGCCTGGGAAGCAAGAGAGCCCACAATTTTTTCGTCACTGCAAGTATATGGGATAACATGGCTACAAAAATCATTAGAGTAAGCTTTAAAGACGTGGTCGGGAGCTCTCTTTTTGTTGATAAGCTGCAAGACGCCAATCATATCATTGGTATAATTTTTTAGGGGAATGACTAACATGTTGCAAGTTTCATAGCCATAGCTTTCATCAAAGGAACGGTTATGATGGAATCCCAAAATTTCAAAGGTATCATTCATATTTTTAAAGTTAAAGGTTTGGCCTGTCATGGCACAAGCCCCAGAAATACTGTTCATGTTAATCGGCAGTTTAAATGATTTAAAGGGAAAAGACATAGAGGTGTTCAAGGTGTACATGAAGACCAGCTGCGGTTCTTCTGCGGCAACGTCTTTCTGTTCTTTAATATAAATACTGCCAGCATCACTGCCAGTCAATTTGATACATTCAGTCAATATCAGTTCTAAGAGCTTATTCACATCTTTTTCTGCAGTGAGCTTGAGTCCAATTTCACTGATTTGATCCAATAAGTTGATACTTAAACTATCTGGCATAAAAGACCTCCTGAGACTTGATCTGCAATGATTCAATGAATTGCTTTAACTTGTATACCCCAAATTTGAAATCAACGGCGTTTTTTTATAAATTTCTAGGGTATAAATCCCCTAGTTAATTAAAAGGGAGGGATCAGAGTGAAAAGAATTCTCGCTAAGTTATTAATTTTGTTAATGGCAATGAACTTGGGCATAGGAATAAGCCCAGAGAGAGCCGAAGCAGACGAAGTAACGATTGACAGCACATTGAAATTTGACTTAGCGCCTTATGTGGCGCAGTACAATACAAACAACATTGTGACACAATTTAAAGTAAGTCGGGCTTGTAAGGTGTACTATCAAGCAGTGCCTGCAGGAGCAGGCGTTACCAATGGTTCTGTTATGTCAAATGGTCAATATGTAACAGAGACCTTTGGCGCCACAGACGCCATTACCTTTGGGAATTTGGATCCTAAAATGGCCTATGACCTAGCGTTTGTCATTTATGACCCTGTGACTATGTCTGTTTTTGCTACGACGCCTTACAAACTTACCAATCAAAAGGTGTACCAGGCACCGCTGCCAACCACTAATGAAATCATCAGTGTGAGTTTTCTTAAAACGGACTACGAAACTGCAAAAGTTTATGTGACCTTAAGAGTCCCCAATACGTCTGCCACAAACACCAGTCCATCTGCGGTAGATATTTCCCTGACTTTTAATGGTCTCTTCCCGGATCAGAGCACCACTAAAACCTTAGCCTCAACCGAGTACACCATCGATCCTATTTTACCAGGAAGTACTTCTATGGTAATCAATATTCTCAGCAGTGCCTTTACATCAGGGGGGACTTTATATAATTATAATGTTGAAACCCCTCAGCCGATGGTAGTGTCCATCAACAACCTCAATGCCTTCCAGCCTCCAATGGCGGAGAGTGTTACGGGTGAAACCATGATCGGATACAATTCTCTCTACCCGATGTACTATCCAACTATGTACTCCGCTGAATATGTGACTACTGCGGCAGAAGACTATATTTTAATCAAATTGAATCAAGTTATTGACGCAGCCTGCATACCTTCAGCAGAAGCGTTTACCATTACAACTGTGCCAAACGTTACATCGGGTGCTTCTATTACTGTAATAAATGATGCTTCCAATACCACGAGTTGTTCTGCAATTCGACTAGTTCTGGATGCCAATACGGAAGCGCTCTTTGCAAATGAAAGCAGTGTCGTCTTAACCATTTCTCATAATGATACTAATTTCAATACATTTGTGTCGCCATTGAATGCGGTATATTATAATGGCAATTACAGAGGGACCCTTTCCTCTGTAAAAGAGATTGAGTCCGTTACCTTCTTCCCTCAGACAGATCATTCGACTATAGCTACAAGGGTTGGAAACACATTTGTGGCGACCTTCCCTTATCTGTTGCTTGAGCCGATGAACTTTGAAAAATTAAAGAGTGCCATAGCGATTCATATGACCAGTCCAAATTCATATGCAGAAATTATTTATGAGGGTGAATTATTAATATCGATTACAGCGGCAGATGGCTCGGTTATGAACTATCCGCTGTATATACACTCAGATTCGTTGACTTTGGGAGGCCTAGCTTTTGGAGGGACGGCTCTCGTACCGTTTGATCCTTTCCAAAATCCAGCTGTCCCATATACAGTCACCACCTCCACTCGTTATACAACGTCTACATTGCCAACGTTGACGGCTTTATACGATACTGGGCACAATATTCAGTGCACCGTTTCGCCGCCAACTGCCCTCACTACTTTAGGTAATTTTTCTTATACCATTACCTTAAGTGACGGCTTAACCACACCAACAACCAGAACCTATACCTTCTATGTTATTTATTCTGGTCAAACACCAACCCCAGAACCTACGCCAACCCCAGAACCTGATGACACAGGCGGTGGCGGCGGTATTGATGATACACCTGCAGTAGTGCCATCAGTAACAGATACAACCACCCCACAAGTGCCGCCTGTGGACGTGACAGCTCCTTATGACCCATTTAAGTCTATAGGGTCTGGCAGCTTGCCAACGCCTGAACAAATTACACAAGAGATTGGAAAACTGACGACCTTTATCGATTCCAGTCAACCAGGCAATTATCAGGGCGTCATTGGGAATTTCAATACAGTCTTTAATGCAGTGACTACACCAGAACAGGCATTTACAACACTGGGGTCAATGGGCGGTGTATTAAATAAAATTGCCCTTAATCCAAGCGGCGGAACAGTCAATCAAGGTGCTATTCAACTGGCTGAAAGCTTGACTTTGAATACAGAATCCAAACTGATGCTGATTGAGAGTCCAACAAAACAATTAGAAGTGTTAACACAGTTTGTGAATGCGGCTAAAACTTTGCAGGCGAGCACTGAAGCACCAATGGTTAACATGAATCAAAGTATCAGCGAAATGCTTCAAAAGACCGCCAATAACTTTGGGACAACTCAAATTGAAGCACCAAAGGAAGGCGTACCTGTCGTAGTTGAAGTTGAAGTGATTCAAAGTGTCATTGACAAACAACTTGAAGGTTTGAAACAGCTGAATCTCTTGCAGCAAAAATTCTTTGATGCAGGAAATCAGCAACCCCTCAAACCTGAAATCAAATTAGAAATTCAAGCACCAGAAGGTTCAAAACAATTACAGCTGACCCTTCAACAAGAAGTTGTCAATATTTTAAAAACTCAAAAAATAGAATCGGTGGCAATCAACAGCCAAAATGTTGAGATTAAAGTACCGATTGTAGATTTGAGAGCGGCCCAGAGTACACAATTTGTCATTGAACAAAGACCAGCCCCAGTTTTGCGCGTACCGTTGTTGGAACCACCAAAGGCAATATATGAGTTCTCTATGACAGTTAACAACGTCAAACAGGAGAAGTTTACTAAGCCTATTACGTTGAGCTTTGAGTTGGCAGCGTTTGGTTTTGTCAACGAACCTGGAAATTCTTTAGTTATTTGCCGCTACAATGGCATCGGTCAAGTTTGGGAACCTGTAGGCGGCATAGTTGACCCTCAGTCAGCGATGATTTTTGCAAAACGGGATAACTTGAGTCAATACACCGTTCTTAAGTCAAAGAAAAGCTTCTCGGATGCAGATAATTCTTGGGCAAAAGAAGAAATTAACGCCATGTTGAATAAAGGAATTGTCTCAGAAGATTCTAAGTTTGAACCTCAGAGCTTGCTGACCCGTGGCGAATTCGCTCAGTGGATTGCCAATGCTTACGGCTTAAAGGTTTCTGACAAAAGCTTGCCTTTTAAAGATGTTCCAAAAGACAGCGAGTACTATGCTGCAGTGGCGGCGGTTTATCAGCAAGGGATCTTGCAAGGAAGTAAAGATAAATTTAATCCCAATAAGCCACTGACACAAAATGAACTGGCAGCAGCTCTTGGTAAAGTTCTTGTCAGCTTTGACAACAAAGAAAAATCGGACAAAGTCACTTCTAAACACTTGGCTGCACTGAAAACCACTCAAGTGGCTTCTTGGGCAGAAGACGACATGGCGTTGCTGATGGAACTTGGTATGGCAGTCAGTGCCAAAACGGGTTCTACAGGCGTCACAAAAGAAGCTGCGGCTTCAGCCTTCATGAAGTTCTACAGATCATAAAAGTGTTAGAGAGACCAGAGTGCAAATCTCTGGTCTCTTTTTTTGCCCATTTGCAAGGAAAATATCGGAAAGCGGTCTTGGTGCCACTCGCTTTTTTATCTCAAACGGAGCTCCTAATGCCTCATAAGTAAGTTTGTAACGTATTTCTCATTAAATTGTGATATGCTTAAAACATACATCTTTTATTTTTGTTTTATCTCAATGGAGGGGAAGACCGTATGCATTCTGAAGAAAAAAAACAATCCGCATGGATTCGATTGATAAAAATGGCCCAGTATCCTATCTTAATCTGCGTAGCAGCGACAGGGATCATCGCCTATAATGGTTGGAATACCATGAAGATAGAGCCGTTGCTTCAATATAGAGAGTTCAAGTATTACGAAGGGGCAGAGCGGTATTTGAGAGAGAACTACAACCTGAATTCAAATTCGGTTGAGTCTTGGATTGGGGAATCTAAAGGAAATTACATATTTTTCCAAGCGGGATTGATGTTCCAAAATGTGGCGCCTTTTCAAATGGCTTTTCTATATGAAAATGGTTTCCCAGTGGAAAAAGAAAATATTCTATGGCACCCGATTGACGACCGTTACAGCTTAGACCTTAAAATTGCAGAAGTCTACCAAGAAAACAACACCATGTTTTTAAGACTGAAAGGGACTTTGGTATACACCCCTAGACCCTTTATTGATATGTTGAAGACGAAGAGGCTCCTTGCAGAGGGTTTTGTGGAGCAGGACGGAAAATACGTTAAACCCATTGAACACAATTTAAAACTCAATGCCAAATTGAGATAATCTTTTCAAATAAAAAGAACCCTCAACCGCCTGCTAATTAGCAAGTTGTTGAGGGTTTTCTATTTGGAGCCAGCGGCAGTGGAAATGCCCTGAGACCTATTCTTAGACCGTTTTAGTCGTCCATTCTTCACAGTTCCAAATTTCTGTCGCCACTTCTCTGTAGAATTCAGGTTCATGGCTGATCAGCAAAATACTGCCCTTGTAGGCTTTCAGCGCTCTCTTTAATTCTTCTTTAGCTTCCACGTCTAAGTGGTTGGTCGGCTCATCCAAAATCAGAAGATTAGACTCTCGGTTGATCAATTTACAAAGTCTGACCTTAGCCTGTTCGCCCCCAGAAAGCACAAGAATTTTTGACTCGATGTGCTTCGTGGTTAAACCACATTTTGCAAGAGCCGCACGGATTTCGTATTGGGTATAGCCAGGGAAGGTTTCCCAAACTTCTTCAATACAAGTATTGTAATTGGCTTCTTTCATTTCTTGTTCAAAGTAGCCTGAGAAGATTTGCTCTCCGTGTTCCACTTTTCCTGAAATAGGTGAGTTCAGACCCATAATGCTGCGAATCAATGTAGTCTTACCAATACCATTGGCACCAGTAAGGGCAATCTTTTGACCGCGATCCATACGCAGGTTGAGCGGCTTTGAAAGAGGCTCGTCATATCCAATGACAAGGTCTGTGGTTTTAAAAATCAACTTGCCTGAAGAACGAGATTCCTTAAAGTTGAACTCCGGTTTTGGTCGTTCAGCCGCTAACTCGATCACATCCATCTTATCCAACTTCTTTTGTCTGGACATGGCCATGTTACGGGTAGCTACTCTGGCCTTATTTCTTTGAACAAAGTCTTGAAGGTCAGAAATCTCTTGTTGTTGACGTTTGAACGCCGACTCCAGTTGAGATTTTTTCATTTCATAAATGCTCATAAAGTTGTCATAGTCCCCAACGTAGCGGTTAAGCTCTTGGTTTTCCATGTGGTAAATCAAGTTAATAACGCTGTTCACAAATGGAATGTCATGGGAAATCAGAATAAAGGCGTTTTCATAATCGTTCAAATAACGCTTGAGCCATTCTACGTGAATTTCGTCTAGGTAGTTGGTCGGCTCATCCAGAAGAAGGATGTCTGGTTTTTCAAGAAGAAGTTTT
This sequence comes from uncultured Peptostreptococcaceae bacterium, assembly GCA_964404895.1. Classification (GTDB taxonomy): domain Bacteria; phylum Bacillota; class Clostridia; order Peptostreptococcales; family Acidaminobacteraceae; genus JBGSUZ01. The sequence goes on along the minus strand of CAYOLV010000006.1, from coordinate 70,717 downwards.
GCCAGAAGAACCTTAGTTCTCTGACCCCCTGAAAGCTCGTTGACGTCCTTGTCCAAACCTACATCTATCAGACCCAGCCCCCGTGCAATTTCTTCAACTTTAGAGTCGATGGTATAGAAGTCGTTGTGAGTCAACAAATCTTGAAGGGTGCCCACTTCGTGCAACATATCTTCCATTTCTTCAGGCGTCACTTCGCCCATTTCCATGTAAATTGCGTTGACACGCTCTTCCATTTCAAAGAGGTAATTGAAAGCGGTTTTCAGTACATCTCTTACGGTCATACCCGGGTTTAGTACGGTATGCTGATCCAAGTAGCCTACGCGAACACCTTTTGACCATTCCACATCCCCTTCATCAGGCATGAGTTTGCTGGTAATGATGTTCATAAAGGTAGATTTTCCTTCCCCATTGGCGCCAATGAGACCAATGTGTTCGCCCTTTAAAAGACGAAAAGAGACGTTATTGAAGATCGCTCTGTCGCCAAAGCCGTGGCTAAGGTTCGTAACGGTTAAAATACTCATGAATTTATTCCTTTCCTTTCTATATAAAAATCACAGTAGACTGAATAAAAAAATTATAAAAAATCAAAAAGTTTCCTATTACATTATATGTGAAATGGAAATGAAATCAACTTTTAAATAATTAGCGGATTAACCCTTTCGAGAAGTCCGCCAATTAGGTAAGATAGATTTGAGGGGAGTGATTGAACCATGACTAAAAATATTCGCGTCTATACCATAGATTCTTTTGCAAAATCTGGAGAGGAGACCACGGGAAATCCCGCAGGTTTTGTCTTTGACGATGTCCTTACGGAACAAGAAATGAGAGCCGTTGCCGCAGAAATAGGTTTTTCTGAAACCGCCTTTGTTACAGATTGCAGAGACAGACAGCCGAAGGGAAAAGCGGACTTTAAAGTCAGATTTTTCACCCCAAATGAAGAAGTGGATCTTTGTGGTCATGCCACCATTGGACTTTTTTCAGGCTTGTATCAGCTAGGCATGATTCCTTCAGGGGAATGGACTCAGGAGACCAAAGCGGGAGTTTTACGAGTTCGGATCTCTGAAGATGGGAAAGTTCTCATGGAACAGGCAGCGCCACAAATGACAGAGATTGTTTCAGCTCAGCGTATTGCAGCCTCCATCGGCCTAAAGGAAGAGGAGATTCACCCAGAGTTGCCTTGCCAGATTGTGTCCACAGGCTTAATGGATTTACTCATTCCCGTGGTGAGTGTTGAAGCTTTAGAACGTATTCAGCCCGATGATGAAGCCATTAGTGCCATTAGCACCGCTTTAAATATTACGGGGTATCATGTTTTCGCACTGACAGGAGAGGACAGTGCTAGGTGTCGAAACTTTGCCCCCCTCTACGCCATTCCCGAAGAAGCCGCAACAGGAACCTCAAACGGCGCTTTAACCGCCTATTTGGCTCATTATTTGAAGCAGTCCAAGACGTTTACCTTTATTCAAGGGGTAGAAATGGGCAATCCGTCACAGATCAGCGGCTTTATAGATGAAGCCGGGTGCATTTGGGTTGGGGGAACTGCCAGTCATTTGGGAGAAAAAGTGGTGAGCCTATGAATATGACTTTAGGTGAAGCGGTGGCATTAGACGCTTTCAAAACCTTTCGGCTGATTGCAGGAGAAGCGGGACTCAAAGAACCCATTGTCACCGTAGGCATGATGGACTACGAAATGGGGGACATGATCGAAAAGAATTTCAGAGAAGGGGAGTTGGTACTGACGACCCTAGTCAACATCAAAGACGACTTGAATCGCCTCGGGGAAATTGTAGAGCGTTTAATCAAAGTAGGAGCTGCGGGGCTCGCCATTAAAAATATTTACATAGAGACCATACCAGAGCCTATCAAAAAGCGTTGTGACGAAGCCAACTTTCCCATTTTTGTTTTCCACGATGTCTTCTTTGAAGTCCTCATTACGGCCGTCAACGATTTGGTAAAGACTCAGCTTGAAATGGAAGATTTGGAAGTTCAAATCGACCGAATGCTTTCAGGAGAGATGAACCGATTTGCAGTGAGAAGATTGGTACAACAACTGTATCGTTACTTTGGAGAGTACGTTCAAGTGGCCTATGCCAAGTCTTCAGAGACTTATAGCCACGAAGCGGTGGACTTGCAACGTTGTTTGCTGGACAAAAGTCACAAATGTTGGCCTTACCGCGGAGGATTTCTTGTGGTGGTCAGCGGAGATGAGCCAGAGAGTCAGCCTCTCTTGAAGCACATGGAGAGAAGCCTGAACCAATTGCAGTTGGATCATGACCATGTTTTAGGACTCAGTCGAGGAGGGCAAAAAATTGACCGATTAGATGCCGCCATTCACGAAGCGATTTATGCCTATCAAACGGCAGTGACCTATCAACTAGGGAAATTGAATTTTAGCGACATGGGACTGGATCGCCTGCTTCTTCCTATTAAAGACAACCCTTGGGCAGTGCAATATTATGAGTCGGTGATTGAACCTTTGCAGACTTACGACCAGAGACAGGGGGCAGAGCTCTTAAAGACGGCTGTGGTCTATATTCTCAGTGGTGGCGATGTTAAACTGGCGGCAGAAAAGTTGTTTCAACACGGTAACACCGTCCGCTACCGCATGGAACGGGTACGGCAGATATTGAGCGAAGGTCGAGATGAGCAATGGCATACGGAATGGTCTTTTTATGAAACTTTAGCCGTCGGGGTACGTCTGCACCTGATTTATACTGGGGATTTGTAAAAATTACAAAGAGACGGGCTAATGTTTGGACTCCTATATAAAGTAAAAAATCTCTTTTGCTGATAAACTGTGTTTAACAACACATCAGCAAAAGAGATTTTTTCGGTAACCCTGTTGTAGCCCCTACTGCAAACAGGTTCCCCCTTAAAACTAAATTGAAAACAAAAAAATGACCCGCCGTCACGCAGTGGGTCATTTCACGTTTTTGAGAACTTCATGAGTGAATAAGAATTTTGATCTGATAAATTTTATAAACTATCAATCAAAAGTTCGGCCAAGCGCTTTTTCAGATTGGCTTCAAGACTGAGTTGCAAGGCATAGAGTCGTTTATCTTCAGGACTTGCAGAGTTAATGCGGCTGAAAACCCCGTCACTGCGGAGTTCGTCGAGTAAAAAGTTTTCCATTTCGTGGAACTGACTATAGTAATTGGCCATTTCCAAGTCGGCTTTGCCGTTTGGGGTGGTTTTAAAGAGAATGCGCAGGTCATCTATAGTGAGCACATTTTTGAGGTGATATATCATAATGAGCTGCATCAGCTGTTCTGGCGTATATTTTTTTTTGTCAGGGGCACTAACCAGTTTGGCCTTGACGTAATTGTTAATCATAGTTTTGGTCAGGGTTTTTTCTGCTTCATCTACCGCCCAATTGGAAATGGCTTCGTCGAACCAGCTGGTGACCTGATCCATATAGAGGGGTATTTTAGGGATATCTTTTTCGTCGATGCCTTTGTAATTTTGGAATTTTTCAATGGACATAAGTGAGCCTCCTTCCTATTGACATCAGTATATCACAATGATATAGTTATGGAAACTAGATAAATTGTATATCAATACCACATACATGACTGCTGGTCATTTTAGATCAACGTATCCCTTTAAATGACAAGGTTGAGGAGGTTTTAACAAATGAACAATATTCAAAAACAAGTTAAAAAGAATTTTTCGCTGCACATGAAAGAGCCTGGAAATGCCATAACCCATCTGATTGGCGCCTTGCTTTCCGTCGTTGGTCTGGTCTATATGATCTACTTGGCAGTGAAGGATCATAATGGGTTCTATTTAGCTGGCGGGTTAATCTTCGGCATTAGCTTGATTGCTTTGTACAGCGCCTCAACCATCTATCATTGGATTCCCGGTTCTGAGAGAGTCAGCGCTATTTTGAGAAAAGTAGACCATGCTATGATCTACGTTTTGATTGCAGGAACCTATACGCCAATTTGCTTGATCACCCTTAAAGGTTGGTTGGGAACATCTCTGTTGATAGGCGTGTGGACCCTTGCCATTACAGGAATCATCGTCAAACTCTTTTGGATGACAGCCCCAAGATGGCTCTATACTGGATTTTACTTGTTCCTCGGCTGGCTCGCCATCTTCTTTATTTACCCCATTTACAAATCTATGCCTGTGGCAGGATTTATCTGCTTGGTAACTGGCGGCGTCCTCTATACAGTGGGTTCCATTATTTACGCAAAAAAATCGGAAGCCCTGCGCTTATTGCACCTAGGCTTCCATGAGATCTTCCATTTATTTATTTTAGCGGGCAGCGCCTTCCATTTTATTATGGTCAGCCGCTTCGTTATGATTTAAAAAATGAACTAAAAAATGATTTAAGATTGAGTTAGGCAAGCCCCAGCGAAGGTTTTAAAACCTAGCGCTTTTGATCGATGAAAAGCAGTCTGCGGATGGCGTGTCCAACGCCGCCCTCATGATTGGCGAGGGTTACAAAATCAGAAATGGCTTTGACCCCTTCTTCTGCATTGCCCATAGCCACGCCGATTCCAGCCATTTGGATCATGGAAACGTCATTGAAATTGTCACCGATGGCAACAATGTCGTAGTCCTTAATGCCTAGGGCGTTGGCATAAAATTTCACCGCATTGCCCTTGGAAACATCGGCATGGGTCATTTCAAAATTAATACGATAAGAAGAGAAAACGTGTAGTCGGTTCATCGCCTCAAAGTGGGCTTTAGCGGCTAGACGTTTTTTGTCGTCATAGCAGATAGCGAGAATGTTGAGAATGCGGTCGTCTACTTGGGCGAAGTCTTCTGCGGACTTAAAAACGCCACCTTCTTTAGACTCAACCCATGCGCGAAGTTCATTTTTAATGCGGTACATATCGTTTTCGTATTCAGGTGTTTTAAATTGCTCTACTTCTTCTTCCATAATGCGGAGCCCACTTTCAAGGGCATAGACATGGTTGTCACCTAAGGCAATAAAACTGATTTCAAGGCGTTCCAGTTCAGTAAAAATCATATGGAGGTCTTCTTTATCAATGCCTTGACACTGGAGAAGCTCACCTTCTAAAGAGTGAATGGAAGCACCGTTAGAACCAATAATCGGCAGGTGTAGATCTGACTTCTCGATCATACGCTTGGCGTCTTCATAGTGTCGGCCTGTAGCGACCACCACTTCAATACCAAGGTTTTGAGCATCTAGAATAGTTTTCACATCTTCTGGGTGTATGGTCTTGTCATGACCGAGTAAGGTTCCGTCTAAATCAATTGCAATGAGTTTCATAAGCGCTCCTTTAATATAAAACAGCCTTTTATAAGGCGTGAGATTGTCTGTAAAAATCAGTTGAGGTTCAAGTGCATTATATCCTAAGAAGCCTGGCAACGTCTAGCGGAATAAGGAATAAAATGGTTTTAACAATTAATACAAAATCATAAGATTAGCACCCTTTCATTTTGGTATAAACCATACAAAGGGTATTTTTGTACCCTAAATAATAATGAAACCGAGGTGCGAAAATGTCTGAAAATAAAACGACCATGACGGGCAATCAAGGGATCGCAAGAGGGTTCTATGAGGCTGGTGGCAACATTGCGGCCAGTTACCCTGGGTCACCCACCGTCGAAATTATGGAAACTGTAAAAGAGATATGCCCAGAAGTCTACGCAGAGTTTTCTATCAATGAAAAAGTCGCCGTAGAAGTTGCCATTGGAGGCTCTTTCTCAGGTGCCAGAGCTATGGCGAGTATGAAACACGTAGGGGTAAATGTAGCCATGGATCCTCTTATGACCTTTACCCAAACCAAGATCAATGGTGGGTTTGTGTTGGTGACGGGAGAAGACCCGGGCATGGCCTCCTCTCAAAATGAGCAGGACAACCGAACGCTTGGGAAGTTTGCCAATATGGCTATTTTTGATCCGGGGGACAGCCAAGAAGCCATTGACTACACCCGACTGGCCTTTGAAGTCAGTGAACAATTTGATATGCCAACCATGGTGAGAATCACTAGCCGAGTGTGTCATGGCAGATGTATTGTAGAGACCAGCCCTAGAATAGAGCGGGAGATTAGCGGTTTCCATGGGGATATTAAAGACTACGGCATGATTCCGCCCAACACCTTTGCCAAGCAGTACAGCATGAAAGCTCGAATTGAAGCGCTAAAACAAGGCGCGTCGGAGCTTAAAAACCACAGAGGGGAACTGGTTAACAGATATGAACCTTCAAAAAGTGGGCGAAAAGATGTATTGATTGTCACTTCGGGACTGGTCTACTATCACCTGAGAGAGCTGGGAACAGACCTGAGCATTTTCAAATTAGGCATGGTATACCCGCTGCCTATCAATCCACTCAAAGAGTTGGCAAACCAGTACGAAAGAGTCATCGTCATTGAGGAAATGTTGCCTTTTATTGAAAATGAACTAATTTTAGGAGGTATTCCTTGCGAGGGGAAAGCTTATTTCAATTTCACAGGAGAGCTTTCTGCGGATAGTATTGAAAAGGGTTTAGTTAAGGCAGGGGTTTTAGACAATGTTCGCTATGAAGAGGCAGTGGCGGTAGAAACAGTGAACCGTATTGCCATGTTCTGTGCAGGTTGTCCTCACCGACCTGTCTTTGACATTCTTAAAAAGGCGAAAGCCAATTTAATTGGGGACATTGGCTGTTATTCTTTAGCGGTGTTAGAGCCTATTGAACTCAGTTCTTCCATTATTTCCATGGGAGCATCCCTTGGCATTATGAAGGGTATGACCAAAGCCAATACTTTGGCAGGGCAAAAACAAGCCTTGGTCAATGTCATTGGAGATGGAACTTTCTTCCACTCCGGAATGACTGGCGCCGTCAATTTACTTCACCAAATTGATCCAACGGAGAATATGACGGTCATCATATTGAACAACGGACTGACTGCCATGACTGGGGGACAGCCTACTGCCGTCTCAGGTGCCTACTGGGAATCAGGGGCAGATATGTTTGTAAAAATTCCAGAACTGTTAAAAGGCATGGGTTTTGAAAACGTTCGAGTGGTAGACCAATTCAACTATAAAGAAGCAAAGGCAGTCATTACTGAGGAAATGAAGCGTGAGGGTCTCAGCATTATTATGACCACAAGACCTTGCGCTTTGAACTTTAAAATCAAAGAAACGCCGTTTTATGTGGACGAAAAGATCTGTATCGCTTGCAGAACTTGTATTAAGACCAATTGCCCGCCACTGCTCATGAAGGACTACCCGGGACAAGAAAAACAAAAAAGTTCCATCAATGCCGATATGTGCGTGGGTTGTTCTGTATGCTCTCAAGTCTGCCCAGTTGGCGCCATCAAGCGCCTTGGGGAATAGGAGGAATGAAAAGTGACGATTAACATATTATTAGCAGGCGTTGGGGGTCAAGGTTTGGTTCTCACTACGAAATTGATATGCGACGCAGGTTTTTTAGCAGGGTTTTCCTTTAAATCCAATGACGTGATTGGATTATCTCAAAGGGGTGGTAAAGTTTGGGGCAGTGTACGGATTGGGGAAGAAGTCTTTTCGCCCAACATCCCTCCGAGAGAAGCAGATTTTCTCTTAGCCCTAGAACCTTTAGAAGGGATGAGGTGGAGCGGAATGGTAAAACCTAAGGGAACGATTATTATGAATACCTCCAAAATTCCCCCTGTACCCGTCATGTTTGAAAAAGCCCCCTATCCAGAAGATATTCCAGAGCAATTGGAAAGAGATTTCAAAGTCATTGCCTTTAACGGAAACGAAGAAGGGGCTAAACTGGGGAATTCAAAGGTTGCCAATACCTTCCTCTTGGGTGTTTTGGCTAAACATATTCCAGAAATACCAACAGATATTTGGAAAAAAGCCATTGTAGAAAATGTGCCGCCTAAAACAGTGACCCTGAATCTTCAAGCCTTTGAGATCGGCTATGGCATGGGGTACAACGAGGCATAAGCCCTACCTGATTTAACACAACCCAATAAACAGACACAGGCGATGAGTCAAAAGGTTACAACTCTTTGACGTCATCGCCTGTTTTCTTTTGAAACTTAACAAAATAGGTTATAGTAACCATAAGAATAACTGTATTTTGGAGGCTTCCCATGAAGGAAAAAATAGTCATTGCAGATGATGAAAAAGGGTTGGCAGACACCTTGAGTTACGCCTTTACCCGTGAAGGGTATGAGGTCTTTACGGCTTATGACGGCAGAGCTGCCCTCGAAATAATCAAGGATATTCAACCGAAAATTGCCATACTTGATGTCACCATGCCATACTTAACAGGTTTTGAAGTGTTAAAGCAAATAGAGCCAGGTCAGAAAATCGGCGTGATTTTGCTGACGGCAAAAAACGATTTAGTAGATAAAGTTCTAGGACTGGAATTTGGTGCAGACGACTACATTACCAAACCCTTTGACATGCGTGAAGTCTTGGCAAGAGCTTCAGCTCTACTCAGAAGAATGGACAAGTTCGCAGAACCTGCAGCGCCCCGAGGATCAGCTAAGTGCATTCAAACAGGCAGCTTAACTTTGCAGTTAGACGCTCGAATGGCCGTGTTAGAGGGTGTTGAACTGGAACTCACCCCAAAAGAGTTTGACCTTCTTTGGATTTTTGCAGGGGCTCCCATGCATGTCTTTACCAGAGAACAACTCCTTGAAATGATATGGGATTTGTCCTATGAAGGAGGCACTCGAACTGTAGACATTCACGTTCAGCGCCTGAGAAAAAAACTGGGACCCTTTGGAGAAACTCAAATACAGACCGTCTATAAAGTCGGTTACAAATGGGTAGGTGACGGCCTTGTCCCTACGCGTTAAGTACAACGTCTTTGTGATTTTACTCTTAGCCAGCGCCATTGGTATTCTCAGCTATTTAACCCTGACGGGCATTAAAACCTATCAAGAAGAACAGTTGGAAAACTACTTAGCGGGTCAGGCGAGAACGGCCCACGTTCTCATGGGAGAAAGTCTTACGGCTGAAAAAGCCCAGGAAATCGTCCGTCAACTCAGTGTAGACAAATGGATGGGAACTGCAGTCTACGACAAAAATGGCGTTCTCATATCCAGCAGTCAATTTCTCGGACAAGGTAGTAACCTTGCTTCGGGCATTCATGAGAAGGCCATGGGTTATGCCAAAGCTGGAAAATTGCCTATTCAAAGGATCTGCAAGGGGGAACGGGAGAGGGTTCGGTAGTTGACTATTACGCCCCTCTCATGATTAGCGACGAGCAAATGGGCGTTTTACAATTGACCTATCGCTATCAAACCTATCAGGTCTTTTATGAAAAGATGAAAACGAGGATAATCATTGCAGCCTCTGGTGTATTTGCCTTTAGCTTAACCGTAGGTTTGATTTTCTTTGGGCGCTTGTCCAGAGCGGTTAAAGTTTTGGAAGTATCCGTAGACCATGTGGGAGCGGGAAAACGAAACGGGGTCACCCTGCTTCATCGAAATGATGAGCTTGGAAGACTGAGCCAAGGAATATCCCAGATGTCTGACACGATTTTCAATCAGTTTGATAAACTAGAAACCGAGCAGATGAAGCTTAATTTAGCCATTGAAAAACTCAAAGCCATGGAAGTCAAACAGCGCCACTTTTTCGGAAATATTACCCATGAATTTAAGACACCCCTTTCGGTCATCAACGCTTATAACGATTTGACCGAAATGTACCCAGACGACGTGGAACTTTTAAGTCAAACCAATCGTCAAATAAGAAGCGAAGTGAATCGATTGACAAAAATGGTAGAACAATCTTTGGAGTTGGCAAAATTGGAGCGGTATGACTTTGAGATTAGAAAAGACCCAGTAGATCTGAAAATCTTGTTGGAAGAAGTAGCCCAGCGACTTTCGGTCAAAGCTGAAAAATATGGCATCAAGATGACTTTGAATACAGCGGGAGAATTCAACACCCTCATGTATAGCGATGAAGAAGCCCTAAGTCAGATTATAGTAAACGTTATCGACAACGCCATAAAATATAACCGCCAAGAAGGCTGGATCCAAATAGCTCTTTCATCGGATGAAGAGGACTTAAGTATTCAGGTTTCTGACAATGGCATAGGCATGGACGAGGAAATGTGTCGGCAGGTCTTTGAACCGTTTTCAATGCCTAGCGCTGAGAATTTGACCGAGGTTAAAGGCAGTGGTCTGGGACTGGCGTTGGTGAAGCGACTGATTGAAGAATTAAATGGCACCATTACCATCGCAAGTGAAGCAGGCGTTGGAACTGTGGTCAAAATGTCATGGCGCCGATACAATTTGGAAACAAGACGCAACGAATTGGAAACAGATTGTTGATAGACTCTAGAGGTCAGCTTCAGACAGAGGAGGTAAGCTTTATGATGTTACACAGGTCGAGGGCTATTTTTACGGCAGCGCTGATCATCTTGATGCTGTTTGGAACGGGTTGCCGCGCCAACCAAGGATCGAGGCAGACGATTGTAGAAAATGGCGAGAAAACTGTGGTAATCGACAATCTGGAAAATGTGTTGCCCAAAGAAGGAGCAGCATTGAAAAAACAGGTGCTGGAAAATTATAGAGGATTTGATTTTTTAAGTGATACAGAACTGATAGGTTACCGCTTTTCTGAATCAGTTTTTGGTGAAGATCGGGGCGTCTGGTCTTATGGACTGAACTCAAAAACCTACGGCGAAGATTTGAAAATCGAGGCGATTCCCAAATTTGCCAGTTTGTCTAAGGACAAAAGTAAATTAATTGTCATTCCAGATGGGCCGGGAAACACCGAGAAATTATTGTTAAAGACACTTGGACATGAAGAAATCAGTCGGTATGACATCGACAAAAAAACCTATATCTATACTTTTAACTGGCAATATTCTGGAGAGGGGCTCACCTCAGCGTCGGGGTATTTAGGGGAAGAAGTTTTAAGAGTTTTACCTGACGGGACCCTAAAAAAGTATAAAATTCCCGTTCCCAAAATGCATTTTATTGACTCTGCCAATTTTCAAGGAGATAGTGAATATCTCTATTATTCTCTTTATGGAGAAAAGGAAATGGGTATTTTCAAATATTCCTGGGAGACTCATAAAATTGAAAACATCGCACCCCAATGGTTGATTACCCGTATGCACCTTTCTCCAAAAGGAGATCGATTTGCCATTGTGGAAGGGTTTAAAGATACACGAGACAAAGCCAAATTAAACGTCATCAGCATGAATGGGAAGTTACTGTATACCATTTTTGAGGCTATCGCCATCGAATATGTGGAGTGGCAGCCTGACGGCAAGGGGATCGCTTTTGCGGCCCTTAACCGAGATGGGATGACCAATCTCTACCACGCAAATTTAGTGGACGGACAGCTTCATTTTTTAGGAGAATATCCAGGCTACAGTATAGAAAAAATGGCCTTTGATTTGGAAAGCAATCAGTTAATGCTGACATTCCTCAATCGGGGGCAAAAAGTACCTAAGTGGACCACACATATACTAACCCTTAAAGAAGGAGATGGAATTTATGAAAAATAGACAATGGATCGCCTTAAGTTTGATTGGCATTTTGGCTTTCAGTGCTGCTGGTTGTAAAAAAAATGCAGGAAATGGTGAGGTGTACACTCAACAATCCGATTCGGTGGAGACGGAAGCTCCAGCACCAGAGGAAAGTGGCAATCCTTACGAGTCCATTATTGTGACATATGACAAAGCCATTGGATTTGTAGAAGTTAAAGGTGAGCCTAAGACAGACGAAGAGCAAAAGGCGGCGGTAGAAGCCATGAAAAAGCTTAAACTCAGCGGTGCCAAATCTTCAGAATTATTCAGTTATTTTAAAGAAAACATTGAGGGTTTAAGAGCCCCTTATTCCGATGATTTCGCGGCCTATGCTATTAGTGGCATTCAAAAAAATAGTTTTGTAGATTACAGCCAAACCGAACCCTACTTCTCAGACATGACCCGTTATGATTTGTATATGAAGGAAGCCGAAAAATATGAGTTCAGCTATTTAGAACTCAAACGACACACAGATCAGATTGAAGACCCTGCCCTGAAAGCCTTAATGGAAAAAGCCAGTCCTCAAGGCTATATCTACAGCACTGCAGAAGGCATGGTATTTCCTGTGACGGACTACACCGAATTTGCTAAATATAAGAGTTTATACAGTCATGAGTTTGGTGCACTGTTGAACCAATTGGCCTATAACAATATCAATATCCTTGCCAGCGATGGGGGCTTAGTTATAAGTTATGATCATGTAGCCGCTAGAATTTTTGAAGCAGACAAACAGTTGCAAAGCGCCACTGAAAGCAAATATCAAAAATTCTTGGCAATGGAATATGTCTCCAATTTATCGGTGCTCTTATTTGGTCTGGACAATACACCTGCCTACGACTACGAAACCCTAAAATTAAAAGAAGACTTAGCCCTTATTTATAAACAGATGGCAGAGCAAAAAGACAGTAAGACAGCCACTTATATTCAAATGCACATGGCAAATTTAGAGGTTGAAAAGGGACTTTACACCGAAGCTACCATAGAACAAATTCGTAAACTGATTCAAAAGATCAAAGCAGACTACAAGGTCTCTCCAGAAGATGAAACCGCTTATTCGGACTGGTATTCAGGAGAAATGAAATAATTTATTTCCACATAAAAAAGGTATCCTAGACGGGCGAAGTGCTCGTGTGGGATACCTTTTTTTCGTCTTTATAGGTTTACAGTTTTTGAGTTTACAGTTTCTCGGTTTACAACTTCGGGCCAGCTTGAAGAACTTCTTCAGTAACTTTGTCGAATTTTTTAAAGTTATCAACGAATTTTTGGGCAAGGCTTTTAGCCGCTTGATCGTATGCGGTTGGGTCTGACCAAGTTTGTCTTGGAAGTAACAATTCGCTGGGAACATTAGGGCAAGTGGTAGGCACAAAGAAGCCGAAAATAGGATCTTGCTCAAATACAATCCCTTTCTCCTCGCTCAGTTCACCTGCCATAGCCGCCTTAACCATAGCCCGGGTATAACCTAAATTCATGCGCTTGCCCACCCCGTAAGGGCCCCCGGTCCAACCTGTATTGACAATGAAAACCTCTGTATGGTGATGGTTAATTTTTTCTTTAAGCAAGTCCGCGTAAACCATAGGATGACGTGGGAGGAAGGGTTCGCCAAAACCTGTAGAGAAAGTGGTTTGGGGTTCGGTAATACCTCTCTCAGTGCCAGCGAGTTTGCTGGTATAGCCCGACAAGAAGTGATACATGGCCTGGGCATCTGTGAGCTTGGCAATTGGAGGCATAATCCCAAAGGCGTCAGCGGTGAGGAAAATAACCGTTTTAGGGTGTCCGCCAACCCCTGGAATAACTGCGTTTGGAATGAAATCGATAGGGTAGGCAGCTCTTGTATTTTCCGTGAGTTCGTCGCTGTCAAAGTTGAGCGCCCGAGTCGTTTCGCACATAGCAACATTTTCTAAGACGCAGCCGAATTTAATGGCGTCCCAAATTTGAGGCTCTTTTTCTTTGGAAAGATTGATACATTTGGCGTAACAACCCCCTTCAAAGTTGAAAACTCCTTCGTCTGCCCAACCGTGTTCATCGTCCCCAATTAAGCGACAGTCAGGGTCAGCAGAAAGGGTAGTTTTCCCAGTGCCTGAAAGGCCGAAGAACAAAGTTGTATCTTGATTTTCATTAATGTTGGCGGAACAGTGCATCGGTAGAATGCCTTTTTCAGGGAGCAAATAGTTCAGTACAGTGAATAGAGATTTTTTAATTTCACCTGCGTAGTGAGTTCCTCCAATAATGACAATCTTCTCTTTTAAATTTAAAATGACAAAAGCTTCCGAATGGGTGCCGTCCACCTTTGTAAACGCGTTAAAACCCGGCACACAAAGTAAGGTATATTCAGGTTTGTGGTGCTCCAGTTCTTCGTGGGAGGCTCTGACAAAGAGCTGTTTGACAAATAAATTCTGCCAAGCGTATTGATTGACGACCGTAATGGGCAAGCGATGATTAGGATCAGAACCGCCATAACCGTTGAAAACAAACAAATCCTTTTCTTCCATATATGCGGTCAAACGATAGTAAATTCTCCAAAAAACGTCTTCAGTCATAGGTTGATTGGTTTTGCCCCAAGCAATATATGGATTGACTTCAGGCGTGTCCACAATAAAACGATCCAAAGGGGAACGGCCTGTGTATTTGCCAGTTTCCACTTGGAGGGCGCCGTTGGCAGCCAATTTTCCCTCACCTCTTAGAATGGCGTGCTCCACCAAACGGGCATCGGAAAGGTTTTCATGAATGTTTCGGACGTTGATAATACCGTGTTTCTGGAGAAATTGCTTTGCGTTCATAGTAGACCTCACTTTCGATTTCTAATGGTTATTAATAAGTTATCAGTAAATCGATTTTTCGTAAACGTCAAAAATAAGTGATAATTGATGAAATGCATTACATAAAAACAAAAAAATGCAATATGACAATAAATAAGTAACGCGTTATTGCATATATACCCTTATTTCATTACATTAATAATGTTAATTAAATAACGACTTTGTCTTGGTATTGTAATCAGACTTTAACACGGTTTGAAGGGCTAAAGGGCTATAATATAGTAAAGAGAATAAGCATTTTTACCGATACTTAAAGCGTGGATTATAACCAGATCCTTTCAGAATGAAAAATGGGGAGAGTCTTATGAAAATAAAATCTTATCTAGGCCTTGGAATGGCTATTGTCATAGCGGTTACGAGCGTTGGCATTTTAGATGTATTCAGCGGTGGTGCAATCAGTTCCGCGGCAGAAACGGCTAAAATCACTATTGTGGCAAAAACGCCTACAGAACCTGAAATGGCTGTAAAGACGGCAGTTTTTTCAGCGCAATATGAAAACTACTTACCAAATGATTGGTTTACAACAGCTAAACTCACCAGTAAATTGACTCGAAAAGACGCCGCTTATTTAGGGGTGTATACCATCGCCAAAGCTACGGGGAAATCGGTGGAGTTCATCGACTATAAAACAGAACTCAGCGATACCAAAGACCCTGTGCTCAGAAGAGCTGTAGATTTAGGACTGATCAGCGTTGGGGCAGATATGAAATTTAACCCAACTAAAACGGTGACGCAGCAAGAAATGGCAGTGATCACAACTAAAATATTATTCAAAACAGGTACCTACGAAAAACCTACAAAGGCCATGACCTTCACGGACAAAGGCAAAATTGCCGAGTGGGCAAAAGAATCTGTTCAGTATTTGAATCAACACGGCTGGCTTGTCTGGCAGTCCGGCAAGAATTTTGAGCCAACAAAAGTCATGACCCTAGGTCGCGCCATCAGCATTATGGATAAAATGATGACTGAAAAGGCTGTCTACGAGAAAGCTTCAGCCACAGATCTGACAAAGGCAAAGCGGTACGACGTCAAAGGCTTCAAAATGCCCTTGCCTGTGGCGACAGCGACTGAACTGGCATACAGTGTCAACGCCAATAAAAACCTTGAAATCATCTTTACGGGCAATATAAAAGACCGAACTAAGAACACGACAAAAACTGTCCTAAATCAGATTACAGAAATTTTGGACAGCAACGAGAAAATCACGTATGACGCCAGAAGTGCACTTCTGAAAACCATCAGAGGCAGCTGGGACTCAGGCACTCAAAATTATCAGTTCTCACAAGACTATTATATTCTCATTGGAACTGGAAAAATCACTACAGCAAAGCCAAGTGACGAAGACCTTAAAAAAGGTTGTCTGCACTTGGTAAGCGGGGACAAAATTCAATTAGAAATCATTCTGTAGAAAGGAGGCATCTATTATGAGACATGACAGACACTGGGCAACCGCAAAACGAGTTTTATCAATGGTACTCATCGGTGTGTTGATAGGTACAGCAGCACCTTGGGGTGAGATGCTTCCTGCCTTTGCAGCAATTGATGCAGGTGATTCCATTTCCATTGACACGATTGACTTTACAAAAGAGCATAACGGTTTAGAAATGTCTTCGGCCTATGTTCAAATTATAGGTTCGGGTTTAAAAGGGGTTCAAGTGCTCTTCGAAAAAACCGCTACAGCCGATCCCCTGCCTTTAGGAAACGGGGGTTTCCAACCTATTGGAACCAAGGTTGATTTTGGTACAGATGCGCTTAATAACATTATTGTCAAATATACCTTCACTCAAAAAGAAGCTCAGTCCCTTACTGGTAAAATTTTAGTTGGAACTCGAGTCATTGACTTGAGTTTGACCAGTTTCCCTAACATTAATAAATTGAATTTGAAAAACGTCAATGTGACCAACCAAGACGATTTAATCATGGAGGGTAACAATTTAAATGTAATCAGCGGTTCCGCCGTTGTTGCAACCTATGGTAGAGATATTAAGAAATCGTTTATACCGTCTGGAACAGACACTGCCAACAAAATCACATTGGTAGATCCATTGCCAGAATCTGCGTATGGCTATCAAGACATTGAATTTACCCGTAACAAAAATATTGTAATCGATGCAAGCAATCAAGCTACTTCTACAGTAAAATACACTTATTCCAACGCATTCAGATTTACACAAGATTTAGGTTATACAAATCTGGAAATGTTTCCTAGTATCGGTGCGGTAGGAGACTACATTTACCTTCAAGCCGATGCCTTTCCACCGGCAACTTACCAAGTCCATCTCATGAAGACTTTAGATGGCACGGAAGAATACACCAGCAGCAATATGGCAAAGACCATCAACCTAGATACCCTCAAAAAACAATTGGTCGTTCAAGTGCCAGTTGGCCTTTCGGAAGGGGACTACAACGTGGTTCTGACCAAAGTGGAAAACGGGGAGGTTGTAGCCGAACAAATTGTAGGTGGCGCCGCGGATCCTAGTATTTACACCGTGGTAGACTCCTTGAAAAAACTCAACATTGAACAAATTTCACCAACTACAGGACCAGACACAGGCGTAGACGTGACAGTAGTTGCTAAAAACATGATTAATATGAACATTCCGGGCTTAGTGCTCAACGGCGCAGGCAAAACATTTTCCAGCCAAGACGCGGATCAAACCTTGATCATCGACTATATCAACGATACGGGAGACGGCAAACCTGACGGCCAGTTCAACGGCAAAGACGTTACCGTTAAAAGAAAAGTCAGTATCTTTGTGGGAAATAAAGCGGCCTTCCAAAAGAACGGAGCTGTTTATGACATAGATGTAGGCACCAATGATTCGCCAGACAAAGTTTCTATTAGAACAGCACCAATCGATGACGTTCTAGCGGACCCAATCAAGGACGTATTGGTAGAAACAGAGACCATTTTAACCGCTACAGATGGCAAGGTGTACACCTTTAAACAGAGTGATACCATGGCCAATGCCTTTACTTTTATTCCAAGTACGCTAACACCGGTCATCGACACGGTGGTGCCGGATATGATTCAAGTTGTGAGTACAACGGGCAGCAAATATAAACTCAAGCAAGACACTTATTTGGTCATCAAAGGCTCTAAGTTCAATGTTTACAAAAAGACCAATGCGGACGGTACCGTAGAACTTAAAAAACCAACCGTCTTGATCAAAGGGGTCGGCAATATTTCAGAGTCCCAGTACCAAGTGGGCTTCTTCCCAAATGATGCAAGTGGACCTATCATTAAGACCAAAATAGCAGACGCTGACGGAATAGAAACGACTGTTGTAGATGGTGCAGGTGTACCCATCCCCCTTGAAATGACCATTCTCAACAGTAACAATGAAGTGGTTGACGGTACGGTAGGAAACGAGACAGGTACCAAAATTATCATTAAAATTCCTGACGAAGTCACTTTTAAAGTCGCAAATGTTAAAAAGAATATTCAGGTCAGCAACCCTCGTTTGGGTAGCGAAGCCTATGGTAATGCAGTCGTTAAATACGACGCCGTGGAAATCTTGACCACAACAGATTATCCAATTATTGAGGCAGTGGTTCCAAACGTTGTTTCAATCGATGGAAACGTCGAAGTCGTCGTTAGAGGAACTAACTTTGCCAATGGGGTCAAAGTTTATTTAGACGGAGAAGTGGTTGAAGGCGTCAAGCGGGAAGTAGACACTTCCGGAGACAAGATCAATCTTAAATTTACAGCACCAGAAGGCAGAGAGGGCATGACTCAGCTTCAAGTCATGAATCCATCTGGCGGTATGGCGGTTTGGGACTTCGTTTATGTCAAATCTTTTGACAAAGATCCAACGCTCAAAAGTATTTCTCCTGCCAAAGGGATTTACGGCACCTTGGTTTCTGCCAATGGAGACAACTATTTAAAACCAGATCCTACGGCACCGACCAACATCGGCTTAGACGCCTTTAGATTGATTGGTTCTAAGGTCTATTTGGACAATAAGGACGTCAATACTTACAATTCTGATGCCAACGGCAATCTGCAGTTTTTAAGTTATACCGCTCCAGTCAGTGAACAATTGATTACCTTAGACGTGAACAACGTAGCCCGTTATTCTGAATTTGTTGGGAACACCTATGTTTACAGCTATGAAGGCGATGATACTGACCTGAGCAAACGCAGAATGTACTATACAGAACAAGACGAACAGAAACGTCCGGTGTTAACAGACGGAGATCAACGCTATTACGTCTTTAGATACAACAAGACTACGAACACTTACCAAGCTTATGATGCAAACGGCACAGTAATTGATGCAGATGTAAGCATTGTCTACGATGGCACCACTCGCGCCCCAGAAGGCATTACCACCATCGAAATTGATGATACTGCTGTTTCAGGTGGGAAAGTCTATATCAAGGGCGTCATGAACAATGACATTATTCGCAGAGACATGAGTGCGGACGGTACTTTGAAATCAAAGATGGCTGACTACAGCAAGAGTATTATCTTGAGAGAAGCCACTGCCAGCAATGTGTATTCCTTCTTCACCCTCAGTGAAGATTTTGAGGGCAACTTAAAGTTGACCAACGGCAAAGATAAAGTTTACAAAGTGCTCAAGAGCAATGGCGGGTTCAAAGCAGTGACCGATAATGGCGCAGAAGAGGCCATTACCTTCGTCTATGACAATGGACACAACAGCGCCATTCAATTAGGGACCATGACTTTGAATTTCACAACCGCCTATAAATTTGACGCAACCACCCATATCATTACGGGGAATAGAGTTCGAGTTGTTTCTAAAGACCAAATTCTCTTCACTGTTCCAGTATTGGCTTCGGGAACTGGCTATAAAGATGTAGCCATTGTCAATCCTGATACGAAGAGAGCGGAATTGTTAGACACCGAAGGCTTCTATTATGTATCGCAAGCGGGTTCTTATCCTGTTATCACTAAGATTGACCCTGCTGAGGGTTCAGATGCAGGGGGATATACCGTTACCATCCACGGTTCAGATTTCCAAGATGGC
Organism: uncultured Peptostreptococcaceae bacterium; assembly: GCA_964404895.1. Lineage (GTDB taxonomy): Bacteria > Bacillota > Clostridia > Peptostreptococcales > Acidaminobacteraceae > JBGSUZ01. Next base: position 51,464 of record CAYOLV010000006.1, on the reverse strand, counting down.
GTTAAGGTCATTGTGGATTCTCAAACCGTTCCAGACGCAGATGTGTTTCTTGCATTAGACGGTAAATCCATTTCCTTTACCATGCCAGCAACTTTAAAAGATTTGAAAAATGACTACGGTGTAGACAGGTTCACTGTCCCGGTGGTAGTTCTCAATTCCGATGGGGCTTCTGCCAGCGTAGAAAAAGGGTTTACCTACATCAAACCTTCCAGTATTCCAAAAATAACAAAGGTCATTGCAGATTCAGGTTCTTCCAACGGGAATGAAATAGTGGAGATCTTCGGTTCTGACTTTAGATTCTTTGAGCCTTTTAAAGATGCAGACAACGACGGCTCAAGTTATGAAGTCGGGGATGTCTTTACAGACTTTAACGGCAACGGCAAATGGGACAACTATCGCGAGTATATGGAAAATGACAATGTGGCAGAATTAGATGCCATTAAAGTACCAGACACCACTAATCCATACCATACTTTCCGATATGAATCCGAAGTGTTCCCAAGAGTTTTCTTCGGAACGAAGGAAGCTAAAATAGTGAACTTTGGCAATGGCTACATTAAAGTCATTACACCAGCCAATGCAGCAGGAAAGGTTAGCCTTTATCTTGTGAACAACGACTCTGGGATTACCAATAAAATGTCGTACACCTACATTTCTTCTAAACCGACCTTGACCAGCATCGTGCCTAATATTGGGCGTAAAACAGGGCAAGAACAGAAAGAAATTTATGGTACGGAGTTATACCGTTCCAGCGTAAGAGGTTACTATAATTTAACCGATATCAATTCAGCACCAGTAACCTTGAACAACCTTCAAGCACTGGTCAGATTCGGAGACATCGACAATCGAGAAATTTCCAGAAATCTGCCAAATTCAGGGCTGATCAATAATGGCAATGCCACAATTAATTTGGATGGGGGACTTAAAGTCACCTACGCAGCGGATCCGACTCCAACCCTGACCATACAGATACAAGAAAATGGCAACGTGTATACACAAACCTTTGCCTATGACAATACAGATGTTTATATTCCAATGGGTATGTTGAAAACTTCGGTCAACTATTATTCTCCGGGGAATTATGTGAAAACATCGCCAGGTACCTATGATCCGGCCAAAGACATTTTCGAATATATTCGGGTCAACATCGAAGACCGACGGGTAATGGTTGAAAGAGGTTATTCTCCAAAGACAGCCTACGACAATGCCAACCATGTTACAGCCATGACCCCTTCCTACTACACCATTGATACAGTCCCTGCGACTTATATCAATCCTGACGGAGGAACGGCAAAAATTAACTTCACTTATACCAACCCAGCCAGCGAGCCTAAAATTTATGACATGAAACCCAAAGTGCCAAGTGACGACCAGCTATCCTATTATGTAGAAGGTTCTGTCAAAGGAGGTTGGGAGTTTGAGATTCGAGGTACAGATTTCCGCGAAGGGGCAGAAGTCCTCATTAACGGCGTCAAAGCAACCGTTGTCGAAATTACAAAAGTGGGCATAGACGACCCTGCAAACCCAGGAACGACCTTGACACTGGACAACATTATTGTCAGAGTTCCAGCGGGGACAACGACAGACGTAGACAAGAAATATCCTGTATTTGTTCAAAATACAGACAAAGGGATTGCAAACTCCACTACGCTAGACAATCGAATTGGCCCAGATGCAGCAAAACCGATTTACTTTGTATATAGAAAACCGTTGTCTGATCCAGTCATTAAGAGTGTTTCGCCTGTCGAAACATCTGCGGCGGGTGGAAATACAGTCACCATTACAGGTACTGATTTTAGAGATGGCGCCAGCGTTATCATCGGAACCACAAATGGTATTCCAATGCCAAACGTAGTGGTTTCCAACCAAGGGACAAAAATTACATTTACCACGACCAATAACCTCACCCTTGGTGTTAAAGCTGTAACTGTTCAAAACAGTGACTATGGCTCCTTCACCCTTAAAGATTCCTTAACAATTGTCTCCGCACCGACGGTAGCGGGAACCATTTACGCTGCAGACGGAACCACAGTTAAAAACCGAGTCAGCTTAGAGGGTGGCGAGGAAATTATCATCAAAGGAACCAACTTCTTAACGGGCGCAAAAGTCTATTTTGGGACTTCTCCTATTTTAGATACGGCCGCGACCCACACGGGGAATTATGGCCTTTATAAAGATGATAAATATTATCTCTTAAAAGACGCCATCGCAGCCACTACAGTTACTTTTGTGGATGCGAACACTCTAAAAGTCGTTACACCAGAAAAATTAATTGAAGGCAAAATATTTGTCACTGTCATCAACCCAGACAAAGGTATTTCAGACGGTAAAACAGAGCTGACCTACAGCGTGCCAGTGCCGTCAGATCCGGTCAACCTCAACGCAGACTTAATCGATGAGAAATACATTCGTCTTTACGGTTATACGTCTAACAACTCCAATTACTATGAGATTTACTACTACATTGGAACTGAAACCCAGTTGCAACTTATCAACAACAGCTATAGAGAATTTATTTACCTGACCAATACGGATACAGAACCTTACAAAATTACAAAGTTGCCAGGACTTGATAAAATGAAAGAGAATGAAAAACTCTATTTTGTCATTAAGGCGGCCAACAAATTTGGTTTCTCCAATTATTCCAATATTGCCTACATTCCTTACAGCGACCTGAAGTACATTAAAGAACTAGGTCAGTCAGACATAGACGGTCAAATTGGGGTTCCTGACAACAAGACCCATACCGTTCAGCTTCAAGGCAATACGTCAGTTATTCAAATTTCATCGAAATATCCTGACAAGGATTTAGTTATTACAGTCAGCAAAGACCAAGCGACTAAAGCCATCAAACGCTTAGTGAACATTCCGCAAGCAGTAGTGTATAACGGTTCAGGGGTTTATACTGTCAATTACGGGGACGCCGTCTTGCAGTTTATGTCCCAGCACCTTAATACACCGAACTTTAAGGAACTGAGTACAGGGCAATCGACTTATGGACAGCTCAGTACAGAACTTCAAGAAAATGCTTATGGCAATGCCATGAAAATGGTTATTCCGAGAAATCAAAAGGCAGTCAGCAAAATCTTTACCATCGCACCTTATGCGGTAAACAATCAAGAGAGGGAAATGTCAGACACCTTTACGGGTAATATTGACATTGGACTCAGTTTTGCCAACATGGGGTTGACAGCGGCTCAAGAGAAAAATGTGCACATGTACAGATATGACAGTGCTACAAGCAAGTGGGTCGTGGTGACCTCGCGTGTAGATTCAACACAGAACATGGTATTTTCAAGAATCAATAGAGCAGGCGACTATATCTTGCTCATTCAAAAATAGGCAAAGGAGGGCCACTTTATGAACAAGTTATGGAACAAAGGCATCTGTGGAATTTTGGCTGTGGCGCTGATCCTGCCGAGTGGGGTCGCCTTCGGGGACAATTCAACCTTGGAGGTGCTCGTACCTCAATTTACGCCGCCTGCCCTGAGCACTGAAGCCCCAAAAGTGATTTTGGGATACAACAAAGGCACTGAACTGCTCAAAGATGCAACCTATACGGACATGACCAATAACACCTTTTTAAAGGAAGTCACAAAAATGTCCGCCATGGGGGTCATTCGAAAATATAATTCTAATACCTTTAGACCTGCCAGCTCTATCACTGGAAACGAAGCCATTGCCATGCTTGTCAAGGCGAGAGGCAGAGAAGCAGCAGTTCAAAGAAGAGTGACAGCAGCCTCGACAGGCCTTGGCGCAGCAGCACTTCAAGGACTTTATAACGCAGAGTATGCTAGAGAAGCCTTAACGTTAAACATCGTTCCATTGGCAGAACAGGTAGACTTAGAGAAAATTGTCAACCGAGAGAAGTTGGCGGTTTGGGCAGCAAGAACGATCAATCTTCAAGCCGACAACAATGACTTGACAGGTGTCTTCTCTTTCTACGATGCCACAAGTGTATCACCTCAGTATCGAAGCCAGATTGAGGCGATGATTGCTGAAAAGTTGATTTATCTTGGCAACGATGGGAACTTCAAACCAAAGGCGGGCATGAGTCGTGGGGAATTTGCCAAGACGTTGGAACATATGTCAGAGCGACTCATGACCAATTTAAGTACCACTTCAGAATTTGGTCTGATCATTGGCAAGAAAGCCACAACTGAAACTTTGGCAGGGGTCAAGTTGACCAAGACTATTTATACTGTAAAAAGCGTAGATGGGAAGCTCAATCAATTGGTATACCAGTACAATCCCAAAACAAAAGTCACCAACGATTGGGTAACTTACAAAAATAGGAAAATCAGCAGTTCTAAACAGTTGTTAATTGGGGACGAAATTAGCTACCTCATGAAAAACAATCAAGTTTATTATGCAGAAGCCATCAATGATGACACTCTGCTTTCTAAAATGGTTGAAACAACGGAAAACTCAGATGGCGTCACTTTCCACTTTGGTAAAGTGGGTACGGTAACTAATAAGTCCCGTTATGAAAATGGCAAAAATATCGACACAAAATTAGTTCGCCTCAAAGATTTTGACGGCAACTTATATGACCTCAATATTGAAACCAACCCTCAAACAGGGGTTCGAAACGATGTGGTGGTCTTTAAAAACAATAGTGTCGGCGGCACGGGTCTTCTCAAAGAAGGGGACAATGTCGAATACTATGTTAAAGACAATAAGACTATGCTTTACATGAAAGTTGTTCCTGTGGTCAATAAAAATGTGACAGGAACAGTCAGAAATGTCGGTTATGATGAAGCGGCTAAAATGAATACTTTGAGTATTTATGACTATGACAATAAAATCAGCGAGTATCCGGTAGCCCAACATGCACTGATATTGATCAACGGCAACAATGCCCAACTTAAAGACCTTCAAAGAGGTATTGACGTAGAAGTGGTTCTGAAAAACGGCTACATCACTAATGTCAACTCTGAGACGGTGCCTGAAAACGGCGGGGCTATTGGCGATTTTGAAAAAATGAGAATGGGCTCAATCTATAACATTTACAGTGATGGGGTTTTGGTTCAGCTGAATAGTGGAACGAGAGAACGCTATACCATCACCAGCAGCACTAAAGTTATTAAAGATGGTGTAGTGACGACGTTAAAAGCGCTTAAACCGGGAGATCAAGTGAAACTGTATTTCAGCAGCATCTATACCAATTCAGTTTCCAAACTTGAAATCGAAGCGGCGGAGCGTCTAATCAAGCAAATCTACAAAGGAACCATCAGCGATGTGAACACGACTGCAGGGACAATGACCCTAAAGGATCCTTACGTTTTAAGAAATGCCAATTGGACAGCCATTGACAATTATATGCTGGAAATCCCTTACACGGAAAAGACAGGTATTTATGCGGGTTCCCAAGTGGTAAGACCTAAAGATTTTTCACAATACTATAAAGATATGGCGGCTTATGTGGTTGTTGAAGCCAATTACGACGCTGAAACAGCGGTTAAAGTCAATATCCGAAGCGGCAGTGAATTAATTGTGAAAAATGATACAATTGATACGCTGGATACCACTCTGGGCAGCATGGAACTCAACAATAAAGAGAACTACGCCCTGAATGAGGGCACGATTATCGTCAACGACGGCAGACTTATTTCTCCGAGCCAAATGAATAGACTGGACAATGTATACGTAGTAGGGGATTACTTCTATGGCGACAAAACTGCCAGTGTTGTACAAGTCATCAATAAAGCTCAAAGTATCTTTGAAAACTTGTATATCGGAACAATTTACCGCGTCGATTACAGCACAGTCATCTTTGAAAATTACGCAAAAATGACCAATAATGCTTGGGGCGCAGTGGAAACCGCAACTTCTAGAAGGTTCTACTACACTGCCGACACATCGATTACCAACGTGACTGTATCGGATTATCCTGTAGCGATAAAGCCGACAGAATTCTTCAACAAAGGCTATGGGGAATCTGAGAACTTAAGCACCGACGGTTTGGGGCTTAAATATGAAAGATACTACGGCGTATTTGTAACAGATGGTTCAGATGTGATCTATGGCATCAACTTACGCAAGAAAGGTCTTATAAAAGGCCAGCCGCTAGATGATACTACAACGGACGAAACCACAATTCCAACTTCTCTGAACACGATCTTAAAAGGGACAACGTTGACGAGAGGTACGGTTGAAGCAATTGACACCAAATGGACAAGACTTCAACTGACAAATTCGAATGACTGGTCAACTGCTATGAGCAATTGGACTGCCAATCAGGTAGACACCTACGTGAAGTATGAAAATACCCTAATCATTAAGAATAAAAAAGCCATCAGTATTTCAGATATTAAAGAAGGCGACCAAATTTATGTCCTGAGAAACAAAGAAACGGCAATGGTCATTTTTGTTGAAGGCAACTAGACGCTCAAAAGGAGGGTTAATATGAAAAAAAGTAAAATATTGGCCTGGGCTTTGATGATCGTCTTAGGAGCGACCACAATTGCCTATGCAGATATCCCTCATATAGAAGGTGGGGTCTACGGCGACCTCACCCCTAAAGCAGGGGTCTATGAATATTCTGAAGTCAGCTGGCTTTCAGGAGAACCTATTTTATTGACAGGGACTGTAACGGTTCCAACTACAGTACCGACTACAGACAAATATAAAATGACTTACAGTTATGAGCTTGAAAATACAGAAGAAAATGCCAGTCTCAGCCGAAAAATCACTTATGATATAGAAAAATTGAATAATTCTGCAGTTAATCAAACCACTTACAAAATGACAGTTTCTAAGTTAGATGAACAGATTGTTCTCAACGGCGTAGCATACAATATAGGAAACTATGTTATATCAAAATCTATTCTAGAAGACAACACACCAGCAGTGGGCTTTTATTCTGGGAGCATTTATACCAAGAGGTTGTATTATAGGGCGGGAACTACGGCTAAAACAAGTACGGGCAAAGTAACTGTAGAATCCAGTTCTGAAACTCTGGTAGGCTATGACCACCGATGGGGAAACAGCGAAACCCAAATCATCAACGAAACAGTTTCCGCTGAATTGAAGAGTGCTTCGTCCAGTACTACCTCTACAACTGAAAAATGGAAGGGCACCGCTCAAATTAAAATGTCATCCGTTGAAAAAGAACGCTTTGACTACACGAAAACAGAAACTCAGACCATTAGCTTTAAAGGGAACTATACTCAGGTAAGAACCCGAGAAAATGTTTTGCAATACAACTATGATATGCCAACTATAAGCGGAACCACAATCAATGATAAGTTAAGAGCTAAGGGTCAGAAAAGTCTAAAGAAGACGGCCGTGATTAGCGCGAAACCATTAATTGCACCTAAGCTGAGAGATGTAAGCGGCTACTGGGCAGAAAATCAAATCTTGCTGACCACCAGTTTGGAATTATTCTCTCCAGAGTCCAATTATTTTTATCCAAATGCAAAAGTGACTCGAAGAGACTTCTTCATCGCTTTAGCGAGAGTGTTAGAAGATATAAAACCTCTTACTAATGCAGAACTTATTAAAAGAAGCAGAGGAAATGGCATTACACCCCCTTTTACAGACATTGAACCTAACGATCCTTATATCAATTTTTATGAGTATATAAAGGAAAACAATTTAGCTATTGGAGAAAATGCTGATTTCCAACCAGATCGTCCCCTCACCAGAGCGGATATGATTAATGGAGTCATCAATGCCCTAGGCATAGAGGATATGGCACCTCAACCGCCCTATAAAACAGTTTTTAAAGATGACAGCAGCATTCCTAGTTTTGCAAAGGATTCCATCTATATGGCAAATGAAATCGGGTTGATCAGCGCCTACGCAGATGGTACAATCAAGCCGAAACAACAAGTCACAAGAGCAGAAGCTGCGGCTATGCTCAATAAACTATTGGATCACATCCGTGTGACCATCACTGAGGATTATCGAGATAAACTCATTAATCGTTAAGCCATTTGAGAGGTACTATATAATGAAGATAAAAAAAATACTCAGTCTTATGACGGCAATGGCATTGCTCCTAGGAAACGTGAGCGCTTATGCCGCAACGCCTACTTTGGTAGACATTAATACACCTGAAGGACTTGAAGAATATTTAAGGGAGTACATTAAAAACAATTATAAGGATCCTGTAACAGAAGCCCAACTCAATGCGGCACAATTGAAAGGCATGTTCGACAGCCTTGATCCGTATAGCAATTACTATACTAAGGAAGAATACGCAGAGTTAATGGACAGCTTGACAGGAAGCTTTGTAGGCATTGGTGCTTATTTGGAAGTTTACAATGGCTACGTTAAAATTACGAAGCCAATCCCAGGGAGTCCAGCGGAAAAAGTAGGATTGGCAGCGGGGGACATCATCATGAAAGTAGATGGTGTTAGCATTGAGAATATGGCACTGGACACCGTTGTGGCTAAAATCAAAGGTGTAGAAGGTACAAAAGTGAAATTGACGGTCCTAAAGAACAGTACTAAAAAGCAAGAGGACTTCATTATCACCCGTGGCGTAATTGTAATCGAAATTGTCAGCAGTAAAATGCTCAACAAGGAACAAGGCTATATAGCCTTAGATGCCTTTGACGAAAATGCAGCCAGCAAAGTCATTGATGCAGTAGAGTCTCTTGTAGACAAAGGTGCAAAGGGCATCGTTTTGGATCTCAGAAACAATCCAGGTGGCTATTTAAGTGAAGCCATCACTTTGTCGGATTATTTCCTTGCAAAAGGAAAAGAAATCGTCAGCATAGACTATAAAAATGCCACAGATGAAAGTATCAAAGATGTCACAGAGGCTAAAGCAAAGGGTTCCAATCTACCTTTAGTCATATTGGTCAATGCCAACAGCGCAAGTGCTTCTGAAATTGTGGCTTCTGCCCTTCAAATGAATGGGAGAGCCAAGATTGTCGGGGTTACCAGTTATGGAAAAGGTACTGTTCAAACGCTGAAGGAGTTGCCTCAGGGGGATGGGATCAAACTTACAATTGCAGAGTACAAAGGGCCGAACAATACTAAAATCAATGGCATAGGCGTTAAACCTGATTATGTGGTAGCACTGCCAGATGTCTCTAAGAAGACCGAAATAGAAAAATTGGCACCTTTCACAGAAACAAAAGTATCTGCTGCAGGTGAAACGGGTCTAAATGTGTTCGCAGCGCAACAGCGACTGAATGTATTTGGAAATAAATTAGAATTGACTGGCAAAATGGACACAGCTACAGTAAACGCTTTAAAGGTTTACCAAAAGGACAATAAACTCTCAATCACCAGTAAATTAGACGCTTCGACAAAAAAATCACTTGAAGAAAAAACCAAGCAGTTGTATAATCAAATTACGTTTGATAGCCAACTTGGTAAGGCGTTAGAAGTATTGAAAAAACTATAATCAACACTACTAACACCATCCACAGCCTGTGGATAATGTTATCCACGCTATCCACAAGGGTTGGCGGGCTTTGAAGAAAATGTAAAAAAACGTAGAATGCCGTGAGGCCAATGGGCTCGTCCCGTTTTTATAAGTACATGACTCATAAAGTGGTTCGACTCAAACTTTAGAAAGGTAACTTTCAAAGGTTTGAAATAGGCGACTTTTACAGTTGTGTTACAAACAAATGGCTTAGATTGACCGTTCTAGTTATTAACGGTATAATCGTTGTAGGATCGGTGAGATATCTCACTCACCTACATTAGTTTTAAAGTCCCGACTCGCTGAAGGGAGAGTCGCGTGATTACATAAACCCTTCAACAAAAATAAGGGAGGAATTCACACATGAAGAGAGTATTATCTCTTGTCCTTGCACTTGCATTAGTGCTTGGATCAATTCCTGCAGGATTCGCTGCTGATACTAAAACAGCTGGCGAAGTTCTTAAAGGATACGGTGTTCTTCAAGGCGATGAAAGTGGCAACTTGAATGAAACACAAACAATTGACCGTGCTACTATGTACACGATCTTAATCAAGCTTCTTGGAAAAGATGCTGATGCTAAAGCTTACACAGTACCTTCAACTTTCTCAGACGACAATACTAGTTGGGCAGCTAACTACATTGCATTCGCTGAAAAAGAAGGTTTAACTAAAGGCGTAGGCAACGGCTTATTCTCACCAAACGGTAAAGTAACACTTCAACAAATGGCTACAATTATGCTTAGAGCTCTTGGCTACGAAGCTAATTACAACACAGCAATTGCTGATGCAACTGCTAAAGGCCTTTTGAAAAGCGTTGTAGAAGATCAAAACAATGGTCTTGTTCTTAAGTCAGATGTTTACACATCTATGCTTAACACATTATCAGCTCCAGTTAAAGATTCTACAGAACTTTTAGGCAACGTTCTTAAAATCAAAGACTTCACAACAGTTGTTGCTGGCCCTATGGCTGTTTCAACTATCACAGCTAACACAGCTAAAAGCTTCCAAGTTACTTTCGCTAGCCCAGTAGATACTACTAAAGTATCTTTCGACGTTAAGAGAGAAACTACAAAAGCTACAGTAACAGTTACTTGGAACGAAGCTAAAACAGTTGCAACTTTAACAGCTGCTTCTAAATTAGCTGAAGGCAAATACACTGTTACAGCTAACAACATCACTACAGCTGACAAACCAGTTGTTTTGAAAACTCAAGAACTTACAATCGAAAAAGAAAAAGTGACTAAAGTAGAACTTACTAACAAGTCAATTACTCGTATCTCTGATACTCAAGGTTATGTTGGTTTCAAAGTAATGAACCAATACAACGAAGATATCACTGATTCAGCTCTTGGCAGAGGTTTAGTATGGACTTCTTCTACAAGCGCTACTTCTCCAACAATCGATTACAAATCAAAATTAGTAACAGTTACACACAACGCTAGCACAACTAACACACTTGCTAACCTTACAACTGTTGTTGTTACTGCTAGAGACACTACTACTGGTTTTGTTCATTCAGCTAACCTTGAAGTAAGCAAAACTGTAGGCGCTGTAAACTCAGTTAAAATCGAAGGTATCATCAACGAAAAAGGCGAAACAGTTGATTTCGTTTATGGCACTGGCAAAACTTACTACTTAGACTTCACAGTAACTGACGTGAATGGTCAAGAAGTAAAAGATTACGATGTATTGACAGCGTCTAACAACGGTCTTGCTGTTCTTACACTTACAGCTACAAACAACACAAACATCACAATGACTGCTGACAGAGACCCATTAAATTCTTCTAACTTAGCTTACAGAATTAACTTGGGCACTGCTCCAACATTCGATACTCCTATCACATTCATTGCAAATGCTCCTTACTCTGGCGTGAATTCTACATTCTCTGCTACACTTAAGAAAGCAGCTGCATTACAAACATTCAAACTCTACTCACCTTCTGAAACAGTTTCTGTTAACAAGGCTGTAGAAATTCCGTTTGAAGCATTTGACCAAAACGGAAATGCAATCACTAAATTTGCTGACATCAACACTTATGTAACTTTCTCTGACAGCACTGCAGAATTAGTTAAACAAGCTGATGGTACTGCTAAACTCTTCATCACTTACACAACTACAGGTACTAGATACCTTACTGCAACTGTTCCAGGTTCTACAACTGGTTCATTCTCACAAGTTTCTTTAGACGTTAAAGATACTGCTCTTCCTGCTAAACTTGCTGCATTAACAGTTTCAAGAGCTGTTACAAGCGGTTCTAGCGTATACGTTGGTAGAATCTCTAGCTTTGACATCAGAGACCAATTTGATACAAAAATGAACTTAAGAACTGCTCCTACTGCAACTTACGGTAACTACAAATTAGCAGTTACTTCAAGCAACACTGCTGTTGCTAGCCCAAGTGCTGTTTCAATCAGTGGCGACGGCAAATTGTATGTTGATGGTGGTAACACTGCAGGTTCTGCTACACTCACTTACAGATTATTCGTAGATACAAATGCTAACGGCGTTGTTGATACAACTGAAACTGTTGTTGATACTGCTACTACAGTAGTTTACAACATCGGCCTTAACGATGTTACTGACATTAAAATTGATGCAGCTACAACTGACTCAATCTTAAACGTTACTTCAGACGGCTTCTACGCAACATCAGGTGGTGCAACAACTAAAGCTGGCGATACAATGTACGCTGACTTAGATATCTATGGTATCTCTAAAACTGGTATGGAAGTTGAATTACCTTCAGCTAACATTTCAAGCGTAACAAGCAGCAATTCACTCTTCACAGTAAATAGCGATAACACTGTTGTTGCTAAAACTGCTTACGCTTCAGGCGTACACGCTGCTACAACAAACATTACTGCTTTAGTTTCTACTCCTAACGGCGTATATGAAAAATCAGTAGCACTTAAGTCTTCAGACGAAAAAGCTGTTGTTTCAGCAGTATCTGTTGCTACTGTAAACTCTGATTTAAGAGCTGGCAATGTAGCTGTAAATAACAATGTTTACACTATCAAAGCTTCATTCCTTAACGGTTTAGCTGCTAAATCACTCTTCCAATACAACGCTGCTGGTGCAGATAACACACCTGGCAACTTCTACTTCAAAGCTAACACACAATATGCTACACCAGATGGTACTGGCGTTGCTACTTGTGACAGAGTTGTTGTAGTTAAAAACTCAGGTACTGGTTCGTTCACAGCTAACTCAACAACTGGCGTAGTTTCTGGTACTGCTGTTGTTGGCGATGTTTACACAATCACAGTACTTGCTGGTTCTAAAACATTAACAATCGTTGTTAAAGTAATTCTTTAGTAGTTTGTTATAAACGCTAAAAGAAACTTAATAAAAAACAGCTTGGATTATTCCAAGCTGTTTTTTTACGTTAAAAATGAAGTTTTCCGGTGTATTTATAATTTTTTATAGATATTACTGTGCAATTTATATATAATGAAAACTGGTAAATATTACTTGCATATACGGTAGCGGAGGAAAAACATGAGAAATAAAAATAACTTTAAAAATAAAGGAAATGAAAATCATCTTCTAAAAAGATTAATAAGGGCGTTGCCTATTATAATTTTTGCATGCATTACACCCCTTCTTGCAAAGGCAACATTTGTTACGTACCCCCATACGGGTGCAATATGGAACCCAAATGAAATGAGTAGTACTGATATTTTTAATTATTGTAAATTTATTTCAATAATAGTATCTGGCGTTTTAACTACAATGTATTTATTCATATATACAATTCCTAATAAAAAGTTTTGGAAAAACAACTGGTCTCTTTGGGCAGTAGTCGCCTTTTTGGTGATCTTATTATTTAGTTCCCTTGTTGCTTTAAATCCAAAAGTTGCATTGTTAGGAATGATAGAAAGACATGAGGGTGTTTTTGTTTGGCTGTGTTATTTGTTAAACGCCCTCTATATAGCAATCTATTCTCGCAGTGTTGATGATCGCTTATTTCTTTTGAGAGGACTTCTATTATCAGGATTAATCATAGCTACTATAGGAGCACTTCAATTTTTTGGAATTGATTTATTCAGAGTAAAATTATTCCAATATCTATATTTACCTGCATCTGAGGTAGGAAAGGCAGAATTCTCCTTTGCTGTAAATCGTGTGTACTCTACGCTTTATAATCCAAACTATGTTGCGCAATATGTATCAATGATGCTTCCTCTTTCGCTGATTATGATTTATGCAGACAAAAGTAAGTGGTTTAAAGGATTTTGGTTGGTCTATAGTGCTGAATTAGTTGTATGCCTTCTTGGTTCAGAAGGCAGAGGTGGACTATTAGGTCTATTTAGTGCTACCATAGCTTTCTTAGTTATTGTACTCATTAAGAAACTTGAGAAGCCGAAGCTTGGTTGGGTTGCTTCTGGCTTAGCACTAGTACTTTGTATTACTTTATTTTCGGCACTATCAAATGGCAAAATTAGCACAGTTTTTGGAGATCAAATTAATCAGTATACCCAACTCGAGAAGGTAGATATTGTGGGCGAAAAGGTCACTATTCAATACGCACAACAAGTATTCAGTTTTTCTCTAGGTCGTCAAAATCCTAATATCATCCCCCAAATATACACAGTAGAAGAAAAGCCAATGATTTGCACAATGCAAGAAGACAATTTTTGGGTGTTAAATAATCCCAAATTGGCAGGTGTTAAGTTTGGGTTAATAGAATTAACACAAGGTCAGAATGCCATATTGTTCGTAATAGATGGCGATAATTGGATATTTAAAGGAACTGCAGAGGGTGTTAAGTATATTAATCAGTATGGTGTTCAATCAAATTTAAGTGTGGTAAAACATTTAGGGTTTGAAGGAAGTGAGCGGGTTGGTTCTAATAGAGGCTATATCTGGTCAAGAACATTACCTCTCATTGCTAAAGCGCCACTTATAGGAAATGGCGCAGATAATTTTTCTTTAATTTTTCCTCAAGAAGAATACTTGCTGAAACAACAACTGTATGGAAAGAACTATACAATTGTAGATAAACCTCACAATATGTATTTGCAAATTCTTGTGGCATTTGGCTTTATTGGATTTATCTCATTGGTCATTTTTATAGGTTCTGCAGTTAAAGAAAGTGCAATGGAGTATTTAAGCAATCAAACTAAGGAGAGATGGGTATCACTAGCTATTCTAATGGGTATTTTTGGCTACTTAGGTGCAGGACTGTTTTACGATAGTAATGTAAACGTTAGTCCTGTTTTTTGGGCATTAGTCGGGTTGGCAAATAAGAACATTTTTGAAGGCTAATGTGGTATAATTGTTTGTAAAAAGTAATTTTGAGAGGTTAAATTAATGGCGAAAATTAAAGTAGCTGAAACTAAAATAAAAGATCTTCTTATAATTGAGCCAGTAGTTTTTGGTGATGAAAGAGGTTACTTTTTTGAAGCCTTTAATATAGAAGAGTTTGCTGCGGAAGGTATAGAAACTAAATTTGTTCAAGACAATGAATCAAAGTCAAAAAAAGGTGTGCTCAGAGGCCTTCACTTCCAAACCTCTAACCCCCAAGGCAAATTGGTAAGAGTTATTCAAGGCGAAGTTTTTGATGTAGCTGTAGATCTCCGAAAGGGGTCGGAAACCTATGGGCAGTGGCATGGCGTATATTTAAGTAGTGAAAACAAGAAAATGTTTTATATTCCGCCTGGTTTTGCTCATGGATTCTTAGTCACGTCTGAAGAAGCCGTATTTACTTATAAATGTACAAGCCTTTACGATCCAGACAGTGATTCGGGCATTATTTATAATGACCCAACTGTTGGCGTTAAATGGCCGCTAGATAGAGTTGACACTGTAATGCTTTCAGATAAAGATTTGAAATTAAAGAGCTTAAGTGAACTAAAAATAGTATTTTAACAAAGTTGGAGGGAAATTTTGTGAAGACAATGCTAGTAACAGGCGGAGCAGGATTTATCGGATCCAATTTTGTGAAATTGGTTTTTCGAAAAAATCCAGAAATTCGGATAGTTAATTTAGATTTGCTAACTTATGCAGGAAATCTGAAGAACCTAAAAGAGATAGAAGAGAGTGACCTTTATAGGTTTGTCAAAGGATCTATAACAGATGAGGCTTTGCTAAGACAGTTATTCCATGAAGAGAACTTTGACTATGTTGTGAATTTTGCAGCAGAAAGTCATGTAGATAGAAGTATTGAAGATCCTGCAGTATTTGTTAAAACAAATGTACTAGGAACGCAAACGCTTCTAGATGTTTGTAAAAGAGCATGGCAGATAGGAAAAGATGAATACGGTTACCCAATTTATAAAGAGGGCGTTAAGTATCTTCAAGTATCTACTGATGAAGTTTATGGAACACTTGGGAAAACAGGAATGTTTACTGAGGCGACACCACTTGCTCCTAACAGTCCCTATTCCGCTTCAAAAGCGTCTTCAGATTTACTGGTGAGAGCGTATTATGAAACCTTTAAGCTTCCTATAAATATAACGAGATGCTCGAATAACTACGGACCCTATCAATTTCCCGAAAAATTAATTCCGCTTATGATTAATAACTGCAAAACTAACAAAAATCTTCCCGTCTACGGCGACGGCATGCAAGTTCGGGATTGGCTACATGTAAATGATCATTGCGAAGCAATAGCTATTGTGTTGAAACATGGCAAGATTGGTGATGTATACAATATAGGTGGCAATAATGAAAAAGCCAATATTGAAATTGTTAAGCTTATAATAAGTAGCTTAGGAAAGTCAGAATCTTTGATAAGATACGTTGAAGATCGACTGGGTCACGATAGACGATATGCTATTGATAATACCAAGATCACTACAGAATTGGGTTGGTCTCCTAAATACACTTTTGAACAAGGTATAAAAGAGACGATAGACTGGTATTTAGAAAATGATATATGGTTAACAGATATTGTGAATAAAAATTATCTAAACTACTACGACAAGATGTATGGAATGATGAAATAGGAGCGATTATGAAGGTTTTGGTGACAGGTTCAAATGGACAATTAGGCAAAGAATTATGTGAAACCTTATCCTCCATTGAGGGGTACGAAGTCATTGGGTATGACAGGAAGACTTTAGATATTTCGGATTACTCGCGAGTAAAGTCTATTGTCAGTGGCTTTAAACCTGACGCAATCATCAATACCGCTGCGTATACGAACGTAGATGGGTGTGAGACGGATTATTTTACTGCTCAGTCCACAAATATCGTGGGCGCTAGGAATGTCGCTAGAGCGGCAGAGGTGGTCGGAGCTAAAGTTATTCATATTTCAACAGATTTTGTTTTTGATGGGTTAAAGAAAATGCCCTATTTTGAGTATGATTCTACCAACCCACTTTCAGTTTACGGAAAGACAAAACTGGCTGGAGAGTGGGCTGTAAGAAATGAGTGTAGAAGACATTTTATTATTCGAACCTCATGGTTATATGGAAAATATGGAAACAATTTTGTGAAGACAATGATAGAACTCGGTAGGAAAAATGATCAAATAAAGGTCGTTGCAGATCAAGTAGGGTCACCAACTTGTGTAACTGACCTTATTTCTGCGCTTACAAGTATTATAGTCAGCGAAGCTTATGGTACATATCATTATAGCAATCAAGGGAATTGTAGTTGGAATGAGTTCGCGTGCTTTATTTTTTTACAAATGGAAATGGATGTTACTGTTGAGCCAATTAAAACTAAAGAGTTAGGCCGTTTGGCAGACAGACCCTCTTACGCTGTAATGGATACAAGGCTTATTCAGGAAACATTTGGTCTAAAATTAACTGATTGGAGAGAGTCGCTATCTCTTTTCTTAATCGATGCTCAACAGGAATTAAGAGGTAAGAAATGATAAGTGTAATTATTCCAAACTATAATGGAGAGAAGATCATTTCAAATTGTTTAGATGCACTTAGAAATCAAAGATTAGACAACATTGAAATTATAGTAATCGATAATGCATCTTCTGATAAAAGTCCAGAGATTATAAAAAAATATCCTGTGGTCTATATTCAAAATAATGAAAATGTAGGCTTTGCAGCCGCTGTAAATCAAGGAATAAAAGCGGCGAGGTATGAATATGTATTTCTCTTAAATAGCGATGTGGTAATAGAAGAAAACACTTTAGAAGTACTCTATCAATATCTTCATAATCGCCCCAGCTTTTTTTCTGTTCAGCCCAAAATGATGCAATATTACGATCGAGACCTAATAGATGATATGGGCGATATATATACGCAATTTGGATGGGCGTTCCAACTCGGACACGGTTTGGGTGCTAGTCATTATCAAGAATCACGGGAGACTTTCTCCTGTTGCGCAGGTGCAGCGCTGTACAGAAAATCAGTATTTGATACAATAGGATACTTCGATGAACGTTTCTTCGCTTACATGGAGGACGTAGATATTGGCTTTAAAGCCAAAAGGCAGGGATTTAAGAATTTTGTAAATGCAGAAGCAACTGTATATCACATAGGAAGTGCGTCTTTTGGAAAAAACATGACCGCTTTTCGAGCAAAACTTGCGGGTCAGAATAATTATTTGACGGTGATGAATAACTTCCCACGGGCAATACTTATATTTCATTTGCCATCACTCTGTTTTGGATTCTTCCTAAAATACTTGAAATTTGTTAAATTAGGATTTGGAAATGCATTTTGGAGTGGCATAGCAAGTGGAATGAAAATCCATCGTAGCAGTGAAACAAGACCCAAAATATGTAAGGCGGACATAAAATTAATTGGTGCGATGTATGCGGATACAATCAGATTTCTAATTTGGAAAGTTAAATTGCTAAAGAAGGGAAGGTAGCTGATGAAAGGGATTTTACTAGCAGGTGGAAGCGGTACAAGGCTATATCCATCTACAATAGCAATTTCAAAGCAAATGATACCCATTTATGATAAACCTATGATTTATTATCCTCTATCAGTATTAATGCTTGCGGGGATAAGGGAAATAATGATTATTTCCACACCTCGTGATATTATTAGTTTTAAAGAATTGTTCAAAGATGGCAGTAAATTAGGACTAGATATCACTTATGCTGTCCAAGAAGAGCCGAAGGGAATTGCAGAAGCTTTTATAATAGCAGAAAAATTCATTGGAGATGAGCAAGTTGCACTGATACTTGGCGACAATGTGTTTTACGGTTATGGATTAAGTACGAGACTTGAGAATGCAATTCTGAATCTAAACGGAGCAACCATTTTTGGCTATCACGTGACCAATCCTAAAGAATTTGGAGTCGTTGAATTTGATGTCAATGGGAAAGTGATATCCATTGAGGAAAAGCCAGTACATCCAAAATCTAATTATGCAATACCTGGGCTTTATTTTTACGACTCAAACGTGACTCAATATGCAAAGCAATTGACACCTTCAAAAAGAGGTGAAATTGAAATCACAGATATCAATAATCGATATCTTGAGCAGAATCAATTGCAGGTAGAGTTGTTTGGACGGGGAATGGCATGGTTAGACACTGGGACTCATAGAGGGCTGCTGGAGGCTTCTAATTTTGTAGATGCAATACAATCCAGACAAGGGCTGTATGTGGCGTGCTTGGAAGAGATTGCGTTTAGGAAAGGATTTATTAATAGAACACAACTTATTGAACTAGGGAATGAGCTAAATAAAACAGAATATGGTCAATATATTTTACATGTAGCAAATACGATAGAATAAGGGAGAGGAAAAATATGAAAGCAGTTATATTAGCAGGTGGATTTGGTACTAGAATTAGTGAAGAGTCGCATTTAAAACCTAAGCCGATGATTGAAATTGGGGATATGCCAATTTTGTGGCATGTCATGAAACTTTATTCACATTACGGTATTAACGAGTTTATAATTTGTTGTGGTTATAAAGGCTATGTCATCAAAGAGTATTTTTCGGATTACTATCTCCACAGATCAGATGTTACATTTGATTTTTCGGATGAGAACAAAATGCATATCCATAGCAACGTAGCTGAGCCTTGGAAAGTGACATTGGTAGATACAGGTTTAAATACAATGACTGGCGGCCGTGTTAAGCGCATTCAAGAATATGTAAAAGGTGAAAGATTCTTATTAACTTATGGAGACGGCGTAAGTGATGTAGATATTGACAAATTGGTTAAGTTTCACGAAGAGAGCAATGTTGCTGCGACATTAACAGCAATTCAGCCAGGCGGTAGATTCGGCGTGTTAAATATTAATGAAGCCCATGGAATTACTAACTTCCAAGAGAAATCTAAAGAAGATGGCGGTTGGATTAACGGTGGATTCATGGTGTTGGAACCAGAAATATTTGATTATTTAGAATCAGATTCAACTATTTTAGAAAGAAAACCATTAGAGGAACTCGCTAATCAAGGACAGTTAAAAGCTTATAAACATGAAGGTTTTTGGCAGTGTATGGATACAATAAGAGACAAAAATTTACTTGAAGAACTCTGGGAGTCTGGAGAAGCGCCTTGGAAGGTTTGGTGATCAAAATGGATTTGAAATCTTACTATAAAGACAAACGTGTACTGGTAACGGGTCACACTGGGTTCAAAGGTACTTGGCTTTCGAAAATATTGGTTGAATGGGGTGCAACAGTAACAGGCTATGCACTTGAGCCAAAAGAAACGGAGTCTTTCTTTGCACTTTCTGGTGTGTCTGAAACGATGAACTCCGTTATTGGAGATATTCGAGATTTAGCTCATTTGAAAAAAGTTTTTGATGAGTGTAAACCTGAAATCGTATTCCATTTAGCAGCACAACCTCTTGTTAGATTATCTTATAGTGAACCCGTTTATACCTATGAAACAAATGTTATGGGAACGGTAAACGTTTTAGAGTGTATAAGATGTTGTGATTCCGTGCAATCTGTTGTAAATGTGACGACAGACAAAGTTTATGAGAATAAAGAATGGGAATGGGGATACAGGGAAAATGAAGGATTGTGTGGTTTCGACCCTTACTCCAATTCTAAAAGCTGTTCTGAATTAGTGACTTATAGTTATGTAAATTCCTATTTTAATAATAATGAAAACTTAAAAGTGTCTACAGCTCGTTCAGGAAACGTCATCGGTGGCGGAGATTTTTCTCAAGACAGAATAATACCAGACTGTATCAGAGCTGCGCAGAAAAAAGAATCAATTATAGTGAGAAATCCACATTCAACAAGACCTTATCAGCATGTACTAGAATGTTTAAGTGGGTATTTGCTTTTAGCAGCAAAACAACAAGCGGAGCCAGAATTAAAAGGAGCTTATAATTTTGCGCCCAATGAAGACAGTTGTGTAACAACTGGCCAGCTTGTAGATCTGTTTTGTGAAACTTGGGGAGAGGGACTTTCGTGGAAAAATCAATGGGATGGTGGACCTCACGAAGCTAATTTCCTTAAACTAGACATTTCTAAAGCAAAGAAATATTTGGGCTGGATACCTAGCTGCAGTATCTCTGAGGCAATTCAACTGACTGTAGAATTTACCAAACAAATTGAATCAAATAAATCAGTGGACTTAATTATGAAAGAGCAGATAGAGAATTACTTTAACAACTAACCGCAACTACAATAAATAAGAAAATTTGTAAGGAGAATAATAATGAAAGTATTAGTAACAGGAGCTGACGGGTTTATAGGGAGTCACTTAACAGAACAATTGCTCGAAGCTGGGCACGATGTACGCGCGTTTGTATATTATAACTCATTCAGTTCATGGGGTTGGTTGGACTCACTACCAAAGCACATTAAGAACGAAATCGATGTTGTGGAAGGCGATGTAAGAGATTCTTACTTTGTCAAAAAAGCAATGGAAAATATGGATACCGTTTATCATTTGGCGGCGTTAATAGCAATTCCTTACAGTTACTATGCACCTGAAGCGTATGTAGATACCAATATCAAAGGAACTCTAAATATCGTAAACGCGGCAAGAGAATTAGGGACACAAAGGGTATTGGTCACGTCAACTTCTGAAGTATATGGAACAGCGCAAACTGTCCCAATTTCAGAAAGTCATCCTTTCCAAGGTCAATCCCCATACTCTGCATCAAAAATTGGCGCAGATCGAATCGCAGAATCCTTCTATAGAAGTTTTGACGTACCGCTTACAATTGTAAGACCTTTTAATACTTATGGACCAAGACAATCAGCGAGAGCTGTAATACCAACGATTATTTCACAATTGATTGGTGGTTGCGAGGATATAAAACTCGGGTCATTAACGCCAACAAGAGATTTTGTTTTTGTTAAAGACACTGCAAGAGGTTTTATGGAAATTGCAAATGCAAAAAATACCATAGGTAAAGAAATTAATATTGCAACGATGAATGAAATTTCAATTGGTGACTTAGCGCAAAAAATGATTAATCAAATTAATCCTAACGCTAGAATTATTTGTGATGATCAAAGATTAAGACCGGCAAATAGTGAAGTTGAGAGATTATTAGGCGACAATAGACTGCTATACGAACTAACTGGATTTAAGCCAAGCATAACAATCGATCAAGGATTAGCTGAAACAGTTGAGTTTATCAGAGCAAATATAGACAAGTATAAATATGAAAGATATAATATTTAACACATTATGGGTGGACCTATGAAAAAAATATTGCTAACAGGGAAGAGTGGATTTGTTGGGAAAAACATACTACCCATTTTGAGTCAATGGTATGATATTGATGCTCCTGGTCGAGAAGAATTGGATTTAAAAGACCAAGAGGCTGTCTTTAATTATATTAAAAACGGAAAATTTGATGTCGTATTGCACTGTGCCAACCCAAATCCAGTAAAAAACAGCGAAGATATTTCTGAAAAAATGTTGGAGCACAGTCTTAAAATATCGATGAATCTTCAGAGAGCCAGTGAGTACTATGATAAATTAATTTATCTAGGTTCTGGTGCAGAGTATGACAAACGTAAGGACTTATCTTTAGTCAAAGAAGACTTGATTGGAGATACAATTCCTGAAGATGTGTACGGCTTTGGAAAATACTTGTATAACGAAATCAGCAAAAATGCTTCAAATATATACAATTTAAGGATATTTGCTTGTTATGGTCCGTATGATCATGATTCTAAATTTATCAAACATGCAATCAACTGTTGTCTTAACAATGAGGCGATTACCATTCGTCAGAATTGCTATTTTGATTACATGTATGTAGATGATTTAGCCTATATCATTAAGTGGTTTATAGAGAACACCCCGGCTTATAAGGCATACAATGTTTGTACGGGTCATAGAATAACCCTTGAAAAAATTGCATTAGAAGTCAAAGCACAAATGAAATCAGATCAGCCGGTTATAATTCTTAATGAAGGTTACAACAAAGAATACACGGCAGATAACTCGAGATTATTAGATGAGATGGGCTCCTATAATTTTATATCTTTAGAAGAAGGTATAAAGAAACAAATTGAATGGCAACGGGGGATTTAACAGTGAAAAAAAGAGTAGCAGATATAGTAATGGAAATTTTACTTGAGAATGGCATTGATACATGTTTCTCAGTAGTTGGCGGCGGTGCGATGCATTTAAACAACGCAATGGCGTTGTCAAAAGATTTAAAGAAGGTTTTTAATCATCATGAACAAGCTTGTACAATGGCTGCTGAAGCATACGCGCGGTTAACAGGCAAAGTAGCATCAGTAGTGGTTACAAGTGGACCAGGCGGAACTAATGCAATTACAGGCGTAATGGGAGCTTGGCAAGACAGTCTTCCTATGGTAGTTATATCGGGTCAAGTTAGATATGAAACAAGTGTTGAATCAACAGGTCTTCCTTTGAGATATAGAGGTGTTCAAGAATTTGATATAATTAATTCAGTAGGAAATATGACTAAATATGCCAAGCTGATTATTGATCCACTTTCTATCAAACAAGAGTTACAAAAAGCAATTAATATCTCCATGTCAGGCAGAAGAGGTCCTGTATGGCTTGATATTCCTTTAAATGTACAAAGTGCAATTGTTGAAGAATTAGATTTATATCCAGTAGAGGTACAGCCAGAATCCTATGAACCAGCAGCTTCAATGGATGAGATCAAATTTATATTTGACAAACTTAAGCAAGCAAAGCGACCTTGTATTTTAGCTGGAAACGGGATTAGAAATAGCGGCACAACTGAGCTGTTTAGACAATTTGCCTATGAAACAGGCATCCCCGTTATAGGTGCAGCAATTACGCCGGATGTACTTTACTCGGACAATTCTAGATACTATGGAATGGCGGGTACAATTGGACCAAGAACTGGAAATTTTATAGTGCAAAATGCAGACGTTATCTTATCGCTTGGTAGTAGTCTTGGGTACAAAGTCACTGGTTTTGCTCAGGATCAATTTGCACCTAATGCATATGTTATTAGCGTGGATATAGATGATAACGAGGTTAAAAAACCGGGTGTGAGAGTGGATACTTTTGTCCACAGTGATTTAAAAGACTTTTTTGATAAATCAAAAAACATTTTAGAGATGATTGATATTGATAGCACTTGGATTGAGTATTGTGATAAGTTAAAAAGTAGATTCTCACTGTTTGAAAAAACAGATGAAGTTAATCCCAATGAAAGAATCAGTTCATATTATTTTTGGGAAAAATATCAGGAGCATGAACCTAAGGATAATATTTCAGTTCTAGGAAATAATACTGCTAATAGTGCAAAATTGCAAATTGGTGTTAAATCTTCAGAACAGAGATTACTTTCAAATATCAATTGTGGTTCAATGGGTTATGATTTACCTGCAACGGTAGGCGCTGCTGTAGCATCAAATAAGCGAGTTGTCTGTTTAACCGGCGATGGTAGCGTTATGATGAATATACAAGAATTGCAAACTATTGCGCATTACAAATTACCTGTAAAAGTAGTCATCTTTTCGAATGACGGATATGGAGCAATTAGACAGACTTGTAAAAACTTCTTTGAGGGTGTTTACATTGGGTGTACTGAAGCTAGTGGTGTCAGTTTCCCAAACTTCGAAAAAATTGCCGAGGCATTTGGTGGCGCCTACAAAGCATGTAAGTCTAATGCAGAAATAGATGAAGCGTTAGATTGGTTATTTGCGGATAATGAATTTGCTTTATTAGAAGTAAGTCAAAAATATGATGATCCAATTTCTCCAAAAGTCATGTCGCGATTAAAAGAAGATGGAACTTTTGAGACCCCAGCATTACATGATATGGCTCCATTTTTGAGTAAGGAAGATATGAGTGATTTAATGTTGTGGTAAAATATAAGAACTAGTTTGAGTGAGTATATAAATATGAACTCTTTGTATTAAGTTGGATGAGGTGAAATGATGAAAAATGATAGATTTATACCGTTGTCAATTCCAAATATTTGTGGCAATGAATTAAAATATGTTACAGAAGCAATAACAACTCAATGGGTTTCCACAGCGGGTGGCAGCATTACTGAATTTGAAAAAGTATTTGAAGATTACACAAATTCGAAAAAAGCATGCGCTTGTCAATCAGGAACTGCAGGTTTACATTTATGTTTAAGACATTACGGCGTATCTACAGATGATATTGTTCTTGTACCAAGTTTAACCTTCATTGCAACAATAAATTCCATTATGTATGAACATGCCACACCTGTATTTTTTGATTGTGACGAAAATCTTTGCATTAATGTCAATCAAATTAAGGATTACTTGACGCAAGAGTGTCGTTTTGATGGCGAAAAAGTAATTGAAGAAAAATCAGGACAGCAAGTAAAAGCAATCATGCCAGTTCATATTTTTGGCGATACTTGTGACATGGATTTGCTAATGGATTTAGCAAACGAGTATAAATTAATCGTTATAGAAGATGCTACGGAATCTTTAGGCACTCGGTTCACTGAAGGTCGTTATAAAGGAATGCATACAGGAACTGTAGGTCATGCAGGGGTATTCTCGTTTAATGGAAATAAAATTATTACAACTGGCGGCGGCGGAATGGTCATTTCAAATGATACAAGTGTAATTGATCATATTAAATACTTATCCCAACAGGCTAAAGATGATGTTGTTAATTTTGTGCACAATGAAGTTGGTTTTAATTATAGAATGACCAATTTGCAAGCAGCCCTTGGACTCGGCCAGATGGAAAAGTTGGACGAATTTATTGAGGTAAAGCGCAAAAATTACAACCTTTATAAAACCTTGCTTGAAACTTGTGAGTTTGGTCAATTAAAACCATTTAAAGAAGAAGCGGGTGCCAACTATTGGTTTTATTCCTTTGAGTTAAACACACCTTCAATTGATTTTAGAGATAAGTTCATCGCATATTTAAACCAGAATAATATTCAAGTTAGACCTATTTGGAAATTAAATCATCTTCAAAAGCCTTTCCAAAAATATAAAGCCATGAATTGTGATCAAGCAACTAAAATGTATGACAGTATCATCAACTTGCCATGCAGCAGTAATTTAACAGAAGAAGAAGTTAGAATTGTGTGTGACGTAATAAAGAATTTTAAGATATAAAGGTGGGTTTATGAAAAACGTAACCGTAGTACAACCCTCTACTAGTGTTAGAGAAGTAATTAAGTTGATAGATGCTGCAGGTAGAAAAGTTGCCTTTATTACAGATGAGAGTGGCATACTACTCGGATTATTTACTGACGGAGATATGCGAAGATATATACTCAGAAATGGTGATTTATCAGAACCAGTAGAATTCGCAATGAATAGAAAACCAGTGGTATTTTCTGTAGAAGATAACATGGAAGATATTATGCATAATGAAAAGATGGTTGTGTACCCTATCGTAGATGAAGATGGCAAATTAGTGGGTGCGCATTACTGGAATGATGTGGAAAAACATCACCATGTAGATAATGTGCTTAAGGATATCCCTGTGGTGATTATGGCTGGTGGAAAGGGGACACGATTGCACCCTTATACAAAAATATTGCCGAAGCCATTAATTCCAATTGGAGAATATACAATTAGCGAACATATTATCAATAGTTTTGTAAAATATGGATGTCATAATTTCCATTTTATTTTGAACTATAAGAGAAATATGATTAAAGCCTATTTTACAGATACGGAAAAAGCTTATGAAGTTAATTTCCTAGACGAAAATGAGTTTTTAGGAACAGGCGGCGGACTGAGCTTGTTAAAAGGACATATAAAAGGGACTTTCTTTGTATCCAATTGTGATATAGTAATAGATGCGAGTTTTTCAAGTATTTATAAATATCATAAAGAACAAGGCAATAAGATTACTTTTATTTGTGCTATGAAGAATTTGACCATCCCTTATGGAGTTGTTTCATTGGATGAAAAAGGTGCTATAAACGAAATCATTGAAAAGCCATCTTATTCCTTTTTAACCAACACGGGGTTATATGTTTTAGAAGCAGAAGTCATAGATGAGTTAAAAGAAAATGAATTTATCCATTTGCCAGATATTGCCAAGAGACTCATTGATAGAGGCGAACGAGTAGGGGTATACCCTATTTCAGAAAAATCATGGATGGATATGGGTGAGTTTAAAGAAATGGAAACAATGCTTAATGCGTTGGGGATTGAATAATGGAAAAAATTGTTTTAGTCGGTGCAGGTGGACATTGTATTAGTGTTTTAGACGCCATAAACTGTGGTTGCGAGTATGAAGTTGTTGCTATAACTGATATGCCCGATCAAGTTGGGAGAGCAGTAGGACAGCTTAGTGTTACTCACGGAGATGAAGCATTGGCGTCATTATTTGAATCTGGAATAAAATCTGCGGCTATTACTATTGGAGGCATTGGCGATACTCGTTTACGAGAAATTCTTTATAAAAAATTAAAAGAAATAGGATTTACTCTTCCGATTATTTCAGATCCAAGTGCTGTGGTATCAAAGACTGCAATAATAGAAGAGGGCGTTTTCATTGGGAAAAATAGTGTGGTCAATAGTTGTTCGATTATCGAAAAAATGGCGATAATCAATACGGCATCAGTAATAGAACATGAGTGTATGGTTGGGCAGTTCGCATCTATTGCACCAGGAACTGTTTTGTCCGGTAGAGTTAAGGTGGGTGCACATACGCATATTGGGACCAACTCTACCGTCATAGAAAATATAACTATAGGAAGCAATTCACTTATTGGTGCGGGTAGCGTCGTTGTCAAAGACATCGTTGACCATTCAAAAGCGTTTGGCAATCCGTGCAAGGAGGTAGGCAAGTGGTAAATAAAGTATTCATAATTGCTGAAGCGGGTGTAAACCATAACGGAGATTTAAATACCGCAAAAAAAATGATAGACGTTGCTGTTGAGGCAGGCGTCGATTGTATTAAATTCCAGACTTTTAAAGCTGAGAAATTGGTATCCAAAGCGGCACAAATGGCTGAATACCAGAAATCGAATATGAATGAACAAAACCAATCTCAATTCGAGATGCTAAAAAAGCTAGAATTGAGCGAGGAAGAATTTATATCATTGAGCCAATATTGTGAAGATAAAGGGATCATTTTTTTGTCGACGCCATTTGATCTGGAAAGTATTGATTTTCTAAATCAGTTGGGGATGTCATTCTGGAAAATTCCATCGGGTGAAATTACCAATTTGCCTTACCTTATTAAAATTGCTAAAACTAACAAGAATATGATTCTTTCGTCAGGGATGTGCACATTAGAGGAAATTGCGGAGTCTGTAGAAGTTCTAAAAAACAATGGAAAAGGCACGCTTTCATTGTTACATTGTAATACAGAATATCCAACACCTTTCTCAGATGTAAACCTGAGAGCCATGATTAC
The DNA here is from genome assembly GCA_964404895.1 of uncultured Peptostreptococcaceae bacterium. Taxonomy (GTDB): domain Bacteria; phylum Bacillota; class Clostridia; order Peptostreptococcales; family Acidaminobacteraceae; genus JBGSUZ01. The sequence goes on along the minus strand of CAYOLV010000006.1, from coordinate 23,394 downwards.
TATGAAAGAAAAATTTGGATTAGAAATCGGATATTCAGATCATACCAATGGTATAGAAGTGGCTATTGCTGCAGTGGCAATGGGCGCTACGATTATTGAAAAGCACTTTACCTTAGATCGAAATATGATTGGACCAGACCATAAGGCAAGTTTAGAACCTCATGAACTTAAAAAGATGGTTGAATCGATTCGAAATATTGAAGCTGCTCTAGGTTCTTATGATAAAAAACCGAGTGAGTCTGAAATGAAAAATATTGCGATTGCTAGAAAGAGCATAGTAGCGGGGAAGCCTATTAAAAAAGGCGAGTTGTTGTGTGATGAAAACCTTGCGATCAAACGTCCAGGTAATGGAATTAGCCCAATGAAGTGGTTTGAAGTAGTAGGACAAGTCGCTACGAAGGATTATAGCGAAGACGAGATGATCGTATTATGAAGATGAAAATTTGTATAGTAACGGGAACGCGAGCAGAGTATGGGCTACTACTGCCATTAATTAGAAAAATGCAACAAGATGATTTTTTTGAACTTAAAGTTGCGGTGACGGGAACTCATTTATCATCACAATTTGGTAATACTGTAGAGGAAATAGAGAACGACGGCATTATAATCGATAAGAAAATTGAAATATTGATGGATTCAAAAGCGCCTAGTGCGGTTAGTAAATCTATGGGTTTAGCGCTAATTGAATTTGGAGTCTATTTCGCAGAAACAACACCCGATCTCGTTATAGTGTTAGGTGATAGATATGAAATTCTCGCTGTAACATGCGCTGCGGTTACCAATCGTAGACCAGTAGCACATATTCATGGAGGAGAAGTTACCGAAGGCGCTTATGATGAGTTTTTCAGACATGCAATTTCAAAGATGAGTATTTTGCACTTTACATCCTGTAATGAACATCGGAATCGTGTAATTCAGCTTGGAGAATATCCAGACAGAGTCTTTAATGTAGGTGCTATAGGACTGGAAAACATTAGAGAATTACCGTTGCTAACGCTAGATGAACTGGAAAAGTCTTTAAATACAAAATTGGATGGTTCGTTTGGTTTGGTTACATATCATCCTGTAACTTTAGAGGCTGAGGACGGAATCAAGCATTTGTTAGCGCTATTAAATACAATTTGTAAGTTTAGAGAAATGAAATTTATATTCACTATGGCGAATGCGGATCATGGCGGAATTGAAATAAATGAAATGTTAAAGCGATTTGCAAAGGACAATCCAGAGCAAATTTTACTGTTTTCAAACCTTGGACAACTTCGGTACTTGTCGGCAATGAAGTATGCATCCTGTGTTATTGGAAACTCATCAAGCGGTATTATTGAGGCCCCTGGATTCTTAACGCCTACTGTTAATATTGGAGAGCGGCAAAAAGGAAGGGTGCGAGCGGCATCTGTAATAGATTGTAATACTGAAGAAGAAAGCATTCATAACGCTATAAATTTAGCAATTTCACCAGAATTTAAAGAGTCGTTAGGAACTATGTTAAATCCCTATGGTGATGGATTTGTTTCTGACCAAATTTTGCAAGCGATTAGACTGTGGTTTAATAAAGGTGATACAAATATGAAAAAAGCATTCTATGATCTTAATATTTTTGGTGGAGGAAATTAATGAAAAGCACTAAGTCAATCAATAAAAAATCAGTAGAGCGGACATCGCTCCTTATCATTGTAGCATTTATAGCATTATTTTCATTAAGAATTCTCTTTCTTGATCAAGACATGCCACCATGGGGCATTACAAATTATACGCCTGTAGATGAAGGCAGTTATTCTATATTAGCGTTGAATGCAGTGAATTATGGCGAAATTAATCTTACAAACAGTGAACTGCCTTATAAGGGTTATACACCACCTCACGTAAGAGTTAATATAGTGGGGAATGTGGTTTCCTATCTTTCGCTACAGCTGTTTGGAGACAATTACTATGGACTAAGAATGGCATATGTCTTTTTTGGTGCGCTGAACTTCATAGTTTTTTCACTCAATTTGAATTTGTTTAAAAGTAAATATGGTACGAAGTCAAAATTCGATAAATATGTTGTAATCTTTGCACAATTATATTTGTTATTTGATTTTATATTTTTTATTTCAAACAGGGTTGCGGAACCCTCTTTGGTAAGAATGCTATTTTTACAATTAATGATTTATGCTTTTTTGAAATTGGAGGGGAAAAGCAATCTTCAATTTTTAGTATGTTCAATGATTGGAACCGTAAGTGTATTTGGTGTTTATATTACGAATATTTTTGTATTTATGGCATTAGGTCTAGTTGCTATAATTAATGACTACACTGTCAGCAAAAAGATAATTGGCAAAAGTGTGTTAAGTGTATTTGGCGGATTTTTAATTACGCTTGCTTGCTTAGAAATGTACTATCAGGTGATTTGGGGAACGTCATCAATTGTGAATTTCTTTACAGCAATTTTAGATTTTTCAGGATCAGCAGGGTATTCGAATTCTGGGGCACTCCATGTCATTTTTAAAAATATTTTTAAATTTTTTAGTGCAAACTCTTTGCTATATAACCTTCAAGTGTTATCGGGTATGTTCATTGCCCTGCCGCTATTGATTTTTAATGCGGTAAAGAAAAAAGATCAAACACTGACGTTTTTATTATTTTTATTAGGTTCGTTTTTATTGCAAACGATGGTTTCTGAAGACTATATCGTAAGGAAATTTCTCATTGTATACAGCGTCGTGATTTATTGCATTGTTCTTGCCTTATTCATGAAAAGTGATTTTGGTGAAATGAGAAAGAGTTTTGCTGTAAAATTGGGAGAAAGCCGAGCTAATAAACTGGAGACAGTATATTTTGTTTTAATATTTTGCGGCTGTGCCTCTGTATATTTAATCAGGTTGTTTATTTTAAAAGACAGAACAACAATCGATTTTGCGAATATGGATAAAGTTTTGATTTTAATATTGGGGTTGATACCAAGTGGATTTGCTATCTGGTGCATTTATAGATATTTTAGAGGTTTCAATTTATATTTTGTGAATATGAAATCACTATTACTCATAGTAACCTGTTCGGGGATGCTTTTGAATGGAGTTTTTACAACGAAATATGTTTTGGCTCACCATACTTATACAGAAAAAAATAATATGATTGAATTAGGGAATTTGGCAAATGGTGATTACGTTTTAGGTGAGTATGAGAATGGATTTACTCTGTATAATTCAATAAAGCCAGTGTTGAATACTTACGAAGAATTAAAAGCTTATATGGAGAATAATAATAGCTTATTTTACTTTGACTACTATGATGATAACGACCCAGGAATGAGACAGTTCTTTGATAAGATAGTCTTTGAAGGAAGTGAGTACACTGTCATACCTGTTAAAGAGTTTAAGAGAGAGTTTCAAACATTTGGATTAAAGAGAAGCATGGCATTGTATCAAGTCGTATCTAAAAGAGATGCATTAGCCTACTATAAGGCTTCAATGGACAGAGAAAAAGCATATCCTGATACAATTGAAGATATATATGGATCAATATCTGATGATTTTTATGGAGATATTGAAGCTAATATCTACGGAGATGTGAATGCTGATATTTATGGATCAATCAAAGGAAATATATATGGAAACGTTAATGGGAAAATTTACGGGACTGTAAAAGGCCATGTGTTTGGCAAAATTAATGGACGGATTATAGGTAATGAAGAGAAAAGTCGGGGGAAGGTCAAGTGAAGACAATTAGTATTTTAACACCTTGTTATAATGAAGAGGGCAATATTGAACAGATGCATCTTGCAATAAAGCAAGTAATGCAAAAGTACGAAAACTATGATTATGAACATGTTTTTATTGATAATTGTTCGCTAGATAAGTCTCCTGAAATTTTAAAGTGTATAGCCGAAGAAGATCCTCGAGTCAAAGTTATTCTTAATGTTAGAAACTTTGGACCAGGTCGATCCGGCAGTTATGGCTTTTTCCAAACAAAGGGAGATGCAACAATCTGTCTGGCTTGCGATTTTCAAGATCCTCCTGAACTGATTCCAGAATTTATTAAGGTTTGGGAAAGTGGTTATAAAGTTGTTTGGGGTCAAAAAACAAAGAGTGAAGAAAGCAAACTTATGTTTGCCTGCAGAAGTATTTATTATAAACTTATTAAACAATTGAGCGGAACTAAACAATATGAGCATGTTACTGGGTTTGGATTATACGATAAGCAAGTCGTAGATTTGATGAGAGCAGCAGATGAGCCATCTCCAAACTTTAGAAATTTGATTGCAGAATATGGATATGAAATAGGTTTTGTGGAGTATATTCAGCCTGCGCGCAAATTCGGAAAATCGAGCTACAATTTCTTCTCATATTTAGATACTGCACTTAGTGCATTAGTAAACACCTCTATGGTTCCCTTAAAAATGGCAACTTATTTGGGTTTTATAATTTCAGGAATCTCTTTTATTATTGCGTTGTTCTATTTAGTAATGAAGTTGGTTTATTGGAATAGTTTTGTCATGGGAACTGCACCAATAGTGATAGGCATATTTTTCATTGGGGCAGTACAACTATTCTTTATTGGAATTTTAGGCGAGTACATTGGAGAAATTTTGAAAAGAGTTACTAAACGCCCGTTAGTCGTTGAGAAGGAACGTATTAATTTTGAAGGTGACAAATGAGTAGCCAAGAGGTGAGAAGCAAACTAGTTACATTATTGTTAAAACATTTCCCTTGGATGAAGCAATTTATGGGGTTCTCAATGGTTGGTGTTATCAATATGGCGCTGTCATATATTATCTACGCCGTAGTAATTAGCTTTGGGGTACATCCTCAAATTGCTAACCAAATTTCATTTTGGCTAACAGTTCTCAATGGATTTTTACTGAACAAGACATTTGTTTTCAAATCCAAAACGGATAAGAAGACAAAGAATGAAATGGTTAAATACTTTGGGGTATATGGGTTTAACTGGCTATTGGGAATTGTATTGCTATATTTGTATATAGATGTTCTTCATATAAACAGCTATTTAGCACCTATAATTTCAATACCCCTAACGATACCTATGAACTTTTTAATCAGCAAATACTGGGTATTCAAAAAAAAGGAGGTTTCATATGCGGACAAGTCTGAATCGGAGTGAACTTAAATATTATATTAAGGCTCAGTTAGAAACATTCTTTCCAGATGGTCATAAATTTGAAGGAAATGATATTGATCAAGCGTTAGACCTCGCACTTGAGCGAACAGAATTTTGTTTTAAACACATTACTTTCCCGGCATATACAAATAAGGATGAAGTTATTTTTTCGCATTTGCATTCGGATCAGTATAGTCAATTTTTATTCTTTTTATCTAATAGCTTGTGGAAAATATCTGAGAATAGACCAATTTGTGATAAGTTAATTTTCCTAAATAAAAGCCTAAATGGTATGTTCTATTCTTATAAATCTTTGTTGCCAGATATTTTTCTCTTTGGACATCCCGTAGGTACGATTATTGGGAATGCTCAATATTCTAATTTTTTAGTAGTTTTCCAAAATGTGACCATCAATACAAGTGAAGATGAGAATGGAAACCCAGCTCCTGTGTTAGGAAAAGGATTATTTCTTGGTGCAGGCGCTAAGATAATAGGAAATAAACCCATCGGAGACTGTGTATCGGTAGGTGTGGATGCTCATATTCACGACCTTGCGATTCCAGATAACAGCGTTGTCATCAAGAATCAAGAAGGTCAACTGGTAATTAAGCAGAGAAAAAAAGAGCTGTGTATGGCACAACAGTATTTTAATGTACCAATTTTATAAATGAACTCCCGTAGGTTTAACTATAGAATAAGCTTAAATTTGATCTGCCTTTGGTTGCACACCCCAATTTAGTCTTTTGTGACTTAATGGTGTGGAATATTGCCAATGGCTTTTCTTTTGCTATACAAACTTTGCGTATCATACTAAATTGTAGGTGATTTTATTGAAGAACGGTAAATTTATAAGAAGTTTAACCAACTTGAGATATACTATTTTTGTAATGTTCCAAGCAGTCCAGGCTTTATTTACCTTGGAAAATAGCACGAATAAGTTTGTCCCTAAAGAAGAGCCATTTTTTAGTATAATCACGCCTCTTTATAATGTAAATAAACAGTATTTTTTAGAAATGTTACAATCTGTAGATAAGCAAACATATTGCAATTACGAACTATGTATAGCAGATGCCAGTGACAATAAAATAGATTATTTATCCATGATTAACAAGTTAGACAATCCGCGAATTAAATATGTAAAACTTGAAAAGAATGAAGGAATTGCAGAAAATACTAACCGTGCAGTAGATCTATCCACGGGTGAGTATCTTGTTTTTTTAGATCATGACGATAGATTGAGCGATTGCGCACTTTATGAATTAAGTGCAGCGATTAAACACAATCCAGGTGTGGAATATCTTTATTCAGATGAAGATCAGTTTTCTAAGAATGTTAATTTCAGAAAAAATCCATTTTTAAAACCAGACTATTCGCCAGAGAACCTCTTAGGCCTTAACTATATTTGTCACCTTGTTTGTATAAAAAAGTTGCTTTTTGAAAGCGTGGGAAGACTAAGAGGCGAATTCAATGGGAGCCAAGATTACGATTTAGCTTTAAGAGCTACATCAGAAGCTAAAATAGTTATTCACATTCCAAAAGTTTTATATCATTGGCGTGTTCATAAAAATTCAGTAGCCTACTCTTTTGATGCTAAAGATTATGCCCAGACTGCTGCTATTAATGCATTAAGCTCTTATTTGAGGGGGCTCTATCCGAGTAGTTTTGATAAAATTATTGAGGGAAAACATAAAGGTCGTTATATCCCTCAATTTAGATGGCTGGATAAGCAGATAAGCATCGTCATTTATAATGACAATTCAAATGAATGCATTACGGCGATACAATCCCTAGAGCATGTGTTCAATGACTGCACAGTCGAATATCTTGTTATTGGAAATCAAATAGATTTGAGCAATTCTATTAAATTTATTTGCGAAGTAAATGACGGCAATCTATTTGAATCTTTTAACAAAGCCGTGCAAAATTCACAGTATGAACAAATTCTCTTCTGGCATAGTTCTATGACTATAATAGACGAGATTAATCTAAAAAATTCGATGGCGTTATTGAATATAGAAAAAATCGCCTGTATTGGCCCGTCAATTGTTAGAGCGGGGTCCGAAACAATATTGACTCAAGGATACAGTTTGAGTCAAAAAGGGATTCGTTTAAAATTACATGGATTTAAAGTGAATGAACGTGGATATTTTGACAACGGAAGTCTTATGTCAACGGTAGAAGCAATTGGATATTTTGGGATGATCACAAGAAAATCAGTATTTACAAACCTTGGAGGTTTTAATAGAGGTTATTTTTCAAATGGTGCTGATATAGAGTATTGTTTAAAAGCAACCCAATCAGGAATGCGTGTTGTAAGCAATCCGTTATATCGAGTAGAAATAGCCCATTCTTCCTTGATTGAAGAAATGCTTGCTGTAGATATTAAGCATATAGTAGAACAATATAGAGATAATCAAAGCAGTTTAAATAAAGAACAGCATAACTGGATCAATAATTACTACAGTGATTTTGTTCGTGTAGTAGGAGGCTGAATAGATGGACGCAAAAAAGAGAAATAGCATTATAAAGCTAGTCTGTATTTATCTTTCACTGATAGCAGTTTTTTGCGTGAATGCAGTTGTGACTTTATACTTGTTGAAAAAAACTAATGCTGAAGCTCGAATCACGACAGAATTTATTATAAATGGAGTCATGCGTATCAGTTTCATTTATATATTAATTCTGGCAGTTCGTTTTAAATTGAAAGATAGTGCGCTGCATGAGGGTTGGGTAAAGACCATTGTCAAACATAGGTATAAATTAGGTGTAGTATTTTTATGTGCAGGCCTACTGATGGGACTGAATGGATTTTCTTTGACGTCTTGGGATAGATTTGTACCAACGACAGACAGCAATAATATTGTATTCGGTCTTAAAAGGGATATTACCAGTGATACATGGGCATTGGGGATACCTTCTATAATCAATCAAGTAGAGAACGGCAGTCCTTTAAAAAATAAAGATATAATGACACAAGGTGCGGATGCGACGCTTATGTCATTACCTACAAAAGATATATCCATGGTAGGAAAACCATTTTTGTGGGGATACTTAACCCAGAATATCAGTTTCGGACTGAGTTGGAATTATTTATTTAAACTTATTGTTCTATTATTATCGTCATTTGAGATCAGCTATTTCTTGTCTAAGAAAAACGAGAAAATATCACTTGCCTTTGCAATTCTGATTACCTTTTCCCCAGCAATTCAGTGGTGGATGGGACAGAATATGATAGATATTATAGTGTTGTTCCAAGCATGCCTAGCTTCCTGGATCGTTTTTTGGAGGAGAGAAGCAGGTACTGTGACCAGAGTATTAGCAGCACTTGCCTCTATTAGCTTTTCATCTGGATTTATTACGACCTTATATCCAGCGCTACAAGTGCCGTTGGCCATTTTACTGATTTTGATGATGGGATTAGTCTTCACAAATAAGAATCAGCGGAGGTCGGCAGAAAAAATAGACGGAATTTTGATAGCGTTGACTGTTGCAGGGATTGTATTTATTGCTCTACGCTTCCTGAATATAACCCAAGAAGCACTCACTATGATTGCTAATACAGCATACCCAGGAAAAAGAGTTAATACGGGTGGTCAGTACGGCGTAGCGTATTTTTACCATTATTTTGTACAGTGGGTATTGCCGCTTAAAAGCTCAGTTCAAATCAACAACTGTGAGGCAGCAGCTTTCGCACCTTATCTTCCTGTGTTATTCTTAGCGTTTCCAATATATGTAAAATTTAAAAATAATAAATGGTATTATGCTTTATTTGCTTATTTAATTTTCTTAACCTCTTGGCTATTTGTATCCTATCCAGTTTGGTTTGCAAAAGCATCATTCTTTGCATATGCTACAGAAAGTCGTTTGGCGTTGGTCATCGGACTACTTTCAGTTTACTTGACTATTGTAACGATTGCGGAAATTAAAGAACGTCCTCAATTAGCAAAAAAAACGGGTGTGTTGATTGCCTCTGCATTAGCGGTGTTTGTGATGCTGGCGTTAACGATAAGCGGTAAAAGTATTTACAACGGCATTCCACTTACAGGAGTGGTCATTTGGGGTGTATCTGCTATAATATTTGGGTTATATGCCTACCTTTTATTTACAAGTGAAGTCAAGAAAAGTATATACCTATTGTTTACAGTTACAATGATAAGCGGCGCAACTGTGAATCCTATCGCATTTGGTGAAAGTTCTCTTAGAGATAGTGACTTAAGTATGGCTATTCAAAAAATAGAAGAACGAGATCAAGGGGCATATTGGCTAATTGATGATCAATTTCCTTACAGCAATTATTTATTAGCTCAAGGGGTGAGATGCTTTAATACCCTTAATTCATACATGGATGGTGAGAAATGGGCAGTAGTGGATCCAAGTGGACAGTATGAGCATTTTTATAATCGATATGCTCATGTTTCTGCAGAAGTAGTTGATGGATCAACGGAGATTGAATTAAATGCGCCAGATGCGATTGTTGTCAAACTAGATGTTGAAAAAATTAAGAAGTTAAACATCAAATATATATTATCAAAACGAGATTTATCACATTTTGGATTTACAAAAAAAATGGATGATAAACTATCCGGATTTAGTATTTATGAGGTCACATACAAGTAAGCAGGGTATAAAATGAGATTAGAATCAACCATAAAAAATAGTTTTTGGGGTGTGCTGTACCATTTTGTCTATATTCTTTTAGGGTTTATCAGCAGGCTTGTTTTTGTGCGAATATTAGGCGTTGAGTATTATGGTATAAATGGACTTTTTACCAGCTTTTTATCGATTCTATCGATAGCGGATATGGGTTTGGGCTGGGCAATTGCCTATAATCTATACAAGCCGCTTTCGGAAAAAGATGAGTTGCAGATTTCAAAACTAATGAATTTATTTAGAAAGGTCTACAAATATCTTTGTGGGTTTGTTATTCTATTTGGTTTATTATGTATGCCATTCTTAGGACTACTGGTCAAGACATCACTTTCTCAAGGAATGCTCTATTTGGTATTCACACTCTTTATAGCAGAAACTGCAATTGGCTATCTATATGCCTATAGCAGTGTATTGCTGATAGCGGATCAGAAAAATTATATTTCAACCATGTTTGAGACTGGGATCAATGTAGTGCAAATGACGTTGCGAATTGGACTACTATTGGTTACAAAAAGCTACATTGTCTACCTGGTTTCTGGCATCTTTGTTAAATTGTTTGGAAATATGTTAAGAAGCAGAGAAGTTGATCGGCAGTACACATTTTTAAAAGTGAATAGAAGCGTAAAGACAGATGATTTAACGAAAAGAAAAGTATTTTCGGATGCGAAGAATATTGTCGTCAACAGAGTATGTGCAACATTAGCGACAGCTTCGGACAATATTTTCATCATGTTTTTTAGCAATATTACAATGGTCGGGTTTTATTCGAATTATGTTCTAATTTTCAATATTGTAAATGGCTTTGCGGGTCAATTTCTGAATTCATATCAAGCGAGTCTCGGTAATTTATATGTTTCTGAATCAGAAGACCGAAGATATCTTATTTTTAAACGAAGCATCTTTATGAGCTATTTAGTTTTGGCTTTATCTCTGCCAGGTTTATGGCTACTTTCTGATATCTTTATTGAACTTTGGATGGGGGCAGAATTCATTATTCAAGGTTGGGCAGTTAAGATTGCAATTTTGAATTTGGTTCTCATGCTTTATTTTGAACCCTTGAATAAGGTTGTAAATGCAGCGGGTTTGTTTAAAAAGGACAAGTATTTTACGCTGATAGATTTGGCAATAAAATTCTCTTTTTCAATCGTATTAGGCATCAGCTACGGATTAGCGGGGATTTTTTTTGCTACCACTCTAGGCCTTATATTTAGTATAATATTAAGGAGCCGATACGTTGTAAAAACTTTTTTCAAGCAATCTTATGTGGAATATATTAGAATAACACTGAAACACTTTTTGTTAGTAATAGCACAAATTTTAATTTCAGTAATTTTGTTTGAACAAATAACGACAAACAGCCCTATATTAACATTTGGATTACGACTATCTGTCACATTAATGAGTTTTGGTCTATTTAATTATTTTGTTTTTAGAAAAACAGATGAATACCAATACTTAAAACTCATTATCAATAAAGTTTTTAAATTATTCGTTCACTAAGAGGAGAGGTATAATGGCAAGCACAAATCAATTAAGAAATGAGATTCTTGAAAAAACAAAACAATTTTATAAGCAAGAGCTCGAAGAAAAAGAAGCTGAGTTTATTCCAGGAAAGACTGTAATTCCATTTGCTAGAAAAGTATACGATGAAAATGAGCTTGTAAATTTAGTAGATGCATCTTTAGATTTTTGGTTAACAGCTGGAAGATATGCGGAAGATTTTGAAACTGAATTTGCTGAATTTATGAATAAAGATTACTGCTTATTGGTAAATTCGGGTTCATCAGCCAACTTAATTGCCTTAACGGCATTAACATCGCCTAAACTGGGTGAGAGAAGATTAAGAGAAGGCGATGAAGTTATTACAGTAGCAGCAGGGTTCCCAACTACTGTGACGCCAATTATTCAGAATAGATTGATTCCAGTTTTTGTAGATGTGACATTACCAACATATAACATAGACGTAACTAAGCTCGAAGCTGCATTAACAGAAAAGACAAAGGCAATAATGATAGCCCACACTCTTGGGAATCCTTTTGACTTGTCTGCTGTTTCTGCATTCTGCAAAAAACATAATTTGTTTTTAGTAGAGGATTGTTGCGATGCAATTGGATCAACCTACAATGGCCAAATGGTTGGAACTTTTGGCGATTTTGCAACGGTAAGCTATTATCCTGCGCATCATATGACAATGGGTGAAGGTGGAGCTGTTCTCACAAGCGATCCATTACTCGCTAGAATCGCAACTTCTTTTAGAGACTGGGGCAGAGATTGCTATTGTGGTCCAGGTTCTGATAATACTTGTGGTAAGCGTTTCAAGACCCAATTTGGTACACTTCCATATGGTTATGATCATAAGTATGTATATACACACTTGGGTTATAATTTAAAAGTGACAGATATGCAAGCAGCTGTTGGCGTTGCTCAATTGAAAAAGTTAGCTGGTTTTGTTGAAAAAAGAAGAGAAAATTTCTTGAAAATCAAAGCTAAGCTTACTAAATTTGAAGAGTATCTTATCTTACCAGAGGCAACTGAAAATGCCGTTCCTTCTTGGTTTGGACTTCCTCTTTCAGTAAAGAAGGATTCAAAATTTACGAAGAATGATATAGTTCTCTTCTTAGAAAACAACAAGATTATGACAAGACAGCTTTTTGCTGGGAATATGACAAGACAACCCGCATTTGAAGAAGTAACATATAGAATTGTCGGAGAACTTGAAAATACAGATTTTATTATGAATAACACTTTCTTTATTGGTGTTTACCCGGGCATAACTGATGAAAAAATTGATTACATTGCATCTGTATTCGAAGCCTTCTTTAAGAGTGTAGAGTAATGCAAACGATTACAAATGCACATATAAAGGAAATTAACGCAATTACAGAGACGGTTTATGAATTTAAAATAGCGCCCAAAAAATATAGGCACTTTGAAACAGGTCAATTTTTACAGCTATCTATGGAGTTGGTAACCGCTTCAGATATTTGGCCAGATTCTAGACCTTTTAGTATTGCTTCTGCTTGGAATATAGAAGAAAAGACAATGAGACTCATTGTTAAAAAAAATGGATGTTTTACTTCGAAGATGTTCAACGAACTTGAAGTAGGTTCTGAATGCACAATAAAATATTCATTTGGAGACATGGTGTTTCCTATAAGTGAGCCTGATCGCAAGATTGTAATGATTGCTGGTGGAACAGGTATTGCACCATTTTTAGGTTTTGTAGAAGAAATTAAGAAAAATGATCTGAAAACAGCAAAATTGTTTTATTCAGTGCGTAAGGAGAAAGAGTTTATTGATGTCAACGAGCTCAGAGAGCATCTGGGACAAGATAATTTAAATTTGTTTTGTACTCAAGAAACGACTAGCTTCAGTGAAAACAGAAGAGTTGAGATTGAGGATATTATCTCTGCAGTAGAGGACATGGATCAAACTAATTTTTACATTTGCGGATCACAACTATTTATCAATTATTTTAAAAGTGAATTGGAAATGAAGGGTGCAAAGCAAATATTTGTAGACGAGTGGGAATAAAATTTTTATTACAAAAGGTGAAAACATGATTTCCATAGCAGTCATCAACTATAAAACAATTGAAATAACATTGAACACCATAAAGTCTATAGTAGAAATGACTGACAAAGTACCCTTTGAACTCATTGTCATTGACAACGCCTCTGGGAAACTAGAGGCGGATGCACTAAGTCAAAAATGTTCAGAGTTATTTTCGAAGGCGCTAGGGAATAAACTAAAGGTCATTTTAAACCCGACTAATCTCGGGTTTGCCTGCGCTAACAATCAAGCCATGAGACTAGCTGAGGGCGATTATATTGCACTATTGAACTCTGATACAGAGTTGACAACAGATAGCTTTTCAATGGCGGTGGCCTATTTAGAACAACATCCTGATGTTGGGGCTGTAAGTTGTCGTTTAATTACGCCTGATGGATGTTTAGATCATGGATGTAAACGTGGCTTTCCAACGCCATCAGCCTCCTTGATATACTTTTCTAAATTAAGTCAAATAATGAATAAGCCAGAGTTAGACCAATATAGACTGAGTTATTTAGACGAACACCAAATTCATGATGTAGATGCCATTTCTGGTGCTTTTATGGTGATGCGTAAAGAAGTTGTCGACCAGGTAAACCTGTTCGATGAACGTTTTTTCATGTATGGCGAAGACTTAGACCTATGCTACCGCATTAAAGAAGCAGGTTGGCGGATTGTTTATAATCCTGAGCTTGGAAATGTGATTCATTATAAAGGTTCAAGTGCAAAAAAGCGGAAATTCAAGACTCTATTTAATTTCTACGAAGCAATGTTTCTATTTTACAATAAGCATTATGTGAAAAAATACAATCCAATTGTAACGATATTGGTTTATATTGGCATTGTTTTTCAATTTATAGTAAAATTAATAAGAAATTATCTTTTTCTAAAATAAACATTGAATCGGATTGGCTTTATCAATAACGCATAAGAAGGTGTAGCACTTGAATCGTTCCAAATCAAAAAAAGATGGACTTTTTTTCAAAATATTTGAATTCGGATTGTATGAACTCATCATTTTTGGTTCGTATTATGCCAGTTTGAACTTGAACTTACTAGGAGCATATGACGCGCGCAACTATGAGGCGTTTTGTATGACTATTCCGTGGCTCATGATTGCCGCTCTATTTGTATTCTTGTTTGCTGGATTATTTAATACAGTCAATAAGTCCAAATCAGAAAATATTGCGATTATTACAATTGTCGTCATAGCTTTGAGTATTTTGTATATGGCACTGGCCTTTTTTTTCAGAGGATTCGCTTTGCCAAGAAGTGTTATTTTATTAGCATTTCTAATACAAATGTTCCTATTCATCAGCACAAAAATGCTCTTTTTAAAATTGATTCGCCATAGAAAAGGTAACCGCAAAATCATTGTGATTGGGCCCCTCAAAGACAAAGAAATGTTAATCACTAAAATTTTAATGTCACGCTATAATAAAGAACGGCTCAATTATTATATTGATCCTGAAAAACAGTCTTCTTTTTTAAAGTATGTTGATAAGGTGGATAAAATTTATCTTTCGGATGCAGTGGATAACAAAATCAAAGATAAGATTATCACACACTGTATCAGTATGGATAAATCCTTGTATATGATTCCAAGAACTTTTGAAATTGCGATTTTTCATTCTAGCTTGATTCAAGTCTCGGACATACCAATGTTTAGGATTGATAGTTTGTATTTATCAAAAGAGCAAATGATTATAAAGCGTATATTTGACTTGATTTTGAGTCTGTTCATGCTGTGTATTCTATCGCCAATTATGTTGTTAACAGGACTAGCGATTCTTATAACGGAAGGTAAACCTGTCTTTTACACACAAGAAAGGGTAACCCTAAATAATCGTCGTTTCAAATTGTATAAATTCCGTTCAATGAGCAAAGATGCTGAAAAAGAAACCGGTGCTGTGTGGGCACAGGAAAATGATCCAAGAGTAACAGCCCTTGGGCGTTTCTTAAGAAAATTCTGGCTAGACGAATTACCACAACTGTTCAATGTCATTAAAGGAGATATGTCTCTGGTAGGGCCTCGTCCTGAAAGACCTTTCTTTATTGATCAATTTTCTAAAGAAATTCCAGATTTTCAATATAGGCTTTCTGTAAAAGCAGGGGTTACAGGTCTTGCGCAGGTTCTTGGCAAGTATGCGACTTCACCTGAAAATAAAATCAAATACGATCTCTTATATATCAAAAACAGCAATTTAATGTTTGACCTAAAAATACTCTTCGAGACTCTTAAGAAAATCATTATGGGGACACTCAAAAGAGGCGAAAACAAGGACTACACTTATCAAGAACTTATGAAACAAAGAGGCATCGCCGAAAAATATAAAGAAGGCGTCATAGAATTTAGATAAATCATTTATGACCCTTCCCATCTCCAAACTGCCACACAACTGACTTAAGATTGAAACCCTTGATTTTTCAAGGGTTTCAATCTTTTTTTAATAAATTCTTGAGAATTATTTTATACTCTTTCTCTGTGGTTATTATATAATACAGTTATGACGTGCCATAATGAGGCACAGGGAAATTGGAGGTGGCTTAATGAAAAGGTACAATAAGGCATTGGCATCTATGCTGATCCTGTCTATGATAGCGACTGTTCCTATGGCTTCATATGCTGAAGCGGATACGGACAAGGCAATAGAGAGTAAGACGACAGAAACGGCAACTGTCACTCAAAAAACAATGAGTTATCCGGAACTCAGTCAGTTGGTACTCAAAAACAGTACAACCTTAGAAAGTTTAAAAGACAGTTACCAATCTATTTTAAATGGACTTGACGCTTATGACGGCGTAGGGATGTATTCCGGAGCTAGAAATCTTGGAATGGGTACAACAGGTAACAGAGAAGGACTTTATTATCAATATGCAAAACCCGTGTTGATTACTAAAGCTAACCTAGAAGCACAAGCAGCTCAAGTAGAACAAAGCATCGGTAAAATGGAAACGACTTTGAATTATCAACTGCAAAAAATGTTGATTGACCTTGGCTCATATAATGATCAATTAGAGTTATACACTGCTAAAGTTCAGTCTTTAAAGACAAAATACAACCACACGAAATTGAAGTATGACAAGGGTCTTATTTCAAAATTGGAACTGGCAACAACTGAAAACACTTTAAGACAAGCTGAAATTTCTGTAACTAAGCTCAATGCTCAAATCAAGAATTACAGAACTCAAATTTCCCAACTAGCAGCGTTGAAACCGGGAATCGAGTATACCTTTGAAGTGCCAGTAGATTCTTCAAACGATTTTTCCATCAGCCAGTTCGAAACGTATCTTCAAATGGCAAAGCAGTCAAGTAAGACTATAGCCGTAGAAAACGCAAAGATGGCAGCCATTCAAAATGAACAAGAAGTCACAGATATGTATAAAAGCTTTATGTTCAAGTCAGACCTTCTAGACTTTGAACGCAGAAAAGAAGCTCAGAAGAACAGTTCAGAATTGGCAGAAAGCACAGTCCACAGAACCCTCTTAGACTTACTAAATCAACTAGAAGATAGCCGAAGTGACGTGGTCAATGCTAAAAATGCGTTAGGTATTCAACAAATGGGCTACGACGGCGCCGTAGTGATGCTTAAAAACAAGACGATTTTAGCCAGTGATTTGATTGAATATGAATTATCGCTGAATTCGGCGCAACTCAGTCTTGAACAAAAGCAAACGGCATTCAACGCCTTGACTAAAAAGGTGGATGCATTCATCAGTTATGGTGTTTATATAGAGGGAGGACAATAAGTCATGAAACAATCGAGAACCTTAGCACTGAGTATGGTCTTCATTATGGGACTAGGCAGCATTTCTTTTGCAGATGGAACCACAACCACAACTGCAGTAACTACGACCGCTCCTGCGGCGGTGACAGAAACAAAAACAGCTGCAGATACGACAACAAACGCACCTGTGGTTAAGAGCACAATTACCTATGAAAAAGCAGTGGAAATGATGTTGTTAAAAAATAGTGAACTTTTGTCTTTGGAAGGTCAATTAAAACTTCAAGACGATCTGATTAAAGAAAGCGAAGACGAAGCTAAGCGTTACAGAATTAAACTGGGGACAGTAGAAAAAGACTTATTAGACGATGCAAAAATCGTTTACCTGAATCCACTCACTGCTAAAAATACCAAGAGTCAGCTCGTGAGAAGCATCGCAGACAAAAAAGTGGAATTGAAAGAAAAATTGATCAAGTATCATATTGATTGGAAATCATATAAGAGCGAAATAGCACTTGGAAATGAAGTGTTGAAAGTACAACAGAAAGAATACAATAACCAGGCTCTACAGTACAAGCTCGGGAAAATTTCTTCTAAAGATTTGGCGACTGCTAATGCAAACTTGACCATTGCCAAGTCAGATCTTCAAAAAGTCATCCGAAAAATGGATCTGTTGCTGCTTGACTACAACGTACTCATCAGCAACAGCTATAAATTGGCATTTGAACCAGACGAAAAAAGCATCGTCAGCGTCTTAAAAATCGGTGCCATGGACTTCTCAACCGCTAACTTTGATAAGATAGTAGCTGCAAATGTTGCCAACGACAGTGCTTTAGCTAAAATAGATGAAGAAGTTGCCGTTATTGAAGTTGAAAAAAGATTGGATCACCTCTACTCAGGTTCTGGCGTTAACTTTGTGGAGTATGATAAAAAGGTGAAAGCCAATAAAGATGATCATGCGGCGAGAGTCCTTGCCATCGAATATCAAGTGTACTCAGACTATTACACCATGATGAGCCTTCAAAGCGATATTGACAGCATCAACGAAAATATGAAACTTTTAGAAATGCAGCTTAAAATCAGCGAAGCTCAGTATAAAGTAGGTAGATTGACTGAACTTGGTTTGCTTAAGTCCAAAAAAGACATTCAACAGGCAGAACACAGTCTCTTTGTCGCTAAATATGGCCTTTATAACGCCTATAGCACTTTCACAAAAAATACTCAAAATGTAACCACTAAATAATTGCAAAGTCATGTCAGCCCCTATCCTTTTGGTAACACTAAAGAGATGGGGCTTTCTTTTTATTAAAATATGATTAAATAGCCCTATTCTAAAAGCAAGTTTTTTTATAGAATGGTATAATAAGCCTAATATAAAGTGGCAATAATAAATCCTATAGGCCAATCTTGTAAGGAGGAAAAGACATGAAAAAATGGACAGCGCTCATTTGCTGTGTAGCATTATTGATATCTCAATGGAATGGTATTTCTATTGACGCTTATGCAGACGATATCAGTCTTAACGAAAAAGCAAATATCCTCAATCAAATAGATCTTCTGGCAGGCGATGGTAAATCTTTTAATTTGGATCAACCCTTAAGACGATGTGACGCAGCGGCCTTTTTGGTAAAAGCTATGGGGGTCAATGTGACGGTGCTTCAAAACAAGGCCGTTTATAGCAAAACTAAGTTTAAAGATGTGCCAAGTAGTGCCTGGTATGCCCCATATGTAGGTTATATGACTCAAATGAATATTATTACGGGCAATGGAGATGGTTCCTTTACCCCAAACGAACCCATCAGTGAAAAAGCATTTTTCAGCATGTTATTAAAATCTATGGGTTACACAACATCAGATTTCACTTGGAACAATATCAATCAATTTGCCTATGAAACAGGCGTGGTAACCGATATTTCATATGTATTTAAAGAGGACGACAACACCAACTACACAAGAGGCCATGTGGCGAATGCCCTTTACAATGCCCTTGGAAAGCCAATGAAAGGACAAAGCAAGAATTTTGTCCAGTTATTAATTGACGGCAAAGTGATTTCTGCGGATAAGGCAGAGCAGTATGGGTTCATCAAGAAAGATCACTTGGCAACTGTGATTAATGAAATCGGCGTACTCAGTTATTCTCAAATTGTAGCAACCTTTAATGAAGCCATAACCATCCCAACCCTAGACCAAATTCAGGTCTATGAAAAATTCAATCCGTCGGTTAAATTAGTGCCTAAGGAAGTCAAAATGTCGGGGAATGTGGTAACCATTGATTTGCCGGCTCAAACGGATAAGACCGTGTACACCCTGGAAATTAGCAAGCTAGCAGATTCTTTAGGGAATACGGTTTCATCAGTTAAAAGAGACTTTGTGGGCTATGCTGCCACAGAAGTGACCACCCCATATTTTAAAATTTCAAAAGTAGAACCAATCAATAAGAAAAACGTTAATATTTACTTTACACACCCAGTCAATCAAAGTGCTGAATTAGAGCTCTTGTACGATATTTACTTAGGCGAGACGAAGTTTATAGAAGGCAATCTCAAAACTATTTCGGTCAAAAGAAGCGAAAGCAATGCCAACATGGTCACTGTAAGCCTTAAAGAGGCAGTGTTCGAAGCGGGCAGAGAATATCAAATTAAAGTCAAAGGTGACATGGCGTCTGCCTACGGGGTCAACTTAAACAAAGGTGACGGCGAAAGCATGGCATTTGTTGGCTCGACTGCTGTAGTGACTCTAGCAACCCTGTCTCAGGCTTATTGTCAGGAAGGCACTTATGTGTATTTCTCATACTCTCACACAGTAGACCGAACTTCGGCTATGAAAACGACAAATTATACAATTCGAGAGGTGGACACCAATAAACTCTTTACTGTCAGTCAAATTTATGGTCTGAGAACCAAAGAAATACTGGACAAAAGTTTTGTTCTCAAAATCGAAGGCGTTACTCCTGGTAAAACCTATGAATTGATTGCCAACAATATAAGCGATCCTTATAAAACCACGACCATGGCAGAAATGCGGATTTCTTTCGTCGGGTCATATGCCAACAATCAAGTCCTCATGTTAAACAATATCACCCCTATTGATATGACCACTATTTCTCTCAACTTTAACCGAGAGCTCAAGGACATATCGGTCAATGCAAACATTGTAGTGGACGGAAGTGTTTCGGTTGTTTCAAAGGCAATTGATCCGAATGACCCTTCTAAGCTGATTGTTTACTTAGGTGCTGCTACCCCTCTTCAAGTGGGCAGAATTTATGGCGTGACAGTTTATAGCGGTATTGTGGATTATATGGACAAAAAACCGCTGACAAATATAGGTGCTACTGTCATTGGTAACGGTGCAGTTAAACCAATTATGGCTATAGACTCGGCAACCTTTATTGGGGACTCTACCATTATGCTCAAGTTTAATCAGCCTATCAGTAAGACTCAGTCAACTCAAGTCAGCCAATATGATATTTACTATTCAGATGGCAAAACGGAAAAATTGTTAATTCCTGGTACTGCAGAGTTGGTTTCTGATAGAGTTGTCATTTTAAAAATGCCATATCTATTGGCAGCAGGGACTTATAGGGTTCAGGCGAAGTCTATTTATGACGTTTCCAATCAATTTAGAATTGCTTTGATTGGTGCAGAAGTAAAATAAAAATAAGATTTAGAAATGGGAATTGACAATCGAACAAGTGTTAAAAGACAAAGCTTTCAGCCGATTTAAGAATCTGCTGGAAGCTTTTTTTACATTAGTTACATAAAATAGGTGATTTTTTTTGAGTGCTAAGGGTAAAATTCTTTACGTGAAGAAGACTTCAGGAAGATGGGCATCTTAAAAATTCACGTATCGTTACATACTTCTAAGTTATATGAAAGGAGAGTAATATGCGGAAAAGGTCGAAAAAATTACTATCAATGGTACTGTCATTCATTTTGGCAGGCACGGCAATGTTACCGGTATGGGCGGTTGCCCCAGTGAATGATTATGCAAACCACTGGGCAAAACCGGCTATTGTGAAGGCCCTTGAAGCGGGTATTTTAAAGGGTTATCCTGACGGAAGCATTAAGCCAGACAAGTTAATGACCAGAGCCGAGTTCTTTTCAATGGTCAATAATGCCTTTGGTTACAAAGAGGAAACTACTATAAGCTTCAACGACGTAAAGGCAAGTGCCTGGTATGCACCCGTAATTAAAAAAGCGGTTGCGGCAGGGTATTTGACTGGGGTGGATGGATATGTCAGGCCAAATGACCCTATTACTCGTGAAGAAGTGGCTATTTATTTAAGCATTGTTAAATCCCTTGGTGACGCTACAATTACAAGCTCATTATTGGATTTGAATAAAGCCACACCTGAGGGAAAAGCTGCCATCTTATCCGTTTTAGAGGCTAAGATAATGCGGGGAACACCTGATAATACGTTTTTACCAAATGCGAAAACGAAAAGATCTGAGGCCTTAACGGCTTTAACGAATGCGATGTCCTATGTTTCTGATAATACGGTTTATAGAAATTCTGGTGTCTATGGTTCTGCCACAGAACATAGAACTATCAAGGGTAACGTGATTATCAAAACGGGAGATGTAGTACTCAAGAACATGACCATTACTGGAAATTTGACTATTGCCAAAGAAGTTGGTGAAGGCAATGTAACGCTAGATACAGTAACGGTCAAAGGAAATACTTATGTCAATGGTGGTGGTGTTAATAGTATTTACTTTATCAACGTCACTACTGGAACAGTCTATGTAGCTAAAACTGACGGACCTGTCAGAATTGTAGCTTCTGGAACTTCCGACATTGAAAGTATTATGGCAACAACTTCAGTGAAATTGGTTGAAACAGCAATGACTGGAGTAGGGTTTGGCGCTATCACTGTACAAAAAAGTGCAGGAACTGGCGTAGTTATTTCCTTAGTGGGTGTATCTGCGGACAGTGTTCAAATTCAAGCTCCTGGAGTTACATTTATTGCAGATGTTACTTCTACCATTACTAAGTTGACTGTAGATGCTGTTAATACAAAAATACAAGGTGAGGCAACGATTACAACAGCAGAGCTCAATGTTTCAGGTACAACCTTTGAAAAGGCGCCTGTAACAACAACTTTAGCAGAAGGCGTTACAGCACCAACAATTGTTGGCGCTACACCAGGAGCTACAACCCCTGGCACGACAACTCCACCAGTAACACCTCCGAGTACAGATACAGGTGGCGGTGGTGGCGGGAATGAAGAACCGTCAGAACCGCAAGCTTCAACCGTTACACCTATTACAGGAGCGGATGTGGCTATTACTTCAGGAAGTATAGTCTTTGGTTATACTTTTACTACAAGTGGTTCTAGCATCACTTATGCCCAAGCAAAAGTGGCGCCTTACTACTTAAATGAGTCTTTATCCAGTGTGACGCTTACAGATGGGACACACACAGCCTTTGCACACTTATCTGCACTGGGAATCGCAGATAATGGCACGGTAACATATGCGGATATAGCAGCTATTCAGTCTGTATTTGCCAATCTGACTTTCGTACCAACACAGGTTATTATCCACTTAGCGGGAGCAACAACTGTCAATTCAGGCGCAAATGCTTGGACGTATGATGTAACGGTTACCTTGGAATCTTCTGAAATTGCTCTAATGACTCCAAGTGTTGCAACAGCACCAACTTCTGCAACGTTGGCGGTCGGTTCAACAGCTCCAGTTGGCGGCGTAACGAATGTATCAATGCCTGCAGCAGGTGGCACAAATACAACTGGCGCGGTCAGTGGTTGGACTTCAGGTTCAGCTGTGAATATTAAATTCACAGTGGTTGACACCGGCGCAGCCGTATCTGTTATTACCATTAATGGTTCACCGTATACAAGTGGTGCAGATTACGCCATTTTAGCTGCGGTAGATCACACTATCGTCGTAACTACAACTGAGACAGGGAAAACGCCTGCAGTTCGAACATTCGTGATTAGTGTTAGTGCAGGTGGCCCAGTACTTTATGCAACATCGCCATCGGCAATTACTTTAGCAGTAGGTTCAACAGCACCAGTCGGTGGGGTTACAAATGTAGCCATTCCAGCACAAGGGGCAACAGACACAACTGGGGTAGTAACTGGTTGGGTGACTACTACAGCAGATAAGATTAAATTTACAGTAACAGACACAGGTTCAGCAACCTCAACCATCACAATTAATGGTGGCGCGTATACAAGTGGTGCGGATTACACCATTGGTGCAGCTTCTCCATTGACCTTTGTGGTGACAACAACTGAAACAAGTAAAACAACAGCCATTAGAACCTTTACAGTTGGTGTTAGCGCTATTGAGTATGCAACAGCGCCATCAGCAGTAGTTTTAGCAGTCGGTTCTACGGCACCAGTGGG
>CAYOLV010000005.1:147010-290136 GCA_964404895.1 uncultured Peptostreptococcaceae bacterium | reverse complement strand
CGCTGATGGTACTTGAGGGGCAGCCCTCTGGGAGAGTAGGTCATTGCCGGGTAAACGATCTGAAAAGGTCAAAGAAAAAGAACTTGCAAATTGCAGGTTCTTTTTTTTATATTTTTGAACAATCTACACTTAAATAATTGAATATTTGTATTCATTTTTCAAAATTTAAATGAAATTTAAACTAAAATCTAAACACTAATATACACAAATAATTTGATTGAATTTAAAAGATAAGTGAAAAATGACACGCAATTGCATAATTACTGTCATTTTAAACCGTCAATATAAGAATTATAATGCTAAAAATGACAGAAAATATATTTGTACACTCGTTTTTATATTAGAACAAAAGAATGAAAATACATGTATACACAAATTGTACGGATATTCATACAATAATTACATAATGTTAACATAAGCAATTTCAACGCTTTTGTGGTTTTTTGATTGACAGCACTTAGTATAGGATGTTATCATTAACATGAATTGTACAAACAATTGCACAAAAAGGAGAGAATTAAATGGATCTATTTGATCAGCGAAAAGAAAATCGTTCACTTACAGCAATCATTTTTGAACGGGTAAGAGAAGATATTCTGAATGGCAAATACTCGAATGGCGATAAAATTGTTGAAGCTAAACTTGCAGAAGAACTAGGTGTAAGTAGAACACCAGTTAGAGAAGCGTTAAAGCAACTTGAACTGGATGGTCTTGTTGAAAGTTTGCCAAATAGAGGTGTTATTGTTAAAGGAATCACTGACCAAGACATTGTTGATATATATACGATCCGTTTAGCGACTGAAGCAATCGCTGCGCGTTGGGCTGTTGAACGCATGGATGATTCGGAGTTGGAGCAACTCAAAGAAATTTACGATTTAATGGAATTCTACACGTTTAAAGAAGATGTAGAAAAAACATTTGAACTCAATACAAAGTTTCATGAAACCATGTACAGAGCAACAAAATCTCGATACTTGGAACACGTGTTAAAAGATTTCCAATTGTTCATCAAGTCGACTCGGAATGAGTCTTTGAAAAGTGAAGGGCGTATTGACCGTGCCTTAGAAGAACACAAACGCATTTTAGATGCCTTTATGAGAAGAGATGCTGACAGTGCAGTGGATGCACTGGTGAATCACATTATCAATTCTAGAAATAATGTCAGCAGCCTCATTGAGAAAAAGTATAAATAGCAAAAGTAAAATATAACGGAATGAAAAGATCTTCTTGCCAAATTAATAAAAATATATGGAAGTTCAATAAAAGGATCCAAAGTTTGGGTCCTTTTAATGCAATATCTTTGATATAATATTCCCTAAGGAGGGGAGAGAAGATGACCGATAATCGGAGAAATAAGTTACTCCGGCTACTTAAGGAAAGTGATGAGCCTTTGACGGGAAGCTGTCTAGCCCAACAACTTCAAGTGAGTCGGCAAGTAATTGTTCAGGATATTGCTGTTTTAAGGGCAGGTGGTTATCCTATTATAGCGGCTTTAAATGGTTATTATCTTCAAGCGCAATCTAGTAGTAGAATTCAAAAAACTTTTATTTCTTACCATCACGGGATTGAGCGAATGGAAGAAGAACTTCAAATCGTAGTTGATTACGGTGGAAAAATGCTTAATATTGCAGTAAGTCACCCTATATATGGCGATATTGTTTGCCCTTTGAAGATTCAAAGCCGTGAAGATATTAGAGAATTTTTGGAGAAACTCGAGACGGAGAAAGCAACGCCTCTCTCCTCGCTAACGGAAGGTGTTCATTTTCACACCATAGAAGTGGATCGAGAAGAAGCGTATGAAAAAATAGTAAAGCAACTTAAGTTAAGAGGCTTCATTCCAGAATAGTCGTGCGAAAGCAGGATTTTTATTAAGCCCTTACCTGACAAGACAGGTGTCTGACAGATGTGCATACAATTACCTATTGGATAATATGTAATTGCAATATATATTGACTATGTTAATTTTTGAAAGGAATGTAGAAATGAATACTCAAGAGATGATGGAAGAAATTAAGCGCTTAAAAGTTGAGAAAAATGCTTTAATCTTAGCACACAATTACCAAATAGGCGAAGTTCAAGACGTAGCAGATTTTGTTGGTGACTCCTATGCTTTGGCTAAATATGCCCAGACCACTGATAAAGAAGTCATTGTTTTTTGTGGTGTTCATTTTATGGCTGAAAGTGCTAAAATCCTTAATCCAACGAAGAAAGTTCTTTTACCAGCTAAAGATGCAGGATGTCCAATGGCAGATATGATTACTGGGGAAGAGTTGAAAAAATTCAAAGAAGACAACCCTGGTGTTCCTGTAGTGGCTTATGTGAATACTTCAGCTGAAGTAAAAGCTTATACGGATATCTGCTGTACTTCATCCAATGCGATGAATGTGGTTAAATCTTTAGGCGTTGAAAAGCTTTTATTTGTGCCGGATCGAAACTTAGGTGGTTTTATCGCTAAGCAGGTTCCTGAAGTTGAAATTATCCCTTGGAATGGGTTCTGTATTACTCACGAAAGAGTAGAAGAAGTGGATGTATTAGAAATGAAGGCAGCTCATCCTGGCGTTAAGTTACTCATTCACCCTGAATGTAACCCTGAGATTGTTAAGTATGCTGACTTTGCAGGAAGTACATCTCAAATTATTGATTATGTAGTCAAATCAGAAGAAGAAGAATTCATTATTGGTACAGAAGCAGGTATTTTGCACACCCTTGAAAAAATGGCGCCTCAAAAGAAATGTCACTTGCTTTCAAAATGTTTAGTTTGCCAAAACATGAAGAAAACGACATTAACTCATGTTTATGAGGCATTAAAATACGATCAGCATGAAGTCATCGTGGATGAAGAGATTCGCAAGCGTGCGGAAAACTCTTTGATCAAGATGCTCGAAGTCAATGTATAAGCGATATATTTCCAATTTTCAAATCGATCAGGACAGTCCGTTTTATGATGTTGT
Organism: uncultured Peptostreptococcaceae bacterium; assembly: GCA_964404895.1. GTDB lineage: Bacteria > Bacillota > Clostridia > Peptostreptococcales > Acidaminobacteraceae > JBGSUZ01. The sequence goes on along the minus strand of CAYOLV010000005.1, from coordinate 287,185 downwards.
TGTCGTGGGAGCCGGTGCTGCAGGGCTTTTTGCATCTTTAACTATTCGTCCAGATCTAAAAGTACTGGTTATTGCCAAAGAAGGTTTGCGTGACTGTAACAGTCAGCTTGCACAAGGGGGCATCGCAATCACCTTAGATTCTGATTATGAATCTCATGTGACGGACACTTTAAAAGCTGGCAGTTTTTATAACGATGAGGAAGTTGTTCGAAAAATGATTGGTATGAGTAAGCCAGTTTTTGACGAATTGATTAATCTGGGCGCAAAATTTGATATGAATGAAGACGGAACCATCGCCAAAACAGCCGAAGGTGGTCACAGAAAGAGAAGAATAATACACGCTAAAGATGCCACGGGTGAAGCGGTCATGACCGCCCTGATTGAGTCCTTGCCGAAGCGTTCTAACATCAGTGTGAAGAGTCATGCTCACGCTATTGATATTGTTACGGAGACTGCTTTATGTACTGGTTCTAATATAAGTCATGAAGAAACTACAAATCAGGAAGAAATAATAGGTGCTGAACGCAAATCGGGTCAAGAGAATGAACTGGTAGCGGGTAAAAAAGTTATAGGTTTAGTTTTTAGAAATGCCAAGGGCAGGGTTGAAGCCGTTAAATGTGACCATGTGATACTTGCAACGGGAGGCATTGGTGGCCTTTTTGAAGCTACGACCAACGTAGCCGTGAACAAAGGCGACGGTATGGCGATGGCAATTCGTGCAGGTGCGGCAATGCGAGATGCAGAGTTTATTCAATTTCACCCTACAGCAATGGCTTTGAAGTCGGGAGGCTATTTCCTTATTTCAGAAGCGGTTAGAGGTGAAGGGGGTCACTTAATCAACAATTTAGGTGAACGTTTTATGGATGGCAAGCATGAACTGAAAGAATTGGCTCCTAGGGATATTGTGGCAAAAGCAATTAACGATCAAAAATTGATGGGAAGAAGTGTTTATGTAGATGTAACGCACTTTACTCCTGGATCGTTCCAAAATAGATTCCCAAACATTTATGAACATTGTCTAGAAAATGGTATAGATCCTCTTAAAGAGCCGATTCCAGTCACTCCTGTGGAACATTATTATATGGGTGGTATTTCTTGTAATGCCAATGGAGAAGTCTGCAATAGTGAAGGCAGGGTAAATATCAAAGGGTTGTATGCCAGCGGTGAAACGGCGAGCACAGGCTTCCACGGGGCTAATCGACTGGCGAGCAATTCTTTGCTGGAATGTTTAACCCTAAGTTTGCGAGTGACAGAGCTAATCAATAATGAACCTGTGGTCAAGAAAAGTACTAACTCTGATTCAGGTATTTTATTTAGGAGCAAAGGACCTGAAATCTCAATAGAAAAGCTTGGAGAAATTCAAAATACTTTTAGAGATTTATTTGCAGAAACTTTTACTATTGTGAAAGAGTCGGGCAGAATAAAAGCAGCTTTAAATCATTTTGATAACTGGTTGGAGCAGCTGTCACCTGTTCAAAGTGACACGGTGGCGTATACGGATCTTTATAATGGATTGATGATTGCTCGAGAGATTGCTATTGCTAGCTTAAAAAGACCTCATTCCTTGGGTGCTTTTATTTGGAAAGAGGCAGAAAAAGACAAAGAATAAGGAGTGTCCCTATGTACGGTGGAATGATGTTCGATGAAATCATTGAGCGGGGCTTAAAAGAAGATATACATTATATAGATATTACGACAGAGCATTTAATTGAGGCGAGTGCCCGTTCAAAAGCAAAATTTTTATTCAAAGAAGATGGCGTTTTATGTGGCGTTGGCGTGATTGAAAGGGTATTTAACAAACTTTGCCCTGGTCAATTTCAGCTAGAATGTCTTAGAAAAGATGGAGATTGGCTTGAAAAGGGAACGGTTTTTGCTACACTGGAAGGCCCAACTCAAGCATTGCTTATGGGAGAGCGATTAACCCTAAATTTGATGCAAAGAATGTCAGGTGTAGCCACACTTTCTAAGGCCTATCAAGATCTCGTAGCTGATCTTGGGACGATGATTGTGGATACGAGAAAGACATCGCCGGGCCTTAGGATCGTTGAAAAATATGCAGTCCAAGTGGGCGGGTGTAAAAACCATCGCTTTAATCTATCTGAAGGGGTTATGATTAAAGACAACCATGTTCAGGCAGCAGGCGGGGTTAAACCAGCAATTGAAAAGATAAGAAGAAAGATTGGACATACGGTGAAAATTGAAGTGGAAGTTTCCAATTTTGATCAACTGAATGAGGCTTTAGAAGCTCGGGCAGATATTATTATGCTGGACAATATGAGTCTTGAGGAAATGAAAGAAGCGGTCAAAATCATCGATGGGAGAGCTATTTCAGAAGCTTCTGGAGGGATTACACTAAAAACAGTCAGAGGTGTAGCCGAAACAGGTGTTGATGTTATTTCTTCTGGAGAGTTGACTCATTCATACAAATCTCATGATATTAGTATGAAATTTTATGCATAATTACAGGGTGTCCTCATGGAGTTTGGGCTAATTTCCACAAGTTACACACAATCCATCCACAGAAATTGTGGATAAATAATAAAAAAATGCATATTATTAAAATTGATTATTTCATTCGAATAAAAAACAGCCTCCTATTTGGGGCTGTTTTTTGGTGTGAAACCTTGACAGGCCATGCCTGAACTTTGATAGACGACAATGCTGGGAATGAGTCGTGTTTTGAAGCCATGAAACTTGCAACCGTTTGGTGCAACTGGATCCCATGTGATATAATAGTAGAGGCAGTGCTTACAGTTTATTTTGGTGGGGTCATTCATCATAAGTTTCAGTCCTTTATAATCGTACAGAATTACGAAATGATTTGGATTATTTCCTATTTAGAATGATAACAAATTTTGAATTTATACACAAGTGACTTGTTGATATGTTGATAAACATCCTATTTCATTGAAACTGAGAATGTACTATAATGATACGGTGAGGAAGGTGAGTGAAATGGTAGATCGACACAGACCTATTGGTATTTTTGATTCGGGGATGGGTGGTATCTCAGTTTTAGGGGAAGCTATTCGATTATTGCCGACAGAAAATTTCATCTATTATGGAGATTCGGCAAATGCGCCTTACGGTCCCAAGTCAAAGGAAGAAGTCACTCAACTCTGTGAAGCTATTTGCGATCATTTTGTAGAGCGTCAGGTTAAAGCGATTGTCATTGCTTGCAATACAGCAACTTCAGCGGCTGCGGAATATTTGAGAGCTAAATATCCTGAGATTCCTGTCATCGGCATGGAACCGGCTTTAAAACCTGCAGTGGAGAATTTAGATGAGGGTGCGGTATTGGTGCTGGCGACGGAAATGACTTTGAGAGAAGAAAAGTTTCTCAATTTGTGCGATCGCATCGCTAAAGAACGGGTGGTCTTAAAACAAGCCTGTCCTAGCTTTGTTTCTTTAGTAGAAGAAGGCATTGTTGAAGGGCCGGAAGCGGAAAAAGTCATTCGGGAGTGCTTGAGTTCTGTAGATTTGAGCGGAGTTAAAGCCATTGTACTGGGTTGTACCCATTTCGTTTTCTTACGTCAGGCAGTTGCCAATGTCGTTGGTGAGCACGTGGGCATATTTGATGGAAATTATGGGACGATTAAGCATTTGCTCGATGTGTTGGAGTCCCGCGGAGAGCATGATATGACTCGACATGAAGCGACAATCGAAATTATTAATTCCGCTGGGATGCCGTTGGTATTACAATCGCAGAAACTGCTGAATATATATAAACCACTTTAAACAGATATAAGTGAGAATAGGTGTGTAAATAAATGAACTTTTTAAGAAAAATCATTAAATGGATGCTGGGGACAAAGGAAGATCAGGCGTTGGATCTTTCCAGTTACTTGGTCAGCGGACATATCTCCAAAACAACGGGAAAAAGATACAGAAAGAAGTGAGGATTAGATGGATCTGGCAAATGAGAAATTACATTTGGAAATGGGCCATATGGTCGAAGCTTTAAAACTGACAGAAGATAAGCAAAAACTCATCCGCTTAAGATACGGTCTTGACGGCAAGGCACCCGCTACTCTAAAAGAGATGGTGAAAGTTCTGAATGTGAGACCGAAGCAACTTAAGAAGGATGTTGAAGAAGTGGATCGACTGGTATTCAATTATTTAAAGAACAGGGTGTAAGCTTGTTGTAATGACAGGCTTTTTCTCTGTTTTGGACGAGGCAGATGGAGGGATAAGATGCTAGATATTAGAAAAATCAGAGAGCAATACGAAGAGGTTAAGCAATTATTGGAAATGCGGGGCAAAGGGGATTATGGTCTTCCTAAAGTAGCCGAATTGGATAGAGACAGACGAGATATTTTGGTTAAAGTTGAAAAAATGAAAAATGATCAGAAATTGGCATCTAAGCAGATTCCAGAAATGAAAAAAAAGGGAGAAGACACAACGGCCCTTATGAATGAAATGAAACAGCTTTCAGAAGATATCAAAACCTTAGATCAGCAAGTGAGCACGATTGAAAGCGAGCTTCACGAGATTTTAATTTGCATTCCAAATATGCCTAATCCGGAAACGCCTATTGGCAATACCGATGAAGATAATAGAGAAATTAGAAAATGGGGTGAGCCGACCCACTTTGCCCACGAAGTGAAAGCCCACTGGGACTTAGGTCAAGACTTGGATATTTTAGACTTTGAAAGAGCGACAAAGATTGCAGGCGCTAGATTTACGGTGTACAAAGGCCTTGGGGCAAGACTTGAAAGAGCTCTTTATAATTTTATGTTAGACCTCCACACCACGGAGCACAACTATGTTGAAATCATGCCGCCTTTTTTGGTAAACCGTCAGGCGATGACTGGAACAGGTCAGCTCCCAAAATTTGAAGAAGATATGTTTGCTGTACCTGCCAAAGATTTCTTCTTGATTCCAACGGCAGAAGTGCCTGTGACCAATCTCTACATGGACGAAATTTTAGATGAAACGAGCTTGCCGATTTACCATACGGCTTTCACGCCATGTTTCAGAAAGGAAGCTGGTTCTGCGGGCAGAGATACTCGTGGTCTTATTCGTCAGCATCAATTTAATAAAGTGGAGTTGGTTAAATTCGTGAAGCCCGAAACATCAGATAAGGAACTTGAAACTTTGTTATTAGCGGCTGAAGAAGTCCTTAAACGCCTTGAATTGCCTTACCGCGTGGTTCAACTGTGTACGGGAGATCTTGGTTTTTCTGCGGCAAAAACTTATGATATTGAAGTTTGGATGCCAAGCTACGACCGTTATTTAGAGATTTCATCTTGTTCTAATTACGAAGATTTCCAAGCGAGACGGGCGAGTATTCGCTACAGAGATCAAGAGACTGGGAAAGTGAATTATGTCCATACCCTCAATGGCTCAGGTCTTGCTGTAGGGAGAACAGTGGCGGCGATTTTAGAGAACTATCAACAAGCGGATGGCTCAATAATCATTCCAAAAGCGCTTAGAGGATACATGGGCGGGGTAGAAGTTATAAAAGCATAATTGTATGGGAAAAACAACTGGACAGGTGCAAACTTTTCTGATAACCTATCTCATGGTATATACACCAGATAACTTCAAGTGTGTCCTGTGAGACGATAAGTTAGGAGGTAATAACAGCATGGCTAAACGCGTTATTCAAGTAGAAGAAAAGTTACCCTTTTTTGAGACATTACCATTAAGTTTGCAACATCTTTTTGCAATGTTTGGAGCATCTGTCCTGGTTCCAATTCTATTTAAAATTGATCCAGCCACCGTTCTATTATTAAACGGTGTAGGGACTTTGATTTACATTTTGATTACCAAACAAAAAATTCCAGCATTCCTCGGTTCCAGTTTTGCATTTTTATCCCCCGTATTTGCAGTATTAGCTCAATATGACTATCAGACTGCATTAGGTGGTTTTGTAGCCTCAGGCCTCATTTTTATGGGCGTGGCAACCCTCATCAAATATGTGGGCATCAAATGGATTGACGTGGTCTTCCCGCCTGCGGCAATGGGGGCTATCGTAGCGATTATCGGTTTAGAACTTGCGCCGACTGCAGCCAAAATGGCAGGACTTGTGCAAGACGCCAACAATCCAGCTTTGTATATGAATCCTACGGTTCTTTTGGTTTCAATTAGTACTTTATTGGTTGTTATTTTAGGAAATCTAATATTCAGAGGATTTTTAGGGATTATACCTGTTTTGATTGGTGTTATATTTGGTTACATTCTTTCATATTTCACAGGTTTGGTCACATTTGATGCCATATCAGCGGCACCGTGGTTCCAAATGCCAACCATCTATACACCTAAGTTTAATATTTATGCGATTTTAACCATTATCCCAGCGGCACTTGTAGTTGTAGCAGAACATATTGGGCACTTGGTAGTAACTGGAAACATTGTTGAAAGGGATTTAATGAAAGATCCTGGTCTTCATAGATCTTTAATGGGAGATGGTATTTCAACCACGCTCTCGGGTTTATTCGGCTCTGTTCCAACCACAACTTACGGTGAGAACATTGGCGTCATGGCATTGACGAAGGTCTACAGTGTCTGGGTTATTGGAGGCGCGGCGGTTCTTTCAATTCTCATGGCCTTCTTAGGAAAAGTTTCTGCTGCAATTTCAAGTATTCCACCAGCAGTTATGGGTGGTATTTCCCTTCTCTTGTTCGGGGTTATTGCGGCTTCTGGTATCAGAATGCTCGTAGAAGCTAAGGTAGACTATAGCAAGCCTAAGAACCTTGTATTAACGGCAACTATTTTGATCATCGGATTAAGCGGTGCGCACATTGAAGTTGGCGCTGTACCTTTCTCAGGAATGGGTCTTGCGACGATCATTGCGATTATACTCAGCGTATCTATCGCCATTCTTGAAAAATTAGGGTTGGTCAACGAATAGGTTATTTGGTTATAAAAATAAGGCGTTTTCCTCGGATTGAGGAAAACGCCTTTTCCGTTTTAAATTAGGCTTTTGAATGTATTACTTATATTTTTCAACCAACATTTTGATACTGTTGATACCACTTTCAATATCTTTAATATCTGCGGCAATGGATAGACGCACGTAGTCGTCTAGGCCAAAGGCTGCTCCTGGAACAATGGCGAGTTTGTATTCGTCTAATAAAATGTCGCAGACTTTTACAGAGAAGCTGTCTTTCCACTCCATTTTATTCTTTAGAACACTCATGTCGACAAAGAGGTAGAAGGCGCCATCTGGCGTGACTAAATCCACACCTTCAATGTTGTTGAAGAGTTCAATGGCACGATCTTTTCTGCCTCTGTAAGCTTCCACCATGGTATGCATTTCCTCTTGGCAGCTTTTAATGGCTTCGATGGCTGCATATTGAGAGATTGTGCAAGGATGTGAAACAAGGTGACCCTGAAGTCCTCCCATGGCTTTGGCAAGCTCACGGCTAGAAGCCGTATAACCAATTCTCCAACCTGTCATAGAAGCAGATTTAGCGAGACCATTAATAGTGATAGTCATTTCTTTAGCTTTTTCAGAAAGGGATGCGATGGACACAAAAGCACCATTGTAACAAATTCTTTCGTATATTTCGTCGGCAATGATGTAGATGCCTTTTTCAACTAAGAAATTCACCACTGGCTCTAATTCTTCCTTTGTGTAAACTGCGCCAGAAGGGTTAGATGGATTTGTAATGAAGACGACTTTTGTTTTGTCTGAAATGACTTTTTTCAGGTCTTCAACAGTGACTTTAAAGTCATTTGATTTTTGTGTTTCAACGAAAACAGGAACGCCGCCAAGTAATTTGACCATTTCTGGGTAGCTGACCCAGTAAGGTTTTGGAATGAGAACTTCATCTTGTGGATCTAAAAGGGCAATTAAAGCATTGGTAATACAATGTTTTGCGCCGCTTGAAACCACAATTTCTTCAGGTGCATAAGACACATTGTTTTCAACTTTAAGCTTTTCTACAATGGCTTCGCGAAGTTCTTTGACGCCAGCAGCATCGTCGTATTTTGTCTTATTATTTTCAATCGCTTTGATGCCAGCTTGTTTGGCCTTTTCAGGAGTGAAAAAGTCTGGTTCGCCGATACTCAAATTGACAATTTGTACGCCTTGGCTTTTAAGTTCTTTAACCTTTGTACTGATACCAAGAGTAACGGAAGGTGTGACGGTTGCTAATTTTTTTGAAAGCATGTGAGTCCTCCTTAAGTTTCTGTGTTAGAATTATTATAGCAATAAAACCGCCTTTAATGGTTAAGATATCTACCCTATTTACTTAATAACATAATTTGTTTTAATAAATTTGTTTATGAAATTGAGGTGCGCGATGACTTATTGGCAAATTGGAACACTTGTGCTAATGGGACTACTGGTTCTCATCATGTTTTTTGTCTATTTGATCGATTTAAATAAGGATGCTACTTATCAAAACCGGAGACAAAAACAGAGTAAGGCCCAACTGGAAATGATTAGAGCTAAGAAATTACGAAGACCCCAACCCGGAATGAAGGAGCGAAGCAGTCATGGCAGGATTGAGAGAAGCCCTAGAGGCCCTGAAAAAAGAAGATAGAGTGTCCTTTCACATGCCAGGACATAAATATGGTGGTTGTGGACTTAAGGCCTCATTTAATTCATTTTGGGACATAGATGTGACGGAAATTCCAGGGGCAGACAACTTGCATGACCCTGAAACTATTTTGCTGGAAGCTAAGGCATTTGCCATGAAAACTTATGGCAGTCGAGAGAGCTTCTTCTTAGTCAATGGTTCATCCTGCGGAATTATGGCCATGATTATGGGCAGTGTAAAAAGAGGCGAAAAAATTGTCATTTCAAGGGATGCACATCGTTCTGTACACCAAGCGGTAAGTTTAGGGGGGCTCCATCCTATCTATTTAATGCCAAAGGTGGATCCATCTACTGGGATTGCCATTGGGTTGGACGAGGTAGCCCTTGAAGAGGCACTTACAACTCATCGCGACATTAAGGCGGTGGTTTGTACGTACCCCTCTTACAGCGGCGCCTGTGTGGACTTCCCTAGCATTAGGAGAATCACAGCAGAAAATGGGATTTTACTCCTTGTGGATGAAGCTCATGGGGCTCATTTATGGCTAGATGATTCGTTGCCGCCCTCTGCCCTTGATTTGGGAGGGGATGTGGTAGTACAAAGCCTTCACAAGACTATGCCGGCTATGACTCAAACGGCTATTTTGCACTTAGGAACAGATAAAGCCAACCGAGATGAAATCGTTAAATATTTGGGGATTTTCCAGTCGTCTAGTCCCTCTTATGTACTCATGTGTTCCATTGATGAATCGATTCGGATTGGTGCAGCTATGGGGCGGGAGCGGATGGCAATCCTACTCGAAGAGATTCGAGCTGTTAAAGCATTGGGGCGACGTCTGGGATTTGAATTTTGGGATAAAGCCAGTTTGAAGCCTGAGTATACTTGGGCTTTTGATGAAACGAAGTTATGTTTGAGTGCCTATTCACTAGGCCTTGACGGTTATGAGTTGGACGAATTGCTACGCAGTCAGGGGATTCAGTCGGAATATGCGATGAAATCTCATGTCCTTCTAATGACCAGTATTGCAAATGAGCCGAGTGATTTTCAGTGCTTGGGAAATGTCCTTGAAAATATTCCCCAGGGAATAAAAGCTTCAGACCGTGAAGCTGAAAAACTGATAAGTGAAGAGGTCCTTCCTGATATTTTAGATCAGTTGTCACAAGTTCAAAGTGAAATGGTCGTTTTGCCAGCCCAGATAGACGGCTATGAACTAGAAAACTGTTTTCTAGATAAAGCTGAGGGGGAAATAGCGGGAGAATGGCTGATTCCTTATCCTCCTGGGGTACCTATTTTGTGTCCGGGAGAGCGCATTCAAAGGCGTCATATCACGATTTTAGAATCATACTTAAGCAAAGAGCACAAAGTTTTGGGAATAAAAGACAAAAAAATCAGAATTTTAGCTTTATAATGTGTTTTCCCATAGAAAAACGTTTATAATGGTATTATGACCTAACGTGTTTAAGGAGTATATACATGAAAAAAGAGTTTTTAGAATGGATTAAGTCATTTGTTGTTGCCCTGGCCATCGTCTTGGTGTTCAAGATGTTTTTTGGAACAACTGTGGTCTACAGTACTTCCATGTTTCCAACGTTAATTGAAAAGGATGTTTTGCTCTTGCAAAAGACCCATAGCGTTGAACGGGGGGATATTGTTTCCTTCAAGTCCCAATTGACTTTGACTTCGGACGACATCAATTCGTTAAATGTCGTTCAAAAATTATTTGTAAACAATAATACGCAAAAAAATCTGATTAAGCGTGTAATCGGACTTCCTGGTGACTCGATTGAAGTAAAAGAGGGTATAGTTAAACTAAATGGAGAAGTTCTCAATGAAGACTATGTCAGCAGCGAGAATGTTGGAGAAGTATACATCGAGCAAATACCAGAAGGACAATATTTCATGATGGGCGATAACCGAGGCGTCAGTTTAGACAGCCGAAGTGAAATGGTTGGTTTGATCCACGAAAAAGACTTGATTGGAAAAGTACTCTTCAGGATTTGGCCGATTCCTAAAGTGGGCAACGTACGATAATGGAGGTATTATTATGAAACTTGTAGTAGCGATCATTCACGACGAAGATGCACACGAACTCATTTTGGCACTTAATGAAGCAAAATTTGGCGTCACAAAATTGGCGTCTACTGGCGGATTTTTAAGAGCAGGAAATACCACTGTGTTAATAGGGGTTGAAGTTGCTCAAGTCGACAATGTTTTAGCAATTATCAAAGACAATTGTAAAGTGAGAAAAGAAATAACTACGAGTGCGGCTATGATGTCAGAGGCTAGCGGATTTATGAGCATGCCTATGGAAGTCACTGTCGGGGGCGCAACGGTCTTTATATTAGACGTCTCTCAGTACGTTAAGTTTTAAGGAGAGACATATGACTTTTAAAGACATTATAGGACATGAAAGACAAATTCAAATTTTACAGCAAGCCATAGCCGGCCAAAAGCTGGCTCATGGCTATCTTTTTGATGGGCGGGGAGGCGTTGGGAAAAAGCAAGTAGCAATAGCTCTTGCAAAAGCAGCGTTATGTGGAAAAGGTAAGGACGCCTGTGGGGTTTGTCCTTCTTGTCTGCAATTTGATTCAGATAATCACCCCGATTATTTATACATTGAGCCAGATGGGTTATCTATTAAGGATAAACAGTTAGAAGCTTTTCAAGAATTTATTCAGCTAAAGCCTTATGAATCTGAAACCAAAGTGGTCATTGTAGATCAAGCCGAACTCATGACGGTCAGGGCGCAAAATCGGATTCTTAAAATTGTGGAAGAACCGCCAGGACATGCGTTAATTCTCTTTGTGACAGAAAATAAAGAAGCCCTTTTACCGACGGTTTTATCCCGGTTGCAACTCTTAAGTTTTAACCGCATTCCCTCAGAGGAAATGGAAGTTTGGCTGAAAGAAAAAGGACATGACGGGGAGCTGGCTCACCTTGCCGCCCTATATTCGGACGGTTCATTGGGCATGGCGCTCAGACTGTTGACCACGCCTGACTTCTATCAAATGAGAGAGGACGTCTTATGTACCTTAAGCGCTCTTCATAGGGGTGATACTCTAAAGGCTTTTGAAGGGATAGACCCCTATATGGCAGATAAAGTTTCCACTATATCTTTTATGGATTTGATGATAATATGGTATAGAGATACTTTGCTGTTATCGAGTCATCCAGAGTCATCACTGCGCTTTACAAAAGAGGTGTCAGACACTTTCTTGAGTTTGAGCCAATCTGTGGCACCGCAGCAGGTTCCTTTATATATAGAAATCGTAGAGGCGGCAAAAAAGGCGATTACTGCCAATGCCAATCACCCTTTGGTGACCGATGCGATGTTGCTTAAACTTACAGGAGGTCAACTATGATAACCGTTGTTGGGGTCAGATTCAAAAAAGCTGGTAAGATTTATTACTTTGATCCTGACCACTTGGATATACAAAAAGAGGATAATGTCATTGTGGAAACCGCAAGAGGCATTGAATTTGGACATGTGGTCATTGCAAAAAGAGATGTCACTGAAGAAGAAATCGTTTCACCTTTAAAGAAGGTGCTTAGAATAGCTACTTCAGAAGACGTACAGTCCCATTTAGAAAATAAAGAAAAAAATTGTGAAACTTTCAGAATTTGTGAGGAAAAGATTCTTGCTCACGGATTAGATATGAAACTCATAGACGTTGAATACACATTTGATAACAATAAAGTTATTTTTTACTTCACAGCAGATGGTCGGATTGACTTTAGAGAACTGGTAAAGGATCTTGCTGCAGTCTTTAAAACGAGAATTGAACTCAGACAGATAGGTGTCAGAGATGAAGCAAAAATGGTCAACGGCATTGGTCCTTGCGGCATTGGTCTTTGTTGTGCCAACTGGCTCGGGGATTTTGCGCCAGTTTCCATTAAAATGGCAAAAGATCAAAATTTATCCCTTAACCCGACTAAAATTTCTGGAATATGCGGTCGATTAATGTGCTGTCTCAAATATGAGCATGACACTTATCAAGTTCTAAGAAAAGGCATGCCAAATCGTGGAGACAGAGTTCTTACAGAAGACGGTCCTGCAGTGGTATTTGACACAAATATTCTTCTCGAATCGGTCAAAGTGAGACTTATTGTAAAAGAAAGAGAAGAAAACCCTGAATTGGGTGAAGACGTGGTAACTTATAAAAAAGATCAAATCAAGGCAATTTTGAAAAAGTCCGCTCAGTCAGAGGATCATGAAGACCTTGTGATTGATTGTTCCGAGGAAATTCCCCACGAATTTTTAGCGGAAATTGAAGGCGAGCTGAAGCAGAAGGCCTGTCAAAATAAGAAATGCGGCTGCAAAACTGATAAAAAACCGTATCAAAAAGATAGAAGACCCAATAGAGAACCCCTTCCCGTTGAGGCACAGGCTGAAACAACTGAGAGAGCTAAACAGTTTGCAAAAACCGTGGCAAAGTCAGAGGAGCCTAGTAGTCAGAATGGTCGGGAGCATGCAGGGTCTAAAAACAACACAAATGCCAACGAGCATCAGAATAACAATAACAAAGATAAACAACGGTTTAAGCCTCGTCCAGAACGTAAACCTAAGAAGTCATTTGAAGACTTCAACGGCGAACTAGACCGCAAAGAGGAAACTCAGAATAAAGAGCAGAATCAGAACCAAAATCAGACTCAAAACCAAAACCAGAACCAAAACAAAGAGCATGGGGCATCATCGGAAAAGAAACCTTTTAAGAAACATAGACATCCCCATCCACAAAAAGATAAACCACATAAGATTGGCGGAGACGGCAAATAGCAGATGGTAAAGATGATAGAGGCTCATTTAGATGAGCCTCTCTTTTTACCCCATTTGTGAAGTAAATCTGGGAGGAAGTGAGAGGCTAGACGCTTCGAGCTCCTTGTTAGCGTTTTTAAGGAGAGATGTAGGGATGAGTTCATGGGTCAAGGCACATGAAAGGGTAGATGATTTACAACTGGATGGACTTAAAATCATTCAGAATCCAGATGGGTTTTGTTTTGGAATTGATGCAGTGCTGCTCAGTGACTTTACAAAAGTCAAAGAGGGTGCAAAGGTTGTTGAACTAGGAACAGGGACTGGCATTATTCCCATTTTATTAAGCGCTAAAACGAAAGCTTCTCAGATTAGCGCCTTTGAAGTTCAAGAAACTATGGCTGAAATGGCAAGAAGAAGTGTTGAAATGAATGGACTGTCGGATAGAATTCAGATTATAAATGACAATCTGAACGCCTATCTTAAATATATCGAAAAATCTTCTGTGGATGTGGTAGTGACTAACCCCCCTTATATGTCTGGTAATAGTGGTATTCACAATGAAGAGGATATGAAGCGTATTTCAAGACATGAAATTCTTTGTTCGTTAGAAGATGTGATTCGGGTTTCGGCAAGCATGTTAAAGCCTGGCGGCAGCTTCTATATGGTTCATCGACCGAACCGATTGGTAGACATCGTTTGCTTAATGCGAAAGTACAAGCTAGAACCGAAGGAAGTTCGTTTGGTTCAACCTAAAATTGATAAGAAGCCTAACATTATGTTGATTAAAGGGGTGAGGGGCGGAAAAGTGGAACTCAAGTTCCATGATCCTTTAGTGGTCTATCAAGAAGATGGAGACTATACCGCTGAAATTTACCAAATTTATGGGAATTCCCAGATTAATGTATTCGACAAGAGAGGTGAGCAAGATGACGCAATCGAAAAATGATATTATACCTGACCGTAAGTGTGGAACCCTTTATATTTGCGGGACACCTATTGGCAATTTAGATGATGTGACCTTGCGCTTAGTCAAAACATTGAAAGCTGTCGATTTGGTTGCGGCAGAAGATACAAGACACAGCCTTAGATTACTGAACCATTTAGAGATTGAAAAGACCCTTATCAGCTATCACGAGCACAATCGAATGAAAGCGGGTCCCCAGCTGATAGAGAAGTTAAAAGAGGGGAAAAACATTGCATTGATTTCAGATGCAGGAATGCCTGGTATTTCAGACCCTGGCGAGGATTTAGTGAAATTGGCCATAGAGGCAGGGATTGAAATGGTTTGTGTGGATGGACCTGTTGCCGCCATTCACGCATTGGTCATGTCAGGGCTGCCTACTAGACGGTTTGCATTTGAAGGTTTTGTAGACAGAAACAGCAAAACTCGGAAGAAGCATTTTGAGTCCTTGCAATACGACAGTCGAACGTTAATTTTTTATGAAGCACCTCATCGCTTAAAAGAATTTTTAAAGGATGGGGTGGCTGTATTTGGTTCAAGGGAAGCCGTCGTCTGCAAAGAGTTGACTAAGAAATTTGAAACTTATACAAGAGGAACCTTAGATACGATTTTAAAGCACTTTGAAGAAAATGATCCTAGAGGTGAATTTGTAATCATTTTAGCAGGCTTTGAAGGTGAAATTCCAGTGGTAGAAAATTCTTTTGACGTTTTAACAATAAAGGAAGAACTTCAAATGTTATTGGCGCAAGGGCAGAGTAAAAAGGAAGCAATTGTACTGGTAGCAAAGAGAAGAGGCTTGCCAAAGAAAGATGTATATCAAATTGCAATTGAGTTGTAACGTGTAACTAGTTCGGAAATGAAATATTTTCTAGTTGTGCATATATAGTCAACGACACAGAATATTTATGCAAAATTAGACAATGAAATAAAAATAAAAGCCAACTCTTGGGAGTTGGCTTATTTTTTGTATAATTTGTTAGAGTATCAAATTGAAGATGGAAAGGCTGTTATAAACCGCCAATTTCGTTGATACATTCTGGACAAATATTTTTACCTTTAAGGTTTCTAACACCTTTAGCTTGACCACAGAAAATACAAGCTGGTTCGTACTTCTTAAGGATGATTGTATCCCCTTCTGTAAAGATCTCAAGAGCGTCTTTTTCCCCAATACCAAGCGTTCTTCTGAGTTCAATTGGAATTACAACTCTACCAAGTTCGTCTACTTTTCTTACAATACCTGTTGATTTCATATTAGCTCATTCTCCTTTGATTAAATTTTAGACAATTTTCGACAATTTTCGCCTAATTAGATAGTACCAAGAATGTAAATTAAAGTCAAGAGGCAAATTTGATTATTTTGGAAATTTTGCAAAACAATAAAATGCCCAAAACATCCAGTACTAGGTAATATTTACCCTATATTTACAGAACTATGCTTTACTGTATATTAATATATAAAAAAAAACACCAATTGACAAGAAAAATTTGTTAATTGGTGTTTCTATCCATTGTTTAATTTATTCACTGATTATACATTTTGTCGAAAAAGAACTATTATAAATCATTTTCTTTATTTTTATGGAAAAGTCTGTCGAAGCCCTCTTTGATGGTTGTCAAGATCTTAAAGATACTGGAAATTTGAGCGACTAATTCGTTGTTGTCTTTAAAGGATCCTGTTACCGATTCAGAGGTTTCAGCTACGTTATCGATGGTACCGTGGAATGAAGTCATGATGTGTGAAACTTCACCTGAAATTTGGTTGATATTTTGTGAGATGCCAGGGGCTTCGTCTAGAACTTTGTCTATGTTCTGTCGGTTATCGTCCACTATAGCCATAACTTCCTTAAAGGAACGGTAGAAACGGACTAAAATCAACAAAATATAGATAAGCACTGCTACAAGCAGCCCCCAAAGAACGAACATACCCAAGTCCTTAATTGTAAATACGATTTGTGAATTCATAGGACACCGCCTTAATAATTTTTCATGATTAACGGTAGAAGTTCTACATAGAGGTGTCAAACTCCTTTTATTTCAGCAGATTTTTTTGAAAAAAAAGAAAGACTGCTTTTATGCTCAGGGCTACAATTAATGTTGTTGCTTCAACGAGAAGTGATTGTCGTTGATGGTCACACTTTTTGCTTCAATAAAGAAAGAAGCTTCACCAAAGCAGAGGTTAAAATTAGGGATGGAAATTTCGATAGGTGCCTCTCCTCTAGCATGGTCTTCTAAGGAAGTAATAATGGCGAATTCGCCAAATCCTTTGTCGCAGAAGACGATTGAAGAGAGTTCTGTAGTTTCTTTTGACGATTCTCCTGTTAGTGAAAAATTATTAACAGGGTTTTCTTTATTAGGATCGGCATAGAAGAACGCTTTTACGCCATCGAAAATCAGTTCATCAAATTGACAAACCTCGGTTTTGGTTGTTTTAAAGCGAATACGCTGATCGCTGAGTTCTAGTGAGAAATCTTCTAGTTGAGATTGATAGAGACCTTCCAATTGATTTTCTAGTTTTTTCATGTGTTTCTCCTTAATGGGTACCAGTAAGGGCGCTAGTGGGTTACTCGTAGTATTTCATGCTCCGCAGCACAAGCTTACTTTTATGGGTCTTGCCATCAATGTTATATCATGCAGTGTTATTAAAATCAATGGGTAAAGCGAATATTAATTTTGCGGAGGGCGGAAATAAGACTTAATAGGGGATAGTTGACAAGCTAAAGGACAAGTGATAAAATCTCGTTAAATTAATGAAGACAGCTTTGACGGGAAGAGTAAATGAGTGTAAACGCTATTAGAGAGTCGGGACAGGTGAAAGCCGATGCGCCTCGCAGTCATTGAAGATGGTCCCTGAGCTTCAGAGTTGAACGTAGGAACATTGCTAATGGATTTCAAGATTGGCAAGTTTATACCTTAGATTTTGACGGTTGTGACCGTTATCTCACAGTGACTCCTCTGAGATTTTTTCAGATGGTTCATTTAGAGGCGTATCCTGTGAAGGATGCGTGAATTAGGGTGGTACCGCGAATCTTGACCTTCGTCCCTGAGCCGTTTTAGGCTTATGTGATTGAAGGTTTTTTTGTGTTTTAAAAAGGCTGTGAGCCCATTTGTGTAAAAAAAGGAGAGATGACCATGTGTGACAAACATTTTTATGTAACAACACCTATTTATTACCCAAGTTCTAAACTTCATATCGGACATACTTATACAACGGTTGCGGCGGACGCGATTGCAAGGTTTAAACGTGCTCAAGGTTATGATGTAACCTTCCTTACGGGAACAGATGAGCACGGTCAAAAAATTGAAACCGTTGCCAATAAGGCTGGCGTAGCACCAAAAGTGTACTTGGACGGCATGATTGCTGAAATTAAAGAGTTGTGGAGCGCTATGGAAATTTCTTACGATATTTTCATCCGAACCACTGACGAAGACCATAAAAGAAGAGTTCAAATGATTTTCCAAAAACTTTACGACCAAGGGGATATTTACCTCGGTGCTTATGAAGGCTGGTACTGCACACCTTGTGAATCCTTCTGGACGGAGACTCAACTCGTTGACGGCAAGTGTCCTGATTGTGGCAGAGACGTTCAAATGACTAAAGAAGAAGCTTACTTCTTTAAACTTTCAAAATATCAAGACCGTTTATTGGAGCTTTTCGAGTCAGAAGACTGTTTCCTTGAACCAAAAGCAAGAATCAACGAAATGGTCAACAACTTTATCAAACCAGGTCTTGAAGACCTTTGCGTGTCTAGAACTTCTTTCAGCTGGGGAATTCCAGTGCCATTTGACCCTAAACACGTCATTTATGTTTGGATTGATGCCCTAAGCAACTATATTACGGCTCTTGGCTACCCTGAGAAGACAGATATAGACTTTGAAAAATTCTGGCCTGCCAATGTTCAATTGGTTGGGAAGGAAATTGTCCGTTTCCATACGATTATCTGGCCAGCCCTTTTAATGGCGTTAGATATTCCTGTTCCGAAGAAAGTCTTTGGCCACGGTTGGATACTTCTTGAAGGCGGAAAGATGAGTAAATCTGTTGGAAATGTGGTGGATCCATATGTCCTCATCGGCAGATATGGGGTTGACGCCCTTAAGTACTTCCTTTTAAGAGAGTATGCTTTTGGCCAAGATGGTTTGTTTACCAATGAAGTTTTGCTCAATAGATTGAACTCAGACCTTGCCAATGACCTTGGAAACTTGGTCAGCAGAAGCGTTGCCATGGTTGAAAAATACAATGGGGGCGTGGTGAGAAAGTCAGAAGCGCAAACAGAATTTGATACCTCATTGATTGAAGTCGCAGAAAGTGTTAAAACTAAAGTAGAGGAAAGAATGGAGAAATTAGATTTCTCTAACGCGCTGGAAGAAATTTGGAAATTTATCCGAAGAACCAATAAATATATTGATGAAACTTGTCCTTGGGTTCTTGCCAAAGATGAAGCTAACACACCAGTTTTAGATGCTGTTCTTTACAACTTGACGGAGTCGATTCGAATTATTTCTGTATTGATTCAGCCTTTCATGGTGCATACGGCTAGAGGAATTTGGGAGCAGATTGGCCTTGAAGAAGGGGATTACACCAACTGGGCAACTGGAGATACTTTCGGGATTTTACCTGAGGGCACTGTGGTGAAGAAGGGCGAGTCTTTATTCCCTAGAATTGATGTAGCTAAAGAACTAGAGGCTCTTGCTGAACTGGGTGGCGGTAAAAAGCCTGAGGTAGCGGCAGAAACAGCAAAAGAAGTTAAAGCTGAGAGTAAAGATGCTAAAAAGGAAGAGAAAAAGAACGTTAAAAAAGATGAAGAAGCCCCTGGGGAAATTACAATTGATGATTTCTTCAAGGTGGATTTAAGAGTAGCGGAAATTCTCAGCGCAGAAGCTCACCCTAATGCAGATAAATTATTGGTACTCCAGTTAAAAGTAGGGGAAGAGACGAGACAGGTGGTTTCGGGTATTGCAAAGCATTTTGATGTGGCGACTTTAATTGGAAGAAAAGTGATTTTGGTGGCGAACCTTAAACCCGTGAAGCTCCGCGGCGTGGACTCAAACGGCATGATTTTAGCTGCTGCAGATGGGGACAAATTAGAATTGGTTTCGGTAGATGTGCCAAGTGGCGTGCGAGTTTCGTAGAAACACGCCTGCCAAGGCGTTTGCGAAGCAAACACCGAAGAGCGAAAGGAGTTTGCTTCGCAAACACTGAAAGCCAAGGCGTTTGCGAAGCAAACACCGAAGAGCGAAAGGAGTTTGCTTCGCAAACACCGAAAGCAGAGAGTGGCGTAGGAGGTACAATATGTTATTCGATTCACATGCCCACTTGGACGGAGAGCGATTTGATAAGGACCGAGACTTGGTCATCAATCGGGCGAAGGCCAATGGGATTGGTTATATAATGAACCCGGGAGCAGACTTTGAAAGTTCTGTTCGTGCGGTGGAATTGGCACAGCAATATGATATGATTTATGCAGCCGTGGGGATTCATCCCCACGATGCTTCTTCTTTAGATGACAGCATGCTGATGATGATTGAAGCTCTGAGCAAGAAACCCAAGGTGCAAGCCATTGGAGAAATTGGGTTGGATTTTCACTATGATTATTCGCCGAGAGACGTTCAGCGTAAATGGTTTATTGAACAACTCCGACTGGCGAAACGCTTGAATATGCCTGTGATTATTCACGACAGAGAGGCTAATCAAGAGACTTTTGATACGCTGAGGAAAGAAAAAGCATTTGAAACGGGCGTTCTCATGCACTGTTATTCGGGCAGTGGAGAGCTTGCCAAGGAATATGTGAAATTAGGGGGCTATATCAGTATTGCTGGCCCTGTGACCTATAAGAACTCCAGAAAGCTGATTGAAGTCATTGAAGCGGTTCCGCTGGAAAGGCTGATGATTGAGACGGATTCGCCGTATTTAACGCCAGAACCTTTCAGAGGCAAGCGCAATGAGTCTCTATATGTAAAATATGTCTGTGAGAAAATGGCTCAAATCAAAGGTTTAAGCATAGAAGAAGTGGCCGAGGCAACCACACAAAATGCGAAAACCTACTTTAAAATTAAGTAGGCAACCAAGCGTGTGAAGGCGGGTCAAAAACTAACCTACAGGAGAATTCGATGAAACCAAAGCACCCACTGATCATCGTTTTGACAGTGATTTTCTCCCTGTTTTTGGGAGGCACTGCACTCTTAGAGCTGCTTCGCACAGAAGTGGTTATTTTGGATGGGGCAAAAGAGGTAAAAGTTGTAACATTTTCCAAGAATATAAAGCAAGTGTTAGAAGAACAGTCCCTTTCTCTCAGGCCGATGGATGAGATTTACCCTCCAGAGGAAACCCGTTTGAGTGAGGGACTTTGTATTGTTATTAAACGCTTTAAACCAATCACCGTCCTTGTGGGGGAGAGAGAAATTGCCGTGTATCAGCGAAATCTCACGACGAAACAAGTTTTGCAACGGGTTGGAGTTATGCTAGGCGATAAGGATACCGTTAGTGTATCGTTGGATCGGGTGATTAAATCCGGGGAGACGATTTTAGTGGAACAGGAAATGAAGAACATGGTGACTGTGAATAGGGAAGTTCCCTTTAAAAATACCATCATCAATAAAAAAGACTTAAACCCAGGTGAGAAGCGGATTGAACAATATGGGGAAATGGGGGTTTTGAAGGACTACTATGAAATTACCCGAATGGGGGGGATTGAAGTAGGACGAGTGCTTGTAAAAACCGAGGTTTTACGTCAGCCTATAGAGCAAATAATGTTGGTTGGCCCAGCTTATGTAAAGCCAAATTTAACTCAGACCGCTACGAGCCAAGGGGGTTCTCAAGGGAACGGGGGTAAGTTAACGGCTGCGAAGACCGGTTCTAGTCCTCAATCTAGCAGCACTCAAATGATGACAACGCGGTCAAAGAACTTTTCATATAAGAACTCCTATGTTATGATAGCAACGGCATATGATTTGTCCTACGCCAGTACTGGAAAATTGCCAGGTATGGATGGATACGGCATTACTAAATCAGGAACTAAAGCAAAAGTGGGCACTGTAGCGGTAGATCCAACGGTGATTCCACTGGGCACTAAATTATACATCGAATACGCAGACGGAAGCGGCACTTATGGCTATGCAACTGCCGAAGATACAGGTTCGGCAATCAAAGGCTACCGAGTAGATCTGTTTTTCAATACTTATCAAGAATGTATTGAGTTTGGAAGACGTCGGGTTGTAGTTTACGTCTTGGAATAAAGGAATGGAGACATTGAAAATGGAAAGAGTTAAAGAAGTGATTATAGTCGAAGGCCGAGACGACATCACTGCAGTTAAACGGGCAGTCGATGCAGAGCTGATTTTTACCAGCGGATTTGGACTCAACGAAAAGATATTTGCCAGGATTGAATCGGCTTATAAAAGATGCGGAATCATCATCTTAACAGATCCAGATTTTGCGGGGGAGCGTATTAGAGATACTTTGACTAAGCGATTTCCCCTTGCCAAGCATTGTTTTTTACCAAGAGAACAGGCCATAAAAGATGACGATATAGGTGTTGAAAATGCTACACCTGAGAGTATTCGAGAGGCGTTAAAGAAAGTAAAAACCGTTTGTGAGAGAGAGACCCCTATTTTCGGGAAACTGGATTTGATACGCAACGATTTAGAAGGCAACCCTGCGGCGGCAGAAAGACGGAATGAAATTGGGAAAATTTTAGGCATCGGTTACGGGAATGCAAAGCAATTTCTCATAAGACTCAACCGATATGGGATTACACGCGAAGAGTTTGACCAGGCGGTTTTGGCAATTGGGCTAAACCTTGGACAGTCAAATCACAATTAGAATAGAAAGTGCAGGCGAATATATTGAAATTAACTTCACCCTCAACCATTAAGTACATTATGGACAAATACAATTTTCACTTTTCCAAAAGCCTAGGTCAAAACTTTTTAATCGATGAACAGATCATTGATCGAATTTGCGATGGGGCAGAGATTGGACCAGATGACGATATTTTGGAAATTGGCCCTGGCATAGGGGTTATGACACAAGCCATGGCGGAGCGGGCACGAAAAGTGGTCGCCATCGAGATTGACCGTGCACTTATTCCTGTTTTGAAAGAAACCCTGGCTGACTACGATAACGTAGAAATCATTCACGCTGACGTCTTGGATGTGGATTTAAAAGCGCTGATTGCAGAAAAATTTGAAGGCAGAAAACCGAAAGTAGTTGCTAACTTGCCTTACTATATTACAACGCCAATTATTATGATGTTTTTGGAAGAACAAATTCCTGTCAGCGATATTGTGGTTATGATCCAAAAAGAAGTGGCAGATCGGATGGCGGCAAAACCGTCGACAAAGGCTTACGGTTCGTTGTCAGTGGCAGCCCAGTATTACAGTGACCCGAGTATTATCGCCAAAGTGCCAAGAACGGTGTTTATGCCTCAGCCGAATGTAGACTCCATCGTCATTCGCATGGTCATTCGAGATGAGCCTCCTGTGGCGTTAGACAATCCTGCACTTTTCTTCAAAATGGTTAAAGCGGCTTTTGGTCAGAGAAGAAAGACCCTTCACAATGCTCTTAATGCAGGTGGGTTTGGAAATTCTAAAGATCAGACGGCGGAGTTCTTAAGAGGATCAGGGATCGACCCACAAAGACGTGGTGAAACCTTGACTATTGAGGAGTTTGCCACACTTGCCAATTATATTAATGAGCATAAATAGTAAAAAGCCCTCTGAGAAATTTTCTCAGAGGGCTTTTTACTATTTATAATTTAGATGCTGACCGAACAATTTGGAATCAGAGGGTTACACCGGTTTCCTTCCAAATGGCTTTAGCACCTACATAGGCGTTTAGGGTTGGCAGATAGTTCAGTATGCCGTTGACAGGCATTGGGATTTGAAATGCCTTGGGCATTTCTTTGTAGGGAATAGAGCGGCGTTTTTCTTCGTGAACGTATTTTAAAATCCACTCATAAGGAATGAGATAATATTCGTCGCAAAATTTAAAGTGAACAATTAGAAAGGCCAGACCCCCTTGCTGGTCAATGTCTCCCATGAATTCAATTTGATGCTCATGGATGTTGGAGAGGGGCAAACTTTTCAGTGTGGTTTCTTTAGCGTCGAAGGCCACGCCTACCCCTTGAATAATGCCTTGAAAATCCACAGTGGATTTTTTTTCAAAGAAGGCCTTGGTAATCATGCCACGCTGATCAATTTCGATAACCTTGATCGGAACGCTGATCTTGTCCACACGCCCTAATTTTTTTGAGCGATAATAGTCATTGGTCATGAGAATCAGTTCTTCTAGAACGTCCCCTCTGTGTCCTCTGGATTTCCAAACGGTCATAAGCTGATCTCCCTTGTGGATATTGTGAATTCGGTGGGTATTGTGGATAAGTGTTAATTTATAAACGATTTGAAGGGAATTATTTAAGATTATACACCACTAAAACGGGATATAATGTGAATACATTGAAATAATATGTGGATAAGCTGTGGATAGTGTGTATAAAGTGACTCGTTAGGGGTGATTTTATGAGCCACGAACTCCGTAAAGCAATGCTTACAGCTCTAAGTGTAGTCGTTATCGGCGGGATTTTCAACACATTTACCGACTATCAAAGAGTCCCGGTCTCCATGCCCGCATTCACCAATAATTGGCAAACATACAATATCCCACTTGAGGGACAAATGGAACCCTTTAAATTGACAAGGTCTAGTGCACAGTTTGATTCTTTGACACGAGCCGCTGTCATCTTAGTTGAATTTGCAGATCAAAAAATAACGACGACTCCACAGCAATGGAGTCGTTTGGTTTTTAGTGAAGAAGGTTCTAGCGTCAATCAATTTTACAGAGACAGCAGTCAAGATCAGTTCGCCCTTATGCCTATTTCAGAGCAAAGCGGTATAGCCGATGATGGGATTATTCGGGTTGTCTTAGAGTCGAAACATCCTAATAATCAGAATAAATTAACGGAAGAAGTTTATCGTGCCATTTACCAAGGGATTCAATCTGCCACAGCCTATACAGACCTTGAAAGTTTGGATAGGAATAAAGACTATGTTATCCAGCCTCAAGAAGTGATTTGGATAGTGGTGTTTGCTGGCTATGAAGATCTCTATAAGAAGTTGGGCGAAAAATCTTCATCGGGATTTAGCCATGATTTGATGAGCTTTGACAAGATCAACAGCTATCAAATGACAGAATTTGTTCAAATTGGAGAACTTTATTATGAAGGTTTTTGGTTAGACAGAAGCAGTTTGACCACCCACGGAATTTTAACACATGAATTGGGACATATTTTAGGACTTCCAGATTTATACGATACAGACTACAGTTCTCAAGGCGTTGGTATTTTCAGTCTCATGGGCAATGGGGACAAATTATTAATGGTTGGAGGGCGAATGGGGGAAGCACCAAGTGGCTTTGATCCGTGGAGTAAGATCTATTTAGGCTTTGTAGATCCTAAGATTGCTACAGTGTCGGGGGAGTATACTCTAAAATCTAATCTGACAGACTCTCCAGAGATATTGGTCATTCCAACAGAAGTTCCCGGAGAATACTTTGTTTTGGAAAATCGCTATCTAGAGAAACAAGATAAAGGCATCAGCACATTTTCCAAGTCAGGGGGGGTATTGATTTGGCATGTGGATGAAACCTTGATTTTCAGCAGGATAATGGAAAATATCGTGAATAATGATGAGACACATAAAGGCATAGATTTAGAGGAAAGCTCTGAGTTAACTTTGGGTTACAGCACTTTAGACCAAAGACCAACAAATCTATTGCAAGATCCATTCTATTTAAAAAGCCAAATGAGTCTATTCGATGATACGACTTCACCAAGCAGCAAACTCAACAATGGGAATGCTTCTGGCATATCTATTACAATAGTCGAAGATGGTGAAACTGCAAAAATAGCAGTATTGTTAAAAAAATGATATTGACTTTCAATGAGAGCTCGATTATGATAGAGATAATAAGACACCCCCTATAGGGAGGGGTGTCGAAGGAGGTCAATATGAAGATTATTGTGAGCGATAACGCCAAAACAGAATTAAACCATGTTTTGGATACGAAGAAAGATCCTGATCGCCACTTCAGAATATACATCAGAGGTTATTCCTGAGGAGGCCCACTCTTTGATGTTGGTCTGGATGACGAACGGGAAAGTGACTACTCAGAGGCTTTTGAGGGGTCAAAAATATTAGTGGATCAAGATTATTTAAGTACTTTTGGCGGCTTTGAAATCGATTATATGAAGAATTTCTTCAATAAGGGTTTCTCAGTTAGACCTTTTAAGTACGGCGGAAAATGTTAGAATAGGATTAGAGGTTTAGCCGGCTGTTGATGGGGTAAACTTCTAATAGTAACGTAGACTAGATTTTGGAGGATATTAAAATGAGCAAAAAAGTGACTGTTTACACAAGCAATACATGTGGCTACTGCCATTTAGCAAAAGATTTTCTTAATGAAAACAGCATTGTGTTTGAAGAAAAAAACGTATCAACAGATACTGTAGCTAGAAAAGAGTTAATGTCTAAAGGTTTTATGGGTGTGCCTGTGATCTTTGTTGACGAAGAAGTGATTCAAGGTTTTGACAAAGCGAAGTTGACTGAACTTCTAGGTCTTTAAGCTTTTCATTTCATTATAGCGAGCACTTTCTGAAACACAATTTAACGTAAAAGAGAAAGCGATGATCGGGTGTACGAACCCTGATCATCGCTTTTTGTGTTATTCAAAGAGAATGGATTCCAGCGCTTCTAAGTCCAAAATGGTAATGGTGTGTTTGTCAAAGTCGATGAGACCGTCGTCCTGCATGTTGATCATCTCTCTGGACAGGGAGGGTCGTTGAACGTCCATATGTTCTGCCATTTCTTTTCGGCTCATGGTAATACTCAGGGTCAGTTTCTTTTGCTGCTTATATTCTTTTAAAATAAAATCGCAGAGTTTTTGTCTCAAGGTTTCAAGGGAAAGAGCTTTCAGTTTTCCGTTGAGCATGAACAGTCGGTTTGAAAGAAGGCTCAGGTAGTTTTCCAGAACCATCGGGTGATGGGTGAGCATGTGCACCACTTCTTCCTTTTTAAAGAACAAAATTTCTGTCTTCACTGCAGCGGTGATGGAGATGGGGTAAACGTGTTTGCCAGAGAATAAAATTGCTTCGCCAAAAACCATGCCTTTCTCTAGCTGAGTCAGCGTCATGACTTTACCTGAGGGGCAGATATTTTGCAGCTCCACTTTGCCATCGATGACAACCCCAATACGGTCGCAAGGGTCACCCTCTATGGCAATGGTTTCACCTCGGCCGTATGTTTCTAGTTGATACGCCACGGCTCTGAGTAGAAATACGATATTGGCTTCAGATAGATTTTTAAATAAAATACATTGGGTCATTGCTGTCATCAATGAATCCATGGGCATTCCTCCTTGTTGATGAAACAGTGTATGTTGCGCTTATGGCCACATGAAGCGCAAGTGACTTTCATCCTCAATATACCATAATTAAAGTTTTTTCAAAATAATTTCAACTTTTTTATAAACGGTAACATGGGTTACATACCGAATGGGGTAATAACCCTATAATCAAATCATGAAGTCGAGGCGCAAGACATGAAGTCAAAGCGCGAAAGGAGCGTTTCATTATGAAAAGAAAAATTGTAAACATACATGAAGATAAATGCAACGGCTGTGGACTCTGTGTCAGCGCATGCCACGAAGGGGCTATTCAATTGGTCAGTGGTAAAGCAAAACTCATACACGATATGTACTGTGACGGCTTAGGGGATTGTTTGCCAGCTTGTCCCATGGACGCGATAGAGATTATTGAGAGAGAAGCAGATGAGTATTCACAAGAAGCTGTGGATCAACTTTTAGAAGTTAAGAAGACGGCGATGCCACTAGACGGTTCCCATGAATGCAGTTGTAGCGGCGGTGGAGAAAAAGGACAGGGGCATCACAGCGAGCACGGTCACCAGGGTGGACATGGGGAGCACGGTCATCATAGTCATGGGGGCGGCGGTTGTCCAGGGTCTCAAGCCATGAAGATTCAAAGAGAAGGGGTTAAACCAACTGTGATGTCAAAGGATTCGACGGTTTTACCAACAGCAGATCCCGTTCAAATTTTCAAGGCTAGTAACTCACCGGGAAACTCCAGTGAGCATAACAACCAAGAGCAAGTTTCTGAGTTGGTGAACTGGCCGGTTCAAATCAAGTTGGTCAACACTAAGGCCGACTACTTCAAAGGGGCTAACCTTTTGATAGCAGCAGACTGTACAGCTTTCGCTTATGCGAATTTTCATAGAGATTTTGTAAAAGACAGAATTGTATTGATTGGGTGTCCGAAACTTGACGATAACCAATTCTATGCAGAAAAGCTGGCAGAGCTGTTTGAAATAAATGAAATCAAGTCCATTACCGTTCTTCGTATGGAAGTCCCATGTTGCTCAGGTATTGTCCAGTCTGTAAAGAGTGCCATCCTGAAGTCGCAGAAAATTGTGCCTTACAACGAAGTCACCATCAAACTTAACGGTGAAATTTTGTAAAAAGTCTCGCCGAAAGCCAATGAGATTTTCGAAGAAAAGTAAATTTGTACACAAGAGCAATAAAAAAATAACTCAAAATTGAGAGGAGAATTTAAAAATGTCAATGTTCTGTTTCCAGTGTCAAGAAGCCGCAGGCGGCGTAGGTTGTAAAGTAAGAGGTGTATGTGGTAAGACAGATGACGTGGCAAATCTTCAAGATTTACTCATCTATGCAGTAAAAGGCATTTCTATTCTAGATATCATGGCAAGAGAAAAAGGTTTGTCTCCAAAAAAAGCAGACAGATTTGTGATGGAAGCTTTGTTCATGACCATCACCAACGCAAACTTTGATAAAGGCGCTTTCGTTAAGAAAATCAATGAAGCGATTGCTCTCAGAGATGAAATTAAAGGTATTTTGGTACAAAATAATGTAGCTCTTCCTGCGGATCTTCACGACAGCGTGACTTTCCAAATCTCAGAAGCAATGTTTGAAGAAAAAGCAGCTCATGTTGGTGTTCTTTCAACTGAAAATGAAGATGTTCGTTCCCTTAGAGAATTAATTGTTTATGGTGTTAAGGGGATGGCTGCTTACGCTGAACATGCTATGAACTTAGGCCACGAAGACAGAGATATCGTTAAATTTGCAGAAGAAGCCCTTGCTGCAACAACGAACAATAACTTGACTGCCGATGAACTTGTGGCATTGACCCTCAAAACTGGGGAATATGGCGTTAAGGTCATGGCACTTTTAGATACAGCCAATACAAGCACTTATGGCAATCCAGAAATCACAAAAGTAAACATCGGCGTAAAAGGCAACCCAGGGATTTTGATTTCAGGTCATGACTTGAAAGACATGGAAGAACTTCTTAAGCAAACAGAAGGCACTGGCATTGACGTGTACACACACAGCGAAATGCTTCCTGCGAACTACTACCCAGCGTTCAAGAAATACACTCATTTCGTAGGAAACTACGGTAATGCTTGGTGGAAGCAAAACGAGGAATTCGAAAGCTTTAACGGCGCTATCCTCATGACGACAAACTGTATTGTACCACCTAAAGCCAGCTACAAAGACAAAATGTTTACAACGGGTTCTGCAGGCTTCCCAGGCTGTAAGCACATTGAAGACAGAAAAGACGGCGGCGTGAAAGACTTCTCGGAAGTGATTGCAGCAGCTAAAATGTGTGAATCGCCAACAGAAATTGAAAGAGGCGAAATTATTGGTGGCTTTGCTCACAATCAAGTGATGGCATTAGCAGGTCCAGTAGTTGAAGCGGTTAAGTCTGGTGCGATCAAGAAGTTCTTCGTTATGGCTGGCTGTGACGGCAGAATGAAGTCTAGAGATTACTACACAGAATTTGCTGAAAAATTACCAGAAGGTACAGTGATTTTAACAGCAGGTTGTGCAAAATACAGATACAACAAGCTCAACTTAGGGGACATCGGTGGTATTCCAAGAGTTTTGGATGCGGGTCAATGTAACGATTCTTACTCATTGGCAGTCATCGCCCTTAAACTCAAGGAAGTCTTTGAACTCAACGACATTAACGAATTGCCAATCGCTTACAACATTGCATGGTATGAGCAAAAGGCTGTTATCGTTCTCCTTGCCCTCCTCTCCCTTGGCGTGAAGAACATTCACCTTGGCCCAACACTTCCTGCATTCTTGTCACCGAACGTAGCCAACGTTTTAATTGAAACATTTGGCATTGCAGGCATTGGTACAGTTGAAGACGATATTGAAATGTTCATGAAATAAGCTGTATGGGGTCAGAAGCCCATCTGATCCCATACTTTGTCGAAGGATTTGACCCCTGAGACCATTTACCTGAAATATCCCAAAAGAAGAACGCCCGACTGCAGAGGAATGCCAGTCGGGCGTTTTTCGTGAAGAACAAAACGCAAAGGATTGAGGATGAGCTTGAAGGGGAGATTAATCGACCTGTAAAGCTCATCCTCAATCCTTTGCAATGTCGCGAAAGCCAAAACACGGTTAACTGCAGGTCAACCGTGTTTTGGCTTATATCAGTAGAAAATGGCCTAAGAAAAGCATAAAATAGGAATTAATAAAAGGGAGGCTGATGTTATGGCTGTAAAAGAAGAAAAACCAGTAAAAGAAGAAAAATCTATAAAAGATGGAAAATCTGCAAAAAGAGAATGGAAAAAGGAAGAGAAGGCTTTATATCTGCCTAAAAAAAACCCTGAAATCATTGAAGTGCCACCCTTAAATTTCTTTGTGTTAGAAGGACAGGGAAACCCCAACAGTCCCTTCTTTGCAGAATGCATTGAAGCGCTTTACGGTGCTTCTTACGCAGTGAGGATGTCTAACAAGGGCAAAGTCATACCAGAAGGCTATTACGAATACACGGTCTACCCTTTAGAAGGGGTTTGGGATTTGACTGAGGAAGGAAAGGCGAAGCAAGCCGCCCAACTGGCAGAGGTTGAAGCCGAGGCTGGTGGATTAAAGAGAAAAAAAGACGTCTCTTCTTTAAAAGATGAATTTGTCTTTAAGCTCATGATCCGACAACCTGACTTTTTAACCCCAGAACTAGGAGCAGCCTTCATACAAGAAGCAGCGAAAAAGAAGAAAAATCCTTTGATTGAGAAGATATATTTTACCACTGTGGAGGAAGGCAAATGTATACAAATCCTTCATGAGGGCAGTTATGATTCTGAACCAGAAAGCTTTGAAAAGATGGAAATTTTTGCAGAAGAAAAGGGTCTAAGAAGAATGCTCAAGACCCACAGGGAAATCTATTTGTCCGACGCTCGAAAGACATCGCCTGAAGCTTTAAAAACAGTCTTGCGTTTTCAAGTGGAATAAGATAAAAGCTTAATTCTCAAGTAATTTTTCTAAGTCTGATATGGAAACTTCCATTATTTTTGAGATCGCTTCCATAGAATGTCCCATTAAAAGGAAACGTTGAATCACCATTTTCATAGACTCTCCAACTTCAATGATGTGGTCATCTAAGTCATAAAATCTAATGACACGTTGACCCCAACTATGTTCTATCACCTCACCAATGTATTTGATATCTGGGTATTGCCTTAGTTTCTTTAGGAAATCATCAAAGTACTCTTCTTCAAAACACAACTCCATATTGTTGGGTTGTTTCATGATTTGATCCTTAGGGAGATTCACCAGCCAATCAAATTCTTGCTGCAATGAAAGACCACAGGTAAAGGAAATATTAATCCCGTAGTTTTGATACAGTTCAAGCCCGAATAATTCTTCATAAAATTTTCTGGATTTATGAATATCAGCTACAGATATGACCGTACATGAATATTTCATCTTGTCAGACTCCTTTGGGGGTATTCTATAAGGGGGTAAGGCATCACATTAAAATAAAGGTATGACTTCCTAATTATTATACCGCCAGCGGATTCCATAATCAACGGAGCAAATTACATATATTAGGAAGTGATTTTTGACTAAGGATAAAAAGGACTTAACAGAATTTTTAAAACGGTCTTGCGTTTTTAAAATGAATAGGATAAACTTTCTAACATAACAATTATTTGTACGTTATAAAGTTTGTTTTGGTTCGGCACTTTTTCAAAGACAGCCTTGCCATGTGTGTATGGGAAAGGAGTGTGATGTCCTTGAAGAACATCAAAAAACTGGTGAGTCCTTATATGGGATTGCCAAAACCGATTTATATTATTTTCCTTTCGAGGATCATCAACGCCATGGGTGTATTTATATTCCCATTGTTCACCTTGATTTTAAACCAGAAAATTGGACTCAGTGAGTCTGAGACGGGCTATTGGCTCATGATTATGGGCTTTATGTTTGTACCTTCTAGTATGATTGGTGGAAAAATTGCCGACCATTGGGGTCGAAAAAAACCC
Organism: uncultured Peptostreptococcaceae bacterium; assembly: GCA_964404895.1. Classification (GTDB taxonomy): domain Bacteria; phylum Bacillota; class Clostridia; order Peptostreptococcales; family Acidaminobacteraceae; genus JBGSUZ01. Next base: position 255,618 of record CAYOLV010000005.1, on the reverse strand, counting down.
ATTATCTTATTTGAGGGTATCGGGGGACTGCTGTATATTGTTTGCGGTTTTATGCCTGCTGGGATTGAACAGGTCTATATGGTTTTAGCCGCCTGCTTCTTCTTTGGACTGGCTGAACCTACCCACAACGCCATTATGTCAGATTTAACCACACCTGAAAACCGCGAGGGTGCGTTTTCCTTGAGTTATATGGGCTTCAACTTAGGGTTTGCCATCGGACCCACTGTAGGGGGGCTTTTATACCAGATGGATCTTTACAGATGGGTCTTCTGGGGCGACGCCATTACCCTCTTCATGTCTCTGATTTTAATAGCCTTGTTTGTCCCTGAAACCTTTGGAACCCATATTGAAGCAGTTTCAGAAGATCGGGTGTTGGAACAGGCGGTGGAAGGTTCTACCTTAAAAGTATTACTGAGTCGGCCTATTTTAATATGGTTCTCCCTGATTTTACTGACCTATCAGTTTGCTTATGCCCAGTGGAGTTATTTGTTACCCCTGCACACGGTTAAGAACTTTGCCGACGGAGCCCTTTTCTATGGGATGCTGGCCAGTTTTAACGGGATTATCGTACTGATTTTCACGCCGTTTATCACCAAGTTCCTTGAAGGTAAACGAGATCTTGAGAAAAACTTTTTAGGCGGCGTCTTATACCTAATCGGTTTTGGGATGTTTGCTTTTGTCAGTGGAAAACTCATGTTTGCTGTGGCCTGTTTTGTGTTTACTATAGGAGAAATTGTAACCACCATCAGCTATATGCCATTTTTGGCAAACCGCACCCCAGCTTCGCACAGGGGTCGAGTCAATGCCATTGTACCTCTGATTATGGGGGCAGGTCGTTCTTTTGGACCTCTGATTATGGGTTATGTGATTCAGGCGTCTAGTATTGAAAATGGCTGGAAACTGGTGGGCATTGTTATGTTGGTAGGGGTCTTCTTTATGAAGATTTTAGATTTGACCGACGCTAAAAGAAATCCTGCTCTGGAGAGCGAGGAAGATGAGCTGACAAATTAGGAGGCATTCTTGAAAATCAAAAACATTACGACAGAACGTTTGATTCTTATTCCCGTCACCCTTGAAATGACTAAGTCTTTAATGAGTGGAAATTATGATGAAATAGAGAAACTCGGTCTCCATTCTGATGGGATGTGGCCAACAAGTGATACCAAAGACATCTTGCCAATCATAAACAGGGCATTTGAGCGCGATCCAGAACCGTCAGGGTTTGAGTTTTGGATGATTGTAAGAAAAGACACTCATCTGATTATTGGAGATATAGGTTTTCACGGCAAACCCAATGTGGAAGGTGCAGTCGAGGTAGGGTTTGGTTTTATTGAAAACGAAAGAGGCAAAGGATATGGACATGAGGCCTTGTCTGGCATAATGGAATGGTTGAAAAATCAGGATTGTGTTCAGGTTATAAAGGCAGATTGCTTAATCGACAATAAACCGTCGATTAGAATTTTGGAAAAAGCAGGCATGAAAGAAGTCTATAGAAATGAAGAATATATATTTTGGAAGAAGTTAAACTAGAATGATCGTCAAGAAGACGAAGAAGAACCAATAAAGATAGAGATCCCAATAAAGATAGAAGACCCAATAAAGACAGAAAACCTTGCAAATAGCCCAATAAGCCATCTGCAAGGTTCTTCTTTTTTAAAGACTTTCAAACCCAATCACTGCAGCGCCAATGGCGCCAAGAAATTGAGCGTATTCACAGGTTCGAACCTCTGCTTCTAATTTGTCGCTGAGTTGTTCTCTGAGCAAATGGTTTTTTGAAACCCCGCCAGAGAAATACACAGGCCCTACAACGCCTAAACGAGAGGCCAGAGAAGCTGTCTTTTTAGAAACGGAGAGGAGGAGCCCTGCGGAAATACTTTCTTTGGAAGCCCCCTCAGCCATAAGGCTGACCACTTCAGATTCTGCAAAAACCGTACACATACTATTGATGCTTTGGGGATTGGCGCCTCTGGCAACTTCAGACAAATCCGCCACGTCCATTTCTAGGGCGTGAGCCATGACTTGGAGGAAACGACCTGTACCAGCGGCACACTTGTCGTTCATAATGAAGTCAGAGACGTGCCCTGTCTCGTCCAACCGAATGATTTTGCTGTCTTGTCCCCCAATATCGACCACGGTGCGAATGTCTGGGTCTACAAAATGTGCACCCCTTGCATGACAAGTGATTTCGGTCACTTTTTTGGTAATGAAGGGCAGGGCGATTCGACCGTAGCCCGTTCCCACAATGGCACCCACATCACTTTTGCCAATACCGTGTTTTTCTAGAAGCTGTTCATAAAGAAGGGCGCCTGTTTCTTTGGGACTCCAGCCTGTGGGCAATATAAATGTACCCAAGATTTTCTCACCATCAAAAACCACAGCCTTTGCGGCGACTGAGCCCATATCTATTCCAACACTATACATAAAATCTCCTAAAGTGTTTCTAAGAACGCTTCCACTCTGGTCTTGATTTGACCAAGGTCTGAGTCAGAGTAATCGGTTTCCACTTGCATAAATGGAAGACCCAATTCTTCTTTGACAAATTGTTTAACGGTGAAGGACTCAATGTTATAGGTGTGGCAAGCCTGCCAAGTTAAGTCTACAACCGCGTCTACATGGTATTCTGCAGCAAGGCGCTTGATGAGGTCCAGTCTGCCATTGTTGTTGGACATACATGAACAAGGCGTAGACAAGTATTTTTCAGCTAAAGCTTTAATTGGCGCTTTGGTTTCGTCTACCATAACGTCTAAGCCTTTGTAGCCTGTGCAGTTTTCAAGGGCTACAATGCTGCCACCTGATTCTTCAATGATTTTAAGGAGTTTTTCTGAGCCAAAGCCTACTGGACAGCCTGTGAGAAGGATTCTTGGTGCGTTTTCATCAAAAGCAAATACCCCTTCAGCCATGCGGTCTTCATAAGTTTTAATAACCCTTTCAATCAAATCTATGCCCGCTTCTTTATCGATGTTGAAGCCTTTGAGCCATTGAGCCATCATCATATCTACGCCAGTCATTGGAGCAGGTTTGTGGGCATTGAGTTTATGAAGGCGCTTCATGACATCTCTTTCACGGTTCATGAGTTTGATGGCATCGCTGAGTTTTTCGTCTGTAATTTCAACGTTGAATTGCTTTTCAAGGAAGGTTTTAAAACGGATCATTTCAGCTTCCCAAAGGGGCAATGATTCTTCTGCAGATGCGGTTTGTGGCAAGTTCATGAGGTGCATCGGCTTGAGTTTGCCCATGAGTTCATACATTTTCTTTTTGCCGTCACAAGTGGTTTCAGCTAAAAGAACGTCGGAGAATGAGAAGTAGGGACACTTGTCAGTCACTGCAAAGCCGTAGCTGGATTTAATGAGAGGACAAAGGTTTCTTGGCAATTCTTTTTCAGCCGCTTCGATAGGAGCTGGTGAAGTACCGCAAAGGGTTACAGGGATTGCCCCAGCTGCCAGTGCAATTTCTGAGGGTGAAAAGACGCAGTACATACCGACGACTTTTTTGTCCGCTTCTTTGGCTTCTTTAACTTTGACAGAGTTGACCCCTCTTAGTGCGTCAACTTCTTCCATAATCGCTGGTCTCATGGTTAGTACCTCCTAAATATTAAGTGGGATGCATTCTTTTATTATGTAACGTTTCACTTTACTTAGCTTATCAATTGTAAAGTGTTGAAACAACTCTATTAAGAACCATTTTCTATAGGAAAATTCTATAAGGGGGGATGTAAAACTTTATATCCGACTAAAATTTTGGAATAACGGTATCAAAAGTGAACCCAAATATTTATAGATTGGGTGTACCAAAGTGTAACCCACAGGACAATTCCTTGTGCTAAAATAAAATAGTCAGAAATATGAGACAAATGGAGGGGCGAATGTTTAAGCACATTGGCAGTTTTTTAAAGGAACATTGGAAGGCAACTGGACTAGGGTTGATTATCCTTATTGGAATAGATGCCCTGCAGTTGATTACCCCGAAACTCATTGGGGATTTAACCGATGGACTGGCGAGTAAAACGGTGACTCAAGTGGAAATATACCGTTATATGTTTTACATATTTGGAATTGCTGTACTGGTAGCCATCGGCCGATATTGGTGGCGTATACTGATTAATGGGACAAGCCGAAAGGCGGAATACTGGATAAGGAACAAAATTTTTGCTCATTTGGAGAATTTGAGCTGGGAATATTTTAGCAAACACAAAGCCGGAGATATTATGGCTCTCGCAACCAACGACGTAATGGCAGTGGGCGGGGCTATGGGCATGGGATTGGTCATGTTAATCGACGCGGGGTTCATGTCCATCATGACCATTGTGATGATGATCATCAACATCGACTTAAAACTGACTTTGGTTGCGGTTTTGCCGATGCCCTTAATTGCCATTATGATTGGCTTTGGAGGCAGATTGGTACGGCGCTATTTCAAGCGGGTTCAGGAAGCCTTTTCCCACATGACCGACCAAGTACAGGAGTCCTTTTCAGGGGTCAGAATTATCAAGACTTACACCCGTGAGGAAGACCATCGGCAGCGTTTTGAAACCACCAATCAGGAAAACTTTGACGAGAATATGAAATTGGTGAGAATGTGGGGGATTGTCCACCCGCTGGTGAAAACCATTTCAGCCATCAGTTTGATTCTCACCCTTATATTGGGTGGGAACATGGTGGTAGAAGGCACCATTTCTCTGGGCATGTTTGTTTCCTTCATTTCTTATGTAGGAACTTTAGCATGGCCGATGATGGCTTTCGGATGGGTAGTCAACGTCATGGAACGGGGCAACGCCTCTCTGAGAAGAATCAATGAATTTTTAGACATTGAACCAGACGTTGCCTATGGCAGTGAAAGTATTAAAACGGGCGAGGGTCCTGTAATTGAACTTAAAAATCTTTCCTTTGCCTACCCAGAGTCTGAGGCGCAGGTTCTCAAAAATATCAACATGACCATTGAACGGGGTCAAAAGATTGGGATTATTGGCAGAACGGGGTCGGGAAAATCCACCTTAATGAATTTGATGACGAAGGCTTGGGCGGTTCCAGAGGGCATGATCTATTTGGAAGGACAAGAAATCAACAACTTGTCTCACGAAACAATCAAAAGCCATTTCGGCGTTGTCCCTCAGGATAACTTCCTATTTTCAAGAAATATAGAAGAAAACATACGCTTTTTTGAAAAAGACCGTGATTTACAAACCATTCAACAGGTGGCACAAATTGCAAATGTCCACCAAGAAATTTTGGACTTTACCGAGGGCTATGACACTCTCTTAGGGGAACGAGGCGTCAACCTGTCTGGTGGTCAAAAGCAGCGGATAGGTATTGCCAGAGCCCTTCTGAAACAGTCTGAAGTGGTTATCTTTGACGATGCCCTGTCGGCGGTGGACACCAAAACAGAGGAATCTATTCTCAGACATTTGCGGGAAGCCTTAAAAAGTCGGACGGCCATCATCATCGCCCATCGAATTTCTGCTATTAAAGACTGTGACATGATTTACGTTCTGGATCAGGGCAAAATTGCCGAAATGGGGCTTCATGACCAGTTGATTGGGGCAGGCGGTTTGTATCAGCAGATATTTGAAAGACAGCAGCTTGAAGAAAAGATTGCGGAGGAATAGCCATGTCAGAAGAAGCGAAAAAAGGCGCACACATGGAAAAAGACGTGGAAAAGTCCTTCGACCTTAAAATTTTAAAGAAGCTTTCCGCCTTTACCATGCCCTACATGAAATATTTAATACTTTGTGCAGTACTGTTGCTCATGGTCACATCGGTGGATTTGGTCAAGCCTTATCTCATTAAAGTTGTTATTGATGACTACATACCCAACCAAAATAAAGCCGCTATTATTAAACTAGGCCTCATATACCTTGGACTTGTCCTTGGAGGCTTTGCGGTAACCTATGTTCAAATGATGCTCCTAAACTGGGTCAGCCAGAAGCTGGTCTTTGACATGAGGGCTCATCTATTTGACCATCTGTTGAAACTGCCCCTGTCTTTCTTTGATAAAAACCCTGTGGGCAGGTTGGTGACTCGTGTGACCAACGACATGAAAAACATTAGCGACATGTATACTGATGTTTTGATCAATTTGCTCAACGACGTGCTCCTTCTCCTGGGTACTTTGATCATTATGTTGTCGATGAACTGGAAACTCACTATTGTGGCGCTTTCTACGGTTCCCTTGGTGCTCTTGTCGGCCTATTGGTTCAGAATCAAGGCCAGAGAAGCCCATAGAGAGGTTAAGGCGAAAATTGCCAGAATCAATGCGGTGCTTAGTGAAAACATTAATGGCATGCGCATGATTCAACTTTTTAACCGCGAAACAGAAGTTTACGACGAGTTCACAGAGGTCAACGAGGATCATTTGAAGTCCAGCATGAAGGAAATTCAAGTTTTTGGGATTTTCAGACCTAGCATGAATTTACTGTATACCTTGGCGTTGACCTTACTCATTTGGTTCGCCAGCGGACGGGTTTTAAAAGGCACTATTGAAATTGGGGTGCTCTTTGCCTTCATTAACTATACTGACCAGTTTTTCAAACCCATATTTGACCTCAGCGAAAAGTTTAACATTTTGCAATCGGCTATGGCATCTTCGGAAAGGGTTTTCATGCTCTTAGAAGAGAACGAACACGAAGATCCGGGCAGTGAAACCCTTGAAAAGACCTCTGTAAAGGGAGAAATTGTGTTTAAAGACGTCTCCTTTGAATATTTGCAAGGAGAGCCTGTGCTGAAGGGGATCAATCTGGAAATCAAAGCGGGGGAAACGGTGGCCATTGTAGGGGCTACAGGCAGTGGCAAAACCACTATCATCAGCTTATTGTCAGGGCTATACCCTGTAACCAAGGGAGATATTTTAATTGATCAACATTCGGTCAAAACCCTTAAAAAACAGGATTTAAGGCAGTTGATTGGGGTGGTGCTTCAAGACGTCTTCCTCTTTGCAGGGCCTTTAAAAGATAACATTTCCCTGGGAAATAAAGCAATTACGGAAGAGGACATTAAAAAAACCGCTGAATATGTCAATGCCAGCGGCTTTATTGAACAATTGCCTCATCAGTATGAGGAAATGATTTACGAGAGGGGTACTACCTTATCTACGGGACAAAGACAATTGCTATCCTTTGCAAGGGCTTTGGCGTATGACCCTAAAATATTGATTTTAGATGAGGCAACCTCCAGTATTGATACGGAAACTGAGCACTTAATCCAAGACGCAATTTCCAAATTGACGAAAAACCGCACCACTATCATTATTGCCCACAGGCTTTCTACCATTAAGGATGCAGACAAAATTGTGGTGCTCCATAAGGGCGAAATTCGTGAAATGGGCAGTCATGACGAGCTTATTGGGAAGGGTGGTCTGTATTACGATCTGTATCGACTTCAATATCAGGAATAATTGTGTCAGGGAAACTTAAAGTGTAGGTCAATTGTTGTGCAGCTTCGTTGACCGATGTTAAGAACTTTCCGCCAAAGGCTTCTCGGGTCAGCAATTTGATCATGGAGATGCCCATATGTGACGTTTGGGATGATACTTTCATGAGATCAGAGGGAGAAATACTTTCTGCCAGCTGAGTCGTTGAGACCGTGAAGGATAGGACTGCTGTCAAATCGGTTACTTCCAGAGCGGATCGGATAGGGACGGGGTAATATTCTGGGGAAACTGAGGCCGCCATATGGAGCAACAAACTTTCTAAGAGGTGCAAAAATTTAGCAGAATCAATATGAACAAAGCAGGATTTGAATTTGGATACATCGAGGGAGACCAACGGGTCTAGTGACGAGGTATTCAGGGCAGATTCTGCTTTTTTTACATAGTCCCTTAAATCGATTAAGTCGTCTAGTATATTTTCTGGATTGGCAGCCAGATCTTTCACATAGTCGATAACGTCTCTTGAATAAACCATATGGCTGATCAGTCGGCGATTGGTTTTTTGTGCTTTTTGATAGGCGTCTAAAAATTCAGCGCGGCTAAAACGATGTTGATTGACTTGTTCCAGTAGCCCATTGCCGATGGTTTGCAACTGTTGAATCCAATCATTGGCTCGTCTTAAGCTGGGTTTGATTTCTTCAGAAATCTGTGCGGCGATGGCTGTGAAGGACAGATTTTTTTCTTGTTCAATCAGTTGACGCTGGGTGGCGATCATGTTTTGAATTGAAGTCTCTAATTCAGCGTTTTGAGTTTTCAAGGTTTTTTGATGTGCCTGAACCAATTCCCTTTTTTCTGTAAGCGCTTTATTCGCTGCAATTAAGTCCTGATTTTTGGCGAGCACCATGGCTTCCAAGTTTTCGTTATAATTTTGAACATTAGTCATATAGGAGGCGTCCAGCTCTAAGCGATTGAGGAGAAGTTGGCTCAAAGTCCCTATTTCATCTTTTTGAGTTGCCAAATTTTCCAATTGATTCATCTGCCAGTTGGAACCATCGTTTAGGGCATGAATCAGACGCTTTAAAGGTTGACTGATGCAATGGGCTAGTAGCGTGGTTGCTAGAAGAATAAATAGGAGTACAGCGAGGTACAAAATACCAATTTCAAGGGTCATGGTATTTTGATCGGCATAGACCTCTTTCTGATGAGCGGTGAGTATAAGCCGCCACCCGTTGGATAATTGCTTATAGAACAAAACTTTCTTTACACCGCTTACCCAGACATACTGAATTTGACCAGATGTGCCTGAACTGAGTTCAGTTTCTAAATCTCTATATTTTTCGCCAAGCTGCTCTGTAAGGGTTTTTCCAAGGCGTAAGTCTGGGTGGCTGATAAAGCGAAGTTGTTCGTCAACCAAAGCGACATAGCCACTTTTGTAAAAGTGCATAACAGACAATTCTTGTGTGAGTCTTTCAGTTGAGACATCCACACCAGCGATTGCAACAATTTGCTGATTGTAAATAATAGGAAGAGCATAGGTGAGCACTTCGTTTTGAACTAATCCTTTGGCGGGTGTATAAGGTCCATACCAAAGGCTTTCTTTAGTCTCTAAAGTTTTAAAAATCCCATCGATATCTTCATAGTGAACAGCTCCAAGATTTTCAGGCAGAGCTTCCAAGTTAGGGGCAAAATTCACAAAGTAGTTGGTGTAGCTATGGGTGCTTAAGCTCAAAATTATTTTTTCAAAGTCTTGAAGGGCATTTTTTTGATCCCTTTCAGTACCCCCCCAGTAAAGGGGAAGAAAAACCTTCTCTGCATAGTTTTTAATGGCAGAGCTGTCTCCCTCTGCAGATTGGATTAGAGACTCGACTTCGAAGGCGTAATTATCGACTTTATCGGTCATATTTATTTGATTGCTTGTGTCTAGGGCAGCTTTGCCATTCCAAAGTAAAATACCCATCAAAAGGAGTCCCACCAGTGCTGTGGGAACAAATAGGGCAGAGACAATCTTACTGTGAATGGTTTTTTTAGAAAGGATCATAGGAACCTCCTTGCTCAAGCGCGCCATCTTCAAATAAATTAAAATGACATTTTATTTTCAAACCCGATCGAGGATTGGAGAGGATCTGCATGGTACCTAAAAAATAGAAGTGGATCACATTATAAGCTAAATTCAGGCCAAGTCCTTTATGAGCGCCAAACTTTGTTGTAAAAAATGGAGTAAAGAGGTGGGGCAAGTCATGAGGATTCACACCTGAACCATTGTCGGCGTAAAGGAGGTCAAATCCATGGTCTTGAGGCAAGAGTTCGATAGAAATGATGGGTTTGTCCTGATTGTCAAAGCCGTGATCGAGGGAATTGTGGATTAAAGGTTCAATTACAGCGGTAAGTTTAGCAGGATCTGTCATGATAGTCAGACCCTTTGAATCGGTAATGTTTAAGAGGATTGGGCGAGAAATTGTTTTGGTAATAGACTGAAACAAATTTTCAATAAAACTGGACAAAACAATGAGCTCAGGACTTTCACCAATAGGAGTCATGATGATGGTATCAATCAGATCCAATATCTCGTTGGCTTGAGTTATATTTTGAGACATATGAAGAGCGGCTTCATTGAGGGTAATCACGCTGTCTATCAATCGATTCTTTTGGAGTCCCGTGCCCTGTTCTAGCTGCTCTAATATTTCTGCGTACTCATGATCCAAAAATGTGGAAAGGGTAATGGTATTTCCAATAGGGGTATTTAGCTCGTGGGCAACCCCGGAAACTAAAAACTTCAGAGATTCGTTTTTTTCAGTCAATAAGAGGCGCTTACGGGTATCGGCGATTGTGCTTAAGTTATCTTTTAAGCGATGGTTGATTCTTTCAAGCTCTTCTTCTTGTTTTGCCAATCTTTGAATGGATGTACTGAGGAGCATATGGGTTTGTCTCAATGCAGTACTTTTTTCAGTGGCTTGCTGTTCCAAGTTGTTCTGCAAGGTTTTGAGCATTTCTCTATGGTTGTTGATAGAAGTACTTAAGCGATCAAAGGTTTTAACCAAAATACCCAACTCATCTGAGCGGGAAAGGTAATCGCTAGGTGCGTTGGGGAAAACCCCTGAAATGTGACGGGTATTAAATCGATGTATGAGTTGAACAATAGGTGTTTCGATATAATCAGCGACCCGAAGGGCGATTCCTAAAATCAGCAACACAAAAAGAATGGCTAGCCAACGGGAGACGGGTCGACTTTCGTAAAAACCCTTCATCAGATCAGAATGGGGAATGAGATACGTGAGGTGCCAGCCATTCGTCAAGACATGAGTCATGAGGGAATAAGTACCCTGCTCAGGAACTTCGATGACTTTATAGGTATAGGTTCTCAATGTAGAAGGTTCAGTTTTTAATGCCCCTGATAGGGGGGATGCCAAATTCATTTGGAGGTTTGGGTAAAATTCAGTTTGCAGCATAGGCGTAGTCCAATATTCGTAGACAGCAAGCCGGGGGTTAGCATCTACAAAACTCTTCAAACCAGAGAGATGCAAGTCGGTCAGTTGACTGCTCATTAGCAATACGGCAAAAGCCTCAGTTTCTCTTTCGTCGGCATAGATAGGAATCAAATAGTGCCAATAGGTTTTAATAGAACCATCTGAAAGGGTCTTAGAAGTGGTGGGAAGCCAGAGCTGTTTCTTGTTGAGAAAACCAGACTGAAAATAAGAGAGACTCTTCATCTCCAATTGGGTTTTCTTAATTTGAGGGGGATCCAAATATTGATCAGTATTGAGATCTTTAAAATCTAAATAAGAACCAAGGGGTCGAAAAGAAGGGTCTACAAAATAAAGCCTTAAATTATCATTGGTGGAATAGGTTTCAAATAAGTGAGAGACATAGGGGGACAGGGTTGTTTTCCAAAGTTCTAGGTCCTCTGGATTTTGAGGGCGCCCAAGCTGCGGCGCATTGAATTTGACCTGATCTGCAAAGTGTTCAGCAGGGTGAATAAACTGATTCAATTCTGCATTCAAGTGGTCAGTGGCGTTGACCAGCAAGTTGGCGCGTTGATCTAGGGCGCTTTTTGCAACCAAGGCGTGGAGCATGGCGTCGGAATAAGCAAGAACGATGATGGCTACAACGGCAGCTATGCTCACCATAGCTATCACAATTTTTCTCTTGATGCTCACCATAACATCTCCTCCTTTGCCTAATATTCAAACGTTCATGTAGGACTCCTATACCCACTTTTAAAGGAGAGGCTAAATAAAAGAGAAAAAACTTTGCGAATAGATTGACAATCATCTGGGTATAAGTTATATTGAGGATGTAGAGCCTACCCCCAGGGGGTGGGTATACCGAAATAACATCTTATACTATGTTAGATAAATTAAGCAGGCAAGTATCCTAAAAATGGAGGAATCTAAAATGGGTCAAAAAGTATTGATTGTAGGCGGCGTTGCAGGTGGCGCCAGTACAGCTGCAAGACTGAGAAGAAACGATGAATCAGCAGAAATCATCATGTTTGAAAGAGGAGCGTATATCTCTTTTGCGAACTGTGGACTGCCTTACTACATAGGGGGGAGCATTGAAGAGCGAAAATCTCTTTTGGTTCAAACCCCTCAGGCGATGAAAGACCGTTTCAATTTAGACGTTCGTATTCAGAGTGAAGTGATTGCCATCGACAAGGGTGCGAAAACGGTTACGGTTAAAAATCATGCCAGCGGTGAAACCTACGAAGAGCGTTATGACGTTTTAGTTCTTTCTCCGGGGTCAGTTCCCCTCAAGCCACCTATCCCAGGCATAGACAGTCCTAATATTTTCAGCCTTTGGAACATTCCAGATACGGATGCGGTTAAGGGTCACGTAGACAATGCCAAGCCGAAACGGGCAGCGGTGATTGGGGGCGGTTTCATCGGACTAGAAATGGCTGAGAACTTCCACGACCTAGGCATGGAAGTGTCTGTCATTGAAATGATGGATCAGGTCATGGCACCGATTGATTTTGAAATGGCCAGCATGATTCACAACCATATGAGAAACAAAGACGTTCAACTTTACCTTCAAGACGGGGTCAAGTCTTTTGAATATAAAGAGGGAGTTACGACCATTACCCTTCAAAGCGGCAGACAAGTAGAGGCAGATATTGTCCTCCTCTCTATTGGGATTCGACCACAGTCAGAACTGGCAAAAGCGGCAGGTCTTGTGGTCAATGAAAGAGGGGGAATTGTAGTAGACGAGTACCTCAAAACCTCTGATCCTAACATCTATGCCCTTGGAGATGCGGCGGAAGTCACGGACTTCATGACGGGCAATAAAACCATGGTACCTCTTGCAGGACCAGCCAACAAACAAGGCAGAATTGTTGCCAATAATATTTCAGGCAGAAAAGAAAAGTACAGAGGGGTTCAAGGGACTTCCATTGCGAAAGTCTTTGACATGACCGTTGCCAGCACAGGGACTAACGAAAAAACCTTGAAGCGTCAAGGCAAAGAAATCGGCAAAGATTATCAAGTGAGCATTATCCACTCTAAGTCTCACGCCGGTTACTACCCAGGTTCTACCATGATGGCCATCAAGCTCATCTTCCACCCTGAGACGGGTAAAGTCTTTGGGGGACAAATTGTGGGACACGACGGCGTTGACAAGCGCATTGACGTTTTGGCCACATCGATCCGATACGGTGGTACCATTGAAGATTTAATGGATTTGGAACTGGCTTATGCACCGCCGTATTCATCGGCTAAAGACCCTATCAACATGGCGGCCTTTGCGGCAGAGAATATTCTTCTAGACAAATTAGGCGTGGCTCAATACTACGAAGCGGTAGACTTTGACCCTGAAAAAACCATTTTAGTCGATGTGAGAGACCCTAAAGAAAACGAACGTGGCGCCATTCCTGGGGCGATTTTGATTCCAGTCAACGAATTGAGAAACAGACTTGGGGAACTAGATAAAAACAAAGAAATTCTCGTTTACTGTGCCATCGGCCTGAGAGGCTACATTGCGGCAAGAATCCTTCGCGAGAACGGCTTTGACAAGGTGAGAAACCTCAGCGGCGGCTACACCACTTATTCAGCGGTCTACGGTGGACCCCAAAATTCAAGAGATTTAAACTGTGTCAATTGCCAAGGCGTTCCAAAGGATGAAGTGTTCACGGAGTCTGGGGAAGCGGTTAGGAAGTAATATAAAATCAGGCTCTCTTTCGGGAGAGCCTTAAGCAGGGCCATATTTGGAGAATTATTCACAAACTTATAAAACCTTTAGGAGGCATGTACAGTGGCTAAAAAAGTTGTAATTATCGGCGGCGTTGCAGGCGGTGCAAGTACAGCGGCAAGACTGAGAAGAAATGATGAGAACGTAGAAATCGTCATGTTTGAAAAAGGGGAATACATTTCCTTTGCCAACTGCGGTCTTCCTTACTATATTGGTGAAACTATTCAAGATCGTTCAGCGTTGTTGGTTCAGACCCCTGAGGCCATGAAAGCCCGTTTCAACATTGATGTTCGGGTGAAGAGCGAAGTCCTTACTATTAATAAAGAAGAAAAAACCGTTCAGGTCATCGACCATAGCACAGGACACAAATACGATGAAACTTATGACGTATTAGTCCTCTCTCCAGGGTCAGTTCCCCTTAAACCACCGATTCCGGGCATAGACAGCCCTAACATTTTCAGCCTCTGGAACATTCCAGACACAGACGCGATCAAAGGTTATGTGGACAATTTGAAACCTAAACGGGCAGCAGTCATCGGCGGCGGGTTCATTGGTCTTGAAATGGCGGAGAACCTTTATGACAGAGGGGCTCACGTGACCCTTGTGGAGATGATGGATCAAGTCATGGCGCCCATCGACTACGAAATGGCCACACAAGTTCACAACCATATGAGACAAAAAGGGGTTCAACTCATTCTCAAAGATGGGGTTAAATCCTTTGACTATAACCACGGCGTCACTACCATTACCCTTCAAAGCGGCAAGAAAGTTGAAGTGGACATGGTCATTTTATCTATCGGCATTCGCCCTCAATCGGAACTGGCTAAGGCGGCGGGTCTTGCTGTGAACGAAAGAGGCGGCATTGTGGTGGATGAGTACCTGAAGTCTTCTGACCCTAACATTTATGCCATTGGAGACGCTATCGAAGTCAACGATTTTATAGGGGGCTTCAAAACCATGATTCCGCTGGCAGCCCCTGCCAATAAGCAAGGCAGAATTTGTGCCAATAACATTTGTGGCGACATGGAAGCTTATGTGGGCACTCAAGGCACGTCTATTGCGAAGGTCTTCGACTTAACCGTTGCCAGCACAGGGATGAATGAAAAAACCCTTAAGCGTCTAGGCAAGGAAATCGGCAAAGATTATCAAATCAGCATCATTCACGCCAAATCCCATGCAGGTTATTACCCTGGGGCGATTCCAATGGCATTGAAACTTATTTTCCACCCAGAAACGGGGAAAGTCCTCGGTTCTCAAATTGTAGGTTATGACGGCGTGGACAAACGGATAGATGTCATTGCCACAGCTCTCAGATTTGGCGCTACGGTTAAAAACTTAATGGACTTAGAGCTTGCCTATGCACCGCCGTACTCATCGGCTAAGGACCCTGTGAACATGGTGGCTTTCACTGCTGAGAACATTATGAAGGGCAAAGTGGGTATTGCTCACTACTATGAAGCAGTAGATTTTGACAAAGAAAAGACCATTTTGGTAGACGTGAGAGAGGCAATTGAAAGAGATATGGGCTTTATTGAAGGCTCTGTCAACATTCCCCTAGACTCACTCAGAGACAGACTTACAGAACTCGATCCGAAGAAAGACATTGTTCTTTACTGTGCGATCGGTCTTAGAGGCTACGTCGGCGCGAGAATCCTCAAGCAGCACGGTTTTGAAAACGTTCGAAATTTAAGTGGCGGTTATACCACATACTCCCATGTTTACTGTGGCGCTGAAAACGAAGATCCGAGCGACAAAAACTGCTGTAACGCCCCAAGCGAAAACTTTGAGGATTCAGGCGACGTTGTAGATAAAAGCTTGAAACCCACTGGAAATGTTGTTAAAGTAAATGCATGTGGTTTGCAATGCCCTGGTCCAATCATGCAAGTTCACCAAGCTTTAGAACTGATGGCAGATGGGGATGTTCTTGAAATTACAGCAACAGATCCAGGCTTTGCCACAGATATTAAAACGTGGTGTAAAAAAGTAGGACATACCCTCATGGCGTCTGGCAAGGCAGATAAAAACTTCTATGCCAACATTATGAAGGGCACGGCTGAAAAGAAAATGCAGCAGACCATTCAAAGTATTCCAAACAATAAAACCATGGTAGTCTTCTCAGACGATTTAGACAAAGCCATTGCAGCCTTGATTATTGCCAATGGGGCGGCGTCTATGGGGAGAAAAGTTACTATGTTCTATACCTTCTGGGGACTTAACATCATCAAGAAGCCAAACAAAGTCAACGCGCCTAAGGACTTTATGGGCAAAATGTTTGGCATGATGCTTCCTAGAGGCACTAAGAAATTAAAACTTTCACAAATGAACATGATGGGCATGGGTCCTAAAATGATTCGCCACATTATGAAAACTAAAAATGTAGATTCACTGGAAACATTGCTTCAAATGGCACTGAAAAACGGTGTCAACAT
This sequence comes from uncultured Peptostreptococcaceae bacterium, assembly GCA_964404895.1. Taxonomy (GTDB): domain Bacteria; phylum Bacillota; class Clostridia; order Peptostreptococcales; family Acidaminobacteraceae; genus JBGSUZ01. The sequence continues at coordinate 239,650 of CAYOLV010000005.1, read as the reverse complement.
GATCGCCTGCAACATGTCCATGGATTTAATGGGCGTTCATGAGAGCGAACTCATTGAAGGGGTTACTTTAGGCGGTGTTGCCACTTACCTTGGTGAAGCTGAAGATGCGGATGTGAACTTGTTCATTTAAAAATAAATATTTTGAGAATTGTTTTAATAATTGATATCATGTAGGAGGAAGACCCAATGGACGAAAAGCGAAAAGCTGTCGTAAATCGACTCAAAACCGTAAAAGGTCATATTGCTGGAATAGAGCGTATGCTAGAAGAGGACAAGTGTTGTGACGATGTCTTGCTGCAAGTCTTGGCGGTAAAAGCCTCCATTCATAAAATTGGATTGATGATTATGGAAAACAACGCCATGAATTGTCTCATGACGCCAGATGAAGATGGAAAAGTTGACGTAGAGCATATGGAAAAAGTCATTAAGTCCATTATTAATTTTTCAAAATAAATAAATGTGTGAAGATTCAGAAGGAGAATAGTTTATGTTTGATTGGAAAAAGGAATTTGAACTGGGTATTGACTCTATCGACACGCAGCATCAAAAACTACTGGAAATCGGCAATCGTATCAGTGCTCTCTTGGTTCAACACGAAGATGGGGATGATAACTATGACGATATCATGGAAGTTTTGGATGAGCTGACAAACTATACGATTTATCATTTTAAGGTGGAAGAGGACTACTTCCTTAAGTACAATTACCCAGACTATGAAAAACATAAGGCTGAGCATGACGCCTTTATCGACTACCTACATTCAATCGACTTGAAAACCGTTGAAGAAGAGCAAAAAGCCTTCCTCAAAGAATTGCTCAAGAAAATTGTCAACTGGGTATTCAACCATATCATTACAACGGACTTCTTGTATAAGGATTTTATGATTAGTCAAGGGATGAAGTAAGTTAAGGTTATAAAGAAATTCACTAAAAATTTCGGCTAAAAAAGAAAAGGCTGTCTCAAATTACAGGTGTTAGTAACCTGCATTTGGGCAGCCTTTGTTTTGTTATTTTGATAGTTCTTCGTTAATCAGGGTTTCTAGTTCTGAATTTATTTGTTCCTTTAAGGCTTCCTCGGTGACGGTTTCATCACTCGTACTAGATTTACTAATTTTTAAATCGTTAAGTTTTTGATTCACATATTTTGATTCCATTATAAAATGCTTTGCGCTGTTATAGGTACTTTTGGCATTTTTGTATTCTTCAAAATTTTTAAAACCACTGGCAATGGCGAGGACTTCCTTATCGGTTTCTGAAATTATAGAAAACGTTTGATTCATGTACTCTTTTACTTCTTCATCGGTGACTTGGATATTCAGCTTTTTCGATTCTCGTTCTATAACCCTGCTTTTTGCGGCAATACGTTTAAAGTAGGCTTCCGCTTCTTGGTCTGAATTGTTACGTCTCGATTTAACCATTTCATATGCAGCATTGGTTATTTCTAGCCCGTCAATCAGATGAATTTCTTCTGACTGGCTAGATTTTGCAACCTCAAGAAGTTCCTGATTCGTTTCTTTGGAAGCGTCTGTAACAGGCGTACCTCTGTATTCAAGCTGGCCAAATCCGATGAGTGCCACACTGAAAGCTAGAATTGAAATTAATATAATGCCGATAGAAGTTTTTTTCATAAAATCCTCCGCGATGTGGATAACAACATAGAAGTAATTAGCGGTATAATATGGTTCTAGTATTAAATAATTACACACTATAATTATTATAGCATCTATCACCAATATATTGATACTGAGGTATTGACTAAGAACTGAAGTTTATAATAAAGAGTTTTCAGGAGGTTATGGTTCAATGATTAACAAAAACTTTAGAAAGATTGACTATATTGCATTCTTCATCATCATATTCATTTTAATCTTCGTATTTATTCCTATCCAACTGATGGATACTGAGAGCGTTCTAAAAAGTGTACTGATTGTATCTATAGCTAGCATAATACATTCAGCTGTATTTGGAACGATAACCAATCTGATTTTCAAAAAAAGAAAATGAACTCATGATAAAGAAATCCTAAAAGAGAATAAATAAGAAAAGATGACCTCGAAATTCAATCGGAGTCATCTTTTTTAATGCGGCTTTAAGCTATGAGAATTATATTATTTATGCAGGTCTAAAGGCTAAATGGACAACTAAAATTAATCCTCCCGATAAAGCTCACTGATCAGCTTAAACTCATGGGCAATTTCTAGGAATATATCGATGAGGTTAGGATCAAACTGAGTCCCGCGACCTTCTACCATGATTTTTAAGGCATCTTCATGAAGGAAGGCTTCTTTGTAGACGCGCTTTGAAGTGAGGGCGTCGTAGACATCTGCGATGCTCATAATTCTGGCTTCTATAGGAATGTCCAAGGCACGAAGACCTGAAGGATAGCCTTTGCCGTCCCAACGTTCATGGTGGAAGAGAACGATATTGCTGGCAGTTTCAATGAAGAGTTGGTCTTGAATGCCCCCGTTGCCTCGGTCAATGGAATCCTTGCCAATGACCGTATGCCGTTTCATGATCTCGAACTCCTCTGGAGTGAGGGGGCCGGGTTTGAGAAGGATATAGTCTGGAATAGCAACTTTTCCAATATCGTGCAGAGGAGCGCATTGAATAATCCAAGCCAGCTTACTTTCAAAGATCGGATTTTCGGGGTGCCTAAGATTATAGTGTTCTGCCATCATTTCCACATATTTTTGAGTTCTGACTATGTGTAATCCTGTTTCGTAGTCTCGCATTTCAGCAAGGGATGAAAGACTCAATACGGTTAGTGCTTTGACCTTTTGCAGTTCTGCTTCGTCGGCTTCAAGCAAGGAGACCAACTGATTGTACTCCGTTTGGAACTCATCCAGTTCCCCTTTTAAGGAGAGAGTCATTCGGATGGGACTGCGATTGATTTTAGAAACACTGAGCGCTTCCCTCATCCCCCGTATAGGTTCAAGTATAAGGAAAGATAACATGAAGTAGGTCACTATTGCAAAAACTAAAATAAAGTAGGTCACAAACATGATTTTTTCATAGATTTGGCTAGAGATTAAGCCGTCAATTTGGCTTCTTGGTATATAGGCAATAGGGTTAAACGTTGGATTCTTCTGGGCTTTGGATATCCGATAATAAATAGCGCCCTTCTCTAATTTTATAGCGGTGTTTACATATTCAAACTGATAGGCGTCATTATTGCTATTTTCATGGTTTAGTCGCTCAGGCCACGGAGAAATAATAATACGGCCATCTCCTTCTATCATCTCCATTTTACCGTCGTAGCTGAGTGCCAAGTTGGAAAACTCTTCTGAAAGCTGATTGAGGGTAACATCTATGCCGATGACCCCGTAATGGCTTCCTTTACTATTGGTGAGTGCCATGACAGTACCAATGTTGATATCGGTGTTGGTAACGGAGGTGTAGGCCTCAGTTTGAAGGATTTTTCCAGGTTCAGAAAGGGCGAGTTGGTACCAAGGGCGAGTCCGAGGATCATATGCGGTAGGTTTTGTACGAGGATGGGACCTGACAAAACTCCCATTGGCTCTTCCCATATAAACAGAGTTTACATTGGAATGCGCTTTTCGATAAGCATTAAAAAGATGGATGATTTCTTGCTCTTCAGGGGTATAGTCGTAGACGAAACTCTCCTCTTTTGCTTCAAGAAAGTTAGTAAAGTTGGAATCATCCTCATACTGAACGGCGTTAGAGGCGCTTAGCGTCAGCAAGTCATCTTCAATATCTTTGAAGAAAAGACGGAGGTTGTTCTCTCCAACTCGGAAGTGTTCAGCATATAATCCAGAGACTTCCTGGTAAATTTCTTCGCGAACCGAATAGCTTGTATAAAGGGCTATTGAGATAATGGCTAAAATATAAACCACGAGATAACCTAATAAAAATCGCTTGGTCAAAGACATTTAAGAGCCCTCCTTACTTTGTGAATTTCTTTTTTTATACCCGTTAATTTAGAAAATATCGGGTATAAAACTTTGTGTGAAAATAAATGTGGAAGGAGGTTGACAGAAAAATTTCCTTATGCTATTCTATATTTGTAATCGTTACATATTTAATAAAATTACAAGGAGGCTTCAAAGATGGATTCTAAAGATCAAGTATTGGATGTTTTTAAAAAGTCTGGGGAGGCACTTCGTCCAGGTGAGGTAGCTGAGGCTACTGGCTTAGAGAAGAAAGAATTGGATAAGGCAATTAAGTCACTTAAAGAAGAAGGTAAGATTTACTCTCCGAAAAGATGTTTTTATCAAATTACAGAAGTGTAATTTTGCCAAAGCGTAAGTTTTGACCAATCCCCTGACGTTCCATTTACCAAAGCATATCAAATTTGTTATTAAAACATTGCTAGAATAAGAATAAGCGTGTAAAATGTCTATACAATTAAAACACTATAAAAGAGGAGGCAACAAATATGAAAAAATATGTATGCACAGCTTGTAATTGGGAATACGATCCAGAAATCGGCGATCCAGATGGTGGCATTGCGCCAGGTACTGCATTTGAAGATATTCCAGAAGATTGGGTTTGTCCACTTTGCGGCGTTGGCAAAGATATGTTCGAAGTCATCGAATAGTTTTTAAGTTTGGAAGGGGTATTGAGGTAGATGGAACAATCAGGGCATGTGGGTAATAAAATAGACAATATTGGGGAATATTTAAGAGGGAACGGCATCAAACCTTCTTATCAACGGATTAAGATATTTGAATTTCTGATGAATACGAAGGATCATCCTACCGTAGATCATATCTACAGAAATTTAGTTACAGAAATACCAACACTCTCAAAGACAACGGTATATAATACATTGAATCTCTTTGTAGAGAATAATATAGCGCTTTTGATTACGATTGAAGAAAATGAAACCCGTTATGATGCAGATACTTCTGTTCATGGACATTTCAAGTGTGAAAAATGCGGCAGAGTCGTAGATTTCTCCCTTGATCTTGAGGATGCGGTGGTAGAACATTTGGCAGGTTTCCAGATCCATCAAAAGCACGTGTATTTCAAAGGGCTATGTGACCGTTGCACGGATGCAGTTCACTAAGAAAGCTTGGAGGAAATCCGAATGTTAAAGAAATTAGAAGTTTACAAATGCGAAAAATGTGGAAATATTGTTGAGGTTTATCATGCTGGCGGCGGCACTTTGGTTTGTTGTGGCGAAACCATGAAACTTATGGAAGAAAAGACAGCAGATTCTTCGACTGAAAAGCATGTACCCGTGGTTGAAAAAATCGACGGTGGCTATAAAGTGACTGTAGGGTCAACACTTCACCCTATGACTGCAGAACACTATATTCAATGGGTCGAATTAATCACAGAGTACGGCGTGTTGACAGCGTTCTTGAACCCTGGCGACGACCCAATTGCATATTTCCACACTGATGCAAAGGATGTTCAGGCGAGAGAATATTGTAATGTTCACGGACATTGGAAATCAAACTAAAATTCTATGAAATTTAACCCAAGCATCTGAACATAAAGGAGTTTTACTCATGATGAAAAAAAGATTAGCAGACGTCATCAATGCACAAGTCAATGCCGAATTTTATTCAGCTTATCTTTATCTATCTATGTCAGCATACTTTGCAGACCAAAATTTGCCGGGCTTTGCTAACTGGATGAGAGTACAATTCGAAGAAGAACAGTTCCACGCCCTCAGATTCTTTGATTATATCAGCGAAAGAGGCGGCAGAGCTATTCTTACTGCATTTGAATCTCCTAAGACAGAATGGTCTAGCATTATCGAAGTGTTTGAAGACGTTCTGAAGCACGAGCAACACGTCACTGATTTGATTAACAATTTAGTTGACGTAGCGATTGAAGAAAAAGACCACGCTTCTAACAGCTTCTTTAAATGGTTCGTTGACGAACAAGTTGAAGAAGAAGCAAATGTAGAAGCAATTCTCAGCCAATTGAAATTGATCAATGGCGAAGGGAACGGTATTTTAATGTTAGATCGTGAACTGGCAACAAGAGTCTTTGTAGCGCCGGTTATTGCTTAAGCAAAGTTAACTGAAGGAGGGTCTACCATTGGCTGAAGTCAAAGGGACACAAACCGAAAAGAATTTATTAAAATCTTTTGCTGGGGAATCACAGGCAAGAGGCAGATATACCATGTTTGCTAAAAAAGCAATAGAAGAAGGCTATGAGCAAATTGCAGCACTTTTCTTAGAAACGGCTGACAATGAAAGAGTTCATGCTGAAATCTTCTTTAATTACTTAACTTCTGGTGAAGCACTTGAAATTACTGCAGCTTACCCTGCAGGAAAAGTAGGGACTACTCTTGAGAATTTAAAAGCGGCTGCAATGGGGGAAAATGAAGAGTATACAGAGTTGTACCCTCAATTTGCTAAAGTCGCTGAAGAAGAGGGCTTTAAAGCAGTTGCCGCTTCTTACAAATTAATTTCAACGGTTGAAGCTGAGCATGAAAAGCGCTACTTAAAACTGGCAGAAAATCTGACCAAGGGCGAAGTTTTCACTAAGAACGGCAAAGTAAGATGGAAGTGCCGTGAATGCGGTTATGTTCACGAAGGTGAGAAAGCACCTGCTGCTTGCCCAACTTGTAAAAAACCTCAATCTTACTTTGAAATCAAAGAAAATAATTACTAAGAAATAATTAGAAATAGCGAAGCGAAGGCTTTGCTATTTTTTTTTAAGATTTATATGGTAAAATAGTCCTACATCAAAAACAGTGAGGTTATTATGGGCAAAACAAAGGGACTATTCATTAATTTTATAAAAGGTATTATTATTGGTGTTGGTGGTGTTGCACCTGGCGTGAGTGGCGGTACGTTCGCGGTTATGTTAGGGGTTTACGATAAGTTGACCGATGCTGTTGCAACTTTCTACAAAGATTTTTATCACAAAATGATCTTTCTTGGATCTATTGGACTAGGCGTTGGAGTAGGCATTATCGGCTTTAGTAATGTAATGACTTTCTTATTTGATCATTACGAAACCATGGTTAAATTTGTATTTATCGGCTTAATGCTAGGCTCATTGCCAGCGGTGTTTGGTGAAGCTAATAAGAAGGGCTTTATTAAAAAATATTTAATCCCCTTTGTGGTGACCTTTACACTGACCCTAATTTTTGCTTATTTAGACAGTCAAGGGGCGAGCAGGGTTGCAGCCACTTCGTTGAGTTTTCAGGAGTCCTTTTTCTACGGGGGTGTCATTGCACTGGGAACTATTGTCCCTGGCATTAGCTCATCGATTATTCTGATGTATGCAGGGGTCTACGAATCGGTGTTAGCAGGCATATCCACACTGAATTTAGCCATGTTGATTCCAATGGGCATAGGATTTGGAATAACGGGTCTACTCCTTGCCAAGCTGATTCACTACATGTTTACTAAGTTTTACGGGTATACTTATTATATGGTTCTAGGTTTTGTCATGGGTTCCATTGTCACTTTGATGCCAAGGATTAAATCCCTTTCGGAAGTGGGAGTAGGTCTGGTTCTCATCATTATTGGAACGGGTCTTTCTTATGGACTTGGCCATATCAGTAGAAAGCGCAGAATTGAAACTGAATGATATTTCATTATATAAAAACCCCCTTGTTCACTTAATTGGATGAACAAGGGGGTTTCTTGCTGTTGTTTGGACACCTTATGTTTTATTATTTGTTGATGAGCTCAGATTGTACCAAAAGCATATAAATGGCATAAGCCGCTTCAGCTCGAGTCACTTTATGATTTTTTTGGAAGTTTTCAATCATGCCTGTAGAACTTGCAAATACCACGCTGGCATCTGACCAAGTGCCTGTTGAAACTTTTTTAGCCAAGTTCTTTTTAGAATCAGAGACAGGGGCAAATTTTTGTGACGCATTGTAAAGCATTGAGGCTAATTGCTCAGACGTAATGCTGGCATTGGGGTTCACAGTGCCATTTGCATAGCCTTTGATTAAGCCATTATCTGCAGCAACGGTGATGCCCACTGCTAAATCGACTACTTTTGTATTGTCTGCGAAGGTTTTACGACCCATTTCACCACGGTAAAGGCCCAGCGCACGGGTGAGCATGGTTGAAAATTGTGCTCGAGTGACTTCGCTGTTTGGGCTGAAGGTGTCTTTAGAAGTCCCTTCAATGATGTAGCGAGAGGCCATATTATTAATCATAGGTTCATATTTAAGACCTGCAACATCTTTAAACTGGCGTCTATTGGAGATCACCGTATACACAGAATTGCTTGTGGAGTTAATGCTTGCAGTTGCTTTAGCTGTCAGATTTCCAGTGACATAGGTTGGGACATGATATAATTTGCCATTACTGCCTAATACCAAAGCAGTGGTCATATTTTGGTTAGGAGCCGTAATGGTTCTTGAAACATATTGAGAAAAATTCTTAACTTCAGTTGTCTTGCTGCCATCAACCAATAGGACATCGAAGGATACAGGGTTTGCTACCATTGTACCTTTTGTGCCAAGGGCTGTTGTGATAGAGGACTTCACAGCGGCTTCGGCGTTTTTAATGAATATTTGAATGCTTGCTGAGGCAGAAACACTGTTAGTAAGAGCCTTTTTTAATTCTTCGGCAGGGAGGTTATAGCTGCCAAAGTCAGACTTAATATCGAAGGTAACATTTTTATCAACCAGTTGTTTAAAGGTATTGGCGTTGACTTCTACTTTTTTGTAGAAGTTGGCATCTGTTGGCATCATGAGCTCAATATGAATTCTTTCTCTGCTAAGGGCATTTGAATTTTTAGGGAGGCTTTGGATGCGTCTATACTCTGAATTAACTTTATCCATGAGTCCTGCAGGATCCAAAATGAAAGTAGTATGGCGGTTGCCACCAATAACTTCTTCTTTAGACTTTATAAACTCAGGGGACGCGGTGGTCTTATCAGGTGTGTTTTTGGGCTCAATTGTCGTGTCGATGTTGTCGCCAGTAGTGAAATTGTATTTGACCACTGCGGAATCGTTGTTGTAACTGTCTGTTAAAATCATATAGACGGTATAAGTCCCAGCGGATTTAATGAGGTTTTCTGTACGTTCTGCTCTTTCAGGGAGATTCATGGTAATACCCGATTTGAAAAGGCTGGTTTTAGCGGGCGTCGCTTTTGAAGTCTCTTGAATGAGGTATCTTAAAGTAGCCTCTTCATTTGATTTGCAGGTGAAGGTGACAGAAGTGTTTTTTACGGTGATTTTAGGATAGCCGCTTTCAAAGTAAGGTGCAGTTGAATCAGATCCCAATGTTTTAAACGTAGCGGCTTTAAAGACGCCTGTACTATTTCCTGATGTATCTTTTGCAGTTGCCCAGATGTTATACTCTACTCCCGGCAGGAGTCGTGAGTATGTGGTTTGTACAGTGATATTGGCTTCGTGAGGCGCATACTTTTGAGACGCCATTGTGGTTGAAGAAGGTTGGTCTTTAGAGGCTAGAAGTTGGTAGGTGTTGTATTGTCCTTTTTCGTCAAACTGCATGGTCAACACCGCTGAATTTGCCGTTATTTTGCTTACTCTGGCAGTGACTATTTTAGGTGGCGTTTTATCCAACTCAGAGACGTCTGAGAGGCGGGTGACTAAACTGCTGGTATTACCTGCAGAATCGATTAAAATCGCATAGAGTTTGTAATTGGCGGTTGCGCTTAAACCAGTGAGTTTAACTGTTTTTAAAGTATCTGCTGTTAATTCAGTGAAGGTTAAGCTTGCAAGAAGCGCATCTCTTGTAGGAGCTGTTTCAGTTTCCAACAATAATTTATAACGCACCGTGGCATTTTTATTCGCTAAAAAGACCAAATCCATTGAAGTACTCAATCTGTTTTTTATAGTAGGGTAGGTAACGCCAGTGCTTCGATCCATTGAAAAGGCAGGGTCAATTTTTGCAGGCGATGGCACCACAACCGTGAGTGAAAGGGTATATTTTCTCACTGCGCCGCTTTCTGATAGGACGACAAGTTGATCGCCTTGGCTCAAACGTTTGTTTATAGAAATACCCACGGCTGTGTCAAAGGTTATCTTGTCTACAACGGTTCCGGCTTGGGCACTTGTTAAGACTTTTACCGCAGCTTTAGCAGGAATTCTGAGGTTTGCCAGAAAATTAGCCACAAGGGTTTCAGAGGTCATTATAGAGCTGGCAGGGGATATGGTATTTGCCACAGAGTTGACTTGATAAGCTGTGCTGAGAACGGCATTGTCTGTGCTCAGGGATGTTGTAGTGACATCAATTGCGTAGTGACCGAGGGCAGCTTGATTTTCTGCAAGAACCCACAACTGATCCCCTATGGCGAGAGTGCTGCTATCTGCTTTTTTAGAAGTTAAGCCGTTGACATAGTCGCTAGGATTTGCAAATGAAACCCCACTGGTATGAACGCTGAAAGCAGCTCCAGAGGTTACCACTAAATTTCCTAAAAATTGTGAGACTGTGGTCTGTGTGGTAATAGCACTTTGTCCAGAACTGATACTGCTGCCTGAGACAACATAATAGGTACTCTGAACTGCGGTTGATGCAGAGGGGATATACCCATCGGCATGGGCAATAATAGGAACCGATCCAAGGACTAGAGAAATGATGAGTAATAAAGAAATGAAGTAAGATGGCATTTGTTTCATAAATAACCCCCAAGTCAATGTGCTTTATATAAAATGCACTTTGTATATAAAATTTATTTTATCAAAATTTTTAGAATAAATGAAGGTTTCTTAACAACTTCTAGGAAATAATTATCAGAAAAATTATAAAAAAGCCAATTCACAGGGAGAAATAGCTTCTCTAATGAATTGGCTTTTGAAATAGGATCAAGATTTTGCTAAATCTTTTCCATCAATAAAATTTAGTTCAGGTCCAATTTAAAGTTAACGTCTTTGTCATATTGTGTCTCACCGTCAATGACAATTGTGATATGAGTAATTGTAGAACGGTCAGAAGTGGTTAAGTTCATGAAGTTGTTCTCATCTTCTATAATAGACATTAAGTTTCCTTCAATGCCAATGTCAGCGCCGAAAATGGTATAGTCGTCATCACCTGAAATCAGAGTGGCATCTAAAGTTTGGTTAAAGTTTTTATAGGTCAAACTATCAAAGTCGTAACAGAGTTCAATATTAATATATTCTGCATCGCCTGGGCCTGAGTAGAAGCCTTCAAGGAAATTCGTTTCACTAATGGGATCATTGTCATTAAAGTTGTCTCTGATAAGTTGAATATCATCTAAAGTTTGGTTGATTTTTATAACAAGTGCGGCTTCTAACTTGAGAATAGCTTTAAATTTATCACTTTTTACATATTTAGTCGCCATGTCAACTGTGGTGTAAGTTTTTGGACATTTGTAAGCAACTCCAGATGCATTTTCAAATTCAAGATAGATGATACCTTTACTGTCTTTTTTAAAGAGGTATTCACCCTCCGATTTGTCTGCATATACAGCAGATGCACTCACTGATTTTTTGTCTTTTGCTAAGGTATATTTTACAGAAGTTACTTTAAATTCAGTCTCAGTATTGGTATAAAACTTTGTTGAATTGTAGTCTCTCAACATATGCTCCATTTTTTTAGCAGAAAAAACCGAAAGTTCAGTGTGATTGTCGCCAACAGCGTAAACCCCATAAACTTCAGTGACTGCTGTAAAAAGAGTCTTGCTAGGTGTTGCTGCAAATGCGCCTAATGTACCTACTTGAAGTAAGAGTACGAAGGCGGTCAATAGTGATATCAATTTTTTCATAACGATTTGTTCCCTCCTAATTAATGTTTAATAATAAATTTTGACACATGATATTGATGATACCACAAAAATAGGAAATCGGTACAGGGAATTGTTAAATATTTAATTATACTGGTAATTACTTACACTTTGGAAACTAAAGCCAAAAATAATACATCCTAAGACTAACCGTTTATAATAAGATGTTCTGTAGCATGACTAATAGTTTGTAGTAAAATATTATTTATAGAAGATAAGGCAGATAGGGGTGGATGAGATGTCCAATATTTTAGTAACAGGCGGAACAGGTTATATTGGCAGTCACACAGCAGTGGAATTGTTAAATCAGGGGCATTCTGTTGTGATTGTGGACAACTTTTCCAATAGCAAGCCAGAAATCCTTAACCGGATCAAGGAGTTGACGGGAAAAGACGTTAAATTTTACGAAATTGACTTGCAGGACAGATTAGCACTAGATGTTGTCTTTGAGCAAGAGGAAAAAATAGAGGCGGTCATACATTTTGCTTCTTATAAAGCTGTAGGGGAATCTGTGGCAGAACCATTGAAGTACTACCATCATAATATTATGAGTTCTTTGGTATTGCTAGAATGTATGACAAACCATGAGGTCAAAAAGATTGTCTTTAGTTCAACAGCGGCGGTATATGGTTTAGAAAATGTATCTCCTTTGACAGAAGAACTCCCCCTTTCAGCCTCTAATCCTTATGGGAGAACGAAGCTCATGATTGAGCAGATGATGGTGGATTTAGCAGATTCCGACCCGAATTGGTCGGTGGCAATCCTCCGCTATTTCAATGCTGTGGGCGCCCATGAAAGTGGCAGAATTGGAGAGGATCCAAATGGCATACCGAGTAATTTAATGCCTTATATTACCCAAGTCGCCGTTGGCAAACTGAGTCAACTGCAGATTTATGGCGATGACTATGAAACACCTGACGGAACTGGAATTAGGGACTATATTCATGTGACGGACTTGGCGAAAGGTCATTTAAGCGCTTTGAAATATCTCCTTACTCATAAAGGTGCAGAAGCTTTTAATATAGGGACTGGCAGAGGGTACAGCGTTCTTGAAGTGATTCATGCTTTTGAGACTGTCAATAATGTGAGTGTCCCTTATAAAATCTCAGAAAGAAGAGCAGGGGATGTTGCAACCAATTACGCCAATGCATCAAAAGCGGAAAAAGAATTAGGCTGGCGTGCAGAACGTGGTATCCAAAAAATTTGTGAAGATGCATGGCGGTGGCAAATGCAGAATCCAAAAGGATACGAGCAAGTCGAATAATTCATTTTATGACAAGAAAATAACGTGACGAATTTATCTGAATATTCTAAACTTTAACGTATAAATCTTTAAAATCATGAAATATGGTGGGTTTATTGGGGGAGGTTTAGAGATGAACGTCAAGGTTAAGTTGAAAAAAGGATATGTTATTTTTATTTTTACGATGATTGTTATACTCGTAACGGGGAGCTTTGCAGGATGCAAGGCAAACACAGACGTGAGTTCAACCAGCGGACAAGGTCGTGCACCAGAATATTGGCCAACTGAGGGGTGGAAAACTTCGACGCCAGAAGCTCAGGGCATGGACAGCGCTAAAATTGCAGCCATGTTTGACAGTATTGAGACCTACAATTACGATGTTCACCATGTGCAAATTATCCGCAACGGATACACCGTAGCAGAGTGTCATTATGCCCCTTATGAGGCAGAAGATCCTCATATTGTCTATTCTATAACGAAGAGCATCACGTCTTCTTTAATCGGCAAAGCCATTGAAGAAGGTGCTATTAAGGGTGTTGATGATAAGGTTCTCAGCTATTTTCCTAATAACGCGGTTCAAAATGCCAGTGCTCAGAAGAGTGAAATGACCATCAAAGACTTGCTGACCATGAGTGGTGGGATGGACTGGGTAGAAAACGGCAATAATGCTGCAGGGGAAAATTCCAGTGCCAGTTTTTATAACAGCGAAAATCAAGTACAGTACATGTTAGATTTGCCCGTCCTTGAGACGCCTGGGGAGAAGTTCAATTATTCTACAGGTTCTACTCATATCCTGTCAGGTCTTTTGACAGAAGCGACTCATATGTCTACGGAAGCCTATGCGAAACAAACCCTGTGGGAACCGCTAGGAATTCAATCAGCCTTTTGGGCTAAGGACAATCAGAATATAAACTATGGTGGCAGTCGAAGCCTTTATAGCTCTGGCGATCTTGCTAAGTTTGGGTATCTATTCCTCAATAAGGGACTTTGGGAAGATCAACAAGTCTTGCCTGAAAAATGGATCAGCGAATCCACAGAGAAGCATATAGAAACACCAGACGGCCCAGCGGGCTATCAGGGCTACGGTTACCAGTGGTGGCGCAATCCTTTCGAGGGCTATTCGGCTAGAGGCTACGGTGGACAATACCTCTTTGTTCTCCCTGAAACCAACATGGTCGTGGTCTTTATGGGAGACTTTAGAAACAGTTTCTTTAAACCTGAAAGTATGGTCAAAGAGTACCTGATTCCTGCCTGTATTTCAGACAAGCCGCTTAAGGAAAATTCGGAAGGACAAAAAGTGCTTCAAGGGTTGATCCAGGCAGCAGAAACACCAGAAGCAGCAGTGGCTGTCCAAGAATTGCCTACAATAGTTGCAACGACCAACGGCAAAATTTTTGATACCGAAAATCAGGAAAAAGTAGGGATTGATTTTGAAAAGGGAAAGGATACTGCAACCCTTCACTGGCTCACCGATGGGGTACAATACGATATTCCCGTAGGCCTCGATCAGGTTTATAGATTCAGTCAGTGTCCCGACTTTTTCTTAAAGGGTTATACTTCGAAAGTAGGCTTTAGAGGCACATGGAAAAATGAGAGCACTTTTGAAGTTGAAGTCGTGCCGGTGGAAGCAGAACGTCGTTATCTATTGACCTTAGATTTCAGTGAAAAGGGAATTGTTTCAAAATTTGAGTAAATGAAAAAAATTAAAAGGTTGCCTAGGCGATAATGCCCAGAGCAACCTTTTTTGTTGTGTTATTTAACTAAACGTTTCTCAAAGGGTTGAACTTTCTGCCCTTTAATCAAGCTACTCTTTAAAACCTTCACCAAGGGCTTCGTGGACATTGCTGACAGTTATAAAAGCGTTTGGATCAATAGATTTTATATAATTTTTCAACCGAACAAATTCTTTCTGACTGACAATCGTTGTAATGACTTCCTTTTCATCGCCTGAGAAAGCCCCTTTAGCAGCGTAAACCGTTGCGCTTCGATTGAGCTCTTCAATAATGAATTTTTTAACCTCTTCGGTACGATTGGTGATAATGGCCAACTGCTTCACGATATTAAACCCTTCTATGACGAGGTCGATGGCAAAACCGTTGATGAGCACCCCAAGTATGGCATACATCCCAATTTTAGGGCCAAAGGTGAGGGCTGCAAAGAGGGTAATGAAGAAATCTGCTGCCAAAACCCCTTTTCCCAAAGGAATATGAAAAAATTGATTGAGTATTTTTGCAATAATATCGGTGCCGCCCGTAGAACCGTTTAAGTTGAAAACGATGGCCATACCAATTGCTGAAATCAAAATGCCAAAGAGCAATTGAATAAACAGATCATCTGCCAAAATAGGGCTTGTCATAGGGTAGATCAATTCCAGTAACCAAACCATGCCCGAGAGTGCAAAACTGGAATAGACCGTTTTGAGGGCAAATTCTTTCCCAATGAGGAAGAAGGCTAAGATAAAAAGTATAAAATTCATTCCCAACATGAGCAGACCGATGGGTGCCACGGGTAAATATTGGTTGATGACCATGGCAAGACCGCTGACCCCACCTGCGGCTAAATTGTTTGGAACGAGAAAATAGTAAATGCCGATAGCGACCAGCAGTAATCCTAAATTAAGTAATAAAAAATCTTTTATTTGTTTCATAAAACACCTCCCATATAAGTTCTTCTATAGAGAATGGTATCTTAAAAAACCCATTGTTTCAATAGTTGCAATACGAAATGTAAAAACGCCAAAAGGCTTGGGGGGTGATTTGTAAAATATGACAAATGTCTTGGAATGTTATAAGATAGAGGTGAACGATAGGAAAAAGTTTAAAAACTATCTGAGGAGTGTCGACGTATGGATTTTATGTTTATGAGCATGATCAGCAGTATTATGTTTACTGTAGTCCCTTTGATGATGTTGTTCATCATAGGGTATATGGTGTACACAAAGGTTTCTAGCAATCGATATAACCGTTCTCAACCCAGATTATCCGTGGCGGCGAAAGTGGTTGCTAAGCGCAGCCATGTAGGTCAGACTGGCGTTAATCATATGGATGATATGGGTAGCCATCATTCATATACCGATTATTACATTACTTTTGAAGTGGCTTCTGGAGACCGAATGGAGCTTCATATCCCTGCTTCTGAGTTTGGCATGATTGTAGAAGGCGACGAAGGACAACTGAGTTTTCAGGGCAATGAATATCTAGGCTTTAAACGTGTTTGAGAACTCTGAAATCGACTATTCTGCTTTTTCAGGGTTCTCTCTTATTTCAAGAATGCTATTCAATTGATCTAACTTGTCGTGTGCAGCTTTTGAAGGATCGGTAGTCTGGGGCTTTGAAACTGGCGGAATGGCTTTCTCTGACAAGGATATATAGAGCAGCCAGGAGATAAACAAGATTGAAAAAAGTGATAAAGCAATAATCATGGGAAACCCTCCATATTCGGTTCAAAACGATACATTCTATTATTATCCAAATATACAATCGTAAAACATGGTATATAATATTTTTTTTTTAGAATTGAAATCATTTAATGAGGTGACTGAAGTGAATTTATATTTTTTCAGGAATAAGAAGAGGATTTCATCTTTTATGATGGCTTTTATTGTACTAATGCCTTTGCAATCCATAGGGGTATTGGCAGACAAGACAACGGCCTCTTCTGTATGGACAACGGCTGAAAAATTGGGATACAGTGGTGGATCTGTGTCCTTTACTGCCATTCATGTAAATTTGAATAATCCTAAAGTTCAGCTAGAAATCAGTACGGCAGAAAATAGCATTGGCAAAGTAGATAGTCTTCCAAACTTGGTAAAGGGTGTAAATGATGAAGATGGGGAAGGGGTTGCTGGTATTAATGGCACTTTCTTTAATGCCTATTCTGACTTGCAACCTCTCGGAACAATCATCCAAAAGGGCAGCGTGGAACATATTTCCAATACAGGAAGCGTGTTTGGAGTAAGTGCTAAGAATCAAGTCTTTTTTGACCCTGCATACATTGCAATCAGCGGAGGGACAAGTGGTGAGTGGGAATGGCCCTACAATTGGTATTCTTGGAGTATCAATCATTTTTATGCCAATGAGTCCGCCACAATGATTTTTAACTCAGAGTATAAGGGCATAAAGCCTCAACATACCTTTACAGTGGTTACCGTATCGGGCGGTCTTGTGAGTAAAATAGATCAAGGGAGTTTCACCATTCCTTCAGACGGATACTTGGTTCTTTCAAAGGACAAAAACCTATTGAGTAAATTTAAAGTAGGAATTCCTGCAGACTATCGTTTTGACTATTTCAAAAACAATTACAGCAATGAGGCTAAGACAGTGCCACTACCTGCATGGGAGTCCATGAGGACGGCGGTAGGAGCAGGACCTACACTGGTCAAAGGGGGCAAAGTGGTTGTGAACCCACAAAAAGAAGGGTTTACCGAAGCTAAAATTTTGACCAACAAGGGACAGCGCAGTTTTATAGGTGTCACAAAGCAAAATGAGTTAATTATGGCTTCTGTTCCAAATGTCAGCGTGACTCAATTGGCAGAAATCGCTGTAAAAATGAAATGTACTGAGGCTATTAATTTAGATGGTGGAGCGTCTTCTGGCACTTACGCCAATGGCAAGACCCTTGTGGCCACGGGGAGAAATGTCAGCAATGCCTTGGTGGTTAAAGTTCTAAATGAAGAACCGATCTATTACCGACTCAATGACCGATATTTTTTTATTGAAAACGCCCCTTATTGGGATAGTAAAAGTCAAAAAGTTTATGTACCCATCCGATCTTTAGATGTATATCTTAATGGAAATAAAACCCTTCCTAAAATATTGGCTCTGTCCGATAGAAGTTTCACGCGAAACAAAGAGACCTATGTCAGTCTGACAGACGCCACAGCCCTATTAGGTGTAGAAGGTATTTGGAATAAGGAAGGACGAACAGTGGAATTCAAAAAAACAGAAAAAAATGAATAAAATAGGCGAAAGAAAGCAGCGAGAATGTTCTGCTTTCTTTTTTAACTTTTAATTAGTCCATAAAAACGTTAAAATGGATGTATCTATCAATTAAATGAAGAAAAGAGTCGGGAGAAATATGAATAACAAGAAAGTTGCAGGCATAGCCCTGATTATTACAATCATTACCTTTTCCAGCAAACTCTTAGGATTGCTAAGAGATATCCTGCTTGCGAATTATTATGGAACCTCAGTCAGCAGCGATGCATACGTTATGGCGCAATCTATTTTGAGCGTCTTCACTATCTTGTTGGTCAATGCTCTGGGAACAGCTTTTATTCCCATGCTGTCAGATTATAAAGTGAATCGAACTGAAAAAGAAAATAAGGGGTTAATCAATAACGTCTACACCATTTCATTTTTAATCACAGTGGTCATTTCGGCTGTTTTACTATTGTTTATCAAACCAGTAGTAGCCTTCTTTGCACCAGGATTTGGCCCAGAGGCTCAGCACTTGACTCAAATGGTGACCATGGTCATGATTCCGACCATCTCCCTCAGTGTCATTGTGCTCCTCAATAATAGTTTTTTACAGACCCGGGGCAGTTACTTCGTTCCAGCTCTATATGGATTCCCAAGCAATCTAGCTTTGATTACGGGAATGATTTTCTTCACCTCCCAGTTCGGCATTGTGGGACTGGGCGTAGCGTTTTCAATAGGGGCAGTTTGTCAGATTTTATTCCAATTACCTGCTTTGTTTAAAACAGGTTTTAAATTTAAACCTGAGACAGATTTTAACAACGAAGGACTTAGAGCACTTTTTATATTGGTCATTCCAACGGCCATCGGCACAGGTATTCAGCAAATCAATTCCATAGTTGACCGTATTATCGGGTCAGGGCTTGCAGAGGGCAGTATTGCTGCCTTGAATTTCTCGAATAAATTAGGTCTGTTTGTAATGGGACTTTTATTTGCCTCCATTTCTTCTGTTTACTATACAGCCATGGCAAATCACAGTGCCAACAACAATATGGAAGAATTTAAAAACCTGCTCAAGGGTACGGTGAATACGTTGACCCTTCTTATTTTACCTGCCAGCGTTGGGTTTATAGTCCTGAGACTTCCTATTATTAAATTGGTCTTTGAACGGGGTGCTTTTGATGGTGGGGCTTCTGAAATGACGGCAGTGGCTTTAATGTTCACCGCAGTTGGTCTGATTGGTTTCTCTTTGAGGGATGTTTTCAGCAGAGCATTTTATGCATTACAAGACACCAAAACACCCATGATCAACGGTTCCATTGCCGTTGTTGTGAATATAATCTTTGCCCTTCTATTGTCTGGACCTATGAAAGTAGGCGGCTTGGCATTAGCAACCTCAATTTCAGGGTTAGCGGCCAGCTTCTTACTGTTTACAGCACTTTACAGAAGGATAGGAGACTTTGGCATTAAAGATATTTTAACGACTTTCGGCAAAATACTCATTGCAGCTGTTATTATGGGCGTTTGTGTCCATTATACCTATGGGTGGCTTGAGGGTCGTGTCAGTTCCCTGACGATTAACTTAGGTGTATCTGTGTTGGCAGGCGTCGCAGTTTATGGTGTTGCTGTCACATTAATGGGTATCAAAGAAGTACATTCCTTATGGGCCCTTATTACTAAAAAATTGAAAAGAGGATAATCTTATGAGTAAAGTTCCATTTAAACCAGGTACAATGGTCTATCCCGTACCAGCTGTCATGGTCAGCTGCGGAGACAGTCCGGAAAAATATAATATTATGACAGTCGCTTGGACGGGGACAATCAATTCAACACCGCCAATGACTTACGTTTCAGTTAGAAAAGAAAGACATTCACACCAATTGATTAAGGAATCGGATTCTTTTGTCATCAACCTTTCTTCAGAAGAGCTTGTGCAAAAAACAGATTATTGTGGCGTTAAATCAGGCAGAGAAGTGAATAAATTTGTTCACTTGGGCTTAACGGCTGTACCTGCTGAAAAAGTAGCAGCCCCAATGATTGATGAAAGCCCTGTCAGCATAGAGTGTAAAGTGACTCAAGTCATTGAACTTGGCAGCCACGATATGTTTATGGCAGAGGTGGTAGCCATTCATGTGAAAGAAGAGCTCATTGACAAAAATGGGAAGCTTCATTTGGAATGGAGTAAACCAATTGTCTACAGCCACGGCGAGTATTACGGGATTGGCGAAGCCCTTGGCCAGTTCGGGTTCTCTGTCATGAAGAAAAAAACAGCGGAAAAAGTGGCAAAACTTAAAGCTGAAGAACAACGCATTGTGGAAAAGAGAAAGCTGAAGGAAGAGAAGAAAGCGAAGAAGGAAGAAGCTCGAGTTGCATGGGAGCAAAATCAAAAAGAGTGGTATGCCGCCAAGACAAATCAAATCAAAGAAAAAGAAGACAAGAAGCGACAATATAATAAAGATTATGACAGACCGTATATCAAGCCAGAGGAGTGGGAAGTCAGCCCGCTGAACCCTAAAAATCAAAAGCGCACCAACGATAAACCTTATGGTGACAAACAAAGAACAAACAGAGCCTTTGGCAGTAAACCAAATGGTGATCGCCCACAGAGCTTTAAACCAAGCGGGGACCGTCCAAAGAGCAGTCGACCTAGCAGCGATAAGCCAAGTGGAAAGCCTGGAAGTGATAAGCCGAACAGCGGTAAAACTTTCAACGGTAAAGCATATAGCGGGAAACCTCATGGCACAAGACCTAACAATTTAAAAAATAAATCTGGAAAGAGAGAAAAGTAATCATGAAAAGCGCTGGTTTATCTATTAAACGCATTCTAGTTATAGCCCTGATGTTCACAATCATTTCAACGACCACAGCTTGTAACGTCATCAGCAATATTACGAATAGAATTGAAGGCGCGCTTTTAGGTGACGACTACAAAGTTCTTTCTTACGACGATTACGGCAACAACACGCTGACCATTCAGGGTAATCGAGTCAACATTGGCATCTTTGAAAATGAGGCCAACAGCGGTGCAGACGGTAATAAAAGTGAAGTGCTTGAAATTACCATCGACGGAAAGCAAATGCTCCATGTGGGTTCCACCGCCGTTTTTGCTGAAAGAGGTGTGAATACGGTAGCGGACTTCGACTTTGAATATTTAAAGGAAATGACCACAAAGGGATTATCTACTGTGGTTCCTTTAGATAGAAGCGTCAACCATTTAAAGAACTTTTTAGGCGATGAAAAAGTCATTATCATTAAGTCTCAACTGGGCGTGGTAGTAGGGGTTTACCAAGGTAAGAATGTAACCGTTGAAATTCCAACAGATCTTCCTAAAATGACAAGAGTTATTATTGATGGTAAATCTCTGTATATTTATCGAGCAGACTACGAAATTATGGATACAGAGCTTCTCCAATAGGGATGAGATGCCCCTCGAGTCAATAAATCAATGAGGTGGAAATATGAGAATTGGACTGGAAATACTCCTCAACTTTGGTTTGATGGCAGCGGTGAGTATCATTTCGGGATATTTAATAAAATGGGATAAAACCAATAAGAAGTTCGCCTTCATGCAAGGGGTTCTTTTTGGCATGATTGCTGTTCTAGGCATGTTTCAGCCATTGGTTTTGAGTAAAGGTTTAATTTTTGACGGACGTTCTATCATACTCAGTCTATGCGGCTTATTTTTTGGGCCAATAGCGGCGGTGATAGCGTCCGTCTTTGCTTTGAGTTATAGACTGTATCAAGGTGGGGCAGGAACAACCATGGGGGTCCTGGTCATTATAGCCTCGGGTACGATAGGCAGCCTATTTTATTGGTATCGCATTCGAAAAAAGAGAGAAATCTCTTTGGGGATGTTGTCGATTATGGGCTTAGATGTACATGTCGTCATGATTCTCTGTATTTTTACATTGCCTGAAGCGGTGTTACTTTCAACCTTTAACACCATGGCGCTCATTATTATTACAATCTACCCAGCTTTGACCGTCGCCCTAGGGCTAGCCTTAAAAAAGATTAATAGGCAGTATATTCGGCTGATTGAAAGCGAGGAGCGCTTCCGAAAAATATTTGAAATGGCGCCCATGGGCATCAGTTTGGCAGGAACGAAGGATTGTCAGTATGTACAGGTAAATCAGCACTTTGCAGATATTGTAGGGCGCTCGACAGAAGAGTTGAAGCATCTGAAATGGTCGGAAATTACTCACCCAGACGATCTTCAAGATAATAGGGGCATGCTGGAAGCCTATTTAAAAAATGGGACAAAAACTTTAGATATGGATAAACGCTATGTAAAGCCAGACGGAGAAGTGGTCTGGGCCAATTTGAAGTTGGTCGATTTTGACGAAGAAAACTGTCAGCTTGCCTTTATAGAGGATATTACTGAAAAAAAACAATATATGGATGAACTCGCTTCGAGTGAATTTACCTTTAGAACCCTTTTTGAAAACTCAGCAGATGCTATTTTTATTATTGACGAAGATAAGATTTCGGACTGTAATCAAGCTAGTGTAAAATACTTTGAGGTCGCTGACAAGTCGGAGTTGATTGGGCGTTCTCCATATGGGGATGGCGAATATTTTCAGCCTGATGGACAATTATCTGAAATCAAAGGGAGAGAATGGGTTGAACTTTGTTTAGAAGAAGGTAAAGCTAAATTTGAATGGTGGCACAAACGGCATGATGGCGTAGAAATCCCTGTAGAAATAATGCTTTCAAAAATTATTTTGAAGGGACGCGTTGTGGTTCATGCCCTTTGCAGGGATATTACAGAACGAAAAGATTTGGAAAATCATCTACAGTATATGAGCTATCGGGATCAGTTGACAGGGGTTTATAATCGGAGATTCTTTGAAGAAGAGCTCTTGCGCTTAGATGTGCCGAGAAACTTGCCCTTTACAGTAGTCATGGCGGACGTCAACGGTCTGAAACTGATAAACGATTCATTCGGGCACAGCGCTGGAGATGAATTGCTTCAAAGGGCTGCAAAAATCATTCAGGAAGGCTTCCGCAGCGAAGACGTAGTTTCCAGAATTGGTGGGGATGAGTTTGCCATCATACTCCCTAAGACTTCAGAAGAAACAGCCGTAGAAATTATAAAGCGCATTGAGACCTTAATGATGCAAGAAGAACTTTATAATATGGATATTTCCATCGCCTTTGGAAGTAAAACGAAACTGGGCTCAGAGGATATTCACCAAATTTTAAAAAGCGCTGAAGATCTGATGTATAAAAAGAAGCTCTTTAAAAGTCAGGGCATTCGCCTAAAAGGGGTTCATGCGATTACCCAAACTTTCTTTGAAAAAAGTCCTAAAGAAGAACAACACGCTCGAAGTGTGTCAGAACTCATGGAAAAAATGGGGGTCGCTTTAGCCTTGGAGGAAATGGAAATCAAAGCCCTTAGTACTGTGGGATTGCTTCATGATATTGGTAAAATTGCGGCAACTGAATATTTAATTGAAACCCAAAGTATGGAACTCTCTAAATCAGAAACCGCTATAAATAGACACCCTGAAATTGGCTATCGTATTTTAAGTTCTGCCAACGAATTTGCAGATCTGGCCGAAGCTGTATTAGCACATCATGAAAATTGGGATGGCAGCGGGTATCCGAGAGGGTTATCGGGAAAAGATATTCCGTTTTATGGAAGAATACTTTCGATTACGGACGCCTTTGAGCATTTAACGGCAAACAAAATTGATCAGATCGACTTTGACCCAAGACAAGCTTTGGCTGAAATTGAAAAGGACGCAGGTCATAAATTTGATCCCTCGTTGGTTGCTGTTTTTAAAAAAATGCTGAGCGAAGGGCAATTCCATGGAGTCCTAGAGACTTAATATCCGATTGATCTTCAAAGGTTAGACCGCCTAAAGCGTAACCCTTAATTTTAGGGCAATCCTGTTGTATGGCGTTGTAAAGAGACTTTAACTCAGGCAAGCCCAGTCCGGATTTTCCTGGCTTGCAGGAAGTTTCATAGACATTTGAAAGCATCACATAATGGAGTGGTAGGCTGCGAACAGCCCGCCACTCTTTTTGGTTGTGTATAGAAACCCCTATTTTCCAGTGGGGCGAAGAAAAACATTCCTCCCAGAGTTGAGGTTGCCTAAAAAGGCTGAGGGCAACCTCATAACCCAAGTGAAGCCCCTGAATGGGCAATGGACTAGGGTCGAAAGTACCATTCCAGTTGAGAATGAGGTCAGGTTTGGCTAAGGGGCTTTCCCAAGAAGCGTGAAAGCCTTCACAAAAATCAGAGATCTGATCCCGTGACCAATCCTTTTCTCGAATTACAATGGCATCCACCTGAGGGGCGTGAAATAAACAGTTGGCGGCCAAATTTGGGACTTGGCGACTGTCGGTGATCATCCAAACTTCGCCGCTGTCCCTAGCCAATGTCTACGGTCTCCCCTTTGAGGATTTTGTTCATATTCCGCATGGAGCACATTTGACCGCACATGGTACAGCTATCCGCATGCTCTGTTTTGCTGGTAGCGTGGTAGCGCTCGGCTTTTTCGGGGTCTATGGACAGTTCAAGCATACGTTTCCAGTCCACCTCTTGACGGGCTTTGCTCATTTCCAGATCCCACTGGGCAGCTCCGGGAATACCTTTCGCAATATCGGCGGCGTGAGCGGCAATTTTTGAAGCGATGATTCCCTCTTTAACGTCGTCTGCATCTGGAAGTCTTAAATGTTCTGCTGGGGTGACGTAACAGAGGAAGTCTGCACCGCTGGCAGCGGCAATTGCCCCACCAATGGCGCTGGTAATGTGGTCATAACCTGGCGCAATGTCTGTGACCAGAGGGCCTAAGACATAGAATGGGGCATTGTGGCAAAGTTTCTTTTGAAGAATCATATTGGCGGCAATTTCGTTGATGGCCATATGCCCAGGACCTTCAATCATGACCTGAACATCTCTTGCCCAAGCCCGTTTTGTGAGTTCTCCTAAAGTCATGAGTTCCTTGATTTGATTGGCGTCAGTGGCATCTGCAATGGAACCGGGACGCATGGCATCGCCCAGACTGAGGGTGATGTCGTATTTTCTGCATATGTCAAGAAGCTCATCGTAGAATTCAAAATAGGGGTTTTCGCATTGGTTCATTTCCATATAAGCGAAGAGGAGAGAGCCCCCTCTAGAGACGATGTTAGTCACGCGAGGATTACGCTTAAAGGTTTCTGCAGTTTCTCGGTTAAGTCCCGCGTGAATGGTGATAAAGTCCACCCCATCTTTGCCATGAGCTTCAACCACTTCGAGGAAGTCTTGTTTGGTGAGAGATTTGAGGCTTTTGTCGCTAAACCCTACGGCGTCATACATAGGCACAGTGCCAATCATGGCTGGGGATTTTTCAATCAGTTCCAGACGGAATTCACGGGTTTTGCCATAACTGCTGAGGTCCATAATGGCTTCAGCCTTAAAGTCAATTGCCATTTGCACTTTCGCCATTTCCTGGGAAAAGTCAGCGCAGTCTTTGGAAATTCCCAAATTTACGTTAATTTTAGTTTTAAGGCCTTGTCCAACCCCTTCGGCACTGAGGTTCTTGTGATTAATATTGGCGGGAATGGCCACAGTACCCAGCGCTACCCGTTCACGAATAATTTCAGCCGATAAACTTTCCTTTTTTGCCACAGTTTCCATTTCTGGCGTAATAATGCCCTTTTTTGCTGCGTCCATTTGGGTTGCGTAATTTTGTTTCATACCCCTTGTCCTCCTAGAATTTAATCCAATCCCTTAAGATTGGCTGATAGCCTTTGTTTAGAATCATTTGTCTAACCGCTTCCACACTGCTCTCGTCGGATATTTTAAATTGTCCGTCTCCTCGCTGTCCCTCTATATGTCCGCCCACTTCTGTGGAAACCCCAGCAGACATTTTGTTGACACCGATGGCCAACAGGGCTTCCCGCATGGCTTTATTTTCCCTAGTGGAAACGTTGATGGCACAGTGTGGAAAGGCGATGCGAACCCCGCAAAGGGCTTGAACGTATTCCTTGTCTGAGATTCCTGCAATGCCCAGTTCTTCAAAGTTAGAACCTTCAAAGGGAATCATTCGAGGCAGTGAGAAGGAAATTTCCATTTCTGGATAAGTGTTTTGGATGCGCCTTGCATGCGCCATGAGTTTGAGCAGGTCTTCACGCCAAGGGGTAAGCCCCATGAGAATCCCCATATTCATTTGTCGAATACCACTATGTCCAACCCGATCAGGTACGCCTAACCGCCACTGGTAGTCGGCTTTAGGTCCAAAAGGGTGCAAATATTCATAGCGACTTTGATCATAGGTTTCTTGGTATAAGGTGACGCCCATGACTCCAAGCCCTTCAAGAATTTTATACTCCTCTTCGGTGAGGGCGTAGCTTTCTATGGAAATGCTGTCAAAGTAAGGTCGGATCACTTCCACAGCACGGCAGATAGCTTTGAAGTCAAAGTGGCGGTCGGACTCTCCCGTTAAGAGCAAAATATGACGAAGCCCTGTAGCGGCAATGGCCTGAGCTTCTCTCGCTATTTCATCTTCATTCAAAACCCGACGGTTAATGGTGTGTTCTGCCCCGTAACTGCAATACCGACAGCCGTTGATACAATAATTGGAAAGATACATGGGGGTGTATAAGACCACGGACTTTCCAAAGTGTTTAAGGGAGTAATGCCTAGCCAACTGAGCCATCTCTTCCAAGTGAGCTTCTCCCAGTTCAGAGACGAGGAGAGACCACTGGGAAGGCTGAACGGTAACGGTTTGTCCTGTGCTTTCACTGCCCATGAGCTGAAAGAGAAAGGCGTCCAGGGTTTCTTTTGGAGAGGGTGAAGAGGGTGAAGAGGGTGAAGAGGGCGGAGAGGGCGGAGAGGGCGGAGAGGGTGGAAAATGCTGATTTGTAGGGTTTTGGAAATTGGACATTTAAAGCCCTCCTATCTGAGAAAACCTGTCAGTGGACTAGAAGCTGACCCTTGGAAAAGTTGTCTGCCCAGTCCTGCTTCAAAGGCGGTGCGACCCGCTTCTACAGCTTTTCTGAACGCTTCACCCATAAGGATAGGATCGTTAGCCGTTGCAATAGCTGTGTTGACCAGTACGGCGTCTGCGCCCATCTCCATGGCTTCAGCCGCCTCGGAAGGTCTGCCAATGCCAGCGTCCACCACGACTGGAATATTGATTTCTTCAATGATAATTCGAATCAATTCCTTGGTTTGGATGCCTCTATTGGTGCCAATGGGAGAACCAAGAGGCATGACGGTGGCTGCACCTGCATCGACTAAGGCTTTTGCCGCCATAAGGTCTGGGGACATGTAGGGGAGAACTACAAAACCCTCTCTTGCCAGAATTTCCGTGGCTTTGATGGTCTCGCGATTGTCTGGCAACAAGTATTTTTGGTCAGAAATGACCTCGATTTTGATCCAGTTGCCACAACCCATTTCACGGGCAAGTCGGGCAATGCGAACGGCTTCTTCAGCATTTCTAGCGCCAGACGTATTGGGGAGGAGCTGCATATGTTTCGGTATGTATTGCATCATGTTGTCTTCAGGCTGATCTAAATTGACGCGGCGCAGTGCCATGGTAATAACCTGGGACTGGCTGGCTTCAATGACTTTTGGAACGATTTCGTGATTTGGAAATTTTCCTGTGCCGATGAAAAGGCGAGAATTCAATGTGATACCGCCGATAACCAGCGGTGAACGGTTGCTGTGTCCCATGGCTATACCTCCTTATGGTTGAGAAGCAGACGTAAAACAGCGTTGCTTTGGTGGGCGGCGCACAGAACCACCCGTGCAGACATAATGCCCTCCCCAGATTCAAAATCTGAGGTTAAATCGCCGACGATGTATAAATTGTCACCCAGCTTGCGGGTGCGAATCTCATTTGAAGGCCCCATTCCCGCCATGCCAGAGGCACTGACTAAGGGAATTTGAGGGAGAAGTGGAGTCCACTCGTCGATGAGCATGCTTTTGTTTTCAGCGCGGTCAAAGGCTTCCACCATGACGGTAACGTCTTTGAATAAAGGCCGAATGTTGCTTGAGTCTAAGTAGGTGTGGTGGGCGGTTATTTCAATGTAAGGGTTGATATTGAACAGAACGTCTGCCAAGGCCTCTGTTTTTTTCATGCCGATGTGGCGGGTGTAATAGTTTTGGCGGTTCAAGTTGCTGGGGTCCACCACATCAAAGTCTGCGACGACTAAATGGCCCACCCCAGCCCTTGCCAGGTGAACTGCCACATTTGAGCCAATACCCCCAACGCCTGCAATCCCAACAGTGGCATTTTTCAAGGTCTCTTGAATACCCGGTGTGTTTCTGAGGGTGACCATTTCAAAATAGTCCTCTTCGGGGGGCAGGGTGTGGCGCTGTCTAAAAGAGATGCTCATTTCAACCGCCTCCCACAAAGCTGACAATCTCTACTTTTGCAGAGGCGTCTATCCAATGTTCGTCGTATTTGCCTTTGGGAACGATGTTTCCGTTTACTTCTACGACCACTTTGGCGATGCTTAAGTTCAGCTGGTTTAAAATATCGGTGACGGTGCCTTGATTGAGATCAGGGTGGGGTTTTCCGTTGATAATCATTTTCAGGACCTCCTTTGGATAGGGGTGGGGGGTTAATTTTCACAAAAAGAAAG
Organism: uncultured Peptostreptococcaceae bacterium; assembly: GCA_964404895.1. Lineage (GTDB taxonomy): Bacteria > Bacillota > Clostridia > Peptostreptococcales > Acidaminobacteraceae > JBGSUZ01. The sequence continues at coordinate 211,253 of CAYOLV010000005.1, read as the reverse complement.
CCCACCTCGAGGGTGGGCTTCATGACAGACGACAAAAAAGAATAGGGTCGGCCATAAAGCTTCCCTACGTTAGTATTATCTACATCAGGTTGTGAGGGTCAGGCAATGCCTTCTCAGCTTGTAACAGCTCCCCTAGCTTTATTGCGGTATGAAGGAGATGAATGTTTTCCAGTCTCCGTTGTTTAGTTGTGGGTTATTTCCACGGGTTCAGTATAACAGATTATTTTTGGAATTCAAATAATTTTTCTGGAGCCATTTCAAGCTCATTATTGAAGAATTAAGCAATCGCAGTAGGTTTGGATTTTGTTACAAAAGCTTTTTGATTTTTAACGGTGATAATTTCTGTATAGTCCTTTCGATTTTCCTCAAAGAGCACGTGGGAAACATTCACCACGGTGAGGTGAGGCAGGTCTAATATTGTTTTTTCAATTGCTTTGGCGGTATGGCTGTCTAGGCTTGAAAAAGCTTCGTCTAGAATCAGCAAATCCGCCTGTTGTAACAAGGCTCTCGCAATGGCCATACGGCTGCGCTCTCCTCCTGAAAGGTTTTTGCCGTTGTCGTAGAGCATGTAACTCAGCCCCTCTGGATTAGAGTCAATAAAGGGGCTAAGACCCGCTGAAGAGAGGGCTTTAAAAATTTCTTCGTCCTCATAATCTTTATACAAGGTCATGTTGTTGCGGATGGTGTCTTCAAAGAGAAAGACTTGTTGTTCCACATTGGCAATATGTCTGAAATAGCTGTTCTTTTGAACATCTTTTAAATCGTGCTGATCTAAACGAATTTGACCCTTTTGAGGCAAATAATACTTTCTGAGCAAGCGCAGCAAGGTAGATTTGCCACCGCCTGAAGGGCCAATGACTAAATACTTGCCACCCTTTTTAAAGTTCAAACTGATTTCAGACAATACCAGATTGTCCTCAAATCCAAAAGACACCTGATCAAAGGTGATCCCCTCGCGAATACTTTCAATTTCAATAGGCTCTGTGTGGGTTTCCACGTTGGTAAGGGTCTCTTCAATCTTCTGGAAGAGGGTTTTGGTGCCCATGACTTTTGGCATGTATTCCGCTAATTGAACCAAAGGATTCATGAGTTTTTCCATATTGGTGATGACTAAAATGACGCCCCCAAGGGTGAGTTGACCTTTAATGCACATGTAAGCCGTGACCGAAATCAAGCTATAGAAGGCAAGGGTAAAGTTTAAATTGTTCATGGCAGAGATATAGGTATAAATCTTATCGATGACGTAACCTTTAAACTGAATTTTTTTGCTCTTTTGATAAAAATCATTGCTGACTTTATCGCCAAGGTCATTGGACTTGATGATGTGAAAGGCCCCTAAAACTTCCTTGATGTAGGCTGTGTAGTCTTCGTAAAGCTCACTGCGCTGACGTTGATGACGTTGTAACGGTTTACTGATTAAAATGGAAGCCAAGGTGCTGATGCCGCCAATGACAACGCCTAGCCCCAGGGCTAAAGGGCTAACGGTTCCAATGACCAATATAGCAACTGTAAAGTTAATCATGCTGATGAGCATTTCATACATGGCATCTATGTAGCTGGCTTCAATGGTGTTCACATCGTTTGTCAAAGTGGACATATATTTTGCATTATTTTCACTTTGAAATTCGTTAATATTTTTTTGGAACAGTCGGCTGATATAATTCTTTTTCCCAGAGACTACAGCCTTTCGCTTATAAAAACCTCTGGCAAAAGCTAAGGCGATGGTTGTTGGAACAAGCAGTCCTGCCGTTTGGAGCAGTTTTTTCAAGGCCCCTAGAAAGGCGGGCTGATTTTTAGCGTAAACGGCATCTACGGCATGCATGGTAAAAATGGACAATAAACCTTCAAGTCCAGCGCAGATACTCCCCACAATCAGGACTAGAATTAAATAACCTGCAGATTTCCAAATCGCTTTCTTCATACTGCCACCCCCTCAAAATAGAGTTCACTGGTATAGGCGGTTAGGTCGCCGTCGGCTATTTCTAGGACGTGGTCGTATTGCTCAGTAATTCCAGCGTAGTAACGGTGGGAAATGGCGACTACTGTACAATCTAGGCTGAGGATAGTGGATTCAATGTCCCTGCCCAGTTCTTCGTTAAGGCTGGAAGTCCCTTCATCTACAAAGAGGATGTCCGCCTTTTTAAAGATGGCTCTCGCGATGGAAATTCTCTGACGCTGACCCCCAGATAAGTTCTTGCCATTTTCAGATAACATTTCATCCAAGCCATTTGGTTTAGACTGAATGAGGTCTTCTAAACCCGCCTGTCGAATGACTTGTTCTAGCTCTTCGTCAGTAGCTTCTTTGAACAGTGTAATATTGTTGCGGATGGTGTCTTCAAAGAGAAACACATCTTGATAAATAAAGGCTATATGGCGGTTAAAGTCCACCTCATCTATATGGGATAAGGGCACTTGGTCTAAGAGAATATCGCCTTCGTAGTTCTCATAGATTTTTGATAGAAGTTTAAGCAGTGTGGATTTACCAGCGCCACTGGCTCCTTTAATGAGGTATTTTTTACCCCGTTCAAGGCTTAAATCGGGAACTCTTAAGGCAGATTTTCCATCGTAGCTGAAGTTCAAATTTCGGATAGAAAAGTCATTTTCAAAGGCGTAAGGCTGATTACTCTTAACAGACTCCTCCTGCGTTGTTTCAGGGGTACAAATTTTATCGAAAATAGCTAGAGAAGCTTTGAGTTCGTTGAACATGGGCAGCACGTAACCAATCGGCCAAATGCACCCCCCTCCAAGTTGAAGGAGTAAGGCAATTTGGGTCAGAGAAACATTATTGTAAGCTTGGGTCAAAAGATAGACCATCATGCCAACGAAGATAAAGTTGGAAAGGAAGCGGGTGACCCCACGCTGGCTTTCTGTAAAGACGGCAAAGTGTAGTTTTTTGCGTTCCACTTTGTCAATCGCAGCAATGGTTTTATTCAGAAATAAGTCTTCCACACGGTTCAGTTTAAGAATTTCTAAACCGTTTAAAGTATTGGAAGCTTCTAAGGTGAAGGCTTCGTTATACTGAGAGACTTGAGTTTGTAATTTCACGGTTTGGTTTTCAAAACGACTGCTGATGGCATAAACCAGCAGAGATATGCTAGCCGTACCTAGACCAAAGAGGGGATCGATGATAATCAAAATCAATATGGAAAAGACATATTTGCCACCTTGGTAAATGATGTTAAGCAGTTTTAAGAAAAAGTTTTGCTCAAAAGTATTGATGTCGTTAATTAAATTGGAGACATAGATTTCCTTGGAGCTTTGGTTGAATTTCTCATAAGACATTTTTAAAATTCGATCGAAGGCAAGGGTTCGAACATCCAGTAAGGTGTCCCGCATGTAACCAATCCTCAGAAAACGGGAGCAGATAAAGATGGAGATACTAATGACTGCTATTACCATACAAAGGGCAACCGTCCGATAAAAATAGTTTAAATCACCCTTTTCAATGCTTCCAATAAGGAGTGCAAAACACCATGGTCCTAGGAGATCCCCGACAACGAGAATAAAGCAGGCAAAAATATAGATGGCAAAAGCCTTGGGTCGTTTCAACAATAAGTCTTTCATAAAGCCTCCTTGCACCTGTCAAAAATATATGTAAAACAAACGTTTAATATATTTAATCGTACAATAAAATGAGCCATAAAAAAAGACTGAAATGTCATTTTTAGGGCTCATTTATATTAAAAAACTATTATTAATTTTTCCAGAACTTATTCCAAAGTAAAAGAGGCGAAAAAACCTTTAGAAGAGTGGCAAATCTAAAGTAAAGCAAGCACCACCTTCTGGGCGGTTACTGACGGAAAGGGTAGCCCCTAGCAAATCTGCATTGCGCTTAGCAATATAGAGACCAAGGCCTTCTCCAGGAATCTGTCTCACTTCAGGTGAGCGGTAGTAGGCGTTGAAAATAAGCTCAAATTGTTCCGGTGCGATTCCGGGACCACTGTCACAGACAGAAATTCGAAGGATTTCAGAAGGTTTGGCAGTGACCAGCGGAGTTACCGAAGAATGAACGGTGACCAGCGGAGTTGTAGGAGTTCCTAATTTTGAAGCGCTGATCATAATTTTGCCGCCCTGAGGGGTAAACTTGCTGGCATTGGTCAAGAGGTTATACAGAATTTGCGAAACCAAAACGGGATCGCTGGTCAGGTTCAACTCACTGGGAAAGTCCATTTGCAAGTCGATGGATTTTTGATGAAGAATCATGCGCATGCCCTTAACAATCTTTTTCAGATCGCTACTCAGGTCAAAGGAGACTGGGTGCGCCTGAGCGGTTTCATCTTCTATAGAGACCACGTTAGAGATATTCCCTAAAACTTGTGTCAAGGCATCTATCTGATGCAGACAAGATTCAAGCCGACTCTGATCCATATCTATAACCCCGTCCATAACCCCTTCCACATGGGTTTTTAAAAGGGTCAATGGGGTTCTGGCTTCATGGGTTAGTTGATCTGCCTTTTCTTTTTGAATTTGCTGCTGTAATTTGAGTTTGACAGCAAGATCTTTCAGGCTCATTTGAATAGCGTTGATTTCGCTGATCTTTGAGCTATATCCCATATCTGGAATTTCTTTATCGGAAGATTGAAGGGCACTTGCAAAGGTAGCCGTCTGATTTAAATCCTTGGTCATTTTACGACTGAGCCACATGACCATTGCAATGGCTAAGACCAATATAATGCCTCCAGAGATGAAACTGCCTAGCATTAAAGCTTCTTTGAACAGATAGACCGATTCAGAATTTTGAATGGTCGCATTCCGCTGAACCATCAGTGTCCCTACCACCTGTTCATTTTCCTTTAAAAGATATTGATCTTGTTGAATCTGAAAACGCCTGCCCATCATTTTACCGTGCATCATGCCGTTGTTTGATTTGGTTTCAGCACTCAAAAGGGTTTCTCCAGAAGGGCTGAGAATGGCAATGTGGGTGACGGGATCTTCAATATAGCGAGACAGATCCACGGCAGCCGACTCTAAATTCACATTGGGGTTTCCCAGCACCGAGAGGGCGTACTCGCTGATTTTTTTCACTTGTTGATCATACTGGCGCTGTACAAATCCAGTAAAATATTTGTCAATATAATTACCCGAAATGAGGGAGTGGAGACTGGTGGTCAGGGCAACCAGCAGGAGCATAATTAGGATCAATTGTTTTCGTAAACTCATGATTCATCGCCTCCAAAGGTGTAACCTGCACCATACTTGGTTTTTAAGTACTGAGGATTTCGAGAATCTGTCTCGATTTTTTGCCGCAGTTTTTTAATATGGGAGTCAATGTTCCGTTCAAAGCCGTCATATTCAAAGCCAAAAGCATCTTCAATCAATTGATCTCTTGAGAGCAACTGGTTAGGATTTTGGAAAAAGACCTTTAGGAGTAAAAATTCCTTAGAGGTAATTTCGATTTCTGTTTGATCTTTATAAAGTTTTTGCTGTCCGAGATCCAGTTTAAAAGGAGGAAGGGTGAGAAAACCTCTTTCAAATGCGGCAGTGGCAGTGTTCACAGAGGCACTGTGATTAAGAGTTCCAGCGCTTCCGTAGCTTCGCTTGAGAATGGCGTTGACTCTGCGGACCAGCTCTTTAGGACTAAAGGGCTTGGTCACGTAGTCATCCACCCCTTCGTCAAAACCTTTCAGCCGATCCACTTCTTCGTACTTCGCGGTCAATAAAATGACGGGGACATCGGAGGTTTGCCGGATTTGGCTGAGGACTTGAAACCCATCGATAATGGGCATCATCACATCTAAAATGACCAGATGGGGTTTGAATTCATTAAATTTTGAAAGGCCGTCAAGACCGTCGGTAGCCAGTTCCACCTGATAGCCTTCTTGTTCCATGTATTTGCCCACAATGCTGCGGATTTCTTTTTCGTCTTCTATGATTAAGATTTTTTCCATCGCTTAAAGACGCTCCTTTCAAAGAGATTGCTACTTTACTTCATTATAGAAAAAAATAGAGTGACTAGCACTCTATTTTATAGTTACTTCATTAATAAATTGCGTTTTCTCAAATACTCTTCTTCTGTAATTTCACCGTTGACGAACTTCATTTTTAAAACGTCCAGGGCTTCGTCGTAAGAGTTGTTTTGATGAGGTGCGAAGTGATCGCGGTTGTAAGGTTGATTGTTGTTTTTATAAATCATGTAAACCACTACAATAACCAGCAGTAATCCTAATCCCATCATCCAAGGACCTCCCATCAAGGCGCAATGTGCAAATCTCATATTCATCATCCTTTCTTGTTGATGATTTCAGTATAAGCCTGAATTGTGTCAGAATTATGACGTTTTCGAGCTTAATTTTAGATAGTAAAACATTTGTATGGTATAATCAAGGTTGAAGTACTTGAGAACAAGGAGGAAAATTTATGAAAGTCAGAAAAGCGATTATTCCTGCTGCTGGACTGGGAACCAGATTTTTGCCAGCCACAAAAGCGCAGCCTAAAGAAATGCTTCCAATAGTGGATAAACCAACCCTTCAATATATCATTGAAGAAGCGGTTGCCTCGGGCATAGAAGAAGTTCTCGTCATTATTGGCAGAAATAAAAACTCAATTCAAGACCATTTTGATAAATCAGTAGAGTTAGAATTAGAACTCGAAAAGAATGGAAAAACTGAACTTCTTGATGAAGTTAGACATATTTCAAATATGGTTCAAATTCACTACGTTCGTCAAATAGAGCCAAAAGGTCTTGGTCATGCTGTTTTATGTGCCAAAAGTTTTATTGGCAATGAGCCATTTGCAGTTCTTTTAGGCGATGATATTGTCTATGCAGAAAAACCTTGTCTTGGACAAATGATTGAAGTTTATGACGAATATAAGACATCTATTTTAGGCGTCCAAGAAGTAGATCCAGATCAAGTCAACAAATACGGCATTGTAGATGGGAAATTTATTGAAGATCGAATTTATAAGGTCAAGGGACTGGTTGAAAAGCCTGCAGTAGATGAATCCCCTTCCAATGTGGCTATTTTGGGAAGATATATCATCAACCCTGCCATCTTTGAAATTTTAGAAAATACCAAACCGGGTAAGGGCGGAGAAATTCAGCTGACAGATGCCTTGAAAGAATTGGCTACCATCGAAGCTATGTATGCCTATGTCTTTGAAGGCAGAAGGTACGACGTTGGGGACAAGCAGGGCTATTTAGAGGCGACGGTGGAGTACGCGTTGAGAAAACCTGAGTTAAGAGATGATTTTTTAAGCTATCTCAAAAAAATCGTAGAAGTAAATGAATAGAGTGTAAATTGTAAAAGTTGTTGCGTAAACAACTTGACATAAAAAGTGAGCCCTTGATAGGACTCACTTTTTTTAATTAAACTAATGACCGCTCACTCGGAGCACCTTTAAATTTTTCTCTTCATTCTGATTGGGGGATGTATCTGTGGCACGAATGACCAAATAATAAGTTTTGCTCGGATCTAATCCTTCGATGATGTCTTGATTGGCAAAAACGTCAGGTGAACTGCCCTTCTCGTAGTTTTTACCGAGCTGAGGTGTAAGTTCGACTTTTTGAGCGTCGGTCAGTTCGGGACCGTTTTTAAAGTCAATTTGTTGTTCCTGATAGTAAAGATTATAGGCCACACCGCTCATATCTAGAGCGACGTCCCATTGAACAACGAGTTTACCATCTATAAATTCGGCGGCTTGGATGCCAATTCGTGGCGTTGGTAAAAGACCTTGATCCACTTGATCGTAGTGATCATTGTAAGTGGAAGACCAGACGGGGGCTTCGGTGTCATTTTTGTTGATGTGATCCATGACAAAGGTATTGGCAAGGGTCACGTTGGCGTCTGTAATATAATGGTTGAACCCTGCCACATACACGGTTTCAGAAATATCCTCCAAAAGGGCCTCATAGCCTAATTTAGACTTCCCAAGGAGGGTATCTTTTGAAATTTCGCTTTCAGGACCTTCTGCGTAACCGAGGGAAATGATTTTAAATCCATTCTCGCGATGAGCTTCAGCCATGATTTTGGGCATATAATTACTCTTATAATCAAGAAAGTAGTGTTCACTGTGAAGCTCAAAGGTGTTAGAATTAAGACGATAGCTCTCAAACATTAAAAAATCAATGTTTGCTGTTGTTCTGTATTTAAAATGTGGCAAGTTATGGTTAAAGAAAAACAGTCCACGGTTTTGCACTATTAAAGCATTGGGGTACTTTTCATCTAAAGTCTTAATGAACGTATTAAACCCAGGTGCTGTCCATTCAAATTCACTAGGATTTTGGTCTGTCTCGGAAGTAAACGAGTTGGGTGCGCAGGTATCGATTGTATCTAAAAAGACGCCATCACAGCCCAGACCTCTCCCATAATCTAAACTTAAAATTTCTCTTAGTCCTGCTAGTTTGTCTTCACTGTCCAGTCGCATTTCGTCCAAAAGTTTAAACCATTTAGGGTCTCCTGCATTGACAAAGCAACCGTCGAAGTTTTTATTGCGGTCAGGTAGACCGTCTCGATCTGTGTCGTCTAAGTAATAAGAGGCATAACCGCCTTTTAGCGTTGCAGCTGCACCTAAAACATCAATATTTGAAAAATTCACATTTCCATCCGGATAAACGCCCCTAGGGTCCACTCTTGGTCCTGTCTTGTCTCCATAAAAACGCGGGTCGGTCAAAAGGGATTCATCGCTGATGCCTGCAGTACGCAAGTCTTCACCGACGGAAATATAAGCAATGACTTTAACATCGTCTGAAGAATCTTTGGGTAAAAGACCTTCTTGTATTTCGTGAACATCTGATCTTTGAAGGTCTGCATTTTGTGGATGTAGGATGACCATATCATAGGATTTCATGATTTGTTTTACATTTTCATCCAACTTTCCATAATAAACCAAGTAATTGAACTTTTCAGGTATTGTTGGAGGCTCCTCGCTTGTATCAATTACATTCTTGATATAATATTTGTCTGTAACATATAAATACCCTGTGTATAGGAGGAGTCCCGCTATTACGATCAGGATTACCTTTGTGGTGTAATTAAGCTTATGCATAGAAATCACCTCTATGTTCATTTAACATATTATTGAAAGCTACGTCAAGGAGCAGTATAAATGAGAATACTAATTACAGGTGGATATGGGTTTATTGGCTCTCATGTCGCAGACAAATTTTATAGAGAAGGTCATGAGATTTTTATCATCGATAACTTATCGACGGGTAAAAAGAAGAATTTTATTCACAAGCATCGCTTTTATGGGCTTAATACTTTTGACCCTAAATGTGAGGCTATTTTCACGAGCAATCCTTTTGATCTGGTCATTCACTTAGCAGGACAGTCAAACCCAGTCCACTCGGAAAAATTTCCTTTTAAAGATGCTGAAACAGATGTTTTGGGTTTGATTAATATGCTCAACCTATGCACAAGACATAAGGTCAAAAAATTGATTAATATTTCCTCAATGTATGTCTATGGCCAGGCCGCTACAACACCCATACTTGAAGATTTTGAAAAAAACCCAGATTCAATGATGGGCATGAATCATGATGTCAGTGAATACTACTGCAGTAAGTGGCAGGAACTTTATGGGCTGGACACAGTATCGCTGAGAGCTTCCTTTGTTTATGGGCCTAGACAACGAACGGGGATTGAATCCAATTTGGTCGCCGAGTTTTTAGAGTGTGCAGATCAGGAAAAAGCACCTATTATTTATGGCGATGGTTCACAAAGTTATGACTTCATTTATGTGGAAGATTTGGCAACTGCTATTTATAAAATGGCCGCCCTCAATTATAACGGTGTATTGAATTTAGGTTCTGGAAAGAAAACCAGTGTCAGGTCCTTGGTGGAAACCATAGGCAAGTACCAACCTTTTGTAGGAATTGATTATCAAGAGAAGCGTGAGGATGAACTCAAAGATATTTGTCTGGATATTCATCAGATTCAGAGAATTTTAGATTGGATTCCTGAGACGAGCATTGAAGACGGTATACAGATGACTTGTGATTGGCACAAGAAAGCAAAAGATAAGGCAAATGACAAATCTGATTTGGCGGATAAATTTAACGGCCTCAAGTCTATCGATCGAAAGCATGGCCTCTTCAACAAGTTGTTGGAAAAGTTAGAAGATACCCCTCAATTGGTAACAACGATTGAACTGGGGATTGTCTATTTGTTGATTACTTATATTTATATTCAAAATACCCTGAGTTATAAAGTCCTGCCAATAGATCTCTATTTGGCAGCCATTATTTTGTTCTCAGCTTTGTACGGGTCTCGTTTTGGTATCTATGCATTTACCATGAGCGTGGTCTCCTATGTGATTACTCTGATTCTCACGGGTCGAGACCCCATGGTGTTGATTTACAGTGCGGATTTCTACTTCCAAATGGCCTATTACATCTTTATTGCCTTTGTTATCGGCTACATTAAAGACAAAATGACAAGGGATGTTAAAGAGGCAAAACTCAATATTGAGTTGCTGAGAGAGCGGATGCATTTTTTAAACGATCTCTACAGAGACGTGCGCGATGTGAGAGACGAGTTACAGAATCAAATCATCAATTCAGAAGACAGTTTTGGAAAAATATTTTCAATCGTTCAAGAGTTAAACAGCCTCAATCCTGAAGAGGTATTTGGTAAGGCAATCGTAGTGATTGAAAGATTAATGAAGACAAAAGGCGTGGCTATTTTTAAATTTAATGAAACCAGTTATTTTGCCAGAGTTATGGCTTTTTCCTATGACTTAAGTGACACCATTAAAAAATCCATCAAGATTGAGGAGACGGCTTCTTTAAAAATGGCCATAGCTACAAGAGAGTTAGTGGTCAATCATAGATTGGAAGAGGGTCAGCCTATTATGGTAATGCCTGTTCTCAATGGAGAAGAGATTATCGGTGGCATCATGATTTTTGAAACGGATTTTGAAAATCTAACACTATCCTATCAAAACTATTTTAAAGTCATTACGGGGTTGATTTCATCTACACTTTCTCGTGCATATGAATATGATGAAGCTATTGAATCCAAGCGGTATTATGCAGATACAAGCGTAATGAAACAGGAATACTTTGAAGTAGAATATCAGAGCAAATTGTCACTCAAACGGAATTTGGGAATGTCGTTTGTACTCCTCAGCGTTGAGGGCACTCAAGATCAATTGGCTGAAATTTCAGAAAAGGTCAATTCTATTATTAGAGATACGGACTGTATCGGTTATGACGGAGAAAAAGGTTTAACCGTAATACTGGGAAATACAAACGAAAAAGAAGCTCAATTTGTAATCGAACGTCTTAAAAAGATGGAGATTGAAGCCTCTATTGTAGAAAGGATTGAAGATCTTGATTAATGAAATTGTCTGGATCTACGCATTGCAGTGGATGATTGCACTTTGGCTATTTTTGCGTAAAAAGAAGACAGATGTGCGTGTTTCGCCTGTGCATATTTGCATATTGATTTTAATGCCTGTTGCGGGACTCGTATTTTTTACAATCGTATGGGTATACCAATTGACCCCAAGAGAGACGCCAGACGACATCTTTGATCACAATTTGGACGTCACTGAGAATGTTTTGAGATACGAAAAGAAAATTGAGTTTTCCAAAGAGGTCAACTATGTTCCTGTTGAGGAAGCATTGATTTTAAACAACAGTGCTGTCAAAAGAAAGCTGATTATGGATACGGTCAAAGAAGACGCCTATGATTATATAAGCTTTCTAAAGATGGCCATGGCGGATCACGACATGGAAACTTCTCACTATGCGGCTTCGATTATCCTTGAAACCAACCGCAACCTGCAAAATGTGATTCAAGCTACTGCGGTTGCCTATGAAAATGATAAAGATAATATGGAAGCGCTTGAAGCTTATACAGAAGTTGTTGGCAAGTATTATAAAAGCGGGTTAATCGATTCTGCCAGTGAAGTGAGGTACGGCAATATTTACTCACAGCTCTTACAAACCCATTTAAGTTTAAAAAAACACAGCGAATATATTTTCACTGAAAAGATAGAGACAGACATCAAACTTGGAAATTATCATGAGGTGTCTTCAGATATTGAGTATTTTAGAAAGAATTATCCTGAAAGTGAAAAGCCCTATCTGCTGTTGCTGAAATTATATTACCAACAGAAAAATTATGAGGGCATTCAAGACTTGCTGAGTGAGATGGAAGACTATCATGTGAATTTTAGTAGGAAAGGACAGGAAATTATTAAATTTTGGTCTGAAAGGGAGGCTTAGATGGATAGCAAAAAGAATATAAGAATCATGGTTTTAATGATTATCATCTTAGCCCTAGGACTTCAAATCAGCAGACGAGATAATTTTTTTGTAGGCAATTTCAACAATGAAAAGGCCACAATTGATGAAAGTCTTATCTATACAGAAGCACTCAATACAATTTTTGAAAGCGATGACAGCTTTGCAGTTTATTACGATAAGACAAATGAAGAAAGCAATGCGGTAAAAGAAAATGTAGATTTGATGCTTTCAGATACTAAAAAAGATTTTAAGGTTTATGATATAAACGTTAACAATCAACTGGACTATTCTAAAAAAACTATTGTAATTGCTTTCAGCAAACTCAGCAAAATTCAAAGCCCTAGCAGGTTATTGGAGTACGTTGAGACAGGTGGTTCTCTAATTGTTTTGATGACCCCTGAAAGTGATGCAACTTTTAGCAGTTTGGCAAGAATGATGGGCTTTGCTGAATTTGGGAGTCCTATTAGCAGCGAGGGCATTAAATTTAACGAAAAATTGTTCCCAGGTTATAAAGCAGACGAAATTAAAACCGTTGAAGTCAGCAATTATCTTATTCCAGCAACAATCAGCGAAGATTGTGAAATCTATATGACCTCTTCGAAGGACCATCCTATTTTATGGTCGAGAGATTTTAAAAAAGGACATGTAGTTGTTTATAATGGTTCAATTTTAGCGGATAAGATTATGATTGGCATTATCAACAGAACTTTTGCGCTTTCAAAAGATGCGTACATTTACCCCATTATCAACACGAAAGTCATGTTCTTAGATGATTTTCCTTCACCGTCAAGCAACGAGTATTTTGATGAAATTAAAAAAATATATGGAAAAACCATTAAAGAATTTTACATCGACGTATGGTGGCCCAAAATGTTAATGCTGGGAACAACCTACGATATTGAATATACAGCTGCCATGATCAACACATACAACGATCGCACAGAGCCGCCCTTTGAAGATCCAGCAGCCATTGCCAAAAATGAGCTCATTGTTTTAGGTAAGGAAATTATAAAAAGCGGTGGAGAGTTGGGACTTCACGGATACAACCATCAGTCCTTAACCCTTGAAGCATGGAAAATGAAAGAGTTGGAGTATCAGCAGTGGCCATCTACACTTCAAATGGAAGAAGCGCTTGAAAATGTGCGCTTTAAGTTGGCAGATACTTTTCCTAAATACGAAGTCAACACCTATGTTCCACCCTCTAACGTTATTGGAAAAGAGGGGATAAAATCCTTAAAAAAAGTCTTTCCAAAAATGAATGTCATTGCTTCCGTATTTTATAAGGATTATCAAAGTTTAAACTATACACAAAATTTTTCTTATGAAGATGGCGTGATTAATTTGCCAAGATTTAGTTCGGGCTATACCCTTAGACCCGCTAATCGGATTGCCATTTTAAATGGGATTTTTGCCTATGGGACTTTTTCTCACTTTATTCACCCAGACGATTTTATGGACGAAGAAAGAAGCGAAGGCTTGCCATGGCTTGAACAATTAAAGAGTTACGAAGAATTGCTTAAACTTATTGACGGCAAGTACGGTTACATGCGAGCTCAAACGGCAACTGAAGCCGCAACTGAGATAGCAAAGTATATTGGACTAGATTATGTTACCAATTATGATGACCTGGGCATACACGTTCAAACGAATGCCAAAAATTTTCCAATTTTTATGCAAGTGAGATCCGTTAAAGAATTAGGAGAGGCAAAGGGCTGTGAATACAGCAAAATTGGAGAATTCGACTATATTGTCAAAGTCAATCAAAAATCGATTGATATTGACTACAAAAGGTGATTTATGAAGATATGTATGATTGCAGAGGGGAGTTATCCCTATATAACAGGCGGCGTATCCAGTTGGATCAATATGATCATCAAAGCAATGCCAGAAATAGAGTTCATCATTTATGCCATTGCACCTGAAGAAAAAATGAAAGGGATTTTCAAATATGAAATTCCTGACAATGTGGTTCAAATCCAAGAAATCTTTTTAGACAGTTGGCGCAATGAACCTGTCCGAAAAAGGTCTAATTTAAAATTTACCGATCAAGAAAAATTGTTAATCAAAGCACTGATTTTAGGAAGCTATTTTGATTGGAAGGACTTATTTGAATTGATTCGCACGAAGAAAGTGTCCAGCGTGCAAGACTTCCTTCTCAGCAAAGATTTTTTTGATATAGTCTACAGCGCCTATGTGGATTCGTTTTCTCAAACCCCCTTCACTGAGTATTTTTGGACGATGCGGTCTATGTTGCTGCCTTTATTCCACATTATCAAACACGATGTGCCAGAGGCAGATTTATACCATGCGCCGTCTACAGGGTATGCCGGTATAGTGGCCAGTAAGGCAAAATTGATTCACAATAAAAAATTAGTCATTACAGAACACGGCATCTACACCCGTGAGAGAGAAATTGAAATCATCAAGGCGACTTGGATGAAAAATTACTATAAAGATATGTGGATTGAATTCTTTTTCAATCTATCCAGATGTGCCTATGACTATGCCGACCAGGTGGTGACCCTCTTTGGAAAAAACAGAGAGATAGAAGTTGCCTTAGGCTGTCCGCGTGAAAAAATCAGCATTATCCCCAATGGGGTAGATTATGAGGCCTTCAGTGCCTTAAAATCAGAAGTTGTGGCGACACCGGTCATTGGGAATGCCCTTATGGGGACCTATAATGTGGGTGCCATTGTCAGAGTGGTTCCAATCAAGGACCTGAAAACCATGATCAAGGCATTTGCTATTGTCAAAGCCGCTATGCCGAACGTGAGTTTTTATATTATAGGCCCTACTGAAGAGGACGAAGACTACTATGAAGAATGCCTTACCTTAGTTAAAGACCTGCAGTTGCAGGACGTCATTTTTACTGGGAAGGTAAACGTTAAGCAATACATTCCGACTATGGATTTATTTGTGCTCTCCAGCATCAGTGAAGGTCAACCTTTATCAGTGTTAGAGACCATGGCCAGTGGCAAAGTGAATGTGACAACCGATGTAGGGTGCTGTAAAGAGCTCCTTTACGGCGATGATGATTTAATCGGAAAAGCGGGCAAAATTGTTCCAATCATGGATTTTGCAGGCATGGCAAAAGAGATTATTCGATTGCTAGGAGACTCGAAATTGCGAGAGGAAATGAGCATCAGCGCAATGGAAAGAGTGGATCTTTACTATCGTTTGGAACGGATGATTGACGGTTACAGAAATTTATATTTAGATGTGGTGAAGTAATATGGCAGGAATAGGTTTTGAACTAAAAAAATTATATAGTGACCGAGGTATTCTAAAAGGAATCAGAGCGTTTCTCTATTCCTTTATCGTTACGGTAGGCCCAATGATTCTCTGCATTTTTCTGATTGTAGGCATGCAATTTTTGCTGGAATATTTGGGAGAAGGCTATTTGAAACGACAGGTATTTGTATCAGTTATCATGTACGCCTTTGTTTTTTCTCTCCTGATCTCAGGGGGTACAGCCATGTATCTGTCTCGTTTTTTTGCAGATATGATGTACATCAATCGTCAGGAAGAAATCATCCACGGTCTCAATACGGCGCTTATTATTTCCTTAATTATTGGAAGTGTTGAAGCCCTTGTATTTTTAAGCTTTTCTCATCTAGACTGGATCACAGCTCTCTTGGGGTATTCCCTCTTTATGCTGTTGATTCTGGTATGGATTCACTCTATTGTGATTACCATGCTAAAAGACTATAACAAAATTGTCAGAATGTATTTTAGTGGTGTTCTCTATGGCGCTTTCCTCAGTACAATCATGGCCTTATTAGGTGTTCATAACTCAAACTTGTATCTATTGGCAGTGGTATTATCGTTTTTTGTCATTGCGGTTAGAATGTTCAGTTACGTCAACACGATTTTCAAATCCAAGAAGGAATTTAGCTTAAAATCCATCAGGTTTTTAGATACCTACGGTAAGTTGGTATGGGTAGGCTTTTTCATTAATGGGGGTATTTACATTCACAATATACTCTTTTGGTTTTCAAAAGATGCGACGATTGTTCAAAATACCTTTAGAATTGCACCGTTTTATGATTTGCCCTCATTTTATGCGTTCTTGACCATCATTCCATCCATGGTATTTTTCGTCATATTTTTCGAAACCAATTTCTTTGAAAAATACAGTGAATATTACAATGAAATCATTCGGGGTGGCGATCTCAAGCAAATGGAAAATGCCAAGTCCAACATGATCAGAACCCTTTTCCAAGAGTATACTGGGGTTATGGAAATTCAGCTCTTCTTTACAATCTTATTTCTGCTGCTCGGTAGATTACTTTTGCCAAGACTGGGTCTTGCCTTCGCCTCTGTAGACATTTTCAGTATTCTAACATTAGGGTGTTACGTCTATGCCGCTGTTTATGTGGGACTGATGGTGCTACTCTACTTTGATGATGTTTGGGGTGCCACACTAGTGAGCGCCACATTTTTCTTTAGCAATCTAATCATGACAGGAATTACCTTATTCCTCAATGACAGTTTTAGAGGTTTTGGATTTTTTGTCTGCACCGTCATCACTTTTGGTGTGTGCTATTTGCGTTTGAATTATTATACGAAGAACTTAGACTATTACACTTACTGTAATCAGCCGCTGTTGCAAGTGAATCCAAGTGGTGTTTTTTCAAAAGTTGCAGATTGGCTATCTATTTTTATGAAGGGAGGCAAGGCAGATGAACATTAGGAAAAGACGAAATATGCAGAAATTCATTGTTTTGGTTGTAGGTGCACTTGTGATCTTTATTGGCTATATGTTTTACATACAGACAAAGCAACCTTCCCCTATTCAGGCAAGTACGGAGTTTACTGAGCCAAAAGTCCAAACAGATGCCACCAATTATCCATTTAAGGATAACCGCGACTTATATGCAAAAGACAAGGCAAACACAGTGAAATACCTCTATTTGACGGTGATGCCCGATGACGACAGCCCTGACTTTGGCAGTTTCTCAGAAATCAATGCCTACCAGTTTTCATTTTCAACCGATGTGCCTAAAACCATTGGAAAAGCAGTTGTTCAAGAAGGAAACGGAAATGGCCCTCAAGTAGGTATGTATGGGTATGGAGAGAAAAATGCCAATGCAACCATTGAAGTCAAAGGAAGGTCTACTTCCCGAACTGCGTACAAATCTTATAAATTGGTTTTAAATGAAAGAGATGGCTTGTGGAATGGTCAGAAGACCATTAACTTAAATAAGCATCCCTTTGACATTACAAGAGTTCGAAATAAATTAAGTTCAGACTATTTTAAGATGATCCCCAATATGGTCAGTTACAGAACTCAATTCGTCAATGTGTTTGTTAAAGATCTCTCAAAAGGGAATAACGCCCCTTATGAAGATTATGGACTCTATACACAAACAGAGCAAATCAACAAGAAATACTTGAAAGTCCATGGGTTGGATCCAGGGGGCTTCCTGTATAAAGCTAATCTCTTTGAATTCCAACGGTACCCAGATCAAATCAAGACCGTAGACGACCCCACCTTTGATCAAGGGGCGTTTGATAAAATACTGGAAGTTCAAGGCAACAACGACCATGCAGATCTAATTGCCATGCTGGAAGATGTCAACAATTATGCCATTGATATAGACACGGTTATCAACAATCATTTTAATCGAGATAATTTTGTGACATGGCTTGCAACCAATATGGTCTTCGGGCATATTGATGCCAATAATGAAAACTATTTTTTATACAAACCCATCAACTCTAATAAATGGAGTTTTATACCTTGGGACTATGACAATGCTTGGGGTGTTCAATCTCAAGGCGGCATCAATAAAAATTTAGAATACTCTCTTTGGCAAAATGGAGTGCAGAATTTCTGGACATCCACCCTGCCAAATCGTTATCTAAGAAAAGAAGCCAATCGTCGAGAATTGGATCAAAAAATAAGCGAAATCATGAAAATTGCCACTAAAGAACAAACAAAATCATTGCTATTGCAATACTATCCGATTGTCAGCAATTATGTGAGCAAAGTTCCTGACCTAAATAACTTAGGGGTCAGCATGAGTATGTTTACCAAAGAATATGAGCATTTAATTGAGATTCCAGAAGAAAACTACAACATCTACAAAGAATCTCTTCAAAAGCCTATGCCCATCTATTTATGGACACAAGAGCGTAGAGCAAATAAAGACGTCTTTGGATGGGATCTCTCCTTTGATTTCCAAGATGATAAAATTTTCTATGATTTTTATTTAAGCAAAACGCCAGATATGGCAAATCCAGTCGTCGTCAAGCGCGACCTCTTTGAAACAGAACTTTCCATAGAGCCGCTGCCAAAGGGGACTTATTATTGGAAAGTCGTTATTCGAGACGCTAAAGGCAATGAAATGCTGGCATTTGATACCTACAGAAATGAGGCTGGAAAAGCCTTCTTTGGTGTCAAACAATATGAAGTCAGGTGATTAGATGACACAGGAAAAATTAAAAGTAAGAAATGAGCTAAAATATTTTATATCCAGTGCAGACTATCACAGTCTAAGGAATATATTGAAGCATGCCATGCATCCAGACGAGAACAGCCAAAATGGCGGCTACCATGTGCGCAGTCTCTATTACGATGATTTGCAAGATTCAGCATTGTATGAGAAGAACTTCGGCGTTAAGAATAGAAAAAAGTATCGAATCCGGGTGTATAACCAATCGGATCAAGTCATCAGCTTGGAAAGAAAACGAAAATACAACGATAAGACCAACAAAGAGTCATTTAAGTTAAACCAAGAACAGTACCAAAAAATTGCAGATGGCGATGTGGATTTTTTAAGAACTTCTGGCAACGACGTAGCAGAGCAATTCTATTATGAGTTTCAGAATCAATTCTTGCGCCCTAGAGTCATTGTAGATTACTTTAGAGAGCCCTATGTGATGACAGCGGGAAATGTCCGTGTCACATTTGATCAAAATTTGACGGCCACGACTTTCGCGGGAAATCTCTTTGAAGATAAAATTGGCAGACCAATCCTAAGTCCTGGAACGGTCATACTTGAAGTAAAGTACGATGAATTCATTCCGAATATTATCAAAATGTATTTAGGCATGGTGGATAAGAAGCCGTTGGCAATATCCAAGTACGTTCTTTGCAGAGAAAAAATCATCAACAATGAATGGGGAGTTTAGATGGATAATCAATTATTGAATTTTACGGATGTCATTAAAAACAGCATTTTAAAAAGCGATACCTTTGGGAATTTGACCACAATCGATATTTTTATAGGCCTCTTAATCGCCTATATGATAGGCATGTTCATCTTCTTCATTTATAAGAAAACCTTTAGAGGGGTGGTTTACAGCTTCTCTTATAACTTCTCTTTAGTGCTTATGACCATGGTTACCAGTTTAGTCATTATGACCATCAGCTCGAATATCGTCTTGTCACTGGGTATGGTCGGAGCCCTGAGTATTGTTCGTTTTAGA
The DNA here is from genome assembly GCA_964404895.1 of uncultured Peptostreptococcaceae bacterium. GTDB lineage: Bacteria > Bacillota > Clostridia > Peptostreptococcales > Acidaminobacteraceae > JBGSUZ01. The sequence continues at coordinate 191,626 of CAYOLV010000005.1, read as the reverse complement.
ACAGCCGTCAAGGATCCGCTAGACATTGTCTACATGTTCTGGGCAATCACAGCTGGGATTACAGTAGGGGCAGGTCTATACCAACTCGCCGTCATAGGTGCGCTCCTAGTAGGATTGACTATTCTCACTATGAACATCTTTAAAAGCAGCAAGAATACTTACATTTTGATAGTGAATTACAGTGAAGACGTCTACCCTGAAATTAAAACAGTTCTCAATCGTTTTGATTACATCGTCAAATCCAAAGCCATTAAGAACAAACGCGTAGAATTGACCGTGGAATTGAAATTAGATGTTGAAAATACAACATTTGTAGAAGAAATTGCGAAAATTGAAGGTGTGGTAGATGCCGTACTGGTGAACTACAACGGGGAATACGCACAGTAAATGTGATGCAAACGGTCGTAAGTAAATACAAGCTTAAAAAAATAGCTCCCATAACTGGGAGCTATTTCATTTTATACATCAAGGAAGGCTGGTTTTTCAGTGGAATAAAGGTGTTTGTCGTCTCTTTGGATGTGAAGCCCAGCAGAATACGACTGGAAGAGGTGATATTTAAATGAGAGAGTGGAATCTTCATTTCGATACACTTTTGTTTTAGAACGTAGTCCTTTAAAGTGGTAATATAGCTGAACTTCCAATCACTGCCGCTGCCTGAATATTTGTAGAGCCTGCCATTCTCAATCAGATAATCGGCACCAATGGTCTTCCATAAATGGGTTTGATACCCGGTTTTGATGGAGGCGTCAACGTCAATATAAAAGGCATTATTTTTGTTGGCCATAGATTGAGACAAGAAAATATACAAGGCTTTCTTGTCGTTGTTTATCCGAAGGGAATCGCTTGGCAGAAGTCTGTTCAAATACAAAGGTGTATAACTCAGCCATTCTTTTGAATCGCCATCTATGGTGTAGCGACTAGGATTTTGAGCATAGACAGGATCTGTATAGACGGAATCCAAATCCAGCTGGGTGCCCAGTCGATAATTCTCAAACCCTACATAAGCTTCATCATCTATTCTGAAATACAAATCCCGAAGGGATCCCTTTGAAAAATAACGATTGTTCTCAAGTACCAATTGATCCACTTTAAAAATGTTATAAATCATAGGGTAGATCCCCTTAAGGGCATTAAAGTCAGGGGCTTTTGCCTGTCGGCTTTGAATTAAATTGTCTGAGATTTGATAATCGGAGCCATTGCTTAAGGTCAACTCGCCGTGGAAAGGTGAAGCCAAGACGTTGTTCATGCTAATCTCATTCTGAGTCACTGTAACGCCTGTAACGCGACCTGCAGTTTCAGACCAACCACCTATGGCGAGACCGGATTTATCATTCTCAGAGACAAGGTTATCGTTCAGAGCAATATCGGAAGCCGTCTTGCCTGAGTTCTCGCAGCCCACAGTTATGCCATAGTCGTTGGATTTTACAGTGTTGCCAATGACTTTTATACCTTTCCCGCCGTCAATATAAATACCTGAGGCGTCTCCAGAACCGTAAGCAGAGTGACAATTTTCGACCGTATTGTTTGAAATGACACCATTTCTGCTTTGATAGTCGGCTTCGTAATGCCCTGCAATGTCAATTCCGATGTTGGTGATGTCATGGATTTTGTTGCCTGAAACCACAAAGCCGTTCACATTGCCGCTAATGGTCAATGCTTCAGAATAACCCACGGTACAGTCAAATATTTCATTATCCAAAATATGAATATTGCTAATCTCATCTTCTGACAAGGATTTAACCAAAATAGCGTTGGCGCCACCTGTCATTTTTTTGCCAACAGCACCTGTCGTATTGATGTTGTAAATTTTATTTTTACTCAGGGTAATATTTTCTGAAGCCCCTTCAATAGAGATTCCATGAGCATTTAAGCGACTCAAATTTCGTATTTCAAGGCCCTCAATGACCCAGTCGTGTTTTGTATCGATGTTAATCATATCAGCCGAATTGAGACCTGAGCCATCCAAAATAGGTCGTTCACCGGGAAAAGCCGTAAGGGTGATTGCCCCTGTTTTGGGGTCTCCAGATTTGGGAAGGACAATGGCTTCGTTATAGACCCCGTTGCGCAGATAAACCGTGTCTCCTGAATTTGCGGCTTGAAGTCCCTTTGCAACGGTTCTAAAAGGACTTTCCTCTGTTCCAGAGTTTTGATCGGAGCCCTTTTCTGAAACATAATATGCATTAGAACCTTCTGCAAAGGAAGGCGCAATAATAGCTGTTGGCATGACCATACTTAGGATTATACAAAAAATAAGCATACGCCATGGCCCTGCTGTCATTTTCATATTAATCACCCCCGTACAGTATCTATACCCTTATTGGCAAGGGAGTCCGCTAAAATATTCATTTGAGTCAAATAAGCGAAGGTCTCAGAGCTGTATTTTTCTCGATTGCTGGCTTCCATTTTTGTTTTCCATTTGTTAATTTCTGAAGTACTGGCGCCATCCAAATGTCCTTTGAGTTTCAAAAACTCGATTTTCGACTGACCTTCCACCAATGCCAGCAATGCCTGCCACAAATCCTTATTTTCAACAGGTTTTTTTTGAGAATTGATCCAGCCGTTTTTTTGCCAATTGATATGCCAGCCCTCTTTGAAACAATTGATCACATAAGCGCTGTCTGAATAGATTTTGATTGGAATATTTTTAGATTTCACTGCTTTCAGGGCTTCTATGACCGCAGTCATTTCCATGCGGTTGTTGGTGGTATTTTTTTCGCCGCCGAAAAGCTCTTTGACTTGGTCTTGATAAGTAAGGACAGCTCCCCATCCTCCTAAGTTTTCACTGCTTTGATTATTGGCACAGGCCCCATCGGTAAAGATCAAAATGGTTTTCATAATTAGGCTCCTTAATAGTCACTTTGTACATAATATACCACACTGGAGCGATTGATATGGGCTTTTTTTGAGTATATATAGGGTATAAAATGGGCTTGAAAAAGGAGGTGGGGTAAGAAATGCCAGCAAAAATTAAAGTCATGCTATCAACTGAGGGGACTTACCCCTTCCATCAAGGCGGCGTCAGTACTTGGTGCGATATTATGGTCAATAAGCTTCCCGAATACAATTTTGTGGTTTACAGCATTATTATGAACCCCTACGTGACTCAAAAATTTACCCTGCCACCCAATACAGAATTGATAAAAGTGCCTCTCTGGGGGACGGAAGAGCCCAGTGAACATCTGTCTATTCCTTTTTCTCAAGTGTTTCTTTCTAAGAAGAGAACCACAGATCAAGTCATTGAAGCGCAGTTTCTACCCATGTTTAGAATTTTAGTTGAAGAATTTATTGGTAAGAAGAAAAACCCCGTCAGACTGGGCAAGGTTCTTTTACAAATGCACTTATTCTTTGAAACCTATGAATACAAAGCGGCCTTTAAGTCAAAAATAGTCTGGGAAGAGTTTAAACGACAAATGATTGAAGTGACTCATGACGTTAACAGCGGTTTTGATGAACCGAATATTTTCGCACTGACTCAAAGTTTGGGCTGGGTTTATCGCTTTCTAAATGTAATCAATACTGAAATTCCAGAAGTCGATGTCACCCATTCGGCAGCTGCAGCTTTTTGTGGGATTCCCTGCGTGCTGGCTAAACTTAAATATGGGACGCCCTTTATTTTGACGGAGCACGGGGTCTACCTTCGGGAACAATATTTCTCTCTTTCTCAAAGAGGGTATATCAGCTATATGAACACCTTTCTCATTCGCATGATTCAGTCCATTGCGGATCTTAATTACTATTATGCAGATCAGGTTTCTCCTGTTTGCGAATACAATACCCGTTGGGAAAAAGCTTTTGGGGTTTTGCAGAAAAACATTGATGTTATTTACAATGGGGTGGATCAGGCGGTATTTTCCCCTGGCATATTTGAGCGAACAGACAATTCGCCTACAGTGGTGACCGTAGCCCGTGTGGATCCATTAAAAGATATTAAGACCCTCATAGAAGCGGCGGTTTTGGTCCGTGAAAAAATACCCAATGTTCAATTTCGAGTCTATGGCGCTATTTCTGTACAAGCGTATTACGAAGAGTGCATGGCCCTTATTAAAACCTATGACCTTGAAGAACATTTCAAATTTATGGGACATGTAAAGGACATACCTAGCGCCTACAGGAGTGGTGATGTCATTGCACTTTCCAGTATTTCTGAAGCCTTTCCCTATTCTATTGTAGAAGCCATGTTAGTTGGAAAACCAGTGGTCGCAACAGATGTGGGCGGCGTTAAAGAGGCAGTTGGAGAAACGGGCATCATTGTAGACCCGAGAAGTCCTGAGCAACTTTCACAGGGACTTTTGAAACTCTTAAGCGATAACGGTTTGAGAGCTGAACTTTCAAGGGAAGCGAGAGATAGGGCGTTGAATATGTTTACTCTTGATAGGGTATTAAATAATTACAGAGATGCATACAAACGATTGGCGGCAGGCATTCAAATTTTCAAACAAAGCGAACTTGCAACCATGCGTGTACAACTTGAAATGGATAAAGTTCGGGCCCTTATTGAAATGGGCGAATACAGAAGTGCTACCATCAGTCTTAAAAGAGCCATTAAGATTAGCACAGAACTGAGACATACCATTTTGATGATCTTCCAACTTGTGGAATTGCTAGAGCGACTCGGTGACGTTTCTGAACAGCAACTGTACCTAGAAAAATTGTTAATTTTACAGGAGCTTAGTGGTGAAAAGGTGGGGTAGACTATGACGAACTCTGGAGATAGATGCCAATTGAGTTTACAACCTAAAATGGACGTTCACGAACTCCAGACTTTAAATGAGTTCATGAAGTTTGAAGTCTGCCTGCTTATAGGACTAAAAGGCATTGAGAAGTCCTTGGAAATCCTGAAAATTGCCTGTGAAATGTTATTTTTAAAGAAAGTGGAGCATGTGGTGTTTCTCAAAAAATGCAAAGGCTTCCAAGGCCGTTCCATTACCCTGAAGTATAGTGGTGACAGACCTTATTTTCCAGAGTACGAACTGCTCTATAAATTTTTAAGGGAAAATCTTGGAGAAGAGTGTTTTTTAGATTTGATTCACTCAGAGCAATTGATCATGACCACGCTGGACCAATATCACAACAATAGCCTTAAGAACAGCCTTATCATTTTTGACGAGATAGAAGATTTGGACATGGAACAGTTGAAAAATGACGTTATGGATAAAAAGGTGAACAACAAAATACTTTTGACTTACAGCAGTGAAAATATTGTTTTTACAGAATTGGTAATCCAAGAGTTAGACAACTGCGTCAGGAAGTCTCAAAATGGCAGTCTGGGACTGGCTTATATGCCATTTAGAGACATTCAGAAAAAACGTCAAATGTATTCAGAAGAGATGATTGAACGGATTACAGCCCCTTTTATAACCTCAGAAGTATCAGAAATCAATATTCCAGTGAATATCAAAGGGCGGGAAGTTCTTTTGAACTTTTGCCTAAAGGGAGACACCCTGACCCTTAGGAACCCTGAGGTGATCCCCGGTTACGTGGGGAAAAAACGGTTCACCACTCGAAGGAACTCAGGAGACAATGTCATTCATTTGATACCACCAGTGAAGGAATCTCCAGATACTGAAAAACAGACATCTGCAAATGAAGAGAAAGTCATTTTGCCAGATTTAATCAGCTATAAAGAAGTTTCCGAGCCTCTGGTTAAAGAGAGTCATCTCGTCAACACAGCGGCAGTCTTTTGGGGTGTTAAAAATTCTGCAGAGCTATTTGAAGCCCCGAGTCAGGTTGAAGCAAGTGGAAGCACGGGAGGAGAAGTTGAAGAGGAGGGCGTTTACACACTGGAAACAGAAAAAGTTCAATCGCCATTCTGGGGAACTTATAAGAACCAGGTTTTAAAGCAAAAGGAAAAACCAGCAGAATCCTTTGAACCGTTAAAGGTTAAACCTCAAGAAGAGACTTCTGAAAAGACGTTGTCTTCTGAACCACTAATGCCAATTGACAATAAGAAGAAATATATAGTGGGTAAGATTGCGGGCAGCAACTTACTTTCAAAGGATCAGTCTTGGATTATTAGAAAAGGAGATCTGATTACAGCAGAAACGGTAGATAAGGCGGCGGCTGAAGGTCTTTTGGTTGAATTGATAATCAACATGACTTTACCTGGGCTAGGTGATTCCAATGATGGACATTAAAAATGGTTTTGAAGGTTTGGTGTCTCAAGTAATTGAAAAAACCAGCAATCCTGAAGATCATTTTGAAGTGGTGGCTTTGCTGGAGTCCTTAGGTTGGAACGACATTCGGGCTACGAACCAGTTCGGAGCAGACGATCTCTTTGAGTTAGGCAGTATGATTTACGATGCAATTCAAAAAAGAGGGGTTGTGGCCAACATTGCCCCTTTAGAAAAAGTAGGTTTGTTAAAGATGACTCTCATTCTGATTAGAAGTTTTCTAAGGGGAGTCATTTTTGCCCTGCCAATGGGAATCTCAGTCATTTCTATGCTGACCTTGAAAATGTCGCTGTGGTCTTATCAATATCTGTCCACAGAGTTTGCCACCAGTATTGCCATTGCCACTATACTAAGCTTCATTACAGTTGGTGGTTTCACTCAGGCAATCGCTAGGAGAAGCTGTTTTTACATCAATCAGTTTTACTACAATATGGCGAGAAAGATGACCCTGAAGTTTATTCAAATAGGCTATATGATGGCACTTGTAATCATTGCAGCCCTTTTTATATTCAACATCTTTTTCAACTTCTTCCCGCTTTATATGATGGCGGTCATTGTAATATACTACCTGATGCTTTGCGCAGTGTGGCTGTTGATTACCGTAATCTATATTTTGAAGATAGAGTTGTATTTTTCCCTGTTGTTTACAGGCGGCATAGGTCTCGTTTATTTTTTAATTGCGAAAGTGGGCATGGATCCTATTTTTTCACAAATTATTGGACTAAGTGCTCTCTGTACCATCGGGATGGTGACAGTCTTTCTTTATTTTAGATATGTAGAAATGAAAATGGAAAAGGGGATTGCCGCAAAATTGCCAAGAATGTCTATTACCCTCTATTCCGTCTTGCCTTATTTCATATATGGTTTTGTTTATTTTGCATTTCTCTATATAGACAGGGTTATGGCATGGTCTACCAACGATGTATTTATGCCCTACTTGATCTGGTTCAGGGGGGAGTATGAGTTGGGAATGGACTTTGGTCTGTTGACCATGATGATTCCAATGGGCATTAACGAGGTTTTAATCAACAAATTTGTCATGAACATTGAACACAGCCAGAAAAACATACAAGGTTCAAATATTTCAAGTTTCAACGCACTTTACTATAAGATGTATCTCAAGAATTTTGTCATCGCCAGCATTGTGTCTGTAGGCAGTTCCATAGGGTTATTTTTTATTGTCAGGGCAATCAACGATCAATTAGTTGCTTGGGAATTTTCACCAATTATAAACTCAGAGGTTACTTGGTTTGTATTTGTGTGGTCCATGGTAGGCTACACATTAGTTTCAGTAGCATTGCTAAATGCGGTCACCATGTTTTCTCTTTCCAGTCCTGGAGCAGTCAACAGTGCGGCCATCATGGCATTTATAACCAGTGCGGTGGTAGGTTTCTTAATGAGCCGCTGGTTTGGTTACTATTTTGCTATTTTTGGCATGATTGCTGGTGCTGTTGTATTTCTTGTTTTAACAACCCTTAGCGCATTTTTAACGGTAAAAAGCTTAGACTTTCAAATTTACTACACATCTTGATAGTTGGGGTGACTAGATGGAATATTCGAGTTTGGCGCAGCACTTTATGCCCCTATTGAAATATGCCTTAACCTTTGGCATCCTCCTCATTTGGTTGCCACAGATTCTTGTTGCCAAAAATGAAGAATCTCTGTTAGACCGTGTAATCAGCGGCTTTATGGGGATGGTTTTGTTGTTGATTGTGATTGTCTACATCCTTGTCTTTTTGAAACTATACGAGGTCATTTCCCTTTCGGCATTGTTGCTTATTTTGATTTACAATAGAGCCTGCCAAATGGCAGATATTCACTCCTTTTCAGAGTTGCTGAGTCAAATACAAATCTTAATTTACGATGGGCTGGATGGTTTGCATCAACCTCAAAAAATTACTCATAAAATCAGTGCCATACCCCTGAAAATTTATGCTTACCTGCGTACCCACTGGATGTGGATTATAACTTTTGCCATTATATTTGGATATGCAGGCTGGCTTAGATACTATGACGCTTTTGTCCATGCGGCACCGCCTCTTTCAGACTCCTATGTCACCTTGGCTTGGATGAAATACATCAATGAACGTATTTTATTTCATGACGGGCTATACCCTCATGGTTTTCATATTTTCTTATCGGTCCTTGCTAAATTCTCTGCAAACAACCAACTGTTTGTCTTGAAGTATACAGGGCCTCTGAACGGTCTGCTGATTCTGTTAGGCATTTGGTTTTTTGTTTATAAAACCACTGAGTCTAAGTCGTCTGCTTATTTTGCGGCAGTTGCCTATGGTTGCACTGGCACTTTTTTTGACTTAGAAATGTTTCGTCAATCGGCGACCAATTCTCAAGAATTTGCCATGGTCTTTTTACTGCCAACCCTGTGGTATTTGATTAGATATTTTGAAAAAGAAAATCGCAACGATCTGGTGGTGGCCGCTTCTGGACTTTGTGTGATGGGGTTTGTACACACCTTGATTTTTGCCTTTGCCGTCTGGCTGTGCCTAGGGATAATCTTGTCACGGTTTTTGATGAGAGATCAGGCCATACTTAGAAAAAACTTTCAAGTCTTTATTTTTGGAACGGGAGCGACCTTGGTTTCCTTGGTGCCTCTGGCAGTGGGCTATTTACTGGGGAAGAGGCCTCATGGTGCTTCATTGGCGTTCCTAAACCGCCTAGGCAACCAGATTCCCTTTGCAAACCTAGGCCTGTTGGAAGCTTTATTTCTGGCAGGGATTGGAACGACCATCCTTCTCATGGTTGTGGAAAGAGATCATTTGGAAAAAGCCAAAAGACTGTTTACAGTTCTTTGCTTACTGGCATCCGTCCTCATCTTTTATGGGGTCTTGCCAGCGCTTACCCAAAGTGTGGTTTTAGATCTTAGAAAGATTACCTTGGCACTGCCATTTCTAGGCGTTGTCATGGGAGTTCTTCACAGCCTGGTGGTTCGCCCTTGGAAGTCGGGGAAATCCGCCAATATTTTTGGCATGTTCTTGACTATGGGAGCCTTGATTGCCGTGGTTATTTTCATAAAGCCAGAACCCTTGGTGCCTATGAAAATGGAAAGAGATACTATGGTTCAGCAATATTTAAATATTAAAGAGCAGTTTTTGCCTACAGAATGGATGATTGTTTCCCATGAAGAGGAATACGCCCTTGTCTTAGGAAAAGGATTGCATATGTTTATTGCAGATTTTATTAAAGACATTCGCCCAGATCGGATAGATATGGAATATGTAAATGACAGCAGCAAGAGAATTCTTACTCCAGACATCTTTATCTATTATGAAAAAGAGGTGTATACAACTCCGTATATTGAAATGGTAGAGAACTACAAGGAGAGAGTCAGAGAAAAGCCCCTCTTGGAAAAATGGTTGCAAACCTATCAAGAAGAGACTGGAAATTTAAAAATTTATTATGAAGACAAGGACTTTATTGTCTACTGGATTCACAACGAAAAATCAGACGAGGAGAAATTTGAGGATATTTGGGAACGCTAGGGAGGTGGGCCATGAATATTTTTGATCAAGGGTACGCCATTGGAAATATGGTTAAAATGTTTACACTTTTCTTCATAGCCTTTTACTTCATGCCCTCTATGGTCATCCAGTCAGAAATTGATTCCGATGACTCCAAAGAGCGCTTTTTCCCCGTGCTCATTAAAGGCACCTTCTTTACGATTCTTGCAGTACACGTGGCCTCAGTCGCCAATTTAATGGACAGTATGGCCATACTGATTTTGACCATTATCTCTCTTGCAATCAGTATGCATTTTCATCGAAAAAATAAAGCCCTAGATCAGCTTTCTTTGTTGGATCGTTTCATTATTTATTTAATGGATTTGGCTGACAGTGGAATGAGTTTCCTTGGCAAAATCATTTTTTTGACGAATACCACCCTTGCAGGTGTTAAAGCTTTGGTCATGAAGACCTTTCGAAAAATCATGACTGCCCCTGTACTGTATGGGCTGAACTTTGTTACATTTGGTTACGCCCTTTACGTTCGAACCGTTCACCCGATAACTCATTATTATTTACCCTCTTCAGATGCATATCTCCATTTAGTTTGGACAAAATACATACGTCAGCAAAGCATGTACCAAGACGGACTCTATCCTCATGGCATGCATACCGCCTTTGCTTATATGAGCACCATTTTCAATACAGATGCCTATTATTTTTATAGATATATGGGCCCATTAATTGGGATGCTCATTCTGTTTTCGATATATCATTTTGTGAAACATAATTTTAAAAGCCATCTTTATACCCCTTGGTTAGCCACGGCTATTTATGTCTTTGTATCTACTCTGCCCGTTCAAGTTTGGCGACAACTCTCACCATTGCCTCAAGAATATGCCATGGTATTCATGCTGCCAACCTTACACTTTTTGATTCAGTATGTAGAAACCCATCGAAAAAGTCACTTGTGGCTGTATGGCTTGGGCCTGTCTCTCAATTTCCTCATCCATTTTTATTCAGGATTTTTTATTCTCATAGGCAGCCTTCTCTATTGGCTTTTCAACTGGAAAGGCGTTATACAAAGCAAAAAAATAGTTCCCATTTTTGGATGCAGCATTTTGGGAATAGGGGTAGGGTTTTTGCCTCTTGCCGTAGGTTATATACTGGGAATTCCCTTTCACGCCTCCTTTGAATTTTTTAAGAAAAGTACCTCAGGGGTCATGGCGGTGGGAAGTAAAATGGACGTGCTCTCCCTCTCAGATTTGCTTCAGATAGATTCAAGTCTTTTGGTTGCAGTCCTGTCGGCCCTTCTGGTTTTAGGACTGTCCCTGTTTTATGCCAGAGAGCAGTTTGCCAAGTACGCCATGAGTTCAGGACTTACCCTATTGACCTACCTGTTTTACAGAGGGGATGTCCTGGGTTTTCCAATGCCCATGCTTCCAGATCGTTCAGGGGTCTTTCTTTCCGTCTTTGCAGCTGTTTCAATAGGTCTGTTTGCAGGGTTATTGCTCACTCTGACACAAAGGTTCATGGCTTCAAAGGTTTTTGAAAGTATTCTCGCCCTGACGGTTTTTGCACTGCTCCTAGGAGGATTTGGCGTTCATATTCCCCAAGGCACCCAATATGAATATGACCAAGGGGTTCAAGCCTACTTGGCTATAGTAGAGGGGCAACCTAAGGGCACCATGACCATTATAGGCCCTCAAGAACAGTTTCAACAGATTTACGGACAAGGCTATCATTATCAGCTCTGGACATTGGTTAAAGAACAGACCGACCCTTTGGTTAAAGAAATAAAGATTCCAACCACTGATGTCTATGTTTTTGTGGAGAAAATCCCCTTTGGTAATGACAAAGCGGTGAGTCTTTCAGATGCCACACTAAAATTTCCAAGTGTGGATAATAATTTGACTGCCTATTACACACAGTACCGCAATATTATAGAGGCGAAGGCTTATTATTGGGCGGAGTCCTTTATGAAGATCCACCTAGAAAATACAAGCGTTTATTTCGAAGATGCCTATATGAAAATCTACCGCATACATCAAGATCAGTTAAACCCTCTTGATTTAAAAACCAAGTTGCCTCAGGAGGTGTTTGGACAATGAAAATACTGCTCACAGACGGACTGCAGAGAAAAACATTAGCGGCGGTAAGATCCCTTGGGCAAAAAGGCAATCAAATTTTCGTTGCAGAATATACCCGTGCCAATCCAGCCGCGTACTCCAAATATGCCTTTAAAGGATTAAAGTCCCCTGATCCGAGAACCCATGGGGAGGCTTATTACACTTGGCTTTTAGCCGTCCTTTTGGCGTATGAGATTGATCTATTCATTCCAATGGACGATGCCGCCATGGCCATTGCAGTAAAGCATCAAGATCAGTTAAAGGCAGTGGTAAAGATGCTGGTACCAAGTGAAGCTGACTACCTAGAAGCCTCTGACAAGGGAAGCGCCTTGAAGAGGGCAAAAGCCTTAGGCGCAGATTGCCCTATGACCCTATTTCCTAAAACGGAAGAGGAGTTGAAGGAAATTAGCAAGGCCATTGCATACCCCGTACTGATCAAACCCAGACAGGGTTCAGGCTCACGGGGCATTAAACGGGTAGAGAACCGAGAGATTTTACTATCTATTGCCCAAAAATCGAAAATACCTAGTATTGAAATGCCCCTTATTCAAACCTACATTGAGCAAGGGGAAAAATACGACGTCTGCCTCATCTTCGACGAAGAAGGGCGAAAATGCGCATCTTTTGTACAAAGGGAGGTCAGACAATTTCCAGAGCCCATGGGGCCTAGCACGGTTCAAGTCAGCGTGGAAAACCAAGCCTTGGTAGAACTATCAGAGAAGATTATGACCAGTTTTCATTGGAAAGGCGTAGCGGAAGTAGAATTTATGAAGAGCCCTAGAGATGATAAATACTACTTTATGGAGATCAACACGAGGTTCTGGGCCTCTCTACCCTGCGCCATTTTTTCAGGGGTTGATTTTCCTCAAATTTATAAACAGATTCTTACGGGGGAAGAGGTCAACGTTGAGCCTTATCAATTAGGACTGTTGTGTCGTTGGTTATTTCCCGGAGATTTTTTGAGGCTCATTTCCTTTAAAAAAGGGATGGCCTGGGTGCCGCCGTTTACCTATTACAGAAGGCAAGGCGTTAGAGACGATGTTTATGACCCTGAAGACCGTATGCCATTGTTAGGTGTTTTTGTGGCGGGGCTGAGATTTGTTTTGGATATTAAAATGTGGAAGATCCTATTTTGGAGGTGATATACGTGGATATTGTGCTAACGGTTGATGTTGAAGACTGGTACCAGACCAATGGGTTTAATTTTCACCCAGATACATGGCACACCTATGAAGACCATGTGGTGAAAAACACCGTCACCTTGCTGAATTTGTTGGATCAATACAACGTTAAGGGGACTTTCTTCGTACTGGGTTATGTGGCTGAAAAACATCCAGAATTGGTAATGGATATTTTTAATAGAGGTCATGAGATTGGTTGCCACAGCCACTTCCATAAAATGATCAATCAAATGGAAAAAGTAGAGATCTTAGAAGATATTCGACATGCAAAAGAGCTTCTGGAAAGTATTATTAAGGAACCTGTGAAGTATTTTCGAGCACCCTCATGGTCATTAGGGGTGGGGGAAGTCTGGATTCTCGAAGAATTAGTAAAGATGGGGTTTGAATGTGATTCCAGTATTCAACCCTTTAAAACCCCTTTGTCAGGCTTTGATAATGGCCCAACAAGTCCAATCAAACCGATTATCGACTCAAAAGTATTGGAAATTATAGAATTCCCAGTTTCCATTTGGCAATTGGGTCCTCTTAAAATTCCTTACTCGGGTGGATTTTACATGCGGGTGATGCCTTATTTTGTCATTAAGGGTATTTTGAAACTTCAAAAGGACAAAGAAGCCACCATGATTTACCTTCATCCGTGGGAATATGATCAAGAGTTGCCAAAGATGGATGCCTGTCTGTTGAAAAAACTCATTCACAGCTTTAACGTCAAATTAAATCCGGCAAAGCTGAAAAAACTCTTAAGAGACTTCAAATTCATTTCCCTTGGAAAAGCCCTTCAGGCAGGCAATTTCAAGGCCAAAAGACTGAACTGATTGGAGGTGAATCCCCTGTCCAGACAAACCCTTATGGTAATCCTAATCAATTTAATTAACGTGATTTTTGCAATATCAAAAGATGCCGTCATGGCCGCTTACCTAGGGACGTCAAAGGCATCGGATATCTTCTTTCTGTCCTTCTTCATACCGGATATGCTGGGCAATAATTTGGTTGCCGTCTCTCTTGGTGTAGCGGCAGTGCCTTTGTTTGCAAAATGTTTCCAGCTTTGTGGGATTGGAGAACTCTTCAAAGTTTATAAAAAAGTCCTCTGGCGCGCCTTGTTGATTTCAGCAGGTCTCGCCCTCATTATGATTTTGGGTGCAAGTACCACCCTTCAATGGTTAGGTAAAGGATTTGAGACAGAGAGCCTTCATCTTGCCGTAGAACTTCTTTATATTATGATTCCTACGGTGATGTTGTACCCTTTGATTACGGTAAGCATGTCCTTGCTTCAAGTTATGGGGCATTACTGGGAGTCGGTAGTGGCAGCAGTTCTTCCTAATGGGGTTTTATTGATAGTGGTCTCCCTTCTGGGCCTTAAAAAAATGCCCCCAGCAGAAGGGATTGTCTTCTTAGCGGTGGGCGTGGTGCTAGCCATTTCTTTAGAAATGTTATACCTTGGTTTTTACGTGCCTCATGTTCTTAGGGGAACTCAAGCAGGAGAACAGGGAAGGGATTCTTTAGGCAATAATCTTGTCTTTGATTTTGACCAAGAGAAAGAGAGCTTGTTTCGAAAATTTACAGCCTATGGGGTCTTGTTGCTCCTAAGCCAAATGATTTTATATTACGAGCGGTATTTGGGGTCGACCTTAAACCCTGGCAGTATTTCAGCCATTTCATATGCCTATAGGCTCTCTCAGTTTCCCGTACTGGTATTCAGCTACTCGGTTGCTCTGATTGCCTTTCCAGAAATGTCTAAAGTGATCAGCGTTAATAAAAGCAAAGGGTCTTCTGAAATCTATCAAAATGCTTTTAGAAATATTCTTAGAATGTCTATACCTGTGGCCATTGGCATGAGTATTCTCAGAGAACCCCTTGTCACCATCTTGTTTAATCGATATGCCTTTGATCAACTTTCCGTTCAAATTAGCGGTTCTATTTTGTGCGGCTATGTTTTTGCAGTGATAGGCCAAGGGATTATTTTACTCAATATCAGAGTATTAGTCGCTCTTGGAAATATGAAAATTCCTATATTAACAATGTTTTCTACAGCCATTGTCAATATGATGGTAGATCGCTTCTTGGTAAACTGGCTGGGGATTAGCGGCATTGGTTGGGGTGCCTTAATAGGTGCCTCAGCAGGTGCGTTAATGTTAACGGGAATTGTCATGAAACGTTTGGAAATGAAAGTGGTTGATGAGCTTACTTTTATGGTAAAAATGGTATACGGAAACAGTTTAACCCTCTTGACTGCAGTTATTTCCTCTTGGCTATGGTCAGGGTTCATCATAAGACAGGTGGAGGGCATCCAATTTATTTATGGGTTGCTGTCTGGGGTTCTAATCTGCAGTGTTGCCTACCTCAGTCTTAAAAGACTTAAAGCCCTTTGAGTTTTGGTGTTAGGAGGTTCCTTATGAAAACCATCTTGATCATCATGCCTGCTTATAATGAAGAAGAAAATATAGCCCAAGTGATTCGAGATATCCAACGGTTGGAGCTTCCAGCAGATTTGTTGGTGGTCAATGACGGTTCTTCAGATCGAACGGAGGAAATTGTCAAGGGTCTAGGCGCACAGGTTATTGACATGCCCTTTAATTCAGGATATGGCGTGGCCTGCCAGACAGGGTTTAAATACGCTGTTGAGAAAGGTTATCAGTTCGTCCTTCAAATGGACAGTGACGGTCAGCATCGAGCAGAAGACTTGGTCTCTGTGATGAATGTGCTCCTAGAAGAGGAAGTGGATATTGTCATCGGCTCTAGGTTTCTTTCAGAGAGGCCGTATCCCCTTTGTTTCATGAAAAAGCTGGCCATTCTCATGTTTAGACTCACCATCCGCTGGGTCTCTCATGCCAACATTACGGACCCTTCTTCAGGATTGCAGGGATTAAACAGAAGGACTTTTACTTATTACTCCAAAATGGACAATTACCCAGAAGACTATCCGGACGCAGATGTTTTAATCAGAATGTTATTGGCTGGGTTTAAGGTAAAAGAAGTACCTGCTACCTTTATGCCTCGCACTCACGGCAGCAGCATGCACTCAGGGTTAGAACCAGTATTTTATATGTCGAAAATGTATATGAGCATTATCTTGATTGTCATGGGAGCAGGGGTTCAAAGGAGGCGGAAACGATGAATTTGGAGTTGCGGATTACTATTTTTGTCATTGGCGCTGTGTTCTTTGGCATCATTTTGAAATTTTTGTATACAAGAAACATTGAAGAGCGTAACGGCATGATTTGGATCATAGGCTCTATCCTATTTTTATTCTTAATGTTCTTTCCTAAGAGTATCGACGCCGTCGCAGCCGTATTAGGCATAGACTATCCTCCAACACTACTGTTCTTATTGGGGATTGTAGTTATCTTATTGATTTTAATGCATCAAGCCATAGAAATATCTGTGTTAAGAAGAAGGGTCAAAGAACTTACGGAATTGATTGCCATTCACTATCACAGTGAGGAACATAACGGATCTTATTCAAAAGATCAAGAGGAGAGGTGATCATAAATGATTACGACTTCTGAGAAAATCAACAATTTTGTGATCTTTTTAGAAACTTTATTAGAACCGCCTAGGGGCGTGGTTATGATGGGGATTCTAGTGCTGTGTCTATTTGTTCTCTTGCTGATGGTCATGACCAAAGTCAAAAAAGAAAAACGAGCTAAGGAAACCATTCAGTTTGAGAGAGAACTTTTAGAATCCTTGAAATCCAATCGAACCAGAGACGCCAATATCAATGATTTGATAGGTAAGTTTGTCACTCAGGTGATGGCTCATGCCTACTATTTCTATGTGTATGACCACCTTAGCAAGAAATATGTCTTGACCAATACGAGAATCAATAACGAAAATCCAGAACTTAGCACAGCCTATAGTGGCTTAGCGCCCAATAAGAAAGAAAAGTATGAAGCACCTCTAACCTTTGAGCTGGAAAAGATTCCTCAAAAAGTAGGTATTTTTAAAGAAGGAGATGTAAGACTTTTATGTATTCCTGTAGATCGAGAAGTGGGTTTTATTTGCATCGGGCCCCTTACAAAGTATTTTAAACTCAGTCGGCGCAAAAGAATGCTCTTTGAAAACAGCATGCTCTGTCTTAAAGCCCTCATTACGATGATGATTGAAAACGGCAAAATGAAGGAACTGGTATCGGAAATGGAAACTAAAAGCCAAGCAGTGGCAAGCATGAAGCAAACTTTTAGCAACTATACCGACATGTTAAATGCCATTACAAACATGGCTATTAGAACTAGTGAAGCCTCAGGAGCCCTGATTTTGAGAAGAAATGGGAAAACGGGCTTTGGCATTCCCGTTTTAGTTAGCGATGATGAAGCCACTACGGCCATTATTCGGCATGAAGTTGAGACTTTGGCCGTTTTCGAAAGTATACTTGGAGACTCGGGAAATGCATATATACAAAAGGATCAAATGGCGTTCAGTCAGTTGCCGAAAGTTTTTCTGGACATGGAGATTGACAGTTTGATGCTCATCGACATCAGTTACAAGCAATTTCGAGGAATGATGTGCATCTGGTTTAAAGAAAAAGTAGAGTTACAGGAATACCAACAGTCTGCATTGATTATGATGGTTAAAAAAATTGGGGAGGTTCTTGAAAACTACCTCATCTACAATGAAATTTCTTCCTCGTACATTAATATTTTAAGAATGATTGCTCAGACCTTGGACGAAGTTTCACCTAATACTGTAGGACGTTCGGAAATGATGTATCGTTACGCTTATGTGATTTCTGAGAAATTAAATCTGCCTGAAAAGGATTGTAATGAAATAGCTTTAGCAGCGTATTTTAGCAACATTGGCGCCGTTGGGTTGTCGGGTTCTGTCTTCTTAAAGTCAGACAAGTATTCAGACATAGAGTTTGAAAAGATGAAACTCCACTGCGAAGTGGGTGCTTCTATCATTGAGTCAACTATTGGCAATCAGAATATTGCCAAGTATATATTAGAGCACCATGAGCGCCTCGACGGATTAGGCTATCCTGCAAGACTGAAGGGTGACGAAATTTCCGTAGGGGCTAGAATTGTAGCGGTGGTACAGTTTTTCACCGCTAAGTTGACAGGCAGAGAGGGCAGACAGCCTGTTGCCTTTTATCAGGCCCTAGACAATATCGCTTCAGTAGCAGGTTCACAACTGGACCCAGTCATGATAGAAGTGTTGAGAGACTGGTTTGAAGCCAAGCGAAAGGGTCCAGAACTTCACGGCAAGACGTTAGGGGCTTGTTGGGATATGCGCTGTTCACCCCTTGCTATTTGTTCTAATTGCCCGGTCTACGGTCTTTCGGAAAAAAATTGCTTTGAATATCCAAAGAATAACTGCAGTGCCCACGGCAATCAATGTGAAAGTTGTTTTATAAAAACCGAGTTCGTGGAAAGAGGCTTATCATGAACCAGGAGCCCTTGTCTAACACCTCATGGGACTCAACGGTCAAAACCTTTGTCCTTTATTATGGCTACGGAAAAGAGAAAGGATTGTCTCAATATGACTTAATCATCGTGGAACCAGAATCCCACAACGTGAAACAACTCAATATTCTAAAGCAAAATGGGGCAAAAGTACTGGCTTATCTCAGCCTAGTTGAAGTCATTCCTGAAAGTCCTATGGCAGAAGGGCTTCAAAGGGAAGATTTCTTACAGACAGATCAAGGGCGTATTTTGATGAACCCAAGTTATGGAAATTTCCTAGCTGATTTAAGGTCAGCGGACTGGTTTAAGAGGTTGATCCACCGTGTTGAAGATTTATTAGAACTCAGAGACTATGATGGATTGATACTGGACACTATAGGAAACTTAGAGTCTTCAGAGCTGATTCAACGTTATTCTTTTAGCTTGCATGAGGCTTATAGAGCCTTTCTCATTCAAATTAAAGAGCAATACCCACAAAAGCTAATGATCCAAAACAGCGGGCTGGATACAGTCTTAAGCTACTCAAAGGACTTTATTGATGGAATCTGTTGGGAAAATCCACCCATCGGTAATTTGGAAGCTCAAGAATGGACAACAGCCGTAACCGACAAGTTGAAGGAGATTCAAAAAAGCAAACCGGAGTTTTTGGTGCTGATTCTTGAAGAATCTCATGGCAAACAGAGAAAAATACACAGCTTTGCCCAGAAAAATCAATGGGTATATTGCAAGGGTAAAAAAGATTATCTATAGTAAATATAAGCGATATCATGTGATATCGCTTATATTTTTATAATTACCTAGTTAATTCAGCTGAATTTTATTTGTAATCGTAGTTAAAAGGCATTATAATAAAATCAGAAAAGTCAGAATATTTACAAAGTTGATGGGAAATGGGGAGGCAGCACGTGGATGCATTGGATCGACAAATTTTAGAAATCCTCCAACAGGACGGCAAGGTCAGTATTTCTGAGCTTGGCAGAATGATTGGACTTTCGACGACAGCAACGAAGGAACGCGTTAAAAAATTAGAGCAAGAGGGCTATATTGACAGTTATACAGCCATTCTCAATTCAGAAAAGATGGGCTATGGCTTGACTGCATTTATCACAGTCCCCGTAGGCGATTTGGACATTATCGAAATGGGGGATCGCTTAGTCGCCATGCCTCAAGTTCAGGAGTGCCACAAAGTCACAGGGGGTGCCTGTTTTTTAATTAAAGTCAAAGCCCAAAATACTAAGGATTTGGAAAAGATTATCGATCAAATTAACCAATATGCCAAAAATACCTATACCTACATTGCGTTGTCGACTTTAAAGGAGACGCAAGAGCTTCAAGTGATATAACGAACAAACCATCAACCATTCATTAAGGCAATATTCTTGAAACAGCTAAAAATCATCCAGACATTACAAAAGGGGGCTTTACCGTGTTCAAATCAGTTGCGGAAGTACAAAGTTTTTGTAAGGAAAAAGGAATTAAGCTGATCGATTTCAAAGTAGTAGACTTAGCAGGAAGATGGCACCACTTAACCATTACCGCAGAAAAATTTAACGACGATCTTATGGCAAATGGCATTGGCTTTGACGGTTCCAGTTATGGCTTCTTAACCGTTGAAAAATCTGACATGACCTTTAAACCCGACTTAAAGGCCGCCTTCGTAGATCCCTTCATGGAAATTCCAACCCTTTGCTTCTTAACGGACATTTATACAGTAGGGAAGGAAATGAAACGTTACGAAGGTGACCCTAAATACATAGCAGAAAAAGCAGAGGCTTATCTTCTCGCATCTGGTGTGGCAGACCACTGTTTGCTCGGGCCAGAATTTGAGTTCCATATTTTAGACCACTGCTCTTTCAGCAACGAACCCCACAATTTTGGCGTGAAATTAGACAACGAAAATGCGGAGTGGCATTCAGGCGATGAATGCTGCAACAACGGTTTCAAAGTGGGCTACAAAGGTGGCTACCACGTAGATTTGCCATTTGACAACAACTGGGCTCTTAGAAACGAAATGGTCATGCTTTTAGAAGAAGCGGGCGTCCCAGTTAAGTATCATCACCCAGAAGTAGGCGGGCCAGGTCAGGTAGAAATTGAACTCAGTTTCGGCACAACTGTACAAATGGCCAATCGTACCATGATTTTAAAGTACATCATCCGAAATGCAGCGGTGAGAGCAGGCAAAACGGTGACCTTTATGCCAAAACCTTTCTATAAAGAAGCTG
Organism: uncultured Peptostreptococcaceae bacterium; assembly: GCA_964404895.1. GTDB lineage: Bacteria > Bacillota > Clostridia > Peptostreptococcales > Acidaminobacteraceae > JBGSUZ01. The sequence continues at coordinate 171,067 of CAYOLV010000005.1, read as the reverse complement.
GCAACGGCATGCACGTTCACATGATCATGTTTAAAGAGGGCAAGCCTGTGTTCTTTGATAAAAAAGGATACTCTAGCTTGAGTAAAATAGCTCACTACGCCATGGGCGGAATCTTGAAACACTCACCGTCGGTCATGGGTTACACCAATCCAAGCACCAACTCCTTCAAGCGTTTAGTCCCAGGTTATGAAGCCCCTGTCAGCATCTGCTATGCAACAGCCAATAGAAGTGCGGTCATTCGTATTCCCGGTTATGCAGAAGCGCCTAACGAAAAACGCTTTGAATTCAGACCATCCGATGCGACCTGTAATCCTTATTTGGCATACTCTGCCCTGGTTATGGCGGCGATGGATGGCATTAACACAAAAATTGACCCCGTTAAAGAAGGTTATGGCCCATACGATGTAAATATTTTCACTTTACCCGACGAAGAAAAGGCTAAAATCAAGGGTCTTCCAGCAAGCTTAGACGAAGTGGCAAAAGAATTGGAAGCGGATAATGAATATTTAAGAGCTGGTGGCGTCTTCACCGAAGGCATTATTCAAGATCAGCTGAAGCGCATCCGAAAAGATGCGAAAGAAGTCTCTATTGTACCAACGCCATATGAGTTCAAACTTTACTACGATCTTTAGGCCTTTGAGACAGAATTAACCGAAGCGTGCTTTTTGTTTCTCTGGGCAGATGTTATAATAAAGCATAAGTTTGAATCGGCGCCTGTGCGCCATATGGAGGTAAAGCCTATGCAAATAGCATTAATAGCCCATGACAAGAAAAAAGATGAAATGGTGCGCTTCGCAGTGAAATATAAAGAGATCTTGGTTAAGCACGACCTCTTCAGTACAGGAACTACAGGTAAGAGAATATTTGATGTGACGGGTTTACCCGTAAGACGCTTTCTCTCTGGCCCAATTGGCGGCGACCAACAAATCGGCGCGTTGATTGCAGAAGATGTGATCGATTTAGTCATTTTCTTGAGAGACCCTTTAACTGCACAGCCCCATGAACCGGATGTACAAGCTCTGCTTAGAATTTGTGACGTGCACAGAGTCCCTCTGGCAACCAACATCATTTCGGCAGAACTCTTGCTCCAAGCCATGGACGGCACAGATTTTGACAGAAGAGCACTCAAGAAAGAATATTAATAAGTAGCAAAAGGGTCATTTTCAGGATTTTTAAACTGAAAATGACCCTTTTTTTATCTCATTTTTATGCCAAGATTGAGGCAGTCTTACGAGTTTCTTAAGACATTGTTAATGGTAATGAAATATCAGGTATAAGGTAAATTATGTTATAATTGTTTAAATCGAATTAAAAAGGAGTCATATGGATGAACATTTTTCTGATTTGTTTTCTAACAGGTTTGGGAATATTGCTATTCAATATCATATTTGGCGGGCTTTCAGATTTCTTTTCCATCGACTTGGACTTAGACTTTGATACCAATTTTCACGGCGATCACTTAGCTCATGGGGTGCTAGGTTTCTTAAGTCCCTCCACTCTTTCAGGTTTTTTAATTGCCTTTGGAGGAATGGGATACTTTTTCAGCAAGATGGCCTTTTCGCTTTTAATTGTCTGGCCAGTAGCCCTTCTCTCGGGCTGGGTTGCAGGGTGGTTGCTGATGAGACTTATGAAATTTCTCAAGAAACACGAAAACGGCAGCGCCTCTGAACAGGAAGACATGATTGGCTTGCCAGCACAAGTGGTCAACGCCATCGCCGAAGGGGAATATGGCAGCATCCGTTATGTACTGAATGGCAATACCTTTACATCACCTGCAGTTAGTTATGATGGCACGGCTATCCCCCAAGGAGCGTCAGTCGCCATCGTTGCTATAGAAAAGCACTTGTATTATGTCAGCGAAATTAATTTAGAGGAGTGATCAGATTGAACTTAAGTATTTTCATCATCCCAGGGGCAGTGATTTTAGCACTGCTGCTGATCATGGTCGGGATTTTGTCCATGTGGCGAAAAGTACCACAAGACAAAGCCCTCGTCGTAACAGGTCTTAAGAAAAGAGTTATCACAGGTGGCGGCGGTATTGTCATTCCAATGCTTGAAAGAACGGACAAAATTTCTCTTGAAAACATGAAAATTGAGGTTCGGACAGAAGGCGCTTTGACAGAACAAGGCGTTGATATCAAAGCAGACGGTGTGGCGGTTATCAAGGTTAAGTCGGACATGGATTCGATCCTATCTGCTGTTGAGCAGTTCAATACGGGGAATGAAACGAAGACCATCGATGTTATCAAAGATACAGCTAAAGATGTTTTAGAAGGTAAGTTGAGAGAAATTATTTCTAAACTCACCGTAGAAGAAATTTACAAGGACAGAGAAAAATTTGCTTCTCAAGTGCAACAGGTCGCTGCGATGGATTTGGCAGAAATGGGACTTGAAATCAAAGCTTTTACCATCAGAGACATTTCAGATACCAACGGCTATTTGGAAGCCCTCGGCGCCTCTAGAATTGCGGAAGTTAAAAGAGATGCTGAAATTGCCAAAGCAGAAGCATTTAAAGAAACTAAAATCAAAACAGCAGAAGCCAACCGATTAGGGGAAGCTGCCAAACTGGTATCTGAGGCACAAATTGCAGAAGCCGCAATGGAAAAAGAACTGAAGGTTCAGGCTTACCGTAAGGATCAGGAAACCGCAAAGGCAACTTCTGACTTGGCTTACCAAATTGAAACCAACAAAGTTAGAAAAGAAGTCATTGAAACTGAAATGCAAGTTGAAATTACCAAAAACCAGCGTGAGCGAGAAGTAACAGAAGCCGCGATGCAGGTTGAAATCACTAAAAAGCAAAAAGAAATTGAATTGGCTGAACAAGAAGCCCTTCGTAGGGAAAAAGAACTTGAAGCGACCATCAAAAAGCAAGCGGACGCTGAAAAGTATCGTGCCGAAAAGAATTCTGAAGCCCTTAAATACAAAGACATTCAAGATGCAGAAGCTAGAGCGAGAACCATTGAATTAGAAGGTAAAGCAAAGGCTGACGCCACAAGACTTCAAGGGATGGCGGAAGTTGATATCATTCGTGAACGAGGAATGGCTGAAGCCGAAGCTATGATGAAAAAAGCAGAAGCTTTCAAAATGTACAACGAAGCAGCTGTGGCTCAAATGATTATTGAAAAATTGCCGGAAATTGCCCGTGCAGTAGCAGAACCCCTTTCAAAGACAGAAAAAATTGTCATTGTGGACAGCGGTTCAGGCGATGGCAAAGGCGCTTCCAAAGTTACGGGTTATGTAACCGATATTATGGCGCAATTGCCTGAAACGGTTAAAGCATTGACTGGCGTAGACGTAATGGACTTGATTTCTTGCAATTTAACAAAAGATAAATTATAATAAACTCAATTGAATGAGTGGGTGATGGTGTTCGCCCTAATTGCCTTATTAAGCCCATTTGCGAAGCAAATCTGGGAGGAAGTGAGAGGCTCGATGCCTCGAGCTCCTTATTGAATGAATAAAGCTGATAACTCCTATGGCCTCAAAACCATAGGAGTTTTTAATTTCCATAATTTAGAAATCCGGAGGAAAATCATGACGACCAGTTTAGCGATTGTAATGCTTTTAGGCCTTTTATGCAATTATCTATTTACTAAAATTAAACTGCCAGGGCTTCTAGGCATGCTCCTTTTAGGCATCTTACTTGGGCCTAGTGGACTCAACTGGTTGGACAAAAACTTTCTGATGGTTTCAGGAGATTTTAGAAGCATTGCCCTAATCATCATTTTATTGAGAGCAGGTATTGGCATTAAGAAGGAAGATCTAAAAAACGTGGGGGGTTCAGCCCTTAAAATGAGTATAATTCCAAGCCTGTTAGAGGGATTTGCAGTTGCTTTTATGGCAATGAAACTATTCGGGCTGACTTTTGCAGAGGGGGGGATGCTGGGCTTTACTTTGGCAGCAGTTTCTCCAGCCGTGGTTGTACCCGCCATGCTAGGCTATATTGAGAAAGGTTATGGAAAAGGGAAAAGCATTCCTACCTTAATCTTGGCAGGAGCCTCTGTGGACAATGTACTGGCGATTACAATCTTCAGCACTTTTGTCGGGGTTTTAACAGGGAGCCAACTCAGCATGGGGCAACGCATCTTAAACATTCCCCTGTCCATACTGCTAGGTGGTGTTGTTGGAACAGTTGTAGGGCTTGGACTGGTCTATAGTTTTAGACGTTTTCATATACGAGACACTAAAAAAATTATGATTTTACTGGGAACCGCTATTCTTTTGACAACACTGGAAAAAGCCCTCAAGAGTAAAGTGGAAATTGCTGGGCTCATTGGGGTCATGACCATTGGGTTTATATTGATTGAAAAGAGTCCAGAGGTAGGCAAACGCCTTGCTTTAAAGCTTAATAAGATTTGGATTTTTGCAGAAATTCTAGTTTTTGTTCTTGTGGGGGCGCAAGTGAATATAGGCGTTACGATTGAAGCCGGCATCTTGGGACTTATTATATTGGCAGGTGGTTTGATCGCAAGAAGTATTGGGGTCTGGTTGTCCTTGCTTGGAGCAGGTTTAGATTCGAAGGAAAAGCTATTCTGCATGGTTTCCTATTGGCCGAAAGCAACCGTGCAAGCTACGGTGGGCGCAATTCCCTTGTCATTAGGACTGCCCCATGGAGAACTCTACCTCGCCGTAGCGGTATTGAGTATTCTCATAACAGCCCCAATGGGTGCTATGGCAATCCAATATTTTGCACCCCGATGTTTAAAACTTGAATAAGTTGTGGATAAGGTGTGGAAAATGTGTATAAAGAACGTTTGTTCGCGTATAGGTTGACATAACAATCCACAAAAGTGGCTACTTATCCACAAAAAAACGGTATAACTTGTCAGTAAGCTGTGAATTTCATCTGAAAAACCTGTTGAAAACATTTATACTTGGGTATAAATGAAAAGCTGTGAAATGGTTTTATAACCAGTTAGACCCCTGAGCAAATCTTGTGAAAAAATAGCCCCTATGATATGATAGGTAAGAAAATTGAATATTTTCAATGAATTTTGGGTGTGTAAGGCAAAAGCCTTTACTTAAACAAGGAAGCTCGGTGAAATACCGACACAGTCCCGCTACTGTAATTGAAAGCCAATGGTTCGCCATTATTTTGCTTTCATAAGTCAGGAACTGGCCCAGAGTTTTCAGGCAATTATTTGTCTGGCACAGTATACAAAATCACGCGGATGAGGACGTACTGGTAATTGATAGTGTTTTTGGCACTGACTTTTCCAGTCCTCTTGAAATCACAAGGAGGATTTTTTTTATGCACAAAATGAAACATTGGTTACTCGCAAGCATTATGATCATGACGATTGCCCTTTTGGCAGGTTGTCAGTCGGCAAAACCAGAAGCCGCTTCCCCTGATCAGGCAACAACTACAGAAGTGGCAACGGCCTATCCTTTAACCCTTACAGACGCTTCGGGCAAGGAGTTTACTTTTGAGAAACAACCAGAAGTGGTCATTTCACTTTCTCCTGCGGCGACAGAAATCATCTACGCAGTGGGCAAGGGTGACATGTTAAAAGGCAGAACAGACTATTGCAAATACCCTGCAGAGGCTCTTCAAGTGCCAAGCATGGGTTCAATTATGGAGCCAAATGTAGAGGCTATTGTAGCCCTTAAGCCAGACGTGGTCTTTGTTTCAAAGATGTTCTCAGACGATGTCAAAGCTAAAATGGACTCCCTAGGCATTAAAGTATTCGACTTAGCGTCTCACGACACCTTTGATGGGGTTTATACTTCTATAACCAATGCAGGTCAAATTTTAGGCGCATCAGCAGAAGCAGAAACAGTTGTGGCAGATATGAAAAAAACCATTGCCGACGTGACTGAAAAAGTCAAAGGGGCTGAACCTAAAACTGCGTATTACGTGGTGGGTTTTGGTGAATACGGAGATTATACAGCAGGCAAAGGCACATTTATTGACCAAATGATCACAATGGCTGGTGGCACCAATGCGGCCAATGACGTAGAAGGTTGGAAGTATTCTCTTGAAAAATTGATTGAAAAAAATCCTGAATTCTTGATTTGCAAAAATGCTGATGGGGACAAAGCAGGCATTGAAGCGGCCAATGGCTACAAAGATTTAACGGCAGTCAAAGAAGGCAAATTAATTGAAATTGACAATACTTTATTAGATATTCAAGGTCCAAGAGTAGCAGAAGGTGTTTTAACGTTAGCTAAAATTTTACATCCGGAGTTGTTTAAATAATGAAAACACGAAGAGCGCCCTTGTGGCAGGGCATTTTAATATTGGGACTGCTATTATTAGTGGTCATTATCAGCTCTGCCAGCGTAGGCGCATCTTCAATTTCTCTGGCAGATTGTTTTAAAATTATATTTGGGAGTCTGCCTTTTGCAGACCGCTTTATCGATATGAGCACGGTACCGCCAGAAGCTATTACCATCGTCAGTCAAGTAAGGTTGCCAAGGGTTATTTTAGCGGCACTGGTGGGCATGGGACTGGCCGCTTCTGGGGTGGTGTATCAAGGTATTTTTAAAAACCCTATGGCAGATCCTTTTGTCTTAGGCGTTTCCTCGGGTGCGGCAGTAGGTGCCACACTGGCCATCGTTACTGGGATTGGGGTCTTCTCCATTGGACCCATTAGCATGATTTCAGTGGCGGCTTTTGCAGGGGCCTTGCTTTCAGCGGCCTTTGTCTTTAACTTGGCCCGGATTGGGAATAAAACCCCAGTAGTGACCCTGCTCCTTTCTGGGGTCGCGGTAAACTTTTTCTTGTCCTCAGTCATTTCCTTAATCATGTCTCTCGAGCATGATCAGATTGAACGCATTTATGCTTGGACCATGGGCAGTGTTTCGGCGGCTTCATGGGAAAAGATCGGCATTACAGTCATTCCATTGTTTATTGGCTTAGGGCTTATGTGCATACACATCCGAGAGCTGAACGCTTTTGCCCTAGGGGAAGACAATGCCAGAAGTCTTGGAATTGACACGGAAAAAACCCGCATCAGACTCTTATCCATTTCTTCACTGGTGACAGCCTGTGCGGTGTCCGTCAGCGGAATCATCGGATTTGTAGGCTTGGTTATTCCCCATATTGTGAGAATGGTCACAGGACCGAATCACAAGACCCTGCTCCCCTTTTCCATGCTCTTTGGAGCAGTTTTCTTAGTCGTTTCAGACACCATTGCCCGAGTGATTGTGGCACCGTCTGAACTGCCTCTGGGCGTTATTACCGCCATGTTTGGGGCGCCGTATTTTTTATTGTTGCTTTACCGCAGCAAAATCAATGTAAAGGAAGGGTGATCTCATGGAAGCCGTCATCAAAGCCAGCAAACTGGTATTTGGATACAAAGACCAAGAAGTGCTAAAACAATTGGATATTGAAATTCCAGCAGGGGCATTTACTGCTGTTGTCGGCCCCAACGGATGCGGCAAGACTACCTTTGTCAAGCAGTTGATTAAGAGTTTAAAGCCTCAAAGCGGAGAACTCACCTTGTTTGGCAAACCCCTTTCCAATTATTCTTATAAGGCACTGGGGAAAATCGTTGCTTACGTACCTCAGGCCACTCAGATTGGCTTTGATTTCACAGTAGAAGAAGTGGTCATGATGGGTCGTTATCCTCATTTAAAACGTTTTCAGGCAGAGCAGAGCAAGGACAGAGCCATTGTGGAAAAAGCCATGAAAGCCACTGGGGTTTGGGCATTAAAAGACAAGTTTGCCAATGAACTCAGCGGCGGCGAACAACAGCGTGTGGTGGTGGCTAGAGCCTTGGCTCAAGAGCCGAAGCTGCTTATTTTAGATGAACCCATTTCTCATTTGGATTTGCATCACCAAGTGGAACTCATGGAACTCATCCGAAATCTTTCAAAAAATGAAGGCATCACCGTGGTCGCCATTATTCACGACTTGAATTTGGCCATGGACTACAGCGACTATGTTATGATGATGAGCGACGGCAAAGTTCATTCCTTTGGGGTGCCAAGCAAAACCATATCCGCTTCCAGCATTAGAAACATCTACAACTTAGACGTGTGCATGATCGAAAACCCAGTGACGGGCAACCCTCATGTCATACCAAGAGCGGCTATATAGCAAGGCTTATGGCTCTGTTGCCAAATATTTTTCTAACATTAAATACTTTTGAACTAAGATTTCAATATAAAACCCCCTTGAGGCTTCAAGGGGGTTTTGCTATGTATTGAGGTAAGCGGTAGTCAAAAGTCTACGTTACAATGGAAGATGATCTAATTCAAGGAATGTTTGCATTTCTTTTAGCTCTGCAGGGGTGAAGGCTCTGACCGATTCAATGGTACCCGCTTGTGAAGACAAATAATTCAGTTGAATCTTTCCAATCACGTCATTGCAAAGGGTTGCAGTTCGCTTTACATGAATCGGCATAAAGCGCATGAGGTCAATCCATATGGCATCGATTTCAGGAGACCAAGTGCCTACTAAAGAACGATTGTCTACCACCATTCGTTCAATCTCTTCGCTGGTAATCAGCTGTTTAATGCGATTGGAAATTTCTTTGGCCTCAAAGCTATTGGAGAGGGCGCTGGCCGTACGCCAGATCAAGGTGTGGTCTTGTTGCATCAGGTTTAGATCATCAATGTTCATGGTTCACCTCCACTTTGCTAAGGGATCGTTCATTAGGTAACCGCACAGCCACGAATCAAAAAAGTGAGCGTGGTTCCACGCTCACTTAATACCCATAAGGTGTTTTTTAAAACTATTAAATCAATGCAAGAAATTGATCAATATCAGACTTCATAATGCCAATAGAAGCTCTCCAAAACTGGATATCAGTTAAATCAATATCCATGAAGGCTCCGACTTCCTTAACAGACATCTTACCAGTCACCCGAAGCATTTCGTTGTAACGGCTTGCAAAGGCAACCCCCTCAGTTTGAGATTTGGCGTACAAGCCCATGGCAAATAAAAGTCCGAAGGCATAAGGGAAGTTGTAGAAGTTTCGAGAAGCGTAATAATAGTGGACTTTGTTCATCCACATGTAAGGGTGAAGAGTCTCGTGGTCAACGGCATCACCGTAGGCTGTCTTTTGAGCTTCTAACATGAGGTGGCACAGTTGCTCGGAAGAGAGACTAGCACTTTTTCGATCTTCAAAGACTGCTTTTTCAAAGAGGAAGCGGGCATAGATGTCCACAATAATTTGGTTATACCCCTGAATAGAGGTTTCTAATAAGAGCAACTTCTCCTCAGGGGTTGCCTCTGCCATCAACTTATTTTTCACAACAGTTTCGCAGAACGTAGAAGCTGTTTCTGCCAAAGGCATAGGATAGCTGGCATTCATCAAGGATTCTTTAAAAATATGACGGCCATGGAACCCGTGCCCAAGTTCGTGAGCCACAGTGATGATGTTGTTCATGCTGCCCTGATAGTTGCAGAGGATTCGGCTTTCTTTAATGCCATAAATGCTATGACAGAAAGCTCCGCCTCTTTTACCCTGACGAGGTTCAAAATCTACCCAAGAACCTTCAAAGGCAAGGTGGGCAAAATCCCCTAATTCTTCCGAAAAGTTTCTAAAGGCCTCTTCGACAATGACTTGGCATTCTTCTACGCTAAAGTGCTTGTCACTGCTGCCCACGGGTGCGAAAATATCGTAGAAGGGTAGCTTGCCTGGGTGTCCAAGAACCTTTGCCTTACCTTTCATATAGTCTCTGAACAGGGGAAGGGCTTCTTCCATCGCTCCAATGAGAGCTTCTAAAATAGAAGGGTCCATTCTGGAATTTTCAAGGGACATGCTGAGAGGGCTATCGTATTTTTTCAGATCCGCAAGGGTGATGACCTCACCTTTAATGGCGTTTAGAGCAGCTGCAGAAATATCCATGTATTCAGGATAAGCGCCTATTTCAGCCTGATAAGCGGCTTTTCTCACTTCTGGGCGAGAGTCGTAGGCGAGGTTCCGAATAGAGGAAAGGGGTAGAGTCTTCATTTCACCCTCTATTGAAATGGGAATCATCATCAGGCTGGTGGTTTTGTTTTGAAGACCTTCCCAAGCGGAAGACCCTGTCTGAACTATGGCAGAGATGAGTGCCTCTTCTTCTCGGCTGAGGAGGTGGCAACTGTTTTGAATGCGCTCTCTGAGGGCAAAAGAATGGGCTTTAATCAGCTCAGATTCGGTTTCCAGTTTTTCCAATAAGGCAGTTTTGTCCTGTAGCCAGTAGAGAAATGTAACCCGTGGTGCAGTCAGACTTGTACCCACTTGGCGCATGCGGTCGATCCATTTTTGGGCGTTAGGGTTTTTGGCGTCTGTGGACTGTGACAAGGCAGCAAATGCCGAAATTTTAGTAATGCCTTCTCCGAGGATGTTTTCTGCATGAAGATAGGTTTCAATGACCAATTTTGGATCAGTGCCATTGTAAAATGCAGCATTTCCAAAATGGCTGAATTGTTCAGCTTGAAGCAATATGGTTTCGTAGTCTTTTCCCAAATTTGGGTCTTCGAAAGAGGCATAGAGGCGGTCCAGAGACCATTGATATGATTTTGACATTGAAAGAACCTCCTATTAGAAACAAGCGGCTCGAAATGAGCCGCTTGCAATGAATATAGATTTAGCAGAGTGAAATAAACTGTTCAATATCTTCTGCAATTACGTCGAGTGAATTTCTCCAGAATTCTCTGGTAGTGACATCAATCCCTACGCTGAGGCAAACATTTTCAATAGTTTCCTGACCTGTGAAGGCAAGAAGCTTGTTGTAGCGCGGCAAGAAGGCATCCCCTTCTTGTTGATAAATTTTATAAAGGCCTTTGGCAAAGAGAAGTCCAAAAGCATAAGGGAAGTTATAGAAATTCAATCCGGCTGAGTAATAGTGGCCTTTATTTAACCACATATAAGGGTGACGATATTCTGGGTCAAGACCGTCGCCGTAAGCGTCATTTTGAGCTTCAAGCATAAGCTTGTTCAATTCTTCTACGCTAAGAGAGCCATTTTTTCGGGCATCAAATAAGCGAGATTCAAACAAGAAGCGAGAATAGATGTCTGCAATACATTGGCTGGCGTCTTGGAGACCGCTTTCTAGGACGGTGATTTGCTCATCAGGCCCTACAGTTTTAAGGGCTGCTCTGCCTACAATTGTCTCACAGAAAGTTGAAGCGGTTTCAGCAAGAGGCATCGGCACATCCATATTGAGCAGGGTTGCGTCCTTAAGCATTTCATTGTGGTAACCGTGACCTAGTTCATGAGCCGTCGTAATGACATCCCCTAAACTGCCTTTGAAGTTTAACAAAATACGAGATTCTTTGAGTTTAGCCACTTCTGCACAATAAGCGCCGCCCACTTTACCGGGCTTAGGTTCAACATCAATCCAATTTTGAGTATAGGCAAGGTTTGCAAAGTCTCCCAGTTGTTTGCTGAAAGAGTTGAAGTTTTCAGTTATGAAGTCCATGCTTTCTTCATAAGTATAAGTTTTGCTGGAAGTGCCTATCGGTGCGAAAAGGTTATAGAATTTAAGACCGTTTTCATCGCCTACAAGCTCTGCTTTTTTCTTGAAATATTTGCGAACCGTAGGCAAATATTCTTCAATAGCGCCAAGAAGTGCGTCCAAAGTGGCTTTGCTCATTTTTGTTTTGAAAAGGGCTTCAGCAAGGGGCGACTCAAAACCTCTGCGATCAGAAGTGGTAATAACCTCTCCTTTAATGCTGTTAAGAGCTGTTGCCACAGCTTCGTCTATTTTCTCACAAGCTTTAAGCTCTGCCACATAAGCGGCTTTTCTGACCTCAGGGTCTGCATCTCTTGCCATGGCTCGGGCTTCAGAAAGCGTCACTTCTTGGATGTCATTCCCAACCGTCACACTGACCATCAATTTTGAAGTCAACTTGCTTTGGAGCATACTCCAACTGGAAGAACCTGTGGTCATCATTTTTGCGATGAGAACCTCTTCGTCGTCAGATAACATATATTGAGCCCGCTCTTTTTGTCGGTTGAGGTAGAATTGGTGTGCTTTTAGAAGAGCGCTTTCCTCAATGAGAGCATCGAGATTAGAAAGACTGCCCACAAAACGGGTAAACTTAACGTCTGGCTTTGTGAGTTCTGTAACCATCTGTTCAGCCTTTTCAAAGGCTGCAATAGCTTCTGGATCGCTTGTGTTTACAGTAAAGTTCAGGCTGGCGTAACCAGCCACGGTATAGAGGAGTTCATAAATTCCGTTGAAGTCTTGAAGAATACCCTCAAGGGTTTGAAGGGGCGTAGCAGATGTCTGCCAAGTTTCGCATTCTTGATTGAGTTTTTCGGTGAGAGCATTAATGTGCAAAATGTCATTTTGATAGGCGTCACTGCTGAAACTTGGGTAGATGCTTTCTAAATTCCAATTATGAGACATAGGGCTTCCTCCAATACGGGTAGGTCTTACAGGGTTTAAACTGTAAGAATAGTAAGAAATTTATCGATAAATAAATTATAACATAAAAGGATTTCAAAATGGAATAAGCAATCCTCCATTATGAAATCCTTCAGCTGTGTGCGTTGAAATTAACGAATCGCGTAGAAACGCGGATCGTTTTGGTTTCGATTTTTCAAATATTTTTTGTTCATATACATTCGCTCATCGGCGACTTTGACCAGAATATCCAAAATCATGGACTCCTCTGGCGCTTGAGCAATGCCGTAACTGAACTGAATAGGAATCAGCACCCCGTTACATTCGATGTTCACGTCTTCAAAATAAGTAGCAATTTCATCAAATTTGACTTTGGCAGTCTCAGAATCCACGTTGTCCAGGAGGACGATAAATTCATCTCCCCCATATCGTGCGAAAACATCAGTGGTATTCAAATGCTTCCGAACTCCATCGGAGAAGGCTCTAAGCGCTACATCACCTTGCAAATGTCCGTAAGTGTCGTTGATGCGTTTTAAATAGTTTAAATCCATAATGGCGAGGGAAAACTTTTTATTGTAACTGAAGGCCTTCATTTGGAAATCGCCAAAGACATCTTCAAAATAAGTTCGATTATAAACGTTGGTCAACTTGTCGAACATGGACAAGTAATAAGCCCGTTCTAGGAGTTGACTGTGTTTGAGAATAAAGGAAATGTGAGTGGTGAGGAAGCGTGCCATTTTAAGATCGCTCTCTGAGAAGGCATTGGCATTAAGGCTGTCAATATTTACAATGCCGTACAACTCCCCATCAATATAAATAGGAGCAGAAAGGACGCTTTTCACTTGGAATTTAACAATATCTAAGTGCTGCTTATAGGTTTCAGGGTCCATGTGATCTTGGTTAAATCGAGTGATATCTCGTATGATTACAGGGAGTTTGGTATTGCCCTTGGTTTCCATCCACATAAAGGTTTCTTCTTTTTTGAAACGAATGCTTTTGAGACGGTTAAGGTCGTAGCCGCTTCCTGCAATAAAACCAAAAAGGCCATCTTCGGTAATTGTTAGAATACTGCCAAAATCCGCATCGGGAATGGATTCGATAGCCTTCTCCAAAATATAGGAAAGGACAGACTCTCGGTCTGTGCTGTTATCGCCCAGACTTAAGGTGATTTCATATAGAATAGAGTTCAGATGTTCTTGATGAGCTAAGTTCTCTTCCAATTCACTTGTGTTTTCAGAAAGGGTATTGCTGATGGAATTATTGGTATTATAAAGTTCCAAGTATCTAAAGTACATAAGGAGGGCGTAAAGTGCCAGACAGATGCTGCTGATAAAAACTTGATAAATGACAAAATTCTCCTTAACCAGCAAGGCGGGTAAAATAATACCGAGAACTAAAACACTTACCACTGCCCACACAGCACTTAAAAAATTTTTTATCATAGATGATTCCCGCCGATCTTAGAGTATATTGGTGGTAGGCCTTTGTAAATTATGTTGTCATTATACCCGAATCGGGGGCTTTTATAAATAAATCTCACTAAATTTGACGAATTTAACATATCGGGCAGTATTCCTTAAGACTTTCTTAATAATCAATTCATACAATGTAGGTATTCATATTTATGAAAAGAGGTGAACACAAATGGGTAGTATATTTGATAAAATAACAGATCCAATGATTTGGATCATCGCGGCAGTGGTGTTTTCAATACTTGAAGCTATCACCCTAGGACTTACGTCTCTGTGGTTTGCACTGGCAGCCATTGTAGCTCTCATTGCAGCACTCTTAGGGGCACCCTTCTTCGTTCAAGTCATCTTGTTTGGTATCGCTTCGGTGTTATTCTTAATCGTTACGAAGCCACTTGCAAAAGACTTACTTAAAATTGGTGGTGAAAGAACCAATCTTGATGCTTTAATGGGAGAAAGAGGAATTGTTACCTCTGAAATATTGCCTTTTTCAATGGGACAAGTTAAAGTAAAAGGGCAGATTTGGAGTGCCTTAACAGAAGATGGTGAACCTCTTGGGGTAAATGAGACTGTCATAGTCCAAAGCATAGAAGGCGTCAAGTTGATTGTTAAAAGAGAATTCCCAATGATCAAACAAACAGAAGGCCTAAAACCACAATTGTAAACGCTTACAGAACTTCTGATAGTCTATTCCAAATTTATCAGATTTTAAATGATTACTAGTTTTAACATTATTTGAAGGAGGAGTTATTAATGGAAGTTACAGCATTAGTTATATTTGGCATTTTAATTCTCATCTTAGTCATTACCAACATCCGCGTTGTGCCACAGGCCAATGCCTATGTTATTGAGCGTTTAGGGGCATATATCACCACTTGGAACGTAGGTCTTAGAATTAAAATTCCGTTAATGGACCGTATTGCCAACAAAGTTTCTTTAAAAGAACACGTAATCGATTTTCCGCCTCAACCAGCTATTACAAAAGATAACGTTACCATCAAAATCGATACAGTCATCTACTATCAAATCACAGATCCAAAGCTTTACACTTATGGCGTAGCTAGACCGATTGTAGCCCTTGAAAACTTAACAGCTACAACTCTTAGAAATATCATCGGTAACATCGAATTAGATGAAACGCTGACTTCAAGAGATTTAATTAACACACAAATGAGAAGTATTTTAGATGAAGCCACTGACCCGTGGGGGATTAAAGTCAACCGTGTAGAAGTGAAGAACATCCTTCCGCCGACAGATATTCAAGAAGCTATGGAAAAGCAAATGAGAGCAGAGAGAGAACGTCGTGAATCTATTCTCAGAGCAGAAGGGGAAAAACGTTCAGCGGTTCTTGTTGCAGAAGGGCAAAAAGAATCTGCAATTTTAGCTGCAGAAGGTGCGAAGCAATCTGCAATCCTTAATGCTGAAGCGAAAAAAGAAGCGGCTATCCGTGAAGCAGAAGGTCAAGCACAAGCGATTAGAATGGTGCAAGAAGCTACCGCTCAAGGTCTTGAAATGCTCAAAGGTGCCAATGCAGACCAAGCCGTTCTCACCCTTAAGAGCTTTGAAGCGCTTACAAAAGTTGCAGACGGCAAAGCAACAAAATTGATCATTCCTTCAGATATGCAGGGACTTGCAGGAACATTTGCATCTCTTGCAGAAATTGTTAGAACTGATCACCCTGAGAAATAATAAAGTTTAGCCTAGACAGTTAAGCTTGGGAAAAGAGTAATCTGAACGAAACTAAATACTCAAATTCAAAAGGACTGACAAGTGAAGCAAATGCTTACTTGTCAGTCCTTTTCTGTCGTTCAATCAATTTGACAAAAGCTGTAGGAAGGGCATAGTTGGAAATGCTTTCTCGTTTAACCCATGCCATCTCAGGAAAATCGGTCATGATTTTTTCTTCGGCTTCTACTGCCCAAAGATTCATTTGCCAAGTCTTATGGGTAAAGACATGTTTGGCACTGCTGGCAGGGGTGGTTCCCGTTGATAAAAAATTCAAATCCAAATATTCCGAGAGCCAATCTGTTAAGGCGGTTTTCTCAGCCTCGAAATCTGCATCACTGGAAAGCTCCACAGCAGGAAAGCCCCAAAGACTTCCTAGAAGCCCTTCTGGCGGTCTTTTTATCAAAAGAACTTGATCTTGGTAAGTCACATAAGCAACTGCCACATTATGAAAAGTGCGTTTGACCTTTTTCGTTTTCACGGGAAACGCCATGGTGTTCCCAAGTTCAAAAGCCTTGCAATAGGTAGAAATAGGGCAAATTTCACATTTTGGAGACTTCGGGGTACAAATTCTTGCGCCCAGCTCCATCAAACCTTGGTTAAAATGCCGACGGTCTTCAGGTAAATCACTTTTGACCAACGTTTCAAAGGTTGTGCGGGTTTTGGGGTCGGCAATATCATCGTCTATAGCATAGAGTCTTGAGTAAACTCTAAAAACATTCCCATCTACAGCAGGTACTTTTTGGTTGTAGGCGATGCTGAGAATAGCACCAGCAGTATAGGGCCCTATCCCAGGAAGTTTTAAAAGCGATTTTTCATCTTCTGGAAAAACACCACCAAAGTCTGAAACGAGAACTCGGGCACACTTCATGAGATTTCTAGCTCTTGAGTAATAGCCGAGTCCTTCCCAAAGTTTGAAGACATCGTCTTCCTTGGCATTGGCTAAGCTAAAAATATCTGGGTAAGACTTTGTAAATCGATTAAAATAATCTATTACAGTGGCAACTTGTGTTTGCTGCAACATGATTTCAGAGAGCCAAATACGATAAGGCTCGTGACTTTCTCGCCAAGGCAATACCCGGTGGTTTAAGTGATACCAGCTCAGCAAAGCTTCTTGAAAAGTTAAATTTTCCATGAGTAAACCTGTTCTCCATTTTTATAAGTGGCTAAAATACGAATTTTTGATAACTGTTCCAGAGGAACCTCAAGGGGATTTTGATCTAAGACTACTAAATCGGCTGCCATGCCTATTTCGAAGCAACCCTTCACAGATTCCTCTGAAGAAGCGTAGGCCGAACCTAAGGTATATGCCTTTAAGGCTTCTCTAACTGTGACGGCTTCCTCTGGGAGCCAGCCTCCTTCAGGTTGATGGTGCAGATCTTGTCGGGTGACAGCGCACTGAATACCTTTAAAAACATCAAACCCTTCTACGGGACAATCGGTGCCGTAGCAAGTGTGAATTCCCATTTTCTCCATGGTTTTAAAAGCGTAAGTCGTCTTAGCCCTCTCCTTACCCACTCTGGCTTCCACCATGTGAAGGTCGTAATCTAAAAATATAGGCTGAACCATTCCAATCACATTCATGGTTTTCATGCGCTGAAGCATCACTTTGTCAGTGATTTGGCAATGCACGATAGCATTTCTTTCAGGGGCCTCAGAACAGTTCTTCTGACCCTGTTCAATGGCGTTGAGGGCTCTTTCAATCATGCCGTCGCCAATGCCGTGAATAGCCACTGGAATTTTATGTTCAAAAGCCAGCTGAACCAGGTCGTTCAATTCTTCTTGGGTGTACATGGGAATGCCCTGCATTTCAGGGGCGTCGGAGTAAGGTTGGCGAAGATAGGCTGTTCGAGCGCCGAGTGATCCATCGCCCAGTATTTTAAGGGGGCCGTAAGAAAAGGTGCCAAAGGACTTTACATAGGTATAGCCCTTGTCCAGTTGAGCCCTAAAGTGAGTCAAAGTCCGCATGAGACTTTGTTCGTGAACTGATATTTTGAGTTGCCCGCTTAAGCCCATTTTTTCAAAAGTTCTTAGAATTTTATCAGTGTCTTCTAAGGGCAGGCAGCACAAGTCGTCGGACTGAACGCTGGTAATTCCGCCTGAGAAGAGGGCAGACTGAGCGCCCTCAATATATTTTTCAATCAAACTTTCACTTGGAGAGGGAATTTGGCTGGTAATCAGATTCATGGCATTTTCCCTTAAGATGCCAGTGGGAAGCCCGTCGAAGTTCAAGTCGATGTGACCGCCGTCCACATGCTGATCAGGGTGGTCTAAGATTCCTGACAGTTCAAGGGCTTTGGTATTGGCAACTCCGAGATGACCGCAAGCTCTTCCGAAAAAGATGGGATGGGTCTCGCTGATTTGATCTAGCAACTCACGGGTTGGCATAATTGGAAACTGGAAATTATCTTGATTCCACCCCCTACCCAGAAGCCAGTCCTCCTTATGAAGTCCACTAGTCTCCAAAAACTGTAAGCCTATAGAGACAATATCTTCTAAAGATTTTGAAGGCACTAAATTGGCTTGAAAGAGGAATTGACCATAGCCTAAAAGATGCATATGGCTGTCGTTGAAGCCTGGGAAAAGTACAGCCCCTTCCAAATTTACCAATGTTGTCTCTGAACCTAAGGCGGCTTTACAGTCCGAGAATGTTCCCTTCATAGAAATGAGACCTTGGTCAACGGCCAAGGCCTCATAAGTGTTAAAGTCTGATGCATCTAAAATTGTGCCATTGTAAAAAATAGTCTTCATTTGAACTCCTTATATAGTGTCAGTACGTTAAATTCGAATATCCATTATGCTGCCAGTTGTATTCAACTGGTTGAGATTTGTAATCATGGACTGTGCACTGTAGTTGTACATATAAGCATTCAGAGAATCGCCTAAAGTTCGGTTCTCTGTGTTGTTGGTCTTAGGTGTCAAATTGCCCAGTGGAGACTTGAGCAATTGTTCTGTTTTTCGAGTCAGATTAGCGGCAAAACCATCGAAGGCAGTCAAAGCTTCTTTCACGGCGTCGCCTTTTGTTTCCAGTTCTTTATTAAGTGTGGTTTCATCCACAGTCATTTGACCGTTTTGATCCATCTCAATGCCTTTAAGATCCATTTTGTCGATGGATTTTCTGACAGTACTGGTCATTTGTTTGAGGATGGCTTTCATGGCAGGATTATCGCTATCCTGTTGGTTTGCCACAAACTGATTCATAGTCGTAGCGAACTCTTTTAGCGTGTTCACCAAGGTCTCTGAAGATTCCTTGATTTCAAATGAATCAGCCTCGGCATTGGTTGCTTTGACGTCAATTTGTACTTTATCATCGTCTAAATTGAGTTGATTGTTTGCCGATTCGCCTTTTTTGCCATTGAGTTCATAAGTCATATTTTGACCATCGGTTTGCTTGTTATTAAGCTCAAGAGTATCTGCTAAAGTGCCTGATAACTTAAAGCCAGCCTCCTTGCCGGTTTCATTAGAAGTAATTTTAAGTGTGGTGTATCCCATGGTGTCGCTTTTAACTTCTGCGGTGACCCCAGCGTTAGATTGATTGATGGTTTTAGAGAGTCTCAGATAGCCGTCCTCAGTTGATTCCCCTTTTTTAAGGGTGAAGTCTAAGGTTTTTTCTTTTCCGTTTTTACTGATGGTCAATTGACCGTTTAAGTCATTCTCGAAAGTGGCATTTTTAGGCTTGAATGTTGAAGTATTGACCTGTGCGGTAGCAAGCTGTGAAACTTTTAAGTTTTGCTTCCCAAGGGTAGCACCTTCTTTGGTCTTGACGTCAAAAGCCTTAGAAGTTTCTACTGCTTTTCTGTCGTCATAAACAGTGCTTTTGTTATTGGCAAGCAACTTAACTGTGCTGAGAACCGCGTTTAGATCAGTTCGATAATTGAATGCAAACTTTCTAATAGTTTCATACTTAGCTTGGTTGATCTGTTCCGTTAAAGAATTTTTGTAAGGGTAACCAGAGGTGTTTTTACTCCTTGAAGTAGAGACACCCGTACGTCTTTCGAGCGTGAGCAGATCATAATTGCTCGTATATTTCCCTGTGTTGTTGTAAATGCTGGGATTCACTAACATAATGAGGCTCACCTCCACATGCACATTCCACATTGATTATATACCCAAATCGGTGAAAATTATTCAAATTTCATTAAGAATGCATTAAAACATCGTAAGCTACCTTGTATAATAAGATAGCGTGTGATAGGTTATATTCAAACACATATAAATCTGCTGCATCAGCTGAAAATAGGAAGCAAAAAGTTAAAATCGAAAGAAGGGAGATGGACAATGAATATTCAATTCAAAAAAGGCGTCTTAGAGTTATGCGTCTTGTCCATACTCAGTCGGAAAGACTGTTATGGTTACGAACTGGTCAACGAAATATCTCAAAACATCAGCATTTCGGAGGGTACCATTTATCCGCTGCTCAGAAGATTAATGAACGAAGGAATGTTCACTACCTATTTAAAGGAGTCCTCTGAAGGCCCCCCGAGAAAGTATTACACTTTGACGGATATAGGGAAGCGAGAGCAAAAAGCACTGGTTGCAGAATGGGAACTGTTCAATGAAGGGGTAAGTTCAATTATCAAAGGAGAGGATCGGAATGGATAAATCGACATTTTTAAAACGTTTGGAAGAACGGTTAAGATTTTTAGCAGATTCAGAACGCAAAGACATACTTTATGATTATGAAGAGCATATAACGGTGGCTGTAGAAAATGGCGAGAGTGAAGAAGAGGTCATTTCAAAGTTGGGTAGCCCTGAACTGATTGCCAGACAGTACAGTATGTCAAAAGTCATTAAAAATGCAGAAACCAATCATACTTCTGGTAATATTGTTCGAGCCGTTTTAGCAACAGCAGGGTTAGGGCTTCTCAACCTCATCTTTGTGGTGGGCCCCTTCTTTGGTTTGTTAGGGGTATTAATCGGCATATACGCAGTCGCTTTTGGTTTTGTTATCAGTGGTGTTGCCCTAGCAGGGGTTGGCATTATTGGCTTGTTAGGCGGAGACTTGAGTCTGTTCATTCACTTGGGAGAAGCTGTCAGCTACAATTCGGACGTCTTTTCTATTGGCTTACTGGGTCTTGGCATATTCTTTGGTGCCAGCGGCGGACTGATTGGCATAGGCAGCGCATGGCTGACCAAATGGTTCTATATCGGGACGATCCAATATCTTAAATTAAATTTAAAAGTTATCAAGGGCGAACCCCTTATGAAGAACAGATAGGAGGGCTTCAAATGAAACTTCGAAAAATTGCGAAATGGCTTGCAATTGCAGCACTTCTAGGCTTAGCCCTAGCTGGCGTTGCTTTTCAACAAGCGTCTATTATAATCGATGGTGAAACCCTTTCTATTCAGGAATTATTGACAAAGGGTTGTGAAATCAATTACTAAACTTTTGAGTGATTAACTGGTCAAGAAATCTGGGCTGTGATAAGCTAAAAGGCATAGAAATGTTTTTTCGAAAGGAATTCAGATATGGCGTTTATGCTTGAAAATCTTGGCTGTAACAGTGGTTATCTCAGTGCAAAAGAAATTAAGGCCTTGGGCTATAGTTTTATCGAAACCAGCATCAATAGACATTTCTGCGACCAGGCAATGGTTGAAAAAATGCTTGGAGACTTAGAAGATGCCAAAGGGATGAAGATGCCCTACGCCATCCACCTCCCCATTTATTTACCAGAGGATTGGCAGCAAAAACACGATTGTTATGATGCCTTTTATTTAGACCCTGATCCTGAAAAAAGAAAATTATCCTTTGATATGTTGGAAAACAATTTAAGTCAATTGACAAGAAATTATAAACCAATTTATTTTGTCATCCACTTCCCAGGTATTTATGACATGGAAACGGTATATCACGAAGACTTTGACCTGTTGCTAGAAAAGACTTTGGAACGAATTGACAGTCTAGGTCAGCGCTACGAATGTATAATTGCGCTAGAGTATTTCGCCACCAATGCCCGTTTTGCCCACTATGAAGATTGGATTGAAAAATTGAAACCCTTCGGCCACATTGCGCCTCTTTTAGATACAGGACACTTGTATTTTAGCTGTTATAAACATCATTTTGATTTTGACGAAGTCCTGAAAGGTTTAGCGCCTCACTGCATCGGCTTTCATATTTGGAATGTCTACGGTTCGGGCTATTACAATAGCTTAAAATCCTATAAAGACTATCGGCACATTATTCCCCATTTAGAGCAGACAAGGGAAGATGGCTGGGCGTTTACACCAGCAGAGGTGATTCCGTACCTTGCGTCCTTCAACAAACCGATTTTAGTAGAGGCAGCTCAGTACTTCAGAGGTCTAGACTATTATCGAGAGGGTTTGATTCTCATCAGAGAATTGTTAAAAAATGATGAACTATGTTAAGGGCGTGTGACAAATAATACAGATCAATGACACTTTAATCTATTTTGACGTTTTATTTCTTTGCACGTGCTATACTCGACTTAAGATAATTAAGGAGAGGAGTACGCAAATATGGAACTGATTGGAGTTGTCTGCTTGTTGGCTTTATACAAATTTTTAGATTCACCTTCACGAGTTGAACCGATTGTAATTGAGAGCTATCATGCAATGACAAATGAAATGGAACAATAAAAAAAGTCGTAACCGAGATAAAGAAGGTAACGACTTTTTTTATTGTTCCAAATGAAGCAGAAATGTTTTTAACATCAAGAATTTTCTCCTATAAGGTGTTCTAACTTTGAAGGTGTAAAGCCAACAATCCATTCGGTGTCGTCAATACAGATGACAGGCACGGCCAGTATTTTTCTCTCAATCAATTCCATGCGTGCATGAAGGTCTTCTCCTATATTTTTTTCTTGATACATAATGTGATGTTGGTTAAAATAATCTTTTAAAGCGAGGCAATGAGGACACGCGGAATTTGTATAAATCACTATTTTCATAAAAACACCTCCTGCGCAGCTACTATCTGTTCTATACCCAAATCCTTAAAAAATAAGCGAAATGGAGCCGATGATGAAGCATACAAATGAAAAAGCACTGATCTATTTTGAAGAAGCAGACTATGAAACTCAGTTGGAGGAACTCTATAAGGTCATTCCCGAAGGGGATTGCACAGGCTGCACAGCTTGTTGTTCTGAGTCCGTCAATACTTTTTTCAGCGAGTACTTAAACCTGAGACGCCTGCTGATCTTGCAAAATGAGTTAGATTTATTTGAAAAAAAAGCCGTCGACTATTATTTAAATGAGTTGATTCGACCGATGAAGTGCCCTTTGCTTAGGGAAAATGGCAGATGTGCCGTCTATAACGCCAGACCGCTCCCGTGCAGGGTGTTTGGCCACCTAAACAAGGAAGAATATGAAGCCAACTATGAAGCGATTCTAGAGGGCAACAGAGAGATGAGCCGCGAACTGGCAGAACAGCTGAACATAATCGTCCCGACCAGCGTTTCAGAGAAAAAAATACCCTATTGCGAGAAATTTATCTGCCAGACCCCTCTCGACCAAGATCAGAGAGAGGAACTGATAGACGAACTGTTCTATTTGGACAGCATGATGCTCTCTAGAGGCCTTTTAGACTTCGATGAAGTGAACCTCAGCCTCGTCCAGTGGTTTGCCTACGATGCCCTTGGAAAAGAAGAGGCCATGGCCCTGAGAGTAAAAATCGCCCAAGAATTTAGCCAAAGCGGACAGTCAGAAACCTTAATGAATTTAAAATAATAGAATTTTTTTTTATAAGGTCTCTATAAGTTTGTAAATATGGGATTGACAGATTAAATATTCATACGGTATAATATTTGACTTTTTGTTTTTTTGATGGTATCCTTATAGTAGCGCATAATAAGGGATGGTGGTTATATGGCAACAAGAGCGACATTATCCGAGATTAGAAAATCGGTAGAAAGTTGTATTGGTTCCAAAGTACTACTACGCACCAACAAAGGCAAGCGCAAGGTAAACGTTAAAGAAGGCATTATAGAAGATGCATTCCCAAGCGTATTCATTGTTAAAGTCAATGCCGGATTGGACACGGAACGAAGAGTTTCTTACAGTTATTCAGACATTTTAACGGATACTGTGGAAATCACCCTTTGTGATAGCGCCCAGACAATTAAAGTTAGCTGAAAAACAGTCACTTTGTGATTGTTTTTTTGACGCATAAACAAGGCTCTCGAATTTTATTCGAGAGCCTTGTTTCGTTGCGAAACTAACAAATCGCCGAAAGAAATATCGCTGGCTTCAAAGCGAAATTTTGTCAGCGATTTGTGTTCTGCCTGAACGTGGTTCTGGCAGAAGTTTCGTTTGAGCTAAAGCTCAAACCGGGTGGGTATAACCCACCCATGCGTCATGAAGGAAACTAACAACTTGCCGAAAGAAATATTGCTGGCTTCAAAGCGATATTTCGTCAGCAAGTTGTGTTCTGGCAGAACACCGTTCGGCCAGAAGTTTTCGCTGAGCGAGGGACAAAGCCCTGTGCGAATGGGTTTTAATCCCTTAAAAGCTCCTAAACGCCCTAAATTCCCTATGAGCAAGGGTGAAACCCAATGCGAATGCCCCTAAAGTCCCTAAAGTCCCTAAAGTCCCTAAAGTCCCTAAAGTCCCTAAAGTC
>CAYOLV010000005.1:0-146910 GCA_964404895.1 uncultured Peptostreptococcaceae bacterium | reverse complement strand
CCCTAAAGTCCCTAAAGTCCCTAAAGTCCCTAAAGTCCCTAAAGTCCCTAAAGTCTCTAAAGTCTCTAAAATCTCTAACAC
This sequence comes from uncultured Peptostreptococcaceae bacterium, assembly GCA_964404895.1. Taxonomy (GTDB): domain Bacteria; phylum Bacillota; class Clostridia; order Peptostreptococcales; family Acidaminobacteraceae; genus JBGSUZ01. Next base: position 146,829 of record CAYOLV010000005.1, on the reverse strand, counting down.
ACAAAAAAAACTCTCCCACGACCCTCCTCTTTTTCAAAAAAGAACAACAAAATTGTAAGTTCTCTAAAAATTTTTTATTCTTTTTAAAACATAGATATACAACCTTGGTCTAATACAAATGTTTGTGAATTGTGAATTATCAGACGACTTATGAATAAAATTACAAAAAATACCATAATATACGGCTCATGAATATTCAGAAAAGCGTAAAAACTTAATAAATTTTTGTAATGTAGTAAAATCAACGTATTGATATTTTTGGAAGACTAATGTTATACTGAGTCCAGTAAGACAAGAATGAATAAAATACCAAAATGTGTAAATTTGGAGAGGTGTTCTTAATGACAAACGGACCCACTTTGCAGGTCTATTCGGAAATCGGTAGGCTCAAAAAGGTATTATTGCATCGACCTGGACTAGAGATAGAAAATCTCATGCCAGAAGTCATGGAGCGCTTGCTCTTTGATGATATCCCCTATTTAGAAGTCGCTCGACAAGAGCATGATGCCTTTGCCAGTATTTTTACCAGCAATGGTGTCGAAGTACTCTATCTGGAAGACCTGGTCACTGAATCTATTAAGGACAGCGGCGTCAGAGAACAGTTTATCAAGGATTTTGTAGCAGAAGCAGGCGTTCACGGCGACGACCGGAAAATGGCGTTGAAAGAATTGTTCGGTTCATTCAAAGACCATCGAGAGATGGTAGATAAAATGATGGCAGGGATTAGAAAAGAAGAGATTGTCTTTTCCAAAAAGTCCTCATTGCCGGATCTTATGGACGATGAGTATCCCTTCATTGTGGATCCAATGCCAAACCTATACTTCACCAGAGATCCTTTTGCCACCATAGGAACAGGACTGGCGCTTAATCACATGAGAACCACCACAAGATGTCGTGAAACCTTATTCGCGAAATACATCTTTGCCCATCATCAGGATTTTGCAAAACCAGATGTGAAGTTTTGGTACAACAGAGACGAAGAGTTTTCCATTGAAGGTGGAGATATTTTAGTTCTCAACGAAAAAATCGTTGCGGTAGGAATTTCTCAAAGAACAGATTCTGAAGCCGTTGAGAGATTAGCGCGCAGAATATTTACGGACGGTCAAACCTTTGAAACGGTATTGGCATTCGACATTCCAAAGTCAAGAGCTTATATGCACTTAGACACCGTGTTTACCATGGTCGACTACGATAAATTTACCATTCACCCTGAAATAGAAGGGCCTTTAACGGTGTATTCTATTACGAAGCGAAATGACGGTCACTTGGACATTGAAAAAGAAACTATGATATTGGAAGATATCTTAAAAAAATACCTTGAACTAGACCAAGTGTCTCTCATCAGATGCGGCGGTAAAAGAGGTATTGATGCAGGACGTGAACAATGGAACGACGGTTCGAATACGCTGGCCATTGCCCCAGGTGAGGTTATTGTATATTCAAGAAACCATGTAACCAACCAATTGCTTGTTGAAAAAGGTATAAAGTTGCATATTATGCCCTCTAGTGAACTTTCAAGAGGTAGAGGTGGTCCAAGGTGTATGTCAATGCCACTCTTTAGGGAACTGCTCAAACGATAAATATACCGAGTAAATAAAAATAAAACTTAATGAATAAATATGCGAAATAAATTATAATAATAAAAAAACACATACTACAATCAAACTAAGGAGGCTATTTATCATGCCAATCAATCTCAGAGGAAGACACTTTTTAACATTGAAAGATTTTACACCAAATGAAATCAAATATATGCTTGAACTTTCAAGAGACCTTAAAAACAAAAAGCGTGCAGGCGTTCGGACACAATTGCTTGCAGGCAAAAATATCGTATTGATTTTCGACAAAACATCGACTAGAACCCGTTGTGCTTTCGAAGTTGCAGCTTTTGATGAAGGCGCAAACGTGACTTTCCTTACAAACAGCCAAATGGGCAAAAAAGAGTCTATTGAAGATACTGCAAAAGTATTGGGTCGTTTCTACGACGGTATTGAGTTCAGAGGCTTTGAGCAATCAACAGTTGAAGCATTAGCCGAACATTCAGGCGTTCCAGTATGGAATGGTCTTACTGACTTAGATCACCCAACACAAATTCTTGCAGACTTCTTGACCATTCAAGAGCACGTCTTCAAACCGCTTAACAAAGTCAAATTGGTTTATGCAGGTGATGCTAGAAACAACATGGGTAACGCGCTTATGATTGGTGCGGCTAAAATGGGGATGCACTTCGTAGCCCTTGCACCAAAAGAACTTTTCCCAGAAGAATCTCTTGTTGCTGAAATGAGAGAAGTAGCGAAGGAAACTGGTGCTGTGATTGAGTTGACAGAAGATATTAACGCTGTAAAAGGCGCAGATGCCATCTATACAGATGTTTGGGTCTCTATGGGCGAAGAACACCTCTTCGAAGAGAGAATCAAGCAACTGAAAGACTACCAAGTCAACATGGACATGCTTAAGAAAACAGAAAATCCAGACGTCATCTTCTTACATTGCTTACCAGCTTTCCACGATACAATGACAGCAGTAGGTTTAGACATTAAAGAGAAATTCGGTGTGGATTGTATGGAAGTGACAGACGAAGTCTTCAGAAGCAAACATTCTGTTGTCTTTGATGAAGCTGAAAACCGTATGCACACAATCAAAGCAGTAATGGTAGCAACTATCGGCAACATCTAATCGATTCATTCGGGGGAAACCATAATGAAAATGAAAGATAAAATCGTTGTAGCCCTTGGGGGAAATGCCTTAGGCAATTCCCCATCAGAGCAGCTTGAACTGGTTAAAGGGACTGCAAAACCAATCGTAGATTTGATTCAAGAAGGCCATGAAGTGATCTTGGCACACGGAAACGGTCCACAAGTAGGCATGATCAATTTGGCTATGGACACAGCGTCACAACACAGTGACAAAATTCCTGAAATGCCCTTCCCAGAATGTGGCTCAATGAGTCAGGGTTACATCGGGTATCACCTTCAAAATGCCATTCGTGAAGAACTTTTAAATCGAAACATGAACGTACCTGTGGCAACAGTGGTTACTCAGGTAATTGTAGACGAGGCAGATCCTGCTTTCAAAAAACCAACGAAACCTATAGGCGCATTCTATACAAAAGATGAAGCAGATCATTTGACAACACACAAAGGCTTTACAATGGTTGAAGATGCAGGAAGAGGTTACAGACGTGTGGTGCCTTCACCAATGCCGATAGATGTTGCAGAAAAAGAAACTGTAAAAACTTTGGTAGACAATGGTCATGTGGTCATTACTGTAGGCGGCGGCGGTATTCCTGTCGTTGCTCATGGCAATAAACTCACAGGGGTAGCGGCGGTTATCGACAAAGATTTTGCCAGTGCCAAAATGGCAGAACTGTTGGATGCAGACTACTTAATCATTTTGACAGCGGTAGAGAAAGTCGCAATCAACTATGGCAAACCTGAGGAAAAATGGCTCTCTCATTTGTCGATTGCTGAAGCACATCAGTACATCGCAGAAGGTCACTTTGCCCCAGGGTCAATGCTTCCAAAGGTGCAGGCAGCCATTAAATTTGCTGAATCTAAACCAGGTCGCAAGGCGCTCATCACTTCCCTTGAAAAAGCAAGAGAAGGAATAGACGGCAAAACGGGTACAATTATTACACTCTAAACAAATAAAGCCTCATCTTAAAAACCAAATTAAAGGTTTTTAGGATGAGGCTTTTTTACTGTGTTCGTTTTATGGCGGTTAGCGAATGATCCATGTGGAAAAGAAGAGGATGACGCCGATCATACCGTATTTAACAGAGAAAAGGTGAGCCAGTTGGGACGAATCGTCGTGTTTGAATTCTCTGTATTTTATAAAATTCTCAGCCTTAAGACCTGCGTTGCCATTAATGCAGCTGTAAGCGAGCAACAGGAACAGCAGGGCTTCTAAAAAAATCACGGTGGAAAGATCCCAACCTGTTTTGAAGTGTATGAGATAGCCTGCCCCTATGGAGAGTGCGGAACCGATAATGTCAAAAAGAACCAATCCAATAAGGGGGTGATGTGCTGAAAAATTGTATAGAGCTTTCATTTGTTTATCCTCCAAGATGATGTTGGTCTAATTGTACAACGTTTTTTATACAGCAACAATATGACTTAAGTCAATTTTATACATTCTTAAGTCATATTTTATGGTTTCATAAGGTCTTGTCCTTACTTTGTTTTTTTAGAACAAGAAAAGGCGGTTTTCAAAGGTTCTGATATACTTTTAACAGACTAGACAATGCCTTATAAATTCTAGGCTTGAAGCATTTTATTTTTTTGAAATTGTAGATTATTTATCAAAAAAACATTATAATAGAGGCAATAGAATGTATTTTGTATAATGTATTTAAATTTAAATCAGGTTTCCGTTAATTTTGAGGTGGTACTTTGGATGCTATAACTGTCAAATCAAGAGCTAAAATCAATTTATCGTTGGATATACTTTCGATTTTGCCAAATGGTTACCATGAGGTTGAAATGTTCATGCAACAAATCGATTTATACGATTTGGTGACTGTGGAAAAGATACCAGAAGGAATTGAAGTGACCAGCAATCTCTATTACCTGCCTACGGATCAGAGTAATATTGCTTGGAAAGCAGCAAAATGTTTAATAGATACATATGGTATTCAATCGGGCGTAAAGATTCACTTAGAAAAAAGAGTGCCTGTAGCAGCGGGATTGGCAGGGGGTAGTGCCAATGCGGCTGCCGTACTCAGAGCCATGAATCAAATCTTTGAACTGAATTGTTCTGACCAACGCCTGATGGAATTAGGGCTGACGCTGGGTGCAGACGTACCATTTTGTTTAATGACGGGAGCGGCTGTGGCAAGGGGTATCGGCGAAAAATTGGAGTCGGTTAAGAGTTTGGAAAATGTCTGGGTACTGTTATCAAAGCCCAACATCGGCGTCTCTACGAGAGATGTTTATAAGGCTTACGATCGGCATGAAGTCAGAAGGCACCCAAATACCACTGCGGTGATAGAAGCAGCGGCAAAGAGTGATCTGCAGGGATTATCTAAGGAAATGTATAACGTATTGGAAGAAGTGACCACGTCCCTTTATCCAATGGTCTCTGAAGTTAAACGTAAAATCCATCAGAGTGGCGCATCTGCAGTGATGATGAGCGGCAGCGGTCCAACCGTGTTTGGCTTATTTACTAGTTATGACCGGGCGCAAAAGGCTGAAAAGCAACTTAAAAAGTGGTATCAACAGACTTATTTAGTCAAAACTTATGGTGGGGGAACGTTATGAAGAGTACGAAGTTGAACAAGTTAGAAATAAGAAATTACAAGCCTTTAGGCGAAGTTGTTTTTGAATATTTGAGAGAATCCATTTTAAATGGCGATTTAAAACCAGGCGAGCGATTGATGGAAATCAATTTGGCAGAACAGTTGGGTGTTAGCAGAACCCCTGTCAGAGAAGCCATTAGAAAACTAGAGAAAGAAAAATTTGTAGAAATGCTTCCAAGAAAGGGCGCCTATGTTGCGGATCTTACTGCAAAAGACATTTTAGACGTTCTCGAAATGAGAATTATTTTAGAAGGGTTTGCGGCGGCACTTGCGGCAGAGCGAATGACTGAAGGTGAAATCAGCAGTTTGGAGGCCAGCCTCAAAGACTTCCACGAAGCGGTCAGCAGACAAGATCGTTTGGTGATGGTTGAAAAGGATAATGAATTCCACGACAAGATTTTTCAGGCGACTAAAAACAACAAATTGATTGAAATTGTCAAGGATTTGCACGATCAGTTCCAACGCTTTAGATTGATCTATTTCAATGAGTTTGATAATTATATGGAATTACAAAATTGGCACAACCGAATATTTAACGCCGTTCAAGGCAGAAAGCCTGAAGATGCTCGCATCGCAGCGGAGCAACACGTAAAGCTGATCATGGACATTGTGGTCAGATGGAAGGAAAAAAGAGATGAGTAAAAGGGGCTTTTATGTCAAATTCAAAAAATGTTGTTTTGAAAATAGATTCTAGAATTAAAATGATTGGTCAAGAAGACCAAGACATGGCCCTGACCACTGAGGGGTTGTTTTATGAAAAAGAAGGGCATTACTACTTCATCTATGAGGAGTCTGAGCTCTCGGGCATGGAAGGAACAAGAACCATGCTTAAACTAAGCGTGGACAGTGTAACCATGAGAAGGTACGGCCAAAATGACAGCGAACTTACCTTTGAAGCAGGGGTTCGCCATGACGCTTTATACAAGACGCCTTACGGGCATTTCGATATGGAAGTATTGGCCTCAAAAGTGGATTTTCAAATTGATGTACATGGCAATGCCAATATTGAATTGATTTATGAAATCAGCATTAAGGGTCTTGGGGAAAATAAAACCTACATGAAAATAAATTCCAAAGCTACAGGAATGTAGTCATGAGTTTTTCGATTAAAGAATGGGTCAGATTAGAAACTGTAGAAATCTGCAAAACGGCCTATGGTCTTGCTTCTGACTTAGAAGGAAACCTTCGAAATTCAGATGGAAATCTTTTCAAATGGGCAATCAGAGACAGCAAACCCCAGGAAAGCTGGGTCTTTGCTATAACCATCGCCATGGGACTGGCAAGTCTTGTCAAGCAACCGCCTGAGGAGATTGCCCAGGTGATTGCAGATCGGTTGAACCATCTGAGTAAACCCTCTTGGCAGTTTGAATGTGCAGGTGCTTATATTAATGCTTATTTTGTGCCGGAAAAGGTCGAAGACTACTTTGAGGACAAGGAACAGCCAGACTGGGAACTGCTGAAACAATTGAACCATGGGGCTTATGGGTATTACCGTTTAGAAATGATTCAAAAGGCTTTGGAAGCCAAAGGGGTCAAAGTGGAAAGAGCCTCTTCGGTTGAACTGGATTTAAAGAACCACCCCCTACACAAACTTTTCAATTTTCCTGAACTAAGTCCAGAAGGTACAGAAGCAGGCATAAAAGATTGGGAGAGTTGGCTAGAAAGTATAGGCAAAATGACAGCACTTGGAGACTTAAGAGGGCTGGCGCCTGAAATAGAAACTGAATTACTGATTTTTATAAAAGCCTGTCTGAAAAGATAGGCTTTTTTGTATCTAGCTATCGATTTAAGCCTTTTTTAATAATCGGACTGGTGAAATATGTTAAAATATAGTGATATAAAATAATTTTCATTGAAGAGGTACTCAGAAATGCCTTATAGACAATCATTAAAAAAGATTCAAGACAACATTCAGCAGGTCATGGTTGGGAAGACTGATGTGATCGAACTCATGATGGTTTCAATGCTATGCTCAGGTCACGTCTTATTGGAAGATATGCCTGGTCTCGGAAAAACTGTTATGGCCAAATCCCTTGCTAAATCTGTAAATGGGACGTTCCACAGAATACAATTCACACCAGATTTATTGCCATCAGATGTTTCGGGCATTAATTTTTTCAATCAAAAATCGGGAGATTTTCAATTTAGAAAAGGGCCTGTGTTCTGTCATATTCTTTTGGCTGATGAAATCAATCGTGCAACGCCAAGAACACAATCCAGCTTGTTAGAAGCTATGGAGGAGGGTCAGGTTACCATCGATGGAGAAACTCATCTGCTGGAAGCGCCCTTTATGGTTATTGCCACCCAAAATCCGATTGAGTCTCAAGGGACATTCCCTTTGCCTGAAGCTCAACTGGATCGTTTCTTTATGAAAATAAAAATGGGCTATCCAGACGTTTTGGAAGAACTAGAAATCATGAAACGGGCTTCAATGAGTCCTCCTATTGAGCATTTAGAAGCTGTGGCGGATATTGAAATGTTGAGAGAGGCTCAAAAGGCCGCAAAGAGTGTCATCGTCTCAGAAGGGGTTCTGGCTTATATTGTGGAACTGGTTCAACTCACAAGAAAACATCCTCATATCACTGTAGGTGCCAGCCCGAGAGGAAGCATCGCCCTCATGAAAGCAGCCAGAGCTTATGCGCTACTTCAGGGGAGAGATTATGTGAAGCCTGACGATGTGAGATATTTAGCACCTTTTGTTTTGGGTCACAGAATGGTTCTAGACGGCGCTTACATGATGACGGGGGAAGAAACGGGCGAGTTTATGTCTAACCTTTTGTCAGATGTAGCGGTACCGGTTGAGAATGGTGGCAAGTGATGGGACTTTTCATAGGCATAGCCATTGGCGCTATGGCCATGATGCTGATTTATTTGAATTTGTGGCCCAAGTTGGTTTTATCAAAAATTTATTTTGATCGACGCTTTTCCACTGAAAACTGTTATGTGGGAGACCATGTGGATTTTGAATGGAAAATTGGAAACAAAGGCAAGTTCCCTCTGAGTTGGATTCGCATTGAATCAGAGTTGCCTTCTGCGGTGGAACTGAACGGCGTTTCTTCCGACGGAGATCAGTGGATTGAGTTTAAAAGTATTATGGCTCTAGGGGCGTCTTCGGAATACAAGCTGAAATACGATTGCTGCTTTACCCATAGGGGCTATTATCTATTTAGTGACGTCCGTTATGAGACGACAGACCATTTGGGTCAGAGGCATTATAGAGGCAATTTACAGGATAAGGCACAGATTTTTGTCTATCCAAAGTTGAGACCTGTTCATGAGTTGATTGAAGAGAGTCAGGTCTACAATGGCAGTCGAGAAGTTAAGAGATGGGTTGTAGATGATCCACTCATCGCCATTGGCAGCAGGGAGTATACCTCAACGGATCCTATGAAATATGTGGATTGGAATGCAACGGCCAAAGTGGGCAAGATGCAAGTTAAAAAGTTTTCTTATTCCACAGAACGCGCTACCATGTTTCTTTTAAATGCTCAGACCAAAGATCATTTTTGGGAGGGCACGGAGCATGACCTTTTAGAGCAAATGGTTGAAACGGTGGCAACTTATATTTCTATCAATGAAAAGGGAATGGAGAGCTATGGTCTTTCTTCCAACTGTCCTGTGCGGGACGGAGCAGGTGGCGTTATGATTCAACCTGCTCGAGGCAGAAAGCACTATCATCGGGTTTTCAGGGCGTTGACTCAAATGACCCACTTTACTTATTGTCAGTTTGATGAGGTTATTCACTATAATGTCAAACACAATCCCACTCATACTCGAATGGTTTTAGTCAGCGGCGTCATGAATGAAGGCATCATAGACAGCATTCAAATGGGCATGAGAAAGGGTTTTGAATTTGAAGTCATCACCAGTAAAAAGATGCTCTCAGAGTGGAAGGACGCCTTAAATGGGGTTCGAACCTATGTGCTAAAGGAGGCTGCTTATGAACAGTAAGGGCGGCGGAAGAAAAGCACTAAATACCTGGGTGATTGTAAGTGAAGTCTTTTTATATGGCACTGCATTTGTGGCATTTAGAGGGCTAGGGTGGTACAGTTTTCTCGTTTGTTTGGTTTTGTTTATGGTTCAAGCAATGGCGATTTTGCAGAACAAAAGAAATGTGCTGGCAAAAATAAATCGCATGAGAAAGCCTAAAATCGGACTTATAGCATGTCTCGGAATTATTATCATTATGAAAGACATAATGAATGGTGCATATTGGCTTATGGCATTTGGATTTCTTCTAAGTTACGGTCTTTGCAGTGCCTACGCCGCTAATTTATACAGGTGGGTTATCCGCTGGGAAGATATGATGGATGAACAAGAAAGTCTGTTCTCCCATAGAGTGACGTTGACCAACATGGATTTTGACGTTATGACTCATAAAAATGGGATTTGGCTGTTGACCCGACTATTCCCGAGTTTTCTGGCAGGCGGCACCGTTTTTGCTCTATTATGGATCAGCCCATTGGTTCAGTGGCCTATCAATGCAGTGAAATATGTCTTTCTGAAAGTGACGTTGATGATTGCGGCGCTCTTGCTTGGAATTATTCCAGAACAAATGTACAAGGCGGTAGAACTGGAAACCAGTGGAGACGCAGTAACGCCAGACCCCAATGCAAAGTTTCTTCAAGAAGCGGAGCGATTGAGTCGAAGCGTTGACTTCCAGGCAGGGTATGTGATTGCGGGCATTATACTCACGGTGCTTCTTATAGCAGTGTTGACATTTTATGTTTATAAAGCTTCAAAGAAAAAAGGTGTTCAGACAGCAGCTTTAAAAGCGACAGAAATGGGTAACTTTGAAAAGATTCAAAAACCTTTTGCTTTAGAGAAAAAAAGTATAGAGGGAAAGAATCGTCATGCTCATGAATCCGACTTGCTTTTGAGGAAAAAATATCGACAGTTGCTTAAAAAGCTTTCTCAAAAAGGGTATCCTATTACAGAAACTGAAACACCGGATCAGATCAGAACTAAGCTATTGATTTTATATCCTAATCAAGATGAATGGATTCAAGTTATTACAGACGCTTATTGTGAGAGGCGTTATGCAGACAGAGAACCTAAGAATATGGATGAAGTATTACGTGCATTTTCACTATTAAAGGAGGACAATCATGATCGAAGCTAAATCAGTACCATTTGAAAAAAGAATGACCTTAGGAAAGGTAATATCGTTTACCTTTGGCAAGTTTTTTAAAGAAATAGCAGCAGTAGGACAATGGCTCTTGTTAATGTTGGGAGTAGCACTCCTCAATGCACTGCCAATAGGATTAATTGCAGTGAGTATTGATTGGAAGAATGCTTATTTACCTGTTATGGGACTGCCTGCAAGCCCTTTTGATACTGCTAATATGGGACTATTGATTTCGGGTTGCATTTTATTGCTTGTTGTACTTATTTTTGACATTGTATTTGCTTTTTATACAACTGCTTGGTTTAATCGACTGGGCCTTGATGCTTTTGATGGCAACAAAAGAGTTTTCGGCGAACGGTTTAATTTAGCCTTCAAAGATTTGTGGAGACTGGTAGCACCTCTACTTCTCTTGAGTCTTGTTGGCATTATCGCCATGATACCTTATTACATTGTCAATGCTATGAATACAATGAATGCAGTCTCTACAATGATGATGGAAACCAGTCAACCATCTTCTCCTTTGGAAATTATTTTTTATATCTTAGGAATGATTGTGGCCTATTATGTTTCTATTAAAACTACTGCTGTTTACGGTATTTTACTTGAAAATCCTGAAATGCAAGTGATGGATTGTTTCAAACAATCATTTGCCATGACAAAAGGCAGAGGCTGGAGAATTTTGGGGTATATGATTTCTCTAGGATTATTACTCGTATTGGCTTTTATAGCACTCTTTATACCAGGGATCATTGTTTGGGTAATTGCTGGGGTGACACAATTTAATATAGGTGTGACTGGCTTTGCTGTAGTTGTGACCATTATACTTTATTTGGTGCTATTTGCTCTTTCGGCAGGAATTCAAGGTATGTTTGTAGCTGCAATTTACAAATATCTTGTAATTGAACATTCAGAAGATACTCCTGCAATAACGGAAGAAGTAAAAGTTGAAGAGACTGAGGCTCATACTTTTGAGTCTGAAGATTCAAATGACACAGATCCAATGGCTTAAAACTTATAAATAATCAAATAAAAAACCTTAAAACCGCTGAATTTTCGGCGGTTTTTTGTTATGATAAAGAGAGTTTATTCAGACTTTCAGAAAAGAAAAGGAGGGCACATGCAAACCATATTTACGGAACATAACGTGCGCATGATCTTGGACTATGTCAGAGACGGCATTCAAGTGGTAGATGGGGAAGGCAAATTGATTTACTGCAATCGGCCTGCAGCAGTACTGGACGACATCAACATTGAAACCTCTTTGGGCAAGCATATTACTGAAATTTACCCCTCTCTTTCAGAAGAAAGCAGCACCTTGCTAAAAGTTATTAAGCAGGGGCTTCCAATTCTGGAATTTGAACAGACCTTCACCAACTATAAAGGCAAAACCATGACTACCATTAACTCCACTTTACCCATCCGAATGGACGGCAAATTGGTGGGAGCCATGGAGGTTTCTCATAATATTACCAATGTAAAGGTTCTGAGCGAGCAAGTGGCGGAACTTCAAAATAAAGTGTACGGCTCAAAACTCAGTGTGGCTCAAGACGAGGCAACTTACACCTTCGACAGCATTATTTCAAAAGATTTAAAGATGCAAAAAGCAAAAACAACGGCACTCAAAGCTGCCCATGTGGACATTCCAGTCATGGTTTGGGGAGACACGGGGACAGGGAAAGAGTTGTTTGTTCATGCCATCCATAACGCCAGCAATCGGAAGAAAAAAGCATTTATAGCTCAAAACTGTGCCGCACTGCCAGCTTCTCTTTTGGAAGGTATTTTATTCGGTACAGTGAAGGGCAGTTTTACGGGATCGGCAGACCGAGTGGGTCTTTTTGAAACGGCTGACGGAGGCACCCTATTCCTGGACGAAATCAACTCCATGCCGATGGAATTGCAAGGAAAACTATTACGTGCTTTGCAAGATGGCACCTTTAGAAGGGTTGGGGATGTTCACACTCGGAAGGCCAATGTTAGAATTATTGCCGCTACAAATGTAGACCCACTCATTGCTGTTCAGGAAGGCCATTTGCGTCAAGACTTATACTATAGACTCAATACGGTGACTATTGCCCTTCCTAAACTCAGCGAACGGAAAGAAGACTTGTCTATTTTGACAGACTACTTCGTTAAGAAATACAACGACAAACTGTACCGCAATGTTCAAGGGGTCAGCGAGGAAGTGCGCAGTATTTTTGAGTCTTACCCTTGGCCTGGAAACGTGAGAGAACTTGAACACGTTGTGGAAGGTGCCATGAGTTTAATGGACGGTGATGTGGTGGAATTCCAAGATTTGCCCTCATCTATCCAACGGCATTTTGAGAGTCAAAGCTTAGTCATTGAACCCATGACCATTGAAACCGATGTCAGTATGAAGGAAGCGGTGGAAGCATTAGAGTCCAAATATATTCGAAGAGCCATGAATGCTTGCAGCGGGAATATTTCCAAAGCCGCAGCTATGTTGGAAATGCCTAGACAGACCCTTCAATATCGATTGAAAAAATTGGAGAATCTCTAAGAGGCATCCCAAAGAAGCACTTGAAATCAATGGTAAATTCTTCTATAATAAGAGGAGAAACACTCGCACTGTGAGAAAGAATACTCACATGGTGAGAAAGAGCAATTGTACTCCCAATAATCATTAAATGAGGTGAAGCAGCGTCATGAAATACTAATCATTCAAATCCCAAAGCAGTTATTGTAAATTGAAAACCCATGAAACACGTTCTGTCAAAAGACGCTTAACGTTTAAGGTCTTGGTAGAAGGTTTGTTTTTGTCGCGTTTTCAAGTGGGAATGAATGAGGTATGAAGGACACTGTTTTATGCATAGAGGGAAGGTCTATCTCTCTGTGTCTATTTCCGCGTACTCCAACCACTGCCCACTTGAGGCGGTGGTTTTATGTTTTACGCAGTTTTACGATTGGAGGACGACAACAATGCTATTACTTCAAGGGAATCAAGTGACACAAGGCTATGAAGAGATAACCATATTTGAGGCGATCAGCTTCAACTTATATAAAGGAGACCGAGTAGGTCTGATTGGCAGAAATGGTTGCGGGAAAACGACCCTCATCCGCACCATTATAGGAGAACTGCTCCCTGTGAGCGGACACGTTAAAATTCTAGGCCGACTGGGCTATCTGAGTCAAGATTTAAAGCTCCCAGAAGGAATTCAGGTACACGCTTATCTGTCAGAATACGAAGAACACCCTGACTATTATATGACTCTGTCTCGGTTAAACCTTTGGATTTTGTGGGATCAGCCCCTAGAGACATTAAGCGGTGGAGAAAAGACAAAAGTATTTATTGCGAAGCTGATGTTAGACACGCCAGATGTTTTGTTGTTAGATGAACCCACCAACCATCTGGATCAGGACGGGATTGTCCTGCTAGCGGAATTTTTAAATCGTTTCGAAGGCGCTGTTTTAATGGTCAGCCACGACCGCTATTTTCTGGACTTGGTGGTCAATCAAGTGCTTCAAATGGAAGAGGGCACTCTGCGTCAATTCACTGGCAATTACACTCAATATCAGACGGCTATTCAGCAAGAATACCATCAACAATGCGTGGCTTACGACCGCTATATAAAGAAGAAAAATCAATTGGAGTTTGCGGCAGAGTTTCAAAAGGATCGCGCGGGAAGATACAATGATATGTCCCAAAACGATTTCCAAAGGGGCAAAGCCAAGAAAATGGCAAAAGTGGCGAAGACTATTGAAAAGCGAATTGAAATGCTGGAAAGTGTGGATAAACCTAAAGTGGAAAGACGATTGCCCCTTTATATGACGGCATACGAAGGGGTCACTTCCAAATTTCTCATTCTGGCAGAAGGTTTGTCTGTTTCGTATGATCAGCGGTCTGTCATCAAGCAACTCAATTTTCAAGTAGAAAGAGGCAGCCGCATTGGTCTCGTGGGGCAGAATGGCAGTGGCAAAAGTACTCTGCTGAAAACCCTCTTGGGAGAAATTCCGTATCAGGGTAAACTCCGAGTAAGCCAGTCCACAAAAATCGGCTACTTCTCACAGGAAATCACCCTGCTTGAACCTGAGATGACCATTTTAGAAGCCATGCAAGATTTGGGACTTCCAGATGTGGATGCGAGACGTTTTTTAGGTACAATTGGATTTAGAACAGATGCAGTTTACAAAAGAATCAAATCACTGAGTTATGGTGAAAAGTCTAGAATCGCCTTTTTGAAATTAGTACTGGGCGGCTATAATCTTTTACTGCTGGATGAACCGACTAATTTTTTAGACATCCCAACAAGAGAAAAAATTGAATCTTTATTGGAATTATATGAAGGAACGCTTATATTTGTCTCTCATGATCAATATTTTATTCAAAAAATGGCGGATAAAGTATGGCGACTGGAAGAGGGCAATATAAAAAGCTGTTCTTAATAAAAAAACCGCCCATTTTTAGGCATGCGTTGCTTAAAAATGGGCGGTTTTTTTATCGCTTTTCCTGTATTTTTTTAAAGTTTTCAGAATTTTTAGGTGCAAAATATTTTTATTATCAAATGCAAAATTTATTGCACTTGAAGTACAATGCTGTATTTTGAAGACTTTAGACGGATTTCAGAGAGAGGGTGCCGAAAAATGGGCGAAAATGTTAAAAAAATATCAAGCAAATGTACATTTTTTTGAACATACCCACTAGATAGGGGATTTTGTTTTTGATGTACTGACTACTTTTTAGATAACAATAGGTTGTTAGAAATAAATATAATTAGTTTTTCAGGCGCAATTGTTGGAAATGCTAATTCCCTAGTAAAACACTCGGGAATTTGTGAATATTTTGGCATGCGACTTGCGATATATAGCAATCGAACGATAAAACCGATTCTAATTATTCTAGGAGGTTATTATTTATGAAAAAGGGATGTAAATTTGGTACACACAGAGCAATCGATCCAGTAGGTTCATTGCCGCAACCAGCACAAAAAATCGACAACACTATGGAAATCTACGATAACGAAGTTCTAATCGACGTTCAAACACTTAACGTTGACTCAGCAAGCTTCACACAAATCAAGCAACAAGCTAACGGCGACGTAGAAGAAATTAAAAAAATCATGATGAACATCGTTGAAACAAGAGGCAAGCACCACAACCCAGTAACGGGTTCAGGCGGCATGCTCATCGGTACTGTAAAAGAAATCGGACCTGCTCTTGCTGGTAAAACAGATCTTAAAGTAGGCGACAAATTGGCTACATTAGTATCACTTTCATTAACACCACTTAAAATTAATGCGATTAAAGAAGTTAGAAAAGATATCGACCAAGTAGATATTGACGGTCAAGCAATCCTCTTCGAAAGCGGCATCTACGCTGTTCTTCCAGACGATATGCCACAAAACTTAGCACTTTCAGTTCTTGATGTTGCTGGCGCACCTGCACAAACTCAAAAACTCGTTAAAACTGGCGATACAGTTGTTATCGTTGGCGGCGCTGGTAAATCTGGCATGCTTTGCTGCTACGAAGCTAAAAAAGCTGCTGGCCCAACAGGTAAAGTTATCTGCTTAGGTCACTCACAAAAATCTTTAGACAGAGTATTAAAAGCTGGTCTTGCAGATCACGTGGTTTCTGTAGATGCTACAGATGCAGTTAAAATCATGGAAGTTGTTAAAGAACTTACTAACGGCGAAATGGCTGACGTAACAATCAACTGTGTAAACATCCCTAAAACAGAAATGGGTTGTATCCTTTGCACTAAAGATACTGGCGTGATCTACTTCTTCTCAATGGCTACTAGCTTCACAGCTGCAGCTCTTGGCGCTGAAGGCGTTGGTATGGATACTCACATGATCATCGGTAACGGTTACGCTAAAAACCACGCTAACATTGCCCTTAACATCATGAGAGAATCAAAAGAACTCAGAGAAATTTACACTGAACTCTACGCTTAGGCCGTTAGAGATCAAATACACTTAAATTGCGACAGACCCGTCTAAGGGCAGTCGACGACAACAACACATTGCTTACTAGGACCATGGGGCTGATTTGGCAGATCCAAGCTAACTTAAAGTCTACCCGACCTTACCATATTTTTAATTTACTTTGGTTTTGTCAGGTCAGTCACATGGCTTCTTTATTCGATCTTAAGATGCTATACACTCATTACAAGGAGGATATATCCGTGAGAAAGTACAATGAAGTTGAGCTTTGGAAAAACGTAACAGACGAGCAGTGGAATGACTGGACTTGGCAAGTTAAGAATAGAATTACTGACCTTGATGCATTGAAGCAAGTCATCAATTTGACTGCTGACGAGGAAGAGGGAATCAAGAAGACGATTGAAATGCTTCGTATGGGCATCACGCCTTACTATGCGAACTTGATGGATAAAGATGACCCTACCTGTCCTGTAAGAATGCAGGCTGTTCCTACCATCATGGAAACACATAAGAGTGACGCTGACATGGATGATCCACTTCATGAAGATCATGATTCCCCTGTTCCTGGTTTAACTCACAGATACCCAGACCGTGTCCTTCTTTTGATTACAGATATGTGTTCAATGTACTGCAGACACTGTACAAGAAGAAGATTCGCTGGTTCAAACGATCAGGCTATGGGCATGGAAAAAATCGACGCAGCTATCGAATATATCAGCAGAACGCCTGTTATCCGCGACGTATTGCTTTCTGGCGGAGATGCGTTACTTGTATCTGATGACGTGCTTGAGTACATCATTAGCAAACTTAGAGCGATTCCACACGTACAAATCATCAGACTTGGCTCAAGAGTTCCAGTCGTTATGCCACAAAGAATCACTGATGACCTTGTGAATATGCTTAAAAAATACCACCCAATCTGGCTCAACACTCACTTCAATCATCCTAAAGAAATGACGCCAGAAGCTATGGAAGCTATTAGAAAATTAGCTGATGCCGGTGTTCCACTCGGTAACCAATCAGTTCTTCTTAGAGGAATCAATGACTGTACACACGTTATGAGAAACCTTGTACACTTGCTTGTTAGAAACAGAGTAAGACCTTACTACATCTATCAATGTGACCTTTCAGTAGGGATCGAGCACTTCAGAACACCAGTTTCTAAAGGTATCGAAATCATTGAAGGACTTAGAGGCCACACTTCTGGTTACGCAATCCCTACATTCGTAGTCGATGCACCAGGCGGCGGCGGTAAGATTCCAGTAATGCCACAATACATGATTTCACAATCTCCTGACAGAGTTGTTCTTAGAAACTTTGAAGGCGTTGTTACAACTTATGCAGAGCCAGAGCCTTACAAGACTGAGTGCCACTGCGACGAGTGTAAAAAAGCTAAAGAAGATCAACACAAAATGACAGGTGTTGCTGGTTTATTACAAGGAAACCAAATCAACCTTGAACTTAAACACTTGGCAAGAGAAGAAAGATCTCATCACGAATAATATAAAAAACGGAGGGGGGATTTTTTCCCCCTTTGGTTGTTTCAAACCGGAGGTCAAAAATGAGCTTATTGGAACTGATGACTGACAATTGCAAAATCGTTTCTGTCATTGGCATGTCCAAAAATGCCGGAAAAACCGTGGCTTTAAATGAAATTATCTTTCAAGCGATGGAAGAGGGGAAAGTCCTTGGACTAACCTCTATTGGCAGAGACGGAGAGAGACAGGATATCGTCACTTGTACCGAAAAGCCCATGATCTACATCGATAGAGGAACGCTCGTAGCAACGGCTGAAAATTTATTCCAGTGCGCAGAAGCAAAACTGGAAGTTTTGGAAGTCACTGACTACAACACCTCTATGGGTCGCATTGTTATTGCCAGGGCGGTAACGGCAGGTCATGTTGAAATTGCAGGGGCTTGCACGAACCAGTCCATTCGAGATACGGCTGAAAAAATGATTGCCTTTGGGGCAGAACTAGTATTGGTAGACGGGGCTCTGGACCGAGTTTCCTCTGCCTCACCAGCTATTACAGATGCTACGGTTCTTTCAACAGGGGCTGTCCTCAGCCGGGATATGAATAAAGTCATTGAACAATCTTTGCACCGTGTGAAGTTGTTCAACTTAGAAGCGGTACAGGACGAAGTCATCAGAACTTTGGCAGAGGGTCTCATCAGCGAGAAACAGATTGGGATCATTACCAAAGACTTTGATGTGACGCCTATTGAAATCAAAACAGCTCTTGGAGCAGGCAGCAAGATTGGAGAAGCCCTAGACGAGAATACCGCCTATGTGGTCATCCCTGGCTCCTTGGTCACCAAGACGATTCATGATGTGATGATGAGTACCGCCCTTTTTAAAGAGGTTGTGTTCATTATTGGAGACGCTACTAAAATCTTTATTGAACATCGAGATTGGAACTATTTTGTCAAAATGGGTCTGAAGATTCAGGTCATGGACGCCATTCGACTTTTAGCCGTAACGGTCAATCCTTATGCGCCTCAGGGATATTACTTTGACCCTAAGACCTTTAAGGATAAAATGACCACTTATTTGGACGATATTCCAGTCTTCAATGTCATGGAGGGGGAACGCAGATGATGAAATTGCCTGAAGATGCCCAAAAGCACTTAGAAATTTCGTTTATCATGGACAAAATTGCCGTACATACCCCTTATGGCGATTTACAAAAAAAACAAATGAAGCCGATGGATCGTTCTCAGCTAAAGGAATTGATGACTTCTCTGAACGAAGTAGAGCAGGTGGCAACTCTTTTAGAGGCGAAGCGGTACGGATTCATTGATTTAAGAAACCAGTTTAAAAAAGTGAAAGATCTCAGAGGGACTTTTTCTAGAATTCGTTCCAGAGAAGTCCTCAGCGTGACAGAGTTATTTGAAATCAAAGGCTTGGCTATTGCCATGCGAAAGATTGAAACAGCTTCGGAAAAGCTAGGGGGAACCTTGCCCGAATCGGCACAGGTTCAGTCCCTTCCAGAAGTGGAAAAACTTTTGGATCCGGGTCAAGCGGGGATCGAAACCTTCTATATATACGACGACTATTCAGAGGAACTCCATCGCTTAAGAACGGCGATGAAACAGCTTGAAGATCAGATTGGAATTGACCGCAAGCAACAGCGCCAAGCTCTGGAAGAAAAACTGGATATTCGCATAAGGCCCAATGGGGAAATGACCATCGGCAAAGATGACCTTGAACTGCTCAGTCGCATTCAAGCTTCAGACGCCTTTATTTACAGCGCAGAAACCTATATGAATACCACCTTCAAAATGAAGCAGACCGACCAAATTGGTGAGTGGCTCTGTGAACTGGAAGGACTTAGGTACAGCGAAGAAGAAACGGAATTTGCGGTGAGAAAAGAACTCAGCATTTCCCTTGGACAGTGGGTGGACGCCCTTGAAGAGAACGCCAACCGAATTGGCACACTGGATTTACTAGTGGCTAAGGCGGCTTTTGCCGTAGCTTTTCAATGCATTAAGCCGATTTTCAAAGAAGAGGGAGGCATTCAGATTGAGGCAGGCAGACACATTAAGGTGGAAGCCCAGTTGAAATCCGATGGCAGGACTTTTGAGCCTATCAGCATTCACGTGGAACCAGGGGTCACTTGTATCACTGGCGCCAACATGGGTGGGAAAACCGTAACTTTAAAGCTCTTAGGGATGCTGACTGCCATGGCCCAATACGGATTATTTGTACCGGCCAAAGCCATGACCCTGTCACCGAGAAGTTTTATTTATACCTCCATTGGAGATTTGCAGGACATCGATCAAGGTCTCAGCACTTTTGGCGCAGAGATTGTGAAAGTCAGCGACGCCGTTAAAATTGCTTCCCTTGACGGACTCATTTTGATTGATGAACTGGCAAGAGGCACCAATCCTCGTGAGGGTTATGCCATTTCCAAGGCGCTGATTCATTATTTGAAGAAACAAAACTCTGTGACGGTGATTACAACCCATTTCGATGGGCTTGCAGATGACCCTGAAGTGAAACACCTTCAAGTCATGGGTCTTTCAGGAGCTAACTTTGATCAGATTATGTTGGAGATGGAAAACGACCCTAATCGAGGTCTGGCACTGCTTCACGAATCTATGGACTATGCCTTGAAAGAAATTCATCACCCTGAAGAAGTACCGAAGGACGCCATTCATATTGCCCAACTCATGGGTTTAGATGAACGAATTTTGGATGAAGCTCGAAGGGTTTTAGTTGAGAAATAATAAAGCTGGAATAGCATCAGTACTAAAAACGGAAAAACATTTGAGAGACGACAAAAACTCAAATTGATTGAATAAAGAAAGAGGAGGTATTACAAGGGATGCAAAGCAAATTAAACTTGGACTTCTCCCTCGTATCAGAGGCGAGAAACTCTGCAAAACTAATTGCAGACGATATTCAAACATTCATTGAAAAACACACCACAGTAACGGTTGAAAGATCTGTACTGAGATTATTAGGTGTAGACGGCGTGGACGAACTTGACAGACCCCTTCCTAACGTGGTTATGGATCAAATCAAAGCAGGCGGCGGTTTAGCGGCTGGTGCTTCTTATTGGATCGGTAATGCGATGGTTGCTACTGGCAAAACGCCACAAGAAATTGCAGAAGCAGTTGCTGCGGGTGAATTAGACCTTATGACAGTTGCAGCGCAAGACATGGCTAAAATTCAATCAGCAATCAACGAAGTGGCTGTGAAAACAGTGGCTAGAATTGCTCAAAACAGAAAAGATAGAGAGAATTTCTTAACGACTATCGGTGAAGGTCCTAAACCTTACCTTTATGTTATTGTTGCAACAGGTAACATTTACGAAGACGTTCTTCAAGCTCAAGCAGCTGCAAGACAAGGAGCTGACATTATTGCGGTTATCCGTACAACAGCTCAATCTCTTCTTGATTACGTGCCATTTGGCGCAACAACAGAAGGTTTCGGCGGTACTTATGCGACTCAAGAAAACTTCCGTATCATGAGAAAAGCTCTTGACGAAGTGGGTCAAGAAGTTGGTAAATACATTAGACTTTGTAACTACTGTTCAGGTCTTTGTATGCCAGAAATCGCTGCAATGGGCGCGCTTGAAAGACTTGACGTTATGTTAAACGATGCCCTCTACGGCATTCTTTTCAGAGATATCAACATGCAAAGAACTCTTGTTGACCAATTCTTCTCAAGAGTCATCAACGGCTTTGCAGGGATTATCATCAACACTGGTGAAGATAACTACCTCACAACTTCAGATGCCATTGAAGAAGCTCATACAGTATTGGCTTCACAACTCATCAATGAGCAATTCGCTCTTAAAGCGGGTATTCCTGAAGAGCAAATGGGTCTTGGTCATGCCTTTGAAATGAATCCTAACCAAACAGATGGCTTCTTGCTTGAGTTGTCACAAGCTCAAATGGCGAGAGAAATCTTCCCTAACGCACCACTTAAATACATGCCTCCAACAAAATATATGACAGGTAACATCTACAAAGGTCATATTCAAGATACACTCTTCAACATCGTTGCTATTGCAACAAACCAAAGTTTACAACTCTTGGGTATGCTCACAGAAGCTATCCATACACCACTCATTCAAGACAGAGCACTTTCAATCGAGAATGCTAAATATATCTTTAACAACATGAGAAGTCTTAGCGAAGAAATCGAATTCAAAACAGATGGTATCATTCAAAAGAGAGCTCAAAAAGTTCTTGCTGAAGCCACTGCAATGCTCAAAGAAATCGAGTCAGAAGGTCTTATCCCAACGATTGAGCAAGGTAAATTCGCTGGCGTTAAACGTTCAATGACAGGTGGTAAAGGTCTTGAAGGCGTTACTCTTAAAGGGGAACAATACTTCAATCCATTTATTCCGTTAATGCTTGGAGGTGCGAAATAATGAGCACAGCAAACAATATCGATTTGACAAAAATCAAGCCTTACGGCGATACTATGAACGATGGTATGATGCAATTCTGTTTCACACTTCCAATTCCAATCAGCGAAGAGTCTAAGGAAGCTGCTAAGCAACTTCTTATCAAAATGGGTATAGACGAGCCTGCAGTTGTTCACGCAGAAGACCTTGGCGTTGGTTACACCATGTTCGTTATGTACGGCAAATGCACGCATACGATTGACATGACAAAAATCGAAGTGCCAAAAGTAGACATCGATGTTATGGATAAATATGCAGTTGAAGCTTATATTGAAGAAAATATCAAACGTCCAGTGGTTATCGTTGGCGCTTGTACAGGTACAGATGCTCATACAGTAGGGATTGACGCCATCATGAACATGAAAGGTTTTGACGGTCACTACGGTCTTGAGAGATACCACGGTATTGAAGCCCACAACTTAGGCGCACAAGTGCCTAACGAAGAAATGCTTGCAAAAGCTATCGAGCTTGGTGCAGATGCTATTGTAGTATCACAAGTTGTAACACAAAAAGACGTTCATATTCCTAACCTTTCACAAATGGTGGAATTGGTTGAAGCTGAAGGTCTTAGAGACAAGATCGTCCTCATTGCTGGGGGCCCACGTGTTAGCCATGAACTTGCAAAAGAGCTTGGTTACGATGCTGGTTTCTCAACAGGGACTTACGCAGAAGACGTTGCCACTTTCGTTGTAACTCAAATTGTGG
Organism: uncultured Peptostreptococcaceae bacterium; assembly: GCA_964404895.1. Lineage (GTDB taxonomy): Bacteria > Bacillota > Clostridia > Peptostreptococcales > Acidaminobacteraceae > JBGSUZ01. The sequence continues at coordinate 123,882 of CAYOLV010000005.1, read as the reverse complement.
AAAGAAATCTTGTACAAAAATAATGCTGCCCGCGTCAGTTCTTACCAGTGCTGATGTGTCAATAAAACTAGCCATACACCTGGGAAAGCCTCAGTCACATGAAAATGCAGCTGAGGCTTTTCTATGCGTGAAAACCAAAACTCAAACCAAATAACCCCAACTGAAAGAGGCGGTTCACCGACTCAGGCAGTTGGGGTTATTTGGTTTGCAATGTCGCGGCAGCGACAAGGTTGACCAAAGGTCAACCGAGTGCTGGTTTTCATGCTTTTAAGTTTGGTAGACGCTGTCAGCGACAAGGTTGACCGAAGGTCAACCGAGTGCAGGTTTTCATGCTTTTAGGCTTTGTAGACGCTGGCAGCGACAAGGTTGACCAAAGGTCAACCGAGTGCAGGTTTTCATGCTTTTAGGCTTTGTAGACGCTGTCAGCGACAAGGTTGATCGAAGGTCAACCGAGTGCAGGTTTTCATGCTTTTAGGTTTTGTAGACGCTGGTTTATAACCAAAAACAACTGCCCTATACATCAAATAAACTAAGCTGTACCGCAGTTTGAGTCGCAAAATTAGAAAAGGAAACCCCAATCAGACGAACAGGCCGTTCTGGGTCAAGTTGAGCCAGTAACTGGTCGAGTATGTCTTCAATTTCCTCGTAACTATTAAACGCTTGATCCACCGTGTGACTTCTGGTGATTTGCTGAAAATCGCTGTACTTGGCTTTTAGAGTCACGGTTTTTGCCCAAAGCTCTTTTTCGTTGATTTGAATGAGTAATTTTTGAGCGTAGCGTTCCACCACGGCCTTTAGTGCCAGAGGGTCAGTGATATCTTCAAGAAAAGTGGTCTCCCGCCCGTAAGATTTTCTTTCGTGATAAGTGACCACAGGACGGTCGTCAATGCCTCTGATGCGCTGATAGATTTCCTCTGCCCAACTGTGCCCCAGAAAGTAACTGAGGTGCTCTACGGGCATGTTTTGAAGCTCAGAGACTTTGTAAATGCCTACATTGTTCAGTCGTTCCACAGATTTCTTACCCAAACCGTGAATTTTGATAATGGGCAGAGCTGCCAAGAGGTCGTAAGCTTCCCCTTCTTTAATTTCAAAAAAGCCATTAGGTTTGTTCCAGTCAGAAGCTAATTTGGCTAAAAATTTATTGTGAGAAAGCCCTATGCTGATGGTCAGCCCCGTCTCCTGGAAAACTCTCTTTTTCAGAGCGGCTGCAATCAGGTGAGGATCTTCCTCTAAATTGGAAAGGTCTAAATAAGCTTCGTCGATGGAAACCCTTTCAATGAGTGGGGTGATTTCTGAAACGATGGCGAAGACGGCGCTTGAAAAATAGTTATACCGATCAAAGTGTCCGCTAATGAATACGCCGTGAGGACAAAGTCGTCTGGCGGTTTGCATGCTCATAGCGCTGTGAATGCCATATTTTCTGGCTTCGTAGGAAGCGGTGGCAACGACCCCGCGCTTGCTGGTACCCCCTACAATAACAGGCTTGCCCTTAAGACTGGGATCGTCAATCATCTCCACTGAAGCAAAGAAGGCATCTATATCAAAGTGCATAATGACTCGTTCCATGAGGACTCCTTTTAGAGGTTTTCTTATAATCATTATAGAACGTTTGTTCTTAACTGAAAAGGACTTAATATCAATTTATTGTCACAATCGATAAGTTTGCTTCCAAAATGCTCAGAGATTACATATAATAAATTTAAATGTACTATAAATCTGCCATTTAGGCAGAAAGAACGGGCAAAACGATTACATAGGGGGTCAAAGGCATGGCATGGTTTGGTAAAAAGAATCAGACATCAGAGGGGATTGACAAAGAAAAAGCAGTTGGGATGCAGGTTGGCATGAGTCATGCTCAAGAGCTTACCCAAGGACAAAACGTCAGAAAAATGAGAAACAGAGATGAAAGAAGCATTGGCGCACTGATGGGCAACCAAGAAAGTGCCATTAGCAAATTGGCATCAAAAATTGATGACACTGGGGCGGTCGCACAATCTTTGATCGAAATTATGGAAAAAATTTCTGACAAAATCTCTGATCAAAAGAAAGACATCAGCCATGTGGTAGACGAAATGTCTAACTACACAGCCTTGGCAGAAGAGGTACAAGCTAGTATTACCAGCACTCAGGAAATGATGCAAGAAACCACTCACGGCATACAACAGAACGGCAGCAAAATGATTGAAGTATCTGTTGAAGCTATTGAAGAGATTCGCGTGTCGGTTAAAAAGACTGAAGAAATTGTAGATTCATTAAACAAACATATTTCCCGGATAGATGAAATGTCAAAAGTCATTACGGACATTTCCAGCCAAACCAACTTACTTTCTCTGAACGCTCGAATTGAAGCAGCTAGAGCAGGTGAAGCGGGAAGAGGTTTTGCAGTCGTTGCTGGTGAAGTCAACAAATTAGCCGAGGAGAGCGCGGCTTCTGCTGACAACATCAGCAAAATCAGTGAAGAGATCAAACGCGGCATCAAAGAAGCGGTAGAAGCCATGGCACTCAGCATCAACAAAGTTGAGTTTGGTATTCAAACCACTTCAGGCATGGACGATACTTTTAAAGAAATCATGAATTCCATCGCTAAAGCTACAGAAGTTATAGATGAAATTAGTACCGCTGTGGATCAGCAGACCAGAAGCTTGTCTCAGGTGATGGAGTCTTCTTATAACTTGGACGAGTCCTCAGAAGGGGTTCTCCAAATGGCAGAAGTAGCCCTTATGAACACAGGGTATACCAAATCCACATTAGACCAATTGATGAAAACCTCTGAAGAGTTGGCATACCTATCAGGGAAATTGCACACGGCAATGGCAATTGAAAAAGAGGAAGATTACCTGAGAACTTACGTCGGTACGGACAACAAAGATTTTGACCCAGTAATGCCTTTTGACCAAGCCACCATGAGCATGGTAGGAAATTCTAACAGCTGTCTCTTAGGTCTTGGACCGAATAAAGAAATGTTCCCGAGCGTTGCCAAAAGCTGGGAAATTCAAGCCGATAATCGGACTTGGGTCTTCCAAATCAGAAATGGTATTAAATTTGCCAGCGGTAAACCTGTAACTGTAGAAGATGTAGTCTTTTCCTTAACAAGGGTATTGGATCCTAAAACGGAATCGCCAAATGCATGGTTCTTGTTTGATATTTTAGGCGGCGAAGAGTTTAACAGCGGTCACGCCAGAACCCTTCAAGGTCTCAGAATTGTGGATCAAAACCATATCGCGATCGAGTTGAAACATATTTACCCGGGCTTCTTGTTGAATTTGACTCAACCTTGTTGCGCCATCATCAGCAAGAGAGACTATGAAGCCGGTGAAATTGTGGGCTGCGGGGCATTTAACATCAGCAGAACGGGAGATAATACCTTGGAACTGGTGAATAACCCGAGCTTCTTTGCAGGGTCGCCGTACGTTTCAAGATTCCACGTGACCACTAAGGACGAAGATTTCTTCCAATCCTTCAAAGAAGGTAAATACGATTTTGCACAGTTGAAAGACTTGACCATGATTCCTGACGCTCGAAATATTGAAGGGGCTGAACTAAAAGTCATTGACCAAATGGCCCTTGAGTTTACGGGTTTCAATTTTGACAAGAATTCTGTGTTTGTAAAAGATGGACGCATTCGTCAGGCACTTAACTATGCCTTTGACCGAGTTTCGTATATTAAAGAAAGACATTTTGACACAGCTGAACCTTCAAAAGGCGTATTCCCAAGAGCGATACACTTCGATAACAGTTTCAGAGGTTTTGGCTATGACCTTTCAAAAGCCAAAGAACTCATGAGACAAAGTGATTACAACGGTGAGAAACTCACACTTCTGCTCAGAAGCAGTGGAAATAACGCTTTAATGAACTACGTGCAGAAAACTGCTGAGAGCATTGGGATTAAAGTCGAAGGCGTAACCGTGGAAGACAAGCTTTACATGAAGCCGGAGTCTGTTGCAAAAGCAGATTTATTTGCTTTAACTTGGATGGCAGACACTGGAGATGCAGACAACTTCCTCACGCCAATCTTAGCTCCAGGCACTTACGCCAACTTTGGACACTACAACGACCCAACCCTTGTAAGTATGATGAATGAGGCAAAGCAGTTTGTTAATCCAAAGAGAAGAGCAGATGCTTACAGCGAAATTCAACAATATTTGATGGAAAAGGCACCGTTTATCTTTGTGTCTCACCCTAAACAATTGTTCTTGGTCAGCAAGAAAATCAAAGGGTTCAATACCAGTGCGGCGGGTCTTCCAATGTATGAAGATATTTTATTGGGCTAGATAAAGGGCAGTTTTTTATAACAAATGCCTGTGATATAATAACCGTAGACCTTACTGAGGATATCAGTAAGGTCTTTTTGGTGCCAGCGGGGCACCGCTTGAATACGGAGGAGGCGTTCCCTATGGCAAACGTGGCACTGGTTCAAATGAAAGTCGGTACTCTCGTAAAGGACAACCTTAAAAAAGCGGCTCATTTAGTAGAAGAAGCAGTTATAGCAGGGGCTCAAATTGTGGCATTGCCTGAAATGTTCGTTTGTCCTTATGAAACAGCCCTTTTTCCAAAATACGCCGAAATGGAAGGGGAAGCTATGTGGCAAGCCCTTTCGGACATGGCTAAAAAAGGTAAGATCTGGCTGTTTGGTGGCAGTATTCCCGAGAAAGATGAAAGTGGCGCCGTATATAACACTTGCTTCGTCTTTGACCCTGAAGGCCGACAGGTGGGCAAGCACCGAAAGGTACATCTGTTTGACATAGATATTGAAGAGGGTCAGCGGTTTAAAGAGTCGGAAACTTTAACGGCTGGAAGTGAGCTCTGCCTTGTAGAAACTCCTTATGGAAAAATTGGCGTCATGATTTGCTTTGACATAAGGTTCACTGAATGGGCGGGACTCCTTGCCAATGAAGGGGCTCAAATGCTTATAGTTCCTGGCGCTTTCAACATGACGACAGGCCCTAAACATTGGGAACTCCTTATGCGGAGCCGAGCACTAGACAATCAGTTGTTCGTGGCGGCGGTTTCTCCTGCGAGAGATCCGAAAGCATCTTATGTGGCTTATGGGAATAGTATGATTGTTGATCCTTGGGGAGTGGTGATTCATCGACTTGAGGATTTTGAAGGCGCTTTGATTTCTGAAATCGATTTAAACGCAGTGGGTGAAGTGAGAACTCAGTTGCCCGTCATGTCTGCAAAACGAAATGATTTGTATCGCTTGGAAAACCTGACCAAGGTTTAAGATAGGAGAAGTTACTTATGAAAGAAACCAAAACCATTGCCAGTCAATGCGAAACCTTTATACCCGAGGAAGAGCAAAAGGATTTGGCAACTGTGGAACGGAGTCTGACCAAGACTTATAAAAAGGATTTGTGGTCTAAATTTACGAAGGCCATTAAGGACTTTGAACTGATAGAAGAAGGTGACCGTGTGGCGGTGGCCATTTCTGGCGGCAAGGACAGCTTGGTCATGGCAAAGTTGTTTCAGGAACTGAAAAAGCATAAAAAGGTTAACTTTGAAGTCGAATACATTACCATGGACCCCGGGTATCACCCCAATGTGAAAAAGCTTCACGACCAAAACTGTGAATTTCTTAACATACCAGTGAAGACCTTTGAGTCACGTATTTTTGAAGTGGTTGGAGAAATTGCAGGAGAAATGCCGTGTTACATGTGCGCCAAAATGCGCCGAGGCTTTTTATATGCTAGGGCGAAGGAACTGGGCTGCAACAAACTGGCTCTTGGCCACCATTACGATGACGTGATTGAGACCACCATGCTGAACATTCTCTACGCTGGGGGCTTCAAAACCATGATGCCGAAACTCCGCGCCAGTAATTTTGAAGGGATTGAATTGATTCGCCCTCTCTTTTACATTCGCGAGAAGGACATCCAAAGATGGGCGTCTTTCAGCGGCTTATGGCCTCTCAACTGTGCCTGCATGGTTGCGGCAAAGCGAACCTCTAATAAACGATATGAAATCAAGGAAATGATCGAACAAATGAAAGTCACTAATCCTGACGTGGAAAAGTGTATTTTCAATTCCGCTCTTAACGTGGAAATGGGCGCTATTATAGGTTGGAAGAAAAATGGAGAAAAGCATAGCTTTTTAGATGAGTATTAGTTCAAATTTATGCAAAATAAAAGACCAAAGCTTCGGTTAAAGAAGCCTTGGTCTTATTTTATTGGTTAAATTATTCTTGATTAAGCGTGCCCTTGTCTTCTACAAGGATTAAAGTCAGCTGCTTGTAAGCTTCCATGCCCATTTCTAAGTTCACGGTATCTTTAGGGTAGGTCAAGGCTTGGGTCACAATTGCATCGGGTGCAGGTGAAGTAAGCTTGTAGCTGATGCGAAGCTCTTTGCCGCTTTGAGCGACTTTTGTGATTTTAACACTGTAACCGCCGGTTTTCTTTTCACCCCAACTTAAGGTGAAATCGATGGTGCCTTTGGTATTGGCAGCGGCTGTATAGGTAAGCTGATTATCCTTTGGATGGAGGGCAGCTTGTGTATCAGAGAAATCTAATTTAACCTCAGGGTGATTTTTGAGATAGTCTTTGATATGACTCATAATAGCCACTCCTTGAGCCAGTGTTACTTTGTCAGCGGGTTTGAAATCGCCACTAGGGTAACCTGACATGATTTTTGCAGACTTGATCCATGTAATGGCATCAGCCTCACTGTTGGTACTTTTATTAAATAAGTTAAAGATTTTTTCTGCTGCGGTTTTACGGGTAAGGTAGCTTTTTGAGTTGCTAGTACTCGCAATATCTGTGGTCGCTTTAACTGTAAACTCTGATGTCCAAATTTCGTTGAGCATGCTGTCGAACTCGGCAAGGGTAATGCTGCTGTTGAGTTTTTTAGAGTCTTTTGAAATGCCTAGCAATAAGTCTTTCGACTGCAAATTTTCTAAAGTAGAAATAGCCCAATGACTTTTGACAGTTGCAAAACTCCCAGATGGCAATGAGAAGCTAAATAAACAGATGCCAGCAATCATAAGGCAGGCAATACGTTTGAATTTCATAAAAGGACCTCCTCTCTCTTTAATTTCATCTTAACAAGAGTATAGAAAGAAGTCTATCCTTTCGAACCCACTGTATAATAAATGTAATGTGGTGATAAGCATAGCGGTGTACTTTTGTTTTTTGATATAATGAAAAGGTGAGGACTTAAACGATGGAGGGGCTATCATGGATCAAATGAGAAGAAGCGATAGACAAATGTCTGAAGATAAAGCAGTAGAATTGCTTACAAAGGGCGAATACGGCGTCTTGACAACCATTGGGGCAGATGGTTTTCCTTATGGCGTACCCATTAGTTATGTCTATAGCGAAGGGTGTCTGTATTTCCATTCAGCCACAGAGGGGAAGAAACTCAGAAACATCGCCTTTAACCCTAAGGTTCAATTCGTTGTTGTAGGCGATACAGAAGTTCTCAGCAATAAGTTTTCTACCAACTATAAAAGCGTTATGGCATTTGGCACGGCTGAAGAAATTTCAGAGCCAGAAGAGAAGATAAAGGCCTTAATGCTCATCGTTGAAAAATACAGTCCTGGATTTGAAATGCCTGGAGAAGCCTATGCCAGACGATCAGGACATGAAACCAGAATTATAAAAGTAAACATAGAGTATCTTTCGGGAAAGGAGCGGCATTAATGCAAATACTGTATTATGACTGTTTCAGCGGCATTAGCGGAGACATGAATTTAGGCGCAATGATCGACTTAGGGGTTGACCCTGAGTATTTAAAAGCTGAGCTTCAAAAGCTTCCTATGGCACATGAGTTTGAGCTTCAAATTCAAAGGGCTCAGAAAAAGGGCATTGAAGGCACGAAAGCCGATGTGGTGTTGAAGACTCATACCCACGGACACGAACACGAGCACCAAGGGGTGAAGCATGAGCACCAAGGGGTGAAGCATGAGCACCAAGGGGTGAAGCATGAGTACCAAGGGGTGAAGCATGAGCACCAAGGGGTGAAGCATGAGCACCACCAAGGGGGCGGCGGTCATACCCATCACCACCACGACCACCGAAATTTAGCGGTCATTGAAGGCATGATCATGAACAGCGCCCTCAGCGACAGCGTCAAAGCCCTCAGCATGAAAATTTTTATGGAAGTAGCAGTGGCAGAAGCCAAAGTTCATGGGAAACCCATTGAAGAAGTCCACTTTCATGAAGTCGGGGCAGTAGATTCTATTGTAGACATTGTTGGGGCGGCAATTTGTTATGAAGCATTAGGCTCACCTAAAGTCATTTCTGCCCCAATACAGTTAGGCGGCGGTTTTGTAAAGTGTGACCACGGCTTAATGCCAGTTCCAGCCCCAGCTACAGCGGAAATTCTTAAAGGGATTCCTGTAAAAACGGGTTTGGCGGATAAAGAAATGACCACGCCTACAGGTGCGGCTATTTTGAAGGTTTTGACCAGTGAGTACAGCAATCAGATGTCCATGAATATCCTTAAGGTGGGCTACGGTCTAGGCACTCGTGAACACGAGTTTCCAAATGTGCTCAGAGCCATGCTTTTGGAAGATGGGGAAACCCCTAAAAAAAAACAGCTGATTCTGGAGACTAATCTGGATGACCTGAACCCAGAAATCTGGCAATGGATTGAGGGAAAACTCTTTGAAGCGGGAGCGTTAGACGTCTGGAGAGAAACCATCGCCATGAAAAAAGGTCGTATGGGCATTTGCTTGAAAGTCCTTTGTGGTACTGAGGCGAAAGCAGCGCTTGAAGAGGTTATTTTAACGGAGACGACGGCAATTGGGCTGCGGTCTTATGAAATTGAAAAGTTGGAATTGGAGAGGGAAATTATTTCCTATGAATTTGATTCATTCCCAATTCGGATCAAACGGGTCTCTTTTTTAGGCGCTCCCTTAAAATACAAAGCGGAATATGAGGACCTATTCGCCTATGCCGAGAAGGCTGAGATCAGTCTCTTGGAGGCTCAAAAGAGGGTTCAACAGGATCTGGAGGAAAACACGCGGTGGAAAAAATTATAACGGCACTTAAAAATAAATTAGAACCTTATGAAAAGATTGGAATTGCCTTTTCTGGAGGTGTAGACAGTACACTGCTATTGAAAGCCAGCCTTGAAATATTAGGAGCAAAGCGGGTAGTGGCCTATACGGTGAAAAGTCCCTATATTCCTCAGTGGGAGTATGAAGAGGCCATTGAAGCGGCAAAGGAAATGGGTGTGACCCACCGCATGATCCAGTCGGGTATTCCAGAGAGTATAGTTCACAACCCTGAAAACAGATGCTATTTGTGTAAATCCATCGTCTTTGGGGAAATTATAAAAGCGGCGAAGGCAGATGGCTGCACCGCAGTTTGTGACGGTACCAATGCAGATGATTTACTGGATTATCGACCAGGCTTGGTTGCACTTGCGGAACTAGGGGTTGTAAGCCCTCTGAAGGACGCTGGAATGACGAAACAGCAGATTCGGGACTTGTCTAAGACTTACGGGTTAAAGACTTGGGACAAGCCTCCTTATGCTTGTCTGTTGACCCGTATTCCTTACGGTGTGACGGTAGACTTAAATATGCTGGTTCAAATCGAAAAAGCAGAACAAATTCTCATGAACGAAGGCATTCGGGCAGTCCGAGTGAGACACCACGGGGAAATTGCCAGAATTGAGATTGGGCAAGAAGAAATGCACAAGATTTTAGATTTGGAATTGATGAATAAAATTCATGCAGAGATTAGACAACTGGGCTTTAAATTTGTTAGTCTGGACTTAGGCGGCTACCAAACCGGTTGCTACAATGCAGGGTTAAAATCTGGAAAATAGAAGTAGCGGAGACCGCTGGAGGCGTACCATGAACGAAGAAAAGCTAAGAGTCATGTTAGAAGCCCTTCAAGCAGGCGAAAAGCCCTTGGAGGAAGTGGTAGATGCCCTCAAAGAACTGCCTTTCTCAGAATTGGGATTTGCCACAATTGACCATCATCGGGAAATCCGAAGCGGTTATCCTGAAGTGATTTATTGCGAAGGGAAAACCCCTGAACAAATTACGGCGATTATGCTTCACATGAGTGAAAGAAAAATTAATATATTGGGGACGAGAGCCAGCAAGGAAGTTTATGAAGTGGTTCAAAGCGTCTTGCCAGAGGTAAAATACAATCCCCTAGGCAGAACTTTAACTTGGATTGCCGAACCACCGAAGACCACGGAAAGCTACATTGCCATCGTATGCGCAGGGACATCGGACTTGCCAGTGGTGGAAGAAGCCTATGAAACGGCAACCCTTTTAGGCAATCGAGTGGAAAAGATTACAGACGTAGGCGTGGCAGGGATTCATCGACTCTTAGCCAAAATGGATATTATTCGAGGTGCAAGAGTAGTGGTAGTGGTAGCGGGCATGGAAGGGGCACTTGCCAGTGTTGTAGGGGGCATGGTGGACAAGCCTGTCATTGCAGTGCCTACAAGTGTGGGTTATGGCGCTAGTTTTGGCGGGGTCAGCGCACTGCTTACTATGCTCAACAGCTGTGCCAGCGGTGTCAGTGTCGTCAATATAGATAATGGTTTTGGTGCAGCCTATTGCGCCAGCATGATCAATCAATTGAAGTAAGTTTAAGTGGCTCATGTTTCGAAGAATTTGGGTCTTCGATTCATATAAATTCAAAAGGGGTAATCACATATGATGCACGCAAAAAGAAGAGCGCTGGTCGCTGAAAAAATGAAACAAGATAAGGTGGAACACTTAATTTTAGCGGATCCATCCACCATTTTTTACTTAACAGGCACTTGGTTCCACCCTGGGGAAAGACTGATTGTGCTCCACATGAAAGCAGATGGCAGCCTGAGATTGGTCATTAATGAACTCTTCCCACTTGAAGGAGATTTCGGTGCGGAAGTCGTTTGGTATAACGATACCAAGGACGGCATTGCCTTTGTAGCAGACGGTATTCAGTCCGGTTCTATCATTGGGGTAGATAAATTCTGGGCGGCTCATTTCTTGCTCCGTCTCATGGACAAGCTTCCAAACTATAAATACATCAACGGTTCTTCTTATGTGGACCGTGTGAGAATGCAAAAAGACGATGCAGAAAGAGATTTCATGAGAACAGCATCAAGACTTAACGATGAAGCTATGGGCAAATTGGTTGAACTGGTAAAAGAGGGTCATTCAGAACTGGAAATGGTTAAAAAACTCTCTGAAATTTACGCTGAAATTGGGGCAGATGGGTTCTCATTCGACCCTATCATTGCCTACGGCGCCAATGGTGCAGATCCTCACCACGGTTGTGACGGCTCAACGCCAAAAGCTGGGGACAGCGTGATCATCGACATCGGCTGTAAAAAAGACGATTACTGTTCAGATATGACGAGAACCGTATTCTTCGGCGAGCCAAATGCAAAGGCCAGAGAAGTTTATGAAACGGTGAGAGAAGCGAATATGAGAGCGATTGCAGTGGTTAAGCCAGGGGTTAAATTCTCTGAGATTGACCTTGCGGCGAGAAATTATATTGAAGAAAAAGGCTACGGCCAATACTTCACCCATAGAACGGGACATTCTATCGGAATAGATGTTCATGATTTTGGAGATGTCTCTTCTGTCAATCACGACGAAGTGGCAGAGGGCATGATTTTCTCAATCGAGCCAGGGATCTACCTTAGCGGAGAAGTCGGTGTAAGGATTGAAGACTTGGTGTTGGTGACTAAGGAGGGCTGTGAAGTCCTCAATCAATATTCAAAAGATTTAATTGTAGTCAAATAAAAACGTCAAAAAAACCTGATCGAGTAAAATCACTGGATCAGGTTTTTTATTTATGCAAATTATCAGAAAATTAAATGACGTTTATAACATGAAAAAAGCCTCGATGATAAATCATCAAGGCTTTAAATCTGGTGCGAGAGGCGGGATTTGAACCCGCACGCCCAAGGACGCTACCCCCTCAAGATAGTGTGTCTGCCGTTCCACCACTCTCGCATCTTGAACGTTCAGTGAAAATATCTCACGAACAATATCTATAATAACGAAAATAGAGAGGGATGTCAATAGGTTTTTAGATTATTTTACCTTTTTCCGTTTTAAAGATAATGCCGATACCCACTAAGATGAGAATCGCTGGGAAAAGGAAGGTTCTGATCATGCTTGGGGAAAGGTTGAGTAGATCTAAAATCCACTCGTAACCCCCTATAAGGGTTAGGATGCCACCAATGTAGAGAAACACTTTTTGGCGCCGTCTGGTCAAAGCACTGAAAGACGCTTCAATCAGCCATGTGGCTAAGAACGCTAAACCGATGTAGAAGAGGGTATTCAATTCCGGCAAATAAAAGACGCCGCCGAGCCAGTCGGATAAATGTCTAGACAAGTAAACCCCAGTTAAAATATTACCCGCCAGAAGCAGTCCGCCTGAGTTAGAGTCGCCTGAAGATCTTCTATAGGCGTAACCTGCAATTAAGGCGATGGCAATGAGCAGAATAAAGTCAAAAGCCATAATGATATTGAGTTTAACCAGCAGTAAATATAGTCCAAAGGCGATCATGACAATCCCGATCAAATGATTTTGTTTCATGGTAAACCTCCATAAAGTTTGATTTACCATGAGTATAACAGCCATTTCTTTAAAAAGTCTTAAAAAAACCTTAGAAGTCTTGAACACCCTGTGGGAGGGAAGATTGATCAAGACTTCTAAGGTCAGCGGGGTTTATTTATTCAAAATTTTTGAGAGAAGTGATCTGTTCAACGCTTACAAGATGCCACTCATTTTTTTCGTAAACCATGTATAAGACTATGGTTGCAAGGGTGTCAGCTTCACAAGTGCCTTTAATTTCTTGGTAGCCTTTGAGCATTTTTTTACCGTACAAGTCTACAATTTCAAAATTTGTAATCATGCCTGCATAAGGATCGCCTGCTCCGATGAGCTTGCCGTCCTTATTGTATAGAATGTCCTGATAGACTTCCTTAGAGCTAGAGAGGTCAATACTCCAAGTTTTATTGAGGATTTTAGAAGTGAGCTGGGCTTTATAATCGTCTAAAAATTTACCAGCGATATCAATACCTTTCATATCTTTATCAGCTAAAAATGAAACCAGTTTGCCGTTTTTCATTGTAGACAGATCATAGCTGATATAACCACCGCTACCCCCTGTTGGCGCACTAAGCAACAAGTCAGTCTGACCGTCAGCGTTAAGGTCCGTGAGGGTAATTCTAGGTTCATAACCGCCAAGATTGAAGTTTTGAGAGTCTTTGAGAACCTTGACCAAATTTTTCCCTGTTTTGCCGTCCTTGATCACATAAGTGACTTGATCATAATACAAAGAATTTTTATCTACTTTGTTACCGACGAGGTATATGGTTTCTGTTTTCTTATCTTTGTTCAAATCGGACTTAAGAACTTGTAGGATGAAAGGGCTCTTTCCTGCACTGATGCCAGTCATTTTAAAGACGTCACCAACTTTAAGCTCGCTTGAAGCGAAGCTCGTTTGAGGCAAGCTTATGCTTGAAATACCAATAGCGGTGATTGTAACAAGGGCGAGAAATTTTTTAGCAAATGTGTTCATGGGGTTCCCTCCTGAAATGTTTTTATAGTTGGACTCAAAGATTTGAGCGAATTCACTCTTATACACTTGAGTATACAGATAAAACATTTCAAACTTGTATAGGAACGGTTACAAAAGGGTGTCAGGTAAGGGATTTATCCTTAATGAGATCTTCGATCACTTGAATGCGGCTCTTGTCATAGGCTTCAAAAAGATTTTGCTTTGCTTCCACATTGGCATAAACTTTCCAATAGCCACAAGTTAAGCAATTCTTACCGCCATTGGCAATGAAGCCAAGGACATCTTCCAGAGGGTAACCTAAGAAGATGCCCACTTCATGAGGGCAGCAGCCATGGCTGTGATTTCTAAGGGTCGCCAGAATATCTGTGAGACGAGTTCGTTTTTCATAACCTTCAGAGGCTAGAAAAGACAAGATATCGGGCTGCATGATTATTTCCGTTAAGGCAGATTCATCATAGAAAAGAACGCAAGTATGGCTATCACTTTTTGAAATCTCATAAAACTTCAGCTGAACCCCATAAGGAAAGTTTTGGCGATTTTGATCCCAAATGGCCTTCAAATTTCTCTGATTGGTGGCAAAAGTCAACAGGACTGCAGGCTTATTGCTGTGAATCACAGGGGCGGTATGGAATAAAATCGTGCTGAAGAGATAGTCTGCATCGTTGCAGTTGTTTTGATGGTGATAGAGTTCCAATAGTCTTGAACGTTTATTTTCCATGGGGTTTCTCCTATACTAATTGTTTTGCCAGTGCCTCAAGGGCTTTCAGGACAGCTTCGTCAGGCTCATTGTGAGCCATGACTCCGTCTGCCACTAAGGTAGCGCCAAAGTCAGACATTTGAGTTTCCCAGTTGCGCATCCACTCTCCATCGCCCCAATCATAAGAGCCAAAGAGTGCTAATTTTTTGCCAGCCCAGTTGAAGTTTTTAAGGGATTCCACAAAGGGTTCCATTTCCGTTTCTTCTAAAACTTCAGCTCCCATTGCGGGACATCCTAAGGCGATGGCGGTTGCTTTTTCCAGTTCTAAAACATTCGCTTCGTGTACGGGATAAATTTTGACATCTGCGCCAAGGGCTTTAGTGCTTGCCCCAAGAGCGTTGGCCATGGCTTCTGTGTTGCCAGTGGCAGACCAGTAAATAATGTGTAAACTCATGTGAGCCTCCGATCTTTGTTAAATGTGATACGGTGAAAGGTTAGGTGTGCTTGGCTAAAACGTAAACGGTAAGGGTGTTAGGGTATTTCGTTAAATTGTGATAATGATAATTATTATCATTTATAATATAAAATTATCACGAAAACGAGAAAGGGTCAATGCAAAAATCTTTGGGGGTTTGATGGGAATTTTGAGAAAAGGCTATTTTTCAACGGAAATTGATATTTCTCTATCAGGTAAATCAGAGCCGATTTTGGAAAGGCTTAAGTGAATCTGGCGGTACGATTCTGGTTCAATGGACGCATCGATCCAGAGGTGTAATTGTGCTTCGGCGTAGTCGTATTGAATAAAAGGAGTCTTGTCTTTAGGTTCCCGGCAACCTGCCAGAATTTCAATGGGGTGAAGCCCTCAGCAGCTTTGGGGCTTGTTGGGATAGAGGGTTAGGGTGTGACAATACATTTGATTTAAGTAGTTTAAAACTTGGGAGTCGATGATGATGGTCATGTGGGAGACCTCCTTAAAAGTATGGCGTAAATTCTTCTTAAAGGATTTTGCAATTAATTGTGTTATTGTGGTATTAAAACCATAAAATCTTAATAGAATTCGCTAGATAACAAACTATTCACGAGGTGATGAATATGTCAAAAAATAAAATGATCATCATTTCAATTGTTCTCATTATTAATATCGCATTTATTCATGGATATAGCAATCGAATTACAATTGACAAAAACTTTGTCCTAACCACTCAGAATGTTCAGAACAGACAGTTGCCACCAACACTCAAAATCAATGCCACGGTTATTCCTATGGGAAGCGACAATGCAATTGCATTTGGATATTTAGAAATTTCTGGTCAGAGGAGTAAGTTCATAAGGGGGTTTATTTACAACAGTTCAAATAAACTCGATGCTGATTATTGCCGACTAACCTGTGTGACAAATGAGACGGCGGATGCGACGATTGATCACTATGTTAATATAAAACTGAAAGATAAAACAGTTGATAAACTTGATTTAATTGAGGCACTTACTTTTCATAAAAGTTCTCGTACGGAAAGTGAAGTCGGAACTTATAAGCCTTTGTAAAATTTCCAAAAATGTAAAAGCGGATATGTAGTTTTGCCTACATATCCGCTTTTTTATTGAAATCATTAAAATCAACACCGACTATCATCATATCTGAATTACCCTATTATTATAGTTGGCTTATAAGCAACACTTGATGTTAGTTATCGGCTGGCATCGTAAGTTGTTTCGTTACATTGGTAAGTGATGCGTCTTTTTGGTATTGGTATAAAGTGCAACTATCCTTTTTACCTGTTGTTATAACAACAAAAGTTCTTGTTAAGTTAGTATTTCCAGTGCGAGTGTCAACCCAAGAGCCATCATTTAAAACAGTTATACCGTTTTTAAATTTTTCAACTAGTGGAACGTGTGTGTGACCAAAAACGACTGTCTCAATACCTTGACCATCGTATTGAATGGATTCTTGTTTTGGAAAATATTGAGTAGAGGCAGTAGCGCCATTTAGTGCTGCTGAGGCTACTTGAATAAAGGTAGTAGGTACTCTTACGCCATTATTTGTTTGTATTTGTTCCCAAGAGTTTTGGAAATTTTTGAAAAGTGTTGGTGCATTAATAGTGCCATCAGATTGCAATACAGGTAAAATATCTGCCTCTGATAACTTGGCATTAAAGCCATAATTGTTAAGGTAAAATACCTTGTCGTCAAATCGTTCAATATTTGTAAATGTGTTCATGTTGTTATTCCAAAATACACTGTATAAATATGCGCCATATTGGTCCGTATTGGTCGCGCTAGGAGCCGTAGTAAGCTCGGGAATCATTTTGTTAATAGTTGGCGTACCTTGTAAGAACCAACTTGTACCTAATCGAGCGTAAAAATATCCAGGTGGTAAAATACTGCTGCTTGATACATCTCTGTTATCAACTGTATCAGGAGCTGAGTAAACATCATAGCGGTGACCGTGTTCTATAGCTATTTCTTTGCGGTCGCCTGTTATGTAGAAACCCATGCCGTTGTCGCCAACAAATGTAATTTTTGGTATAGCCTGTTTCAATGTGTTAGCCACAAGAGTCATGTCGTGGTTTCCTAAAACATATACAAGTTTGACACCTTTATTTGATAAGCCGTTTAACGCATCTATTACACTTTGATTGTTGGTGATACATTGCTGATAATACGCTTGTGAACCGGTGGCAACAGGATAGTTTAAAGGCAATATCCACTCGTCAAGAAAATCGCCAGTAATAACAAGTTCTCGTATGTCTTTCGTTTGTCCAATTCGATTTATGAAGTCAATAAGATAAGGTCGGTTTACGGTATCCTGAGAAATTTTGTCGTTCACGCCAAGATGAAGGTCGCTGATGCAAACAATTTTGTTACGGGTAGTTCCTGCCTTCCAAAGTGGATTTGGAGCCTGCTTAATGGCAGTAGTTGATGCGAAAGTACCTATTGCCAAAAAAAATGTGAGCAAAAGGCAGGTTAATGTTGTTGCTGTAAGCGCTTTTTTCATATTTCCTCCTCCTGTATTCTTTTGTTTATTTCAATAGTGACATCGTACCCTAAATAAATCTAAATGAAACCTAAATGAAAATAGTACTAGAATTATAAATAAAAGGAGCTGTTACTCCTCTAGATTTCTAGATTTGTAACAGCTCCTTTTTTATTAAAATCATTAAAATCATTAAAATCCATTTAAGAACTACTTACCAAAGTATCTATTCAACAACCCTTCAAAAGCAGAACCGTGTCTCGCTTCGTCCTTACACATTTCATGCACAGTGTCATGAATCGCATCTAAGTTAAGGGCTTTAGCTTTCTTAGCAAGGTCAAGTTTACCCATTGTTGCGCCTTGTTCAGCGTCAGCTCTCATTGAAAGGTTCTTTTCTGTAGAGTCTGTAAGCACTTCGCCGAGAAGTTCTGCAAATTTAGCCGCGTGTTCAGCTTCTTCAAAAGCGATACGCTTGTAAGCTTCAGCAACTTCTGGGTAGCCTTCGCGGTCTGCTTGACGGCTCATTGCCAAATACATACCGACTTCTGTACACTCGCCCATAAAGTTCTGACGAAGACCTTCAAGAATCTCAGGGTCAACGCCTTTAGCGCCGCCTACGAAATGTTGGTCAGCCCATACTCTTTTAGTTGAATCGTTGAGAATGAACTTTTCTTTTGGTGCTCTACATTGTGGGCAAAAATCAGGAGCTTCATCGCCTTCGTGAGTGTAACCGCAAATCATGCAAACATATTTTTTCATAAGTATCCTCCGGTTTGATATAAATACAATTATGTTTTAATCTCAAGTACTATAATAATAAATCGTAAAAGAAAAGTCAATACTTATTTGTAATCATTTCATTATGAGAATAATTGAGAATCGTTCTCTTTTATAAATTGATCCAGATCTTGATCCCCTAAAGGAACGCTAAACAAGAAACCTTGTGCCTCTTCAAATCCAATAGCTTCAAGAATTTCAAGTTGTTCTTGATTTTCAACGCCCTCTGCAATCAGTTTAAGACCCGCATTTTTAGCCATGGCGGAAAGGGCTTTTACCAAAGTTTGATCCCCAGCGTTCTCAACAATATCCTGTATTAAAGAACGGTCAATTTTTAATCCCTTTACCTTTAAAGACTGCAATTGCTTTAAAGAAGAATAACCAGTCCCAAAATCGTCTATGTTAAAGACAATGCCAAAGTCTGCCAAAGTAATAATGTTAGCCATTACGTTGGGGTGGCTGGAGGCGCTGATAGACTCTGTAATTTCGAACTGCAGGGCTGAGGCAGGAAGTTCGTAGTCGGTGAGAACCCGTAGAATTTGTTCTGAGAAATCCTTTGCTTCCAGCTGTTTAATGCTGATGTTGATGGAACTGGTCAAGTCGTAGCCTTCATTTCTCAATTTATAAAGCTTTCTAACCGTCTCTCCAATGACAAAATAACCCAACTTTACAATAGCATTGCTTTTCTCTGCAAGTGGGATGAAGTCCTTAGGTGGCAAATTGCCCACATTTTCATTTTTCCAACGGAGCAGGGTTTCCAGACCCACAACTTTCTTAGTTTTCAGATCAATCAAAGGCTGGTACACAATATAGAATTCCCCTTTGTGGAGACCTTCTCTCAAGTATCTTAGAACCATGCCCTCGCGGTTGGCAGGAGCTTTGCGCTGTGCTTCATACTGGCGAAGGAGTTCTGCAGAAGCGGTTTTGCTCTCTAATGACTGATCTAAATGTGCGAGCAACTGATTTACACCTTTTCCGTCGTGAGGGTACTGAGCATATCCGAGGCAGCAACAATTTTCAAAATCAATTCCATGAGATTCCAAGGACTGAATCAGTTCCTTCTGAATCAACATCAGGGTTTGAACAGCATTGCGTTTGCTGCGAATGTTACTGTGAACCAGTAAAAGATCCTGCTTTTCCGTCAAACTGATCTGAATATCACTGCCGAAAAGGGTGGAAAGACTGGTCACTGCAGTTTGATAGACCTCGTGCTTCAACTCTCCAGGGTAGTGGCTGTCACTTTGGAAAAGTCGAATGCCAATCACAGAAAGTTTGTGGTGCGTAGTACTAGAGCTGGCGATTAAATTTTCAAGCAGATATTCAGTATAAACATGATTTGGAAGATTAAAGGTAGGGTCCTGGTAAGCCAAGAAGGACAGCAATTCCTTTGCTTCGATGTTCTTCTTATAATGGCTGAGCACGGCTATATAATGAATGTCGCCAGACTCAGTTTGCATTTGGCTAATGGACACATTGCAAAATCTTTTTCGATGATCCAAATCATAAAGCCAGAGTTGTCCATACCACTGGGCGTCGCCACTTCTTAATGAAGCAACCATTTCTACATAAGTATTCAACGAAGCCTTAGTGACGTGTTGTCCAAATGATTTAGAAAGATTGGCGTTTTTATAAAAATTCGAGTAAGGCACATAATGGAGGTTACTCCAGGTCACCTCAAAATCTTCATCTAATAACAAAATATGTTCAGGGGTTAAAACGAACAAGTCGTCTTTTAGTTGCTTAATGTCCAAGGCGATGGGCATACAAGCTTCAGAAAACAACAAGTAATTTCCGACGAATTCATCTTCTAAATACAAGGGAATATCATGAATCCGCATGGCGCTTTTGTTCCCATAGCGGTCGACCAACTCACAAATTTTCTCAGCGTGATCACCTAATAAACATTGTCCGTCAGCAGGGCTAGACAATACAGCGTTGATTGGCTTGCCGATAATCTCTTCGTCGTTGTATTTGAACTGATGTATGAATCCTAAGTTGATTTCACGCACAATCATGTTTTTGTCAACGATGGCCATGGCGTGAGGGGTTACGTTGAAGTAGTCCTCTAATTTCTTATAATTAAACCGAGTCTTAGCGTCTAATGCATAATGAGACAACTGGTCGGTAAACAATGTCAAAACTCTAGAATCACTTTCTTTCGTCAATGAAAAATTTTGTACCATCAAGCCTTGGGAAGTGTAGTGCGGGTGTTTCAACTGGAATGGATACTGTGAAGAACCATTCTCATGAATAAAGTTGCTGTAATGGATGTAGCCGTCATAATCCTTTTCGTGGACAATTTCGGCAGTAGAGAACGGCTTATCAGAACCTAGGTCAAAAAAATGTTCAGCTGAAGGATTGTGTGCTATCAACTGTTGGGTTCTAGGGTCTTTTGAATCGAATAGCAATGCAGGGCGGTAGCCGTCTTGGAAAATGAGGGCCAATTGTTTGGCGAGACTAGATAAATAACTGCTGTTTTTATCTTCTTTTCCAATCAGAAATGCGGTGTAAAAATCATCATCGCCACTAATACGAATGGTAAGAGTTTCAAACGTTAAGGTATTCCCTAATTCGGTAAACCAGGAATAGGTCTGTTTTGTTAGAGAAGCTGCAATGGGTTCGCTCATAAACTGGTGGATTGGGCGACCCAATAGGACGTTTGGAGAATTACACTCCAGCGCCTTTACCATAAAAGGATTAGCATTGACGATTTTATCTCTATGTACAATGAGCATGCCAAAATTTGAGTCAAAAAAGAATTTCTTATATTGATGAATGCAGCTGTAGTATATACTTTGAGGATCGGTGGCTAAACTGTGAAACATAATGTCCTCCAATAAAAGTGAAACAATAGTGAACGTACAAAATAGATTGTATTCGCTCCATTACTAAGTATAATCAATCATCAATTGAAATTAAAGAGGGATTTTGATATTATGAAAGTTGAAAAATCTGGGGAGGTCAAGATATGTTATTTGATATCAACAAGCCTTATGTGTTGGTATTTGGTGCTTCTATTGTAGATATCACAGGATTCTGTTCCGTTTCCTATATTCCTTTCAATTCAAATCCGGGTCGTGTTCGTATTTCTTATGGCGGGGTTTGTCGGAATATTGCAGAAAACCTTTCTCGTGTAGGCATTAATACAAAATTTATTTCTATAGTCGGAGACGATGAAACCGGCAGAGGGATGCTTGATTATTCCAGACGCATAGGGTATTGCATGGAAGAGTCATTAGTACTCAAAAAGAATGGTACACCCACTTATATGGTCATTTTAAACGATGAGGGCGAAATGATTTCAGCAGTAGTGGACATGAAAGGCATCGACGAAGCAGATGAAGCCTTTGTAGACAGCAAGGAAGCCCATTTCAAAAAGGCGGCCTATACTTTTGTAGACGCAGACAATCCCAAAATTTTAGAACATATGCTGAATCGATTTGGAACAGAGACTAAATTTATTCTCGATCCAGTCAGTGCAGCAAAAGCCGCCAATGTGAAACATCTCATCGGCATGTTCTATGCGATAAAACCCAATATACATGAAGCTGAAATACTTGTGGGATTTGGCATTAAAAATGACGCAGATTTAGTAAGGGCAGCCGAGGAGCTTCATAGAAAAGGGGTCTGTCATGTGTTTATCAGCCTTGGGTCAGAAGGTATTTTTTATTCCGATGGCCTTGAGAAGGGAAAGGTTAAAGCCAAAGACGTAAAGGCAGTTAATGTAACGGGCGGAGGCGATGCTTTTGTGGCGGGGATTGGGTACGGTTATATCCATGAACTTTCCATGCCTGAGACTATAAAATATGCCATTGCCATGTCAGTGATTGCAGTGACCCACCCAGAAACCATCAACCCTGAAATGTGCAACTCGTGTGTGGAAGAGTATCTCAATCAAATTGAATGGGAAATTGACCTTTTATAAATGAAAAAAGAACCGAAGAACAGCCCATTAAGCTGTCTTCGGTTCTTTTTTTGTAAGCGTTCCCGTTTCAATTTCTTCTAGGGCAACCTCTAAGGCAGCGATAACCGCTGAATTTTTCAAGTTTTTCAGTTCGCCGCGACCATCCCAATCCTGACCTGCATAAATGTACATAGAGTCCAGGAATTCACGTAAATCCTTCACATCGTAAAGGGGATCCGTTTGGTATTTTTCTACCATATCATGATACGTCTTGTTAAAGGTTTCGTCGTATACAACGTCTTCGTGTTCTTCAAAAAACATGAGTATTCTCCTTATTGAATGATTTGTTTGAGCAACATAAGATAGGGTGGAATCAAAATATAAGTCAATACACCTGCAATGGCAATGGATAAGCTGCTCATGGCACCTTCAACTTCGCCAAGTTCAATGGCTTTTGTCGTGCCAACGACATGGCTAGAAGAACCAATGGCAATGCCTACCGCGACAGGATGTTTGATTCTGAAAATTTTAATCAGTTGTGGAGAGAACATAGCCCCTATAATACCCGTCAAGATAATACTGACGACAGTAAGGGCTTCTATCCCACCTATTTGAGCGGTTAGAGACATGCCTATGGGCGTGGTGATAGATTTTGGAAGAAGTGAGAGCCACATGGCATGATCCAGCTTCAAGGCTGCTGAGAGGCAGGTAATGCTTAATGCAGACAATAAAACACTGCTGGCAACTCCAATAGTAATAGGTTTCCAAAATTTTGCGAGCATTTCTCGCTGACGATACATGGGTACGGCTAAAACTACTGTAGCAGGGCCTAGAAAGAAACTGATGAGTTCAGTGCCCTCTCTATAAGTCTCGTAGTCGGTTGTTTTGAGGAGGATTAGAGCAATAATACTGAGAATACTCCAAAACAAAGGGTTAAGAATTGGCCATTTTTTCCACTGATAAAGCTTGAGAAAAAGAGCAAAAATGACTAAGGTCAACAGACAATGGGTTACAACAATCATGCCTGTTCCTCCCGATCAATTAAAAGATCTACGAGCCTTCCTGTTAAAACCAAAATTATGGCCGTACTGAGGAAAACAGTCACCAACCAAGGCAACCATTGGTTTTCAATAATATCCCAGTGTGCTAGAAGTCCCACACCAGCAGGGATGAAAAACAGAGACATATATTTGAGCAACAGATCAGCGCCCTTTTGAATTTGAGACTCCTTGACCAACCCTGAAAAGAGCAGGAAGAGTAGAAGAAACATGCCTATGAGATTACCTGGTAAAGGCAGATGGAACGTTGAGGACAACACCTGACCCAAAAGGGATAATCCGCAGATAAAGCCAATTTCTGCAAGTATCCTAAAATTTTTCATTTATTATTCCTTCTTTCAAATGAATTTTAATACAGCAAGTGTGGGCTGTCAAATCCTCTTGTTTGGATTAATGGCTTAATAATTGGGTATTGAGTGTGCATGAAGCCCATTAAACATAGGTGTTTCAAATGTTTTGGAAGGGTGTGTCGGATGAAAAAAATAATTGTATTCACAACAACTTTGCTTTTGTTGTTAACTGGCTATTTGTATTACGATGCCCATCAAGTCATTAAAATTGGATTTGTAGGTGAACTCAGCACCAGCACATCTCAGCTCAGTGTAGAGTCTAGAGAGTCTTTCCTTTATGTTATCGATCAAGTGAATGCAAAGGGGGGTGTTGAGGGCAGGAAAATACTCCCCAAAATTTACGATGACCAATTTGATAATAACTATAAGGCAGCCCTCAATAAAAAGCTGGAGGAAGATGGCATTGAGTTGATTGTAGGTTTCAATATTAGCTCCATGGCGCCAACGGCAGAGTATCTAATGGCAAATGGGGACTATTTAATTATCAGTCCAACCATTTCCACAGATTACATGGATCAAAAAGACGATGATTTTATAAAAATGGCACCTAAGAACAAGGCTCAATCTGAGCGGCTGTTTAAAAAAATGAAGGAAAAGGACATCAAACGTCTTTTAATCGTGTACAGTGAAGCCAACAAGCTTTACAGCGAGGGGATTTCCAAGCGAATGGAAGAGCTCATGGCAGCCGACGGAAGAGAAACAGTACTCATCTCTTCGGGATCTGAAATACCCATGAAGAGAATTTTACAGGAAGCTAATGCGTTTAAAGCCGATGGCATTTTTTTAGTCTTAAATGGTTCAGATTCAGCGGAGATTGTTCAACAGGCAAGAATAGAGGGTTATGAAGGACTCTTTTTTGGATCGGCATGGTCGGCCACAACGGACTTGATTCAGAATTCTGGTCGGTATCTAGAGGGTTATTATACTTTAGAGTTTATATCTAAAAATCCTGACACTGAGAAGCTGGATCGATTAGCGGCTTATATCAAAGAGAGAACTGGAGCGGGTTTAAATTTTTCTCACAAAAGTGCATACAATGCCACCGCTTTGATTATTGAGGGAATTCAATTGGCTAAAAGCAGCTCACCAGAAGCTGTTAAGGCCGCAATTCTTAAAAAAGGTGAGTTCAAAGGCATAGACAGTGAGTATTCCATTGACCGATACGGTGACCCGATGGGCGACTATCAATTGCTTCAGGTCATCAATGGCAAATTTGAAAAGGTGGAATGACAGTGAAAAAAAATGACGCGCGGATCATTTTGCGATGGGACATCCTCAGAACAGCTATCCTCAATCAAGTTATCATCGTAGCGGTGGTATTTGTGACCATTGGATTTCTGATGGCCGCTTTCGTCGTGTCCGAAATCAGGCAAAATAGTGCCAATATTGTCAGTGCCATTCACGTGAATGTGACACAAATTTTTAACTATTCCACTCAAAGTTTAGATGAAATATACCATCTTTATGTTCAAGAAGTCTCAGAAGCATCAAAGGAACCCACCGCGTCTGAACGGCGAAAAAGTGAACGGATTTTTAATATTTTCAGAAATAGCGACAGCACCATCGAAAGTATAATGATTTTGGATGGGAAAGGTATTCTCGTCAGTGGCAGTTCCAAAGAAAACTATACCCCTGGGCTGGACTACTCTCAACAGGATTTTGTCAAATACATTCCCAAAGTGGGAGATGTGCACTGGACGGGTGTCAGTATTGCCCAAAGCACAGGTCAGCCAACCGCCTATGTCAGCAAGCGGTTTGAAAAATGTATTGTGGTCATTCGTTTAAATTTAAAGGATATTGGCAACTTTATAGAGCACTTTAAACTATCGGAAAAAAGTGAAATCGCCATTACAGATAAAACGGGAGTTTACTTAATCAACTCCAATAATGAGCTGGTTAAGAGTCGAACCTATGACACCTATATCAGAAGTGGAAAAGAAGGGTTTATCACCACTTATAAAAATGGGTATTTCATCCCCTACGTTTCAGAAATACAGGGGCAGGGCTGGAAAATAATTGTCTATCAGTCTGTAGGGGACTATATTTTACCAACCCTTTTGATCTTGCTGATTTTGCTCATTGTGTTTGTCTTATTGATTTTCTTTGTCAACTGGATCAATTATAGATCTCTAAACAGCATTACCGAAGATCTGAACCTTCTGGAAGTTCAGGCGATGGAAATCTCCGTGGGCAATTATGATTTTAAGCCTATAAAGAGTAAATATGTTGAAATAGAAACCTTGAGCCAATCTTTTAAAATTCTAATCGATAACATCCGCACTCGAGAAGAGGATATTGAGAAGCAAAATCAACGCATTCTCAGCATGAACGAAAGCTTAGAGGTTCAAGTAAGGGACAGAACCTATCAGCTAGAACGCACCAATGAAGAATTGTCAGATGCCTATAAAAATTTGAAAGAAGCTCAGAACCTCATCGTTCAAAATGAAAAGTTGGGAGCACTGGGTCAAATGATCTCGGGTATGGCACATGAAATGAATACGCCAATTGGAAATGCGTATACGGCATCAACCTTTATCAGAGGGATTTCCAAAGATTTAGCCGAGAAGGTGCATAAAAATACGATTAAACGGGCAGAATTTTTAGAAGTAGTAGAAGAAATGGAAAATGGTTCCGATATTATCTATAGAAACCTCCAAATTGCCTCTGATTTGATTGCGAACTTCAAACAAATATCTGCAGACCATCAAACGATGGAGTGTCGGCCTTTCAATCTTTATGAAATATTGAAGAATATCGTCGTCACGTTTGGGATAGACCTTAGAAATGCAAACGTAAAAATTGAATTTTTATGCAATGAAGACATGATGATTCTTTCCTACCCGGGTGCAGTGGTTCACGTGGTTTCCAATCTCATTCGCAATGCCCTCGTTCACGGCTTTGAAGGCCGAGAAGAAGGCAATATTCGAATTGAAGTATTTGAATTTACCGACACCGTTAGTATTATGATTCAGGACGACGGCATCGGCATGAGTGAACAGGTGTTGAATCAGATTTACGATCCGTTCTTCACCACCAAAAGAGCAAAGGGCGGCACAGGGCTAGGATTAAACATTGTTCACAATATGATTACAAATGTGTTGCAGGGCAGCATCACTTGCAACAGTGTACAGGGCAAAGGGACTCAATTCAACCTCAGATTCCCTAAAAAGATTACCCGAACCCTTAGGGACGACAGTTGGCAGTAAACTAAAAAACATGAAAAGAGGGCTTTTATTTATGATACAATGGGGTAAATAGCTAATAACCTTTATTGCACAGGGGAACGCAGTGAGCCGCGAGACGAAGTCACGCTAAGAAGCGGTGAACTCGATGTTCGCCAGTGTTTATTCAATGAAGAAAGGTGGGATTGTTATGACACAGAGCACGAAAAAAATAGCCCAAATCGATGCAGAAGCACGGAATGGCGTTATGTACTACAATGGTCAGTACTCTGAGATAGTAACCCCGCTAATGGTGGATTTGAGCGATATTTTCGACGATCACATCATCTTGTATCTCACTCACTATTTCAAAAAAGAAACTAAAATCTCTGTAAATATTGGCACCAGCGACAAAATGCATAATGTAACCGGAACAATTGTCAGCATCAAGGAAAAAGACAAAGGTTATGAAGCCGATTTAGTAGTTGATTTTATTCCTGATGGATTAATAAAAGATTTAGAAGAAATACTGGCCCTTGGAACTATAATTCCAGAAGATGGCTGGGAATGATCTCATCATAGGCAGGTGAATTTAGTGAAGCTCCTTAGTATTTTAGAAGTGAAAGCAGGTATGATATTAGCGGAATCAATCTATAGTATTGATGGACGTGTGGAGTTGTTGGCTTCTGGCAGTGAACTGTCTGAACGCCAAATCGGATTGATCGAAAGACTTGGAATTTATTCCGTCCGCGTATACGAAGAAAGTGATTATGAGGCGATCAGAGTAAAAGATGATTCGCCTGATTTTCATGTCCAAACCATAGCCAAAGAAGCTGCAGCAGTAGGGATTGAATTCAATACCGAGGAATTGCAGCGGGATCTTGAGGCCATTGAAAAGGAAAACTTAGAGCCGGTTCTACACAGCGTTGTGAATAAAAATATGGAAATTCACATTCTGACAGGGAAAGGCAATATGCCTTTAGATGAAGCTCATAAAGAGATGATTGAAGAAACTAAAAAGGCTTTTGAAGACTTAAAGACAGACAATGAACTCGATTTAGATAAAATCAAAAAACAAGTGGACAGCGCTATTCCAGACATGATTCGGAACAATGACGTGTTAATGCGTCTCAGCCAGCTTCAAGAAAGCGATGATTATACTTATCAGCATTCCCTCAGAGTTTCTATTTTAGCGACCATGATTGGAAAATGGATGGGTTATACCAAATCTATGTTGGCGGAATTGGCAACGGCTGCTCTCATGTTTGATATTGGCAAAATGAAAGTGCCTGACTTTATCATGAAAAAACCTCAATTGTCAGAAGATGAATTTGAAGTGGTAAAGAAACACGCCCAACTGGGATACGGTGTTTTGATGAAAACTGAAGGCATTACCAACAACATGAAATACAGCGCCTTGCAGCATCATGAGAGATTAGACGGCTCTGGGTACCCTCTTCGCATTAAAGCGGGACAAATTCATGAGTTTGCCAAAATCATTATGGTGTGCGATATCTTTGATGCCATGATCAGCGATCGCCCTTACCGTAAGAAAGTGTCGCCTTTCCAAGCTGCAGAGTATATTTCTTGGCAAAGTGGTCAAACGTTGGACAGTCAGGTCTGCTATATTCTTATTAATAATTTGGCAGAGTTCTATTTGGGCAAGCGGGTCAAACTCAGCAACGGTGAGTGGGGCAGAATCGTCTATGTAGATGTGAACTTCCCAACAAGACCAGTCGTTGCCCTAGACAATGGCATTATTGCAGATCTGGTCAAAGAAAAAGACCTGCAAATAGATGAACTGATCAATTGATTTACAAATATTTGGATTAATGGTTGACAAGAAAGCTCAGACTCTGATAAAATCGGGTTAATTTAAAACAAGAAAGCAATGATGAATACGCAGTAGGTCATGGATGGCTTATAGAGAGCAGATCGGTTGGTGCAAGGTCTGAGAAAGTCCATAACTGAATTACACATTCGGAGCAATGACTCAGGTCACGGGTAACGGCGTTATACGTTTTGAGGTTTGGCCCACGGCCAGACAAACTAAGGTGGTACCACGGGTTTTCTCGTCCTTTACAGGACGCAGAAAGCCCTTTTTTGCGTGAAACCAAAACTCAACTGGGTTTTGGTTTTCAAGAATCAACTCAAAAGACAGGAGGAAAAAGAAAATGAGAAACGTTTACGACGTATTACTCGAACGCGGCTTTATTGAACAAGCCACACACGAAGCAGAGATCAAAGAATTGCTTGGCAAGGAGGCCGTGACTTTCTATATAGGGTTTGACCCAACTGCAGACAGTCTCCACATAGGTCACTTTATTCAGGTCATGGTTATGATGCACATGCAGCAACACGGCCACGTTCCGATTGCCCTTGTCGGCGGCGGTACGGTTAAAGTCGGAGATCCTACAGGAAAGACTGAAATGAGACAAATGCTCTTTGAAGAGCAAATTGACAACAATTCAAAGCAAATTGCACAGCAACTGGCTAAATACATTGATCTTAGCCCAGGCAAAGGCATTGCAGACAACAACGCCAATTGGTTGGATCATTTAAATTACATCAGCTTCTTAAGAGAAGTGGGCAGCAAGTTCTCGGTCAATAGAATGCTCTCAGCAGAGTGTTTTAAACAGCGTATGGAAAAAGGACTCAGCTTCTTAGAGTTCAACTACATGATCATGCAAGCCTACGATTTCCTAGAACTCAACCGCAAATACGGCTGTAAATTACAGTTAGGTGGCAACGATCAATGGTCAAACATCATTGCAGGCGTAGACTTGATTCGCCGCTCAGAGCAAAAAGAAGCTTTTGGTTTGACGTTTAAGTTGCTGACCACCTCAGACGGCAGAAAAATGGGCAAAACAGAAGCAGGCGCTGTATGGATAGATCCTGAAAAGACATCGCCATACGACTTGTTCCAATACTTTAGAAATGTAGACGACGCCGATGTAATCAACTGTCTCAAACTGTTAACCTTCTTGCCAATGGAACAAATCAACGAAATGGCAACTTGGCAGGACAGTAAAATCAATGAAGCAAAAGAGATTTTAGCTTTTGAGATCACTAAGATTATTCACGGTGAAGAAGAAGCGACAAAAGCCATTAATGCGGCTAAAGCCTTATTCTCAGGCGCAGGCGATTTAGAAAACGTGCCAACGACAGAAGTAGCCAAGGCAGAATTTGGGGCTGAAATGAATGTCCTAGATTTGCTAGTGATTGCGGGCCTAATTGGTTCAAAGGGTGAGGGTCGCAGATTAATTCAACAAAAAGGGTTCAGCATCAATGGAGAGCTCGTTGAGAGCCACGAATTGAATGTGACCTTGGAAGACTTCCAAGGAGACGAGCTCATGATCAAAAAAGGGAAAAAAGTATATCAAAGAATCCGATTGGTATAATATCCATTAAATTGCTATAATAAGAGAAGGCTGATATCTATAAAATACTTAGATTTCAGCCTCTTTTACGATATAAAGGAAGGTTGTGTTTACATGATTGAAGTCTCTCACCTCAGAAAAGTGTATCATATGAGCAGTAAGCAAATGAAAAAAAGAGGCGAACATGAAAAAGTAAAAATAGCTGTAGATGATATTAGTTTCAAAGCTTTGCCTGGTCAAATTTTTGGACTGCTGGGGCCAAATGGCGCTGGGAAAACCACAACGCTCAGGTGTGTGTCCACCCTTCTAAAGCCCACAGAGGGCAGTGTTCGAGTAGCGGGTTACGATACTATTCGAGAACCGGAGGATGTGCGAAGAAGGTTAGCTTTTCTTACCAATGAACTTAAACTAGAAGGCCATTTTTCGCCCAAATACACCATGACCTACATCGGGAAGCTTTACGGAATGAAATCCAGTGAAATCGATGTCAGAAAAAATGAGCTCTTTAACCATTTTGGAATTACCCAATTTGAAAATATGAGAATTTCAGACCTGTCTACAGGGATGAAGCAAAAGTTATCGATTGCAGTAAGTCTGATTCACAATCCTGAAATCGTCGTCTTTGATGAACCGACCAACGGATTGGATATTATTACGGCAAAGGCAGTAACGGACTATTTGCTCAAGCTTAAAGAAGAGGGAAAGACCATCATTATTTCCACCCATATCATGGGTGTGGCTGAAAAATTCTGTGACGAGCTTGCCATTATTTTAGGTGGGAAAATTGTAGCAGAAGGAACTGTGGCCAGTGTCATAGCAGAGCAGGGAGCGGAAGACCTAGAAGATGCCTTCTTTAAACTGTATGCGGCACATGAAAAGGAGGCGTAATTATGTTTGCAGACATTATGACCATCGTCGGCAAGGAACTGACCCGAATTTTTACAGACAAGAAACTGGTATTTACCACTTTTATATTACCAGCAGTGAGCATTGTATTGATTTATGCAGTCATGGGACTCATGATTCAAAATACCATGAGTGACGAAGAAGAACACTTGGGTAAAATCGCAGTCATCGGGGCACCAGAGAGCTTCAATGCTTTTATAGTCAACAAAGAAGAACAATATAAGGTGGATTTGGTGATTGAAAACCCAGACAGGGAAGAAAGTCTCAAAAAGCAAATTTACAATGGAGAATTAGATGCTTTAGTAGTCTTTGATGCCAGCTTTGATGCGAAAATTAAATTGTATAACCAATCTAAAACGGTTATGCCGAACATCAACACGTACTTTAACCCAACGGAAGACTATTCCGACGCGACTCATAACAAGTTTGCGGATCGAATTATGGTGGACTATGAGAAACAAATTTTAGTTCAGCGATTTGGAAACGAAAACTTTTTAAAAGCCTTCACTTTAAATGAAGGGAATGAAGAACATCGATTAGCGCCGCCTGAAAAAATGAGTGGCGATATTTTAGGAGGGTTAATTCCCTTCCTGCTCTCCATTTTCTTGTTCACTGGGGGCATGGGGATTGGTATCGATATAATTACTGGAGAAAAAGAACGAGGCACTATGGGAAGCCTGCTAGTAACCCCTATTAAACGCGAGGCCATCGCTTTTGGGAAAATGCTCAGTCTGGGCATTGTGTCCTTAGTCAGCACGGCGTCCTCTTTGATAGGGATGGCTCTTGCATTTCCTTTCTTGATGATGGCGTTTTCACAGGAAGCTGAGGTGGCTACAAATACCAGTCCTCAAATTTTCATCTTATCGCCTGCAGGAGTGTTGCAATTCTTGATTTTGTCCATTTTATTGACTTTAATCTACGTGGGCATCATCTGTATGATTTCTGTTTACGCAAATTCAGTCAAAGAGGCGGGAACACTAATTACGCCTGCCTATATGGGCATTATGGTTCTCGGCATGATGACCATGTTTACCAATAAAATCCCAGCCTGGTGGGGATTTGCCACACCGCTCTACGGCACACTGATGGGCATGAAGCACGCCCTTTCTGCTGAGTTGACTTGGGCCATGTTTGGGCTTAATATTTTAGTATCGGTAGTTTTGATTGCCGTGATTGTATGGATTATCAAACAGATGTTCAATTCTGAGAAAATAATGTTCGGAGCGTGATAAAATGCCCAATTCTGCCTTTAATGTCGAAACCAATTTAATTGACCGAAATGACCTCAATATTTATGAAAAAATGTGTTCTGTAGTGTTGGCCAGATATGCGGGCAGAGCTGAATTCAGCAATATGCTCAATATTAACGTCATTGCAATTCGTATGGGTTGCGATGTCGCAAATGCTGAAAAAGCCCTGAATAGCTTGATTCTGAAAAAATTAGTGACCTTGGAAGACGCGGGAACTATTGAACCCGAGCTCCTTGTTTTAGAACCTCAAAAGGTAAGCAGTCGGGTGATTAAATCGGAAAGCCGAAGTGAAGCAAGTACTTCATCGGCTAAAGGACTAGAACCTCTTGCCTTTGAAACCCTTGAAAGTTTTGACGAAGAGACGGAGACACCCGAAAGACGAGAAAAACCTAAAGGGAATAGGTCAGAAGGGGACAAACTGGAAAACTCAGAAACGGACAAACCCAAGCGGACGCGAAAAACTGCGCCTAAAAAAGAGAAGAGCGTTTCTAAAAACTCAGAAACGGACGAACCTGGGCGTCTAGAAGAGGCTACAGAAAAAATAACTCAGAACACCGTTCGAAATTCGGTTCAGAGTCCGGTTCAAAATAATCCAAGACCTCTTGTGCCCAAACAAGTCAGAGAAGGGGTTCAAGATTTAATTGATCAAGTCTTTGAAATTATCGACGAAAATATCAACGATCGAGAGGCCCGCATCATTTTAAGCTTTGCTAATAATGATATTGAGCAAGTTAGAGAGAAATATAAAGTTGCCAAAAGTTCTCAAGTCAACGACAAAATTGAAATGTTAATCAATGAACTTCAAAAGAGGGAAGCGCCAGCTCAAACGGGTTCCCAAGGGACGAAAATGACTCAAACGGCTAAAGTCTCTCCTGAAGAAACCGTGAAGAGTTTAAAAAATAAGCAAATCGACTTAGATAATATCAATCGCATGGTGGCGTTGAAACAAAATAGCTATGGGAAACAAGGTCAAAAAAAGTAAAAGCCATAGAAAATAAAAGCACTCTAAAAAACATCGGATTCATTAAACCGATGTTTTTTTATGCAAAAGTTCAGTGGGCTCTAGAGTTAAAGAGACTAATCATGTACAATCTTCTTAAGCATAAAATAAACCTTTGACGCAATAAGCGTGTTCATTGGATAAATAGGGGGCAACACATTTGAAAAATGGGCGAAATAAGCCTTGGCTAGGCATTGCAGTAATTATGATGGTTATTTTAATGGGCATGCTGTCAGGGTGTCGTCAAGAAAAAGCTGTTCCTAAAAAAGTGGTTGTCGTTGAAAAACCCGCAGCAGAGGAAGTCTTTGAGAACATGGAAGAGAAAGAAACCGCCGAACTCATCGAAAAAGTTAGAACCTATGCGGAAACTTTTGATATCGGCACGGTGGATAAAGAAATTAAAGAACAGATTAAAAGTTCGGTGCCTAAAGGAACAAAGGAAGCTGATGCCGTTGAACCAGTGCTCGTCATTATTGATGCTTATATGGAAGAAAAACTTAAAGAGAAAATTGCTGAAGGGTTAGATGAATATGTAGGTCATCATACGGAGGCGGATATTCTCTTGGTCTATGAAGCCATGAACACCGCTGACCTCATTGAATTCATTATGCACTATGAAATAGAAAGATTAAAACAAGAAGGGTATTTAGGTGATTAATATGAAAACGATCATGATTGTTGAAGATGAAGACAGATTGAGAGAAATCTTGCGAGATTATTTTGAAGAAGAGGGTTTTGAAGTTATTGAAGCTTGCAACGGCCGTGAAGCCATCGACAAGTTTGAAAAGAAAAAAGCAGACCTCATTCTTTTAGACATCATGATGCCTGAAATAGATGGCATGACAGTTTGCAAGCGCATTCGAAGAAATTCAGATGTGCCGATCATCATTATTACTGCGAAGTCTGAAGACGAAGACAAAATTTTAGGGTTTGAACTAGGTGCCGACGAGTACGTTACCAAACCTTTTAGCCCTAAGGTACTCGTTGCTCGGACTAAAGCGTTGATGAAACGTATGGAGCAGGTCAGCAGTGGCGTCTCTAAGGAAGAAAATATGATGAAGGCAGGGATCATCGCCATTAACCGCCTTTCCTACGAAGTGAAAGTAGCAGATGCAGAAGTCCCTACCCTCAGCCCAAAGGAATATGATTTGCTGATTTATTTGATGACTCACAGAAACAAAGTTCTCTCCAGAGAGGCTATTCTCAGTGCAGTTTGGGGCGCAGACTATTATGGCGACCTGAGAACCATAGATACTCACATTAAAAAGTTGCGGGTTAAGTTGGGCAAAGGCTCAAAATACATTAAAACTATTATCAGAGCAGGGTATATGTTTGAGGTGAAATAATGCAGCGTAAAGGCATAGCGTTTAAGCTATTTGTCATGATGGTCATCACCTTCTCTGTATTTATCAGTTCGATCCTCTATTTTCAAAGCGTGTTCTTTGAACGCTTCTATTTGGATCGGAAGTATGTAACCTTGGAGAAGACCCTCAATGAGTTTGTGGACTTGTACATCAATTCCAATTGGAACAAGTACAATTTAGACCGTCAGGCAAAACTGTTCAAAAGTGCACACAACATCACCTTAGGCGTTTTCGACAACTATTCTCTGTTGAACGATGACGTCTATGAAGTGCTCCTTGAAGATTACTCAGGACATATGTTTAGGATACGCCTGGGGTATTTAATCAATGATAAGGATTTTATGACCTATCGGCCTAAGCGGGGTGACCGTATAGAGGCAGAGGGCATTATTTGGAGCGATCGACCTGAAAACTTTACGCCCATCAAAGTTATGGTCAATAATGAACCTTGGTTCAATTATAAAACTCACTATGGCTATCAAGAATCCGATATGCTGGACAAAATTTCTGGAAAAGTCGTCACGGCCGTACTGCCCTCGGGGGAAGACATCATCAACAGTACGGACACTCAACTGGTTTGGGGGGCTTTTAACTTCTGGCTCAGCAAGAATGACTACAGTTTTGATAATTTGCCAGAGGGCAAGTTTATATATTATGAAAAAGCCAGTCATACGAAAAGCACGGTCTTCGTGCGGATTATTGATAAGGATGGAGGAAAACGCTATATTGTAGCCGCTATTCCTCATCAGGCTGTCCTAGAAGCCATAGAAATTATGAAGGACTACTACGGGTTCGTCTTTGCGGCCATCGTCGTGATTGTAGCCCTGCTTTCTTATGCCTTCATTATTATGGTCTCCAGACCTTTGATTCATATCAATGCGGTGGCAGAGAAAATCGCCCATCTTGATTTTAGCGAACGATTAGAAATTAATAGTGAAGATGAGATTGGGAGCTTATCCAACAGTCTGAATATCATGAGTGACAACCTACGTCTGAGTCTTGAAGAACTGCAGCTCCACAATCAGACCTTAAAAGAAGACATTGAGCGGGAACGCCAAATTGAAAATATGAGAAAAGACTTCATCAACGGCGTTTCTCATGAACTTAAAACACCACTTGGGATTATGAAAAGCTACGCAGAGGCTTTGCAAGATGGCATAGGCAAAAATAAACAGCCTTATTATGCGGAAGTCATATTAGATGAAATTGACCGTATGGACGCCCTTGTAAGGGATATGCTAGAGATTTCAAAATTGCAGTCCGGTGGGTATAAACTCAGATGCACCACCATTGAAGCGTACAGTCTCATGGTCAGCATTGTTGACCGTATGACCTCTCTCATGGACGATAAGGAATTGACTTGCGAAATAGCGGCAGATGAGGAAAATCTCTATATTTGGGCAGATGAGGAAAAAATTGAAATGGTGGCGAATAATTTGCTCAGCAATGCCATTCGGTACAGCAACCACGGGGGCAATATCAAAATTACCCTAAAGGCTACTCATGAGGGACAGTCTTGCTATGTAGGGATTGAGAATGACGGAGACGCTATTCCGGAAGATAAATTGGATAAAATATGGGAAAAATTCTATCGTCTCGAAAGTTCAAGAAATAAAGACAACGGCGGTTCAGGTCTAGGTCTGACCATTGTTAAGAATATTTTGGATCTTCACCACGCCCAATATGGCGTTGAAAACCTAGAGAACAATGGCGGCGTGAACTTCTACTTTGTTTTGCCAATGTTGGAGGCCGACCATGATTAAGTGGAAGGGCAATGAACGTCCGATTTTGATTTTACTCAGCATTTGTCTTCTTTCTTGTGCTGTGATTCCCTTTGTAGATGAGAAACCTAAAGTGTGGACCTCTGCGTTGAGGCCACAAGTGGATAACGATCAATATGAAGAACTGACTCGGATGATCAATATGATGACCACGCGGCAAACGGTGCCGTCTAAGGTTTTAAGCTATATTTCAAAGGATTTGCCCTATTTAACACCTCAGGAACAGACCCAGATTATGTATAAATATCACGCCTATTTGAGAGCTCAAAGGGCTCATTTTGATGAAAAGATTTTTTATCAGGGCAATCATAAAATGATTTATCAGTATTTTTATTATGCTTATCAGCCCAATTTGATTCAAACCATCCAAGAAAAACCTTTTAGAGATGTAATGACGGAGTTGGATGCATCGGGCTATTATTTGAAAAGAGACAAGGATTTATATCATCCTTTTATAGACTGTGAACGGCTTGAAAACAGCTTTACAGGCATGACGGAAGAGGGTCATATCTACTTAGAAATCATGAGACTTCATGACATTGTGAAGACCAGCAAAGTGTCAAAAGAGGATGTGTTTTACAAAAATGTAGAAAAATTACTGTTAAAATGTGATTACTTCATAAACAAATTTCCCCTCTCAGATAAGAATCATGAAATCCAAGCGCTGTTTAACGAAGAATTAAGCAACTTTATTTTTGGAAACAAGTCGTTTGAAAGTTTTGACAACTATACTGGCAAAGTGGACGAAAGCCTTGCAAAATCTTATTTGCGATTAGCCGCCAATTTGAAATCCAAAAATTTGGCATTAATGCTAGAAAGATACACAAAAATGGTAATCAGAAATGACCATGTGGTAGTTGATGATTTTTTGAATTACATCGATATGGGCATACAAAAAAATCGATCGGATTATATTGTTTCAAAGCATGATCACATTAGAGTTTTAACGGATCTGGTGACCTTATCTGGTGTTCAACAATATATTCCTAGAATTGAAGGGTTCAGAGACTCCGTTCAAGTGGCATATATTAATGAAAAATTGCTTAAAAACGTTTATAAATACCTGTTTAAGGGACGTCATAGAGGCTATCAAATGCAGACGTTAAACATGACCTCGGGGTACCAAATTAGTTATGCCAGCAATGGATTGGTTTCCATCTTCCAGTCTATCGAAACTAGTTATGGCGGCGGACAACAATTCAAGTATGCTGAATGTTTCAATTACGATTTTACCCAAGGAAAAGAATTGGCTTTTGAAGAACTTTTCTTGAATTATCACCTACAAAAAAAGAAAATTATGGAATCTCTAGAGATAGGAATTACAAACTATGAAATTGGAACGTTTCAGGTGATTGAACCGATTAAATTGGATGAAATAGACAAATTTGTTATTACAAATGATGGAATAGAAGTATTTCTTAGTATATTGGATGATTCTGGCTCAAAAGTGGGGTTTATTACAGTTGAGCTGAGTTATAGTGAGTTTTATACAATAGTTGAGCCCGAATATAGGTTCTAAAGGGTATAGTCTATGTTGATTTTATTTAAATGTGTGATATAATCGTCTAGTCATCAAATGGGTCGCTCGTCGACCTTTTTGATTTTTATATAGATATTTAAATAAGAGAAAGGTGTGAAACAGAACCATGACTTGTTATAAAAACGTGGGAGTGTCTCTCTTACTCAGTGCTGCAATGTTGCTGGTAAGTACTTTTGGACCACTACCGATCGTCAATAACAGGGTACAGATTCTGGAATTCGGGACATCTACGTCATTTGCTGAAACTACGAAAGACAATCCAACTATTATAGAAAAGAAAGGGCAGGACAATTTGGCATTGGCAACAAGCAATGCTACATCCAAAACTGCAACGGTTGCTCAGGCAGCCACAGCTCCAGCTGTCAACGCTCAGGCGAAAACAGCAGCAGCTTCAACAACTAAAGTCACTAAGACTGCATCTGTTGAATCTCGAGCTAAAGAGATTGCAAATGGAACGCCCCTAGATTACGAGTCAGCGCTCATTTTAGTCGAGTACGCTGATCAGTATGATTTGAACCCTTCATTGATCTTGTCCGTCATTGAAGTGGAAAGCAACTTCAACCAATGGGAAGTAGGCACGTCGAGAGACAGAGGCTATATGCAAATCATCCCAGCAACGGAGAAGTGGCTAGCGTCAGATTTTGGAAGCGAGCTTGGGCTCAAGTACAATCCTGACCGCATTTTTGATCCCGAATACAATATTGGCCTAGCAGCGGCCTATCTAAATCTGTTACAGAAAAACTACGGCGATAACTACAGCCGCATTTTATCTGAATACAACAGAGGTCCCGGTAATTTGAAAAAATATTACCAGAAAAATGGGACATACAGCACCACATATTCCAGAAAAGTACTCAGTGCAGAGAAGCGTTATTTAGCCTTTAACAAATAATGCATTCCTGTGAGACGAATAAAAAAGAAGAAAGAAGTGTCTACCTATTGGATT
Organism: uncultured Peptostreptococcaceae bacterium; assembly: GCA_964404895.1. GTDB lineage: Bacteria > Bacillota > Clostridia > Peptostreptococcales > Acidaminobacteraceae > JBGSUZ01. Next base: position 85,312 of record CAYOLV010000005.1, on the reverse strand, counting down.
GGGGATGGCACTTCTTTTTTTGCGTAAAACCAAAACTCAAACCAAAAGCTGGGAATGGGAAGCCTCGATAAATCGGCCTTCCCATTCCCAGCTTTTGGTTTGCAATGTCGCGGAAGCGACAAGGTTGACCCCAGGTCAACCGAGTTTTGGTTTTAGTCGCGAAACGCCCATAACCATGTTACAATAGAATGAGAACGTATGTACGCTATTTGCAGTCAGGTGACCATCTCAGGGGAGGTGAAAAATATGTCTTCAATTATATCAGTCGGCGATTTAGTCGGTTTAGTCTTGCGCAGTGGAGACATAGACGTCCGTTTCGGAAGTGGGAGCCGCATGCTAGAAGGGCAAGAAGTTCATAGAGCCCTACAGGCAAACTACGAAGAAGGTTGGGAGCGAGAAGTCAGCTTCAAGAAGTTTTACCCAGACATGAACCTGACCCTTCAAGGCAGAGCTGATGGCGTCTTTCATCATAAAGGTATTCACGAAATTAAAAGTACTAGAAGAAAATTAGACGAATGGGATCAAGAAGGGGAAAGTATCCACTGGGCTCAGGCTTATTGTTATGCCCATATGTTGGCTATTCAAGAGGGGTTAGCGACTGTAGAAGTCCTATTAACCTATGCCAATGCCATAACCGATGACCGAAGGGACTTTACCAGAACTCTGCAAGCCGACTGGCTAGAAACTTACGTAAATCAGCTCATCGACCAGTATCGGGTCTGGATGGCGTTTCAAAACGACTGGCACGAAAAAAGAACCCAGTCTCTCAAAGAGATGCCTTTTCCATATGGAGACTATCGGCTGGGACAGAGAAAGCTGGCAGCTTCAGTTTACAGCGCTATACGGGACGAGTTTGTCATGCTGGCAGAAGCCCCTACAGGTGTAGGAAAAACTGTCTCCACCCTATTTCCTGCCCTGAAGGCCATGGGTGAAGAAAAGACGGACCGCATTTTCTATTTAACCGCAAAAACCGTTGCCCGAGCTGTGGCGGAAGAGAGCCTAAAACAGATGCGGGAGGTGGGTGCTCGCGTGAAAAGCGTAACTTTAACCGCCAAAGAACGGATTTGTTTTACAGGCGAAAAGAAATGTAACCCAGATAATTGCAGCTATGCCAAAGGCCATTTTGATCGAATCAATGCCTGTCTCATGGACGCCCTTTCCAACGAAGACCACATGGACAGACTCAATGTAGAGAAATATGCAGAGAAACACCACGTGTGTCCTGCTGAATTTGGGCTAGACGTCGCCAGTTTTTCAGACGTGATTATTTGCGACTACAATTATGTCTTTGATCCCTTGGCAAAATTACAGCGCTTCTTTATAGAAGTCACTGAACGCTTTGTTTTTTTAGTCGATGAAGCCCACAATTTGCCTCACAGAGGGAGAGAAATGTTCAGTGCTGGAATTTGTAGAGACGATGTGATGGGGCTTAGAAAGGCGTTTCCTAAAAAAACAGAGCCCTACAAAGCCCTAGGAAAACTCAATTCTCAAATGTTAGCCCTTCAAAAAGAGTTGAAGGCCGGTGAAAAGGAATATGAAACCCATAGAGATGTGAACGGTCAAATTCTGGCAACGTTAGGAAAGGCCTTTGACGCCTGTGTCATGTATCTTCTTGATACCGAGAATTTTGAACTAAGCGCTCAAGATCAGGAGCTCATGCTCCGTTGTTATAGGTTCGGATTTATGAGCGATTACTTCTCAGAGGGTCATTTGTGGGTCAATACAGAAGAAGACTCTGGGACTTGCAAAATGATGTGCATTGACCCCAGCAGCTCCCTGAGAGGCAGCTATAAAAATGCCATCGCTTGTATCATCTTCTCGGCTACTATGGCACCCTATGCTTACTACGAAGAGGTGCTTGGCATTGAAGGTTGCAGAAAGTTAGTACTGGATAGCCCTTTCCCGCCAGAAAATCGTCAAATGATTTTAGGGGCGGGGATCGACACCCGATTGGGTTCAAGAGACAAACACTACGACCGAATGGTGTCTTATATTTTAGCCCTGGTAAAAAGCAAAAAGGCAAATTACTTGGTCTTTTGCCCGTCCTACCAATTTCTCAGAGAAGTGGAGAGCCGTCTGGTCGAAATTTGGACAGAAGGGCGTATTGTCAGCCAAACCACTGGCATGGACGAAAACGCTAAAACCACATTTTTAGAGAATTTTGAAAAGGAAGGGCTCGAGGCGATTATAGGGCTTGCCGTATTAGGGGGTTCTTTTTCAGAAGGTATCGATTTAGTCGGCAGTCGATTGGAAGGGGTCGTCATTATTGGAATGGGAACTCCTTATATGAGTCCAGAAAACGAGCTGATCAAAGAGTATTATGATGAACAAAATAAGAATGGGTATACTTATGCCTATGTTTACCCTGCCATTAACAAAATCGTACAAGCTGTAGGGCGTTTGATTCGGACTGAAAAGGACAAAGGGATAGCCCTCTTTTTAGATGATCGCTATTTGCACCCTCGGTATAAAATGCTTTTACCCAGCCAATGGCACATAAAAAAACTCCCAGAGCCGGAAGCCGTCTTTGAGAGTCATTTAGGTTTTTGGTTGAATCAGTAACCCAGCAGTGCCATGAGTTGATCGAAAGCGTTACCATCTCCCGACTGGGGATTGGTATAGCCGCCACTAAAGTCTCCGAAACCTTTGTTTTGCATATCCACAAGGTGATCGCAGGCCAAGGTGTAAAGTTCCTGATCCTCTGTATATTTTCCGATTTGAGCAAGGATGCCATAAATTGCAGGCAGCTCTTTTTGTGAAACGGCCTTGCCTAAAGAATTATAAGATGCATAGACAGGTCCTTTTTTAAGTTGAAATTTCAGCCATCGTAGGTCGTTCATGTTGTTTTGTCCAGTTTGGGCAAGGTGCAGAATGACTAGGGTATTTTCAACTGTCAGGTAGGCGGAGTCGTCTTCTTTAGATAAGATGTAGAAAGGGTTATAAGGAAATCTTGATTTTTGAATTTGCTTAAGACTGTCCTTTGCCACCACTTCCCACTCGGGGTCAAATTCAGCTAACATCAGCATAGCCGCCAGATCCAGTTCGTATAACTGGGCTTTGGGGGCTTTTTCTGCGCCTGAGGCCAATAAGCGTCCTTCTTGGACGCAGTCCCTCATGAGATTATCTGAGATATTTTGCGCTTCAGTACGCCAAGCAGGTTCACTCCAATGCTCGGCCGCTAAAATTAGAGCTTTGGCAATGCGAAGATCGTCTGCGGAAGCATTTTCTGCCAGAGGCTGTCCTGACCGAGTACGCCACTGGAAAAGACCGTTTTCCTTTTGAAGCTTTTTCTGAGCCAACTTAAATTGCGCCGTAAAAGCCTGAGGTTGGTCGGTTTCAACGTAGTACAAAAGCATCAGTCCAACAGACTGTGAGAGAAGATCCTGCCCAACCGGCATTTCCTTTTGGGGGAGATCCTTCATGTTCGTCCTCATAAGGCCTTCATCCATGAAGTGGTCGTCGATAAAAGTTTTAAGAGCGTTTCTGTTCATGCTGAAAGTCTCAAAATTTTGGGCAGATTTCACTGCGAAGGGCTCGCGTTGATAATGGTCTTTTTGATCGACTCGGTCCAGTACAAAAGAGAACCCCAGCATAATAAGTCCCGCTATAAACAGGGGATACATTTTTCTTTTTCTTTTTTCAGGAGGAATCATCTGTATCGCCCTTACTTTCTATAGAGGATTACAATTTGAGTGTGGCGACTATCTGGCAAGCTCGTAAATTGCCGTTGCGAAAATTTTAGTCATCAAGACCAAATCTTCTACTAAAACATATTCGTCCTTTTGGTGGATAGTATCTTCTCTACCTGGGAATAGAGGCCCAAAGGCAACCCCTTGGGTCAAGGATTTTGCATAAGTGCCGCCCCCGATAGAGATTGGATCACTGTGATCCCCAGTATAGTCGCTGTAAACCTTCATCAATTTTGTAATCAGTTCACTGTCCTTAGGAACGTAAAGAGGCTTGTTGTCGTGAATATTATCAAGCTCAAGACCCCAAGTTTCAATAGAACTACGAATGCCTGAAAGGACATTCTCTGAGGATTCGGTGATTGGGTATCGGATGTTGACTGTTAAGCGCACTTCTTTCTCTGTAAAGCTGAGGACACCTGAATTCCAAGACAGTTTGCCTGACTGTTCATCTTCCAAGTCACAGCCCATTTTTTCACCGTGAAGATTTTGGGCGATTTGGAGGGCGTAGAATCGAACAAAGTTAGCCGCATCTCCGATTTGAAGATCAATACAGTCGAGGAAGCACAAAAGGTGAGAAATGGCGTTGACCCCTTTTTCAGGTGTGCTGCCGTGGGCTGAGACCCCATAAGATTTTATAACGATGATACCGTTCTCTTCAGTTTTGACAATCTTGCCACCATTATCTTCCATATAAGCTGCTAAAATAGCATCGATGGGCTGTGTGCCTTTGATATGGGCTTCGGCGTAGTCTGGCACCATGTTGGGTCTTGTGCCGCCGTCTAATTTAAGAATTTTAAACCCACCATCATTCAATTCACTTTTGAGAGGTTTCACAAAATCGATGTTCATAATCCCTTTTTCACCAAAGATGGCTGGGAAATCTGCGTCTGGCGTAAAACCGAGAGTAGGCATTTCTTCGTGTTTAAAGTAGTGTGCCACACACGCACTGCCCGTTTCTTCGTTAGTCCCAAAGATGATGCGGACTCTACGGTTTAGAGCCACGCCTGATGCTTTAATGGCCGCAAGTGCATAGATTAAGGCAGCGGCAGGGCCTTTGTCATCTAGAGAGCCACGACCGAAAAGTTTACCGTCTTGAATAATCCCAGCAAAGGGATCAACGGTCCAACCATCGCCGGCAGGGACAATGTCCACATGAACCAAAAGGCCTACCAGTTCATCACCTTGACCGTACTCCGCATGACCTGCATAATAATCTACATTTTTTGTTTCAAAGCCTAAATGGCGGCATATTTCTAAAGCCTTATCCAGACACTCGCCAACAGATTTGCCAAAGGGCATATTGCCATAAGGCGCTTCTTCGATACTGTTGAATGCCATGAGTGCTCGAGTGGTTTCAATAAGTTCGTTTTGGTGTTCGTCGATCCATTGATCAAAATTCATGATGAATACCCTCCAATTTTAGTCAAATTAATTGCCTTAATTTGAGTGTAGCACAAAGACCATCAGATAGAAGTAAAGTTATGACATTTTACGCTTTCTTAATATTCTACTGACCAAAGGTTTTAAAGTATTCGCTGAGTCGGCTGAAACCCTCTTTCGGCCTAGAGTTGTACTCAACTTCATCCCAAGGCGTCCAGTTATGGGAAAAACCAGTTAGGAATTGTCCTTCGTAATAAGCTTCGAAGTTTAACGAAGTGCTTTTTAGGGTTTTTAAGGTATCGGCAAGAGGCGCTAATTTATAAACGACTTGATCACTTAGAACCTTTTGAGAAGAAGGATCGGATATGCCAAGGAGTCCGTAAGGCAGTCTTACGGTAATGGTATTGCCCTTTCTTTCAACTTGATTTTGATTCACCTCAAAACTGCCAGTTTTCAAACTGCTGAGAGAAATTTGTAGGGCAGGAATTCTTGTGCCGTCTTTGAGAATGGCTTCGCCGTTGGTGAGGAAGGTCATTTTCTCGTATTGCTCAATTGGGACGTTTTGGGTGTAGAATTTTCCTTTTGTCCAATTGTACCCAGGGTTTACCAATAATTCTGGTTGTGAATTGAGTCGTAATATAAATTCAGGTGTCTTTGACCCACCCACAGCTGTATGGGTATCTATTTCTATGCGGGTTTCTTTTAGAGCAGACTGCTCAGAGTCAAAGGTCAAGACTAAATTCAAATAAGTGGTGTCAGTACTGGCCTGAATCTGGGTTAAGTGACCGTCAGACTTATTGTAATAAGTATTTAAAGGTTGTGGCAACCCCTCGTAGGCAACGAGTCCATAGTTTTGTTCAGGGTCAAGGGCATTATGCCAAAGCATATGTCGATTGTAGGGAATCATGTAAGGTTCTGTAGTCCAAGTTTTTTTCGTCCATTCGTCGATCCACTCAAAAATCAAGCCACCGGCGTAACCTTCTCTATGAATCGCTTCAGACATACGAATGATTTCGTCAGCCTGGGCAATCTCACTGAGACCGCCGTGGTTATTCCCGTCTGGAGCCATGTGAGCCGTGATCATGCTGGTAGAAATACCATATTCCGCAACCAAGGCAGGGTACTTAGAATGTTGTTCCATAAAGGCTTGCAAATAGCCTCCATAGCGAAACTGACCTTGCTCATCTCGGTAATTGCTGTACTCGGGGTCGTTATTCATGAAATCAGGATAGTTTGGATAGATGTGATACGAGCCAAACAAGCCCGGCATCTGGTCTGAGTGAATGCCAATATGATTAATATCCACCACGACTTTATCGTTGTAAGTGAGGCCTACAGCCCCTTTGGCAGGTGCTTTTGTGTCAATGAGACCTTCCGGTGTAATGGCAGTTTCGCTAAAATGAGTCAGTGGGTCAAGTGTTGGCCAGTTGACCACTGAGACAAGCCCTTTATAGCCGTAGAATTGGGCTTCGATTTCCAGAGCATAGTCACAAGAGGCGGCTAACCAGTTTTCTGTCGGACTGGCGTCAGGTTCCCCGTATAAATATTGCCCCTCAAATCGGTAACCTGGGTTCAGGTTATTGGTGGCGATGACTTCGTCTGGTTCTAACTCACGACCGACCAAATAGCCAATTAAATAAGGAGAAATATCATAAGCATATGCCCCGTATGCGCGATAATCTCTTTTAGGAATGCTAATATTTCCGTGAACCGCATGGACGGCGTACTCAATTTCTTTCTTATATACATCGTTATAATCGCTTAAGAGATAATTGTGATCTTTTGGATTTTCCTCTGGCCAAATCTCCTGTAATAAATAGAGGGGCTGATCTGTATTTTCCAAATTATAGTCGTAGAGCGCTTTATAAAAAGTAGGCGGCAGAAGGGTGTAAACTCTTAAGGTGTTGATGTTCAAAGTCTTCATTTGATTCAGCCACTGACGGTAAGTGGAAATGTCTTGTGGAAATTCTGTAAAAGTTTTACCAGGAACCGCCGTCCCCAAGTTGACACCTTTAATGAAGAAAGGTGCATAACTCCCGTTTGTAACACGCTTATAAATTTGATGACCTTCCACCTTAAATTGAGAAGACACAAGGCTTACGGGTGGCTTGGTTGAAATGCTAGCTTGCTTTTGGACAAGGGCTTCCTGAACGATGCTTTCCAGTTTAGGCACATACCATTGCCAGTATATTTGCTCTGCAGTGTAGCGGTCGTAGAGAACTTTTCGTTTCAATAAATCTTCTGCTCCCGCGTAAAAATAAGGCAAGTGAATAGAAGTGTCTTTAATGGCACTGGTGAAGTAATAGGCATTGTATAGAGCAAGTTGGCTTTCAACACTGGCTGGGAAAATAGGCGTTAGGTTCAAACCGTCTAGTTTACGTTTGCCCAGTTCGGTGGCGTCCAGTTTAAATTGGCTGGTGACAGGTTCAGAAGTAGAAACAATTTCAAAATAACCAAAATAGTTTTGACGGTGTCCATCACCCGTCCAGTAAAGCTGACCTTGGTAATCTTGACCAGAGGATAAAACCCGTATTTCCGAGTCAGAAAAAATAATCAGACCGCTGCCCGAAAAGTCCCAAGGTCTTTTTTCGAGGCTTTCGTATTGCTGGCGGATAGATAGAGGTACTTGGGCTTTATCGGAAAGGTCTGCCACTGATTTCCCTATAAAGCCTGAGTACTTGACATTGAAAAGATATTCAACCTGCTCCCTTTGGACAGGGCTGGCATATTCGTTTGCAAAGAGGAATTCTCCGAGGAGGCGATTGTTCTTGAGTTGAGCGCCAATGTCCAAGGTGAGTCGAGTACTGTCATCAATCCACACCATGTCAGGAACAAAGTCAGGCGCTAATGTGGCGTCTTTTTGTGAAGGTGAATAATCAGTCCATTTATAATGCTGTTTTAACCAATTGTAAGAGGAGCTTTGGATATTGCCTCCAATCATTGAAACGCTCAGATCTGAAGGTTCAGATTGGACATAGAGCAAGACGGGACCTGCAAAAATGCCTATGAGCAGAAGGGTAATGCCTATAATGGAAAGTTGAAGCAGCCAGATGATTTTTTTTCTCATGATTGTCGAACCCCCTTCCGTTTTACTTGTCCCCAACCAGAATTACCTCTGATCAGCTTAAACTGAGCGACGACCCGCCAAAAACTAAAGAGTTGGCGAGGGCCAAAGTTTTCAATTATGGCAATCAAAATCAGCTTAGCCACATCTTTTGTGGAAAAATAATTGTTTTCTCGTTCTGCAATGAGGAGAGAAGTCAAAGATACAATGATCCCCAAAAGAATGGTTGTAATGAATAAGAGTAAGGCCAAACGTTCATCCAATATTCCTAAAATAGCAGCTAGAACCACCATGAGGTAACCCTGAATTTCGATCATAGGGCCAATGGCTTCAAAGCACAGGTAATAGGGGAGGCCTACCATACCGGTATTTCCATATTTGGGATTTAGAATCATTTTCTTATGGAAATGAAGAATTTCTATCAATCCGCGGTGCCATCTGTAACGCTGGGTTTTTAAACTGTTCAGGTCTTCTGGAACTTGTGTCCAACAGTTGGCGTTAAAGGCGTATAGAATTTTAAATTTTTGATTGGAATCATGGAGCATACGACTGATTCGAATGACCAACTCCATGTCTTCGCCCACGGTGTCTTTGGCATATTTGCCTTTATGGGTCATGTAACCGCCTATGCCAATAATACGATCTTTCCTGAACAAGCCAAAGGCACCTGATATAATTAACAAACTACTGATCTGTTCCCAGCCTAGTCTACCAGACATAAAAGCTCTCAGGTATTCGACGGTTTGAAAGCGAGCGAGTAGATTGTCAGGTATTTTGGTTTTTGAAATGTGGCCAGCGTCTACCGCACAACCGTTGATAGGGAATATATTGCCACCGAGGGCAGGTGTTTCACGGCTTTCGTCTAAGGTCATGGAAGCTAACTTCAGCAGGGCATCAGATTCTAAAAGGGAATCTGCATCGATGCCACAGAAGAAGGTTTTGTTCGCCACGTTAATGCCCGCATTCAAAGAATCCGCTTTGCCCCCATTGCTCTTGTCGATAACCAGAAGTTTAGGATAAGAAGGATTGCGATAGATGCCTCGAATAGGCTCGGTTTCCAAGCTGGGTTTGTATTGATATTCGCTTCTGACCAAGGAATAGTGGACAATCAGTTTATTCAGGGTGTCGTCGGAACTGCCGTCATTGACAATGAGGAGTTCATAGTCAGGGTAGTTGAGGTTTAACAGAGAGTTGGCGCTGTCAATGATGGTCAATTCTTCATTATAAGCAGGGGCAATGATGGAGATTGAAGGCAGCATTTGGCTTCTGAACAGCATGCTGACATTTTTTAAGTTCCAAAGCCGAGATTGTTTGCGTAAGTTGGCATAGGAGAAACCCATTAAAATCAAATAGCTTAAGTTAACGGTTACTGAGTAATAGGCGAGAAGATAGTTAAAGTCAATCACGAAGTACTTAAGAGAAATTCTAAAGGGATCAACCTTAACTTGAGCATTATATTTCCATAAAAAATAAACTGGAAAGGCGAGCAATGAAAATGCAGTCAATCCTATAATGCCCCGAATTAACTTGGGATCTCTTTTCTGAATATAACGTTCTTTTTTAGGAATTAGTTTTTCTAAGCCGATTTTGTCTAAAATACGGATCTCTAAATAAGTTTGGAAGGCATGGCAAACTTCTGATTCAACAATCAAACACTCTTTCAACAATTGAACCAGACGATTCTCCAAGTCGATGTTTTTATTGCGGTTGATAAAACCGATCAGTTCGTTGACCTTGTCGTTGCTGATGATGGCCTTAAGAATTTTTTCGGAGCCCTCGTCATTTTTAGTATTGAGGCGCATGGCGTAATATTCCACTCTTCCAGAGAGGATCTGAGCTAAATGACTAATCTTTGCAGGGTCAGTTTCCATTTGAAACGCCTCTTCAACCAAGGGGAGAAAGCGGGGGTTGTCTTCTAACATCCTGCCAATAGTGGCAGTAATTGTTCGCGCATAAGGACTTTCACCAATATACAGCAGTAACTGCTGAAGGGCAGAGGTCGATTTTTGTTTTGAAAGTGCCCAAAAGGCATTGATTTTCACTACGCCATGTGAACTGTCGAGATAAGCCGTCTTAGCCAAATCGTTGTAATAAATGTTGGCAAGGGTTCGACAAGTCCTCTCTAAGAAGAGCTGCAAATCTGAAGTGACGTAGGATAATTTGTAGGAACGGGTGCCAGCTTGATTGGCAAGGTTATAGTAGACGGTGACGTTTTCGGTGATTAGGTCAAAGTCGTCTACAAAGTGGAAGAGATATTTTTTCATTTCGTCGCCAATATTTTCTGAGGCATATTTGATCAACAATTCAATGTATTCCATTTCTGGAGAATTGAGCAATTGCTCGAAATAGGGGTGAAACTGGTTGCCATATTCAAGAATGTTTGAAATAGCTTTTTCTCGGTACCATTTATGACTGCCTATTAATTCTTTGAGGAGAATGGGCAGGGACTCAGGGGAGTGAATGTCTGTGATGGCGTTGGAAATGTAAATTTTGACTGAATAATCCTTTTCTTCTTGAAGTGCTTTTTCTAAAGCCAAACGGCAGTTGTTTGTCCGAAGCAAGCTCAAATAAATGGCCGCTTCCTTTCTGCGAAGGCGGCTATAGGCATGTAGTTTCTGAATTTCTTTTTTTTCAACTTTTATTAGGGTTTCTTCTTGCCATTTAGCGCTTTCTAAGTCGATGACCAAGGTTTGCTGAATGGATTTAATCGTGCTTAAATTTTCGAAGGAACTCATATAAGTGGATTTGACCAGAGACAAGACAATAGCCAGACGTTTATTGGCGCGTAAAAACATCTCTTCAATATTGGATAATTTATTGATGAGAATTCGAATGATCAAAATAGCGATGGCGTAAAGCATGATAAGAATTAGGATCAAGAGTGCTTCTGTGCTGATTGTCATCTCATCAGTCCTTTTCTGAGTGTATTGGTAATGCCAAGGAGCTCTGATAGAAGATAGGGCTTTTTCAAATAGTGAACCACATCGAGGGCAGTGGCTCTTCTCACAGAGGCGTCATCTTTTTGGTGAGAACAGTAGATAAAATCAATATGCTTCGTTTGGGATTTTTGGAGCAGCCGCTCTCTTAGAAGAAAACCATCCATTTTCGGTAAAATCACGTCAGAAATAATCACATTAGGCAGAACTTCGTGAGCCAGGGCTAAAGCGGCTTCTCCATCGGTGGCGGTGTAAACGGCCATTTCCATTTCACTAATAAAGGTTTTCAACACATCTAAATGAGTGCTGTCAGAATCCACCAGCAGGACTTTAAAATCTTCTGCCTTGTGGGTTTGGACAGACCCTTCGTAAACCACTAAGTTTTTACCTCGGTCTTCAGCTATGTCTAGTCGATAGAGACAAGTGTCAATGAAGTTGTCGGCGGCCAGCTCTATTGAGGTAGTTTCTAGTTGAATTTCGCTAGAGAAAACCATTCCGATAGAGACGGTTAAGGGTATAATGAACAAGGGGCTGGAAGCAACGGACACTCTAAAAGCCTCAGCCATTTCAATAGCTTCTTTAGCTGTAAAATCTTTTAAATAGACAGCAAAGTCAGAAATTCGCATTTTAAAAACCACTACGCCGCCAAAGTGCTCCTTCAGCAAATAGGCCATGTGGATTAAAGTATTTTTTGTCTCCTCTTCTCCGAATTGATTTTTAAAATGTTCAAAATCATCTATAGAAATCAACATAAATGATCCAATATCTTCAGGAACTTCCATTTCAAACTCTTCAAGCAGAAGGTTTCTCGTAAAATTTTCATTGAACAGACCTGTAATCGGACATCTGAAATAACGTTCTTGGACCCCATTAATGGTAGCTTCCAGAGCTTCGTTTTGGGCAATAAGCTTTTGATTGGTCTTTTCTGCAGTTTCAAACCAAGTGTTATAGACACGGGGAACTTCAATGCCATAAGTGCTGGTGATATTTTTCACAAATGGATCTAAGACAGAGAGCCAGAGCAATCCCTTTGACTCTAAAATATTGTCAAATAATAGTTGCCAGAGATACAGACCGTCTTCTGTGTAGTCTTCTATGCTTTGATCCTCTGCCCAAATCAAACCGGGAAGTGATTCAAAAAGAGTATGGACTTCTTCGGGGTTATAAATAGAGCGAATGTAGCAAAGGGCGTTATTGAGTATTTTTAAATAGCCCCCTTCGTCTATTAGATTTTTCTTGATAGGGTGGATCAAGGTGCCACATTCTAATTCTTTAAGAATACGGATGTATTTATAGGGATCTTCAATAATTAAAGAGCCGTGCTGAGGTAAAATGCGTAGGATGTCATATTTTTCAAGGGTAGTCATGACTGGTCTTAAAATAGAGTTGCTGGGCATATAGTGTTCATGAAAAGCAATCATTTTATTCACGTATTCTTCATCGGCATAGAGGGTTCTGTTATAAGTAAAGGCGCCAAAGAGATCTCCTGAAAAAAGAGTTTTGCTCTGGGCGTCATAGGTGACAAAAGAGCCTGCAAAGTGCAGATAAGGCGCAGGAATAAATTCAATCGTTCTACCAGACTTAAGTATGAGTTTATTATGGTGTTCCTCAATCAAATAGTAAGGAGATTCGATCCCGTAATATTGAATCAAGGTTTGAGTTCGCCAAGAGGTCACAATAGTTGCATCGAGTCCGTTTTTTTCTAAATAAGGGACACCAGAACAAAAGTCTGGGTCTTCGTGATCCAGTATGATGTATTTGATTTGAGATAAGGGAATGAGGTTCAAAATTTTTCGAAGGACAATTTCGATATCTATGTTTGAACCAGGATCGATTAAAAGGGCCTCTTCTCCATCTATTAATAAGTAGGGATGACAATCAAGTCCTTTGGAAGTCTGTAAGTCGCCGACGTGATAAACGTCGGGGGTCAAAGCGATGGAGCGATTCATATAATTCCCTCCCATAATATAGTTTATAAGCCATATATACCTTTTATTTGTTCTTTAGTCACTGAAAATATTGATTTTTGAACTTTTTTTCTAATCGAATTAAAGTTTCAATTTTGCGGAAAAATTTCATGTCCTGAGCACAGGGTTTGCGGGGTATGATAGAATAAAGACAACATCTAATATGAATAAAGAGAGGTCAGTCTCATGAAGTACTATATTGTTACAGGAGCATCTAAGGGACTTGGAGCTGAGATTATTCAGGTTCTAGCTTCAGAAGACACTACCCTTATTGCAGTTTCCAGAAGTGGTTTAAGTGAAGGACAAAAGCTGAGTATTGTAGAAAAATGCGGGAAGGTCATCGATATTCAGGGGGATTTGAGCCTAGAAGCTAATCTGACTCAACTTGCAGAAAAAATCATGGGTGCTGTAATCCTTGAGGACGCCACACAAATCGTCCTCATCAATAACGCCGGGGGTGTTGAACCTATTGCGCCTTTCTACAAGGCAGAAGATCACTTGATTATGGAAAATATCCACTTGAACGTGACAGCACCAATGATCCTCAGCCGTCATTTTGGCAAGGCGTTTAGAACTGTCAACTGCGACAGAAGAATTATTACCGTTTCCTCTGGGGCAGGAAAAAGTCCTTACTTTGGTTGGACGTCTTACTGCGCTTCTAAGGCGGCGGTGGACATGATGACCCGCGTGATCGGTCTAGAAGAAGGCGATGAGGGGATTTTAGCCCTATCCTTCGGGCCAGGAATCATGGACACAGATATGCAGTCCACCATTCGATCTTCGTCGGAAGACAACTTTAAGGATCTGGAACGGTTCAAAAAATTCAAAGAAAATGGCGATTTACTGACCCCACTTACAGTAGCGAAGGTCATTAAGCGATTGGTGGAAGAACCCGTTATCCAAGGGTCACTGGTCAGCGTGAAAGATTATTTATAAGTGTTGTAAAAGGAGTTACAGATGATAGCTATTGAAAAACTCATTGATGAGTTGGAGTTAAAAGAAAATTTAATAGAGGGCATACTGACACAGCCTAGAGATTTAGAAAATTTGCCCTATGAACGGGTACTGGTTAAGCCTCTGCTCATTAAAAATGAGTTGGTCATTCAATTTGAGTGTTTTAAAGGGCCTCAGGCCTTTCACGAGAACCTTCAGCCAGAAGAGGCGATTAAACGATTGTCGGATTGGGCGTCTCGCGGGTATAAGAGTTTGATGCTTTACACTCAAGCTTACGACTATGATCTGCTCATCAACCGAAAAGGGCAAGCTTCTGTCAAGCGAAAAAGCGCCACGAAGGTAAGGCAAGTCGGAGGACATGACCGCAAAAAAGAGTATATTTTGGAAGACGGGCAACCTGTGGATTACCTCATAGCCCTTGGGGTGATGGACGAGCAGGGAAAAGTTTATAAAAAGAAATATGATAAATTCAGGCAGCTCAATCGCTTCTTAGAGTTTGTAGAAGATTGCCTGCCCTCTTTAAATGTGGCGCAAAAAATTCGAATTTTGGACTTTGGCTGTGGCAAAGCCTATCTAACCTTTGCTCTCTATCATTATTTGGTGCAGGGAAAGGGCTACGACGTTGAAATCATCGGCTTAGATTTAAAAACGGATGTGATTGCCTATTGCAACCAAGTGGCTACAAGTTTGAATTATGAAGGCTTGAAATTTTTAGAGGGAGACATACGAGATTTTGAACAGTCAGACCAAATTCACATGGTGGTCACCCTACACGCCTGTGACAATGCCACAGATGAAGCCCTTGCAAAAGCTGTGCTTTGGGGTGCTAGAGTTATTTTAAGCGTCCCATGTTGCCAACACGAATTCTTCAAGCAACTTCACCAGCCGATGCTAGAGCCTATTCTCAAACACGGTATCTTGAGAGATAAAATGAACAGTTTGGTAACCGATAGCCTTCGGGGATTGGCACTGGAAGCTCTAGGCTATGAAGTTCAAATGTTAGAATTTATTGATATGACCCACACCCCTAAAAATGTGATGATCAGAGCCTATAAAACGGATTTGCCAAGCTCTTGGACGGCGTTTAACGCCTTCAAGACTACCTTCGGTTTAAACGAAACTTTTATCGAAAAGAGTTTAAAAAATAAGGGTTTGATTTAAAAATTTCATAATTCAATGGGTTCTGTGAATATTTATAAAAAAACAATCGTATTTTGTATACACAATCGGTAATTGTAGGATAATTGCACAAACAAAATGGCATCTAGAGGTTCATGCTAAAGGATTGGGTTAAAATTAACAATTGTATGCAGGTACACATTGTGATTGACGAAGTGTATATTGTATACTATACTAAGCTTGTAAACGGTATACAAAATAGGTGTAATGAAAACTAGGTTAGGAGGCAAATATTCGATGGCTAAAAAAGTAATGAAAACCATGGATGGTAATACGGCTGCCGCATACGTTTCTTATGCATTTACAGACGTTGCAGCAATTTATCCTATTACCCCATCATCAACAATGGCAGAACTCGTAGACGAATGGGCTGCTTACGGCAAAAAGAATATCTTCGGTCAAGAAGTACAAGTTACTGAGCTTCAATCAGAGGCGGGTGCTGCTGGTGCAGTTCACGGTTCACTTCAAGCAGGTGCTTTAACAACGACATTCACGGCTTCACAAGGTCTTCTCCTTATGATTCCTAACATGTACAAAATTGCTGGTGAGCTTCTTCCAGGCGTGTTCCACGTATCAGCGCGTTGCGTATCTTCACATGCTCTTAACATCTTCGGTGACCACTCAGACGTTATGGCAGCAAGACAAACTGGTTTTGCATTCTTAGCATCTAGTTCAGTTCAAGAAGTTATGGACCTTGGCGGTGTAGCTCACCTTGCTGCAATCAAATCAAGAATTCCTTTCGTTCACTTCTTTGACGGTTTCAGAACATCACACGAAATTCAAAAAATTGAAGCAATCGAGTACGACGAGTTTTCTAAACTTGTTGACAGAGATGCCCTTAACGCATTCAGAAATGCGGCACTCAGCCCAGAGCATCCTGTAACTAGAGGTACTGCTCAAAACCCAGATATCTTCTTCCAAGCTAGAGAAGCTTGTAACAGTTTCTACAATGCAGTTCCTGCAGTTGTAGCAGACTACATGAAAGATATCAGCAAAATCACTGGCAGAGACTACGCGCCATTTAACTACTACGGTGCACCAGATGCTGAAAACATCATCATCGCAATGGGTTCTGTTTGTGAAGCAATCGAAGAAACAATTGACTACTTGAATGCTAGAGGCGAAAAAGTGGGTCTTATCAAAGTAAGACTTTACAGACCATTCGCTCCTGAATATATGTTAGAAGTTATGCCTAAGACAGTTAAAAAAATCTGTGTTCTTGACAGAACTAAAGAGCCAGGTGCAATTGGCGAACCACTTTACCTTGACATTAGAAGTGCTTTCTACGGCAAAGAAAATGCGCCAATGATCATCGGCGGCAGATACGGTCTTGGTTCAAAAGACACAACTCCTTCAGAAATCAAAGCTGTGTATGTAAATCTTGCATCAGCTGCACCTAAAAATGGTTTCACAATCGCGATCAATGATGATGTGACTCACCTTTCTTTAGATGCTTCTGAAAAAATCGTTGCAGAAAAACCAGGTACAGTAAGATGTAAATTCTGGGGTCTTGGCTCAGATGGTACTGTTGGCGCTAACAAATCAGCCATCAAAATCATCGGTGACAAAACTGACCTTTATGCACAAGGTTACTTCTCTTACGACTCTAAAAAATCAGGCGGGATTACTGTATCTCACTTAAGATTCGGCAAAGAAAAAATTCAATCAACTTACTTGATTGACGAAGCAGACTACATCGCTTGCCACAACCAATCTTACGTGAACCAATACGATCTTCTTAAAGGCCTTAAAAAAGGTGGTACTTTCGTACTTAACTGTACTTGGAACCAAGAAGAAGTTGAAGCAAACTTACCTGCTAAAATGAAGAACTACATCGCTAAAAACGAAATCAAATTCTTCACACTTAACGGTACAGACCTTGCAGCTGAAATCGGTCTTGGCAACAGAATCAACATGATCATGCAATCTGCATTCTTCAAGTTGGCTGATGTTATTCCACTCGAAGACGCTGTGACTTACCTTAAAGAATCTATCTACAAAACATACGGCAAAAAAGGCGATAAGATCGTCAACATGAACTACCAAGCAGTAGATTACGGTATCGAAAAACTCGTTGCTGTAAACGTACCTACTTCTTGGGCAACTGCAGTAGATGCTGCTCCAGTAGCTGCTAAAGAAGTTCCAGAGTTCATTTCTAAAATCTTAATGCCAATCAACGCACAAAAAGGCGACGATCTTCCTGTTTCTACATTCCTCGGCAGAGAAGACGGTACATTTGATGCAGGTTCTGCAGCTTACGAAAAACGTGGTATCGCTGTAAACGTTCCATGTTGGAAATCAGAAAACTGTATTCAATGTAACCAATGTTCATTTGTATGTCCTCACTCAGCAATCAGACCATTCTTAATGACTGAAGAAGAAATGAAGAATGCACCTGCTGACATGAAGACAATCAAAGCAATGGGTAAAGGCATGGAGCACCTCCAATACAAAATTCAAGTGACACCACTTGACTGTGCTGGTTGTGGTAACTGTGCAGACATCTGTCCTGCTAAGAACAAAGCTTTGGTTATGGAACCGTTAGAGTCACAAGTGGGTACAGAGATTCCTAACTGGGATTATCTTGTGACACTTCCTGTTAAAGACAGCTTCATGCCGCTTAACACAGTTAAGGGCAGCCAATTCGCACAACCACTCTTCGAGTTCTCAGGCGCATGCGCAGGTTGTGGTGAAACACCTTACATCAAAGTTGTAACACAACTTTACGGTGATAGAATGATGATCGCCAATGCAACAGGTTGTTCTTCAATCTGGGGTGGTTCGGCTCCTGCAACACCTTACACTAAGAACGCTGAAGGCAAAGGTCCTGCTTGGGCTAACTCCCTCTTCGAAGATAATGCTGAGTTCGGTCTTGGTATGACTCTTGGCGTAAAAGCCATCAGAACACAAATGGCAGCAGCTGCTAACGAGCTCATCGGCCTTAATGTTTCTGCAGACGTAACAGCTGCAATGACAAAATGGCTTGAAAGCATGGAAAATGGCAATGCTTCTAAAGCAGTAGCACCAGAAGTTCTTAAAGTGTTAGACACTAAAGCAGACGGTAAAGCTGCAGAACTTCTCACATTCTTCAAAAACAACAAAGACTACCTCATCAAGCAATCACAATGGATTCTTGGTGGCGACGGTTGGGCGTACGATATCGGCTTCGGCGGTCTTGACCACGTTCTTGCATCTGGTGAAAATGTAAACGTTCTCGTATTCGATACAGAAGTTTACTCAAACACTGGTGGCCAATCTTCTAAAGCAACACCAACAGCATCAATCGCTAAGTTTGCTGCTTCTGGTAAGAAAGTGAAGAAAAAAGACCTTGGTATGATTGCTGCAACTTACGGCTACGTATACGTTGCACAAGTTGCTATGGGCGCTGATAAAAACCAATTCATGAAGGCTCTTCTTGAAGCGGAAGCATACGATGGTCCATCATTGATCATCGCATACGCACCTTGTATCAACCACGGTATCAAAGACGGTATGGGAAGAACACAAAACAGAACTAAGGAAGCCGTAGAGTCAGGTTACTGGCACTTATGGAGATTCAACCCTGAGCTTAAAGAGCAAGGTAAGAATCCATTCACATTAGATTCTAAAGAACCTTCAACAGACTTCAATGCATTTATCATGGGCGAAGCACGTTACACAACTCTTAAGCACGAGTTCCCAGAAATCGCTGACGAACTTTACGCAAGAGCTGCTGCTGAAGCTGCTGATAGATACAAAGGTTATGTCAGAATGGCTAAAATGGAATACTAAACCGTATTTCTAAATTGCCTATTAAATAATTTACCAAAGGGTCATCTCGACAAATGTGTCGGGGTGGCCCTTTTTTTTATCGTTAACCTTTTTGAAACCCTCTTTCCTAATAATTTGAATACAATAAGGGTATACAATAAGCGTGAAGGGTGGTATTCAAATGAACAGACGGAGATGGGTTTTGGTTTCCATAGCTATTATATTTACAATCGTCGGTTGGGCATCCAGTTGGGTTTTTGCAGATCCTAGTGAAACCGAAAAAGCGGCTCAACAGCTAAAAATGGCTTCGGGTTATACCGTGGAGGGGATTCGAAATTTTGATTACAACGAAGATGGAGCGACAGATACTTTGGTAATCTATGGCAAAAAAGAGAACAAAGTAGAGATTTATGTGCAAGATATTCAAGTTGCTCTAATCGATGGAGAAACTAGCGCCGTTAAACGGAGCCAATTAGTAGAGTTCAGCGGTTATGAACCTCAGATCTATGCCCTGACAGATTTTACAGGGGATCAAAAACCAGAAGTCTTTTTAGGTGCGGACACAGGGGGTTCCGGGGGCTATTCTAGTTATGCAATTTTAGATTTTAACCAAAACAGTGCTGTCAATATTTTCACAACTGATATTGCAGAGGGTTTAAAAATAACGGGCAAGTACATAGACGGTTTTCAGGCGTTAGTAGAAGTCGCACCTATTCAAACTTCCTTCAAGATTGATTTTAAAGGTAAAAAAGCTTTTTACTTAGAGCATCAAGTTTATAAAGCCGACGGAACCTATATAGGAGATCAAGGGGAACAGGGAACTACTAATGAAATATTTGGATATCCCTTTGGCAGTTTAGAGGCTCAAGACATAGATGGAGATGGCATATCAGAATTGTTAGGGAGCCAACGGCTGATTGGAGTTAACAACATTGAGCGACTTTCCCATGTGGACAGCGTTCTCAGTTACAAAGATGGTAAGTGGCAGTGCGTTGAAGCATCTTATAGAACATATATCCGTTAGGGGTCAGACCATGAATAAAAAAGTATTGATTATCGAAGATGAAACCAATATTAGACGGTACCTTCAATTGAGCCTAAAAAATGCAGGCTACGCTGTCATTGAGGCAGATAGCGGTGAAGAAGGCTATCGTAAGGCAGAATGGGAAAGACCCAGTGTAGTGCTTTTAGATGTGGGGCTGCCTGGGGTTGATGGGTTTACTGTTTGCAAACAGCTAAAAGCCTTAGATCCTGCCATGGGGATTATCATGCTCACCGCAAAATCCTTAATGGATGAAAAAGCGGAAGGCTTTTTATCTGGTGCAGATGATTACTGTGTGAAACCTTGTGATGTGAGAGAAATTAAAATGCGAATAGACGCCTTATTGCGAAGAATATCGCCGGAGGAGGACCGCCTTGAAGCTGTTCCTCTAGAGATTGGTCCGTACAGATTGGATTTGGTCGCGCACGAGTTTTTCAATCATAAGCGATTGGTTAGCGTTTCACCAACAGAATTTGCCATGCTCCATCTCTTGATGGAGAACCCGGGTAAGGCTTTTAGCAGAGATGAGCTCCTGAATCGGATATGGGGACTCAACTATGAAGGGGATCCCAAGGTGGTAGATGTTTATATTCGGAGAATACGTGTTAAATTAGAAACGGATGAAGGCGTTCAACCCATTGAAACAGTTTGGGGAACGGGTTATAAATGGCACCTTGATGAACAAGTTGGGGTAAAGGATGGGTCTCATGAAACAAATCAGAGATAAATTCTCCTTGTATTATGTAGTTTTAATCGTGCTCAGTGTCATACTCTTTGAATTTTTGATCATTGGTTTTTCTGGTCAATTTTTTTACCATCAGGTAGAAGAGCAGTTAGAAGGGCAGAGCCGTACCACTCTTGAAAATCTTTATAGGGTGTATGACCAAGGCAGTTTGGAAAAAATCTTTGCACAAAATACAGATTTATTCAGCAAAAGTACCCATTATGAAGTTCAAGTATATAATGAGGCGGGAGTGTTAATCCTTTGTAGCAGTGGGGAGTGGCAACAAGAAAATAATGTGACTCCTGACATTGAAAAAGCCCTAGGCGGACAACGTGGCAAATGGAAGGGTCGATTTTTAAATGATAGAAAAGTCATGACTTTAAGCGAACCGATTATAAAAGAAGGTAGAGTTGCGGGGGTGCTCAGGTTAGTAGCGCCTTTAGGTGCTGTAGATTTGCAAATTAAGAAGATGGTGGTTTACTTTATTGCCATGGGTCTATTTGTGGTAGTGGTCACCAGTATAGGTGCTTATGTGCTAGCAGATACCGTGACGACACCCATACAGAATTTGATCAAAGTGACTCGGCGCATGAGTAAAGGAGATTTTTCAGTTAAAGCCAAACGGGAATATGACGACGAAATTGGAGAGTTATCTGACGCTATTAATCATTTGTCGGAAGAGATTTTAAAGAGAGAGGATCAGAAAAATAGGATGTTCTCATCGGTTTCCCATGAGTTAAGAACTCCGCTGACCTCTATTCGAGGCTGGGCTGAAACCTTAAACGATCCCATGTACACTAAAGGGTCTGAAGAGTTAGAAGAGGGATTTAGTGTGATTGTGGAAGAAAGTACACGGTTACAGTGGATGGTAGAAGAATTGTTAGATTTTTCAAGGATGATGGCCATTGAGATGAGTTTTGAGATTGGAGAAGTGCCGATAAAGCCTTTGATTCAAGCCACTCTACAGACCTTGAGGCCTAAGGCTTCAAAAAAAGAAATCCAGTTGTTGGAGGTTGTCAGTGCAGATTTAATTTGGGGCATTGATTCTCAGCGTATAAAACAGTTATTGATCAACTTGATTGACAATGCCATTAAGTTTACCCCTGAAAAAGGGCTAATTGAGGTTTTTGCCTATGAAATGGAAGGCTTCTTACACCTTGAAGTCAAAGACAGTGGCATAGGCATTTCTGAAACCGAACTGCCCCTTGTAAAAGAACGGTTTTATAAGGGTAAGCATTCAGGAGCTCATTTAGGGCTGGGGCTTGCGATTTGCGAGGAGATTGTCAAAGCCCATAACGGAAAGTTAGACATAAAAAGTACCCTAGGAGAGGGGACTTCCATGGAAGTGACCCTCCCTAGGGTACAGGTGTCTGTCAATGGTGAAGTTTAACGCCATCAACATCAATGTATTTAATGCCTAAGAATTTGTCGAGGTGGAAGAAGATATCCTGTTTTTCGTCGAGTAGTTCATTTGCGATGTAAACTTTAAAGCCATCCACTTCGAAAAGTGTGAATTGATCTTGAACAGCGGTACGAGGTGCACCATACTTGATTTCTGTGTGGGCGACGCTCTCCATCATATGGGTGTAGTAAGTTCTTTCTACGAAGACTTCCACAACTTCTTTGTGCTTATTGCGTAGATATTCTTCTACTTCTGGGCTTAAGATGACTTTCATAAAATCACTCCCTTACTATAATAGGCAGGTGTTCTGCAAAATTGATAATATATTATGTTATCACATATATACCCCAAACCCGTAAAAATATTCAAAAATATGATTAAATTTTCCTGAGTTCTAAAGGCAGTTTTAGAGCTTCAAACATAGAAAGGTCGCCTTTCAGGTCTTGTCCTGTAGTCGTCAGGTAGTTGCCTGTGATTGTGGCGCTAGCTCCGCTTGAAAAGGCAAGACGACCTGCAGCGTCTAGTAAATGGCGACCTCCACCTAAGCGTATATCGGCAGTGGGGTGAATCCATCTAAAGAGGGCAATGGTTTTCAGAATTTCGCCCTGACTGAGTTTCGGAACTTTTTCAAAAGGCGTCCCGAGAATAGGGTTTAGAATATTTACAGGGACTGAAACCACCTCTAAATCTCTCAAGGTGAAAATCAAATCCATTCGATCTTCCCAGCTTTCTCCCATGCCAATAATGCCCCCTGAACAGAGCTTTAGCCCCGCTTTTTTAGCGGCAATAAGGGTCTCTATCCGTTCTTCAAAAGTATGGGTGGTGCATAGGGTCTTATAGAATTGGGAGCCAGCTTCAAGGTTGTGGTGATACATTTGAACCCCTGCATTTTTAAGTCGGCTTAAAGCGGTCTCGTCAATAATGCCAAGAGAGGCGCAAAGGGAGAGGTTGCAGTCGTTAGACAACTGATCATAGTAGTCTAAGGTCTGAAGGAGATCGGCTTCTTCAATACCGCGGCCACTCATGACCAATGAAAAGCGGTGAACCCCTGCCAGTTGATTTTCTTTTGCCATAGACAAAATAGGCGGGTAAGCTATTAAGTCGTAAGTTTCCACGTCGGTAGAGTAGTGAGCCGATTGAGCGCAGAATTTGCAGTCTTCTGTACATTTGCCGCTCTTGGCATTGATAATACTGCACAGTTCAATGGCATTTCCAAGGAAATGTCGGCGGAGGTCGTCTGCCATGGTGAGAAAGGTTTGGAAGACGATGTGGTTTTCTATTGAGTCGTTAGAGTCCTCTGAGGCATTTGAATTGTTTGAGTCACAAGGCATTTGGATGAGTTCGAAAGCTTCTTCTCGGCTCAGCCTGTAACCTTCTTTAATTTTACGAGACAAGGTTTCTAAGCCTTCAATGGTAAGGGTTGAGGGGCTAAAGTTAGACATGGTTTCTCCTTTCAGGTTCGGTTTCATCTTAAATAAGCATAATAGAAAGCAGGGGCATTGTAAACCTAAAATATAAAATAGGTTTACAATGCCCCTGCTGTTAAATGTTTCAAGGTTAATAGGTTGACTTGGTCAATGAGGGCAGGTCTATTTAATCCATGAGTATGGATTTGTGAATCCATCAAGAGCCCTTCACATCAACAAGATCTGCATTTTTGATAGCGATTGAGCTTTCCGATCAGAGACAAGGCAACGGGTTTTGAAGAACTGGCATCCTGCCCCGTAATCAACTCATGATCTTCAATGAAAAAGCCTTTGTCAGGAAATTCATCAAATAGGACAGAAGCTCCCATTTTTTCCAACAGATCATTGACGTGGATGAGAGATTCCCCTGCAAAGAGTTGAGACTCGTTTATTTCGTCCACAGTTTCGGGGGTGCAAGTCATTTGATAATCTTTATAAGCCCAAAGTTCGTCAGGCTTCAAATCGTAAGCGAGGGCAATGGCACCGTGCCCTATGGCGGCTGTGGGCTTGCAGTGATAATGCATATGTTTCAAAATGTGCTTGATGGCGGGATCTTTCCAAAAATCCACCAAAGTTGCGTACCCGCCGGGTATCAAGAGACCATCTACAGTTCCTAAAAACTCCTCAGTCATCTTATCGAGGCTTAATGGTAAAAGCAACTGGGTATTGTCTTCAATCAGATGCTCATAAAAAAGACGTTCGTCTTCGTTGACATCGCATAAAGAGTTAGGATCAATAAAAGGTGTCTCACCCCCTGGCGTTGCAAAAATCACTTGATAATCGTTTTGTTTTAGAATTTTAACTGGGACAGCAAGCTCTTTTAAATGATACCCTACCATACAAGCGTGGGAGGGGTTAAATTTTAAGAATCGGGAACACGGCAAAATTACCAGTACTTTTCCAGCTGACATAAGCAGACCTCCTTATATGTCTAGTCTATTATATATATATCCCTTGCGGTGTGCCGTCAAACGCTGATCCAAGACATGAGGACGAAGAAGTTGGTTTCATTTGATGGGAGAAGTGGGAATGCATTCGATTGAAAGGGAATTTCATGTTATAATCATTAGGGAAGACCTTTGGTAGGTCTTGAATTTAGGTAGCGCCCAGAGGGAGGTCCAGCTGTGTTAGAAATCAAAATTCCGTCCTTAGGACAGTTTATATTCAAACATATCGTATTTGATTTTAATGGGACACTTGCCACAGATGGGGCTATTTCTAAGACGATTGAAAATCGCCTAAAGGATTTGTGCAATAAGATGGAAGTTCATGTGATTACGATGGACACCTTTGGAACGGTTGCCCGGCAGCTAAGTCATTTGCCACTTCAGGTAGCCGTGCTAAGTGCTGAACGAGGAACTGAGGAGAAAGAAAAATATATTCAGACCTTGGGGTCTGATCGCTGTATAGCGGTAGGAAATGGCAGTAACGACTGCAAAATGTTGAGAGAAGCTATGTTGAGTATAGCGGTCATCGGCAGAGAGGGTTTGTCTCAAAAGGCCCTTAAAGATGCAGATTTATTTTTCACCTCAATAGAGGATGTCTTTGATAGTTTGGAGAATCCTGCTAGATTAACGGCGACCCTGAGGGAATAGCGGATAGGAGCACCTTATGACAGAGATGAGAAAAACCATGACCCTTGCTGAGAGTTTAATTACTTTGGCCGTTGTGGTCGTATGCATTGCGGGAAGTGTCCTTTTAGACATTTCTATGTTTTACGGATTCGCCACAGCCAATTTGACGTTGTGGCTTTTTTACAGTAAACTGGGATATTCAAAGCGGGTGTTGATCCAAGAAGCAGGACGGGCAATATATAATTGTCGGATCGTTTACATCGTCATTTTCTTGATGGGAGCATCCATTTCCAGTTGGCTTGCCAGCGGCGTCATTCCTGCTATCATTTTATACGGCATGAATGTGTTCAACCCTCAAATTTTTCTAGTGATGTCCTTTTGGATTTGCCTGATTGTGTCCATGATTATGGGAACCGCTCTTGGCACCATTAGTACGGTTGGGATTGCCCTATTGGGAATTGGTCAGGGTTTTGGACTGCCTCTGCCAATGGTGTTAGGCGCAATAGTTTCAGGTGCGTATGTATCAGATAAATTATCCCCAATTTCGGGATTGGTCAATATGAATTTAGGCATTTCCAATATTGCCTATAAAGATTTTTTCAAAAGATCCATGGCAACGTTTATTCCCGTCGCACTGATTTCATCGGTTTTCTATTTATGGCTAGGCTACACCACGGCAGGCGCAGGGCTGATTTCAGACACTGCAGGATTAAAAACTGCCCTTGAGAGTACTTATCACTTAAGTCCTTGGCTGTTTTTAATGCCAATTTTGTTGATTGGGCTTACCGTGTATGGTGTAAAAATTTATAAAAGTATGAGTCTCTGTATTTTGGCAGGCGTAGGGATTGCTGTCTTCTACCAAGGGTTTGAACCCCTGCAAGTTTTTAATTGGCTTTTGAGAGGATTTTCTCTAGATCCTAGCGCAGGGCTGTTGAGCACCATGCTGAAAGGCGGGGGGATTATTCCCATGTTAGAAGTGTTGTTGATTGTGGCGTGTGCAGTGGCTTTTTCGGGTATGATTGAGGTGACAGGAGCGCTGCAACCCTTTATCAATCGGATTGTCAAACCTACAGACGGCGTGGGCAGCACCCAAATGAAGACTGGGCTTCTCAGCATTATTTTCCTCAGCATAGGCTGTGACCAGTCTTTGGCAATTATATTGCCGGTCAAAGGGCTTAAAACCCACTATGAACGGCTTGGATTAGATCAGGTCGACCTGTCACGGGTCGTTTTTGATACGGGGGTCATGTTGGCTCCGATAGAATTTTGGAATGTAAACACAATCATCATTACAGCGATGACAGGCCTTGGTGCGGGGCAATATGGCCCCTATGCCATTTTAATTTGGATTTTTCCACTGGTTGCCACAGCCTATGGATACCTTGTACAGTGGCGAAAAAGGAGCTTAATACATGAATAATTTTAAAATGACCATTGCTTATGACGGCGCAAAATATAAGGGCTGGCAAAAACTCGGCGGGGACGATGCCGATAAAACCGTTCAAGGCAAAATTGAAGCCGTACTCAGCAAATGTTTTAGCAGAACAATTGAAATTAACGGCGCAAGCAGAACTGATGCAGGGGTTCACGCCTTGGAACAGATTGCAAACTTTAAAGTCAAATCTCAAATGCACCCGAGAGAGATTGCCCTCTACCTCAGAACCTACTTGCCAGAAGATATTTCCATTAAAAACGTTCAGGAAGTGGATGAAAAGTTCCACGCTAGATTTGATGCCAAATCTAAAACATACGTTTACCAAATCTGGGCATCGGAAGTTTTAGATCCTTTCAAAAGAAAATATGTTTGGCACATTGCCAAAAAATTAGATGTAGATGCCATGAATGTTGCAGCAAAGGCTTTCCTTGGCACTCATGACTTTACCACTTTTACCAATGCCAAGAGCAAGAAGAAATCTATGGATCGTACCATTCAAAATGTGGAAATTCAAAGAGATGGGGCGATGCTCACCATCCGTATTACGGGAGATGGCTTCCTTCACAACATGGCGCGTAAAATGGTAGGCATGTTGGTTGAAGTGGGTCTTGGAGAAATCCAACCTGAAAGAGTGACTCAGGCGGTAGAAGCTAAGGACAGAGCGCTGAACAGCCCTCTTGCTCCAGCGCAAGGTTTATTCCTTGAAAAAGTGCGTTACGAAGCTTAAGGGTAGACTGTTTCTAAATAATGAAATAGAGAAAAAATGAAATAGAGAAAAAAGACCGACTGCCGTTTTCCTGCAGTCGGTCTTTTTAAGTTGCTTCTAAACGTCAAATAAAAAGGGAACTTAACTTAGTCCTAAAATAAAACACTTAAATTTCTACTTCGTCCCCATCTCTAGGAACCACCACATTAACGTGGAATTTTTCTCGAATGGTGTCTGCGTGTTCATAAATAAGTGGTGGCTCCCCGTGAGTCACAAAGACGGTTTTCACCCCTTGTATATGAGAAAGCCAGCGGAGGAGCATGGGTGAATCTGCATGTCCCGAAAAACCGTGAAGACTGTGAATCTTTGCGTTGACCTTTATATCCTCGTTAAAGAGCCTAGCACTTGGAAGACCTTCTTGAAGGGCTCTGCCGAGGGTGCCTTCCCCTTGATAGCCAATGAAAACCAGACGGGTTTCCTTTTTCCATAAGTAATGCTTCAAGTGGTGACGGATACGCCCGGCTTCACACATTCCGCTGGCAGAGATAATCACCTTGGATTCAGGGGATCGGTTCAGAGCCATGGAAGTCTCGTGATCTCGAATGTAGTGGACATTTGGGGCTTCCATAGGGTTGAAACCTCGCTCGTAAAGAGCAGTGATTTCAGGTTTCAAATACTTTTGGTGACGCTTGTAAAACTGAGTCGCCTCAATCGCCAGTGGGCTGTCAATATAGATTGGAATAGCGTCAAAAGCATCTTGTCGACCTTGGGTTTCATAGTAGGTTTTCAAAATATAGAGGACTTCTTGGGTACGGCCTAGAGAAAAGGATGGAATAATAACCGTGCCTCCATCAATCATAGCGTTTTCAATGATTTCTGCTAAATGTGCCCCTCTTTCTTCCACTAAAGTATGGGTTTTTGTGGCGTAAGTGGACTCCATAACGACAAAGTCAGCGGCATCAAAATAGGAGGGTGGATTGAGGAGCGGGTTAAAACCAGTCCCTAGATCTCCTGAAAATACCAGTGTCTTTGGTTTGCCGTGTTCTCGAATGGTCAAGCGAATTGAAGCAGAACCTAGCAAGTGACCCGCTTCAATAAATTCAAACTGAATAAAATCATCAACTTCCTTGATAACCTCATAAGGTAAAGGGTATAGATAGACAGAACAGTTTTCTGCATCTTCGGAAGTAAACAAGGGTTCAATAGAGTCTAAACCTGCCCGCATGCGCTTCCGATTTTCCCACTCGTTCTCTTCTTCGTGAATTTTGCCGCTGTCTTTAAGCATCATGGCAGCAAGATCAGCAGTCGGGTAAGTGCAGTAAATTTTTCCTGTAAAGCCGCTCTTTGTTAAAAGGGGCAGCCGCCCGCAGTGGTCAATATGGGCATGGGTAAGTATAACAAAATCAATGCTTTTAGGATCAAAGGGAAGTTCGTCGTAATTCTGACGATTGATTTCTGGCAGACCCTGAAACTGACCAAAGTCGATAAGAAACCTAGTTTTTCCTGTATCGATTAAGTAATTGGAACCTGTGACTTGCTCTGCAGCGCCTAAAAATTTAATTTTCATAAGAAACACCTCTTATGATTATTATACCCGACTTAAAGTCAGAATTCATTGATTTTGTACACGGTAGTGAAATGTATATGTTATAATATGACCGAGGTGATTATACGTGAAAATGCTTAAAGTAATGGAAAAACGCAGAACCGTCAGGGAATATGATCCTGCGCCCCTTAACACAGTAACCATGACCGCGATTGAAGATATTATTGAATCCATGCCGATTTTTACAGGAACAGAAAAGGTAGACTTTATCGTTCTTGAAAATGGTGAAACAGTCTTTGAAGCCCTTCGAGGAATTGTAGGATACAACGGTCATATGATCCAAGCACCACATTATTTTTTAATCACTTGTTCAGGCAATGCAGTGGATTATCAAACCGTAGGCTATTTAGGCGAATGGTTGGCACTGCAGTTAGCGAAGAAGGATATTGGGACTTGTTGGCTGTCTGTCAACGGGAATCAAGACTTGGTTCAGGAAAAATTAGCGCTTGAATTTGAAGGAACCATCGCAGCTTTGATGGCTTTTGGCGAACCGAAAGAGGATAAGAAACTATCTAAAATTTATTCCTTTGGAGAAACCACGCTACAACAAAGCCAAGCTAAATTTGGCGATACTGACAGCAGTATCAAAGATGAGAGTTATGCCCATAAAAATGCCATCACAGAGTTTGTTTATTTGAAATCTTTCGGGAATGAAATGGACTATTCTGAAATTGCCAAGCGCGGTTTAGATGAAGTGTTTTACTATATGAGAAATGCCCCATCTTGGGGTAATCTTCAACCTTGGAAATTCATATTAGACGGAGATTGCATCATTCTCGCTATGAAAAAGAATGAAGATTTGGAACAATATATTCAAGATGTAGACGCGGGTATTGCCATGCTGTATTTTGAAGTTGCAATGCACGACAGCGGTTTAGCGGGTAAATGGCGAATAGACGTAGACAACTACAGAGAAAAATTGGCCATTCCAGAAGAGTACAATATCATCGGTTATTATTGCCAATAAATCAGGCGTTTTGAAACGAAATACTTGAGTCTCAAAGGGGTTTATGGTACCCTTGTTAAGGAAATAAGGTGTCCTTAATTTAGTCCTGTGAGACAAAAGGAGAATGAAAAATGGAAAGAAAAGATTATGCTAAATTGCTATTAGATGTTGAGGCAGTGGCTCTTCGCAGTGAAAATGAGCTCTTTACATGGGCTTCGGGGATTAAATCTCCTATTTATTGCGACAATCGTTTGACAATCAGCTATCCAGATGTGAGACGCGCAATTGCCAAAGGTTTGGTAGACTTGATTGCCAAAGATTTTGAAGATAGTTTTGATGTGGTAGCAGCAACAGCTACAGCAGGCATCCCTCATGGGGCTTGGGTAGCGGAACTTTTGAATAAACCGATGGTTTATGTCAGATCTTCTAGCAAGGAACACGGCAAAGAAAATTTGATTGAGGGTTTGGTTAAAAAAGGGCAGAGAGCTGTATTGATTGAAGATTTGATCTCTACAGGCGGCAGCTCCCTCAAGTGTGTCGAAGCCCTTCAAAAAGAAGGCGTAGAAGTTTTAAAAGTCTATGGGATTTTCAATTACGGTTTAAAAGAAGCCATTGATCGTTTCAAATTGGCAGGCGTCCCATATGAAACCTTGACAGATTATTCAACTTTGTTGGATCTCGTTCAGGAGCAAGGCAAGTTTTCAGTAGAGCAAGTGGACAGACTCCGCTTATTCAGTGAAAATCCAAGAATATTCACAAAATAACAACTTTTCCAGAATGCTTTGACAAGAGACCAGTGCTGTGATATAGTTGTCCATGTTCTCAAAAGAACGGACACGATCTATTAGCTCAGTCGGTAGAGCATCTGACTTTTAATCAGGGTGTCCCGCGTTCGAGTCGCGGATGGATCACCAAAAATGAACCCCGGGTTTTACTGTTATGTAAAACTCGGGGTTTTCTCGTTGATGGCAGGGCTGTGAACACAGCTTTACATCATTATAAAAACATTGGTATAATCGTCTATAGATACGTTTTGCAATGCCTAGGTATTTGCACTGCTAAAACATTAGGAGGAACTTACAGTGAGATTAAGAAAGAGACCTGAAACCCATGAGAAGATGATCAAATACAGCGATTTTTACTTGATCAATGACTCTGTTCATAAAAAAGGCGAGTGGCAGTCTGTCTTCGGCAACGAGAATCCCATTCACTTGGAGATCGGTTGCGGCAAGGGGCAATTCATTTTAGGATTGGCGGAACTCAACCCAGACATCAATTATGTCGCTATGGAACTTCATGAGGAAGTCATTGCCCAAGCGCTGAAAAAAGCCACACATACAGACCTAAAAAATGTCCGTTTTATTCGAGAAAATGCCAATCGAGTAGACGAGCTCTTTGCAAAGGGTGAAATTGATAGAATTTACCTTAATTTTTCAGACCCT
The DNA here is from genome assembly GCA_964404895.1 of uncultured Peptostreptococcaceae bacterium. GTDB lineage: Bacteria > Bacillota > Clostridia > Peptostreptococcales > Acidaminobacteraceae > JBGSUZ01. The sequence goes on along the minus strand of CAYOLV010000005.1, from coordinate 54,050 downwards.
TGGCCTAAGTCGAGACATTATAAGCGTCGTTTAACTTACAGAGACTATTTAAAAAAATACAGCCATATTCTGAAAAAGGGAGAATGGGTGTACTTTAAAACAGATAATTTGCATCTATTTGAATTCAGTTTAAATGAATTTGCAGCTCTAAAGTTGGAGTTGAGAAAGATTTCTCTAGACCTGCACCGTCGCCCAGTTGAAGGGGACATTATGACAGAATATGAAGAGAAATTCAGCGGACTTGGCTTTAAAATCAACCGCGCGGAGATCAACTTAGATCATTTGAGAGACTAATAAGACGCAAGACTGAAGTGGAGGCGTTTGTCGTGGATCAATGGCTAAAGAAAATTCTATTTGCTCTATTATTGGTGATCCTTGTCGCTTCTTTCTACGAAGGCTATTTTTTGCTGGCAAAAATTGATTGGCTTCATATCCCTATGGTGGGTTTTATTCGCACCTTTTTCAACTGGGCGTTTGCTCTGTATTTGATTATGGTGGGTGTGGTCATCTTCCTTGAAAATAAAAATCCTTCAAAGACTCTCTCTTGGCTGCTGATATTATCATTACTGCCAGTGGTGGGTTTTGTGTTCTATATTTTGTTCGGCAGAAACTATCGGTATAAATTCCGTTCCAGAAAAAAAGGGATTTTGTCCCGCAGCAAGTTAGATCAAGCGGCCTCTATGCAAAAGGAAATGATTGATTACATCGATCTATTTGGAAACAATGACAGTTACGTGAACAACAGGCTAATCAATTTGCTTTTGAAGAACTCAGATGCCCCTTTTTCGGTAAATAACTGGGTTGAAGTCCTGACCAACGGTGAGGCCACCTATGAAAGTATGATTGACGCCATGATGGAAGCGAAAAATTACATTCATTTTGAGTTTTTCATTATTCGCGACGATATTATTGGAAATCAAATTAAAGATATTTTAATTCAAAAGGCAAAAGAAGGCGTCAAAGTCAGGGTTATTTATGACAGCGTAGGCTGTTGGAAGCTAGGGAAGCGTTTTAAAAATGAACTCAAAGCTGCAGGCTGTGAAGTCTTACCGTTTTTCCCAGTAGTATTCCCAGTCCTTTCTAGAGAATTAAATTACAGAAATCACAGGAAAATCATTGTGGTAGACGGACGCGTAGGATTCCTCGGCGGTTTAAATATTGGAGATGAATATCTTGGTAAAAACAAGAGCTTAGGTTTTTGGAGAGATACCCATATCAAAGTGCTGGGTGAGGCTGTTTACGCCATGCAGGACATCTTTTTGAACGATTGGTATTTCTTGACGAAACAAGTCTTAAACGAAGAAGAAATGTTTCCAAAGTTAGGACCTTGCGGTGCCTCCACTATGCAGATTGCCGCCAGTGGACCAGACTCCAACTGGAAACCCATTTTACAGGCCTATTTCACCATGATCTCCACGGCAGAAGACCGCATCTGGATAACGACACCTTATTTGGTGCCTGAAGAAAGCATCAAGATGGGGCTCATCACGGCTGCTCTCAGCGGGGTAGATGTGAAAATTATCATTCCTTCCAAGCCAGATCATTTCTTTGTCTACTGGGCTTCTCAAGACAATATTCAAGAGCTCCTTGAGGCGGGTGTTAAAATATACCGCTATCAAAAGGGCTTTATTCACAGCAAGATCGTCATGGTAGATGGGATAGGCGCAACGGTAGGCACTGCCAATTTAGATATTAGAAGCTTGGAAATCAACTTTGAAGTCAACGCATTTTTATATGATCGAGAGGTGGTCAAACGCCTTGAACACGACTTTATTCAAGATCTCAGCGATAGCGAAATGGTGAAGCTAGAGCATTTTATCCAGCGTCCCAAATGGCAAAAGTTTTTAGAAGCTGCAGGAAGATTGGTTTCACCTATTCAGTAATGCATAAGGAGGCACAGTGTGTTGTTTTATTTGCTAGTCATTGGAATTGTCATCGTAGATCGGCTGTCAAAAATTTTGGCGGTAAAATATTTAGAACCCATCGGGTCGTTCCCTTTGCTGAAGAACATTTTCCATTTAACCTTTGCTAAAAACGATGGTGCGGCTTTCAGCATTCTCAGCGATAAACAATTGTTCCTCATTATCTTCACGGCAATTGTCATTTGCTTTGTGCTAGGGCTCTTATACAGAAGTGTGACCACAGGCGCAAGTCCATGGCTCTCCCTGTCTCTTGCATTAATTGCAGGTGGCGCTATAGGGAACTGGATCGACCGACTGGTATTCAATTACGTCATCGACTATTTTGAATTCAGATTTATCAACTTTGCCATATTCAACGTTGCGGACGTGTTCATCGTCTGCGGAACGGCATTGATGTGTTACTTGGTCATCTTTAAAAATGTAGATTTAAAATAGCAAGTCATCAGGTCCTTCGGTTGAAGGGCCTTTTTTTCTGCCCCAAAGCAGTCCATGGCAATCTGCCCAGAGTCCAGCAAGATCAGTCTGTCACCGTGCTGAATAGCTTGTTCTAAGTCGTGGGTAATCATCAAGGTTGTGATTTGATGCTTCTTGACAAAGCGCTCTGTCAGCGCCATGATCCGCTGGGAAGTCTTGGGGTCAAGGGCAGCGGTATGCTCGTCTAAAAGCAGGAGTTTTGGAATGTTAAAAAGACTCATGGCCAAGGTCAAGGCTTGTTTTTGTCCCCCAGACAAATGAGCGACGGGCGTATCTAAGAACTGTTCTAAACCCATATCTAATTCTGCCAATATTTCTTGATAGGCCTGTCTTAACCCCAGTTGAGAAGCTTTTCGGTGAGGCAGTACCCTTTGAAGACCAAAAGATTTTCCCTTGGCAGCGACTAAAGCCATATTCTCCATAAGGGTCATGGAACCCAAACTTCCAAAATTGGTATTTTGCTGGAGGGTGGTTATAAAGCTGTGGCGCACATGGGCGGGGAGGGTTTGAATCTCTTCGCCCTCAATTAAAATCTGACCTGCGTCGGGCAGGGTATTTCCAGTAATCAAGTTCATTAAGGTGCTTTTTCCAGCACCGTTACCTCCAATCAATATGTTGAAACTCCCTGGTGCAAGGGTCAGGTTAAAGTGTGTCAGGACTTTGGCGGTTTGATGGGCGCTGGTATAGGTTTTGGATAAATTGCGGCACTCGAGCATGAGGAAACCTCCTTTTAAAATTAAAACCCTTAGGGCGAAGGGCAGGTGAGATCATGAGCACGATGAGGGCGGCAGTAATCAGTTTAATATCACTAGGAGCAACTCCAAGGCTAAAAGCTAGTCCGATGAGGGCTCTATAGGCCACACTTCCCAAAATGACAGATTTGAAAAGTTTCTCGCCAATAATCACTGAAGCCAGACCTGCCACCATAATCCCAAGTCCCATGCCCACATCGGCGTAACCTTGGTAAAGGGCCATAAGAGCACCTGAAAATGCCACCAAGCCATTGGCAAACATCAGACCTATGACTTTATAAAAGTCTGGGTTCAGTCCAAGACTAGTCACAAATGATGGATTTTCCCCAGTAGCTCTTACCATCATCCCCATGCGGCTTTTATAAAAATGACCAATGGTCAGCTTTACAACAATCAGCAATAGAAGAATGTAAAAGAGGGCTTGCTCCCCTTGAAAAGGATGGCTCAGTCCCAGGAGAGGGGTATTGGGCTTGCCCATTATTCTCAAATTAATGCTGTATAGGGCAATCATGACCAATATACCTGAAAGCAGATCGGACAGTTTGAGTTTGGTGTGGAGAAGCCCCGTGCATAAACCTGCCATCAGACCGCCCACAATGCTGAGGAGCATACAAAGGACAAGGGGCATGTGAAAGGTCATCCCTGTAGCGCAGAGAGCAGCTCCGAGGGGGAAGCTGCCGTCTACGGTGAGGTCTGGAAAATTTAATTGTTTATAGCTTAGGTGCACACCATAAGCCATAATGGCGAAAATAGCACCGAGGGCAATCATATGAGCTTGCCTTTTAACGCTTCGGGAATGTTGATTTTAAAACGTTCGGCTACTTTCTTAGAAATGATGACTTGAGTATTGGCAACGGTTTCAATGGGTAAATTTTCAACGCTTTCGCCTTTCAGTATCTTTGCCGCCATGAGACCTGTTTGATAACCGATATCATAATTATCGATGCCGTCTGTGGCAAGGGCGCCATCGGTGACATAATTTTCAACAGCGCCAATGATGGGCACGTTAGCAGTATTGGCTTTTTCGGCTAGCAAAGTAAAAGCTGTGGCAAGGCTGTTGTCTACGTGGGCATAAAAGACATCGGATTTAGAAAGAATTTGGTCTAGTGCTTGAGGCATGTCGTTGGTATTGGAAACGCCTGTGCTGACAATTTCCAGTCCTAATTCTTTGGCAATCTTTTCTGCGAGTTCCACTTGAACCACTGAATTTTGCTCTCCCGTATTGTAAACCATGCCCACAGTTTTAGCTTCTGGAAGAAGTTGCTTTAAAAGTTCAAGCTGTTTTCTAATAGGGGTCATGTCGCTGACGCCTGTAATGCCCTTAGCGTCTAAACCTGCGCCCTTAGGGTCGGTGACTGCAGAGAAAATAACAGGAACGTCCTTCACGGTTTGAAAAGCTGCTTGTGCCGATGGGGTCGTAATGGCGATGACCAATTTTTTATTTTTGTTATTGAATTTTTGGGCAATGAGCTGAGTGTTTTCCATATTGCCTTGGGCATTTTGGTAGTCAATTTTCAGATTGGTTGCAGAATTAAAACCTTGATCTTTCAGGGCGGCTTCAATACCGCTACGAATTAAGTCTAGGGAAGGATGTTCCACGATTTGTGTAATGCCGATCTCAATGATTTCTGTGGAAGGGGCAGGCGTCGTTTCGGAACTAGAGCTGGCTGTTTTAGAAGTGCTGCAGCCAAAAGCCAAGAGACTGGTGCTGAGGATTAAAAAGGTTAAAAGGATTCTTAAAGCAGTTTTAGCAGACAATGTCTTTTTCATGGGTAATGCCTCCTTTGGATTTGGGTGTGAAGGGATAAGTCCAAAGCGAGAGAGTGAGGAATGAGTTAAGATGGGTGTGAATCCTTTGTGAGAAGAACCTTTTTCAGGTTTTGACAACAAAAAAGCCCTCTATCTGCTTATAGCAAATAGAGGGCGAATGATTCGCGGTACCACCTCTGGTTAGCAGCAAGAGCTGCTATCTTTTTCAAATACAGGCGAGTTAGGGTTCTTAGCGCATGCGAGTGCGTCGCTGCGGTAACTAAATTTGCCGATATTCTATCTCTGTAACGGGAGAAACCCGTGTCGCCTACTTAAGTTCAGCTTCCACTCATGAGTCCATTCGAATACGGATTTCCTGTCAGGCTTCCACCAATGCCTAACTCTCTATAGGGTCTTCTGTATTTTACTACTCTCAATCTACGCTTTGTTATGAAATTATGTCCAGTCGATTTGTTGCCGACTGAGCTTACTAATTTGTCTCATTTAATCACAGACCAGAAGTTTGGTCAAGAACAATTTTGAAAATTATAAATATTTTTTGATCATGGCTGGCGCTTTTCTGCATTTTTCTTCAGAAACAGCACAAGGTGCAAAACGAAGTCCTTTTTGGAGCGGAATCACAAAGAGATTGTCTTCTTTGAGTTTTGCCGCAATGGCCATTGGGTCGTCACAAGGAATTGAGACGAAGAAGCCCGCTGTGAAAGGTACAGTCGTTAAACCGCAAGCTTTTGCCGCTTCAATGAACGCATTGTTTCTGCGGTCAAGAAGCAATCTGAACTCTTCTCTTTCCGTTTCGATGGCGTTGTAATAGGCGGGGTCTTCATAAGCATCGGCAAGGGCATGCATGGCAGCTCTTGTACCATTTGACCAAGCGCCACGGTTAGAGAAGGAGCAGACGTCTTTAAATTCGGTGGCGATTTCTTGGTTGGCTGCGACACAAATAATAGCGCCACAACGCATACCGTAGAGGGTATAACCTTTTGACATACTGAAACCAACGAGGACGAGGAAGTTTTCTGGAAGGTCGTCAAAGTTTCTGAAGAATCTTCTGGTATCTTCTGCTGTCCCTGCAAAGTCGATGTAAGCCACGTCTACGAAAAGGATTATTTTTTTGCCTGTTTCAATGGCTTTTGCACGAATAAAGCTGTTAATTTCTTCCCATTCTTTGTCAGAAACACTGTAACCTGTTGGGTTGTGTGCCGGTGTATTTAAAATAATCAAAATGCGATCTTGAGTTTTTAACAAATTTTCCACTTCTGTCTTGAAAGAACCCATGTCCATGCTGTTGGTTTCAAAGTCGAAGTAGTTGAAAGTTCTAATTTTTCTGCCGTGCTCTTCTGCAATGGTTTTGTAAGGTGCCCAGTACCAGTTGGCAGTGAGAATTTCGTCACCCATATCCGTATAGTTCCAAACGGCATGCTTAATAGCGCCAGTACCACCTGGTGTAGCAACAGCTTCAATAAAGCCTTTTGGTGTAAAATCTTTAAAACAAGCTTTCTGAACATTGGTTAAATATTCAGGAATCCCTGCAATCGGAGCGTATTCAGCCAATTTTGCATCTGACATTTCCCGCATGTGTTTCATAACGGAACTGAAAAATACAAGTTCTCCTTCATCGTCCATCAAAGCACCGATCGTTGCGTTGATCACTGCGCTCTTGCCAAATTTCTTTTCAGCGTCTTGCGCCTCTTTGCTTGTACCGAAGATGATGTCTGGAACGATAGGTCGTTTTGAATGAGCAGCGACCATAGAATGAATCGTCATGGTTTGAATCCTCCTTTAAATAATGAACCCTAATCAAATGACAGGATTTTTTAGAAATATAGGAATATTTGCACTTATCATAAAAATATCATAACAGAAAATGTTCTGACAACGCAATTAATTTTGAAAGGTTCAAATTTTTTAATAAACTTTCTTTATCAAAGGATGCTATAATAAAACCGAGGAATTTGATCAGGAGGGATCCATTTGAAACGATTAGAGCAGTTTACAATGTTATGGGCAAAATGGATGGGGATCGCACTAGGGATCAGCGTTCTCATTGGCGGACTGATTGCTGTAATTGTCAAGTGGCCGATTATCCAGGGGATATATGTTTTGTGCTTTGTTTTTGCAGCTTTTTCAATGGTTTATGCATCCATGATGTTCATTGGAACACCAGAAATGCGCTATCAATATTTGGTAAAAGGCCGACAACTCAGAAAACAAGGCAAGGGAAACGAAGTTGAGGGAATGGAAGATCACGGCGTTGTACCAGCTCTTGTGGCTTTTACACTGATCTTGATTGGATTTGCGTTAGAAGCGAGCATGCATTAAAAATCAAATGTATAGCGAAGGTGAGTTGGGACGCCCTCAGCTGTATGGCAGACATCTTATGGAGGTGTATTCATTATGGAACCTAATATTCTCGTATTGAGAGAAGACTCAGTGGCGATTGTCAAAATGAATCGTCCTAAAGCGCTCAACGCGCTGAATTCAGAAACGCTGATGGATTTAGGAACTATTTTTGCTGAACTTGAAAAAGACGAGTCGGTATCTGTAATCGTTTTAACAGGTGAAGGCAAAGCATTTGTAGCGGGTGCAGACATTAGCGAAATGGCAAACCTAAACGCAGAAGGGGCAAGAGCATTTGCACGACTGGGTCAAGGGGTATTTACTCAAATCGAAAGATGTGTGAAACCTGTCATTGCAGCAGTCAATGGTTTTGCATTAGGCGGCGGCTGTGAACTTTCTCTGGCCTGCGATATGCGCCTAGCATCGGTTAAAGCTAAATTTGGTCAACCAGAAGTGGGACTAGGCATTACCCCAGGGTTTGCTGGCACACAAAGACTTCCGAAAGTCGTTGGAGTGGCAAAGGCAAAAGAATTGATCTACACAGGTGGAAACATCGGAGCAGAGGAAGCGCTTCAAATAGGCTTAGTCAACCATGTATACGATGAAGAAACCTTTATGGAAGAAGTTATGAAGTTAGCGAAAAAAATCGCTGGAAATGGTCAATTGGCAGTGAGATACGCAAAAGCGGCGATCGATACAGGTTTAAATCTGGATTCGGTAACAGGCAGTGCAGTTGAAGAAAGTTATTTTGCCCTTGGCTTTGCAACAGAAGACCAAAAAGGGGCTATGGCCGCATTCTTAAACAAAGAAAAATATGCATTCCAAAATCGATAGGAGGTCATCAATATGAATAAAATTGCAGTTATCGGATCAGGCACAATGGGTTCTGGGATTGTTCAAATCCTTGCTCAAAGCGGTTACACCGTGGTGATGAAAGACATTCAAAAAGAAGCCCTTGAAAAGGGAATGAAGTACATAGAGAAGAATTTTGCCAAGTCTGTAGAAAAGGGCAAAATGACTGAAGAAGACATGAAAGCCAGCCTTGCTAGAATTATCACGTCTCAAGACGACGAGCCTCTTAAAGATGCAGACTTGATTATTGAAGCAGCCACTGAAAACATGGAACTCAAGAAAAAAATATTCGCAGGACTAGATGCGGTGATTAAGCCAGAAGCTATTTTGGCAACGAATACATCCTCTCTCAGCATTACAGAGATTGCAGCAGCAACTAGCCGACCTGACAGAGTCATCGGCATGCACTTCTTCAATCCAGTTCCCGTTATGAAGTTGGTTGAAATCATTCGCGGCATTGCCACAACGGATGAGACTTATGACGCCATCCACACTATGGCACTCAGAGTGGGCAAAGAGCCTGTTAAAGTAGAAGAAGCACCAGGCTTCGTCGTGAACAGAATCTTAATTCCAATGATCAATGAAGCTGTGGCGATTTACGCAGAAGGCGTTGCAACTGCAGAAGATATTGATAAAGCGATGATGCTTGGCGCAAACCACCCAATCGGTCCTTTAGCCCTTGCTGACATGATTGGAAATGATGTGAACTTGGCAATTATGGAAGTCCTTTACAAAGAGTTTGGCGACAGCAAATACAGACCTCACCCATTGCTTAAAAAAATGGTTAGAGGCAATTTGTTGGGCAAGAAAACTGGCAAAGGTTTCTACGACTACAGCAAATAGAACATCAATTGTTCATCAATAAGATGAATGGATTCATAAAAAAGAAAGATTGCTTTAAGGTAAATGCCTTAAAGCAATCTTTTTTTATGCCGGTAATCCAGCTCATGATTTTTCGAAGAATTCAAAATCTATTTACGGATCTGTCCCGTTCCATGAATTTGATACTGATAACTGGTAATTTCTCGAAGCCCCATTGGACCCCGTGCGTGTAACTTTTGTGTGGCAATCCCAATCTCACAGCCAAATCCAAAACAGCCGCCGTCGGTGAACCTTGTACTGGCATTGTGGTAGACGCAGGCAGAAGGGACTCGGTTCATGAAGCGTTCTGCTTCCAAGAGGTCTGTGCTCACTATGGCTTCGGAATGTCCCGTGCTGTAAGTGGCAATATGGGAGATGGCTTCGTCGGTGCTGTCTATCTGCTTGACGGTTAGAGTCAAATCCAAGTATTCTTCTGAATAATCCCATTCTTCCGCTGGAGAAAAACCTGGAGTCGGTTTTGTGGCGGCGGCATTTGGATATTTTTCAGATAAAAGGGCGCTGATTTTAGGGCAGGTTCGCAAATGAACGCCCTTATCCATTAAACCCATTAACAATTCTGGGGTATTCGGAAAATCCTTGTGGATTAGCAAGGTTTCAATGGCATTGCAAACTCCAGGGCGCTGAGTTTTGGCATTGATGGCAATAGCGGTAGCCATTTCTGGACTCGCGCTATCCGCCACATACAAATGGCAAACCCCAGAGCCTGTCATGAGAACAGGGACCTTGGCATTATTCAAGATGGCCTTTTTAAGTGCTGGGCCTCCCCTTGGAATAATAGCGTCTACGTGATCAGTATCGGTCATTAACGCATTGGTCAGCGTACGGTCACTGCTTCGAATCAGTTGTATAGCCCCCACTGGTAGACCTGAGTCTTTCCCTGCATCTATAAGCAAGTCTGCAATGGCGCTGTTGGTGTTTATGGCTTCTTTTCCACCCTTTAAAATAATAGCGTTACCAGACTTTAGCGCCAGTGCAGCAGCGTCTGCAGTCACGTTTGGACGGGATTCGTAAATCATCATTAAGAGTCCGAGGGGAACTCTTATTTTATTAATGGTCAAGCCATCGGGTGAAAGGAATTGTTCAATTTGTTCCCCGATAGGGTCAGGCAGGCTGATGAGGTCTGTGATCCCCTGTGCCATGTTCTCAATCTTTATTGTTGTCAGCGTCAAACGTTCAATTAAAGCGTCGCTTAGCCCCGCTTCCTTGGCATAGAGAAGGTCTTTTTCGTTAGCCTCTAAAATAGCCGGGGTTCCAGTGAGGATGGCTTTTGACATGACTGCGAGTAGATTATTTTTTTCTTGGGTGCCCAGTGTAGCCATTTCATAGGACGCCTTTTTACCAAGCTCGCCATAGGCTTGAGCTTCTAAGTGAGCCCCTGTCAGCATTGTATCCATTTATTCTCCACCTTTCATAGGCATTGTTTCCAGACTTAAATCTTTTCTGTTAAACCAAGTCCCCAGGTATTCACCCTCTAAAAGGCGCACTAGGACTTGAGGTTCAAAACTGTTGGCGATAATCATGTGGATGCCCCCGTCGTTGACAATTTTTGCAGCGCTGAGTTTGGTAGTCATACCTCCTGTGCCTAAAGAAGAACCACTGCCACCAGCGAGGTTCAGGATTTCACTAGTAACCTCAGGGACAAAGTCTAGTTTTTCAGCTGAGGGGTCAGTTTTAGGGTTTCCCGTGTAAAGGCCATCGATATCTGAGAGGAGTATGAGGAGATCTGCACCAATCAGCCTAGCCACATAAGCGGACAAGGTATCATTGTCCCCCACTTTGATTTCGTCTACAACCACTGCATCATTTTCATTGACGATGGGAATCGCACCAAAGTGAAGAAGGCTTTCAAAGGTATTTTTCGCATTGAGACTGCGTTTTTTGTTAAGGATATCATCTTTCGATAACAAAATTTGTCCCACGCATTTGCCGTATTCTGAGAAAAACTTTTGATATAAATGCATTAAATGAAGCTGACCAATGGCAGCAACGGCTTGTTTATCAGGCAGATTATCAGGTTTTTTAGGCAAATTCAACAGACCCACCCCTGCACCAATAGCGCCAGAAGTGACCAAAATCACCTCGTAGCCTTGATGGGTCAGTTCTGAGAGTTGCCTGACGAGACGCTCCATTTGACTAAAATGCATAGAACCATTGGGATAAGTCAAGGAAGAGGTTCCTACTTTTACCACAATCCGATTAATTTTTTTTAGGGTGTCAATTCTGTTCATAGATTACCTCATTTTGGGATATAGTAAGCTGCATAAAAATGTTAAGGAAAGTTAATAAATTTTAAAAACGATTATATCACAAAGAAACTTATCAGAAAAGAGATCCTTCATAAGGCTCTATTTTAATAAGAAATGACTGACCACATCTCCAAGACAGCCGTGCCATATAAAAAAAAATTCTGAATGTAATGATTTTGTAATTGCCACCTTGCAGTTTTGTGATAATATTATTATTGTTTTATATTCATCGGGAAGGAGATAGGCATGAAATACTATCTTAAAGTATTCTTGATCTCTTTTGTATGCTTTGCGGTTTTAATTGGTGGTGCAGTTTTCGGAATGACCAAATTCAATTTATTCGGTATGGGCAACGCAGAAGAGCTTGGGAAAGGCGCAGATGCAGCAGAGCAGGAGGGCGAACAGCCTAGCTCAGCATTGGCAGAAAAGTTTAATAATGGAGATCGCGTCAATGTATTAGTTATTGGAACAGACGGTGGCAGAAGCGATACCATTATGGTATTCAGTTATGATACCAAGAATAAGTTGGCAGATATCATATCCGTACCTCGGGATACTTACAACCATATAGAAGGCAGAAATGCAGCCGATCAGAGAAAGATCAACGCAGTTTATGGCTTTAAAGGTGAAGACGGCGGTGTAGAAGGCCTTAAAAAAGAGGTTTCAAAAATTTTAGGAGTACCTATTTCTTTCTATGTTGAACTGGATTATGAAGCAGTTGCCAAAGTAGTCGATACAGTTGGCGGTGTTGAAGTGGAGATTCCGTATGAATTAGACTACGATGATCCAACTGCAGATCCAGAATTGCACATTCATTTTCAACCGGGCGTGCAGACCATTGAAGGGCAACACACTTGGGAGTACCTCCGTTGGCGTAAAAACAACAACGGGAAGCACAGCATGGGCGACCTTGAGAGAATTAAAAGACAGCAAGATTTTGTCGTAAAAGTAGCGAAAAAAGCAATTGGATTTAAATTACCGTTCGTGGTGAAAGATGTATTTAGCTATTTAAAAACAGATATGAATGTAGGCGATATGATCTACATTGGAACCAAGGCGATTGGCATGAATTTTGATAACATTCAAAAGCAAACCATTCCGGGTGAATCTGGCATGAAGTTAAAGGCATCCTACTATTTCCACGATGCAGAGAAAACCTATCAGATGATGAAAGAAATTTATGAGCGGGTTCCTGTAGAAACAGCCCTTCCGGGAGAAGCAGCCCCGGGAACTGAAGAAAATTCAAATAGCAATGGGACATCGAACTGATGAAGTAAAAGACGGCAGCTGGTGACCACTGATCCGTTACCGAAAAGCCGCTTCTCCTTATGATTAAGGTGAAACGGCTTTTTTGATGAATCTAATAAGGGTCAATTAAGAAGCACTATCGCCAAGACACACTTTAATAGGAGGCTGTCGAATGAAGGGATTTTTGAAGATTTTTATAGCATCATTCATAGGGTTCATGATCTTATTCAGCGCCATTTTTATTGGTGCTGATCGATTCTTTTTTAACAAAGAGGGAAATCCGTTGACGAATGGCGGCTCAGGAGAACAGACCGTTGAGAAAAGCAAAGCCATTGATTCTTATATCAAAGAAAACAAACGCCTCAATATTTTGTTGCTTGGGGCAGATGGTGGCAGAAGTGATACCCTCATGGTCATGAGTGTCGACTTAGCTAGTAAAAATATAAAAATGCTCTCAGTTCCTAGAGATACTTATTATCATTTAGAGGGCTATAATGACTATGCACAGCGAAAAATCAACGCTGTTTATGGTCATGGAAAAGGAAATGGTGGTGCAGAAGGTGCAAGAAAAGCAGTTGCAGATTTGACGGGCTTGGAAGTGCCTTATTATGTAGAAGTGAATTACGAAGGGGTTCAAGAAATTGTGGATCTCATTGGTGGCGTAGAATTCGAAGTGCCCGTTGACATGAATTATGACGACCCGACCGCAAAGCCCCCGCTACACATTCATCTGAAAAAAGGTCTTCAACTTTTAGATGGTGAAAAGGCTATGCAGTTTTTAAGATGGCGTAAAAATAACGGCAGTGAAGGTACGGGGGATATTGACCGAATCAAACGGCAGCAAGATTTTATGGTAGCCGCAGCGAAGAAAGCCTTTGGATTGAAATTGTTGATGGTCATTAAAGCGGCAAGTGAAAATTTAGAGACTAATTTTTCAACTCAGGAAATGATTTACATGGGAAGCAAGATGATTGGAACAGATTTGAGCAGTATAGAAAAAGCAACACTTCCAGGGGATGTGGGAATGAAGCACGGATACTCTTACCTGTTGCCTGACGAAGAAAAAATCAAGGCTTTAAAAGAATTATTCACAACCGTAAAGCCGCCAGAAAAAAAATAGAGCAGCAATCGGGGAGATTGCTACTCACAAACCATATAATATGTATAGGGAGTGTAAAAAAGGGGTTGGGCTATCTTATAGATAACCACAACCCCTTTTTTTAAACATTTTTTTTAAAAATAATTTTTTGGATGGATAGATGTATTCGTTTGAGAGAAATTATTTACCCTCTACCAAATATTTTCCGAGTTCACAAACGTTGCCTGCACCCATGGTGAAGACCAAATCGCCCTCAGAAATAATCGTTTTTAAATATTGGAGAATTTCATCGAAAGGTCCAATGTAACGAACGCTTTGTCCTTTTGCATGGATTTTGTCAGCCAACTCACGGGCATGCACTTTGCCGAGATCCTTTTCGCGAGCCGCATAAATATCTGTAATGATTAATTCATCACAATCTGAAAAGGCATTGCTAAACTCATTCATGAGCTCTAAAGTACGAGTGTATGTGTGGGGCTGGAAGACACAGATGACTTTATTGTGTGGCAACTCTCTTGCTGCCCTAAGTGTGGCTTTTACTTCAGAAGGGTGGTGGGCATAGTCATCAATAATTTTTGCCCCATTATACTCCCCTTGTTCGTCAAATCGACGTGCTGCCCCAGTGAACAAACTTAAGAATTTTGCAGCAGAAGAAGCTTCTGCCCCTGCTAAAGTTACAGTGGCAAGGGCTGCCATAGTATTGTAAATATTATGATGTCCTGGTACGGACAAACTGATAGAAACCTTCTCCCCACCAATGTTCATGTCGAATGTTGGGTACCCTCTCTTGTTTTTTCCAACAGAAGTCGGGTGGTATTCAAATTCAGGGTTCATACCAAAACGCAATTTTGTCATGCAAGTCGCTTTTTGAGCAACTTTTTCACAAAGGGGATCGTCGCCGTTGTAAATCAAAATACCGTCAGCGGGAAGGCCTGAAACATAGCGCTCAAAGGCCTCTACAATGTGATTTAAATCTCTATAGTAGTCTAAGTGGTCTGCATCGATGTTCAGCAGTACGGCAATGTGAGGGTGGAAGCTCAGAAAACTTTCCTTATACTCACAAGCTTCGGCTACTAAAATCTGGCTGGCACCCACGCGAGCATTACTGCCTAAGTCTTTGACTTCTCCACCAATTAATATGGTCGGATCCATTTGAGTCCGTTCCAAAGTCATGGCAATCATTGAAGAAGTCGTAGTCTTGCCGTGCGCTCCTGAAACCGCAATACTGCACTCATACTCGTCCATTAACATTCCAAGCATGTCTGGCCGAGAAACGCAAGGAATGTTCAACGTATTGGCACGAGCTAATTCTGGGTGGTTGAATCCTACCGCTGTCGTGTAGACGAGAAAATCTGCTCCATCTACTAAAGATTCATTATGTTCATAGGCAATCTTCATGCCCTTCAGTTCTAAATTTTGTGTAATTTGGCTAGATTTTGCATCCGATCCGCTGACTATAAAGCCGCGATTATGGAGTATTTCGGCGATGGCACTTACCCCTACGCCGCCTATGCCAACAAAGTGGACTTTTTGATGCGTATCATCAAGATTAATCATATAGTTCTCCTCATTTTGCTTAAAATTGCAAGAAGAATTATATCACATTTTGACCAGATATAAAACTATAAGCATTTATTCAAATTCCAATAACTAAAAAATCCCAGTTGATTTCCTTACCATAACCGAATAAAATGAAAGAAGTACTAATAAATATTCGGAACTGTGATGGAGAGGTTAATGGGATGAAGAGAAACGAACGAATTGGGGCAATCGTTAAAATATTATGTGACCGACCAAATCGTATTTTAACATTAAGTTATTTTACGGAATTATTTAATTCGGCAAAGTCAACAATCAGTGAAGATTTGATTGTTGTTAAAAAAATGATGGATGAGTTGAAACTGGGGAAGGTAGAAACCATCGCGGGGGCTGCTGGGGGTGTCAAGTACATTCCTTTTATGAGCAATGAGAAAAAGGTGAGGATTTTAAGACAGATCTGTGAAAAAATCGCAGAGAATAAACGGATTATACCAGGGGGTTACTTGTATATTGCAGACGTCCTCTATGATCCAGCCTTCATCAAAGACATTGGAGAAATGTTTGCTGAAATGTTTTCTTACAGCGGGATTGACTATGTTTTGACCGTTGAAACCAAGGGCATTCCTTTGGCGATGATGACGGCTAACGGACTCAATGTCCCTTTGGTTGTGGCTAGAAATGAAAACCGTGTGACGGAGGGCTCAACCATCAGTATTAATTATGTCTCTGGGTCGACGGGCAAGGTTCAGACCATGTACGTTTCTAAAAGTGCTATTCCAGCAGGCTCAAAAGTACTTGTCATTGACGACTTCATGAGAGCGGGTGGAACCGTCAAGGGGATGGTAGAGCTGATTCAAGAATTGGGCTCAACCGTAGAGGGCATTGGTGTTCTTATGGAAACGGTTATTCCAGAAGCTAAAATGATTGACGGTTACATTTCTCTGCTGACGCTTGAAAAAGCTGAAAAGGATAATATTGTCGTCTATCCAAATCTCAGTGTCTTTCCAGGTGAAAAGTAACTTGTAATTCTAATATAGAAAAGTAACTGAGATTTTTAATCAGGGATTAAAAATAATCATTAAAATTATTTAATGACTTTTAAATAAAAATGGATATTTTCTGATAATCTGGGTATCTACTGCCTACGCGAGTCAATTAGAATTCACACGAAAGTGGGGTTCTCGCCTTGAAATGTTTGAGTATTCAAATAATTTCGAGGTGTTAAGAAGGAGTTTTGTTAAATGTGACGAATATTTAATAAAGCGACACTCCGCAATTCAAGTTGAGACGAAAGGCAGGGAAAAAAATGAAAATCACCGATGTCAGAATCAGAAAACTCAGAGACGAAGGCAAGATGAAAGCAGTAGTATCCGTCACATTTGATGATGCATTTGTCGTCCACGACATCAAAATCATTGAAGGACAAAATGGTTTATTTGTAGCTATGCCAAGCAGAAAAGTGGGTGAAGGTGACTACAGGGACATTGCGCATCCAATCAACCAGGAGACGAGAACGATGATCCAGCAAGTGATTTTCACAGAATACGAAAAGGCGAAACATAGCGCAGAATATGCCGATGAAGCTGAAGTAGCCGGCCTCGAGTAAAAAAATGCAAGACAAAGGACTTTTTCTTAGTTGAAAAAGTCCTTTTTTCGTGCTGAATGTAGAATGATGAGCAATTAATTGTGAACAAGGAAAGAGATTTCCCATATGGTGGGAAAATCCCCTGCACATGTTCAAAAATCCGAACATTATTCAAAATGTTTACAAGATTGTATCCTGTTTCTTGCCCACATTTTTAGAATTTTGTGTTATAATCATACTGGTATACAAAATGCAAAAAACAAGGGAGACGTTCAGATGAGTCTTAATGCCATCATATTAGCAGCGGGTGAAGGCACCCGAATGAAATCGAAGACGCCTAAGGTCTTACATAAAATTGTTGGAAAATCCATGGTGGAGCACGTCATTGACGCGGCAGATGCTGTGGGCTGTAATCGTAAAGTGGTCGTGGTTGGCAGTGGGAGAGAAAAAGTCGAAGCGGACTTGTCTAAATTAGATGTCACCTTTGTCCATCAGGCAGAACGGTTAGGCTCTGGCCATGCTGTAATGGTTGCAGAACACGAAATTGATAATGATGAAGACGTGTTGATTCTTTGTGGAGACACGCCACTCATTCAGGGCAAAACCCTTCAAAAGTTAATCGACACCCATCGTCAAGCAGACAATGCGTGCACCGTATTGACGGCGGAACTTGAAGAGCCTTTCGGCTACGGCAGAATTGTGAGAGATGCCAAAGGGAATGTGCTTAAAATCGTGGAACAAAAAGATGCAGATGAAGCGACAAAGCAAATTAAAGAAATCAATTCAGGCATCTATTGTTTCAAAGGAGATTTACTAAAAAAATACCTCGCTAAAATTGACAATAATAATTCACAAAATGAGTATTATTTAACAGATATGCTAGAGTTACTCAACGGCGCGGGTTATAAAGTTGGTACAGCTGTGGTTGAAGACTTTGATGACCTTAGAGGCGTCAATTCAAGACTCCAGCTTAGCGAGAGTGAAGCCATCTTTAGAAAACGGTTAAATGATTTTTGGATGAGTGAGGGTGTCACCATGATTGATCCTTCTCAAACTTATATTGGAAAAGAGGTTCAAATCGGCAGAGATACAATTCTCTACCCGGGAACTTCATTGGCAGGCAAAACCGTCATAGGTGAAGACTGTCTCATTGGCCCTAATGCTCACCTTGAAAACATGGTGATTGGCAACGCAGTGACCATCAAGGAATCAACTTTAACAGACAGCAGCGTAGATGATCGAACAAACGTAGGTCCTTACGCATACGTCAGACCAGGCAGCAAAATTGGATCTGATGCGAAGATAGGCGATTTTGTAGAAGTGAAGAATTCCGTGATTGGCAATGGCACGAAAATTTCACACCTGACCTATGTAGGCGATGCCGAAGTGGGCGAGCGAGTGAACCTGGGTTGCGGAGTGGTCTTTGTGAATTACGACGGAAAGAATAAATTTAAAACCCTTGTAGAAGACGATTGTTTTGTCGGGTGCAACGTGAACTTGGTTTCTCCGGTAACAATAGGCAAAGGGGCATATGTGGCAGCGGGCAGTACCATCACGAATGATGTCCCAGCAGGCGCATTAGGTGTTGCCAGAGAAAGACAGACCAATATTGAAGGTTGGGTTGAAAGAAAAGGCAGAAAGAAATAATTAACAGCGAAGAATCGTGTAGTAGAGAAGACGCGTGTTATAAAAAGCAAATCAAATCGGTCGCCCCAAGAGAGAGCGACTGGACCACTAATTATTGGAGGGTATCATGCATACAAAAGGTAGAAAAATCAAGATTTTTGCAGGGAATTCCAACAAACAACTTGCAGAAAATATTTGTAATGAATTAGGTTTGCCGCTGGGTGAGGCTAATGTTACGACGTTTAGCGACGGCGAGATCGCAGTTAATTTTGATGAAACTGTCAGAGGTGTGGATGTTTACCTCATTCAATCAACAAGTATACCTGAAGTAAACAATTACTTAATGGAACTGCTCATTATGATTGACGCGTGTAAGCGTGCTTCAGCAGGAAGAATCACCGCGGTTATCCCTTATTACGGCTATGCAAGACAAGATCGTAAAGCGAAAGCGAGAGATCCAATCAGCGCCAAGCTAGTTGCAAACTTGCTCACTGCTGCCGGTGCAGATCGAATCTTGACAATGGATTTACACGCAGCTCAAATTCAAGGTTACTTTGACATTCCGGTAGATCATTTAGTGGGGGGGCCTATTCTTTCTAGTTATTTTGCTAAGAAGAATATTGAAGACTTGGTAATCGTTTCACCAGACCTTGGTAGCGTTGCCAGAGCAAGAAAGTTTGCAGATGGTTTAGATGCCCCAATTGCCATTATCGACAAAAGAAGACCAAAAGCCAATATGTGTGAAGTCATGAATGTTATTGGAGAAGTTCAGGGTAAAAACGTTATATTAATCGATGACATGATTGATACAGCGGGTACGATTGTCAATGCAGCTAAAGCTTTAAAGGAATTAGGAGCGAAAGACGTATACGCTTGCTGTACTCATGCTGTATTATCAGGTCCTGCAAAAGAAAGAATTAACGATTCAGTCATTAAGGAATTGGTCGTACTAGATACAATTTCTCAAAGAGACGCTTCCGATTTACCATGCTTAAAGCAACTGAGTGTTTCTCAAATTTTTGCAGAGTCAATTCGTAGAATTTTCAACAATGATTCGGTTTCGAAGTTGTTTGATTAAAACGTCCAAATAATTTTTACTATATTATTGACAACGGTACAGAACATTCATACAATTTAAAAATATTAAGGTCTCTTAAAAAAAATTAAGAGACCTTTTTTATTTAAGGTTTTAGATGAACCAGCGACGGGGTATATTAACACTACATGAGGGGTGATGTTCAATGTCCAAACAAAAAAAAGAAAAAAATGTGAAAGCAAACGTGGGATTAGGAATACGTACCAAATTAATGATGGTCTTTACAATCATCATCGTTATTTCACTAACTGCACTGGGGGGGATTTCCTATCAATCCATGTCCTTTATTCTCAAAGAGAATTTAAAGGAAACCAGCCAATCAGTGAACAAAGAAATTGGTGCTGAAATTGATGCGTATCTTGGTAAGTATGAGTTGGTGGTCAATTACTTATCTCAAGATGCCAATGTAAAAGGTGTAATGAATCCGGAAAATGTACCTTGGATGATGAAATTGTTTGAAGGTATGAAGTCTCAAGATCCTGAAATTTTGAATCTTTATATTGGGACAGCGGACAAGAAAATGTATATTATGCCAGTTCAACAGATGCCAGACGGTTATGACCCAACGTCAAGACCGTGGTATCAAGAAGCTGCAGCGACGGATCAAATGATCTGGACAGATCCTTACGTGGATGCAAACTCTGGAGCACTTGTCCTTTCTGCTGCAAAAGCGGTTAAAGATGACTCTGGTAAAGTCGTGGGTGTTGTAGCCATCGATATGTCCTTGGAAGCCTTTGCTAAGAAAATTAGTGAAATCCAAGTTGGAGAAAGTGGCTATGTTTACATTGTGGACAAATTAGGTAACGCAATGGTTCACCCAGACCCAAAACTGATCAGCAAACCATTGCCAGTTCAGTCTATTGTAGATGCAATGAAAGCAGGTCCAGAGGGTATTGTTGATTATACCTTTGAGAAGTCAGATAAATTCACCACATTCCTTACTGTAGAAGGTCTTGGTTGGAGAGTTGGCTCTACGGTGGATATTTCAGAAATCCAAAAAGATACCCGTCAGATTTTAATGAGTATTTTAGTGGTAGGGCTTGGCACAATTATTATTGCAGTCTTTATCTCTTATTTATTTGCCCAAGGCATTACTAAAAATCTCAATATGTTGGTAAGAGCTTTAAGTAAAATCAGAGCAGGTGACTTCACAACCACCATTGATGTGAAGAGCAAAGATGAAATTGGAGCACTTTCGGAGTACTTTAAAGAGACTATTGGTGAGTTGGCCCACTTGATCCAGAATCTCCAAAGAGTTTCAGGCGAACTTTCTTATTCTGCTGAAAGTCTTGCAGCTACCGCCGAGGAGACAAGTGCTTCTGCAGATGAAGTAGCAAAAACTGTTGAAGATATTGCCAAAGGCGCACAAGATCAAGCAGGAGATGCTGAACAAGGCGCAATGAAAGCAAAAGAACTTTCCAATAAGTTTGTCAACTTAAATCAAAACACCACAGATATGCTTGAAAGTGCTAAAAAAGTTATTGAAGCCAATCAAATCGGATTCAAAACTTTGGATGACCTTAAGGGTAAAACTGTTAAGAATGATCAAGCAAACCAAAGAATTGAAATGGTCATTAATGAATTAAATGAAAAAACAAAACACATTGGAACGATTTTAGATGCCATCTCTGCCATTTCTGTACAGACTAACTTGTTAGCCCTCAATGCTTCTATTGAAGCGGCAAGAGCTGGGGAGCACGGAAGAGGATTTGCAGTAGTAGCGGAAGAAATTAGAAAACTTGCCGAAGAATCTGCTAGAGCAGCAGACGAAGTTAGGGATATCGTTACAAACATCCAAAACGACAGCAAGAAAACTGTGGACAGCATGGCTGAAATGAAGAGCATCTCTAAAGAGCAAACTTTGGCGGTTGACGATGTTAACTCATCCTTCGAAACCATCAGTTACTCAATCGATGATATTTCTAAGCAAATTGATAAAATTGGCGATTCAGTTACCTTGCTTAACGGTGACAAAGACAGCATTGTTGAATCAATTGAAAATATTTCAGCAGTTTCTGAGGAAACCGCTGCAGCGTCCCAAGAGGTCACTGCTTCTATGGAACAGCAAACCATTGCAGTTGAAGAGGTTGCCAAGGCAGCGGAAAAACTCAATTCTATCGCAGTGGAACTCAATCAAGAAATCAGCAAGTTCAAAGTTTAATATTGTTACATCTTCAAGACAAAAGCGCTCGAGTTGTTATACTCGAGCGCTTTTTTAGTTTATAATGTAAGGTGGTAATTTATACGTATTTGGAGGTTCTTATGTACTTGATCGTAGGCCTTGGCAATCCAGGGAAAAAATATGAGTTGACCAGGCATAATATAGGGTTTGAAACCATTGAGCTGCTTTCTAAACGGCTAGACATCCCCATTAATAAAACTAAGTTTAAAGCCTTGATTGGGGAAGGCAGAATCGGCAACGAAAAAGTGGTGTTGGCCAAACCACAAACTTTTATGAATTTAAGTGGCGAATCTGTCATGGCCATGATGAGTTTTTACGGCATTGAACCCGAACAACTCATTGTGATTTATGATGACATTGATACGGCACCCGGGAAAATCCGAATCCGAAAAAAAGGAAGCGCGGGAACTCATAACGGTATGCGCAACATTATTTATCTGCTGAAAAAAGATGAGTTCCCTAGAGTTCGAATTGGCATAGGCAAACAAGTTCATGGTGATTTAGCAGATTATGTCCTGGGTCGTTTTTCTAAGGAAGAAATTCCTATCATAGGAGAAGCCATGGACAGAGCGGCGGACAGCGTGCTTGTCATGATTGAGAAATCTGTAGACGAAGCTATGAATCAATTCAACGCAAAATAGAGCACTGGAAATGAGCAAATCATAACTGGAAGGGAGGTAAATGCATGAAGCGTTTTTTAACGAATGCTGTACGACAAACAAGTGAATATCAACAAATTTTAAAATCATTAGAAAATGGTCATCTTGTCACGTCCATCAACGGTGTTTGGGAAAATTCAGCAGCGGCGTTTTTACTGACCCTGATGGCAGATCAACCTGGGAAATATTTGGTGATAGGCGCTAACGATTCAGAATCAAAAGCTTTCTACGAAGCGGCAAGCGCCATGGAACCTAATGTCTTTTATTTTCCAAATAAGGATATCGTCTTCTTTGATGCCTATGCCCACTCCCATGAAATTCTCAACGAACGGATTAAAATCCTTAGAAAATTAGTATTTGAAGATGAACCCATGATGGTAGTGACCACTGCAGAAGCCCTGATGAGCAAATTACCTGAAAAAGAACTTTGGCAAGAGGCACAGGTGACGTTGAGGGTTGGCGAAGCTGTGGAAGTGGAGCCTCTTATAAGAAAACTTCTAAATATGGGTTATGTTCGCGAAGAAATCGTGACCAATCCAGGTAGTTTTTCTATGCGGGGTGGAATTTTAGACTTATTCCCGGTGGGGGAGGCTCTACCTTACAGATTAGAACTGTTTGATACGGAAATTGACAGCCTCAGAACCTTTGATCCTATGACACAGCTTTCTTTAGAAAAGTTCAAAGAACTTGTCTTCGGGCCTGCAACTGAATTGCTGCTTAGCGATAGGCAACGCAGTGAAATGATTCACAAGATCAAAAAGGGTCTTAAGAAGGCGAAAGACGACGAGTGGATTGAACGGCTAGAAAGCTTAGTTGACTATTTGGAGTCGGGAATTTACCCAAGCAATTTAGACAAATTCTACAGCTTATCCTTTGAAAATGAAGGTTTTGGTTTACTGCACTATTTTGAGTCCTCGGCTCGTGTGGTATTTTTGGACAACAGCCGCATCAATGAGCGATATCTAGCGGCATACAGCCATTTTACCGAAAGCTTCAAGGATCACTTGGAACGAGAAAAGGCCTTTAAAGATCAATTATCCTTGGCTTTTACCTACTCCGAAATTTTGAAACAAATTGAAAACCGTCAAGTGATTACAATAGATGCCATTACAAAGCGGATTCCCAATTTCAAAGTGGACGAAATGATTACAGTCAAAACCATGGAAAGTCCCCTCTATCACGGCAAGCTAGAACATATGCTTGAAGATGTAAAACAGTGGCTGTATAAGGGCTATAAGGTAGCAATTGCATTGGGTTCAGACTCTAAATGCAAAAATGTAGAACAAGCCCTTCGAGATGAGCAAATTCCATTTTTGGAAGGGGAGTTTGAAAAGCCCTTGACGGGAATGTGCTATTTTATACAGCAAGACTTGAAGCATGGTTTCCAGCTCACGGCGTCTAAATTTATTTTATTGACAGATCAAGAGCTCTTCGGAACGCCATACAGAAAGAAATCTACAGGAAACAAGAAAAAAGGACAAATGATCAAGAGCTTTACAGAGCTTACTGCAGGAAGTCTGGTGGTTCACGAAAACCACGGGATTGCACGGTATGTAGGTCTTGAACAGCTTGTAGTAGACGGTCTCAAACGAGACTATTTAAAATTGAATTATTCTGGGGATGACCACTTATACATCCCTGTTGAAAATATGGACTCCATTCAAAAGTATATAGGAGCCGAAGAACTAGAGGTGAAGCTTTCGAGACTTGGAAGTGGGGAATGGCAGCGCGCTAAGGCCAAGGTTAAAAAATCCATTGAAGATATGACGGAGGATTTGATCAAGCTTTATGCAGAGCGTCAAAGTCGAAAAGGTTACGCCTATGCACCAGACACCGACTGGCAAAAGAATTTTGAAGAAATGTTTCCTTATGAGGAAACCCAGGATCAGCTTAAATGCATCGTTGAGATTAAAAAGGACATGGAACATGAACTGCCTATGGAACGGCTCCTCTGCGGTGATGTAGGTTATGGCAAAACAGAAGTAGCTATTCGGGCGATATTTAAAGCAGCGATGGACGGCAAGCAAGTGGCGTTTTTAGTGCCAACCACCATTTTAGCTCAACAACACTACAGCAATTTAGTTTCTCGTTTTTCGAAATTCCCAATCAAAGTCGAAATGCTCAGCCGGTTTAGAACCAAGAAACAGCAGGACGTCATTATAGAAGATTTGAGAACCGGCGTGGTAGACGTTGTGGTCGGCACCCACCGGATCCTTTCCAAAGATGTGATTTATAAAGATTTGGGACTTCTAATCATAGACGAAGAACAGCGTTTTGGGGTCAAACATAAAGAATCCATCAAGCAGTTGAAAACTACGGTGGATGTTTTGACGCTGACGGCGACGCCAATTCCGAGAACCCTTCATATGTCTCTGATAGGGATTCGAGACATGAGCATTTTAGAAGATCCGCCTGAAGACAGATATCCGATTCAAACTTATGTGGTAGAGTTTGACGAACTCCTTGTGAAGGATTGGATTCATCGAGAAGTCGACCGTGGCGGTCAAGTCTTTTTCGTGCACAACCGTGTTCAAGACATTGACCACATTACAGCCAAACTTAAGGCGTTAATGCCGAGTGTACGCATTGAGTTTGCTCACGGTCAAATGTCAGAAGTGAAACTTGAAAAAATTATGTTAGGCTTCCTCAACCATGAGTTCGATGTGTTGGTTTGCACTACTATCATTGAAACTGGCTTAGATATGTCTAACGTCAACACCATCATCATCAACGACTCGGATAAAATGGGTCTTTCTCAACTCTATCAGTTGAGAGGACGGGTCGGGCGGAGCAATCGGATCGCCTATGCGTATTTGACTTATCAGAAGAATAAAGTACTGACAGAAATCGCTGAAAAGCGTCTGAAAGCGATAAAAGAGTTTACTGAACTTGGTGCGGGCTTTAAAATCGCTATGAAAGACCTTGAAATTCGAGGTGCAGGAAATCTCCTCGGCTCGGATCAACATGGCCATATGGCTTCCGTGGGATATGAGATGTTCTGTAAAATGTTAGAAGAACAGGTGAGGCGCATTAAGGGTGAAGCCGTGGAAACCTTTACAGATACCACTATTGAGTTTTCAATTAACGCTTATTTGCCTGAAGCGTATATCAGTCAACCTGATCAAAAATTGGACATGTACAAACGCATTTCTTCTATTAGAAATATTGAGGATCGCTACAGAGTGGAAGAGGAGTTGGAAGACCGATACGGAACCATTCCTCAGGCGGTATACAATTTATTGTCGATTTCTCATATTAAAGCTATGGCACAGAAAATCGGCATTGGCTTAATCAAAGAACACGAAGAACACATCAATCTTTATTTTGTGGAGAATCCCAATATAGGCCCTGAATTTGTGATTCGCGCTACAGATTTGATTGGCAAAAGGATTGCCTTTGTGATGACCCATAAGCCTTACATGAAATTTAAGTACACTAAGATGAAACTGACAAAAGAAAAACGAGTCGGCGAGTTAGAAGAGTTCCTTTCGCAATTGACATCAGATTGTAAGACAAATTAAGTTTAAACCCGAGGTGAATTATTATATAATGGCGATAGCCTTTGAAAGAAGATTAAGGAGTGTACACAATGAAATTTAATTTAAAGAAGATGATTGGCTTGTCCCTTATAGGTGCAATGCTAATTTCTGCAACAGGTTGTGGCGGAAATAAAGCACCTGATAATGCAGTTGCTGTCGTAAACGGTGAAGTTCTCACTGTAGAAAATTACAATAAAAGTTTTGCAATGATTGAAAAGAGTTACAATGAAATTTATGGCGATACCATCTGGACTCAAGAGGTTGAGGGACAGACGGTGTTAGAAATGGTGAAAAGTCAATTGCTGACCAGCATGGTTGAAGAGCAATTGATTATTGAAACGGTTAAGAAAACAGGGTTCAAAATCACAGAAGCAAACATGGAAGAAGCTTACAAAAAATTCATGGATGCAGTTGAATCAGATGAAGCGACTCAGAAAGTCTACGCTGAAAAGGGCATAGACGAAGGGTTTATAAAAAGTCAAATCGAGTCTGAGTTTTATCGAGAAGAATTTGACAAAAATATTAAAGCTGAATTAGAAAAAGACCAAACGCGATTGGATGCCCTATATAAAACCTATCCAATTCAAATCGGTGCTAGCCATATCTTAGTAACAGACGAAGCTAAAGCCAACGATCTTCTTAAAAAAATCCAAGCAGGTGGCGATTTTGCAGCCCTTGCCAAAGAGAATTCCATCGACACAGGCTCTGCTAAAAAAGGCGGAGATTTAGGTCTCTTCCCAAGAGGTGTCATGGTTCAGGAATTTGAAGAAGTGGCATTTAATCTTAAAGTCGGAGAAGTGAGTCCAGTGGTTCAGTCCAAGTTTGGCTACCATGTTATCAAACTTAATGAAATTCAAACCTTGGAAACCCTCATTGCAAACGGTTCAAAAGCTGAAGAAATCGAAGTGTACAAGCGAACAATCTTAAGCAATTTGACCAACGATGAAACGAAAGCGAGAATCGAAGAGTTGAAGAAAAACTCTGAGATCGAGACTTTCCCTGACCGAATTAAATAATTGCCAGGGATTGCATGTCATAAGGTGTGCAATCCCTTAGTATTTTCTATAACATATTTCGGAGGATTAAATGCCAAATCAAGAAACGAAAGCCTCAAACAAAGGCTCTGGAACGAGTTTTATTAAAGGTGCCGCCATTTTAGGTTTAGCCGCTATCATCGTTAAAATATTAGGAGCTTTCTTTAGAATCCCTCTAGGAAATATTCTTGGCGGCAAGGGTATGAGTTATTATCAAGGGGCATACGCTTTTTATATTCAACTGGTGGTTATTTCAACCGCTGGGATTCCTACTGCCATTGCGAAAATCATATCTGAACGCTTGGCGGTTGGCGATGAACAAGGGGCGTCAAAAGTCTTAAAGGTAACAACTTACTTAATGCTTGTTTTGGGTTCCGTAAGTGCTTTGACAATGCTGATTCTAGCACCGATTATTGCCAATAAAACAGGTAACCATGGTTCGATTTACTCCATGTATGCCTTGGTACCCGCCTTGTTATTTGTTTCCCTCATGTCAGTGTACAGAGGTTACTTCCAAGGCCGTCAGCTCATGAAACCTTACGCCATCTCTCAAGTGATTGAACAGTTCTTCAGAGTAATCGGCGGTTTGATTTTAGCAGTACTCTTGGTGGGAAGTGGCTTTGAATATGCAGCAGGTGGTGCTACTGTTGGAGCTTCAATTGGTTCCTTTGCAGGCTTTATAGCCATCTACTACATGTACAGACGTTTTGTTAAAGACAACAGCGAAATGTTGAATCAAGGAGAAAAACCTAAGGAAACGGCGTGGAAAATTTTAGGTGAAATCTTTTTAATTGCAGTCCCCATCACCATAGGAGCTTCTGTTATGCCTGTCATGAGTATTACAGATGCTTCGATCGTTATTGTGAGACTTCAATCCATCGGTATAGATAATGAGACCGCGCAGTCGTTGTACGGGCAATTGTCTGGCTTTGCCCAGTCCATTGTCAATCTTCCTCAAGTCGTCACAGCAGCAGTTCAGATCAGCATAGTGCCAGCCATCGCTAATTTGCGCATGCGCGGCGATCAAGAAGGCATGTCTCATAACATTGAAACGGGGCTCAGACTTGCCATGTTGATTGGTTTGCCTTGTGCAGTTGGGATTGCCACGTTATCCGAACCGATTATTCGACTGCTCTACCCTATGCAGCCGGATGTTTGGGTGACTACAGGCAAGATTTTAGGCATTTACGGCTGGGGAATTGTATTCCTTTCCCTTTATCAAATTACGACAGGAATGATTCAAGGATTTGGAAAGCCAATATTGCCAGCCATGTTCCTCATGGTGGGGGCTGTTCTGAAAGTCGTTTTGACCTATATCTTAGTGGCTGTTCCGGCGCTTAACGTCATGGGGGCCGCAATATCGACTATTATTGCGTTTGCAGTAGCGGCTAGTCTGAATGTATGCTTCATCTTAACGCGAAAAGAAGTCAAAATCAGTTACCACAACGTGTTTGTCAAACCCATTATCGATGTAGTCGTCATGGGAATCGCAGTAGTGCTGACTTATACTGTATTCAACTGGATGATGCCGGGCAGAATCACTACCGTCTTGGCTATTTTAGTAGGAGGCGTGGTCTATATGTGGATGTTGTTCGCAACGAATACCATTACAGATGAGGACCTTGCCATTATTCCTGGAGGCGCAAAGCTAGGAAAATTAAAAAATAAACTCCATTTTGGCAAGAAGAGAGGTTGATTCCATGAAGCCACAACTGACCATTATCGGCCTTGGGCCGGGAGCCATGTCTTATTTGACCATGGAAGCTTATGAAGCAGTCATTCAAGCACCAAAAGTATGGCTGAGAACTATGAAACACCCAGTTGTGAAAGATCTCGTGGAAAAAGGGGCTCGACTAGAAAGCTTTGACGCCCTCTATGACACCTTAGAGACCTTTGACGAAGTCTATGAAGCTATTGCAGAGAACGTCTTCCAGATGGCTTTAAAAGAGCCTGTGAGTTATGCTGTGCCAGGTAATCCCTTTGTGGCGGAGCGCTCTGTTGAATTGCTGATGAAAAAGGCAAAAGAAGCAGGCATGACGGTTCGAGTAGTACATGGAACCAGTTTTATTGACGCTATGATTACGACCCTCCACACCGACCCTGTTAAGGGTCTGCATATTGTAGATGCCCTCAACATAGAAAACACAGAACTCACGAACTTAGTCGATCAAGTTATCATACAAATATATGACCCGATGGTAGGTTCTAACGTGAAATTAGCATTAATGGAACTCTTCCCAGACGACTATGAAGTCCTAGTGGTAAGAGCTGCAGGCATTCCATCTGAAGAAAAAATTATTGCAGTGCCCCTCTATGATTTAGATCGATGTGAGGATTTGGATCATTTGGCTTCAGTTTTTGTCCCTAAAATGGATCGAGAAAAAGATCACAGCTATGGTTTCGGAGAACTAGTGAGCATAATGGCTAGACTCAGAGATGTGGACGGTTGCCCTTGGGATCAGGAACAGACTCATGAAAGTTTAAAAGCCAGCTTGCTTGAAGAGGCGTATGAAGTCATCGATGCCATCGAACAAGACGATTTATACGGTTTAGAAGAAGAACTTGGAGATGTGCTGTTGCAAGTGGTATTCCACAGTGCTATTGCCTCTGAAAACGGCTACTTTAACAATAGAGATGTAATCAGCGGTATCTGCAGAAAGTTGATTCACAGGCATCCTCACGTCTTTGGAGACGTGGATGTGGCCGATAGCGATGAAGTCTTGGTCAATTGGGAACAAATCAAACGGGAGGAAAAGTCCCACGAGAGAGTAACCGATTCTATGAAGGCTCTGCCGATGGCCATGCCAGCAACCCTCCGCGCTTATAAAATTCAGAAAAAAGCTGCTGGGGTAGGTTTCGATTGGGATCATATTGACGATGCCATTTTAAAAATCAAAGAGGAATTGGACGAATTTTTAGAAGCCCTTCAGAATAATGATGCAACTGAAATGGAAGCAGAATTAGGGGATTTATTATTTGCAATCATCAATGTTTGTCGATTTGCAAAGGTAAATCCAGAGCTTGCCCTCGGAAAAACCAATTCAAAGTTCATAAACCGGTTTGAGTTTATTGAGGACTCAGAAGTGTCAAAAAAGGAAGGAATAGGAAATTTAACCCTTCAAGTTATGGACGAATTGTGGAATATGGCAAAAAATCAGCGTTTAGAGCAAAAAAAATGAAAAAAACCCTTGATAAGTGAGGGAATTTCAATATAAGATAGAAATAGCTTATAGCAAGCTATCATTCTGTGATTACGAGGAGGTTTTATTGTGAACAAGGCGGAATTAGTAACAAGCATGGCTGAGAAGTCAGGTTTAACGAAAAAAGATGCAGAACTTGCTTTAAATGCATTCATGAAAAGCGTAGAAGAAGCTTTGGCTAAGGATGACAAAGTTCAATTGGTTGGTTTCGGTACTTTTGATGTAAGAGAAAGAAAAGAAAGAAAAGGCAGAAATCCAAGAGATCCTAAGAGCATCATCGAAATCCCAGCTTCAAAGGCTCCTGTTTTCAAAGCAGGTAAAGCGCTTAAAGAGTTAGTTAACAAATAATACATAAAAAGCAGCTCTGCTGCTTTTTTATTTTTTGTGAAACCAAAACGCCTAAGTGAGTATGAAAACGGCTAGGTCGATTCATCGACCGACCCGTTTTCATACTCACTTAGGCAAGTCGCGCCAGCGACAAGGTTGACCCAAGGTCAACCGAGTTTAGGTTTCATAAGGTTTTGATTTTGATTTTGGTCTAGGTCTAGATTTAGATTTAGATTCTAAGTCTAAGTTCCATTAGCGTTAGGTTCCATTCAGCTTTATTTCAGGAGGTTCAAATGAGAATAGACAAATTTCTAAAAAACTCTCGAATCATTAAAAGAAGAACAGTTGCGAAAGACGCCTGCGACCAAGGAAAAATACTTGTCAATGGCAAGGAAGCCAAGCCGGGCACAGAAGTTAAGGTTGGAGATCAGATCACTTTGGCATTTGGGCCAAAGACCATGATCGTCATGATAGATGATCTTGCAGAACATGTTACAAAAGAAGTGGCAAAGGAAATGTTTCACATTGTAGAATAGTGAGGTAGGCTGCAGGGGGGTATCCCATGAAAAAGAAAGTCGTTGCGGTCAAACGCAATAAATATCTCATCATATTCATGGTGGTCTTCTTAAGTTACATCGGCTATACAGTGGTTCAGACAGAAATTAAAATCCAAGAATTGAAGGCCAATGAAGTCATTTTAAAAGAGGAACTGAATAAGCTTACAGATGAGAAGGATTCACTGACGAAGCAATTGGAAGACTCCAAAAGCTTAGAGTCGATTGAAAAAATTGCCCGAGAAAAATTGAAAATGGTCAAGCCCAACGAAGTCATCTATATTATTCAAGACAAGAAAGACAAATAGTGCGGCAACGTTGAAAAATGAGCATTGATAATAATTGTCAGAGTTGACAGGCCCTATTGGATTCAATATAATCTTTATATACAAATAAACAGGAGGAATGATTGACGACTATGTCAACTGTAGAAATCGGTAAAATTGTGGATGGTGTTGTCACGGGCATTACCAACTTTGGAGCTTTTGTTCAACTTCCAGATGGTAAAACGGGCTTATGCCACATCTCAGAAATTGCAGACAGCTATGTTAAAAGCGTTGGGGATCACCTCACGGAGGCACAGCCTGTAAAAGTAAAAATCATCAGCGTAGATGAAAAAGGAAAAGTGAGTTTGTCCATCAGACAAGCATCTGAAAAAGCAGAGGCACCTGTAGTTAAAAAACCAGCTTATTCTGAGAACAACGCAACATCATACCCACCGAAAAGCCAATCAAAGCCATTTACTCGCAGTGGCAATAGTGGTGGCAGTGGCGGCAGTAATTCCTTTAACAAACCTTCAGGCGGGTTTAATAAACCTTCTGGCGGATTCAACAAATCAGCTGGTAATTATGGTAAGAGCCCAGCACGTACGGAAAGAAGACCAGAAAACCTTGAAGATATGATCAGCGGGTTCTTAAAAGACTCAGATGATAAACTCAAGTCATTTAAAAAAGCAGCCAAGTCCAACCGTAAGGGGAATGGCTACAATAAGAGCAGAGACTAATCAACATAGCCGAGGAAACTCGGCTTTTTTTGATTTAGAAAAGGTTTCTCCCGACCTTAGGGGAGACATAGGAGGTATATTGATGAAATACGCAGTCATTGATATGGGCAGCAATTCAATTAGACTCATGATTGCCGCAGTGACAGAAGGACAGCTCGGACACGTGGAAAAACATCTTGAAATGACACGTCTTGGAGCAGGGGTCAATGAAACTCAAAGACTTTCAGAAGTTTCAATGGCGGCGACCGTTGAAGCTATTTTAAAGTTTAAGCAAATAGCAGAAAAAGAAAAGGCAATCATTTTAGGTGCATTTGCCACCAGTGCAGTTAGAGACTCCCAGAATGGGATTGAATTTGCGCACCGCATCTATAAGGAGACTGGCATAGAAGTCAATATCATCTCCGGGGCAGAGGAAGCAGAACTTGGTTTTAAAGGCGTCTCTAAAGGACTTGAAAAATCTCTCGAAAAAGAACGTTTTGTCATTATTGACATTGGCGGTGGCAGCACCGAGCTCATTCTAGGACAGGGTCAGCAGATGCTCTATCGAAAAAGCTTCAATGTAGGCGTGGTTAGAATGACGGGGAAACATATTACCACAGATCCCGTGAGTTCAAAGGAAGCTGCAGAAATGTTAGAAGACGTTAAGTCAATCTTGGCGGAGGGCGTTGAGGCTATTAAAGCTTACGAGCCCACGGCTGCAATCGGAATTGGGGGCACGGCAACTACTTTTGGAACCCTAAAATTGAAAATGGCCATATATGACAGAGAACAAATTCATAATGCCAGAGTGAGTTTGGAAGATTTGGAAACGCAAGTGGCACAACTGGAAAAACTTACTTTGCCTGAAAAGAAAACTTTAGTGGGTTTAATGCCTAAGCGTGCAGATGTGATTTATGCTGGAGGCGTCATCTTAAAACATATCCTTTCTGAACTGAATTTGTCAGCTTTTATTGTGAGTGACTTTGATAATTTAGAGGGCATACTGGCGTCTAAGGATTTGATTTAAGTGCTCTTCAATCCTAATATGTTGAGAATATTTACAGATAAAAAGGTTAAACAAACGCCATTGGATTCCTTTGGATTAGCGTTAAAAAAATATACACGTTATTGACAATGAAACGTTGACGGACATACAATGGCTATGAAGGAGTGATTCTATGACGATTCAAATCCGAAAAGCTGAAATATCAGATTGCCCAGCAATCTTAGAAATATCATCTCAAATTTGGGATGGAGGGGACTACGTTCCAAATGTATTAGATAAATGGCTCAACGGCAACGAGGGTATCTTGTGGTGTGCCCTGTGGGAAGGAAAAATAGGCGGCTTTGCAAGAAGCACCTATCTCAGCGGAAATCGATGTTGGCTTGAAGGCATACGCGTAGGCATAGACGCCCGCGGCAAAGGGTTAGGAAAGGCTCTGGCGAGTTTCCAATTAAAGGACGCTTTTGAGAAGGGTTTTGAAAGCTGTGGCCTCAGCAGTTTTGTTGAAAATTATGAAAGCCTCCATATTGTTAGAACCCATGGGTTTGAAGAAGTGGCTAGGTTCAAAGTCTATGACGGATCAGCAATTTTCGGGACTGATGAAACCGAGGTCTTTAAGAAAAACTGTGAAGCTCAGCGACAGGAAATTCTGAAAGACTGTCAAATACGCCCTATTAAGCCAGAGGAAACCCAGGCGATTATGGAAGCCATGACAGATTCAGAAATGCTTCAAAATAGGAATCAATACCTCAGCTATGATTGGACTTTTGAAAAATTCAACCCCCAGTGGATTGCTGAACGCATCAGCGCAGGGGATTTTTATAAAATAGAGTGCCTCGAAGATTCAGGTTTTTTCAGCCTGAGTAACAAGCACGTTAAGGGGAAAATACTGACCGTTAATTATGTCAGCAGTGAAGCAATAGAGAAACAAGCCCTTGCCTACGGCATAGAAAGAGCCATTGAATCAGGTTGTGAATCTTTTGGATATATGGCTTTAGATAATCGATCAGATAAGGCTTTCAAAGCATTAGGACTGGATACATACATTGAAAACCCACAAGACGTCTTCGTCTTTGAAAAGAAAGGATGGGAGTAAATCATGATATCACCTGCTTTGGCCCAAAAGGTACTGGAAGCGGCATTGTCGAGAGGCGGCGAATTTTCAGAGATTTTTATTGAAGAAAAATATAAAACGAACCTTGAACTCATTGGGGGACGATTAGAACATGCAGTGACGGGAAGAGATTTTGGATTAGGACTTAGAATATTAACAGGGTCTAATGCCATTTACGTCCACACCAATCAATTAGACGAAGCCAGTTTAATCGCTTTCGCCATTCAGGCGTCCAGTGTTGCAGGTGCTTTGGGAAAACAGAATCAAATCATATTAAATGCGACCCCAGTTCAAACGCATCAATTCTTTAAATACCCGGAGCAAATTGGAAAAACTGAAAAAGTAGACTTGTTGAGACAAATTCACCAAGCAGCTACTGCATACGATCCTTTGATTACACAAGTCATTGCCCGTTATATGGACGAAGACCAGCACGTCATGATAGCGAACTCAGAGGGTTTGTTGGTAGAAGACCGCAGACTCAGAACTCGACTTTCAGGCACTTGTGTGGCAACTTATAAGGGTCAAATGCAAACTGGCATGTCAGATATGGCAGGTCTTTATGGCTTTGAATTATATGATACAGCGGATATAGCTGAGATTGGCAGAGAAGCTGCTAGAACAGCAAAAACGATGGCGATGGCTGAGGATTGTGTCAGTGGTAGATTTCCAGTAATTATTGACAATGCCTTTGGCGGTGTAATCTTCCATGAGGCTTGCGGACACGGTCTTGAAGCTGAGTTTATTTCCAAAGGCGCTTCTGTTTTTACAGGCAAACTGGATAAACAAATTGGAACGTCCATCTTGACGGCAATAGACGACGGAACCATTCCAAATGGTTGGGGTTCAGGGGCTGTAGACGATGAAGGCCATCCGACTCAGCGAAACGTCTTAATTGAGAAAGGGGTTCTGAAATCCTATTTAGTGGACAGACGCAACGGACTCAGAATGAACACACCTGCCAATGGCGCCAGCAGAAGACAATCTTATCAATTTGCACCAACTTCAAGAATGTCCAATACCTTCATTGCCCCAGGGGAATCGAAGTTAGAGGATTTGATTGGCTCCATGGACTTCGGCTTATATGCCAAGAAGATGGGTGGCGGTTCGGTCAATCCTGCTACGGGAGATTTTAATTTCTCTGTGGGAGAGGCCTATATGGTCAGAAACGGGAAAATTGCAGAGCCTGTCAAAGGAGCGACTTTGATCGGAACAGGATTAGAAGTCCTTCAAAAGATCGACATGATTGCCGACAATATTGATTACGGATTTGGCATGTGTGGTGCCAGCAGCGGTTCAATCCCTGCCATCGTAGGGCAACCTGCGGTAAGAGTCAGCGAAATCACTGTCGGCGGCAAGAAGGAGGCTTAAAGATGAGACCAGTCTGGTTTAAGGAATTGTTGGAAATTGCAAAAAACAAAGGTTTTTCAGATTTTGAAATTTATATGGAAAAGTCTAAACGTTTTTCCACCAGCATATATAACGGCGCATTAGACAAGTTTTCAGCGTCAGAACCTGCAGGAGTCTCCGTTCGAGGTATTTACAACGGCAAAATGGGGAATGCCTACAGCGAAAAAATGGATCTGGACGCTTTAAAGCTCTTGGTGGAAGACTGTTTGAGCAACGCTCTCATCAGCGAAGTTGAAGAAGTGCCCGAACT
Source organism: uncultured Peptostreptococcaceae bacterium (assembly GCA_964404895.1). Classification (GTDB taxonomy): domain Bacteria; phylum Bacillota; class Clostridia; order Peptostreptococcales; family Acidaminobacteraceae; genus JBGSUZ01. Next base: position 18,368 of record CAYOLV010000005.1, on the reverse strand, counting down.
GTTTGCCCCAGTTGAAAACTACCCAGAAGTGCCTGTTCAAGAAACAAATCTTCAGAAGATAGAACCTACAGTCAAAATCAAAATGCTTGAAAAGGGCGAAGCCGATGCCAATGCCTACGACGCTCGCGTGGATCAAGTTGAAAATCAATATGGCGATTTTTATCAAATGATAGACATTGTCAACACCAAAGGACTGGATCTTCACTATGAATCGGGCATGGGCTACGCTTATTACTCGCCAATCGTCAAAGAAGGCGATGAAACTAAAAACGAACACATCATCAAATTGTTCAGAAATATTGAGGATTGGAATCCTAAAAAACATGCAGAAGAAAGTGTTGAGAAAACCATTGAAATGATCGGGGCGGAGAGCATTCCTTCAGGATCATATAAAACAGTAATTGCGCCAAATGCCGCGGCAAGCTTGCTTCAAGTGATGGTATCCATTTTTTCCGCAGAAGCGGCGGACAAAGGACTTACCTACTTTAAAGACAAAGTGGGGGAAACCGTTGCTAGCGAAATCGTTACAATTACTGACGATCCCCATTTGGCGGAAGGGTTTGCAACAATACCTTTCGACAGCGAAGGCGTGCCTACTCAAAAGAAAAACTTGATCGAAAAAGGCCAGATGATGGGCTTTATGCATAATTTGAAGACGGCGGCTAAGTTTGGGGTGTCGCCAACGGGTAACGGTTTTAAAGCTTCGTTTAAGTCACCCGTCGGAATCAGTCCCACTAACTTTTTCCTGAAGCCAGGGGAAATTGCCTTGGAAGAGATGTTGAAGTCAGTTGATCAAGGCTTATATATAACCGCATTAGATGGCTTGCATGCAGGCATTAACTCAGTTACAGGTGATTTTTCCCTCTCTTGCAGAGGTTTTGTGGTCGAAAAAGGACAAAAAACCAGACCTGTGAATCAATGTACAGTTTCAGGCAACTTCTTTAAAATGTTGTGTGCCATCGAAATGATTGGGAATGATTTTAGCTTTGAAGAGACAGAAAATACTGCAGTATACGGCGCATCAAGTGTTTATGTGGGTCAACTGGTCTATGCAGGTCAATAGGAGGCGAGAAATCGCCTCTGTTTTTTCGTTCACAAATTGTTTACATAAAACTTGTAAATAATGATATCTTTATAATTGGAAAATGTGTAAATTAGAAATAGTCTAACAAACGAGGTTGTTAATAAATGGAAAAAACTGCAATTGAAACGATTGAACGACATGGATTAATCGACCCGAGAGATGGGGTCGTGGTAGGTCTTTCGGGAGGCGCAGACTCTACAGCCCTTCTGTTGTTGTTGTGCGCCCTTAGGGAACAGTATGAACTTAAGCTCCACGCAGTTCATATCAATCATCAGCTCAGAGGTGCAGAGGCAGATCGTGACCAGACTTTTTCTCAGGAACTCTGTCAAAAGTTAGGGGTTTCTTTTCACGCCTTCCGCATGAATGTTGCTGAAATTGCGGCTGAAAGAGGTCAATCCTTTGAAATGGCAGGCAGAGAATTGAGATATGCTTGCTTTGAGTCAGAACGCAGCCGACTGGGGTATCACAAAATTGCTGTGGCACACCATCGAGACGATCAGGGTGAGACCATGCTTCTCAGACTGATTCGAGGCAGCGGTCTGGATGGACTCGTAGGAATACGTCCCTCAAGAGAAGGCGTCATTATCAGACCTCTTTTGATGTGCAGTCGAAAACAAATTGAAGCCTATTGTGTTTTGAATCAGATTGAACCGATGATGGATCACACCAATTTAGATTCTGCCTATAGTCGAAACTTTTTGAGAAACGAAGTCATCCCCATGGTGGATGCTCACTTTGGAGGTTCGCTGAACAAGCAGTTGAGTAAAGCGTCCCAGCTCCTCGCAGAAGATGCAGATTTTATACAAGACGCAGTTGAAGCCTTGTGGAATCAAGCTGCTGAAAAGGTAGAAAGTGGATGCAGGGTTTCCAAAATAGAACTGATGAACTGCCACCCAGCAATCAGAGGTCGTCTCGTTAGGCAAATGTATTTGACGGTGAAGGGCAATCTCAAGGATTTAGAACAAAACCATGTGGTTCAAGTTCTAGAACTTCTTAATTCAACAGGATGCAAGCGCTTTTATATGAAAGGGATCCAATTTTACACCGCCTATCAATGGCTCTACGCAGTTGCTGAAAATCCAGAAACCGAAGGCACAACGCCTACGGAAAGCGATATTGAGGAAAATACACCAAAATTATGCATTGAAAAGGTTGAATCCTCGGAACAAATGGGTATCAAGAAAGCCGTGAGGGACTGCACTGTCATCTACATCGATGAAGATACGGTGGTAGGAGAACTGAAACTCAGACATCGACTGCCGGGCGATCAAATTATTCCAATGGGCATGTCGGGTCATAAAAAAATTAAGGCATTGCTGATTGACGAAAAAGTGCCCTTAAAAGCCAGAGATAAGGTGTGGCTGATCTGTGACGATGAAAAAATAATTTGGGTCTATGGAATGAGGCAACATGCAGCGACCAGCGTTACAAAAAATACAAGACAAATTCTGAGGCTATCGTTGTCAGATGTTGTTCCCCGTGTATAAATGTGATAAAATGAATAGACTCAACTGTTCACAAGGAGGAGTTTTATGAGGAAGATGTTTAAAAACGCAGCCTTCTATATATTTCTGTTTTTGTTGATTGTGGTATTGTTTAGGCAATTGGTAACCCCTTCTCAAACACAGGAAACTAAGAATTATAACTTGACAGAGTTGGTAGCAGCCGTCAAGAACGAGAAGGTTGAAACAATCAAAATAGTTGACTACAGCAAAGTGGAAGGTGAGTTGAAAGACGGTACACCGTTTAAATCTTATATCCCAGAAATGTTAGCTGTCCCAATGGGGAACTATTTATTTGAACTGGTAGCAGACAAACAAGCGGTTGGTATTTCAGGAGAAGAGCCTGCAAAGCAGTCCTTCTTGCTAGATTTCCTTCCAATCATCTTTAGCATTCTCATGATCGGACTTTTGTGGTTCATGCTCATGCAGAACTCTCAAGGCGGCGGCTCAAAGGTCATGTCTTTTGGGAAAAGTAAAGCTCGTCTGATCAAAGAAGATGATGGCAAGAAAATTACATTTGCCGAAGTAGCAGGTTTAAAAGAAGAAAAAGAAGAAATGTGGGAAGTTGTTGATTTCCTTAAGAATCCTAAAAAGTATGTGGAAATGGGTGCCAGAATTCCTAAAGGAATGTTGATGGTTGGCCCTCCGGGAACGGGTAAAACTTATCTTTCAAGAGCAATTGCTGGTGAAGCAGGGGTTCCGTTCTTCTCTATCAGTGGTTCAGACTTCGTAGAAATGTTTGTCGGGGTCGGCGCGTCACGTGTAAGAGACTTGTTTGAAAACGCCAAGAAAAATTCACCTTGTATCGTCTTCATCGATGAAATCGATGCAGTCGGTCGTAAAAGAGGCGCAGGTCTCGGTGGTGGACATGACGAAAGAGAGCAAACCCTCAACCAATTGCTGGTTGAAATGGACGGATTTACTGACAATGAAGGCATTATCGTTATTGCAGCGACCAACAGACCAGATATTTTGGACCCAGCCCTTCTCAGACCGGGTCGTTTTGACCGCGAAATCTCAGTAGGCAGACCCGACATTAAAGAACGTGAAGAAATCATTAAAGTACATTCAAAGAACAAACCTCTTGCAGCCGATGTAGATTTTGGTTCTCTTGCAAAGGGAACTCCAGGCTTCACCCCTGCAGATATTGAAAATCTTATGAATGAAGCAGCCATCGTCTCCGCTAGAAAAAATGCAAAGAACATTACGATGGAAGCCCTTGAAGATGCCCTTAATAAAGTCATTATGGGTGTTGAAAAGAAATCTAAAGTCATTACAGAAAAAGAACGCAGATTAACCGCTTATCATGAAGCAGGTCATGCGGTTCTTGCAACTTTAATGCCTGAATCAGACCCTGTTCAGCAAGTCACCATCATTCCGAGAGGAAGAGGCGCTGGTGGGTTTACAATGTACAGACCGCAAGAAGATCTTCACTATGAAACGAAGACCTCTCTTGAAACCCATTTAGTCACACTATTGGGCGGTCGTGTAGCTGAAAAGTTGATTTTAGGCGATATCAGTACAGGTGCATCCAATGATCTTAGCCGTGTTTCTGAAATCTCAAGATCTATGATTGTCAAATATGCCATGAGTGATAATTTAGGCTCGATGTCTTATTCATCGGAAGAAGAAGTCTTCTTAGGAAAAGACATGACGACTCGAAGAAATTATTCAGAGCAAGTGGCAGCTGAAATTGATAGAGAAGTAAGACACTTAGTGGATTCAGCTTACGACAAAGCAGAAAGCTTGCTGAGCGAAAATGAAGACAAACTCCATGAAGTGGCAAAAGCACTTCTTGAATACGAAACAATTGACTCTGATGAATACCTTGTTGTTTACGAGAAAGGCTTTGAAGCCCTTCAAGTTTACATGAAGGAAAAAGAAGAGACTGGCGTAGTTCATGGCATGTTCTCTACTTATGTAAAGTCAGATGTAGCCAGTTCAGCTATCGTTAGTGAAGACAAGAATGATACACACAAAAATGAAACTAATTCTGAGCAGAGCGAAAGCAAATCTGAAAATGAAACGACTCATTCTGAAGAATTACCAAAAGATTTATAAAAAATTGTAACTTTAATCACCTTTCTTTAAGAAAGGTGATTTTTTTTGATAAAATATAAAGAGCAGTTATTTTAAAGGAGGACATTAAGATGTCGTTAGAATTAGGATTAAAATATGAAGTGTCATTGAAAGTTGAGGAAAAAGATACTGCAGCAGCATTCGGAAGCGGAAATGTGCTGGTATTGGCAACACCTATGATGGTCACATTAATGGAAAATGCGGCTCTTAAGGCTGTTCAAGAACACTTAGGAGAAGGCATGACGACAGTGGGGACTCATTTGGATGTTTCTCATAAAGCTGCAACACCGCTAGGAATGATTGCAACAGCAGAAGCTGAATTAATAGAAATCAAAGGAAAAAAATTGATTTTCAAAGTCATTGCCAGAGACGAGAAAGAAATCATTGGCGAAGGGACACATACAAGGTATATTGTGGAAACTGAGAAATTTTTAGCAGCCACACGTGAAAAAGCCCTTTAAAATTGTTAATTTAATATCAACAAATTTATAAAATAAACCCTGATAATCTATATTGGAATGGAGGCGCAAATGAGACAGTTAGATGTTGCTGAGTTGACCAAGGCGGTCAAACAAATGTGTATAGAGGCCAACATAAACTTAGCTGCGGACGTCACGACTTCCCTAGAAGCTTATGAAGAAAAAGAGGCATCTCCTATTGGCAAACAGATTCTTAAAGATTTAATTGAAAACGTTCATATTGCCCAGGAAAAGCAAATGCCAATCTGTCAAGATACAGGTATGGCGGTTCTTTTTATTGAAATGGGTCAAGAGGTTTATTGGATCAATGGATCTGTGGAAACGGCTATCAATGAAGGGGTCAGACAAGGTTATACCGAAGGCTATTTAAGAAAATCCGTCGTTCAAGACCCTTTGAGAAGAATCAATACAAAAGACAATACACCGGCAGTCATCCATTATCAGATTGTAGACGGAGACTCGGTTAAAATAACATTCGCACCCAAGGGATTTGGCAGCGAAAACATGTCCCGAACCAAGATGCTGACCCCATCTGCGGGAAGACAAGGGGTTGTGGACTTCGTCTTAGAAACCGTATCCCTTGCTGGGCCTAATCCTTGCCCGCCAATTGTAGTGGGCGTAGGCATAGGTGGCACCTTGGATAAGGCGGCTCAGATTGCTAAAAAAGCCCTGACGCGAGAAATAGGTTCCCGCAACGAAGATCCATATTATGAAGCGATGGAAAATGAACTTTTAGAGCGAATCAACGCCCTAGGCATAGGGCCACAAGGTCTGGGGGGAAGCACCACCGCCTTAGATGTTCACGTAGAAGTGTTCCCGACTCATATTGCAGGCTTGCCAGTAGTGGTCAATATCAACTGTCATGCATCCAGACATATCACTGTGACTTTATAGGAGGTGGCTCATATGGAAAAGATCAAAATAACCACACCTCTCTCCATGGAACAGGTGAGAAACTTAAAATCTGGGGATCAAGTCTTGATTTCGGGTATCATTTACACGGGGAGAGATCAGGCGCATATTCGTTTGAACGCCTCCATTGAAAAAGGAGAGCCGCTGCCTTTTGACCTTGAAGGGCAAGTGATTTACTATGTTGGGCCAGCACCAGCAAAGCCAGGCGATGTAATCGGTTCAGCAGGTCCCACTACAAGTTACAGGATGGACGATTTAACTGTCCCTCTTCTTGAAAGAGGTCTCAGGGGCATGATTGGGAAAGGTAGCCGCTCGGAGAAAGTAGCTGAAGGCATGAAAACCTATGGAGCCGTGTACTTCGCAGCAATTGGAGGAGCAGGAGCACTGATTGCCAGTACGGTGAAAGAAAGCCGTGTCATCGCTTATGAAGACCTTGGGGCTGAAGCGATTCATGAACTGAAAGTGGTAGATTTCCCTGCTATCGTCGTTTTGGACATGCAGGGAAATGATTTATATGAAACAGAAAGAAAAAAATACGAGAAAGCTGTTAAATAATAGTCAAAAAAATGAAAGTTTTTATGCAAAACAAATCATAAAATTGTATGCAATCATACACCCATGTGGGTATTTCGATTTACCATCAAAGCATTGGAATAACTTTATTAGGTAAAACGCCAAATAACTTATTAAAAAAAATAAACACATCAAAAATTCTGCAATTTGCACTTTAAATTGCAATTTATTATTGGTATGCTAGTAGAGAGCCATAGTTTGATTTTGAAGGAGGAAGTAATCCATGTATCAAAAGGAAAAACTAGACAAGATTCAAGAAAATGCTCAGCGCTTTGAAGAAAAAGCCACTGCATCAACGGCAAAGAATCCAGAGCGACAAGCAGCATTCCATACAACTTCAGGTGAAGTGATCAAAAGACTTTACACACCAGCAGATATAGCAGCGATTGATTATGATGAAGAAATTGGTTATCCAGGTCAATATCCTTATACAAGAGGTGTTCAAAACACAATGTATAGAGGTAGATATTGGACAATGCGTATGTATGCAGGTTTTGCAACTGCAGAAGAGTCGAACAAACGTTACAAGTATCTTGTAGAGCAAGGTTCTGGTGGACTTTCAGTAGCTTTTGACTTGCCAACACAAATTGGGTATGACAGTGATCATCCACTATCGGAAGGCGAAGTTGGAAAAGTTGGGGTAGCAATTGACTCCTTAGCGGATATGGAAATCTTGTTTGATGGCATTCCTCTTGATAAAGTATCCACTTCAATGACCATCAACGCACCAGCAGCAGTACTGCTTGCCATGTACATCGCGGTAGCAGAGAAACAAGGCGTCGGTTCTGATCTTCTCAGAGGGACGATCCAAAATGATATTTTGAAAGAGTACATTGCCAGAGGGACTTATATCTTCCCGACAGAACCTTCAATGAGACTTATTACAGATATATTTGAATATTGTTCAAAAGAAGTGCCACAATGGAATACCATTTCAATTTCGGGTTACCATATCAGAGAAGCGGGTTCGACAGCGGCTCAAGAAGTGGGCTTTACATTAGCGGACGGTATTGCTTATGTTGAGGCTGCTATAAAAGCAGGTCTTGACGTAGACAGCTTCGGACCTAGACTTTCCTTCTTCTTCAATGCACACAATGACCTTCTTGAAGAAGTGGCGAAATACAGAGCGGCTAGAAAACTGTGGGCTAAAATCATGAAAGAACGTTTTGGTGCAAAAGATCCTAAGTCGATGGCACTTAAATTCCATACTCAAACAGGCGGTTCAACTTTAACGGCGCAGCAACCAGACAATAACATTGTGCGTGTAGCCATTCAAACATTGGCGGCAGTTCTCGGCGGAACTCAATCCCTTCATACCAATTCAAGAGATGAAGCATTGGCGCTCCCGACAGAAGACTCTGTTATGATTGCTCTTAGAACACAGCAAATCGTTGCCCATGAAAGCGGCGTTACTAATACAGTAGATCCTCTTGCAGGCTCATACTACATTGAAGCTTTGACAAGCCAGATCGAAGAAAAAGCCATGACTTACATCAAGAAAATTGATGAATTAGGTGGCGCTACGAGAGCCATCGACCTTGGCTATATTCAAAAGGAAATTTCCGACGCGGCGTATACTTACCAAAAAGAAGTTGAAACGGGTAAGCAGGTTGTCGTTGGTTTAAACAAATATCAAGTTGAAGAAGAATCTCCTAAAGGTCTTCTCAGAGTTGACCCGAGTGTAGGCGAAGGTCAAAAGCAAAAATTAGTTGAACTCAGAGCGAAGAGAGACAATGAGGCAGTGACACAAGCGCTAGAAGCACTTAAAAAAGCTTGTGAAAGCACAGATAATGTAATGCCTTTTATCTTAGATGCGGTTCGCACCTATGCAACACTCGGAGAAATCTGTGGTGTTATGCGTGAAGTATTTGGCGAATATCAGCAATCTGTGAATTTATAGGGTTAGGGGGATATACAGATGGAAAAACTCATTAGAGTACTAGTCGCCAAGCCAGGTCTTGACGGTCATGACCGTGGTGCGAAAGTAGTTGCAAGAGCCCTTAGAGACGCAGGGATGGAAGTTATTTATACAGGACTCAGACAGACACCGGAGCAAATCGTCAACGCCGCTATCCAAGAAGACGTGGATTGTATTGCAGTCAGCATTTTGTCAGGTGCCCACAATACCTTAATTCCTAAAATCTCAGATTTGTTAAAAGCAGAGAATGCAAGCGATATCCTATTGGTAGCAGGCGGTGTAATTCCTAACGACGACATTCCTTTCTTAAAAGAAAGCGGAGTGGCAGCAGTCTTTACACCGGGAACTCCAACAGATGTAACCATCGATTTTATTAGAGAAAACGTCAAAAAAGCGTAAGCGGTGAATGTTATGGAACTGGGTAACCGGGTCATGTCAGGGGACAAGCGAGCAGCTGCTCGCTTGATCACCCTCATAGAAAATAAGGATCCACAGGCAAGAGAAATTATTAAAGCTTTATACAGCCACACAGGAGACGCTTTTGTCATAGGTATAACTGGTCCTCCGGGAGCAGGAAAAAGCACCTTGACAGATAAGCTCGCCAAACTGGCAAGAAAACAGAATAAAAAAGTGGGCATTATCGCAGTTGATCCCACAAGTCCCTTTACTGGAGGGGCAATTTTAGGGGATCGTGTAAGAATGAACGATCTTGCAACAGATCCTGGCGTATTCATCCGAAGCATGGGAGCTCGCGGCCATTTAGGTGGTATTTCTGAGGCGACGACAGCGGCCATCAAAGTCTTAGATCTATACGGGTGCGATTACATTTTTGTTGAGACGGTAGGGGTTGGACAATCGGAAATCGATATCGTCAAAACTTGCGACACCACATTAATGGTAACCGTTCCAGGGTTAGGCGACGATATTCAAGCCATCAAGGCAGGCATCATGGAAATTGGCGATGTTTTTGCAGTCAACAAATCAGACCGAGATGGGGCACAGCGCACGGCGAGAGAAATCGAGAATATGCTGGATTTTAATCATAGCCCGTGGAGACCCCCGGTGAAATTAGTAGCTGCAGCATTGAATCAAGGCATGGAAGAATTGTTTGATGCCCTTCATGAGCATAAAGCCTATATGGAGTCTTCAGAGGATTTTGTCCAAAGACGCATCCGCAATGCAAAAAATGAAATGCTGGAGCTCGTCAAACAAGAGATCATGCAAAAGCTATTAGATCCAACACAGCAAAAAGAACGATTAGATCAGCTTGCCGAAGCGGTTGCAAAGAGAGAAAATGATCCATACAGCGCAAGTGAGGTTATTCTTTCAGAATTATATATCAAGGGTTAGGGGGTAAGTGTATGAATATTATGAAGCTGGATCACATCGGCATCGCGGTTAAAAATCTAGACGAGACACTTAAATTCTATACAGAGGTACTGGGTTTAGAGTTACACGGCACGGAAGTTGTAGAAGAGCAAAAGGTTAAAGTGGCATTCTTGCCAGTTGGAGACACTGAGGTGGAGTTACTCGAGTCTACTTCAGAAGACGGCCCTATTGCCAAATTTATCGAAAAAAACGGCGAAGGCATTCAACACATGGCGTTCAAAGTGGACAATATTGAAGAAGCTATTGAAGAACTAAAAGCAAAAGGCATGATGATGATCGATGAAAAACCTCGATACGGCGCAGGTGGCGCACGCATAGCCTTCATGCATCCGAAAAGCACCTATCGCGTACTGGTTGAACTTAGCGAACGCGAATAGTTAACTTGAGATCATTAAGAAGCATAGGAGGAAGAGGTTGATGGCAATCAATAAAATCGAAGAGTTGCGCAAAATGAAAGAAGCCGTAGAACTTGGCGGCGGTAAAAAGCGCATCGAGAAACAACATGAAAGCGGCAAATTAACAGCAAGAGAGAGAGTTCATCTTTTATTCGATGAAAATACTTTCGTTGAGCTGGATGCATTTGTGAAACACAGATGTACGAACTTTGGCATGGAAAGTGTAGATGCACCAGGAGAAGGCGTGGTTACTGGCTACGGCTATGTAGATGGCAGATTGGTATACGCTTACTCACAAGACTTTACCGTTGTAGGCGGTTCACTCGGTGAAATGCATGCGGCTAAAATTTGCAAAGTATTAGACAATGCACTTAAAATGGGTTGCCCAGTAGTTGGGCTTAACGACTCAGGCGGCGCAAGAATTCAGGAAGCGGTAGATGCCCTTTCAGGATACGGAAAAATCTTCTTTAAAAATACAATTGCGTCAGGGGTTATTCCTCAAATCACTGCAATCATGGGTCCTTGCGCTGGCGGTGCAGTTTATTCGCCTGCACTTACCGACTTTGTTTACATGGTTGAAAATACTTCTCAAATGTTTATCACGGGTCCTCAAGTCATTAAGACAGTAACGGGTGAAGATGTTACTGCGGAAGCACTTGGTGGTGCTGCGACTCACAATACAATCTCTGGCGTTGCCCATTACCAATGTGCTACAGACGAAGTTTGTATTGCTGAAATTAGAAAACTCTTGAGCTACTTGCCTTCAAATAATATGGAGACAACGCCAGAAATTTTATCCAATGACAACCCAAATCGTCTGATTCCAGAACTGGACGAAATGATGCCGGAAAACTCAAACAAAGCTTATGATATGTACGATTTGATCCGCGCGGTAGTGGATAACGGTGAAATTTATGACTATCAAGCCAAGTTTGCTCAAAATATCATTACTTGTTTTGCTAGAATGAATGGCACAACCGTTGGAATTATTGCCAATCAGCCAAAAGTTTTGGCCGGTTGCTTAGACATCAACGCTTCTGATAAATCAGCTAGATTCATCAGAACTTGTGACGCGTTCAATATCCCCCTTGTAAATATTGTCGACGTTCCTGGGTTCTTACCAGGCACGACACAAGAATATGGCGGTATCATTCGTCATGGAGCTAAAATGCTCTATGCTTACAGTGAAGCGACTGTGCCAAAAATCACATTGATTGTTAGAAAAGCTTACGGCGGTTCTTATCTGGCAATGTGTTCAAAAGACCTTGGCGCAGATCTTGTCCTTGCTTGGCCAACAGCTGAAATTGCAGTTATGGGTCCTCAAGGAGCAGCCAATATCATCTTCAGAAAAGAAATCTCAGAAGCTGAAAATCCAGCAGAGATGAGAAATAAAATGGTCCAAGACTACACAGACGAGTTTGCAACACCTTACAAAGCAGCAGAGCGCGGTTTTGTAGACGATGTTATCGAACCTTCTGAAACACGTATCCGTTTAGTAGACGCACTGAATATGCTCTCTTCAAAACGTGAGTCAAGACCACCTAAAAAACACGGCAACGTTCCTCTATAAGAAAGGTGGTTGACCATGGAATTGTTTAACGTTTTTTTAAGCAGCAATACAATGGCTGCTTTGGCAATTAGCCAAGAAGGCATTGAACCACTTTTAATGCCAATTTTAGGCGTCGTATTTGCTTTGATTGGTTTAATGGCACTTCGCTATTTGAGCCAAATCGCATCTGCCCTTCGAGGCATTGAAAATCAAAAAAGTCAAACTGCAGCAAGTGTTCAAACGTCAGCCGTTCAAACAGCAGCAATGCCTATTGCACCAGTAGCCTCTGCAAGTTCAGGCGATGAAATCACTGAAGAATTGGTAGCTGTTATTACTGCGGCCATTGCGGCATCTTTAGATACCCATACAGGCAATATCGTTGTAAAAAACATTCGAAGAGTAAGCCAAACTACGCCGACATGGGCAGTAGCAGGTCGTTCAGAACAACTTGGAAGCAGATTTTAACAGGGGGATTGTAAAATGAGAAGATTTAATATTACAGTTAACGGAAGACAATATGAAGTAGATGTAGAAGAGTTAAACGGAGCAAGACCAGCAGCATCAGCTCCTATTGCTGCGGCAGCACCAGCACCAATGGCGGCGGCTCCAGTGCCAGCAGCTGCACCTGCAACACCAACGCCAGCAGCAGCGGCGCCAGCACCAGCACCAGCTCCAGTAGCATCTGCAAACATCCCAGAAGGTGGCACAAAAATCAACGCGCCAATGCCGGGAACAATTCTTGACATTAAAGTAAATGTTGGTGATACAGTGAAAGCGGGTCAAGTGCTTTTGATCTTGGAAGCAATGAAAATGGAAAATGAAATCATGTCACCTGTTGCAGGCAAAATAGCTGCAGTTCCAACAAGTAAGGGGTCTTCTGTAAATTCAGGAGAAATCTTGGTTGTTATTGAATAAACTAATTTTACAGAAATGAACTGATAGAGGCTTGTCGCCATTGTGCTGACAAGCCTTTTTCTATTCAAAAACAGAACACGAGATAGACATTTGTATTTTTAGGGTAAAAGGTGTACTATAAATGCTGTATGACCCTATTTTGACGAAGCTAGAGGTGAGTCATGAAAATTAACGTATTAGAAGCACTTCAAAATAGCGGCGCTGAATATGTTTCAGGGGAACAACTCTCTGAACAATTAGGCGTCTCAAGAACAATGGTTTGGAAAATAATCAACCAACTTAAAAAAGAGGGTTATGAAATAGAATCATCGTCTCGGAAAGGCTATCGACTTAAGGCACAGAATGAATGCCTCACCCAAGCTTCTTTGAGCTTGCTTTTTAAAGACAAGTCATGGTTAAATGAAGTCGTGTATCGAGAAACTGTAGATTCTACCAACTTAGAAGCCAAGCGCATCGCCTTAAAATCTGAAGAAGACCGCATACTCATTGTGGCTGACGAACAGCAGACAGGGCGAGGCAGGCTGGGTCGAAATTGGCATTCGGCAAAAGGCGAAGGTCTTTGGATGTCCCTGTTAATCAGACCAGATATCAAACCTGAGAACTCGTTTAGACTCACTTTGATTGCGGCAGTGTCCGTCTCACAAGGTATAGAAAAAGTCACAGGTCTCGCCGCAGGCATTAAATGGCCAAACGATTTAATTGTCAACGACAAAAAAATATGTGGCATTCTTTCTGAAATGAGCGCAGAATGGCAGAAAGTCAATTATGTCATTCTAGGAATAGGCATCAACGTCAATCAAACCGAGTTTCCTGAGGACATCAAGGAAAAGGCCTCATCTCTAGGTTTAGAGAGCCACGGACATGTCAATAAACTGGACCTGCTCCATGCGTGCATAGAATCTTATATGTACTTTGAACAAGCGTTGTATGATTCGGAGCGGCTCGAGGAACTTTTGAAGGTGTATAGAGAAAAATCAGTTACCCTAGGAAAAACAGTCCGGGTTATTGGCAAGAGCGAGAGAATCGGAAAAGCGCTGGAGTTAGATGACAAAGGGGCGCTTTTAGTGGCCTTTGAAGATGGGACAACAGAATACGTGAATTATGGTGAAGTTTCCGTTCGGGGCATAGATTACTACGTCTAATAAATGGCAAGGGCTCCCGTCATTAATGCAAAACAATTATAAAACTCAAGACAAATACAACTCATAATGAATAAGGATAAGTAGGTGAAAAAATGCTTTTAGCGTTTGACGTGGGTAATACCAATATTGTTTTAGGCGTCTACAAAGGGGATCAATTATTGACCACCTGGAGAATGTCGACTGACAAGAGCAAGTCAGCAGACGAAATCGGTATTTTTGTAGATCAGTTATTTAGATATGAAGGTCTCTCTCTTTCAGATGTAGACGACGTCATCATATCATCGGTTGTTCCAACCATCATGTATTCCTTACAGCATATGGCACAAAAGTACTGCAACAAAGATGCCATCGTAGTGGGGCCTGGTGTGAAAACGGGAATGAATATCAAGTATGACAATCCCAAACAAGTTGGGGCAGACAGAATAGTAAACGCAGTTGCCGCCATTAAAAAATATGGAGGGCCAGTCATAGTTGTAGACTTTGGTACTGCCACTACCTTCTGCGCCATCACAGAGCGAAATGAGTACTTAGGCGGTGCCATCATGCCAGGTATAAAAATTTCAAGCGATGCTTTGTTTGACAAAGCCGCAAAATTAACGAGGGTAGAATTGGTAAAGCCAGACACCGTTATTTGCAAAAATACCACAGCGAGCATACAGTCAGGGGTTATCTACGGCTATGTTGGATCCGTAGACTATCTGGTCAAGCGGATGAAGACAGAATTAGGCTGGCCAGATTGTCACGTTGTGGCAACGGGAGGCCTTGCTTCATTAATATCTTCGGAGTCTGAAACCATAGAAGTCGTAGATAAATTCTTAACCCTAGACGGTCTCAATATGATCTATCAAATGAACCGAGAACGTAACGAAGCAAGACCTTAATTAATTGGAGGAAACACATGAAAATAGGTAATGTTCAGTTGGAGAGTGCAGTGGTGCTTGGCCCCATGGCTGGCGTCACCGATTTACCTTTTCGACTGATCTGCAGATCCTTTTACAAAGGCCTCATGGTCTCAGAAATGGTCAGTGCAAAAGCATTCACGTACAATGACAAAAAAACTTATCAGATGATGCATATCGATACCGCAGAACATCCCGTCGCCATCCAAATGTTTGGTTCAGACCCAAGTTGTTTTAAGACGATGACAGAATTTCTCAATACCCATCCCACCGATATGATTGACATCAATATGGGCTGTCCCGCACCCAAAATTATCAAAAATGGCGAAGGTTCGGCACTAATGAAAACGCCCAAACTCATAGAAAGCATTTTAAAAGAAGTGGTAAGTGTGGCAACAAAACCAGTGACCGTCAAATTCCGAAAAGGATGGGACGCAAGCTCCATTAACGCCGTAGAAATTGCTAAAATTGCAGAAGCGGCAGGGGTATCCGCTATCACGGTACATGGAAGAACGCGAGACCAGTTCTATGCTGGAAAGGCTGATTGGGGAATTATCAAGGAAGTGAAATCCGCCGTGAACATTCCAGTCATTGGTAATGGCGATGTGTTCACCTTAGAAGATGCCATCGCCATGAGAGAATTGACCTATGTAGACGGGGTTATGATTGCAAGAGGTGCCCAGGGCAATCCTTGGATACTGAAGCAAGTTGAACATTACTGGGAAACTGGAGAAATACTAGCCTTGCCATCGCCAAAGGAAAAGATGGCGGTTGCACTTCAACACTTCGAACTGATGCGAAAATACAAGGGCGAGCATGTTGGCCTTATTGAAATGAGAAAACATGCTGCTTGGTACTTGAAAGGTATTCCTCATACAACACATATCAGGAATGAACTCAATACAGAAAAAGATCCTTATAAAGTGATCGAATTATTGGAATCAGTTGGATAAATAACCCATGAACTCCTTGACAGTATATTCTATTTACAATATAATGTTCGCATAAGTTTTAAGCACTGGGAGACCCCGGTGCTTGAATTCTATTCTCACATTTTCGCGTTAAAGGAGTGTAAAACATGAGTTCTAAAGAAGTAATCATGACTGCCGAAGGACAAAAGAAAATTGAAGAGGAACTCGAACACCTTAAGACAGTTAGAAGAAAAGAAGTTGCTGAGAAAATTAAGGCTGCGTTAGCCTTTGGAGATATCAGTGAAAACTCAGAATATGATGAGGCGAAAAACGATCAGGCTGATCTTGAAAAGAGAATCATGAAGCTAGAAGGCCTTCTCAGCAATGCGAAGCTTATCAATGAAGCGGAAATCAAGACAGACGAAGTCAGCATTGGATCAAGCGTCGTCATTAAAGATGTAGACTCACAAGAAACAGAAACATATACAATTGTAGGCGCAACTGAAGCGGATCCGTACGAAAATAAGATTTCCAACGAGTCTCCGGTAGGCAGAGCTTTAATTGGCAAAAAAGTAGGGGACAAAATTGAAGTACAAGTCCCAGATGGTTTTGCTAAATTTGAAATTCAAAAAATCGGAAGATAAAGGCCCCAAGAAGGCCCTATCAAACAGACACAATGGATCGATACGGGGCTACCTGGATCGATCCTTTAAATTTTGGAGGTGACTAACATGAGTGAGGAATTAAATTTATCCGAAGTTTTGCAAGTTAGGAGGGACAAACTCACCAAGCTTCAGCAAGATGGCAGAGACCCTTTTAAGATCGAAAAGTATGAGAGAACAGCATTCAGCAAGGGCATCATCGAAGGATTTGAGTCTTATGAAGGCCAACATGTCAAGATCGCTGGTCGTATCATGGCAAAACGAATCATGGGTAAAGCTTGCTTCCTTGATATTCAAGACCGTGATGGTAGAATCCAAACTTATATTAAGTCTGATGCAATCGGCACTGAAGAATACGACATCGTTCAAACTTATGACATAGGCGACATTGTTGGTATAGCAGGCGAAGTTTTCAAAACTAAAAAAGAAGAAATCTCTGTAAAGGTAGAAGAAATCCTTCTTTTATCTAAATCTCTTCAAATTCTTCCTGAAAAATGGCATGGACTTAAAGATACAGAAATCAGATATAGACAAAGATATGTGGACTTAATCGTCAATCCAGAAGTCAAAGAGACGTTTATCAAAAGAAACAAAATCACAAGAGGCATCAGAAGCTATTTGGACAACTTAGGCTTCTTAGAAGTTGAAACGCCAATCCTGTCAACTATAGCAGGGGGCGCGACAGCAAGACCTTTCATTACCCATCACAACACACTAGACATTGACATGTACATGAGAATAGCCAATGAGTTGTACCTCAAAAGACTTATCGTTGGTGGATTTGACGGCGTTTATGAAATGGGTAAAATGTTCAGAAACGAAGGCATCTCTATTAAACACAACCCAGAGTATTCAGCGATGGAAGTTTATGTTGCGTACGAAGACTATGAATATATGATGGAACTCACTGAAAATCTCGTCGCTTATTGTTGTGAACAAGCAAATGGCACAATGAAAGTAGACTTCCAAGGCACAGAACTGGATTTTAAACCGCCATGGAAACGTTTATCCATGACAGATGCTGTTACACAGTATGCTGGCGTGAACTTTAACTTAATTGAAACAGATGAAGAAGCTCGCGAAGCAGGTAAAAAACTAGGACTTGAAATCAAACCAGACATGAAAAAAGGTCACATCATCAACGAAGCCTTTGAAACGTTCTGTGAGGAACACTTGATTCAGCCTACATTTATTACCCATCACCCAGTAGAAGTGTCTCCGCTTGCAAAGAGAAATCCTGACAATCCGAATATCACAAATCGATTTGAAGCCTTTGCAAACACTTGGGAAATTGCCAATGCCTTCTCGGAACTCAACGACCCAATCGATCAAAGAGGTCGTTTTGAAGACCAAGTGAAACAGCGTGAAGCCGGGGATGATGAAGCACAAATGATGGACGAAGATTTCTTGAACGCTCTTGAAGTGGGATTACCACCAACAGGCGGCCTTGGTATCGGCGTAGACCGTATGATCATGCTCCTCACCAATTCGCCTTCTATTAGAGACGTTATCTTCTTCCCTACTATGAAGCCGATTCTTAACAAGTAGTTCAATTCAGTACAAACATATATAGCTAAAAGGGAAGTCATTGTGACTTCCCTTTTCTTATGTAGGAATTTTATTGTAGATGAATCCTTTAGAATGATGTTTAGAGTAAAAGCTTAAGGGTATAATGAAGATGCTGTCACCTGTGGAGTAATCTGAAAATTACAACATTCGTTTTAGGGGTTGACGGTATAGGACACGGGTGGTATATTAATCAAGTCCCTTGCGAGAGGGCAAATGCAAACGAAACAAAGAAAAATAAATTAGAAAAAAGTGTTGACACGAAAGCTTAACGGTGGTAAGATATTTAAGTCGCCAAGAGTTAACGGCTGACACGGAATGTCGTTCAAAACGACATAAACGATCCTTGAAAACTAAACAGTGTATAACCAAAAGCTTAGATTGATACGATGC
>CAYOLV010000004.1:66794-401684 GCA_964404895.1 uncultured Peptostreptococcaceae bacterium | reverse complement strand
CAACGCCCTTCTAAGGCGTGGGTCTGGGGTTCGAATCCCTACTGACGCACCATTTACATCATTAAGACATGGCGGCTGTCGTCAAGCGGTTAAGACAAAGGACTGTGACTCCTTCATACGTGGGTTCGATTCCCATCAGCCGCCCCATTTCTTTGGGGATTCGCCAAGTCGGTAAGGCAACGGACTTTGACTCCGTCATTCGCAGGTTCGAGTCCTGCATCCCCAGCCATTTAACTAAATAAAAAATCATGATCCATTAGCTCAGTCGGTAGAGCATCTGACTTTTAATCAGGGTGTCCCGCGTTCGAGTCGCGGATGGATCACCATTTTTATTTTTTGACTCAAATATTTTTACATATGCGCTCATAGCTCAGCCGGATAGAGTAGGTGGCTTCGAACCACTTGGTCGGGGGTTCGAATCCCTCTGGGCGCACCAAAATAAAAGGTCTCACGAAAGTGAGATCTTTTTATTTTGTGCTTTTAATCGGAGGATTCGAACGGGCGGAAAAGAAAAGTGTTCGGGGAACACTTTTCCCGCCTTGGCGTGAAAGCATACGACCAGCGCCTTGTGGCTGGGAGTGTGCGGAGTGAATTCCTCTGGGTGCAGCAAGAATTAAAAGGTTTCACAACACTAAACTTTAAAAGCCCTCTGAGGAAGTTTCATAACCTTGGAGGGCTTTTGTATTCTAAATAGAATGAAGTTAGAGCATGCACAATATTTTTTATATTGATATGGATTAATTTGGTATAATGGTGTTAAAAGATCTAAAATCACAAGGATGGGCGACATGGACAAACATGAAATATTGAAGACAAATAGACACTACTGGAATGAACATGCCGACTTATGGTTTGGAACAACTGCACTCCCTACATATGGTGTGAATTTTATAACTGAGGATGAATTGAATTTATTCGGCGACGTGTCGGGTAAAAAGATGCTTGAAATATGCTGCGGGAGTGGTCACTCTTTAAAATATCATGCAGATCGCAATGCAAATGAGCTTTGGGGAGTAGATCTATCAAGCGAGCAATTAAAAAATGCAGAATCGGTTTTAGCTGAAAGTGGATATGTCGCTCAATTAATCTGCGCTCCAATGGAAGCAGAGTTGGACATACCCACTAACTATTTTGACTATGTTTATTCAATATATGGTATTGGATGGACAACTGATTTAGAGGGCACCTTTAATAAAATTGCATCT
The DNA here is from genome assembly GCA_964404895.1 of uncultured Peptostreptococcaceae bacterium. Classification (GTDB taxonomy): domain Bacteria; phylum Bacillota; class Clostridia; order Peptostreptococcales; family Acidaminobacteraceae; genus JBGSUZ01. The sequence continues at coordinate 400,479 of CAYOLV010000004.1, read as the reverse complement.
TATTTAAAAAAAGATGGCGTCTTTATTTTTAGTTGGCATCATACGTTAAACCGTTGTGTCTCTTGGTCGGCAGAGGAAAGAAAAGATCTTCTGGCTGATGATAAATTGATTTTTAATAAAAGTTATTTTGATGAATCATACTTTGAAATGCCTGTTCATGATAGTAGCATAATTCTATGCAATCGAAAAATGTCTACATATATTAATACATTGGCAAAAGCAGGCTTTATCATCGAACAATTAGTTGAAGAAAGTGATTCTGAAACAATGAAATCATTTGGAGCGATATCTGATAAGACTAGGAAAGCTCAAATGGTACCCTTGTCTTTTGTCATAAAGGCTAGGAAGCTATAAACTCATTATACTTGGCGATAGGGCTTTGGAAAGGTTCTACAAATCGATCTAAAACATTAGAACCGGAACCACAAAATTTGACATAAACTGGAGGCAAAACATGGTTGTACTAAGAGAATTGGTTGAACATGATTATGAGCGTGCAATGGCGTTGCGAGTAAGTTGTTGGACAGAAGAGTTGAACGGAAAAGGTGAAAATAGGCTAGATTTAGAAAATGAAGTAGAAGATCTTCGAGAATGGTTATCAAATGCTGAGAGTAATAACGATTTTCGTATAATTGTAGGTGCATTCGAAGATGACAAGTTTCTTGGTTTTGCAGCTGCCAGTTTTGCAGAGACCTTCGACGTGGCAAGTAACGGATTTGAATTGAACTATATATTTGTAAATAAAAGCTACAGAGGTCGAAATATATCATTAAATTTATTAAAGTATCTTGTAGATTTTTTCAGTCAAAAGGGCTGTACGGATCTAATTGTCTATAATCATCATTTTGCACCTTCTAATAAATATTATCATAAGTTAGGTGGCGTTGTAATTAGACAAGAAGAACAAGGCAGTGACAAACTGCTCATAGATGTATTTAAGTTGGGTGTTAGCGACTTAAAAATCAAATTGCACAATTAGGGTAAGTTAGGAGACGGATGAAAACAAAATATAGTAAAGCAGAATTGGAAAAAGCATTGACCATGGTTGAAGAGGGATACTCATATTCAGATGTTTGCGAAGGTACATCCCTCAACAAAAGCATTATAGCCAGAGAAATGAGAAAAAGAGGAAATGATAAGGCGCAAAGAAATATAGATGAATCCAACAAGAAAACCTATGAAGCGTTTTTAAAAATATACGATACTTACAAAAAATGAGGGAGTTGATAAAGTGAATCATTTAGGAACAACAAATATTGAAACCAATCGTCTGATTCTAAGGAAATTCGATAAAGAAGATTCTAGCAATATGTTCAAAAATTGGGGTAGCGATGTTAAAGTTACTGAATTTTTGTCGTGGAGTCCCCACAAAGATATCAAAGAAACAGAAGAAATAATAGAGGCGTGGGTTTTAAAGTACGAAGATGAAAATACATATAATTGGGCAATCGAATTAAAAGATACTCAAGAGGTAATCGGAAATATTAAGGTGGTCAAAATAGAAGAATCAAATGCTTCATGTGAAATCGGATATTGCATAGGGAGTGAATTTTGGAATAGAGGCATAACTACTGAAGCACTTCAGGCGATAATTGAATATCTATTCTCAAAAATTCATTTTAATAGAATAGCCGCTAAACACGACACTTTAAATTTAGCCTCAGGAGAGGTTATGAAAAAATGTAATATGACCTATGAAGGTACATTAAGAGAAGTTAAATTTAAAAACAATAGGTTCTGTTCCTTATCTGTGTATTCCGTATTGAAAAATGAGTGGAATAACCACTAACATAAAAAACGACAGAAGGTGACCCCATGCAAAATCACAAAAAACTTGTCAAAATCCTAATCAGTATAGCCTTAGCGATATTTTTAGTGATGGGCTTTAACAGCTACCGACTAAACTCTACGAATTATATTTCAAACAATGAAACGCCAAAATTGTCTAGCACAGCATCGAACCAAACAGATCAAATGACACCAGAAGAAGTTAAAGCAGACTTCGACTATTTCATGAATATTATTAAAGATGATTATCCTTATTTAGAAGTTAATCAACGCTTAAATGGCGTAGATTTTTTAGACAATAAGGGGCGTTATTGGCTAATGATTAAAGATGTTAAAACGAAAACGGAGTTCGCTGAAAAACTCGCAAAAATTATTTGTTATCTTAATAGCGGTCATACAGATCTTATAGAAATAAACGATGGAAACAAAGCCCGTGACATGTATTATAAAGTTTACAGCGACGTCATCCAACAGGGTAGTGCTTTGGGTATTACCTATAAGCCTTGGGTTGATACTTTAGAAAGAATAGAGAGTCAGGCATTATACGGCCCTTTACCAAGTTTAGTTGACTCTAAAGAGCAGAAAGAAAATGCGAATAATGTAAATCAAGACGCTGTCCGTCCAAATAATGTTGAGGTAAAAGACATAGAAAACGGAGAGATGATCTATTTAAAAATAGATTCATTTAGTTATTTTAATGAACAAGTAGATCGGCCAATCATTTTTGATTTTATCAAGAGCCATTTAAATGCAAAAGCACTGGTCATCGATATTAGAGAAAATGGCGGCGGGTCAACAGAATATTTTAAAAACCTATTAGTAGAACCACTTTTGACAAAGCCCTTAACCATCACGCGGTATAACCTCATGCGCACCGGCGTTAATAATAAACCTTACGTTGAAGCAATTTCTAAAGCTAATCCTGGGCTTATTAGACCCATCAGCGAATTAGACCCCAAGCAGTTTCCGAAAGCTAAACCAGAAGTATTCACAAAGTTTGACACCTATGCTAAAGATACAATGACCTACTCTCCTAAAAATAGTTTGGGGTATAAAGGTAACATCTATGTTTTAGTGAGCGGCCGTGTATATTCAGCTTCTGAGGCTTTTGCTTCCTTTTGCAAGGATACTGGGTTTGCAATCCTTATAGGACAGCAAACTGGAGGAGATGGTTACGGTATTGACCCAGCCTTATACTGTTTGCCCAATAGTGGTATCCTTGGGCGTTACCCATTGCAATATGGCATGATGTCAAATGGTGAGGCAAACGAGGAAGTTAAAACGCAGCCAGACTATATAATTGACAACGTTTCAGTCAAAAAGAACCTGATGATAGACAAATGTATACAAAAGGTTATTGAATTAGAAAACTATAATTGAAATGGAGTTCCGTTTATATCATAAATACATCATGAGATAGGTGATTGATTTGGATTATAATTGTATATTTAAATACGTGAAGGAATACCTTCAATTAAATGAGATGAATACACGCAGTGCGGAAATATATCCATTTAGAAAACGTGCCGATCACATAAAGCGCGTATTTGTATGGGCAAATCGTTTAATCGATAATACCTCAAACGTAAATAAAGAAGCAATACTAGTTGCGGCACTTTTCCACGATATTGGATATGGGTATTCCTCTGATGATTCTAAACACGCAGAGAATAGTGCAATCCTTTGCCAGCGATACCTTCAAGAAAAATCCTATAATAATGAATTTATCGAGTTGGTTGTGTACCTTGTTAGAAATCATTCTAATAAGAAACTGCTTAAAGGGAAAGATACCTTAAGAGAGTTAATAATCTTAATAGAAGCTGATTTGTTAGATGAAACAGGCGCATTGTCTATTGTTTGGGATAGCATGACAGAAGGCTCACAAGCAGTCCAATCATTTGAAAAAACCTATGAACACATCTTAAAATATTCTTTTAATACCATAAATCAAAATCCCATGGTGACCCAACAAGGAATAGAGTTTTGGGATGAGAAGAAGAAAATGGTAAACTCCTTTATTAATCATTTAGAACTTGATTTGTGTTTTGATGTGGATGAGTTGCAAGAAGCTGAACAACAAATAGTTTAAAAAGGATGTAAACGATGAACAAAGTTCTGATGATGAATATGTGCATGATTTATGATGAAACAAATCAAAGGGTATTGGTTCAAGACAAAATTGGCACAGAATGGAGCGGCATTACTTTCCCGGGTGGTAAAGTAGAAAATGGCGAGAGCTTTATAGATTCAACTATTAGGGAAGTCTATGAAGAGACTGGGTTAAACGTCAGTAATTTAAAACCCTGCGGCATTATTAATTGGTACAATACATCAACTAACGAAAGATGGTTGGTATTTTTATACAAAACCGCTACATTCAGTGGAAATCTATTAGCTGAAACCAAAGAGGGAAAAGTATATTGGTTGAAGCTTGAAAGTATTTACAAAACAAATCTAGCGCCAAATATGGTTCAATATTTAGAACTTTTTCTAAACGACCACTTGAATGAAGCTTATGCAACTTGGAATGATGAACATATCAGCGAATTTCAACTACAATAGAAACTAGATTCTAGACGAAACCCATAAGGAGCGCCTCCTATTGTTGAAAAGAAAAAATATAAAAATGAAATACAAAATAGTAGCTTTCTTCACAAGTGCTTTATGCGCAATCATACTAATTACCACAATGTGGAGTTTTCTAGGCGGTAGAAATGAAACTCAAGTCGTATTCTTTGAAAAAGAAGTCAACCGCTATCTAAGTCAGGAATATGAATCAAATAGTGAACGACTCTATGGGTTTAACAATAATATTCGTCAATCTTACAAGCAGTACATAGAACGCAACGTCAATCAAGATTATTGGAGGAGAGCAGATTTTGGTTTGACTGCAAACGCCATGAAGTCTATTTCTTCAACGCGACTAAACGCTGAAATGCTGAATGAAAAAGAATTTAAGAATAAAATTCGCAGTACTTTCAACAAACTCCAGCAAGTATATCCCATAAAAGACCTAAATGTTATTGTCTTGCCCAGTGCGGGTGGCGTCGATGGCGCAGCCGTCGCAGATAACTTAATTTTATTGTACGTGGGAAGCTGTGGAAGTTCAGAGCTAACACTCAAAGAGATTGAATGCGCTTGTAGTCATGAATACATGCACTTAATTTCTGAGGCTGTGGCAAAGAAGGCTAACCGAAGTGGGTTATATTCTGAGAATCTCATGGCGGATATGATCTTAGAAGGCAAAGCCATTGTCTTTGCGAGACAGCAGATGAACGGATACATATCGCTGGCAGAAAGCAGGCTAGAAGCTCAGAATCCTTGGCGTTATTATAACAATTATTTGGATTCTTCAAATTATAAGATGATAGACGGCAATATAAGTACAGTCAACGGCATAACAGTTCCCAGAGTAGATATCTACTTTTATGGGAAAGCCATTGTTGACAGCGCATTAAAAAAGAATGGCATGCTGAATGAGAAGTGGTGGGAGTCTGATGAGGATTCTATTTTCATTACAGAAGCAGCTACCCTAGACCACTAATTGAGAATCCTCCAAAGCAATAGGAGCAATGACAATAAAAAACCAGCTACGCCTAGTATATCCATATTGAGCGTAGCTATTTTTCTCTTTGAATCGGAATTGTTAAGTAGGAAGGTGAACGACCTAATAATAAAAATGAATGGGCCCTCAACTCCTCCAAAAACTCTCCAAAATCTTAACACTATCTTTATACCAATTTCTATATAATATATAAGTTAAGTACCCGTAAAAAAATATAATTCCTAATAGATTAAGAATAGATCAAAAATAGAGGAGTGCTTATATGAACAGACTTAAAAATAAAGACAAACACACCATGAAAATCAGTTATATCAATACTTTGAAAAATAGAAGCCCCATTCTCAAATTTCTAATCGATTTGGTCATCGTTATCAGTTTGATTACACTGGCGACGATTATTTCTTTCTTTTTAAGACAGCTAAACATTGCAGAATCCAACATCATTATGACCTATCTTTTGTCCGTGCTGCTGGTGTCTTATCTTATAGAGGGCTATACCAGCAGTTTTCTGGCGGCAATTCTAGGGGTTTTGACCTTCAACTACTTTTTTACAGAACCCTACTATTCCTTAACCGCATACCGTGCAGACTATCCAGTCACCTTCGTCTTTATGTTTGCGGCAGCGACCATTACCAGCACGTTGACCATTAAAGTGAGACATGAAGCTAAAATTTCCAGTCAAAGAGAAAAACGAGCTTATTTGCTATATCATGTGAGTCAAAGGCTGTTATATGGTACAAAAGAGTCTTCAATTGGAAGTGTCATTGGAGAAGATGTTTCTGAAATCATGAATATTAAAACAGTCATCGCCTATAGCAATGAAGACGGTACAATATCAGAATATAAAGGCTACGAAAAGGGAAAATCTTTGAATCATTACTGGGAACTGTCCTCCCACCAAAAAGCAACAATGGTTGAGGTGGCAAGAAAACAAGTGAATAAAATGACCGAAAAGCAGTTTTATGACGATGTAAATATGCTTTATGTCCCAGTTGTAGGACAGAGTGGTACCTACGGCGTTATAGGGTTCGGGTTATACGATGGTGAAACCCTTAGCGAAGAAAAACGTGAGTTATGCGTCATCATCGCATCATTAATGACTATGGCCATTGAGCGTGAACGATTAAATGAAGAAAAACGAAAAGTCGCCATTCAAATTGAAAGTGAGCAGCTCAGGGGTAATTTGCTCAGGGCTATTTCACACGATTTAAGAACGCCGCTAACGGGTATACTTGGGGCGACAGGCACCTTAATCGAGAGTGGAAATGTCCTTAAAGAGGAACAAAAAGAAGTGCTGCTAAACAATGTTTACGATGAAACCAAGTGGCTGATCCATACAGTTGAGAATATTTTAAGCCTGACTCAATTAGAAGAGGGCAAGGTAAAATTAAAGATCAAACAAGAATTTATGGAAGAAATTATGGCTGAAGTGATTTCTAGAACCGCCAAGCAGATGACGGACTATCAGGTAGAACTTTCTGTGCCGAAAGAGTTGATTATGGTAGACATGGACGGGCAGCTTATCGAACACGTTTTAATCAATTTGTTAGACAATGCATCGAAATATACCCCAAAAGGTTCTGTGGTGAAGTTGATTGTAAATTACGAAGACACCTTTGTGAAGGTACAGGTGAAAGACAACGGACCCGGGATACCTAAAAAATCTATGGAAAAACTCTTCAATCGTTTCTTTACTTCTGGTGAAACTAGCGACCACGGCAGAAGGGGTATCGGCTTAGGTTTGGAAATATGTAAGGCGATTGTAGAAGCACACAATGGCAGCATCTGTGCCTATAACAATGAAAGCGGCGGTGCGACCTTTGAATTCAAGATCCCAATAAGGAGAGCTGTGAATGACCTATAAACCTTTAATCCTAACAATTGAAGATGATAAAACCATCAGAAACTTCATAAAAATTTCTTTAGAATCCCAAGGTTATAAATGTATTGAGACAGATACGGCTCAAAGTGGCATGGTCATGGCCTATTCCCATAACCCAGATGTCATACTCTTAGATTTGGGCTTGCCAGATAAGGATGGTTTGGAAGTTATAGCCGCCTTGAGAGAGACTATGAAAACCCCAATCATTGTGGTATCTGCCAGAGGTCATGATCAAGACAAAATAGAGGCTCTGGACGTTGGCGCAGATGACTATTTAACCAAGCCCTTCAGCGTGCCTGAGCTATTAGCCCGTATTCGAGTGGCGTTGAGACATAAAAAATCCTATCAAGAAATAGCCGAAAATCAACCGGGCAAATTTGAAATAGCTGGTTTAGTTGTAGACTATGACAAACATAAAGTCACTGTAGATGGCGATGAAGTTCATTTGACACCCATTGAATTTAAGCTGATTGAGTTGTTGTCTTGTCATGCGGGAAAGGTGTTGACCCATAAGTTTATCATCAACGAAATTTGGGGAGGCTACGGGGAATCAGACACTCAATCCCTTCGGGTATTTATGGCCAGTGTCCGCCGAAAAATAGAGAAAGATTCTGCCCAGCCTAGATATTTGATTACTGAAGTGGGCGTAGGTTATCGTTTAGTCGATGAATAAATACACATGTTCTTAACAACATCTTCACACGAGCAGAGACTCTCTTCACACTATCTTTATTGCAACAGTGATACAATAAAGATGAGAAGAAAAGAGGTGTGAACGATGAAAGCCTACAATATAGCATATAAAGAAAAAATCGTAGAAGCTATTGAATCGATTAATAATCATAAGTTAGAGCTTGCAAAAGTAGAGATCAACGAAGCGATTCAATTAAACGACAATGGTGCTGAAGCTCAAAATCTATTAGGCGCATATTATGAATTAACAGGGGATCGACTGTTGGCACTTAGACATTACAGGGCTGCATATGCCTTAGAACCGTCGTATAAATATGCGAACATGAATATTGAAAGGTTGACTTGCAACAACTTATTTGGTGCGAGCAAGAAACCTTTTTTAGGAAATGAAGATCTTTCGGAAGTTGAAGACATCGATACAATGTTTTCAAAAATGAGATGAGGTGAGTATATGTATATTATTATTGTAGGTTGTGGTCGAATTGGAAGTATGTTGGCAACTGATCTTTCCAACGATGGTAATGACGTTGTAATTATTGACCGTGACCGTACACAATTAGAAGTACTGGGGAGCGGCTTCAACGGCATGAGAAGTGTTGGTGTAGAGTACGACAATGATGTGCTTTTAGAAGCGGGGATAGAAAAAGCAGATGTTTTTTATGCCATGACCCCAAATGACAATGTCAATCTCGTAGCGGCGCAAATTGCCAGTAAAGTCTTTGGTGTGAAAAGGGTAATTTCAAGAGTGAATGATCCTAGTAAACAATTTTTATATGATCAGTTGGGGATTGAGTCTATTTGTCCAACCTCTTTAACTGTGATTATGGGAAAAGCCATGATTGAACCGAAACATAAAGTCCTGAAAAGGGCGTAGTAAAAGCTTAAGGAGTTGAGAAATATGGATATCATCATTATTGGTGGTGGCAAAGTAGGCTATTACCTATTGAAATCCCTTCATGACCAACATGAGGTTGTTTTAATAGAAAAAGATAAAGCAGTTTGTGAAAAAATTGCAGAAGAGTTTAATGACATGATTCTATGGGGTGATGGCACCGCTTTAGATGTTTTAAAAGATGCAGGCATTGATGATGCTAACGTCGTTGTAGCGGCAACTGGCAAAGATGAAGAAAATATGATTATCTGTCAAATTGCAAAATTAAATTTTAATATTAATAAAACAATCGCAAGGGTAAACAACCCGAAAAATATAGCGGCATTCAAAATGTTGGGTGTAGATAAAACAGTATGCAGTACAGAAGTTATAGCCAATATGATTGAGATGACCTTTAAGGAGCAATAAAATGTTTAGTGTAGAAATGTCAAAAATTATTACGGGTATTGTCGTAGAAGCGCTCTGCTGCTCGGCGTTTATGTTGGTTCTCTATGGAATTAACTTGATCCTCTCATAGGAGGTTTGTTATGAAAGTCTATTTTAAATCTGATGATTTTAAAGTCATTGCACATTATACGGGATTTGTCACCGTTATTACTGCGGGTTTAATGGCAATCCCAATTTTTATGGCGCTTATTTTTGCCGAATGGCCCATGTTGTTTAATTTTCTAATCAGCATAGGCGTCTCCGTTACATTAGGCAGTCTTTGGATGAGCTTCGGGAAAAAGGAAAAAACATTTGTAAAAATTCAGTGGAAACATGGGTTGGTTATATCCGCCCTCTCATGGCTGGTACTCATGATTTTCTCTGCAATGCCTTACTATTTAAGTGGACATTATCTTTCATATTTGGATGCCATCTTTGATGTGATGAGCGGTTTTACAACAACTGGCCTTACACTTTCTCAAGATTTGGATCATATGTCTGTCAGCCTAAATATTTGGAGGCATATCATTACCTTCGTCGGTGGACAGGGCATGGTGGTATTAGCCTTATCTTTTCTCTTTAAACATACTCATGGCGCTTATAAAATTTATGTAGGAGAAGGAAAAGACATTGAATTGGTACCAAATGTAAAGGGAACTGCAAGAATTATTTGGGGAATCTCTCTGGCCTATATGATTGTGGGAACAATCATCTTCTTCATAGATGGGTTAGTATCTACAGGGTTAAACCCAGTAAACTCTCTGCTACATGGCTTCTATATGTTTGCTTCAGCATGGAGTACTGGCGGATTTGCGCCAATGTCACAAAATGTATTGTTTTACCACAGTTTTAGCAATGAAATTATAGGCATTATTTTATTTGTTTTAGGTTCATTAAACTTTGGCCTTCATTATGCTATTTGGAATGGCAATCGACGTGAAATTTATAAAAATATTGAAACCCAAAGCTTTGCTGTGACCGTAGGCCTAACGACTGTATTCTTAGTGATGTGGCTTTCAAATACTGGGGTATATGGCAATGCCATAGCTATGTTTAGAAAAGGTGTTTACCATTTGTTGTCCGCCCATACAACAACAGGTTTTGGAACCCTTTACGCAAGACAATTTGCTACGGATTGGGGCGATTTCGGTATAATGATGCTCGTGGTAGCCATGTTAATTGGTGGTTCAGCATGTTCGACAGCAGGTGGTATCAAAGGTTTAAGAATGGGCATTCTATTCAAAGCACTCATAGCAGATGTGAAGAAATCCTTGAGATCAGAAAGACGGATTTCAATTGCAAAATACCACCACATCAAAGACGTTGTAATGGATGATGCCTCTGTTAGATCAGCGGCTACAATAACAATTTGCTATATTGTTACATTTTCAATTGGAACCGCGTTAGCTTGTTTTTACGGTTATCCAATGGCTGAGGCGGCGTATGAAGCGGCTTCAGTGACTGGAAACGTAGGCTTATCTATAGGCATAACTTCGGCAGCCATGCCTACGGCGCTTAAAATTTACTATATTTTTGCAATGTTCTTAGGGCGTTTGGAGTTTATGTCTGTGTTTGCACTCATCGGAATATCAGTTGCAGGGGTGAGGGGTTTATGGAAAAAATAAAAGGAATGAATAAATGCTTGCTAAACGCTTTTAAATGGGCAGGGACGTTAGGTCTCGCAGTACTTTTAAGTTTTGGGAGTTCAGTCAATGCTTATGCCGATGATGAAACCGTTCTACTCAACGATCTGATTAATGAAAGCCATGACTACGACGGTAAAATTGTTCACGTCAAGGGAGAAGTTCTTTTGGAAGCTCTTGAAAGAAAAGGCTATGCGTGGATAAATATCAACGATGGCACCAATGCCATGGGTGTAGTTTTGCCTTATGAAGAAGTCAAGAAAATTCAACTTTACGGAGATTATAAAACCAAAGGAGACCAAATTGAAATTGAAGCTGAATTTCATAGGTCTTGCAATGTCCATGGCGGAGATATGGACTTACATTTGGTTAGAATGATTTCAATTGAAAAAGGGGAAAAAGTCATGAGGGAAGTGGAGCCTATTCGAGTAGGGGTATCCCTTGCGGTCACATTGACAGCAGCATTGTCTTTAATCTACTTTTTCAAAAAATAGAAGATAGCCACCTTCACCAAGAGATGCGCCTAAAAGTAGTGTAAATTTCATAATTATCTGTAAATTATCCATATAGGAATAGTTCTACAATCTCTGATATATTAGTTAAGACATCAGAGGATGGATTGACAGATCACTACTTTTTAGGAGGCATTTTATGAATTTAAGAACCAGATTATTAGTTCCTTTGATATCTGTTGTGGTGTTATCGGTGACAATTCTTGGCGTTGTCCTCTACAACCAAATTACAGGTTCACTTGTATTAGAAATGATTAAAAATGAGACAAATAGCCAGTTGGAAAATTTGGTAGAGTCTTACATGCTCAGGGCTGAGATCGAAGATCAATTTTTGAAGTCCATAGATGAAAAGAATGTGCAGCTCACAAAGTCGGTGGCAGAAATTATCAATGCAGACCCAGACATGAAAAGTTTGCAGAACATGACTAAACTTGCCAAAAGCCTTGGTGTAGATGAACTTCACGTTACTGATGAAAAAGGTGTTCTTCGGTTCGGCAATATTGAAGGGTTTTATGGTTTTGATTTCAACACCACTGACCAAACAAAGCCCTTTGTAGATCTCATTGGCATGCCCGATGGTAAACTAGCACAGACACCGTCTGAGAGAGGTACAGATAAAACCTTATTCCAATATATTGGCGTGTCCAGATTGGATCAGCCAGGGGTCGTTCAAATTGGTTTGGCACCAAGTTACATACAAGAACTGAAAAAAATCATAGGGTTCCAAAAACAAATTGAAATGTATGGCATTGGAAAAAGTGGTTATGCCTATGTAATCGATTCAAAAGGGATAGTTTTATATCACCATGACCCTGCAATGGTAGGGAAAAATGTGAATGAGATTCCCGTTTTAAAACCATTAGCAGAAAAATCAGAAGGCTTTTTCAAATATAAATATGAAGGCAATGAATTATATGCCTCATTCAGTACTTATAATGATTTGAAATTTATAGCCACTGTGCCAACAAAGGATTTCCAAAATGAGCTCAATAAAATCATGACAAGCTTGATTATGATTTCTTTAGCGACTGTGGGCATCATTGTTATAGTGGTTGTGCTTATTGCCATGAGACTTTTGAAGCCACTCATGGAAGTCACTGACAAAATGTTGCTTGCTGGAAATGGAGACTTTGCCCAGACCCTTGCGCCTGGGATCTTGAAGAGACGAGACGAGATTGGAAAACTTGGGAATTCCTTTGTTCATATGACAGACAACCTTAAGGATTTACTCGGTCACATTTCTTTAAACAGCGACGATGTAAATGCTTCGGGAACTGAACTGATTGAAACAGTGAAAGAAATGAATGTACAAGTGGATCGGGCGAATACTGCCACTCAGGAAATTGCAGCAGGAATGGAAGAGACCGCTGCAGCCATTCAAGAAATCAGTTCTTCAAGTCATCACATTGTAGGGTTTACAAATGACTTGCTCGAAGAGTCTCAAGTAGGGGAAGGTAATTCAGAAGAAGTTGCTCAACGGGCACATATTATGAAAACTGAGGCAGAAAAGTCAAAATCAGATGCAGTCAGTCTTTACGAGAAGCGTCAAATTGCCATTCGAGAATCTATTGAAAAGGGAAAAGTGGTAGATCAAATTAGAAATATGTCTGACTCTATCCAAGCCATTTCTGATCAGATTAACTTATTGGCACTGAACGCGGCGATAGAAGCGGCAAGAGCTGGCGAGCACGGTAGAGGGTTTGCTGTCGTTGCAGAAGAAGTTCGGAAACTGGCAGAAGCGTCCTCTCAGTCCGTCAGCCAAATCAACGGTTTGGTTGGAGAAGTCAATCTTGCCTTCAAAGAACTCTCCAATAACTCGGAAGATTTGCTTTCCTTTATTGACGATAAAGTTATTTCAGACTACGAAAAGTTAGTGGGCTCAAGCTTACAATACCAAAGTGACGCCGAGTTGTTTAGAGAAAAAATGCAAAGTTTTAGAATTCATTCGAATAAAATCAACGAGGCAATCATGCAGGTCAGCGATGCCATCGAATCTGTAGCAGGCGCTATTGAAGAAACAACTGCCAGCAGCATGGAGATTACAGGAAATATGGACGCAGTCTCCCACTCCATCAAAGGGGTGGTTCGCGTTGCAGATCACCAATCAGAATTATCAAAAGATTTAAATGCAAACATTCAAAAGTTTAAGTTATAAAGGTTATAAAGATAAGGCTGAACAATAACTAAAGTATTAATCAAATAGAAAACGCCCTAAGCTCTTCGTTGAGCTTAGGGCGATTTGGATTTTTAAGCAATCTTCAGTCTATTCTGGAATAACTATGTCATAAGCCGCCCAACCCGGTGAGATATAATACCGTTTAGTCTCAGAAGCTTGAGCGCCACTGCGATTTGCTTGAGCGGTTAAATCGCTGGAAACAACGACGAAATAGTGCTGTTTTCCATTGATAGAAGTATAAAGAGTTCCTTTTTTACCCTGTGTCAGCCATTCTTCTAAAGTGAGTTTGTTTTCTTTTAATACTTTGGCGTATTCTTTTCCTACATAACGAAAGTGCCAAGGCTCATAAGAAATGCCTGTGATGCCCGTCTTACCATTTGGATACCTGACCACAAATCCATATTTGTAAGAATTAGCTTCCAGCCACTTGGCTTCTGAGGTGCCTTTAAAAGCGCCTAAACCCGTCACGCGAGTCGAAAGAATATCCACAGCATAGCCAGTATGGTGCTCGCTTTGTGTAGGCGGGTTCACTGTCTTAGAAGCCACTTCAAACGGATCCGCTACCCCTTGGCTCTTAAGGATAGCCATTTTATTGTTAAATAGGTATCTTTGCTTGGCAACAGTTCTGAAACCGCTCACCACATTTAATTTAAAGGAATTAGCTGATGAGGAGGCTTTGAACATATTTTGCAAAGGGAGTCCAATTTCAGCATTGACTGACATGTCAGAGGTTCTAGCAATTTCAAGAGCACTTAATTTAGTTAATGAAAATTTTAGATCCCCATCGATGGGAATGGCTCTGCTGACCAAAATGAGATTGAAATTTTGAGGTAAACTCTTGAGATTCTCATAGGTGGTGTTTATAGTGGCTAAATAAGTACCATCGCCTTGCTTCTTTAAAGCTACTTGGGTGCTGTACAGCCCCTTTTTTTCATTGACAGTTAAGTTGCAGAGCACACCTGAATAATTGGAACCCACTTGAAAACCGAAATGACCGTCCTTCCATATCAAAGGGAGTTTGAGTTGAGTCATAAATCCATTATTGAAGGTGTATATTTTTTTGTCCTTGGTTTTCAAAACATTAAAGTCTATAGCCACCTGTTTGGATAAGTCAGCGGACAAGTCCTGTAAAGTGATAAATACCAAGCCCTGATCCACAAAGGGAATAGGCGATTCTGTATTGCTTGAATTAATGGTCATATCAGTTTGCGCATCCAAAGGGTTAGAAGGTGTGGTCACATTAACTGAACCAGGTGTAGTCACTGCTTCTGCATATGTAAAACTTGTAAAGAAACACAGCATAAAGGCTGTGAGTAAGAGCTTCGTTAAGGCTTTCAAGGGATTAAACTTCCTTTCGCAACTTTTGAGTAGTATCATACAGAATGATTATCAATCCTATTATAACTATATTTAGAGAAGTGGGGAAGGTATTCTGTGCAGCAAGGGTACAAATACTTAAAAGAAGCACCTCTAGAAGTGTATTAATATAGTTTTCAAAATATTGACTATTTGTATCTGTGTCAATTCCGTATATAATGTTAATAACAAAATGATACAAAGGGAGTTGACTAGAATGAGACCTACCAGGGAGCAAGCTTGGAATTTGCTAAATGAGTACACGAAAACAGACTATTTATTGAAGCACGCACAAGCAGTAGAGGGCGTCATGCGCTACTATGCCAAGCATCTTCAGCAGGAAGATGTTGAAAAATGGGGTTTAGTCGGACTACTTCATGATCTGGACTACGACATGTTTCCAGATCAACACTGTGTAAAAGTGAGAGAAATTTTAACCGCTCATTCTTACGATGATGAGATTATCAGATCCGTTGTGAGTCATGGTTACGGACTTACGGGTGCAGATGTTGCGCCAGAACACATTATGGAAAAGGTACTTTATGCCACAGATGAACTTTGTGGTTTGATTCATGCCTGCGCCATTATGAGACCTTCGAAAAGTGTGATGGATCTTGAAACTAAATCTGTCAAAAAGAAATTTAAGACTTTAAGTTTTGCAGCTGGAGTTTCTCGTGAAATTATTGAAAAAGGCGTTGAGATGCTGGGATGGGAATTGGACGAAGTCATCACCCATACGATTTTAGGTATGCGTGAAGTCGCAGAAGAAATCGGATTAGGAGCCTAACCCTTATGGAAAAAGAACAGCAAAGCATCTACCTCGTTGAACAAATAAATGAAAGCAACAAAATGCTTTATGTGAACTATTGTAAAAAATATCGATTTGAACATGATGAGTCCGACTTATACGATGAAGAACTGGAAAAATTTGATCCCAGTCCTGAGAAGCAGCCCACTTTTTGTTTGAAAGATGCAAGCGGCAGTGTGGTCGGAATGATTTCGGTAAGATGTCTCCCTTATATGGAAGATAAAAAACGGGGCAGATTTTCGATTTTCCATGCGGTAGACACGACTCATGAGGCATATGAAATGCTCTACGCCGCTATTGAACCTTATATGATGGCTATGGATCACCTATTTTTATTTATTCCAGAATCCAAGACAGAAGTTGCGGATATTTTGAAGGAAATAGATTTCCAATTGGATCGTTATGTTTGGGTACTGGATCGGGATGACTTGCCTGTGGAATCAATTCAACTCCCAGAGGGATATTACATAAAAGCATACTTGGATCAAAGCGACGCTCTAGACTGGTGTAAGGTCAGAAATAAAGCCTTTGCAACCTTAAAGGGCAGCGAAACTCCTATTACTGAAGCCGATGTCTACAAGATGGTTAAAGATCCAAGCACGGTTCCAGGAGGCATGCTGATCTTGAAAAAAGAGGATGAAGCTATTGGGGTCATCCGAGTTGGAAAAGAAGTGGAAGAAGATAAGACTTATGCCTTTATCGGGCCTGTAGCAGTCTTGCCTGAGTATCAGGGAAGGGGTCTTGGAAAGTTACTCCTAAGAGCCGGAGTGGCCTTTGGTCAAGCCAATGAAATGCCTAACGCCATGTTGTGTGTCAATGCAGACAACGAGAAAGCTGCAGACCTTTATCTCAGCGAAGGCTTTAAAAAACAAGTGGTCATGATGTGTTATAATAAGATAATTTTTAATTTGCAAAATGTAATCAATGTCTAAAGGCTTAAAATAAAAGCGTGTCAGTCAGAAGCATAAACTTTTGACTGACACGCTTTTTATATTTAGGTCTTCCTTTATATTGAAGTCTTTGTATTTCCTATTTTGAACTTCCTATTTATCTTTTAGACAAAGAAGAACGCAATCGCCATAATGACGTAGACTGCAATCAATTGAACCCCTTCTAACCAGTTAGATTCACCATCGCTTGCAACTTGGTTGGCAATAATGGCAGCAAAGAACATGGCAAAGAGCTCAAACTCATTGAACACAATGCTCATTGGTGTAAAGAATAAGCTGATGAAAATGAGAACTGGCGCGACAAAAAGAATGATTTGAAGGCTTGAACCAATGGCGATTTCCACAGCGATGTCCATTTTATTTTTTCCAGCCATAATAATAGCTGTACTGTGCTCTGCGGCATTACCAATAATGGCAATGATGATAATCCCCACGAATAACTCGCTGAGACCAAAGGTACTGGTAACGGATTCAATAGAACCGACTAAGAATTCACTCATTAAAGCAATTAAAACAGTAGAGAGCACTAAGACGCCAATGGCCTTTTTAAAACTCCACTGACTTTCCACCACTTCTTCATGGCTAGTACCGAGGACATCTTTGTGGGTGTAGAAAGAGAAGAATAGGCTCAAAATGTAAATGGTGAACATGATGATGGCAACAGCTACACTGAGTCCCTCATACTGGGTATTCAAAAGTTCTGGGCGAACAGTATGGGTGAAAACAGCGGGAATGCTGAGTCCGATAACTGCAAAGAGGAGCATGCTGGAAGAAACCCCAACGGATTTTTTATTGAAGGTTTGTGTCTTAAATTTTATGCCCCCAAAGAGCATGCTGGCACCGAGTACCAATAAGATATTACCAATAACAGCCCCGGCAATGGATGCTTTGACCACGTCGAAAAGCCCAGCTTTCAAGGCAAAGAATGAAATAATCAGCTCAGTGGCGTTGCCGAAGGTCGCATTTAAGAGTCCACCTACTTTTGGACCGCTGTAAACGGCAATTTCCTCAGTCGCCATGCCCATAAGACCGGCTAGGGGAATAATAGACAAACAAGCAGTAATGAAGATCCACAACGCAGGTTGCCCTGTGACTTCAAGACCTATAGAAATAGGTAGAAAAATAAATAGGTATTTAAGGTATTGCATAAGACGCCTCGCTTTATAGTCAGATTAGTGGTGCAAGAGGGCATAGGCGAACTAAACCCCACTTAATAATGTAGCACTAGAGACGTGGACTGTCTATACAATAATCTTTGTACACCCCTTAATTTTCTCGAGATTTCAAGACTTTAAAGACCTGAGAAGGCTTTAGGTTTTGGACGGATATTAGAACCCATAAATGGTAAATGAGGTCAGCACATTCGTTTAAAAATTCATTCTTGTCAGGATTTTTTGAAGCGATGATTACCTCCGCCGTCTCTTCACCGACTTTTTTTAGAATTTTATCCAGTCCTTTTTCAAAGAGGTAAGTGGTATAGGACTTTTCTTTAGGGTTTGCCTTTCGGTCTTCGATGCAGTTGAACAGTGTTTGAAGGACTGGAATTTCAGACTTGGATTCACCCTCAGTTTCACCCTCGCTTACTGTCTTTACGACAGCCTCAAATCCCTCTTTTGTATATACGGCTTCTCTGTCAAAACAAGTCGCATCCCCTGTGTGACAAACGGGACCAGAGGGGACGACCCACGCCAGAAGGGTGTCTGAGTCACAGTCTAGAGTCAATTGTTGCAAGTCTAACCGGTTGCCTGAAGTTTCACCCTTCACCCAAAGGGCTTGGCGAGAACGGGAAAAGAAAGTCAAAGTTCTTGAGGCAAGGGTCTTTTCATAGGCTTCTTGATTCATATAGGCCAGCATGAGGACTTTTTTGTCCACCGAGGACTGAACAATGCAGGGAATCAGGGTGTTATTTTCAAATGGGTTCATGTTGTCCTCCTTTATTTATGGGATAAATACCTACTATTTATGAGATAAATACCTACAGCTTATTAATGGATAAATCCTTACAGCCGAATGGGAAGCCCACTGCTTTTTAACTGGGATTTTAAATCGGGCAGCAGCAAGGTCTTGTTGTGAAAAACAGAGGCAGCCAGTGCGGCATCGGCTTTGCCAAGGGTTAAGACCTCAATAAAGTCTTGAGCTTTTCCAGCACCACCTGAAGCAATCACGGGAATTTTCACCAGCTCTGAAATCCGCCGAGTGAGTTCTAAGTCATAGCCCTCTTTCATGCCATCCACGTGAATGGCGTTGAGCACCAGTTCCCCTGCGCCTAAATCTTCAGCTTTTTTTGCCCATTCAAAGGGACATAAGCCTGTAGCCACTTTGCCGCCACTTCTGTAGATTTCCCATTGGTCGCTTCCTATTTTCCGAATGTCCATAGAAACCACCACACACTGACTGCCAAAACGTTTCGCCCCTTGGCTAATCAGTTGAGGGGTTTTTAGGGCAGAGGCGTTAATGGAAACTTTGTCAGCCCCCGCCCCCAGTACGGTGTAAAAGTCATCAATAGTTTGAATGCCGCCCCCTACCGTAAAGGGAATGGAAAGTTTTTCAGCAATTTTAGAGACCAATTCAGCCGATAAACTGCGTCCTTTCACACTGGCAGAAATATCGTAAAAAACCAGCTCGTCTGCACCTTGTTCCGCGTAATAGGCACCTAATTCGACAGGGTCCGCAATGGCGCGGACATTTTGGAATTGAACGCCTTTCACCACATAGCCATCTGAAACATCTAAACAGGGAATCAGTCGTTTAGTCAGCATAACAGACCTCCAAGGCGCGCTCTAAGGTAAACGCCCCACTGAGGAGGGCTTTCCCAACAATGGCTTCTTCTACCCCAAGGGTTTTCAGATTTTCTAAATCTTTTAGACAACCAATGCCACCAGAGGCAATCAGGCTAAAGGGACTCCCGTCTTTGAGATCCATCAATTCTGATAGTTCCTTAAGATTACAACCCGTCAGGGTGCCATCTTTGGAAATGTCAGTATAGACAATTCGTTTAAAGCCTATACGGGTCAAATACTGTACAAATTCAATTCCGCTAACAGAAGTCCCAATAGTCCAACCTTCCAGCGTGACATTTCCATTTTTACAGTCCACCGAAGCCACCAACTGGTCAGGGTATTTTTGAATCAGTTTAGCGGTGGAAACGGGGTCTTTATAAAGCATGGTTCCTAAAATCACATCAAAACCTTCTTTAATAAGCTGTTCGGCTTGCGCCACTGTTCGAATACCGCCCCCGATTTGGATGGGGATAGATACAGCTTTTCGAACGGCTTGGAGAATTTCTTTGTTTTGGCTATTCCCCGTGAAAGCGCCATCCAAGTCCACCATGTGAAGTCTGGACACCCCAGAAGCTTCATTCTTTTGAGCCCAATCAAGGGGGGACTGTTCAAAATAAGCTTGTTGCTCCCAGTCGCCTTGATAGAGTCGGACACATTTTCCATTTATGAGATCCATTGCTGGAATTAATTGCATAAAAATCACCTCAATTCTAATAAGTTGTAAGATATAAATCTAATCAGTGGCTTTTAGTAAAACTCAGAGTGGTTGTTTATCGGCTGAGGATTTGAATCGCTTCTGCCAAAAGTTGTTCACCTTTTAAACCGCTCTTTTCGGGGTGGAATTGGAACCCCATCAAAGCGGGTTTATAAACAATTGCGGGGATTTTCTGCCCATGGTCAGTATAAAACTGGACTTGAGCGTCTTCCGTTTCCACCAAACCGTAACTGTGTACAAAATACATATCTTCATTGTTGTAAGGGGTAAGCTGAGGAAGGGTGTTCTCAGTCTTTTGAAGTTGATTCCAACCCATGTGAGGAATTTTTAAGGAAGGGTCATTGGGGAGCAGTCGGCGAATCTTTCCTTTTAATAGGCCAAGACCAGTAGCAAGACCTTCGCCTTCAGTTTCGTCTGAGTCTTCATATAAAAGCTGCATGCCAAGACAAATGCCAAGAATGGGTCTGCCGAGGGTTGAACGCTCAATCAAAGCTGCCTTTAAGCCACTCCTTTCAAGGGCACAAACGGCGTCTCCATAAGCGCCCACCCCGGGTAAAATGACCAATGGGCTTGTCAGAATCACTTCCGGGTCAGAAGAAATAAGAGACTCAAACCCTTGGCGTGTAAGGGCGTTCCTTAGGCTTTTCAAATTGCCCGCCTGATAATCTAAAATCGTAATCATAAAGCCTCCTTAATCTGCTTTGAACGTGGGTCATTCTCATAACTTGTCTCTGAATCGGTTTAGTCAATCAGCTTAATCAATCAGCCCTTTTGTAGAATTTGCCCCCAGTCCTTGACCTGTTGTGGCAAGGGCTTCCTTTAAAGAGAGCGCCAAAGCCTTAAAAATCCCTTCAACCATGTGGTGACTGTTTTCCCCTTCCAACACGGCAATGTGACAGGTTATTTTGGCAGTTTGAACAAAAGCTCTAAAAAATTCAAGAAGACAGTCGCTTTCCAGTTGTCCAATAAAATCCCTTAAAGGGCGTAAATCACACTTCAAATAAGGTCTACCACTTAAGTCGATGACCACGCGCACAAGGCTTTCGTCCATGGGAACATAAGTGTGGGCAAAACGCCGTCTGTAAAGGTCAGGAGAAGCGTCTAGAGCCATTTTTAAACAAGTACCCAGCCCATAACCAAAGTCTTCAAGGCTGTGGTGCTGATCCACCTGAAAGTCTCCCTTTAGCTCAAACGTGAGTTCTAGCCCTGAGTAGTGGCAAAAGGCGGTGAGCATATGGTCAAAAAAGCCAATGCCTGTAGTACCCTTGCATAGGCCATTAGGATTGGAGACTGTGACGTTAGCATCCCTATCAGAGGGCAATTTTAAAGTCATTGAGATTTCCGTTTCTTTGGTTTTTCGGGTGTACATCCAAAGGGAATCATCTGTCATAAGCCTTTCACCGCCTCAATCAGAGCAGTATTTTCCAGCGGTGTTCCCAGTGAAAATCGGATACAGTCTTGGAGCCAAGGTTCTTTAAAAGACCTGACTGAAAATCCTGCTTGCCCAAGGGCTTCGCCTAAAACTTGTCCATTCATGCCAAAACGAGCTGTTAAATCGATTAGCAAAATAAAATTAGAGGAAGAGGGCAAATAAGAAATATTAAGAGCCGTTAAAACATTGGAAACACGGGTTCTTTCAGCCTTCAGAGCCTCAATTCTCTCTTTAAAGAAGAGGGGCTGTTCCAAAACCCTCTTGGCGATGAACTCTGTCACCACATTAATATTGTAGGGTGGACGACAATCGTTGAGCTGTTTTGCAATGGCCTCAGATGAAATACTGTAACCCAGTCGAAGCCCTGCCATGCCGTAAGCTTTTGAGAAGGTTCGCAGAATTACCAAATTTGGGAACTGAGTCACCAGTGGCAAGGTGGTAGGACTCTCGGCAAATTCGATGTAAGCTTCATCTAAGAGGACGTAGCCCTCATAAGCGTTTAAAAAGTCAACCAAGGCTTCATATGAAATGAGCTCCCCAGTGGGATTGTTAGGTCTGCACAAAATAACCATTTTAGCCCCATAGCGCCGTGCCACGGTGAGAAGGCTAGTCAAGTCTGTTTGATAATCTGTTTCAAGTGGGGCATAAAGGGTTTGCACCCCTCTAAGACTTGCCATTCGCTCATATTCCCCAAAGGTGGGCGCGTGGGTGGCAACAGTGTCTCCCGACTTTAGGAGGACGGACAAACTGAGCCAGATCAACTCGTCTGAGCCATTCGCAAGGCTGATTTGGGAAGCAGATATACCTAAAAATTGGGCAAGCTCCCTTCTCAAATCTGTATAAGCAGGATCAGGGTAGCGGTTCAGATTAAGGGTGTTGAGGTCTAGATTTAGCTCAAAAGTGCCATCAGCAGGACTTTGGTTTAAAGCCCAAGGCATTTCATTGACATTTAAGCGGATCATTGGGGGTGTCCTCCATTCTGCAAGGGTTAGGTAAGCGTAAGGGTTAGGTGTGATTAAGTGTTAAGCTCAGTCGCGGTAAGAGTCAAAGTTAGGCGTTGACGAAGAGCAGGGGGTAATTCTGCAGGTGACAGAGCGCATATGAGCCTCCAGACCCTCTGCTTGGGCAAAAATTTCAACCTGTGAGCCGATGGCTTCCAGTGCCTCTTTAGAATAACTGAGGAAGCTAGGACGTTTGATAAAGTCATAAACTCCAAGAGGAGAAGAAAATCGCGCAGTACCACTGGTCGGCAGGGTGTGGTTGGTTCCCGCGTAGTAATCCCCAAGGGCTTCAGGGGTATTAGCACCTAAAAAGACCGAGCCCGCATGTTCCACTTGTTCCAGTGCGGCAAAAGGGTCTTGAATCATCAACTCAAGGTGTTCAGGGGCAATCAGGTTAGAGAGCATCAGCCCGATTTCCGCTTCGCCAATCAAGAATACATAACCGTTGTTTTCAATGGATTTACGGGCAATGTCGGATTTAGGAAGGGAGCGAAGCTGTTCTTCCAGTGCCCATTCTACTTTTGGCAGAAGGGAAGGGTCGGTGGTCACTAAATAGACAGAAGCATCTTCGTCATGCTCTGCTTGTGCCAATAAGTCTGCGGCAATCCACTGGGGGTTGGCACTTTCATCTGCCAGAATTAAGACCTCGCTAGGGCCAGCAATCATGTCAATGGCAACGTCCCCAAAGACCAATTTCTTAGCCAGTGCCACATAACGGTTCCCAGGGCCTACTATTTTGTCCACGGTAGAAATAGTTTCAGTGCCATAAGCGGCGGCGGCAATTGCCTGCGCCCCCCCTAACTTATAGACTTCACGAATGCCTAAAAGGTCAGCGGCGTAAAGGACTAAAGGATTTACCTTTCCAGATTTGTCAGGAGGTGTAAAGATGGCAATCTCCTCAACCCCTGCAATCAAGGCAGGGATCCCGTTCATCAACACGGTTGAAGGGTAGGCTGCTTTTCCACCGGGAATATACAGGGCAACTCTTTCTAGGGGGCGAATGCGCTGACCTAGGACAACACCTTCACTGTGACTAAAGGACCAATCAGGTGCCACTTGATTTTTATGATAGGCAAAGATATTGTCACTAGCGGCTTTTAGGGTATTTTTTAATGCTTCACTAACTTGGTTTTTAGCGGTTTCAAATTCCTCGTCCGTGACTAAAAAATCTGAACGTCTTGGGGTGCTGCCCGCTAGGGTGCTATCCAATGGAGTGCTATCTGCTGGCGTGTTATCCGCTGGGTTGCTAGCCGTCGAAGGATTGTAGTTGTCAAAGAGAAGGGCATACTTTCGAAGCGCCTTGTCACCTTCATTTTGGACAGTCTCAATAATGTCTGAAACTACTTCCAAGTCTTCAAGGCTGGGCTTTAATCCTTTCTTAGGTGTGCCTAAAAAAGCTTCAAGCTGCTGTTTGAGTAAAGTTTTCAGCGTTTTTTTATCGTTAAGCGCCCAGTTCAATTCTGGAATCGCTGAGGATCTTAAATCCAGTAATTTCATTGCATTTATCCTCCATGAGCCAGTCTTCCCATTGTTTGACGAAGGGTTCTAACTTGGCTGATTTTAATTTGTAGAGTTGTTTGTTGGCAATCAGTGTGGCGGAAACGTTGAAGAGGACTTTGTGAACCACTAAGTTGTGGGCTTTCAGGGTCTGTCCGCTTTCAACAATGTCCACAATCAAATCGCTGATGCCTAGAATTGGGGCCAGTTCCACGGAACCTGAAAGGGAGACTACAGATCCTGATTGACCGTTTTCGGCTAAATAGGCCTTCGCGACGTTTGGATATTTAGAAGCCAGTCTCAGGTAGGGAATACTGTCAGGGTTTACATCTGACGCCCCTGCCAGACACATTTGGCATTTGCTAAAATTCAGGTCGAGAAGGGCTTCTAAATCCAGCGGTTCTTCTTGTAGGACATCGCTGCCCACAATGCCAAGGTCTGCAACCCCTCGTTCCACATAGATGGGAACGTCTTGGGCTTTTAAGAAGATCAACTCAATTTCTTGTCGGTCGTCAATGACCCAAAGCTGGCGTTTTGGAAAACAGCTGAAAGTGTAGCCTAAGGCTTTAAGTTGTTCAAGGGCATTTTCAGCGACTCGACCCTTGGACATGGCTATGCGTATCATGGGAGCCCCCTTAGTGAATGGAGAGACAAGGCCAAAGGTTGCTCTCTGCTTTAACGTTGTTTTTAAGGGCAGTGGATTTAACCACCATGATTCTTTCCATTTTTTTAAGTTTGTTGGCTGTGTTCGTGTTCTTAAGAGTTGTTTGATTTTTCATAATTATTCACCTCGTCAATTTTTTATGAATCTGGGTTAGTTGCTTAAAAAGTCGTTTGGGTTTAACCTGTGTTCCAAGTAACGAAAAAAATCCCCCATCCAAGCGCTTGCTCAGTTGGGGGATTTCAATAAAAAAACCACCACTGCAGCAGGCTCTAAAGATGCACAAATAGAGCTTGCTGCTAGTAGTGGTCTAAAGTTCAGGACCGTTGCTAGTTACAAACCCTCCGCAGATGGTGATGATGAAGTTGTCTTAACGCTAAATTGTTTAATTGGCTGAATACATTCATAAAGACACCTCCATCGTCGTATTGGTTGGGAAAGTCATAACTAAGTGTTAATTTTTATGAATCGTATCATGAGTAACTATACAGTGTCAAGCATAAAAAAGAAAATTAATTGAAAATTATATTAAATCTTTTCCAAGGGGCTTTCTATCCACCCTGGAAAAAAAAAGATATAATCGAGGTATATCAATTGTTGAAAGAGGTATGGAAATGAAGTGGAAAATGATTGTGGCAATGGATGAGAATCGCCTCATTGGCAAAAATGATCGACTGCCTTGGCGCATTCCTGAAGATATAGCATGGTACCAAAGTCAAACCGATGGCAAGCTCCTCCTCATGGGAAGAAAGACCTTTGAAGGCATTAGGCGCAGACCTGAGGGAACTAAATATATTGTTCTGAGCCAATCCTTAGACCCTGAACTCCATGACACAGAAAGGATTACGGTCATTAATGACATTGCCGAAATTTGTTCCCTAGACCTTCAAGGGGAAGGTTGGGTCTGTGGTGGTGCCATGCTTTATGAGTTAATGATGCCCTTCTGTTCAGAGATTATTCTCACCGAAGTAAAAGGCGCTCATGAAGGGGACGCTTATTTCCCAGAATTCGAAGCATTTTACACTTATGAAGAAACCTTGCTGACCCATGAAGACTTTGTGGTGAAGCGCTATAGCCATAAAAATTACAGAGAACAGGACTTTGAAAATTACTGTCTCTTTAACCGCATTGAACATATCAGTACCCTATAAAAAGAGTGAGAGGAGGCGTCGTTTCATGAGAATACTACACACTGCTGACTGGCATCTTGGAAAGCATTTAGAAGGCATGAGCAGGTTGGAAGAACAAGAAGCTTTTTTAAAGGATTTTATAGCCCTTTCAGAAAGCCAAAACATAGATTTAATCATTATTGCAGGAGATGTTTACGACAGCAGCAACCCGCCGTCAAAGGCAGAAACGCTCTTCTATGAAACCCTAAAAAAGCTGTCCCGAAAAGGGGCTTGTATGACCTTGGTCATTGCAGGGAACCATGACAATCCTGAACGTTTAGTAGCGGCGGGTCCTTTGGCAAGAGAACATGGGATTTTAATGGCTGGAACACCGAAAACCATTATCGAAACTGGAAAATATGGAAACCACCAAGTGGTGGCTTCTGGGGAAGGCTACATAGAAATTGAAATTGGCGGGGAACGGGCTGTTATTTTAACCGTGCCTTACCCAAGTGAAAAGCGATTAAATGAAGTCCTCTACGAAGACTTAACCACAGACGAAGAACGGCTGGAATCTTATACAGACCGCATTCATCAACTGTTTGAACAATTGAGCGACCATTACCGAGAAGACACCATCAATTTAGCAGTGACCCATTTATTTGCCATGGGCAGTGTGGAAGGGGGCTCGGAGCGGAGCATCCAACTGGGCGGCAGTTATATTATTGATGGCAGTTGTCTCCCTGAAAAAGCTCAGTATATTGCCCTCGGTCACGTTCATAAGCCACAAGTGGTTCCGGGAAGCGGTGGAAGAGCCCGCTACTCAGGGTCGCCTATACACTACAACAAGAAAGAAATTCATTTTGAAAAATCTTGTATTTTAATTGATGCCAAGGCAGGGGAACCTGCTCTCATAGAAACATTGCCCCTTCCCGTCTACAAACCTATCCAAATATGGAAATGCAGCGGGGTGGCTGAGGCTTTAAAAATGGCAGAAGAAAAACAGGAAGAAGAGAGCTGGGTCTACCTTGAAATTGAGACGGACAGCTATATTCGAGAAGACGAGATCAAAGCCATTAAAGGCTTCAAAAAAGACATATTGGAACTGACCCCTATCTTTAACAACCACCCTTCTCAAACAGATGGGGACTTGCTGAGAGCCTTTTCTGAAAAGAGTTTTTCAGAGCACTTTAAGGACTTTTACAGCCGTGAACGTGGAACTGAGCCAGAAGAAGCCTTGACGACCTATCTGATGAACATTCTTGAGGAGGTGGCAGAGTGAAACCCATTGCACTGAAATTAAAGGGTATCAACAGTTTTTTAGAAGAACAAATCATCGACTTTAAGACCCTGACTTCTCGAGGGATTTTTGGGATTTTCGGTCCTACTGGCAGTGGGAAAACCTCTATTTTAGATGGGATTACTCTAAGCCTTTACGGGGATATTTCCAGAAATACCAAAGATTTTATCAATGCCAACACAGATTCGGCCTATGTCAGCTTTGAGTTTGAAATGTCTGGTATTCCTTCAAAACGGTACAGAGTGGAACGGGAATTCAAACGTAATAAAACGGGAGGCGTGACCACCAAATACGCCAAAATGATGTCCATAGAAGCAGAGGGGCCAATTATTTTGGAAGACCGCCCTTTAAAGGTCAACGACCAATGTGAGGCGGTTATTGGGCTGACCAAAGAAGATTTTACTCGTACAGTAGTATTGCCCCAAGGGAAGTTTAGCGAATTTTTAAAGCTTAAAAATAAAGACCGTGGAGAAATGTTAGAGCGGATTTTCAATTTACAGCAATATGGTGACGAGTTGACTGGCAAACTTTCTGCCCACGCCAGAGCGGTAAGGCTAAAAGACACAGCCCTCAGCGGTCAGCTTAAAGCCTATGAAGAAGTCAGCGAAGCCATTATTGAGCAGCAAGAAACCCTTCTAAAAGAACAAGAAAAGGCTTACGAAGAAGCTTTAAAACTGAAGAAAGTCATGGACGAGCAGTTTGCAGAAGCAGAAGGGGTTTGGCAACTTCAAAAGGACTTAGAACAGGTGCTGTTGACCTATGAAGGCAAGAAAAGTCAAGGGGAGCACTACCAACATATTCAGCAAAAGTTGGACAGGGCAGAGGCGGCTCAAAACCTTTGGGGAAGCCTGAACCAGTGGGAAAAACTAAAAGAGTCCCTTGAAAAGTTGAAAATAGAAATAGTAAAGGCCGAGAAGGAAAAAACTGAGGCGACTCAGGCTTATCAAGTGGCTCATGAGCTCTTTGAACGGGCTCAAGAAGCTAAAGAAAAACGACTCCCCATTTTGGAAATAGAAATGAATCGTCTGACAGAAGCCCTTGAAAAGTCAAAGGCTTTAAGTACTCAGGCTGAGAATTTAGATCAATTAAAGCGCCAAGCCTATGACCTTCGGGTTCAACTTAAAAAGAGCCAAGAGACTCTGACTCAGCTTCAGGGAGAACAGACCACTCTGGAAGAAGGCTTGAGAGACAAGATAGCGGCAGGGGACAGCCTGCGCATGAGCCATGGGGAGAAGACTCTCATTCAAGAGTTGTTCCTCCAATTTGAAAGTATTGAAGCAGAGGACTTACGGCTGAAAGGTGTTTTAGAGAAAAAGGGACATATTCAGGAGCGGGTAACAAACCTAGAGTCGGAAAAGACGAAACTGGAAATGTCATTGACGACAGCAAAATCAGATCAAGAGAAGACCCATGTAGAGCTTCAAAGACTGGAAGAAGCTTTAGCAGGGGTTCCTGAACAACTCATGGCCTTAAACCAAGCCAAGCAAACCTCAGAAAACCAGTGGCGTCAATGGGATGAAATCCAGAAGCAGTTAAAAGGTCTACATGAAAATCTGTCTGCTATTAATCCACAAATTGATCAAATGAAAAGCCAGATTGAAGGCTTAAGAACTCAAAAAAATCAACTGGAAAAAACTTTGGAGACGCTGAAAAATTTAGAATATGCCATTGCATTGAGAAAGCAGTTAGTCCAAGGAGAAGCCTGTCTGGTTTGTGGCGCCTTGGAGCACCCAGCGGCTAATGAAACCCTTACAGAGGAAGGGGTGGATCAGTCTCAAAAAGAGCGACTCGACCAGTTAAATATGGAAATCGAAGCCAGTGAAAAACAGCTCACCATACTGGAAACCCGAAGAGATGAATGGTCGGTACAGCTTCAAAAATGGCAAGAGACAGAAGCAAATCTGGGAAAAGGTTTTTTAGAAACTCAGCCAGAGACTTTGGCAAAACAGTATCAAGACCTTGAAGGAAAGTGGCAAGCTGACCAACAAGCCATGAAGCACCACCAACTTTTACAGGAGCAACAACACGCTCAGTTGAGTCAGTGTGAAAAGTCTCTAGCCAGTGTGACCAGTGGTCTGCAGGTAGAAAAAATTCAATTAACCGCTCTTATAGAAGAGGCAGACCTTTTAAAAGAACGTCTCCAAACAGAGCGAAGCTTGTTCCTTATGAAACAGGCACAGCAGGGCATTTCAGACATTCAAGCAGCTTATGCAAAAATGAAAAAAGATGAAGAACAACTGGAAAAATTGGAAAATGAAATTCTAGACCTTCGGCGTAAAATCACGGCGGCTAATTTGGAAATTGAGAAAACAAAGACCAGTCAGCAAACCCTGTCAGATCAAACCCTGTCGGCTGAAACTCAGTGGAAAGTTCAAAGGGAAGTTTACGAAAAGCAAAAGGCAGAACTGATGGAGCAAGTTGGGGCGTTGGAAGAGCTACCCGCGAAACTGATCAAAGCCAAAACAGAAAGTGATTTTATAAGACAAGCTTTTGAAACAGAAAAAGCCAAGGAAAAAGTTTGTGGAGAACTGCTTAAAAAAGCAGAAGACACTTTCCTGACCACAGAAAACAGCTTGAACATTCAAACGGAGCAACAAGATCAGGCCTTTAAAATCTTCCAAGCAGAACTTCAAGTCTCTATTTTTGAGACGGCAGAAGAGGTGAAGACCAGTCTTTTAGAAATGGAAAAACGACAAGCACTGAATACAGAGTTAAAAGCTTACCAAGAAGAAATTCAAAGACTCCAAGGGGGCATCGCCCAACTGGAAGGGAAATTAAAGGGTCGAAAAGTTGAAGGGGTTGCATATGAAGCCATGGTCATTCAGCGAGCCGAAAAAGAAGGAGAACTGCAAAGTCTCTCCGAAGAGAAAGTTGCCCTGAAAACCAGAGTGGAGCAGTTGAAAAGCCAATACGAGCTGTTGGAAAACTTGCTAGAGGAAAAAGCGAAACTAGACTTGGAACTTGCTTATATCAGCGACCTTGAAAAACTTTTCCAAGGAAAACGCTTTGTAGGTTACATTGCCATCCATCAGTTAATTTACATTTCAGGAAAAGCCTCTGAGCAGCTCATGGATATCTCTCAGGGGAACTACGGACTGGAAATAGACGATGAAGGGAATTTCATGATTCGGGACTACAAAAATGGCGGTGTGGTGAGAGACCCAGCCAGCCTTTCAGGGGGAGAAACCTTTATGGTGTCCCTCGCTTTAGCCCTAGCCCTTTCCGCACAAATTCAGTTGAAAGGCACGGCGCCACTGGAATTCTTCTTCCTAGACGAAGGCTTCGGCACATTAGACGAAGAGACCTTAGACGTGGTCATGACAGCCCTTGAACGACTGCACCATGAAAAGTTGTCCATCGGCCTCATCAGCCATGTGGACTCTATAAAATCACGAGTCCCCGTACAACTCCTCGTCAGCGCTGCCAAGTCAGGTATCAGCGGCAGCAGAGTGAAGGTTGAACTCAGCTAGTTTAAGAGGCAACCTCATATTTCGCCAACCTCAAAAGGGAACAACAAAATCTTATTGCCAAACCAACGTACAAAATGTTAGAATGATTAAAAAAATATATCGCATGTCAAAGGGCGTAGTCTTACTCCCCTTGGCATTTCTAATGGAGTGGTTAATATGATCATTTTAACAATTGATCAAATACAAAAAAGTTTTGGAGCGAATGTCATTATAGAGTCTGTGAGTTTTGAACTTCAAGAGGGGGAGCGCATCGGTCTGATTGGTCGTAATGGCGCAGGCAAAACAACCCTTTTCAAAATGATTACAGGCATTGAGTCCTATGACCAAGGGAATCTTTTTATCAAGCGTGGGGCAAGGGTGGGCTACTTGGAGCAAATTCCACAAGTCGATGAGTCTCTGACTGCCAGCGATGTGATTCGATTAGCCTTTGAGCCTATTTTAGACATTGAACGTCAAATGACGGAAATGGCACATACCATTGCAGCGGCAGGGGAAGAGGTCAAGGAAAGTCTCTTGTTTGATTACGACGATTTGCAAAGACATTTTGAACTGGCAGGCGGCTATGAAATGGATGTCCGTTTCAATAAAGTGGTAGAAGGTCTTAAAATCAAAGAAGAAATTTTAGAGCGTACTTTTAGCGATTTAAGCGGCGGTGAGAAAACCAGAGCTTTACTAGGCAGAATTCTCCTCGAAGCCCCAGATATTTTGTTGCTGGACGAACCGACCAACCATTTAGACATTCAGGCTTTGGAATGGCTAGAAGGCTATTTATCCACCTACCCGGGTGGCGTGGTCATCATTTCCCATGACCGTCATTTCTTAGACCAGACGGTGAATAAAATAGTGACATTGGAAGATGGGGTCAGCCGCATTTGGCCGGGCAATTATTCAAAATACATTGCCGACCGAGACGAATGGCAACGTCAACAAATTGAAATTTACAAACAGCAACAGAAAAAAGTCCGTGCCATGGAAGAGGCTATCAGTCGTTTCAGACTTTGGGCAGATATGGGCGGCGCTGAAAAAATGCACATCAAAATGAGAGCCATGCAAAAACGTTTAGAACGCATGGACAAAATAGACAAGCCAAAGGGTGAAGCCAAAGCCATGGGACTGCGTTTTGAGGCCGATGGCAGAACAGGGAACCAAGTCTTCCGTCTCAGAAATGTAGCGGCGGGTTACGATGGAACCCCTCTCTTCCAAAACATTGACATGGATGTGGAATTCCAAGACGTCGCCGTCCTCATGGGACCTAACGGGATTGGGAAAACCACCTTGTTCAAGCTGTTAATGGATCAAATGATCCCTATGGCAGGGGACATTAAAATAGGCAGTCGGGTTAAAATTGGCTACTTGGAACAAGAAGTGGACTTTGAAAGACCTGAGCGCACCGTATTCCAATTGTTCAACGAAGAAACCCTCATTGGAGAATACGCCGCAAAAGGAAAATTAGCTCGGTTTATGTTCTTCACAGAAGACCTGAGCAAGCCAGTGAACAAGCTTTCAGGGGGAGAACGGGTCAAGCTTCAACTCTGCCTCATGATGGAACTCGGGATCAACGTCCTTTTACTGGATGAGCCGACCAATCATATCGACATCGCATCCAGAGAGGTTTTGGAAATGGCCTTGCAACATTTTGAAGGTACCATTCTCATGATTTCCCATGACCGTTACTTTATCAATCAGTTGGCAGACAAAGTCTTCACCCTGTCACCACAGGGTTGTACCAGTTTTGAGGGCACTTATGAACAGTGGCGTGAAGAACAGCGACTGATTGAAAGCGGCGTTCGAAAAGCCCCTGAAAGACCTCGAAGTATTGATAATGCTCAAAAGGGTGCTAAATCTCAAAGTGGAGAAAAGTCTCAAAGTCTTGATAACTCGGGCAGGGATAACAGCTCCGCAAGCGGTAAAGATTGGCGAGACGCCGACGCCCGCGCCAAGCAAAACGAAGCCCGAAGAAGGGCGAAACGCATAGAAGAACTGGAAGTCCTCATTCCCAAAATGGAAGACGACTTAAACCATTTGAATAAAGAAATTGAAATTCACGCCTCGGACTTCTCCCTATTAGGAGATTTGATTGCCAAACAGGCAGCAGCTCGAAGTGAATTGGATTTATTAGAACTGGAGTATTTGGAACTCCATGAGGACTAAAAAAAGGCGGCTGAGTGTAAAAACTCAGCCGCCTTTTTGGTTTTATCAAATGACTCTATTTCATCAACTTCTGCATGGTGAGGAGCAGTTCGTCCACCACTTCCAACTCATCGTTTTGTATACGAGAGACCAGACAGCCTTTCATATGATTTTCTAAAATCACACGGCTAAGACCATGAAGGGCAGATTGTGCCGCGGCAATTTGATTGAGAACGTCGTCGCAGTAGGCATCTTTTTCGATCATGCCCTTAATGCCGCGAATTTGTCCTTCCAATCGATTGCATCTATTGAAGAGCAACTTTTTTTCATTGTCGTCGCGGTGAGTGGTTCGACAACAAGAACCATCTCCAGTGGATTGACAAGTCGTCTTGTCGGTAGAATTACAGGAAGAACAGTGTTCCGTTTTCAAAGTTTCCATAAAGCCTCCTAAATTTTCAATGTTCTCAGTCTTAAGGCATTGGTCACTACAGAAACAGAGCTGAGGGACATGGCTGCCGCCGCATAGACTGGGTTGAGAAGAGGGCCACCAAAGAGGTACAAGACACCTGCAGCAACAGGTATACCTACTATATTGTAGAAAAATGCCCAGAAAAGGTTTTGTTTAATATTTTGAATGGTCTTTCGGCTTAGAGAAATGGCCTTGACCACGTCTTGCAAATCATTTTTCATAAGGACAATATCTGCAGACTCCATAGCTACGTCAGTACCAGAGCCAATGGCAATGCCCACATCTGCTTGAACCAAAGCAGGGGCGTCGTTAATGCCGTCACCTACCATGGCCACGCAAAGACCTTGCTTTTGAAGGGATTTCACAGCTTCAGCCTTGTCGCCTGGAAGAACTTCTGCCATGACTTGGTCAATGCCCACCATGCGGGCAATGGCTTCAGCGGTGGCTTTGTGGTCGCCTGTAATCATAGCGGTTTTAATGCCCATGGCGTGGAGCTTTTCAATGGCCTTTTGACTGGTCTCTTTCAACATGTCCGCTGCGCCAATGAGAGCGGCTAATTGTCCGTTAATTGCCAAATACATTGGAGTTTTACCTTGGCTGGCAATGGCATTAAAGTCTTTTTCGGAAGTGTGAGCGTCAATGCTGTTTTCTTCCAAAAGTTTCAAATTGCCAATCAAAACCTTGCGACCATCAATCTCAGCCACAATACCCCTGCCGGGTATAGCTTCAAAGTGATCTATTTTTTTAAGTTCTAAACCTGCCTCAGTAGCTGCATTGACAATAGATTCCCCTAAAGGGTGTTCACTTCCAAATTCAGCTGATGCGGCCAAAGTCAAAGTGGTATTTTTATCAAAGTCATTATACAACAGCCAATCGGTTACTTCTGGAGAGCCTTTTGTCAGCGTTCCAGTCTTGTCAAAGACAACCATTTGAATTTTATGAGCGGTTTCTAAAGCTTCTCCGCCTTTAACTAAAATTCCTAGTTCAGCTCCTCTGCCTGTACCCACCATAATAGCGGTAGGGGTTGCAAGACCTAAAGCACAAGGACAGGCAATGACTAATATCGCAATAAAGACTTTTAAGTTGAAGACCAAATCTTGACCTGAAATAGCCCAAGCCAGTGCCGACAAGAGTGCAATTCCCATAACAATAGGAACAAACCAGCCTGAAATGGTATCTGCCATTCGGGCAATAGGGGCTTTGGTTCCTTGCGCTTGCTCTACCAAGTGAATGATTTGAGCTAAAGCCGTTTCGTCGCCTACTTTTTCTGCTTGGTACTTGAGTAGACCGGTTTTATTAAGACTGGCGCCAACAACTTTCGCACCCACGACCTTTTCAACAGGAATGCTTTCACCAGTGAGCATGGACTCGTCCACACTGGAATAACCTTCGACTACAACTCCGTCTACAGCAATTTTTTCACCAGGACGCACCAGCAAAAGGTCGCCCACTTCAATTTCTTCAACAGGCATTTGTATTTCAGCAGTCCCTTGAATCACTGTAGCAGTTTTAGGGGCAAGTCCTACCAGTTTCTTAATCGCATCCGAGGTTTTCCCTTTTGAAATTGCTTCCAAGGTTTTCCCAAGGTGGATTAGGGTCAAAATAACACCGGCTGTTTCAAAGTAAAGGTGGTCAACAGCAATGAAGTCGCCCATGTAGATTTGCCAAGTGCTGAAAAAGCTGTAAAGAAGGGCGGCAGAAGTGCCTATGGCAATGAGGGAATCCATGTTAGGACTCAGGTGCCAAAGGTTTTTGTAGCCCACCTGATAGTATTTTCGACCTGCAATTAAAATCGGTGTGACCAGAAGAATTTCCACAAAGGCGTAAACAAGGGGATATTCCATAGGTGCCATAAAGGCAGGAACAGGCCAGTTCAGCCAAGGAATCATTGGGCCCATAGCCACATAGAGAAGGATTGACCCAAAGAAGATGGATATCCATAAACGTTCCTTCATATGCTTAATTTCTAAATTCTTTTTTTCTTGGTCTGCATCTGTACGCGGACCTGTTTTTAATTCCAAAGGTATAAACCCTAGTTTTGTGATGATTTGTTTAATTTCAGACAGGCGAATTTGCTCAGGGTCATAAGTGACATTAGCCATTTCTGTGGCTAAGTTCACAGAGATGGATGAAACCCCTTGGGATTTTTTCAGACGACGCTCAATAGTCTGACTGCAAGCGGCACACGTCATGCCTTCTATTGGAATTTGAATATCTTTAAGTGTGTTTGGAGAGGGTTCATTAACAAGATTGGTGGAGGGTTCAATTGGCAAATTCATACGGTACTCCTTTCTAATGTAGTGATTAGCAGGGAAGTTGACAAGGTCAAACCCTGAAGTAAGTGATGTTGATATGCTATATACCCTATGGGGGTATCTATAAATAAAATATACCCCTATGGGGTATATTTGTCAAGCTTAAAATGAAGTTTATATTCTTTAGGCGTCATGCCAGTGGTCTTCTTGAAAACTTCTGTAAAATAGGAAGGATTGTCATACCCGACTTGGTAGCAAATATCTGTAACGGCGAGGTTTGTGTTTTCCAAGAGTCGCTTAGCATCTTCCATTTTTAGCTCTGCAATGAACAGGGTAATGGCAATTCCAGTTTCTTTTTTAAAAATACTAGACAGGTAGCTGGCATTAACATGGAGAGAGGCAGCAATATCCTTTAAAGAAATTTTGGATTTAGCATGTTCGTGGATGTATAAAATGGCTTTTTGAATCAGTTCAGCATAAGAGCCAATTTGTAAATGGATTTTTGCCTGAGAGGCAAAGTCTGACAACATTTCAATCGTAATCAAATCCATTTCCTGAGTGCATTTAGAAAGACTAAACTGTGTAATATACTTATTCTTAACTTGTATCAAAGAAGAGGGATCGGCAGAAGATTCCAACAGTTTGTAAAAAATACTGTAAAGAATACCTAATCGGTGGGTGAGATCCTCTTGACCAGCATCAGTTTTTTGAACAAGGGGTCTGGCAATCTGTTGAATGGATTTTTGATAAATCTCAATGGCTTTGGCAGCATTCCCATCTGCGACAAAATCCCTTATCATCAATATGATATTCGGATTTTCCTGTTCCTGAATATACGCATAAATAGGTTTAATCATGCGCCGATTGATTTCGCTTGGAGGGAAATCAATGCTGTAGGGCTTTTCAACTAATTTCACGATAGGGGGCACGGCAGCGATTGGATTACCTGATAAAGTGAATGCGGTTTTTGCCACAGCTTCAATAGCCATATCCCCCTTCAAGGGGTAATTGCCGCAGAGTGAAATCAGTTGTTGTCGGTCTTCTTCACTGAGAGCCATAAAATAGGAGTCACTCATAGGGCACTTAGAACTTTGCATCCGATAAGGCCCAATCAACCAAGCACCATTTTCGCCCAGAGGCAAATAAAGGACTTCTGCTAAATTGCCAAGACATAGGGTCGAAATCTGTTGAAAACCTTGAGCCGATTCAAAAGCTTTTCTTATAAGAGCTGTTTCATCTAACAATTTCATAAATGCCTGAACGCTTTTATCGCCTAAAATTTCAATGGCCTTATTTTCTTTTACAAGGGTCACACCGAGTCCAGTGGCTAAGTGAAGGATATTGGCTTGAGCCTTTAAAGGATCCTTTAGAAGCGTATCATTGGTGGAAAGGGGTTCAATCATATTGACCTCGATTCTTACAGTTTAAAAACAAAAAATATCACTTTAAAACTATCACAAATGAATATCATTATCAATACATTAATAAATGACAATTATTAAATCAATCATGTATAATGGAAATAAGACAAAATTGTAAGAAAATGCTTTTCAATTTTATAAAGAAAAATAGGGATAAGGTGATTGGATGAGTAAGCGTAGTCGATGGCCTAAAGTCGCAGACGATTTTGTGTGGAAAACCCTTCAGAAAAAAACGAAATCTGTCGAGCAGACAAGTGAAGCAGGTAAACCCCTTGTTCAAAATAAAGTAATTGTATTATCTTTTGATGCACTCAGTGCAGAAGATTGGTCTGTTTTAAAGCAATACCCTAATTTTAACAAACTGATTTCAAATGGGCAATACAGCCGTAAAGTCAGAAGTGTGTATCCTTCCTTGACTTACCCTGCCCATGCCTCAATTTTAACAGGAAGAGTCCCGAGAAAACACGGTATAGTCAGTAACACCAAGCTTCAGCCTATGCGTGTTAAGCCAGATTGGTTTTGGAAGCATAAAGACATTCATGGAAAAACCCTATTAAAAGAAGCGAAGGCTAAAAACTTAAGTGTGGCGGCTATACTTTGGCCTGTAACTGCAGGTGCCCCTATTGCGTACAACATGCCTGAAATATTCCCCAATAGACCTTGGCACAACCAAGTCAGCATATCACTTTTATCAGGCAGAAAACGTTATCAGCTACAGATGAATGGCAGACATGGTCATTTGAGAAAGGGGCAAAAACAGCCTTACTTAGATAATTTTGCTCACGCCTGTGCCCTAGATACCTTAAAGACTTATCAGCCAGATCTACTTCTAGTTCACTATACCGACCTGGATACGGCAAAGCACTTATATGGTGCGAGCAGCAATGAAGCAAAAGCTGCTGTAAAACTAATGGATCAACGACTGGAAGATTATTTTAGAGTAATCAAACAGATGGGGATTGCAGATAATACCACCTTTATTATCTTCGGAGACCATGGGTGCAGAGACGTACACTCCGTCATTCGCCCTAATGTGATTTTGCAAAAAGAAGGTTTCTTGTCGGCGGAAGAGAACGGCAAAATTCTCCATTGCGATTATGTTTTTAAATCATGTGACGGCTCTGCCTACTTATATCACCACAACTTACATAAAGTTAAGCGTGAATTGATTCGGCAGGAAGTAGACATTATTGAAACCGCTATCGATAAATTTAACGAGAATTTTTACGGCATTAAGAACATCATTTCAGGTCATGAAGCAGGTTATGACGGAGCAGATACCAACGCCTTACTAATGCTAGAAGCAGAAGCGGGCTATTATTTCCTAGATGATCCTTTTGGAGAAATTGTGGAAGGCATTGAAGAAGATAAGGTTGGGACTGAGCACTGGCTCAGAGCCGCCCACGGGTATCATCCAGATACGGGCAATTACAACAGCGTCTATTTTGCTTATGGCAATCAAATTGAGAAAAAGGAACTGGGCGAAATTGACCTTATGGATATTGGTGCCAGTATTGCGGACTTAATGGATATTTCATTAGGTGAAACCGACGGCAGTGTTATCTACAAATAATAAAAGACCCAATAATCAATTGATTGTGCTATAAATGCACTTCTTTTGATTTATTGGGTCTTATGCGTTAGATTGGACTAAACGGATTCAAATTGAAGAATTCAATCAAGGAAATTACAATTTCAAACATAATTAATAAGATAATCATGATTTCCAATTGGTTAGCTCGTTTGTGCTGGGTAAAAGTGGTGAAAACTTGAACAATATCCATCAAGGTTTCAGCTTTCATTTGAACTTTGCTATAACGTTCATCTAACTCAAATAAATGAGACATATTGTTGTATAGAGTTTCAGCATTTTGATGACTCCAGGTAATGTCTGGTTTATCTAAAATCATAATGGAAGAAATGGTATTGTATTTAAAACTGAGAATCCTTGCAGAGATATTGGCAATCTTTTCATCTCTAACGCTCAATTGACCTGCTTGCATGGCATTGATGACCAACTCAATTTCGTCAAGGAGGACTTCGATATCGTTTTCTATTTTTTCCAGCGCTACGGATTTGGCAAGAACGATAGAGATAATTTCCATCTGATAACTGCCATATTCTGTCGTGATCATGGACTCATTACTGAAGTGGGTTTCATCGTCTGGAAGAGTGCTTTTGTCGTGAATTTCCAGAGAAAAGTCGTCTGTGAAGTCAAATTTAGGCGATTTTAAACGGCTTTCAAAACCCGAGAGATAAGTGAGCAAGTCCACGATTTCGTGGTGTTGAAAATTGACAAAAACCAAACTGCCGAAAGCAAATATGTTTACGTATTTGTTTTCAGGTTCTTTTAACACGCCTTTTAAGTGTTGAGAACTGAGTCGCAATATATCTTCCCACTCAAATTTTTTCTTAATGCCAAAGTGACTGGCTAATGCGTTGAGATTGATTTCATTACATATAGAGATAGCTTTAAAAATAATGGGTGTCATAAATAGTCCCCCTTGTGCTTTTGTAAATACATACCCTAAGATTTGACGAAGTATCGGAGAAAAATAAACTAATAATTGCCTAATGTAAAAATAAATGCTTTTAAAGTGGATATGAGGTTATAAATAGACTAACACGGGTGGTCGTAAGAGAGGTGTAACATGAAGAAAATCGAACTTCTGATTGTAGAAGATTCCATAACGCTAGCCACACAACTGAAAGATTTGATAACATCTTTGGGCTATGTCTGTATAGGTGTTGTTTCTAATGGAGCCGAAGCTATTGAAAAGGCTTTGTTGTTGCGTCCAGATATCATTCTCATGGATATTTGGCTTGCAGAGGACATGAATGGCGTGGAGGCTGCTGCTGAAATCAGCAAACAAATCGACACCACCGTTATTTTTTTAACAGCCAGTTCTGATCTGTCATTGATGGAAACTTTAAAAATGAGTAAGGGCAGCAGTTACATGGTCAAGCCTGTAGATCCTGTGGAATTGCAGTTTAACATTGAACTCAGTCTGGCTAAATTTGAAGCTGAACAGAAAATAAAAGATCAGCAAAGATGGCAAGAGGCGATTCTAGAGAGTGTTATTGATGGTGTTATTGCAGAAGATGAACTGGGATATATTAACTATATCAATCAACCGGGTCGTAGAATATTAGATATTCACGGTGAATATATCGGCAAAAAAATATCTGATTATTTTAAGGCATATGATAAAGAAACGGGAAACAATATTGCAGAGGAACCCACTAAAAACAACGTAGAGTGTCAAATCATCACCCATATGGATAAAGATTTTTCAGTCATCATGAAAATTGCCAACATTTCTTCTGCAGATGGCAAGTATTTGGGACGAGTTGTAACTTTGACCAATATTACAGAAGAACTTGAGTTGCAGGGAAGAGTCAACTATCTGACCTTCCATGACAGTATGACGGGTTTGTACAATCGCAATTATTTAGATGAGGAAATTGATCGACTGAACACTACTAGACAGTTACCTATAACTTTAATCATGGCGGATTTGAACGGACTGAAAATCTCAAACGACCTCATGGGACATGACGAAGGAGACAATATTATTCGCATAACTGCAGATGTCCTTAGAAATGCTTGCAGGTCTGAAGACATTATTGCAAGGATTGGAGGCGATGAGTTTCTTGTCTTTTTACCTGAAACGGATGAGAAAGAGGCAGAGCTCATTATTCAAAGAATTAAGGCGGCTGCAGATCGTAGAACCACTAAACTGGGCAAGCTCAGTATTGCTTTAGGTTATTGTACCAAGACTCAACCCAGTGACAATATACGTTTATGTATGAACCGAGCCGACGAAGACATGTATGCTAAAAAAAGCATCATGAAACGAACTTTCTTTGAGGAGACTTTCCAATATCTCTATAAGAAAATGTCTGTACATCCTTATGAAGGCTTTGCCTTTACCTCTAAAGTGAAGTTGTTCATGACCGAAATGTGTTTGCTAGACAAGGAAGTCTCTCACTTGATTAAAGAAGCTATTTTGCTAAGTGAGGTTTACGATATTGGGATGCTTTGTCTTGATGACGAAATTTACTCCCTTAAGCTCTTAGACGATGATGATAAAAAGGTTATACGCCGTCACTGTGAGTCTGGCGCCAAGATTGCAGACATGAGCCATCATTACCAGCAAATTTCCAAATACATCCTTTACCACCATCATCGATATGATGGCATGAATAATGCGGATGGAGTGAAAGGGGACTTGATTCCAATCTTGTCTAGGATGCTCTCCGTTGTGGATACCTATGTGGCTATTACCAGTGAACGGATTTACAGAGACTCCTTGAATGCCAAACAAGCTGCCAATGAAATAGCAAAAGGATCAGGCAATCAGTTTGATCCTTGGGCAGTAGAATTGTTTTTCAAGGTGCTTCATAAACTAGAACAATAAAATAGGGTGTTTTTTCGTTTTATGCCTTGACTTTTAAACTTAGCTAGGTATAATAAATATTGTGCTAATTGATGTGGGGTTATAGCTCAGCTGGTTAGAGTACTTGCTTGACATGCAAGGGGTCACTGGTTCGATTCCAGTTAGTCCCACCATTCTTTTTACACATAAAAGTTAATTTTACTAAGATAATTAAGGCGTGTCTGATCATAGAATCAGGCGCGTTTTTTTTCGTTTAGACAAAATCCAACTGACTAGGTTTTGAGTAAATTATTTCTTCACATAGACCAGCTAAAATAGGTTATAATATAACGTGAACTGCTTTTGGCAGAAAGCATCAGATTAGCTAAAATGAACAGGTGGAGGGTTATATGAATTTTAGTATTCCAACACTTCTGGTAGCAGCCTATGCGGTATACTGTGAAGTGAAAATCCAAAAATCAATCAAGAGTTTTGAGCAGGGCGACATTTACTATTTAAAACTGATTGATAGGAAGTTCAGATATTTTGTGTATATCACCAATACAGGGATAGCACTATACAATTACTTTACAAATTTTGACGATTATCTAATGGCAGGGGTACTGATCTTGTCTATGAATTTAGTGACCAATATTTCAAAAATTATTGTTGAAAAGGATCGGCTAACCATAGGCAATACCAAAATCAAACCAGAAGATTTTACCCTTGTGGAGTTGAAAGCTTTAGATGAAAAAAATGCGAAATTTACTTTTGCCATGATGGTTAGAAAAAGACGAATTCAAAAAGATTTATATTTACCTGTAGCCCAAATGGACGCATTAAAAAAGGCGTTGAGTCAATTTAAGCCGTCAAGCTTCGATCATGCTCATAAAAATAAGAAAAAGTAAGATTGATTAAAGAAACTGGAGGTGGAAAATGGAACGCATTTATATGGACAATGGAGCAACTTCTTATCCCAAAGCACCGGGTGTGGCAGACGCCATGAGCAATTTTATTACGAATATTGGTTGTAACGTCAGCAGAGGCGCTTATGCCGAAGCATTTCAGGCTCAAAGGGTCATATTAGAGCTTAGAGAAATGCTCTGTGAGTTATTTGAGGGGCCAGCTCCGCAAAATGTGGTATTTACCATGAACATTACCCAGAGTCTGAATATGATCATAAAAGGGCTGTTAAAACCTGGAGATCATGTGTTAATTTCATCCCTTGAACATAATGCAGTGGTCAGGCCCTTACATCAGTTGCTTGATAAGGGCATCACATATGACCTTATACCTGCAGACGAAGAGGGCACTATCTTAACTGATCAAATAGATGCATTGGTAAAACCCAATACCCAGTTAATTATTTGTACCCATGCCAGCAACGTTTGTGGTACTGTAAACCCTCTTGAGAAAGTGGGAGCGTTTGCAAAAAAACATGATTTGTGGTTTGTGGTGGATGCCGCTCAAACTGCAGGCGTTTTACCTGTTTCTATGAAAAAAATTCAAGCAGACGCCGTGGCTTTTACAGGGCATAAAAGTCTTTTAGGTCCTCAAGGGGTGGGTGGCTTTGTAATTACCGATGAGTTA
Source organism: uncultured Peptostreptococcaceae bacterium (assembly GCA_964404895.1). Classification (GTDB taxonomy): domain Bacteria; phylum Bacillota; class Clostridia; order Peptostreptococcales; family Acidaminobacteraceae; genus JBGSUZ01. The sequence continues at coordinate 357,579 of CAYOLV010000004.1, read as the reverse complement.
AGTGAGGCGCTAGAGTCTTTGATCGTTGGTGGCACTGGAAGTCATTCAGAGTCTGAAGTTCAGCCGGAAATGTTACCTGATAAGTTTGAATCAGGCACACCTAATACAGTAGGATTATACGGACTTTCTGCAGCGGTGAAGTATTTAAAGTCAGAAGGCATAGACAAAATTCATGCCCATGAAATGGCGCTGACGGAAAGATTTATAGAAGGTCTCCAAAACAATTCGGGGATTCGAATTATAGGAAAAAAAGGAATTGTAGACAGAACGGCTGTGGTCTCTTTAGATTTTGTTGGAATGGACAATGCTGAAATTAGTTATTACTTAGATAAAAATCATGGAATCTCCACTCGGGTTGGCATGCACTGCGCCCCTCATGCACACAAGCATTTAGGCACATTTCCACAAGGAACCGTAAGGTTTAGTTTCTCATATTTCAATACGTTTGAAGAAGTAGACTTAGCCATTGAAGCCATCTTTAAATTGATGGACATGTTGTAAAAAGGGAGGTTTTCTTATGAAAACAATCGGATTTATCGGTACGGGCAATATGTCCAGCGCCATGATTCGGGGCATGATGTCTACAGGGGCATATCCTGCAGAAGAAGTCGTGCTTTTCAATAGAACATCGACAAAGGCAGAAAAAATTGCAACTGAATTTAAAGGCATGACAGTCCTTGGGTCAGAGATTGAAGTTCTGTCCGGTGCTAAATATGTCTTGTTAGGCGTCAAACCTTATCAATATCAAGAAGTCATTGAGAAAATCAAACCAGAAATCACTGCAGAACATGTAATCATTACCATCGCCGCAGGGCTGAGTATTGAAAATGTTCGGTATTGGTTTGGGGATGACGTCAAGGTGGCGAGAACCATGCCCAATACACCTGCTCAAGTGATGGCGGCTATGACAGCAGTCACTTTCTCGGATAAGTTTGAGCCAGAAGAAAGAGACTGGGTACTGGGATTTCTTAAAAGTTTTGGAGCAGTAGAGATCATTGAAGAAAAACTTATGGACGCGGTTCCTGCAATCAGTGGTTCTGCTCCGGCCTATATGTTTCAAATGATTGAAGCCATGGCTGACGAAGGCGTCAGACAAGGCTTCCAAAGAGATCAAGCCTATCGTATGGCGGCGCAAGCTATGATGGGTGCAGGGAAAATGGTTTTAGAAACAGGATTGCACCCAGGGGTTTTAAAAGACCAAGTGACCTCTCCAGGAGGCACTACCATTGAAGCTTTAAAAACCCTTGAAGAGAACGGTTTTAGAGCTGCAGTAATGCGAGCCATGGCATCTTGTACCCTTAAGACGACACAGTTGATGGGTAAAAAATAGCATAAATTATTGGAGGACATTTTGTGAAAAAGTTATTCAGTTTAGGATTGGTATTCGTGATGGGCTTGTTGCTCGTTGCATGTCAAGCGCCAAAGGAAACTTCCGAGGAGGCAACAAAGCTAAGCACGGAGGTGGTGAGCACCTATTTAGAAAATTTGAAAGCCGGTCAGTTTAAAGAAGCAGAAGGTCAATTGGAATCTGTACCAGAAAATCTTGCTTTTGGCGACAATGAAGTAATGAAGCAGTTCTTTGGCCGTATGGTATACGAAATCAAAGACGGGAAGGTAAGCGAAGAGGAGACGGTGGTGACCGTTCTGATCAAATTACCTAATACAGCTCTGATTTATGATGACATGATGGAGAACATCGGAGAAGAAGTTCAAAAGCTCCAAGGTGGAGATGACACGGCTAAAACAAAAGCTTCAGGTTTGATGGTTGAATACTTAATCAAAAAAATCAATGACAGCAAAGTGGTGTTTGTGGAAAATACAATCGACATTCATGTGAAAAAAGTAGATGGCAAGTCAGTGATTGTTCCAAGTGATGATTTATCAAAAACTCTTTCGGGTCTTGCAATAGATAAATAAGGTGTTTATACCCCCTCAGTATGAGGTATAGGAACAGTAATCTGTTTTCTTACTTCAATGAGGGGGTCTTTTTATGAAGATCGCAGAGTATTATGAAAAGCTAGAACATCAGAAAGTACGTTGCAATTTATGTCCGCATGGCTGCATTCTTATAGAAGGTGCAACTGGAAAATGTGGCGTGCGTCAGAACATCAATGGTATTTTACATGCCAATACATATGGCGTTATCTCTTCCTACGCTCTAGACCCAATAGAGAAAAAGCCTTTATATCACTTTTATCCGGGTAAAAAAATTGTTAGTTTTGGAAGTTATGGCTGCAATTTTAGTTGCCAGTTTTGTCAAAACAATGAAATTTCTCAACAAATAGGAGAAGGCATTCATACCACGGCTCAAGACTTTGTCTATAGATCATTAGAGGTGGAAGACAGCATTGGTATTGCGGCGACCTATAATGAACCAGGTATCCAGTTTGAATTTTTGATGGATATTTTTGAATTGAATCGGAAACATCATCGTAAAAATGTAATGATCAGCAATGGCTATTTGGAAAACAGCCCTCTGTCGGAGTTAGCTTTAGTGGTAGATGCTTTTAACATCGACTTAAAGGGTTATACCCAAAGTTTCTATAAAGATGTTTGTGGCGGAACGCTGGAGCCTGTGCTGGAGACTATAGAATACCTCTATGACCGAAGTCATTTAGAGTTGACTTTCTTGCTTATACCAGGACTAAACGACGATCCAGCCGTTATGGAAGCTATGTTTAAGAAAGTTGGCACTTTATCGGAGCATATTCCTCTTCACATCAGCCGTTACTTCCCCAATTATAAAATGAGTCGCCACGAAACCTCTTATGAAGACCTGATTCGAGCTCAGACATTGGCGCATCGGTATTTAAAAGATGTCTATATAGGCAACGTTCATGGTCATAAAAATGAGACCAAGTGCAAATCTTGCGGTTATACATTGGTGGAACGGTATGATGGAAATGTGAATGTGTATTTTCAAGATGAAAGGTGTCCAAGCTGTGGGCTTTTTCATCACATTCCTTTCGATTAAAGGGAAAAAGTCGGGGTATATGTAAATCAAATGGGAGGTGGGCCTATGGAATTCCTATTTAGACCGATCAATGAAGAAGATGCAAATGTGATTATCAGTTACAAACATGGGAATGACTACAAATGCTTTGATTCTGAAAAGCATGCTTCAGATATAGACACTCTGTTGGCTTCCAACGATGTGGATCTTTATGTCGCCGTCAATGAAGATGAAGAAATCATCGGATTTACAGAAGTAACCTTTGATGAAGATGGCATTATGGAAATGAGTGGTGCTTTGTTGCCAGATTTTGTGGGTGAGGGCATGGGCTATGACTTTATTACTCAGTGTGTAGACTATCTCATTGACCAGTATGACTACGACAAACCTAATATTTATGCACTGTTAAAACCCGAAGATCGTCGGGGGGTCAAGGTATTTGAACGCGTAGGTTTTCAAGTGATTGAAGAAGATGAAGAATGGATCCAAATGAGTATTGATCTCTAAATATAAACCCTGTGCATAAAATCTTAGCGAACGGAGAAGGTTAAGTTAATTTTCTCTGCGCTAAGATTTTTTTCGTGGTAAAATAAAGAAATAAGAATTCATAAATCATCCGTGAAAGTGTGGGAGTCAGGTGAGTCTAATCTTCGTCATTGGGACAATTGTTATGCTGGGGGTGTTGATTGGCTACAAGCCGCTCCACAACCACCTCAGAAAGATTCCGACAGCAGGGGCTATTTTATTTTTGATAGTGAACATTGGGATGATCAAAGTATGGCGAGGGGCATGGCAACTTTGGCCAATTTACTTTGTGATGGCCGTAGTCATTGTTGAATATATGGCACTGATTTTAGCAGGTAAGAAAAAAATGCAGGTGACCATGAAGTTCAACAAAAAACTTTATTTAATCTGCGCCTATATTTCCATTTGCAGTTTGGCAATTTTTCCAATTATTAAAACGGTTAGCGCCTTTGACCAGAGTCAAAAGATAGGGACATGGAAGATGACCGTTGAAAGTACCGATCGCCTTGAAACCTTATCTAGAGACTCTAGCGGCAAGCGAAGATTTACTGTTCAAATGTACTACCCTGTTCAATCCAGAGCGGGAGAACGTAAAAAGTGGATTGAAGGTGGAAATGCTTCAATTGAGGGCTTAGCGCTGAGTTATGGTATGCCTGAAATCATGATCAGACACTTAAAATCTGTGAACACCAGTGCATATTTGACCCGTAAAATTAAAGGGTCAGATCTTGAGTATCAAGTCGCCATTATTAGCCATGGATTTAAGAGCAGCAGTGACCAATACTCTCGGCTAGCAGAAACTTTAGCCGCAAAAGGTTATTTTGTAGCGGTGATTAATCACCCCTATAGTGCTTACGCCACAGTATACAACAAGAAAGAATATATTTTGGGGGCAAGATCCTCCTTAGCTCAAATTGATATGACAGATGAAAAAATAGAATTGGAAAGAAAAATGACCCTCATTCAAAAAGGGGATTTGGAAGAAACCTTTAAAGCTTTGGAAAGACTAAATAAAGGCCTGATTGACGAAGGCTTCAAAGATAAGCTAGACTTAAATGACTTGACCTTGGTAGGGCATCAGATTGGCGGTGGGGCAGTGTTAATGGCCTTAGAAGAACAAAGTTATGCTCGAACAGGAATTTTGCTTAATCCAGTATTGGAACAAGTTCCAAAGAAGTATATACTATCAGGGAGCTCTAAAGCAGTACTTGCTCTTGTGACGGAAGACTACAAGGAATCTAATAATGCACTGTATTTGGCAAGGTATATTCAGGCAAGCCGTGAAGGTCTTTTATTTGCAAGAACAAGCGGAAAGGACATGGACATGACAGACTTAGGTCTCGTCAGCAATTTGTTTACTTTGAAAGGCTTGTCAGATGGCAGAAAGGCCAACGAGAGAACCATCAGGGCTCAAGTCGATTTGATCGATCACGCCATACAAAAATACAGTCAGGGTCAAATCTTTGAAGAGTTATCTGAAAACATCGATCGGACAGGTCTGGGACTGAGTATTTTGAGCCCAGAACAGTTGGCACAATAGATCAATAAATTAAATTTATGAAGTAGGGAGGTTGGAAGCGTGAGTCAAAAAACTAGAAAATTTATTGCACTAGCAATTATAGTCATTATGGTATTATCAACGGTTACTGCATTTATTGGTACTGCGTTAATCAATTAGGAGGCTTGAAAAATGGCTGTTAAAAAAATCGGATTAATTGTAGGCATAGTAGCTATTGCAGGCGCATTTATATTTTTTAAACAAATGGGCAGCACCGATAAGACAGATTTTTATTTAATGGAAGATTTTAACAGTCTTGATGAAGAAATGTGGTACACAGGGGAATGGGGTACGGGTTTCCCCAATGACAAAGGCATTTCTGTAAAAAACGGGATTTTGACAGCCACTGTTACAGAAACGGACAGAGGACCTTTTTTACTTTCTAAGCCGATTGAATTAAAAACGAATTCGCTGATTACCATTAAGCGACGTGTAAAAATGCACTATGGAAACAATCAATTTACTGGGGGTTTCAGCCTAATACAGACGGATCAAAGAACTGTGAAACCTCAAATGTTAGACAAAACATGGTACAAAAACTTTGGAGACAGTTTAATGCTGATGGAATACGTCCATTCAGCAGACAAAAATTCTAAAAGACCCGGCAATCACAATTTCAGACTTTTAGTTCCAGACTGGGAAACCACGGACAACTACGCCTTAAGCGATCCTATATTTGACGAGTGGTTTGAAGAGACGTTTACTTTCGATTGCAATACAGGCCGTATCACTTATACCAATGGCGGAAAGCTCATGGTTCTAAAAGGTTATAGACCAAGCGATTCCCTTTTCAGGATTTTTATGCATCCTTACGGTTTTTATACAGGGCATGAAATGAAAATCGATTGGATTGAAATAAAAGTAACTCAGCCAAAATAGCGGGGTGGCAATCATGTTTGAAATCTATGACGCCAATCATCAGAAATATCCCATAAAAGTGTGGTTAGAAAACAAAGAACAAATCGATGAAGTCTGTTATCAGCAGAGCATTAATTTGTCTAATTTGCCCTTTCTTCATCAGTGGGTAGCTTTAATGCCAGACACACACCAAGGGTTTGGAATGCCTATTGGAGGTGTTATTGCTTTAAAAGATCATGTCATACCCAATGCAGTAGGGGTAGACATTGGCTGTGGCATTGCCTACTGTCAAAGCAATATTTCTGTGGATCGATTAGATGAAAAAACACGTCAGAAAATAATTAGAGAGATCATGGCACGTATTCCTTTAGGATTTTCTAAGCATGAGAATCCTATGGAGAATCCTGAAATAGAATCATTTTTAGAAACGCACAGAGAGCAGCTTTCGCCCTATAAAATGCTCATAGAAGAAATGGAAAAAGCAAAATATCAGTTGGGAACTCTAGGCAGCGGCAACCATTTTATTGAAATCCAAAAGGACGATAAAGGTTTGCTTGGCATTATGGTTCATTCGGGTTCTAGACATTTTGGCTATCAGGTTGCTCAGCACTTTGACGAAAAAGCCAGCCAGTACTGTAAAAAGATTGGAGATAAAAAAAGCCAAAGGATGAAATTAGCCTATTTGCCAGTGGAACACCCAACGGGAAAAGCGTACCTTCTTTGGATGGAACTTGCGATGAAGTTCGCAGCTGAAAATAGAAGAATCATGATGGCTCAAATTCAATCTGTCTTTACGGAGAATTTTGAAGAAGCGATTTTTCAAGAGGCATTGAATGTACACCATAATTATGCCGCTCTTGAAATGCATTATGGAGAATGGGTGTGGGTGCATCGAAAAGGCGCTATTAGAGCTGAAAAAGGTGCTCTCGGCATCATTCCTGGAGCAATGGGAACTGCATCTTACATTGTAGAAGGCAAGGGAGAACCAGCGTCTTTCCAGTCCTGTTCCCACGGCGCAGGCAGACACTTTAGCAGAAAGCAAGCGATTAAAATACACAGCAAAGAGGAAGTTCTTGAGGATTTAAAAGCTTTAGAAGTGAGCCTTGGGACTCCTCCAGACACATTAATTGCAGACGAGTCCAGGTTTGCCTATAAAGATATTTCGTTCGTTATGTCTCAACAACAGGACTTAGTCAGCATCCTCAAAGAACTGAGGACCGTATTGGTCGTAAAGGGGTAATATGAGTAAATTCAATCAGTCGGTGGAAGTTTTCAGTGGCGAAATCACAAAGATGGAAATTCAAAAGAAACGCAAAGATCGGATTAATATCTATCTAGATCTGGTCTATGCCTTCAGTTGCCACGTGGATTTGGTGTTCGAGTTTAGGCTGGATAAAGGGAAAGTCTTGACAGCAGCAGACACCAAAAATCTTTTGGAAGCCGATGATGAAAAAATGGCCTATTCCTATGGGTTAAGAATAGCTCTAATGCGGTCGGTCAGTGTTTATGATTGCAGAAAAAAGCTGAAGACCTATGAGTTTTCTCCACGTTCCATAGACTTAGCCATCGATAAACTGTTAGAAAATCAATTTCTAGATGATGGTCGGTTTGCTCAAAATTTTTATGAAATGAAGCAAAACCAATATGGCAGATATCGAATTCAACAAGAATTAAAGCGCCACGGTATTTCCAGTGACTTGATTCGAAGCACCACTGCAGAACTGGCAGATGCAGATCAAGAGTACGAGGAAGCCCTCAAATTTGCTACCAGAAAATTTGAAAGTGTAGGCGGTGTTTTAGATCAAAAAGGCTATGCCAAAATATATGGCTTCATTGCCAGAAAAGGCTTCTCTGCTGACGTGATTCGAAGAGTCATGTCACATTTAAAAAGCATCAGTAAAACGACCCAAGAGTGGGATGAATCATGAATGTTGAAAGACTGCTAAAGAAATTTGGCGGTCTTTTTTAGTATAACCGTGTAAAAATTGATAATATTGATTAAATCAATTACAAAATTAATAATATTAATCTTAATATTAATTTAATGAATTTTACAATTGACATTATGAACGTCTGGTAGTATATTGAAGATGTAAGAAGGAGGTGTCCCATGATTCATGTTTTAACAAAATGTCCTGTCTGTGCCCATCAGCTGAAAGCTGTGAAATTAAGCTGTCAACACTGTGGCACACAAATTGAGAACACTTTTGATTTTCCTAAGATCATGCATTTAACCAGAGAGCAACTTGAATTTGTTGAAGTGTTCATCTTGTGCAGAGGAAATATCAAAGATGTTGAAAAGGAAATGAATATCTCTTATCCAACAGTGCGCGCAAAATTGGATCAAGTGATTGAAATGTTAAGCGACGCAAAAGACACCCAAAGTTCAATGGAACGCAAAAAGAAAACTGTAACTGAGAAAGCAGAAGCAAAATCTACAGAAGAAGACATGCGCTACAGACAATTGGTATTGGATCAATTGGAAAACGGAGAATTGACTCCGGAAGAAGCCGTTGAAAAACTTAAGAATAAGTAAGGGAGGCTACAACAATGAAAGAAGAAATCGGTAGAATTATTAAAATGGTAGAAGAGGGAAAAATAAATTCAGAGCAGGCATCGTTGCTCATTGAAGCCCTTAAAAACAATGACAATGCTGAGACATTTTATGAAGAGCAAAATATAGAGACCACACCTGCCTTTGATAAAGAGGCATTTATGAAAAATGACTTTAAAGCTGCAGAAGGAGAAAAGTTCCTTCAAATCAGAGTATTAAGTGGCGACGGAGACCGTGTTAAAATTAACCTGCCTATTAACTTTGTAAAAGGAATCTTAAAAGTCACTGGAAAATTGCCAATGATTCAGGCAGATCAGCTTCAAGGAGTTGACGTAGCAGAGATGATGGAAGTGATTACAGCTGCAATAGAAAATGATCTTTCGGGTCGTTTAATCGATGTTGAGACAGCAGATGGAGATCTTGTCATTGTAGAGATCGCATAGGAGGCCATATGAGAATTATCATAAAAGAGCCAGATTCCAAAAAAGGATTTCGATTGATTCTGCCTTATCACATGATGGTCAACCTTTGCGTTAGGAAGTCCTGGGTTAAAATGGGGTTGAAGCATAGGAAAAGCCCTAGAAGTGGAAAGGGCGCGAGTGAAAACGACATAAGGGGAAACAACACAAGTGGAAACGATACACAAAAAAATGACACCTTTATAAACAACGAAAAAATGATGGCCTTTGTAGACGCGCTTGATTTTGGAGAGTTAAGAGGCGCACTGCATGACTTAAGTATGAAAAGTGGCATTGTCCTCGTGGAAGTGGCTGCCTCAGACGGAACCTTCGTCCAAATTGTCACTTAAAGTTGTTTTCAAAATTAACAGTTAAGCAGCTACGCAGTTAATCTGTTAAGCGGAGAAGAAATGAATCAAATAAGTAAAAAAAAACGCCTGACCTATTCAATAGGTTCAGGCGTTTCGTGATCTTGTTCTGACTGTGTGACAACTATTTTAATTTGGCCAATGCGGTTTTTCTCAACATCTAAAACTTGGATATGCAAATGCTCATAGGTCACTTCTTCGCCGGACTCTGGTAATCGCCCTAAGATACCAATGATAAAACCGCCAATGGAGTCAAAATCTTCTGAGGTCAAATTGAGACCCAACTGGTCATTGACATCGTTTATATGGGTAGAACCTTGAATTAAATAGGTGTCAGGCTCTATAGTTGAAATTTCAGACACTTCATCGTCAAACTCATCATCAATATCGCCAACGATTTCTTCAATCAAATCTTCCAAAGTAACAATGCCAGCTGTACCGCCGTATTCATCTAAAACAATGGCCATTTGATGTTTGCTTTGTCTCATTTCGTTGAATAAGTCAGCCGTCTTTTTAGATTCATATGTAAAGAAAGGCTGCCGCATATAATCTTTAACTTGGAAGTTCTGATTGTCACCTTCATAGAACATCCATTTTTTAATATTCAGAATGCCTACAATCTGATCTTTGTTTTCTTCAAAAATTGGAATGCGGCTAAATTGCTCATTTTTGAACATTTCATATAAAGTTTCATAGTCAGCGTCCAGTGGAGCTGATACGATATCCGTTCGAGGGGTCATGATTTGGGAGACTTCTATATCTCCGAATTCAACCACGTTATAGATCATTTTCTTTTCTTCAACCTCAAGAACCCCGTCTTCATGACTGGCATTGACATAACTCATCAGTTCTTCTTCTGTAATGAAAGGCTTGCTGTTGTCAGGATTTCCCCCAACTAAAAGGATGAAAAATCGATTAATCCATAACAGCAATACAATAATTGGAGAAAAGACTACACTGAGCAAGGCAATAATAGGACTCAGTTTTTGAATCATCATTATAGGATATAAAGATCCTAAAGATTTTGGGATAATTTCACCGAAGACAATTAAGACCAATCCGAGTATGCCCAAAATTAGAATAGGATATGCTTTTAAATGACCTTCCATCATATAGATTGTTGCCAAGGCCACAGCGCAAATATTGAAAATGTTGTCACCGACTAAGAGAACACCTCTCAGTTTCTCTGGAGATTTCATTAACTTAACGCCGACGGCAAGTTTCAAATCACCTTCGTCTAAAGCTTGGTTTAGCTTTAACGGGCTTACGGATCTAAATGCAGCTTCCACTGCTGAAAAAAGGGCAGATAAAAAAACTAAGAGGAAGAGTAAAGCAATCTGCCATATACCCTCTGGTTCCACAGAACATCACACTCCTGACAAATTATTCGTACATATAAGGTCATTATAGCACAAACCTACACAAAATTGCATAATTCCGTTTTTCCACCCCCTAGCTGTGATATAATAGAAAAAAAGATATAGAGAGGTTAAGCGATGGCGGCAATTCACATTTTGTTTGGAGATTCCGCCGCTAGAAATTTTAAGGCGGCTTTTAATATATATACGGCGCAAACTAATACTGCCGAAGCCAATGTTCAAGCCTTTTTGTCCAATGCGACGTTACTCAACTGCATTGATCCTTTTGCCATTGGACCGGTTTTTGAAATGGATATTCCTTCGGGATTTTTTGATCGCATTAATTGGATTGGTGAATTTTTAGATGAAGCGCTAGAACCAGGCATGTCCTATGACGATGTAGATGCCTGTTTAGAGCGCATTTCTGATTTTTATAAAAAGCTTTCTTGGATTGAAGAAGGTCAAGAAGTAGTCGTTTGGCATGGTCACAATGTCATAGAGCATATTGGCGCCTGTATGGTGTCTAGTTTACTGCCAGATTGTCAACTTTATGAAGTCGATCTCCATGAGTTGAAATATCAGCTCTTTGAAAATACTGAACCTGAACAAATCGGAGCATGCAGCTTTGAAGATTTGTCTAAATTATTTGACCATATTGCGCCGGTGAGTCCTTTGAAGCGGGCTTTTTGGGAAAAGGAATGGCAGGACTTAGTTTGCGAAAAAGGCAACTTGAGAATTTGGTCTTCCGGTGGCGTACAGCCTGTGAAGTCGGACTACTTTGACGAAGAAATATTAAAGGCATGCGAGACAGCGCCTATATGTGCCAGTTCTTTGATTGAAAATGTGCTTAAAGACCCTCAATGTGAAACTGGGGAAAGTTTTTTAAGTTTGAGATTGAAAAAAATGATTGATAAAGGAGAGCTGGGTTTCTCGGGAACAACAGATTCTTATAGAAATTATAGCGTTTTTAAAATATGATTTGTCGTGAAGGCTGCGCGGCCTGCTGTATTGCACCGTCCATCAGCACCCCTATTCCAGGAATGCCAGAGGGAAAACCTGCCGGAGTTCCTTGTGTGCAATTAAATGAAATGGGCATGTGCAAGCTATTCGGTTCGCCTCTAAGACCTAAAGTTTGTGGCGATTTACCAGCGGCGCTTGAAATGTGTGGCAAGAATTCGGAAGAAGCTTTGCATTATTTAAAAAATCTAGAGGAATTAACGGCTCCAAAACAAAAATAATGTTTTAAATTGTTTTGAAACCATGTATAATATTTTTGGTTGCGTGCACATATATATGTGCATTTTTTTCGTAATAACCCAAAACATTCAGATTGAGTCGGGTTGAAAATTCAGCAAAAGGACGTACTGCCATTGATTTGCAGGCACATCACTGCATGAACTTGAAATGACAGATTAAAATAGAGTAGTTGTTGATAAACGAAGGGAGGAAGCTGTCTTAGTGGTTAGAAGACAGCAAAAAACGAATGATCCAAGTAACGGGAATTAGTTTAAGATTTGGTGAAAAAAAATTATTTGAAGACGTTAATATGAAGTTTACAGAAGGAAACTGTTACGGTGTTATTGGTGCTAATGGTGCTGGTAAATCTACATTCCTTAAGATTTTGTCTGGTGATATGGAAGCAAATTCTGGAGATGTTTTTATCACACCGGGACAACGCTTGGCAGTACTCAAGCAGAACCACTTTGAATTCGATGAAATTCTTGCGCTGGACACAGTTATTATGGGTCACAGCAGACTTTTTGAAATCATGAAGGAAAAAGATGAACTTTACGCAAAAGAAGATTTTAATGAAGAAGACGGTATCAAAGCAGCCGAACTCGAAGGCGAATTTGCTGAATTAGACGGTTGGGACGCAGAAACAAATGCAGAAAAATTGTTGATGGGTCTTGGCATTACGAAAGACCTTCACAAAAAATACATGAAAGACCTTCAACCTGGGGAAAAAGTAAAAGTGCTTTTAGCTCAAGCTCTCTTTGGCAATCCTCATGTACTGTTGCTGGATGAGCCTACGAACCACTTAGACTTTAGAGCAATCAGCTGGTTGGAAGAGTTCTTGATCAACTACGAAAATACAGTTATCGTCGTATCCCATGACCGTCACTTCTTAAACACGGTTTGTACCCACATGGTTGACATCGACTTTGGCAAAGCTAAAATGTTCGTGGGCAACTACGACTTCTGGTATGAATCAAGTCAGCTCATGTTGAGACTTATGAAAGATCAAAATAAGAAAAAAGAAGAGAAAGTGGCTGAACTTCAAAGCTTTATTGCAAGGTTCTCCGCCAATGCTTCTAAATCTAAACAAGCGACTTCTAGAAAAAAATTGTTAGATAAAATTTCTATTGACGATATTGAACCTTCTTCAAGAAGATATCCATTTGTTGGGTTCTCTCCTGATCGTGAAGCGGGAAAAGACATTTTATTTGTTGAAGGACTTACAAAGGAAATAGATGGGGTTAAAATTTTAGACAATCTTACTTTTACAGTCAATAAAGGGGATAAAATTGTATTCCTTTGTAGAAATGGGATTGCGATCACAACGCTCTTTAAAATTCTTATGGGCGAAATGGAACCAGACTCAGGTTCATTCAAATGGGGCGTAACCACAACTCAAGCCTTGCTTCCAAGAGATAATAACGAGTACTTTGACGATGCTGATTTCAGCTTGGTAGACTGGCTCAGACAGTATTCTACTGAAAAGGATGAAACCTTTATACGTGGTTTCCTTGGCAAAATGCTCTTCTCAGGCGAAGAGGCCCTTAAAAATGCAGCCGTACTCTCAGGTGGCGAAAAAGTACGTTGTATGTTCTCAAAATTAATGCTTTCAGGGGCGAATGTCTTGTTATTAGACGACCCGACAAATCATTTAGACCTTGAGTCAATTCAATCGGTCAATAATGGTTTAGCGGCGTTCAAAGGGACAATGCTCTTCTCTTCTCATGACCATCAGTTTGTTGAAACAATAGCAAACAGAGTAATCGAAATTACACCAAATGGACTCTTTGACAAAGAAATCGAGTTCGATGTCTTCTTAGAAGATGATGAAGTCCAAAAGAAAATTGAAGAGATGTATCAAGCATAAGTTTATTGAGACGGACTTACGGTATATATAGACCAAACAGAAACTGCAAGCCCTATCAGCCAATTAGGGGATGATCATATGAATCAGAAAGCATCAGTGATATACAATTCATATTCTGGAATGCTTAAGCCTCAATGGAAAGTGGAAACATTAGTTGAGCGTCTAAAATCAGAACTGGGATATGAAGTGATACTGATCGATATTGCGACACAAGACAATTTAGAAGTAGCTGTTATTGAAACTTGTAAAGCCGGTGCAGATTTAGTCATCGGCTGTGGTGGAGATGGAACGGCTCACCGCGTTCTCAACGGCATTATGAAAAGTGGAAATACGGCCAAAATGGCTATATTGCCCTTTGGAACTGTTAATGATTTTGCCAGTGTTATTGGCATGACCGACAATATTGACAACTTTATGGAAATTCTGAAAGAAGATACTTTTAGACTCACAGACGTTGGCAAATGCAATGACACTTATTTTATAAACGTGGTGGCTGCAGGGGCGTTCACTGATATCGGGTATAACGTTCCAAGACCGTTAAAGCGTGTTTTGGGCAGGTTTGCCTACTATCTTTACGGCATCAAGGACTGCATCAAGCATTTAAATGAGTCTTACAAAGTAAAAATGGTTATCAACGATGAAGTCATAGAAAAAAAAATCACCCTGTTCACAGTGTCTAATTCTAACAGCATTGGTGGCTTTAGAAATTATGCCAATGCCACAGGCGTAGACGATGGCTACTTGTACCTCATGTATATGAGCAAAGTAGGCTTCTTTGATGCAGTTGCCATTGTGGCCAATTATTTGGCGACTAGGGAGTTCAAAGGGGATCAAATCCATTACCACTACATTAAACATTTTGAAGTGACCAGTGATAAGAAATTGGTCTGTGATATTGATGGAGAAAAGGGCAGTAAGTTGCCACTCATTATTGATGTTGTGGAACAGAGGCTGAACCTTTTAATCAACGAAAAGGTATATGAACCTTCTCACTAAACAACAAAAGCGACAGGCTAGATGCCTGGAGCGCCTTTTTCCTGAAAACCAACTTATTTTTAAAAAGCACTGGGAGGCTGATTTATCAGTCCACTCGGTGCTTTAACTTTTTTTGTAGCATTGTGGAAGTTCAAAATTGACTTATTCTTTGAAGGTGGTTATGATATTAGAGGGTGTTTAAACCCAAATACGAATTCACTACGAGGTGATTTTATGGACTGCGGACCGAGTTGGCAGTTTGAAGACAATTTAATCAAGCGGCAAAGTTGCAGTGCCTCAGTGAATAACGTATCCCTGAAAGGATAACCGTTTAGCTTGGAGTCTCAGTTTTGTCGCGGAAAGGACGTGAGCTGATGCTACAAGTATTTAAAACAGTCGAAACGGGCTTAGTTGCCTGCGAAGAGATTGAAAACGGCGCTTGGATCAATCTAGTAAAACCCACGGAGGATGAACTGGAGAGTATTATTTTAAATTTTCCAGATATTGATCCCATTAACTTGAAAGCGGCACTGGATGAAGAAGAACGTGCCCGTATCGAAATTGACAATGGAACCATATTGATTTTAGTAGACGTTCCAGTTGTAGAACCGGTAAACAACAATGCCTACTATTCAACCATTCCACTGGGTATTATTTTGGTGAATGACACCATCATCACAGTGTGTACAAAAGAAGTTCCTATTATTGAAGACTTTGTCAGAGGTCGAGTGAAGAGTTTCTATACTTTTAAAAAGACCCGATTCATTTTGCAACTTTTGTATAGAAATGCGACTTATTTCTTGCAATACCTAAAGCAAATTGATCGCAGAAGCAATCATATTGAAAGAGAGCTTCATAAGTCTATGAAAAATAAAGAGCTGATCCAGCTGCTGGAACTTGAAAAGAGCCTTGTGTTCTTCTCCACTTCTCTGAAAGCAAATGAGATCGTTCTTGAAAGAATGATGCGTCTAGACAGTATTAAAAAGTATCCTGAAGATGAAGAACTTTTGGAAGATGTCATCATTGAAAATAAGCAGGCAATAGAAATGGCTAATATTTACAGCAATATTTTAAGTGGAACAATGGACGCCTTTGCTTCTATTATTTCCAATAATTTGAATATGGTCATGAAGTTCTTAACATCTATTACCATCGTAATGGCAGTGCCTACAATGGTTGCCAGTTTCTTTGGTATGAATGTGCAGGTACCGCTGGCAAACGTCCCTTATGCGTTTCCGGTAGTCATTTTAATATCCATTCTCTTGTCAATCGCCTCAGCGGTTGTACTCTTTAAAAAGAAATTATTCTAAGGGATATTTTTAACCAGATTGTTTCTGTTATAATTGCTGATAATTGGATATAATTAAAATGCAGATAGCGGATCTCGACAGATGATCTCATTCTAGCCATGACAAGCAGGAAGGATGATAATAATGCTAATAAGATCGATTGTAACACCAGCAAGTGATTTAATGACAGTTTCTTCTCAAGACATGGTTAAAAAAGCTTTTGATTTAATTGTAGATAAAGGATTTCTATCCATCCCAGTTGTTGATGATAAAAAATTTGTAGGCTTTTTATCAAAACAATACATTTATGATAAGTTCTTTGAATCTAAAGAAGCGAACTTAGATGCTTTTTTACAAAAACCAGTCAGCCAATTTATTAGCGAGAGAATTGATACAGTTAGTGAAGATCTTGCCATTGAAGAAGCGGCAGATCTCTTTGCTCATAACCAAATTCGATTTATTCCAGTAGCAGACAGCTACAATAATTTTGTAGGGATTGTCACTCAAAAATCCCTTTTCAAAATCATCACTAAAATTTATGGACTGCATGATCCTAAGATTGTAATCTTAATGGATGATTTTAAGGGTATGCTTGCAAAACTTGCAGATATTATTTCTAAAAACGGCGCTAATATTGTGAACATTGCCCACATTGACACAGGGGTTATGAATCTTCAAGAGGTTTCAGTTCGAGTAGAATGTGACGATTTAGACAAACTGGTCGAAAATCTTAAAGAAAAAGGCTACAATGTCAAAGAAGTAGTTAAATAATAAACATTTAAGGCTGTCCTTCGGGATAGCCTTTTTTCGTGAAAACCAATTCTTTGCAATGTCGCATCAGCGACAAGGTTGACCGAGGGTCAACCGAGTTTTGGTTTTGCCAAAGGCACCTAATTTATGCTATGCTCATGGCAAATACATCAGCAACGAGAAGGGATGAATACAATGAGTTTTTTATTTCAACCAATGACTATAGGTAATATGACGTTAAAAAATCGAATCGTAATGGCACCCATGTGCATGTATCAAGCTGTAGAAGGTATGGTGAATGAATGGCATCTGATTCATTATTCATCTAGAGCAATAGGGGGCGTGGGACTGATTATGGTAGAAGCCACTGCAGTTGACCCTATTGGTAGGATTTCTAAAGAAGATTTAGGTCTTTGGGAAGAGAATCAAATCGAGGGCCAACGGATTCTAGTTGATCATCTACACCGATACGGAGCCAAGGCAGGTATTCAACTCGGTCATGCTGGAAGAAAAGCTCAGGTGGGCTTTGGCAGAATATGGGCTCCTTCAGAGATTCCTTTTAGTGATGCCTACAAGACCCCAGATGCCATGACTCAGGGAGAAATCGAGCAGACGGTAGCTCAATTTAAAAATGCGGCTGAGAGAGCTATAGAGGCAGGCTACGATCTTATAGAAATTCATGGTGCTCATGGCTATCTGATCAATCAATTTCTATCACCTTTGACCAATAAAAGAACTGACGGCTATGGTGGCAGCCTTGAAAATAGAAGTCGTTTTCTTATAGAAGTCATTCAAGCAGTTAGGTCTGTGTGTCCAAAAGAAATGCCTTTAATGGTCAGATTTTCTGCAGAGGAATATGAAGAAGGCGGCAATACAGCTCAAGATATAGCAGCAGTTTGTAATATTATAAAACCCTTGGGTGTGAACGTTGTAGATGTCAGTTCTGGGGGTGTAGTCGATGTTCCCGTGAAGGCTTACCCAGGCTATCAAGTAGGTTATGCGGCGCATATAGGCAGAGAAGCCAACATTTTGACTGTGGCTGGGGGCTTGATTACAGAAGCAGAGCAAGCCAATGAAATTTTGGCAAATCAGTCTGCAGATCTGATCTTTTTAGGGAGAGAATTACTGAGAAATCCATATTGGGCCCTTGAAGCTGCCCGTATTTTGGGCGAAGAAGTCCCTTGGCCGAAACCCTATGAAAGGGCGAAAAAATAATGTTGGACTTGGGTGTTAAAGTGACCTTTGCCATTGCTTTTGCCAGTGGATTCGCTTCCTTTATGTCGCCTTGCCTCTTGCCCATGATTCCAGCCTATATCTTGTTCATGGCAGGCAGTTCATTAGAAGAAGAAATGAATTTGCAGCAAAAGCGGTTATTTCAGAAGAAGGCGTTCATCAGGACTTTAGCTTTTATTGCAGGTTTTACGTTGATTTTTATGCTTTTAGGCTTATCGGCAAGTACAGCGGGTCGATTCTTTGTTTCTCATAAGTGGTTGTTTCAAAGGATTGGCGGTATCGTTATTATTTTGTTAGGACTGCAGTTTTTAGGGGTCTTTAAAAATAATTTCCTTTCAAAGTCTATAAAAGGGATGAAACTACCTTTTAAAGAAAACAGTTTATGGGGTGCCCTGTTGATGGGGCTGGCATTTGGAACAGGTTGGACACCTTGTTTTGGACCTGTTTTGGCCGCTATTATTGTAATGGCCTCCAATAGTGAATCCATCGTTGAAGGGACTTTGCTTTTGATGACTTATGCCCTCGGACTAGGCATTCCATTTTTATTGACTGCTGTTTTTATCAACGAAATTTCCCCTCTCCTTGTAAAGTGGGAAAAAATAGCGAAATGGGTTGAGCGAATTGCAGGGATTTTCCTGATCTTATTTGGAGTATTAATGGCGATGGACTGGTTAACACAATTGAATTATTTGTTTTAAATGAGATTGGTGTTCTTAAAAGGAGGACTCAAGTGAAAAGATTTAGGAAATTACCTGCAATAGGGCTAGTGCTCTTAATCTGTCTGTCTGGCCTTGCAGGGTGCAGTAAGCAAAGTGAAACGGAAGCGAAAGATATCAATCAAAGTGAAGAAATTGCCAGTGAAACAAGTTCCACAGGAGAAACTTCTGAAGAGTCGGGAGAAATCACCCATGAACCAGAGTTGGCACCTAGTTTTGAACTTAAAACCCTTGAAGGCGATACAGTCACCCTTGAAGATTTTAAAGGTCAATATGTATTTGTGAACTTCTGGGCAACTTGGTGTCAGTATTGCGACGAAGAAATGCCAGATCTTATGGCGTTTCAAAAGGCACACAAAGAAGAAATGACTGTACTTGCTATTAACGTAAAAGAAAAAAGTGATGTGGTACAAAAGTATATAGATGAGAATAAATTAGATCTTAAAGTGTTAATGGACGAAGATGGAACCGTTTCTGAACTGTATCAAGTCAGTGCTTTTCCGACCACCTTCCTCATAGACAAAGCAGGTAAGGTCATAGGTTACGTTCCTGGGAAGCTCACTGCAAAAGATATGGAATCTGCATACAAGTATTTAAAAGAGAACGATACAACGAAATAATTCATTATGGACTGCAAAGTTGGAATGTGATAAAACACACTTCGGAATTTGCAGTTTTTTTTTAGGGCAAAATCCTATAGGGCTTGAAAAAACACAAGAGTAGTGCGGTACAAGTTTAGTAATATGAACTTTTAGCCTTAATATTAAGGTATAGAAAGCGCCTTTTTATTGAATAAAGTAAAAATGAGCTGAGAAAACTGTCTTATAAAACGTTGAAAACAAGTTTTTTATTTTTTTTATCACTTTATTTTTGTTCTCTTAAAACTAGGAGCGGTTGAA
Source organism: uncultured Peptostreptococcaceae bacterium (assembly GCA_964404895.1). Lineage (GTDB taxonomy): Bacteria > Bacillota > Clostridia > Peptostreptococcales > Acidaminobacteraceae > JBGSUZ01. The sequence continues at coordinate 337,982 of CAYOLV010000004.1, read as the reverse complement.
AAAAGCCGATTGCGACCTTTCCTAAGAGTCGCAAGGACTTTGACGGGTAAAAAATGTTAAGAAAAAGATATTGACATCAAAAATAAAAAGAGTATATTTAGTATTGGTAAACTTATTAGTTAATAAAACTGTTTCTTAATTAAAAGACGGTTAGCGGTAACTTAAAGTTTAATGACACTAAACAAAATAATCAAAAAATCAATAAAAATGAGCTTTCTGTAGTGGAGGCTAAAGCCGAAACGAATTCAAAAAGCTTATTTTTATGTGGAAATCAAAAACAATCGGTTTATAAAGGAGGCGTTCTTATGAAATTAGAACAATTGGGTAGACACATTTTGGTGGAGTATTATAACTGTGACAAAGCGTTATTAAATGACCACAAATTTATTGAAGAATCAATGGTACAAGCAGCAGTAGAAGCAAAAGCAACAGTCGTCCAAAGCGTGTTCCACTTGTTTAACCCTTGGGGTGTAAGCGGTGCAGTCGTCATTTCTGAATCACATCTTACCATTCACACATGGCCTGAATACGGCTATGCGGCGGTAGACCTTTTCACTTGCGGTGATGAAGTCAATCCATGGGACGCTTTCGAATACCTTGAAAAAGCACTTAAATCAGATAAAAGCGAAACTAGTGAAGTTGCTAGAGGCTTAGTGGATAAAATTGAGCGTTTCAGCCCAGACAAAATTGAAGTTAAAGCTTTCAAAGCAGTCTAATCGAAACAATCTCATAAAAATAGTGAAGCAGTAATGGAAATTGGAGGGCAGATCAATGGAATTATGGTACACGGAAGAACATACAGACAATGTTCGATTTGGTTTAAAAGTTAAAGAGCATCTCTTCTCAGGTCAAAGCGACTTCCAAAAAGTAGATGTGATCGATACTTATGAGTTTGGCAAAATGCTTCTTTTAGACGGCCTCGTCATGTGCAGCGAAAAAGAAGAGCACGCTTATCACGAAATGATTGCTCACGTTCCAATGTCAGTCAACCCTGAAATCAAGAAAGTTTTGGTCATTGGCGGTGGCGACGGCGGTACGGTCAGAGAAATTGCAAGATACGCTCATGTAGAAGAAATTCACATGGTTGAAATCGATAAAATGGTCGTAGACGTTTCGAGAGAATACCAACCGACTATGGCTTGTGCCCTTGACGATCCAAGAGTGACGCTTTTCTATGAAGACGGCATTGAGTTCGTTAAGCAAAGAAAAAATTACTATGACTTAATTTTAGTAGATTCAACAGATCCGATTGGACCTGGTGAAGGTCTCTTCACAAAAGCCTTCTATACAGACTGCTATGACGCGCTTACTGAAAAGGGCATTTTGGTCAACCAAAATGAGAGTCCTTTCTATGAAACACAAAGAAAAGGCATGCTCAGAGCCGTTGGGAAAAACAAAGAAGTCTTCCCACTTTCAAAAGTCTACATGTTCCACATGGGCATTTATCCATCAGGTCTTTGGTTCTTCGGTTTTGCTTCAAAAGGTCTTGACCCTGTGAAAGACCAACAAGCAGACTGGTGGAACGGTCTTGGCATGAAGACAAGATACTACAATACAGACCTTCATAAAGGCGCTTTTGCTATTCCTAACTACGTGAAAGAATTGGTAGAAGGCAATGAGTAATTTTATTGGTTTTGATAAACCTATTGAAGAGGCGGAAGTGGTTTTGTTTGGAATTCCTTTCGACGGAACCACCTCTTTTAGACCAGGAACCCGTTTTGGTCCTCAAGCGGCTAGAAACGAATCCTTTGGCATAGAAACTTACAGTCCATACCAAGACCTTGACCTTGAAGATTACAATCTTTGTGATTTAGGGGATATGGATTTGCCTTTTGGCAATACAACCAGAGTACTTGAAGATATTTATGAGTTTACACAAGATATCGTCAAACACGGCAAGAAACCATTGATGATTGGTGGCGAACATTTGGTGACATACCCTGTCTTCCAAAGTATCGTAGAACAACACCCGGAGGTGGTAGTCATCCATTTTGACGCTCATACAGATTTAAGAGACGACTATATGGGTGAAAAAATGAGCCATGCCACTGTCATTAAAAGAATTTGGGACCTTATCGGGGATGATCGAATTTATCAGTTTGGCATTCGTTCAGGCATGAGACAAGAGTTTGAATGGGCGAAAACCCATACACACCTTGAAAAATTTAAAGCAGACACCCTGTCTAGTGTATTGGAAAAGATCAAAGGCAAGCCCGTCTACTTAACCATAGACTTAGATGTTTTAGATCCTTCAGTATTTGCAGGAACAGGCACACCTGAACCAGGTGGTCTCAGCTTTAGAGAATTTATGGAGGCACTCCTTCAGCTGCAAGATCTTAACTTGATCGGCGCAGATGTAGTTGAGCTGTCACCACACTACGACCACAGCGGCGTATCTACTGCTGTCGCATGTAAAGTCATTAGAGAAGTCGCCCTTCTATTATGTAAATAGCAATGGCACTGATATAGACTCAAAAACGGATCATATAAAGGGGGGGCAAGGATGGATCAGAATTACACACCATTATTCGATGCATTAATAGATTATCATAACCGAGACGTTATACCTTTTGACGTGCCAGGTCATAAACACGGAGAAGGATTGAAGGAGATGAGCGCATTTTTTGGGGAAAAAATGCTGCAATTAGACGTCAATTCTATGAAATGTTTAGATAACTTGTCCCATCCCACATCGGTGATCAAAGAGGCTGAAGAGCTTCTTGCAGATGCTTACGGCGCGGACTATGGATTCTTCATGGTCAACGGCACAAGCTCTAGTGTTCAAGCGATGATTATGAGCGTTTGTCAACCGGGAGATAAAATCATTCTTCCAAGAAATGCCCATAAATCTGCTACAAACGGCATGATTTTGTCAGGCGTGGTTCCTGTCTATGTTCAACCTGAAATCGATGACAAGCTTGGCATTGCTATGGGTGTAACGGTAGAAGCTGTAAAAGCCGCTATCGAAGCCAATTTAGATGCTAAAGCGGTCTTTGTGATCAACCCAACATACTACGGTGCCACATCAGATTTAAAGGCAATTATAGATTTAGCCCATTCTTACAACATGGTCGTATTGGTAGATGAGGCCCACGGCGCTCACTTCCACTTCCACGATGAACTGCCGCCATCAGCTTCATCTCTTGGAGCAGACCTTGTTGCAGCCAGCATTCATAAAACGGGGGGATCCTTGACGCAGAGTTCCGTCCTATTAATGAATAAAGGCTATGTGAATAAAAAGTATGTGAGAACCATCATCAACCTGACACAGACTACCAGCGCTTCTTATTTGCTGATGACCAGCCTGGACATCGCCAGAAAGAATTTGGCACTGAACGGTCAGAAGATTCTCAGCCACGTCCTTGAGCTTTCAAGATACGCCAGAGAAGTGATCAACAACACCCACGGACTTTACGCATTTGCCCGTGAACTTGAAGGCACTCCCGGCGTCCATCTTTTCGATGAGACAAAGCTGACAGTCAATGTGACAGGTCTTGGACTTACAGGTTTTGAAGTTTATGACATGATGAGAGATGAATACAACATACAGCTTGAACTGGGTGACGCTAACAACGTTTTAGCTATTATGAGTTTAGGCGATACCAAAGAACATATTGATGCCCTCGTAGAGGCCTTCAAAGACCTCAGCAAGCGTTTTGGTCATCAAGAGAAGCTGACTTATGTACACGTGCCTATGGACTGTCCTACGATCGCCATGTCGCCTAGAGACGCATTCTATAAGGACAAGGTCAGCGTATCTTTAAAAGAAGCTGTCGGAAGAGTCAGCGGAGAGTCTATGATGGCTTATCCTCCTGGAATTCCAATCGTCACACCTGGTGAACTGATTACAGAAGATATGGTTTCCTACATCGAATTTTTGAAAGAGCAAAATACGCTGCTGACAGATTTGGAAGATGAAAACCTTGAATATATCAAAGTAATTGTGTAAGCTGTTAGAAAGTCATAGTGTAAGCAGTTAAATGAATGTTACAAATATGCCGATAAAAGAGTGAGATTATCACTCTTTTTTTTTTACGAATAAACCAAAACCGAGTTTTGATTTATAAAGTTTTAATAGGAAGAAAGTGATTGCAAAGATCCCTACGGAAGTATAGGAGGTTCATATGTCAATTGCAAATAAAACAAGACGCTATTATTCATGGATCGAAGTTTGGCGCTCAGAAGATAGTGAGAGCAGCAAGGCTCTTGAGTTGGCGTTTTATAAATTAAATATTTCTGCGAGAATGGAAAGAATAGGGAACGATTGGATTTTAAGAGTACCTTGGATCTACGAAGAAATAGCCATAACTGCAGTTCAGGCGTATAAGGAAGGCCAATTTGAATATCCTACCGAAATTCAGATGAACGAACGCTGGGAGTCCTATAATCGATTTAAACCCCATAAATTTAAAGGGCGCACTTATAAAATGTTCTTGGTATTGGGAATTGTGGTGCTCTTGATGATTATAATCAGAATGTTTTACGGTGCAGGGCTTTTTCACTAAGTGAACCGAAGCGAGGCGGGCAGCTGCATCAAAAAAGAGAAAAGGCTTATGCAGGGGTTGCATAAGCCTTGTTAGTACCTGGTTAAGAACCAAAGGTTCGTTGTACCGAGGGACTTTCTACTGGATTAAAGAATTATTTGTAATAAATTAAGGGGGATTAATTTACTACCCATTGCGTTGGGGACGTCAATGTTCTTTTACTCACTTTTATTACTCACACTACTATCATAATAGATTCCTGTGACGTCTCTGTATCTAAAAGGTTAAAAAAAGATTAAATTTTCTAACGACTCTTGTAATGTTTCCGTATTTAGCGTTTTATTTGAATATATACTTAATAAGTAACCGTTAGCAAAGTGGTACAAATAAGCGTTATCAATGGAGGCTACATGGAAGACTTTAATAAAAAAAGAAAAAGAATCCTAATCTATTGGTGTGTAGTGGCAGCTATTTTAGTGTGCTTGACAGGGATTGTCTATGGCACATTATTTTGGATTGAACGAGGCAGCAATGACACGGCTTCACCTAACGAACCTCGAGATTTTGCCAATGAGGTAGAGACTCGTTTTACTTGGGATTTAACAACGATGTACAAGGATTTGGATCAGGCAAAAGTGGAACTGGAAGCACTGAGAAAGGAATTAGCTCTCTTTGCCGCTTGTGAGGGGAAACTGAAAAATTCTGAGAGTTTTAAAGAAGCCATGAATCGCTATAGCGATTTGATGACCAGAGAAGAAAAATTGAGAATATATGCCAACCTCAACAAAGATATTCATATGACCGATGGCAATGTCACAGATTTTTTAGCGGACGTGGAACAATTAGATGTAGAAATAACCGAGGGAAGTGCCTTCTTTAAGCCGGAACTTTCAAAATTATCCGATGATAAACTGGTCACTTATTTGACTTTCAAAGAAACAAAGGGTTATGAAAGTATGTTGGAAGAGATTATTTATGATCGGGAGTCTATTTTAAGCGAGTCTGAAGACCGACTCATGGGACTCCTTAACGAGCTTGACTTAGGATATGAAAATACCTATCAAGCCTTTTGGAATCGTTATGAGGTCAGTTTGAAACCGATCGCCTACAACAATTATTACTCAAAAGATGACGACAAGCGTTTTGAAGCGACAAAGGCCAGCATGCAAAAACAAATAGATGCGGTTGAAGTCTTGGCTTCCAATTTGGAAGGCAAAATCAAATACGATAATTTAATAGCGAAAGCCTATACTTATGACAGTGACTTGGAAATGGTATTAGACCAAGACGGAATTACGCTAAAAGATTATAATGCTTTTGAAAAAGTCACCCAGGAACATCTGTCACTTTATCACCGCTGGATTGCCATTAAGCAGAAAATGCTGGGAATGGAAAGACCTGTTCAGTACCACGACGAACAAATAAGTTTAGTTAAAAACAAAAACACTATTGCTTATGATGACGCTGTCAAATCAGCCAGAGAAGCCTTTCAGCCTTTAGGGGAAGACTATCTGAAAGTTTATGACGAGGCAATCAGCAAACGATGGGTAGATGTTTATCCGAGAGATGGAAAATATACAGGTGCTTACACTTGGGGGGCCTATCTCAGTCATCCTTATGTTTTAATCAACTACGAAGAGGACTACAACAGTGCTCTGACTTTGGCACATGAAATGGGGCACGCGGTTCATAGTCAGTTTTCTGCACAAAATCAACTCTTCACCAGCTATGAAAATAGCATTTTTAAAGCTGAAATTGCCTCGACCACCAATGAAGTTCTGTTTCTTGAAAATCAATTAAAGACCCAGACGGGTGAAGCTCGAAAAGAGATATTAATTGAATATGTGAACCTGATTGTGGGCACTATCTTTGAACAGATGAAAGCTTCAGAGTTTGAAAAGATTGTCCACGAAGCTCAAGCCGAAGGTATGGATTTAGATGCTGATTTCTTTAAAAAGACTTGGTCGGGCTTAAATGCCAAGTATTATGGAAAAAATTATGAGGTATCAGATTTGGATGGTTATGGCTGGACGGGACTGGATCACTTATACTGGAATTTTTACATGTATAAGTATGCTACAGGATTGTCTTCTGGTTATTCTATAGCAGTTCAACTTCAAAATGACCCCGAGAAGATGGCGCCAGCCTATGAAGCTTTTTTAAAGTCTGGGAACAGCCTTTCCACTATGGAAGAACTGGAAAAATTAAATGTGGTTTTGAAAGATGGAAAAGCCTTGGAGGCTTGTTACCAAAAATTAGACGAGTTATTGACAGAATTGGAAATTGGACTTAATTAAAGACACTTTAAAGCACATCCCTAACCAGAGATGTGCTTTTTTATTGCCAGTTCCCAGGCCGTGGTCTATTGAGAGGAGTGCCTCGAACTTCCATATCCTATCTAATAAAAGGTCAATACCTAAGGAGGTTGCCACTGTTAAAAGAGACAGAAATGGGTATAAATATCTTTGAAATTCCAATTTAAGGGAAAGAACATCAGGACAAATAATGGCTTCAGTAAGAAAGGAGAGTCCTACATGGAACTTGATCTTGGGTTTATAAGACGATTCTTCAAAGGATTTTATCGAGTGATTCTCGTTTTTGTAGGTTTGTCCGTTCTCATGTTTATATTGTCCTATTTTGCCCACGTAAAAAACACCAATGAGTATGTTTATAATTTACACGAAGAATTGTTGGTTTTAATCGAACAGGATTTGGAGGCTGTTTCATACAAAGTGGAAGATCCTGCTGCATTTTATGGCAAGTACAATACGGCTAGACTCAAACTGGTGGACAGTATTTTAGTTATCGATAAAGAAAATAAAGCTTTTTTTGTTTCTAACCCCAAAAGAGTTTATCTCTACAAAGGCATGGATAATAACAAAGATATTTTGTTGAGTGATAGGGTTATTAGCGATAATTTGATTACCACGAAGCGTATGCCAGAGGGTACTGAAATTATGATCATCAGTAAAGGTGATTCGGTGATGGCTCTGGTGGCAAAAGATTGGATTATGGAAAGCCGTATCCAGTTCGCAGTAAGTATTTTGATACCCTTAATTGTTTTCATCGTTTTAATGCTCACCGAGGAATTTTTGTTAAAGGATTTAGAAAATAGATTTTTGAGAGTATTTCAGACGATTGAAGAAAAGAATACAGAGAAAAGAGAGCTGTACCAAGGGTTATACCAAAATAACAGATGCGTCATGATGCTAGTCGACCCAGAAAATGGCTGGGTTTTGGATGCAAATGAATCTGCAATGAATTACTACGGGTACAGATTTAAGGAAAAACCTGTAAAAATTATGGAGATCAATACCTTGCCAGCTGCAGATGTGGAGCAAGTCATGAAAGATGCAGTAGACAATAAACGGAATTATTTTTTATTCAAGCATCGACTGGCAAATGGCATGATTAGAGATGTTGAGGTATATACAGGCCCCGTTGTGATGGAAGGCAGAAAAGTACTCTGCTCTATTATTCACGATGTGACGGATAAAATACATGCAGAGCAAAATTTACTCAATCAACAATTGGAAATGGAACAGAAAATATTAGAGAAATCTGAAGTGTTGGCTATGATCAGCCATGAAATAAAAACGCCCATTGCAGGCATTCTTCAAAATGTAAACGCATTAATGTGGCGTATTGAAGATGAATCTTTGAAAAAGCAAATTCAATTTTTAAAGTTGAACGTCAACAACTTAAATCGACTGGTCTTTGATTTGTTGGACTATTCAAGACTGGATACGGGAAAATTGAAATTCTACAGTACTCAATTTGATTTAGTTGAAGTTCTAGAAACCTCGATTAAGTTATTTGAACCACTCGCAGTCGAAAAAGCAATTCTGATCACATTAGATTTAGCCCAACTTAAAAAAAGAAGATTCGTAGGAGATTCCTATAGAATTGGGCAGATCATCAATAACTTGGTCAGCAACAGCATTAAATATACCCATAACGGAGAAGTTCGTCTGAGCGTTACAGATGAAAAAATGGACAACCAGTCTTTAGTGACCATCATTGTAGAAGATACGGGCATTGGAATGAAACCGGAAGCGATTGAGCAGATTTTCAAGCGATTTTATACCTCGGATCATACTGGAGAGTATTCGGGAACTGGACTAGGTTTATCCATTTGCAGAATGATCGTCGAAGCCATGTCTGGTACCATTGAAGTGGAGTCTGAGCCTCATAAAGGGACGAAGGTGATTCTAACCCTAGAACTGTACAACGACGATTCTGTGGACTTCTCGGCGATTCAAGCCAGCATGTCTGAGGAGATGCCTCCCCTACTACAAACAGCAGTCTTAGAGGAGCCCATAACACAAAGAATTCCACGGCACATTCAGGTCTTAAGCATTGATGATGACCCCATGAGTCTAATTTTTATGGAGAAATTATTAAGACAAGTTAATTTTCTTGATGTAAATATTGAAAGTGCTTATAATGGGAAAGATGCATTGGAAAAAATGGAAACCATTTCATACCAATGCGTCATTTCAGATTACCATTTACCTGATATGTCAGGTGCGGAACTGGTGGAACACATTCGACAAATGCCTCTTCAAAAGGATGCGAAGATTATTATGACTTCCGCTGACTATATTGAAGGTGCTGACGCTCACATAGATGCGTTTCTAATGAAGCCAGTCGAGCCTTCTGACATGGCGGGAATCATGAGAAAACTATTTGTATTGAATACCCCGAAAGTACCTGTGATGGGTTTGCAGACCAATCAATTTATCGGAACAGCTGAACTGGAAGAATTACTTGCCTACGTTGGGAAAGAGGAACTTAAAAGTGTTTTAGACCTGTTTACCAAAGGCATTGAGGAAAAATATCAAATGTTGCCAGCAAACCTCCACCCTGAAGAAATAAGTGATATTCTTCAACTAATTCATGGGATCAGAGGAAGTGTCAGCTATTTTAAATCGGAAACGTTTTTTGAAGAGTTGCTTCACGTAGAAGAAGTTTTAAAATCTGGCACAAATTTCAAAACAAAAAAAGATGCTTATAAGCGTTTTTACGATGCTATTGGACAATTGACTAAGGAATCAAAAATAATGGTTCAGTTTGTAGAGTTTTTAGGCTAGGACTGGGGTATTGAGTATCTAGATCAATTTTATAATTTAGTACTGGAGTGAGACATATGAAATCTATTTTATTTGTAGACGATGAAGTTCAAATTTTAAAAGCGTTAAGAAGACTGTTTCACAACAGTAATTATGAAGTTTTATTTGCGGAAAACGCACAAAGTGCACTGGAAATTCTTGCGAGTCAGAACGTAGACTTGATTGTTACAGATGTTAGAATGCCAGACATGGACGGTTATCAGCTCTTAAGAGTTGTGAAAGAAAAATACCCGCTGACTTTAAGAGTTACCTTAAGCGGTTACACAGAAAGCAAAAATATTTTGAAGGCATTAGAAGACAATTTGGCAAAACTATACATTTTTAAACCCTGGGACAACCAAGAGCTGCTGAGTACCATTGACCGATTATTTGAAGTTCAGGCATTGCTTAACAATACTAACTTGCTGTCCTTGATCAACAACATTACAGATTTGCCTACGGTGCCTACACTTTATAAGGATATCTGTCAACTCATTGAAGAGGACTCTAGTATTGATCACATTGCTAAAAAAATTGAAATGGATCAATCGATTGCGAGTAAAATCCTTCGCGTGGCAAATTCTGCTTTCTATGGTGCAAAAACGGGAAATATCGTCCAGGCGATTATGTACATTGGCCTTACAAATGTGAAAAATATTGTCTTGAGCAATTCGGTCTTCAATGAATTTGGCAGCCACAAGAACATGCATTTCAGCCTTTGGGAACACGTGAATATAACCAATAAATTGATGAATGCGATTTACTCCAGACTTTTAGGCAAAAAAGTACCTAATGTCTTTGCATCTGCAGGCTTGTTACACGATGTAGGTCGGGTTATTGTCTTGAATTACTACATGGATATCCATGAGAAAATGATTGAAGAAGCCATAGCTCATCCTGATAAATGTATAACTGAACTTGAAAATGAGTTTATTGGAACCAATCATCAATATATAGGAGGGTATCTACTGAATTGGTGGGAGATTCCACACCCTATTGTTGAAGCTGCCATGTTCCACCACGACCCTTTGAACCCTATGGTCATTAATAAGGAACTGGTCTGCGTGGTTCATTTGGCCAATTATTATTCATGGGAAATTTTAATGGACGAGGTGTTTAAAGAGCATTTAGAGGAATCTGTTTTTGATATTCTGGAGATTTCTAAAGATGATTTAATGTTGATTGTACAAGAAATCATCAAGGAAAGAGAATCTGGTAAATAGGCTGGATTTTCGAAAACATGGATTCCTCGAAGTGAGGGTTTTTTCAAAGGAGTGATACCTTGGACTTATCAGTATTGATTGTAGACGACTCCCAATTGATGTGTGAGATGGCAAAGGATTATATAATAAAAAGCAGTGTGGCCACAGAGATACACACCAAACACAATGGACAAGAGGCCATTGAGTATATTGAGACTCACCCTGTAGACTTATTGGTTTTGGACATTGTAATGCCAGAGATGCTAGGGTCTGAGGTCATGGCATACCTTCATGAACAAGGGTGGCTAAGTAAAATGAAGGTTATTATCTTTACTTCTCTCTCTGAGGAACAATCCCTTAAAGGATTCTTTGAAATGGGGGCTTTTGACTATATTACCAAACCCGTAAAAGAGCAGGAATTTATTTCTCGTGTCAAAAATGCCCTTAATCAGCAAGCGCTTCAAAAGAAACTGTATCAGACGATTTCTGTGATTCAGGAGCAAAATCAGGAGTTGGAAGATCTTAACCAACAATTGAAAACTTCCCAAATGATGATTATTCAACAGGAACAGTTAGCGGGCATTGGACATTTAGCTGCAGGGGTGGCTCATGAAATTAATAATCCTCTTGGTTATATCATCAGTAATGTGAATATTTTGAAGGAGTATGTTGAAAAAATTTCGAAGTGGCATAATAAGGCAAATCAATTGGTGGCTTCTTTAACGGAGCCCCATGAAATTGACGTGGCAATAGATTGGAACAAAAAAATAGAAGAATCGACAAAATCTTTTTCAGCTTTAAAAACTGAAATGGATATCGATTTTGTTTTGGAAGATCTCAATGATCTGCTAGGCGATACCCTCCATGGTTTGGAAAGGGTTAGTAAAATAGTCAAGGGTATGCGGCAATTTTCTCGTATAGATGTAGCTCAGGAGTTTGAGAGTTACAACTTGAATGATGGCATAGAGAATACCTTGATGGTGGCTCAAAATGAAATTAAGTACGCTGCAAAAGTACACTTGGAACTAGGTAAAATTCCAGAAATTCCTGCCGTGGGCAGCGAGATCAATCAAACTTTGTTGAATTTGATTATCAATGCAGTCAGCACCATAAGGGAGAGACGTTTTCCGGAATTAGGGAATGTATTTATAAAGACCTATTTGGAAGAAAGTTACGTTTGCTGTGTTGTAAAAGACGACGGCATGGGTATAGAAGAGAAGAATATAAAAGATATTTTTAAACCTTTTTATACGACTAAACCGGTAGGGGAAGGTACAGGACTAGGTTTGAGCATATCACATGACATCATCGTCAACAAGCATAAGGGCATTTTAGATGTCCAATCAGAAGTGGGCCTTGGAACCACTATGATTATAAAATTGCCTGTTGAACGGTGATTTTTTTTAGAACGAACTGTCGGAATATTCAATCATATTTTACAAAAGGATGTGACCTCTATGAAGAGAGTATTAATTGTAGACGATGCGGTATTTATGAGAAACACATTAAAAATGATGTTGGAGCGCAATGAGTTTGAAGTGATTGGGCAAGCAGAAGATGGGGAGGATGCAGTTCAACAGTTTATTAGACTGAAGCCCGACGTGGTCACTATGGATATTACCATGCCGAAGATGTCAGGTCTTGAAGCCCTGATTAAAATAAAGCAGACTGACCCCAATGCGAAAGTCGTCATGATAACTGCTATGGGCAACGAGTCCATGGTAAAGGAGGCTATATTGAATGGTGCTGTTAATTTTATTGTAAAACCATTTCAAGAGGATAAAGTTGTAGAAGTTTTAAAACGGACTTAATCGGCGGGACTTTTCTGAAAAGAAAGGAGGGAGAGCAATTGACTCGTGCCAATGAACCTATGATCGATCTATACATACAAGAAACCAATCAGTTATTAGATCGTCTGGAACAAATTATTATTGAGTGTGAAAAGAACGGGAACTTGAAAGAGCACATCAACGAAATTTTTAGGATTATGCATACCATCAAGGGCAATTCTATGATGATGATGTATGACGGTATTGCTGAACTAGCCCATTGTGCGGAGGACATCTTCGATCATTATAGACAGCACACTGAAATTGAGTTGGAAATGACAATTCTAACAGACTTGATGTTAGAAATTATGGATTTCGATAAAACTCAAATCATTAAGATTGAAGCAGGTGAAAACTGTGATCCTGCACCTGAAACTTTGATTGAAAGTCTGAAAGAAATGTTTGAAAGTGTTAAATTTATGACAATTTCTGATTCAGATAAAGATATCAAACATTCTGGCAAAGAAAATGAAACTGTGGTGGTAAGTGAGGCTTCTGAAGAAGGCGTTCAATCAGGAGATGCTAAGTACTTTATACCACCAGTAGGCGATAATTCTAAAACTGAAGCCAGAGGTCCAATGAGTTGTTTCAAAGTAAAAATTAATTTCCAAGAAGGCTGCGAAATGGAAAACATTAGGGCTTTCACCATCCAGCATCATTTTAAGAATTTCTGTGAGACCTTAGGAACTTATCCTCTTAATGTAGTAGATGATGACCAAGCCACAGACTTGATTAGAAAAAACGGATTTCATATGGTGTTAAAAACAGCAAAAACTATGGAAGACGTAGAATTAGAGGTTCAGGGATCAGCCTTTGTCTCTGAGTATGATGTAAAGCTGATTAATGGCGAGGACTATGAACAGTATTTAAGTGAATTCCAGGGCGGCGGTCGGAAAGACAATGTGGCAAAATCTATGCCAAAGCCAGTAGAGAAAGAAGTTGAAGGGCTTGAAGTTCAAGATAAATCTAAAACAACTTCAACTGCAGGAGTGGGGGCAGGAAGCATTGGCGGTAATCAAACCCACATCAATGTAGATGTTTCAAAAATCGATTTGCTGATGGATCTAATTGGAGAACTGGTGGTTTCGGAAGCCATGGTAACCCGTAACCCAGACTTGAATGGTTTTACATCTGAAGGATTTGAAAAGGCGGTCAGACAGCACAGAATGATTCTCAATGAACTGCAAGATTTGGTCATGAGCGTGAGAATGGTGCCACTGAGTCTAACCTTCCAGAAGATGAACCGGATTGTCAGGGATATGAGCAAAAAAATTGACAAAAAAGTAGAATTGGCTATTTTGGGAGAAAATACCGAAGTGGACAAAAATATTATTGAACATATTGGTGATCCTTTAATGCATATTATACGAAATTCAGTGGATCACGGCATTGAGGAAACAGAAGCTAGAAGAATGTCTGGAAAAGATGAAGTGGGTCACGTCACATTGGAAGCGAAACACAGCGGCGGAGAGGTTTGGATCGTCATTGAAGACGACGGCAAAGGTCTAGATCGAAAGCAAATTCTAAAAAAAGCGGAAGAGAAAGGCATGCTGACTAAAGCCCCTGCAGATATGAGCGACAACGAGGTATACCTGCTTTTGTTTGCTCCAGGATTTTCCACAAAAGATGCCATTACAGAGTTTTCAGGGAGAGGCGTAGGGCTTGACGTGGTCAGCAAGAATATTGCTGAACTAGGCGGAACGATTCAAATCGACTCCGTTCTCGGCAAAGGAACAATCTTTACCATTAAGATTCCTCTGACCTTAGCTATTGTAGAGGGGATGATGATGCGAGTCGGCACCAGTCTGTTGGCTGTTCCAATTGTCAACGTTCAAGAATCCTTCTCTATGAAAGGTGAAGAAGTTATTGTAGACCCTAATGGCAACGAGTTTATCATGCTCAGAGGCAAATGTTATCCAATTATGAGGCTTCATAAGCGTTTTGGAATAATTTCCAAAACTCAAGATATTGCAAAAGGCATTTTAATCATGATCGAGTATGCAGGGAAGAGCGTGCTCCTCTTTGCAGACGAAATCATTGGAGAGCAACAGTTGGTCGTCAAGAGTCTGTCCAAGTTTATGAAAAAAGTGAAGGGGATTTCAGGCTGTGCCCTTCTAGGTGATGGAAAAATAAGCCTGATATTGGATCCGTCAGGAATAGTAGATGATGAGAGGTGATGTGCATGGCTAACGAAATGGATAGTGTATTCTACGAAGAAGATACCCAAAAGGGGAAATACTTGACGTTTGCACTAGGAGAGGAACAATATGCCATAGAAATTCGACATGTTGTTGACATCATAGGGATTCAAGATATTACCGAGATCCCTAACCAACCTGAATATATCATGGGTGTGATCAATCTCAGAGGCAAGATCATACCGACAATGGATGTCAGAAAAAGATTCAACAAGTCCTTCAACGATTACAATGACAGAACCTGCATAATTGTGGTAGAACTCAATGCGGTTTCAGTGGGTTTGATTGTGGATATGGTATTGGAAGTAATTGCCATTCCTGATGAACAAATTGCAGAACCGCCGACATTCAATACAGACTTCAAAAATAAGTTCATTCTGGGCATCGGTAAAATTCAAAATGACATTGTGATTATTTTGGACTCGGATAAGTTACTGAACGAAGGCGAAATTGATGAAGTGAGGACCTTAACCGTTTAGGAGGGTGATTGGATGTTTAAAAATAAGAAAATAGGAATGAAGATTGCGACAGGCATCGCCATGATGTTGTTGATTATTTCAGCAGTCATTGCCATGACCATCTTCAATTTGAATAATGTCAGCAATTCTTCTGAAGAAATGGCAAGCGAAAATTTACCGCTGTTACAAATGGGACAAAAAGCGAATTTATTGACAGCTTCCATGATGTTGGAAATGCGAGCTTATGTCTATCTCAATCAACAGGAAAAAATTGATATTGTGGATCAAAACGCTACAGATTTAGGAATTGTTTTAAAAGATGCAGCTGCTTTTACCACCCAAAAAGGCATGAGCGCAGATCTTCAAAAAGTTACTCAAGATGCATTGGCGACCCATGGTACATATGTAAGCACAAAAGATGCCTATAAAGAAGCAATTGTTAAATTTTCAGCAATTAAAACCACTTTATTAGCAACTGTGGATGAATTTTATGCGAGCATAGGTGGGTACGAAGAAGCTCAAATGGTATCCTTTAAAAATGAAATTGCCGGTGGAGCCGCTGGAACCGCTATTACCAAAAGGGTCAATAAAATAGTGGGGATTAACCACATTTTAAATGAGGTTAACTTGGTTAGAATTTATTCCAACAAAGCTCTTGAATCAAAAGATGTGACTTATTTTGACAAAGCATTGGAAATTTTCCCAGAAATATATGCAAATGCAGAAGCAATTTTAAATGCATCATCTCAGCAAATCAACAAAGATCAGATCAACGCAACTATCACAGCAGTTAAAAAATATGAGAGCAACTTAAAAGATTTCAAAGCCAATATGATTGAACAGCAAAAGTTGCAAGTCGTTTTGATTGCCACAGGAGAGCAATTAACAACCCTTTCCAATCAAATGATGGATGCAAGTCTTGCAGTGACCATGACAGGAGCTACCAACAATAAGACAGCGGTTAATTTTGCGAATATTGCCCTGATCATAGGCTTCTTATTCGCTCTTGTTCTAGGCACAATCATTAATGTAAGCCTAATTAGAAAGATTACTACTGGTATTAAGAAAGTGACAAATGCAGCAGATTTGATTTCTATAGGAGACACAGATTTTGAGTTGGTCGTCAAGGAACAAGATGAAATTGGTCAGTTGACAGAGTCCTTTAACCGAATGAAAGAAAATATCATTAAGCAAGCCGCTGTAGTGAAAGCGGTTTCAGAAGGCAATATGAACGTAGATGTAGTGGTTCTCTCAGAAAAGGACACTTTAAACATTGGGCTTAAAACGGCCATTGAAGCTATTAATCGGATGGTTGAAGATACTAACCAATTGATTCAGGCGGCTGTAGAGGGCAACTTAGACGTACGTGCCAACGAAAATGTTCATCAAGGAGAGTATCGAGAAATTATTCGCGGGATTAACCGCACGTTGGATGCTGTCATTGAACCTATTCAAGAGGCGGCTATCGTTCTGGAAGAGTTCTCCAAAGGAAACTTGGATGTAATGGTTAAAGGCCAGTACAAAGGGGATCACGCAGCCATCAAGAACGCCATTAACACTACGATTAAAGCGATTTCTGGTTATATTAGAGAAACCGCCGAGATTCTTAATAAAATGTCAGACGGCAATTTGGATCTTCAAATCACTTCTGATTTCAAAGGTGATTTCGTGTCCATGAAGAATGCCATCAACAATATTTTAGATTCTCTCAATGAAGTTCTAGGCGAAATCAATATGTCTTCAGAACAAGTGGCAACAGGTTCTCAACAGGTTGCCCAGTCTTCTCAAGCCCTGTCCCAAGGCTCTACAATCCAAGCCAGCTCTATTCAGCAAATTACAGCTTCTATGACTGAGATTTCTGAACAGACCAAGGACAATGCCATCAATGCCTCTAAAGCAAACGAATTCTCTAATTCTGCAAAAGATGCAGCGGCAAATGGGAATGAGCAAATGGTAGAAATGGTATCGGCAATGAGAGACATTAATGAATCTTCGGCTAATATTTCCAAAATTATTTCCGTCATTGACGACATCGCCTTCCAAACCAATATTCTGGCACTTAACGCGGCAGTTGAAGCAGCGAGAGCAGGACAACATGGTAAAGGCTTTGCAGTTGTAGCAGAAGAAGTTAGAAACTTGGCGGCAAGAAGTGCCAATGCAGCAAAAGAGACAACAGATATGATTGAAAACTCGGTTAAAAAAGTAGACAAAGGGATGAATATCGCAGAAGACACTGCCAAAGCCTTGGTAGACATCGTTGCAGGTGTTTCTAAAGCGGCAGACTTGGTAGCAGATATTGCTTATGCTTCTAATGAGCAGGCTACAGCTATTTCCCAAATCAATGAAGGTATTTTCCAGGTCTCTCAAGTCACTCAAAACAATACAGCTACAGCAGAAGAAAGTGCTGCAGCCAGTGAAGAAATGACTTCTCAAGCTCAAATGCTTAAAGAAATGGTTAGCAAATTCCGTCTCAGAAGAGGCAGTGGCAGATCCAACAGCTATTCGGGCTACTCTAAGCCAGCACCCGTATATGTGGAAAGCCATAGGCCAGTAGGTACAACAGAAACATTTTCTATTTCCCTAGACGATGACGAATTTGGCAAGTACTGATTAAATGGGCGGGCGCATAAAAACGCCCGCCATTTAGCTACCCTGAGGGGGGATTGGCATGAAACCACTTACTGACACTGAATTTAAAATGTTTTCTGAATACCTGTACCAATATGCAGGCATCAATTTGACACCTCAAAAAAAGAATCTCTTTGTGACAAGGCTTTCACAAACCGTTGAAAGGCAAGGGTTTAAAAGTTTTAGAGAATACTTTGAACACATGAAGAATGATTCCAGTGGTATCACCCTGAGTGAATTTATCAATAAAATCAGCACCAACCATACATACTTTTTCAGAGAGGAAGAACATTTTAATTTTTTGAAAGAGGCCATATTACCAGAGATGAGAGATCGTCTTCGGATGGACAGAGACTTGAGAATATGGAGCGCTGGTTGTTCAAATGGTTCAGAACCCTATACGTTGTCAATGTTGATTGATGATTTTTTTGATACTGAAAAAAACATTTGGGATACCAATCTCCTTGCCACGGATATCTCAGAAAAAGTTTTAAATTTAGCGATACAAGGGATTTATAAAAGCAGTGATATTGACAAAATCCCACCCATGTGGCGGGTCAAATATTTTAAGAAAATTGCACCAGATACGTTCCAAGTCAACGATGCCATTCGCAAGGAAGTCATTTTTAGGCGGTTGAATTTACTCAGTGATTTTCCTTTTAAAAAGCCATTTCACATTATCTTTTGCAGGAATGTGATGATTTATTTTGATGAACCTACGAAAAATAAGATTATCAAAAAATTCTACGATAAATTAGTACCTGGCGGGTACTTGTTTATTGGGCACTCTGAAACCATAGATAGAACCGCCAATGCATTTGAGTATGTCATGCCATCAGTGTATAGACGGGAGGGGTAGTATGCAACCGATCAAGCGGACCATACGGGTTTTGATAGTAGATGACTCTAGGCTATTTCGCGAATTTTTAATAAGCGGGCTATCCGAAGAACCTTCCATAGAAATCGTAGGATGGGCTTCAGACCCTTACATGGCGAGAGACAAAATTATTGAACTTCGCCCCGATGTGATGACTTTAGATGTTGAAATGCCTCGGATGGACGGTATAGAATTCTTGAAAAAACTAATGCCTCAGCACCCAATGCCCGTTGTGGTGGTCAGCTCCATTGACACCAGAGTGTTTGAAGCCCTACATGCAGGGGCTGTAGATTATGTGACGAAACCTGCAGGTAAAACACCTCAAAATATGACCATGATGATTAAGGAATTGGCCGTTAAGATTAAAATTGCCTCAACGGCAAATTTGAGCCACTTAAAACGCAAATACGGTAGAGATGAAGCCGTTGTCTCCCAGCGACATGAAAGAGTCACCAAAAGTATTATTGCCATTGGAGCCTCGACTGGAGGAACAGAAGCTACCCACAGCATTCTCAAAGATTTGACCCCCAATATGCCGCCTATTGTAATCGTTCAGCATATGCCGCCGGTTTTCACCAAGCTTTATGCAGACCGTATGAATTCCACCTGCATGTTAAATATTAAGGAAGCTGAAAATGGGGAGGAGTTGCGTTCTAATTATGTGTATGTCGCCCCTGGAGACATGCACATGAAAATTGTGAGAAGAGCTCAAGGGACTTTTATCAAACTCTTCCAATCGGAAAAGGTCAACGGACATTGTCCTTCGGTAGATGTGCTCTTTGATTCCATCGCAGAATTTTATGGAAAAGACGCCGTGAGTATCATCCTCACTGGAATGGGGAACGATGGTGCTAAAGGGATGCTTAGGCTTAAAGAAAAAGGCTGTAAAACGATTGGACAAAATGAAGAATCTTGTATTGTCTATGGTATGCCTAAGGTCGCTTATGACATTGGTGCTGTAGATGAGCAGTTGCCCTTGAAAGATATTTCTAGAGCATTGACCAAAGCAGTAACAGAATAAAATTTTCTCAAGTCTTAATGAGGAGGGATACCGGATGATTGGAAGAATTTGGACTTATGGCACTGCTTTTTCCATTGTGGAACATTTGTCGAGCATGATCATCGTTACAGACAATTTAAGAAATGTTGTCTATGTCAATCCGGCATTCGTCAATAAGATTGGGGTCAATACAGAGCAAATTCTTGGCTTTTCCATTGATGAAATTATTGAAAGTGCAGGACACGCTTTTAATATCAACCAGTTTATTGAATCCTGCATGGAAACCGAAAAACCTTGGGTCAAAGAGTATCAAGGCAAACTTCACAACGGTCACATTTATTGGGTTAGAATCAATGCTTTTTACATTACCCCAGAAAAAGAACTGGCTCCCTATGTGGTTTATGCCATCGACGACATTACAGAAGAAAAGAAGTTTCAAGATGAGCTCAGTGCGGAAAAGTCCCGTCTTGAAATGATTTTTAAAAATGCCTCTGTTGGGATGATCTTCATTGATAGAGATTTAAAAATAGTAGATATCAACGATATCGGCATTGAAATGTTGGGTAAAAACATAGACGATGTGACAGACCACGCATTATGTGACATTGTAACTGAGGATAGTCCGGATGAAAATTCTGAAACTAACATGTCTACCCACTCCATCAGTTGCGAGTTGGGTAGACATGTTGCGGACATATTTACAGGTCGGTCGAGTAAAGTAGACTATGAATTCAAGCAATCCGTTAAAACCCGCTTCGGTTATGAAACTAAATGGTTTAAGTCGAAAATATCCACAATGATCTTGAGAGAGGCTTCATTTGCCCTAGTTATTTTGGAGGATATAACGGTGCGAAAACAGATAGCTAACGAGTTGATAGATAACGAAAAAAGATTGAGGTTAATTACAGACAATATGCTGGATCTCATTACCCAAGTGGATCAAAATGGGATTGTTATTTATGCCACGCCTTCTCATGAGGCTATTTTAGGATACGCACCTGAGGAAGTGATTGGGCAGCCCTTAATGGAATATGTCTATGTTGAAGATCGAAAACAAGCGTCAGAACAGTTTAAACGGCGACTTTTGACGGGTGAAAATTTCATGACAGAAATGCGTATTTGTAAAAAAGACGGCAGTCATTTATGGGTAGAAGCCACTGGGAATGTGGTTATAGACGACCATTATGGTACCAGTATTCTATATGTCAGCAGAGATACAACCGTTAGAAAACAAGCAGAATATGAAAGTATGAGAGCCAAGGAACAGGCCATAGAAGCCAATCGTTCCAAGTCTCAATTTTTGGCCAATATGAGCCATGAAATCAGAACGCCTCTCAATGGGATTATTGGAATGACCAATTTAACTATAATGAGTGACATCAACGATGAACAACGAGAAAATTTGGTTTTAGTCAAAAGCAGTGCCATCACCCTGCTCAATATCATCAACGACATTTTAGATTTTTCAAAATTGGAGGCAGGCAAAGTTGCCATCGAAAAAATAAGGTTCAATTTGTCAGATGTGGTTCATCGTGTAGTTAAACCTTTGAAAATACAGGCAATGGAAAAGAATATCAACTTGGAAATAGACATAGCGGACAACGTTCCTAGCTTTGTTCACGGAGACCCGGTCCGGGTAAGTCAGGTACTGTCCAATCTCGTTTCTAACGGCCTGAAATTTACTCAGAACGGCGGAGTCTTAGTCTCTGTAGGCGTTGAAAGTCAAAGTGGTGATCAGGCTAGGGTCAGCTTTTCTGTGAAAGATACAGGCATCGGTATTAGTGAAGAAGATCAAGAAAGAGTTTTTATAAGCTTTTCTCAGGCGGATGGATCTATTACCAGAAAATATGGAGGAACAGGCTTAGGGCTCAGCATTTCTAAAATGTTGGTTGGTTTAATGGGGGGAGAGCTTCGTGTGACCAGTCAGTTAGAAGTGGGTTCCGATTTTCAGTTTTCCATACCTTTTAAAATTGCCAAGACGGTAATGAGTATCAATGGTTTGGAAGAAGATATTGAATATGTGCCACCCGCCGCCTATCCACTGACCGTATTGGTCTGTGAAGATGAAAAAATCAATCAAAAATTATTTAAAAGGCTGTTATTAAAGCAAGGACATCGGGTAGAATTAGCAGAGAATGGCATTCAAGCCATTGAAAAAATGAAACGCGTAACCTTCGATTTAATTTTGATGGACATACAAATGCCAATCATGGACGGCCTCAGCGCCCTTTCGGTTATCCGAAATGAGTTGAAATTAGACATTCCAGTCATAGCTGTTACCGCCTATGCCCTCAAGGGAGACAGAGAAAGATTTATGGCGGCGGGTATGGACGAGTATATTTCTAAACCCATCAATATTCGTGAATTTTATGAGAAGATTGAGCGTTTAGGTTATCGCAAAAGCAATGCCCCTAGAGATGAACTCCTTGAAAAAGTCCTTTCTCAAGACGATGATCAGATCGTTGTTAAAAATGAGAATTACATTATGCCACTCTATGACATTAAATTATTTTTGGATCAAAAAGATGCAGAATTGCTTGAGAAGACCTCTCATCGAATCAAAGAAATGTTTGAGGCAGATGGCGCTGTAAGACTAAAACGTTTGGCAATGAAAATGGAACTAGCATCTAGGCGGCAAAACATGTTAGAAGCGACCCAATACTACAGCGAGATCATGAAGCTGATGAATATTTAATAGGGAGGTATAAGCATGCGGATTTTAATAGCGGAAGATGATTATGTCAGTCGAAAGTTTCTTTATAAATTTATGTCCCAATTTGGAGAATGTGACATTACCGTAGACGGCATGGAAGCCATTGAAGTCTTTCTCATGGCACTGGATGAACAGCATTACTACGACTTAATTTGTCTGGATATTATGATGCCTGAAGTTGATGGCATTAAAGCGCTGAAAACCATAAGAAAATTGGAAGAAGAGCGTCATGTCCCTAATGAAAAGATTGCTAAAGTGATTATGACCACAGCCCTCAATGATCCTAAAGGCATATTCGAAACCTTTGACTTGGGCTCTGAAGCTTATGCAGTGAAACCCATTGATACAGACAAGCTCATAGACGTGATGAAACGGTTAAAATTAATCAAGGAAGAGGATTTAGGCATTATTAGAAAAGAGGCATCGGCTGAATAGACAGTTGACCGATATTTTGATAAGATGAATGGGTCAATGAAAATAAACCGTGCAGGCGAAACGCACTGGCGGCTTAGTCTATATCAAAGGAGAACATAAAATGAACGATCAAGTATTGGCTATTGTTAACGGCAGAGAAATTACAAGAGATGAATTGAATCAATTTATGATGTCATTGGGTCAAAACGCTGCAAGATATGCGAATCCTGAAGGCGAAAAAATCCTGATCAACGAATTGATCAACCAATCTTTATTCTTGTCTGAAGCAATCGAACTCAACATGGATTCTGAAGAAGAGTTCAAGGCGCAATTGGCTGAAGAAAAACTCATGCTCATGAAACAATATGCAGTGAGAAAATGTCTTTCGACTGCACAAGTAAGCGACGACGAGCTTAAAGCCCATTACGAAGGGAATAAAGAACAGTTCGCTAAGCCAGAGCGTGTGAAAGCGAGCCATATTTTAGTAGATACTAAAGAAACTGCTGACGACATTCTTGAAGAAATCAACGGTGGTTTATCGTTTGAAGAAGCAGCTTCAAAACACTCAAAATGCCCATCTAGCGAAAGAGGCGGCGACCTCGGTTTCTTCGGCAGAGGTCAAATGGTACCTGAATTTGAAATGGCTGCATTTGAAATGGCAATAGGAGAGATTAGCCAACCTGTTCAAACTCAATTTGGATATCATTTAATTCAATTGACTGAAAAAGAAGAGGGCGGCGTTTTAGATTTGGAAGAAGTGAGCTTTGATATCATGAAAGATTTAACTATGCAAAAACAAAGCGAAATCTATACCAACAAAGTAGAAGCACTTAAAGCGAAGTACGCCGTAGAAATCCTGTAAGAGAGAGTTCAAAAGGCGGACGTCAATATAATCGATGGGTCCCCCTGCACAGGGGGATTTTTTGAGTGATAGATAGGATGGTTGGGATGCTAGAAAAATGGATCAGAGAATTTGAAGTAGGCGACGATATTCAAGGGTTTTTCTTAATCAAAGGGATGAACCTAAAAACTTCCAGTAACAATAAGAAATATTTAGACCTTAACTTAACGGACAAAACGGGTGAAATCAATGCCAAAGCTTGGGACATTGACGATGCCATGGTCAGTCAGTTCAAAGCGGGGGATATTGTTAAAGCCAGAGGGACTGTGACCAGCTGGCAGAGCACGCTTCAATTTAAAATCGTCAAAATAAGACCTCTTGAAGAAGGGGATCAGGTACAGCTAGAAGATATGGTTCAGGCTGCGCCCATTAACAAAGACGAGATGTTTAGCGAAATACTAAACTATGTGGAACAAATTCAAAATACTGAAATTAAGCTGCTTGTGACAGCTCTTATAGATGAATACGAACAAAAATTAATGTACTATCCTGCGGCGAAGAAAAATCACCATGCCATTCGTTCAGGCTTGATGTACCATATTCTAAGAATGCTTAGAACCGCTGAAGTTCTCAGTCAAGTCTATGAGCACCTCAATACAGATTTGCTCTACGCAGGGGTTATTTTACATGACATTGAAAAAATCAACGAAATGACAGCGGACGAATTAGGCGTGGTCAGTGATTATTCCTTTGAAGGTCAAATTCTCGGACACATCATAATGGGAATCAGAAAAATACAAGTGGTGGGCGAGCGCCTTGGCATCAGCCAAGAAATCAGCAGTGTAATTCAACACATGATCTTGTCTCATCATTATCAACCTGAGTTTGGGAGCCCTAAGAAGCCAATGCTTCCAGAGGCAGAAATCCTTCACTATTTGGATATGATGGACGCCAGAATGTACGATATGAGCAAAGCGCTTGAAAGTATTGAACCTGGCAGATTTACTGAAAATGTTCCTGTGCTGGATTACAGAAAATTATACAAACCTACTTTTGATAAGGAGTGAAGCTAAGTGTCAGAAAATTTGCCTGTCTCAAACTGGTTGATTACATTTCCTCTAAGATGGCAGGATTTTTTGATTGCATTCATTATCCTGGCAGTCTTTCACTTATTTAGAAAATCCATAGAGAAAATCTGCTTTAAAATCATTCGACGGTTTGCCAGAAAAACGTCTCTTGAAAATTTTGAAGCCAGCTCTAAAGCCTTTGAAAAACCAATTACCACATGGATCAGTTTCATAGGACTCTACATTGCTTTTCAGTATTTGGCAGTCCATTATCCTTTCTTGCGGCTATATGTCAACGATAATCCAGAAAGGCTGATGAAAGCTATTACCGTCATCTGCGTTGCTATGGGATTTTACAATATGGGCGATCTTTACGGCAATATGCTGGTTAAATTAGATGACAAATTGAATCTGAATACCAGCAATCTTTTTAAAACCATGATTTCTCAGGTGGTTCGAGCCCTCATTGTAATTTTGGCAGTGGGCATGGCGGCCAGTGAATTTTTCGATGTCAACGGATTTATTGCAGGCTTAGGCATTGCAGGATTGGCTGTGGCCATGGCAGCTCAGGATACGTTGGGAAATATGATTGCAGGGGCAGCTATCGTTGTAGACCGTCCTTATGACCTAGGAGACTGGATTTTATGTGAAGGGATTGAAGGGGAAGTAGAAGAACTGAGTTTCAGAAGTACCCGTATTCGGACGGTGACTCAAGAAATTGTCTATATTCCTAACAGCAATATGTCTAAGAACCCCATCACTAACTTTACCCGTAGAGGGTACCGTCGGGTAGATGTTCAAACGGTATTCGATTTTGATACGCCACTGGAAAAAATAGAAGGATTGCAAAAAGAAATGTTGGCTTATTTGGAAACTCAAACTTTTGTGAGAACAGAGGGATTGATTGTGAAAATGGATCAGTTCAGTCCTTATGGCTTGTCCTTTGTGGTTAAATGCTATGTAGACACCAATGTTTATAATGAGTACATTCAATATAAGGAGCAGATTAACTTTGCCCTGCTCAGCACCAGCCGATCATTAGGCATAGAAATGGCAAAGCCGCCTGGCGGCGGCTCTGTGAGATAAAATCGTTAAGCGTCAAAGCGATGCAAATATTCTTGTCTTTCCATCTTTTCAAGAAGTCGTTCTTCAACGGCTTCTTTTTTTTGACTTAACTCTGCGAGTTTTGTAAAATCGGTTGCGGCTTTTTCCATATCAATTTCCAACTGAGTCAATTGTTCTTCCAAAGACTGAACTTCCAAGTCAATAGATTTAAGCTCATGTTGTTCCTTGAAGGTCAGCTTTTGTCGAGCTTCTCCAGAAGCATCAAGGCCAGAATTGTCTTGATCGGAAACTTCTAGCGCTGAAGAGTTGCCTTGGTTTTTAGAATCAGAATTTTTGCCAGAGCCCGTTTTTTTGCCCTGGTGATTTAGTGTTCTGCCGTGATCCTCATCGGAGTACACGGGAATTTTAATATGTTCTAAATACTCGCTGTAATTCCCTGTATGGTTGGCAATTTCGCCACCGCCGTTGAAAGACCAAATCCGTTCGCAGGTACGGTCTAAGAAATATCTGTCATGGGAAATGACAATGACAGCCCCTTGGAAATCGTCTAAATAGTTTTCGAGGACTTTCAAAGTGTCTATATCTAGGTCGTTGGTCGGTTCATCTAAAATAAGTACATTTGGAGAGGCCATGAGAACTTGGAGCAGGTAAAGTCGTCTTTGCTCTCCGCCTGAAAGTCTCCCAATATAAGTGTACTGCATGTGGCTGTCAAAGAGGAAACGCTCCATCATTTGGGAGGCGCTGATTTTCGTGCCGTCTCCTGTGGTGACAAATTCTGCGGTGTCCCGAATCCAGTCAATAGCCCGCTTGTCTTCTGGGAGATGGGCAGATTCTTGTGAGAAGTAGCCTACATTTACGGTAATGCCTCTGGCCACATTGCCGAGATCAGGCTCAAGTTCACCAATAATGAGTTTGAGCAGGGTAGTTTTACCAATGCCGCTAGGGCCAACAATACCAATGCGATCAGATTTTACCATGGTATAGGTGAAATCTTTTACAATCACTTGATCTCCAAAAGACTTGCCTACGTTTTCCATTTCTATAATTTTTGAACCTAATCGACTATGGGCTACGGAAATATCCATTTTTTCCAATTGCCCTTGGCCTGATATTTGATCCTTTAGGTTTTCAAAACGATCAATACGAGCTTTCTGTTTTGTAGAACGGGCTTGTGCCCCAGCGCGAATCCACTCCAATTCACTCTTGAACAGGCTTTGTCGCTTTCTTGCTACGGCAGAGTCTAGTTCTTGTCGAAGGGCTTTTTGTTCTACAAACCACGCGTAGTTTCCCGTATAAGAATAAAGTTTACCCTGATCCAGTTCGATGGTCTTATTGACCACTCGGTCGAGGAAGTAACGGTCATGGGTAACCATCAGTAAAGCACCTTTTCTTTGTTTTAAAGCACTTTCAAGCCATTCCACAGTTTGGCTGTCCATATGGTTGGTTGGCTCGTCTAAAATTAAAAGCTGGCTGTCAGAAATTAAAGCTTCTGCTAAGGCAACTCTTTTCTTTTGCCCCCCTGAAAGCTGTCCCATGGGCTTGTCAAAGTCATGGATGTTGAGCTGGGTCAAGATTGTCTTAATTTGGCTTTCAATTTCCCATGCCCCTTCTAGATCCATCCGATTTTGAAGGCTCAAGGCTTGCTTTTGAAGTTTTTCATTCTCAGGGTCATTTTCCAAATGTTCCAGTGCACTCTCATAGTCCCGAATAAGAGTTAGAAGGGGAGAAGATCCTTCAAAAATAGCTTCAATGACAGTTTGGTCAGGTCGAAACTCGGGGTTTTGGGAAAGGTAAGAGACTTTCATGCCTCTTGGCAGAGTAACGCTGCCTGAATCGGCAGGTTCAATGTTAGCGAGGGCATTAAGCAAAGAGGTTTTACCCGTGCCGTTGACGCCAATTAAACCAATTTTATCGCCTTCATGTATGCTGAAACTCACAGCGTCAAAGAGTTGACGTTCGCCGTAACTTTTCTTTAAATTTTCAATTTGCATGATTAACATAATTATTCCTCAATTTCTTATTTCGTGGTAGTAAAGTCTGCCTCTAGTCTAACACAGAAAGCTGTCAAAATTCGACAAAAATATTTGTTTAGCCTTTAACGATAAGCGATATATAGTAAGTAGGTTAAAAAAATGTAAAATGGTGGAGGGATTATATTCCGGAGGTGTATCATGATCAATCGTTTTGAATGGACCGATATTAATGGCAGAACTGTTTTAAAGCAAGATTTTTCTCATTTAAAACAGGCAGAGCTAATGAAATTTTTAAATTTTTCCCATGAGTTAATCAAAGATCGCAATGAAAAAAATATTATTGTCGTCACCAATGCAGACCAAACTATTTTTGACCACCAAGTGATGAAGCACTTTGGCAAAATTTGTGAAACGAACAAACCGTATATAGGCGCATCTGCAATTTACAACTGTACTTTTGTAGCAAGAGCGGCCATTGAATCTGCAGCACAATTGTCAAATCGAAGCTTTTTAATGTTTTATGATGACAAAGCCGTTGAGAAATGGCTGGATAGTTTAAAATAGGGGGGAATCACCCCCTTTTTTACTTGCTGTATTGTCCTTAAATTAGGTATAATTCTTTTGAGATGGTCCAAAACTCAGTTTTGGTCTATTTTTAAGTTGAGAGGAGATTGACAGCATGTTTAGAACATTGATTTGGTTTATTTACTTTTGGATTTATCAAGGACTTGCTTATCCGAAATTGAGAAAAATGGATCGATTGGTTGCAGAGGAGCGTATTGAAGAAAGAAACGCCTTTGTGGCCCCTGAAATTCAGAAATGGGCTCTCAGTCTATTGAAAGTAGCTGGTTGCAAAGTGGAAGTCACTGGGCTTGAAAATTTGTTGCCAGACAGACCTGTCCTATATGTTTCCAATCATCAGGGCAACTTTGACATTCCCATTCTCTTAGGGCATATTCCAGGGCGAAAGGGTTTCATCGCAAAAGACAGCATTGAAAAAATGCCTCTTGTCAGTCGATGGATGAAGCACATTCAATGTGTATTCATGAACCGCGACAACCTTAGACAATCTGCAGCCGCTATTAATGAAGGGATTCGCAACCTAAAAGGCGGAACTTCCATGGTGATTTTCCCAGAGGGGACGAGAAGTCTTGACGGCAAGTTGCTTGAGTTCAAGCCTGGAGCATTAAAACTAGGAACGAAACCAGCTGTACCTATTATTCCGATTACCATAAACGGGTCAATTCATATGATGCCTAAGGGTTCATATGCCATTAAGCCTTCCCTTGTAAAGGTGGTCATACACCCAGCAATTATGCCAGAGGCTTATGAGGGGCAGGATACAGTGGAGTTGACGGAGAGGATTAAAGGGATTATTGAAACTGAGCTATAAAATGGTGAAATAGTGTCAAGAACAAAAATAAAAGAAGAAGTCCGACGAGGACTTCTTCTAAGTTGGCTGAATGTTAAGTTGTGACTATTCTTCTTCTGAAGCTTCGTCTTTTGCCATACAGCATTTTTTATATTTCTTGCCGCTACCGCAATGACATGGGTCATTTCTGCCGATTTTCTCGCCTTTGATGACTGTCTTGCTGATGTTGTATTCTTTTTTGATTTCTCTACGACGTTCATCTGTTAAGATGCCATTCCATGATTCGATGTTGTAAAGCCATTCAGCTTTTGCATCCAACATGTTGAAGTAAAGTTTTTCCCAGTTGACTTCTGATGCTAAAACGCTGTCGGATTCAAGGGATGATAAATCGAGTTCTGTCTCAAGGCTTGTATTGATACCGTCGAGGAAACCGACGAAAGTGACAGCATCCATGTCAAATGAAGCTGCAAGTGTTTCAATAGGCCCTTCAAGACGATTATTTTTCGATTCGATGATCATCTCATAGTTTTTTTGTTCTTTTAATAAGTAGTCCTTCCAGAAAGCTTGATATTCATTTTGGTTCATCTCTCTGGCAGCACGCTTTTCCCATTCTTGGAATAAAGACATAATATTCACCCTTTCATAATGCATTAGCTAAACCAGTATATCACAGACCAATGGGAAATAACAATCAATAAAATACGTTTGTTCTGAGTTCGAGGTCAAGGTCAGGGCTGTGCCCAGTAAGGAGTCTCTATGAAGACAATAGAGAAGCACTATCATTTGATTGGTATTGATGAATGGATTGTCAAGAATGGTACGGTTATTTTGGGAACCACTTTAGGCTCTTGTGTGGGCATCTGTTTGTGGGATCCTGCCACCCATACAGGAGGGTTAAATCATTTTTTATTGCCCACCAAACCTACCGATGTTGAGTATACTTCCCATAATCAACGTTTGAACAAAAAAAGATATTCAGAACATGAAGTCATTGAAATTCTCATTGACCAAATGATTCACTCAAGTTTGGATCCTAAAAAACTAAGAGCACTGGTGGTGGGCGGTGCAACTTCAAATTTTGATTATTATCATGTGGGTGAAAAAAATATCGCTTCAGCCTTGCGGCTTTTAAAGGAAAAAGGGATTTACCATATTAAAGTTTCAAGTGGCGGGGCGTATAGCAGACGTATTCAATTTCACCTAGACGAAGGCAAAGTGGTCATTCGCAAAATCGACTTGACCAAGCACCACAAAGAGATGGAAGAAATTATTTTTTTATAAATTTGAGGAGGCGTCGTTATGACACTAGAAAAGCATTTGAATTACATCAAGGAACAAACGATGAAACAGAACGCGTATGGCTATGTGAGTGGTTTGATTGGCTGGGATTCGGCAGCAACTAAATCTCCACAAAAAGGATACGATAAAAAGTATCAATACGCAGGAATCCTTGCAGGAGAGTCCTATAAGATTGTGACCGACCCTGAGCTGAGAACAGCGGTATTTCACGCGGCAAGCAAGTCAGAAGAAATCTCTGACATCAGAGACCGTGCCATGGTCAGAGAATGGAAAAAAACCATTGAGAGAATGGAAAAAATACCAAAAGAAGAGTATGTCGCTTTTGTTGAGCTTCTTGGAAAATCAGAAATGGACTGGGAAACGGCTAAAGAGCAAAACGATTTTGAAAGTTTTAAAGGTACCTATGGCGTAATATTTGAAACCCTTAGAAAATTTGCAGACTATTACGGCTATGAGGAACATCCTTATAATGCCCTTCTTGAAGATTTCGAACCCGGCATGACTGTAGCAAAATTAGACGTTTTCTTCAAAGAATTGAGAGAGGAAATCGTTCCATTGCTTAAAAAAATCAATGAAGCCAAGGCAAAAAATCCTGAAACTTTTGAGTTTACAACTGAATTTGTGGCAAAGGACAAGCAAGACCTCATATCAAGACGTGTCCTTAACCATATTGGTTACGATTTAGACCGTGGCGTTTTGGCTGAAAGTGAGCATCCTTTTACCAATGGATTGACTCAACACGACGTGAGAATTACGACCCATTATATGGAAAACAATTTTATGTCGGCAATCTTTAGCACCGCTCACGAAGGCGGTCACGGCATATATGAACAGCAACAAGACGAGACATTAGAAGACAGAGGTCTTAGAAATGGTGCGTCGGCGGCTATGCATGAATCTCAATCTAGAATGTATGAAAATGTCTTTGGTAGAAGCATTGAGTTCTGGAAGCCTTTGTATGCAGAATTGAGCCAAGCTTTTGCCCCAGCTCTTGAAGGCGTCAGCATAGATCATTTCCATAAAGCCATCAATACAGTAGAATCTTCTCTGATTAGAATTGAAGCTGACGAACTGACTTACCCGCTTCATATTATGGTGCGTTATGAATTAGAAAAGGATTTATTGACTGGTAAAATCAGTGCAGATGAGCTTTCAAATGAATGGAATAAGAAGATGGAAGAATATCTAGGTATTAAACCGCCTAACCACTCAAGTGGCGTTCTACAAGATGTACACTGGGCGGCAGGCCTTGTGGGCTATTTCCCATCTTACGCCCTTGGAAATGCTTATGCAGCCCAACTTTTAGTCTACATGAAAAAAGAGTTCCCAGTATTTGAAGACTTAGAGAAAGGTGACTTTACTCGAATTCATCATTGGTTAGGACAAAAGGTTCATCAGCATGGAATGGTCTATGGTCCTGAGGAATTAATTGAAAAAGTAACTGGAGAAGCCTTTAATCCGAAATACTACGTGGAGTACCTTAAAAATAAATTTACAGAGATTTATAGCCTCTAGTTGCATATTCACTCTATGAAAGGGTATAAAAATTCAAAATGCTTTCAGGAGGCTGACCTATGGAGTTGAAAGGAAAAGTATTAGTTGCACAAGCAGGCGGACCAACTGCAGTTATCAATCAATCTTTGGTAGGTGCTGTTTTGGAAAGTCGCAAGTTTCCTCAAATCACTAAAGTATACGGCGCGCTCAGAGGTGTAGATGGGATTGTCAGAGAAGATTTTCTAGACTTGACCAGAGAGACCACCAATAATTTAGAGCAAGTGGCAGTAACGCCCTCTTCGGCCCTTCTTTCCACACGGAATAAACCAGACGAAAAAATGTGTCGTGAAATGTTTCACGTTATGAAAGCTCATGATATTCGATATTTCTTTTATATAGGAGGCAATGATTCCTGCGGCACGCTTCAAATTGTCAGCGAGCAGGCGCGTCAGGCCAATTATGAACTGAGAAGTATACACATTCCTAAAACCATTGACAATGACCTTGTTTTAAATGACCATACTCCAGGATTCGGTTCTGCGGCTCGTTTTGTAGCTCAGGGATTCACTGGACTTAATCTAGACAATAGGGCGTTGGAAGGGGTATTCATTGGTGTGGTCATGGGAAGAAATTCTGGTTTTCTAACGGCTTCCTCTGTCATGGCGCAAAAATATCCTGACGATGGACCTCACCTTGTGTACTTACCGGAGTGTGTCTTCAGCATTGATCAATTTTTACAAGACGTAAAAGAAGTCTATGACCGTCTTGGGCGTTGTATTGTAGCAGTGTCAGAAGGAATTGTGGATGCGAATAATGAACCTATTGCTGCCAAATTGGCTAAATCAAAAGAAGTGGATGCTCATGGGAATCTTCAATTGTCAGGCTCTGGGGCGTTAGCGGATTTGCTTTCTGATTTGGTCAGGGAAAAGTTAGCCATTAAACGGGTAAGAGCAGATACTTTTGGCTATTTGCAACGCTCTTTCATCGGCTGTGTTTCTGACATCGACCAGCAAGAAGCGAGGGAAGTTGGCGAGAAAGCGGCCCAATATGCTATTTGGAATAAGGTGGACGGCTCTATCACCATCAATAGAACAGGTTTTTATTCGGTGGACTATCAGTTAGAAGCCATTGAAAAAATTGCTGGAAAAACTAAAGTCATGCCCCCAGAGTTTATCAATGCCAAGGGCAATGGCATTACAGATGCCTTCAAATATTACTGCAGACCTTTACTCGGTTCAGGTTTCCCAACGGCGCATCAGTTGAGAGCCCCTCTGGCAGATAAGATTTTGAATCAAAAGTAAGGCTTTACTAGATTTTAATTTGATTTAATACAAAGCAAATGTAGGAAGAGTAGGGATGGATGAATGAATACACAAGATAGTGGAAACTCTGATTGGCAAGGATTAAGAAATAAGTGGTTGCGCAGATTGCTGATTTTGATTATTGCCTTTTCAGTGGTTTTAATTGCACTTTCCACCGCTATTCAATACGGTGCCACAGAGGAACGCTTTTTCAATACAACTTTTGAAAAATTAGACTCTCGAGGGAAAGTTGGTTTAAATGAGACGGATTTTGAAGCCGTCAAGGATCAACTGATTGATTATGTGGGTCTTAAAACTGAGAAATTTTCTGTCATGGTGACTCTAAATGGTCAGAAAGTAGATTTCTTCAATGACAAAGAACGTAGTCATATGGCCGATGTAAGAGAGTTGTTTGTTCTCAATCGCAATGTCCAACTAGGGGCGATTGCATTGGTGCTGGCCATCTATTTGATTGGGAAATATGGCTTTAAGCAAAGACGACTGCTCATAGACGGGCTGATTTTATCTGGGCCCCTCATGATGCTATTTGTGGGCGTTCTCGGATTTATGGCCACACAGGACTTTAACGCGGTGTTTGTCAAATTCCACGAAATGTTCTTTAGCAATGACTTATGGCTCCTAGACCCAGCCACTGACCGCATGATTGTCCTTTTACAAGAGGAATTTTTCTCCGCTATGGCTTTGAGAATAGGGGTGTATACCCTTCTCATTTCAGGTTTTGGAACGGCCATGGGCATTGTTCTTCGTAGAAATTTGCCTAAGAAATAATAATTTTGTGAGACACCCTTTTGAGCGATTGAAGGGGTGTTTCTGATTTGCCCCATTTGCCTCTATACTCATAAAGGATGTGGTCACCCTGATTACCGCTGAATATTTATCAGATTATGAAGCTTTAATGTCCCATCGGCACGACAATGGGGCAGACTACTGGACGACACCAGACAATCGGTTAATCAAAGGCTCGCCGTTCTCAACGTTGGAATGTGTTCATTATTTATTGGAACTGGGCATGGACGCCACGGATCCTATTCTTACTGCCTGTGCCGACTTGATTTTCAGCGCATGGCGGCAGGAAGGCTTTTTTAAAGTCTATCCCAGCGGTTCGGTCTATCCCTGCCATACGGTCAATGCAGTCGCCACCTTATGTCATATGGGCTATGAGAAGGACCCTCGAGTGCTGAGGACTTTTGAACACCTCTTAGAAACCCAATATGCGGATGGGGGTTGGAGATGCAACAAGTTTAGTTTTGGCAGAGGTCCAGAAACGGAATTTTCTAATCCCTTGCCAACGCTGATTGCCCTAGATGCTTTTCGGTTCACAGATGATTTCAACAAAGAGCCGTTGCTAGATAAGGCAGTTGAATTTTTACTGAGTCACTGGGAAACGCGAAAACCTCTGGGGCCATGTCACTATGGCATTGGCAAACTGTTTATGGAAGTGGAATACCCCTTTAGAAACTATAACCTTTTTATGTATGTATATATCTTGTCCTTTTATGATTATGCTAAAAAGGATCATCGATTTTTAGAAGCTTTAAAGGCATTAGAGGCCAATTTAACTGAGGGGCAAATTGTAGTGCGGCGAGTCGTTCCCAAACTTGCCAAGCTTAAGTTTTGCAAGAAAAATGCCTCAAGCGAAAAGGCGACTGTGCGGTATAAGGAAATATTGGCGAATTTAGAAAAGCCTTAATAAAAAACAAAAACCTGAAGTTGTGAAAACAGCTTCAGGTTTTTCTATGTTAAAATAGTAGAGACACTATTTGCAATAATCCTCAATAAAAGTGACTAAGTCCTTTTCTTCAATCTTAACACTGCCATCAACCAAGTTGGCCATGAGTTTGAAGAAGTTAATGAAGAGTTGGTTCTCGGTGCTGTAAAGGGTTTCAATATGCCCTGGAACGAATACAATTTCTAAAGGTCCGTTAAAACGATTGAAAGCGGCATTGTTGACCAAGTGATCCACGTTGAGCTGTTTCACGGGTTGCATCATCATTTCTGTGACCCCGAGGTCTTCCATCATCCACATGTGATTGTTCCAGAAACGACCAGCTTCTTTGCTGGCAGGCTTGAATATTTCTCTGTTAGAAATAGCACTAAGAACTTGTCTTGCGTATTCAGGGGTGAAATTCTCAGAGTATAAAGGCTTCATATGAGGATTTTCCACCACAGAGTAGATGTATTTTTCGCCAACTTTTTCTTTTTCACTGGTGGCTTTCCAATAGTAAAGCAACATTTCCATTAGTTCCAAATTAACTTTGATAGACTGAATCATGAGCTTTTCTCCTTTACAAACCGTATTGAGTGAACATTCAGTGCCAGTATAACATATTTTAATAGTTAAAATAAATGTATTCTAAGATTTGATACATAGAAACCCAAGACTTTAATCCCAATGGGGATAGGAGGAGGCTTCTTACATGGCCCAGCACATACGCTATTTTATTGGCAGAAGTGGCACAGGAAAAACCCAAGAAATTTATAAAGAAGTAAAGGCTTTGCAAGAGAAAAAACTGGGCAGCAAGGGCTTTTTAATCGTGCCAGAGCAGTTGACCCTCCAGTCGGAACAGGCACTTTCAACCAGCCATTCTCAAGGACAAGCCAACCCTGCAGAAGTGGCTCTTACAGCAGATGGGGGCATTGGCGGCGTCACGATTACCAGTTTTAGCCGACTGATCCACCAAATTATTCAGGAAACAGGCCTGCCTAAAGGGCAAAAGATAGACAGTATTGGCAAGGCCATGATTGTGAAAAAAACCTTTGTGGAGCAGCAAAAGAATTTGGAAGTATTCTCAAAAGTCCACGAACGGGCAGGTTTTATTCAAATGTTTTCTGACTTCCTCTCTGAACTCAAATCCAGCGGAATCAGTCCCGAGACCCTTGAAAATGCAGAAGAGGGACTTAGCAC
The DNA here is from genome assembly GCA_964404895.1 of uncultured Peptostreptococcaceae bacterium. Classification (GTDB taxonomy): domain Bacteria; phylum Bacillota; class Clostridia; order Peptostreptococcales; family Acidaminobacteraceae; genus JBGSUZ01. Next base: position 301,730 of record CAYOLV010000004.1, on the reverse strand, counting down.
CACTACAAGGGCAAAACTCAGAGACACTGCCCTCATTTACAAGGCCTGTTCTGAAAAGATGGCAGGTCAATTTGTAGACGAAGAGGATTTGACTGCCCTAATGGTTTCAGCCATTCCCCTCTCTGAAAGGCTTCAAGGAGCCCATATTTGGATTGATGGCTTCTATTTCTTCAATGGATTGGAACAGCAAATGATTCAAGCCTTCGGGAAGTGTTGTGAGTCTCTAACCATCGCCTTGACTTTTGACCCTACAGAAGAAGAATCAAACGATATCTTCTGGGCGCCAAGAGATGCCTTCAATACCATGCACCAAGGTTTTCAAGGAGAAGGGATCACGGAGACTAAGCGACACTTTGAAAAAAACAAGGAAGAGGGTCCAGCTGATTCTACACCGAATCCCGATTCTAACTCAAACCCCAACCCCAACCCCCTTGAACATTTGGAAAATAATTTATTCCAGTTTCCAGGACAGCCTTTCTCAGGGAGTCCTAGTGAACATTTAATTTTGAACCAATTTGAATCCCCTCTTCAAGAAATGACTTGGGTGCTTGGGGAAATTCGTCGCTTAGTTATTGAAGAAAATGTGCCTTACAGAGATATTGCAGTGATCCATCAGCAACCAGAGGTTTACCATCCTTTAGCCAAGCGACTGGCACTTAATTTTGACATTCCTGTGTTTGTCAACGAAAGGCGCCAAATGACCAATAGCCCTCTTGTGACCTACCTGCGTTCACTGTTGGAACTCTTCCAAAGTGGGTGGAAGGCAGAGGCACTATTCCGTGTGCTGAAAAGCGGCATTGCTGACCTTGACAAAAATGCAGTGGATCGACTGGAAATTTATGCTGTGGAAAAAGGGTTAAGAGGCAAAAAATGGCAGAAACTAATTGCCGATGAAACCATAGAACCCTTGCGACTCAAAGTCGTAGAAAGCTTTAGCCTCATAGAGAGCCAGCTAAAAGCCTGTGAAACGGTAAAAGATTACACCAATTGTCTTTGGGATCACCTTGAAGCAGAGTCTTCAGGCATCCAACTGCGCTATGAGGGCTTAATTCAGTCCTTGGCAGCGTCAGAAGATTACGATGGCGTCAATGAACTGGTTCAAGCTTGGAAAGGTGTGGTAGCTGTCTTTGATCAGCTCTACATCGTCAGCGGAAATGACCCTATGGACTTAAAGACCTACAGCGACCTGCTGCATACAGCTTTTTCCCTGAAAGAAATAGGAGTCTTGCCTCCCAATAACGACCGTGTCATTGTAGGCAGCATGGATCAATTTAGAAGTAAAAATATGCCTTACGTGTTCTTTGTCGGGTTTAACGATGGCTGGGTACCCTCTATTCAAGACGGTAGCGGTATTCTAGCAGACGAAGAGAAGGTCAAGCTGAGAATCTTGGATATTGGTCTAAAGTCAGACGGGGAACTCATGGCGAAAAATGAACTCTTTCTGATTTACCAGTCGCTGACACGGGCTTCCCATAAACTTTGGATCAGCTCGGATTTGTCAGATACAGCGGGCAAGCCACTCAGACCTTCTATGTACTGGGATCGACTCAAACAGGTTTTCCCAGACATGAAGCCCACCTATTTGGATCAGCAGGACTTGTTAAAAGGCCTCAGCGAACGACATGTGAACGCCCTTATAGCCAATACGGCAGAGGGGCTGAGAAGAATGGTGGCAGGGTACCCTGAAGACCCTTATTGGATTGAACGATTTGACTACCTTGCTCATAATGAAAAGACTCAGCTGGCGGCTCAAAATATGTACCGAAGTCTTTATCATGACAATCAGCCGAAACCTTTAAAGAGAGAATCGGCAAAGCGCTTATACGGCCAAGATATTCGAGCCAGCGTGACTCGACTGGAAGCTTTCAACGCCTGTCCCTTCTCTCACTTTGTCCGCTTTGGATTGAGACCGAAGAGAAACAGAGAGTTTGAATTGTCTCTTCCAGATATGGGAAATCTATTCCACCAATCTGTAGAACATTTTGCCATAGAAGCCTTGCTGAAAGACCCAGAGGCGGGGAAACAATTAGGGGACGCCGCAGTAGATCAAATGATGGACAGAATTGTAGAAGACGCCGTCTCAAACAGCAAATACGACGTCTTTAGATCAGACGCCAGAAGTGCCTATATGGTCAATAAACTCAAGCGAACGGGGAGACGGGCAGCTAAATTGATGTTGAAACACCTCCGCAAGGGGGTCTTTGATCCGAAAGCTTTCGAAGTCGCCTTTGGAACTTCTGCGGGAAATATTCCCCCTATTTGCGTGGCACTGCCTACGGGAGAAAATATCTATTTGGAAGGTCGGATAGACCGTGTAGATGTTTACGACAGCGGTCAGCGGCGCTATATCAAAGTTATCGACTATAAATCAGGTTCTAAAAAATACAATTTAGGGGATGTGTACAACGGTCTTCAAATCCAGCTGATGGTTTACATGGATGCCGTTCTTTCTGCCCCACAGGCACTCAAGTTAGACGATCCACTTTACCCTGCGGGGGTGTTCTACTTTAAAATTGAAGACCCCATGGTAGAAGGGGAAGACATGACTGAAGAGGAGATTGCAGCGGCCATTGTCAAACAGCTTAAAATGGACGGTCTAGTAGTGGGAGACCGCTATGTGGCGGCCTTCATGGACGAAGAGCTCAAAGAAGACGGCAGCAAGTCAGACGTGATTCCTTTTGAAGTCAAAAAAGAAGGGGAACCGGGAAAATACGCTTCCTATTTGAGCGAGGCACATTTTGAAGCCTTGCGCCAACACGTAAGAGAGGGCATTGAAGCCGTCTGTACGGATATGGTCAATGGTCAGGTGGCGGTTTCTCCTTTCAGATGTGGCACGGACAATGCCTGTATGCGTTGCGACTACAAAGGACTTTGTCAGTTTGATCTCAGTCTTGCCCATAATGCTTATCGGAATTTGAACCGCCTTGAAAAAGAAGATCTATTGGAAAAACTGGAAGCTAAATGTCAGAAGCAGGAGGTGGCGAAAAATGGCCAATTGGACAAAACAACAGAGTGAAGCCATTGAAGCTAGAAATTGCAACCTTTTGATTTCTGCGGCGGCAGGATCGGGAAAAACGGCGGTTTTAGTTGAACGGATTATCAAACTGATTTTGGAAGACCGAATCGACATCGACCATATGCTGATTGTCACCTTTTCCAATGCGGCGGCGGGGGAAATGCGGGATCGGATTTTGAGAGCCCTCACAGATACCCTGTCTCAAAACCCTAAGGAAGGGGCGTTTATTCGCAGACAGATCAACCGTGTGGGACGGGCTTACATTATGACTCTTCACGCCTTTTGTAACGACATTGTCCGCAAACACTTTATAGAGATTGGACTGGACCCTTCCTTTAAGATTGGGGAAGTGACCACCATGGAACTCATGAAGCAGGAAGCCCTTCGCATGACTCTTGAAAAGGCTTATGAAAGCGGTGACGAAGCTTTAATTTACTTGACTGAGAGTTACGGCGGCAATCGCTCCGACGACAATTTAGGAAAAATCATTCAAAAAATACACAGCTTTATCCAGTCTCAGCCGGAGCCTCTAAAATGGCTCAACACCGCTGTTCAAAGCCTAAACATGGAAGCTTCTGAGTTCGATGAAAGCCCAGCTGCCACATCTCTCCTTCACTATGTTCAAATTGAATTTGAAGGCATTATCCATTTGGCAAAGGCGGGACTGGAAAAATGTCTGGAACCAGATGGACCTGCTGAATACGAAGCCAATTTTAACAGCGACCTGGAAGGTCTGGAGACTATCAATGAAGCCCTACAAGAAGGGTATTCCGCCACCATGGCAGCCCTTTTAAATATGAACTTTTCAAGGCTTACCAGTATTAAAAAAGAACGAAAAATGGAAATTTCCGAAAATCTGATGGAAAGTGCCAAAGATGCCAGAGACCAAGTGAAGCGGAAACTCAGTGATTTGAAGGGCAAATATTTTGCCAAGCCCGTGGAGCAGATTGTAGAAGAACTCCAGTTTTTATACGACAAAATGGAAAGACTGGCAGAACTGGTAGACGACTATCAAAATCAATATCAGGCTATGAAACTGGCGAAGAACCTCTTGGACTTTAACGACCTAGAGCACTACGCCCTTGCCATACTGGAAAATGAGTCAATTTGCGACCTTTACAGAGAACAGTTTGACCATATTTTCTTAGACGAATATCAAGATGCCAATATTGTGCAGGAAACCCTCATCAATAAAATCAAGCGCTCTAATAACGTGTTTTTAGTAGGCGATGTGAAGCAAAGTATTTATAAATTCAGATTGGCTGACCCTAGCCTGTTTTTAGAGAAACAAAAAAGATACCCTATGGAGCCTGGGTCAATGGATAGACGGATTGATCTTTCTATGAATTTCAGAACTTCTGGCGACGTACTCTCTGTGGTCAACGACTTCTTTGCCCAGATCATGTCGGAAAATTTGGGAGAAATTCAATACGACCACTATCAGTATTTGTATAACGGCATGAAGTTCCCACCATCGGAAGAAGTGCCTGTGGCAATGCACCTCATTGACCTTGGGGAACAGAAGGAACTGGACGAAGAAATTCAATACATGAAAACGGCTGAAATTGAAGCCCATTACGTGGCGGCTGAGATTAAAAAGACTTTGGGCAGTCCCGTTTACGACCCTAAAAGGCAAGTGGAAAAAAACCTGACCTATGGGGATATGACCGTGCTTCTCAGAAGTACCAAACAATGGGCGAATATTTACAGCGACGTGTTTGGGCAGTGGGGCATACCCGTCTTTGTAGATGTGGGAACCAGTTTCTTTGAAGCCCTTGAAGTGACCATGTTGCTCAGTCTGCTTAAAATCATTGACAATCGATACCGAGACCTTGAATGGATGACCGTTCTCCATTCTCCTTTGGTGGGCTTTGATGTGGAAACCTTAGCGGACATTCGAAGCATGTCCCAAGGAACGACCTATTATGAAGCCATTCAAGTTTATTGCCAAGGAGAGGGTGCAGCGGCAGAGCGGTTAAAACAGTTCTGTGAGTCCTTAGACCGATGGACGCTGTCAGCCACCTTTAAACGGCTAGACGACTGGCTTTGGGAGATTTTAGACGAGACTCAATTTTACGCTTACTGCGGTGCCATGCCAGAAGGGGCGGCGAGACAAGCCAATCTAAGACTATTAATGGAGCGTGCAGGGGCACTGGAAGGTCAGCCTGAAAGTGGTTTGTATCATTTTATAAAAGTCATTGAACGCCTTGAAAAATCTGGCGGAGACATGGAAGCGGCAAAACTCATGCCCGAGCAAGAGGACGCTGTGAGAATCATGAGCATTCATAAGAGCAAAGGCCTTGAATTCCCTCTGGTCATTATTGGAGGGCTGGGCAAGCGATTCAACTTGTCCGACACCTTTGACGATGTGATGATTCACAAACAACTTGGGATTGCGCCTAAATATGTAGACTGGGAAAACCGTCATTATAGGTACACCTTCCCCCAACTGGCTATGAGAAAGCAAATGGTCAACGAAATGCTCTCGGAAGAGATGCGAATTCTCTATGTGGCTCTGACTCGACCTGTGAACAAGCTTTGGTTAGTAGGCAGTGTGAGCAACTGGGAAAGTGCCTTTAAAAAATGGAAAATGGGGATGAAACCCTTCAATTTGGCGCAAGGTCGCTCCTATTTAGACTGGCTGGGTATGTATGCCTTCGATGAAGATCTAAACCTGATGGAGCCTGACTTTAAAGAGATTACCATTCAGCGAAAAGTTCTAGGCATGCCTGAACATCTTTCAAAAGTAGCGCTCAAACATATTCCAGTTTCAGAAATTTTTATGGAAAGAGCCGTTCAAGAAGAAACTCAGGACTTGCTAGCGGAGAAATTGCTGCTAAATCTGACAGAACCCTCTGGTTACAATCACCACCAGCTTCAGGAAAAACTTCAAAGGGAGTACCCTCATAAAGGGGGACAGTTGCCGAGCAAAATCAGTGTCACGGCGTTGAAACACCTGAAAGAAAACCCTGACTACAAACGCTTCCAAATGGATTTGACCTTGGCGAGACCTGCTTGGACGGAAGGGGAAGAAGTGAATTTGGCGGCGGCGAGAGGAACGGCCTTCCACCAAATTTTACAGCAGATTCCTTACCAAACCTTTGAGCCTCAAGAGGCTGATAGCTTTGACAAGCTTAAAAATAAACTCCTTGAAAAGGGTATTTTGGACGAAATCATGGCCACAGCCGTACCAGATACTTGGTTCAAGGGTTACGTTCAAACGGAAATGTTCTCAAGAATTCAGCAGGCAAAACGTGTTGAAAAAGAGTATCCTTTCATATACAAACTAGAAATTGAAGGGGACTGGACCTTGGTTCAAGGGATTATTGACCTTTACTTTGAAGAGGAAGATGGAGGCGTTTTAGTAGACTTTAAAACGGACGCCATCAGGGATAAAGAGGGGATTCTGACGGCTGTGGAAACCCACAGAGCTCAACTCGAGCTTTATGCCCATGCCCTCAGTTGTATTGAAGGAAAAGCGCCAAATGAAATATGGCTTTATTTTGCTTCTGTTCAGACTTGGGTCAAACTCTAAAATCAATATTGTATGGGTACGCAAAGGTAAAAACCTAAAAAGAGCTTGTTTAATTAACAAGCTCTTTTATAATTGTATTTATAAAACTTTAAAAAATAATACAATTAGGTGGGTGCAATTATGGAAATTCAAAAACAAATCATCGAAAGTCAAGTGGTTGAGTCAAAAGGAAAACAAATTTCTGCAACGCGTGAGTTAACCTTAATGGGATTGTTGGTAGCTATTGTCTTTGTTATGACCTACTACATACAAATTAAATTGCCAGTTGCCGTCAACGGCGGACTGATCCATATGGGCAACGTGGCTTTATTTACAGTGGCACTTGTTCTTGGGAAAAAACGTGGGGCAATGGCGGGTGCTTTTGGTATGACCCTCTTTGACATTTTGTCAGGCTGGGGTGCATGGGCACCTTATACCTTTGTGGTGAGAGGCGTTATGGGCTTTATCATCGGCGGGGTGTCAGACCTTAAAGGCAGCAATGGTAGAAATATGCTTTTCAATGGTCTTGCCATTATACTAGGCAGTGTATGGATGATTGTCGGTTACTATGTTTCAGAAGGTTTTATGTACGGCAACTGGTCAGCGCCAATGACTTCTATTCCCGGCAATTTGATTCAGTTGGCGATTGGTGCCGTTGTCGCTATCCCACTCAGCAGAATGCTTCTGAGAATGCAAAATGTGTTCGGCAGAAACTAAGGAGAATTCCTCATGGATCAATACAATTTAATGACGCCTGGACCTACCAATGTGAACCCTAAAGTATTGGACGCCATGGCTCGCAACTATACCAATCCAGATTTAGACCCTGAATTTTTCAAATTTTACGCAGACACTGCCCGAATGATGAATGACCTTGTAGGCAATACTACAGGGGAAACATACCTCTTGTGTGGCGAGGGCATTTTGGGTCTGGAAGCGGCTTGTGCCTCATTTATAGAAAAAGGCGACCGCGTATTGACCATCGCCAATGGTATTTTCGGCAAAGGCTTTGGGGACTTTTCAAGAATGTACGGTGGCGAAGTCGTAGATTTTGACTCTGACCCTTTGAGAGGCGTATCAGTAGAAGCTTTAGAGACTTTTATCGATGAAAAGGGTCCTTTTAAAGTAGCGACCCTCGTTCACTGTGAAACCCCTTCAGGGCTGACCAATCCCGTGTCGATTCTAGGGCCTCTCCTCAGAAAAAAAGGGATTTTGTCCATTGTAGATTCTGTTTCTGCCATTGGTGGAGAAGACATGGCAATGGCTGACTGGCAGTTAGACGTGGTACTTTGTGGTTCCCAGAAAGCCATTTCAGCCCCTCCTGGTCTGACAATGGTGAGCCTCAGCGAAGCAGCCCTTCAAATGCTGGAAGAAAGAAAAACCCCTGTAGCCGGATTCTATACCAATTTACAAATTTGGAAGGGCTATGAAGCAAAACAATGGTTTCCTTATACCCAACCGACTCATATGATAGCGGCACTGAGAACCGCTTTGGAAATGATTGATAAAGATTTGGCAGTTGGAAAACACCAGCGAATTGCAAAAGCTGTGAGAACTACGGTTATAGAGTCTGGACTTGAATTGTTTGCGGAAGAGTCCCATGCCAATACGGTGACAGCGGTAAAACTCCCTACAGGCATCGACTTTAAGGATATTTTTAAAGGGATGAAAGACCAGCATCAGATTTTAATTGGCGGCGGTTTTGATTTCCTTGAAAATAAAATTTTCCGCATTGGCCATATGGGCGAAAACTGTAACGAAGAGAAGCTTTCTGAGTTGTTTGGTGCGCTAGATCAGGTTATGTATGGCTTAAAAGTGCCTCTAAAGAAGTCTTTAAAAACAGCTTTTAATGAACAGTGTATAAAAAGTTAGATCATTCCCCCCACCATCCCCAAAACGTAAAATCCGCTGGAATTCAGCGGATTTTTTTGTATCATGGGTAGCGTCTTTTGGGTATTAATAATACAATGGAAGCTGACTTGTTGAAATGCACAGAAGGAACACCAGAAAGGGTGTGTTGCTATGACCTATAACAAAGAATTAGAAACGGCGATTCAAGCGGCAAAGGATGCTGCTGTAAAAATATTGGAAATTTATCGAAGTGGCATAGAGTTTAAAACGAAAATGGATGATACCCCTGTGACAAGGGCAGACATAGAAGCCAATGATTTGATTTGTAAGGCTCTAAAATCAGCATTTCCGGGGTACGCCATACTCTCTGAGGAACACGCGGATGACTTGAGCCGCTTAGAAAAAGAATTCTGCTGGATTGTAGACCCTTTAGACGGGACCAAAGAATTTATTAAAATGAACGACGAATTTTCCATTAATATAGGACTTGCCAAGGGCAGAGAAGTGGTTTTAGGCGTAATTTATATGCCGGTCTTTGATGAGCTTTATTATGCTGTCAAAGGGGAGGGGGCTTTTATGATTGGTCCCAAAGGACTCTTGCGTCCAATTAATGTTTCGAAACGAATGAAACATATTAGAGCCTTAAAAAGTCGTTCACACCACGTTTCAAGATATAATGAACTGTTAGAAGCCAATAACGCTAAAATCAGTTCAATTAAATGCGCAGGAAGTGCTTATAAAGGTTGTTTGATAGCCAAAGGAGACTACGACGTCTACTATAATTATGGAAAAACCATGGTGTGGGACACAGCAGCTATGGACATTATTGTGACAGAGGCGGGCGGCTATTTTGCCCAAACCGATGGGACGCCTTTTGAGTATAATGTAAAAAACACCATGAACCGCAAAGGGTTTATGATCTTAAACCGCAAGGAAAATTGCCTCCAACATTAGTTGGAGGTTTTTTTATGGCAGGGTGAGAAAGCCGCGCCTAATTTCCTCCACAAAACTATTGACACCACCACCACTTCGTCGTAAAATGAAATCAGAAAGTAAACATTAGTTTATAATATAAACAAAGGTTGGTGAAAAAATGACGAACCGTGAACGGGAATTAATGGCATTGCTTAAATCCAATCCAATGATTTCTCAAAAGGAAATTGCGGAAAAGTTGGGCATCCAACGTTCTTCTGTTGCTGTTCATATCATGAATCTGACGCAAAAGGGTCTCATCAAAGGCAAGGGCTATATCCTCAGTGAAGAGGCGTACGTCTTGGTCATTGGCGGCGCTGCAATGGATATCAGCGGATTCCCTAAAAAAGAATTAATTCTTGAGGACTCCAATCCTGGAACCATGAAAACCTCTATGGGGGGCGTAGGTAGAAATATTGGCGAAAACTTAGCGAGACTAGGGGTAAATGTAAAAATGCTCACAGCTTTAGGCGATGATGTCTACGGGCATAAAATACTAGATGCTTGCGAACAGATTGGTATGGATTTTTCAAACGCCATCATGCTGAAAGATGAGAACACCGCTACTTACATGGCGATCTTAGATGAGCATGGGGATATGAAAGTGGCAATCTCAAACATGGGAATTATAGAGCGCATTGACATCGAGTTGATCAGAAAAAACGAAAAGCTTATTCGAAATGCTGCAGCAGTAGTTGTAGACACCAATTTGGATCAGCAGGTTATTGAGTACATTGCCAATGAATTCAAAGAGTGTTCTCTATTTGTGGATACGGTTTCCACTACGAAAGCAGAAAAGCTAAGACGAGTGATTGGGGCGTTCCATACCATTAAGCCGAATAAACTGGAAGCCAGCTTGCTTTCTGGAATTGAAATCAATTCTGAGGAAACCTTAAACGGGGCAAAACAGTGGTTTATTGACCAAGGCGTGAAACAAGTCTTTGTCAGCCTTGGAAAAGAAGGCGTTTTATTTGCAAATGCAGAGAAGACAGAAAAAGTGCCCGTGACACCTGTGGAAATGGTCAGTGCAACGGGGGCGGGAGACGCCTTTATGGCAGGACTTGTCTATGGGCATTTGAATCATTTATCCATGTCTGAAACGGTAGCCTTTGCTCAAGCCATGTCAGCCCTGACAATCAGCTCAGAGATGACCATACACCCTGAAATGTCAGAGTCTGTTATACGCAATATGATGTAAGATAGAGTATTTTGTCAACCTCACAAACTTTTATTTATGGAAGGATGTTTTTTATGAAAAATTTAGCAAACTACTTAGATATTAACCCAGAAGTCAAAGCCGCTTTAGAAGCAGGCAAACCTGTTATTGCATTAGAAAGTACAATTATTTCCCACGGTATGCCTTATCCACAAAATGTTGAAACAGCTAGAAAAGTAGAACAAATCATTAGAGACGGCGGCTGTATTCCTGCAACCATCGGGATCATCAAAGGCAGACTTAAAGCGGGTCTTACAGACGAAGAGATCGAATACATGGGCAAAGAAGGTTATGCAGTCATTAAAGCTTCAAGAAGAGACTTACCCTTCATCGTTGCCAACGAATTAGACGGCGCTACAACAGTAGCATCGACAATGATCATTGCGGAAATGGCGGGCATTCCAATCTTCGTCACTGGGGGTATTGGCGGCGTTCACAGAGGGGCACAACAAACCTTCGACATCTCTGCAGATTTAACGGAACTTGCCAACACAAACGTGGCAGTGGTTTGTGCAGGCTGTAAATCAATCTTAGATATTGGCCTTACATTAGAACACCTTGAAACTCACGGCGTTCCAGTTATTGGTTACCAAACAAAAGACTTCCCTGCATTCTATACAAGAAAAAGTGGTTTCGGTGTAGACTTTATGGCAAAAGATGCCTTAGAAGTGGCAAAAGCCGCGAAAGCAAAATGGGAAATGGGTCTTAAAGGCGGCATGGTCATTGCCAATCCAATCCCAGAAGAGCACGAAATGGATTACAATGTGATTACAAAAGCCATAGAAGACGCTGTTAAAGAAGCAGAAGAGACAGGTGTTCGCGGTAAAGAATCTACACCATTCTTGCTTTCAAAAATCAAAGCCATTACAGGTGGAGACAGCTTAAACTCTAATATTGAGTTGGTTTTCAATAATGCAAGAGTGGGTGCAAAAATTGCAAAAGAACTTGCAGCTTTATATTAATTTTACAAATTGATAACAATTGTTTGACGAAAAGTTAATATAAATCCCCATTGCATTTCATAAACACTGATGATATTATTATCACTGTTGAGTGACGAACAGACCATTGGCACTCAAACAAATTACATTTATTCCCCCTTTATTATAAGTGTAATTACAAACATTTAAATAGGTATCTTCCTTTTCGGAAGATACCTTATTTTTTTTCGGAAAACAAAACGCAACAGAAGTAAAGAACTGGAGATGGCTGATTTATCAAGCCATCTCCAGTTCTTTACTTCTGTTGAAACGTCGCGTCAGCGACAAGGTCGACACCCGTCGACCGAGTTTTGTTTTCTAATACCTTGACCCTAATCTTTTGCCCTTAATCCCTTGACCTCAATCTCTAGCCCCTAATCCCTTGCACTTCATCCCCTCCACCATTCCCCAAAAGTCAACAAAATCCACTTAACAAATCATAAAATTAGTAAATAGTAATAAACTTTTCAAACCTCCTTGCAAATCTCAGCAAAGTGACAAATGTCTTCTTTTCACTAGAATTCTGTTTGTAACTTAACCACTTGGTTATATATGAAACGTGACATTGACCTGTAGATTAAGGGAGGATGGAAAATGAAAAGAACTAATCCTGTGGATCAAATAACTATCAACACCATCAGACTATTGGCAGCAGATGCTGTAGAAAAAGCAAATTCAGGTCACCCAGGTCTTCCTATGGGCGCGGCGACTATGACATACGCCTTATGGAAAGATTTCTTGAAGGGCAGCGCAACCGACCCCAATTGGGTGGATAGAGACCGGTTTGTCTTATCTGCAGGGCACGGTTCTATGTTGCTTTATGCTTTATTACACCTTTTTGGCTACGATGTTAGCATTGACGATATTCGCCGATTCAGACAACTTGGAAGCATTACGCCTGGGCACCCTGAATATGGTGTCACTCCCGGCGTAGAAGTGACAACGGGTCCTCTTGGTCAAGGTTTTGCCAATGCAGTGGGTATGGCTATGGCTGAAAAACGTTTGGCAGAGGCGTTTAATACAGACGACTACAATATTATTGATCACTATACTTATGTGGTATGTGGAGACGGCGACCTTATGGAAGGGGTTTCTTCCGAAGCGGCTTCCCTTGCGGGACACTTAAGACTAGGCAAAATGGTCGTTTTATACGACGACAATGGCATCACCATCGACGGCAGCACTTCTCTCGCTTTTAATGAAGATGTAGGGGCAAGGTTTGCCGCATATGGCTGGCAGGTGATTAAAGTTTCAGACGGCAACGACTACGAAGCTGTGGTAGAAGCCCTCAGAATTGGGAAACTGAATACCTCACAGCCTACTTTAATATTGGTCAAAAATGTTATTGGATACGGCAGTCCCAACAAAGCTGGGAAGTCTAGCGCTCACGGGTCACCACTGGGAGCGGACGAAATCAAGCGAACCAAAGAACATTTAGGCGCCGATCCTGACGAAACTTTTGTGGTACCAGACGAAGTCAGAAGCTACCTAAACGAAATTATTGACAAGCGGGAAATTGAGCGCTTTATGTGGGAAGAAAAATTAGAAGAATATATTATTAAGTATCCAGAAAAAGCAGATCAGTGGAAACAGTGGTTTGACTATGAACTGCCCTTTGACATTTTTGAAGACGACAAACTTTGGGACCTTATGGCGATGAAAGATGCCAGCCGTATTTCAGGCGGCAAATTTATGAATTGGGTCAGCGACAGAATTCCAAATCTCTTTGGAGGTTCTGCAGATTTAAACAGTTCCACTAAAACCTACCTAAAAGGTAAGGGTGATTTTAATTACAACAACCCTGAGGGCAACAATGTCTTCTTTGGTATTAGAGAACACGCGATGGGTGCAATTCTCAACGGCGTTGCCCTGCACGGAGGCTTGCGAGCCTTTGGATCGACTTTCTTGGTCTTCTCTGATTATATGAAGCCACCGCTGAGATTAGCAGCGCTGATGGGGCTTCCTGTAATCCACATCTTTACCCATGACAGCGTTGCTGTAGGAGAAGATGGGCCGACCCATCAGCCAATCGAACAGTTGCTCATGCTGAGAGCTATTCCCAATATGAATGTTTTCAGACCTGCAGACGGAAGGGAAACGGCCTATTGTTGGATGGAAGCCCTCAAAAGAACTGACGGACCTTCCTGCTTAATTTTATCCAGACAAGATTTACCTCTTATTGGGACATCGGGAAAAGGGGCGGCAAAGGGGGCTTACATCGTCAGAAATGAATCTAAAGACAGACCTGACGGTATTCTTGTAGCCACTGGTTCTGAGGTGAACCTTGCTCTAGAGACGGCGGAGTTGCTCTTTGAAGAAGGGATAGATGTACGCGTAGTCAGTATGCCTTCTATGAGGTCTTTTGAACGACAAGATCAGGGTTATAAAGAAGCGATTTTCCCTAAAGATGTGACCAAGCGGGTTTCTCTTGAAATGGGACTTACTTTAGGCTGGGAAAGATATATCGGTCAACAAGGCTTGGCTATTGGGATTGACCAATTTGGAGAATCGGGACCTGGGGAGGAAGTCATGGCACACTTTGGCTTTGAAAAACAAGTCCTTAAAGGCAAACTCCTTCGTTATTTTAAGGGCTAAGTCTAAATAGACAGTACAATAGATGAATTACCATAAAAGCGCTTGATTCAAGCGCTTTTTAGCGTTAAGATAGGCTATAGCAAATAGGATTTAGGAGGGGTGCCATTGGTGATTGGGATTGGAACGGATATCGTTGATATTGACCGCATAGAAAAAGCCTTGACACGCCAACCAGCCCTTAAAAATAAACTTTTCAGTTTAAGAGAACAAGCGCTTTTAGAAACAAAAAAGTGGCGCAGTGAAACCGTGGCTGCAAATTTTGCAGGGAAAGAAGCAGTTCTAAAAGTTTTTGGAACAGGACTTCGAGGTTGTAAATGGAATGAAATAGAAATTTTAAGAGATCCTCTGGGAAAACCCTATGTGGTTTTATCTGGAGGCGCTTATGAAATAGCTGAGAGTCTTAAGATTGACGAAGTTATGATCAGTCTGGCACATTCAAAGAATCAAGCCATTGCCTACGGGATTGGCATAAGGAGAGCGTAAAATGTTATTAGCAAACAGTGAACAAATGAAATTAATCGACAAATATTCTATGGAAAACATTGGAATGCCTGGAATCGTGTTGATGGAAAATGCAGGCAAGGTTGTCTTTGATGAAATTATCAAGATGAAAGATCAATTTGACCGAGTTATTATTTTGGCAGGTCCTGGGAATAACGGTGGCGATGGATTTGTTATTGCAAGACATTTACACAATGTGAAAATTCCTGTGAGAGTTTTCATTGTAGGAAAGTCTAGCCATATTGAAGGAGATGCTTTAGCCAATTTAAATATTCTTAAGAAGCTGTCTATTCAGATTGATGAAATCTTTGACGGGGGCGGATTTGTTAAGTTGGAAAAAGCCATTCGCCAAAGCGCTTTAATTGTGGATGCTATTTTTGGAACAGGCCTATCTAAACCTGTTCACGGTATTTTTTCAGAAGTCATCGATTTAATCAACGAAATGGCGGATTATATTTTATCTGTAGATTTACCTTCAGGTATAGACAGTGATACTGGGAAAGTTCTGGGAACGGCCATTAAAGCGGATAAAACCGTCAGTTTGGTAATCCCAAAAGTGGGCAATGTCATGTTCCCGGGTTCAGACTACAACGGTGAGTTGCTCATCAAGGGTATCGGCGTACCAGATGTAGTCATTGACTCCATCGATATTAAATACAATATTATTACCAGTGAAGTGGTAGAAGCCATGATTCCTCATCGGAAGAGAAACACCAATAAAGGGGACTACGGAAAAGGTAATATTGTGGCAGGTTCAACAGGATTGACAGGCGCTGCAATTTTATCTTGTAAAGCGGCACTTAGATCAGGCATGGGACTTTTGAAACTTTACATTCCTGAGAGTTTGAATGTAATCATTACCACAGCAGTTCCAGAAACCGTCACTGTTCCCCTTGTGGAAGTTAGAAAAGGTGTCATTGGTATTAATAACTTCAATAAAGTCATCGATGACAGCAACAAGAGTGATGTTTTAGCCATTGGACCAGGTTGTGGACTCAATGCCGAAGTTGGGGAATTGTTGAAACGCATTATTTTTGAAGTACACAAACCTTTGGTCATTGACGCAGACGGTTTAAATGCCCTTGCTAAAAATGTACATTGGCTTGAAAATAAAAAATCGGACATCATCATTACGCCACACCCTGGGGAGATGTCTAGACTCACAGGTTTAGATGTGGAAGAAGTTAACAGCCGCCCTATTGAAACAGCTCTGAAGTTTTCTCAAGAGTGGGGCGTCATTACGGTGCTTAAGGGTTCTAGAACAGTAATTGCAACGCCTTCTGGCGAAGTTTATATCAATATCAACGGTAACCCAGGCATGGCGACGGCAGGTAGTGGCGATATTCTCACAGGTGTAATCACCAGCTTTATCGCTCAAGGCTTTAAGCCAATCAACGCCGCTATATTTGGAGTTTACATTCATGGGATGGCTGGAGATATTATGGCAGAGAGCAGAGGCGAACACGGTCTTCTGGCTGGAGATATCGTCGAAGGCATAACCAAAGCGCTTAAAGTTTTGGCAGGACGTTAATAACGGACAATTCACAAGGGGGATCAGCGTATGCAAATCGAGAAAATCACACGTCCCGTATGGGCAGAAATCAATTTGGATTACATTGCACATAACATGAGGGAAGTGCGCCGCCTTACAAAGGCAGATGCAAAATGCACAGCGGTTATTAAAGCTGATGGGTATGGTCATGGTGCACTGGAAATTGCTAAGACACTTCTGGAAAATGGAGCCGATCGCTTTGCGGTTGCAACTCTAAGCGAAGCCATTCAATTGAAAAAGCAGTTTCCAAATGTGGAAACATTGATTTTAGGATATACGCCTAACCACTTGTTGGATTGTGTCCTCGACAAGCAGTTGATTCAAACTTTCTATACTTTAGAACAAGTGGCCTTTTTCTCGAATTTGGCAGTGAATAGCAAAAAAACTGGGAAAATTCACATTAAAATTGATACGGGGATGCACCGCATTGGTATGAAGGCAGATTCTGAAACTGCTCGTGAAATTTTAGAAATGTCAAAGATGCCTAATATTGAAATAGAAGGGATTTTCACACACTTTGCCACAGCAGACGATACTGACAAAACTTACACCCTGAAGCAGGTGGACAAGTTCAATGAACTGATTAGGGAATTGGAAGAATTGGGAGTTAACATTCCCATTAAACACGTTGCGAACAGTGCTGCTATCATCGACTTGCCGAACTTGAATTACAACATGGTTCGAGCGGGGATTATGCTCTACGGCTTATACCCTTCTAATGATGTGATCAAAGCTAACGTGGATCTTAAGCAGGTCATGTCACTCCGTGCAATGGTTTCTCACGTGAAAACTTTGGGGCCAAACGAAGGCATCAGCTACGGTCTTAAATATCAGACTTCAGGCGATGAAAAAATTGCTTCTATTCCAATTGGTTATGCAGATGGATTTACCCGTATGTTTACTGGGAAAGCCAAAGGCCTATTCAAAGGACAATTGGTTGACGTGGTCGGCAGAATTTGCATGGATCAGTGTATGGTCAATGTAACAGGTTATGATTGCAATCAGGGCGATGTGATTACCTTGTTTGGTCAGGACGATGGGAGCGAAATTACCATTGATCAAGTGGCAGATTACATTGGCACCATCAACTATGAAATCGTTTGCATGATTGATAAAAGGGTTCCGCGGGTATATATTTCCCAAGGTGAAATCGTGAAAGTTAAAGATTATTTAAGTTACATTGACTAGGGTTATATTAATTTTGTTATCTTTTACAACTTTACTCGAGTGAGTGATTATAATATAATGAATGATGTTCCAAACATCCTTATTTGGAGGTGCCAAAATGAAGGAAAATCTCTCTAGACTAAGCTATGAGTTACCAAAAGAACTCATTAAGGCTTTTGGCAATGAGGTTCGACCAGAAAGAGCACTGAATAAAGTCTTCGTTGAGTATAAACCGAGACACCCAGAGTTGTTGGGTCTTCTTACTGGAGACAC
Organism: uncultured Peptostreptococcaceae bacterium; assembly: GCA_964404895.1. Taxonomy (GTDB): domain Bacteria; phylum Bacillota; class Clostridia; order Peptostreptococcales; family Acidaminobacteraceae; genus JBGSUZ01. Next base: position 284,093 of record CAYOLV010000004.1, on the reverse strand, counting down.
AATTGAAGAAGCCTATTCTGAGATGGGTAGAATCAATTTAGGAATGGCAGAAATGGGTCTTGGTGGTGACGTTTGTTGCTTGCAAGATTACGAAGATATCCTGAGAGATGACGCAGATGACCCAGAATACTAATATGACAATTAAGCGCGGAGATGTTTTTTTCGCGGATCTCAGTCCCGTCGTGGGTTCAGAACAAGGTGGTCAAAGGCCTGTCCTCGTCGTTCAAAACGATGTAGGCAATAAATACAGCCCGACCGTAATTGTCGCAGCCATTACTGCGAAAATTGATAAAGCCAAGTTACCTACCCACGTCGAAATACATAAGGAAGATGTCGGTTTAATAAAAGATTCGGTCGTACTGATGGAGCAAATAAGGACCATAGACAAAAAAAGACTGATTCAAAAGTTAGGAACACTCAGCCCAGAGTTAATGGAGAAAGTTGATGTGGCATTATTGGTCAGCTTGGGATTGCTTTAATTATACTAAGGCTTTTGGCTTTTGCCAAAGGCCTTCAATTTTGCCATAAACCGTTTGGATAAAGGAGGCACTAATGAAGCATATTTCGAAAATTATGTATATTTTATTAGGTGTACTGTGTGCCACGGTGGTAGGTAGTATTTCCATTGCAGCATTAGGAGAAGCAGGTTCAGATACAGATCCGATTGTGACTAAAAGCTATGTAGAAAAAAGAATTTCTGAACTAGAAGCAAAGATGGCTAACAGCAGTTCTAGCAACGTTGATCAAAAATTGGCATCATTGCAAACACAGCTAGAAGCTTTAGCACTTAACTCGGGGAATCCTTCTGAAGGATTTGTCTTGGTACAAGTTAAAGCGGGCAGTAAACTGGTTTTAAGTGAAAGTGCCATGTTGATTTTAAGAGCAGGATCTGCCAAGACAATTGCAGGACCTGGTGGTGGATTAGCCGACCTGACCATTGGCACAGATTTAGTGGAAGGTCAAAGTATTATAGGAAACCACTTGATTTTAGTGCCAAGAAACGACGGCAGAGGTGTGAAAGTCACTGGTGACTCTTGGATGATGATTAAGGGCAGTTATACGATTCAATAACGAGGCGGTTTGACTATCGCTATAAAATTAGTTATACTCATTTTTGGTTTAGTGTATTTATTAATGAGCATTTGAAAAAAGGGGTTAATTTATGGAAGTCAAATCCATCAGAATTCTTGGTGTTAAAATCCACCAAGTCACAAATGAAACAGCTTATGATCGATTTTTGACACTGATCGAAGAGCCGCAAATGAGCATGATTTGTACACCCAACACTGAAATTGTCATGATGGCTCAAACGGACAGCGAACTGAAAGAAATTCTAGAAGATGCAGATCTGGTTATTCCAGATGGCATTGGTTTAGTTTACGCTTCAAAAATCCACCAATTAGGACTTACTGAACGGGTTACTGGTATTGATACCATGGAGCGCATTTTAAATTATGCCAACAATACCAAACGCTCACTCTATATTTTTGGTGGGAAGCCTGGCGTTGCTGACAAAGCAGTTGAAAAGATGAAAGAATTATATCCAAATATACAGTATAAAGGAACTCAAGACGGCTATTACAAGAAAGAAGACGAAGACAAAATTTTGAATCATATCAACGAAGTCAAACCAGACCTTCTCTTTGTGGCCCTTGGTGCACCAAGGCAAGAAAAATGGATCTATCAAAACCGAAAAACCCTCAACGTAAAAGTTGCAATGGGTGTTGGTGGGGCAGTAGATGTATGGGCAGGGACTACAAAACGAGCACCGAAAATTTTTATTGACCTGCACATGGAATGGTTTTATCGGTTGCTAAAAGAACCAACACGTATTGGCAGAATGATGTCTTTACCTCAATTTATGATTAAGGTATTAATTAGCAGAGACTTTAGCAGATCCTCGTGATCTGCCGAAGGCTCTGGTGTTTTATAAACTTCCAGGGACAAAAATTGCCACTGGGACAAATATAGCCCAACTAGAGTATAAAATAGGAGGAGATTCAAATGAAACTGAGTTTGACTGAGCTTCAAATGACTGCGACGGAAATTCGCAAGGACATTTTAAAAATGGTTCATGCTGCATCATCAGGCCATCCAGGTGGTTCTTTATCAGCAGCGGACCTCATGACTGCTTTGTACTTCAATACAATGAACATCGATCCAGCTAACCCTAAAATGGCTGGCAGAGACAGATTTGTTCTTTCTAAAGGACACGCTGCCCCAGTGCTTTATGCAACTCTTGCACGTAAGGGTTATTTCCCTGTTGAAGAATTGTTGACGCTTAGAAGAATCAATTCAAGACTTCAAGGTCACCCTGATATGAAAAATATTCCAGGCGTGGAAATGTCAACGGGTTCATTAGGTCAAGGCATATCTGCAGCAGTGGGTATGGCAATGGCATCTAAAATGGATCAAGACGGCAGCCAAGTGTATGCTCTTCTTGGAGATGGCGAATTAAACGAAGGTCTTGTTTGGGAAGCGGCAATGGCAGCGGCTCATTACAAGTTAGATAATTTAACAGCAATTCTTGACTTCAATGGTCTTCAAATTGATGGCAAGAATGACGATGTAATGGCAGTAAAACCTGTCGATAAGAAATTTGAAAGCTTTGGCTGGAACGTTATTATAGTAGACGGCCATGACATAGAAGCGATTATTGCTGCTTATGAAACAGCTAAAGCCACTAAAGGCAAACCTTCTGTGGTTATTGCCAATACAGTTAAAGGCAAAGGCGTTTCATTTATGGAAAATCAAGTGGGCTGGCATGGTAAAGCGCCTTCGGATGAAGAGCTTGCAACAGCTTTAAATGAATTGGGAGGTGCAAACTAATGTCTAAAATTGCTACGAGAGAAGCCTATGGCGTTGCCCTTGCAAAAATCGGAGAAACAAATAACAAGGTCGTCGTATTAGACGCTGACCTTTCAAAATCAACTAAAACAGATGTATTTGCAAAAGCTTTCCCAGAACGTTTCTTCGATATGGGTATTGCTGAACAAAACATGATGGGTGTTGCGGCAGGTCTTGCAGCTTCTGGTAAAATTCCAGTGGCTTCTACATTTGCTATGTTTGCAGCGGGTCGTGCTTTTGAAGTTATTCGTAACTCAATCTGTTATCCAAAACTCAATGTTAAAGTTTGCGCCACACATGCGGGCTTAACAGTAGGCGAAGATGGCGCGTCTCACCAAGCCATTGAAGATATGGCTCTTATGAGAGCGATTCCTAATATGACAGTCATCAATCCTGCAGATGATGTTTCTACTGAAAAGTTAATGGAAGCGGCAATCGCAATGTACGGTCCTTGTTATATCAGACTTGGCAGAGCAGCGGTGCCAACCCTTTACCCTGCAGATGCAGTAATTGAAATCGGCAAAGGTTGTGAGCTTAGAAAAGGTACAGATGTGACAATCATCGGTACTGGGATTATGGTCAATGAAGCGATGATGGCTGCAGAGACCCTTGAAGCTGAAGGCATTTCTGTGAGAGTAATCGATATGCACACCATCAAACCAATCGATGCTGAGATTATTGTTAAAGCGGCAAAAGAGACGAAGTTGATTGTTACTGCTGAAGAGCATAACATTATTGGGGGACTTGGTTCAGCGGTTGCAGAAGTTCTGACAGAGCAAGCGCCACAAAGACAACTTAGAATTGGCGTTCAAGATACTTTCGGCGAATCTGGCAAACCAAATGAGTTAATGGAAAAATACGGTTTGACAGCTGCTCACATTGTTAAGGCGATTAAAGAAAAATTATAATCATGCATTAAAATAGAATAAATATTCTAAAACCGATGAAATTCGACATTTTTCATCGGTTTTTTTGTTGGCTTTATTCATTGTTACGTAATTTTTAAATTGCTTGTTGGCAAATTAATTACCGAGTGATTGATAATATGTTTTCCAAAACCATATAAAAAAATGAGTTGCATATAAAAAAAACTGTATAAATGATTGCATAAATAGCGTGAATATTTTGAGTTGTTTCAATATATTAATACTTCTAAAGGTTCTAAACACAGTGTTTCGTGAAACGAAAGCGCATATAAGTTATTACAAAAGTATGAAAAAATATGTATTTTATTTAACAGTTATTATTTAACATTTTATAAAACCAGATATATGAACCCCTGAGACTCTCTTTAAATTTTCGTAATTGGTTAGAAAATTATAACAATTCACAACATGATTGACTTTCAATCCTAAATTCATTAAATTGAACTTACTGTTGGACGTTCAACCAATAAGGGGATTATGGGATTCATAATTCAACATTTTAATTAAGGGGTGTAATTAAATGGCTGCAAACACAGGTGCAAAAAGTTCTAAATTATCATTAAACGCACTTATTCTCATGATTTTCACATCGGTGTTCGGTTTTGCGAATATTCCAAGATCGTACTTCCTCATGGGTTACGGTGCAATTCCTTGGTACATCATTTCAGGAATCACGTTCTTCGTACCTTTCGCATTCATGATGGCAGAGTATGGATCTGCTTTCAAAAATGAAAAAGGTGGTATTTACTCTTGGATGGAGAAATCAGTAAACGCTAAGTTTGCGTTTGTGGGTACATTCATGTGGTACGCTTCATACATCGTTTGGATGGTTTCAGTTTCTTCTTCTATTATGATTCCACTTACAAACGGTATCTTCGGTCAAAACATGACTCAAAAAATGGGCGTGTTTGGTCTTGCTCCTACACAAGTTCTTGGTATCATCGGCGTTTGCTGGATGCTTCTTGTAACTTTCGTAGGTTCAAAAGGTCTTGATAAAATTAAAAAAGTGACTTCACTCGGCGGTCTCGCTGTTATGGGTCTTAACATCTTCTTATTAGTTGGTTCTTTACTTGTTCTTGTATTGAACGGTTTCGAATTGGCACAACCGCTTTCATCTTTAGCTGATTTTACAAATTCTCCAAATCCTAAGTACGGCAGCTTCCTTTCAGTACTTTCATTCCTCGTATTTGCACTCTTTGCTTACGGCGGTATTGAAGTTGTTGGTGGTTTAGTTGACCAAACAGAAAACGCTGAAAAGAACTTCCCTAAAGGGATCATCATGGCGGCTGGCGTTATTTCAGTAGGTTACGCTGTTGGTATCTTCTTGATCGGTATCTCAACTAACTGGGCACAAGTACTTACAGGTGAAAATGTTCACATGGGTACAGTTGCATACGTTACAATGAGCAACCTCGGTTACCAATTAGCTCTTGCTTTCGGTGCTGGTACAACTGCTGCTGCAGCTGCTGGTGCAGGCGTTGCAAGATTCATGGGTATCTCAATGTTCCTTGCTCTTTCAGGCGCATTCTTCACATTAACATACGCACCACTTAAGCAAATTATCGATGGTACTCCGAAAGAATTATGGCCTGGTAAAATGGGCGAAATGAAAAACGGCATGCCTATCAACGCAATGTGGATCCAATGTGGTATCGCAGTTGCAATGATCATCCTCGTATCATTCGGTGGTGAAGGCGCTGCTGCATTCTTCACAAAATTAACATTGATGACAAACGTTGCCATGACAATTCCTTACATGTTCATCGCTGCAGCTTTTGCTTTCTTCAAAAAGAAAGACTCTATCGAAAAGCCATTTGTTGTCTTTAAGACAAAAGCTATCGGTATTGCGGCATCAATCATCGTAACATTCACAGTTGGTTTCGCAAACTTCTTCACAATCATTGAGCCTGCTATGAACGGTGATCTTTCATCTACAATCTGGATGGTTGCTGGTCCATTATTCTTCGGTATCGTTGCAGTACTTATGTACAACAACTACGAAAGAAAAATGAAAGCTGCACCAGTTTTAAAACAACAAGAAGTTAAATAGTCACTAACGACCGAGGGGTATCGGTTGTTGAAATAGGTTGAACAATCCTAAAAGGAAACACCAAAAGTGCAATATGACTTTTGGTGTTTCTCTTTTTGTTTTATAATAGACTCAGAGTGGGTAAAAATGACCTAGCTCTAATGGAGGCGGTGATAAGATGAGAGCGGTGCCGACCAACTACATTAAAGGTGAAGTAACGCTGGCAGAAAATCTTTATAACAAAGAAGGCGCTGTCCTTCTTAAAAATGGTGCGAAATTAAGCGAAAAGCAGATTAAACAGATCAATCATGCGGGCATATTTACAGTATACATATCAGATCAGTATAGCCCCGACATGGATTTAGACCGAATTGTTGACATTAATATAAGAATTCGGGGTGTTAACCTGATTCGCGAAATCTACGAAAAAGTGGGGTTCGGCAAAGACATCAGTTCTGACTTTCCAAAACTGGAAAAGCTATTTGAAGATATTTACGACGAAATACTCATGGCTAAAAATAGGCAAATCAATTACATCGACATTAAAAGCGTTGACAATTATACCTATGGTCACGCCTTAAACGTGGCTATTTTATCGACTTTGCTTGGAATGGAGTGCGATGTGAAAATGCCTCAACTGAAGACTTTGTTCATTGGGGCGGCTCTTCTGGACATTGGGATGATGATGATTCCCAAAGAGCAGTATCAAAGGGACGTCCCTTTAACAGAAGAGCAAATGACATCGGTTCAGCAACACGTGAGCCTTGGCTATGGGTATTTAAAAAGCATTAGCATGGCAGATGTTTTTGTAAAAAATATATCATTAACCCACCATGAAAGACATGACGGATCCGGGTATCCGAAAGGTTTATCGGCTTCTGAAATACATTTGTATTCCAGAATTGTGAGTTTATGCGATGTTTATGACGCCATGACGTCTGATCGTATTTATAAAAGTGCTGTGCCTCCCAACGAAGCCATAGAATTTTTGATGGGCAATGCTGGGCGACTCTTTGACTTTGATATTGCCGAACGCTTTTGTAAAAAAATTAATCCCTACCCTGTAGGTTCTCTGGTGAAGCTGAATACTGGAGATATTGCAGTGGTGAAACAAGCTGTTCCAGATATGCCCTTGAGACCTTCTATCAGTATTATCAACAATGTGGGTCCTAAATTGGTTATGAGGGATATTGATTTAATAGAAAAACGCAACATCGTCATTATGGGACCTTATTATTAGTCATTACAAAAAACTTAGGACAGAAAGGCGGAACGAAATGACACAAGATTTAGATCAAATGGAAGATGAGCACGTAGTAACGAAAGAAGAAGAACAAGACCAGTTCAGTATGGCCGATTTTATGGACGAAATTGAAAAGTCCATGGAGCGAGTTTCCAGGGGAGATATTGTATCGGGAACGGTAGCAGGAAATAACGGGGAAACTTTAATTGTAAATATAGGCCAAATGGCAGACGGCGTCGTCCCAAAAGAAGAAGTGGACTTTGACGGAGGTGAAAGTATTCACGAAATTCAAGTGGGCGAGGTTCTCAATTTTTACGTCGTGAAGACAGATGACGGGGAAGGCAATATTCTCCTTTCTAAAAAAAGAGCTGATGCGGAAATGATGTGGGACGAAACAGGAAATTTGGTCACCGATCAACGTCCGATTACGGTCAAAATCAAAGAAGTTGTCAAAGGCGGCTTAATTGCCCATTACAAGGGCGTAAGATGTTTTATTCCCCTTTCCCAAGTTGGGGTAGAGCGCATTGAAGACCCAGCCACTTTGGTTGGAACAAATTTACAGGTATTGATTACTGAAATTCAAGAAGAAAAGAAAAGCATGGTGGCGTCAGGTCGTCTGCTTCAAGAAAGAGAACTGAATAAAATTAAAGAAACAAGATTCCACGAACTTGAGGAAGGTAAAGTGGTTGTGGGGACTGTGAAACGATTAACAGAGTTCGGTGCCTTCGTGGATCTTGGTGGAATAGACGGCTTGATTCATTTAAACGACTTATCATGGAAGCGAATTAAAAGAGCAGATGAAGTGGTACAAGTAGGTCAGTCGGTGAAAGTGACTATTCTGCGAATTGATCCAGTGAATCACAAAATAGGCCTAAAATTAGCGGACTTTGTAGACAATCCTTGGGAGGACATGGGAAATCACCTTCAAGAAGGGGCTGTTGTTAAAGGAAAAGTCGTTAGAATGCAACCATTTGGCGCATTTGTCAGCATTTTAGAGGGTGTTGAAGGTTTGGTTCATATCAGTCAAATTTGTGACGAACATGTGAATAAACCGCAAGAAAAATTGCAAATTGGACAAGAAGTTATGGTTAAAATAATGGGTATAGATACAGCAAGTCAGCGAATTTCTCTCAGCATAAAAGAGGCTGTTGCAGACGAGACTGCAGGCTATGAAGAATTTTTAGATGATGACGAAACATCATCGACGAGCACCCTAGGAGATCTGTTTGGTGAGGCCTTTAAAAACTTGAAGTTTTAACAGAGGAGGGAAATTATGAAACCATATGAATTAAGTTCGGAGCAATTAACAAGTCAATGTCAAGACAGCTGTTTAAAGTTTGATTCTACTGCAGAAGTGACTCCTATTGATGGCGTATTAGGCCAGGATAGAGCACTGGAGGCCATTTCCTTTGGTCTTGGGATGAAACGCCGTGGTTATAATATTTATGTCGGCGGCAATTGGGGCACTGGCAGGAACAGTTATGTGCGCCTGCTGACTGAAAAAGCTGCAGCAGAACGACCTATACCAAAAGATTGGGTATATGCAAACAATTTTAAGAATTTTAGAAATCCTTTGGCACTTGGTTTTGAACCAGGGGAAGGCAAGAATTTTATTAAAAGTATAGAGTTCATTGTGGATTTTCTTCGCAAAGAAATAGAAAGCGTTTTCAGTGGCAAAGAATACGAAAACGCAAAATCGGCTATATTGACGGATTACACCAATCAAACCCAACGCATTATTGAAGACTTGAATGAAATTGGCGAAAAATATGGTTTCAAATTTGGACAGAACGAACGGGGATTAATCTCCATTCCTCTTAGAAATGGTATGCCCATGACAGAGGAAGAGTATAAAAGCATTACAGACGAAGAATATGACCTCTTAAAAGAAAATTCAGGCAAACTCAGCATTGAGACGGCTGATATTTTTAACCATTTAAGAGATGAAGAAGAGCAGTACAGAGCACATATCAAGGAATTGGACGATAGTATGGGCAGGCGGATTGCCACTTTCCACCTGATGTCTCTTAGGGAAAAATATGCAGAGAATGCGGCTGTAATTACCTATTTTGATTATTTAGTAGATGACATAGTAGAAAATCTGGATAATTTCAAAAATGAAGAAGAACCAGAGAATAAAAGTCCATTTGCCATGTTTGCGCCAAGGAATACAGAGTCCTTCTTTGAGCGATATAAGTTGAATTTGTTTGTAGACAACAGCGAAACTGCTACGGCACCGGTGATTTTTGCCTCTAATCCAAACTATGCCAACTTATTAGGCAGCATCGAGTATAAAAATGAAATGGGGGTTCTGAGAACGGACTTTACCATGATTAAGCCAGGTGCCTTGCATCAAGCGAATGGCGGTTATTTGATTCTGCTGACAAAAGATATTTTATCTATGCCCTATGCTTGGAAGAGTTTGAAGCGCGCTTTATTAGACGAAAACATATCTATTGATACGATTGGCGCCCAGTCGGGATCCATTGTCTCAATGACTTTAAACCCTCAACCTATCCCGCTGGATGTAAAAGTCATTCTGATTGGGGATCAATACACTTACCAACTTTTGTATTATTATGACGAAGAGTTTAGAAAACTCTTTAAAATCATGGCAGACTTTGACATCGAAATGGAACGCAATGAAGACAATATCTATAAAATTACTCAATTTATCGCAAAGCATTGTGAAGAGGATCACTTAAAGCCATTCTCCAAATGCGCTGTGGCAAAAATAATTGAATTCAGTTCTCGCGTAGCAGACGATCAAAAAAAATTATCTTCTCACTTGAACAAACTGGTGGATATTCTCTATGAAGCTGAATCTTGGGCTGAACAGGAAAATACTGAGCTGGTTATGGGAGAACACGTTGAGAAAGCTCTTTATGCTTTGAACAGAAGGAATAACAAAGTTGAAGAAAAAGTTTTAGAAATGTTTGACAGTGGGGATTACCTTTTAGATGTCAACGGTTCAAAAGTTGGAGAAATTAACGGTCTTGCAGTTTTAGGATCTGGACAGTACAAGTTTGGAAAACCTAGCAAAATTACTGTTTCTACCTATTTAGGACGCTCGGGCTTAATCAACATTGAGCGTGAAGCTCGCACGAGCGGCGCTATTCACGATAAAGGCGTCATGATTATTTCAGGTTATATTGGCCACATGTTTGCTCAAACCAGACCCATCTCTGTTACTGCCAGCATTGTATTTGAACAGCTTTATAGCGGTGTAGATGGGGACAGTGCGTCCAGTACTGAACTTTATGCGATTTTATCCAGCATCGCCAATCTTCCTATTACACAAGCCATTGCGGTTACGGGTTCTGTCAATCAAAGAGGTGAAATTCAGCCAATCGGCGGGGTAAACGAAAAGATTGAAGGCTTCTTCAAAGTATGCAAAATGAAAGGCCTGACAGGTGAACAAGGGGTAATGATTCCAAAACAAAATGTGAAAAACCTCATGCTCAATCGAGAAGTTATTGAAGCCGTAGAAAAAGGGCAGTTCCATATTTATTCTGTGGCCCACGTAGAAGAAGGCATTGAAATTCTCATGGGCAAAAAAGCAGGTAAAGCCCTTAAAAATGGTGGATTCACTAAAGGATCTGTCTTCGATTTGGTAGACAAGAAGTTGGCTGAACTGGCAGAAGCGCCAAAAAGTCATAAGAAGAAGTCTAAGCCTGCTGAAAAAAAGAAGGCAGCAGCTTCGACTGAGACTGAGTAAGCTTCAGAGTAATTTGAGTTAATAGCAAAATTAAACCTTATTTAATTAAAGATAAAAAATCAAAAAAACCACCTGATGTCGTCGATCTATGACGTGTCAGGTGGTTTTTGTTGAAGGCAAAAAAAAATCCTCCAAAAACGGAGGAAGAGGCGGGTGGTGACCTGCCTCAATTGGAAATTAGTTGGTTCATTTAGGTGTGGTTAAAATATGAATTTATCTTAACATAAATTCCACATTTTGAACATATCTTTTTTAAATAAAATTTAATTATTTTCTTCAGCGCCAATCCAACGGGTTTCGGTCATTATGGAATTCATGGGCTGATCATGTGATTCAACTGGTAATGACGCTACAATTTGCATATCAAAAGCGAGTCCAATGACTGCGCAATCTGGTCGGATTTTTGGAAGAAGCTTGTCGTAAAAACCAGCACCATACCCCATGCGGTAACCCTTTAAATCAAAGGCAACTCCCGGTGCCAAAATCAAATCGATGTCAGATGGCAAAACAGTAGGCAGATGATCTGCAGGTTCTAAGATGCCGAATTTACTCAGTTCCAGGTCTCTGAACCCTTCGATTTGAAATAAATCTAGATTTTGAGTTTCAGGATTAACCTTTGGTAAAATCACGACTTTATCTTCCGACAGCAGATATTCTATGAGGGATTCTGTACGAACTTCATTTCTAAAATCCATATAACACATGACGACTTGAGGTCTTTCAAGGAGCCCATATTCTATCAATCGTGATAAGATTTGAGATGATTTTTCTTCAACCTCCTGGGGCTCAAGAGACTTTCTTTTTTGTAATATTTCTTTCCTAATGATGGCTTTCATATAGGCCTCCTTGGCACAAGTGCATTACAAAAGGATTAAAATTCGGGGCAAACTGGCTTTTCGATCAAAAAAGGGTTTAGAAAAGCTCTGATAAACATTATAATATAAACGGAAGTGTTTTAAAATAGAGAGAAGAGCACATTTATGCCGCGGAATTACGGCGGTCAATTAGAGAATTCATAGATTATAGGGGTTGTATTATTCATGTACGATAAAGATCGAATTGCGAGAAATGATGTGTTGATCCGTTTTTCGGACGTCACAGTTAAATTTGACAATGGCCTAGAGGCATTGTCAAAAGCCAATATAGAAGTTCGTAAAGGTGATTTTGTATTTATTGTAGGTCCTTCTGGGGCTGGTAAGTCCACCTTTATCAAGTTGCTTCAGAAGGAGTACGAAGCAACCATGGGGAATATTTATGTTGGCGGAAGCAATATCACTCATATTCATAGAAGAAAAATACCGCTTTTAAGAAGACAGATGGGGGTCGTTTTCCAAGACTTTAGACTCTTGCCCAATAAAACTGTTTACGAAAATGTGGCTTTTGCCATGCAAATTACCGAAACCTCAGACCGAGAGATCCGAAAACAGGTTCCTATGATCCTCAGTGTAGTGGGACTGGCTGATAAACAAAAAATGTTTCCGCATCAGCTTTCAGGTGGGGAACAGCAAAGGGTTTCCATCGCTAGAGCGATGATCAACAATCCGCCAATTCTCATTGCAGATGAACCGACGGGAAATTTAGACCCGGACACTTCTTGGGAAATCATGAAATTATTGAAACAAATTAATCGAAGAGGCACCACCATCATTATGGCTACCCACGACAAAGATATTGTCAACATTATGCAGCAACGGGTAATCGCCCTCGAAAAAGGAAAAATTGTCAGAGATGAGTTCGGTGGGGGTTACGGTTATGAAGATTAAATCATTTAGATATACATTTGCAGAAAGCTTTAAAAATATTTGGAGAAATGGGATTATGTCTGTGGCGTCAACATCTTCAGTGGCGGCAGCACTTCTTATTTTAGGATTAGTCTTTATTCTGATTGTCAATATCAACTCCATTACAGGGGGTGCCAAAGAGCAATACGACTCCATACAGGTATATATTGTAGACGGCGTTACGGATTTAGAGGTCAAGTCCATGGGCGAAAAAATTAAAGCTTTGGACAACGTGAAAGAAGTGCGTTATCAGACGAAAGAAGAAGCCTTAAAAGATATGCAGGATTCTTGGCAAGACAGCGGGTATTTACTAGAGGGCTTAGAAAACAATCCGCTGCCAAATTCCTTTGAAGTGAGGTTTTACGATATTTCAGCCGTTCCTCAAATTGCTGAAAAAATAAAAACTATGGACGGCGTAGAAGACGTTAAGTATTACAAGGACATCATTGAGAAGATGACCAATCTTTCTGAAATGATCAAAAATATAGGAATGGTCATTATTTTCTCTCTCTTGTTCTTATCCACGTTTATTATTAACAACACCATTAAACTGGCGGTGAATGCAAGACGCAGAGAAATAAACATTATGAAATATGTTGGTGCGACCAACTGGTTTGTCAGATGGCCTTTCTTTATTGAAGGGACGTTGTTAGGTCTTTTAGGAAGCGCCATTGCTTTAGCTATTGTCATGTTGTTATACACTTATGTGTATGGCATTATGGAAAATCAGTTCTATGCTTTGATTGCAGCATATATTGTCAATCCGTCGGTTATATTCAAAGACTTGCTTTTGATTTTCGGCGTTGTAGGGATGGGAATTGGAGCCCTTGGCAGTTTAATGTCTATGCGAAAATACTTGAATGTCTAGGAGGTTTCTATGAACTGGAAAAAGCATCTGATTATTTTGCTTAGTCTCATTCTGATTATTCAAGGGGCAAGCATGAGTTTTGGAGCGACCGATCTTCAAAAAAGCCAACAAGAGTTGAAAAAAATTCAAAATGAACTCAATAACTTAAACAAGCAAAAAAGAGAAAAGAACAAAGCTCAAAAGGCTGTTGTACAGCGAATAAATTCCATTGAAGACAACATTCAATTATTGGAGTCTGAAATCAATGGGCTGCAAAATAGACTCGCAGGGGCTGAAAAGTCAGTGGCTACCTCAAGAACAGAGTTGCAATTGGCAGAGCAAAAAATCGGAAATAAAAATGAAGTGCTTAATGAAAGATTGAGAGCTATGTATAAAGTGGGACACATTGGGTATTTAGATGTCCTTTTAGGCTCTTCAGATTTTGGAGATATGATGACCCGCATTGATATGGTTCAACGAATCTATCATCAAGATACAGAGTTGTTGAGAAGCATGAAGAAGAGCAGAGATCAAATTGCTGAGAAAAAGGCTTCTTTAGAGAAATACGCTAAAGAATTAAAATCTCTTCAAAGCAACCTCAATGTCAAACAGAATGCTCTAGATGGAAATCTGGATTCTTTAGAAGTAGAAAAGGTGGAGTTGTCAAAGGATTTGAAAGCTCTAGAACAAAGAGAAGATCAACTTTTAGAAGACTCGAATCGATTGACTCAGTTGCTGGCAAAAATGAAAACGACAACCAAGTATGTAGGGGGTAAAATGGCTTGGCCAGTGCCAGGTCATTACAAAATTTCTTCTCCTTACGGATATCGGATTCACCCAATTTATAAGACGAGAAAACTCCATACGGGAATAGATATTTCAGCTCCCAAAGGAACACCCGTTGTAGCCGCACAAGGTGGAACCATTATTATGTCCGAGTCCTACTATGGTTATGGCAAAACGGTCATGATCGACCATGGTGGCGGTTACGTTACCTTATATGGGCATAATAGCAGTCTTGTGGTCAGTGCAGGGCAGAAAGTGAGTAAGGGACAAGTCATTGCCAAGGTAGGATCCACGGGAACATCCACAGGGAACCACTGTCACTTTGAAGTGCGTTACAAAGGGAAGACAACCGATCCAATACCTTGGGTATCAAAATAGTGATGTGAACAGCCCTTTCAGGGTATATATCCACACAGAAAGCGAGGTGCCCAATGAAAAAGAAAAACGTCATCATCCTATCAGTCGCTTTGGTGGTCTTAAGTTCACTGATTACCTTTGGCGTCAGTAATCTGATCCAGGTTAATTTAGGAGACAAAGTCGTTATGACTTTAGATGCCTATCAATATTATCAAAGTCTTGAAGAGGAATATACCAAAATAGATGAACTCAAAAATTTCATTGACGAAAACTATTATACCGACACGTCGAAAGTCGATTTCCAAGATGGTATTTTGAAGGGAATGTTTCAACAATTGAAGGATCCTTATTCCGTCTACATGAATGAAGAGGACTTCAAAGCCTTTACGGAGACAACGACTGGAACCTACGGCGGCGTAGGGCTTCACTTGTGGGTCGACAAGGATGGCTTCATTACAGTGGTATCGCCAATGGAAGGTGCACCAGCTGCAAAAGCTGGGATTATTGCAGGAGATATTATTTATAAAGTAGATGATTTGCTTGTGACGGGTGAAAATTACGATGAAGCGGTGAATCACATGCGTGGTGAACCCAATACGAAAGTCAGCGTCACCATTAAACGTAAAAATGTCAATGATCCTTTGGTCTTTGAATTGACCAGAGAAATGATTAAGGTAAAAACAGTTAAAACTGAAGTTTTCAACGATAATGTGGGCTACTTAAAGTTCACTGCTTTCGAAGAGGATTCGGCAAAAGAATTTATTTCTAAAATGAATGAATTGAAAGCTCAAGGGATTAAAGGTCTGATTGTAGACTTGCGTCAAAACGGAGGGGGATCCCTTTACGAATGTAAAGAAATTGCAGACGCCCTATTAGGTAAACAAACCATTGTTTACACACAAAACCGCAAAGGGGAAAAGGAATATTATTATTCTGATGATCGTAAATTAGGACTTCCTATTGTGGTTCTTGTAGATGGCGGTTCTGCCAGTGCTTCTGAAATTTTAACAGGGGCTATTAAAGATACTAAGTCTGGCACTATTGTGGGTGAGAAAACCTTTGGAAAAGGCATTGTTCAGTCGGTCATTGAATTAAAAGACAAAACAGCTATTAAGCTGACGACTTCTCAATACTTTACACCGAATGGAATTAACATTCACGGCAAAGGCATCGTTCCAGACGTGGTGGTAAAAGCTGGAGAAGCAACCCCAGGAAGCGATAAAATCGATCCAGTGAAAGATCCTCAGCTTAAAAAAGCCATTGAAGTGATGTTGGAAAAAATTAAATAGAGGGATGTGTTCACACCCTCGTTGAAAATCGGAAGTGCATTTGTGCTTTCGATTTTTTTTACCCCATTTACGAAGCATATCCAGAAGGAATGGATACACTTATAGCGGGTATAATATAAGTCTATAGATAGATTGTTGACGTCAAATTAATAAAGTCATATAATGAAAAGCGAACATATGTTTGAATAACGAGGTGATAAAATGGCATTTGAAATTGTATCCGATTATAAACCAACGGGTGATCAGCCAGAAGCAATAGATGAGATTGTCAGAGGTTTTGAAACGGGAAAAAAACAACAAACTTTGATTGGCGTTACAGGTTCGGGGAAAACCTTTACTGTAGCCAATATTATCGAAAAACTTCAAAAACCCACTCTGGTCTTGGCTCACAATAAAACTTTGGCTGCACAGCTTTGTAGCGAGTTTAGAGAATTCTTTCCAAATAATCCTGTTGAATATTTTGTCAGTTACTATGACTATTATCAACCTGAAGCGTATGTCGTTCACAGCGATACCTTTATTGAAAAAGATGCCTCTATCAACGATGAAATAGATAAATTGAGACACTCGGCGACTGCGGCTCTCCATGAGAGAAATGACGTCATCATAGTGGCTTCTGTTTCTTGTATTTACGGTTTGGGTGACCCGGTTGACTATAAAAACTTGGTGTTGTCTCTGAGACCGGGCATGATTAAAAGTCGTAACGAGATTTTAAGAAAATTAGTAGATATTCAATATATTCGAAATGATATTAGTTTTACCCGCGGTACCTTTAGAGTCAGAGGGGATATTATCGAAGTCTTCCCAGCGGATTCTAGCGAGAACGCCATACGAATTGAGCTTTTTGGCGACGAGATTGATCGCATTTCCGAAGTGAATACGATTACCGGGGAAATTATAGGCAGTCGTAAACACGTCAGTATTTTTCCGCGCTCTCATTACGTCACCAGCCGAGATAAAATTGATGGCGCCGTTGCCCAAATCGAAAAGGAAATGGAAGAGCAAGTGGCAAAGTTTAAAGATGAAGGGAAATTTGTAGAAGCACAACGGATTGAACAAAGAACTAGATATGATGTGGAAATGCTCAAGGAAATGGGATTTTGCCAAGGGATTGAAAACTATTCTCGAATTTTATCGGGAAGACCTGCAGGGAGCAGACCCTTTACTTTAATTGACTATTTCCCCGAGGATTTTCTTTTAGTGGTAGATGAGTCCCATGTGACCTTGCCTCAAGTTAGGGGAATGTTCGGCGGTGACCGTTCTAGAAAGACAACTTTAGTCGATTATGGTTTCAGACTGCCATCGGCAATGGATAACAGACCCTTAAACTTTGAGGAGTTTGAGTCAGTCATTAACGAAGTGCTTTACGTTAGTGCCACACCCTCAGTATACGAGTTAAACAGAAGCGAAGGGGTGGCACAGCAGATTATCAGACCGACTGGACTCTTAGACCCTAAACTGTCAGTAAGACCAATACAGGGGCAAATTGACGATCTGTACGGGGAGATTATTCGAAGAGTAGAAAAGAAAGAACGGGTATTGATTACGACTTTGACGAAAAAAATGGCTGAGGACTTAACGGATCACTTTAAAAAGATGTCTCTTAAAGTCAGATACATGCACTCAGGCATTGTCACTATGGAGCGTATGGAAATACTCAGAGATCTCAGGGTTGGAAAATTTGATGTGCTCATAGGCATCAACTTGCTCAGAGAAGGTTTAGACTTGCCAGAGGTCTCCTTGATTGCTATTTTAGATGCAGATAAAGAGGGCTTCCTCAGATCAGAAACTTCTTTGGTACAAACCATTGGACGGGCCGCTAGAAATATTAACGGCGAGGTTATTATGTATGCGGATAAGATGACCCCATCCATGGAAAGAGCTATTTACGAAACCAATCGAAGAAGGGGCATTCAAGAGGCTTACAATACGGAACATGGAATTATTCCTAAAGGGATTAACAAGGCCATTCGTTCCGTCATTGAGGCAACAGAAGCAGCAGAAGAAGGCGCTGAGTACGATGTGGCCGCCATCGCCATGGACGATGCTGGTTTGGAACTGCTCTTAGACGATTTAGAACAGCAAATGTATGAAGCAGCCGCAGCCCTTGAATTTGAAAAGGCAGCAGAACTCCGTGACCAAGTCCACAAGATCAGAAAACAGTTAAAGGAGCTTACCAATGAGTAAAGATTATATAGAAATCAAAGGTGCCAGAGAGCACAATCTTAAGAATATTGACGTTAAAATCCCGAGAGATCAATTTGTAGTCATTACAGGACTCAGTGGTTCAGGAAAGTCTTCTTTGGCGTTTGACACTATCTATGCAGAGGGCAGAAGGCGTTATGTGGAGAGTTTGTCTGCTTATGCCAGACAATTTCTCGGTCAAATGGAAAAGCCTAATGCAGATTATATTGGGGGCATGTCCCCAGCGATTTCAATTGACCAAAAGACCACCAGTAAGAACCCAAGATCCACAGTGGGAACAGTTACAGAAATCTACGATTACATGAGACTGCTCTATGCCCGTGCGGGAACTCCTCATTGCCCCGTTTGCGGCATTGAAATTTCACAACAATCTGTAGACCAAATTGTGGACAGAATTATGTCTTTGGAAGAAGGGACTAGAATTCAAATTTTAGCTCCAGTCATTCGGGGAAAAAAAGGCGAACACAAAAAAGAACTGGAAAATATAAAAAGAGAAGGCTTTGTAAGGCTTCGCGTAGATGGAGAGCTTCGGGAGACCACCGATGACTTTGATTTGGCGAAAACTCATAAACATACTATAGAAGTTGTTGTGGATCGTATTGTGGTAAAAGAGGGCAGTGAACAGCGCCTTTCAGATTCAGTGGAAACAGCCCTTAAACTAGCTGATGGCTTGGTCATTGCCAACGTTTTAGGGGATAAAGAAGAGGACTTGATTTTTAATACGAAATTTGCCTGCCCAGAACATGGCATGGGCATCAGTGAAATGGAACCGCGCATGTTTTCTTTCAATGCGCCGTATGGGGCTTGTGAAGCTTGTCGTGGTTTAGGGTTTATTCAAACCATTGACCCTGATTTGGTCATACCCGATAAAACCCTTTCTGTTAAACAAGGGGCCATTTTGCCCGTCTCCACCAGTGGAGACGAAACCTTTTTCCCTCAAATGATTAAGGCGGTGTTGGATCACTACAATGAATCCATAGAAACGCCAGTGGCAGAGCTAAAGGAAGAAACTTTAAAGGCCATTCTCTACGGCATGGGGACTTCTGAGTTGGAAGTTGCTTTTGACAGCAGATACGGCGGTTATAAGAAGACCAAAGTCAAATGGGAAGGCATTATTCCAAATATGGAAAGAAGATACCATGAGACCAATTCGGACTATATTAAAGATAAGTTTGACGAGTTCATGAGTCTGACACCTTGCGAAAGCTGTAAGGGTGCAAGATTAAAAGATGAAGTCTTGGCGGTGCATTACGGTGGAATTAACATTCATCAAATGACACTCTATTCAATCCGAGACTTGTTGGTATTCTTTGACCAACTGGAACTGAACCACATGAAAGCTCAAATTTCAGAGCAGATTCTTAAAGAAATTCGGGCGAGACTTCAATTTCTAAAGGATGTAGGATTGGAGTATCTCACACTGGCGCGTGCCGCAGGAACACTTAGTGGCGGGGAATCTCAGCGGATTAGATTGGCGACTCAAATCGGATCGGGCTTGGTGGGCGTGGTCTACATTTTAGACGAACCGAGTATCGGGTTGCACCAAAAAGACAATGGGCTGCTGTTAAAAACCCTTAGAAATCTAACAGATTTGGGAAACACACTGATTGTTGTAGAACATGACGAAGAGACCATTGAAGAAGCTGATCATATTATAGATGTGGGTCCTGGCGCAGGAGAACATGGGGGTTACATTATTGCAGAAGGGAAATTGGCAGACATTAAGCGCTCTGAAAAATCCATTACAGGTCAGTATCTGTCGGGGAGAAGAATCATCGAAGTGCCTTCCACACGCAGAGAAACGGGCGAAAGATGGATTGAAATCAAAGGGGCATCTGAAAACAACCTTAAAAATATTGATGTCTCCATACCTGTAGGGGTCATGACGTCTATTACAGGGGTGTCGGGTTCTGGAAAAAGTACTTTAATTAATGAGATTTTATACAAATCTGCAGCTCAGAAAGTAAATAAGAGCAGGGTGAAACCTGGTAAACATAAGGAAATCATAGGGCTGGATCAAATCGACAAGATTATTGAAATTGATCAATCTCCTATTGGCAGAACCCCACGTTCAAACCCTGCCACTTACACGGGTATTTTTGACCATGTCAGGGATCTATTTGCCCAACATCCTGACTCTAAGGTAAGAGGTTATCAAAAAGGTCGCTTTAGCTTTAACGTAAAAGGCGGCAGATGCGAGGCCTGTAAAGGGGACGGCATATTGAAAATTGAAATGCATTTCCTGCCAGACGTCTATGTGCAGTGCGATGTTTGTAAGGGAAAGCGTTATAACCGAGAAACACTAGAAGTGAAATACAGAGGAAAATCCATTGCGGAAGTCCTTGAAATGACCGTGGAAGAGGCTCTTGAGTTCTTTGACAACTTCCCTGTCATTAAAAGAAAATTGAAAACCCTTCACGAAGTGGGCTTGGACTATATTCGATTAGGTCAGCCTTCTACAGAACTTTCAGGAGGGGAAGCCCAACGGATCAAACTTGCCACTGAGTTGAGCAAAAAAGGAACTGGGAAAACTTTGTATATTTTAGATGAGCCAACAACAGGTCTTCACATGGCAGACGTTCATCATCTGATTAAGGTGTTGGATCAATTGGTAGAAGGTGGTAATACTGTAGTGGTTATTGAACATAACCTTGACGTTATCAAGTGTTCTGATTATATTATAGACTTAGGACCAGATGGCGGAGATAAAGGCGGTACCATTATCGGACATGGAACACCTGAATGGATTGCATCTATTGAAGACTCCTATACTGGACAATATCTCAAAAAACTATTCACTCACGGGAGGCAGTAAAATCCATGCGTTATCTTAAAAGAAATACCCTGAATTTGATTTCAATGATTGCCAGCATTTTTTCATTGTTTGCAGTATTAGTGGCTATTCCAGGCGGCTATGGCAATGTGCTCATCAGTTATTGCATCGTATTAAGCATTTTTCTGATCTTTATGCCTTTGCTAAATGCCTTGCTTCAGAATATGACCACAAAGATGGTCTACGACCCTCAAAAATACTTTTTCACTTTGAAATTTAATGAATCAGCAGGGTATGAGTGGGTGGTGTGTCTCTCGGCAATGGTGTTACTCTTTTTCATTCCTAATACGGATTTAAGAGTATTGGGCATGGGAACTGTTTTACTGACGATTGCCGCTTGGATGGCTGTGACAATTCTAACGATTTGGGCAAGCAGACAATTTACCCGCGTGGAATTCTTAACAGATACTATTTTAGTCAGAGGGCTGAATTTCTTCAAAGCTGCTGGATTGTCTCAAAAGACAACGACAGGTTTAGGTGTTTATACCTATGAAGAATTTGACGGCTTCAGGCTAAAAGAGGAGAAATTAATTCTCATGCTTCTAGATGGAAAAGGTCAAATTTCAGTTGTTTTGCCTAAAGACAAAGCCCCTCAAGTGACTAGTTATCTCACTGCAAAAGGCGTTTTACGCAAAGAAAAATAGAAGGTGCTTCCAGTGTTTAATATAAAAGAGCAATTAAAAAAGCTTCCTGAAAACCCGGGCGTCTATTTGATGAAAGACCAGTGGGGCAATATCATTTATATTGGAAAAGCAAAAGTTTTAAAAAACAGAGTGACCAGTTATTTTAGGGGGATTCAATCTCATCCCCCTAAGGTTAAAGCCATGGTATCTGTTATAGATGAGTTTGAGTACATCATGACGGACACAGAAATGGAAGCTTTAATTCTTGAGCAGACTTTGATTAAGCGTCACAAGCCAAAATTCAACATTTTGCTCAAAGATGATAAGCAGTATCCCTTTATAAAAGTGACAACTAATGAAATGTATCCAAGGGTTTTTATGACCAGACAAGTGCAAAAGGATAAGGGAACCTATTTTGGCCCTTATACCAGTGCTGATGCGGTCAAAAAGACCCTTGAAGTGCTTCTGGAAATATATCCAATCCGCACCTGTGCAAGAAACCTTGAAAAACACCCAGGCAGACCCTGCCTTAATTTTCATATCGGGAAATGTTTAGGGCCTTGTCGGGGCAATATTTCTGAGGAGGTCTACAATGGAATTATTCAGAAAATTATGGATTTTCTCTCAGGCAAGACAGAGAATTTAATAAAGCAGCTTGAAAATCATATGAAAGAAGCGGCAATTGGGTTAGAATATGAGAAAGCAGCAAAATATAGAGACCAAATTCATGCCATTCAATCTCTCATGGAGCGTCAAAAAATGGTGGCGGAGTCTGATGTCTCCCAAGATTTAATTGGCATTCGCACCTCTGAGACCAGAGCCTGTATTATGTTGTTCATGGTTCGTGGAGGCAAGTTGATTGGCAGAGAAGAATATGTTTTTGAGCAAGAGTTTATTGATCGACCTGAGACGCTGCTTGGAGATTTTATCGTGCAATACTATGCCAACGCATCGGACTATCCAAAAGAAATTGTTTTAGACGAACTGCCAGGAGAAGTCAGCTTGTATGAAAGTTATCTTCACAGACTGGCAGGGTTTAAAATCAAATGGACGGTTCCCGTCAGGGGCGAAAAACGAAAGTTACTGGAAATGCTCCACAACAATGCAAAAGAGTATTTGGATAAATTTGAAGATAAGATCACTTATGAATTAGAAAAAGCCACCTTTATGGAACAACTCATCACCAATACTTTAGGGGTTAAAACCCCAATTAAGAGAATTGAAGCCTACGACATTTCTAATATTTATGGTGTCCTATCTGTAGGTTCTATGGTGGTTTACGAGAATGGGAAGAAAAAGCCCAGAGACTATCGCCGCTTTAAAATCAAAACGGTGGAAGGGGCTAATGACTACGCGTCTATGCAGGAAATTGTTTTCAGAAGATTGTCTCGAGGCTTAGAAGAACAGGAAAGCTTGTCTCAACAAGCACCAGATGAACCAGAAGGAAAATTCTCAGTCTTTCCAGATTTGCTCCTCATTGATGGAGGTGTAGGTCACGTTCACGCCGTGGAAGAAGTACTTAGAGCCTTAAAAGTAGATATTCCGGTAGCGGGTATGGTAAAAGATGACAGACACCGAACAGATCAGTTATTCTATATGGAGCATATGATTCCCATCAAGAAAGAGCCTGAACTCTATCGGTACATTGCCTCTATTCAAGAAGAAGTTCATCGATTTGCCATTGAGTACCATAAACAGTTGCGATCTAAAAATATGATGAACTCAATTTTAGAGGATATAGAGGGAATTGGAGAAAAACGGCGAAATAACTTATTAAAGCATTTTAAATCAATTGAGAAAATAAAAACGGCATCTCTTGCCGAGCTAGAAGAAGTTGAGGGCATGAATAAAAAGACGGCTGAGAAAGTCTTTGAACATTTTAGAAAGCCTTCTTCAAGTCAAAATGATTCGGGGGAAGAGGCATGAAAAGCTTAGAAGAATTAACACAAATTCGAGAAAAAGCACTTTTGAAAACCCAAGGCATATCAGAAGATGAAGCTGAGAAAAACATTCGATATACGGTGACCATAGGCATGGCAACTTGCGGTATTACAGCTGGTGCCAGACCTGTGTTTACAGCACTTTTAGAATGTATGACAGAAAAGGCTGACGAGACTGTAAAAATTCTACAGACGGGTTGTTTTGGGAAGTGCAGTGAAGAGCCTATGATGAAAGTAGAAGACCACGAGGGTCATATCTATTTTTATGGAAAATTAAATGCAGACAAAGTCACAGAAATTTACGAGAAGCACATACAATCGGGACAACCGGTAGAGGCTTATTTAATTGAAATGGAGCAATAATATGACGCAAATGCATAATCGGCCTCTGGTCATCTCTTTAGAAGGTGGCGAGGGCAGTGGAAAAACAACAGTATTAAGTCATTTAGATTCGTATTTTAAGCAAAAAGGGATTTCGGTCATGTTTACCCGAGAGCCAGGTGGCGTAAGGATTTCAGAAGCTATTAGAGAAATTATTTTAAATGTAGATCATACCGAAATGGATCCTCGAACAGAAGCTTTGCTTTATGCCTCTGCAAGACGACAGCATTTAGCTGAAAAAGTATTGCCTGCCATCGCAAGAGGCCAATGGGTGGTCTTTGATCGCTTTGTGGACTCCTCTATGGTGTATCAAGGTTATGTTAGAGGTATTGGCATTGAAGCGGTTTATGAAATGAACCGATTTGCTACAGAAGATTTTTTGCCTGACTTGACCTTGTATTTAGATGTGAGTCCAGAAGTGGGCTTGTCTAGGGTTATGGAAACTGAAGGTCGAGAAGTTAATCGGCTGGATTTGGAAGGCCTAGATTTTCACATTAAGGTGAGAGAAGGCTATCAAATTTTAATGAAACAATTTCCAAATAGAATCGTTCGCATCGATGCAGATCAGACTTTAGAAGAAGTGTTAAGAGATGTGAGTCAAGCACTGGATCGCTTTATCAATAACTAGTGAGGAGAATTGCGGATGAAAATCAGAGAAATTGCAAAGTTGCTTTCTGCCGATGTATTTTTAGGAGATAAGCGTCTAGATGAAGAAGTGGATAGTGCGTTTAGTTCGGACCTGATGAGCGATGTTTTGGCAAATCCTGCCGATATGGATTCAAATGTAGCCTTATTGACAGGCCTATCAAATTACCAAACCATTCGTACGGCTGAAATGATGGATATTAATATTGTTATTTTTGTACGTGGAAAAATGCCGACAGAAGATATGCTAGAACTTGCAATGGATAATGATATGATTGTTCTAAGAACGCCGCTGACCATGTTCAACGCCTCCGGTGTCTTATACAGCAATGGCTTGAAAGGATATTGACAATGGAGGCCAATATGGACGATGTCTTTAAAATTGACAAAGAAAAGGCTGTCATGGCTTATGACTATGAAATTGTGAAAGATGATTTTTCAAGAGCAGGCGAAGCTTCAAGTGATATTAAGAAAAAGTTGAGACAAGTGGGCTTTGAAAATGATGTGATTAGAAGGGTGGCCATTGCCACATATGAAGCTGAGATCAATCAAGTCATCCATTCCTTTGGAGGAACGGTTACTTTGCTCATTTTAACAGATCGGATTGAACTGTTCTTTATTGACAAAGGTCCAGGCATAGAAAATATTGACATGGCTATGAAAGAGGGCTTTTCAACGGCTAGCAGCAAAGTACGAGAAATGGGCTTTGGCGCAGGTATGGGCTTGCCCAATATAAAAAAGTGCAGTGATGAGTTTTATATAGACTCAAAATTAGGGACTTTCACAAAACTAAAGATAGTAATCAATCTTTAGAATAGGGGGAAAAAATGAGTAGATTCTTGCATTCCGTAACTTTGGAAAAGGATTACTGCAATGGCTGTACAAACTGCTTGCACGTTTGTCCAACACAAGCCATTCGGGTCCGTGCGGGAAAGGCTGAAATCATCACTGAACGTTGTATTGACTGCGGCGCGTGTATTAAGGCTTGTCCTTATCACGCCAAAGGAGCATTGTCAGACACCTTGGAAATGCTAAGTCAATTTAAGTTTAATGTGGCCTTGCCAGCGATTTCACTATATGGACAATTTGGGCCTGAATTTGATATGAACCGTATTTTGAATGGTTTTTATAAATTAGGATTTGATTATGTCTATGATGTGGGAGTGGCGGCTGAATTGTTAACAGATTATCAATTTAAAAAATTGCATGACCCGCGAACAATCAGGCCGATGATTTCCACCTATTGCCCTGCTGTCATTAGATTGATTCAGGTTAAGTACCCTACGTTAATTGAAAATATAATCAACTTAGAATCGCCTTTAGAAGTGGCAGGGCGAATGGCTAGACAAAAAATCATGGAAATGACCGACCTTGCTTATGAAGACATTGGTGTTTTCTATATCACCCAGTGTCCAGCTGCCATCACCAGTATTAGAAAGCCCATCGGAATTGAGACATCTTGCATCAATGGCGCTATTTCCATTGAAGCCATTTACACCAAACTCCTAAGAATGTATGACGATATTGAGGTAAAATCTCAAATTCGAAAATGCAGTGGAAGAGGAGTAGGTTGGGCGATGGTTGGCGGTCAAAGTTTTGCCATGGGAATAGACAATTATCTTGCAGTAGATGGTATTGGTGAAGTGGTTAAGGTTCTAGACCAATTGGAGCTAGGCAAATTAAACGATATTGATTTCTTTGAG
Source organism: uncultured Peptostreptococcaceae bacterium (assembly GCA_964404895.1). Lineage (GTDB taxonomy): Bacteria > Bacillota > Clostridia > Peptostreptococcales > Acidaminobacteraceae > JBGSUZ01. Next base: position 257,940 of record CAYOLV010000004.1, on the reverse strand, counting down.
GGTTATGCCTGTGTCACGGGTTGTGTCGGAGGCCCTCTGAACGCAGAGAATCCATTTATTGCCAAAACTCACGTCAGGAAAATTATGAACAAAGAAGGCAACGATTTCAACTATATGGAATACCACGAAATCGATGATGAAATGATGGAGTGGAATGTGGACATTGAGCCCAACTCCGTTATGAAACTGGATACTAATTTTAAAATAGCACTTGAAAAGATGGCGAAAATTGAAGAATTGATTCAAGTATTGCCAGGCATTGACTGTGGCGCTTGTGGTTCACCAACCTGCAGAGCGTTGGCAGAAGATATTGTAATGGGTCGTATGACTTTAGACGGCTGTGTTGTCCAAAACCGAAAAAAATGATGAGGTGATTAAATGATTATTCAAGAACTTGTAGAAAACCTGTCGTTCAAACTATTTACCCATGATTCACATTTAACAAATGAAATTTCCGGTCTTTATACCTGCGATTTATTGAGTTGGGTTATGGCAAATGGTAAAAGCGGTAACGCGTGGATTACAGTTCAAACCCACAGCAATATTTTAGCCGTGGCTTCTTTGCTTGAATTTTCCTGCATCATTCTGCCAGATGGCTTAAAACCTGAGGTGGGGGTTATTGAAAAAGCTGACGATGAGGGGATTCCTATTTTAGGGAGTGACCTGAGCGCCTTTGAAATATTCAAAGTTTTATACGAGGCTGGTTTGAGATAATGAAAGTCTACTATGACTTGCACATCCACTCTTGTCTCTCGCCTTGCGGGGATAATGAAATGACACCCAATAACATTGTGAATATGGCTATGATCAAAGGACTTGACGTGATAGCCATAGCAGATCACAACGCAAGTCAGAATGTCAAAGCGGCCATGGCAGTTGCCCAAAAAAGAGATATTTTGATCATACCTGCAATGGAACTTCAAACCAGTGAAGAAGTCCATTTGCTTTGTCTCTTTAAGACGCTTTTGGACTTAGAAAATTTTCAAATAATTGTAGACCAACATTTATTGGGTATACCTAACAATATTAAAAAGTTTGGTGACCAAACTATTATGAACTCTGAAGACGAAGTTGTTGGACAGATTGATCACGCCCTGATTTTCTCTACAGGTCTCTCTTTTGATAAAGCGGTGTCAACTGTGAGAGAATGCGGCGGGTTTGTACTTCCAGCTCATATTAACAGACAGTCAAATGGCGTTTTAGCAATGCTTGGTTTTATTCCAGCGGGGATGGATTTTAAAGCAGTGGAAATCTCCAATGACGATTCAGGCAGTCGATTTCTTGAAACTTATGAAAATCTAGAAAATTATAAAGTCATTAGAAACTCAGATGCACATCAACTCATGTCCATTTCAGAGCGGCAATTTTACCTAGAATTGCCTAGCAGAGATGTTGAAACACTATTTGCCTACTTAGAGGGCAAACTTTAGCGTAAATCATCAAGACTCGGTTGCAGGAGTCGAACTTGGTCATCAACTACGAAGGGGTATAGACTATGAGAGAATTGTCGCTTCACATATTGGATATCGCTCAAAATTCAATAGTCGCTGGAGCAGAAGTACTGAGAATTGCAATCATTGAAGATTTAAACAATGATAGGTTGATCATCCGAATCAAAGACGATGGAAGAGGAATGGATGAAGAGACGGTTGCCCGTGTGATTGATCCTTTTTATACCACCAGAACGACGCGGAAAGTAGGCTTAGGCATTCCCATGTTTAAAGCCTCAGCTGAAAATTGCAATGGCTTTTTTGATATTAAATCACAATTAGGCGTTGGTACAGAAATTGATGCAGAATTCCAACATTCTCACATTGATCGTGTACCACTAGGGAACATGACCGATACAATCGTGACGATTGTCATGGCAAGTCCCAAAATGGATTTGATTTATACCCATTGCGTAGACGACAAAAGATTCTGTCTGAATACCAAAGACATCAGAAAGACACTCGGTGAAGAAATTCCATTAACCAGTATTGAAGTTGTCAAATGGCTCAAAGAATATGTGGCACATGAACTCTCAAATCTCTATGTTAAATAAACGTGAGGTAGGGCGGTAGCCCTTTGGGGATAAGATTTTGACCATAAACCCTTTAACCGTAAAGGGGTCATAAAATAAGCTGAAAAAGCATCTTTTCAACAGATAATTTCGTTGAAAGGGTGCTTTTTTAGTGCCTAAGAAAATATCACCTAAGAAATTGTCTTAAATTTCTATACTTGAGTAATACGCATCCCCTTGACAGAATATGTAAAAATATGGTATTTAATTAAGTGTAGTTTTACATAATATGTAAAATAATTATTAAAACAGGAGGATGAGCAGTGTTAAAAAATCAGGACGGGTACTTAACCATAGAAAGTGCCATGGTCATTCCAATTATTCTTTTAATAATCATGAGCTTAACTTTTCTTCTGTATAAAATCTCCCACGGTGACGCTCTCACTGTAATTAAAGACAATCAGACCCTGGTTAGGGTGCTTAAAGATGAGCCTAAAATTCCCTTGTTTTACAAAATCCATTTAGCAAATGATTTTGGAGAGGTAATTGCTCAACATCAAGAAGAAAAACCGAAGGGAAATGACTAAGTATGAAAAGGCAAATCATCAAAAAATGGATCCAAAAGAGCAAGTTTCAGCCTTTGATAAAGAATGAAAAAGGGTATAGTACAGTTTTCCTCTGTCTCATCTTTATTACACTTGTAGGCGTATTTTTTATGTGTTATACCGCCATTGTCAACGCTATTACAATTAACGAGCAAATGCGTCAATCTAAAATAGCCAGTGAAATGATCCTCTCCTACTATAACGACTCCCTTGAGATGGATTACGGTCTACTTGCCTATGACAGCAAAAAAGTCGACATGAAAAAGATACTAGACCCCTATTTTAAAGGCAAATGGCAGGTAACTCCTAAAAGTACCCTTGCAGATTTAAGTGTTTTTCAAAAACAAGCCATCGAAATGGGAAAGATTGATTTAGTGCAAGATGGTCTGGATAAAGTTACTGGAATAGGCACAGAAGGTTCGCCGAATAATTCAAACAGTGAGAACCTTAAAAACCTTAAAACGCAAATAAAAGACGAAGACGTTCAATATGACAAGTCAGATGTAGATCAAACCCAGCGAGAAACGGCGAAAAGGCTACTCCGAAAAATTAGGACAACAGGAAGTCCAACTTGGACGATTAAAGACCCCGGAGAGATTGATTCTAAAATTTTTAGCCAAGTGTTGTCATTTGAAAAGGGCAGTGCGAAACCTCTTAATTTAGTAGAAAAAGGCATAGTCAGCAGTTATATTTTTGAACATTTCAATGATTACGCCCAGTGGCAAAATAGGCCAAACACTCGAAATCGAACAGCAAATCTGTGTTTTGAAGGTGGAGAAATCGAATATATTTTATGCGGACATAGAGAGGGCATGGCCAACCAACTTCAAATTTGCGGACAGATATTTGTCATGAGAGAAGTTATTAACGGTGTGTTCTTAATGGTTAACCCAGAAAAAAGTAAAATGATTACAGAAGTTTCAGTATTAATTTCCTGTGTTTTTCCAATTGCTGAACCTCTAATACAGAGCGGAATCATCATTTTATGGTCCTGTATGGAATCCGTTTACGAAGTTAATCTGCTGCTAAGCGACCACAAGATTCCAATTGCAAAAAACAGTGGTGCGGATTGGTATACCGACCTAGACCCTCAGTTAACAAAGGGTACAGGAAACAACGTGCCGTCGAAGGATAAAGAGAAGGGATTAGATTATAGAAACTTTTTACTCATTTTTATGATGGCTCAGAGCGATGAAAAAACAGCACAGCGAACCATGAGTCTCATCGACTTCAATTTAAAAAAGGCAAATCAGGGCATTGCCAATTGGTCTTCCATGGTGACAGCTCATGAAATCAGAGTGACAGGACATTCTGGAAAGGAGACTATTTTTGAAGACGGTTATATACTGCAAAAAAAATAGAGGCAGTGTCAGCATAGAAGCGGTCATCAGTGTGATGATTTTCACCTTTGCAGTGGCTTCATTGATATTGCTAATGATAGATCTCCGCAGTCAAGAGCGGGTCAGACAGGCGGCTTTTGAGGTCTCCAGACAGATGGCTGTGATAGATGTTCAAAATGAAATGCAGTGCTTCGCTTTGGCAGAAATATTATGGGTGGCAAATCCTAATATGAAAGACGAGCATATTTTAGTCACGGGTGTAGATTTATCAGAAGACGGTACCTTTGAAATAAAAATGAGGTGGCAGCTGGAGTTACCCTTTGGGCAAAAGATTCACCATCGGTATAGCGTGAAGAATAGGCTGTTGACCCGAGGGTTTGACGGGGTTTCTCAAAACGAAGATTCATTAGTTTATATAACCAATACGGGTGCTAAATACCACATTAGCGGTTGTTTTCACTTATCAAAAAGCCAAGAAACCATGACTAAAAAGGAGGCAGTTAAAAATGGATATAGCCCTTGCTGGCATTGTATTGGAGGACTTAAACCCTTTGAAAAAGCCCCTGGAACACTGGAACCTTCAATGGGTAAGGCAAATTAGACAAACTCAATTTAATGAGATTCATGAGGTGAAAGATTCAATAGGCAATCGGTATATTTTAAGGGTAACGACACCAGACAAACAGCGCGACCAAATGTGGGCAGATCTTTCAAGGAATGCACTGCCCTATATATCCAAGGTAGTAAGTCTTCTCAAGACACCTGAAAAGAGTTACATTTTGGAAGCTTATTTTCAAGGTCTACCTTTGAAAGATGGAAAGACACTTGGCACCAGCATTCATCATAAGGAAATTTGTTTAGTCGGCATTCAAATCGCAAAGAGTTTGAAAATCCTCTATCAAAAAAAGGGTATTTTACACTTAGATATTAAGCCTGAAAATATTTTAATGGACGAATACGGGAATGCCGCTTTGATCGATTTTGGCGCAGGGATTAGCCGAATAGAGGGTTGCAATATGCTAAACACCATGCAAATGGGCACACCAAGTTATATGTCACCTGAGAGGTATACAGAGCCTAACGCCATTGGACCTATGTCAGACTTATACAGTTTGGCATTGACCTTAAAATATATGATGACGGCTTCTGAAAATCGACATTTTTCATTGTGGCAATTCTTGTCTCATTGGTGTGAAAATCATCGCTTTAATGAACTGAAAGTCCTTGAAAATGCTGTACTCTACGATTTGTTTATTCAAGGGCTGTGGGAACATATGGCAAATTAGTACGGTATCCGAAAGTGTTTCAAATCGTTAATTTGACAGAGGTCGATTCATCGTTTAATCTTATGGTAACGTACAAATAATTTTTAGGAGGAATCATCTCATGGATCAAAGAATTGCAACCTTAGCCCACAACCTAGTAACTTACTCTTGCAGAGTACAAAAGGGCGAAAACGTATTGATTTCATATACTGGAGACTCTCCAAAGCAACTGGTAAAAATGCTTGTAAAAGAAGTTTACAAAGCTGGGGCACATCCTTTTATCGAAGCTATTGATCCCTCTATTCAAAGAGAACTCCTTCTTGGTAACGACGGAGATATGCTGGACACTTGGGCAGATTTTGACTTATACAGAATGAAAAAAATGGACGCATTCATCGGCATTAGAGCTTCAGACAACGTGACTGAAACAGCTGACGTTCCTGGGGAGGCAATGACGGCGTACAGCAGTAAATATGCACCTGTACATGACGAACGCGTTGGTAAGACGAAATGGGTCGTTCTCAGATACCCTAACTACGCTATGGCACAACTTGCCAATACAAGCTTAGAAGCTTTTGAAGATTTCTACTTCGATGTGTGCACACTGGATTACAACAAAATGTCCAATGCCATGGATCACCTTGTGAACTTGATGAACAACACAGATCAAGTGAAAATTCAGGGTCCTGGAACGGATTTGACATTCTCAATCAAGGATATTCCTGCAATTAAGTGTGCTGGAGAAATGAACATTCCTGACGGCGAAGTATTCACAGCTCCAGTAAAAGACTCTATCAATGGGGTATTGTCATATAACTGCCCAGCGGTTTACCAAGGGTTTACTTTTGAAAACATTGTGTTGACCTTTGAAAATGGTAAAATCGTCAAAGCCACTGCAAACGATACGGACCGCATTAACAAAGTCTTTGACACTGACCCAGGCGCTCGCTTTGTAGGGGAATTTGCTATCGGCGTGAACCCATACATTCTTAAACCGATGAAAGATACTTTATTCGATGAGAAAATTATGGGAAGCTTCCACTTGACACCGGGTAAATGCTACGAAGAAGCTGAAAATGGCAATGACTCTTCAGTTCATTGGGATCTCGTATGTATTCAAACACCAGTTTACGGCGGTGGCGAAATGTACTTTGATGGCAAGTTGATCCGAAAAGATGGTCAATTTGTTATTCCAGAATTAGAGTGCCTCAACCCTGAAAATTTAAAATAATTTAACTTTTAAAGAGTTCACCTGGAATTAACAGTTGAACTCTTTTTTTATGATAAAATATGAGAGATTAGAGTTGGTTGAATGTATAGATAAGTTTCACAAAAAGAGTCATAAAATAGAGTCATGATAAAGAATCAACGAAAGGACAAATCCATGTGGGAAATATTTTCAACATTTTTTAAAATTGGCATGTTCACTTTTGGTGGCGGTTATGCCATGATTCCTTTGATTGAGGAACAAATTGTGAAAGAAAAAGGGTGGTTAGATACCGTGGAATTCATGGAACTTCTCAGCGTTTCGCAGGGGTTGCCGGGAGCCATGGCAGTGAATATAGCCAACTTTATAGGATATAAGAGAATGGGCTTTAAAGGGCTGGTAATGGCTTGCTTAGGAACCATTTTGCCCTCTTTCTTAATTATCATAGCGATAGCTGCCTTGTTCACCAAGCTGCCAATTATGAAATACCTTCAGCCTGTTATGGACGGCATGCTTCCAGCCATTGCGGTGATGATTATTTTCTCTGCATATAAACTGGGCAAGAGTATGCCTAAAAAAATCGGAGAATGGGGACTCATGCTTATAGGAGCACTGGCGTTAATTGTATTTGGGGTCAGTCCAATTTGGGTGGTTTTAAGTGGGGTTATTCTGGGCATATTAAGGAGTGTGATCCCTCATGTGGAATAGTATTCTTTTATTAGGGTTGACCTTCTTTAAAATTGGTATGATTGCTTTTGGTGGCGGGTATGCCATGCTGCCTGTCATCATGAGAGAAGTGGTCATGCAAAATCAATGGCTGAGCAGCCAGGAGTTCTTAAATATAGTGTCTATATCTCAAGTCACCCCAGGGCCAATTGCAATTAATTCAGCGACTTATGTGGGATACAAAGTGGCAGGTGTTTGGGGTTCAATAGCGGCAACCTTAGGCGTAGTCAGTTTTTCTGTATTTGCGACTACCATTTTGTCTACTAAATTATTGAAGTATAGGGAATCGCCAGTCTTAAAGTCAGTATTTAAAACCCTGAGTCCTTTAGTTCTGGCATTGATTGTCAGTGCTGGGGTAGGGACGGCTCAATATGTTCAAAGAAGTATTGGCAGTGTGGTGATTGCCCTTATTGCAGGAGTTTGGCTTTGGAAAGTTAAAGGAAAATCCCATTGGTTAATGCTGATTTGCGGCGGTTTGGGTTTGGTGTTTTTTAGGTAATGATAGTAGTTTAACTGGGCAAATCGAGGAGGTCAAACGTGGAATTTTATGAAATGATTGGGCAATACTACAATGACTTATTTCCCCCATCTCCAGCTCAAATAGAGTTTTTATGTCAAAACTTAGCACCAGAAAGTCAAGTGTTAGACATGGGCTGTGCCACGGGAGGCTACGCGTTAGCTTTAGCTGAAAAAGGGCACAAGGTCACTGCAGCAGATCTTGATGGTGATATGATTGCGCAACTGGATAAGGAAAAAAATAAGCGGCATTTAGAGATTGAAACCCATACCATGGATCTTAGAAATATCGGGCAATTGGAAGACACATTTGACCTTATTTACTGTATTGGTAACACTATTGTTCATCTTAACGACCTTGAAGAAGTGGCTCAATTCTTGAGAGATGCTCATGACAAATTAAAGCCCGGAGGCAAACTGATTATACAATCCGTGAATTATGACCGCGTTCTAAAGAATAAGGTTCAAAAGTTACCTGATATTATTCGTGAACAGCCATCCCTGACCTTTATCAGAAGCTACAGGCATGTTGAGGGGGCTATACAGTTTATTGGAGAATTAACCCTTAGAGAAGCCAATCAAGAGAAGAAATGGCAAGCAGAAACCCGCCTTTTGCCGATTTTAAAAGAGGACTTGATCCGCATTTTCAAGGAAATTGACTTTAGTGCAATTAATTGTTTTGGAGATTTCGAAAATTCAACTTTCACTTTGGAAAGTCCTGCGTTGGTCACATTGACAGTAAAATGACATATAAAATTCATTTGAATAGAACTGAAGGCCTTTAGTTGCAATTGTGCCGTCAGTTCTATTTTTTTATGAATATTTTTGAAAAAACTATTGAAAATTGCAAGTTGATATTGTACAATCCTCATATACTTAAATAATTGTATACCAAAATACATTACCTGGAGGGAATTATGGAAAAGAATTTATTTGAAATCAAGGAATCCTCGGAACTTTGCTGCTCAAGATGTGGCGACTCAAAATCAATCTTAAACTCATATGGTGTATGCGACCAGTGCAACACAGAAATTGATAATGAATACCTAGAAATTTATAACATTCAGAATATGGAGTTTTAAACCTTATGGAAGATATTCATCAATAAAAGCCCTCACACGGATTACAACGAGTGAGGGCTTTTCGAGTTTTTTGAACTATAATACAATGGCGTAGCGATCTCGCAGAATTTCTCTGTAGGTTTGTGCCAATTCCAACTTATTTTGAATCTCTAGGAGGTGGATGCTCTTCTGAAGAGAATCTAAATAGTTTGGAAGACCCAATCTGAATTCCGCAACCCCTTTTCTGGAAAATAGCAAGTACAAACCAAACATATTTGTGTTTTGATTACAGAAGGCAATCCCTTCGTTGGCGTATTGAAGAGACTTTTTATAGTCATCTAAAGTAAAGGCATTATATGAAAGATTGGTATAAATTTTAATGGTCAGTAACACATCATCGATTTGAGCAAACTCTCTTTTTAATATTTGTTTGAGGAGGAATGAGAGAATTTCATTGCTCAATTGGTATTCTGTAACGTGTATTAACGATAAAGCAATCAAAAGCAATATTCGCATTTCAAATAGATTGTATTTGTAATTAGCATAATTATAGACATCGAAGGTAGGGTAGCTGTATAGCATACTCTTAACGACAATGTCTAAACTGTGGCGCATTTTAGCAGGTTCATCTGAGTAGTAAGCACTAATACCCTCTAGAAGTAAGGAAAACTGATCATATAGAGAGGGTTCAAATAAGCGTTCTTTGTGATTGACCATAAAAGAGTTATAGTCTTGGGTCAATTTGTTGAGGACTTCTACGTCAAAACTGGCTATGACTTTATCTAGTCGGTGATAATAGGTATATATTCGATTAACAGATCTGTAAAACTTAAGTTCTTCTAGCAAATCGATTTTATATATCCCTGAAAGAGTTTCCAAGGTATCATAACGAGGTAAACCCTCGCCACTTTCAATACGTCTAAGGGTATCTCTGTTGATCCCACAAAGGGCATTGACATCGTGTTGGGTGTACCCTAAAGACTTCCTAATATTTTTGAGTCGCTTTCCAAATTCAGTCAAGTTATAAGAAGAAAACATGGTATCATCTCCCAATATTGTATATTTTACAATGATTTCCTAATTTGATTTCAGTTTAGCACAAAAAAATAATAAAAAAAATACTATATAACTCAAAATGCCGTAAGACTTCGGCTTTTTTTTTTGAAAACCTGTTGTATGATGAGAATGAAAATAACGCAATATTCTCACAATTAAACTTTTGAAAGGAGGTGACGTCATGAAAAAAATACTGTTGCTAGTGGCGTTGGTTTTAACTTTACTCATTCCGACAGGAGCGGGTTTTGCGGAACGAGAAGATTTTCCGAGAATTTGTGTAGAAGAATCACAAATGTAACGGTGTGGCTAAAAACAAACTATTTTGAGGAGTGTTAAAATGAAAAAACGTAAGCACTTAGGAAAATTATTAGTTGCAATGATGATGGTATTCACAATGTTAACAAGCTCTGCCTTTGCAACGGTGGACTACAAAGCGATCATCGCAGATTCTCAAAATCCTGCAGATACATTGGGACAAACTACAGGTGAACTCATTATTTCTATTAAGGCAAGTCCAACTCAAGCAGGTTATCAAATTCAAACTGTACAAAATCAACAAAAAACGTTTAGTGCTTTAGGGATTACTGTTTTAGATAACATGATGGAATCTACTTTCGGAAACGTTGGGACTTACAGCTTAAATGCTGATGTTTCTACTTTTAGAGATGAAGCTGTCAAAACTATGGGCGACACTTATTTAGTGTCTTACGACGCTGCTAAATATGGCGACGTGACTGAAGCTAGTCTTGCAATTGCTGAAGACCTTCAAAGTCAAGGTTTCGAAGTTAATTATGTAGAGCCAAACTATGTGGTTAAGGCTTTTGGCATGCATGCTAACCAAGCATGGCACTACAACATGATCAAAGCACCACAAGCTTGGACAATCTCAAATGGTTCAGCTGCTGTTAAAATTGCTGTATTAGATACAGGAATTGACAACACACATCCTAACCTTACAAACTTTGTCAACATGAGTTTAGCAAAAAGCTTTGTTGGTGGCACTACAATGGACGTACAAAAACACGGTACTCACGTAGCTGGCACAATTGCAAGTTATGGCAATGTTTCAGGTGTTATGCAAAACGCTTCTTTAATTCCTGTCAAAGTATTGGGCGATGATGGTACTGGCTCAACTTATGGGATTCAACAAGGCGTTCTTTATGCAGCAAGCATTAAAGCAGACGTTATCAACATGTCTTTAGGCGGCGGCAATTACTCAAAAGGTATGTTTGACGCATGTACAACAGCTGTCAATGCAGGTGTTGTCGTTATTGCAGCAGCAGGAAACAATGGTTCAGGCACTATTTCTTACCCAGCTGCATACACAAATGTTATTGCAGTAGGTGCAGTTGACTCTAACAAACAAAGAGCAGATTTCTCTCAATACGGTACTGGTCTTGAAGTTATGGCACCAGGCGTAGGGATTTACAGCACAGTACCAGGTGGCGCTTATGATAGCTATGATGGTACATCAATGGCAACACCTCACGTAGTAGGCGTTGCTGGTTTAATCCGTTCAGTAAACAAAGATTTAACTTCTGCACAAGTTAGAGAAATTCTCAAAAATACTGCAGTTAATGCAGGCCCAGCTAACGAATACGGTTACGGCATCGTAGATGCTTATGCAGCTGTTCAAGCAGCAGGTGGCCAAATTATTACGCCTCCAGTGACTTCAACTAAAACTGTAACATCTATTTCAACAAACTACTCTTATTACTATAGAGGTGAAACTGTTGAAACGACTGTAACAGTTGTAGACGAAACTGATGCAGCATTAGCAGGCGCAAGTGTTACATTAAAATTCAAAAAGCCAAATGGCTCTACAACAACTTACACAGGCAAAACTGATGCTAATGGCCAAGCTTACTTTGAAATTCCATCTACTTATAGCTTTGCATACGGCACATATACTTTAACTGCTACGACTACACTTGCAGATCATGAGAGCAGCACAGCAACTAAAACAATTCGCTTTGGCAACGCTTACTAAAATAGGTGTTCTCCCTCCTAAAGCCCGTTGACAATAAGAGTGTTCGGTGCTATATTAGGCTAATAATGACATCATGAAGGTGTTTGTGACAAGACAGAAATCATTTATTAGACTAAGTCCATGACTATAAAACAATAAGCCCATGAAGGGTTCTTCGGTAGAAGACTTCATGGGCTTTTTATTTTAGGAGGATATAGATATGCATATGTCAGACGCGCTTATTTCAACAGCGGTGGGAACAGTACTTTGGGCTGGATCAGGGGCTGCTATTTTTAAGTCTTCAAGTAAAATCAAGGAAACCGTTGAAGCTAACCGAGTACCTCTCATGGGTGTCATGGGGGCTTTTGTTTTTGCAGGTCAAATGATTAATTTTACTATTCCGGGCACGGGTTCAAGTGGCCATATAGGCGGGGGGATATTACTGGCAGCACTGTTAGGTCCATTTGCTGGGTTCATTACTCTGGCAGCAGTACTACTAATCCAGGCTCTTTTCTTTGGCGATGGAGGTCTTTTGGCATACGGTTGTAACCTGTTTAATATGGGTGTTTTTACTTGCTTCATTGCGTATCCTTTGATTTTTAAACCGATGCTAAAAAAAGGGGTCAGCCGACCAAAATTAATGCTGGCTTCTGTGTTGGCTGTGGTGCTCGGTCTTCAAATGGGGGCTTTTGGCGTTGTATTAGAAACATTATTCTCAGGTAAAACCGAGTTGCCATTTACGACTTTCGTAATGTTGATGCAACCTATTCATTTAGCAATCGGCTTAGTTGAAGGCCTTGTAACGGCAGCAGTGTTGGCTTTCTTATGGCAAGCAAGACCAGAGCTACTGGACATTGAGTCCAAGAAAAATCTATCGGGTTCTGGAAATTTCAAAAAAGTAATTGGCATTTTGCTGACAGTTTCGCTTTTAGTAGGCGGTGGCGTTTCTCTAATGGCATCGGGTAATCCTGATGGCTTAGAATGGGCCATGATCAAAACCAGCGGAACTGCGGAGCTAGAAAGTGACTCTAGTGTTCATCAATTTTTTGCATCTATTCAAGAAAAAACAGCACTTTTACCAGATTACGGTTTTAAAAATGGGAATGAAGACAGTGCGGCTATTGGAACATCTGTGTCGGGGCTCATCGGTGCAGGTGTGACGATGATGATTGTCCTGGGATTTGGCATTACAGCACATCGAAGAAAACGAGGAAAGTCGGCAAATGAGGAAATTCACGAGTAAATCATTAGAAAATGTACTTAACCATCACAAACAAATCAATTGGGAGCCCAAAATGGAGGGACTAGCTACAGTAGATCCTTCTGCCCATTTGCTGGTTCTATTTGCATATCTTCTAAGCGTAGCTTCTTTTGGGAAGTACGATTTAGTGGGTTTGATTCCGTTTACCCTAATGCCTGCCTATCTCTTTTATAAGTTAGAAATGCCTGTGGGCTTGATTATAGAAAAATTATTGTGGATAGAGCCCTTTGTTATATTTGTGGCTATAATGAATCCTATTTTTGATCATCAACAGGTTCAAGTTATGGGATGGGTTACATCGGCAGGGTGGATTACTTTCTTTGGAATTTTATTTAAAAGTCTGCTCACATTGACTGTGGCTTTGCAATATGGACTCTTTTTAGGCATTGATGGTCTAATGGCAGGATTAATGCGTCTTAAAGTGCCAGATATTTTTGTATCGGTCATCGGGTTGCTTTTCAGGTATTTAACGGTATTGATGGAAGAGACTCTGACCTTATTTCGGGCGTATAAACTCAGAGCACCTACTCATAAGGGGGTTCATTTTACCCAGTGGGGTTCTTTTGCAGGACAACTGATTTTGAGAAGTTATGACCGTGCCTTAAGAATTGAAAATGCCATGAGGTTAAGAGGTTCAGAAGATGATATCAATAAAAAATTTGAGAAGTACGATGGAAAGACCTATGGATATCTTATAGGGGCAGGGTTGTATTTGATGGTCGTAAAAGGACTGTCAGTATTGGGATAGGAGGAAATGGCTTTGACACAAATCGATGAAGTTTTACTGGGCGTGACACAGCTGGGGTATGCCTATCCTGACGGACATCAGGCACTGAAAGCTGTTTCTTTTTCTGTAAAAAGAGGGGAACGCGTAGGAATTATTGGTGCCAACGGCGCAGGTAAATCTACATTGCTCTTGCTTCTCTGTGGTTTAATGCAGGCGACAGAGGGCAATGTGATTATTGAAAATATGGAAGTGAGTCCCAAGACCTTTAAGAAGGTTGCTCCTAAGTTAGGGGTCGTTTTCCAAAATGCTGATGATCAGCTATTTACCAGTTCAGTCTATGACGATGTTGCTTTTGGGCCGATTCATAGAGGGGTAGCCAAAGAGGAAGTACATCAGCAGGTTGCGAGGGCTCTGGAGGCGACTCAAACCACACACTTGAGTAATCGGCCACCGCAAAAACTTTCTGGTGGTGAAAAAAGATCTGTTGCGATTGCAACGGCCATCGTACAAGAACCTGAGTTGTTGATACTGGACGAACCTACTACGGGTTTAGACCCAAGAGCAAGACGGGGGTTGATACAGTTGTTGTCTCAGTTTGACCATACCCAAATCATTACCAGTCATGATTTAGACTTTATTGAAAAAACCTGTGACAAGGTTATTTTGCTGAGTAAGGGAAGCCTTTCAAAGATTGGCAGCGTGACTGAAATTTTAAAGGATGAAGCCCTTTTACTAGAAAATGGGTTGTAAACCTTGTACCCTTTGGGACTTTTGCTATACTGGTATTAAGAACTAGATAGTAAAGGCGGTATGAATATGAGAATAGCAGTGATAGATGGTCAAGGCGGCGGCGTTGGGAAAATGGTCGTCGAAAAGTTGAGAGCGGGTTCAGAACACTATAAAATCATTGCTCTAGGAACTAATGCCCTGGCAACAGCTCAAATGATTAAGGCGGGCGCCCATGAAGGGGCTACTGGAGAAAATGCCATTATCTTTAATGCGGGCAGAGTGGATTGGATTATTGGACCCTTTGGGATTGTCATGGCAAATGCTATGTTAGGTGAACTCAGCCCTGCCATGGCAAAAGCCATTGGGGAAAGTTCAGCGCGTAAGCTTCTGATTCCCATTAATAAATGTGCTACGACCATAGTTGGCGTCAAGGAACAGCCAATGGCAGCGCTGGTTGAAGAGGCCGTAGCGACTTTACTCAAAGAAATTGAAAAATAATCAATTGTTGAAGCTAAAGATTTTTAAATGAACATCACCTTCAGCGTCTTCAATGCCTGCAATCCAAACGTTGTGGATATTTGATCCAAACATGAGACCATCTCCATTCGCAAATAGATATAAGGTATATGCGGTGGAGAGATCTTTCTTCAACGAAGGGGTCATGACTTTGTCGTAATTTGCGATGAAGTCTTTTTCATTTTCAATGGTTAAGGCGTTGCCGTCACTGTAAACCGATAAAGGGTATTGAATCAATTTTGAAATGCCTACTTTATCATTTTTGATAACCAACTTTTGAAAGTTAACTACATATGTTTCAACGATTTGATCCTCTTCTACGCCTAAAATACCATAACGATGGTTGTACTCTGCAAAAGGTAAAGCGCTTAGGAGTGAAAGTTTAAAATCGGTCTTTTTACCAGTTTTGGCATTTTTCCAATACCCTGTATAGCTGTCGTCTTTATTGATTTGGCCTACAAAAGTGCCTACTAATTTTTTCTTTGAATCATATTCTTTTAAAGTGACACTGGTTCCTTTTTTATTGCCAACTAAAAGAATGGCTGTGCGATATTTATCGTAAAAGTAAGAGCCTTTTACATCTGCGGATTCTTCTTCAAAATAAAGGGACATAGCAACTTTAGATTTCCCAAGAGTACCTTCATAGTCGTAATAGCCATCAAATAGGGGTTCTGCAAAAGCTACAAGATTTGTTAGCAGTAACGTGGCAGCGAGGAATATACTTAAAAATATTTTTTTCATGGGAACCTCTTTCTAGTCATTTATAGGGCAGGTATAGGTCATTTAGGGCTGTTTTGCTTACTATTAGGATATACCCTAATTTTGTAATGGGCAATTGTTCTCATTAAACAAACAAAAGAACCCTAAGACGCTTCCACGTCTTAGGGTTCTTTTTCTTACGTGATCCAAATGGCTCACGCTTGTGTTATATCTTATACTTCTTCAATTCAGTTCTCAAATTCACTGATAGTTTTTCCATTTCAGAAATATATTCGCTGAACTCGCTAATTTGATCTGTGAATTGTTCTACGTTCTCGCTCATTTCATGAGAAGCAGCAGAGTTCTCTTCTGCAATAGCAGCAAGGGTATGCATGTTTTCGAAAACAGAGGCAATCTTGTTAGTTTCGCTTGAGAGACGTTCAGAAAGTTCAACAATACCTTCTGCAACTTCAGAAATTTTCTCGGTAGCCGTCTTGTTGTTGTTGGCAACGACGACGAGTTTTGTACTGCCATCTTCCAGTTCTTTGTATTGTGAAGTGACCAATGTGGACATGCTGTTTACATCAGAAATGAAAGTTCTAAGACTTGTATTGATGGTGTTAACGGCATTTTTAGAGTCTTCTGCAAGTTTACGAATTTCTTCGGCAACAACGGAGAAGCCTCTGCCCATTTCTCCTGCACGAGCAGCTTCAATAGAAGCGTTAAGAGCAAGCAAGTTGGTTTGTTCAGCAATAACTTCAACCGTGCTGACAATTTGGATAATGTCATTGACCTTGCTAGACATACGAATGCCTTGGTCATTAACCACAGCAAAGTCGTTTTTAACGTCATTTAATTTAGAAGTGACACTTTCAAGATCTACAAAGGCACTTTCAATATCTTCTACAGCATTTTCCAATTGGTCTTTGCGTTTGACTTCTTCTTCAGAGAGCATACGCAATACTTCCATGTTGTTGCTGAGAATCATGACTGATTTTTCAGTTTCAACGGCTTGGTGCGTAGCACCTTCAGCAACTTCTTTAACATTGCCGGAAATAACAGTGGCAACGCTTGAAAGATTGTCTGCTACCTCAGAGAACTTCTTGTTAAAATTGTGAATATCATCTACACCACCCTTGAACATAAGGAAATCTGTTCTAAAGGCAGCTTTGGTTTGATTGAGTTCGTTGAAGATTTCTTCTTGACTGTCGCCCGTTTTCACATAGAGATCATTCTCCAAATTCAGTTGACCCATTTCTTTGATGTTATCAATGGCAAGGGCAATGGGTGAAGTTGTAATATGACCTACTAAAAAAGTTACCGCAAAGGCCACAATAGCTAGAATTCCTGCATGAAGGATATCAAAGCCCAATAAGAGTGAAGCAATGGTAATGAAAACGGTTGGGAAGAATGCAATTTTAAACGGAATATTTTTAAAGACTCCGAGAGATAAAATTTGTGAAAGTCTAAAAGTTTTCTTTGAACTTGTCCCGACTTCACTAGTAATCTTCATTACCATTTTAGTCGTACCATCATTGCCTTTGGTATGTTCCAAAACTTCCATTTCCATTTTTTCATTAAAGTGCTTTGAAGCCCCTTCCAAAAGACCTTGAAGATAGTCCGTAAGCCCTCTTTTAGAAATATAGGTAATGGTGAAGGTATGATCATCAATCTCATGTGGAATCAATCTTGGTGGCGTTGCGCCTTTGATCATCTTTGTAAGTTGGGAGTGGACGGTGTCCATCATCATCATGAAGCCCTTCAAAGAAGATCTTTCAAAATAAGATGGGAACCATTGATAGAAGGCCTGAACATTGTTTTGCCCAATCGTTCGCCAAACATCATTATAGGGTTTGCCAACCAGACGGCCAACTTCTTCTACCAGCGAGAATATTTCACGATCAACAACATCTTCAAGTGGGCTGATCATTCGTTCAGGAGACCAATTAACTGATGTCATGGCTTTTCGCTTCACATCTGCGCCGTAAACTTTTTCAATTGTGCTGAGCCAAATCGATACAACTGTACCTTTCATAATTTACACCTCTAATCTGTAATCGTTACAAAGTTATTATAACTTAATTGTTTACAGACATAAATAGTTTAAAGGGAATTTTCTTTAAAATAAAGTTCAAATTCCTCAAATATGTCAGCAACGTTCACTATGCCTTCGATTTTATACCCATTAGAGCCGCTAAAAATCAAACCATTTTCAACATCGC
Source organism: uncultured Peptostreptococcaceae bacterium (assembly GCA_964404895.1). Taxonomy (GTDB): domain Bacteria; phylum Bacillota; class Clostridia; order Peptostreptococcales; family Acidaminobacteraceae; genus JBGSUZ01. The sequence goes on along the minus strand of CAYOLV010000004.1, from coordinate 240,039 downwards.
CATTGACTGCGCTCACAAGAGCACTTGTAATACAATAAGGCGTTGTCGCTGGGTCGCAGTGCCCAAGACAATTGATGCATCTTTTGACGGGAACTCTTCCAAGCTCTAATTTTCTAGTCAGCGGACTGTGAATGGCTCGGCCAGGAAGACCAACAGGACTGGAAACGATGGTAACGTCATCTTTTGTTGCCCGAATAAATGCTTCTTTATAAGCGTCTGCGGCATCACATTCTACGGTACCTATAAAACGGGTAGCCATTTGAACGCCTTTAGCGCCTAATTTAAAGAAAATTTCAGCGTCTTCAGGTGTATAAATACCGCCTGCTGCAATAACGGGAATCTCAATCCCATATTTTTCTTCAAAGGGTTTAACCGCCTCAATAACTTCTTTGACAAGATCTGTTAAGTCAGGTGGGTTAGACAGGAGATCCTCTTTGCTGAAGCCTAAGTGTCCGCCCGCAAGTGGGCCTTCAACAACGATGGCGTCTGCAGTGCGCTGATATCTTTTGTCCCATAATTTCAAAAGGGTATCTACCGTTTTTCTTGAAGAAACAATAGGTGCAATTCGAGTGGAAGACCCTGCAACCAATTCTGGAAGATTCTTTGGAAGACCTGCACCAGAAATAATTAAATCAATCTTTTCAGCCACGGCAGTTTTAACGAGGTCGGCATATTGAGAGGTAGCAGAAAGAATATTAACGCCTAAAATACCGTTAGGAGCTAAGGCTCTTGCTTTCTGGATTTCCTTTGCAAGACCTACCAAGTTTGCGCTAAGTGGGTTTGACATAAAATCAGGTTCTTTGAAGCCAGGGTTGGCACCAGAGATTACGCCGACGCCCCCAGCGGCTGCAACGGTACCCGCTAGTCGGTGCATAGATATACCAATACCCATGCCGCCTTGAATTATTGGAAAGCTAGGTTTAAGACCACCCATGTTAAGCTTAGGAAAATTCAAAAAAAATCAACTCCAATTCTAAATGATGACGAAGGGTCGAACACCTTCATGGTGTGATCCGACTTCTCCGTCAAGCATATTAAATATTGAAGTTGATGTCAATAACAGATATTAGTAATAGGTACTAAAATTTCGCGCAGTACTTGATCCGATCCACGCTGTAAGTATTGATAGTCAATAAAGTACTTGCTAAGATTTTGTATAGTACATAATATGAGTCTTTCGGTTATTTCGAATCAATCGACCAATGGTTGCGGTGATAATCAAAGCAGTAGCAATCGCTAGAGCCACAAAAAGGGCTTCAAATCCCTTTGAGGCAGCTATGCTGTACTCTTTTTTAGTAATGGAGAGCATGGTGTAATAAATGGCGTAACCCGGGACAAGAGGAATGATTCCAGGAATAATAAAGACTGTAGCCGGACTTCTAAACTTATTGGCAAACAGTTCACCAATAAGTCCCACAGTCAAAGCACCTAAGAATGTTCCCATAATAACCGATTGACCGGAGTCGACAGCAAAGAGATAAGCCGTCCAGCCTAAAGCGCCAATTAAACTGGCTTTAAAGACATTGTTTTTAGGACAGTTGAACAATATCGTGAAACCTAAAGTACCTAAAAATGCAAAGAGTGCATTGAGTAAATAAATCATTTAGAGGAACCCTCCTAACATATTAAAGGAAACATTAAGGGCAATACCAACGCCAAAAGCAATGCCTAGGGCAATAATCAGCGCTTCGGTAGCTCTAGAAACCCCAGACAAATAATCTCCGGTGATAGAATCTCGAACGGCATTAGTAAGGGCGACACCGGGAACGAGTTGTTGAATGGCACCAATGGTCACAATTCCAGGGCTTATGTCGATGGCAAAATATTGGCATGCGCCACTGAAAAGGACTGTGAAAAAGCCCGCTGCACCACCGCCGATGACGCTTTTTATAAAGACAGGCAATTCTTTTTTGCCCATTAACTCCATAAATAAACCAACTAAGACTGAACAGACAAACGCACCTGCAAATTCTAGAGGGCCCCCTTTAAATAACAGGGCCATAAATGAACCTGCTACCCCAGAAAAGAGAACTCTGGTTTTAAGACCATATTGATCTGAGCTTTCTATGGACATTAATTTTTCCATAGCATTCTCAACAGAGATGTCCGTTTCTACAAACTCCCTAGACAATTCGTTGATTCTCGTTATGTGCATTAAATCCATTTGAATACGGTAAACCCGTTCAAGGGTGGTATATATTTGATTCTCATAGGTCAAACTGACAAAAACACCTGTTGGGATGACGAAGCATTGACTCTGGTCAATTCCTCTTGCGGCTAATATTCTTTCGATGGTGCCTTCAACTCTGTAAGTTTCCGCACCACTTTCCAGCATAACTCTTCCAATGGCCGCCGCAAATGCGATAATGGATCTCAATTCAGTAGATAGCATAGTTGACTCCTTCCAATAAACATTAGGCCTATTATAACAAAGCTTTGTGATGATTTGGTTAAATTTTAGTTTAGTTTTTGAATACTTATTTTAATTGAACCAATAGAGTGATAAAATGTCCTTGGATGGAAGCTGGAGACAGACCATACCAAACCCAATTATTAGTACCATGAAATTTTAGCAGCATAGATTTTAAGCAACACCCATGAGAATAGAATCTGCTCTGAGCCATAGGACGGAGACGGAAGCATAGTGGAATGATACGCCCACCAAGCTTTTTTGGTGGGCTTTTTTGTATGAGGAGGGGATGTTATGCGCATAGGCTTTATCGGATCAGGCAAAGTTGCCACCGCTTTTGGCTTGTACCTTGCGGACAAGAATCAAAAGATTTCAGGCTATTACAGTCGTCATTATTCATCCGCTGTCTCCGCCGCAAAGACCGTTGGAACAGAATCTTTTCAAACTTTAGAAGACCTATTGGAAGCGTCTGACTGGATTGGCATTACCACAGCAGACGACCAGATCGAAAATGTGGTAGCGGCATTAGTGCCTCTATCCAACCAATGGCCTCAAAAAGTTTTCTTTCATATGAGTGGCTCAAAATCTTCGGAATGTTTATACCCACTTAAATCAAATGGACATCAATGCCTTTCGATTCACCCGTTACAATCCATTGCTGACCCTCTTCTCGGAAAAGAATTGCTGAGCAAGTGCTATTTCTCAGTAGAGGGAGACACCGACACAAGTATTGAAGCGTTTTTAAGTCAAATCAGCGGCAATATGATCAGAATCAGTACTGAGGCAAAACCCCTTTACCATGCGGCGGCCTGTGTGGCTTCCAATTACTTGTATACCTTAGCCGATCAAGCGATTCAAATGATGGTGTATGCCGGATTTGAACCTGATAAGGGCAGAGAAGCTTTATTGCCTCTCATGAAAGGGACACTAGAAAATTTGGAAAATCTCACACCAGAAGCTGCCCTTACTGGGCCAATTGCCAGAGGTGACTTAGAGACGGTTCAAAATCATTTGGAAGCACTGGGTGAACATGAAGGGTTAAAACGGGTATATAAAGAAATGGGTTTGGCTACGTTACAGCTCGCGTCAAGCGAACGGTTAAAAGATCCGGAAGTGATCCAGATCATGAAAACCATACTTTCTGTAAAAGAGGAGCTGAAATAATGAAAAACGAAAAAATCACCGTGAATCATTTTCAAAAAGCAAAAATGGCAGGTCAAAAAATATCCATGCTGACCGCCTATGACTATACGACAGCAAAACTAATAGACCAAGCAGGAGTGGACAGTATTTTAGTTGGAGATTCCCTTGGAATGGTCATGCTGGGTTATGAAAATACCCTTCAAGTGACGATGGAAGATATGATTCATCATACAAAAGCGGTGACAAGAGGCACCAAGAATGCCCTTGTCATTGTGGATATGCCTTTTCTTTCTTATCACATCAGCGTGGAAGAAACAGTGCGAAATGCAGGCAGACTGATTCAAGAAAGTGGGGCAACAGCTGTTAAATTAGAAGGCTGTGACAATGTATTGCCTCAAATTAAAGCGGTTCTAAATGCTCAAATTCCAGTAGTTGGTCACCTTGGGCTGACACCTCAGTCTGTGAATATCATGGGTGGTTTTCGGGTTCAAGGCAAAGAAGAGGCGGCGGCACGAAAACTAATTGAAGATGCTCTCAAGTTACAAGAGGCAGGGGTCTTTGCCATCGTTTTAGAGTGTGTACCTGCACCTCTTGCCAAGCTAGTTACTGAAAAACTCAGCATCCCCACCATCGGCATAGGAGCTGGTCCTGACACAGATGGACAAGTATTGGTCTATCAAGATATGGTAGGCATGTATGAAGACTTAAAACCTAAGTTCGTTAAAGAGTTTGGCCATGTGGGTGAAGCCATTAAAATAGCAGTTGGAGACTATGATAGAGAAGTGAAATCAGGTGCGTTTCCAGAAGAAAAACACACCTTTAAAATGGAAGACAGCATTCTTGAAAAACTTTATTAATCTATTGGAGGAAAAATCATGCAAATCGTCAAGACAAAATTGGAATTGAAAACAGCACTGAAAGCACTGAGAGCTGGTCATAAAACGGTGGGATTTGTTCCTACAATGGGATTTTTACACGAAGGGCACCTGTCTCTTGTGAGACGCGCTAAATCTGAAAACGATGTGGTGGTGGTGAGTATTTTCGTCAACCCAACTCAGTTTGGTCCAAATGAAGACTTTGAAAGTTATCCTAGAGATTTGGAAAAAGATTCAAAGTTAGTAGAAGGAGAAGGCTGTGACATCGTCTTTGCCCCTGAACCAGAAGAAATGTACCCTAAGCCTTACATGACTTATGTAGATGTTTATGGAGACTTAACCAATAAACTTTGTGGTGCCAGCAGACCGGGACATTTTAAAGGGGTTGCCACTGTGGTAACGAAGTTGTTTAATTTGGTGCGCCCAACAAGGGCTTACTTTGGTCAAAAAGATGCCCAACAAGTTGCAGTGATTGAGCAAATGGTAGCTGATCTTGACATGAACCTTGAAATAGTACCTTGTCCGATTGTGAGAGAGGCTGACGGTTTAGCCCTCAGTTCAAGAAATACTTATTTGACTGAGTCAGACAGAAAAGACGCCCTTGTCCTCAGTCAGAGTCTTCTTTGGGCGAAAGAAGCCATTGAATCTGGAGAGAGAAATGCGGCTGTTCTATTAAAGGGAATTCGTGATAGAATAGAAGGGGTACCAGCCACAGAAATAGATTACATCCAAATTGTCGATGCCAGAACACTGGATTCCGTGGAAACCTTGAAAGGGACTATTTTAATAGCTTTGGCGGTTAAAGTAGGCAAACCGAGACTGATTGACAACATGAGAATAGAGGTGAAGTAGATGTTACTCAATATGTTTAAAGGCAAAATTCACCGCGCTACCGTGACGGAAGCTGATTTGAATTACGTGGGTTCGATTACCATCGATAAAAACTTGCTTGAAGCTTCTGGTATTTTACCGGGAGAACGGGTTCAAATTGTAAATAACAACAACGGTGCACGGTTAGAAACTTATGTCATTGAAGGCGAGCCGGGAAGCGGTGTCATTTGCCTCAATGGAGCAGCGGCAAGATTAGTTCACGTGGGTGACACTGTGATCATTATTGCTTACTGCTGGTTGGATAGCGAAGAAGTCAAAACCTTTAAGCCAAAGGTGGTCTTCTGCGGTCCAGGAAATAAAATCCAAGAGGTCAGCGACCATGAAAATCATGGGGATGTGAAATAGAATGAGTCCAATGGTCAAACGCTTGGCGTTGGTCACATTTGGCGTTTCTTCACTGTTGCTAATCTGGAACGGAAGCTGGTATCAAGGCCTCATCTTATGGATGGTAGGCCTTTTTGGCTTGGTATGGATTGAAAAGCGCCACATTGAAAGAAGATTATCCAGTATTTTGCCCAAGCTTTATGTATGTGCCAAGCCAGACGAGTATTTAGAATGGCTAGATGATTTAAGCAAAGAGGTTATCTTTAGACAATGGCTCAAAGAAAAAGTGGACGTCTATAGAAGTTCTGGCTGGCTTTACCAGATAGATCGCCCAAATTTGGGAAATGTACTCATGGCAGACTGGACAAAAGAGCCTATTAAATTGAGAGATCCTTTAAAAATAATTGAAAAGCATTTATTGACGCCTGCAGATCATCATCGAAGAGACTTAAATCAAATGTACCGTATTTGGATTGAAGGTGGAGCAAGTTTCAAGGCTATTTTGCCAGTAGACTTAAAAGAACGCATTCAAGCAGGAGAGGCAAAAATACCTGAGATCGATGCTCAAAAACCAGTTCTCGTTTTAATTGGAAAGTTGATATATGCCAAATGGCTGTTAGGACACCAATACCGTAAAGAAGCAGAACAACGATTCACAGAACTGAGAGAAACAGAGGTTTTTAACCTTATGTTTGGAGAAGTCAACTACCATTTAGGTCAAATAGAGACTCAGAAAAAGCAAAAAAATAAGGCGATGTATTTTTACCGCGTCGCACTAAACTTTGCAGACGGTACAGCACTAGAGTCATTAATTCCTATGGAAAAGGATTTGGAATAAGTTATGCAGAATATAAAAAGCACAGAAAAGCAAACCCTAATCAATGAAATCAAGATGACTGATCCCAATACCTTCAAAAAAGGAAAAGCCCTGCTGAGTTTTGAAGAGGCAGTTCAGGTGATTCAATCAGTTATAGAACCGCTCCCAAAACTGGAAGAAGAAATTTCCTCGGAAAATTCCCTTGGAAGAAGATTGGCTGAGGACATATATGCCCATGAAGATTTGCCTAAGTTTAGAAAATCCACTATGGACGGCTATGCGATTTGCGGTGAAGTGGTTGAAAGTCCTCAGGGATATCAGATTATTGGGCAATCTCTTATGGGTAAGCGATTTAATGATACGCTTAACATCGGTCAGGCTGTGTATGTGCCCACAGGCTCGGAGTTGCCAAGTGGAACCACAGCAATTGTTAAAATTGAAGGCTGTAAAGTTGAAAATGACCATATGTTTGTCATAGAAAGCAGTCATGTGGGTCCCCACTGGATCAACAAAGGGGAAGATATTGAGGCAGGTCAAAGAGCGCTGACTGCGGGTTCTTTGATTGGACCTATGAGCCTTGGCTTTTTATCTTTAATGGGCAAGCAAAGGGTTAAAGTTAAGAAAAAGCTGAAAATAGCCATTCTCACTACCGGAGACGAGTTAGTCCCTTCTTTTGAGGCAGCTCCAGAAGGAAAAATAAGAGATATCAACCAAGCGGTGTTAAAAGCCCTAGCTGTTCAAAACGAATGTGAAGTGGTCTACGCCAAACAATTGCCAGACGTCAAAGCTGTTTTGAAATCCGAAATCCTTGAAGGGAATCGACGGGCAGACTTGGTCATTACTTGCGGTGCCAGCAGCATGGGGAAAATGGACGTCATTCCAGAAATTCTAGAAGAAATCAGCGACGGCGGTTTAATTTTTCACGGACTAAACCTAAAGCCCGGAAAACCTGTAGGACTAGCCCTGATTTCGGGCAAGCCGATTTTAGCCCTGCCGGGGAATCCTGTTTCCAGCGCCATGACTTTTGTGGTAATAGCGGAACCTTTAATTGGCAGACTCTTAGGCAGAGAAATTATTAGAAATAAAATTAGTGGAAATTTACAGTCAGCCTGTGCCAGTCAAGAAGGCAAAGCGACGTTTGTTCCAGTCAAAGTTCAGCGGTTGGAAAGAGAATGCAGAGTTATTCCGAATATAGGGAAATCTGGGTTAATCTCTATCATAGCGGATGCAGATGGGTTTATTCACCTGAAACCCAATCAGGTTCTGGATTCAGGTTCTGAAGTAGAAGTAACATTATTCTAGGAGGGTTATTTTATGGCAAATAAGAAATGGATATTAGGTGTTGCAGCGTTTTTAATGATGATAGGCATGTTATCGATGGGTGTTAACTACATCGTTGCAGGGGTCATTACCATTGTTGTAATTATGCTCTTTAACGGGACTAAAAATTTTTCGGAATTCAAAGACAGAACGGAGCTGCTTCAAACTCAATGTGACCCAGAGGCTTTCTTAAAGTTGACATCAGAATTAAAATCTCAGGTTAAAAACAACAAGAAAATGAGTACTTACCTTCAAATCGATGAAGCCGTAGGCAAAATGACTCTCGGAGACTTTGAAGGGGCGAAAGAAATTCTTCAACCGATGGAAAACGAAAAAATGCCAGATCAATACCACATTGATTTGATTTATAAAATGAACTATATGTACTGTTTATTTGAGCTTGGGGAAACAGAAAACGCCGAGCATATGTATTTAGACGTACTGCCCCATCTTTCTGTAGACGATCCTCATATTCAAATTACCAAAGAAGTGCTCATGGCTGAACGGGCTTATTTCTTAGGCGAATACGAAGAAGCAAAAGAACTGATTACCCCACTTTTGGAACGTACCCTAAAATTGAGAACTCGCCTGAGTTTGATTTACCGATTAGGATTGATTGCTGAATCAGAAGGGGATCAAGAAACCGCCCAAGCTATGTTTAAAGACGTAGCTGAAAAAGGAAATAGATTATGGATTGCCGACCAAGCTCGAGCTAAAATTGTAAATGAGCTCGAACCAAAATTATAAGTTAGAGGAAACTAAAATGATAAATCAATTAATGAAAAAGCTCATAGAAATAAATGGCGAGGGAAATGTCTTCAAAGACGAGCCATTGAAAAACCACACATCTTTTAAAATTGGAGGGCCTGCAGATTTATTGGTCATGCCAAAGGGAGAAAAACAGCTTTCTGAGACGATGAAAGCCATTTCCGAAACCCAGATCCCATTTTTTATTATGGGAAATGGGAGTAACTTACTGGTTTCTGACAAGGGATTTAGAGGCGTGATGGTCAAAGTTGCCGATCAAATGCAGGCATTTGAAATCGAAGAAGAACGTGTGACTGTGGAAGCGGGCATGTTATTGTCAGCTCTTTCTAGACAAATTTTAGAAGCTGAATTAACAGGATTTGAATTTGCTTCTGGGATCCCTGGAACCATAGGGGGCGCTGTCTTTATGAATGCAGGGGCTTACGACGGAGAATTTAAAGACGTTGTGGAATGGGTTCGCGTCATGGATTCTAAGGGCAATTTTAAAACTTACCAAGGCTCGGAAATGGACTTTTCTTACAGACACAGCGTTCTAGAAAATACAAAGGAAATTGTAGTGGCTTGTGGTCTTCACCTTAAAAAGGGTAACTATGAAGCAATCAAGGCAAAAATAGATGATTTTACAGAAAAACGCACCACGAAGCAACCCTTGCAACTGCCAAGTGCAGGCAGTACGTTCAAAAGACCAGAAGGTTATTTTGCTGGGAAATTAATAGACGATGCCGGACTCAGAGGCGTTAAACTCGGTGGAGCACAGGTAAGTGAACTTCACTGTGGATTTGTTGTCAATATAAACAACGCTACCTGCCAGGATGTTAGAGATTTGATTGCCATGGTTCAAAAAGTCGTTCTAGATAAATTTGGGGTAACAATGGAAACAGAAGTTAAACTATTTGGTGATTTTTAGCCGCTTAGCAAATTAAGGCTTAACGCAGAGGAGGCGAGTCAATGATTTTATATGCAGATTATCACACACACAGCACCTACAGCGGTGATGGCAAGGGAACCATGGAAGAAAACGTTCAGGCAGCCATTGCCAAAGGTTTGAAAGTATTGGCAATCAGCGACCACGGTCCTGGGCATATGGGTTACGGCATTAAGTACCATAAATATCCTGAAATGAGAGAACACATTGACAGACTGCAGGAAAAATACCCTGAAATCAAATTACTTTTAGGTATTGAAGCCAATGTCATGAACGACAAAGGGCAATTAGATGTGGACGACCGCTTTCTAAAATACAACGATATTTTACTAGCAGGGTATCACTTTGGCAGCTCACCAAAAGAAAATATTACAGACTTAAAAATGCATTTTTATAATTTAATGAGTAAAAAATCGGAGTATTATTTTAAGAAGGCTCAGGAGTATAATACGAGGGCTTTCATCAAGGCTATTGAAAATAATCCGATTAACATATTGACCCATCCCGGAGCGAAAGGGCCTGCTTTCTTACAAGAAGTTGCTAAAGCAGCTGTTTTGAGAGGAACGGCTCTGGAGATCAACAACAGCCACGGTCATTTGACTTTTGAAGAAATTCTGGAAGTAAAGGACAGCGGCTGCCTATTTTCAATCAACAGCGACGCCCATCGACCTGAAAATATTGGGAAATTTGCCAACGGCATAGAACGGGCAGAGCGAGGGGGCATCCCAGAAGACCGTATACTCAACGCGCGTCTAGACTTGATTTACATGGGCAAATAGGAGGCAACGTATGAAAATCGTCGTAATTACAGGCATGTCAGGAGCAGGAAGAAGTCAGGCGATGAAGGCCTTTGAAGACGCAGGTTACTATTGCATCGACAATATGCCTTTAGCTTTGATGCCTAAATTTGTGGAACTGGTTGAAAACAATACAGAAAATATTGAGAAAGTCGCCTTAGTCGCCGACATTCGGGGCAGACGTTTCTTTGATACCTTAGAAAAAACATTGGAAGCCATGAAGTCCAGCAATGCGGACTTTAAAATATTATTTTTAGAAGCCTCTAACCCAACCTTGATCAAACGGTACAAAGAAGCGAGACGGGTTCATCCTCTTAATCCAGGAGGCAGTATTGAGGAAGGTATTAATAAAGAGAGGAAGCGATTAGAAGTCATTCGAAAGTTGGCAGATCACATTATTGATACCTCAGACATGTCCTTGGCAAAATTCAGAGAATCCATTCATTCGGTCTTTTCAGAGACTGAAGAAGGGGTAGATTTGACTCTGACCCTCATGTCCTTTGGTTTTAAAAAGGGCATTCCCTTAGATGCGGACTTCGTCTACGATGTGAGAATGCTCCCGAATCCTTTTTACATTGATGAGTTGAAGCCATTGACAGGCAACGATTTGGCAGTTCGCAACTATGTCATGAAGTTCCCAGAAAGCCAGGAATATTATAGCAAACTTAAAGAACTGATCCAGTTTCAAATACCCTTATGTCAGAAGGAAGGCAGACGCCAGTTGGTGATTGCCATTGGATGTACAGGGGGTCAGCACAGAAGTGTGACCTTTGCCAATTTGCTTCGAGACGATTTTACAGATATGGGATACAAAGTAAATTGTAAACACAGGGAGCAGGCTCTATGATCATTCAGAAAGATCAAATGGACAATGAATGTGCATGCGAAGTGGATGATTTATCCGCAGGCAAAAATTTAAATATCGTCGCCATTGGCGGCGGCTCAGGCCTGTCAGTTCTTCTGAGAGGCCTTAAATGCGTAACGAAGAACATTACAGCTGTCGTAACAGTTGCAGACGACGGCGGCGGTTCAGGCATACTCCGAGAAGATTTAGGGATGCTCCCGCCGGGTGATATTCGGAACTGTATACTGGCACTTGCCAACAGAGAACCGATTATGACAGAGTTGATGAATTATCGTTTTACAGAAGGCATGCTGAAAGGCCAAAACTTTGGGAATCTCTTATTAGCGGCCATGGTGGGGATTTCAGATAATTTTGAAGAAGCGGTGAAAAAAAGTAACGATATTTTTGCCGTTACAGGTCAGGTACTTCCTGTCACGACTGAAGATGTTATTTTGAGAGCCAAACTTCAAAATGGGGAATGGGTCGATGGTGAATCTAAAATTCCAAGTGCCGTGGCGGAAGCTCAAACTCGGATTGAAGAAGTTTTTCTAGTGCCTCATAAACCAAAAGCCACAGAAGAGGTCATTGCAGCTATTGAAAATGCAGACATTATTATGATGGGTCCTGGAAGTCTCTACACCTCCATTTTACCAAATTTATTGGTGGAAGATGTAAGCGAAGCCATTATGAGAAGTTCGGCCATTAAAATATACGTGGCAAACCTCATGTCTCAACCAGGAGAGACAGACAAATATGCATTGAAAGATTACTATCAATCCCTCATCAAGCACAGTTCTAAGGGGATTGTCAGTCATATTTTAGTCAATCATGAACCCATCGAACCAGAAATTTTGAAACGCTATAACAAAGAAAGTGCAGTACCTGTAGTCGTTACAGAAGAGGACAGAATTTATTTTGCGGAAGAGAATGTCACCTTGATTGAAGGGGATTTTATAGAGACAGTCAAAGGTTATGTCAGACATGACGCTTTAAAGGTTGCCCGCCACGTGGTAAGCATGGTCGACGCAAAAGTGTATAAGAAAAAACGCACAAGAAAGGGAAAAAGTGATGTCCAGTGAATTCGACTTTACCTCGTACAAACACCTTGTAGACTTTCTTGGGGGCTGCCTAGGAGAAAACTCAGAGGTTATATTATACAGTTTTGAAGACTTAAACGACTCCATTATTGCCATCTATAACGGCCATATCAGCGGACGTGCTATTGGCGACCCCGTAACAGGCTTTGCTTTATCTAAACTAAAGGACAAGGGCAAACAAGGCCCTCCCTATTATCTGAACTATTTGAGCATGTCTAAAAACAATACCCCTCTTCGCTCTAATAGCTTTTTTATTTTAGACAAGCAGGGAAATCCAAAGGGACTCCTCTCAATCAATACCGATGTAACCAAGTATCAGCAAGCTGCAGATCTCCTTCAAAAAATGGCTTTTATTCCGAGTCTGTCAGAAGAAAAGGAGAGCACTGCAGAGATGGAATTGTTCCAATCTTCGCCTCGAGAAGTCATTATGGCTACCATTAATGAAGTGACTCAGTCCGTAGGCGTCAGCGCCGATCGCTTGACTCCGCATGAAAAATTGGAAATTGTCAGACGGTTAAGTGATGATGGATTCTTCCTAATCAAAGGTGCAGTCAGCCAGATTGCAGGCATTTTAGGTTCATCAGAAGCGACTATTTACAGATATTTGAGCAATATTAATAAGCATAAATAGTTTGTCTGTGAAAAGTGTAAATATCCCCTCATAAAGATTCTTCTTAAATTGACAAAATAATTTGAGAATGATATAAATAAGGTATCGATAATAAATTATCATCGTGATAAAAAATTATTATCTCAATTATTACCCTTTATTGGAGGTCAATATGTCTACAATCAAACACCCAGCTGAACCTTTTAAAATCAAAATGGTTGAACCCTTATTTATGACAACTCGTGAGCACAGAGAAGAAGCCCTTGCAGAAGCAGGTTATAATCCTTTCTTATTGAAATCAAACGATGTTTATATTGACTTACTTACAGACAGTGGCACGGGCGCTATGAGCGACAACCAATGGGCTGGCATGATGATGGGCGACGAGTCTTATGCAGGCAGCAGAAACTATTACAATATTTGTGACGCAGTAAATGATATCTTTGGCTACAAGTACGTTGTACCAACACACCAAGGCAGAGGCGCAGAACAAGTCTTATTCCCTATCATGTTGAAACCAGGACAATTTGTCTGCAGCAACTTCCACTTTGACACCACAAAAGGTCACGTCGAACTGGCTGGCGCAAAAGCTCGTAACTTCATGATTCCAGAAGCCACAGACACGACAACTTACTATGACTTTAAAGGGAACTTCAACATTCCTGAACTAGAAAAATTCATGGAAGAACACGGCGCAGACAGCGTTGCTTTCTTCATTATGACAGTGACAAACAACTCTGCAGGTGGTCAACCGGTTTCTATGGCCAATATGAAAGAACTTAAGAGAGTCGCTGATAAATATGGTAAAAAAATCTGCATGGACTCTGCACGTTTTGCTGAGAACGCAATGTTCATCAAAATGAGAGAGCCTGGCTATGAAAATAAATCTATCAAAGAAATCATTCAAGAAATGTACGCCTATGCAGACGTTTTGACTATGAGTGCTAAGAAAGACGCCATTATCAACATGGGTGGTATGATTGCAGTGAAAGAAGACGAAGCAATCTTTAAAGCGGCTCAAGCCCGTTGTGTGCCACTAGAGGGTTTCGCAACTTACGGTGGACTTTCAGGCAGAGATATGGAAGCACTAGCGCGTGGTCTTTACGAAGGGATTGACGAAAATTGGCTCAGATACAGATTGGGTCAAGTGAAATACCTTGGAGACAAACTCATGGAGATTGGTGTTCCTATCCAATACCCAACTGGCGGTCACGCAGTATTCGTAGACGCGAGAAAAATCCTTCCAAATATGCCGGGCTATGAGTTCCCAGCTCAAGCCATCTGTAACGCTGTTTACTTAGAATCAGGCGTTCGTGTGGTTGAGATTGGTTCATTCCTTCTTGGCAGAAACCCTGAAACTGGTGAGCAAGAAGAAGCACCGCTTGAACTTGTACGTTTGACTATTCCAAGACGTGTTTACACACAAAGCCACATGGATGAGATCGTAGAAGCTTTCAAAAAAGTCATGGAGAAGAAGGACGAGTTGGTTGGTTTCAAGTTTGATTATGAACCAGCAGTGCTCAGACACTTCCTTGCCCGTCTCAGACCTTTAAACAAATAATCATGATTTGCGAAAATATATCATTAAGTGAATGGAACGAGGCCGTCTATATGACGGCCTATGTGCCGTCTGTCCCAAATTTTTCAGAACCTTCCCTGCGCCGGGGAGTAATCATTTGTCCTGGCGGTGGGTTTGTGGGTTTTAACGAGAGGGAAATGGAAACAGTTGCTTTACAATTTGCGGCTAGTGGTTGTTGCGCCTTTGTGCTGAATTACAGCATTGGTGCAGGTACAGCCTTGCTTCCAGCTCCTTTGTTAGACTTAGCCAAAGCAATTGCAACGGTCAGACAGAGAAGCAGACAATGGGGTATAGATTCTCATCAGATTATACTATGCGGCTTTTCTTCCAGTGCCTATATGACAGCCCTATACGGTTCAGTGTGGCATGAACCTTGGCTCTCGGATCTGACAAGACTGGAAAGTGAACAAATTAAGCCTAACGGCGTAATCCTTGGCTATCCGATTGTAGACTTGGCAGAGTTTGAAACTCGGGTCAAGGAAGAAATGCCAGACTATGAAGTTCTTGTAGAAATGATGCTAACGGCACTCTTCAATACCCCTCACCCCTCAGAAGAACAGTTGGAAACATGGGGTGTCATGAATAAAGTTTCAGAACAATCTGCCCCAACCTTACTCTGGATATTTAAAGAGGATGCCTTAGTCTCAATTGACGTTTTAAAGGCATATCAGTCCGAACTGCTAAAAAATAACGTTCCCTGTGAAAGTGCAGAATTCAGTGGAGATGTTCACGGCAGCGGCCTCAATTTTGGCAATGATTTGCTCATCCGTGCTCAGTGGTTTACAAAAATGTTATTGCCATAAATTAACTTTGGTGATATATTGAAATTGGATAGGGAAACCCTGTTCAACTAAAGACTTATTTTGAAAGGTAATAATAATATGCATGCGAGCGTTCTTAACTAAGTAACTGAATAGATTGACGGAGCACTAAAGAGGCCTTAGGTGGCTTGTTTGCTGTGCCGTGAATCTCACTTAGGAAAGAACACGGACATCGGATATTGATTTTCATAACCGTGCTTGTGCACGGTTTTTTTGTACCCTAAATTGGTAAGCGCTTACTAAGACAGGACGAAGAAACCGTACAGAGACACGTATTGAAAGACAGCTCGACGCGTTGCGTTCGGGCTGTTTTTTTGCGTGAAAACCAAAACCCAAAGGATCGAAGAAGAGATGGAAGGGGCGATTTATCGACACTGCAATCTCTTATTCAATCCTTTGAAAGGTCGCGTCAGCGACAAGGTTGACCGCAGGTCAACCGAGTTTTGGTTTTCATTTTACAACCGATTCTTGGTTTTTTCCTACAAAATTAGCCTTATAAACTGCAACACCTAAAGTAAAAGGAGGTCATTTTTATGACAACAACTATGACAAGTACAAAAAATACAACAAACACAACAAACACAACAAACACTATGAAAGATCTACAATCTATCGAATTCCAAGCGATCATCGATCAATTGGCAGAATATACAGTATCTGAACAAGCGAGAACTTTTGCACTGGCATTAGCACCAAAGACCAGCTTAGAAGCCATTAGAGAATCTCACAGAGAGATTTCAGAAGCCGTAGCCATTATGGCAGCAGGGGGCATGGCGCCACTTAACAAACAAATTGGAATCCGCAGTGCAGTCAATCAAATGGAAAAAGGTTACGTCCTCAGTCCTTCAGTATTACATGAAACGGCGTGTTTCTTATGGGACATGGAAAAATTAAGTCTTTATTTAAAAGGTAAAGCAGAAGCCGCGCCAGTCCTAGCAACCTATGGTGGATCGGTGAAACCGCTGATTGAAATCCGAGAAGATATTCAGTCTTGTGTCAGTCATGAAATGGTATTAGACCAAGCTAGCCCAGATTTAGCCCGTGTGAGAAAACGCATAGGGTTAGTGGAGGTCAAAATCAAAGAAAAACTGGACAAAGTTTTGAAACACCCCGCTTACAAAGATTGTATTCAAGACCAACTGATTTCCCAAAGGGGCGGGCGTTATGTCATTCCCGTCAAAGCCGCCTACAAGAGACAAATTGAGGGTCAAGTCTTAGATCGATCCACCAGTGGATCTACCGTGTTTATTGAGCCAGAAGATGTGAAACGCCTTCACGACGAACTGAACTTGCTCAGATGCGACGAAGAGAAAATCTGCTACCGCATCCAATCAGAGTTGACCAATGATTTGGGACAAGAGCTGAAAGAAATCAAATTCCAAATGGATATTATGACTCATTGTGACTGGGTCTTTGCAAGGGCAAAGTTAGCAAAACGTCATCAATGTGTGGCACCTGAAATGCGCTCTGAAGCTGTCATTCGCCTGATTGAGGCAAGACACCCTCTCTTAGAAACTGCAGCAGTGCCATTGACCTTAGAACTAGGAACCTCGTACCGTGGGATTGTTATAACGGGGCCAAACACAGGGGGGAAAACAGTGACCATGAAAACGGTGGGACTGTTGACCCATATGGCGTTGTCAGGACTTCATATCCCTGCCAAAGAGGGATCTATCATTGGAGGCGTTGGTCAAATCCTTGCAGACATTGGAGACGGTCAAAGCATCAGTCAAAATTTAAGTACATTCTCTTCCCATATGACCAATATTGCTAGAATTCTTTCAAGTGCAGACTCAAGAACTTTGGTACTCCTTGACGAGGTTGGCTCAGGTACAGACCCCAAAGAGGGCATGGGCATCGCAGTAGCCATTTTGGAAGCCCTTTACAAAAAAGGATGTTTGATTTTGGCATCGACTCATTTTGGAGAAATCAAGACCTTTGCCAGCGAACACCCAGGATTTATCAACGGCTCTATGGGCTTTGATGTCATGAGTCTCAAACCCCTTTATAAGCTCACGGTTGGAAAAGCGGGGGAAAGTAACGGTCTTCTCATTGCCAAACGCTTAGGCATGCCTATGGATATTATTCAACGTGCCAACGATGTAATTGGAAATGAACATCTAGAGATGCCTGAAGAAATTATCCGTTTTGAACCAGTGATCATTGATGAACCTGTAGCTGTGCTAAAAGAGAAGGCATCGGTTGAGAAAATGTTAGAGGAAAAACCCATGACGAGCCTTATAAATGAGGAAGAAGTCAGGGACAGACCTTTCGCTGTTGGAGACAATGTTAAAATTCCATTTATGGATTCGATTGGCATAATATCTGAACTGGCTAATGGGAAAGGTGAATTAGAGGTGATGATCCAAGACAAACGGGTTCGCGTATCAGAAAAGAGAGTTAAATTGTACATCGCCAGAGAGGACCTTTATCCTGCAGATTATGACTTTGACGTGATTCTAAAAAGTAAGGATTTTCGGAAGAAGTCAAACTTGATCAACAAGGGCAAAGGGAAGGGTCTTAGGATCGAATATTAGCGCAAAATGTGCAACGCCCCCAAGTATTTTATGTTATACTGTTTGAAAAGATTATTTATAGAACGGAGTTGTTACTTTGAAGCATGTGACGAGCGCTGGGGGCGTTGTTTTTCTTGGTAAAAAGGTATTGCTGCTTCGCAAAATCAACGGAGATTGGGTGCTGCCAAAAGGCAAGATCGAAGCGGGAGAAACGCCAGATCAAACTGCGGTCAGGGAAGTTTTTGAGGAAACAGGCATTCATGGAGAAATCGTTCATTTTCTGGGCGAAACAGCCTATCAATTTAAAAATATGTGGAGCAACCACGAGGTGATTGACAAAAATGTCATCTGGTATGTCATGACGGCGCGGTCTATCAAACTCAAACCCCTTAAAGAAGAGGGTTTTGTGGATGCGCGCTTTGTAGATTATTTTCAAATCAACGAATATTTAAGATATGAAGACGAACTGTCCATTGTGCACAAAGGCTTTGGGTTGTTACAGGAGGCATAAAGAAATTATATGTCATTTTCATCGAAAACTAAAAATGAGCTGACCCGAATGATTGGCGAAGATAAGTGTTGTCAAGTCGCGGAGCTGTCAGCACTCATAAAAATGAGCGGTACTTTAAGTCTTTCAGGATTCAAGCGCATAGACTTAACCATAGTCACTGAAAATCCTGCAATCGCCAGACGGGTTTTTACCCTGCTGAAAAAAGTATTTGCAATTAACTCAGAAATTCATGTGAAGCAAAATAAAAATTTGAAGAAGACCAATACCTATTTAATCCAAATTCCAGACGCCACTGAACTTTTAGGACAATTGGGGATTTTGGAAACGGAGGACTCTCTCTTTGGCATTCGGGAAGGTATTTCGGAAGCGGTTGTTAAAAAAGAGTGTTGCAAGCGGGCGTATATTCGAGGTGCGTTTCTTGGGGGCGGTTCTCTCAGCGACCCTGAAAAGGGTTATCATGCGGAACTGGTTACCCACCAAGAGGGATTTGCCAACGCCTTAGTTGAAATTTTAAGCATCTATGACATTATTGGAAAAGTTATTGAACGGAAGAATCAGTATGTGGTCTATTTGAAGGAAGGGGATCAGATTGTGGATCTGCTCAACGTCATTGGAGCCCACAGCACTTTATTGGAGTTTGAAAATATACGAATCATCAAGCAAATGAGAAACGAAGTCAATCGGATTGTCAACTGTGAAACGGCAAACATGAATAAGACAGTGGACGCTTCTTACCGACAGGTGGAAGATATAAAATATATCATGAATACAGTGGGCATGAGTTATCTGCCAGAAGGCTTAAGAGATTTAGCTGAACTCCGCCTTGAAAATACGGAAATCAGTTTAAAAGAAATTGGGGAAATGTTGGAGCCACCCGTTGGAAAGTCTGGGGTGAATCATCGGTTTAGAAAAATCGAACAGATAGCGGCCGAGCTTCGCGCTCAAAGCGGGAAATAAGAAGATAATGATTTACACTCAATTTATAATGGATTACAATAATTTGTATAAGACGTGTTGACAGGAGGTCTTCATGAATCCCCAATCAAAAGAGATTTTAGTTTCTGAACTGGAAGAGGGCATGGTTCTTGCTAACCCAGTTTATGGTTCGGACGGCAAGCTGTTGCTTTCAGAAGGAATCGTTCTGAGAAAAATTTATATTCAGAAGATTTTAGACCTGAAATTAGACAGTGTATTCGTCTACGATGCCGACTGCAGCATTGTTTCTCATGCAGATGACTTCGAGACAATTGTCATGAAGGACATGATTTTGAATTCGACGCGCAACGATGCAAAAGAAGTGGTTAAGACTTGTATGGCAGATGTAGTGGCTAAATCAGATGTGGATATGGATAAACTGTATCTGGTTGTCAATCAGATTGTAGATGAAATACTGAGTTTAGAAGTGGTAACGGTAAATCTATCTCAACTCAGGGAAGTGGATCACTACATCTTTGATCACTCGGTCAACGCCTGCGTTTTGTCTTTGCTTACGGGTATTTACATGGGCTTTAACAAGGTTCGCCTTCTTGAACTAGGGATTGGAGCGTTACTTCACGATATCGGCAAGGTTTTGGTGCCTCAAGAGGTGCTCAATAAACCAGATCGTCTGGAAGATGATGAGTTTGGCATTATGAAACTCCATACCCTTAGAGGTTATGAAGCTTTAAAAAGCAATAAAGAGTTTTCTGAAGGGACTCTGTCGGTTATTTTGTCCCACCACGAGCGTTGCGATGGCTATGGCTACCCGCAAAATTTGTTGAAAGATGAAATTCACGTCTATGCAAAAATTGTTTCTGTTGCAGATGTATTTGATGCTATTACAGCAGATCGCGTTTACCGAAAAAAAGAAGACCCGTACCGGGCAATGCACTGTATTATTAGTGAATTGGACACAAAATTTGACCGAGAAGTGGTCAAGAAGTTCCTTAGAGTTGTTGGGTATTATCCGTTAGGATTGTACGTGACTTTGAACAACGGAGAATATGGTGTCATTACAAAAGCTCATAAAGATCGCCCTACAGTTCGGATTTTATATGATGCGTCAGGTGCAGTCATCAAGGATTTTTATACAGTGGATATGCAAAAAAATCCTACAACTTCTATTGTGGATATTGATCCAGCAAAGACTAAATATCAGTCGATTGAAAGTGAAAAATTGGGATAATTTTAAGTTCATGTGCCAACTTACCTTTGGCGGATGATCATATAAACACAGATACTAAGCCTGCTTCGTGCAGGCTTTAATTCTAGGTAACATTAAGGGTAATACGAAGGAGGCCGCAATGGAAAATAAAACCTATCAAAAAGCCATTTTCGCTGGAGGGTGCTTCTGGTGCATGGTGTCGCCCTTTCATGTATTTGAGGGCATTATAGAAATTAAATCAGGTTACATAGGGGGACACGTTGAAAACCCTACTTATGAACAGGTCAAACAAAAGAATACAGGCCACTACGAAGCCATTCAAATCGTCTATGACCCGCTTTTGGTTACTTATGAAA
This sequence comes from uncultured Peptostreptococcaceae bacterium, assembly GCA_964404895.1. Lineage (GTDB taxonomy): Bacteria > Bacillota > Clostridia > Peptostreptococcales > Acidaminobacteraceae > JBGSUZ01. Next base: position 219,292 of record CAYOLV010000004.1, on the reverse strand, counting down.
AATTGCTAAGAGCCTTTTGGATGCAAGTTGACCCTACGGACGATGCAGGACAGTTTCACGACAGAGGCCCTCAATATAAAACGGGCATTTTCTATACCACAGAAGAACAAAAGAAAGAGGCAGAAACCTCTAAAGCCGCATTAGAAGCCAGCGGCAGATTCCCAGAGCCTATTGTGACAGAAATTATGCCAGCCAGCATCTTTTATGATGCAGAAGAATACCATCAGGATTACCATGAAAAAGAACCAGAAGCCTATAAAGAAGACCGTAAAATTTCTGGACGTGATGAGTTCATATTAAAATATTGGGGAGAGGACTACTGGGCTATTTTTGAAGAATAGATCAAATGGAGGCAGAAAAGATGAAGACGAAAATATTTGGGCACCGTGGTGCAAAAGGGTATTATCCAGAGAATTCCATGTTGTCTTTTGAAAAGGCATTAGAGATGGGAGCAGATGGTTTAGAGTTAGACGTTCATTATTCGAAAGATGGAGAAATCGTTGTCTTTCACGACTTTGAATTGGATCGGATGACTATACATAAAGGTGTAGTTTTTGGAAAAACTTGGGAAGAACTTTCTCAAATGACTTTAATGGATCAAAACAAACAAGAAATGAGCCAAGAGAAAATTCCAAAACTGGAAGAGGTGCTTCGTCTGCTTAAAGAAAAGCAAGAATTGACGGGGCGTAAGCTTTTCTTGAACGTAGAGTTTAAGGCAGGTTCAAGTATTTACAAAGGGATAGAAGAACGTGTTGCAACCTTGTGCCTTCAATACTTGCCTAAGGAGCAACTGATTTTCTCTTCTTTTGACCACTTTGCCCTGATAGCGATCAAAGCATTTGACCCAAGCCTTCAGACCGGCGTATTGACTGCAGAGGCCATGGTCGAACCTTGGGAATACGTTGAAAAGTTAAAGGGGAATTTTTACCACCCTTACTATTTAACTTTAACGCCAGAAGTCCTCATGTCCTACAAACAAGCTCAGTTAGAAATTAATCCTTACACAGTAAACGACTTAAGGGTTGCCAAGCAGCTTTTAGATGCAGGTATTTACGGCATTATCAGTGACATTCCAGACCAAATTCTGAAACTTCAGGAGGCATAAGTCATGAAACTCGATGTAAAAAAAACCTTTATACTGGGATTGGGATTCTTTGCAGTAAGTTTGGTATGGCCCCTTTATAACGTTTATGTGCCAATCTTCTTGAGAGACTTTTTAAACAGCCAGTTTCAAATCAACGCCATCATGACATTAGATAATGTTCTAGCTGTTTCATTGATTCCTGTAATTGCAGCCATGAGTGACCGAACCAAGACTAAATACGGGCGGCGTATGCCTTACCTGATGGTAGGGATTCCTATTGCAGCGCTTATGTTCTTGCTGCTTCCAAATTATTGGTCTTTCCTCAGTTTCATGGTCATTATCACCATTTTGAACTTCTCCATGACAATTTTCAGAGCGCCGACGGTGGCGTTAATGCCTGATATTACCCCTGCTCCTCTGAGAAGCAAAGCAAACGGGATTATTAACTTCATGGGTGGTTTGGCTTCCGTTTTCGTTCTTTTGGGCGGTGCGCTTCTGCATAAACTCAACCACAACTTACCTTTCATAATGACCTCTGTTTTAATGATTTTAGCCCTGCTCATGCTCATGAAATTTATTAAAGAGCCTGAGGTGGGAGAAAAATCAGAAGAAGAAAAAGTAGGTATTATTCATGCAGTGAAAACCATTATCAGCGATGATAACCCTTCCGCCCGAAATATACTACTAGGGATATTCTTCTGGTTTGTTGGGTATCAAGGAGTAGAAGCTACTTTTAGCAACTATTGTGTTCAGTTTTTAAAATTAGATGTGTCAGACGCCTCTATCATTCTTGGTTTCTTTGCCCTATCCTTTTTAATTTTCGCCATTCCCGCAGGCTTTATTGGCTCGAAACTTGGCAAGCGCAACACCATATTAGTGGGTATTACAGGAGATTGTCTGGTATTTCTAGCCTTGGCATTGATTGGCACGGTGCTGCCGTTCAGCAAACCGTTAATGATGGGCTTAATGCTAGTGGGCGGTTTCTTCTGGGCATTGATCAATATCAATTCCTATCCATTGGTTGTTGAAATGACTACCGAGGCTCAAATTGGAACGTATACAGGCTTGTACTACTTTTCATCGTCTTTAGCCGCCATTACAGGTCCTTTGCTAATTGGTGGAGTCGTTGATTTATTAGGCTTTGGAGTCACCTTTATATTTACAGCACTAGCCTATGCCTGCGCCTTTTTATTTGTTAGACAAGTGCGCGTAGCAAAGGTTGTTCGATAAGTTTGTTAAAAACATACAAGTTAAAAATGGCATAATGTCCTTGACTAATCTTGAAAAATTGATAAAATTTTATCTATGTTTTGTCAAAATTCGGGGAATATGAACGACTTCATCGTTTTTAACCCGTGTGGATAGAGTAAAGGAAGATGTCATATGAATTGGTTAGAAACCCTAAAGCTAAAAAAAGAAGCAAATTTATTAGATTCAAAGCTGTTTATTGCTAAGACCTTTTTAGCAATTACCACAGCCTACTGGATTACCTCCCATTCTACTTTTGTCAGCACAGACATGATTTCTGTCTTGTTTGGTTTGGTCTTGACCCTTGAACCGGTCAATTCTATGGGTCTTAAAAACGGTTGGGATCAGCTCTTCGCCTCCTTTGTAGGGGCAGTTGCTACCTCCTTGATTATTTTAATTTTCGGAGTAAATGCCATCACCATAGGGGCGTCGGTGGCTATAACCTTGTATTTGACCCTATTGTTAAATTGGAAGAACGTTTCGGTAGTGGCCCTTTTCACAGCCATTTACATGACCCAGTATTTGCAGGCGGGACCAGATGGAAACCCCAGTGTTTGGATCACGTTCCAGTTGAGATTCGCTGCTCTTTCTTCAGGGATTGCCGTAGCACTGGTCTACAACTATATTTTTTCTTTGATTCAGTACAGAATTATTTCTCAGAAAAGATTGATTTACTTATTCAAAAGATTGCTCAACATTATGGCGGAAACTCAGACAGCTTTAGAAACTTGTGAGGCAGAGGATTTTCAAAAGGTGCGTATGTCTCTGTTAGAGACGTCCAACAGCATTGAATGGGTAAGCACTTTATTTACAAATCTGGAAAAAGAGGCAAAAGGCAATAAGGCCATTTCTTTGGTTCAAAAGTCAAACGTGGAAAAAACATTGACAGTAATTTCTCACATGAGAAACATTGGTCATTTGCTGTTTGACATTTCCTATGTCTTAGGAGAAGAAAAAGTCAAAAAAGAAGACCTCATAGAGATTTCTGAAGACCTTTCTCAGTACTTCACCGTAATTATGGATTATATGGGGGACATTAAAGTCACCTATGAACAGAAAATCCCCTTTGATGCGGAAGGACGTAAAAAGATCATCTTCCGAGAGACACCTATTCAGAATGAGTATGCTGCCCGAATTGAAAGAGATTTAAGAGATATTAATAAGAGTTTGAATCACATAGGAGCCATCAGCTTCTTGGCATAAAGATGAAAAGGAAGTGCTTACACCTCGCAGGGCGTATAGCACTTCCTTTTTTAATTCAATCGTTAAATCATCCAATCATGCCTTCAAACAATGAGCCCTAATTGTTTCTTTCGTCTCCTGTAGGAAGGGTTACCATTACTTTAAATAAGTCGCCGTCTGTTTCTAAACGGAATTGTCCACCCATGAGTTCAGTCAGGCTTTTGGCGATGGAGATGCCCAGTCCTGAGCCTTCTGTGTTTCTGGAAATATCTCCTCGGGTGAAACGCTCCAAGAAAGATTCTGCAGGCATATTGAGTGGATCGGCAGAAATATTTTTAAGGGTAATGGTTACAGCGTTACCAGCTTGAACTTCAGAGGAAAGATATACTCGGGAGTGAGGCACCGCATATTTACAAATGTTCAGGAACAAATTTTCAAAAGTACGCCAGAGGTGGCGGCCGTCGCCCCAAAGCCATGTGATTTCAGTGCCGAAGTCGGTGCGAATTTCCAAATTCGCCTTTCCAAAACGTTCTTCAAATTCTCCAATGGCTTGAAGCATAAAATCTTGAAGCTTGATGTGTTCAGGGTTGACCTGCAGACTACCGGAGCTGGCTTTGGAAGCCTCAAAGAGATCGTCGGTGAGTTGTTTAAGTCTTTGAGATTTTTGATCTAGAATATTGACAAACTCAGGGGCTTCAGGATCTGAAAGTCCTTTTGTTTTAAGGAGATCCACATAGGTAATAATGGAAGTTAAAGGTGTCCGAATGTCATGGGACACATTGGTAATCAGCTCGCTTTTCATGCGTTCTGCTTTGACTTCTTTTTCAACAGCAGTTTTAAAACTATTGGCAAGACAGGTAATGCTTTTGAAAAGTCTTGCAAACTGTTTAGTAGTACCTAAGGGCTCAGAAGGGGTCATGTTGCCCTTTTGAATTTCCTCAATACATTTTACAGCACGTTCCACTTGCTGATCTTGATAGATCAAATACATAGCCATAAGGGCAATCCCTGTGCCGTAGCAGAAAATCCCCATCAAGAGGCCAAAGGGACCGAAGGCACTTGTAAAGATAATGGCAAACAAAAGGCTTAGAAGATTAATGACCATGAAAATCCCTGCCATTAAAATCGACCAAAGGGGTAGGGGGCTATTTTTTATTCTGTCAAAAAGTGTTTTGAATAAGCCAAATAAGCGACCGACGGTATTTCTGAAAATGCAAGCAACTAGAGTATGCTTGAACAGCGTTCTAGATTTGATCCGTTTGGCAATCAGCATCCAGTAAGCTAAACCGATACTGCCTGAAATGACACAGAAGACCATGGCTGTAACGGCAAAGCCTAAATCAGAGCGGATGAGATCAATCTCAGATATGATTTGAAGCATGAAAGCTTCTAAAGTAATCCAAAGCACCAGGTAGACGTCGGAAAAAATGCGATCCAGTTCATTGAAGTGAATTTCATCGCTATCAGGTTTTCGGCCACTGACAAGGGCTAGGTAGATCATTGAGAGGAGAATGCCGCCCAGAGAAGCGCCTAAGAAAATGAACCAATCTTTATTTTCTTCATACCAGTTTAGGGTATAAGCTTCACTTTCTTTTTGAAACTGATTGTGGTCTTCGCCAATCAAAATGGATATTTCCTTTGGCGGTGCCATGGCGAAATATGTTTTGCCACCTTGAGACTCTTGTGATGATTCGTCATAAATCTGGTGGAATGCATAAACTGAAGAATAGAAATCTTCTTCGCTTGAAAGGTTTTCTATGTTGGAGTAGAAGTGTGTATCTGCTTTAGAAACAAGGTAATAATAGCCTGTTTGAGCGTTCAGTTCCCCTAAAAGACGGGTATCAGGGTGCTCGGGATCAGGTAAGTAGGCATCGTAAACCTGCTGGTAATAACGATCCAAATTGTTATAATAAGCAATACTTGAGCCATAATTCGGCGACAAGTTAATATCTGAAGCCTCGTAGCGTTGGTAAGTTGCCCATATAATATTGACGCCTAAGAGCATAATCACTAGCCACGCCAGCCCTTTAAAAAGCCAGTGTCTAGTCGTATTTTTCAATTTTGTAGCCAATGCCCCACACCACCTTTAAGTATTTTGGTTCTTTTGGATTGATTTCAATTTTTTCTCTGATTCGGCGAATATGTACCGCTACAGTATTGTCAGAGTTGTAATTAGGTTCGTCCCAAACCGTCTCATAGATTTGATCAATGGAAAAAACTTTTCCAGGTGTCATCATCAGCAAGCGGAGAATCTGGAATTCAAAACGGGTTAGTTTTACGTTTTCACCTTCGACTGTGACGGTTTTCTCCTCGTCATTGAGTTCCAAGCTGCCAGTTCTGTATTGGTCAGCCTTGGGTACATATTGGCCGAGAAGGGTATAACGTCTAAGTTGTGACTTGACACGAGCAAGCAATTCTAATGGTTTAAAAGGTTTGGTCACATAATCATCCGCCCCAAAAGTCAGACCTGTTATGGTATCTGTCTCTTCTGCTTTTGCAGTTAACATAATAACGGGCATATTAGAAGTTTCTCGTATTTTGTGAAGGACTTGAATGCCGTCCATAATGGGCATCATCCAGTCTAACAGGACGAGATGCACCTCGTTCTGCCCAAGCATTTTAAGCGCTTCTGCGCCATTATAAGCCTTTAAAGCGTCATAGCCTTCGGCTTTTAAGTAAATGGCAATAGCGTCTACAATGGCAGGGTCGTCATCGCATATTAATAGGGTCATGAGGAACCTCCTGTTTTCTTTGATCAGCTGATCTGTTAATATCATAACAGAAAAAAGTGACAACTTTTGCCATTAAATTCTTAAGAATTCTTGAAGATTTTGAGCAACTATAGAAAAACTTAACGAAGTTCAAAAATAGATTTGACAAATCCCAGAACGAGCTGTAAAATAAGTTAATAAGAATATGCTTATATAAATCAAAAAAATTGAGTATAACTTCAGGAGGACACATGGATCCTAAAAGTATTAAAACCATAACCAATGTTTTGAAGGTACTGGCAAATGAAAATCGGATGATGATTTTGTGTAAGCTCATGGAAAGGGAACATACCGTAAGCGAACTCCAAGAGGCTTTAAGCCACATTAGTCAGGCGGCAATTTCTCAACATCTTTCTGTTATGAAAGCCAACCAATTGTTGGACTGTCGAAAAAATGGCATGCACAGCACCTATTATATTTCGGATAAAAGAATGATTAAAGTCTTTGAAGTTTTAAAAGAAAACTATTGTGAAATTTAGCGAAGCATTAGGAACTTTTGTAAAAAATAACGAAGTTGAGTGAAAAATAAGGAGAAGAGAATATGTTTTCATTTTTAAAGAAAAATGCAGTGCCACAAGTTGCAGTATCTGAGATCAGTACCTTAGGAAAAATCAACTTAATAGATGTGAGAGAACCTCACGAATACAAGTCAGGCCATGTACCTGGGGCTGTCAACGTTCCTATGAACACCCTCTTAGCATCCCCAGAAAAGCATCTCAAAAAAGAAAAGCTGTACCACATCATCTGCCAATCAGGGGGCAGAAGCAGCAGTACAGCCAATCAGTTGTCAAAATTGGGTTATGAAGTTGTCAATGTAGCGGGTGGAACGGGCAGATACCCTGGAAAATTGGTCAGATAAGTTTAAACGGATTCTGAAACTGTGGGTTCTGAATCTATAGGCAGGTAGACGGTAAAAGTACTGCCTACTTCAAGGACTGAGTGGACTTCAATTCGTCCCTTGTGGCGGTTGACCACGTCATGACTGAGGGCGAGACCTAGACCGCTGCCTTTATTTTTACTCTTGGTTGTGAAACCTTCTTCAAAGATCTTTGTAAGATTTTCAGGGTCAATGCCAGTACCAGTGTCTTCTATGGCGATGAGAACCCATCCCTCTTCAGATTTTGTGCTGAGGGTCAAGGTGCCTCCGTCTTCCATAGAGTCAATAGCGTTGACAATCAGGTTCATAAAGACTTGGTTCAAAAGCCCTGAATAACACTTCACCATAGGAATGTCCCCATAGTGTTCCACAATACTGATATTGTTTTTCCAAAGATTTGAAGTGAGGACGAGGACATTTTTAAGGTCTTCATTCAAGTCTGAGGCTTTGAAGTCAGATTGATCGAGTCGAGAATAACTTTTAAGACTTCTAATAATAGAAACGACTCGTTCAGAGGCTTGTAAAATAATATCATTGAGCCCCTTAATTTTGTTCAGCGTCTTTTGTTGCGAATCGTTAAGGGATTGAGCACTCAGTTGTCCATAAAGCATTTCAATCATTTGGGCATTGCTCTTAATAGCCCCCATTGGGGTATTGATTTCGTGGACGATGGCTGCGGACAACTGTCCTACCGAAGCCATTTTTTCTGTTTGGACTAACATATTTTGCTGTTTTTGAATAATGGATTTTGAGTCAATCAGCTCATCATTTTGAGATTGAAGCTCTTCATTTTGGGCTTCTACCTGCTGACGACTTTCAGTCATTCGTATTAATATTTCGTTGGAGCTGTTGATTAACTGATTGATTTCAGTCGGGGCTTTTTGAATGGCAATAGGGTGGTCGGGCAAATTATCAAGATCTCCTTTGGCCATGGCTTTCAGCTTTTTATTCAATGTGTCCACGGGCTTAAGTATACCAGCGGTCATAAATTTCCCCATGAGGCTGACGAGGAACAGAGAACCGAGGGCAACCAAGAACATAATCGTCAAGTAAGGAATGACTAAGAAACTGACAATATCAGGGTTGATCCCAATGGTCAAAGTGCCTATCGGGATGTTGTTTTCGTCTGTAATGGTCATTTCACTGTTGGTACTGTTAATATATCTTTCTAGAATGTTCTTCTCTGCTAGAATCTGACTGACTTTTTCGTTAGGCAAATAAAAGGCGAAGTCTTCTACCTGAAAATTCAAGGTGTAAATTTTAAAGGGTAGAATATTTTGATCGAAGAATTGGTTGGCGCTTTGGTATTGCTCCGAACTGAGAAGAATCAGTTTTTTCAAGTCAGTTGTATTTTTTTCAACGGACAAGATGGGCATATTAAAGAAATCCTCTCCAATGAGAATGGCTTCGTCAATACTGGTAGTTGTTTTTTTATCTTTAGATGAATTTTTTTTCAGTACATCTTGAATCAATTGGTCTTCAGTAAGATTTCTGATGGATTGAAGGTTAACAGCTTCCTGAGAGAGCTTGTTGTTGCCGCCGTAAGCGTAGCGCTGAGCAATTTCCACAGCAACCCCTCGGGTCATAATTTGGCCTACTGGAATGAGAATGACTAGCAGTGACGGAATGAAAATACAGGCCAGAAGCAAGTGGGAAAATAGAGTGCTTCTGAAAATCGCGTTTTGAATTTTTCGCTTGAGAGAGCGGGATTTTTTTATTTTTTGCATAGAAAGGTCTCCCTTTGCCAGTTCCTGGCCATTGATATTAAGAATGTATAAACCTTTCAGTTGAAATCTAGGAAAGGTTAAGATAATCGAGTAGAATAGATTATAGAGGCTTCTGCCTATTATGATTGTACCCTAATGATTTCAAATAGAGAAGGTGCTATTTATGCCTAGAATTTTAGTTGTAGATGACGAGCCGATGATTACCAGTACCCTGTCGACACTCATCGAAATGATGTTGGACTATGAAGTGGTAAGCTGCAACAATCCACTGGATTTAATGCAGGAGAACTATCTTAAAAATGAGCAATTTGATATGGTGATTTCTGATTTTATGATGCCAGGAATGAATGGTCTGGTATTTCTGTCAGAAATTATTAAAGAACAGCCTAAGATTGTTCCAATTCTTCTAACGGGCTATTCTGACAAAGAAAGTGCTATTAAGAGTATTAACGAGCTAGGGATTTACTATTACCTTGAAAAACCTTGGGACAACAACGATTTAATTCGAATTATTCAAAATGGAATTGAGAAGAAAAATCTGGAAAGCGAGATTGCCAATAAAGTAGTGGTCATCGAAAAAAGAAACCATGAGATTTCACGACTTTATGAGCTGTTGCAAAGAGACTACAACAAGGAAATGGACAACGTTTTAGAGTTTGTCATCAGCTTGTCAAATGTCATTGAAGCCAAAGACATGTACACCGAAGGGCATACAAGGCGGGTAGCCGATATTGCTGTTTTACTAGGTGAGCGAGCGGGGATGAAAGAAAAGGAATTGAGAAATTTAGACATTGCCGCCATGATCCACGACATTGGTAAAGTGGGCACGCCTGAAACTATTTTGAATAAGCCAGGACGCTTGGAATATGAAGAATTTATGGTCATGCAAGAACACCCTGAAATGGGAGCAAAAATTATTCGACCTATTGGGGCACTAAAAGATTGTCTTGACCCGGTTTTACATCATCATGAGAAGTTAGACGGCAGCGGGTACCCTGAAGGTTTAAAAGGGGATGAAATCAGTTTGTCCGCACGAATTGTGGCGGTGTCCGATATTTTTGACGCCCTCTACACAAAACGACCTTACAGAGAAGCACTAGCCATTGATGAGGTCAGCAATATTCTTGAAAAGGAATCCAGTGCAGGTAAAATTGACCCTGTTATAGTGAAACACTTGTCTCAACTCATTGAAGAAGGCCTTATAGAAAAAGTTTACGAAAGATGATTGACAAGTTTGTCATTTCTTCGTATAATCAAAAACAATTAAATCATCTCTATCAAGAGAGGCGGAGGGACTGGCCCTATGAAGCCCAGCAACCTTGTCAAATGACAAAGGTGCTAAATCCAGCGAAAGTTGAACTTTCGGAAGATAGAAAACTCAGGTATATAAACCTCTCTGTCTTTCGTATAGAGAGGTTTTTTGGTTTTATCTATTCCAAAAAGACCTTAAGATTCACGGGGTCATTTTTTTACCCATACATAGAAAAATATTGAAAAGGAGAAAGAAAATGTCAATTATTTTAAATCCCAATATTCACTGTTTTTCAGAGCTTAAAGCAGAATATCCAGCAAGGGTAGTGGCGCTTGATAGAAATGACAAGCCCTTAAAAGCCTTTTCGAGTACTTCTATTGGCATTGTGAATTTGATGCCCACCAAGGAAGTGACGGAAAGACAATGGTCAAACTTAATGATTTCCAGCGAGCACTGGATTGAACCTGTTTGGATTCAAATGGAAAGCTATACCCCTACCCATACGGACCCTTCCTATTTGAACAAAACCTATATCACTTGCAGAGAAGTTGACTTAAAGGCTTTGCAGGGGCTTATTATTACTGGAGCACCAGTAGAGTTGATGAAATTTGATAAGGTTCTTTATTGGCAGGAATTAAGTGCTTTTTTAGATAAGGTCATGGCAGCCCACATCCCCATCCTTTCGGTTTGTTGGGGAGCACAGGCCTTAATGTATAAGCGGTTTGGCATCGAAAAATACGAACTGGAAGAGAAGTGTTTTGGCATCTTTGAACATCAATTGGCAGTGGCGCATCCACTCGTTAGAAATATAGAAGAATCGGTGTTTCTGCCACATTCCAGACATACGGGTTGGTGTTCTCAAGAAATCAAAGACAGCGGGCAGCTCAATATTCTCATCCAATCTGAACAGGCGGGGATTTTTGCCTTAGAAGATCAGGACGGCAACGTTTATTGGAGCGGACACCCTGAATACGAGGTAAACACCCTTTTATTAGAATATGAGAGAGATTTGGCGAAAGAGTTGGACATCCAAGCACCAAAAGGGTATGTCAAAAATAATAGTGGACAGTGGGGAACGGATTTTAAATGGCAAGAAGTGGCCAAGCAGCTTTTAAGCAATTGGGTCGATGGCATAAGACCCTTGTCGCATCGGTAATAATAAGTCGAAAATATTAGCTTTAGGAGGGCAAAATGGAGACGGTCAAAGTAGGTTTATTAGGTTACGGCACGGTGAGTTCTGGCTTTTATAGAAGGCTGGAAAGGGTGAAAGAACAAATCTTAGCAGAAACGGGAAGAAGGGTTCAAGTTTTGAAAGTGCTGGTCAGAGAAGGGGAAATTCAACGATTGCCCCTAGAAATTCAGGAAATAGCAGTCACTGATTTTCAAAGCATTTTAGAGGATTCTGAAATTCAAGTTATTGTGGAAGCCATTAATGGCGCAGAACCAGCAGCTACTTATATCTGTAATGCGCTGGAAAAAAACAAGCATGTGGTGTCTGCAAACAAGGCTGCTATAGCTTGCCACTGGGAACGTATCCAAAAGGCAGCAGAAAACAGCATGGGCGAACTTTTTTATGAAGCCAGTGTATGCGCTGGAGTTCCCATTATACAAGTCATCAACACTTTAAGACATTCAGATAAGATTCTTCGCGTAGAGGGCATTGTGAATGGGACTTCTAATTATATTCTGACGACTATGGCAGATGAAGGTATTACCTATGAAGCTGCTTTAGAGCAGGCACAAGCCTTGGGCTACGCAGAAGCTGACCCCAGTGCAGATGTAGATGGCTGGGACGCTGCCAATAAACTGAGCATTTTGTCGGGCTTGGCATTTAATCAGCCTTTGGACCCTGCACACATTCAAAAGGATAGTTTGAGACTTCTCAAAACTGTTAAAAAAGGAACCAAATTGATAGCTGCAGCGGATTGCGCACTAGGATCGGTACCGTCTGTTCAGTTAAAAGAATTAGAGCCAAATCATCCTTTATATGCCATTGAAGGCGTAGACAATGGCGTTGTAATCGTTACAGAAGGCATTGGCACTTTAAAGTTAATAGGGCCTGGTGCAGGCGCAGACCCAACAGGTACGGCAATGGTGTCGGACTTGCTGCATTTATTAAAAGGAGGCGTTTTTAATGACAACTAAAAATTATCAATTCGATACACTTCAAATCCATGCAGGGCAAAGCGTTGACCCTGTTACAAAGTCTCGAGCAGTTCCCATTTATCAGACCACGTCTTACGTCTTTGATAGCCCTGAACACGCCGCTGATCTTTTCGCATTAAAGGCGACAGGCAACATTTATACCCGTATGATGAACCCTACGACAGATGTGTTAGAACAACGCATTGCAGCACTTGAAGGTGGCGCAGGCGCTTTAGCGGTGGCCTCTGGTTCTGCGGCAGTCACTTACGCCATCATGAATATTGCTCAAGCAGGCGATGAGATTGTGGCAGCCAGTACCTTATACGGCGGCACCTATAACTTGTTGGCGCAGACACTCCCTAAATTTGGAATCAACACCCGTTTTGTCAATACTGATAAGTTGGAAGACTTTTCTTTAGCCCTTAATGAAAAGACAAAAGCTATTTATATAGAAAGCATAGGGAACCCTGGAATCAATCTCATCGATATTCAAAAGGTAGCGGACATTGCCCACGGTCAAGGCATTCCTCTTATAGTAGACAATACTTTTGGCACCCCATACTTGATTCGCCCTTTAGATCACGGAGCAGATATTGTTGTCCACTCCGCAACAAAATTTATTGGAGGACATGGCACCAGCATTGGTGGACTTATAGTAGACGGGGGCAAATTTGACTGGGCAGCCAGTGGCAAGTTCCCAGGTTTTACAACCCCAGACCCTAGTTACAATGGCTTAATTTACGCTGAAGCAGTAGGTGCGTTGGCCTTCATTGTCAAAGCCCGAGTACAGTTGTTAAGAGATACTGGAGCTTGCCTGAGTCCGTTTAATGCCTTCTTGTTATTACAAGGATTAGAAACCTTGTCTCTCAGAGTCAGACAACATGTGAGCAACACCCGAGAGGTGGTTGCCTTTTTACAGGGACACTCTGCAGTGGACTGGGTCAGCTACCCTGAATTAGAAGACAGCCCTTATAAGGGACTGGCAGAAAAATATTTTCCTAAAGGAACGGGCTCTATTTTTACATTTGGGATTAAGGGAGGGGCAGAGGCGGGCGTTACCTTCATTAAAGGATTAGAATTATTTTCTCTGTTGGCAAATGTGGCAGACGCCAAGTCGTTAATCATCCACCCTGCAAGTACCACCCATGGACAATTAACCACAGAGCAACAAAGGGCAGCAGGGGTAAAACCCGAACTTCTCAGAGTTTCAGTTGGACTGGAAGATGCGGCGGATTTGATTGGGGATTTGGATCAAGCCTTGAATTTAATTCTATCCAAATAAATTATTTTATATGCAAATTTCATAAGCTGTGTCAATATTCTGAAGAAGTTGTTAAGAAAATGTATTTTTTATAAAGCCCCTAAATGAGCCCCTTTTAATTGATAGCAAAATTATACTGTGCTACAATTTTGCTGTAACAACAAAATAATGCACATAGGGGGAATCAAAATGGCAGAACAAAAAGGTTTGCACTTTACAGCCTACGGCGGCTGCAAAGGTGATGACTACGTTCCTTACATTCCTGTGGACAAAGCGTTACCAGAATTGACAACATTGTCAATCATTGCTGGTATCATTTTCGCAGTAATCTTCGGAGCAGCTAACACATACTTAGGTCTTAAAGTAGGTATGACAATTGCGGCAGGTCTTCCAACTGCAATTCTTGCAACAGGGGTATTAAAAGGTCTTTTCAAACACAACAACATTTTAGAAATTAATGTTATTCAAGCGATGGGTTCTATGGGGGAATCTTTAGCAGGCGGACTTATTTTCTGTATTCCAGCGGTAATCCTTCTTGGTGGAGAATTAACGCTCACAACAATTACTATTGTCGGAATCATCGGCGGTCTTTTAGGTATTGCCTTTGTTGTTCCACTCAGAAGATTCTTAATTGTTGAAGAACACGGCAATTTGATTTATCCAGAAGGTATGGCAGCATCAGAAGTACTTGTTTCAGCGTCAGAAGGCGGAAAAGGTCTTGCTATGATGTTGACAGGTCTTGCAACGGGTGTTGTTTACAAATTCGCTTCAGAAGGTTTAGGCTTCTGGAAATACGAACCAGAATGGAATATCAAACCCCTTCAAAACACAATTATTGGTGCCGATGTATTAGCTTCACTTGTGGGTGTTGGTTATATCGTAGGTATTGAAATCGGTATGTACATGTTTGCAGGTGCTTTGGTTGCATGGTTAGGAATTATTCCACTTATCAGCTTCTTCGGTATGTCTGTTGCAGATCCTATTTTCCCAGCTGCTGCACCTATTGCGGAACTTGGCGCATGGGGCATTTGGAGTAAATACGTTCGTTATATTGGTGCAGGTGCTGTTGCTGCTGGTGGTTTCATCAGCGTCTTCAAAAATGCGCCTACTATTGCAAGTTCATTCAAATCTGCTATGGCGGGTATGGGTCACAAACACACAGCTAAGAAAAGCGATTTAGATGTTCCAATGACTTGGGTTATTGCAATTGCTATCATGGTCTTCTTAGTGTCTTGGTTCGTTCCAATGGCAAATGCTAAAATCGGACCTGTTGGCGGTCTTCTCGTATTGATCTTCGCATTCTTCTTCTCAGTCGTATCGGCTAGATTAGTTGGCGTAATCGGTACTTCTAACAACCCTATCTCAGGGATGACAATTGCATCACTCCTTTTGACAGCTGCGGGTCTTAAAGCAACGGGTACAATTGGCGATGCAGGTATGATTGCAGCTATTCTTGCTGGTGGTACAATCTGTGCTGCTATTGCAGTAGCAGGCGGCGCAGCACAATCTTTAAAAACTACTTACATCATTGGTGGTACACCTAAAAAGGTAGAAATCGGTATGATGATTGGTATTGTTGCTTCTTCAGCGGCTATCGGATTTGTAATATTGATGCTTAACCAAGCTTATGGCATTGGTTCAGAACAAGTTGCAGCGCCACAAGCAACAATCATGTCAATGATTTCTAAAGGAATCATGAGCGGTAACTTACCTTGGGATCTTGTATTAATCGGCGCTGTATTCGGCGTTATGGTTGAACTTATGAAAATCCCAGTATTGCCATTTGCACTTGGTCTTTACCTTCCAATTCACCTTTCAGCTGGTGTTGTTATTGGTGGTATTGTTAGAGTTCTTGTGGACAGAAAGTTCAAATTCGATACAGAATTACTTAAGAAACAAACTGAAAGAGGTATCCTCTTGGCTTCTGGTCTTGTTGCAGGTGATGCAATCATGGGTATCTTCATTGCAGTCTTCACAATTGCAGGTTGGACAGGTGCGCTTAATATCGGTCCTAAAATCTTACCAGCAATCGTAGGCAGCCCTTGGACTTCAGCAGTTATGTGCTTCGCACTTTGTGTGTTCATGTACCAGTTGATTTGCAAAGGTGACGATGCTAAGAAAGCAACTAAGAAATAAGAACAGATGAGTGATTGACAAGGTTAATCTTTGTCAAATCAATCAGATAAAGGCATGAAGCAAACTGCTGGGGGCAAGCTCCCAGCAGTTTTGATTATGAAACCAACATTTAAAAGGAGTTCCTGATATGCTTTTTAAAAAGAAACAAAAGCCCGAGGAAATCGCACAAGATAATTTTCTCCTTTTCGTGCCCCATATTAAGCATACGGAGTGGATTGAAAAGGGTGGAAATGTCTATTTAGTATTCCACCACAATCATCCCATTCAAAAGATGGCCAATTGGCTAGTGAAAAAGTCTAGTACTTCAGACATGAAGTTTGACGACCTAGGTTCTACTGTATGGAAGGCCATTGACGGCAAACGCAATGTATATGAAATTGGCGAAGTGGTCAAAGCAAGATTTGGAGAAAAATGTGAACCTGTTTATGATCGATTAATCATGTTCATTCGTTATTTAAACCGCCGCGGGTGGATTTATTTTGAAAATAAAGAGGCCAAATTGGCCAAAGAACATAAAAAGAAATAGCAATGGTTTAATACCAGCGCAAGAGAAAAGGATAAATTTAAAAAGGCTTGCTCCAGATGAATTCTCATCTGAGAGCAAGCCTTTTTGTTTACTTAAAAACTTTGTGAAACTTGTAAAGCTTCACTTCATTAAATTTTAAATTGTGAAATTTCGTCGTTGAGCATAGACGATATTTCGTTGAGTTGTTGAGCAGAACGTGCCACTTCTTCAACGGCACTGACTTGTTGATCCATTGAAGCTGTAACTTCTTCAGATGCGGCAGCAGTCTCTTCAGATACGGCAGAAATATTTTCGATATTGCCATGAATAATTTCTTGATTAGCAGTGAGGCTATGAACAGATTCATCAATGTTGCCAATGTGTGTGGAGATTTGCTGATAAGCTTCTGTAATCGTGTCAAAGGCACTGAGAACATCTTTAACAGAGGCGTCTTGAGCAGTGGCATGTTCTTTAAGAAGTTCCATGCTGCTGACGGTCTTTCTGCTGTCTGTTTGAATGTTGCCCACAATCTGACGTACTTCATCAGCAGAGTTAGCAGATTCTTCAGCAAGCTTTCTAATTTCTTCAGCGACGACTGCAAAGCCACGACCGTGTTCTCCCGCTCTAGCTGCTTCTATAGAAGCGTTAAGTGCTAAGAGATTAGTTTGAACAGAAATGGCAGAAATGGCATCCAAAATGCCTCCAATTTGCTCTGTTTTCTGATTGAGCTGGAAGACTACGTTAGAAATCATGGCATTGGCTTCGTTGGATTTTTCATTGGTTTCATCCAAGTTTTTAATAGCGCCTAGGCTGGTTTCGTTAGCTTCTTTCAAAAGCTTCGCAGACGACAGCATTTCAGCCGTGATTTCATTTAATGATTTAAATTGAATACTCAAGTCTCTTGAAGTGATGGCAGCTTGTTCTGCATCGCTTGCTTGATCCTCGGCACCTTTTGCAATATCTTCAACGGTTTTAGCAACTTCATCTGCAGAGGCGCTGACTTCTTCGCTAGTGGCCGCAAGGTTTTGTGCAGCTTGTGTTAAATCGGAAGAAACGGATTTAACATTAGAAACCAATTTGCTGAGGTCTAGAATGGTTTCGTCAAAGTATTGGCTGAGTAGTCCGGTTTCATCTTTTGAAACGATAGAAGAACGAACGCTTAAGTCCCCAGTTCTTGCGACTTTCATAGTTTCAACTAGTTTCTTAATATTTGCTGTAAAGCGGTTTGTAAAGAGTAGAATCAAGATAATGCTCAAGATCAATGAAATGAGGCCAATGAACAAGGTGAAGAATAATTGTCCATCCACTTCTTTTTCAATTTCATTCATATAGTAAGTGGCAATAATCGTCCAGCTTACGGAGTCCATGCGGTCTATGACGCCTAATTTCTGACTCACTTTATTACTCTCTTTATTCGTCTTTTTATCAATCTCTTTATAATCATAATAAATTATATCTGATTTCGGATCAGTTAATGCTTTTTTAAGTGCTTCAGTTGTTAATGGCTTGCCAATTTTGTCTGCAGTAGGGTGACTGATGATAACCCCATTTTTATCTACAATAATGGCATAGCCCTGCTGTCCGATTTTTAGTTTTGAAGTTTGTTCGTTGATAGAGGTCAGTGCAAGGTCTAGCGCCAATACCCCAACAAATTTGTTGGAATCATCAAAGATAGGGCTACAGACACTGACAACCATTTGATTAACAGTTTCGTCAAAGTAAGGATCTGTCCAGAAAGTGCCCTTCTGATCTTTTGCTGCTTTGTACCAATCCCGTGTTCTAGGGTCATAATCTGCCCCCAGGTCATCGTCTGGTTTCATGAGCATCTGTCCATCTTCTGTGCCTAAATAGAAGAACAATATATCTGGATTTGCTTTTACAGTACTGTCTAAAAGGGAAATGAGGCGTTGTGCTTCACTGGGATCTGCCATGGCATGCTTGGTGCTAGGCAAGGCAGCTACTGCATCTATGGTCTTTGAAAAGTGAGCCAAATAGGCAGCGACAGTATTGTCGATAGAACTGGTTAACTGTGAAGTGTCATGTTCAGCCTTTTCGCTGAGAAATGCTTTGAATTTAAAATAAGTACTTCCGGAAACCAAAATCAATGTCGTGGTAATAATAATGAAAAATGCGATGATAATCAGCTGTCGAATACTGCGTTTGACAACGACACCCTCTTTTTTCTTTTTAGCCATGTGCTAATCCCCCTTAAGTAAAAAACATTGTGATAATTTTAATAATATCATTTATCCCCTTTAATAGTAAGCATTCAAGTTATATTTACCAAAAAAATAGAGATATACTCAGCAAAGAGCACATCTCTATTGGGATTTTTTTAAATTTAGACGTTAAATTTGGCAACGCTAGACTGCATGCCTTCAATTAGGAGGGTTAATTGGCTTACCAGGGCAGAAATTTCTTGAACAGCTGCCGCACTTTCTTCAGAAGAAGCACTGACTTCTTGAGTAGAAGCTGCAATTTCTTCTGAAACTGAAGATATATTCTCAATGTTCTCAAGGGTATGGTCTTTATGGTGATCCATTGAGGTACTGCTTTGATCCATTTGTTCAATGAGTCCTACCAAATCTTTAAGTTGGTCTAGGATTGAAAGGAATATACCGTTAGTCGCAGTGACCAATTCAGCTTGTTGGTGATCTATCAATTTTATACCTTCCATAACCTGAACGGCATTGGCAGACTGAACTTGAATCGCCCGAATATAAGTTTTGACTTCATCCACTGCAGTCGTGGACTCTTCAGCCAACTTCTTAACTTCTTCTGCAACGATGGTAAAGCCTCTGCCGTGCTCTCCAGCTCTTGCAGCTTCAATGGAAGCATTCAGTGCTAATAAATTAGTTTGCTTCGCAATGGACATTACAGTATCCAGTATGGTTTCAATTTCTTGAGCGCTGGTATGACTGCCTTGAACCGCAGCGTCAATTTCAGCGGATTTAACGATTTTCTCTTCAGTAGTAGTTACAAGAGCAGTCAGGGTTTCTAGTCCTCGCTTACTTTCTTGACTTACCAAATGGGAAACCTGATTCATTTCTGTAGAAGACTTAGATACCAGTTGGATTTCATTACCAAGGGCATGAGAATTTTGCAGTATCTTTTCCATTTCTCCAGCCTGATCTGTAGCGCTTTGAGAAATACACTCAATGCTTGCGGCGATTTCATTGATGGCCTCACTGGTATTCATGGCAATTTTGTCTAAAGTGTGAGAGGCTTTTTCAACTGTTTTGGCACCGCTTTGCACTTGGGAAACCAATTGTTGCATTTCAGACATCATGTGGTTGAATTGCTCACAAGCCTGTCCTACTTCGTCTTGAGAAGTAACAGGAACGGTAACCGTTAAATCTCCACGAGCTGCTTGGTCAAATGCTGTTTTTAAACGTTTGATAGGTTTTACGATCTTCAAAGAGAGTAGGAACCCAACACCAGTAAAGATGAGCATGCTGATAACCATGACAACGAAGATAAACAATTGAGTCTTTGCCAACTGTTCAAACATTTCCTCATACGTGGGTGATAGGCCAATGATCATGCCGTTGGGAAGTTTTTTATAGCTCACAATTTTTTCAGTGCCCTTATATGCATAAGTATAGGTGCCAGACTCATTTTTCTCCATCGCCTGAGCTAAAGGAAGGAGTTTGCCTCCGTCCAGTGTTCCTAAATTGGTACCTAACTCTAAAGAAGGATGGGAGAGAATATTGGCATTTTCGTCGAGCAAGAAGGCGTAACCGGTTTCATAAATTTTAATAGCTTCTAACTCGGCAACCAAAGTATTAAAGTCTATGTCAAAACCTACAATACCAATGGTTTTTCCATCTTTTAAAATGGGTTGAATGTAACTGAGCACCTCTTTGTTGAGCTCTTTGTCGTGATAGACTTCAGTCCAGCCCGTACTTTCAGCTGTTTTGAGAAAGCCTTTGTATTCTGTTGAAAACTCAGTGAGGGGTGTTTGAAGAAGGGGTTCCTGCTGAATGGTGCCATTTGAATTGGCCCACCAAGTGCCTAAGACTTTTTGATTCGTATAGGCAGGATCAAATTCCACATAGGCAGATAAAGCAGAATTGGTGCTGCTCACATAAGCTTTAGTCAATTGATCCAGTGAAGAAAGTTCCTGTTCTAGGGGGGTAGAACTTGAAACCATTCCTGAAATTACTTCAGACATTTGTGTAGAAGCGGTGGAAATAAGAGCCATTTTTCCTTTGAGATCACTTTGGACTGTTGAAGTCATGTAGGTGAGTTTCTCGGTAGCTTCTTCTTCTATATTGGAGATTGAGTGAACCAAGCTCACCCCCCCGACAATGAGAGAGGCAAGTACAGAACAGGAGACAATGGCCAATATTAATTTAGTGCTCATTTTTTTAAAACGCATGGGACCTCCTATATCATTCGATTTATTTCAGTTTTCTCAAGTTCAATATAGCACTCTGTTTTGTCGGGTCAATAGAAAGAGAGAGAATTTAAGTAAAACTTAAGAGCTATTAAAATAGGGTAACAAAAAGACAATATTTACATTATGTTGCCAGCATGAATAAAACTAATAGTAAGTCACAAAGGTTTCAAAAAAATATAGAAGCCTTGCAAACAAATTGTAATAATAAAATTATATATAAAAATTTATTTATTTCATTAATAGAGCATAATCAGAGGGATTTTGGAGTCTTTTGTCTTCAAAAAGAATAATTCGTTTACTATAATTTCATGTTTCAGAATATACTGAAAAAAGGGTTGCTTTATAAAGGGCACCTTTGTATAATGTTAATAACCCAAATATTAAAATTTCATAACAAAGAGAGGGGGAAATTTATGAGTAATTCAAGAGAAAACTGGGGATCCAAGATGGGTCTGATCCTGGCGATGGCTGGTAATGCAGTCGGCTTAGGAAATTTCTGGAGATTCCCGTACCAAGCAGCAAGCAATGGCGGCGGCGCATTCATGATTCCGTATTTTGCCGCATTAATTCTGATTGGTATCCCTACATTACTGGTTGAATGGAACTTAGGCCGCTATGGTGGGAAATACGGTCACGGTACACTCGGCCCTATGGTTTACCTTCAAGCCAGAGAAGGCGTTAAACCGCGTACAGCACTTATCATTGGTTCTATAGCCGGCAGTATGGCCTTTGCCGTTACTGTTCTGGTCAATTCTTATTACAATCACGTTATTGGTTGGACGCTAGGTTACAGTTGGTTATCTGTAACAGGTGGTTACATGGATTCTGCTATTGGCACTGGCGATGTCTTCGTGAGTTACATACAAAATCCAGCTTATGTTATAACATTTTGGGTTATTTCATTGGCAGCATTGGGTTATGCTGTTATGAAAGGTGTACAAAACGGTATTGAAGTTGTTGCAAAAATTATGATGCCAACATTATATGTGTTTGGTATTATACTTGCCATCAAAGCCTTGACATTAGGTTCGCCTGTCAACCCTGACTGGTCAGCTATTAAAGGTCTTGAGTACGTTTGGACACCTAGATTCGATCAACTCAGCTGGAAAGGTGCTATTGCAGCTGCAGGACAAATCTTCTTCACATTATCTATTGGTATGGGGATTATTTGTAACTATGCTTCTTACATCAAACCAGACGACGATGTAGTGGTATCTTCAATTGCTACAGCTTCTTTAAACGAGTTTGCTGAAGTTATTCTTGGTGGTACTGCAGTTATTCCGATTGCCTATGCATTTATGGGTCCTGAAGGTGTTAAAGGTGGCGTTGGTTTATCTTTCATCGCACTTCCTAACGTATTCAGAGCTATGGGCGGCGGTCAAATCTTTGGTGCTATGTGGTTCTTGCTGTTATTCTTCGCAGGGTTCACTTCTGCTATTGCAATGTACAACTACTTGGTTGCCCTTCTTGAAGAAAACCTCGGTTTTGCCAAGAAAAAAGCTGCCATCTCAATTTTCTGTCTTTACATTCTCGTAGGTCTTCCAGTAGGATTAGAGCCTATTTTGACTAAGACATCTAACCTTGCTTACTTTACTGAAATCGATAACTGGATTGGTTCTTACCTCCTTGTTGTCCTTGGTTTCATTGAAGTATTGGTTGCTGGTTGGTTAATGGGAGACAAAGCCTTTGAAGAAATGAACCGTGGTGGTTATTGGAAAATTCCTAAGTGGTTCTTCAATGTCTTTACGAAAACAATTACACCAGCTGTATTGGCAATATTGATTGTGTTCTCAACAATTGATTATGCTAAAGCAGGTTACTTCAAATTTATTCCTTCCTTCGTTGCAGAAACTCCACAACTAGTTCCTTGGGTTAATGGCGCACGTGTCGTTATTCTAATCGTCTTTGTCATTGGGTTCTATACTTCATACACTTCTATTAAGAAGAATTATGGTAAGGAACTCGAAGAAAACAAAGTTTCGATTCGAATCGAATAGGGGGTAATACTATGAATGCGAGTGCAACATTGTTCTTAGTCATGGGATGGGGAATTATTTTAGCGTTTGCTGTCGTATCCATGATGACTATTATTAAAAAAAGTAAATAGCTTTTGAAAATAACCCCGCCTTATGGCGGGGTTATTTATAAAATACTCTATCGAGAACTCATTTTAATTGATAAAATAAAAGACAATAAGAAGTTCGACACGAATAGTCATTCAGCAATCATCCTAATTATTAAGAGGTGGGCATATGAAAAAGACAGCAGAAATCGGTAAAGTTATTGATCAGTTTATCAAAATATTAGAGGATCAGACCTATTTTAAACCAGCAAAGGTTTCACGGCTTATATCAGATTCAAAATTAATCAAACAAAGTTATGCTCAAGTGGAAATCACAGAAAATGTTGATCATATATATGAAGCTTTATGTCTAAAGGGAAACAAAGTTATTGAAGAGGTTAAAAAAAACCAACAGGACCCCAAAGGCAACTTGCATAGAGCACAGGTTTATTTGAGATATTTAAAAGCAGCTCAAGGTGATTTTAAAGGGGTGGCAACAAAAGCAATCGGCCAATATTTCAAATATTATATGGCGTGCTCAATTCTCTTTTTAGCTCTATCACCTCAGTATTTTGGTTTTGTACTGCCTGCAGTCATGTTTGTTCCAATCTTCTTAGGGGTCAAAGGTATTAAAAATCGTTCGTATACAGGATGGCTCATGAGCATGGCAGTTATTCCTGTTTCGCTTATGACCTCAATTATTTGGATCCAGTTCGGTATGAGCGTCATGGGTAACCCAGAAGCGGTTGCAGCAAAATTGGTAGAGACCAACGGACTAAGTGCAGGTGTAGCCATGGGTTTGACAATTATCCCGCCGTTCCTAGGTGTCATTTTATTTCCTTGTGCCATTATGATGGCTTACACTGGGTATAAATCCAAAGATTATTATATTTAACCAATTGCATATTAAAAGCTTATAGGTCTCTTTGGGTCTGTAAGCTTTTTTTTATGGCGATGTCTTTCTAGCGCATTATTTGGTATAATATAAAGATTAAATGACTGATTTTAGCCAATTAAGGCGTATGAGGTGAGGGCGTGCAACATAAGTTTAAAATATTCAAAAAAGTAGTGGACACTGGCGGGTTTACAAAAGCCGGAGAAGAACTGGGAATGACACAGTCAGCGGTGAGTCACGCTATTCATGCATTGGAAGTGGAGTTGGGATTTGTTTTAATCAATCGAACAAGGGGTAAATTGACATTAACCAATGAAGGTAATATGCTCATTGATTATGTATATGCACTCGTGGCATCAGAAGACAGATTAATGAATCAAATTAACTCCATTAAACATATTGAGACGGGAACTATTCGCATTGGTTCATTTACTAGTGCCTCAAGTCGATTACTGCCAGATATCTTGTCAGCCTTTGATCATGCCTTCCCTGATATACAAATTGAAATTATTGAAGACGGCTATGATGCTTTAAAAAGAGCTCTTGAAGAAGGTATTGTGGACGTCACATTCTTAGAAGCCCAGTACATTGAACCTCATTACTACGTGCTGCCTTATTTCCGTGACGAAATTATTGCAGTTGTTCCTAGCCAATATAAGATTTCCGAAGACGACGATTTTGACATTATGAAGCTGGAAGATTATCCATTCATTATGCCAGATAACGATTCAGATACTTTTTTACACAGACTTTTCGATCGTTATCATGTAAAGCCGAACCTTAAATATAAAGTATTGCTAATGTCTACAGTCTTTTCCATGGTAGAAAAAGGCCTGGGCATGTCCATTGTCCCAGAATCTACATTAAATAAAACCCTTTATGACTTTGATATTTTTCCGTTGAAGGATCCCGTCCATCGACAAATCAATATTGTAACACTTAAAAGCAGTTTATCATCGCCAATTATCAGTGCTTTTTTCCATATTGCACAGGGCATTCAACAACAGCAAAATGCTACTAAGTTAGCTATGTACAAAAAATAATAACCAATATATTGTCAGTATGGGGTAATACAATGAAACAAAATGAACCTAGCAAAAACGAGTTGTTTAGTTTGAAAAAATTTAAGTGGGGCAGATATGCGGTGTTGATTGCAGTGGTAATCAACCTAATCTTCTTCGCCCTTTTTCACCAAAGTGCCTTAGAGGAGTTTAAACAAGCAGGCGAGGCTTTAACCAATGAAGCCAGTCAGAGTTTAAAGATTTGGGTCGGAGAGCAGAGAAAAATAAGCAGTTTGATCTCCGTATCTGATCCTATACAGAACTGGATGTCGCACTCAAATGATCAAGGAGCGGAACAGGAAGCCTACAGATACTTGCGAGGCGTAGTCAGCCGATTCAATCAATATGAAAGTATTCGAGTCGATTTACTTCAAGATTCAAAGAAACCATGGAAAATAGACAATACAAATAATAAATTATTAGATAGCAAATTTATCATAGTCGGAGAAACAGGAAATAAAGTTTTTAGCGAAGATGAATGGCTTGAAGAAGTACTAAGTGGAAAGTCCTATTACATCAGCTCTATTTTCAAAAGTGAAGATACCAATAAGCCTGTATTCTATTACAGCATTCCCATTATCAGAAATAATCAGGTACAAGCGCTTTTGACTTTTAAAGTTAAAATGAATTATTATACAGAATTGGTTTTTCAAAACATCGGTTATAAAAATACAGGATATTTGTTCATGATTGATGAACGAGGTGAAACCATTGCGCATATTAATCCCAACTATGTGCTGAGCGACGAGCAATATTTAATTAGCATTGTCAATCGAATCTTAATGCCTTTAAAATTAGGTGATGGCTTCTTTTCTGGCAAATTGCAAGGCGTCAAAAAATTCTATTTTGGGATTGAGAGCGGTATCAGCACGGATCATCTTGAAGATCGCTGGTACATTGTTTTCACCGAAAATGAAGCAGAGGTATATACCCAGTCCAGTAGATTTCTAGTGGTGATGTTGATTTCAACAGGCATATTGCTGTGGGTGCTTAACGTTAGCTATAGAAAGCTTTCAGATTATAAAAATGAGTTTTATGAAGAATCAATGGAACGTTTAAAGAGAGAACAGTTAGAAGAACAGTTAGCTCTAAAGCGAAATGAAATTGTCAGACAGATCAATCTGGATCAGTTAACTGGGGTAGGTCACTTTCAAACGATAATGAGAGTTCTTGAACAAAGCATAGAACAGGCAAAAATAGGAAGTGAAGAAACGACACTCAGCCTAATTTTCTGCAAGGTTGACGCGTTTAGATCTTTTAATGAAAGAGAAGGATATGCTCTCGGCGATATTTTATTAAACTATTTAGGCAGAAGTCTCAACGAGTTTTATGAAGAACCTTGCCAAGTTGGCAGGATATACGGTGATATATTTGCCATTGTTTTGCCGAATAAAACGTTGATTGAAAGTGTCGTTTCGGCAGAACATTTCAGAGAAAAATATAATAAGAAAGTCTTAGCATTAATTCCTCATAAACCGACTATCAGCTTTGGCATTGTTCAGTGGAGTGGTGAGAATTTGAATGCATTTTTAACTAAGGCGGAGCAAACACTAGACAAGTGCAAAGAAGAAGGTCCCGGTCAGACGAAATACTGACAGAGACCTTCAAAATGGATTAAACTTCTTCCCAATTGATAGATTCTAATATAAGGTTGGCGAATTGAGCAAGTCCTTTTGCATCGGCTTGATCAAAACGATTGAAGATCGGACTGTCAATATCTAGGACCCCAACTACTTCGTCGTTCCAAATCAAAGGCACAACGATTTCTGACTTTGTTTCCCCATCGCAGGCAATATGACCTGGGAACTCGTTAACATTTCCAACCACTTGAATTTCTCTGGTTCCAGCGGCGGTACCACAAACGCCAGAGCCAAATTCAATGCCAGTACAGGCAGGTAACCCTTGGAATGGGCCGAGGAAAAGTTTGTTTTTCTTAGCGATGTAAAATCCTGCCCAGTTAATGTCCTCGAGCACGTGCCAGAGTAAGGCAGAAGCATTGGAAAGGTTTGGAATCCAATGGGTTTCATCTGCAAGAATTTCTTGGAGTTGTTGATTGAGGTCTAAATAAAGAGCTTCTTTTGTATCATAAGTTTTTTTGTGAACGTGCTTCATATGAGCCTCCTCAAAATAGATAACCATATACTTCGGTTGCAAAACTATTTTGAATTAATCTTAATGCATTCTAGAGGCTTTTCCAAGTCTCTATATCATAAAAAACATTAAATTACTGAAATATTTAGTTGTGGAGGGATTAATTGATGGGTCAGCGTTCAGGTTTTGGCATTGCTCTAAAAGCCGTGATATGGTGGGAAGGTAAATTTCTTATCTTAAAGCGGGCAAAAAACAGACAAACAGATTCCGATTTATGGGAGTTTCCCGGCGGCGGTCTTGAAATTGGAGAGCAATATGAATCTGCACTGGTGAGAGAAATTATGGAAGAAACTGCTCTGGAAGCAACGGTTGTAAAACCTTTAAGCGTTTGGGACGCAAAGCGAAAAGATGGCACACAGGTACTGGGCATCACCTTTTTATGTGAATTAAAAGGGGGCAACTTATCCCTATCCGACGAGCACACCGAACACGCTTGGATTCACCCTGACGAAATTGACAGCTATAATGTTTTTGCCCAGATGGCCAAAGAAGTTAAAAGTTGGTCACTTTAGCAGTCTTGCCAGACAGAAGTATTTTAAGGTAAAATTCACAGTAGAGAGGTGGCTGCATAATGAAAATTGATGAAATTGTATTAGCACCTGGGGAGACAATCCAGTGGCACGGAAAATCTGAAAAGAAAAAAATGATTACCTACAGCGATTATATGTACATTCCGTTTTCAATCATGTGGTTGGGATTTGTTGGCTTATGGGAGTATAAAATTATCGAAGTGCAATATCCATGGGCTTTTCACTTGATAGGTATTCCAATGCTTGTGGCAGGACTTTATATGGCAATTGGCAGATTTTTTTTCAAAGCCTATAAAAAGAAAACCAGTTGTTATGTGATTACAAATAAAAGAGTCATCGAAACCTTTGAAGATTCTCGACTAGGTTATAGAGAAAAGCCTATACATGAAATTGGAAGAATGGTCCGATTTGTTGAAAAAGATGGTGTGGGAACCTTAGTTTTTGATGATGTAAACCCAGCATATATTATGAAACTCAACGACGGCATGGAACCTTTCAGAATGAAAACAAAAAAAATCATTGGATTTTATGATGTAAAGGATTCTGAAACGCTGTATGCCTTAATTCAGAAACTCAAGGAAAACCCAGTAAATACAGACATGTGAGGTATAGTATGAAAGAATATCAATGTTCCGTATGTGGTTATATCTACAAAGAAGAACGTGGGGACTGGACTCATGAAATCCCTAAGGGAACACGATTTGAGGATCTTCCAGAAGATTGGCGCTGCCCCACTTGTAATCAGTCTAAATTGGCTTTTTCTGAAAAAGTGAAGTAAAGAGTGCTGCAGATAAAAAAGGTATTGAGTAATGGGTGTTGAATATACTGAGACAGAGGTGATTGAAGTGAATGACTATGAAAAAATGCTTGAGAAAATGAGAACTTTAAGCGACAGCAACTTAAAAGAAATTGTAATGGTAAGTTTTGAGGATTATACGAATGTAGCTCTGGATGCAGCTCGAGCTGTACTAGAAGAACGAGGGATTACAGAAAGCATTCAGGAGCAAACCCAAGCTTCAACCAATGGAGAATTGAAACTAGATACCTTATTGGATTGTTTTAAAGCAGTAGACTATCAATTGGTAGAGAATAAATTGTTGAAGTTGTTTAAAGAGACAGATCAAAACTTGGAACATTATCGCAGCATTTTTAAAGAGTTGTTCTTTATGAAACCTGTGGTTAATGAGCCTATTCTCTTATTTATGGCGCAAATCACAGATGACCTTAGAACAGGCTATCCTTTTGATGTATTTGGCGTAGAAGAAGGTCAAGAGGGATACTTTGGACTGGAAATGTTTAGTTGGCCTGAATGGTTAGGATTTAAAATCGTAGATCAATCTAAAGGCTTAATCATCAACTTGGGGCTAGACGAGTTTGTTGCTCTTTGCTTAAGAAAAATGACTACACTAGGATTTACTGAAGCAGAAATTGAAGCGAGAATTCATGAAATTGAAAGTCTTGGAGATGAGTTATTCCAAGGCGAAGAAACGCTAGAAGTGTAATCCTTAAATTATAAAAGGCTGTGTCTCAAAACAATGAGATACAGCCTTTTTGCGTTATTTATTGAAGAAGAGGAGGTGCTAAAGAATGCTGACCTGCTAAGAGAGAACAGCACGATGAACGAAGGGATTTACAAATCTGGAAATTGTTCAGAGACCAAATGGAAGGCATCGATATTTTGTAAGAAAGCTTCCACAATATTAGGATCGAAGTGACTGCCAAAACCTTTGATAATAATTTTGGAAGCTTCAGCATGATGAAGGGGCTCTTTGTAAACCCTTTTTGAAATAAGGGCATCGTACACGTCTGCCACAGCAACGAGTCGGGCGGAAAGTGGAATAGCTGTAGTAGAAAGTCCTTCAGGATAACCAGTACCGTCCCAGTGTTCGTGGTGGGCATAGGTAATTTGCTTTGCAATTTCGAAGAAATCACTTTGCTCAGTGGCACGAGAGGCAACTTCCATTGCATTTCTACCTAAAAGGGTATGCTTTTTCATTATCTCAAACTCTGCGGGGGTTAACGGTCCGGGTTTGAGTAAAATGGCATCTGGGATACCAATTTTTCCTATGTCGTGAAGTGGTGTAGCCAGAATGATTTGATCTGCAAGTTCTGGAGTGAGTTGGTCTGCAAAGGTGTTTTGCTCTAATAAATGACTGAGCATGATTTTCACATATTGCTGTGTGCGAATAATGTGTTTGCCTGTATCGTCGTCTCGCGTTTCAGCTAAAGACGCCAAAGTTTGTATAATGGCAGAACGCATTTTAATGACCTCTAAGGTTTTGAGACTGACTAATTTGCCTAAATTATGATTGGCGTTAGAGAGAATTTCTCTCGAAAATTTAAGTTCTAAGTGATTTTGAATTCTGCTTTTGATTTCTAAAATATCAAAAGGTTTGACAATATAGTCTACGCCACCTAAAGAAAAGGCTTTAATTTTACTTTCTAAATGGCTGTTAGCAGATATAAAAATAACGGGAATATCCTTAGCGTAGGGCAATAACTTCAGCCTTTGACAGACTTCAAAACCATCCATTTCCGGCATTGAGATATCCAGTAGAATAATGTCAGGTGGATCTAAGTCAACCAGAGAAAGTGCCTCTGCGCCACTCATTGCCACACGGACATCGTATAAATCTTCCAAAGCTCCGTAAATGATATCGATGTTGAACTCGGTATCATCTACAACGAGAACTTTGGCTAATTCGTTGATTTTACTCATGTTCATCGCCTCCTGTAGGCGGTGCATTTGACTCTTGTAGTTGAGCTATCAACTCGGTTAAAGATAAAACTAAAGGCTCAAAGCGATAGCGACCGAGTTCAAAAAGACTATGTTCAATCAAAGGAGAGAGAACCGAGTCATTTTGGTATTGCTGTTGCATTTGAATTAAATATTCTTTACAAGCCTTCGGTTTTCGATGAACAGCATAATCCCGCAGTTGTATTATTTGGTCTAAGAAAGCATTACATTCTCTCTCTGTAAAGTTTTGAAGCAGGTAATGCTTCAAGTTCAGAGATAAAGGGTCTTCCGACAAAGAGTCCTCTGACAAAAAGCTGCTTGCTTCATCGGTAGGGGAATGACTTTGGTAGTGTTCAATAATGGTTCTTAATTTCGCTTTAGTCAATGGTTTTGTCAAGTAGAGGTCAAAACCTGCTTCATATATCTCGGTGCGATAAACATCACTAGTATTGGCAGTTAATGCATAAACAGGAAGATTCACTTGATTAAACTTAAGCATTTTTAAGAATGAAAAACCATCCATTTCAGGCATGTCAATGTCAGAAATAATAAAGTGATAACTATGATACTGCAAGTCTTCTAAGGCTTTTATGGCAGAAGTGAACGCAGTCGTCTCGGCACCTTCATCTTCAAAAAGGCCTCTCGCAATAATGTTATTAACAGGGTTATCATCTACCAATAAAATATGCAGACCCTTAAAGAGATTGCCTGTAGAAGTCACTCTAGCTCGAATCGTTTTTTGTGTCACAAATAAAGAAGCAATTTCATCGAATAAATTTGAACCTGTAAAAGGCTTCGGTAAAATACCGTGAATAAAGCCACGCAGTTCTTCAGGCAGGCTGTCTTTTCCGTAGGGTGTCACATAAAGAATCTTAGGGGCAGGTTCTAATGTTGGCGTTAGATGAAGGAGTTTTTCAATGTCACCCATATCAGGTACGTCCCATCCTAAAATAATCAGATTGAAATTTTGATTTTGAGCAAAATAGTCGAGGGCCTCCTGAGTGCGGTGCAGGGAGACTACCTCATAACCAAATGATTCTAATAGGAGCGTTGTATGATCACGAGAGGTTTCGGAATCATCAATGACCATAACGCGCAGATGTTCAAGGTTGACTTGATGATGAGCCAGAAGTTCCACCTCGTTATTTGCAAAAGGCAGTGAAATTGTAATGGTAGTCCCTATATTAGGTTTACTGTCCACATAGATGCTGCCTCGCATTATTTCAATAATCTGTTTAGTAATTGCCATGCCTAGACCAGAGCTGCCGTTCAGACGTTTTTGATCGACTTCAACAAGTCGTGTAAAAGGATTAAAAATACCTTTAACTGTGTTTTCATCCATACCAACACCTGTATCTGTCACAGAAATAATCAATTGATAAGTATCTTGATAATCTTTCTGCAAAGCGACGGACATACGAATTTCACCTGCATGAGTAAATTTAATAGCGTTGCTCAGCAAGTTTGAAATGACTTGTTCCATTCTAAAGGAATCCGCTACTAAATAACCTGGCGCTTGATCGTCAATAAAAAAGTTAAAGTCCAAATGCTTTTCAGCGGCTTCGGGACCGTATTGACTGGTTAGAGCGTTAAGAAGGCTCATGAAATTAAATCGACTCTTGAGCAATACAAAGCTGCTGCTTTCCATTTTAGAAAAGTCCAAAATATCATCCATTAAATGCATCAATTGTTTAGATGATGCATAGATTTTTGCAAAATAGCTTTGCATTTTAATAGGGTCAGTAGATTTTGTTCCAAGTTGTGAGAGCCCCACTAATGCATTGATCGGTGTTCTAACATCATGGCTGAGATTGATAATAAAGTTTTCTTTAAATTGAATGGCTTTCTTTTGAATTTGCTCCAAAGCCCTTTCTTCTAAATAGCGATTAGCCACATTGTAGCCGATGGCACAGTAGAAAGTTGTACCTGAGTGATCCTCAACCGGAAAAATTAAGAAATCTTCTATATATGTGTCTCCAGACTTGGTACTGTTCACAAAAGGGCCGCGCCAAACTTTTCCTTGACTCAGATTTTCCCAAAGGTCATTGGCAATGACTTCATTGTCCAAAGTTCCTTTCAACATTTGGATATTCTTCTCAAGAAGCTCGTCTACTTCGTAACCGGTATGCTCTAAAAAAACGGAGTTCATATAGACGATTTCTCCATCACTATTAGTCAAAACGGCAGATGAAGACAGCTTGGAAAGCGTCTGTTTTAAGTAATAGATAGGGTCCTGATTTAAAAATTCAGTTTTCTGCGCCATATTCAGTTTATAAATCAAGAATGCGGCAAATGCCGTCATTGTAAAACCGTAGATCATCCAATAATTATTCACCATAGACAACACCTCATTTTTCATAATACCCAAATAAAACCATAATTATCATTTGAATGACACATACAAAAATTCGCAATCAACAAGAGGTATGCTATAATAAAAGAGATGCCATAGAAGAAAATGAGAGGCCTAATATGAAGCAAAATAAAATAACGAACCTAATACGCTTAACTTGCTTAGTCCTAATAACAAGTTTCATTCCGATCCTGAGCGGATGTTCAAACACGCCAGAATTAAGTAAGGCAGAATTAGCCATTCAGGCAGAAAACAAAGAAAAGCAGAAGGCTGAAATGGCAGAGAAAAAAATGCTGAGCGATTTCCAAAATAAAGCCTATAAAATATATACCCTGAATCGGATGAATACTTTAACGCCAATTCTCATCGAACAAATGCCTAAATTATCTGAAGCCAATGCGGTTAAAATGATACTAAACTTTGAACTATCTCAAAGAATGGCTCTCCAAAATGACCCTAAATATGGGGCAGTCAGCGAAGCTATGGCGAGTTTTCTCAATAATAATGAACAAAAGGGGCTCATCGATTTCACTAAGATTGATTTTGTCGACGAGACTCTTAAAACAGAGCTAAAGGGTATTCAAAGTGGTTTCTTTGCGGTTTATAAAGACGAAACTGGTATTTATAGATTGGTGGACTACAGCAAACTTCAACAATTCAAAAACTATTTAACCGATGAATACGGTCAATACATTGATTACATGGCTACAGAAAACGCCATGCCTTCTATTAAGAACAAGACGCTGAACGTTACAAGAGAAGAAGCATGGCGCAGATTAATGATGCTGGATCAATTTTTCATGGACTACCCAGTGCCCAGTGACGACTTAATGCGAAACAACTTAGGAAGATACTATCAGGATTTGTTGAAATATGTTATTTACGGGAATGATCAAAGGGTGAATTTTGATCCTATTACAAAGCAAATGAATCCTGAAGCGATGCAGTTTTTAACGACGCAAAAATTCCAACCTGCTTCGAAATTGTATCTTCCTTTTGAAAATTTCAAAACTCAGTTGGTCTTGGATAAGGGATTGTTAACACCTATGGTAGGAACTCACATTCAAACCCTGCAACGACTTTCGGAAGAAATGCTGACCGATATGATCGATTAAGAAAAGGAGGGCTCTCAATTCATGAATATTACCTATCAAAGCAGTCTTGAAGAGACCCTCAATCATGTTGTAGAGGCGATTCATAACGTGGTTCGCGTTGAAGTCACCATAGTCGACAGTCATTATAAACGGTTAGCAGGAACTGGCTTTTATGCAGGACAAATTGGGAAAAAAGTCAGCAGTCAGTCCGTGTTTGCTGTGGCAATGAAGACCCAGAAAAGTTATATCATCGATTCGCCAGGAACCAATCCGATTTGTACAGGGTGTGGAGACCGAGCGGGTTGTACAGAAACAGCAGAAGTATGCTGTCCAATAGTCCTGGAAAGTCAAAGCGTAGGCGCCATTGGTCTAATTGCTTTTGATGAAGAACAGCGCATGAGCTTGCTAGAAGCTCATGAGCATTTATTGCCTTTTTTAGAAAATATGGCGAGTTTGATCGCTTCAAAAATAAAAGAAATCAATCAGTCTAAAGAACTGGAAATGCTCACAGATGCCGTGGAAGATCCCCTGTTTGCAATTGCTGAAGATGGGCTGATTATTCGAAAAAATGTGGCGGCAGAGAAAATCATGAAAGCCTGGTCGACAGAGTCAGAGAGCACCTTCCAAGGGCTTTTTGGAGAAGCCGTTTTAAAACGGCTTCGAGGTGGCGACTCAAATTTCCAAGTCAAATCTCTAAAAAAGCAACAAACATTTGAATTAAAAGCTCGTGTTACAGAAGCCTATTTGCAATACGTCATCATATTAAAGCCTGTGAAAGAAGTAATTGGTTATGTGAACCGATACTTCAACCACGGCGCGACCACTAAATTTGAAGATATTTGGGGCGAGCACCCTTGTTTTGTTCAGGCAAAACGCTTTGCCGAGCAAGCCGCTCACTCCACCTCAACCGTTTTGGTACTGGGCGAAAGTGGAACTGGAAAAGAACTGTTTGCCCGTGCCATACACAGTGCAAGCCCTAGAAACAATCAGGTGTTTTTAGCAGTGAACTGTGCCGCCATTCCAGAGAGTTTGCTAGAAAGTGAACTTTTTGGCTATGAAGAAGGGGCTTTTACTGGTGCCATGAAAGGCGGACGAATTGGCCGTTTTGAGCAGGCTCATAAAGGGACGCTTTTTTTAGATGAAATAGGGGATATGCCTCTTCATTTACAGTCAAAATTGCTCAGAGTT
This sequence comes from uncultured Peptostreptococcaceae bacterium, assembly GCA_964404895.1. Lineage (GTDB taxonomy): Bacteria > Bacillota > Clostridia > Peptostreptococcales > Acidaminobacteraceae > JBGSUZ01. Next base: position 184,631 of record CAYOLV010000004.1, on the reverse strand, counting down.
TTGCAAGAAAGCCGTATACAGAAAATAGGTGCTTCTAAGGAAATACCTGTAGATGTCCGTATTATTGCCGCAACCAATCAAAATCTTGAGCAGATGGTCAAAGAGGGTTCATTCCGCAGAGATTTATTCTATAGAATCAATGTAATTCCTATAGAGATTTGTCCCTTAAGAGACCGTTTGTCTGATATGAATTTACTGGCCAATAAGTTTTTAGAGAAGAGTTGTAGTCGTTTGAGCAAAAACGTTTTTGGTTTTGCAGAGGATGTTTTAGTCATTTTTAAGGCTTATGAATGGCCTGGAAATGTGAGAGAATTAGAAAACGTTGTGGAGTATATGGTCAATATGTGTGAAGGCACTGAACTGAAAAAGGAAAATCTGCCCATGCGGTTTAGTGTGAGTACAAATACCCCAGAGGCTCTGCCTCCCCAAGGTGAGGACGGGCAAACAGGCAAAGTGTGCTACCGTTTAGAGCAGATTGAGGAAAAGACCATTCGCCAAGTCCTTAACACTTTTGGGAGAGATAGATTAGGCATAGAGAAAAGTTGCGTAGCTTTAGGCGTTAGTCGTGCCACCTTGTATCGCAAAATGAAATTATATAAAATTGAAGAAAAGCCAGTCTCAAATTGAGAATAATCTCATAATGAGACTGGCTTTTTCTCAAAATGAGACTCGACACCAGTCTTTAAGACCAAACTTCTTGTTTTGTATCTAAATATCATAATTATTTAACAAAAATCCTTCAAAAGGTCTGTATTTAGTTGGCACGATAATTGCGTATTTATAATTGCAATTAAACAACTTAATCGTAGATAGGGCTGTGAGAAACAGGTGCTCAACTAATGGAGGCATATAAATATGGAAAAATTAATGTTACAAATACTCAGAGAAGAAGTTAAACCAGCAACAGGCTGTACCGAGCCAGTAGCCGTAGCCCTAGCGGCGGCAGAAGCTAAAAAATATTTTGAGCTTCATACTGGCGAAATAGTAAATATTGAAACAGCTAAATTGACTGTAGGTGTCAGCCCAAACCTCTTTAAAAACGGTCTTGGGGTTGGTATTCCAAACTGCAAGCTGAGAGGATTAGGCGTTTCAGCGGCACTAGGTCTATTGGCTTGTAACCCAGAAGATAAACTCAAAGTCTTTGAAAATATGACCGCTGACAAAGTTGAAATGGCAACGAAATTCTTTAAATCGAACCAAGTTCAATTAGGGGTTTTAGATACAGCGGACAAAGTGAGAGTAGAAGTTATTTTGACCCAAGATAAACACGTGTTGACCCTTCTTCTTCTCGGCACCCACGACCACGTAGAATGGGTCAAAGTAGATCAGGTCACTGTTTTCAGCCAAGAGGGTGTTAGTGGCAGTGGGGCGGCAACGGACAAAGAGCCTTTCTATGCCATGACCATTCAAGAGATTGTGAAGACTATTGAGACCATGGACATTGAGCCTTTTGCCTTCCTTAAAGACGGTTTGATCATGAACCGAAAAATGGCAACGGCAGGTCTTGAAACCTCTATGGGCATGGGCGTGGGTTACGGCATTGGTCAAGGCATGAAAGACGGTGACTTCGGCAATGATTTAGTCTCAAAAGCCATGGTGCTTACAGCTGGGGCGTCAGATGCCAGAATGTCAGGGCTCAATATGACCGTTATGAGTTCGAATGGCAGCGGCAATAACGGCTTGACGGCTATTTTGCCACTTGCGGCTTATTTTGAAAGCCACGAGGTCACTGAAGAAGATCAACTGAGAGCTTTAGCCATGAGCCACTTGCTCAATTGCTATATCAAAGATCAAATTGGAAGACTTTCAGCAATGTGCAGTTGCGCTATTTCAGCGGCGGCGGGTTCAGGTTCAGCCATTGCATGGCTCATGACCAAAGATGTTCACGTGGTGGAAAACACCATTCAAAACATGATCGGCAATTTGTCAGGCATGATTTGTGACGGGGCAAAAGAAGGTTGTGCCATGAAACTGGCTACAGGAGCAGGTACGGGTGTTCAAGCTGCTATCCTTGCCAAACACGGGGTGATTATGCCCGCTCATAACGGTATTGTAGGCGTAACAGCAGAAGAGAGTATCCACAATTTAGGAACCCTCAGCAAACAAGGCATGCAGCTGACAGACGGGGTTATTTTAGATATTATGAAAAGTATGTTGTAGTTAAATCTAAGTTGTTATTATTATAAAATAAATGTGGCTGTCAGCACTTATTAGGTTGACAGCCACATTTTCTGTTGATAAGATATTAACAAATAGAAGCTTCATCGGTTTGTAGGTTAAAGCCTGAGACCCATGTCGACCTATTTAATAAAACTAAAATGGCGCAAGGTCTCAACCTAAGCGCCCGCAACCTGACAAAGAAGAGTTCATCTGACTTGGAAGGGAGACGTTCATATAAATACTGGGTCAAAGTGGGTCGTGGTCAATTCCTGATTAGGATATGAAGTTGTTCAAACTCCCCATTTTGTCAAAAAACCATGTTTATTTACAACCTCCTTTTCAGTTTGAGAAAGGGAGGTTTTTTAATTGGCAAAAGTAGCTGTGATCAGCGCGATTCTTGAAGCGCCAAACGAGACGCAACACGAATTTAATGAGGTGGTCAGCAATTTCAAAGGCTTGATTAAAGGACGCATGGGCATCCCTATGGATGAATTTGGCGTATCGGTTATTTCAATCACCGTTGTGGGAGAATTGAATGACATCAACAGTTTGACGGGAAAGCTGGGAAATATTGAGCACGTGTACGTCAAAACCTCAATTTCTAAAAAGGAAGTGTAAAATGAAGGCATTGATCGATCAACTGGCATCTCAGCATGACCTGACAGACGAACAATTATTGTATCTGCTGGATCATCTAGATGAAAAAAATCGGGATTACCTCATTGAAAAAGCCCATGAAACCAGAATGCGGGTCTATGGTGACCGCGTATTTATGAGAGGCCTCATTGAGTTCACCAATTATTGCAAATGCAACTGTCTCTACTGCGGGATCAGAGCCGCAAATACAGATGTGGAGCGCTACAGGCTCACCACGGAAGAAGTGCTGTCTTGTTGTGAAACAGGTTATTTCTTAGGTTACAGAACCTACGTTTTACAAGGGGGAGAAGACCCCTATTTTACAGATGAACGCTTGGTGGAAATGATTTCAGCCATAAAAAAACGCTACCCAGACACGGCTATTACCATGTCTGTGGGGGAGCGCAGCAGAGAGAGTTATGAAAAAATATATGCCGCAGGGGCAGACCGTTACCTGCTGAGACATGAAACGGCTTCAAAAGAATTGTATGAAAGCCTTCACCCGAATATGAGTTTTGAGAACCGAATGGACTGCTTGAAAACCTTAAAGGACATCGGCTTCCAAGTGGGTGCAGGGTTTATGGTGGGTCTCCCAGGTCAAGAAAATAAGCATTTGGTAGAAGATTTAAGATTCCTCAAAAACCTTCAACCCCACATGACAGGGATTGGACCCTTTATACCTCACCACGACACACCCCTCAAAGACGAGACGGGGGGCACGGTAGAATTGACAGTTACCCTCCTTGCCATTGTCAGACTGTTATTGCCAGAAGTGTTGCTTCCTGCAACCACAGCCCTTGGGTCCCTAGACGGTCAAGGCAGAGAGAAAGGCATAAAGGCTGGGGCAAATGTGGTCATGCCAAATCTTTCGCCTACAGAGGCAAGAAACAAGTACTTGTTATACGATGGGAAAATCTGCACGGGAGACGAAGCCGCCGAATGTAGAAAGTGCATAGAAGGCAGAATCAACCGCGCTGGTTTTAAAATAGACATGTCACGGGGTGACCATACGAATTGGAGGAGAGATTAATGTTTATTAAACACGACTACATTGAAAATCTTTTAGAAGAAGCTAAAAATGCTACAGATGCACAGGTACAGGCTGTTCTCGACAAATCAGGGAGACAGGAAAAGCTGACCCATCAAGACGTAGCCATCCTCCTTCAAATTTCAGACCATGACCAAATGGAAAAGCTCTTTACTCAAGCAGGAGACATTAAAAATAGAATTTACGGCAACCGAATTGTGGTTTTTGCCCCGCTATACATCAGCGACTATTGCGTGAACAATTGTACTTACTGCGGCTACAAGCGGGACAATACTTTCTCAAGAAGAAAACTCACCATGGCGGAGATTCAAGAGGAAGTCAGACTTCTAGAAAAAATGGGACACAAGCGTCTTGCCTTGGAAGTTGGGGAAGATCCAGTGAACTGCCCGATCGACTATGTGGAAGATGCCATTGACGCTATTTATTCCACTCAAAATGAAAACGGCATGATCCGCAGAGTCAACGTCAATGTTGCGGCGACTACTGTTGAGAACTACAAAAGACTATTGGACAAGAAAATCGGAACTTACATTTTATTCCAAGAAACTTATCACAAACCGACTTATGAGAGAGTGCACCCAAAATCCATTAAAGGCAACTACGACTATCACACCACAGCCTTTGACAGAGCCATGGAAGCGGGCATTGAAGACGTAGGCGGCGGCGTGCTCTTCGGTCTCTACGACTGGAAATTTGAGCTCTTAGCCCTTATGCTTCACAACGAACATTTGGAAGAGCGTTTTGGCGTAGGTTTCCACACCATTTCTGTGCCGAGAATCAAAAAAGCAGAAGGCATGGAACTCAGTGAATTTGATTATTTAATCGATGATGAAACTTTCAAGAAAATTGTCACCATCATTCGAGTTGCCGTACCTTTCACAGGGATTATTCTCTCTACCAGAGAAAATGCTCAAATGAGAAGAGAACTCATTAAGCAAGGGGTTTCTCAAATTTCTGCAGGCTCATGCGCAGGGGTTGGCGGTTACAAAGAAGAAGAGACAAAGAGCGGCAACCACACAGCTCAGTTTAACGTTTCGGACGAAAGAAGCCCACTTGAAGTCCTTAAAGAGTTGGTTGGGGAAGGGTTGATTCCAAGCTATTGCACCGCATGTTACAGATCTGGCAGAACGGGAGACCGCTTCATGCAACTGGCTAAAAGCGGACAAATTCACAACGTCTGTACCCCAAATGCCCTCATGACCCTTATGGAATTCATTGAAGACTACGGAGATGCGGAGCTTGCTGAAACAGGCAAGGCTTTCATTCAAAAGGAAACTGAGAAGATTGAAAGAGAAGACATTAAGCAATTGGTAAAACTTAAACTGGAAAAAATCGAAGCAGGGGAAAGAGACCTGTTCTTATAGATTTGTTGAAAGAATTAGTTATCAATTATTTTTAGCATGTGGCTAAAAATCATCTTCTATCGGAGGTAGACCCATGAATCAAACCCCAAGTGGCAACCGCAAACATATTGCCATATATGGAAAACGAAATGCAGGGAAGTCCTCTCTCATGAATGGGATTATCGGTCAAGAGGTGTCTATCGTTTCAGACGTGAAAGGCACCACCACCGACCCTATTTCCAAAGCCATGGAGCTGATTCCTCTAGGGCCTGTGGTCTTTATTGACACCGCAGGCTTAGACGATGAAGGAGCCCTTGGCGAACTGAGAGTAGATAGAGCCTTAAAGGTTTTAGAACGCACAGATTTTGCCCTCTACGTCTTTGATGCAGGAACTTATAGCGAGGAAGCGGAGCAGGACTTTAAGGAAATTCATAAGAAATTTAAGCAATTCCATATTCCATTTTTGACTGTCTTTAACAAAGCGGATTTGGTGAGCTCTGAACAAAAAGAGCAGATTGAAAAAATTCACCCTGAGGGAATTTGGGTCAACAGCAGCGTCCTTTCAGATGTGCATCATTTAAAAGACAAACTCATTGAAGCCATGCAAGGTGAAGAAGATGATCCTTCTATTTTAGGAGATTTAGTGCCTTACAATGGAACCGTAGTCATGGTAGTCCCTGTAGACTCAGAAGCCCCAAAAGGCAGATTGATCCTACCTCAGGCACAACTGATTAGAGATTGCCTCGACCACGGCATTAAAGCCCATGTGGTCAGAGATACAGAACTTGAAAGTGCCCTTAAAGAGCTCAAACAGGTGGACTTAGTGGTCACGGACTCTCAAGCCTTCGCCGAGGTGTCTAAAATAGTTCCTGAGGGAATGGCGCTGACCTCTTTCTCCATTTTATTTGCCCGTCAAAAAGGGGACTTGTCCTCCTTTGTGGAAGGGGCCAGCGCTGTCAGTGCTTTAAAAGATGGCAGTCGGGTGTTGATTACAGAAAGCTGTACCCATAACCACTCTCATGAAGATATTGGCAGAGTAAAAATTCCAAAATTGTTAGGAAAATTTACAGGCAAAACCATCGACTTTGAGTTTAAAATGGGTCATGACCTGCCAAAAGACCTTTCTGTTTACGACTTGGTGATCCATTGCGGTTCTTGTATGCTGAACAAAAAGACCATGCTGACCCGAATTGCCTACTGCGAAGCGGCGGGGACGCCAATTACCAATTACGGCGTGGTATTAGCCCTCGTCACGGGCATTATGGACAGAAGTTTGGAAATTTTTAGAGAAAAGAAAGTGCTATAAATATTTACAAATATTCTGAAATCACGTATTCTTAATTTAAGTATCGTTAGGATTAATAATATGTATAAAATAATTTCAGGAGGTAATTCATGACACTTTCGAGAGCTCCTAATTAAGCCTATTCAAGGCCTCCACCGACAACCTTCATATGGGTGCATTTAGTTTTACATGCAGATTCAACCACATGAAGGGAGTTTATCAACTATGAAACAGTTATTTCAATATAAACAACAAAAGCTACAACTATCAAATCTTGCACGGCACAATTTATACCATTTGAAGGGGTACTATTTTTGTCGTGCCCTGATTTTTGGCTACGTGATTGAACGGCTATACTGGGCTTCTAAAGGCATCAGCGTTGGCGATACCGTCATACTGGAGTTTATCTATGCCCTTGTGTTGACGGCTATGGAAATTCCAAGCGGCATTTGGGCAGACCGATTTGGTAGAAAACAGCTTATTCTTGCCAGTGCAATATTGGCCTTTTTTAGCAACAGTTTACTACTGCTCAGTGGCTTTGCTGCCTTTGCTCTGTCCGTTGTCATTTCAGCAACCTACGGTGCTTTCAGCAGCGGTTCTGTCAACGCCCTCCTCTATGACAGTTTATTAGCAGGTGGCGATGAAGACCATTTTGCCAGTTGTTTAGCTGGGCTGAAAAAATGGAAGTTAATCAGCTATATTCTAGCGGCCCTTTCAGGCAGTTTTATGGCAGCACATTTTAACATGACCCTTAATTATCAGTTGAGTCTACTCAGTTGTGCAGGGGCAGTCTGCTTTTCATATCAGCTGAAAGAACCTGTTCTTAAAAGCACTTCGGAAGCTAATGAAACTCATTGGTCGAAGGTCTATTGGCAGGGTTTGACCCAGTTGTTTAAAAACAAGGGGGTATTGCCAGCGCTGATTGGTGGCTTAATGACAGGTGCCAGTATTATATACATCGATGAATTTTGGCAAAATTACTGCCAAATGATTCCGCTGCCAATCGTATTCTTTGGATTTGTTTCCCTTGCATTCGGAGGTTTTCAGGCCTTGTCCAATCACTTCCTAGAACGTTTTGGAGAATCGGTTCAGTGGCAGAACTTCGTTCGAAAAAGCCTAGGCTTGATTTGTGTTGTCTATAGCTGCTTATTTATTCTGCTTGGACAAACCCCAGGATGGTGGGGACTTTTGATTATGCCATTAGCTCTTGGCATATTTACCGCCGTTGAAATTGAAAGCATAAATGTCTTACATCAAAATACCGCTTCTGAAATCCGTGCAGGTGTTGAGTCCGGTTATTCAATGTTGTTGAGACTGTCCTCTATTGGTTTTGGATTGCTCTTCGGTACCAGTGATCAGCTTGTGGTGACTAGCGGATTTATGAAGTTAGGTATGGGATTATTATTACTCAGTCTGGGGTTGGTGATTTTACAACTTTTGACGAGGCACCTAAGTGTAGAATTGAACTTAAGCGGTGATCATTAATATTAGATAAACTCTTTCCATGAGGAATTAAAAACTCTGGAGAGAGTTTTTTTATTTGCTTTTTCTTGGATTCTATTGGTCTTTGCTTGAAATTAATAAATATTAAAGTTTTATGACAATATTTACAAATATTCTGAAATCACATATCATTAAACTTAATTAAACGTAATAATTATTATTCGAATAACAATATTAAGGAGATGAACTTTTGAAAAAGTCGACCCTAGCTATCCTAGTGATTGGAACTCTTGCTTCAGGTTTATTGTCCCACGGTTCGAACATATTTTATAATTTTTTGATTCTGCCACTGCTAGGTGTAGTCGCCTATGTGGGCTTAAGAAATAAGTGGCACTTTGCAGTGCTAGGCATCGGTGTGATTACCTTTATGTGGCAATTTATCACCATGGCGGCAGACGGCATGTTTGCACAGAAATTATATTTAGAAACCCTAACGGGGGCATTTTCAATGACCTTCATCTACCTGACATTTGTTTTTCTGGGAGTAGCATTAGGGGCGTTGCTAACGGTTGCTTTTACTAGAAATAAGGAAAGAACAAGCCCTATGGAGGGTACAAACCTTGAGGAGATAAATCAGGAGAACGTGGCAACAACCTTAAAGGAAGAGATAAAAACCTCAAAAGTTGAGAAGAGCCATACGCTGATCAGAGTAGTTAGTGGGGTCATGGGACTTGGAATTATTTTGGGAATCGCTTCACTGGTTAATGCTTTCACAGGAAACCCCATATCTGGGAAACTTGCTCAGGATAGCGCACAGAGGTATATTGACGCACACTATAGCGCATTTGATTTAGAGATCAGTAAGGCAAGCTATAATTTTAAGTTTGACACCTATATGGTTCGCGCAACTTCAAAAACCAGTCCAGATACTCATTTTTCAATTGATGTAGACAGTTTTGGTCACGTAGAAAGTGACGATTATGAAGGTTCTGTTTTAAGTGGTTCCAACACGTATAGGCGGCTCAATGAAGGCTATGAAGATTTCGTTGAACCTTATATTGAGAAAAATATGCCCTATGACTTTGACATGATTATTGCTCAGTTAGATGACCGAGAACCCTCTGCTATGGCCAAGTTAAAAAGAGACGCGACTTACGACGTGGCTGAAATGCCCATGAAAGGTCTGATTACCGTTTATCTGTATTCCGATGATCTCTCTTGGGAAAACGTGGCGAAAGTGACTTTGGAGCTCAACGCCCTTTTGGAAAAAGCTAATTTAGACGTTACAGAATATACAGTTGTCCTAGAACCTCTCATTGAAAAAACAGAAAATAGAGGCGAAAGCTTTGGGATCTACGATTTTCCAAAAGAAAAGTTGAAAAATCCAGATTTAGCAAAAGAAATGGAAGTCTTTTTCAATATTTGGAATCAGGGTCAAAAATAAGGGGATATTAAGTTCTTAACCCATAAGGAGAAGGAATAAGATGATATTTACAATTAGAAATTACCAACCAGAAGACATTGATCAATTGATAACAGTTCAAAAATCTTATAAATCAAAATATGAGGATTATATCATTAGAGACGGTGCAGTCTACACCGAACATCCTGTCTTTGAACAAGGGAAGAATATTTTATGTGCAGTGAATACCAAGGGGGAAATTGTTGCTTGCGGGCCAATTGTGCCAGCACCAGTCCTTGAGGACAGCCCACTTGAAAATGAACACTACCTTTGGACAGACATTATTTATGACCCATTTGCAGAAGACTTGAGGGTTGCACAAACCCTATTATTAGAACAAATTTTGAGAAGAGCAGAAGAAATCAAAGCCAATTGGTGTTCTAGACCTTCGCGACTGGCAGTTTTAAAATTTTCTGAAGAAGCAGAGGGATTGGACTTTTTTAAGTCCCAAGGATTTGAAAGCTTTGAAGAAATGTATTGGATGCAGAGAGACCTTTCTAAGACCATTCATAAAAGTACTTTGTCAGATCAGTGGACGCTTAAACATTATCGCCCCCAGTCAGAAGAGGAGAAAGCCATGTACATTCAGGCAGACAACCTTTCTAACCCTAATAGCCCCATGTCTTTAGAAAAATTAGATTGGTTTTTAGAAAACTGTTTACAAAATGGCTCTGCCATTGGGGCTTTTGACAAAAATGGAGAACTTTTAGGCAGTGTTATGGCTTATTGGTTTGACAATAAACAAGGGGTGACCGAAGAAATCTTTGTTGTGCCTCATGGGAGGCGAAAAGGCATTGCAGAAGCTTTGGTTTCAGAAGCCCTTTGTTTCTTAAAAGAAAAGGGACTCCAGCAGGCAGAATTGGAAGTTCGAAAATCCAATACGGCTGCAGTGGCACTTTATGAAAAAACGGGTTATGAAATCAGTAAATTGGAATGTTCTTTAGGAAGATATATTTAAAAGGAGTGATTGCTTTGACAATACAATTTAGAAACTACACCTCTGTATCAGGAATCACAGAAGATTATTACACCGTCAGAGCTTTTCTAATTCAATTGGGTTACGCTGAATATACCTATACCCGCTGGGATTGGATGAGTACACACAGTTACTTAGACAAAGATTCGGTCGGAAAAATCGGTTTATGGGAAGATGAAGGGAAGTTAGTTGGCATAGCGACGTTTGACTGCCGGTTGGGTCAAGGATTTTGTCTGACACTTCCTGGCTATGAGGCTTTAAAAAAAGAAATGCTTCTTTATGCAGAGAAACATTTATCAAATAATGGTGCGTTTGAGATTACTATTTCGGACACGGACCACAATTTTCAGCGAATCGCCGCAGAATTAGGTTTTATTGCCACCACCAGCAAGGAATCAGATGCTATTTTTCTTACAGATCAAACACCTGTAGACTATGAACTTCCAGAGGGCTTTAAGATTACCAGCATGAAAGAAGATTATAATTTGTATCAGTATTACCGCGTCCTCTGGAAAGGTTTTAATCACGAAGTAAACGGAGAAGGGGATTTTGTTTTTACAGAAAAAGATCAGATAACCAGTAAACTTGAAATGGATAGACCACATGTGGATTTAAGTCTTAAAATTGCTGTGGTAGATCCAAATGGCAATTTTGTGTCTTATTGTGGCATGTGGTACGACCCAGAAGCAGGGTATGGGGTTATTGAGCCAGTGGCTACGGATCCAGAATATAGAAAAATGGGAATGGGAAAAGCGGTGGTCTTAGAAGGTATTAAACGTGTACGTGACCTTGGTGCAAAAAAAGTATTTGTGGGCTCTTCTCAACAGTTTTATTACAGTATTGGCATGAGACCTTTTGCGACGGCAACTTTATGGAAAAGAAAAGAGCAGTCTCTTTAACAAGAGGCTGTTCTTTTGAGTTGGAATAAGCGTTTGAACTGGCATTTCACTTGAAATAGGGGCTTCTGATTCAAAGATCTTTATAAATCCACAACTTATTCCCCATTTAACAAAATTGTCCCGCTTTACGGTGGCAAAAAAGGGATATATAATAAACGAGAAAAAATCCCAGAAAGGTGGTAGAACCTCCATGATTAAAATAGATTACCGAAATGCTTCTGTCAGTCCAGAAGAAGTTAAAAATTTAGCACCGCTTGTAAAAACTGCAGCAGTAATGCTTCATAAAGGACAAGGGGCAGGCAGTGATTTTATAGGCTGGGTCGATTTGCCCACTCAAATCAATTTAGAAGAATTAAATCGGATTAAAAAAGCCGCTGATAAAATTGCAGGAAACAGCGACCTTTTAGTTGTTGTAGGCATTGGCGGCTCTTATTTAGGGGCGCGTGCCGTCATAGACGCCCTCTCACATAGTTTCTATAGCTTATTAGGAGACAAACGCAAGAGACCTCTTATCGTCTATGCAGGCAACAACATCAGTGGAAAGTATTTAAAAGAGCTCTTTGACCTATTTGAAGGAAAAGAAATCAGTGTCAATGTGATTTCCAAATCTGGGACGACAACGGAACCAGCCGTGGCTTTTAGAGCCATTAAAAAATATATGGAAGAACGTTACGGCAAGTCAGGGGCAAAGGAAAGAATTTTTGCCACCACAGATAAAGCCAGAGGCGCGCTCAAAACCCTTGCAGATGTTGAAGGCTATGAAACTTTTGTTATTCCAGACGATGTAGGCGGCAGGTATTCAGTCTTAACGCCAGTGGGACTTCTTCCAATTGCAGTAGCTGGAATTGATGTAGACGAACTTCTTAGAGGCGCAAAAGAGGCAGTAACCTTATTTGCTGAGCCAGACTTAGAGAAAAACCCATGTTATACTTATGCCGCAGTGAGAAATGCCCTTTATAATAAAGGTAAACATACAGAAATATTGGTTAATTATGAGCCTTCTATGCATTTCTTTGCAGAGTGGTGGAAACAGCTCTTTGGGGAAAGCGAAGGCAAAGACAATAAGGGTATATTCCCTGCAGCCGTAGATTTTTCAACAGATCTTCATTCCATGGGTCAGTATATCCAAGAGGGACTCAGAAATATATTTGAAACTGTAATCAACATCAAGTCCACAGGGGTGGACATCGCCATAGAAGACGATGCTGAGAATTTAGACGGCCTTAACTTCCTCACAGGGAAAATGCTCAGCGAAGTCAACCAAAAAGCCTTTGAAGGCACGCTGTTAGCTCATATTGACGGTGGTACGCCAAATGTCATTATTGAAGTGCCAGAATTGACGCCTTACTACTTTGGACAGTTGATTTATTTCTTCGAAAAAGCCTGTGGTGTCAGCGGTTACGTTCTTGGGGTTAATCCTTTTGATCAGCCCGGAGTGGAAGCTTATAAGAAAAATATGTTTGCCCTTCTAGGCAAGCCTGGCTACGAGGAACTTGCAAAGAAACTCAACGAAAGACTCTAGCAGAAAAGCGGACAGAAAATAGAGGACAGATGGGAAACCAATAGCTTTCATGCGATCCAGAACTGGAATGTTTAGAAAGAGGTGTCTCCATGAATCCACATGCCATATACCACGAACCTAAAACCCAAATGGGGTTTACCAACCCAGACGGCAGCATTACCTTGAGGCTGCGAACGGCAAAAGACGACGTTAAAAAGGTCACAATCATTCACGGTGACAAATATATTTGGGACGAACGGGTAGAAGAAGCAATGCAGTTTCTTTGTTCCGATGAACTCTTTGATTATTATGAGCGCGTCATAAAACCGCCCCATCATCGGCTGGCATATTATTTTAAATTGACTGGGAAGAAGCAAAAAGAATGGTACTATACTGAATGGGGTGCCACGGAAGACATCGACGAAAATGAAATTGACCTGATGTTTTTTAACTTCCCATATGTGAACCAAGGAGACATTCAAGAAGCTCCTGAATGGGTAGAACAGGGGATTTTTTATCAGATATTTCCCGAGCGCTTTGATAATGGTGACCCCACAAACGACCCTAAAAAGGTGGTTTCTTGGTCGTCTAAACCTACCAGAGAAAACTTCTTTGGTGGGGATTTAAAAGGCATTATGAAGCGGATTGATTATTTAGCAGCTTTAGGCATCAATGCCATTTACATGACGCCTATTTTTGAGTCCCCTTCCAATCACAAATACAACACCACCGACTATCTTAAAATTGACCCCGCTTTTGGAACGAAGGCTGACTTAAAAGCCCTTGTAAAGAAGTGTCATGAAAATGGGATTCGGCTTATTTTTGATGCAGTTTTTAACCATTCTGGCTTCCAGTTTGCACCTTTTCAAGATGTGATTAAAAAAGGAGAGCTTTCTCCTTATAAAAATTGGTTCCATGTGCATTCTTTCCCCATTTCTAAAGATCCCTTGAACTATGAGACTTTTGGTTTTGAAGCCTATATGCCAAAGTTGAATACGGAAAACCCAGAGGTGATAGAATACTTATGCAAAGTGGCGCGGTATTGGATTGAAGAGGCAGACATTGACGGTTGGCGTCTAGATGTGGCCAATGAAGTGGATCATGGCTTCTGGCGTCATTTTAGACAAGAGGTCAGGAAGGTCAAACCAGATGCCTATATTGTAGGAGAAATCTGGCACAACGCCAGACCTTGGCTGATGGGAGAGCAATTTGACGGGGCGATGAATTATCCTTTCACCAGAGCCTGTCTCAATTACTTTGCCTATGGCACCACAGACACAGAGACTTTTAAAAAGCTGATCAATGCCACCTATATCCGAAATACGAAAGAAGCCAATAAGGCCATGCTCAATATTTTGGACAGCCATGATACCCCTCGTTTTCTCACGAGAGCCCATGAAAATGTGGGCAGGTTGAAGTTAGCTGCACTGTTCCAAATGAGTTTTGTTGGCGCGCCATCTGTTTATTATGGAACGGAAATTGGCATGGTGGGGGAGAATGACCCAGACTGTCGAAAAGGGATGAATTGGAATGAAAAAGAATGGAATCAGGAGTTGTTGTCTTTTTACAAAGACATCATCCAAATGAGAAAAACCCGTCCTTCTATGAGATCCGAAAAAATAGAGTGGCTTCAGGAAAAAAATGATCATGTTTTAGGTTATATTAAGCATAGCTCAAATGAAAAAACCCTGATCCTCATGAACAATAGTGAACATAAAGCGTCAGGTGTTTTTAAAAAGCTATCTTACAAAAACATAAATCTGCTTTATGGAAATGGAAAATATAAAATCCATAAAGCAGAAATAGAATTTGACTTAAAACCCTTCCAATATTTGATTTTTGATTTATCGGAGGCGTAATTCTGTTTAAATGTTTATGCAATTTTCAGCCTTAAAATACTTGTTGAATTGAGAAGCCCTGCCCGAGCAGGGCTTCTTGTATTTCTGCTACGTGAAGAGGCCCGTTGGTTTCACAAGTCACTTCTAAAACCGCGTTCATAAGACGGTCAAGGGACTTAAATTGATTATGATCCAGTTTGATGACGTTAGCATTTAAAGAGGCGAGAATTTGAGAAATTACCGCAAGTTGTCCTGGTTTGTCAGGCAGTTCCACAGAAAAACAGAAGAGTCGGCCTCGGGAAACTAAGCCCCGATTGATCATAGAAGAAACCGTGACCAAATCAATATTGCCGCCGCTGATTAAACAGACGGTTTTTTTATTTTTCAGGTCTAAATGTTTCAGCGCTGCCAAAGATAAAACGCCAGAAGTCTCTCCAATCAATTTGTGCTTTTCTAACAATAAACAAAAGGCCTCCATGATTTCTTGATCACTGACAGCAATAATCTGATCCAAAAAAGCCCGGTTGGCTTCAAAAGTCAGCTCTCCAGCCCGTTTAACTGCAACGCCATCTGCAATGGTTCTGACTTGCTTTAAGTCCACCACTTGATTTTGTGAAACAGCGGTTTTCATAGTCATAGCTCCTTCAGGTTCAACGCCAATGACTTTAATGCCGGGATTTAAATGTTTAATGGCTGCGGCAACGCCCCCTGCTAGGCCGCCACCCCCTATGGGAATTAAAACCACATCCACATCGGGCAGTTCTTCAAGAATTTCAAGACCGATAGTGCCTTGACCTGCCATGACTTCCAGATCGTCAAAGGGGTGAATAAATACACGCCCTGTATTCTTTTGAATTTCAACGGCATGAGCAGCAGCTTCGTCATAGCAGTCACCGTGGAGAATGACTGTGGCGCCATGACTTCTAGTGGCTTCCACCTTAATCAGTGGGGTTGTGGTAGGCATGACAATGGTGGCGTTGACCCCAAGCATTTTAGAGGCCAGCGCCACTCCTTGAGAATGATTGCCTGCAGAAGCGGCGACTACGCCTTTGAGTTTATCTTCAGCTTTCAGGCTGCAAATTTTATTGAAAGCACCCCGAACTTTAAAAGAACCCGTCAATTGAAGATTTTCAGGCTTTAGGAAGACTTCTGTCCCATAGAGGAGAGACAAATCGTTGCTGTAAATGAGGGGGGTGGGTTTTAAAAGATCCACGAGGCGACTTCTTGCAGACACCGTGGCTTCAAAAATGCCCGTGAGCTTTTGAGGGCAACTAATTTGCTCGGCCACCTCAAGGGTTAAGTGTGTGGGTTTAGAGTGTACGGCTGTCACGGACAGACCTCCTTTTGGATAGATTTTGGATTAGTGTAGGACGATGTTGTAAATTGGATACGACTATATCAGTGAAAAAAATGTCTGTCAATAGCGGAAATATTTCAAAAAAAGTGAAAAAAGAACCTTGACTTGCAAAGCAGTAACCCGTATAATAATTCAAAATACATGGAATTGCAGAAGCGGTAAGGTGTGCTTCCAAAATTCATCATACATAAATAAATGCTAAGACGGAGACGAAAGCTTGAACCTGTTGAATTTAGAGAGCCTTTGATTAGGGTGAAACAAAGGTATTCAAAATTAAGCGATCCATCACTCCCGAGCAGATGCGGTGAACCGATGATTAATAATTCAGAAAGTTGCAAGTTGCAGCTTCAAATCGGATAAGTGCATACGTCTGTCCACGTTAAAAGGCTAGGATTCATGGAAGTGTTTACATTTTCACCGATCTGATAAACAGCAGTCATCAGTTAATTATTTTTAAGATGAGAGAAGCGTCAGCTTCCAAGAGCTTGTTTAAAGTTCTCGGTTACTGACGCTATTTTTATATCTAAAAAATGAAAATAAATACAAAATTGTAAAATGGAGGTGTTGTATGCAAAGAACAATTTATGCAAAGACAGAGAGAGGTTTAGATGGTTTTTTAAAAGTCATGACAACACTGAGACGAAAAACTTTTGACGTGCAAGACGTAGGATTGACTTGCGATGGGGACGGCGGGTTGATGACCATCGTCTTAAACGAACACCCAGAGCGAAGCGGCGCCTTGGCGGTAGGCTATTTAAAACAGCTTTATGAAGTGAAAGAAATTGTCTTAGAATAATTTGAAGTGATGGTAGGTTTTAGTTAAGTGATGCTAAGTTTTAGTTAAAGCGCGTTAGAAAATAATCCAATACTCAGGAGGGTCTATTATGAAAAAGGTATATCACGAAGCAGAATGTACACAAGATTTGATCAAAGGGAAGAAAGTTGCCATTTTAGGTTATGGAAGTCAAGGACACGCCCATGCCCTGAACTTAAAAGAAAGCGGTGTAGACGTTTGTGTCGGTCTATATGAGGGCAGCCCTTCAAAAGCTAAAGCAGAAGCTGCTGGACTTAAAACCATGAACGTTGCAGAAGCTGTTAAGGCTTCAGATGTGGTCATGGTACTCCTTCCGGACGAAAAACAAAAGGCTGTTTTAGAGGCGGAAGTTCTTCCTAATTTAACATCGGGAAAAGCACTTGCCTTTGCCCATGGGTTCAATATCCACTACAATTTAGTAAAACCAGCGGCAGACATAGATGTTTTCATGGTTGCTCCAAAAGGGCCTGGTCACTTGGTAAGAAGAGTTTACCAAGACGGAAAAGGTGTCCCTGCACTCTTTGCAGTCCATCAAGACGCCACAGGAAAAGCACGGGAACTGGCCATGGGTTACGCAGGGGCTATTGGAGGTGCTAGAGCAGGGGTCTTTGAGACAACTTTCAAAGATGAGACGGAAAGCGATCTCTTCGGAGAGCAAGCAGTCCTTTGTGGCGGCGTCACAGAGCTGATCAAAGCAGGTTTTGATACCCTTACAGAAGCGGGATATGAAAAAGAAATCGCCTATTTTGAATGTTTGCACGAAATGAAACTCATCGTAGACCTTCTTTACGAAGGGGGCATGGAGAAAATGCGTTACAGCATTAGTGATACTGCGGAGTATGGGGATTATCAAGTGGGCAAACGAATTATCAATGAGAATGTAAGAGCTGAAATGAAAGCTGTTCTCAAAGAGATTCAAGATGGGACTTTTGCAAGAAATTGGATCGAAGAAAATGCCACAGGCAGAGCCGGGTTCAATGCTAAAAGAGTTTCAGAAATGGAACACCCAATCGTTGAAACAGGTAAGAACTTAAGAAAAATGATGGCGTGGATGAAATAAAAAGGCGTGGATGAAATATAAAAGCGTGGATGAAATAGAAGGCGCAGATGAATTGGAAAGGAAGTGACCCCATGAGGAGCAGTGACCCCATGAAAAGCAGACAAATGACAGAAGGCTACGAAAGAGCACCCCACAGATCCTTGTTAAAGGCATCAGGATTTTTGGAAGAAGAGTTGGAACAGCCCTTAGTGGGGGTGGTGAACTTTTTTAATGAGATCGTCCCGGGGCATATTGGACTGGGCACTTTAACCGATGCAGTTAAGCAAGGCATCCGCATGGCGGGGGGTACACCTCTTGAGTTTCCGGCTATCGCAGTCTGTGACGGCATGGCCATGGGACACGTTGGCATGAAATATTCCTTGGTCAGCAGAGAAGTGATTGCCGACAGTATTGAAATTATGGCAATGGCTCATCAGCTGGATGGTCTCGTTATTGTCCCGGGCTGTGACAAAACAGTCCCTGCAGCCCTCATGGCGGCGGCAAGGTTGGATTTGCCCACAGTAATTATAGGCAGTGGCCCCATGCTCCCTGGAAAATTTAAAGGAAAAGCTGTAGACTTAACCACGGTTTTCGAAGGGGTTGGCAAGGTCGCGGCGGGGACTATGGATGAAGGAGAACTGATAGCCCTTGAAAATCAAGCCTGTCCTACTTGTGGTTCATGTGCAGGTATGTTTACAGCAAATTCCATGAGTTGCATGGCGGAAGCTTTAGGGATGGCACTCCCAGATTCTGCAACCCTTCCAGCGGTTTACTCTGAAAGAACCCGATTGGCTAAAAAATCGGGTAAGGCAGTGATGGACTTAATAAGAAGAGGCGTCACAGCAAAACAAATCATGACAAAGGAAGCTTTTCAAAATGCAGTGACCTTAGATATGGCCATGGGGGGATCGAGCAATACGGTTCTTCACCTACTGGCTATAGCAAAGGAAGCAGGCATACCCCTTACCCTTGAGATGATGGATCAGATTAGTGCCAAAACTCCAAATCTGGTAAGGATCAGCCCGGCAGGAGAGGCTCATATGGTAACCCTCCATGAAGCTGGGGGGCTCAGTGCACTCATGGGTATTTTAGATGAAGGGAACCTGCTAGATGGAACCACTCTAACGGTCGAAGGGGTCAACTTAAAAGAACGATTTAGAGCACCTAGTCCTCATTCAAATTTAATCCGACCTTTAGAGAATCCTTGGGATTTTGCAGGGGGACTTAAAATATTGAAAGGCAATTTAGCACCTAGCGGTGCAGTGGTCAAGCGATCCGCTGTCTGTGAGGCCATGCGGAAATTTTCTGGGACAGCCAAAGTATTCGACAGTGAAGAGTTGGCTTCCAGTGCAATATTGTCTGGCAACATCCAATCAGGCGATGTGGTGGTCATCCGATACGAAGGGCCAAAGGGAGGACCTGGCATGAGAGAAATGCTTGGGCCAACGGCGGCATTGGCTGGAATGGGTCTGGACGCTTCTGTGGCGCTGATTACAGATGGTCGCTTCTCTGGCGGAAGCCGTGGGCCAGCCATAGGTCATGTTGCTCCTGAAGCCGCTTCTGGGGGACTCATTGGACTCGTAGAAGAGGGAGATACTATTTCCTATGACCTTTATGAAGGCACTTTGGAACTGAAGGTAGATGAAGCCACTCTGGCAGAACGTCGTGGGAGGTTAAACATCCCCCAAAAAGTCCTTAAAGGTGTTCTGAAAAAATACGAAGAGCAAGTTAAATGCGCCAGTGTCGGCGCAATTACCAACGGATAAATGTATAAACAGATAAACGGATAAAGGAGGGAAGTTGTCATGTCCAAAGGACAAGATATAAACGGCGCAAGTATTGTGATAGAAAAACTAATCGAAATGGGAGTGACAACAGTCTTTGGCTATCCGGGCGGCGCAGTCATCCCTCTCTATCACGAATGGGTCAGGTACGAAAATCAAATTCAGCATTACAGAGCTTCTCATGAACAACATGCGGTTCACGCTGCAGACGGTTATGCCAGAGCCACTGGAAAAGTAGGAGTATGTCTGGTGACGTCGGGACCCGGTGCCACCAATACGGTAACGGGCATTGCAACGGCCTTTATGGATTCTATCCCTATGGTCATCATCTGCGGTCAGGTTTCCAGCGCACTCATTGGTAAAGATGCCTTTCAAGAGGTGGACATTACCAGTATGACCCTAGCCATTACAAAATCTAATTTTTTAGTAAGATCTATTGATGAATTGGAAACTTTGTTGGAAAGAGCTTTTCAAATTGCGAAAGATGGCAGACCGGGCCCCGTCTTGATTGACATCCCAAAGGATATATTATTGGCAGTTTTGGAGAAAAAAGAGGCTGGAAAATCCAATCTAGTTGAAGCATTAAGCAAGGATCTTGTGCCAGAAGTTGACTTTAAAAATCTTGCCCAGTGGATTAACACCGCGGAAAGTCCCTTAATTTACTGTGGAGGCGGCGTCAAGTCCAGTGGGGGAGAAGCCGAACTGCTCCAATTGGCAGAGCATATGAACTGCCCTGTCATCCACTCCTTTATGGGGATTGGGAATTTAGACAGAGACCATAGGCTCTCCCTTGGAATGGCAGGCATGCACGGCAGCCGAGGGGCGAACGAAGCCATCCAAAAATGCGACTTGCTCCTCGCCATTGGGGTAAGGTTCAGTGATCGTGTGGTGGGAAATCCTAAAGCATTTTGCATTCAAGGCAAAATGGTTCACCTAGATTTAGATCCTACAGAACACGAGAAAAATTTAAAAGTCGATATGACGGTAGAAGGGGACATTAAAACTTTGCTGTCCAACTTATTGCCTTTAATAGAAGAAACTTGTGAAAACACTCGACAGTCTAAGCGCCGTCAGTGGTTGTCCGACCTGAAACAGCTAGAACAAGAGTACCCCCAGTCTGAACAAGTCGACTGGATTTTCCGTGAAATTAACCGTGCAGACGATGGCAATACCATTTACTGCACCGATGTAGGACAGCATCAAATGTGGTCGGCTCAAAAGTTGAGAATTCATACCAGCAGAGACTGGATCAGCTCAGGGGGACTGGGTACCATGGGATTTGGCCTTGGCGCAGCTATTGGGGCTAAAATTGGGAGACCTGACAAGCGAGTGGTTCTCATCACGGGAGATGGCAGTTTTAGAATGAATATGGCAGAGCTTTCTACCCTGATGGACTACCAATTGAAAGTGGATATAATTCTCTTTGACAACAGAGCCTTAGGCATGGTCAGACAATGGCAAGCCTTATTTCAAGACCACGTCTATTCCGAAACCGCTATCAAAGGGGGGCTGAATTTTGACTTTTTGGCACAGGCTTTCGGCTTCACTGCTTATCAGGCGGCGGATAGTCTTTCACTCAGAGAAGCGTTAACCTCGGCAAAGGAAAACAGTAAAAGCACTTTGACGATTGTTGCTCTCAATCATAACGATCAAGTTTTTCCCATTGTCCCTCCGGGAAAGGATTTAAGCGAAGCTATATACAAATAGAAATATTGGTAAAAAAAGGCGGTCAATTTTGACCGTTTTACTATTTTTTGATGTTTGTTTAGTGTCTCAAAGGGTATGAATCCCAAGGAATGAGCATTGAAAAGATAGAAATTTTTCAGGAAGGGAGGACTCAATCTTGGCACATAAGCAATTGAAAGATTATGAAATGGAAAAATACCTGTTTCATAAAGGGGAATCTTATAAAAGTTACGAGTTTTTTGGAGCCCATTTTCAAGAAGATGGCAGTTGTTCATTTTCAGTATGGGCACCTAATGCGAAGACAGTCCGAATTGTAGGGGATTTCAATCAGTGGAATGGTCTTGGCTATGAAATGGTTAAGATCGGAGAAAATGGCATCTATAATTTGATTGTCAACGAGGCCAAAGAAGGGGATCTCTATAAGTATGAGATTGTTCCTCAAAAGGGAAAGCATTTGTTCAAGGCAGACCCATACGCGTTTAGCGCAGAGCTTAGACCGGGAACAGCTTCAAAAATTAGTTCTTATAATGGCTACAAATGGCAGGATAAGGAATGGATGAAAAATAGAAAAAAGAACAAACCTTATCGAAAGCCAATTCATATTTACGAAATGCATTTGGGTTCATGGATGCTAAAGCCAGATGGCTCATTTCATGAATATGACGAGTTAGGAAAATTGTTAATTCCTTACTTAAAAGAAAATGGGTATACCCATGTGGAATTTATGCCGGTGATGGAACATCCCTTTGATGGATCTTGGGGTTACCAGACCACTGGCTTCTACGCAGCAACGAGCAGATATGGAACGCCTCAGCAGTTTAAGACTCTGATTGACGAGTGTCACCTTGGAGAAATCGGGGTTATTTTAGACTGGGTGCCTTGTCATTTTTGCAGAGATGCCCAAGGTCTCAGCTATTTTGATGGCAATTATTGCTATGAATCTGCTTATCCAAATGTGGCGATGAATCATCAATGGGGGACCAATAATTTTGATTTTTCCAGAAAAGAAGTATGGAGTTTCCTAATCTCCAACGCCATGTTTTGGATGGACCAATACCACGCAGACGGTCTTCGGGTAGACGCGGTGGCGTTTATGATCTACTCCGACTACGGCAAAGCAGGCTCTAACGGCGCTACAGGGTATAAGAGCAATCCCTATGCAGTGGAATTTTTACACAAAATGAGTGAAGTGGTCTTTAGTGAATTTCCAAATGTCCTCATGGTGGCAGAAGAATCTTCTGCATGGCCAAAGGTGACACACCCCGTCTATGAGGGTGGTTTAGGATTTAATTACAAATGGAATATGGGGTGGATGAACGACACCTTAAAATATTTTTCTATGGATTATGGGGAGCGCAGAAATGCTCATCACTTGCTAACCTTCTCCATGATGTATGCTTTCTCTGAAAACTTTATTTTACCCTTCTCACACGATGAAGTGGTTCACGGCAAGAAGTCTTTGATTGGCAGAATGCCGGGAGATTATTGGCAAAAGTTCGCTAACCTCAGGCTCTTGCTAGGTTACTATATGACTCACCCAGGGAAAAAACTCAGCTTTATGGGCACGGAGTTAGGCCATTTTATTGAATGGAATTACAAACGTGAACTGGACTGGTTTTTGACCGAATACGAAATGCATGACAAATTTGTACAGTTCTCTAAAGACATCAACCATCTCTATCTGGAGAACCCTGCTTTATATGAAATTGACGACTCTTTCAAGGGATTCCAGTGGATTGATTGTGAAAACGCAGATCAGAGCGTTTTACTCTTTGAACGCAAAGGCAGAAAAAGAGCAGACGACCTGATTATTGCCCTAAATTTCAGTCCAGTCACCTACGAGCATTATCAAATTGGCGTTAAAGATCAGACGACGCTATATGAAAGGTTCAATTCTGACGACGCCCAATATGGTGGGGCAGGTGTGGGACAGAAAACGGCTTTAATTCCAGTTAAGAAGATGTGGCAACAGCGAAAGTACAGCGTTGCAATAAAACTTCCAGCACTTTCCATTGTCATACTCAGTAAAAATAGAAAGGGTGATGAGCTTGGCTAATAAAAAACAAGAAATGGTAGCCATGATTTTAGCAGGAGGACAAGGTTCGCGTCTCAGAGAAATTACGGATTGTATTGCAAAACCCGCAGTGCCTTTCGGGGGGAAATATAGGATTATCGACTACACCCTGAGCAACTGTTCAAACTCCAATATTTCGGCAGTAGGGATTCTCACTCAATACCAGCCTCTAGAACTGAATACTCACATTGGAATAGGCAGCTCTTGGGACCTTGATAAAAATGAGGGTGGGGTCAAAATTCTGCAACCTTATTTTGATAAAAAGGGAAGCAAATTCTATCAGGGTACAGCCAATGCCATCTATGAAAATATGAATTACATTGAGTCTTATGATCCAGAATATGTATTGATTCTTTCTGGCGATCATATTTACAAAATGGATTACTCCAAAATGCTGAGTTTCCATAAAGAGAAAAATGCGGATCTATCGATTGCGGTTATAGAGGTACCGATTGAAGAGGCTTCTCGCTTTGGTCTCCTTTCTGCCGACAGTGAGGATAATATTTTTGACTTTGAGGAAAAGCCAGAACATCCCACCACAAATTTAGCCTCTATGGGTATTTATATCTTCAACTGGCCTGTTCTGAGAGAGCGATTGATTCAAGAAAATGCCAACGAAGAGACCAGTCATGATTTTGGAAAAGACATTATTCCAAAAATGGTAATGGATGATTCAAGGGTCTACGCTTATCGTTTCAATGGATATTGGAAAGATGTGGGAACTGTAGAAAGCCTATGGGAAGCCAATATGGATTTGATTAACTTGGAATATACCATCAAAATGCATGACAAGAACTGGCGGAATTATAGCGTAAATACCATCAGCCCGCCTCACTATATTACACCAACAGCCAGCGTGGAACTTTCTCTAATCAATGAGGGCTGTCTCATTAAGGGCAATATTAAATACTGTGTTATCAGTACAGATGTCTATGTAGGTGAAAACTCAAAAATAAGACGCTCGGTCATTATGCCGGACGCTATTATAGAAGATGATTGTCTGATAGAATATGCCATCGTCATCAGTGGGGTAAGAGTCCCTAAAGGCACTCAAATTATTGGCACTAAAGATTTGATTGCTGTTTATGCAGGAGAACATGGAGGTGACAGTCATGAATGATGTCATGGGACTGATCAATTTAAGCGAAACAGAAGAAAATATTAAAGATTTAACCCTTACAAGATCCTTAGCTTCCATTCATATATTGGGCAGATACAGAGTCATTGACTTTACCCTTTCCAATATGGTCAACGCAGGCATTACCAATGTGGCAATATTCAACCATGCTAAAGGGCACTCTCTTATGATGCACCTAGGCAGTGGAAAGAGTTGGGGGCTGGATAGAAAGCGGGATGGACTGTTCGTCTTTTATCCCGACCAAAACCCAGACGACAATAATCGGCGGGCAGGGGATTTAGAGTATTTTAAAAATCATGTGGATTACTTAAAAAATTCTACACAGATGTATGTCATTTTGTCTCGCAGTTATATGATTTGCAATGTGGATTACAAGAAAATGGTCAACCAGCATAAAAAATCCGGTGCAGACGTGACCATCGCCTACAAAAAAATGGAAAACTCAGTGGGTCGCTTTATGGGCTGCGACACTATGGAAATTGATAGCAATGACCGTATTGTTGGCATTGGAAAAAACTTAGGCAAAGAAAAATACTACAATATTTCAATGGAAATGTACGTTCTTAAGAGAGAATTACTCATTAAAATCATTGAAGAAGCCATTCAAAAAGGAGACTCCAGATTTTTAAAAGAAGCTGTCATGAACCGCATAGGAAGCTATGACGTGAGAGGGTGGAGCTTCGGAGGTTACTTGAGCTGTATCAACAGCACTTCCAATTACTTCCTTACAAATATGGAAATGCTCAACGAAAGTAAATGGTATGAACTCTTCAATGCCAACGGAAAAATTTTTACGAAAGTCATGGACGCGGCGGCAACGTATTATTCTGAAGACAGTTTCGTCTCCAACTCTATGATCGCTAATGGCTGTATCGTTGAAGGAACGGTGGAGAACTCCATCATTTGCCGTGATGTACATATTAAAAAAGGGGCAATTATTCGAAACTCTATTGTCTTTCCCAATGTAACCATCAACGAAACTACCAACCTCAGTTATGTGATTTTAGACAAAAACGTCGTTATCAATTCTAACAAGATGCTATTTGGCGATCGTCAGAATCCATTTGTCATTAAAAAGAATATGATCTTATAGCCAGTAAGTAAGAGAGGATGAATGAAAATGAACGTATTGTTTGTGGCCGCTGAGGCGGTGCCTTTTAGCAAAACAGGAGGACTTGGGGACGTTGCTTTTGCCCTGCCTAAAGCCCTTAGAAAAGAAAAAGTGGAAACCCGTGTGATGATTCCAAAAGATTTCCATTTGCCTATGGAGTTGGCATCCAAAGAGAAACAGCTTTATGAGACCCATTTCAAACTAGGATGGCGTCAAGTTTACATGGGAATCAGCGAACTCATTCACGACGGCGTTCACTATTATTTTATAGACAATGAGCAGTATTTCAAACGGGGCAACTTGTACGGCTATGAGGACGACTATGAAAGATTCGCCTACTTTAGCCAAGCGGTGTTAGAAGCCATTCGCTACATCGAGTTTGAACCTGATATTATTCATATGAACGACTGGCACACGGGCATGATCCCTATGCTGATTAAAAGAAAATTTAATGAAGATGAAAAGCTCAAAGACATTAAAACTGTCTTTACGATTCATAACCTCAAGTATCAGGGGATATTCCACCCAGAAGTGTTGGATGATCTTTTTGGCATGAATATGGATTGTTACAACGATGGCTCCGCAGCTTATAAAGACCGCATTAATTTTATGAAGGCGGGAATCAATTACGCAGACAAGGTGACAACTGTGAGTAAAACCTATGCGGGTGAGATTTTGGACAGTTTCTATGGCGAAAATTTGGAGTGGGAACTCAGTCAAATCAGCCACAAACTCTGCGGCATCACCAACGGCATCGACACTGATTTCTATGATCCTAGCACAGACACAGGCTTGTTTAAAAATTATTCTGCTCAAACCATTGAGTTAAAACTGGAAAACAAATTAAAACTCCAAGAGTTATTGGGTCTAAAAGTAAATAAAGATATTCCGCTGATAGCTATTGTTTCCAGACTGGTAGACATGAAGGGTTTAGACTTGATGGAACACGTTATTCAAGAGTTTTTTGACCAAGATATTCAAATGGTAGTTCTCGGAAAAGGAGACACCCATTACGAAAATATGTTTAAATACTATGCCCAAAGATACCCAGACCGAATGCGGGTTGTAGTGGAATTCAATCAAAGTTTGGCGCAAAAGATTTATGGCGCTTCTGACATCTTCCTCATGCCTTCAAAAATTGAACCTTGCGGGATTGGGCAGATGGTTGCTTTAAGATATGGCTCAATTCCTGTTGTCAGAGAGACGGGTGGACTGAGAGACACAGTCATTCCTTACAATGAGTTCACGGGAGAAGGCAATGGGTTCACCTTTAGCAATTACAATGCTCATGAAATGCTCTTTAAAGTGAAGGAAGCTATTGAATTCTACAAACAAAAAGAGATTTGGAATAAGATTATTTATCAAGCCATGACAGCTGACAATAGTTGGCATAAACATGCACAAGAATACATCGAACTTTACCAGTCCCTATTATAGGCAGGTGATCATATGGATTTAACGAGGAAACAGTTTTTAAGCGACTACTTAAAAAGATTGAAATCCGAAAGTGCCAAGGCAATTGAAGATACTTCGACTTGGGATCGGTATCATGCACTTGGAAGTTTGACCAAAGAATATTTGACCGACGACTGGGTCAACAGCATTAAAGAATACACCAATCGAGATTGCAAACAGGTCTTCTATTTTTCCATGGAATTTTTGACAGGTCGCCTTTTAATGAGCAATCTCAATGCCTTAGGGATTAGAGAAATTGTTGAAGATGTCTTCAAGGAATTGAGCTTTGATTTAGACGACATCGAAAATATTGAAAAGGACCAAGGTCTTGGCAATGGTGGCTTAGGAAGATTAGCAGCTTGCTTTATGGACTCGCTGTCATGTCTGGCACTACCAGGTCATGGCGTTGGCATTAGATACAATTACGGCTTGTTTGAGCAACGAATTGTCAACGGCTACCAAGTTGAGTACCCTGACAGATGGCTCGAAAACCGTAATGTTTGGGAGGTCAAGAAACCCGACAAAGCTGTAGAGGTGAAATTTGGTGGTTATGTAAGACAAGATACAGTCAATGGGCGCCTCGTCTTTATTTTAGAAGACTGCGAATCTGTTTTAGCCGTACCCTACGACACACCAGTTCCGGGGTATCGAAATGGGATAGTCAATACACTGAGACTCTACAGTGCAGAAACCATGAACCGTGAATTTGACTTTATGAACTTTAACAGAGGGGATTATTCCCGGGCTTTTGAGCAAAAGCACAACGTAGAAGCCATATCTCAAGTTTTGTACCCTAATGACTCCTACGACGAAGGCAAGCTGCTCAGACTCAAACAGGAATATTTCTTCGTTTCGGCAGGGATTCAAGGGATTATCCGCTCTCATAAAAAGAGGGGCAGAAGTATTTATGACCTAGACAAATATGTGTCTGTTCATATTAATGATACCCACCCAGCTCTTGCCATACCTGAACTCATGAGAATACTCATGGACATTGAAGAGCTCACTTGGGACGATGCTTGGAAAATTACAAACAACGTGGTCAGTTATACCAACCATACCATTCTGCACGAAGCGATGGAAAAGTGGCCGGTAGACATGTTCAACAGTCTATTGCCTAGAATTTTCATGATTGTCAACGAAATCAACGAGCGTTTTTGTCATGATTTATGGGTTAAAAAATATGAGGGCAATTTGCAAAAAATAGCTGAAATGGCCATCATCTCCAATGGGATGGTTCATATGGCTAACCTTTGTGTGGTCGGAAGTCACAGCGTCAACGGTGTTGCAAAACTTCACAGCGATATTCTCAAAAATAGAGAAATGAAAGATCTTTACGATTTCTTCCCACAGAAGTTCAACAACAAGACCAACGGCATTACTCATAGAAGATGGCTCATGTACAGCAATCCTCAACTGACGGGTCTCATCACAGACACGATAGGGGATGGTTGGATCAAGAAACCGACAGAACTTGAAAAACTCTTGATCTATAAAGGAGACAAGGCTTTCTTAGATCAGGTCATGGCGGTTAAACTTGCCAATAAGGAACGGCTTGCCAAGGTCATTCTTCAAAGAAATGGGATTATCGTCAATCCAAAATCCATTTTTGACATTCAGGTCAAACGGCTTCATGAATACAAACGCCAGACTTTGAATATTCTCCATATTATGCATCTCTATAATGCCTTAAGAGAAAATCCTGACTTGGATGTGGCACCGCGAACCTTTATCTTTGGAGCAAAGGCAGCACCAGGGTATTACATTGCCAAGCAGATGATTAAGTTGATTAACTCTGTTGCAGATGTTGTCAATAATGACAAACGTGTCAATGATAAACTCAAAGTTGTGTTTATGGAAAACTATGGGGTTTCATTAGCAGAGCTATTGATGCCTGCGGCGGATGTCAGTGAACAGATTTCCACCACCACCAAGGAAGCTTCCGGAACTGGGAACATGAAGTTTATGATGAATGGCGCTGTGACCATCGCCACTTTAGACGGGGCAAATGTTGAAATTTTAGAGCAAGTAGGAGAGGACAACATTTTCATTTTCGGTCTTAAAGAGCAGGAAGTTTACAATTTCTATGCCAATCGGAATTACAATGCCTATGAGTTTTATCAGAAGGATCCGAGAATTCAATTAGTGGTCAATCAACTCAATAATGGGCATTTGAATGTAATGGACGGAGAATTTTCCATTATCCAAGACTCCTTGATTCGACATGGGGACGAGTATTTTGTTTTAAAAGATTTTGACTCTTATGCAGGGGCACACCAGCGATTGGGCGACACCTACAAAGATAAGTATTTGTGGGCTGAGAAGTCCTTAATTAATATTGCCAAGTCAGGGGTGTTTTCTAGTGACAACACCATCAGTCAATATGCAAAAGATATCTGGCATGTAAAGAGTGTGAGGTAGGTGATTGTCATGAATAAAATAATAGCAAGCTCGAAAGCCTTATCTCATAAGGACTATGGCGCTGTTTATCAGAAGGAGCACACGACCTTTCGCGTGTGGAGCCCCAGTTCCTTTGCTATAAAGTTGGCTATCTATGAAGAATGGAATGATTATTACCGCCAAGAATTTGATATGACTCCTGTAGGGGATGGCACATGGTTCCTGGATTTGGAAGGGGATCAGGAAGGTAAATATTATAACTTCCTAGTGGTTATGGAAGAGGGAAGCCCTACATTAGAAGTTTTGGATCCTTATGCAAAGGCAAGTGCACCCAATGCCCGTAAGGCGATGGTTGTTGATCTTTCCAAAACTGATCCTGAAGGATTTCGAGATTTTCTAGAATTACCACTCATTCATCCACTCAAATCCATCATTTATGAACTCCACATTAGAGACTTCACAGTCAGCAGCAATTCTGGAGTGAAAAACCCTGGAAAGTATTTAGGAATGACTGAGACAGGCACCACCTATAAAGGCTTTAAAACTGGATTAGATCATTTGGAAGAACTGGGAATCACCCATGTCCACATCATGCCTGTTTCGGATTTTGTCACAGTGGATGAACTCAATCCAGTGGAATACAATTGGGGTTACGACCCTGTACAGTACAATGTGCCAGAAGGTTCCTATGCTACTGAACCAGATGGGATTCAAAGAATCCTAGAGTTCAAGCAAATGGTTCACAAAATGCATGAAAAGGGACTTCGCGTGGTTTTAGACGTGGTGTATAACCACACGTTTTATACAGAAACTTCTAATTTTAACAGATTGGCGCCTTACTATTTTTACAGAACCAGAGGTGGTCAATTTACAGATGGGTCTGGGTGTGGCAATGAAATGAACTGCAGCAAACCCATGATGCAAAAATTTTTGTTAGACTCCCTAAAATATTGGATGGATGAGTACCGTGTAGATGGCTTCCGCTTTGACTTGATGGGTCTTTACGACCACGAAACCATTGATATGGTTTGTAAGGAATTGAGAAAAACCAATCCCACCTTCTTAATTTACGGTGAGCCGTGGGTGGGGGGACACTCCGGACTTCAGACGAAGAAAATGTTTATGAAGGGCTCTCAAAGGGGCAAATACATTGCGGTGTTCAACGACGATTTTAGAGATGCAGTCAAAGGAGACAATGACGGTTATGGCAAGGGTCTGATTTCTGGAAACGGTACAGCCATGAACGCCATTAAGAGAGGCATTGCAGGCGAAATTGCATACAACAAGAGTTTGACAGGTTATGCAGACGAGCCCATTGAAGTCGTCAATTATATCTGCGCCCACGACAACTTGATTTTAAGAGATAAAATAGAAAAAGTTTCAGAAGGCAGCAGCGAAGATTATCGACTCAAAATGAACCGCTTGGCTTTTACCCTGATGTTAATGTCATTTGGGACGCCTTTCATTCATGAAGGCACAGAGTTTTATCGAACCAAGTACCACGACCATAACTCTTTTAAATCGCCAGATCATATCAATCAAGTGGACTGGAAGCTTAAAGAAGAGTATTACCAGTTTTACAAGTACATTGAGTCTCTGATTGATTTTAGACAACGAACAGGTGTTTTCAATCAAACGGCAGATGAAATTCGAAAGAGTTTAAAATTCCAAAACTTAGACGGCTTGGGCTATAGTATTATGCATGAGAAAAGTACCTATTGCTTCTATCATAATTTTTACGACGTCCCTGTCAAACGCCAAATCCCCAAAAATGCCTTGGTGTATTTTTTAAATGATTTCTACGACCAAAAAGGCAGCCTTTACCCTCAAAGAACTATGGTCGATGTGGAAGGCAAGTCCTCCTTAATTTACAGCGTGGTCGGTCATTGTGACAAAGAATCTGCTGAGTAGCGTAAAAAAGAAATAGCAATCTCAAAACCCAAAAGATAAGGGTGTTTGAGATTGCTATTTTTGTTGTGTGAAAGGGTAGGTTACTGCTGGACGCCTCTTAAATAATTTTCCATATCAAAGGTGTCTAGCAGATCGCTGTATTTGACATAACTGACAATGTCGTATTGCTGTTCATCGCTGTAAGTTCCTTTTTTGAGTGTCACCATCAAGTAATTGGCGTCTAAAAGGAGATTGCTGTCATCAATGACAATGCCTTTAGTGGTTTTAAAATTTAATTTTTGGGTTTCTGTAATATCTTTCAATACCAAAGTTTTAATCTGCTTGATATAAGCCTCATAATCGTCCTTGAAAATTTCTTTTAGGCTAATCCGTTCACCTGTTTTTGAGTCGAAAATCATGCTGATATTGTCGTAGAGATTGGTACTGTTCTCTTGATTGTAAGACACACCGCTGAGTTGGAGACTGAAGTAATGTTCGTTGGCAAAGTCTACAATGTAACTGAGGTGATAATTGGTGTTTTCAGTCTTTTCCCATTTGACACTGTCTTTAATTTGACCAACGGCTGTGGCAATTTCGTTGGCGATTTTTTCTTCTGCTGTAGGGTCAAATCCAGTGAAGATCGGCGTGATTTCAAAGTAGTCTTGTCCTCTGGAAACGGTGTTCGACTTAACAGATTTTTCTGAGTCAAAACCAAATTTTTTATAGTTGATGACCAAATCTGCAAAATCAGAAGTTAATTGACCGTCGTTATCATCGGAGAGCTTCAAGAAGGCTTTGCCCAACTTTCCAATGTGATAGTCAGCATATTTGGAATTGCTTTCTTTTGTGGCATTCACAAAACCGTCTACCAAGGTATTCTTTTCAAAGTCAAAAGGAGAGCTGCCGTCTGTACCTGTGAAATATAGGTTCAGTGCAAATGAAAGCATGGCCTGAGCTGATTCATAAAGGGTTAAATCTTCAGCTTTTTTATAGGCATCTTCCATATAGGCTGCATATTGAGCGGTAGCGCTATAGTCTAAACCTTGAAGTTCATTAGCCATCCGGCCAGTGGTGTAAAGCCCAGAAACGTTTTGGTAAAATTCCCTAACTTGTGCTGACAGATTTGGAAGTTCAGAGATTTTCTTGTAATCCACTACTGGCCCCATATAGTCACCGTAGGCATCGATTTTCATGTAGCTATTTTGAAGCCGCATGAACTTTTCTCTGATTTCTTGGTCATTCACCGTAGGAATTAAAGCTTCGTTCCACTTATTTTGGAAGTGTTCACCATAAATCTTATAGAAGCGGTCAGACATTTCGGTACTGGCGTAAAGCATTTCACCAGCCAGTTCGGAACTTTTGCTGTCTGCATATTTGACATAAAGAAGAACGGCGCTGTCTGCATCTTCTGGAGAAGTCTTTTCAATGCCTTCTCTTATGAGTTTAGCAATGGTTTCTACATCCGCTTTAGAATGGGTTAAGGATTTGACTTGTTCTGAAAGACTGCCGTGTGTATCTTTTAAGACCACTGTTTGAACTGGTGGTTTATCTGTTTGCTGGGTACATGCTGTAAAGCTGACAGTCATAATAACTGCAAGACCTAGTATGGCCAATTGTTTGAATTTCATTTGAATCACTCCTTAAAAGTCACAAAAAAATATTTATTTGCTACTTTATTATCTCTAAAGAACCTGATAATATAAAATTACATACAAAATATTTTTATGTTGTAAAATTTTATGCGTTGTCAGTATATCGCATACTGTGCGCTCAATAAATCAGGAGGCTTAATATGGCTAATGTGGCAGAACGCAATGCAGCAAATGCAAAAGATCAATGGGATATCAATGTGATGTTCCCAACGAAGGAACTTCTTGAAAATGAATTTGTAAAAATAGACACTTTAATTGAAAAATTATTGGTTTTTAAAGGTCAATTGATGCAATCACCAGAAAACCTTTTTGAGGCTTTGACACTTCAATTAGAAATTGCCCGTATTTTAGAAAACGTTTCAACTTATTCTAAAATGAAATTGGATGAAGATACTCGAATCTCAGACAATCAAGGTATGCACTCAAGAGCAGAATCTCTTGGCGTTAAGATCCAAGAAGCGTTCTCATTCATTATACCTGAAATTTTAGCCTCTGACGAAAAAAATGTGACTGACTTTATGGCGAAACATCAAGGGTTAGCAGGTTTTGGTCAAATGTTAGACGACATTCTTAGAAGAAAACCACATACCCTCAGCGGCAGTGAAGAACAGATCCTTGCAATGGCAGGGGACTTAGCTGGGACACCTTACAATACTTTCGAAATGCTCAACGCTGCAGATTTAAAATTCCCTGTCATTAAAAATGAAAAGGGTGAAGAATTCCAATTGACTCATGGTAACTTTATTCCGACCATGGAAAGCAAAGACAGAGAAGTTAGAAAAAATGCTTATGAAGCTTTTTACAGTGTATACGACAACCATATCAACACCATGGCAACGTTATTACAATCTGAAGTTAAGAAAAACAGCTTCTTTGCAAGAGCAAAAAACTTTGAAACAGCAAGACATGCGGCACTCTTTGAAAACAATGTTCCCGTTTCGGTATACGATCAATTGATTGAAGCTGTGAATAAGAACTTACCTGCAATGCACAAATATATGGGGATCCGCAAACGCATGTTAGGCTTAGATACCCTCAGAATGTACGACATTTACGTGCCAATCATTCAATCGGTTGAAATGCGTTATTCTTATGAAGAAGCTCAAAAGTTAGTTCTTGAAAGCCTTGCACCGCTAGGTGAAGCTTATGTTGAAACTGTTAAGGAAGCTTACGAATCCAATTGGATAGATGTTTATGAAAATACTGGCAAGAGAAGTGGTGCTTATTCTTGGGGAACTTACGATTCAAAACCGTATATTCTTTTAAACTACCATGACAACATTGACAATATGTTCACATTGACTCATGAAATGGGTCACTCCATGCACAGCCATTTAACCCATCAAAATCAGCCTTATGTTTACGGCAACTATTCTATTTTCTTAGCTGAAGTAGCTTCTACGACAAATGAAGCATTGCTCAACCATTATCTTCTTGAAAATGTAAAAGGTAAAGAAGAAAAATTATTGCTCCTCAATCACTATTTGGAGCAGTTCAGAGGAACAGTCTTCAGACAAACCATGTTTGCTGAGTTTGAGCGTGACATTCATCAAATGGTGGAGTCAGGCGGTGCGATTACAGCAGACGTTCTCAAAGCCCACTACAGAAAACTCAATGAGAAGTACTACGGTCCAGAAATGGAAGTGGATGACACCATCGCAATTGAATGGGCAAGAATTCCTCACTTCTATTACAATTTCTACGTGTTCCAATATGCAACTGGCTTCTCTGCAGCCGTAGCACTTTCTGAAGCGATGATCAAAGAAGGCCAACCAGCAGTAGACCGTTACCTCAGCTTCTTGTCAGCAGGGAATCACAAGTACCCAGTGGACATTCTTAAAGCAGCAGGAGCAGACATGGCTTCAGGCAAACCAGTCGAAGCATGCCTTGCATTATTCAGCAAGTTAGTAGATGAATTTGACGAGTTATTGAAATAAGTTCTAAATTTGAACTTGCAAGGGTTATAAGCCTGTGATACAATTCATTGGTAGTAATAATCGGACAAGTTCATAAGACAGTTCGGGATCCATCCTGTCTATAAATAAAACTAGGGCATTCAAAATACAATCTTGGGGGCTTATGCCCCCTGTTCTTAATTGAGGGCTTTTAGAGCCCTCTTTTTTTGTTTTTTGGGTGTCAGAAATGTAAGGAGAAAAAATGAAAAAAATAGCAATATCCACCACCCTGCCATTAGAAATATTATTGAACACAGACAGCCAAATCGTCGACCTCAACAATCGATTTGTTCTATCGCCCAATGCCCCTGAGTGGCTTCAACAAGCAGAGCGAAAGGGCTTTCCTAAAAGTCTGTGCGCCTGGATCAAAGGTCTGCACGGCGCTTGTTTAGCAGAACAGCCAGATTTATTCATCGCTGTTACAGAAGGCGATTGTTCCAATACAAAAGGACTTAACGCCATTTTGGAACACAGCGGCATTAAGGTACAAACCTTTGGTTACCCACAAGAAAACAGTGTAGAAAATTTAGAAACCGCCTTGAAAAAATTTGCAGAAGACTTGGAAGTCCCTTGGAATCAAGTTTTAGAAACTTGGGAAGCCTTAAAACCTATGAGAAAACTAGGCGTAGAGCTGGATCGGTTGACTTATGAAACCAATCAAGTCAGCGGTTTTGAAAACCATTTATGGCTGGTAAGTTTCAGTGATTTTGACGGCAATTTGGAAGATTTTAAAAATCGTTTAACAGATTTTCTAGAAAAAGCTAAACAAAGAGAGCCTATGAAACAGACCATTAGACTAGGTTATGTAGGGGTTCCCCCAATGACGGCAGACCTTTACGACTTTACAGAGTCCTTTGGGGCAAGGGTGGTTTTCAACGAAGTTCAAAGACAATTTGCCATGCCCCATAGCCTTGAAGCTGAAAGTATTGCCCATCAATATGCGGCGTATACCTATCCTTACAGCCTTCAAATGAGACTTGAAGATATTCAAAAGGCCATTGAAGAGAGACAATTAGACGGAATCATTCACTATACCCAAGCCTTTTGTCACCGCGCCTTAGACGATTTGATTTTGAAAGATGTATTGACTTGCCCTATTTTAACCATCGAAGGGGATCAAGCCACACAATTGGACGGCAGAACTAAATTGAGACTAGAAGCGTTTATTGATCTATTAAAGGAGGACAAGGGCGAATGGGCATAGTAGGACTGGATTTAGGTAGCAGGCAAGTAAAACTGGCTTATATGGAAGCTGGGGAAATTGTAAAAAAGCAAGCTTGGCATACCGCCCAGTTTTATAGACAATTTTGCAGACCTGGAAAAGATGGAAAAGGCTTAGGGCTGTCACTGGAAGATTTGGGAATTGAATCTGCTGAGCTGATGATTTCAACGGGGTATGGTAGAAATAACACCAATCTCAACGGCTTTATCCCCATCAATGAAATTAAAGCTCATGCCATAGGTGCTCAGTACCAAACGGCTGAGAAAGACTTTGTCCTGTTGGATGTGGGCGGGCAAGACGTGAAAGTCATGCGAATCAAGTCAGGACAATTGATAGAAATGAATTTGAACGACAAATGTGCAGCTTCTTGCGGACGCTTTTTAGAGCAGATGGCAGAAGTTTTAGACATAAGCCTTGGGGAGTTGACCAGTCATTATACAGAGCCAGTGACCCTATCATCCACTTGCGCTGTCTTTTGTGAATCCGAATTGATAGGAAAAATGGCTGAGGGTCATGAGGTTTCAGTCTTAGCCGCAGGGGTGAATCGCTCCCTATTTAAGCGTTTACAACCTATGCTTTCAGGTTTTGAAGACCAAAAACTCTTCCTGTCTGGGGGCGTTGCAAAAAGTCAGGCGCTCCATCATTTCTTAAAAGAGATTTATGAAACGGTGGAAGCGGTCAATGACCCTGTCTACAACGGTGCAATTGGGTGCTGTGACTATGGCAGAGTAGTTTTGGAAAAGAGGGAGAAATAAATGTTTACCATACAAGCGGAAAATCATTTTGACAGTGCTCATTTTTTAAAAGGCTATGAAGGGGCTTGCGCCAATCTTCATGGACATAGATGGATCGTTCAGGCGACACAAGCTAAAGAAACCTTAATTGAAGAGGGTCCAAAACGAGGCATGGTAGCGGATTTTGGCGACTTAAAATCTGCTCTCAGCTCCTTAGTTGACCCCTTAGACCATAAACTGATTTATGAAAAAGGGACATTAAGCGAAGGTTTTTTAGAAGCCATGAGACTAGAGGGCTTCAATTTTGTAGAAATTCCCGTAAGACCGACAGCAGAAGCCATGGCAAAATGGTTTTTTGAACAGTTAGAAACCAAAGTGGAAGGCTTATATGAAGTTCGCGTCTTTGAGACACCTACCAATGTAGGCACTTATAGGAGGTAATTCATGCGTTTAGCAGAATCTTTCCTCAGTATTAACGGCGAAGGCCTTTATGTAGGTTATTTGGCACAGTTTATTCGTCTTTCAGGTTGTGTGTTAAGTTGCAGTTATTGTGACACCGCTTGGGCGCAAAACAATCATGTAGGCGATGAAGCATCTGTGGCAGAAATCATCCAGATACTCAAAGCCTCCCCTGCAAAACATGTGACATTAACGGGAGGAGAACCCTTAGCATCTGATGGCGTTACAGAGCTCATCAAAGGGATACTTCAAGAAACAGAAATGGAACTGGAAATTGAAACCTCTGGCGCTATTGATTTAGAGCCATTCATTAACGCTTTTGGTCATGAGTCCCGCCTTCATTTTACAGTAGACTACAAACTGCCAAGCTCTCTTATGACGGACAAAATGGTTCAGTCTCATTACGCTCTGCTTCGAAAAGGGGATGTGGTGAAATACGTCATGGGTACAGAAGAGGACTTGAATTGTGCCCTAACCCATTTGAAAACTTGGGAAAATGACGCCACGCCAATTTTTAGTCCCATTTATGGGAAAATAGAAGCCAGCAGACTGGTAGACGCAGTGAAAGACCATGCATTATCAAAGGTCAGGGTACAATTGCAACTTCACAAATACATTTGGGATCCAAATCTTCAGGGGGTATAATCATGCAACAAACGATTAACAACACATCATGTATGGTACTTTTCAGCGGCGGTCAAGACAGCACTACTTGTCTACTCGCAGCGGTAAAAGAATATAAAGAAGTCATTGCGGTGAGCGTGGCTTATGGGCAGAGACACGTTCAAGAACTGGATTGTGCCAAAGCCATTGCCAAAGAATTAGGGGTAGAACATCACATTTTAGACATGAGCCTTCTGGGGCAATTGGCGCCTAATGCCCTTACCCGAACGGATATGGTAGTGGACGAGACAAAGGCGGAAGACAGTCTTCCCAACACTTTTGTAGACGGACGCAACTTACTATTTCTCTCCTTCATTGCTGTAATGGCAAAACAGAGAGGTATTTCTAAAATCATTACAGGGGTTTCTCAAAGCGATTTTTCTGGTTACCCTGATTGCAGAGATATGTTTATCAAATCTCTGAATGTGACTTTGAACTTGTCTATGGACTATGAATTTGTTATTGAAACCCCTCTCATGTGGCTAAATAAGGCAGAAACGTGGGAAATGGCAGACAAATTGGGTCGCCTTGACTATGTGAGAGAAAAAACCTTAACTTGCTACAACGGCGTCATTGGAGATGGTTGTGGCAATTGTCCTGCGTGTCATTTGAGAAAAAGAGGACTAGATCAGTACTTAGAGAACCGCTTAAAATAATGTGTCAGCTAAAAAAGATGGGGTATCCACGAAAAGGAACCTCATTTTTTTTATACCTATCACGTATTATATACAGTATCCGCAGCTAAGCTAGGGGTATGACAGTAGACCGATAACTAATTTGGCAAACATTTTAATAAGACGATTGACGAATTATAAAATAAGATTTACATTAAAATTGGAGGTGAGGACTTGAGCAAACAAATCTATTCATTGGTACTCAGCGAACAAGTCGTTGAAAAAATTGATCGAGAAGCTTTGGTTAGAGGGAGTAACAGATCCCAAATCATCAATGATATGTTATGCGAATCATTCGGGGTGTGGACGCCAGATTTAAAAATGAATCGGGTTATGGATTTGATGTCTGCCACCCTTGGGGATCTTGAAACCATGGAAATGGTCAGTGCCACTCATGGAAATACCTTGCAACTCCGAACGTCTGTCGCCTACAAATACAAACCTAAATTAAAATATGTCATTGAAATGTCGGGAAAATCCCAGCCCACAATGGCAGTGCTGAAAATATACAGCCGAACCACTTCAGAATTATTCTTACAATCATTGGTCATGTTCTTCGGGTACCTTAACGATTTTGAAGAACAAATAGAAGCCAGCATCAATTTCAGACGTGTGGCTTCACTGGGTTACGCCTTTGACGAGAAACGTTTTATCAAGGAAATTGAGTGTGACTGGACGACCAAAGACGTTGAAGCGGAAGCCATTGCTCAATATTTATCCAATTACATTCAATTTTTAGATGAAGGCATCAAAATGTATTTTAATGCCTACGGAGATTGGGCTTACATTGATCAACAAATGAGAACCCTATACAAAAAATATCTTTAAGAGAGGTGAATGACAATGAATCCAAACCAATGGACTCAAAATGCAGTTAAAGCGATCAACGGTGCTCACGAGTTAGCACAAAACTCAGGACATGGCGTCATTGATCAAACACATTTATTAATGGCTTTGTTAGAAGACTCAAACGGGCTCATTTGCCAATTGATTGAAAGAATTGGTGGCAAACCTTCCAGTCTCAGATTGGATATCAGCAATGAGCTTTCTAAAAAATCCAAAGTTTCAGGGGCACAGTTGTATCCCAGCCAAGACTTCAACCAAATTATTGTAACCGCTCAAAATGAAGCCTCCAAAATGGGTGACGCCTATTCTGGGGTGGAACATTTAATGCTAGGCATTCTGAAACACGGCAATAAAACCCTGCTTGAAATTCTAAGCCGCCAGAACATTCTTGAAAAAACTTTTAGAGAGGTTTTAAAAGAAGTCAGAGGGGGCAAAACCATTCAGACGGACAACCCAGAAGTGACCTACGACGCCCTTGGAAAATACGGACAGGATTTGGTGCAACTGGCACGAGACAAAAAATTAGATCCCGTCATCGGCAGAGATGAAGAAATCCGTCATGCCATTCGCATTTTATCCCGCAAAACTAAAAATAACCCTGTGTTGATTGGAGAACCTGGTGTAGGAAAAACAGCCATTGTAGAGGGTTTAGCCCACAGAATCGTCCGTGGTGACGTGCCTGACAATTTAAAAAATAAAAGACTTTTCTCTTTAGACATGGGAGCTCTTGTGGCAGGTGCCAAATATAGAGGTGAGTTTGAAGAACGTCTAAAGGCTGTTTTAGACGAAGTTAAGGAAAGCGATGGAGAAATTCTTCTTTTCATAGATGAACTGCATATGATAGTAGGTGCTGGTAAGACAGAAGGGGCAATGGATGCAGGCAATATGCTCAAACCTCTTCTTGCCAGAGGAGAACTCAGGTGTATCGGTGCGACCACCCTAGACGAGTATAGAAAATACATCGAAAAAGACTCGGCACTGGAGAGAAGATTCCAACCCGTTATGGTGGACGAACCTACCGTTGAAGACACCGTCACTATTTTAAGAGGGTTAAAAGAGCGTTATGAAATCTTCCACGGGGTTAGAATTACAGACCAAAGTATTATTCAAGCCGCTGTACTTTCTCATAGATATATTAATGACCGCTTCATGCCAGACAAAGCCATTGACTTGGTAGATGAAGCTTGCGCCTTAATCAAAACAGAACTTTTGTCTATGCCGACAGAACTGGACGAAATTTCAAGAGAAATTATGACGCTGGAAATTGAAGTCGCTGCCATGTCCAACGAAGAAGACCAACAGACAGCAAGCCGCCGTAATATTTTGCTGGGACAGATTGCCGAGAAAAAAGAAGTTCTCAGCGGTCTCAAGGCAAAATGGGAAAACGAGAAACAGGGGCTGGAAGAAATCAATCAAATCAAAGAGGAGATTGAGC
Organism: uncultured Peptostreptococcaceae bacterium; assembly: GCA_964404895.1. Classification (GTDB taxonomy): domain Bacteria; phylum Bacillota; class Clostridia; order Peptostreptococcales; family Acidaminobacteraceae; genus JBGSUZ01. The sequence continues at coordinate 143,652 of CAYOLV010000004.1, read as the reverse complement.
GGGTCAACAATGCTATTGAAGCCGCAGAGCGTCAGTATGACCTCAATAAAGCCGCAGAGTTAAAATACGGCAAACTTCCAGAATTAGAAAAAAACTTAGCCAGACTACAGCAAAATATTGATCAAAAGACAGAAGACTCTCTTCTAAGAGAAACGGTTACTCCAGAAGAGATAGCGAAGATTGTCTCCCGCTGGACTGGAATTCCTTTGTCAAAATTGGTGGAGAGTGAGCGCTCTAAACTGCTCCAACTGGAAGAACAGCTTCATGAGCGGGTTATTGGGCAAGACGAGGCAGTGACCAAAGTGAGCGATGCTATTTTAAGATCCCGTGCAGGCATTAAAGATCCTAGCAAACCCATCGGTTCTTTTTTATTCCTTGGACCGACAGGGGTTGGGAAAACAGAGCTGGCTAAAGCCCTGGCTGAAGCCTTATTCGACACTGAGGACAACCTGCTGAGAATTGACATGAGCGAATACATGGAAAAACATACAGTTTCAAGACTGATTGGAGCACCTCCAGGGTACGTAGGCTATGAAGAAGGGGGTCAACTGACAGAGTTGGTCAGGCGAAAACCGTATAGCGTGGTTCTCTTCGACGAAATTGAAAAAGCTCACCCAGAAGTATTCAATGTCCTGCTTCAAGTCTTAGACGATGGTCGCATTACAGATGGTCAAGGGCGAACCGTTAACTTTAAAAATACCATTATCATTCTCACCTCTAATTTAGGGTCGGGGCTGATTTTGGAAGGCATAGATAGAGAAGGCAACCTTTCAGAGCAGGTTGAAGGCATGATCGATGAACTACTTAAACAACAGTTTCGACCGGAGTTTCTTAATCGCTTAGACGAAGTGGTACTTTACAAACCCCTTCATGAAAGTCAACTCCATGAGATTATCCATTTGCTCATGAAAGAATTGGAAGGGAGACTGGAAGAAAAGCAAATCCAACTCACCCTGACCAAAGAGGCTAAAGATTTTATCATCCGTCAGGCCTATGACCCGAGTTATGGCGCCAGACCTTTAAAGCGCTATTTGCAAAAAACGGTGGAGACCATGTTGGCGAAAGCCATTATATCAGGAGAAGTTAAAGAAGAAGATCATCTTGAAATTGGTGTTGCTCAGGGCAGTCTCAGCCTCAGAAAAATGTAAATTTTTTGAATGGTATTTGAGGGGTAGGTCTAGTATAATAAAGGGTGGACTGAACTGACCAAAAAATACGGATCAGTCACCTGAAAGCCCTTTTATGGAGGCGGAATATGAAGAGTAAATTGACAAAAGCCACTGCATTAGAAGTGATAGAAAGACTAGACCAAATGTACCCTGACGCAAAGGCAGAACTTGACTTTAACTCCCCTTATGAGTTACTGGTCGCAACGGTTTTAAGTGCCCAGTGTACAGACGTTAGAGTGAATTTGGTCACAAAAGTACTTTTTGCTGAAGCGGCGGATGTATACCTATTAGACGCAATGCCTCTTGAGAGACTTGAAGAAATTATCAAGCCTTGTGGCCTATATAAATCAAAAGCTAAAAATTTAAAAGAGACTGCACTGAGATTGGTTCATGACTTTGACGGAAAAGTTCCTGAGTCTATAGAAACGCTCATGACCTTGCCTGGTGTAGGCAGAAAAACTGCCAATGTGGTGGTAAGTAATGCCTTCGGCATACCTGCCATTGCAGTAGACACCCATGTTTTTAGAGTTTCGAACCGAATTGGACTGGTACATGAACCCGACGTAGAGAAAACTGAATTTGCACTTATGAAATTGGTTCCTAAATCCATGTGGACAAAGACCCATCACAACATTATTTTTCACGGCAGAAGAGTCTGTAAGGCTAGAAAACCAGAATGTGAAAGTTGTCAATTAGCGGATGTTTGTTTGACAGGCATTCAACTTATGGTATAGGAGGAATCAGGGTGACGGATAATAAATATTACCATGACGATGCGGAATCAGAAGTCATCTTTGCGCTGGATATTGGCACGCGAAACGTAGTAGGCACCTTAGCCAAACGGATCAACGGAGTTTACACTGTGCTGGACTATGAAATTATGGCCCATCCTGAGCGCTCAATGTTCGACGGACAGATCCATGACATTGACAAGGTGGCGAAGGTCATCAAACACGTCAAGCACAGCTTGGAACTTCGCAATGAAATGACTTTGAAAAAAGTGGCTATTGCGGCGGCAGGACGCGCCCTAAAAACTACCCGTGTAGAAGTCAGCATGGAAATCGATTACTCAAAAGAGATCAATAAAGAAGTTATAGACAGCTTGGAAATGGAAGGCATTCAAAAAGCCCAAGAAGACTTGGCGCTGCAAAGTAACCGTCATGAGCCTAAATACTACTGTGTCGGCTATTCAGTCATTCATTATTATTTGGATGAATCTCTGATCATGAACCCAAAAGGGCATAGAGGGAATGTTTTAAGCGCTACTTTGATTGCTACCTTCCTCCCACATATCGTTGTTGACGGCTTGTACAGCGCAGTTTCGAAGGCAGATCTGGAAGTTCTCAGCATGACCCTTGAGCCTATCGCAGCTATAAATGTTGCCATTCCTGAAAACGTAAGGCTTCTTAACCTTGCACTAGTCGATGTAGGGGCTGGCACATCAGATATAGCCATCACCAAAGACGGAGCCATCGCCTCATATGGCATGGTTGCCCTTGCAGGGGATGAAATTACAGAGACACTTGCCAAAGAGTATCTCCTTAACTTCGATGCCGCAGAGCGTCTAAAAATGGATCTTTGTCACAAAGATATGCATGAGTTTACCGATGTCATCGGTATGCCTCATCTTTATTCGACTAATGAAATTATGGAAAGACTCAACCCAGTGGTAACAACTATTACAGAAGAGATTGCAAAGACGATTATTGCCTACAATGACAAAGCTCCAAGCGCGGTGTTCTGTATAGGTGGCGGCTGTCAAATTCCAGGATTTACTGAGGCCATTGCTAAATCTTTAGGGCTTCAAAAGGAACGCGCTGTCATAAAAGGGACTGAACATTTGGAAAAATTGGTATTTGAAGGTAGCGCTCTCAAAGGACCTGAATACATTACACCAATAGGCATCGGGGTAACGGCTTTCATTGAGAAAGAACATGATTTCCTTCAGGTTTCGGTAAACGATAACATGATTCGACTCTTTAACAGCAAAGCTTTAACTGTAAGCGATGCCTTGGTATTGGTCGGTTTCAGTGCACGAAAATTGATTGCCCCAAGAGGGGAAGCAGTACCTTACAAACTCAACGGCACGCCGCAAGTGATTTACGGTGAGTACGGCGAGCCTGCTAAAATATATGTCAACGGCGTGTTAGCTAGCCTAGACACGAAGCTCAAGAACAAAGACGCTATTTTTATTGAAGAAGCTGTAGCAGGTCAAAGTCGTTCTGTCCGAATCTCTGAAGTCGCAAAATGGGACGAGAAGATTCTAATTAACGACGTAGCAGTATCCATGTTTAAGTCGGTACAGGTCAATGGCAACTCTGGGAGTCTTGATCAGACTATTCAGGCGGGTGATGAAATCTGCATCTTTTACAGAGAGCAGTTAAGTGAGTGGTTGGAGCAATTTGCAGCAGATTTTGACAACTCCAAAGTGACCCTTAATCAGTATGATGTATTTCGGGACCAAGCGGTGAAGGCAGGAGACGTTTTGACAATCCTACCCAAGCACAGTGATAAACCGGGTGACCAGTTTAATAGCGAAGAATTAGATGAGTTTGAAACTGAAGAAATGCTGATAGAAGAAATCAAATCCGTTGAGAAGACGGCGTTGGCTTCCTTGGAATCGCCACAGTTTCACTTTGAAAAGACACCAGCTGCAGATTTAAAAAATATTGAAATGAATCTAAACCTAGAATACAGCTTTATCGTAAATGGGAAAAATGTGAAAGTAAGCAACCGCAACCGTCCTATGATGTACGTCGATATTTTTGATTACATCAATTTTGATTTGAAGCAGGCAAAAGGTATGTTGGATTTAAAACTCAATGGAGAGCGTGCCAAATATACAGACGATATCAAAACAGGGGATATTATTGAAATAAGTTGGAGGTAACATAAATGGTTCTACATGGGATGTTTGAACGTCATATGACATGTCCAGTATGTATGTTTAATTTTGATATGATAAAAATGCATGCAAATGCACCGAAAATTATTAAGAGAGAAGCGGATTATTATGCAACCTACGATGGTGAAAATCCCATGTACTATGCAGTAGCAGTATGCCCAAACTGTGGTTATGCCGCTTTTGAAAATGATTTTAAGTCTGTTTCAGATGAGACAAGAGCCATCATTTACGCTAAAATAACCCAACAATGGAACCATAGAGATTTTGGTGATATGCGAACCACTCAAGATGCCCTTGAAGTTTATAAACTGGCTCTTTTATGTTACACCTTAACCAAAGCCAGCAATATGACTATTGGAAAAGTAACTATGCGCATTGCATTCCTTTATAGAGAACTTAAAGATCCTAGAGAAAAAGACTTTTTACAGCATACGGTTAATGCCTTTGAAAAAGCCTATACGACAGAAAATTTTGCCAATGACATTGAAGAGGAAATTACCCTGCTCTTTATGCTCGGCGAGTTCCAAAGACAATTAGGACATTTAAAAGAATCTGTTCAATGGTTTTCAAAAGCCTTAGAGATTCCAGAAATTAAGAAAAAACGACATTTAGAGATGCGCGTAAGAGACCAATGGTCTTTAGTCTCAGACGCCTATCGAGCAAGTAAGGAGAATGGAAAATGATTTTGACGAGTTCAGAAAGTGTCATTCCTTGTGAAATTACAGAAACATTAGGTCTTGTAAGAGGCAGCGCGGTTATGTCAAAACATATTGGACAAGACTTGTTAGCCAGTTTGCAAACCCTTGTAGGTGGCGAAATTGAAGGTTATCATCAAATGATTGACGAGTCGCGCAAATTAGCAGAAGAAAGAATGATAAGAGAAGGTGAAGCTCTGGGTGCAGACGCAATAATATCTATAAGATATGCATCTTCCTCCGTCATGCAAGGTGCCGCTGAAATGTTGGTTTACGGGACTGCTGTGAAGTTAAACCGTCAGACGGTTGAGAACCTAAACCGACAGGTGAACCATGTCTAAAATTGTATTGGTTACAGGTGGTGCCAGAAGTGGGAAAAGTACTTTTGCAGAAAAGTACCTCATCGAACGTTTTGAAAAGGTTTCGTATATTGCAACTGCAATTCCCTTTGACGATGAAATGAAGTTGAGAATTGCAAAACACAAAGCCCAAAGACCTCAGCACTGGCAAACGTTCGAACAATATAAAAATTTAGAGCAATTGGTTTCTGAAGTTGATTTAAGCAGTCAAGGTTGTCTTTTAGACTGTCTGACCATTATGGTCACCAATTGGATGATGGACTGTGAAGCCATCGATTGGTATAATCCTCGTCCTGAACAAATAGATCAATTGCAACAAGAATTGCTTGAGGCAACGGATAAGCTCTTAGATCGACTCAAAACACTGGAGTTGACCATGGTCTTTGTAACCAATGAGTTAGGCATGGGCGTCGTACCAGAGAATCCTATGGCCAGAGCATTCAGAGATCTTGCAGGGCGCGTCAATCAATTGGTAGCGTCTCGTGCAGATGAAGTCTATTTCTTAGTCTGTGGTGTACCAATGACCCTTAAAGCGTTGGAATAGGAGGGGTAAAGTGAAATCTTTGATCTTGATGATTCAATTTTTAACCCGAATACCCCTGCCTTTTGAAATAGAAGCAGAGACGAAGGATTTTGAAAAAGGTGTGGTATATTTTCCAGTTGTGGGTATGCTCATTGGTATTTTGCTCTTTGGATTGAATCAGTTGCTATATGGACATATGGATACATTGACTCTTTCTGTTCTGTTGGTGTTTTTCCAAGTGATATTAACAGGAGGCCTTCATTTAGACGGCTTGGCAGATAGCTTCGACGGTTTGTTTTCCTATCGAGACCGAGAGCGTATGCTGGAAATCATGAAGGATTCCAGAATTGGGAGCAACGGAGTTTTGGTGCTGATTTTTGCCCTTTTATTAAAAACGGTTTTGATTAACCAAATCTTATTAAACGGTTTATTTTCAGCTTTATTGATTATGCCTGTAGTTTCCAGAGGCATGACCGTTTTTATTTCCAAAATTGCCAAATATGCCAGAGAAAATGGTATGGGCAATTTCTTTATTGGAAAAGTTAGTGGTTTTCAGCTGGCAGTGAGTTTTGCTTTAATGGGTGTCTGGATTTTAATCTTTTCTCCTTATGAGATTTGGATGCTGATACCTGCTATGTTGACCAGTTGGTTGTTTGTTAAGTTTTGCCACGAAAAAATCGGAGGCATGACAGGAGATACTTTAGGAGCCAATACTGAAATTCAAGAACTGCTTATATTATTGTTATTTGTGCTGAATATCAGATTTTTCTAGAAGGGCGGTAACTTATGAGAGTCATTTTGCTGAGACATGGAGAGTCTGAGGCCAACGTCAATAAACAATTTGCAGGCTTTTTAGATACACCTCTTACTGAAAGAGGCAGAGCTCAAGCAGAACAAGCCGCCCTTTATATGGGTTGGTATCATTTTGACAGGGTAATTTCAAGTTCTCTTGAAAGAGCCTATGAAACAGCTCAAATTGCTACCTCGGTTAATCAAGCAGGACAGTGTTGTGTACCTTATGAGAGAATTGAGTCTCATGAAGGACTTAAAGAAATGAATTTTGGCTTGTGTGAAGGGTTGACCTATGATCAAATACTTACACAAATGCCTGAGTTGATCAAACAAACCAATTCCGATTACGCTCACGCTACTTATCCAGAAGGAGAATCGCTATATATTTTCTATCATAGAGTAGTCAATGCTTATGAACAATTGAAACAATCTCTTCTGAAAGAAGAAGGGAATATATTGTTAGTCAGCCATTCGGGTGTCATTCGAGCGATTCTGGCTTATGAACTAGGTGGCGGATTTGAAGCTTATTGGCATTATAAAATCGAAAATTGCGGCTATGCCGTTTTAGAATATGATCACGGATATCCTATTTTGACAGAACTTAATAATTTAATTGGCAAGGAGTGAAAGAAATGAGTTTTTATGGTTTTGTGTTGGCAGGCACCCATAGCGGTGCTGGAAAAACCACCATTACAACTGGCATTTTGTCGGCCCTTTCTAAGCGAGGATACGAGGTTCAACCCTATAAAACGGGTCCAGACTATATCGATCCAGCTTTTCATAGTTTTGTCGTAGGGAGAAAATCAAGAAATCTAGATACCTGGCTGCTTGATGAAGATTCAGTCAGGTATTTGTTTGCAAAGAATTGTCAAGAAGCTGAGGTTGTAGTCGTTGAAGGGGTAATGGGCTTATTTGATGGCTTTGGGGGCAAAGAAGACATCGGTTCAACAGCCTCTTTGGCTAAGACCTTAAATTTGCCTGTAGTGCTTATTGTTGACGGATCCGGAATGGCAAGGAGTGCTGCGGCCATTGTTCACGGGTACGCCACATTTGACCCTCAGTGCAGGATTGCAGGAGTTATTGTGAACAAGGTCAGTGGAAAAAAACACTATGATATATTGAAGGAAGCCATTGAGCATGGAACGGGAATCCCTTGTCTGGGCTACGTGGCCAGCAACAATCAGATTGAGTTGTCTAGCAGACATTTAGGCCTTGTGCCTGCCCATGAAGTTGCTAATTTAAAAGAGCAATTGGAGACGGTGGCTCAAATGGTTGAGGAAACTATTGATTTAGATCTACTGTTAAAAATTGCTGAGGGTAAAAAGCCAGACCTTATACATCATAAAATCCTTTCCAAATTTGGAAATTATGAAGGTCTCAGAGTGGGCATCGCCCTTGACGAAAGCTTTAATTTTTATTATTGGGACAATATAGATTTGATGAAGGATTTAGGCTGTGAGTGTGTCTTTTTCAGTCCAATGCACGATGCAACCCTTCCAGAAAACTTGGACTTCATTTATATTGGAGGGGGCTTCCCCGAGGTTTTTGCAGCTAAATTAAGAGCAAATGAAACCATGAAAGCATCCCTTCGTGACTATCATCAAAAAAGCAAGCCCATTTATGCAGAGTGCGGCGGCCTTATGTATTTAACAGAAGCCATCACCGATTTTAACGGCAACCGTGAAACCATGACGGGTATTTTGCCGGGAGAGACCCGTATGACAGGAAAGTTGAAGCATTTTGGCTACAACGAAATTGTTACTTCACCAGTGCTTACTGGCAGTGAACTATTGATTCGCGCACATGAGTTCCACCGTTCAGAGTACATACACCATGACCTAACACCTCAGTATACCCTTTCTAAAAATAGAGGAACAGACCATGAAGTATTGTGGCACTGTGGTTATATAAACAATAGAGCTTTTGGAGCTTATGCTCATGTTCACTTTTACTCAGAACCGGAGTGGCTTTACTTCTGGCTGGATCAGGCAAAATTAGCGAAGGAGAATTCAAATGAAAGCATCTAAAAGCATTATGATTCAAGGCACAGGTTCATCTGTCGGCAAAAGCATTATCACAGCAGGGCTTTGCAGAGTCTTTCAGCAGGCAGGCTATGAAGTCGCGCCTTTTAAATCGCAAAATATGGCACTGAACTCATACATTACAGAAGACGGCGGGGAAATGGGACGGGCACAAGTGGTTCAGGCAGAAGCTTGCAATAAGAAGCCAGATGTGCGCATGAACCCTATTTTACTCAAACCTACCACGGACAGAAAGTCTCAAGTCATTTTAAACGGGAAAGTTCACGCCCACATGGACGCTATGGCATACCATTTGTATAAGCCTGAACTCAAAGAAATGGTGAGAGAGACTTATCATAGCCTAGCGGTTGACAACGATATTGTAGTCATTGAAGGGGCTGGTAGTCCAGCAGAAATCAATTTAAGAGAAAATGACTTGGTCAATATGGGTATGGCAGAAATCTCTGATAGCCCTGTCCTCTTAGTGGGGGATATAGACAAAGGCGGCGTATTTGCCTCCCTTTACGGCACGATTATGCTCATGACGCCAGAAGAAAGAGCGCGAATCAAAGGCATGATCATCAACAAATTTAGAGGCGATGTAGAGATTTTGAAGCCAGGCTTGAAGATGATTGAAGATTTGACACAGATTCCAGTTCTGGGAGTTGTACCTTACAGCGTTTTAAAAATAGAAGATGAAGACAGTCTGTCAGAACGTTTTAGCAGAGAGCGGGAACAACATTCAAAAATTCAAATTGAAGTCCTTTATTTGCCTCACGTTTCCAACTTCACAGATTTTGATATTTTTGAGATCCAAGAAGATGTTCATTTGCGTTATGTTATGCGTGGTGACAGTATTGGTGATCCGGATGTACTGATTATTCCTGGTTCTAAAAATACCATTGAAGATTTGGTTTATTTAAAAAATGCAGGTTTAGACGAGCAAATTGTTAAACTGGCTAAAAAAGGGACTCGTGTGGTAGGCATTTGTGGAGGTTATCAGATTTTAGGCAAAAAAATTAGCGACCCTTACGCCACTGAAAGCGCTATTGATGAAATCAATGGTCTGGGTCTTTTGGATGTTGAAACTGTATTTGAAACCGTGAAGACGACCACTCAGGTAGACGCCGTAACACAGGGCTTTAGCGGTGGCTTATCAGAACTTAACGGTTGCAGTATAAAAGGTTATGAAATACATATGGGTCAGACGGAGCGGCTTAGTGGTGAACCTTTAACGGTGATTAAAACCCGGTTGGGCGAAACCGTGGAAGTAGAAGATGGCGCTACAGATGAAACGGGAAAAATATTTGGCACCTATATTCATGGTATTTTTGATTCCAGAACGTTTACAGAAAAGTTCTTAAATGTTATCCGTAAGGAAAAAGGAATCGATGAAAAAGACCATACAGGTTTGACTTACGAAGACTTCAAAGACGGTGAATACAACAAATTGGCAGATTTATTGAGAGCTTCTCTCGATATGAAACAAGTTTATGACATCGTTGGACTAAAGGAGAACCGTTGATATGGCTCTCACAATTGCTTTTTTGCTGGATCTGCTATTAGGGGATCCTGCAAATTTGCCTCACCCCGTTCGCTATATCGGCAAATGGATTCAAACGCTGGAATCAAAATTGCTCAAAGCTGAGGATACCCCCGATAATCAACAAATGAAGGGCGTCTTTTTAGTGATTGGCACTGTTGGTGTGGTCTTTGTCTTTTACACTGCAGTGATTGAACTTGCAAAGCTTTGGCACCCTTGGATTGGAATGACGGTAGAAATTTTAGTTCTTTACCAAATGTTGGCTACGAGATGTTTGGCCTTTGAAGGAATGAGAATTTTCAAAGCCTTAAAAGCGGACGATTTAGAAAAAGCCAGAATGCTGATTGGTTATTTGGTATCCAGAGAAACAGCTGAAATGACAGAAGAAGATATTATTAAGGCCACAATAGAAACAGTGACAGAGAATATCATCGACGGGATTATTGCCCCAATGTTTTTTGCTATTATCGGCGGTGCACCTCTTGGAATGGCTTATAAAGCCGCTAATACTTTAGATTCTATGGTGGGCTATAAAAATGACAAATATACCTATTTTGGTTGGGCGTCTGCTCGGTTTGATGACGTTTTAAACTGGATCCCAGCAAGATTAACAGGGTGCTTAGTTGTTATTGCGGCATTTATAACAGGTATGGATTTTAAGCGAGCTGCTTTTGTGCTGGTTAGAGACAGAAATAATCACGCTAGCCCAAACTCACCTTTTGCAGAAGCGCCCGCAGCGGGTGCACTTAGAATTCAATTAGGCGGGCGGGCAACTTACTTTGGGGTAGCCTATGAGAAACCCACATTTGGAGATGCTGTAGAGGTCATTAGACCATATCATATCAAGAAAGCAGTTGGGTTGCTTTATGCAACAGCAACACTAGGATTGTTAACTTTCCTAGCCGTCCAACATGGGATCAGGCTTCTTGTTTAGGAGGTAGGAAAATGCAATATGAACACGGCGGTAATGTACACCGTTTTATAAAGGAAAGCGGCAAAGCTTCCCAAGATATTTTAGATTTCAGTGCTAATATCAATCCGTTAGGCTTAAGTGAGATGGGCAAAACGAAGATGTTAGAAGGGCTGAAATGGCTCGGACATTATCCTGATCCTCATTATGTGAATTTAAAAGAAAAAATGAGTGTCTATTACGGGGTAGACTCTAGCCAGTTGAGTGTATTCAATGGTGCTGCTGAAGGACTTCACGAAATAGTGCGCTATTTGGAACCTAAGCGAGCTATTATTCCTGCGCCTGCTTTTGTAGAGTATGAGAAAGCCCTTAGCGCCATTCAATGCGAAATCGATTGGTTTGAACTTAAAGGGGCAGATCAGTTTGAAATGAACGAGCAGCGTTTTTTAGTCACTATTGAACTGGAACGACCAGAGTTGATTGTACTTTGTACTCCAAACAATCCTACGGGGAAATTACTCAGTTTAAACTTCATTGAAAAAGTAGCAGAACTTGCTAGACGATGGAGAGGCAATGTTTTAATTGATGAAGCTTTTTTCGACTTCTTGCCTGAGGGGACAAAGAGCTCAGGACTATTGACAGCTCTGTACAGCAACTTATTTGTGATGAAATCCTTTACCAAATTTTTTGGTGTACCTGGCCTTAGACTTGGTGCAATTATATCCTCTCATCAAGGATTCAGAGAACATATAGACACATACGGCGTACCGTGGCGCATCAACATGATGGCTGAACAATATGCTTTAGGAGCTGTGGCAGATTTGGAATATCAAAAACAGACCCGCCTACTGATCCAAGAGGAACGACAGTGGTTAAAAGAAGCCTTAGAGGCACTAGATCAAGTTAAGGTATTTGAGAGCCATGCAGATTATATGTTGATGAAAACCTCTGCAGAACTTGGAGAACTAATGGAAAAGAAATTGAGGGACGAAGGGATTTTGATTCGGAACTGTGCTAATTACAGAGGCTTAGAAAAAGGATACTTCAGATTAGCGGTCAAGGATCATGACTCAAATGCTAGATTTTTGGAAGTGCTCTCAAAGGTGTTGAAATGATGAAAAGAGAGAGTGAGATTTTATATAAATCTGTTGTCGTCAAAGTACCGGGGACTTGCGGCGAGTGGATTCAAACAATAAATGAAAATCGAGAATGTTTAGTTTCCTTGCCTATTAATCGGTTCACAGAAGTGAAAATGAGTTTTAAGGATAGGAAAATTGCACTTAAAAGTCAGTCGGACTTAATGCCTAAAAGCCAAGAGGCCTTTGACAAAATTTGTGGTTATTTGAAGCTTTCTAAGACTTTAAAAGCACAAATTCATTTTGAGATAGGAGAACGTTTAGAAATTGGGAAGGGTATGGCAAGCAGTACTGCAGATATTACGGCTGTAATGGCGGGGGTCAGCGCCTTGGTAGGGAGAACCTTACCAGGGGAAACTTTATTACAGTTGGCCTGTGAAATTGAACCTTCAGATGGGGTTATGTTTAATCATTTAGTTTTAATCGACCACCTAAATGGACAGGTCATGGAACCTTTTGTTTTCGAAAACACGGCGAAGATTCTCATGCTAAAACCAGTGGATACCTATATGACGGACTCCTTAAGAACCAGTCCGGAGTATTTGGAAAAACTAGCGAAGAAGACTGATATCCCCCTTAGTCTCTTCCGAGAAGGTATTTCTGAGCAATCAATAGAAAAAATGGGCAGAGCCAGTACATTGTCCTTGATTGAAAACGAGAATATTTTAGAGAAACCTTTTCTAGGGGAACTCATTAAAATAGCCGAGGAAAATCATTGCTATGGCGTCGTTGGAGGGCACAGTGGCACTGTTTGCGGCATGCTTCTCAACGAAGAAAAAACTGACCTAGAAAAATTGCTTCATTGTATTGAGAGGGAGTCCTTTGGGACATATTATGGGACTTATGAAATTGTAGAATCATACAAAGAGGGCATAAAAATAACCGTAAGGTAGATTGTCGTAGGAGGTTTTTTATGGGCATAGTTTCACTTCAAGCTTGCAAAGTATACGAATTAGAAGGTGTTCGTGCTTCTCTTGAAAAATGTATTGAAGATTTGGGCGGTTTAGATGCCTATATTAAAAGTGGAGATCGAGTGCTCCTCAAAGTCAATTTGCTCATGAAAAAACGCCCCGAAGAAGCGACGACCACCCATCCTGTTTTTGTCAAAGCCCTTGCGGACATATTGACAGATCACGGTTGTCAGGTGCTCATAGGCGACAGTCCGGGAGGACCATTTAACCAGAAGGCTCTAGGGACTATTTATGAGACCTGTGGATACAATGAGCTTCAATCTGACCAAGTCAAACTCAATTGGAATTTTGATGAAATTGAGCGGGTCTTTGAGCACGGCGTCATGCTCAAACGTGTTCAAATGACAGCTATGCTGGATCAGGTAGATCACGTTATTTCAGTCTCAAAGCTTAAAACCCATGGCATGATGCTCTTCACCGGTGCAGTTAAAAATATGTTTGGCACTATTCCAGGACTGATCAAAGCGGAATACCACTTTAAGATGCCCAAAACTGAAGAATTTGCAAACGCTTTAGTCGACATTTGTGAAAGTGTCAAACCAGTGCTCTCTTTTATGGATGGCATTGTAGGGATGGAAGGCGCAGGCCCATCGGCTGGTAATCCTGTGGATATAGGCGTGGTAATAGGTGCTCAAAACCCCCATGAGTTGGATTTTGCGGCTGTTCAGTTGGTTCATATTCAACAAAATAAAGTGCCTACATTAAAAGCTGCGTTCGATAGAGGTCTAATAAATCCTGAGGGAGAGGGGATACACTATAAAGGCATAAATATTGATACGCTAAAAGTGGCTCATTTTGATGCCCCAGAAATCAGAAGCGTCGCCTTTTTAGACGAAAAATACCCAAAATGGATGAGAGACTTAGCGGACAAAATGCTCCGCCCCAAACCCGTTTTTTTGAAGGACAAATGTGTAGGCTGTGGAGAGTGCTCAAGACTGTGCCCGATGCATGTGATTGAGATGGTAGATAAGTTTCCAGTAGTAGATTTAAACAACTGCATTCGTTGTTATTGTTGTCAAGAACTCTGTCCTAAAAAAGCGGTTGAAATCAAACGCCCTGTACTTTTAAAGTTCCTGACGAAACTCTAAATAAAAGTAGGTTAAAGTCTAAAATCAGGGTATAATGAAGGATATATTTATAACTAGGAGGTCATTATATATGAAAGTAGAATTTATCAATCCATTTATTAAAGCTACAACCGATGTACTGAAAACATTGACCAATATAGATTTCATTACTGGGAAACCTTACATCAAAGCAAGTCCATATGCTGCCAAAGATGTGGTCATTATCGTCGGGATCACTGGTGAAATTCGTGGACAAGCAGTCATCACAATGGATGTAGGTTTTGCTAAAAAGATGGCCTCTATGATGATGATGGGTATGCCTGTTGATGAGTTGGATGAACTTTCGAAAAGTGCCCTTTCTGAACTCGGAAACATGATTATGGGCAATTCTGCTACCTTGTTGTTTAACACAGGCATCAATGTAGATATTACGCCTCCTTCTTTAATGGTAGGCGAAAAATTATCTATTTCTTCTGGTTCAATGCGCACCGTATGTGTGCCTCTTGTTGCCGAAGACTTAGGAGAAATTATTTTGGATTTATCTGTAAAGGAATAAGAAAAGAACATTTTAAGAGATATTTATGTTAGGAGACATCCATGCCAATCAATATTGTGCTCTATCAGCCTGAAATACCTCCCAACACTGGTAATATAGCCAGAAGTTGTGCGATAACAGGTGCCAAGCTTCATTTAATCAAGCCCTTGGGCTTTTCTATTGACGACAAGCACGTCAAGAGAGCAGGACTGGACTATTGGCATCTTTTAGATTTAGAAGTCCATGAGTCTTTAGAGGATTTTTTAAGCAAGTATGGGGATCGAGAATTGTTTTTTTCCTCAACGAAAGCGACTCAGTATTATCATGAAGTCAACTATTCTGAAGACTGTTTTATCGTCTTTGGAAAGGAAACCAGTGGTTTGCCTGTAGAGATACATGAACGGTATGGCAATCGGAGAATTAAAATACCCATGCTTCAGAATGAGGCGGCTCGAAGCCTAAATCTTTCAAACAGTGCAGCCATTATTATGTATGAAGCTTTAAGACAATTAAATTTTAAAGGTCTGATTTAATCAGACCTTTTTCTTGACCAAAAGGAAAATGACTGCCATTCATTTTCCTTATTTAATTTGAAATATGAGTAGTATTCGTATAAAATAGTCTTAGATTTTAGTGTGCTATGGAAATCAAGACCCAATAAGAGACAAATATGAGGTGCTTTACATGTCGATAAGAATTTTAGCAGATAGTGTTTCGGATCTTCCGGAGAGCTATCAAAAACAATACAACATTGAAATTTTGCCTTTGATGGTTAATTTTGAAACAGAGAGCTTCAAAGATGGCATCGATTTAAAAGCAGATGAGTTTTTCAAAAAACTAAAAGAAGCGACCAAATTGCCTACGACTTCTCAAGTGAATCCAGGGACTTTTATCGAAACATTTGAGAGAATTATAGCTGCAGGCGATGAAGCAGTCGTGATTCTTATGTCTTCGGATATGAGTGGTACATACAACGCAGCCCTTTCCGCCATTGATTATATTGGCACAGATAAAATCTCTGTGGTGGACTCCAGAGCAATTAGTTTTGGATACGGTCTTTTGGTGATTGAAGCAGCTCGAATGGCAGAAAGAGGCGAAAGCAGAGATGTTATTGCCAAAGAAATCAGAAGTCAAGCAGACCAAATGGTGAATCTCTTTGTGGTGGATACATTAGAATACCTTCAAAAAGGGGGCAGACTTAGTGCAGGAGAAGCCTTTATAGGAAATCTTCTCAGCATTAAACCGATTCTTACCATTGAAGATGGTAAGTTGAAGTCTTTAGACAAGGTCAGAGGCAGAAAGAAAGCTGTCAAATGGATCATTGATTACCTTGAAAATGAGAATATTGACCTCTCAGATAAGACTGTTGGCTTCTTCCATGCAGACGACGAAGAACATATGGAAGAATTTATGCAAGAAATTATTCAGCGAAATAAACCAAAAGAAATTATTCGGTCATCTGTAGGCACAGTAGTTGGAACCCATTCAGGGCCAGGTTGTGTAGCGATATCGTTTAAACGTTAACAAAGTTTGTGAAAGAAAATAAAATAGTATTGATTCTCTTATAGATTTTTTATATAATCAAAATACAAACTAATAATATTTTAAATGATGAATTTTTTAGGAATATTATTGAACTATTTTAACTATATAAAAACTGGATGATAAATCAGGGAGAGAATCATTAAATTGATCGCCGAAGGAACAAGCTTCTATGAACACCCATAGATTCGAATTTCTCAGGCAAAAGGACCGGATTTAGACAGAACTCTGAGAAGCTGATAGTTTAATCAGCACCGTAGGGGCAATTTTGGTAAAGTCGCCGAAAGATTTTTGGCACTGGTAACTGAAAGAAACTCTCAGGTATAGAACAGGGAAAGGGTAGCTTTATTTGCTATTCTTTCCTTTTTTTATTGTAAAAAATGGATATTTACAAGATTAAACTTATATTAATGATTCTAGGAAAAGATAGGCGAGGGGAAAAATGGCTTACATATTGATCACAAACAATGCCAAAGTCAATGAGAAATACAGTGTCAAGCCAGACAGGCATTTGAAACGAATAGATTATCGCCCTGAAGCTGACTTGATTCAAATACTGACAATGGTCAGAGATTTGGTTCACCAAGGGCATGAGCTCTTGACCCACCCTTTGACGGGAAGCATTAAACCTTATGAAACACCTTTTAAATCTATTTGTGTCGGCGCTGAAGTGGGTCCAATCCACATGATGTCAGTCATGATTATCGAAGAAGCCATCGGCACAGCGAAGAAATTTTTAAAAGATCAGCGCACTGTCGTTTATCCCGAGTCGGTGCTAGATGATTTTCGCACAATCGATCTGAGTTTGATCGACAGCGGCATCGAAAGCATTTGCACCATGGGATGAATCATCATTTAAGATAAAATTTAAGGAGGCAATTTTTCATGTCAAAAATTTACGATGTTGTAATTATCGGTGCTGGACCAGCAGGTCTTGCAGCAGGACTCTATGCAGCCAGAGCTAAAATGTCAACTTTGATTCTTGAAAAAGAAAAAGCAGGCGGCCAAATCGTTACAACCGATGAAGTGGCAAATTATCCTGGTTCTGTGGAACACGCAACAGGTCCTAGTCTTGTAGCAAGAATGGTAGCGCAATGTGAAGAGTTTGGAGCAGAGCGTGTGAAAGATGGCGTTTCTACTTTAGAACTTGAAGGCGAAATCAAAAAAATTCACACTGAAAGCGGTCAAGTGATTGAAGCAAAATCGATTATCATCGCAACAGGTGCTTCACCAAGAAAAATTGGTTGCCCAGGCGAAGTAGAATTGACAGGAAAAGGTGTTTCTTATTGCGCAACTTGTGACGCTGACTTCTTCACAGACTTAGAAGTGTTCTGTATTGGTGGCGGGGACACAGCTCTTGAAGAAGCCATGTACCTTTCTAAATTTGCTAGAAAAGTAACTTTGGTTCACAGAAGAGAAGAGTTTAGAGCTGCTAAATCCATCATCGAAAAAACACAAAAGAATGAAAAAATCGAATACTTATTGAACAGTGTCGTTTCTGAAATTGGTGGCGACGGTCTAGTAGAATATATGGTTGTTAAAAATACAGTAACTGGTGAAGAAACAAGAATCGAAGCAGATCCAGAAGATGGTACATTTGGTATCTTCGGTTTTGTAGGCTACTTGCCACAAACAGGTATCTTTAAGAATTTGATCACAATGGACGAAGCAGGGTATATCATTACTGACGAGAACATGAGAACAAACATTAAAGGCGTATTTGCGGCTGGGGATGTTAGACAAAAATTACTCAGACAAGTAGTAACAGCAACAGCTGATGGTGCAATTGCAGCGGTTATGGCTGAAAAATACGTTGAAGATCTCGAATAAGATCCTTAACTAAAAAGGTTAGTTTAGCCCTGACTTTTGTGGGGCTCTCTATAAAAAACATCTGTCCACAGTTATGTTGATAAGATACAGAAGGAGGAATTTGAGAATGTTAGCAGTAGATAAAGACACATTCGAAGCAGAAGTGCTTCAAGCAGAAGGTTTTGTATTGGTAGATTACTGGGGCGATGGCTGTGAGCCATGTAAAGCTTTATTACCGGATGTAGAAGCTTTGGCTGAAGAGTTCGAAGGCAAAGTTAAGTTTACAAAACTCAACACAACTCAAGCTAGAAGATTAGCAATTTCTCAAAAAGTATTGGGTTTACCGACAATCATTCTTTACAAAGATGGCGTAAAAGTTGGAGAAGTCACTAAAGATCAAGCAACTAAAGCGGGTATCAAAGGCATGATCGAGGCAAATATCTAATTGTTTTTGTCACTGACCGGGCAACCGGTTAAGTATAAAGGAGGTGAGCCTTTTGCGTTTAGAACTTGGTGAAATCTTGATTAAAGATGTCCAATTTGCAGACGTTTCTAAGGTAGAAAACGGTACGCTTTACGTGTGTGCCGAGGACATTGTGAAACTGGTTTTAGAAGATGAAAGACTCAAGTCATGTACAGTTGACTTGGCAAGACCAGGTGAAGAAGTTCGTATCACACCTGTAAAAGACGTTATTGAACCTCGCGTTAAAGTTGAGGGCGATGGCGGCATATTCCCTGGCGTTGTGAGCAAAGTAACAACTGTGGGTTCAGGCAGAACACATGTCTTGAAAGGCGCAGCAATTGTAACATGTGGTAAAATCGTAGGCTTCCAAGAAGGGATCATCGATATGACTGGTCCTGGTGCGGACTTCACACCATTTTCAAAATTGAATAATGTATGTGTAGTCGTTGAACCTGTTGAAGGCATCAAGCCACATGACTATGAAGCAGCAGCAAGAATGGCTGGATTAAATGTAGCAACAATGATTGGTGAATTGGCTAGAACATTGACACCAGATGTTGTTCACACTTATGAAACAAAACCACTCTTTGAGCAAGCAGCAGAGTATCCAGAATTACCAAAAGTAGGCTATGTTTACATGCTTCAAACACAAGGGTTATTACATGACACTTATGTTTACGGCGTAGACGCTAAGAAAATCGTTCCAACGATTCTCTACCCAACTGAGATCATGGACGGCGCTATCTTAAGCGGTAACTGCGTATCAGCTTGTGACAAGAATACGACTTACCACCATTTGAACAACCCAATCATCAAACACCTTTATGCAGAACATGGCAAAACCATTAACTTCATGGGTGTTATCATTACAAATGAAAACGTTTATTTGGCAGATAAAGAGAGATCTTCTAACTGGACTGCAAAATTCACTAAATTCCTTGGTCTTGACGGCGCGATTGTTTCTCAAGAAGGATTTGGTAACCCAGATACAGACCTCATCATGAACTGTAAAAAAATCGAAGCTGAAGGCGTTAAAACAGTTATCGTTACTGACGAATATGCTGGTAGAGACGGTTCTTCACAATCTCTTGCCGATGCAGATCCATCTGCAGACGCAGTTGTTACAGGCGGTAACGCAAACGAAGTCATCGTATTGCCACCAATGAAGAAAATTATCGGTATGCTTAGCTATACAGATAAAATCGCTGGCGGTTTCGATGGTTCCCTTAGACCTGATGGCAGCATCATGGCTGAGATTCAAGTTATCACTGGTGCAACAAACGAATTAGGCTTCAATAAGTTGACTGCTAGAACTTTCTAAGCAGCTTTGTTACCTGTCAAATTGTTAATAAATCTACAAGTATGTTAATTATTGAAAGGATGTCGAATATGAGCATTTTAGATAACAAAAAAGTTATCATTATCGGCGACCGTGACGGTATTCCTGGCCAAGCGATCGAAGAGTGCGTCAAAACTTGCGCAACTGCACAAGTGGTTTACTCAGCTACAGAATGTTTTGTCTGAACGGCTGCAGGCGCTATGGATTTAGAAAATCAAAACAGAGTTAAAACGTTAGCAGATGAGCACGGTCCAGAAAATGTATTAGTAATCTTTGGTGCAGCAGAAGCAGAAGCAGCAGGCCTTGCCGCTGAAACTGTAACTGCAGGTGATCCAACTTATGCAGGCTGTTTAGCAGGCGTAGCACTTGGTTTATCTGTTTACCATGTTGTTGAACCAGAATTTAAAGAAGCAGTAGATGCAGGCGTTTATGATGAACAAGTCGGCATGATGGAAATGGTACTTGACGTAGATTCAATTGTTGCTGAAATGTCAAGCATGCGTTCACAATTCTGTAAATTCCTTTAATTCTTACAACATTAATTACTAAATAGAGCAACAAGCTAACGTCTTTTTTAAACTGGACCTTTAAAAGAGACACTCGAAAGATTTTCTAGCCATAGAACAGATGATTCAGGTTGAATCATCTCAATTACAGTGATCCTTTATCACCAGAAAAAACTGAAGGGAGGGATCCTCGAAACACTTAGGCAAAATGCCAGAGTGAGAGGCTGCGTATGAGTAAAATTAAAATTGTACATTATATCAATCAGTTCTTCGCAGGTATCGGCGGAGAAGAAAAAGCGGACTATAAGCCAGAATATAGAGAAGGCGTTGTAGGTCCTGGTATGGCACTTAATGCAGGTTTTGGAGATAATGCAGAAGTTATCGGAACAATCATCTGTGGTGACTCATACTTTAATGAAAATTTAGAAGAAGCAAAAGCAACGGTTCTTGACATGGTTAAGAAATCGGGTGCAGACTTCTTTATTGCGGGTCCTGCTTTCAACGCTGGTCGTTACGGCGCAGCTTGTGGCACAATCTGTAAAGAAGTTCAAGATAAACTTGGCATGCCTGTATTGACTGCTATGTATATCGAAAACCCAGGCGTAGACATGTACAGAAAAGATATCTACATTGTAGAAACTGGCAACAGTGCTGCTGCAATGAGAACTGCTGTACCTGCTATGGTTAAATTAGGTCTCAAAGTTTACAATAATGAACCTATCGGCACACCTGCTGAAGATGGTTATATTATGAGAGGCATCAGAAGAAACCTCTTCGTAGACAAAATTGGTGCTGAAAGAGCTGTAGACATGTTAGTGTCTAAACTCAACAGCAAACCTTTTGAAACTGAGTACCCAATGCCTGTATTTGACAATGTTGTTCCAGGTAAAGCAATCAAAGATCTTTCAAAAGCAAAAATTGCTTTGGTTACTTCTGGCGGTATTGTACCAAAAGGCAATCCAGACAGAATCGAGTCTTCTTCTGCTTCTAAATATGGCAGATACGACCTCGAGGGTGTTTATGACCTTACAGAAGCAACTTACGAAACAGCTCACGGTGGTTTCGACCCTGTTTACTGTAACGAAGATTCAGACAGAGTTCTTCCAGTTGACGTCTTAAGAGACTTAGAAAAAGAAGGCAAAATCGGCGAATTATACCGTTACTTCTTTACAACTACTGGTAATGGTACTTCTGTTAAAAATTCAAATGCCTTTGCTGAAGAGTTCGCTCAAGAATTACTTGCTCAAAATGTTGACGCAGTTATTCTCACATCGACGTGAGGCACCTGTACTCGTTGCGGTGCAACGATGGTTAAAGGTATTGAAAGAACTGGTATTCCAGTTGTTCACATTTGTACAGTTGTTCCAATCTCACTTACAGTTGGCGCTAACAGAATCGTTCCAGCGATTGCGATTCCGCATCCACTTGGAAACCCTGCTTTAGACCCTGCAGATGAGAAGAAGCTTAGAAGACATATCGTTGAAAGAGCACTACATGCATTAACTGTTGAAGTTACTGAACAAACAGTTTTTGACAAATAGACTTTTCAATAAAAAGCAATTTAACATTTACCAGTTGAATAAGTGGTTGAGAGGGAACTCTCAGCCACTTCATTTAAGTAGCCAGTTGAAGCATGGCTATATACAAAGCGCTTGTAATCGAAGCTCACCTTGAGGGGTCTGCTTCAGAGCCTTATGACTTTTGGAGGTGTAAAAATGGATTATGCAGTTGTTAAAGCAGCAGGTTATGTCCTCGTACATACGCCAGACATGATTATGCAAAACGGCACAACTCAGACCGTTGAAAAAAGAGTAAATCCTGAATCTGAGTATCTTAAACAAGTCCCTGAACACTTAAGATCATACGAAGAAGTAGTAAACTATGCACCAAACCAAGTATACATTGGGAATATGACACCAGAAACTCTTGGGACACTTGAAAAACCTTGGGTAGGCGTCGATGTGCCAAATGCAGACCGTTACGGTAAATTTGGTGAAATCATGCCACAAATAGATTTCATCTGCTTACTTAAAATTTCAGATGCTTTCGATTTGGTTAAATTAGAAAATGACTTTGCTAAAAGAGCAAGAGAGGCATATAGCGCACATAAATTAGCAACACCAGAAGAACTTGAAAAATTAGAGGGCGGCGACACGTTTGAAAATATCAAAGAACTCGTTGAAGTCCATCACGCAGAAGCTATTTATCATGAAAACGTTTTAGTTGGCTGTGTTAAAAAAGCCCATGACGTGGATCCTAACTTAAATGCACACGTTATGTTTGAAAATCTTGTGGTTAAAGCATCAGGCGTATTAGCATTCAAACATTTGATTGCGGCTAATAACTTAGATGCATCAGAAATTGACTATGTCATTGAATGTTCAGAAGAAGCTTGTGGCGACATGAACCAAAGAGGCGGCGGCAACTTTGCGAAGTCTATCGCTGAAATGGTTGGCGCAGTCAATGCTTCTGGTTGTGACATAAGAGGATTCTGTGCAGCACCTGCGCACTCCCTTATCACAGCAGCATCTTTGGTAAAAGCAGGCACATACAAGAACGTTGTCATTGTAGCGGGTGGTGCAACAGCGAAGCTCGGCATGAACGGTAAAGACCATATTAAAAAAGGCTTCCCAGTTCTGGAAGATGTTCTCGGCGGTTTTGCAGTGCTCATCAGCGAAAACGATGGTGTGAACCCAATTATCCGTACAGATTTAGTGGGTAAACACAATGTTGGAACAGGTTCATCGCCACAAGCAGTTATTACAGCTCTTGTGACTGAACCACTTGATAAAGGCAATTTAAAAATTACAGATATTGATAAATTCTCTGTAGAAATGCAGAACCCAGATATCACAAAACCTGCAGGTGCTGGTGATGTTCCTGAAGCTAACTACAAAATGATTGCTGCTATCGGCGTTAAACGTGGTGAACTTGAGAGAACTCAAATTGGCGAATTTGTTGAAAAACATGGTATGCAAGGCTGGGCACCAACTCAAGGTCATATTCCTTCAGGGGTTCCTTATCTTGGTTTCGCAATCGATGATTTAACAAAAGGCACATACAACCGCGTCATGGTGGTTGGTAAGGGTTCTCTCTTCCTTGGAAGAATGACGAATCTCTTTGATGGTGTTTCTGTTGTTATTGAAAGAAACAGCGGCCAAACTCAAGAAACTGGATCAACAATGTCTAAAGAAGAAGTTAATAAACTTATAGCAGAAGCTATGAGAGGTTTTGCAACTCAATTGCTTAACCAATAAGAAGGAGGTTTACCATGTCTCAGGATATGAAACAATTCATCGGTAATGCCTTCATGGAAATCGCAGATGCGATAGAGTTTGGTAAATTTGGAGGCAAAGTTAGAGTAGGTTTGACCACCCTTGGCAGCGAACATGGGGTGGATAACCTTGTAAACGGTGCTAAACTGGCAGCAAGAGATGCAGACTATGAAATCGTCCTCATCGGCGCTGAAAATAATTCTGGTCTTGAAACCTTTGTGGTAGAAAGCGAAGAAGCTGCCCATAAAAAAATGGAAGAGTTGCTTGACAGCGGTTATATCCAAGGTTGCGTAACCATGCACTACGCCTTCCCAATTGGGGTATCTACAGTTGGCAGAGTTATTACGCCTGGTGTTGGCAAAGAGATGTTCCTTGCTACAACAACAGGAACTTCTGCAACAGATCGTACAGTAGCTATGGTTAAAAATACAATCTACGGCATTATTGCTGCAAAAGCTATGGGTATTGAGAACCCAACAGTAGGTATTCTCAATGTAGATAACGCCAGAACGGTAGAACGTGCCCTTAAAGCGTTGATCGCTAATGGCTATAAGATGAACTTTGGTGAGTCTGAACGTTCGGATGGCGGCAATATCATGCGTGGGAACGACCTTTTGACAGCATCTGTAGATGTTATGGTGACGGATACCCTCACAGGCAACATCTTGATGAAAATGTTCTCATCTTTCACAACAGGTGGCAGCTATGAATCATTAGGGTTTGGTTATGGGCCTGGTATTGGATTTGACTACGACAGAACAATCTTGATTCTCTCAAGAGCTTCAGGTGTTCCTGTAGTGGCAAATGCCATTAAATATGCAGCTGGTTTAGCTAAAGGTAATGTAAAAGCCATCGCTAAATCAGAATTCGAACAAGTTAAAAAAGCCAAGTTCGATCAGATCATAGCAGATCTTACCAAAGACTCAAACAAGACATCAACAAGTGAAGGGGCTTCAGAAAATATTGTTGCACCTGCAAAAGAAGTCGTGACTTCATCCATATCTGGAATTGATATTATGGATTTGGAAGATGCTGTTAAAAATCTTTGGAAGAATGGCATATACGCTGAGAGCGGAATGGGTTGTACCGGACCAATTGTTCTGGTAAACGACGCAAAGGTTGAAAATGCTATTAAAGTCTTGGGAAATGCAGGCTACATCTCAAAAGAAGCAACACCTTGTTAGTCTAAATTAGTACAATAAATGTCAAAAGGCCTTGAGGAATTTCCTCAAGGCCTTTCCTATGCAAAAAAACTTTTGTAACTTTGTAATAAAAAATTAACTTAATATTGATTAAATCATTAGTTTTTAGATATAATACATATGTATTGTGAAAAACCACATAACAAGTCAGACGTCTTAAAGAGTTATATGTTAGAAATACAGTAAATCTAATGTTTGAAATAATACATACAATTCAGACAAGTTGTAAAAAAGTTTCGAATTTATGATGTTTCCAGAATAGTTGTCCCTCTCGGGGGTATATTTGTTCTCGAAGGTTCCATGATCAACTGGGAAGATGATGGAACCGTTAAAACATCAACAGATTTAGTCATTGTATTTTTTTCAGTAACATTTAGGACATTTGGCACTCAACAATGGAGGAGGAAGTATTAATGAGTAAAAAGAAAGTATTATTACTTGTATTATCCATCATGTTAGTAAGTTTTGCAGTTGTAGGGTGTTCATCTAAACCAGATGGATTCGAAATCGCACTTATTACTGACAAAGGCAACATCGACGATAAATCGTTTAACCAAGGTGCTTGGGAAGGCGTAAAAGCTTACGCTGAAGCCAACAAAATCACACACACTTATATCAAACCTGAAGAAGCTTCAGATGCTGGTTACTTAGCTGCTATCGATTTAGCGGTTACAGGCGGTGCTAAAGTTATCGTAACTCCTGGTTTCTTATTTGAAGTGCCAATCTACGAAGCACAAACGAAATACCCAGATGTTAAATTTATCCTTCTTGACGGTGCCCCTCATACTGCCGACTACGCTACTTTTGAAACAAAAGCTAACGTAGCAAGCGTTATGTATGCTGAAGAGCAATCTGGCTACCTTGCAGGTTACGCTGCTGTTAAAGACGGCATGGCTAACTTAGGTTTCATGGGCGGTATGGCTGTTCCTGCTGTACAAGCTTTCGGTTATGGTTATTTACAAGGTGCTGAAGCAGCTGCAACTGAAATGAATCTTGCAGATGGTTCAGTAAAAGTAACTTACCACTACACAGGCAATTTCGAAGAAAATGATACAAATAAATCAACTGCAAAAACAATGTTCCAACAAGGCACACAAGTTATCTTTGCTTGTGGCGGCTCTGTAGGTAAATCTGTAATGTCAGCAGCTTCAGAATCTGATGGCAAAGTAATCGGCGTTGACGTTGACCAAAGATACGACAGCGAAACAGTTATTACTTCTGCAGTTAAAGGTCTTTCTATCTCTGTTGAGCAAGTACTAACAGCTATCTACTCAGACAAATGGGCAGATTTCGCAGGCAAAACAACATACTTCAATGCTTCTAATAATGGTGTAGGTCTTCCAACTGCAGTTATTGGTGATGACAAAGCTAATGCTTTCGATAGATTTGCTAAGTTCACTAAAGAAGACTACGATAAAGCTTTTGCTACTTTAGCAGACGGTTCAGTTGTTCCAGTTCGTAAGATCAACGTTCTTGATGCTAGTGGTGTTGCAACTGCTGCTGAACTTACATCTGAATTAAAACTCGTAAAACTTACTGTCACTACTAGATAGTATAAAGTTCGTCTATAGGGAAACCTAAATAGTACGGCTTGATGAATGAGGGAGGCGAGAGTTTCCCTCATTTTTTTTACAAGGCTAAACAGAATCCTTTAAATTACTAAAATTGTGTATATGTAATTTGGTATATAGTATGTAATTAACTGTGATTTATATATATGCGAGGAAGAGGTCAAAGTGGAAAATTATATTGTTGAGATGAGGAATATAACAAAAGAGTTTCCCGGTATTATAGCTAACGATGACATCACGCTAACCTTAAAAAAGGGTGAAGTACACGCGTTACTTGGAGAAAATGGTGCTGGAAAGTCGACTTTAATGAGCGTACTCTTTGGATTGTATCAAGCTGAAAAGGGCGAAATTAGAAAGAATGGTCAGGTTGTTAAGATTAATAATCCTAACGATGCAAATGAACTTGGCATTGGCATGGTTCATCAACATTTTAAACTTGTAGAAATATTTTCGGTACTAGATAATATTATTTTGGGCGTTGAACCCAACAGTCTAGGTTTTCTTAAGAAGAAAGAAGCAAAAGAGAAAGTATTGGCTTTGAGCGAAAAATATGGCTTAAGTGTTAATCCGGATGCCATTATTGAAGATATATCAGTTGGGATGCAACAGAGAGTTGAAATCCTAAAAATGCTTTACCGCGAAAACGAAATTCTGATTTTCGATGAACCGACTGCTGTATTAACACCTCAGGAAATTAAGGAACTCCTTAAAATTATGAGAGGTTTTGCAAATGAAGGTAAATCAATTTTATTCATAACTCATAAACTCAATGAAATTATGGAAGTTGCAGATAGATGTACGGTCCTTAGAAAAGGAAAGTATATTGGCACAGTAGATGTAAAAGAAACTAATAAAGAAGAACTTTCTAAAATGATGGTTGGCAGAGATATCAACTTTAGCGTAGATAAAAAGCTGGCTGAACCGAAAGAAGTTGTTCTTGAAGTTAAAGGTGTTACTGTTCCTTCAAAACTTCATAAGAATAATGCAGTAAAAAACGTTACTTTCAATGTCCGGGCAGGAGAAATTGTTTGTCTTGCTGGTATTGATGGAAATGGTCAAACTGAATTTGTCTCAGCGCTTACAGGCTTGGATAAAATGAGTGAGGGCACGATTACCTTATGCGGAAAAGATATTTCTAAATCTTCTATTCGCGAGCGTTCAGTATCTGGAATGAGCCATATTCCTGAAGATAGACATAAACATGGTCTTGTACTAGACTATAGCGTTGAAGAAAATATGATTCTTCAAAGATACTGGGAATCTGATTTCCAGAAAAACGGATTTATCCGCTTCGATGAAATGAGAAAGTATGCTACCAGATTGTCAGATGAATTTGACGTCAGAAGTGGTCAAGGTACAAAATCTATTGTTAGAAGCATGTCGGGTGGTAATCAACAAAAGATTATCATTGCCAGAGAAATTGATAAAAAACACGAGCTGCTTGTAGCTGTTCAACCAACCCGCGGTCTGGATGTTGGTGCAATCGAATACATTCACAAACAATTGGTTGCCCGTCGTGACGCAGGCAAAGCCGTATTGCTCGTTTCCCTTGAGTTAGATGAAGTTATGAACGTCAGTGATAGAATCTTAGTCATGTACGAAGGGGAAATTGTAGGGGAGCTTGATCCTAAAACTACTACGGTTCAAGAACTTGGACTCTATATGTCAGGTGCTAAGCGTAATACCGTAAAGGAGAACAACAATGCAGGATAAAAAAGGAATTCTTTCAAAATTAAAAGATAGTAGTAAAATAGAAGCTTTTAATGCTGCATTGCTGGCAATCATTTTAGGTTTATTTGTAGGCCTTGTGGTTATGCTGATTGCGAATCCAGCGAACGCTTTCAAAGGTTTCAATTATATTTTATTTAGTGGCTTTAGCCGTATAGGTGATGTACTCTATTTTGCAACCCCTATATTAATGACGGGTTTAGCTGTTGGTTTTGCCTTCAAAATGGGGCTTTTCAATATTGGGGCTTCTGGTCAATATACAATGGGTATGTTTTTTGCAATGTATGTGGCCTTCATGTGGAAATTGCCACCTGAAATTCACTGGATTGCAGCCGTTTTAGCAGGTATGGCTGGTGGTATGTTATGGGGCTTTATTCCAGGCGTATTCAAAGCTTGGTTAAATGTGAATGAAGTTATCACTTCGATTATGTTTAACTATATCGGTATGTATTTAGTAGATATGACCATTCAAAAAAGTGCAATCATGTACAATGCATCTTCTACAAGAACTAATTATTTATCGACTGGCGCTCAAATGCCATCCCTTGGGATTGCTGGTTCTAACGTAAATGTTGGGATTATCATAGCTTGTCTCATTGGCATTATTCTTTATATTGTCTTACAAAAAACAACATTTGGTTATGAATTAAAAGCTACAGGTTTGAACAAACATGCTGCAGATTATGCAGGTATGAAAGGTAAAAAGAATATTGTATTAACCATGATTATTTCTGGGGGACTTGCAGGTTTAGGCGGTGCTTTCGCTATTCTTGCGCCAACGGGCATAATCAACAGCAGTATGACTTATGAGCCTATTAACGTTATCTCAGCAGCTGGCTTTAACGGGATCGCCGTTGCATTGTTAGGCAATGCAAATCCGATTGGTGTTATTTTCTCAGCGCTCTTTATTTCACACATTCAACGTGGCGGTACAGCCACAATGCTTGCTGGGTTTAAACCTGAAATCATTGACGTTGTAATTGCGGTTATCATTTACTTCTCAGCATTTGCTGCGATTATGAGTTCGAGCATTAAGAACTTTTTCAGCAATCGTCTTAAAAGAAAAGAGTCTAACGTTAAGGAGGCAAAATAATGGATACAATTTATTATTTGGTTCAAAATATGCTTCCTGTAGCAGTGCCATTATTACTTGTTGCTTTAGGCGGTATGTTTAGTGAACGTGGTGGCGTCATCAACCTTGCATTAGAAGGGATCATGCTTTTTGGTGCGTTTTTCGGCGCCTTGCTTGTTTTCAGTCTCCAAGGTTCAAGTTTAAGTCCTCAAATGATTTTACTTATAGGCATGGTGGTTGCAGGGGCAAGTGGGATTGTATATTCCTTACTATTATCCTTTGCGGCAGTTTCTATGAAATCAAATCAAACTATCAGTGGTACAGCTCTTAACATGATGATTCCAGCAGCTGTATTGTTGTTTTCTAAAATGAACTTTAACAGTGACGGGATCACAACATCTGTTAATTTTTATATTAAAAAAGTACCAGGCTTATCAGAAATTCCATTTATAGGAAAAATGTTTTTCCAAAACACTTATTTAACAGTGTGGTTAGGCGTATTGTTCCTAATTATTGCAGTAGTCATTTTTTATAAAACAAAATTTGGCTTACGTTTACGCGCATGTGGTGAACATCCTCATGCAGCGGACTCTGTTGGAATCAATGTTACTCACATGAGATATGCCGGTGTCAGCATTTCTGGTTTACTTGGTGGTATTGGTGGATTCTTCTATGCAGTTGGCGTTATGGACGGCAACGTAAACGGTCATACTGGCGTTGCTGGTTTCGGTTTCTTGGCACTTGCCGTTATGATCTTTGGTCAGTGGGAACCTATTAAAATTACTTTCGCAGCCTTGTTCTTTGCGTTTTTAAGAACACTTGCGTACTCTGTTCCATTGATTCCATTCTTAGACAACATGAACATCGATAACACTTATTATAAAATGTTACCTTATGTAGCGACGATGGTTGTTCTTGCCTTCACATCACAAAAATCAAGAGCACCAAAAGCCGAAGGTATTCCTTATGATAAATCTCAAAGATAAAAATTTGTAACTTATACCACTAACTTAAATTTCGAGTTAGTGGTATTTTTTTTATAGAAAGTGTTATAAATGGGATATAAATTAGATACATGGCCAGGGTGAACTTATTGAGCAAAGTGGAGGTCTTATGAGATATTTTTACCAGAAGATCAATCAATTATTAGAACAGAATCAAACTCGATTTGCCATCTGTTCCGTCATCGAAACAAAAGGGTCTACCCCAAGGCATTGGGGAAAGATGATTGTTTACCCTGACGGAAGTTCTGAGTTTACAATTGGAGGAGGGCCTGCTGAGAAAGCGACCGTTGACGCTGCAGTTCAAGCTCTGGGGGCAGGAAAGTCAGAAATATATGAATGGGTTCTTAATAAAGGGCAAAGCGGGGGATTAAATGCAGAATGTGGTGGCCAAATGAAAGTTTGGATAGAAGTTTATGACACACGCCCACAACTCGTTATTATTGGTGCAGGCCACGTCAATTATGCACTTGCTAAACTTGCAGAAGGTCTTAGTTTTGATGTCCTAGTGATTGATGATCGTACGATTACCCGTGAAGACCCTCGTTTTTCCTTTGCTACAGAAGTGGTCGTGGAGCCCCTCATTTACGACGCGGTTACAAAGGCATTGCCCCTTATCAAATCTAACGCTTATTTGGTCATTGCCACCAAAGACGACGACGGGGGAGCCCTTAGTGCATTAAAAAATCTGGAATATCCCTATATCGGGCTTATAGGCAGCAGTCGTAAAATTCTTAAAATCCGAGAGCGTTTAACCGATGAAGGGGCGTCTCAAGAATGGTTGGACAGGATTCATATGCCAATTGGTCTTAAAATAGGGGCAGAAACGCCAGAGGAATTGGCTATCAGTATTTGGGGAGAAATTCTGGCAGTTAAAAATGAGTTGAGGACTGAGTTGAGATGACATTAAAAAGTAAGGATTTGCCGTTAATTTGGATTAGAGGCGCAGGGGATTTAGCTACGGGTGTAGGTGTCAGATTGTTAAATGCAGGGTTCAGAGTAATCTATTCTGAAATCAAACAGCCCACGGTCATCAGACGAACGGTTGCCTTTGCGGCAGCTGTATACGAAGAGGTTACTCAAGTTGAGGAACACATTGCAATAGCATGCAGTGATATCGAAATGATAGAAAAAGCTTTATTAGAAGGGCAAGTCCCTATTTACACAGGAGACGAAACCCTTGGCATTAGCTATTTTAAACCCACTATTTTTGTTGAAGGAACCATTCGTAAAATCAAAACCGACATGCCTCGAAACTTAGTTCCCTATACCCTAGCCCTTGGGCCTGGGTTCTCCGCACCTGAAGACGCAGACGGGGTTATTGAAACCATGAGAGGACATTACTTAGGCCAGGTGATTTGGAAGGGTTCTGCGATTCCAAACACGGGCATACCCGGTGAAATTGGTGGCTTTAGTAAGGAACGGGTAATCCACGCCCCAGCGGATGGAAATCTTATAGGCCTTAAAGCTATAGGGGATGAAGTCATAGCAGGAGAAACTATTGCAATGATTAAATCTGAAACTATTGAGATCACTAAATCTGAAACGAGTACAGACACTAATTCTGATGAAATGGAAGCAGGTACAAGAGTTTTAGCCCCTATTACGGGTATACTTCGTGGATTGATTTATGACAACCTATGGGTAGAAAAAGGCTTGAAAATTGCAGATATCGACCCACGGTGTCAAAAAGATCATTGTTTCAGCATCTCTGACAAAGCACGTTCAATTGGAGGGGGTGTCCTAGAAGCGGTGATGGTTTTAATCCTAAAGTGCGAATAGCCTTTAATCTTTTTTGTGAAACTGATATAATGGTTTTAGAATTGGGGTTGAAGGATCATGAGTATGAATATGAACTTACAGCTTTTACAGACTCAGAAGCTGGTGATGACACCTGAATTGAAGCAAGCCATTGAGATGCTTCAATACAGTCAGTTAGAACTGAACGATTTTTTACAGGAAGAGTTGATGACCAATCCTGTTCTGGAGATGGAAAGCGCTGAAATTATAGCCGATAAAAAAGAAAATACACCCGTTGAGCATGACTGGAAGAGCATTGCCATCAGCATAAGAGAAGATCATGAAAAGCAAAGAGTGTTGACGCAGGCTTCTAAAGACGATGAAAACGTGTTTGAGCACATTGTCAGCGATCAAGACAGTCTTTTAGATCACTTGTTGATGCAGCTTCAAATGTCAGATGCCAAAGGGATTGAAGCGGACATCGCTACCTATATTATTGAAAATATTGACGAAAATGGATATTTGGATTTGACGGCAGAAGAAGTCGTTATTAAATATAAAGTAGACCCTGAAGTGTTTAATCGTTTGTTAGGATTGATTCAGAGTTTTGAGCCCATCGGTGTAGGTTCAAGAAATTTGCAGGAATGTCTTAAGCTTCAAATTCTAGCCGATGAAGAATCGCATGTTTTAGCTTTAGCAATTGTAGAACGATTCTTAAGCGATTTGGCTGAAAACAGGTTGGCACAGATTGCCAAACAACTCAATGCCCGATTAGAAGATGTCCAAAGAGCCACCGACTATATTAAAACTTTGGAACCCAAGCCAGGACGCAAGTTCCATGGAAATACGGAAGTTAGGTATATCGTTCCAGATGTAGCAGTAGAAAAACACCGAGAGGGTTATCAAGTCATCATCAATGACAGCACAGCCCCAAAGCTACAGATTAGCACCTTTTACCAAAGTGTCCTTCAAACTGAAAAAAACGATGATGCCAGTGAGTATATCAACAAGAAGTTAAATGCAGCCTTGAGACTTATAAAAAGTATCGAACAGCGGAGAAATACCATTTTTAAGGTGGTTACTGCCATCGTTGAGGAACAGCAGGATTTCTTTAACAGAGGGCCTCTATATTTAAAAACCTTGACCCTAAAAGAGATTGCAGATATTGTTGGCGTCCATGAATCTACAGTAAGCCGAGCAGTAAGCGGAAAATATTTACAATGCATACACGGTTTATTTGAAATCAAGTACTTTTTCCAAAGTGGCGTCTTCAGTGAAATGGGCGATGGCGTTTCTGCAGAAACGGTCAAAAAGATTATTAAGGAACAAATTGATAAAGAAAATCAAAAGAAGCCTTTGTCAGATCAATATTTAGCAGATTTGCTCAACGAACTGGGCATAAAAATTTCGAGAAGAACAGTTGCAAAATATAGGGATGAGTTGCTTATACCGGCTACATCTAAAAGAAAACGCTTCTAAAAATCCTATAAAAGGACTTGAAATATCCACCGTATATGTTATGCTTATAGCGGTGGATATATTTTTTTGATTGATATGGGACGCAATTAATACACGCGGACGAAAAAAGTCCCTATAAACAAACAAAAATGTCCCGCGTTCGCTATAATAGTCAACCAAAATATCCATGAAAATACACTGGAGGTCATCACATGAAAGTGGCCAATTTAAGCTGCAATGACTGTATCAAAGTGGACGCTCTATCAGCTATGCTGAAGTCCATAGCGCCTGAAGTCATTGAGATTTTGGAGAGTCGCTATCAGATCCTCAATATCGTTAATTACTTGCAACCCATTGGAAGACGCAGCTTATCCACTAAGCTAGATCTGACGGAGCGAGTCATTCGTAAAGAAGCTAATCTGTTAAAGGATCAAGGTCTTCTAGATTTTTCTCTAGAAGGTATGACGTTAACAGAGCAGGGAGAGCAAGCACTAGGCATGCTCAAATTTTTCTTCCACGATCTGAAAGGCTTGAAAGCTCTTGAAGAACGATTAGAGATTCTACTCAACATTAAAAAAGTAATTATTGCTCCTGCCTCGCCAGAGGATGAGTCCAGCATGCTGATCAAAGATATTGGTCGTTTTGGTGCGGACTATGTCAGAACCCTTCTCGGTGCTGCAAAAATTGTAGGAATCACTGGCGGTTCTTCTGTTCACAGTTTGATCGACAGCATAAAAAAAGAAAAAACACCTTTGACAGATTTAACTGTTGTTCCTGCTAGAGGTGGTCTTGGCAAAAAGGCTGAGTTTCAAGCGAATACCTTGGTCGAAAAATTTGCCAATCAAATTGGTTCTCAGTACAAGCTCCTTTATACACCGGATATTTTATCAAAAGACGCTATTGAAAGTCTGATGAATGAACCGGAAATCAAAGAGATTATGGATTACATCGAAGACATCGACTTATTGATCTTTGGAATTGGCGATGCCCTCACTATGGCAAAAAGAAGAAGTTTAAACCCTCAGGAAATCGGTATAATTGAGACGAAGGGCGCCGTATCGGAAGCCTTTGGTTATTACTTTAACCGAGAGGGAGACATTGTACACGAAATCAGCACCATTGGCATCAGTTTAGATAAGTTTAAGAATATTGAACATCTGATTGCTGTCGCTGGTGGAGATGATAAATCAGAGGCAATCGTTTCGATTTGTCGACTGAACTCAAATCTAGTCTTAGTGACAGATGAGAATGTT
This sequence comes from uncultured Peptostreptococcaceae bacterium, assembly GCA_964404895.1. Taxonomy (GTDB): domain Bacteria; phylum Bacillota; class Clostridia; order Peptostreptococcales; family Acidaminobacteraceae; genus JBGSUZ01. The sequence continues at coordinate 109,067 of CAYOLV010000004.1, read as the reverse complement.
GCAAGAAACATTATCAATACATTTTAAGGAGGAAAAAAGAAATGAAAAAGATCGCAATCAATGGTTTTGGTAGAATTGGTAGACTCGTATTTAACGCTATGGCAGAGCAAGGCCTTATCGGTACAGAGTTTGAGGTTGTAGCTGTTGTAGATATGACTACAGATGCAGACTACTTTGCATACCAACTCAAATACGATTCAGTACAAGGCAAATTCAAAGGTGAAATTTCAACTAAGAAGAGCAGTCCTGAACTTGAAGCGGACGATATCCTCGTTGTAAATGGCAAAGAAACAAAATGTATCATGGCAACTAGAAACCCTGCGGATCTTCCTTGGAAAGCTCTTGGCGTTGAATACGTTATTGAAGCGACTGGTCTTTTCACAGATTCAGATTCAGCTAAAGGTCACTTAACAGCTGGTGCACAAAAAGTTATCATTTCTGCTCCTGGTAAAGGCGATGTAAAAACAATCGTTATGGGCGTTAATGAAAATGAATACGATCCTGCGCTTCACAACATCGTATCAAACGCTTCTTGTACTACAAACTGTTTAGCGCCAGTGGTACACGTACTTCTTAAAGAAGGCGTAGGCATTGAAACAGGTCTTATGACGACTATCCATTCATATACAGCTACACAAAAAACAGTTGACGGTCCTTCTAAGAAAGACTGGAGAGGCGGCAGAGCTGCAGCAATTAACATCATTCCATCTTCTACAGGCGCTGCTAAAGCAGTAGGTGAAGTTCTTCCTGCTACTAAAGGTAAATTAACTGGTATGTCATTCCGTGTACCTACACCGACTGTATCAGTTGTAGACCTTACTTTCACAGCATCAAGAGATTCTTCTATCGAAGAAATCGATGCACTTATGAAAAAAGCTTCTGAAACATACTTAAAAGATGTTTTGGGTTACTGTAACGAAGAACTTGTTTCTTCTGACTTTATCCATGACAGCAGATCTTCTATCTATGATTCACTTGCAACACTTCAAAATAACCTTAAAGGCGAAAAGAGATTCTTCAAAGTGGTTTCTTGGTACGATAATGAATGGGGTTATTCAAACAGAGTTGTAGACCTTGTAAAATTCATGGCTGACAAATAAATCATACTGCTGATATTTAATGAGGCTAAGTAGCGAACCCTGACATGGTCAGGGTTTGCTTTGCTGAAAAACATACAAAATGGAGGCTTATAGATGTTCAACAAAAAAACGATTGAAGATATTCAGGTAAAAGGCAAGAGAGTTCTTGTCCGCGTTGACTTTAACGTGCCGCTCAAAGACGGCGTGATTACAGATGAAAACAGAATTGTAGGCGCTCTTCCTACCATTCAATACTTAATTAAAAATGGCGCTAAAGTGATCCTTTGTTCACACTTAGGCAAACCAAAAGCAGACAATCTTGAAAAATATACATTAGCACCTGTGGCTAAGAGACTTTCAGAAATTCTCGGCAAAGAAGTTGTCTTCCCTGCTGAAATGGAAGTTGTTGGCGACAAAGCGAGAGCGGCAGTAGCTGCAATGAATGAGGGCGACGTTGTTCTTCTTGAAAACACAAGATACAGAGCAGAAGAATCTAAAAATGGAGAAGCATTCTCTAAAGATTTAGCGTCAATCGCTGATCTTTATGTAAACGATGCCTTCGGTTCGGCTCACAGAGCTCACTCCTCTACAGTTGGCGTTACTGAATATGTAGACGCGGCAGTTTGTGGTTACTTGATTCAAAAAGAACTCCAATTCCTTGGAGACGCTGTTGAAAATCCAGTAAGACCTTTCGTCGCTATTCTTGGCGGTGCTAAAGTTTCCGATAAAATTAACGTTATTGATAACCTTCTTTCAAAAGTAGACACCCTTGTGATTGGCGGCGGGATGGCTTATACCTTCCTCAAAGCTCAAGGCTTCACAGTGGGAACCTCTCTTGTAGAAGAAGATAAAGTAGAATACGCTAAAGAAATGATCGACAAAGCTAAAGCAAAAGGCGTTAATCTTTTGTTGCCAGTGGATCATATTACGGCAGACCAATTCTCTGCAGAGGCGACACCTGTAGTGACAGAGGCTGAAAATATTCAAGACGGTTACATGGGTCTTGATATCGGCCCTAAAACAGCGGCTATTTACGCTAACGCAGTTAAATCAGCTAAAACCGTTGTTTGGAATGGTCCAATGGGCGTATTCGAGTTTGAAAACTTTGCAAAAGGTACTGTCGAAGTGGCTAAAGCCCTTGCAGATTCAGATGCAACGACAATCATCGGCGGCGGCGACAGTGCGGCTGCAGTCAATATTTTAGGTTTTGGCGACAAGATGACACATATTTCAACTGGCGGCGGTGCTTCACTTGAGTTCTTAGAAGGCAAAGCCCTTCCAGGTATCGAAGCCCTTAACGTGAAGTAGGGGGAGACGAAATGAGAAGACCTATTATTGCTGGTAACTGGAAAATGAATTTATCCATCGCAGAAGGTGTTAAGTTTGTAAACGACATCAAAGACGCGGTGAAAGATACAGAAGTTGAAGTGGTGATTTGTGCACCTTTCACCCTTCTCAAAGATTTAGCAGAAGCTGCTAAAGGTACTAATATCAAAATTGCTGCTCAAAACATGCATTTTGAGAAAAATGGTGCTTTTACAGGGGAAGTTTCAGCGGACATGTTAAAAGAAGTGGGCGTGACACACGTGGTCATTGGTCACTCTGAAAGAAGACAATACTTTGCTGAGACCAACGAAACAGTAAACTTGAAAGTCAAAGCCGCTTTAGCAGCGGGTCTTGTGCCAATCAAGTGTTGCGGTGAGACTTTAGAACAACGCGAAGCTGACGAAACAAAAACCGTATGTAAAGTTCAAGTGGTTGAAGGCTTAAAAGATATTTCTGCTGAAGATGTTAAAAAAGTTGTCATTGCTTACGAACCAATTTGGGCAATCGGAACAGGCAAAACAGCTACAGCGGAACAAGCGAACGACGTTATTGCTTACATCAGAAGCGTTCTTGCCGATCTTTACGGTGAAGAAGTTTCAGAAGAAGTAAGAATCCAATACGGCGGCAGCGTTAAGCCTGAAAATGTTGAGGAGATCATGAATGAAGTAGACATCGACGGCGCTTTAGTCGGTGGTGCCAGCGTGAAAGCGGACAGCTTCATCTCTCTTGTTAATTTTTAATTGGAGGCTACATGAAAAAACCAGTAGCATTAGTGATATTAGATGGTTGGGGCAATAATCCTAATCATAACTTTAACGCAGTCTATTCTGCAAATACACCTCATTTTGATAAGTTGATGGCAACTTGCCCAACGACAGATATCGGTGCCAGCGGCATGGATGTCGGTCTTCCTGAGGGTCAAATGGGCAACTCTGAAGTGGGTCACCTAAACATCGGTGCCGGCAGAATCATCTATCAAGAATTAACAAGAATTACCAAATCGATTTTGGATGGGGACTTCTTTGAAAACCCTGAATTGCTCAGAGCCGTGAATAATGCAAAGTCTAACGACAAAGCCCTTCACTTATTTGGACTTCTTTCAGATGGTGGCGTTCACAGCCATATTGAGCATTTGAAAGGTTTCATCGATTTAGCCAAAAAAAATGATTTGAAGAAAGTTTATATTCACGCCTTTTTAGATGGCAGAGATACGCCACCTATGAGCGCCCTTGAATACATTGCTGAAATTGAAGCCTATATGGCAAAGGTTGGCGTTGGACAAATTGCAACGGTTTCCGGTCGTTATTATGCAATGGACAGAGACAAGCGTTGGGAAAGAGTTGAACTTGCATACAAAACATTAGTAAACGGTGAAGGCAAAGGTTTTACATCGGCTAAAGCCCTTGTTGAAGCTAACTACGCTGAAGGTGTCAACGATGAGTTTGTGGTGCCTGGCGTGATTTTAGAAAATGGTCAGCCTATGGCAAAAGTGAGCGAAGGGGATTCAGTGATCTTCTTCAACTTCAGACCTGACAGAGCCAGAGAGATTACCCGTGCCATTGTAGACGAGAATTTTGACGGCTTTGAGAGAAACTATTTCAAGACGACATACGTTTGCTTGACTCAGTATGATCTGACTATGCCAAATGTAACAGTGGCATATACACCCCAAACCATTAACAATACCCTTGGCACCTTCGTGGCTTCTAAAGGTCTTAAGCAGCTTAGAATTGCAGAGACTGAAAAATACGCTCACGTAACCTTCTTCTTTAACGGCGGCGTGGAAGAGGCGAATCCAGACGAAGAAAGATGTTTGATTCCTTCTCCAAAAGTAGCGACTTATGATCTTCAACCAGAGATGAGTGCTCCTGAACTCACGGACACCCTTCTTGAAAAACTGGACAGCGGCATGTATGACTTGATCATCTGCAACTACGCAAACCCAGACATGGTCGGTCATACAGGGGTATTTGAAGCTGCAGTGAAAGCTGTTGAAACGGTAGACGATTGCCTCGGCAAAGTGGTGGACAAGATAACTGCCCTTGGTGGCGCAGTTATTATTACGGCGGACCACGGCAATGCAGAAATGATGGTAGACTATGAAACGGGTAAACCTTTTACCGCTCATACCACCAACCATGTTCCTGTAATCTTAGCTGGTGCTGAAGGTACAACCCTCAGAACTGGTGGTAAATTGTGTGATTTGGCACCAACGCTCCTCGAATTGTTAGAGTTAGAACAACCTGCTGAAATGACAGGCAAAAGCCTGATTCAAAAACACTAAATATAATGAGTATATGGAGGAATTAATATGTCAACAATTATCGGCGTTTACGGTAGAGAAATCCTTGATTCAAGAGGCAATCCAACAATCGAAGTAGAAGTTTACTTAGAAGACGGTACAATGGCAAGAGCGGGTATCCCTTCAGGCGCATCTACTGGCGCATTTGAAGCAGTTGAACTCAGAGATGGCGACAAGTCAAGATACCTTGGCAAAGGCGTTCAAACAGCTGTTAACAACGTTAACGACATCATCGCTCCAGAAATCGTGGGCATGAGCGTTTACGATCAAGTTGAAATCGATAGAGTAATGATCGAACTTGACGGTACACACAACAAAGCTAAACTCGGTGCTAATGCAATCCTCGGCGTTTCTATGGCTGTTGCAAGAGCTGCTGCAGATTCACTTGGTTTACCACTTTACCAATACCTTGGCGGTACTAACGCTAAAACACTTCCAGTTCCAATGATGAACATCCTTAACGGTGGCTCACACGCGGACAACAACGTAGATATCCAAGAGTTCATGGTTATGCCAGTTGGCGCTAAATCATTCAAAGAAGCTCTTAGAACAGGTGCTGAAATCTACCACAACCTTAAAGCTGTTTTGACTAAGAGAAACTTAGCAACAGGCGTAGGCGATGAAGGCGGTTTCGCTCCTAACCTTAAATCTAACGAAGAAGCAATCGAAGTCATCATCGAAGCAATCGAAAAAGCGGGTTACAAGCCAGGTGTAGAAGTTAAAATCGCTCTTGACGTTGCTGCGACAGAACTTTGGAATGCTGAAACTAAAAAATATGACTTAGCAGGCGAAGGCAAATCAATGACTTCAGAAGAAATGGTTGCTTACTACGAGTACCTTGTAGGCAAATACCCAATCATCTCAATTGAAGATGGTCTTGATGAAGAAGATTGGTCTGGTTGGAAACTTCTTACAGAAAAATTGGGTGGCAAAATTCAAATCGTTGGTGATGACTTGTTCGTTACAAACACTGAGAGACTTGCTAAAGGTATCGCTTCTGGTACTGCTAACTCAATCCTTGTAAAACTTAACCAAATCGGTTCTATCACAGAGACATTAGATGCTATCGAAATGGCTAAGAGAGCTGGTTACACAACAGTTATTTCTCACAGATCTGGTGAAACTTCAGATTCGACAATTGCGGATATGGCAGTTGCTGTAAACTCTGGTCAAATCAAAACAGGCGCACCTGCAAGAATCGACAGAGTTGAAAAGTACAACCAACTTCTCAGAATTGAAGAAATGTTAGATGCAACAGCTAAATACCCAGGTATGGATGCATTCTACAACATCAAAAAGTAAATATTTCTGAAAGGGGATGGATAACCATCCTCTTTTTTCTCGATTTAACAAATTTATTTGTGATTGTATGCTAAAATAGGTCTGTACCATACAAGTTTTCTTGAAAAGGCAGATTGCTTATGATAAAATACATTTGTTGAATTTATGAAGGAGGCTATCTCATGAAAATAGCAATCACAGTATTACTCGTCGTTGCGTGCATCATCTTAATTATCAGCATTATTGGTCAATCAGGTAAGAGTGCAGGCATGTCAGGCTCTATCACTGGTGGTGCGGAGCAACTATTTGGTAAACAAAAAGGACGTGCTTTGGACCACACATTGGATAGAATCACAAAAGTAGCAGCAGTTGGATTTATCTTATGCGCTTTAGTATTAAATGCAATCTAATTCATGGATTGAAAACGCAATGAGAAATCATTGCGCTTTTTATTATGTAGCGGGTTAAGAAACTCATTTCTTTACGACGCTACAAAATTTAACACAAATTCTAAGGAGGTACAGGTAAAATGAACGAAAGCTTCATTTACTTAGCGCCAGTTGCTGGTGTGCTCGCGCTAATCTTCGCTTATTTCCTGGTTGTAACTAGAATCAATACTGTTGCGCCTGGAACTGATCGAATGATCGAAATTTCAAACTACATCGCTGAAGGTGCTATGGCATTTTTGCGAAGAGAATACAGAACAATGGTTGTCTTTGTTTTGGTTCTCGGCACTATCATTGCAGTAGGCATTAGTCCTTTAACTGCAGTCTGTTTCGTTATTGGTTGTACTTTTTCTGCATTAGCGGGTTTCTTTGGTATGAGAGTTGCTACCAAAGCTAACGTTAGAACAGCTAACGCAGCAAGAGAAAGCGGCATGAACAAAGCACTATCTGTAGCGTTCGCTGGTGGATCGGTTATGGGTATGTGTGTAGTAGGTTTCGGTATTATAGGCGTTAGTGTTCTTTACGTCATCTTCAAAGATATTACGATTGTTACTGGTTTCGGTCTTGGTGCTTCTTCAATTGCACTCTTTGGTCGTGTTGGCGGCGGTATTTATACCAAAGCGGCAGACGTTGGTGCTGACCTTGTAGGTAAAGTTGAAGCAGGTATTCCTGAAGACGATCCAAGAAACCCAGCTGTTATTGCAGATAATGTTGGTGACAACGTTGGTGACGTAGCAGGTATGGGATCTGACTTATTTGAGTCCTATGTAGGTTCAATCATCGCCGCAATTACTTTGGGCGTTGTTCTTGAAAACAGCATTGCTGGGGTTCTTTATCCATTAGTACTCGCTGCTATTGGAATCTTGGCTTCAATCATCGGTATTTTATTTGTTAAAGGCGATGAAAAGTCAAATCCACATAAAGCTTTAAAAATGTCTACTTATGTTTCTTCAGGACTAATTGTAGTAGCTGCACTTGCTCTCAGTAAATTTGCATTCGGTGACTTTAAAGCTGCTGGCGCAATTATTGCAGGTCTTCTTGCGGGTACAGTTATTGGTTTTGTTACTGAAGTTTACACATCTGGTGATTATAAATCTGTTAAGAAAATTGCTCAGCAATCTGAAACAGGTCCTGCTACAACAATCATTAGCGGTTTAGCCGTAGGTATGTATTCAACAGCTATTCCAATGTTATTCATTGCAGGCGCAACTTTAGTAGCTTACAATGTTATGGGCGGCGGCGCTAATGGTCTTTACGGTATTGCCTTAGCAGCAGTAGGTATGCTTGCAACAACAGGTATTACTGTAGCGGTTGATGCTTACGGTCCTATTTCGGACAACGCAGGCGGTATTGCTGAAATGGCTGACCTTCCTAAAGAAGTTCGTAAAATCACGGATAAATTAGATGCTGTTGGTAATACGACAGCGGCAATCGGAAAAGGCTTTGCAATTGGTTCTGCTGCGTTAACAGCACTTGGTCTCTTTGCTTCTTACTCACAAGTTGTGGGTCTTGATAAAATCGACCTTCTTGATCCTCGTGTTGTAGTAGGTTTGTTCATCGGTGGTATGTTGCCATTCTTGTTCACAGCTATGACAATGGAGTCTGTTGGTAAAGCAGCATTCCAAATGATTGAAGAAGTTAGAAGACAATTCAAAACAATGCCTGGTATCATGGAAGGCACTCAAAAACCTGACTATGCAAGATGTGTAGATATTTCTACACAAGCGGCACTCAGAGAAATGTTGATTCCTGGTCTTATGGCAGTTGGTTCACCAGTAGTTGTTGGTTTATTGTTAGGCACACAAGCACTTGGCGGCATGTTGGCTGGTGCTCTTGTTACAGGTGTTCTCCTTGCAATCTTCATGGCAAACGCTGGTGGCGCATGGGATAATGCAAAGAAATACATTGAAGAAGGACATCACGGCGGCAAAGGTTCTGAACCACATAAAGCTGCGGTTGTTGGCGACACTGTTGGGGATCCATTCAAAGATACATCGGGTCCATCCATCAATATCCTTATCAAATTGATGACTATCGTTTCATTGGTATTTGCACCTTTGTTCATCAGATTTGGATCTTTATTATAATAAACATCAAAGACCTTGGCATTATGCCAAGGTCTTTTTTTGCTTAAGAAACTAACAAACCGCTGACAAAATCTATAGTGAGTTGGTTTTTTCTTAATAGAAGGGTATAATATTCTTATAAGTAGGAGGGGATTATTATGAACATTAGAGATCGGATCATCGAGGTTTTTCGCAGTGAAATAGAAAAACCCATCCTTGATATAGATTTAGCAAAATACTTGGACATTGACCCAAGTCAGTACAAGGTTATTTTTGAGTTGTTAGCTAAAATGGCAGACGAAGGCATTCTCATCGCAACAAAAAAGAAAAAATATGGAACACCAGAAATGTTTGGCATGGTTCTGGGCAAAATTGAAGTGACCCAAAGAGGTTTTGGTTTTGTCATGGTGGACGGCAGTGCAACTGCGGGCAAAAAGCATGACGGAACACCCTCTTCAGATGTCTTTATTCCTGCCAGTGAGATGGGCGGCGCCATGAACAAGGACAGAGTCCTGTGCAAGGTGACTAAGGGCTTAGACGGGGAGAAGAGACGTGAGGGGACTATTATTAAAGTCGTTGAACGTGCAAACCCTCAAATTGTAGGTGTATTCCAGAAAAATAAGAGCTTTGGCTTTGTAATTGCAGACGATAAAAAAATCAATCAAGACGTGTTTATTCCTTTCAATTCAACTATGGGTGCTGAGAGTGGAGACAAAGTCGTCGTTAAAATTGTAAAATGGCCTGAAGGCGATAAAAAGGCTGAAGGTAAAGTGGTTGAAGTTCTAGGCAATAAAAATGCCCCAGGGGTAGATATCCTCTCTGTCATTTACAAATTTGGCTTGCCAGAAGAGTTCCCGAATAAAGTGGAAGACGCAGCGGCTCAAATTTCTCCAGAAGTTTTAGACGAAGACCTTATTGGCAGACGTGACCTGAGAGACGCTAGAATCGTCACCATTGATGGACCAGATGCAAAGGACTTAGATGACGCCGTAGCCGTTGTGAAGCTCTCAAACGGCAATTACTTGCTCAGCGTCCATATTGCGGACGTGACTCACTATGTGAAAGAAGGATCTGTCCTAGACAAGGAAGCTTTTGAACGAGGGACCTCTGTTTATTTGGTCAACAAAGTTGTGCCAATGCTGCCTAGAAAACTTTCTAACGGCATTTGTAGTTTGAATCCTAAAGTCAATCGATTAACCCTTTCAATTGACATGGAAATAGACGAAAAAGGCCAAGTGGTGGCCCATGATATTTACGAATCGGTTATTAAAACCACGGAGCGCATGGTCTATGACGATGTCTCCGATATTGTGGAAGGCAAACGCTTAGACGAACTTCAACATTATGAATACCTCTTCGACTTCTTTAAAACCATGGAAGACCTTCAAAAAATCTTGAAAAAGAGAAGAGATTTGAGAGGGGCAATCGATTTTAACTTCCCAGAGGCTAAAATCAAGTGTGACGAGGAAGGCAGAGCGGTGGACGTGGTTAAGGAAGACCGCAGAATTGCCAATAGAATTATTGAAGAATTTATGCTGATTGCCAATGAAACCATTGCAGAACACTTCTTCTGGATGGAGATGCCTTTTGTATACCGTATACATGAATTGCCGAATGAAGAAAAAATCGAGAACTTCAATAAATTCTTGGCCAACTTTGGCTATATGATCAAAATGAAAGACGGCGAAGTTCATCCGAAGGCGATTCAACTATTGCTTGGAAAAGTAGAGGGAACACGCGAAGAGCATATCATTAATAAATTAATGCTGAGATCTTTGAAGCAAGCCAAATACTCACCTCTGAACGAGGGACACTTTGGGTTAGCGGCTAAATATTACTGCCACTTCACCTCTCCTATCAGAAGATACCCTGACCTCCAGATTCACAGAATTATTAAAGAATCTTTGAATGGCAAGATCAATGAAAAACGATTAGAACGTCTTAAGTCTATTGTTGAGGGGGCGTCTTTACAGTCTTCTGAACGAGAGCGATTAGCAGAACAGGCTGAACGCGACGCAGATGACATGAAAAAAGCGGAATATATGCTTTCTCATGTAGGGGAGACTTATGACGGGGTTATTTCATCGGTAACCAGTTTTGGCTTCTTTGTTGAACTGGAAAATACAGTAGAGGGTTTAGTGCGGATTACGAACTTACTAGACGATTACTATTACTACGACGAGACCCTTATGCAACTCATTGGAGAGCGCACTAAGAAAAGCTTCAGAATGGGGGATCTGATCAAAGTAATCGTTAGAAGGGTCGATGTAGACCTGAGAGAAATCGACTTTGAATGTGTGGAAATCATTGAACCTAAAGCACCAAGCAAACAAATTGAAATTAGCGTAGAAGCTTAGGGGAAACCCTAGGCTTTTTCTTTGAAAATTAGCGTTGAGGAATTAAAATTTTAATATGAGGTATTAAGATTCTAATATAAGGAAGTGAGCAAATGTTCAAATTAATAGTTTCCGACATGGATGGCACGCTTTTAAATGATCAAAAGAAAGTGTCTGAAAATACCAAAATTGCCATACGTCAATTGGAAGCCCACAAGGCAAAATTCACTTTAGCCACGGGGCGAATTTATCCAGCGGCTAAGAGTTATGCAGACGATCTGGGCATAACCACCCCTTTGATTTGCTGCAATGGGGCAGTAATTATCGACCCGCTTACAGATGAGGTTCTGTATGGCCGTCCTATTTCTAAAGAAGTGGGTCTTCAAATTATAAAGGTCTGTGAGGCCTATGGGGTCTATTATCATTTATACGATAAGAATACAATTTACAGCACTCGTATGGAAAAAGCCATCGCCTATTATGAAGCATTTTCAAAAACTTTGCCTGATGCTTATAGAATTCAAACCGAAATTGTTGAATCGGCAGAGGGACTTTTTGACCAAACGGAAATTTACAAAATTGGGGCTTACTACGACAATACGGAAAGGGCGCTTGAAATGAGAAAGACCCTCGAAAATATTCCGGGGGTCTCTGGTTTTAAATCATTGGATACCATGTTCGATGTCCTTATGAAAGATACCAACAAAGGAACTGCTTTGCGTCACTTATGCGGGTTACTGGGCATTCCCATCAATGAAGTCGTCGCCTTTGGAGACAACGAAAACGATCTTGAAATGTTACAGGCAGCTGGTTATGGAATTGCCATGGAGAACGCAGAGGACTTTGTAAAAGACGTTGCAGACCATGTGGCAGACTCCAATGAAGCAGACGGTGTTGGTCGGGCCATCGAAAATCTCTTTAAAAGGATTTAAGCTTCGCTTGCAGTTGTTGTAGTCGTTGCAGCAGATTCAGTTTTGCTGTTTTTCAATGCTAAAATTTTGTCAGTCCAATTGGATAAAAGTTCTTCAATAGAAGAGAGCGTTTCGTCATCATCCTCTTCTGAAAGTCTTTCTAGCAATGCTTCTAGCGTTTCTAGAGCTGTTGTTTCCTCTGTTTCAGTAGAAGTCGTACCTTCTGCTCCTGGAGGAGGGCCCATCGGTGGAGGACCCATCGGTCTCATGCCGTTTTCCGATTTTTCGGTTTTGGAACTAGTTTCTAAGGCTCTAGTTTGAATGCTGGAAAGAGCTTCTTTAACTTGAGATTCCGTGAGTGAGCTGACGTCCAATTGGCTGATGGCTTCGAAACTACCGTCGGGGCTTGTTGTGCCATCAAGGCTAGATTGAAGACTCGTCAGCAGTGCACTGGCGTCTTCAGCAGACAATGATTCTATATCAGAATCTCGGATGGTGTCAAAACTGGTTCGTAGTGCCTCCATGCTGGATGTATCTCCACTTTCTTCAACTGGTTGAATTCTAAAATTCATTTTTGCCATTTGACCACTGGCAATAAGATCGCCATAATCGCTTGAATTTTCGTAAGTTCTGGCTTTGATCTGTTCCTTAAGCTTTTCAAGGATGGCTTCGTTGTCCAGTGTTTCAGTTGTTGACGTGCTTTCGGTTGTTTCCGCTGTCTTTTGAAGCGAAGAGGAGTAAACCGATTGTAAATACTGGCTGTTAGATGTAATTCTCATAAGGACCTCCTTTTGATTCGGTATAGGCTATGTTTCATAAATAATATCGCAACAATCATTAAGGGCAATCAACGAAAAACTGTGGCAAATGTGTGTCAAAATTACAATAATGTTCAGCTAATATAAAGCTTCGTTGAGTATGATAGTGTCAAGAGGTGATTAGATGAATATTCAAATTGGCAATATTGTACTTGAAGAGGGCAGAAGAAGAGTTCTCTGTTCAGGTGAAGATCTGAGATTAACAAAAACAGAATATAAAATGATTCACTATTTAATGAATCATTCTTCGGATACGGTGACTCGTGAAGAGCTTCTTAAAGAAGTTTGGGGTTACAGAGAAATTATTGAAACCAGAGCAACAGACGATACGGTTAAGAGACTTAGAAAAAAACTCAATGAAAAAGGTGCCAACGTATGTATTGGCACCCAAAGAGGCATTGGTTTTTATATAGAGTTCCTTCAAAATTTAGAAGAAAATTACAAATCCAATTGTTTATAATTAAATTCTACTAAATTGCCTTTATAGGCAACGATATTTTTGATGTTGTCCCTGTTTTGTAGTTCTTTAATCGCAACTATGAATTCATCTATGGCATCGCTCATAAATAAGCGCACTTTCTTTTGCTCAGTGCCATGATGAGGGTCTAGTTGGTAATCGGTCATGATATATTGCAGGACATAGACATTGACACTGGAATGGGTTAAGTCGTCTGTGTAGGTCACGTGACTTCGATTAGCGGGGTTTCCAATTACGGTTTTATCATCAAAGTATCCGATAAACCCGTTTGTGTGAATCCATTCGATAAAATCTTTAATGGCTTCATCATAGGTAGATTCGTAGATTGAACGCACATGCAATTCGTCCAGTTCGTCTTGGCGGTATTGGAAATCATATTTTTGCATAAGGAACCTCCTCATAAATCTTTGATTGGATTTACCGAAACCGTTATTGTTTAAGGAGTCTCTATTTTGAAGGTGTTGTCACTAAATCCAGGGCTTCTAGTAGCTGGTAAGTGCCGCTAGCAGTATGTTCATTGATTAAGATTGGCCCAAGGGTAGTTTCAATTAGAATATAGGGGCCTTCTTTGTAAATGCAGACAAATACCCGACCATGTCCCTGTACATTAAAATAACCTCTAGCAAAATTAGCTGTAGCAATGCCGTTTGCTTTACTCATTGCAGGCAAGTCTTGAATAACTGTAAGAGATTTTATATCTGCCAGAGGGACTTTGTAATAGTATATGGGGTAATGGATGTAGAGCTGTGTGTGATCAATCTCAAATTCAGGTTTTTTGATTTCCATATAGAGAAGGTCAACGTTTAAACCGAGGGTCAGTAAACTTGCAAGCGTCAAAAGAATAATTAAAAAATTGCGCTGCTTTTTATGAGCCCAATTAACAGTTGTACCAATTCCCATCCGCTTATTTACATATTTTGAACTGTCATGAGGATTATTATAGAATTGACCATAGCGCCAAAAATCATCTTCGTGTATACCGTGGGAATAGATCCCAGCTTCCCACTTTTTTTCGAGTTTTAGCTGCTTGACCAGCTTGTTGCTCTCACTGTAATAAACAGAGGGAATAGCAATCATAGCAAAAAGGGTTATGAGAAAGAACGTGAGGTCTATGGCAACATAAGGAAATTTAAAAAGGTGTCCAAAAATAATCCAGACAAGAATGAACAATCCTGAAGTTTTAAGTTTGCCCTTATAGTTTTCTTGAATTTCTTTAAGTTCTTCATCTTTAAACGCTTCTGAAGGCAAAGTAATGCTGAAGAGGCGTCCTTTTTTTATGTTTCCATCATAAAAAGATGTCAAATAAACGGCTAAAAAGATAATCAGTTCACATATTAAAAAAATCCATTTTGTCATGATGAATCTTCCTTTCGTCTGTTCTAACATGATTATACCCGAAATTTATTCTGAATTGCGAAAAAATAATTCTGTGACTTTTTTATGGATGCTGTTCAATTTGTTATAAAATATATACCGAATTGTGCTTTTTAGGTATAATCAGTTAATAATAGGAAACTTTAATTGGATTAATTGTAATAAATGGAGATGAGAAGATGAGTTTTGAGCTAAATGAAATTGAAATTTTGGAAGAAGCTGCCAAACAATGGGGAATTGAGGCATTTGATGTTCATAATAGTTGTAATGAAAAAGAGTCTAAAGTCGTTTGGAAAAAATCAGGAGCAGCGGCATTGGTATTAAGAAGAAGTATGGATGAGACCTACGGTACTATTTTGGAACAGATCCTCAACGGCAGACACAACGACCCTGAGTATGGTATTTTATGCTTGATTGAGCGTGGAGAAATAAATGTAGAGCTGTTAAGGGAAGCGGGGGTCAAAGACGAATTAATTATAGCCCTTAAATCTAAAAAATAGAACCTTATCTAAAATGAACTTCCGAGGTGGAAAATGCGTAAAATCGATGAATTGCTCATTGCAGCAGGAAAAATACAAAAGGAAAAACAGAGGCCTTGTAGCGCCATCGAACTCAGTGAAGCCACAGGAATGGATAGAACTACAGTGAGTCGGTATTTGAATCAGCTCACAAGAGAGGGTGCTGTACTGAAAAGGGAAGGTCGACCTGTTTTGTTTGAGGTGATTGAGGGTTTAGCTAAAGAGGTGACTCCAGTCGTCTATAAACCTAGCCCAGACAAAAAAGATTTGGACTTGATTATTGGAGCCCACGACACTTTACAAGTGGCAGTCCAACAGGCAAAAGCGGCAATCCTTTATCCACCAAGGGGCTTACACACTTTAATTCTCGGTGAAACAGGTGTAGGGAAGTCCATGTTTGCGGAGTTGATGTATCGATACGCGCTGTCTTCCCATGTGATCCACACAGATGCCCCCTTTATTAAGTTCAATTGTGCCGACTATGCGGAAAACCCTCAGCTCCTTGTGGCTCAGATTTTTGGTGTGAAAAAGGGCGCCTATACGGGGGCGGAAAAAGATCGAGAGGGCTTACTGAAAAAAGCGGACGGAGGTGTTCTGTTTCTTGACGAAGTTCATCGTCTGTCTCCTCAAGGTCAGGAAATGCTGTTTACCTTTATTGATAAAGGCCATTTTAGACGACTGGGGGACTCTGAACAGTTACTCAGCGCTGAAGTTCAGATTATTGCGGCCACCACAGAGGACACGGGTTCATTTTTATTGAAGACATTTACGCGGCGGATTCCTATGAGTATTACCTTGCCCCCTCTGAGAGAAAGAACCCTCAGTGAGCGGTATGAGTTGATTAAAACTTTTATCAGAGAAGAATCTAAGCGGGTTTCAAAGGCAATTTACGTGAACCGCAGCGCTCTGATGTCCATGCTTCTTTATGATTGTCCCAATAATATTGGTCAGCTCAAAAGCGATTTGCAGCTGTCTTGTGCCAAGGCATTCCTTTGTTGCAAGGCTAAGAATAAGAACTATATGATGGTCAATCAAGGGGATTTGCCATCTCATATGAAAAAAGGCTTCATGGATCAAAAGGAAAAACGAGAGGCGATAGATCAGCTTCTGAAAAATAGAGATGACATTTTGAAATTTAGTTACGACGAACAAGAAGAAGAAATTCTAGATTACTCTGAGCCGATAGACACTCATTTCTACGACTCCATTGAAAAGAAACTGGAAATTCTCAAGAACAGCGGCATTGAGGCTGAAGAGATTAATAACATCCTCAACATCGACATTGAGAAGCATTTTCAAAAGTATTTAGGAAATTTGCCTGAACGCTTCAAGCGGGACGAAATAGAGAAAGTAGTGAATGCAGACGTTCTGGATATGGTGGACTACATTCTCTCCTATGCAGGGGAAAAGTTAAAGAAAACCTATGATGAAAAGTTATTCTTCGGTTTGGCCCTCCATTTGCACAGTTCTATCGAAAGGATTCGCAGCGGCGGCAAGATTTATCATCCTAAACTGAACGTCATTCGTGTCAGTTATGGGGATGAGTTTCTTGTGGCCATGGAAGTGGCAAAGGCTATAGATGAACGGTTTAATATAGAAATTACGCTGGACGAAATTGGCTATTTGACCATGTTTTTAGCTTCTAACCCTTATGAACTGGACGAGGACGAACTGGTCAAAGTAGGGGTCTTGGTCATCATGCATGGCAATTCAACGGCTTCAAGCATGGTGGCGGTGGCGAATAACTTAGTGGGGGAAGACCACGGAAAAGCCATCGACATGCCCCTTAATATGAAAGCTTCAGAAATGTACGAGTTGGTCAAGGAAGAGGTAAAGTCCATCAACCGAGGAAAAGGCGTCTTGCTATTGGTTGACATGGGATCTCTAACAGGGTTTGGCGAAATGCTCACAGAAGAGACGGGCATTATTGTTAAAACCATTGATATGGTCAGCACCCTGACGGTAATTGAAGCTTGTCGTAAAGCAGTTCTAGGCCGTGATCTCTTTGATATTTATCATTCTTGTATAGACGATCGACGCGTGGCTCAAAAACACAATGAAGCCCCTAAGAATAATGAAAAACAGCGCCTGATTATTACTGCTTGCTTTACAGGTGAAGGGGCTTCCGAAAAGCTAAAGGAAATTATCAAGCAAGATGTAGGGGACGAGAGTATTGAAGTCAGACCGCTGAATATCATCAGCAAAAATGAATTTACCAATGCCGTCCACGTCCTCTCAGAGGATTATGTGATTTTGGCCATCATCAGTACCATTCCTGTTCAGATAGAGGGCTATAGCTATATTAGCGCCATGGATTATCTAGGTGGCAAGGCGAAAAATCTTCTTAAGGAATGGATCAAGCAGGACGCGTCTATGCGAAATGTGGCACAGTCCTTAAAAGAACACATTCGCAAGTGGGATTCGGAAGATTTGGTCATAAAATCTCAGCAGCTCCTGCAAATACTGGTTAAAAATACGGGCTCTGAACTGCCTGAAGAAGTTTTTACAGGGATGCTCCTCCACTTATGTTTCTTAGTTGAGCGCAAACTTAACGGAGAAGCCGCTATTAAATTTGAGCAATTGGAAAGCTTTGAAAGAGAATATGAAACAGACTTTAAGCTTTTCCGTAAGTTAATAAGACCTTTTGAAATACATTTTAATATTGGTATTGAGATCGATGAAATTGCCCATCTTATTAGAATGTTTAAAGAAAATGGCGTCTCTAGTCCAATCCTTACTGTGTAATACCGTGCAACAGTGTGCGTAATTTAAAATAGTGTGCAATTCGTATTGAACGAAATTGCACACTATTTTTTTGTCTTTTACCAGTTGTTAATATTTTGATAATAGTGTGCAAGGGTTCTAAATGCTATATAAATTAATTTGTAAAATTTGAGTTAAGCTTAGGTTACAAATTGGCACGATTCATGCGTTTATATACTGTGTGAAAGGAGGGGAGCTGATGAAAGAACTTACGCTAACCATTCAAGGGGAGTCTGGCTTACATGCAAGACCAGCAGGTCTATTAGCCGCTGAAGCACAAAAATATGCATCTGAAATCACCATTGAAAAAGATGAAAGAAGTATTAATGCAAAGAGCATTATGAGTGTCTTAAGCCTTGGTGGCACAAAAGGCGATCAGGTCATTGTAAAAATTAATGGTACAGACGAAGTTGAAGCAGCAAATGGCATTGAAGTGTTGTTTGAAACTGTTTTGGCTCATGCTTAGAAATTTGGAGGCAACATGTACATTATTGGAATTGACGGCGGTGGCACCTCTACACAGGGCGCTATAGCGGATCTTGAACTTAATATCATTGCAGAAGCTCAGGTTGGTGGCACCAACTACCACAACATTGGGCTGGAACTGACTGAAAAAAGATTAGAAGCTTTGTTGCTGGAACTACTAGAAGCGGCAGGAATAGGTGTGGAATTACTTTCTGGAATTTGCATCGGTGGTGCGGGTATAGACTGTGAGGCAGATCGGCAAGCAATTTTAAGTCTTTTTAGGTCAATAGGCTGGAAGGGACCACTGGTAGCAGTTAACGATTCCGTGACTGCTTTAGCAGGGGGAAATTCAGGTTTAGAGGGAATGGTACTCATAAGTGGCACAGGTTCAATCGGTTTTGCCAATTATGGAGGGAACATGGTTCGCTGCGGCGGATGGGGTCAACTCATTGACGACGTAGGCAGTGGCTATTACTTAGGGATTTCTGCACTAAAAGGCATTATGGAAGCTTATGACGGACGCAGAGAAAAAACTCAGCTGTGGGAACCGATTGCCAAGCATCTGGCCATCGGACAAGAAGAAGATCTTATTCATTTTTTATACCATCCCCAGACGGGCAAAGAAAAAATTGCAGAGTTAGCGCCATATGTCATACAATTGGCTAAAGAAGACACGTTGGCATTTGAAATAATGGACGAGGGAATAGACGGACTCCTTAAAATTCTTGGGGGGCTCTTGAGACAAGTCCAGAGAGATGTGCCAAAATGTGAAGGTAAAATACCCCTTTCTTTGGGAGGCAGTTTGCTCATAAAGTCAGCGGTTTACCGAGAGGCCTTTGTTGAGGCAGTTGTTAAAAAATATCCTGAGGTTGATGTCCACTTACCCTATGAAGGGCCAGTGGCAGGTGCTTTAAGAATAATAAATGATCATATAACGAAAGTGAGGGAACCCAATGCGTAAAATTATGCTCGTGTGTTCAGCAGGTATGTCTACCTCCATGTTAGTGAAAAAGATGCAGGATGCTGCAGTTTCCAAACAAATCGAGGTCGAGATTTTCGCCGTAGCCGAAGCTGATGCAAGAAATCATACAGACGTGAACGTTATTTTATTAGGCCCACAAGTGCGCTTCCTATTGAAGAAAATTCAAGATATGGTAGCGAGCCAGAGTATTCCCGTACAAGTCATCGAGTCCGTTCACTACGGTACAATGAACGGTGAAGCTGTTTTAAATCAAGCCATGACTTTAATGGCATAATAAAAACGCAATTTTCATAACACATAAAATAGGAATAGGGGGATTTTTAATTATGTTTAAATTCTTTGAAGAGCATTTTGTTCCCGTAGCGGCACGTATTGGCGGTCAAAGACACTTAGTGGCCATTCGTGATGGTTTCGCAGCATTAATGCCAATTATTATGGCGGGTTCTTTCGCAGTACTCCTTAACTTTATGCCAATTCCAGGATGGGATAAGTTTTTAACTACCTTGTTAGGGGTGCAGTTAAAAACAATGAATAACACAATTATGTGGGGTTCGTTGACAATGCTATCCATTTTTATTGCATTCTCAGTTGCTTATAACTTAGCAAAATCATATGATGCCAATGGTCTTCAAGCGGGGCTGTTATCAGTTGCCAGCTTCCTCATCATGATTCCTCAAGCGCCACTGCTTAAATTACCTGAAGGCATTACCCTTGCAGATGGTGGCACTGCGATTAACATTGGCGGTAATATTAATACAATGTACACCGGTGCACAAGGCATGTTTGTTGGTATGATTATTGCAATATTAGCTACAGAACTTTTTGTCAGACTTTCAAAGACAGATGCCCTTGTAGTGAAAATGCCAGAAGGCGTGCCACCTGCAGTTGCAAGATCCTTTGCAGCCTTATTCCCTACAATGATTGTTTTAGCAATCATGTCGATTCTTTGCATTATTTTTGGACAAGCAGCAGACCACAACTTGTTTGCAACCATTACTAAATATGTAGGTGCTCCAATTAAAACTGCAACAGATTCTTTAGGTTCTGCTCTTGCAATTGTGTTCTTCCAACAATTCCTCTGGTTCTTTGGTTTACACGGACCAAACATTCTCGGCGGCGTTGTAGAGCCAATCTTGCTCCAATTATTAGATGAAAATATGAAAGCGGTTGCTTCTGGTCAAATGCCACCACACATCATCACAAAACCTTTCCTTGACAGCTTTGTACACTTAGGTGGATCAGGCGCTACAATTACTTTGCTTGGCGCTATCTTCTTTGCAAGTAAAAGAAAGCAAAACAGAGAAATCGCAAAACTTGGGGTTGCACCTGGACTCTTTAATATCAACGAACCAGTGATCTTTGGTTTCCCAATTGTACTTAACCCAGTTTTATTTATACCATTTGTATTTGGGCCATTGGTATTGACAACGATTGCCTATGCTGCAACTTGGATTGGACTAGTGCCTAGAACCATTGCTATGGTGCCTTGGACGTTCCCACCAGTTATTGGAGGGATTGTAGCAACAGCGTCTATTCAAGGCGGGATATTAGCCTTAGTCAACCTTGTGGTAGGCTTCCTGATTTATGTGCCTTTTGTTATGATGCTTGAGAAAATGGAAGCTAAAAAAGAGGCTGAAAACAAAGCAGCATAAAGAGCCAAGAAGGGGCAGGTTATGGAAATAGCCTGCCATTCTAAATTTGTATCTAGACCGTAAAGGAGAAACAACATGAACTTAGAAATGATTATTTTCCAAATCATCACCCATAGCGGAGATGCAAAAAGCCTTTTGTTTGAAGCCATTCAATTAGCCAAAACAGGGGATAAAGTCGGAGCAGAAGAAAAAATCGCCCAGGCAGAAGAACGCCTTAGTCTGGCACATAAAGAGCAAACCACTTTGATTCAAACAGAAGCCCAAGGCACAAAGACAGAAGTTAGCCTTTTGTTGATTCACGCCCAAGACCATTTGATGAACGCCATTATGTTCAAAGACTTGGCTAAAGAATTTGTCGAACTATATAGCCGTTTGCAGCAGTAATTTCTAAACAAAGGAGACCTTTCATGAAAACTTTAAAGATTGCCGTATTTGGTGGTGGCAGCAGTTATACACCTGAATTGATAGATGGTTTTATAAGACGAAAAGATGAGTTGAAGGTTAGAGAAATCTGGTTAGTGGATGTGCCAACTGGAAAAGAAAAAATGGAAATTGTAAGTGCATTGGCAAGAAGAATGTTGGAAGAGGCAGGTCTTGAAACTGTACTTTATACCACCATGGACAGAGCCGAAGCGCTAAAAGATGCTGACTTTGTCATGACACAGCTTCGTGTAGGGGGTCTGAACGCCCGTAAAAACGACGAAGAAATTCCACTCAAACACGGCATTATTGGACAAGAAACAACTGGACCAGGTGGTTTTGCCAAGGCATTAAGAACCATTCCCGTTATTTTGGATATCTGTAAAGACATGAAGCAGTATTGTCCTGACGCCTTTTTAATCAATTTTACAAATCCTGCAGGCATGGTTACTGAAGCCGTTTTAAAACATACTGACATCAAGGTCATTGGTCTATGTAACGTTCCTCTTACCATGCGCAACAACATCGCTAAAATTATGGAATTAGACCCCGCTAAGGTTCACATCGACTACATGGGCTTAAATCACTTGGTATGGGGCAAACATGTTTATTACGAAGGAAAAGAAATTACGGAAGAAGTCCTTGCGAAACTCATTGCCGGGGAAAGTTTCACTATGAAAAATATTCCTGACTTAAAATGGCCAGCGGAACTGCTACAAGCCCTTAAAATGATTCCTTGTCCTTATCACCGTTATTTCTACCTAAAAGAAGAGAGTCTTAAAGAAGAGACGGAAGCTTATCACACAACAGGAACACGTGCTACACAAGTTATGGCCATTGAAAAGGATTTATTTGAAGTCTATAAAGACCTGAACCTTCGCGTTAAACCTAAAGAACTTGAAAACAGAGGCGGCGCTTATTATTCAGATGCAGCAGTATCTTTAATCAGTGCCATCTATAACGATAAAAATGAAGTTCACCCCGTAAATATTATGAACAACGGCGCCATCAGCAATTTGCCAAATGACATTGTGGTTGAAGTCAACGCCCTTGTGAACCGTTACGGTGCTAGAGGCATTTCTGTTGGACCGATGCCAGATCATTTATATGGTATTGTGACTCAGGTTAAAGCCTACGAGAAATTAGCCATTGAGGCCATTGTGGAAAAAGACCGAGACAAAGCGGTACTCGCTCTGATCAACAATCCAATCGTAGGAGATGCTGAAAAAGCAATTGCACTGGTGAAGGACATTTACGCGATTAACAGCTAAAGCCCTATGAAAACCACCACATGAGATATATAGCTTTTAATGGGAGGCTTTTATGAGAGGTTTAGGCATTTCCGTCTATCCAAATGAAAATAATATTGATGAAATTTTAGCGTATATTGAACGAGCCGCGGGATATGGTTTCACCCGAATTTTCACCTGTTTTATTTCTGCCGAGGGCAGCAACGAGGAGATTCTTGCCCAGTTTAAACGGGTATTAGATACAGCAAATGCCAAGGGGATGAAGGTCATTTCAGACGTCTCCCCAGATGTCTTTAAAAAGATGGGCATTGGCTATGAAGAACTGGAATTTTTCAAAGACTTAGGTCTTTGGGGGATACGCTTGGATCTGGGTTTCTCAGGACAAGAAGAGTCCTTCATGACCCATCACCCATCAGGTCTTAAAATTGAGCTGAACATGAGTAATGGCACTAAATATGTGGACAATATTTTGTCTTACCAAGCCAATAAAGCCAATCTCATCGGCTGTCACAATTTTTACCCTCACAGATACACAGGACTGTCCCGCTCCCATTTTCTCAAATGTTCAGAGCAGTTTAAAAACTTAGGCCTCCGTACCGCCGCCTTTATCAGCAGTCACGCAGCAGATCATGGCCCTTGGCCTGTGAATGAAGGCCTGTGCACCCTTGAAGCCCATAGAGATTTGCCCATTGAAATACAGGCAAAAGACCTTTTCAATACGGGACTCATTGACGACGTGATTATTGGCAACGCCTTTGCCTCAGAAGCAGAACTGAGAAAATTGTCTCAAATCAATAAAGATTTATTGGAACTGCAAGTGGAACTTGTCACAGCATTAGACCCTGTAGAAAACGCAATTCTCTTTAATGAAGCTCATTTTAATAGAGGGGACGTTTCCGACTATGTGATTCGCTCAACTCAGAGCAGGGTCAAATACAAGGGGCATTATTTCAACCCAAGAAATAGTGGCGATATAGCCTCCGGCGATGTGTTAATTGAAAGTTCCTTATACGAACGGTATGCAGGGGAACTTCAAATCGCAAAATTGTCTATGACCAACACGGGAAAGACCAATATCATTGCCAGAGTGATTGAGGCAGAACGCTTCCTTCTAGATCAAATTGAGCCTTGGCAGCATTTTAAGTTTGTTCCTTATGAAAAGGAATAGAGGGCTGAAAAGGAATAGAGAACGGAAAAGGAATAGAGGAGTTTTTCCATGAAAGCCTTGCTTGCAAAAAAAATCGTTTTAAAAAATGAAATATTAGAGGGACATGGGCTGCTAATAGACAAGGGAAAGATAGCAGCCGTTGTGCCTCAGTCTAACGTAGACCTCAATTCCATTGAAGTCATGCCCCTAAAGGCAGAATATTTGCTGCCTGGGTTTATAGACATACACATTCACGGCTCTGCTGGGTTTGATGTGATGGATGCCACGGCGGAGTCCTTGACAAGGATTAGGGAAAGCCTTGTCCAAACAGGGACAACCAGTTTCCTAGGTACTACAATGACCATGCCGTGGGATCAGATTTTAGGGGCTTTGGAACAAATAAGATTGCAGATGCCTCTAAAAAATAAAGGCGCTAAACTCCTAGGTGCTCATATGGAAGGCCCCTTCATCCATGCGAAGGCTAAAGGGGCTCACCTCGAGTCACATATTTGTCTGCCAGACATTCAGGTGCTGAAAGCTTACCAAGATGTGCTGAAATTGATTACCCTAGCACCGGAAACTGACCCAGAAGGGGCTTTTATTAAGGCCGCCAGACAACTAGGAATAGGGATTTCCCTAGGTCACAGCACTTGCACTTACGACTGTGCAAGACAAGCCATTCACTCGGGGGCTAACAGCGTGACCCATTTGTTCAACGCCATGACAGGGCTTCATCACAGAGACCCAGGTTTGGTAGGGGCGGCCCTTCTTACAGATGTGTACACCGAACTGATTGCAGACAATGTACACGTGCACCCTGATTTGTATGAGCTGATTTATAAACTGAAAGGTTCAGAACGGATGATTTTGATTACAGACGCCATGAAAGGTCAGTGTATGAAACAGGGCAACTACGACCTAGGCGGTCAAAGGGTCGTTGTGGGGGAACAGGATGCAAGGCTTGAAAATGGCACATTGGCAGGCTCTATTCTCACCCAAGACAAAGCCCTCAGACATATGCTGGGCACCAATGGACTGGACATTGTCAAGGTCAGCGCCATGTTAAGCGGCAACCCTGCAGATCTTCTGGGAGAGTCAAAATTAGGCAGAATTCAAGAGGGGTATCAAGCCGATCTCGTCTTATTAAATGAGGATATGGCACTGACACACACCCTAGTAGATGGTGATTGGGTCTACAGTTTATAAGAAAAACAAGGAGCAGACCATGCGAATTATTATAGCCAAAGATTATGAGGATTTAAGTAAAAAAGCTGCCCATATCATTGCGGGACAACTGATTATGAAGCCTGACAGCGTGTTGGGTCTAGCCACAGGTTCTACCCCTATAGGAACTTATAAATACCTTAAGCAGATGTATGCTGACGGGCTGATTAGTTTTTCCAGAGTTACCACGTTCAATTTAGACGAGTATGTGGGGCTGGATGTCCATTCGGATCAGAGCTACATCCACTTTATGAATGAAGAGTTGTTCAAATTTGTAGATATTAACAGGGAAAACGTCCACATTCCGTCGGGGGTAACGAAAGATATCCCGTCTGAGTGCCGACAATATGAAATCGACATTAGAAAAAAAGGCGGTATTGACCTGCAACTCTTAGGCATAGGCCGAAACGGACACATTGGCTTTAATGAGCCGGATTTAAAGTTTGAAGCCAGTACCCATTTGGTAGAACTGGATGAAGATACCATTAAGGCTAACGCCAGATTTTTCGCCAGTGAAGAGCAAGTGCCTAAAACGGCTATTTCCATGGGCATTAAGACCATTATGCACGCCAAGAAAATTGTACTGCTGGCCAGTGGCAAAGAGAAAGCGGGAACCATTCATCAAATGATTTACGGGGATATTCACCCAGAACTTCCAGCCTCAGTCCTTCAAATTCACCCAGATGTAACGGTGATATTAGATGAAGGCGCGGCCAGTGAGTTGTTGAATCACGCACCATCAGAGGAGAATTATATCCATATTGAATAGAAACGGAGAGCGGTGGCATGGAAGTGGGAATCGGCGCATCACCGGGAATTGCCATTGGTAAGGCAAGAGTACTGAAAAAACCAGTAATGACCATAGAGAAAGCACCTTTAGGAACAGTTGAAGCAGAAAAAAGTCGATTCAAACAAGGCTTGTGTGAGGCTGCGAAGGAGATTCAACTCACCATTGGCAAAACCAGAGAAAGCTTAGGCAACTCAGAGGCTATGATTTTTGAAGCCCATTTAATGATGTTGGAAGATCCTGAATTTATCAGTCAAATAGAGGCACAAATTCTGTCGGGAGATTCTGCGCCCTTTGCAGTCAAAACCGTAGCAGATGGTTTTATTGCCATGTTTTCAGCCATTGAAGACGAATATTTGCGAGGGCGGGCAGCAGACTTAAAAGATGTGTCTGACCGATTGATTCGCAAATTGCTAGGCATAAAGGAAGTTGATTTTACGGAAAAAGGCATTATTTTAGTCGCAGAGGACTTGAGTCCTTCAGATACCGCTAAAATTGACCGAGACAAGGTACTGGGTTTTGTAACGGAAATAGGCGGAACCACTTCTCACTCTGCCATAATGGCGAGAACCATTGGCATTCCAGCTATTGTAGGACTTGGGTCGAAAATTGAAAATATAAAAGACGGAGACTTCCTCGCCATGGATGGGGACTTAGGACAAGTCTATGTGAACCCAGACGAGACTGTGGTCACTGATCTTAAAGAAAGAATGGCCGCCCAGCAACAGAAAAAGGAAGCCCTTAAGGCCATGAAAGGTCAACACAGCGTGACAAAAGACGGTCACAGGGTAGAACTTGCCTGTAATATAGGCGGCGTCAAAGATATGGTACACGTCTTTGAAAACGATGGGGAGGGCATTGGTCTGTTCAGAAGTGAATTCCTCTACATGGACCGAAAAAATCTACCCAGTGAAGCAGAGCAATTTGAAGCCTATAAAGCTGTTTTAGAGGGCATGGAGGGCAAACCAGTCGTTATACGCACACTGGATGTAGGCGGCGACAAAAATCTACCTTACTTAAATATTCCTAGGGAAGAAAATCCATTTTTGGGATTCAGAGCTATCCGCTATTGCTTGAAAAATGAAGCCGTATTTAAAACCCAAATCAAGGCACTGCTCAGAGCAGGGGTCTTTGGTAATTTAAGAATCATGCTCCCAATGATTTCAGGCATTACAGAAATAAGAGAGGCTAAAAAGATCATTGAGACCTGCAAAGCAGAATTGACATCAGAAAATATTGAGTTTACTCAAACCTACCAGTTGGGTATTATGATAGAAATCCCATCTGCCGCCATTATGGCAGATGTACTGGCAAAAGAAGTAGACTTTTTCAGTATTGGCACAAACGATTTAATCCAATATACTATAGCTGTTGACCGAATGAACCAAGACATTGCAGAGCTATACACCCCTTATCACCCTGCAGTTCTCAGACTCATCTACCAAGTCATTCAAGCAGGCAAAAAAGCGGGTATTTGGGTGGGAATGTGCGGTGAAGCGGCGGGAAACCCTAAAATGATGCCACTGCTACTGGGCATGGGTCTGGAAGAATTCAGCATGAACCCTTCAAAGATACTCAGTGGAAGGGCTCTCATTCAGAGACTTAGCTTATCTGAAATGGAAGCCCATGTGGAAACCGTGCTTAATTTGCCTGACCCACAGTCTGTGGAGGCATATATTTTGGAGCACCTTTCTTAGGGAATGGTTTTGCATTTTAATTAGAGTGAGAAAGGCGGGCGCTTGCTTATGTGTGGAAGATTTCTCTTTGATGCGGATTTTGATGAAGTCTATAACAAATTAATGATTTTTGAACGAAGTATCGTCATCGATAAAAGAGATTTTAGACCAACCGATCAAGTTCCCGTTGTCATACACCAAGAAAGTGGCAATGTGGCGAAAAAAATGAAGTGGGGCCTAAAGGGTTTTCCTGAGAATAAACCGCTGATTAATGCCAGAAGTGAGACCATTCTTCAAAAACAGAGATACTCAAAGATTGCAGATAATCGGTGTATCATTCCGGCCACCTCTTTTTATGAACCTGAGACCATAGGCCATAAAAAAGTGATGCACACTTTTGGAAGTGGAGAAATTCTCTATTTAGCAGGTTTGTTTGAGTCTGATTTTGAAAATGACAAGGTGACCATAATCACCATGGACGCTTTTGGAGATGTTCAAAAATACCACCCCAGAATGCCTGTAGCCATAAGTGAAGACCTTATTTCTACTTGGCTGGAAGGGGAACGAGAACAGGCTTACAGAGCCCTTTTGAGTCAGAAACCTCAATATAAACGATTAGACCCAGAAATTCAGATGACCTTTTTTAAATAAATTTATCCTCTGTTGTCAAAAAACAGGGGATATTTTTTAGTTTACAATCGAACATATGTTCTGTATAATATTAATAAAGAGGGTGATGGTTGTGAGGAAAATTATATTCCATGTGGACGTGAATAGCGCCTATTTAAGCTGGGAAGCTGTTTATAGACTTCAACATGGAGCGAAATTAGACCTTAGAACAATTCCCAGTGCCGTTGGCGGAGACCCTAAAAAACGCAGTGGCATTATTTTGGCGAAAAGCGGTCCCGCCAAGCCTTATAAAATTCAAACAGGTGAAACTTTGGTGGCGGCTTTTAGAAAATGCCCTAATTTAATGGTGGTTCCGCCCAATTATAATCTCTATATGAAGTGCAGCAACAGTATGGTAGACATTTTGAAAGAGTATTCCGAGAAAGTCCAACGGTACAGTGTAGACGAGTGCTTTTTAGATCTTTCTCATATGGAACGGATTTACCCTGACCCTGTTGAAACTGCCAATGAGATTAGAGAAAGAATTAAAAGAGAATTGGGTTTTACTGTGAGCATAGGCATCAGCAGCAACAAACTCCTTGCAAAAATGGGGGGAGAACTTAAAAAACCTGATGGGGTTTCAACCCTTTGGCCAGAGGAAATAGAAGAAAAGCTATGGCCCCTGCCCGTGGAAGAGTTATTTATGGTAGGTCGGGCTACTGTGCCAAAACTGAGAAAAATGAACATTTACACCATCGGGGAACTTGCCAATTATGACATCAAACTTTTAGAATATAATTTAAAGTCTCACGGGAGACTCATTTGGCAGTATGCCAACGGTTTAGAAGATTCCCAAGTCCAAAAAAACAGTGGGCCGCCAGTCAAAGGGGTAGGAAATTCAACGACCATTGCCTATGATGTGGACAATCCAAGGGAAGCCCACTTAATTTTGATGAGTCTGTCAGAAATGGTGGCCATGAGGCTGAGAAATATAGGCATGTGTGCCATGCTGGTTTCTGTGAGCATTAAAACCAGTGAATTTGAACACTATAGCCATCAGAGAAAATTTTATACCCCAACAGACTCTACGCGGCAGATTTATGAATATGCCAAAGCATTATTTGATGAGTCTTGGAAGGGTGAAGGGATTCGGCATTTAGGGGTTCACGTTTCTGAACTATGTACCAATGACTTTCTCCAAATGAATTTATTTGAGGAGAGTGAAGGTTTAGAAAAACAGAGAAAATTAGATGTCACTATTGATCAATTGCGGCTTAGGTACGACAATAAAGCAGTTATTCGGAGCTGTTTTCTACACAGCGGTATTAAACCCATCGCCGGAGGTCTACCAGAGGACGATTATCCACTCATGAGCAGTTTATTGTAGAAGGTGAAAGAAATGAAAGTGATCAATCAAGAAGTTGAATTGTTATGTTTATTTGACGAAGGGGTTCCAAGCCCCATCCGATTGAGACTGACCAATGAAGAAGGGCAGAAACAAGTTGTAAAAATAGACAAAGTTATTCAACGGGATTTTGAAAAGTTGGCGGGCAATAGAATGTATGTCTATACGTGTCAGTGTGAAATTAATGACGTTTTGAGAACCATAACACTCAAGTACGAATTGGATACTTGCAAATGGTTTATTTATAAAATGTGATTTAGAGCCTAATAAAGGCACTTTCAACCGAAAATAAGGTTGAAAGTGCCTTTAACTTTTTAGACGCGTACCTGTTATGCTTATTTATTAAACCTACTTGATATACTTTTTAAGGGCAGTCTCCATTTTAGGGGAGAGCTTTTTAAATAACTCTACATTTTCTACTCGAGATTTTTGAGGCGGCATAACCATGCCTCTTGGTTCAGGGAAAATTTGACTAGCGCCAATGGCATATTTTCTTGCGGTTTCCATCATAGAGCCTTCTTCCATAATCGGGTCTACACTATTGGCAAGTATGGAAACTGTGCCGTTGTTGTTGACATTAATTTTAATCATTTTGAATTGCTGAGGGAAATCTCTAAGAGATGCAGTTTCAACTTGCCAGAAACCGTCATTCTTTTTTTCGTTTTGGAACAGGGTCACTGTATTTAAGTGTCTGTGTCCTGCAAGAAGTAAAGTCATATTGGAGTAGCTATTCAACGTATCGATAAAAGTTTTTCTCGAGACTTCAGAAGATGAACTCCACATTTGTTCCATGCCAACTGGGATGTGTGTTGCCACGACGATCAATTTGTTTTCAGCTTGGGCTTTATCCATTTGTTTCTTTAACCATGCTAATTTTGCATTGGATAAGTAGGACATGGCTGCATTGGTCGTCTGAATATCTCCATGTTTATCTGTAAAGACTTGATCTTGTGGGGCGGTATCATCTAGGACAATAAGGGTTACAGGTGCGCCTGCTTTAGGCTCTAAGGTATAACAACCGAGTGGGTCTTTTGTGGTGTCTAATTTAAGGCCATGGCCTCTAGGAATCATATTGATAAAGTCTTTCCCTGTAATGACTTGTCTTTCAATATTAGGCACGATCTTGTGGGTGATTTCATCCCCAGGAAGAGGATAACCGGACATGATGATTTTGCCATAGGTTGTAGACGGATCGATAACCCCACCGTAAACGTCATTGCCTTCTGTGGACTGGGTTCCTTGTACCAAACTTTGTTTCATGACCGTATCGCCCACGGCGAAGTTTTGAACTTTCTCTGTAAAGCCTTGTGAGCCTTCCCAGAAGTGGTCATGATTCCCCAGCACTTGATACCACGGTATGGCTAAACCCTCTGCTTTAAAAGGTTGAGTATAATCTGTGGTATAAGTTCTGCTTGGGTTAGAATTTGGGTTGACCATGCGGCCTTCAATAATATCAAGATACATTTCAAGTTCATTTTTCTGAGCGTTGTTAACCGCATCGCCTAAGAAAAGCCCAAAGTCAATTTTGGATTCTTTGTTGAGTTGGTTGACGCTTCGAATAGCAGTATTGAAAGTTTGTGTAGAATACAGCATGGAACCTGAGTAAGCAGATTGCATGCCTGGGTCAGGCTTTTCACCGAAGAAAAGGGGTTGAGTTGCTGCTTGAATGTCCACAATATGTATGTCGCTCATGGTAAAGAACTGGGTCAGTGTAGTAGATTTAGTAGCTGCTTTCGTATTCTTAGACAGTAACTCTGGGTGTTTGGTATAGCCGTAGGATTTTTCAAGATTCCAATTGCCGTAACCTTTTGCTGTATAATTCTCTAAGTCGTTAGGCAGGGGCGGGGTTACTTTGTCAGGTGAAGGGGGAACGACGGGAACCACTTGGACATCTAGCGTTGAGTTAAGTGCATAAGGGTTAGGGTACCAAGCCTTTTCTTTTGTGGCGGAGAAACCAGGGGCAATGACTTGTGAGGCGATGAGGGGGCAGATTAATAATAGGAACCAATTTTTTTTCAAATTGTCACATCCTTTCTTGGGTTAAATAGTTTGTTTTGGTCTTTTTTACCCGAATACCAGATGTTGTAAACAGGGGGGAGCTGAGAATAAAAATTGACAATATCCAACATTGGATATACAATAACCTCATCCAAGGATAATGAGGTGTGTAAAATGGTTCAATTGTTAATTCTGTTCTTTTTTAGCATTAAAGCGACTCATGGATATGAGATTCAAAGGTTTATTAGCCTCAATCAAATGTCTGAATGGAATAATATTAAATCGGGGTCAATCTATTACGCCATTGGTAAATTGGAACGGGATGGCTGTATCTGTATGATTGATAAAGCTGAAGAAGGGGAAAAGAAAAAACAAATCTATGAAATTACTGAAAAAGGAAGAACAGTGCTTAAGGAATTGGCCTACAGTGAGATGTGTAAACCACTGCAGGGGATGGCGTCTGATAAATTTTTATTGTATCCTATAGTGGCTAATTTATCTAAGGTAGCTCTCATTCAGTGTACTGAAAGTCATATAGACACATTAAAGGATCAAAAGAAAAAAGTGGATCAATGGAAGACGGAAAAAGAAAAGCAATCCTATCAGATGGAACTTGCCACATTAGATTTTATGAGGGCATCTGTAGAGCATCAAATTATTTGGCATGAAAAGTTATTGGAGCATCTTGAAGAGACCATTGAGGAAACAGAGAACATCACGCAATTAATTCGTGAAACAGATTTTATGCAATACAGCTTATAATCGTCGTCATATTGCACCGAAGGGTAGTTCCTATCAGTCGGTGCAAAAAAACAACCCACATATCCAATGTTGGATATGTTAAGAAGAACCATATGAGAAGGAGACCAACCATGAAAGTTGCAGTCATTTTAGGAAGTCCAAGGCAAAAAGACAGTTACTTAATCTGCAAGGCCATTGAAGAGGAATTGAAAAAGCAAGATCCCCGTATAGAACTTGATTATGTTCAGTTGAGCACCCTGAACATAATGGATTGTAAGGGCTGTAGTCTGTGTTTCCAAAAAAGCGAAACTTTATGTCCCTGCATGGGAGATGATATTCCTCTCATTAAGGAAAAAATCAAGGCGGCGGATGGCGTTGTTTTTGCAAGTCCTGTCTATGCTTACCAAGTGACGGGGCAGATGAAGGGCTTTATTGATAGATTGTCCTATCAGTTTCACCGACAAGAATTTTGTGGTAAGCCAGCGCTGATTGTAGTGACCACCGATGGCGGGGGCAGTCAACAGGTTTATAAATATTTAAGGATGACTTTATCAGGATGGGCTATGGATGTGGTAGGGAATGTGCAAATTATTCCGTCTATGTACTTCAAAAATCGTCAGCCTAAAAGCGCCTTCGGATATGATGAGTCTGCCTATCAACAGGGTCAGAAGAAAATAAGGGCATTGTCACAGGCATTCTATAAAAAAATGAGCCAAAAAAATAAAAAGAATCCTTCTTTCTATGACCTCTTTATGTTTAATTGTTTGCGAAGCAAAACCTATACCTCTGAGGCGGATCGAGCTTATTGGAAAGAAAAAGGCTGGATGAACGCCCCTTATTTTTATGAGGTATCACTCAGCCCGTTGAAAAAGATTTTTGGAAGTGCAATGAAAGGACTTATACATTTGGCAGGCAAAAGATATTTAAGTGGGGATGGGGCGTAGCCATTGTCTAAGAGTGACTTAATTTTGAAACGATGGTATTCATCAACCACTTGTCCAGTAGCAATGCCATCGACATATTTTAAAATGCAAACAGCCTCGTGACAGGGTGTTTCATGAGGAATAGGATCCAGAATATTTTCCCTTGAAGTTGTTAATTTTTTTTTATATACTGACATCGAATGGAAATATAATACAAAATAGGAGGGATGAAAATGAATCAAGATTTTCATTATATTGCAACCTATTTTGCAGCAGCTTTTTTGGGAGAAAGTAAATTACTTAATGAGTCTTTAGTATAAGAAATGGAGAAGGAGGTTTAAGTCATGAATGAATGCCAAAAAGAGTTTATCGGTAAAGTTCTTCCAGGGGCAGAAGCAGCTTATCAAAAAACAGGTGTATTGCCATCCCTTACCTTAGCGCAAGCCATTCTAGAAAGTGGATGGGGCAAAGCCTCCATCGGAAACAATTTGTTTGGTATTAAGGCTAATGACGCGTGGACAGGAAAGAAAAAACTGGTCAAAACAGCGGAATATAAAAACGGAGAAAAATACTATATGGATGCTTGGTTTAGAGATTATGACAGTATTGAAGAATCTGTTCTAGATCATGGCAAGTTACTCACCAATCCCAGATACGAAAAAGTTCGCACGGCGAAAAACTACATAGAGGCTTGTACACAGCTCCAAGCAGCAGGCTATGCTACGGATCCCAATTATGCCAAGAGCTTGATTAATTTGATTGAAACTTATGGACTCAATCAGTGGGATGGTGGGAAGACAAACGAAGGAATAAAGCCTGCGGCAGTGAATCGAACCCTTAAAGCTGGAATGAGCGGGGACGATATTAAAGCAATTCAGTGCAAACTTAGTGAACTTAATTACCAACTTGTAGCCGATGGATGCTTTGGAAAGACCACTGAAAGCGCAGTAATAGCCTATCAGAAATCAGTAGGACTCACTCCAGATGGTATTGTGGGGGAGAAGACGAGGGAAAAGTTAGGTTGTTAGGATCAGGTGAAGAGTTAGAATAGTATAAAAGAAGAAGGCACTGTCCTTGTTCTAAAAGTATAAAAAGAAACGTCTACAGAATCAGTAGTCGTTTCTTTTTTTGGATAGTTTGATTAAGAAAGCTAATAGAGAGCATTAAATAATTACACCAATTGAATGAATCAATCCATCAATCTACGAGGCGATTTTGTCTTTAAATTTTTTATTGAGTAGGACCATCCATGCAAAAGAAATACCGACACAAGGTAGAATTGCCAGTAGACCGCTATCAAAGATAAGCCTTCCCATCCAGAAACTCGGAAGAATTCCCGCTATATAACCCAGGGGTGTTTTCATAAAAAATGCGGCTAGGAAACCGACAATCATAAACCCGCTGAGTTTAACAAGTGCCATGCCTTCTACTTTATTTTTGGCAAAAGCGATAACCATCATGGCAATAATAATGCTGAAGATGGCGTTGAGAAACGCAGCTATAATCATGTGATACCAAGGGATATCCGAGAGAGAAAAAATAGCTAGCAAAATCACGTTATAGAGGATGGACAAGCATGTGAGGATGCCTATTCGTGAAATGAAATAGCCCCTTTTGCCTAAGGGTGTCACAAACAGATATTTTGCAGTGCCATCATCTAGCTCTTCAAGAATGACCATTATGCCGGAAAAAGATAGCATGAGCGGGGTCATGTAGGAAAGCAATAAATCAAATAAAGGGTAATAGGGTGTTAAAATTGTGGTGGTGTTAAAATATTTAAATAAAAATTGCTCTAAAATTGGAACCCCAATTTTAAAAAAGAGACCCATGAAAATGGGAGCAAAGAGACAAGCGGCGAGCATGAAGTCGCTCCAAACGCTTTTCAAAAACTGACGGAATGCAAAGCAGATGATGTTCATAGCTTACCACCTCCCAAATGTTGCATGGATACAGAAACTAATTTTTGGCAAATTCCAAAGGCTAATAGATTCCAAAAGACAAGTGAACCGATGCAATACATCCAGAGTGTTTGATTTTCAGTCAGCAAAATTATTGCTGATACACCTGGGTGAATGAGCCAAAGGTCTGATTTTAATAGACCTAAAAGGTAGAAAAAGGCCGGCAGACAAATGACGATTTCAAATGGAACCGTGCCCAGCATAAAACTGTTAAGGCTTTCGGTTTTAACGGAGACGACAATTGCGCATAAAGAAAATAAGAGTGAGGACAGAACAACTGATAAAAATACGCCCCAAAGGTTAGCATTAGCAAAAAAGCCGATGATTAAGCCAACGATTGTCCCAAGTATAAGCAACGAGAGGGCTTTGGCGAGTATATACTCACTAATTTTTATAGGTGAGACTGAAAGGGCGTGGTTGACACGCTGACTCTTTTCAAGGAGCATAATAGCGCCCATAAAAAAGAGTCCCATGGCAGCTGGGTCTGTAAAAATCAAAATGGCACCGACTAGAGATTTAGCACTTTCAGGGAGACTCGAAAGAAATAGGGTGTATAAAAGAGTCAAAATCACATATAGAAGCAGTACGCCATATTTAATCGTAAAAAGGAGCTCGTTTTTAAGTAAATTTAAGAATCTCATGTGAGCTGCCTCCCTGTAAGATCCATAAAGACATCGCCTAGGGTTTGTTCTTTTGAATGAATGGTTTGAAGTCGATTTTCCCTAATGAGCTGATTCAGCAAAAGATCACTTCCGCTAGAGGCAACTTCACAAGTCCCAGATTTTTCAATACTGTTTTCCTTGTAAGTATAGACAATGGATGCAGCAGATTTTTTCATAATCAGGTTGTGAGGGGTGTCCATTGCTTTGAGTTTGCCATCGACTATAAAAGCTACTTTGT
Source organism: uncultured Peptostreptococcaceae bacterium (assembly GCA_964404895.1). GTDB lineage: Bacteria > Bacillota > Clostridia > Peptostreptococcales > Acidaminobacteraceae > JBGSUZ01. The sequence goes on along the minus strand of CAYOLV010000004.1, from coordinate 73,232 downwards.
CGCAGAGTTCAACAGCATCCTGCATATTGTGAGTTGTTAAGATAATGGTCTTGCCTTTTGCCTTTTCTTCTAAAATGAGCTTTTTCATGATATGGCTGTTCGTGGGATCAAGACCACTTGTGGGCTCATCTAGGAAAAGAATTTCAGGGTCGTGAACCAGAGATTTAACAAAATTGAGGCGACTTTTCATACCTTTTGAAAAAGCTGAAACTTTTTTATCGGCGTCTGGCAAAAGACCTACGCCATCTAATAGGACGTCCACGTCTTTTTTGTTTTGGCTATAAAGGCTTGAAAAGAATGTGAGATTTTCTCTTGCGGTGAGTTTTTCGTAAAGGGTGGGGAATTCAAAATCCACGCCGATGTGCTCATAAAAACCATTGTCGTGGTGACAGACTTCTGTACCATTGACAACCACTGAGCCTGTATAATTTTTAAGCATGCCGATTAATATTTTTTGCAAAGTACTCTTGCCTGCACCAGAAGGCCCTAGGAAACCTAAAATTTCCCCTTTGTTCACTTCAAAGGAAATATCTTTAATAAATAACTCTTTGGTATATCCAAAAAATAAATGGTCAACTTTAATCATATGGTCACCTCAAATATTTTTTCAGTCAGCCCATCAATGAGCAGTTTTAAAGCATCGTCAAAAATAACTTCACCGATTTCATTTTTATGGAGAACTAAAAGTAAGATCCCGCGAAAAGCGCCACTGTAAATATCTAGATCTTTTCCAGCAGCTTCTGGAATAAGAGAAAAGAGCTTTTCAATACTTTCATTGTCATCGTTAATATTTTGCTGTAAAGCTTCTGGCGGTAATTTTCTCAAAAGAAGTTCGTATTCACCGCTTGTAAAAATTTGAAAGATAAATGAGTCTGTGGTCTTTTTAAACAGATCAAAGATCAATGAGGAGAAGCAATCTTTAGTGATTGGTTGTTCAATATTTGAGACTGCCTCTATAAGCTCAGATTGAATGACGGCTTGTTCTTCTAAAATGAGATCAAATAAAAGCAGTTCTTTTGAATCATAAAAGAGGTAGAAGGTTCCCTTTGGAATTTTTACACGCCGAACAATTTCATCCACAGTGGTTTTTTTAATGCCGAATTGTGAAAACAAGAGAAGACTTTCTTTTTTTAACTTTTCTTTGATGTAAGCTCTTTCTTCGTCTGAAAAAGATTTTGGCAAAATGATCACACTCCTGACTATTTGACTAAAATACTATTTACAGTCATTGTATTGAAGTGTAGTCTTGTTGTCAAGTAGGTGAGAAGGGGGTAAGGGAAAGAATTTGACATAAAAATTGAATATCCTTTTTGACGATTCTGTTTTGATGCACGAAAAAAAGCCACCACACGTGTGGTGACTTTTTCATCGGTCTGAAAGGACTACAAAATTGTTAGTGCATTATTTATATTCGAAAATCCAATGTCCAATCCTTTTCACCTCAGCAAACCCTAGTTTTTTATATAGTTTAAGAGCTGTAGAATTGTCACTATAGACATGGAGACGAGCTATATCAATAGCTTGTGATTGCGCTTTGCTGAAAATGACCTCTAGGAGTTTTCCAGCAAAGCCCCTATTCCTATGAATAGGAGATATTGCAATTTGTTCAATATAAACAACCTGTTGCCCTTGTTGTTTATTTCGCTGTGCGTTAATATGTGCAATTACAAATCCTGCGGGTTGTGAATCTATCCAAAGGATGAGGGCTAGAGGGTTGTCTGTTTGAATCAATTCAACGACTTCTTCTTTAGAATAATTAAATAGTGTTCCTGACATAGAGGACTTCATAAAATCATAGAGTCGAGTGGCATCCTTAAAGTCACTAAAGTATGAAAAGCTTAGTTCCTGTTCGTAACTGTAGGCTTGAGTTAATGGCATTTCCATTTGGATATGTTCTTTTGTTAAAATAAATCCTGTATTTACAAAAGATTGCTCAAGACTGTCTCGGTTTATTGGACCAATGTATTTTATTTGATGCGCACTGAGACCTTCTGTGGACTGTAGTGTCTCTTGTAACATCGTTTCAAAACCTTCCAAAGTCAGCGAACTTTTTAAATCTGTTACTGAAGGCGATAAAAAAATATTTTCAATATATAAAGTATCGCCGCTTTGATCGGTTTCAATAAAGCCAACATAGTCGTTTTTAAATTCAAACAAGAATATCCCTGGAATAGAGTTGTAGCAATCTAATTGCGCTTCTAAATCTTTTCGATTGGCTTGTAATACATAAGGATCGCGTGAAGTCAGTTCTTTTCGAAGGGCGAGATAGTTATCTAAGTTGTCTAATGAGAGTGGTTTCAATTAAATCACATCCTATACGATGGCTATATTTTGTGTTCACATATTATGTTGTTTACTAAAGACTTACTCTGAGAGTTTTTCTTCCTCACTTAATCGGTTGTAAATATAGCTAATTAGGAAGCACAGAGCACCTCCCGATATTAAAGCCAACACCCTCACTATTGAGTTTTCTTGACTTAAGTCTACTACAATAAATTTTATTACCATGATAATCGTTAATATTAAACCGTAAAAGCGTATACTTTTCATATTCATTTTAAATCCTGCTGTAATGCTGAGAATGGCTACGAATAGACCTGCCACGCTATAGATAGCAGAAGTCACATTCAACTGGGCAAAGGATAAAATAATCGACCAAATGAGGACGAGATATTTTACGACAATCCAAATACCTACATATGGATTTTGTTTTTCCTTTGAATGAATAAAGAGATTACTTTGTACCAGTGCCACTGCGGTTATTTCTAAGGTCAACAGCAACTTGAAGGCTATTCCAGGCGTATAATTTAATAGAATCAACCCATACATATACTGAAAGGTCAATAACCCGTATAAAACGCCTCTCATAAACTCATTTGGCTGTCTCTCTGTTTCGTCTGCAACTGGCATATCGCGGAAGAATTGATATCGCCACAATATAACTGTCATTAACAACATTAGTGCATAACCAAAATCTAAATAGGTTACTGCCTGTAAAGACGGTTTGAGCAACGTGAATATCTCTTTTGAAATGGAGATACTGGTTGTTATCATTACCAATAGTCCCATAACCCTTAGAAGTGGATTAATTTGCTTGAGATTGAACTGATGATTATACCAAAGTAGATAGATCATAAATGCTAATTGTATGAATGCAATCCCACCCAATATTGGTTTTGCAGTGTTTCCGCTTAATAATAACAGAGCATCAAATAATATAATGGCAGCAATAAGAATGGCTTGGTGCTTTGTCTTAAAAATTCTTTCAAGGAGCATTAATAAAATTCCCACAATAACGATGCCTGTAGGTAAGTGATAAAGTTCATACCCAAGGAAAAGACTCGTGACTATCAAAATATAGGTATAAAGCACACTTAAACAAGAGATTAGTTCTTTGTGCCGCCAATGACTGAAGGTAAGTTGTGTCAATTGGATAGAAAAAAATAAACTCAAGCAGAGGGATGAATCCCACTTAAAGAACAAGTTATTTAAGTATAACATGTTAAGCGATGTCATGCCCACGACTAACAATGATGGTAGAATAATCCAATAATTTGTTTTCTTTTTAGTTGATATCTCAAAGATTGCATTGAGTACAATTATCAGAATTCCATTGATTAGCAGCGGCATTACAAAACTTGTTAAAACTTGAGCATTATCAATTACTTGTATAAACCACCCAATGAGTAAAGTAGTGAAATTTAGAAGGATGCAGGCTAAGATCGTATTCTTTTCCATTGTATGTTTTTTTCTACTCACCCAGTACATGACACTGGCAATCACGGTCAGAAAAATTGTAAGAGATATGTAATCGCTGTCATTTTTCATGTAACTTAAACCTAGTATGAGGGTTATGAAACTACCAATGTTGGCAATAACAATTGTAAAGAACTGATTGGTATAATTTGTCGACAAAATAAAGAAAATCGCCCATACGCCAGCAATCAACAAGGTGACTTCATTTCCAATCATATGGAAGGCTAGATTCGCTGACAATATGGTAATGAACATAAGTCCTGCACCTATTCCTAAAGTAACAGATGCAATCGGATTTTTTTTCTTCTGGATTAGTCTAAAACCTACTCCGGAGAAAATTAAACTGACAATCGACATTAGACTTATTTTAATTTCAGGATTTAAGAATTTCCAAATGAGTCCGATAAATGAGGCCGTGCCAACAAATATGAGAAGTGCCGCTAAAGCCCCAACAATATATTTTCCTAAAAATGCTTCTTGCCTTTGACGAGACTTAATCTGAACGTCTTTGTTAAGCTGCTTTTTTAAATTTATACTTTGTGAATTTCCGGATAAATTTAATGTAGTTTTTTTTGAAATGGTACTCTCAGGCGGGATTTCTTGTTTGGCTTTTCTATGTTGGCTAATTTCGAGTTCTAGTGCTTCAATTCTTTTTTCCAGTAATTCTAATCGCTCATCGGTTGATTGCACTGAGTCCTCCTTGAAATAGAGTTTCTAATTTAAAGTACACATGGATAAATTATACATTAACGTAGTGTTATATTCAAATAGAAAACCACGTCAGAAATTCATCTACCTGGGTGGTTGAAATGTTATATAAATCAAATATGAAAGTTGTCGCAAAATCATACAGTTTTTTCTTAATTACATAAGTTATAGGAAAATGATTAATCTCTTTTGAAAGGCGCAACTCTTTTGTTATAATTCCATTATGGCACATCAATAATCTGAGATTCAAAACACTAATTGAGTACGCCATTTAGGGTATCAATAGGTTAAAGCACTTCCATCGATGGCATAAAATACACTGATTTGATGATGAGCGTTAAATAAGGTCTTATCAAAGCAAGATTGTTAAAATGAATTTGATTTATAAGGATGTGGTGTTTTGGATAAGAAGAATGAAAATAACAATGTGCTGACAGCTGAACAGATAGCTGCTTTATTCGACTCACAAAGTGACACTGCTCCTTCACAAGAGCAACCTGCTGTTGTTGAGGAGCAAACTTCTGTTAATGAAGAATCTAATGATACGGAGCCTGAGCTTCAGAATGAGCCAGAAGCACCTTCGAATGGTATGCTGACTGCGGAACAGATAGCAGCTTTGTTTGACTCACAAAGCGATAGTGCTACTTCACAGGATCAATCTGCTGTTGCAAAAGAGCAAACAGCTATTAAAGAAGAACAAAGTGCTACTGAGCAAGAACCTTCGAATAAGCCAGAAGTAGCATCGAACGGTATGCTGACAGCTGAACAGATAGCCGCTTTGTTTGACTCTCAAGGCGACACAGCTACTTCACAAGATAAACCTGTTGTTGTTGAAGAGCAAACTTCTGTTAATGAAGAGTCTAATGATACGGAGCCTGAGCCTGAACCTGAACTCAAGAGTGAACCAGAATCTACGTCAAACGGTATGCTGACAGCAGAGCAGATAGCAGCTTTGTTCGACTCACAAAGTGACACCGCTACTTCACAAGAGGAACCTGCTGTTGTTCAAGAGCAAGCTGCTATTAATAAAGAACCTATAGCTACTGAGTCTAAGCCTGAACTCAAGAATGAACCAGAGTCTACGTCGAACGGTATGCTGACAGCTGAACAGATAGCAGCTTTGTTTGACTCTCAAGGCGACACAACTACTTCACAAGAGCAAGTTGCTGTTGTAAAAGAGGAGACTTCTGTTAATGAAGAATCTATTGCTACGGAGCCTGAGCCTGAACTCAAGAGTGAACCAGAGTCTACGTCAAACGGTATGCTGACAGCAGAGCAGATAGCAGCTTTATTTGACTCACAAAGCGACACTGCTGCTTCACAAGAGCAACCTGCTATTAATAAAGAACCTATAGCTACTGAGTCTAAGCCTGAACTCAAGAGTGAACCAGAGTCTACGTCAAACGGTATGCTGACAACAGAGCAGATAGCAGCTTTATTTGACTCACAAAGCGACACTGCTGCTTCACAAGAGCAGCTCACTGTTGGTGAAGAGCAAACTGCTATTAATGAAGAACAAAGTGCTACTGGGCAAGAACCTTCGAATGAGCCAGAAGCACCTTCGAACGGTATGCTGACAGCAGAACAAATAGCAGCTTTGTTCGACTCACAAAGTGACACAGCTCCTTCACAAGAACAACCTGCTGTTGTTCAAGAGCAAACTACTGTTAATGAAGAACCTATAGCTACTGAACCTGAGCGTTCGAATGAGCCAGAAGTACCTTCGAATGGCATGCTGACAGCAGAACAAATCGCAGCTTTGTTTGACTCACAAAGCGACACTGCTGCATCACAAGAGCAACCCTCTGTTGTTGAAGAGCAAACTACTTTAAATGAAGAACCTAATACCATTGAGCTTAAGCCAGACCACAAGATTGAACCAGAAGCACCTTCGAACGGTATGCTGACAGCAGAACAAGTAGCAGCTTTGTTCGACTCACAAAGTGACACAGCTCCTTCACAAGAACAACCTGC
>CAYOLV010000004.1:0-66694 GCA_964404895.1 uncultured Peptostreptococcaceae bacterium | reverse complement strand
ATGAGCCAGAAGTACCTTCGAATGGCATGCTGACAGCAGAACAAATCGCAGCTTTATTTGACTCACAAAACGCCTCTACTGCTTCACAAGAGCAACCCACTGTTGTTGAAGAGCAAACTGCTATTAATGAAAAACCTATTGCTACTGAGCCAGAAGCTCCTAATAAGCCAGAAGTAGCATCAAATGGTACGCTAACAGCGGAAGAGATAGCAGCTTTGTTCGACTCACAAGATGAAAATGATACTTCACAAGAACAGCCTTCTGTTATTGAGGAGCAAACTTCTGTTAATGAAGAATCTATTGCTACGGAGCCTGAGCTTCAGAATGAGTCAGAAGCACCTCCAAACGGTACGCTGACGGCAGAAGAATCCTCTAAATCTGATACCGATAAATCGCCGCCGAAAGAAAAATCAAGTATTGTAAGCCGACTTATTATTTCTATCAATAATCTGCTTTCGAAAGTGAATCGACTTATATCAGCAAAAAAAGAGTCTTCTAAAAACTCAGTGAAGAAGATTTCAAAGGAATCCAAACTTCAATCTTCACAGGAAGTCTCTCGAGATGATATAAATGAATATGCTGCCACTTCAATGGATTTATCAGTCAACGCATCGCTAGATGAAGTAGAATTGGACGAAGAGATTATTAAAATCCCTGAAAAATCCACAAAGGGGAAAAAAGCAGCAAAGTCCAAAGAACCTAAAAAGCCAAAAACTAAAAGTCAGAAATCAGGCTTAAAAGTAGCACTGCTTATATTAGGCGTATTCGTACTTATGTCAGGTTCTTTTGTCAGTGGTTACTTTTCTAGAGATTTTATTAGTATATTCAAACCAGATCCTGTAAAGGCAGCGGCACAAGCAGAGGAAAAGGCAAAGTTGGCTGATCAAAAAGCGAAAGAGGAAGAAAAGGCAAAGAGAGCAGAAGAATTGGCTGCCATTGATCCTAAGGAATATACCTCATCTATGTATCTAGAATCAATCATCCTAAAAGGCCAAGCTGATAGTAAGACTTCTATCAAGTTGAATAAAATCGATGATGTCAGCCTGCTTACCCAGTTTCCTAAATTACGCAGAATCAGGCTCTATAATATGACTGGCAATGAAGATCTAAGTGTGATTCAAAAATTGAGTGGTGTAGAGGAAATCCTGATAGAAAGCTCTGTTTTGAAGAATCAATTTGCTAAGGGTACTTTCAACTCGGTCACATATATAGAAATGACTGACTGTAAGGTTGAAAATTCCAATCAGTTTGCCAACTTCAAAAAAGTAACTGAACTCTATGCAGATAATACAAAGTTCATTTCAAATGATGGCAAATTGCAAGTTACGTCCTATATGCCAACGCTGGAATCCCTCACACTCAACAACTGTGGTAAATACGACGAACTTGTCAACGTTCAAAATTTGAAGCACCTCAAAAAGTTAAAACTCTCTGACAATACCATTGTTAAAAATACGTCTTATGTTCAAAATCCACAAATTGAAACAGTTACAGTGGACATTTCATTTGTAAAGAGCAGTGAGGAACTGATCGCGTTATCATCACTTCAGAGTTTAATTTCACTTACCATAGAAGTAGGGGAGACGTCACTCTCCACTTCTGAGCTGAGCGATGCTCTCGATTGGATTGCTAGCCAACATCCAAATGCGACCATTAAAATTTCGACATACTGAGTAAATCAAAAAATAGAAAGACACCTCTAAGGAGATGTCTTTTTATTTTTGTGTAGGACGAACAAGAAAACTAAAACGTTAACTATCGCCATAAATAATGTCTAAATTTTGTACCTAGAACTGAATCAATATCACTTATACTAGGTGATAGCCATACCAATAGGCTGCAATCAGACTAGAGAAGAGAAGTTGAAAAAGTGAATATCCAAAAAGGAAACCGGTAAAAAACCTCAAACTATTGTTACTTTCATATTTCGTCAATAACTGAATGACACCATCCAATATCATAGGAATTAAAAAAAATATAGCGTATATAGTTGGCGGATGATAGAACCCATAAGTTATTGATATCAGCAACATTCCCACTAATTCCCCAGTACATCTAGCGCAAATTGGGAACTGTTTTCCGTTTAGAAAAAACGAGCGATCGGCTCTACCGTGGCAACCAAAAATAATTGGTAGCCATTTTTTGCATAAATCTGTACTCACGAAAGCCATTGGTGATTACATACCAGCGGCTGCACCAAGAACGCCGAGCATGATCATTAATACATAAAGAAGAATACCAGCAACAAAACTAATTAAAGCACCAATACCAGCTGATTTAGCAGATTTTGGTTTTGTGTCTTTCCATACTAAGAATAGAATAAGACCTGCGAGTGGAATACAGCAGCCTAAAAGACCCCATCCAAATCCACCATTATCAACAACTTGTGGCGAACTATTCTGTGGCACACCGCAGTGAGGACAAATTACTGCTTTGTCATCGATTTCTTTTGCACAATTTTTACAATACATGTTATGTAACCCTCCTTATAATTTACTAAATTACCTAAGAACTAATAGAAAATGAATATACTTATTGTTCATAAATTCTGCGTCTGCATTAAAATATACCACTTGTTAGTGATTTACGAAGAATTTAATTTCTATCGTCTAAATTTTAACATGCTGTGTACCCAATATCAATACCATTGTTTCGATTATTACAATTCTATCCTTATTTTGTATGATAAAAGCCATAATTATATAAAAGGGTAGCCTGGTGTTTACTGCAAGAAACATCGATGATTTATATTGTGACACCAGATAAACGTACTTGCGGTAGCACGATGACCTTGTTATACTGATTATGAATCAACATATAATTATTTTTGTATGATTGATAAATTTAGAGCACTCTTGTGATAATACTGGATAAAATGCCCATATGCTCATTTCAAGGAGGTTAAATTACTTGATAGAATTAAGAGAAATTGACGAAGACAATTATAGAGAGTGCTTGAGTTTGAGTGCAACTGTATCGAACGAAGAATTTGTAGATCCTGTCGCTTGGTCTTTAGCTGAGGCGTGGGTATTTTATAATGATTCACGTCCCTTTGCAATTTATGCCGAAAATGTAATGGTGGGTTATGTCTCGCTGTATGTTGGCGAAGGAAATCCTCAAATTATAAATTTCATGATCGATAGTCGTTATCAAAAAAGAGGCTATGGTGCTTTAGCCGCTAAGCTTTGTATTGATTATTTATGTAAAGAACATAAAGCAACTAGAATTTCGTTACCAGTAGAACCAGAAAATGTTGCTGGTCAAAAGTTATGGCGAAGCGTAGGTTTTAAAATGTCAGATGATTTAGAGGATGGTTATTATTTTATGCGATTAGACATTCCTAAAATTTAGTACAATTTTCAACCTCATACTTCGAACAAGAAAGCTGAGGCTTGAAAATTAAAATTACTCATATTCTGCCTTTGGGCATATTGCCTATTTCCGCCCGTTCGACTCCTAGACTAAATCAAAAAAATAAAAGAAACGACCGCAAAATCAGCAGTCGTTTCTTTTATTTTTTTGGTGGAGACGAGGGGAGTCGAACCCCTGTCCAAAAGCCCTTTGTATCCAGTTTCTCCGAGCGCAGCCACTTATTTAGGTTTTAGTCTCGGTCGGCTCCCAGTGGCAGGATCCGCTTTCGACGATCTTCGATTATGCCGATCTTGGGTCGAAGCACTCCCAAAATCCGTTCCCCACTAGCCGACGCCAAATCCTAGGTCGTGGGAATCCCAGGTTTGACGAGCAGAACTAAGCTGCTAAAGCAAAATTTTCGTTTGCGTTTATCTTTAAGATAACCCAGTTCATTAACGTGTACCCCAGGTCAGTAAACACGGCTCGCTTCCAAATACTCCAAACCCCTGTCGAAACCAGTACGTCCCCAAGTATGGGTTAATACCGTTGGCGGTTTTTGAGTTCTTTCTGAATGTGGCGGTCGGCATCACGTTTGGCTAAGGTTTCGCGCTTGTCATAAAGCTTTTTACCTTTAGCAACGCCAATTTCGACTTTCACAAGTCCAGCAGGGCTCAAATAGACCTTCAAAGGAATTAGTGTGTAACCTTGTTGTGTGGTGTATCCAATCAATTTAGTGATTTCTCTTTTATGCATGAGGAGCTTGCGCTTTCTGATAGGGTCTACATTTTGAATGTTACCCATTTCATAAGGGCTAATATGCATATTGATGATTAAAGCCTCGCCTGTCTTGACATCGCAATAAGAGTCATTGACGTTGACTTTGCCCATACGGATGCTCTTGACCTCAGTCCCTTTTAAAACAATGCCTGCTTCAAAAGTTTCTTCGATAAAGTAATCGTGATATGCTTTTTTGTTTTGACTGATAACTTTACCGACTGTCATGATTTCACACCCTTAAAAAAGATTTCTTGATTGAATATACATAATAGTAACACATCAAAACGACCTTAGTCAACACCAAAAACTTTCTCGTTATAAAAAGTTTAACGTTGAATATCATTACATTTCCATGTTGTGTGAAAGCCTTTTTGTTCTTTTCCCTCCAAGCTGTGATAAAATAAAGATGGCGACCAATGTGATCGTCATCAACAAGCTACTTAAAAGAAGGAGTGATCCCTATGGAGTTAATCAATAGAGAAGCAGTTGAGGGCAGACTCATGGCACTCATCAATAAGCCCTTATATATTCACCTCGAAATGACCATGGGTGCTTACACTGCCCATAAAGACCAGTCAGTGCATCCCGCATCCAATTTTATAAAAAATGCCATCATCGAGTACAGCCATGCAGCCATATCAGAGAAAAGTCCCTACCGCGTAGGGCTAAAACTTAACGGCGGCTGGGTCTATACCGAAGGTCTCACCCACTGGGATGAAACCGATGAAACGCATTTAATACTTTCTGGAAACGATAACGATGGTAAACTGATCGTAGCTTTACAACTCAGTTCTACACCTTTTTAAGGAGGGGACTCATATGAACGCAAAAAAAATATTAGTGGTGCTGCCACATCCAGACGATGAAGTCTTTCCAATGTCAGGAACCCTTTCACAATTCATAAGAGACGGCGCCCACGTCACCTATGGCTGTCTAACTCTAGGAGAGATGGGCAGAAATTTAGGGAATCCACCCTTTGCAAATCGATATACACTGCCTAGTGTTAGGAAACAGGAGTTGATGAAATCATGCAGTATCATCGGCATACAAGATTTGAGAATGCTTGGTTTCCACGACAAGACCATTGAATTTGAACCTTATGAAATTTTGAATAAAGTAATTATGGAATTAATAGAAGAAGTCCAGCCGGAATTAATTATGACTTTCTATCCGGGCTACGGGGTTCACCCAGATCATGACGCTTGTGGTGCAGTAGTTGTAAGAACCGTGGGAGAAATTTCCCCTGAGAAGAGACCTCCAGTTCTATGCTGTGCGTTTCCGAATCAGGATCTGGGTACACCTGACCTCTTGAACGATGTTTCTGACGTTATTGAACAAAAATTAGGAGCTCTAGGCGCTCATAGTACCCAGTTTAACTACAGCAATAATTTACTGCCAAAGAATCCTGAAGACCAAGCCTTCTTAGACCGCATTAAAACAGAGCGTTTGTGGTATTACAAATACTGATGAAAGGGTCCTGCCTGTGAAAAGATTATCGAATAAGATGAAAAGACTCAGTTTATTACTGATCATCACACTCTTCATCGCCTCGAATGGAAGTGCCTATGCAACAGAGTGGGTTCCTTATGATGGCTATATTAATTCCGAGGCCTGTGTCATTTACAATCTGGACACAGACGAACTCCTTTATGAGAAGAACAGCCAAGAGCCACGCTACATGGCTTCTGTGACCAAGTTGATGACAGCGTTGCTGATCAGCGAAAATTTTAAACTGGACGGGACCATCAAATCGAAAAAGGATTATAAAAAAGACATAAAAAGATATAAAGGCGCCATGGTGTTGATAGATACTAAGGGCAAACTTATGCCCATTAAAAAGAATGAAGTCTTTAGTGCCAGAGCATTGTTTGACGTCATGCTCCTTTACAGCGCCAATGATGCAGCTCTTCTATTCGCAGACACAGTTGGAGGCAGTCAGGCAAAATTTGTTGCTAAAATGAATGCCAAGGCGAAAGCCCTCGGTATGAAGTCGACACGGTTTACCAATCCACACGGACTCAGTAGCGCAGGCGACGAAATCAATCAGTATACCACAGCGGCAGATGTAGCCTTATTGGCAAAAGCAGCTTATAGAAACTCAGACATTATGCGGAGTGTCAATCTAAAGCAAGTCACTTTGAAGAGCAACTTCAGAATGCGAAAGTATTCTTCTAGCAACAAATTAATGAGCCTTCGCAGTGGCGTTTTAGGCTTGAAAACAGGGTATACCGATTTAGCAGGCAATTGTTTTACCTCTATTGTGAGAATCGGAACTGATGATTACCTCATGGTATCTTTAGGCTCAAAGACCAGAAGCGGCATGTTTAATGATCATGTTGCACTCTATAATTGGATTGAAACGGTTTTGTTGAGACCTCAGAACACATATGTAGATTTATCAGAAGTAGCACCTATGGAACTGCCTCTGAACGTTACCGAAGAGGAAGCTAAAAATAGCCCAGTAGTGATTATTCAAACAGAGGCGGCCACCACAAACAATGACAGCAGTACAACCAACGGAAATTAAGGAGTATTTATGAGCAAACAAAAAACTACACAGAAGAACAAAGGCACTCAAAGAGGCAAAAGTGCAGCGAAAAATTGGTTTGTAGAACAACAAAATAAACAAGACTTACCGAAGACAAAAGTGCCAGCACAAGAAAAGCAGACCACCTATAAGTCTTTAGAAATTCTGCCCATCGTTAAAGTCCAAATGAATTCCAATCGAGAAGCGGAGCATTTTAAAGCAGCTTACCAGTTTGCTTTAAAAAACAGTGACCCTAAAAGTACTGAAATCATGACAGTCCATTTAGATATGAAAGATGAAATTCATTTTAATATGATTCAAGACGAAGCCTTCCAAGCCATGTGGAAAAAAGGTGAGTTAATGCAATTAATCGCATTTCCCAAAAATTGGAAAACTATGCCGATTGAAATGGAAGCTGAACTAGATGAAGAGGAAGACGACGATTTGAACTTTGAAACAGATGAAGATCGTTTTGATTACCTGTACGAAACAGGAATGTCCGTCTACGAGGGGTAAGTCATGACGACAATCTTTTGGAGCACCATGTTGCTTTTGACATTAGGGGCGGTTTACCTGAGCATCTGTTGGTATTTTAGCTCAACCTTACTATTTCCAAGAGTTCACGGTCATGAATTGGCACTGGAAAGTGAGCTTGAAAAAGGTCGCATAGAGAATGAATATTATAGCGATTTTATAAAAATGGAAAAGGAAACTGTTGAAATAACCTCTAGTTATGGTTATCAACTCCATGGTCTGTGGATTCCCAATAAAGATTCTGATCGAACCGTGGTCTTTTGCCATGGCATCACGTGGAACTTGATTGGTGCCATCAAATATACAGAAATCTTTTGGAATTTAGGTTTCAACTTATTGATTTACGACCATAGAAACCATGGCAAAAGCGGTGGCAGCAATACCACTTATGGGCTTTTTGAAAAGCAGGACTTAAAAGAATGGCTAGACTGGATTGAAACTAAAAAAGGCAAGGGCACCTATATTGCTACCCATGGAGAATCCCTTGGAGCTGCCACGGTGCTTCAACATCTGGGCATCGACTCAAGGGTTAAATTCTGCGTTGCGGATTGTCCCTATTCGGACTTAAAGGAAATATTGAAGCATACTTTGAGAACGGAGTATGGCATAAGCAAATTACCTATTTTGCCAGTGGCTAATCTGTTTACCAAGCTGCGGGCAGGCCTCAGCCTTACAGAAGTTTCTCCTATAGAAACCATTCGAAAAGTGGAAACCCCAATTTTTTGGATACACGGCACAGAGGACAGGAAAGTACCTCCTGAAATGAGTGCTGCAATGTACGAAGCAAAGGAAACGGGCATTAAACGGCTGTGGCTGGTTCCAGAAGCAAGACACGCCTGCGCCTGCGTTATAAATAGAGAAGCTTACGCCGAACAAATCAAGTCTTTTATTCAGGAGGTTGACCATGAAAAACATTAAACTCTACTTGCTATCAGGATTCTTAGGATCAGGGAAGACCACATTTTTAAAGAAAATGTTGGAATCTAATCCCGACTTGAATATGGGCATCATCATGAACGAATTTGGAAAAATCAGCATTGATGGACCCATTCTGGAAAATCCTCAAATTGAGATGGTAGAGCTGACAAGGGGTTCCATCTTTTGCAGTTGTCTAAAGCTCTCCTTTGCAGAAGCTTTGATTAAAATGGCAGATACGCCCATTGAGTATGTCTTTGTAGAGAGTTCAGGACTGGCTGACCCCTCAAATATTGGAGAAATATTAGAGTCGGTGGCAAACTTTGCGACCACCCCATATGATTATTGTGGCTGTATCAATATTGTTGACGCCTATCATTTCATGGGGCAAATTCAGGAAATCGAAACCGTTACAAGACAAGTTGAAACGGCAGATCTAATCATAGTCAACAAAGTGGATCGGGTAGAAACAAAAGTCCTTGAAGAAATTTTAGGGAAATTGAATGAACTCAATCCACAGGCGAAAGTTTTAAAATCCACTTTCTATAACATAGACTTTGATTTTATCGGAGAGCAGTTGGTTCAGTCAGGGGTAATCCGCAACGAGGCAAGCCACAACACCCCAGAAAACAAGCCCAAGACCTTTTCTATGGAGTTCGATGGGAACGCTTTGTCCAAAGAAGCATTCACTGAGTTTTTAGATACGGTTTCAAAAGATGCCTATCGGATTAAAGGTTTTGTTCAATTAACGGATGGAGACTATCAATTTGACGTGGTAGGCCGCTTAATAGATTATACAGAAAGTGAAAATAAATTTGAAAAGTCAACTGTAGTCTTTATTTCTAAAATAGGCCCTCAGTTGATCAGAGTTGTCAACGATGCATGGCAAGGGCAACTGCCAAATGTTCCAATGAAGTTAGCCAATTAGTGGAGGAACCATGGAAAGAGAAAGATTTACGCGTACCAAAATGGTCATTGGAGAATCAGGTATTTTGAGATTAGAACAAGCTCATGTGGCAGTCTTCGGGATTGGCGGCGTGGGCTCATTTGCTGTTGAGGCATTGGCAAGAGCGGGCATTGGCAAAATTACCATGGTCGACTTTGACACCATCGCAACCACCAATATCAATCGTCAGCTCCACGCCCTAGAGGATACAATTGGACTGTATAAAGTGGACGTTATGAAAGAACGCATACTGAAAATCAATCCAGACATTGAAGTGACCGCCCTCAGAATCCTCTATAACGATGAAACCTGCACAAGTATTTTTTCAGAGCGTTTCGACTATGTGATTGACGCCATCGATATGATTACTTGGAAAATGCACCTGATTGAATATTGTACCCTTAACGAAGTGCCCATTATTTCCTCTATGGGAACGGGCAATAAAATGGACCCGACCAAATTTATCGTCGCAGATCTATACGAAACCAGCGTTTGTCCTTTGGCAAAAGTCCTCAGACACGAGCTGAAAAAAAGAGGCGTTAAAAAACTCAAAGTCATTTACTCAACAGAAGTACCTGTAAAACCTGATCAGCTGGACTACAACCCTGACAACCTACGCAAACAAACACCTGGAAGCATTTCCTTCGTCCCATCTGTAGCAGGACTTATACTGGCATCTCAGGTCATTAGAGACCTTTTAAAGGAAAATGAATCCACATGCTAACCTTGACCAATCTCACTACCCATCCCATGGATCTTGATCGATTTTCAGCGGACACAGAGCCTATTGGAGATTTTTTAACAAGCCACGAACTAGACGGCTTTGAAATCATGCTATTAGACGAATGGGAGCAACATCGGCTTGCCGATAAAATGATCCAAGGGGTTCACATGAGGTTTTGGCCTATCTGGCTGGATTATTGGCAGGGCAATCAAGAAAGCCTCTTGAAAGAGTTTCATACTGAGGAAGCAGTTAAGGCTTTTTACGGTGGAGCAAGTCGTCAGGCGATGATTGACCACTACCGCAAAGAACTTGCACGTGCCCGGGACAAACAAGCGTCCTACGCCGTATTTCATGTGAGCCATGTGGCACTTGAAGAATGTTATACCTATAAATTTGAATATACAGATGAAACCGTTGCCGAAGCTTTTATCGAGTTAATCAACGCCATTACAGAAGGTATTGATTTAAATGAAGAATCAAATGCCCCAATCACCTTGTTGTTTGAAAACCAGTGGTGGCCGGGACTGACTTTTAAAAATCCAGCTCTGATGGATCAAATCATGAAGGGCGTTAAATACCCTCACAAGGGTTTTATATTAGATATTGGACACTTAATGAATACCCAAGTCCAGTTAGACACAGAATTGGAAGCTGTTGACTATATCATGGACTGCTTGGATGATCTAGAGCACCGCACCCATTGGATTAAAGGCATCCATTTGAACAGCTCTCTTTCAGGGGCATATGTGATGAAAAGGGCTTTAGCAGAAGACCTCGACTACAATCCTATGAAACCTTTCATGGAAAGGTATATAGACGCCTATAAACATATTGGTCAAATTGACCACCATGAGACATTTAAAGACCCAAACATTTCTAAAATCATTCAAAGGATTCAGCCCGACTATTTGGTCTACGAGTTTATAACAGAGACTTATGAACAACTGTCTGAAAAAATAAAAGAACAGCATCGGGTTCTTAATAAATGAAATACTAAAAAAGGTGTATCCAATGACTGATTAATCAGCCATGAGATACACCTTTTATTTATAGTTCAATAATTTGTGAACTAAATAATTAATAAACTAATCTTGCAAATTCAATTCGAGCAAGCTTAATCCTAGTATTCGCCCAATGTGTGAACGAAAAGACCTGATCTGAGTTTAGGTTCGAACCAAGTTGATTTAGGAGGCATTACTTGACCGCTGTCAGCGATAGAAATCAAGTCGTCCATAGTTGTTGGGTACATAGAGAAGGCAACTTTCATATCAGTTGTACATCTTCTTTCCAACTCTTTAAGACCACGGATACCGCCAACAAAGTCGATTCTCTTATCTGTTCTTGGATCTTCGATGCCAAGAATAGGGTGGAGAAGGTTCTTTTGAAGGATAGAAACGTCAAGTCTGTCTACTGGATCAGCAGGATCGTAGAAACCTTCTTTGATAGCAAGTTTGTACCATTTGCCTTCAATAAACATGCCGAATGTGCCTCTAACCATTGGCTTGTAAGGTTCTGTACCGATTTCTTCAACTGTGAATTTTTCAGAAACTTTAGCGAAGAATTCTTCAGTTGTATTACCGTAAAGGTCAGTAAGAACACGGTTGTAGTCCATGATGAAGAGGTCTTCGTCAGGGAAGATTACTGACATGAAGAAGTTGAATTCTTCTTCGCCAGTGTAGTTAGGGTTTTCTTCTCTTCTTTTGAGGCCAACTTTAGCAGAAGAAGCACTTCTGTGGTGACCATCTGCAATGTAAAGGTAGTCAATGCCAGCGAAGATTTCTTGAATTCTAGCCACTTGAGCTTCATCATCGATTACCCAAAGGATATGTTGGAAATCATCGTCTGAAGTGAAGTTGTAAAGAGGCATATGGAATTTGATCCATTCGTTGACGATGTGGTTGATCTCGTCATTTTTTCTGTATGATAAGAAGATTGGCTCTGTGTGAGCGTTACAGAAATCGAAGTTGTTAATTCTATCTACTTCTTTAACGGGTCTTGTGAACTCGTGTTTTTTGATGACGTCGTTTAAGTATTCGTCTACTGAAGTTGTAGCAACGATACCTGTTTGAACGCGACCGTTCATGAGTTGTCTGTAGATGTAGTAGATTGGTTTAGCTTCTTGGATCATGATGCCGTCTTTAACGAACTGATCTAAGTTTTTACGAGCAGTTTGGTAAACAAGTGGATCATAAGCATCTACTGAATCTGGAAGATCAATTTCAGAACGACAAATTCTAAGGAATGAGTTAGGATTGCCTTTACCCATTTCTTTTGCTTCTTCGCGGTTCATAACGTCGTAAGGCAAGCAAGATACTTGCTCAACGAGTTTAGCATCGGGACGAATCCCTCTAAAAGGTCTAACTACAGCCATATTTTTAAGCCTCCTGGATTATTTATTGAAGAAGTGAAGGATCGTGTGAACAACTTCAACGCCAATTCTTTCTTGAGCTTCATCTGTAGAAGCGCCAACGTGTGGTGTTAAAGAAATTTTTGGGTGGTTCAAAATTGCTTGGTTCTTAGTTGGTTCTTCAACGAAAACGTCTAAAGCAGCAGCGGCAACTTTGCCAGAATCTAATGCTTTAACTAATGAGTCTTCGCAGATAACGCCACCACGGGATGTGTTGACAAGGTAAACGCCGTCTTTCATTTTAGCAATCTCAGCATCGCCAATAACAGCAGCTGAACCAGGAGCAAGAGGTACGTGGCAAGAGATGAAGTCGGATACTGCCAATAACTCATCCATTGTCATACTTTCATATTCATCATAGCCTTCAATTTCGAAGATATCTGTGTAAACGATTTTCATGCCAAGAGCGCTAGCTTTGTGAGCGAGAGATCTTGAAATTCTACCAAAACCGATTAAACCAAGAGTTTTTCCAGCTAATTCAATGCCTTGGTAGTGTTTTTTATTCCATTCGCCGTTTTTCATAGTAACGTTAGCTGCATGGATATGTCTAGCTAAGTTGAACATGTGACCAAGAGCAAGTTCAGCAACAGAAGCGCTGCTTGCATTTGGTGTGTTTCTTACTGTGAAGCCATTTTCTTCAGCGTAAGCCACATCGATATTATCAATACCAACACCTGCTCTGATCATGAGTTTAAGTCTGCTGCCTTTAACGGCATCGATTAACTCTTTTCTGATTTTTGTAGCAGAACGGATGACGATAACGTCAAAGTCTTTTAAAACTGTTTTTAAAGCTTCAACATCATGGAAATCTGTTACAACTTCGTGGCCAGCTTCGCGGAGTGTTTGAACTGCTGCAGCTTCTAAGCCATCATTTGCTAATATTCTTAACATGATTATGCCTCACTTTTCAATCAGATTAGTTTAAGCCTAAGATTTCGTTGATGTTTTTAAGAAGATCATGTACTTCTTCCATAGTAGTGTCAGCCATGTGAGCAATACGGAAAGTGATGTCTTTGTTGTCTCCGTAACCGTTTGCAATTTCATAGCCACGTTTGCCAAGTTCTTTATTTAAGTCAGATACGCTGATTTCTCTAGTGTTTTTAACAACTGTAAGTGTGTTAGACTCGTAGCCTGGTTCTGCAAACATTGCAAAGTATTTCTTAGCCCAGTCTCTTACAACTTCAGCCATTTCAGCATGACGTTTAATTCTGTTTTCGACGCCTTCAACATTAACGATTTGATTTAATTGATACTCAAGAGCAAACATGTGTGAAAGTGAAGGTGTTGAAGGGTATTGGTTGTCTTTTTTGACAACGAAGTCATAAAGTTCAACCAAGTCAAGGTAAAGACCTCTGTTAGGAACTGTAAGGGCTCTTTCGTAAGCTCTTTTAGAAACAGAAGCGATAGCCATACCAGCTGGTAAGCCAAGACATTTTTGGGTAGAAGTGATACAAACATCAATGCCCCAAGCATCTACTTCGATTTTAGCACCGCCCATAGAGCTCACTGTATCTACGCAGAAAATAACATCTGGGTATTTTTTAACAATTTCGCCGATTTCTTTAACTGGGTTTTGGATAGATGAAGAAGTTTCGTTATGTGTTACGGTTACTAAATCATAAAGACCAGTTTTAAGAGCTTCTTCTACCATTTCTGGAGTTGTTGGTGTACCTGGAGTTGAAGAGAATTTGTCAGCAGGAACGCCGTTTGCAGTAGCCATTTTGTACCATCTGTCGCCAAATGCGCCAACTGAGAATACAGCCGCACGTTTAGCCGTACAAGAACGGATTGCTGCTTCCATCAAACCACTACCTGAAGTAGTAGAAAGAATGATTTCGTTTTCTGTGAACATGACTTTTCTCATTTTGTCAGCGATGCCTCTTTGAAGCGCAGAAGCCTCTTTAGATCTGTGACCGATTTGTTGTGTTGCCATTGCTTGAAGTACGTCTTCCTTAACTGTTACAGGACCTGGGATAAAGAGCTTTTTGTTCATTTGAGCTGCCTCCTCCAATTTAATCAATCACCCATGGTGGTGGTGATGGTTGATGGTTATGTTTCGTAGATAAAAAATCTTGTATGTAAGTCCACACAAGACAGATTAAATATAACATATTTTCGGATATGATTCTACGATAATAAATAAATCTATCTATGAAAAAAATTAAATACTTACGAGGACTTTTTTAGTATAATAAAAATAGAAAGGAATAAATTGCCGTATACTAAATAAATTACCATAGTTATTAACCTTCACTAAACAACTAAAATTTTATGGACACGCTATTTGAAAAATTCATACAAATTACAATTTAATATAAGAATCGAAATAGGAAAAAGAATGTGTTATAGTTTTTCAAAATGAAGTTTTAACTCAAAAAATCATTCTATTATATAAGTGTAAAAATGGGGGAATGTTGAATGACAGAGTACAGTATATTTGATATCGTCGGGCCAGTAATGATTGGACCATCCAGTTCACATACAGCGGGGGCGGCAAGAATCGGGAAAATGGCAAACCATTTTAGTGGCGATGAAATTCTTTCTGTTAAATTTTACCTGCATGGTTCCTTTGCAAAAACTTACAGAGGTCACGGAACAGATAAAGCTTTGCTTGCAGGGGTGCTAGGGTATAGTGAGAGTGATGAGCACCTGAGACAAGCCTTTGAAATTGCAGATGAAAGAGGCATCACCTACTCCTTTATTGAAGAAGATTTAGGTGAAGTTCATCCAAACTCCGTGAAAATAGAAATCGATGTAGCCGATGGCCGTAAAATTTCATTAATCGGTTCTTCCATTGGAGGCGGCAATATTCAAATCATTCATTTGAACGGAATCGATTTGACTATCAGCGGCGAACATCCGACCATCATCGCAAAGCACCAGTCTTCAAAAGGTGTATTGTTAGGCATTACAGCGATTATGACCCAGTATGACAACGATGTTCTCTTTATGAGCTTCTATAAAAAGAATAAAGATGGCGACGGCATTATTGTTGTTGAAGTCGAAGATAAAGTAGATAAAAAGGTCATCGACTCCATTAAATGCATGCCGGGCATTACCGATGTTTATTTAATATAACCTTATTAATAGAAGGAGACTAGTCAATGAGTTATCATTTTACGAATAGTGTTGAATTGTTAGAACTTTGTCAGGAACACCAATTGCCAATTTGGAAAATCATGCTTCTGAGAGAAGCGGAACTGACTAAAAAGACAGAAACAGAAATTAGAAACAGAATGCAGGACAGTTTGAATGTCATGAAGACGGCTATAGAGTTAGGTCTTCAACCAGGGGTAAAATCTGTCAGCGGTTTAATTGGCGGAGAAGCCTATAAATTAAAGCAATATGGGGAAACTTACGAGCCACTATGCGGAAGAGAGACTTTTGAAGCCATCACCAATGCCATGTCTGTGATTGAGGTCAACGCTTCAATGGGCAGAATTGTAGCATCGCCAACGGCGGGGTCTTGCGGTATATTGCCTGGGGCTTTGGTAACTGTAGGGATTCAAAGGGGCAAAAACGATGAAGAGTTGGTAGACGCGTTGTTTACAGGCGCTGCCATCGGATTTCTATTCTCTAGAAATGCAACAGTAGCTGGCGCAGAGGGTGGTTGCCAAGCGGAAACAGGAACAGCTTCTGCCATGGCAGCGGCTGGCATTGTAGAAATGATGGGTGGTACACCAGAACAAGCGGTTAGTGCAGCCGCCTTTACCATTAAAAATATTCTAGGATTGGTTTGCGATCCTATAGCAGGTTTGGTAGAATGTCCTTGTGCAAAGAGAAATGCTCTGGGTTCAACCAATGCCATTATTTCTGCAGATATGGCTCTGGCAGGAATTCACACCTTAATCCCATTAGATGAGGTGATTGAGACCATGTATAAAGTAGGTAAAATTTTATCGCCAACTTTAAAAGAAACTGCAATGGGTGGCTTAGCAGTTACACCAACGGGCATTCAAATTACAAAACGCATTTTTGGTTAATCTATAGAAGAAAGTGGTGTTGAGGACAATGAAAACCCAGCATATGACCAGACTGGCCATTTATACAGCTATGGCATTGGCACTGGCCTTGTTTGAACGGATGATCCCATTGCCAATACCATTCCCCGGCGTAAAACTGGGGCTGGCTAATTTGATTATCGTCATTGTATTGTATAAGCATAGTTTTAAAGACGCGTTGATTGTGAATGTAGCTAGAGTTTTATTGGCGGCTATATTTGGCGGCGGATTATCTGCCCTCTTATACAGTCTCTCTGGGGCAATCGTCAGTTTAACCGCCATGTATTTGGTGATGCAACTGATGAAAAATACAGTGAGTACTCTTGGCATAAGCCTTACAGGCGCATATTTTCACAGTTTTGCCCAGTTGGGTGTGGCTGCAATTATTATTGAGAACGTGGGGATTATCACCTATCTGCCTGTCATTATGTGGGCCTCTTTGGGAACAGGAGCAGTAATTGGGCTTGTCAGCGGTACATTTATTAAAAGAAATATTGCATTTTAAAAATCAGGTAGACCCCTTCGGGTCTACCTTTTTAATTACCCCATTTGCGAAGCAAATCTGGTAGGATGGGAGCGGTTCGATGCAACGAGCTTCATGCTGGGAAAAATGTATAATAATGACACCTTCTAAAAAGGGCTCAAATCTTATTATTTGATTAAGGCATTTAAGGGTTCTTTAAGGCTCTTAAGGGTTTCTTAAAGGTTTTAAGAGTTTCTTAAGGCTTGTCATGGACTTGTAATACAAAGTTTAATTAAGTACCTTGCTAAACAAGATAGCGTGTGCTATCTTGTAATCAAGAAATAGCCGCACAGACGGCAAAGGAGGGTATTTAAATGGAAAAAAGATTATTGAGATCAAGAAATAATCGTGTTATAGCAGGTGTATGTGGTGGCATCGGAGATTACTTTAACATCGACCCCACAGTAGTAAGGTTGGTGTTTCTACTCATGGTAATATTTGGCGGTTTATCAGCTTGGATTTACCTTTTAGCATTGATCATTATGCCAAATGAGCCTAATATGTATTAAAGAGGAGGTGTGACAAATGAAAAAATTATATCGTTCTAGAAAAGATGCTATGGTTGCAGGTGTATGTGGCGGTTTAGCTGAATATATTGGCGTGGATTCCGCTATCGTCAGACTGGTTTTCGCAGTGACAGTCGTCATGGGTGGCATTGGGGTATTAGCCTACTTTTTAGCTTGGATTATTATTCCTGAAGGGAGTAACAGTGGAGAGTTTGAATATGATAATTCGGAAACAAGACACCACATGGAACTTTCTGGCGACCGTCTTAGAATGGTTGTTGGACTCGGCTTTGTGGGTCTAGGCGTACTGGTTCTAATTAATAGATTTGTACCGTGGTTCACTTTTGAAGTTTTCTTCCCAGCAGTATTGATAATGATTGGTGCCTTAATATTAATGAAAGGTAAGGGGGAATAAAGATGTCAGAGCAAACGCCTCAAAATGAAAACAAAGAACAAACCACAAGTGAAAGTACTTCTCAAAACAATAAAGAGAGCAAGCAAAAAGAACAGAAGTACTATGACAAAAGATTTGAAGAGAGAGAAATTAGAAGGACTTACAGAGGATCTGATGGTATTGGTGTAGGTGTTACTTTTATCTTCATCGGTATTGTTTGGATGATGTCAAAACTAGGCTATCTCAACTTTTCTATCATCGGCGCTGTTGTTGATCTTTGGCCACTGATCTTTATTGTAATTGGTGTGAATATGATCTTTAGAAGAGTCCCTTATATTGGACTCATCACTTGGGTTGGTTTTTTATCTGCAATTGTGGCCTATGGGGTTTATTTTGCGCCTCAAGACCATTGGATTGAATTCGGAAACAGCAACAATACACAAAGCATTATTTCGGAAAGCGGTACAAGTACTGGCGTAATCGCCCCAGAGTCGGGCAATTTTGGTATAACAGGCAATGAAGGTGTTAAAAAAGCAGAATTGACATTGGATATGTCTGCAGGTGATCTAATTATGGGCGCAACTGAATCCAACATGTTGGACTATGTAGTGCCATCAGAATTAGTCACAGTGGAATCTACCATTAACAATGACAAGGCACAATTTCAATTTGAAGAGAAAAATAATATTCATAAATTTAGAAATCAAAAGCGAAACTTTGACTTTTATCTAAATCCAAATATTCTTTGGCATGTAGAAGTCAATGCAGGGGCACTCAACAGCGATATGAACTTTTCAAGTGTACCTATGGAATACTTGGAGATCAACAGTGGTGCAGGGGACTTTGATTTGGTATTAGGTGAGTTGCAAGACAAATCGGACGTCAATATCAACATAGCAGCAGGGGACTTGAACTTAACTGTTCCCAAAAACGTAGGTCTTAGAATTGAAGCCAATGATTTGCTTGGCGATCAAAACTTCAGTGAAGCGGGACTTGTGAAAATCAACGGTTATTACCAAACGACAGACTATGATTCAAGTACGAAGGTCATCTATATTGAGCTCAATTCAGCTGTTTCAGATGTAAACCTCGTAAGAAAATAACCTTTAAAAGCAGTATTTCCTACAGAAGTACTGCTTTTTTGTTGTGATTAACCGTTTAGACTGTTTCTTACTGGGAATACATGAAACAAGAGCCCCACTGTCAGACGAGAGGTGAAAATCATGAGCGAATATCATTACAACATTAAAATTACATCTAGTCAGAAAAATCAAGGCTATGTGGAAGGGACAATCGATGACTACGCATGGTTTGCCATCGTTCACGAAGAACCTATGGAATTAGGCATTGACCTTGGAACACTAGAAAGAGGCGTTGGACGGGTGACTAGACTTTGTATTTTTAAAGACAGCTCTGCCGTGGAGGGAAATCCTTATTTGCCTTCTTTGAGTATCAAAAGATTAATTTTTGCCAATTATCAAAGAGAGTGGAGTATTCTCAACAGCAGTTACAAGGAAATGGTAAAAGAGCTCATTGCCTATCTGGAAAGAAGGGGCACCTTGAAAGTCGTGAAATAAAACTTGATTTTTATGAAATCAGTCTATATAATGATGACAATCCTATAAAAACTCTATGAAAAAGAGGAGTAGGCTTGAGCGTCACATTAGAGAGAAAGACCCAGCGGGTGAAAGGTCTTTTGGTGAAAGCAGGTTGAAGGTAGCTTTTGAGAGGTTTGTGTGAACGTAAACATATCTTGTTTATTATTAGCGTGAAACGGGTCATTTCGTTAACAATGATTGAGTGTCGGCCTTGTGCCGAAATTTGGGTGGTACCGCGAGTCAAGTCTTCGTCCCTGTTTAGGGATAGAAGGCTTTTTTGTGTTTAAAATCAGCAATACAAAATGAAAAGGAGTGGTCATCATGACAAAACCAGAAATGGGTAAAACCTACGACCCTAAGTCGTTTGAAGATCGAATTTATGAAACTTGGATGGAACAAAAAGCTTTTGCAGCTAAGGTAGATCCTGCTTTAAAACCTTACACCATCGTACTCCCTCCACCTAACATCACAGGTCAGCTTCACATGGGACATGCCCTTGACCAAACCCTTCAAGACGTATTAATCCGATGGAAACGTATGCAAGGTTATTCGGCGTTATGGCTTCCAGGAACTGACCATGCCAGTATTGCTACAGAAGTAAAAGTAGTAGAGAAAATTAAAGAAGATGAGGGCTTAAGTAAAACAGACATTGGCAGAGAAGCCTTCCTTGAAAGAGCTTGGGCATGGCGCGATGAATACGGCAGAAAAATAGTCAATCAAATGAAAAAGCTAGGCAGTTCATGTGACTGGGACAGAGAGCGTTTCACCATGGACGAAGGCTGTAATAAAGCCGTTACGGAAGTCTTTGTAAAGTTATATGAAAAAGGTTTAATTTATAAAGGTTACAGACTCATCAACTGGTGTCCTGAATGTAAAACAACACTTTCGGATGCAGAAGTTGAGCATGAAGAAAAAGCGGGCAATTTCTGGCATATCCTTTACACCGTTAAAGGGACTGACGAAAAAATTGAGATTGCCACAACGAGACCCGAAACCATGCTGGGTGATACTGCCATAGCTGTAAATCCAGAAGACGATAGATACAAACACCTCATTGGAAAGATTGCTATTTTGCCCCTTGTAGGCAGAGAAATTCCAATCGTTGGAGACAGCTATGTAGATATGGAAATGGGCACAGGTGCCCTAAAAGTCACTCCAGCCCATGACCCTAATGACTTTGAAATTGGTCAAAGACACGATTTAGAGCAGTTAAATGTTATGAACCTTGACGCGACGATGAACGAAAATGCTGGCATTTACGAAGGCATGGATCGTTTTGAATGTCGTAAAGCCGTTGTAAAAGCTCTGCAAGAAGGCGGATATTTAGTTCAAATCAAAGAGCATAATCACAATGTAGGAACTTGTTACAGATGTTCTACAGTTGTTGAACCAATGCTTTCAGACCAATGGTTTGTTAAGATGGAAGAGTTGGCAGCCCCTGCTATCAAAGCCCTTCACGACGAAGACGTTAACTTCGTTCCTGAACGTTTCTCAAAAGTTTATTTAAACTGGCTTGAAAATATCCGCGACTGGTGTATTTCTAGACAACTCTGGTGGGGACACAGAATCCCAGCCTACTACTGTGAAGATTGTGGCGAAATCAACGTAGCGAGAACCGCACCTGAAAAATGCTCTAAATGTGGTTCAACGCATCTTAAACAAGATGAAGACGTTCTAGACACTTGGTTCAGTTCAGCCCTTTGGCCTTTCTCAACTCTTGGATGGCCTGAAAAGACTCCAGATCTGGACTACTTCTACCCAACGGATGTTTTGGTAACTGGCTATGACATTATCTTCTTCTGGGTTGTTAGAATGGTATTCTCAGGTATTGAGCAGTTGGAAGAATCACCGTTCAAACACGTCTTCATTCACGGACTTGTAAGAGCAGCCGATGGTCGCAAAATGAGTAAATCTCTCAATAATGGTGTAGATCCACTGGATATCATCGACCAATATGGTGCAGATGCAATGAGATTTATGCTAGCCACGGGAAATAGCCCGGGAAATGATATGCGTTTCCAAGTGGAAAGAGTAGAGGCTGGCAGAAACTTTGCCAATAAGCTTTGGAATGCCTCAAGATTCGTTCTCATGGGCATTGAAAAAGACCCAGGACAGCTGGACAGCACAGACGAACTCAATTTAGCAGACCAATGGATTCTTTCTAGATCCAATACCCTCATGACTGAAGTTACGGCCAATATGGAGAAGTTTGAAATTGGTATTGCGGCTACAAAAATCTATGAATTTGTTTGGAATGAATATTGTGACTGGTATATTGAGTTGGCTAAAAAGCGTCTTTACGGTACAGATGAAAAGGCGAAACAAACGGTTCAACGTGTATTGGTAACCGTTCTCAGAGACGCACTTAAAATGCTCCATCCATTTATTCCATATATTACAGAGGAAATTTGGCAGTACCTTCCAGAGACGGACACCATGCTCATTCGTGCCAACTGGCCAGTTTGTCAAGAAAATCTCCTAAACGAAAAAGCCGAACAACAAATGGAATTGATCATGGCTGCCATCAGAAATGTTCGTAATGTAAGAGCAGAGATGGACGTTGTCCCTTCAAGAAAGGCTAGAATTTTAGTGAAGGCTAGTCCGCAAACAGAAGCTATTCTCATCGAAAACGGGGAATATTTAGTGGCCCTTGCATCGGCTTCAGAAGTAATGGCAGTGAAGTCAGAGTCAGAAGTTCCAGAAGATGCGGTAGTTGTCGTTATTGAAGGTGGAGAACTCTTCTTACCACTGGACGACTTGATTGATTTTGGCAAAGAACTGGAGCGTCTTGAAAAAGAGAAGGCAAAACTTGAAGGTGAAGTAGACCGTGTGTCTAAAAAACTTTCCAATGAAGGTTTTGTTGCAAAAGCCCCAGCCAAGTTGCTTGAAGAAGAAAAAGCAAAACAAGCAAAATACGAAGAAATGCTAGTTAGCATCAGTGAACGTATTTTGAAAATGAAGGCTAAATTACAATAAGAAGGTAGACTATATGGATGAAATAAAGGGACAAACCTATTTGCAGGGGGTTAATCAATACACCATCAAATTAGGACTGGAAACCATTCATAAGCTGCTAGAAACTTTGGGTTCACCACAAGAAAGTCTTAAATGCATTCATATCACTGGAACAAATGGCAAGGGGTCAACCCTTGCCTTTGTCAATCATATGCTGATGGCGGCGGGGTATAAGGTAGGCCTTTATACCTCCCCAGCCTTAGAACGTTTCAATGAGCGGCTTCAAGTAAGCGGCAACCCCATTGATGAAACGGAGCTAAGTGAAGTGACTGAGGTGGTCAAAGGAGCAGCGAAACAAATGGTTCAACAGGGTTTCAATGAACCTACAGAGTTTGAATTAGTCACCGCCATGGCCTTCGTTTATTTTAAGCGACAGAAAGTGGATGTTGTTTTATTAGAAGTGGGTATGGGGGGCAGACAAGACGCCACCAATGTATTAGACCATGCTTTGGTCAGTGTTATCACGCCAATTGCTCTGGATCATACAGATTTTTTAGGGGATACCCTTGCTAAAATTGCCTATGAAAAGGCGGGGATTATTAAACGAGGAACCCGAGTGGTTGTTCACCCTCAAGAAGATGAAGCCATGGCAGTGATTGAAAGGGTATGTGAAGAAACGGATGTACCTCTTTCTGTAGCACCTATCAGTGAGATTAGAATTATATCTGAAACTGCTGAAGGCACTCATTTTAAGATGGGTGAAGAAGATTATGAGATTAGTATGTTAGGAACTCATCAAACAAGAAATGCAGCCATTGCTCTTGCCGTTGTGGATGAAATCAACATGAGCGGTGAGTTCATCGTCTCTGCAGAAGCTAAAAAGACAGGCTTAAAAGCCGCACAGTGGCATGGGAGACTAGAAATCATGAA
Organism: uncultured Peptostreptococcaceae bacterium; assembly: GCA_964404895.1. Lineage (GTDB taxonomy): Bacteria > Bacillota > Clostridia > Peptostreptococcales > Acidaminobacteraceae > JBGSUZ01. The sequence goes on along the minus strand of CAYOLV010000004.1, from coordinate 43,606 downwards.
CAGCGACCCCTTAGTCCTCATTGATGGCGCACACAATCTGCATGGTGCAAAAGGATTAGCAGAAACTATTCGCAAATTATTCAGTACAAAAAAAATCATAGCAGTCTTAGGAATTCTTGGAGATAAAGATGTATCTGGGATTTTAGCAGAAATAATGCCATTTTTAGAGGTGGCGATTTGCACAGAACCTGCTAACCCGAGAAAAATGGATGCCTATGCGTTAGAAAAAATAGTCTCTGAGTATGGGGTTAGTACCTATGCTGAGAAGGATTTGGAGAAGGCTTTTGACCTAGCTTTGAGACTGGCTACCTTAGAGGCTGGGGCAAAGTCAGTAGCGTCAGCTTCCGACTATAATGAAAATAAGAATAGTCCCATGATATTATGCTTTGGCTCACTCTATTTAGTGGGTCAGATGAGAGGCATTATTATAAAGACCTTGGGAAATGGTAATAATTAACAACAGGTAATTAAAAGCAATAAAAAAGCACTATTTAATCAAAAATAGTGCGCCATGCGTTAATTTCATTAGACATGTTGTCGTATCGGTCATACCATCTGCTAATCAAAGCTTCGGCGGTTTCTTGATTGGGCACCATGAGTTTCATATAAAATTCGAGCGTATTGCCTGATAGGATTTTGAGTTCTGCAAAATGGCGTTGGTCATTTTCGCGAATGTATTTGCCTTCAGGTTTGCGCTCAATTTGTTTTTTGCTGCGCTCAATCTCAATGCGTAAGTCCAACTCTAAGCGAACTGATTTTTCCAATCGATCCATGAAGAAGGAAAGTGAGTTTATTCCGGGATCAGTTAAAACACAGAAATCACCCGTAGGACTTGAAACTTCAACGACTAATCCGGTATCGACCAACTCGGTTAAATATTGCTGAAACTCAAAATAGTTCATATAATCGTATTGTAAAAAGAAATCTGTCAGAGTGGATTTATTCACATTTTGTTCGAGAGATTGAATTAAATATAGTATCATGATCTTATAAGAGACCATTTGTTTTGCATCATTTTGAAACACTAAAACACCGCCTATCTTTGTGATCAATCGATTAAAGCCGTAAAATAAACAGAAATCTTACTTCAAGTATAACATAAGTTAGGGAACTTAAGGGGGAAGAATTATGAACAGCATGGCATTAAAAGAACTTGCCCTATGTGAAGGGGCTTCCCTGGTAGGTATTGCGGATATCAGCGATATCGTGGACAGACCTTGCAAAGAAATGACCTATGCCTTAAGCATTGCCGTACGTTTGTCGGACGCTGTCTTTGACGATGTCAGAGAAGGAATGACGCCTACCCATACTTATTTTCATCAATATAGAACCACCAATGCTTACATAGACCAATTGCTTTATCGAATTGGACTAAAAATGCAAGACGAAGGATACCGTGTGATGCAGGTGGCAGCTTCTCAATCTATTTCAAAGGACGGCAATGGTTTTCAAGCGCTACTGTCCCACAGAGCGGCGGCTATTCGAGCGGGATTAGGTTGGATTGGAAAGAGTAACGCCCTAGTAACACCGGAATATGGTCCACGTGTGAGGCTAGGAACCTTGATGTTTCAAAAAAAAGAATCAGACGGTATTGTAGCCGATCAACCATGTTTTGAGTCTGCCTGCGGTCAGTGTAAGGCCTGTGTTATCAGTTGCCCTGCCTATGCGCTTTCTGGAGAGACTTGGGTTAAAGATCTTCCAAGAGAACGTATTGTAGATGTAAGAGCCTGCAGTGAGCATATGCACGAAGCGTATCAGCATATTGGAAGAGGGGTGGTTTGTGGTCTCTGTATAGCAAAATGTCCCGTTGGGACTAAAAGAAATAAATAAAAAAGTAGAAGCCTGGCATTGGGGGTGCAGGCTTCTACTTTTTTGTTGGGGAATTAAAGATATAACTGTTTAGTCTTCTTAACTCGAAATATTATCTAAATCAATTGGCTGAGTAGGTAGAAGAAATGTGCCGCAATTCCTGCCGCCAGCCCACCAATGGTATGAGAGAATATGGCGTTATTTGTTAATTTACGAACACCTAGGGCGTCCATCATACCAACGTGAGTTGAAAGGTAACCCGACCAACACATGCCCATTGCAGTAAAGACTGCTATTTCATTTGCACCAATAGCACCTTCTGCCAGTAACTTTGGAACCATACCAAGGGCTGCTCCGACCGAACCTAATGAAGTGATTGGGAAGGCAATTGCTTTAGCTGAAGTGAAACCAAAGAGAGGTGTTAAGATTGGAGAGAGCATTTCGCCGAATCGAGGAAGCAGTCCAACACCTTCATAAGCCGCACCAGTAAATTGCATAGCCCCATCTGCGGCAATTGCAGGTTCCATGGTGAAGATCATGACCAGTGTACAAATAATAACGACTCCGGGAATAATAGCCAAGCCAAGTTCTACACCTGTTTTGCCACCGTCAAGAATGGCTTCAAGGGCTCTCTCCATACCGTTTCCGTCTCGAATTTCTCTTTCAGTTGCAAATTTCTCAGTAAAAACTGTATCTTTATCTGTTTTTGGATCGTAGTTATAATATTTTTTTGTGAAATACATCATAATTCTAACACTGACAATACTACCGACAACTGCACCTAAAACACCCAGCGTTGCAGGAAGCATATACTCAACACCATTGCCTTGTGCACCCATAAAGGTCCAAACAATCAAGCCCATTCCAAAAGCAGTCCCTAAATTACATAGGGTAGGTAATTGATAATTTTTAAAATACTTTGAAAAACCTTTGTCATTCGCCAAGCTGATGATTGCCGGGTTGTCACTTAAAAACGTGGTAATTGCTCCTATAGATGCGGCTCCAGGCAAATTATAAAGGGGCTTCATAATAGGAGATATAATGTAGTTGATCAACGCCACAATTCCAAACTCGGAAATGATTGCCGAAAAGGCTCCAGCAAGTACGGCGATAGCCATAATAAAGAAGACTGTGTTGAGCAATAAGTCATGAGCAGTTTTCATGAGGGTATTAAACATGTTGCCGACCCCCATTACATTTCCTAAGTAGCCAAAAATAACACCCAATAGGATGATGGTGACGAAGGTCTCGAGGGTGACTGGCTTTTTCATTCTTTTTTCGGGCATATGAGTTCTCCTTAAGTAAATAATGAATAATAATTTCAAGCCTATTGTATATGCATTATTCAATAATGACAAATTTGTACGGCTCTCATATTATGTCTAAAAAGTAACAATAGTTCGTTAATATAATAACGATAAAATCGATATATTGTTCAACTTATCTGTTCGAAATGGTTGAAAAACCTTGTATTCTGATTTAGAATAGTGTTAATAAACCATTTGGAGGTTATACTATGAGTATTGAGAATAAAAGAAGAGAAGTCCTTTTTTCCAAAGAGACGATTGCAGAGCGAACAGCTGAGCTTGGAAAGATTCTTACAACTGACTATGCCGAGAAGAATCTTCTCGTTATTTCTTTATTAAAAGGCAGTTTTATTTTTACAGCAGATTTGGTCAGACAAATTGATTTGCCTGTAAGAATTGAATTTATGACAACATCAAGTTACGGTCATGGCGAAGAGTCTAGCGGTTCTGTCAAGGTTGTACAAGACTTGAACATTGAGTCTTTAGAAAATTATGATGTATTGGTGGTAGACGATATTACAGATTCAGCGATCACAATGACAGGTGTTTTCCAACATTTAAAAGCAAAAAACCCGAAGAGTATCAGCTGTTGTGTCCTATTAGACAAGCCTTCCAGAAGAGCAGTTTCTTTTGAACCTCAATACGTTGGTTTTACAATCCCTGACAAATTTATTGTAGGATACGGCTTAAATTATGGCGACTATATGAGAAACATTGACCACGTGTTCGCTTTTGTTGACTAATTGTTCTATGATTATTTCTTTTTATAGATATTATTTTAACAAACTTTAAACTTATAGCATTTCAAAAAATAAAAAAACCACTGGGGAACCAGTGGTTTTCATATTGCCATGAAAAATATTCATGATATCTAATTCGGACGTTACTATATCGACTATTTTCTCAAATCATCCAATAACTGAGTTTTTTCTTCTGTTTGAGCATCTTTATCTTTAATGATTCTTGCAGGTGTTCCCGCAACAACTACACCAGGAGGAACATCTTGTGTAACCACAGCGCCTGCTGCAACTACAGAGCCTGCACCTATTCTGACGCCTTCTAGAACCACAGCATTAGCCCCAATGAGAACTCCGTCTTCTACAATGACAGGTGTTGCACTAGGTGGTTCCAAAACCCCTGCTAATACTGCACCTGCACCGATGTGTGCATTCTTGCCTACAGTTGCTCTAGCGCCAAGAACGGCATTCATATCAATCATAGTACCTTCGCCAATTTCAGCACCTATGTTGATGACAGCCCCCATCATGATGACGGCGTTTTGTCCAATGCTGACACGGTCTCTAATCACAGCACCTGGCTCAATTCGTGCTTGAATACCCGTAATGTCTAGCATTGGAATAGCTGAATTTCTTCTATCGTTTTCAATGACAAAGTCAGTGATTTGATTGTCAGAGTGGTTGTGAACAGCTTCCCAATCTGAATGTTCGCCGAAGAGGATACAAAAACCTTCTTGACCGAATTTTTTAAAATTGCCTAAAGTGTGATCTTGAACCACACCGTTAACGTAGATTTTGACAGGTGTTGATTTTTTTGCATCTTTGATGAAACGTGCTATTTCATATGGATTGGTTAAATCGTATTGGGACATGTGATGCTCCTTTCAAGGGCAGTTTAATATCATTATAAATCTGCAAGCAGATCATTCATATTATATAGTCCAGGCTTTTGATTGACAAGAAATTCTGCAGCGCGAAGGGCACCTTTTGCAAAAACCCCTCTTGAAGAGGCTTTGTGCTGAATCTCGATAATTTCTTCCAAACCTGCAAAGATGACTTCGTGTTCACCGACAATGTTGCCTCCGCGTACAGCGTGAATACCGATTTCATCTGTAGTGCGCTTGGCATTTGTGCCTTGTCTGCCGTGTTGATAGTGCTTTTTGCCTGAGAAGACATCGTTAATGCCGTCTGCAATCATAAGCGCAGTCCCACTCGGAGCGTCTAATTTTCTGTGGTGATGCTTTTCAATGATTTCAATGTCGTAGTCATCGCCTAAAGCTTCTGCCGCGGTTTTGGCTAATTTGATCATTAAATTAATGCCAAGGGACATGTTGCCAGATTGGAATAAGGCCACCGATTGAGCACTTGTTGCAATTTTTTCTTTCGTCGGCTGCTCTAAACCTGTTGTACAAATGACTGCAGGGATGTTTCGAGCTACGGAAAAATCCAGAAGCCCGCTGACCACAGAGTGGTGGGAAAAATCAACAATCACGTCCCCTTGAAGATCTTCCGCTAAAAAATCAGGATATTGCTTGAAGGCATAGGCAGAATTTGTACCTCGGTCAATGCCAGCGCTGATTTCCATATTGGGATTTGCTTCAATTTGTTCGATCAAGTGTTTGCCCATAGCACCGTTAAAACCGCAGAGTATAATTTTAATCATATAAAGGCTCCTTAAATGAGCTTCCAAGAAGCCAGTTCTTTTTTGAGACGCTCCACGTGTACAGATTCCATTTCATAAAGTGGGGCTCTAAGTTCGCCCACTTCTCTACCCATTAAATTAAGGGCTGTTTTGACTGGAATAGGGTTCACTTCACAGAATAAAGCATCGGTAAGAGGTTTTGTGTCTAATTGAAGTTTAAGTGCCCCTTTGGTATCGCCTTTTAAATAAAGTTCTACCATGTTATGGGTTTCTTCTGGCAAGACATTTCCTAACACCGTGATGACACCATGCCCACCAAGGGAAAGAAGAGGAACAATCATGTCATCGTTACCAGAGTAAAGCTTAAAATCTTCAGGTATTAAACGGGCAATTTCTGCAACTTGAGCAATGTTGCCAGTGGCTTCTTTAAGACCTTGAATCATAGGGTGCTTAGAAAGTTCTAGAACGGTTTGTGGTTCAATGTTCACGCCAGTGCGTCCTGGAACCGAATATAAAATCATTGGAATTTGAATAGCATCTGCAATGGCATAGAAGTGCTTAACCAAACCTTTTTGTGTAGCTTTATTGTAATAAGGTGTCACGCAAAGTACGGCGTCAGCACCAGCTTTTTCTGCGGCAACGGACATTTCAATAGCGTGTTCTGTAAAGTTGCTGCCTGTCCCTGCAATAATAGGAATGCGTTTGTTGGCAGTTTTCACAGCATATTCAATAATTGCCACATGCTCTTCATCTCTGAGGGTAGGTGCTTCTCCAGTAGTGCCACAAACGATGAGAGCGTCGGTCTTGTGACTGATATGCCACTCAATGAGTTCGCCTAGTTTATTGTAATTGACTTGATTATCGGCTGTGAAAGGTGTAACAAGGGCAACGCCTGAACCTGTAAATAGACTCATAGGATTCCTCCAAAAATAATTATAGGGATTGAATGATGGTTTCAGCAATTTGAATGGCGTTAGAAGCGGCACCTTTTCGAACGTTGTCCGCTACAACCCACATATTAAGACCGTTTTCTAGTGAAAAATCTCTTCTAATTCTGCCCACATAGACTTCATCTGTGTCTGCTGCTTCAGAAGCTAGGGGGTAAACGCTGTTTGCAGGATCGTCTTTTAAAACGATGCCAGGGCTATTTGCCATTAATTTTTTAACAGCCTCGACTTCAAAAGGTTTTTTGAGTTCCACATTGATGGACTCGCTATGGCCTACAAATATAGGAACACGAACGGTTGTAGCCGTTATTTTAAGAGTGCTGTCTCCCAAGATTTTTTGAGTCTCGAGAATCATTTTCATTTCTTCTTTAGTATAACCGTTTTCAGTGAATACGTCGATTTGGGGAATACAGTTCACCGCAATCGGGTGAGGGTAACATTGGCAAAGGTGATTGCCTTTCATGCCCTCTTCTAAGTCTGTGAGACCCTTTACACCAGAACCGCTGACGGCTTGATAAGTAGAATATACGATTCTTTCTATACCGTAGGCATCGTATAAAGGTTTTAAGGCCACCATAGCCTGAATAGTAGAACAGTTAGGGTTAGCAATGATATTTTTATGAGAAGCAATTGCTTCTGGATTTACTTCAGGAACAACTAGGGGAACCGTTGGGTCCATGCGCCATGCACTGCTGTTGTCTATAACGATGACACCTTTTGAAGCTGCAATAGGGGCATAATGTAAACTCGTTTCACCGCCAGCCGAGAAAAGGGCAATTTGAATATCTCTATCAAAGGATGCCTCAGTCAGTTCTTCGACAACATAAGACTTACCTTTGCAAGTAACCGTTTCTCCAGCAGACTTTTTAGAGGCAAAGCAGTAAAGTTGATCAAATGGGAAATCTCTTTCTTCCAAGACTTTGAGGAATGTTCTACCTACCATTCCAGTCGCGCCAACCACCGCAATATTTACTTTTTTCATTTTGATTCCCTCCTGTATTCTTGAATTATTAAACAAATCGATGCAAATTAATACAAGGCAATATGTCCTTATGAGACGGACAAAAGTGGGCTGTTTACAAATTTAGCATATCATAAAATCAATTTCCTAAGGTGACTAAAAAGCAACACTTTAGTGACAGTTTTTGAAATGAAAAGTGCAACAGCAAATTGGTATGAAACATGAATAAATTAGCAATATGTTAACAAACGAGACCTAGGGTGTCAACCTATTGTTTATACAATCAGAATGGTTGTTTATTGATTTAGAGCTAGACGACTCGCAACATATTCTTTTATTGTATTGCACCAAGCCATTGGATATAATTGTATTCGAGGTGATCTTATGCAAAAAACTGACATCATGAATGAGGCAATAGCCATAATCAAAACCAGAAGAGACTTACATCAGATTCCAGAGGATGGATTTGAAGAATATAAAACGAAGGCGTATTTAGAAAGTTTTTTAGGTACTTTAAAAAATGTCAAAGTGATGACCACAGCTAATACAGGTGTTTTAGCTTGGATTGACGGCGGTTTCAGTGAAAGTGTAGCATTAAGAGCAGATATGGATGCCCTGAGTATGCCAGAAATGACCGCTCACGACTTTAAATCCACCCATGAAGGGTTTATGCACGCCTGTGGTCACGATGGTCATATGACGGTGATGCTCTATGTGGCAAAATGGCTCTCTGAACACTTTGAGAGTCTGCAGAAAAATGTCATGATTATATTCCAACCCGCAGAGGAAGGTCCTGGCGGCGCGGAGTACATTATCAAAGAAGGTATTTTTGAAAAACATAATATAAAGGAAATATACGGCTATCATTTATACCCTGAAGTAGAACAGGGCTTTTTTGCAACTCGCAAAGGACCCATTATGGCCATGACGGGAGAATTCGACATTGTCATTAAAGGGAAAAGTGGACATGGGGCAATTCCCCATAAAGCCATAGATACAGTTGTGATTGCAGCGGAACTGATTACGAAACTCCAAACAATTGTCAGCAGACAAATCAGTCCCATCGACCCAGCGGTAGTGACCATTGGAAAAGTCAGTATTGGAGAAAGACGGAATATTATTGCTGAAACCGCAATTCTTGAAGGAACTTGCAGAGCTTTTAGTGAAGATGTTTTTAGCAAAATCAGACTGTGTATGGAGAATTACCTTAAGGGACTAGAAATGACCTATGGTGTTACTACTGAATTGGATTTCAGAGAAATGTACCCGCCTGTTATGAACGATTCAGACCTTGTGGATGCTTTTATTGAAGCCAATGGAGCTGACAATGTACAATATATTGAGCCCCAAATGATTGCCGAAGATTTTTCAGTTTATCAGAAGGTGGTACCTGGCTTATTCGTCTTCATAGGAACGCGAAACGAAAGCAGAGGCTTTGTTAATGGACTTCACAATTCAAAGTTTGATTTTGATGAAAGCACCTTGCTTAGTGGTGTTGAAGGGATGATTAAAATGCTCTCTGTAAGAGGTGCGCTTAAATGAGTCATATCATTAATGAATATCCAGAAATGGCTGAAACAGAAATAGTAGAAGCCGCAGTAACGGAACAAGGAATCAAAATCAAAGGAAAGTGGAGACAAGGGCTATTGCCACTGCACTTGGTCTTTCTGCTTTGTGCCGTGCTATTTATAGTATTAGGCTCTTATTTACAGCATTTAAATTTTAAAATTGGAATTTTGGCGACTGAATTTGGGATGTTGGTCATACCGGCAATCATTTATATGAAGGTCAAAAAACAAAGTGTTAGAGATCAGTTTAAATTCAAGATGCCTCTTAAATCAGATTTTTTAAAAGTGGCAGTGGCGGGCATTTTCTTAGTCCCGTTCGTAGGGTTGATGAATGCCTTCGTAAATTTGTGGCTGCTCTATGGCTTACACATCCAAGCGCCTATAATTCCCACCGAGACAGGTGTTTTGGGGCCTTTGATTTCACTTGGAATTGTGGCCATGACCCCAGGTTTTTGTGAAGAATTTTTCTTCAGAGGTCTTTTGCTGACTGAGTATGAAAAGAAAATGAGTCTTTTTCAAGCAGCCTTACTTTCTGCCCTGCTCTTTGGACTGTTCCACTATAATGTAATGAACTTTTTTGGGCCTGTGGTTCTGGGTTTAGTATTTGCCTGGACAATGCAAGTGACAGGTTCAATTTTACTAGCCATGTTTGGTCATTTTATCAACAATGCCTTTGCTGTTGTGATGCTTTATGCAACAGTAGGTATAAAGCAAGATCAAAGCATGCAAGCCATTGAACAGATTGGGAATTTGTGGCCCTTAGTCGTTGTAGGAGCCCTTTTTGTCCTTATTATTATTGCGGTGCCTTGTTTCTTCGTCACTACCTTTTTGCTGAAAAGTATTCGCAAACAGCATTTGCACCTTGGGGATCAATTAAAGGTCAATGGGGTAAACTACTCAGTAGCCAATATTGAAGGACGAACGCTTTTACTAACGCCAGAAAGAGAAGCCGCGGATAGCGATAGCGAGAATGAGAGTAAGGATGAAGACGAGGGTGAAGACAAAGACAAAGACTCCATGACACTAGACTATTCCCATCTCTATCGAAATAACCGGGTTATTTTAAAAAATAAACACTGGGCCTCTTTTAAATTTACTTATAAAATCAAATTATCAGAGTGGTGGCCAATTATAATCTGTGCTATTATGTACATTGGCATTAATGCATTGTCATTGGCCCTTATGATTAAAGAAGCTGCTGCAGTTTAAAACGTGGAAAGCTCTTGTCACGTGATTAGAAGTGGATACGTTCAGAAAGGAATTAAAAATGTCAAAACCATATAGTGTTTTTGCCAATTACTATGACTATCTCATGACCAATGTGGACTATGACGCCTGGACGGATCGCATTGCCAATCAGATTAAAGAACAGCATCCCAAAGCTAAAATTCTTGTAGATTTGGCATGTGGGACGGGCAATATCAGTAATCGACTCGCTAAAAAGGGCTACGCCGTTACAGGCATCGATATTTCAGAAGAAATGTTGATGATTGCTCAGGACAAGGCTCACGAAAAGCATTTAAGGATTCAGTATCTCAAGCAAGACATGGTGAGATTTGCCGTTCACAAAAAGGCAGACGTAGTAACCTGTATCTGCGATGGGCTGAATTACCTTATTGAACCCGCTCAGCTGAGACAATTCTTTGAAAATGCAGCAAAGCAGTTAACCGATGAAGGCGTAATGGTCATCGACATCAGCACGCCCTATAAATATGAACATGTCCTTGCAGAAAGAACAATTGCGGAATTAGATGAAAATGTGTCATTTATATGGGATAATAATTTTGATCCAAAGACTCAAATTTTAGAGTTTGATATTGCGTTTTTCGTTCCAGAAGGGGAGACGGGTTTGTACCGACGCTTAGTGGAACATCATCGACAGAAATCCCATGGAATTCAGACTATAAAAGAAGCAATTGAAGGTATATTTGCCCTTTCATCTTTGTTGGATGGGGAAACAGCAGGCGAAATTGAAACCACCTCTGAGAGATGGTTGATGGTACTTAAAAAAGTAGTGTAGGAGGATCAAATGAACAGTAAAATTTATACAGGTATGACAGCAGATAAATCAGTTAGATTTTTTATAGCAGACACCACAAACTTGGTTCAAAAAGCCAGTGAAATTCACAATACATCTCCAGTTGCTACGGCTGCGTTTGGAAGAACTTTAACAGGCGCTGCCATCATGGGAAAAATGCTTAAAAATGAACAAGATCGTCTCACATTCCAAGTGAGTGGCTCTGGTGAGATTAAAAGTATTTTGATTGTCTCAGACAGCACAGGCAATGTGAAGGGCTATATTTCAGCACCTCATGTAGACCTACCCCTTCGAGATGATGGAAAATTAGATGTAGGTGGCGCAATTGGAAAAGAGGGTCATCTGGTCGTGATAAAAGACTACGGCTTAAAAGAACCTTTTGTAGGTAAATCTGCCCTCGTTTCAGGTGAAATTGCCGAAGATTTGGCCAGTTACTTCATGCAGTCTGAACAACAACCGTCGATAGTCTCTTTAGGTGTCTTCATCAACCCAGATTTGAGTGTTAAGAGCGCGGGCGGCTTTATTATTCAGCCCTTGCCATTTGCTGGGGACGAAGTCATCGATAAACTAGAAGCCCTTGTTTCTGATATGCCTACCATGACAGAGCTTTTTGCAGAAGGTCTGACACCAAAGGAAATGGCAGAAAAAGTCCTTAAAGGTTTTGAAGTAGAGTTGACCTCAGAATCTGAAATTGATTTCATGTGCGACTGTGACAGAGATAAGTTTGAACGAGGCATTATGACCCTTGCAAAAGCAGATTTACAAGACATGATGGACGAAGATGGTCAAGCGGAAGTTCAGTGTCACTTCTGCAATAAAACTTACCTATTTGATAAAAATGATTTAGAAAAAATCATTGAACTTAAAGCAGAATAATTGATAATTAGGCTTAGACAGATTGAAAGAGATGTATATTGACTTTGATTTTGCCTAAGTGTAATATAAACATTGTTATTTTTAAAGCTAAGAATCAACCTTCGGGTTGATTTTTTTAATGAGATGGATAGCTGTAGGAGGCAAAAAAATGTGGTATACATTATTAATTATGACGGTAACCGGCGGTTTAATCGGTTATATTACCAACGTACTTGCAGTTAAAATGCTGTTTAGACCTTTAAAACCCTTTAGAATTCCGTTGATTGGCTGGGAAATTCAAGGTTTGATTCCTAAACGTCAAGGAGACATTGCCATCAGTATTGGAAAGACCGTTGAAGAAGAGTTAATTTCTGTGGAAGAAATTATGGACAAAATGATTGAAGACATGGATAAAACCGCTCTAATTGCAATGGCTAAGACCAAAATAATGCAACTAGCTGAAAGCAATATGCCGCCTATGGTGCCTTCAATATTCAGAGGAGCCATAATGAAATATGTTGGAGACGCTATCGACCAAAATGCAGAACAAGTCATGAATGAACTCAGCGAAAAAATTGTTCATCAAGCTACTGAAAAGGTTCAAATTGCAGATATGGTTGCAGAAAAAATTGCGGATTTTGACGTGATGCAATTAGAAGAAATTATCTTCTCAATTTCCAAGAAGGAGTTAAAGCATATTGAAGTATTAGGTGGTGTATTAGGGGTCATTATCGGCCTATTCCAAGGATTACTTGCAATAACTCTCTAATTTAAGTCTTCATGAGAAGCGCCAGGTGGCGTCAGACAATTGAAGTAGGAATAAATTTTGAAAAATAATAGGAACAAAATTCTGAAAATAGTCATTGACAATTATTCTCACAAGTATTAATATTTATTCAAAGCAAATACTTGGCGATGATAAAGAAAAGTAGCTTATGTATTTTCATCAAGAGAGAAATCGACTGGGCTGAAATCGGTTTTATGAAAGCATTAAGTGAAAACTAACTTTTGAGCAAGACTTTATTAAGTGTAGAATTTTTTTCTTTACTGAAACAGTCTCGTAGGCACGCGTTAAGTGCAATGGAGTGAGACTTTATGTCTAACTTGGGTGGAACCGCGAACAAACCTCGTCCCAACTGTCTGTCAGTTGGCATGGGGTTTTCTTTTTTTTCAAAACATATGAGGAGGTAGAAAAATGGCACAGATTCAAATTACACTAAAAGATGGCTCATCAAGAGCTTTGGAACAAGGGGCAACTGCTATGGATTTAGCAAAGTCCATCAGTGGAAGATTGGCAAAAGAAGCATTGGTCGCTGAAGTCAACGGCAAAGTTGTGGACATGTCACAGGTTCTCAATGAAGGAGATCAAGTTAATATTTTCAAATTTGAAGACGAAGCTGGAGAACATGCTTTCAGACATACCTCTGCACATATTTTAGCACAAGCGGTTAAAAGATTATTTCCAGGAACCATGCTTGCCATTGGACCAGCCATAGACAACGGGTTTTACTATGACTTTGATTCAGAACACGTCTTTACAGAAGAAGATTTTGTGAAAATCGAAGCAGAAATGAAGAAAATTGTAAAAGAAGACTTAGTACTTGAAAGATTCCAATTGCCAAGAAATGAAGCTTTGGAATTCGTTAAAAAGATTGGTGAAGACTACAAAGTAGAATTGATTAACGACCTTCCAGAGGGTGAAATTATTTCTTTCTATAAACAAGGTGAGTTCACAGATCTTTGTGCAGGCAGTCATTTACCAAGCACAGGTCATGTGAAGGCGATGAAAATCTTGAGCGTTGCGGGAGCCTACTGGAGAGGGGATTCAAGCCGAAAAATGCTTCAAAGAATCTATGCCACTTCATTTGCCAAAGCTAGTGAACTGGAAGCTTATCTCGTTAGACTTGAAGAAGCCAAAAAGAGGGACCACAGAAAACTTGGCAAGGAGCTTCAATTATTTGCCATGATGGAAGAGGGTCCAGGCTTCCCATTCTTCTTACCAAAGGGTATGGAGCTTAAAAATAAACTCCTAGAATACTGGAGAGAAGTTCATAAGAAAGCGGATTACGTTGAAATTGAAACACCTCTTATTCTGAACAAAGAGTTATGGCTCAGATCAGGTCACTGGGATCATTATAAAGATAATATGTACACCGTTCAAATCGATGAAGAAGATTTTGCAATCAAGCCTATGAACTGTCCAGGCAGTATGTTGGTATACAAAACTGATATGCATTCTTACAAAGATTTCCCACTGAGAATGGCTGAAATTGGAAGGGTTCACAGACATGAGCTTTCAGGTGCACTTCATGGCTTAATGAGAGTTAGAGCTTTCAGTCAAGACGATGCTCATATTTTCATGCTCCCAGAGCAAATCAAAGATGAAATTATCAATGTTGTTTCATTAATAAATGAAATCTATACAACTTTTGGATTCAAATATCACGTAGAATTATCTACACGCCCTGAAGATTCAATGGGTACAGATGAAGAGTGGACACTTGCAGAAGAATCGCTAAAGGGTGCACTTGAAGAAATCGGTTTGCCTTATAAAGTCAATCCAGGAGATGGCGCTTTCTATGGCCCTAAAATTGATTTCCACCTTGAAGATTGCATTGGCAGAACTTGGCAGTGCGGCACCATTCAATTAGATATGCAAATGCCTCAACGATTTGACCTCAATTACATTGGCAGTGACGGGGAAAAACACAGACCGGTTATGATTCACCGCGTTGCTTTTGGTTCAATCGAAAGATTTATCGGAATCCTCATCGAACACTTTGCAGGTAAATTCCCAACATGGTTAGCACCTGTACAAGTCAAAATTCTTCCAATTGCCGATCGCCACGCAGAATATGGCATGAAAGTAAAAGCTGAATTAGAAGCCCTCGGCCTTAGAGTAGAAATTGATGAGAGAAGCGAAAAAATTGGTTATAAAATCCGTGAAGCTCAGATGGAAAAAGTGCCTTACATGTTAATTGTAGGGGAAAAAGAGATTGAAGAGAATCAATTATCAGTTCGTTCAAGAGATAGAGGCGAGCTTGGAAGCCAAACTTTAGAAGCTTTCGCTGCTCAACTTAAAGAAGAAATTCAAACAAAGGCGATCTTAAATCAATAAAAATGTAATAAAGTGTTGACGCGCAACACTAGACATGATAATATATCTAGTGTTGACGTGGTCAACTAACTAAATGAAGTAGAAGCTCGCTTCTCACCCTGTTGCCTATATGCACACTGGGTCAATAAGAATGAATGGTAGTCATAAACATGACTATGTTATTTCTATTGTTGAGTTTAAGCGGGCTTGTAAGAGCCCGCTTTTTATATTTTTATAGCCATCTGTTCATTAAACAGATAGGCCGAAAGAGCAAATGGGATTCCCTATAAATGCTTATTAAATGGAGGTGTAAGTTATTAAAAAGACAGAAATCAATGAAATGATTAAAGACCGTGAGGTTCGTTTAATCGATGATGAAAATCAACAACTAGGTGTAGTAACACTTACTGAAGCAATGGACATGGCCGCTGAAAAGAAGCTTGACCTTGTTAAGATTTCACCTCAAGCTGTACCGCCAGTATGTAAAATCATGGACTACGGTAAGCATAAATATGAGATGGCTAAGAAAGAAAAAGAAGCTAGAAAAAAACAAAAGGTTATTGAGATCAAAGAAGTTCGTTTAAGTCTTAATATTGAAGCTCATGACCTTGAAACTAAAGCCAACAATGCCAAGAAATTCTTGGAAAATGGGGATAAAGTTAAGGTTGCTCTCAAGTTCAAAGGTAGAGAACTTGGTCATACCGCACTAGGAGAAGAAGTCATTAATCGTTTTGCAGAAACACTTGCTGATTATGGCGTCATGGAAAAGCGACCTATGTTGGAAGGCCGAAACATGATTGTCTTCTTTAATCCGAAAAAATAAATGCATACCGAAGGGAGGAAATTGCGATGCCTAAAATGAAAACACACAGAGGGTTAGCAAAAAGAGTTAAAGTTACAGGTACTGGGGAATTCAAGAGACACAGTTCTTTTACTAGCCATATCTTAACTAAAAAATCACCTAAGAGAAAAAGAAATCTTAGAAAAGCATCATTAGTATCTAAAAGCGACATGAAAAGAATCAGAACATTAATGCCGTACGCATAAGATAGAATTTGTGAAGAAGGAGGTATAATACCATGGCTAGAGTAAAAAGAGCGGTAAACGCTAAGAAAAAACATAAAAAAATCTTGAAATTATCTAAAGGTTTCTATGGTTCAAAAAGCAAAATCTTCAAATGTGCTAACCCTGCTGTAATGAGATCTTTGAGATCTGCATACATTGGCAGAAAGCTCAAGAAGAGAGATTTCAGACAACTTTGGATTGCCCGTATCAATGCTGGTACAAGAATGAACGGCATGAGCTACAGCAAATTCATGAACGGTCTTAAAAAATCAGGTATCAACATCAACAGAAAAATGCTTTCTGAAATGGCAATTCACGATCCAGCTGGTTTCACAAAACTCGTTGAAGCAGCTAAAGCTGGTCTTAACGCATAGTTAATACTGCCCGTAAGGGCTCTATAATAAAACCACTGCGCTGTAGTGGTTTTATTTTTTATTAATCCCAATTGTACGAAAATTTTGGGAGAAAGCACGAGGTCGTGTGCCTCGAGCTACGTATTGATACAAAGTAAAACCTGTAGTAGAATGAAAACAAGTTTAATATTACGAAATTAGAGGTGACGAAAATCATGGAATTAAGTTCAGGGCCTAAAAAGCAATTAAATCCTGCTCAGGTTTTAGTGCTTGGCTTTGCTGCAGTCATCTTGACAGGGGCGTTGCTATTAAATATGCCTTTTTCATCGTTAGATGGGAAAAGTGTAGGATTTGTTAACGCTTTGTTTACGGCGACATCTGCTACTTGTGTAACTGGATTAGTTGTCGTAGATACAGGAACCCATTGGACTATGTTCGGGAAAGTTGTCATTATGTTACTGATTCAGGTTGGTGGATTGGGTTTTATGACCATGGCAACACTGATATCGATTATAATGGGAAGAAAAATCTCATTGAAATCAAGAATGGTCATTCAAGAAGCCTTTAATCAATCAACAGTCTCGGGTGCTGTTCGCCTTGTTCAATACGTTTTAATTGTAACTTTTACAATTGAAGGTATTGCAGCGTTGCTTCTGATGACTAGGTTTATCCCACTTTATGGTTGGAAGACAGGTATTTTCTTCGGCATTTTCCATTCTATTTCAGGATTTTGTAACGCTGGTTTTGACCTAATCGGAGGGTATAGAAACATGATCCCCTTTATTACAGATCCCGTAATTAATTTTACAATTATGGGACTTATTATTACTGGTGGATTAGGTTTTAGTGTTATTACTGAGATTATGAGTGTTAGAAAATTTAGCAAGTTTTCACTTCATGCCAAAGTAGTAGTGACCATAACCTCTATTTTAATATTTGGTGGAGCAGCAATGCTTCTTTTATTTGAATACGGTAATCCTGGCACTTTTGGCAATTTAACATGGCCGCAAAAAATCATGGCAGCATTGTTCCAATCAGTAACACCTAGAACGGCGGGTTTTCAAACAGTAGACATGACTAAGTATACAATCAGTGCTCAATTGGTGACAGTTATATTGATGTTTATAGGCGGTTCTCCAGGTGCAACTGCTGGTGGTATTAAAACCACAACTTTTGGACTTGTCATTGCACAAGTCGTATCGGTTATTGCGGGCAAAGATGACGTAGAGATGTTTAATAGAAGAATTCCGCAGGAAGCTATTAATAAAGCATTGGCAATTTTTAGTGTGGCACTTTCCCTTGTTTTGGCTGTGACGATGTTTTTGTCTTTCACTGATCCAGGTCATAGTTTTATGGACTTGTTATTTGAAACGGTATCTGCCTTTGCAACCGTGGGTCTATCACTTAATGTTTCGCCGACTCTTTCTATTCCAGGGAAATTAATTTTGTCTATGACAATGTTTGCTGGAAGATTAGGGCCGTTGACTTTAATTATTGCAATCGCTAGTCGCCAAGTGAAAAAAGTGAATAGAAAATACCCAGAAGGTAAAATTCTGGTAGGTTAATAAAGGAGCAGAGATCAATGAAAAGACAATTTGTAGTAATTGGCTGTGGGCGTTTTGGAACAAGTGTTGCCTTAAAATTGAACGAACTGGGCAGCGAAGTCATGGTTGTAGATAATAATGAAGAAATTATTCAGGAAATATCTGAATATGTTACACACGCTGTTCAAGCAGATGCTACAGATGAAAACACCATTAGATCGCTGGGCATTCGTAATTTTGATGTAGCCGTAGTCACCATCGGTTCAGACATTCAATCTTCAATATTGATTACTTTAATGTGCAAAGAACTCGGTGTTAAATACGTTGTTGCAAAAGCTCAAAACGAACTGCATGCAAAGGTTTTGTATAAAATTGGTGCAGACCGAGTCGTATTCCCAGAGAGAGAAATGGGCATTAGAATTGCTAAAAATTTAGTTTATGACAACATTCTGGACTATGTAGAATTAGACCCTCGTTATGGTATTGCGGAAATATTTGCACCTGAAGAATGGGTAGGTAAAACTATCAAAGAGCTAGATATCCGCAATAAGTATCACCTCAATGTGTTGGGGATTAAGCATGGCGCTGAGTTAGATGTACAGTTTAGCCCAGACGATGAAATTACAGAAGGCACTGTTCTTGTTGTCATTGGTGGCAATACGGACATCAACAGATTAGAAAAACTATAATGAGGTCTAAGCAGGATGAAGGTTATTGAAATCAATTCATCTAAAAATGAACTATTTAAAGATATTTTGAAACTCAAGCAGAAAAAATATCGAAACAGAAGCAATAGTTTTTTAATTGAAGGTATTAAATTGGTAAAGCATGGGGCTATGCAAGGGGAGACTATTGAGTATGTCTTGTTTTGCAAAGCCCTTATTTCAGAACAAACCATCGAAGAAATTATGGCTTTGCTTCCGGAAACGACTATCGTTGTGTATCTAGCGAAAGACATTTTTGAAGATTTATCTGACACGGTTCATACGCAAGGTGTTTTAGCCGTTGTCAAAATCCCAAAAGGTATGCCTGCTTTAAAACACAAAGGGCTTTATATAGCACTGGATCGGATTCAAGACCCTGGAAATTTAGGGACAATCATTCGAACAGCTGATGCAGCGGGTTTTGATGGACTCATTTATAACAAGGGCACCGTAGATCCTTACGGCGAAAAAGTCCTTAGATCCACAATGGGATCTGTTTTTTCATTACCCCTTATGGCGGTGGACGAACTGCCTGAGACTCTTGAAGAAGCTAAAAATATGGGGCTAGCAATACTTTGTACTTCCCTTGAGGACAGCACTGATTATTCTGAAGGGAACTACAAAGACGGGGCAATCATAGTTATTGGCAATGAATCTCAAGGTGTATCAGAAGCTGTTTTTGCTCAGGCAACCCAAAAGATTAAAATTCCCATATACGGACAGGCAGAAAGCCTTAATGCGGCCATTGCTGCCGCAATAATCATGTATGAGGCTGTCAAATTAAGAAAATAAGCGGTTCTTGATTGCTTGGAAAGTATATGATATAATCAAATGAAATTTATGACTGCCAAGGCAGTATTAAAGACAATGACGAAGAGAGTAGTTTTGAGATCTTTTTAGAGAGGGAACGCTTGGTGCAAGTTCTCATGATCAATACAAATGAAGTTCACTTCTGAGTTTTTTCTGTGAAAATAGAGTAGCGGAAGACGGTTGCCCTCGTTATTGGGCTTAGAGTGCTCTATTAGAGTATTTGGGTGGTACCGCGGAGTTTATGCCTTCGTCCCTTGTGGATGGAGGTTTTTTTGTTTTTGAAGAAGTGCATAGGAAGAAAGGGGATTGTTATGAAAGCAAAGTTAGCTGAAATTTTAGAAGCAGCAAAATTGGATATTGCAAATGCCAATAATCTTAATACTTTAGAAGAAGTACGTGTAAAGTATACTGGCAAAAAAGGTGAGCTTACAAGCATACTTAAAAGTATGGGAGGGTTATCACCAGAGGAAAGACCCGCTATGGGAAAAGTAGTCAATGATGTCCGCGAAGCGATTGAAGGTCTGCTAGAAAGTTCTAAAGAAGTTTTAAAAAAGGAAGCGATTAAGGAACAATTGATGAGCGAAATCATTGATGTAACTATGCCAGCTAAGGAGCAAATTTATGGCGATCGTCATCCGCTTACAAAAGTTTTAGATGAAATCAAAGAGGTCTTCATCGGCTTAGGGTTCTGTATTGCAGAAGGCCCTGAAGTAGAAACAGTATACCATAACTTCGACGCTTTAAATTCACCAATCGATCACCCTTCAAGAAGCATGTCAGATACGTTTTACATCAATGAAGATATTTTACTCAGAACCCAAACATCGCCAGTTCAAATCAGAACGATGAAAGCTTCTGAGCCGCCTATAAAAGTTATTTCACCAGGCAGATGTTTCCGATTTGATGAGCTAGATGCAACCCATTCGCCAATGTTCCATCAAGTCGAAGGACTAGTAATTGACAAGAATATAACCATGGCAGACTTAAAAGGGACTTTGGATCTCTTGGCAAGAAAGCTCTTTGGTGAAAATACAAAAACAAAATTCAGACCTCACTATTTCCCATTCACTGAGCCAAGCGCAGAAGTAGACGTGACTTGTTTCAAATGTGGAGGAGAAGGCTGTAAAGTCTGTAAAGGCAGCGGTTGGATAGAAATTTTAGGTTGTGGTATGGTGCATCCAAATGTTCTTCGCGAGTGTGGTATTGATCCTGAAGAATATTCTGGTTTCGCTTTTGGTATGGGGCTTGACCGTATTACCATGTTAAAGCTTGAAATTGACGATATTCGTTTATTATTCGAAAACGATATGCGTTTCATCAACCAATTCTAGTGAGGACGGAGGTTCGATTATGTTAGTACCTGTAAAATGGCTTAATGAATATATTAATATAGAGGATTTAGATGTAAAGCATTTGGAAGAACGCTTGATCATGTCAGGTTCCAATACAGAAACCATTAAGAAAATTTGCGATGGCGTCAGCGGCATATTAGTGGGTAGAATTGATGAAATGGAAAGACATCCTGACGCAGACAAGTTATGGGTCATGAAAGTACAAGTGGGTGCAGAGCAACTTCAAATCGTAACAGCTGCTCAAAACTGCTTTGTAGGTGCGTACATTCCTGTAGCCGTCCATGGCTCAACAGTAGCCGGTGGCACTAAAATAAAAAAAGGCAAACTTCGTGGTGTTGAGTCCCAAGGGATGTTCTGTTCTTTGGAAGAACTGGGATTTGAGCAAAGGGTAATTCCAAAAGCTCATGCGGAAGGTATATACATTTTGAACGGGACTTATGAAACGGGGACTCCAATTGAAGTGGCACTTCCAGAGCTCGTTGACCAAGTGATTGAGTTTGAAATTACGCCGAACAGACCCGATTGTCTCAGTATGTTGGGCATGGCAAGAGAAACTGCAGCCACCTTCAAACGTAAAATCAAGCCAATGAACATCAGCATTAATAATGTTAAAGGAAATGCAGCAGAACATATTAAAGTTAAAATTGAGGCACCAGATCTCTGTAAAAGATACGGCGCTAAAATTATTAAAAATGTAAAAATAGAAGAATCACCAGTTTGGATGCAGCTCAGACTCATGAAAGCAGGCATGAGACCGATCAGCAATATCGTAGACATAACCAATTACGTCATGCTTGAATTTGGTCAACCCATTCATGCTTTCGACTTAGATACCATCCACAGTGGTCAAATTGTGGTCAGAAGAGCTCACGAAGGTGAAAAATTAACGACCCTAGACAGCGTTGAGAGAACTCTAAGCAGCGAAATGCTGGTCATCGCAGATGGTGAAAAAGCTGTTGCTCTTGCAGGGGTTATGGGTGGAGAGCTTACTGAAATAACCGCTGATACTAAAAATATTTTAATTGAAGTAGCAACTTTTGAAAAAGCTAATATTCGCAAGACTTCAAAAGAAATAGGCCTTCGTTCAGAAGCTTCTTCAAGATACGAAAAGGGTGTTGCAGTTTGTCATGTAGACCCAGTTATGGAACGAGTTTGTCAACTGGCAGAAATGCTTGGGGTTGGAGAAATTGTGGATGGTGCAGTCGATGTATATCCTTCGCCAGCGGAAGAAATTCAAATACCTGCAAGAGTGTCAAGAATCAACGACTTGCTAGGGACAACCCTTAGCACGGCGGATATGATTCAAATTTTCCAATCTTTAGAGATTGAAGTGGATCAAAAGAATGACAACGAATTGATTTGCCATGTACCTCCGTTCCGTTTAGACTTGGTAAAAGAAATTGACTTAGTGGAAGAAATCGCCAGAATATATGGGTACGACCGTATTGAGACAACTATCCCGAGAGATGCGTCAAGTGGTGTCTTCACCTATAAGCAAAAGCTTGAAACCCTTGCCAAGGATGTCCTTACGGCTCAAGGCATGAATGAAGTAATGACTTATTCATTTGTAAGTCCATCACAAGTAGATCTTCTCAAAATGCCTGTTCAAGATGCCAACAGAGATCAAATCATACTGCTCAATCCTTTAGGGGAAGAGTACAGTGCCATGAGAACGAGTTTAATGGGCAATATGATGGAAGTAGTTTCAAGAAACTACAACCGCAGAGTACCTGCAATGGCAGCTTTTGAAATTGGAAATGTATTTATTCCAAAAGCATTGCCCGTGACAGAGTTGCCGACTGAAGTTCAAAAATTAGTCTTGACTGCATACGGCAATGAGGTAGATTTCTTCAAAATGAAAGGGATCATTGAAACTTTACTTCATAAGTTTGGTCTAACTACCTATAAATTTGTACCAGAAAGCAATCACAGCACTTTCCACCCAGGAAGATGTGCACGAATTACCTGCGAAGGTATAGACTTAGGTGTCGTGGGTGAAATACACCCTGAAGTTATGGAATCTTACGACGTGGAAGTTAGAACTTATCTGGGTGAGCTTAATTTCTCTGAGCTTGTAACACTTTCAAATTTAGAGAAAAAATATCAGCCTCTTCCAAAGTATCCTTCTATGACGAGAGATATTGCGGTTTTAGTGAAAAATGAAGTTACAAACGGACAAATTTTAGATTTAATCACATCCAAAGGGAAATCAATTCTTGAATCCGTAAAACTTTTTGATATGTATAAAGGGAAGCAAATTGAAGAGGGTTGTAAATCGATGGCCTATGCTCTTGTCTTCAGAGCGCCAGACCGAACTTTAACCGATGAAGAAGTTAATAAAGTCTTCCAACAAGTACTCAACACTTTGGAAACAGAACTTGATGCGAAACTCAGATAATCAATTATTACTTGCATTAACGGCATTAAATGGGTAATATGATATTAGATTGCAAAACCAGTCTAAGTAAAGGAGTTGATTTTTTTGACCGTTAAAAATAAAGTCATCGTTCGGATTATGGGTCAAGAATATACGCTTGTCAGTGATGACTCCAGAGAGTACATGCAGCGCGTTTCCAATTTGGTTGATGATAAAATGAAAGAGATCACTCTTGCGAATAAGAAGTTAAGTACATCTATGATTGCAGTGCTGACGGCACTTAATTCTACAGATGAATACCTTAAAATGAAAGATGAGCGAGATTTGCTTCTTAAGAAATTAGACGATCCAAGCATTGAAGTAGCGGAACTGAGAAAGAAACTACTGGATGTGCGGACTGAAGCTGAACTTAAGGTGCAGGAACATAATCAGTTGAATGAAGAGTTCGAAAAAATGCTCAAAAATTCAAAAGACTATGAAACGGGTCTGACAACACTTCGAACAAAAATCGACGAACTCAATCGGAAATTAGCTGAAAAAGACGTCATGCTCCATTCCATGGAAGCAGAAAAAATGGAAATGGCGGAGCGGTTGTCCTTGAAAGAGAAAGAACTGATTGAATTTATCGATAGCTTTGATTCGAACTAAGACAATAAACAACAGTCAAAGCGGTGAGAATCTCACCGCTTTTTTTGGCGCTAGTAGCGTCATTCCACACCCCTATATGGAGAGATAAAGTGAAAAAAATAGAATTGTTAGCCCCAGCGGGAAGCTGGGAATCCCTTGAAGCAACCGTAAAAGCTGGCGCAGACGCCGTTTACTTGGCGGGTCAGCAGTTTGGTGCCAGAAAAAGCGCACAAAATTTTACAAATGAAGAATTGATTGAAGCAATTAACTATTGTCATTTAAGAGGGGTCAGAGTATTTTTAACTGTGAACACACTCCTACATGATGAAGAGTTAAGTGCTTTAGAGCCTTTCTTGACGCCTCTTTATGAAAGCGGCATGGATGCTTTTATTGTGCAAGATTTAGGCGTCTTCAACATTTTGAGGCATTTGTATCCCAAGATTGAACTGCATTGCTCTACTCAAATGGCATTGCATCAAATTTCTGATGTAGAGACCATGAAAACTTTGGGCGCCAGTCGAGTGGTATTACCAAGAGAAATGCATTTAGATCAAATTAAGCAAATTCACGAAGCAGTGGACATTGACCTTGAAGCATTCGTCCACGGCGCTTTATGTGTGTCGGTTTCAGGACAGTGCCTCATGAGCAGTATGATTGGCGGCAGAAGCGGGAACCGTGGAAGCTGTGCCCAGTCTTGCAGACAGAAATACAAATTGATTTCAGATGCGTCAGGCAAAGCCATCGCCTCAAAAGATGGGGACTATCTCATTAGCCCTAGAGATTTGATGACCCTTGATCAGTTGGAAAAATTGATGAATTCAGGCATTACTTCTTTAAAAATTGAAGGTAGAATGAAAGGCCCTGAATACGCCTATGCCGTTACAAATGCTTACCGAAAAGCCATAGATGCTATTTTGGAAGGCAGAGCTTCACAAGAAGCAGATCAGATCAATGCCTCTAAAGAAGAAATGCGCCGAATTTTTAACCGAGATTTTACAGAGGGCTTTATTTTAGGGACGAGCAACAAGTCTTTTATTAGCCAAGAAACCCCTGGCAACAGAGGGATTGTTGTTGCAGAATCCGTTTCATTTGATAGAAATAATTTAGAAGTTCAGCTCTTGCTGAGTGAAACCATAAACAAAGGCGACGATTTACAGGTCAGAGTCAAAGGATTGGTCAGCGGCGGCAGAGTGGAATACATTCGAAAAGACGGCAAACGTATTGAAACTGCTAATGCAGGAGAAACCGTGACCGTTAATTTTAAACATGAAGTTTATAAAGGAACGACATTCTATAGAACCTATGACCAAGTCCTTATGAAGCAGACCCAAATGACCGTCAATGACACTGAAAAGACAACGTCTGTTGATTTGTGTTTGGAAATGGAAAAAGGTCAGCCACTTAAGTTAAAGCTCAGCCATGAGACCGGTGTCAGCGTTGAGGTTATCAGTGAGCAAATTGTAGAAAAAGCCCTTAAAACCCCTCTTGCAGAGGAAAGAATTAATGAGCAACTTACAAAAATGGGTGGCACACCATTTACTTGCAGAGAAATTCAAATCAATCATGAAGGCGATGAAACCGTTCCAATCAAAGTGTTAAATCAACTCCGCAGAGATGGGGTTGATCTGTTGATAGAAACCCTCATTGCCACTTGGCAGAGAGAACTAGACGAGGACTTTGAGCGTACAGATGAAAGCCAAATGATGGATGAATGTGAGTTAGACCTAGTAGAGGATGGCATTGAATCCGAAGACTTCCATACTGAAGGTCTTGATAATGAAAGTTCACAGTCGAAGCTTCAGCTAACAGCAATGGTCAGAACGCCTGAGCAGTTTAAAGCGGCTGCAGAACTGGGTATCAAAATTATCTATATTCATGACTTGTTCGAGGACGCACTTATAGCTCAGAAGGAGTGGCAAGAAGCTTGGACAACTCTTTTTGAGGAATATCCAGAAGTGGAAGCGATTCCTTATTTAGGTCGATTTGAATGGGAAGATAGCTATCAGAAAAAAATGTCTTCCTTCACACCTAATAAATCGATAAAAAGAGCCTTGATCAGTTCCATTGGTCAATTAAGAAGTCTAAAGAAGCATGACCTAGAACCCATTGCAGATTTTAGTCTCAACTGCTTTAATCATGAAACGGCAGAACTCTTAGCCCATGAAGGTGCAGCCCAGGTAACCCTTTCTTTAGAACTGAACGATGAACAAATAGAAGGTTTGATCAGAAAGAATAAAGAAAATGATACCAAATTTGAGATTATAGGTTATGGCAAAATACCAGTTATGGTAAATCAATATTGTCCAATCAACGGTGTATTTTCAAACACTAAAGAGGGCTGTCAAATTTGCAGAAAAGGCAATTACTATTTAGAAGACAAGACAGGTGCTAGATTCCTCGTAAAAGGGAATGCCCATTGTCAGGTTGAAATATTTAATAGTGCCGTATTGAATTTAGCAGATGAATGGCAGGCTATCGAAGAATTGGGCATTCAATACTATCGACTTAATTTCGTAGACGAAAGCTATGATGAAGTGACTGAAGTGGTGGAGACACATATCAAATCAGCTTTAGGGTTAGCAGTTGAGCTTAGAGGAAAAGGCTATACAAAAGGACATTTTAAGCGAGGCGTAGAGTAACCCGTCATCATCAGCAGTGAGAGGTGATTAAAATGAATGAAAAATCATTGCGCGTATTAGAATATCATAAAATCATTGATAAATTGACCAGTGAGGCGACTTCTCAACTGGGAAAAGAATTGTGCCAACAGCTGACACCTTCAAATGATGTAGACACCATTGAGTTTGGCATCAAAGAAACCAGTGAAGCGGTGGAGTTGCTCATCAAGTTTAGCGCACCCCCATTTGGCCCCATATTGGATTTGAAAAACCATGTAAAAATTGCTGAAATCGGAAGTTTTATGTCTCCAACCCAGTTGTTGCAGGTATCAGATACTTTAAGAACGGGTAGAAACATAAAGAACTACCTACTGAAATCCATTGGAGATTCTACTGCATTTCCAATGCTCAAAGGGTTTGCAGAGCAAATCACACCACTTAAAAATGTAGAAGATCCAATTAATACAGCCATTATTGGTGAAAATCAAATTTCTGACAATGCCAGCCCAACCCTTCGTAAGATTCGAAGAGAAATGGAAAACAAGCATCAGTCAGTAAAAAGTAAGTTGGAGCACTTGGTCAGAGATCAGGAGACTAAAAAGTTCCTCCAAGATTCTCTAGTCACTATTCGACAAGACCGCTTCGTGGTACCGGTTAAAAGCGAGTACAAGGGTATGATTAAGGGACTCGTCCATGATCAATCTTCCAGTGGATCGACCCTCTATATTGAACCTTTTGCAGTGGTAGAACTCAATAATGAACTTAGAGAACTCAAGCTTAAAGAACAAGCTGAGATCGAAAAAATCCTGACAGAGCTTACTGCAATGGTGGGTGACTACACAGGCGGCATTCGGGTCAATCAAGAAATTCTTCAAACTCTAGACTTTATTTTTGCAAAGGGTAAATTGGCACTTAACATGAAAGCGGTTGAGCCTGAAATTAATAAAGAGGGTAAAGTGCGTCTAAAAAATGGTCGCCATCCCTTGCTGGATGCAAGATCCGTTGTACCTTCCAACTTTTGGATTGGGGAGCATTTCAAAACCTTGCTCATTACAGGACCCAATACCGGCGGTAAAACTGTAACTCTGAAAACAGTGGGACTGCTTACTTTAATGATGCAAAGCGGACTGCATGTCCCTGCAGATTACGGGACTAAAATGGCTATTTTTGATGGCATTTACGCAGATATTGGGGATGAGCAGTCTATTGAGCAAAGTCTCAGTACATTCTCTTCACATATGACCAATATCGTTGAAATCATGAACAATGCCAGCAAAAACAGTTTGGTTCTCTTTGATGAACTAGGTGCAGGGACTGATCCGACGGAAGGTGCGGCACTTGCTAAAGCTATTCTGGATAAGCTTTACCGCTGGCAAGTCACAACGATTGCAACGACACATTACAGTGAGCTGAAAGAATATGCCCTTATTACTGAAGGCGTTGAAAACGCATCGGTTGAATTCAATGTAGAAACCTTAAGCCCGACCTACAGATTGCTCATTGGTGTTCCAGGTAAATCGAATGCCTTTGAAATCTCAAGAAAATTAGGCCTTAGCGGCGAAATTATTGATGAAGCTAAGAAGATGATTGCCACAGAAGACATCGTCTTTGAAGAGATTTTAGCAAATATAGAAAAGAGCAGGAAAGAAGCAGATGACGACAGAGATCTTGCGATTCGCCTGCGTCTAGATGCAGAGCAATTGAAGAAAAAGCTTTCAGAACGAGAAGATCGACTGAATGCCCAAAAGGAAAAAATTCTTGATCAAGCCAAGGAAGATGCCCGAAAAGTCCTTAAAGAGGCAAAAGAACAAGCTGACGAAATCGCAAAAGAACTTCGTCAAATTGGAAATGAAATGAAAAAGGGCGACAGCAAACGGGTCGAAGAAATCAGACGCAAAGTGAAGTCTGACCTTGATGGGCTAAATGCCTTGCAAACAGATGAAGAAGACTACGTGTACAGCGATATTCCGAAAAGCTTGAAATTAGGCGATAGTGTGAAAGTTGTATCCTTAAATCAAGTAGGGTCAGTGACCACCGTGCCTGACAAAAATGGAGATTTGACTGTTCAGGTAGGCATTATGAGTCTGAGTATCAATATTTCTCAATTAAAATTGGCTGAATCTTACGCTGAAAAGAAGCCAAGTAAGCAAAGCAATCGTAGTACTGGCATGCGCATGACCAGTGTCAAGAGCGAAGTAGATTTGAGAGGCTTAAACGTTGAAGAAGCCATTGTGGTGTTGGATAAATACCTAGACGAAGCTTATTTGTCCCATCATGAAACGGTGAGAATCATTCATGGCGTAGGCACAGGCGCGTTAAAAGCAGGGCTCCAACAATTCTTTAGATCTCACAACCATATTAAAACTTACCGACAAGGTGCTTATGGCGAAGGTGGACTTGGGGTAACTGTAGTAGAACTTAAATAAAAATCAGAAATATTTATAAAAATAAAGCGTCTGCCTCATCAACATATTTGTTGTAAGGCAGACGCTTTTTAATGACTGCAATATTGTAATATCAATTTGAGTTTGAACCAGAGTTGGTTTCAGTCCCAGAACCGTTAAGTGTATTCAAGTACTCTTCAATCTGCGTTAAAACCGTTTTAAACTCAGCGTTGTCCGGGTAGCGCTTGGCGGCTTCAGTAAAGGTCATTTTGGCATTATAGGCATCGTTTTCATTCAGGTAATAAGATCCCTTAAATAAATAATAATTTTCAGTCCCTATATTACTCAAATAGCCATAACCTATCCCTCCAACCAGTAAGCCGATGAGTGCGACTCTTGCCAAATGGTTTTTCCAAGTGAAGACGGTTTGGTTCATATAGCCTAAACTCCAAGTCACTAAAAACCCACCAACGAACCCTGCAATATGAGCGCTGTCATCGATGAGAGGATTTGAAATACCGTAAATCAAGTTAATCACAATGAGGAATAAAATGCTATTCCCAAAAACTCTTTTGTACATGTCCTTATTCAAAGTGAGCAAATAAATATTAGCCCCAATCAGTCCGAAAATAGCGCCTGAGGCACCTGCTGAAATACTTTGACTAAATATTAAACTGCCAATACTCCCTGCAATGCCTGAAACAAAGTAAATGATCAGGAATTTTCTTTTTCCAAAAATCATTTCAGTTTCCGTCCCAAATGAGGCTAAGGCCATAGAGTTGAACAATAAATGGAAGAAGTCCACATGCAAGAACATGGGTGTAATCAATCGGAACCATTCTCCGTCCACAATCATAAAGTTAGCTTTGGCACCAAAATGAATAAGCGTCATGCTGGAAATGTCGTGATCGACTAGCCACATGAGCATAAAAATGATCACATTTATGGCGATGAGGATATGACTTAAAAATATGGGTTTCTTAATACGGTCTGCTATCATAGGCGACATCCTTTCTATAAAAAAGATAATAACAAAAAATTGACCATCCATCAACTTCATGATATAATCTTTCAAAGTTGAATAACTGTATCGATGAGAAGGACAGTAAAGATCAAACCTCACTAAAGCGAGTCGGAGCCGGTGTAAGTCCGATGTGAATTGATGTTGAAGCGCACCTTTGAGATTTCATGCAAAACCGAAAGGGAGTAGTTTGAACGGCACCCACCGTTATAGGGTTTGAGTGGGTTTGAAAAAACCAATTAGAGTGGTAACGCGGAATGATTCGTCTCTATCTGAACTGTCAGATATGGGGCGTTTTTTTGCGTGAAACCAAAGGTCAACCGAGTTTTGGTTTAATCTTGAATAAAAATATCATAATAATAGACAGGAGGAATCATCATGTTTGATTTTAAAAAATCTGTAGCGTCAATGATCATGCAACATACTGAGGGACTCAACATTGAAGAAGTCCAATCATCCTTAGAAATTCCTAAGAATCCAGAAATGGGGGATTTAGCCTTTCCTTGCTTCAAATTGGCAAAAACTTTGAGAAAAGCACCACCTGTCATTGCGACTGAAATTGCAGGACAAATGGAGCCTAACGAAGTAATAGAACACGTAGATGCCGTAGCGGGGTATATTAATTTTACCTTCAATAAAGGCTTTTTAGCAAAATCAGTATTGATGGCGATTCAAGAAGAAAAGGACAAATTTGGTTCATCGACTTTAGGGAACGGGCAAAAAGCGATTGTAGAGTTTTCTTCTACTAACATTGCAAAACCTTTCCACATGGGACATATCCGTTCAACAATGATTGGGAATGCCCTTTATCGCATACATCAATTTTTAGGTTATGAAACAGTTGGGATCAACCATCTCGGGGATTATGGCACACAGTTCGGCAAATTGATTGTGGCTTATAAAAAATGGGGTAATAAAGAATTGGTGGAGGCAAATCCAATTCCTGAACTCTTAACGCTTTACGTCAAATTCCATGAACTTGCTGAAAATGACCCATCTTACGACGATGAAGCAAGAGCTTGGTTCAAGAAACTTGAAGAAAATGATCCAGAGGCATATGAGCTTTGGTCATGGTTCAGAGAAGTCAGCTTAAAAGAGTTTGACCGTGTCTACGGCATGTTAGATGTTCATTTTGACTCTTATGCAGGAGAAAGTTTTTACTCAGACAAAATGCCTGCAGTATTGACAGAAATGAGAGACAAAGGACTAATGAAGGCTTCTGAAGGCGCAGAAATCGTAGACTTAGAGCCATACGGTATGCCACCGGCATTGATTACTAAAAAAGATGGTTCTTCTCTTTATATCACTCGAGACATTGCAGCTTCAATCTATAGAAAGAACCATTACAACTTTGATAAGAATATTTACGTGGTGGGATCAGCGCAAAAGCTACATTTCCAGCAATGGATGAAAATTGTAGAGCTTATGGGTCATGAATGGGTGAAAAACTGTGTTCACGTAGATTTTGGAATGGTTGCTCTTGAAGAGGGTTCTATGTCTACTCGTTCAGGCAGAATTGTCTTCTTAGAAGATGTATTGAATACGGCTGTAGAGAAGACTCGACAGATCATTGAAGACAAAAACCCTAATCTTGAGAATAAGGAAGATGTAGCCAAAGCTGTAGGAATTGGCGCTATCGTCTTCCAAGAATTATCTAATAATCGAATCAAAGATTATACCTTCTCCTGGGAGAAATCGTTGGCCTTTGAAGGGGAAACGGGACCTTATGTTCAGTACACTCATGCGAGAGCCTGCAGCGTTATTCGTAAAGCGCCACAAAACTGGAATGCAGAGCAAGCGGACTTCAATCTCTTAAAGGAAAAAGCAGAAGTAGAAGTCTTGAGACTCCTTCGCAGATTCCCTGAAGTTGTCGTAGACGCAGGTGAAAAATATGAACCTTCCTTAATTACAAGATACATTGTAGATTTGGCTCAAACCTTTAACCGATTCTATCACGACCATCCTATTTTGGTGGAAGATCAAGCGCTATCCTTTGCGAGAATTGCTTTGGTAGACGGCGTCAGACAAACCCTTAAAAATGGCTTGTACTTGATTTCTGTCAAAGCACCTGAAAGAATGTAATATTAAAAGAATGCAATATATTTGGAATCCTGTCGTTGTCTTGATTGCGACAGGGTTCCTTTCTTTTTCGATTGACGACGAACAAAATGGAGTATGATATAATAGAAAGATGGAATGAAGGATTTCACATCATGTATATAAGATAGGGGAAAAGAGATATGAGTACCTACACAATCTTCAAAGGCGTTTCAAAAGCATATGTAGACAATGACCCCAAGGTCAACGAACTGTATCCGCTTAACTTTAACAAGCCGGAAGATTTTAAATACAGAATGGACTGGCTAGACAATCAGTCACCTTGGATTGAATCCCCAAAAGTAGCAGCAGTATTAAAAAATTACAATCAAAAATTAGGCTGTGGCGAGCTGACAGAAAAAAATATTGAAGCTTTGGGTAACGGTGCCTTGGCCATTGTCACAGGGCAACAAGCGGGCGTTTTCACTGGAGCCCTTTATACCGTCTATAAGGCAATCACTGCAATTAAACTAGCTAGGCAACTGTCTAGAGAATATGAAAGACCCGTGGTTCCTGTTTTTTGGATTGCTTCAGAAGACCACGACTTCCAAGAAATTCATTTGTTTAAGCATTTTGCAAACGGCAAAGTCAATACATATGCCATTGATAAGAAGCCTTCGGATACCATTGAAAAATATGTTGGTGAAAATCAGCTAAAAGATCAGGTGAAAGCATCGGTAGGGCATTTAAAAGTGACACCTGAGGTATATCATACGGTTGAAACCTTGTTGAACCAAGCGTCCCAAGATGAAATTGAAAATTTGCAAACTTTGCTGCAGACGACTTTGCTTGAAAACGATACCCTTAGCAATTGGTTCGGCCGTCTTATGATGAAGCTTTTCAATGAACATGGACTGGTGTTTGCAGACCCGATGCTCAATGAACTTAGAGCACTTGAAACACCCATGTTTGAACAGGCGCTAAAATCAAACCGAGAAATCGTTCAAGCCCTTCAGGAACAGTCGAATCAAGTAAGAGAACTTGGATTTAAACCTTCATTGGACTTCGATGACTCCGGACTCAATTTATTTTTCTATCTCCATGGCGAACGGTTGCCGCTGAAAAAATCAAGCGAAGGCTGGGCAGTACAGCATCCACTCGGCAATGAAACTTTCTCAGACTCAGAGTTGATAGAACTCATGAATAATGAACCGAATCGATTCAGTACCAATGTGGTTTTACGACCTGTGGTTCAAGACATGTTGTTTAAAACAATCGCCTATGTGGCAGGGCCTGGCGAAATCGCCTATTACAGTCAGCTTGGAAAAGTATATGATCAATTTGATTTGAAAATGCCGATCATTTATCCAAGAGAGAATTTTACCGTGATTACTGAAGAACTTTCTGAGAAGATGGAAAATTTAGACGTAGAAACTGAAGCATTTCTGATCTGCGGTGTAGAAGCGGTTAGAGACAAAGTATTAGATTTAAAAGATGATATTCGAATTGATGACACCTTTGATAAATATATCCAAACCGTAAGCAGCGGATATGACCAGTTAATCAGTGACATTGAAAAAATAAGCCCTGAAATTCTGGAGTTTACCGAGAAGAACAAAAATATGATTTTAAATCAAATTGCCTATTTGCAAGAAAAGGCACATCGTTTCCACAGAAGAAACCACAAAGACCTTTTAAAGTCTTTAAACGATGTAGAAATGCAAATTTTACCTGAAGGGGGACTTCAAGAAAGAACCCTCAGTGTTATTCAATATTATGGTAAACAAGGAGATTCGTTTATTGATTATCTACTGAACGAATTACCCTTAGATCACCATCATCGTATCATTCGACTATAGAACAGGAAGTGCAATATGAAAATAGGAATCTGTTGTTATCCATCTTATGGTGGCAGTGGCGTCGTTGCAACAGAACTGGGTATTCACTTGGCGAAGCGTGGACATGAAGTCCATTTTATTACTTACGACAAGCCCTTTCGATTGGGTGAATATCATCCCAACGTGTATTATCACGCCTTTGACACCCCCAATTATCCAGTTTTTAAACATCCGCCATATATTATGGCATTGGCGAATAAAATCTATGAAATTGCCAAGAGAGAGTCGCTAGACATACTCCATGCTCATTATGCAGTTCCCCATGCAACGGCAGTATTTCTTGCTAAGGAAATGTTAGGGGGCAAAATCAAAACAGTGACAACCCTTCACGGAACAGATGTGACTATTATGTCTGAAGATCCAGCGCTCAAGGAAATTACGGAGTTTAGCGCTAATGCTTGTGATGCGTTAACGGCAGTTTCAGACAGTTTGAGAATACAGACACTGGAAACATTAAAAATCACAGCGCCCCTGAGCACTATTTACAATTTTGTAGACATTCACGAATACACGAGAGTCTGTACTTGCGATGTTAGAAGCTGTATGAAAATTCCGACTGAAGAAAAAATCATCGTTCATATTTCCAATTTTAGACCGGTTAAACGCATCAAGGACGTCATGGAAGTCTTTAACGGTATACTAACGGAAGTCTCTGCCCACCTACTCCTTATTGGAGATGGACCAGATATTAGAATAGCTTATGATTTTGCAGATGAAATGAATCTGCGAGACCGTGTTCATTTTTTAGGAAAGCAAAATAATGTCATATCATTACTCTCTTGTAGTGATTTGTTCTTGCTGCCTTCAGAAAAAGAAAGTTTTGGACTTGTAGCCCTTGAAGCCATGTCATGCGAAGTGCCGGTTATAGCCACAAGAACAGGTGGCATACCTGAAGTAGTCGTTCACGGTGAAACAGGGTATTTGTCAGAGGTGGGAGATATAGCCGATATGACTCAAAATGCCATTACTCTCTTAAAAAATACAGAGCTGCATCAGCAATTTGCTAAGAATGGCAGAGCCCATGTTGTAGAACACTTTAATGAAACCACAATAGTGGATCAATACATTGAACTCTATCAGTCGTTGATCGAACAGGTATAAAGTGTCAGTTATTAAAGGAGCAATATGAAAACCATCTTAACCACACTAAATTCAAAATTTACCCATACCTCGTTGGCTTTAAGATTAATTGGAAACTGGCTAAAGGAGCGAGAAATTGAAGCCAAGTGGCTGGAATATACCATCAATACCCCCATCTATCAAATCATTGGGGATCTGTACAGAGAACAACCCGACGTATTGATCTTCTCTGTGTACATTTGGAATGGCACCGAAACTCGCTTAATTGCCAACGAACTTAAAAAGCTCATTCCCAAGTGCAAAATCGTATTTGGGGGTCCAGAAGTGAGTTTTGACAGCGTTCAAGAACTGGAAACCAATCCAGCAGTAGATGTGATTATTTCTGGAGAAGGTGAAGGGGTTGTTGAGCAGCTCATTAGAGCGTGGCAAAATAACGCCCATGAATCAGAGCTTAAAGATATTCTAGGACTCACTTGGCGAAACGGCAAAGAAGTCATAATGAA
Source organism: uncultured Peptostreptococcaceae bacterium (assembly GCA_964404895.1). GTDB lineage: Bacteria > Bacillota > Clostridia > Peptostreptococcales > Acidaminobacteraceae > JBGSUZ01. Next base: position 8,272 of record CAYOLV010000004.1, on the reverse strand, counting down.
TGGAACTCAAACCCCTATAGATTTGGACTTACTGGCTTTCCCTTATCCTGATTTAGAGACTCTCAGCAATCGAATTTTGTACTATGAGTCATCCAGAGGTTGCCCATTCAATTGCAGTTATTGCCTTTCTTCGGCTACAAAAGGCGTGCGCTTTAAAAGCGACGACGCCTTTGAATCGGATATGCTTCGGTTTTTAGAAGCCAAGGTGATGCAGGTCAAGTTCATCGACAGGACTTTCAACGCAGATCCAAATCGGGCAATGAGACTATGGCAATGGTTAGCGACACATGACAATGGTATGACCAATTTCCATTTTGAAATCACTGCGGAACTCCTCAGAGAAGAAGATTTGATTTTTTTGAGTCAGTTAAGACCTGGACTGTTCCAATTTGAAATTGGCATTCAAACCACTATGCTTGAAGCCTCGGAGGCTGTTAATCGCAAATTGTCTTTTGACCGCTTAAAAAACCCCGTCAGCCGATTGTTAAAAGCAGGGAACCTACATGTACATTTAGATTTAATTGCAGGTCTCCCCTATGAAACCTATGAAAGATTTCTTCAGTCCTTTGACGATGTCTACGGATTAGAGCCTCAAGTCCTTCAACTTGGTTTTTTAAAACTTATCAAAGGGTCAAATATTAGAAAGCAAACAGAAACCTTTGGCTATATTTATGAAGATTATCAACCTTATGAAGTCCTTCAGACGAAATATATTCAATTTGACGAGTTGCTGAAGTTAAAAGATATGGAAGTTTGTTTAGAGTGTCTTCACAATAGTAAACGTTTTAAGCGAACGCTAAAAACCATATTGAGCAATTATCCAAGACCCTCAGATTTTTATGTATCATTCGCAAACTGGTTAAGGAAAAGGGGCACCTTTGATGAGGCAATCAAAACAGAAAAGTGGTATGAGTTGATTTGGAATTTTGTCGCAAGTAACAATGCCCAGAATAATGAACAACATTCAATGTTAGACGAAAATCAACTTAAATGCCATCTCATGATGGACTACATGTCTTCATTGGGAAAGGCACCTCTAGAATGGATGCAAGACCCTGCTATAACAGGTATTAAAGAAGTTGTTTTTGAAATTGCCAAATCCGACATTTGTGCTGACATTATGCCACATCTAGGCGATGTTTCTCCAAAAGAGCGCGTAAAGAAAATTCGGTTTGCAGGAATTGATAAAAAAGCGACGAATTTACTTATATACAGTGAATCAGAGCATCTAATTGAGATGCCGCATACCATCCATACCGAGTTTGGGATCCTTTTAGTAGATCTCAGCGACAAACACCCGGTGAGTGAACAATATCCCATTTATATTTTCGTATAGGAGTGAGCTTATTTGGAAATCATCAGAGACCTTTTATCTACCAATAAGAAAATAATTGAGAGAACAGTAAAAAGTTTTAGCAAAAATTATCTTTTATTCCTACTAGGGATTGTATATATGGCTATTTTATTTGCAGGTTCATTGAGCGCTACAATTTTTGGACCCTTTGCATCTTTGATTATTTACTTGATTATGGCGGCAGTCATCAGCGATTACCTTTATATTATCAATCAAGTCATCCACAACAGAACTTTTGACATGGGAGATTTTAAATCAGGATTCAAAGTCTATTTCAGAAAGATTTACGCTTTCTTATTCCTAATTTGGGTGATACAAATGGGCATTAATTTAGTGCTTGCTCCGATTCTCCCTATTTTTAGAGAACCTTATATGATGAGTGCCATCAATCTTTTCATGTTAATCTTATTCAATGCGATTCCAGAGACCATTTATCAAAAATATCTCTCGGAAGGAGATACTATTACTTATGCCGCTCAATTTATAAAAGAAAATGCCATCGAGTGGTTTGTACCTAATTTTGTTTTGATAGGTAGCTTGTATTTGATCAGCAGTCAGTTGACGGTATTCCTAGCTCGGTTAAATCTTTCAATTGTAGGAACTATAATCAGCTTAGTTTTGGCATCTGGCGTTACTAGTTTTGCCATGATTTACAGAGGTTATCTCTATGAAATGTTGACAACGACTACTAGAAGAAAGAGAATGTTTATGAATAACATGTATAAAAACTAATGAGTTATGAAAAAAGTGACAAGCGCTTCGTATCTTAAGAAAGATAATCCGAATAAGGAATAGGTGACGACCATGCAGCGCATACTCTTATATGCCAACAATAAAAAATCATCCGTTGAAGCCAAAGAGAAATTAAATGACCTTCTTGTTGAAAATGGCTATGAGGTCGTCACGGAGAAACCCGATCTCATCATTGTCATCGGTGGTGACGGCACTATGTTAAGCGCCATTCGAAAATACAGACTGAAAAAAGTCCCCTTCTTAGGGGTCAATACGGGGAGCTTAGGTTTTCTACCGAGCATACCGCCTAACAATTTGGAAATCATTATCGACATATTGAAGAGCGAAAACTATCAAATTCAATCCTATCCCTTGTTAGAAGTAAAGTGTAAAACCGTTCATGGCGATGAAATTGACAGTTATGCCTTCAACGAAATCTTAATCAAGCATTTAGAACCTCGATTAATGGAAGCTAAAATTTACATCAATAATAAACCTTTCAATTACTTTACCGGGGATGGATTTATCGTTTCGACGCCTATCGGTGCCACCGGTTATGCTATTTGGGCAGGTGGGGTAGCCACACATTCGGAATTACCCGTTTATCAGCTGACACCTCTCAACGCAAATGACAACAGTATCAATCGGCCCCTTAAAAGCAGCTTGATTGTGCCCATTGAAACGGTTATCGATTTCCAAATTATCAAGTCAAAATTTAGAGCAGTCATTGTGGCTTGCGACGGTCGAAAAGTATCCGACGACTTTATCTCGGAAATTCATGTCTGCGCCGCCCATAAAGAAGTTCATATTCTCAGATGGGGAGACTACGACTATTTTGAACTTTATAAGAACAAAATCATCGACAAGAATATTAACAATCGCGTGATCTATGATTAATAGATCCTGTGTTTACTAATGGAGGAACCATGTTAGATCAATCTATAGAGTCACTATTCAAGAAGAAAGCAGACGAAGTCGTCTTCATCGAGCTCAAAGAAGGTAAGTCGATTCAGATCAAAGAGGCAGTATTGGAAGCGGGTTTGCCAGTACCGATTTTGTTTAAATATGTGGTAGATAAGGTTCAAGGTATTGCAGAATCAGATATACAGTTGAAGAGCATCATGGAAGCTATGGCGTTTATTGTTGGAATAGACAGTGAGTTCCCTCACAAGGAAGTTTATTTAAATTTCATGAATAGCGTTGACCCAGAACTGCATAAAAACGTATATACTTTGGCGATGCAGTCTTTTGAAGACGAAAAGTTTTTAGAAGCAGCCATCTATTTTAAATGTGCTTGGGAAATCAACCGTGAAGATATAGATACTCTGTTCTATTACGCAAGATCCTGTGAACTTGCAGCTGAAACCAGCCGAGAAGATTCAAACTCATTAAAACTATTAGAAGATGAAGCTTTTGAAGTCTTTTCTTACTTAATTGAACTGCAACCTGATATGGCATTGGCTTATTATCATTTAGGATTCCATTTAGTGAATCGAAAGTCCTATAGAGCAGCAAAGAGTGCCTGGGAAAAAGCAGTTGCACTAGACATTCACGACGACGCAAAAGAAGATATCCTAAAAAACCTTGTCCATTTATGGTCACGCATTCAATACGAGGAAGGTTATACCCTTGTACTAGACGGGTTCCCAGACGAAGGACTCATCAAACTGTTGCCACTAGAAGAAGACAATCCAGACTGGTGGAATTTGATGTTCTTCATTGGACTTGCCTACCGACAAAAAGAAGATTATGACGAGGCAATCTACTATTATAAGAGAACCCTCAACTTAAACACAGGTCATGTGGACACTTTCAACGAAATTGGACTGTGTTATATGAGCATGAGACAATTTGTTTCAGCCCAAGAATATTTTGAAGAAGCGCTCAGACTGGACCCTGAGAACAGCGAGTTGTTGTGTAATTTAGGAATTGTGTTCCTAAACATGGAACAAAATGACCAGGCAAAGAGATTGATAGAAAAAGCTCATCAAATCAATCCAACCGATGAAGTCACCTCCGCATGGTTAGCACACCTAAGTTAGGGCTAGAAACGACAAAGTTTAAATTGAGTTACTGACTGTTAAAATGAATTACGAGACATGAAAATGGGTTCTGATGGAGCCGGATTTCATGTCTTTTTTTAATTCTTCTAAAATTTGTTGAATTATGTCCAAAAATTTTGTAAAATGAAGTGGGTTCTAAAAAAAATAGAAGTCTTCAAAAAAATCAACTACTACCATAAACCTTTAGAAAGTGAGGAGCGCTCATGATCAAAAATTTTGAACAGCTCTTGGAAGTGGCAAAAACACAGAAGAAAATGAGATTAGCAGTAGCAGCGGCAGAGGACAATGACGTTTTAGGCGCTGTAGTAAAAGCCACAGAGATGGGACTCATCGACTCAATACTGATTGGTGATGAAGCTCAAATCTTGGAATTGGCAAAGGAACATCACCTAGATCTTTCAACAGCGAGAATCATTCCTACTGTAGACATCTACGAGTCCGCAAAAGTAGCGGTAAAAATGGTTAAAGACGGAGAAGCAGACTTCCTGATGAAGGGTCTTCTAGACACCGCAGTACTGCTTAAAGCGGTTCTTGACAAAGAAAACGGACTGAGAACAGACAGCCAATTGTCACACGTCATGATCTATGACGTGCCAAGTTATCATAAATTTATATACTTGACTGACGGTGGCATGAATATAGATCCTACCTTAGACGAAAAAGTAAAAATCGTTAAAAATGCAGTAGACGTGGCAAAAGCACTAGGCGTTGAAACCGTAAAAGTAGCCTGCATAGCCGCTAAAGAAAAAGTAAATGAAAAAATGCCAGCAACTGTAGACGCCAAAGCACTTGAAAATATGTGCAAAGAAGGTATTTTCGGAAAAGGCGTTATCGTAGAAGGACCTCTTGCTATCGACTTAGCTGTTTCAGAAGAAGCGGCAAAAGTTAAAGGTTTTAAGAGCGAAATTGCAGGAGATACGGACATTTTAATGGTTCCAAACATTGAAGTGGGCAACGGTATCGGCAAGACGATGACCTACATGGCAAAAGCAGAATCAGCTGGGGTAATCATGGGGGCAAAAGTTCCAGTGGTCTTAACCTCAAGAGCAGATTCCTATGAAGCCAAACTCAATTCAATAGCTTTAGGCAGTGTTATTGCTGCTAATTTATAATAAATCGCTTTACTTGCAAAAGGCAATTATAGAGTCAGTCGTGTTTAATTCATCATTATTCTACAGGAGTGTGAGAAAATGAAAAAATTTATGACAGGTAACGAAGCGGTTGCACGTGGCTGTTACGAAGCAGGCGTTGCCTATGCGGCAGCTTATCCTGGAACACCAAGCACAGAAATTCTTGAAAATGTTGCAGACTACAAAGCAGACATCATCGCAGAGTGGGCACCAAATGAAAAAGTTGCTTTAGAATCAGCAATCGGAGCTTCTCTTGCTGGCGGTCGTGCCCTTGCAGCTATGAAACACGTTGGTGTAAACGTTGCAGCGGACCCACTCTTTACAATTGCCTACACAGGAATCACAGGTGGTTTGGTATTGGTATCTGCTGACGATCCAGGTTGCCACAGTTCACAAAATGAGCAAGACAACCGCTACTACGCAAAATTTGCTAAAATTGCATGCATCGAACCAAGTGATTCACAAGAATCTTTAGATTTTATCAAAGCGGCATTTGACATCAGTGAACAATTTGACGTGGCAGTACTTTACCGCATGACTACACGTGTTTGTCACTCAAAATCATTGGTGGAATTAGGCGAAAGAACTGCAAAGGACGTTATTCCTTATGTGAAACAACCTAATAAGTTCATTGCAGCACCGGCAAATGCAAAAATTCTTCATACAGTGGTTGAAGATAAATTGGTTAAATTAGAAGCTTTCTCAAATGAAACGCCGCTCAACAGAATCGAATGGAATGACAAGAAAATAGGAATCATCACTTCAGGCGTTGCATACACATATGCAAAAGAAGTCTTTGGCGATTCAGTTTCATACCTTAAGCTAGGTTTCACATTCCCACTTCCAATGGCAAAAATCAGAGATTTTGCGTCACAAGTTGAAACCCTTTACATTATTGAAGAGTTAGAGCCGTTTATCGAAGAGCAACTCAAAGCTGTTGGTATTCCTTGCATTGGTAAAGAAAAAATTCCAAGATGTGGCGAGCTCAATCCAGATATTATTGGAAAAGCACTTCTTGGCATTGAAAGAAAAACTTTGGAAGTTCCTACAGACAAGGTTGTCGGCAGACCACCAACACTTTGTGCAGGATGCCCTCACAGAGGTTTCTTCTATACGCTCAGCAAGAAGAAAAACGTTGTCATCACTGGAGATATAGGCTGTTACACCCTAGGCGCTGCAGAACCTTTAAACGCCACAGACTCAGTAATTTGTATGGGCGCGTCCATCTCAATGGGACATGGCGCTAAAAAAGTATTTGATAAGTTTAATGTAGATAAAAAAGTCGTATCAGTCATCGGCGATTCTACATTCTTCCATACAGGTGTCAATTCGTTAATCGATGTTGCCTTCAATAGAGGCAATACAGTAACTGTTATTCTTGATAATAGAATTACAGGCATGACAGGTCACCAACAAAATCCTGGGACAGGCTTTACTTTGACAGAAGATCCAACCAATCAGATTGATATTCCAGCATTGGTTTCAGCAATTGGCATCCAACATATCGTTACCGTTAATCCACTTAACCTTGACGAAATGAACAAAGCAATTGATGATGCATTTGCCTTCGAAGGTGCTTCGGTAATCATTACAAGATGGCCTTGCGTACTCAAGAAATTCTCAGATCAAGACTACAAAGAATTTGATCTCAGTAAAAAAACATGTTATGTGGATGTAGACGCATGTAAAGGCTGCAAAGTTTGTACAAAAACAGGCTGTCCTGCAATCAGCTTTGACAAGAATACAAAGAAAGCCAGCATAGATGCAAATATGTGTGTAGGCTGTACAGTATGTTTACAATCTTGTCCATTCAAAGCAATCAAAAAGGCGGGTGAATAATCATGGCGGAAATCAAAAATATACTATTAGCAGGTGTCGGCGGTCAAGGAATCATCTTAGCCAGTAAGATCTTGTCAATCGGCCTAATCAATGCAGGCTATGACGTAAAAATGTCAGAAGTACACGGTATGGCACAACGTGGTGGCAGCGTAACAACACAAGTACGTTACGGTGACAAAGTTTATTCTCCAATCATTGGGAAAGGTCAAGCCGATGTTTTAGTTTCCTTTGAGACAATGGAAACAAGCCGTTACCTTGATTATCTCAAAGAAGACGGCAGAGTTGTCATCAACGAACACGAAATCCCATCTGCTACAGTTCTTTCAGGCAGCGCTGATTATCCAACTGGCGTCATTGAAGCCATTAAGAAACAAGCCAATACAACCGTATTCAAAGCTGCAGAGATTGCTGAGTCCCTTGGAAACTCTAAAACAATGAACGTTGTGTTAGTAGGAGCTCTTATTAAAGCCTTAGGCCTAGAAACTTTAGATTGGGAGACTGTTATTAAAGAGACAGTCAAAGAGAAGTTCGTAGACATAAACCTAAAAGCATTAGAAGCGGGTATGGCACAAGTTAAGTAGACATGGATTAGTTGATTTAATGCAGGTCTAGTTCACAGAGTGTAATTACTGTATTAATAGTAAGAAGGTTTGTTTTAAGAATCATGGGGGTGACTCACACAAGGGAGTACCCCCATTGTTTTTAGGTATTATAGTATAATAATCCTTATCTCAATATGTAGCTAAATAGGGTCATAAAAGACGCGTTTTTCACAGGTAAATTGTTTGAAAATTAGAACTTTAACAACTAGTGTTGACAGATGTATTGAACGGTGCTAATATAAACAAGTCCCACAGAGAACAGCAATCAAATAAGCCAGTTACTGAGGTGCAGGTTTTTAAAGATTGGCTTTGTCAAATAAAAAGCTAAATCGTTTAAGCAATAAATTATAAAAAAATAAAACGATAAAATTTTTAAAAAACTGGTTGACATGAAAAATGAAAAATGGTAGTATGTAATAGTCGCCGAAAGCGGTCAACACAAACTTAACAAGGTGTTAACCGAATTGAAACGACACAGAAGTTGTTTGAAAAAACAGCTAACGATCCTTGAAAACTAAACAGTGTATAACCAAAAGCTTAGATTGATACGAT
>CAYOLV010000003.1:18697-412671 GCA_964404895.1 uncultured Peptostreptococcaceae bacterium | reverse complement strand
TAACAGATACAGGTGCAGCAACATCAACTATCACAATCAACGGTGGGGCTTATACAAGTGGTGCAGATTATACCATAGGAGCCGCTACACCATTGACAATTGTGGTAACAACAACAGAAGGCGGTAAAACAACTGCAATTAGAACATTTACAGTTTCAGTAACCGCACTTTAAACACTAAAAGTTTAAAAAGAGGTACTTCTCTTGAGAAGTACCTCTTTTTCTGTGGAAATAGTTGCTAAACTATTAAGTTTCTGCGAAATCTATGAGATAATAACTTAATAAAGTTATGTCTAGGAGCGTGCTATGAAAAAGGTATGGAATAAATTAACAGGATTTCTAATAGTGTTTTTAACGATAATGTGTACAAGTCAAACTTACAATGGCTACGGTGAAACAATCACCGACTACGAAGACCATTGGGCAAAATCTGCCATCGTTAAAGCCTTGGAGTTAGGCATACTCAATGGCTATCCCGACGGCAGCATCAAACCAGAGGAAACCATGACGCGAGCTCAGTTTTTCTCTATGATAAATAATGCCTTTGGCTATACAGAGTTGATGGATATCAGCTTTGCAGATGTTAAAGAAAATGCTTGGTATGCGTCCGTTATAAAGAAAGCTTTTGCCGCAGGGTACTTAGACCCCTTGGACAGCTACATCAGACCTGATGATAAAATTACCCGAGAAGAAGTGGCCATTTACTTAAGCGCAGTCAAGTCATTGGAAAGGGCTAAACTGGGGAGCAATATTTCAGACCTTAAGTCGGCTACCCCAGAAGGACAAAGTGCGATTTTATCCATTTTGGAAACTAAAATAATGCAGGGAACCCCAGACAATCGATTTTTGCCGAAAGCTAAGATCAAACGGGCAGAGGCCTTGGTGGCACTGACAAATGCAGTTGCATACGATTCGGGCCATCAAGTTTATAAAAAACCTGGCACTTACGGAGACCCAGATATTTATCAAGTCATTCGAGGAAACGCCATTATCAAGTCTGGGGACGTGAACTTACAGCATATGACCGTTAATGGCAACTTGATTTTAGACGAAAAAATTGGAACAGGTGTGATTTCTTTAGACACTGTGGTGGTCAAGGGAAGCATCTTTATTTATGGCGGCAGCAATGTCACCTTAAAAAATGTGACTTCCGAATACATCAACGTAGAAAATTCTAAAGGGTTAGTTAGACTGGAAGCGGTTGGAAAAACCGTGATTGACCGAGTGACCACCACTACAGACTTGCGGTTGGTTGAAACAGGCGTGTTGCTTAAGGAAGATGGCTTTATTGCGGTCTTGGTTCAAAAAGGCCTTGCAAGAGATGTAGACGTAACCCTTCTAAGAGTCTATTTGGAATACGCTCAAATTCAGGCTTCGAGTATCGTTTTTTTACTAGATGAAAATTCAAAAGTGGTTTCAATGACCATTGAAGGCTCCAACGCTAAAATTAAGGGCAAAGGAGAGATCGTCACAGCTTTCATGAAAGCTTCTGGCGTGACCTTTGAGACAAAACCCGCATTCATAGATATGTACCCCGGTGTTGAAGCACCCACTATGGTGAATACGGTGACAGAGCCTTAGCAAATTTAAAGATAGAAAGTTGGAGAAGTAGACTATAGTTTTTAGGAGGCTTTAATGACAGATTATTTTGACGTTAACAAGAATATAACTGACAAAATAGACACCCAAAAACTTGAGCAGAAGCTAAAAGAGGCTAAAACACTTACTGAATTTTTAGAGATTAGTGATCAACATTTGAAAAATTTTCCGAAATGTCATGAAATTATTGAACAGTATAGGGTTAAAAAGAAGATTGGAAAGGCTAAGGTTATTAGAAAAGCTCATATTCAAAAAACCCACGGCTACGATGTCTTTAAAGGCAAAATAAAGCCATCCAGAGACAAGTTGATTTGTTTAATTTATGGACTTGAAATGAGTGTGGCAGACGCCCAATTCTTGTTACAATGCAGTGGGTTTTCTCCACTAAATCCTAAATGTAAGCGAGATGGTACCTTTAGATATGGTCTCGACAACAAATTAGATTTAATTCGGATCAATATTATTTTGGATCAACAAGGGCTGGAGTTGCTAGATCTACATTGATTGAGGTGGGCGATGGAAAACAATATATTCTCTAATCGTTATGTTTTGAATGAAAAAATTGGCAGTGGCGGCTTTGCAATCGTTTATAAAGCTTTTGACACCAAGGTCAAACAATATCGTGCCGTAAAAGTTTGTTCTTGTTTGGACAGAAAGGAAGCTTTTTTAGATGAAGCCCTACTTCTGTCTAGCCTGATGCACCCCTATCTTCCAAGAGTTTATGATATTCTTGAGGAAGAAAAGTCTGTGGCAATGGTGATGGATTATATCGAGGGGAAGACTTTGGAGCAGTACTTATCTGAGCAGGGGGCGTTTAGCCCTGATAAAGCCCGTGAGGTATTTTTGGATCTTTGTGCTGCCATTAAGTATCTCCATAGTCAAACCCCAGAACCGCTCCTACATAGAGATATCAAACCCCAAAACCTTATGATTGGAAAAGAGGGTCAAGTTTATTTACTAGATTTTGGATCGACGCGAAAGTATTCTGGCATGAAAGTAAGCGACACTGAAATCATTACTACTTTACCTTACTCTGCGCCAGAAGTATTGCAAGGTGCTCAGACAGACGTACGCTCAGACATCTACGCCATGGGCTTGTTGTTTTTTATGATGTTAACGGGCTACACTAATCCAGCCTATGCAAGGGATCTCCACTATAGAGAAAAGTGTCCTCCGAATGCCCTAAAGATAATTGATCAGTGTATTGCAATCATGCCTTTTGAGCGTTATGAATCGGTTCATCTGCTTGAAAAAGATATTCGTGCATTGAGCAACCAAAGGGGTGACCGAAAAGAATCTCCAAGGCGATGGTTACGTGAACTCATAAGTCTCGGTCTTGTTGTCATAGCAGGGTTTTTAGGATTTTTCCTATCTACATCTATAGAAAATCAAAGATTTAGTGTTCAAACAGCCTCCGTTTTGCCCTCAGAGATGAATCCTAACGTAAAGAACCTCATCGGAAAGACCATTTATTTAAAAGCGTTTAACGAGCAGTACTTACAGCTGGATTCAGACCATAACAATCATTTCTTTGCCAACACCAATAGCCAAAATGAAACAACGCAGTTGACTATTGAAGATGCAGGTTCAGGGTTCATAGCCATAAAATCCAGCAATGGCATGTACTTGACTGCGCCTAAGGCGGGGAAGGGTGCCGTCGCAGCAGTTTCCAAAACACCTATAGAAACCTGTCGTTTTCAAATGGCGTACCTAGGGAAGAAGGATCATAGACTCTATTTTTCGCTAAAGAGCATCAATGGGTACTTTCTTTCTTCGGACATTGTAAACAGTGGGTACGCAAGCTTTAAGTCGGAAACTTTTGGCGGTGGCTGGGAGACTTTTTATATGGATGATGAAATTGTGAAAAAATAAATTTATATTTTTCAAAAAGTACGCTGTCAACGTACTTTTTTATTGTCAAAATAGATAGAATAAGGAAGATAGTTTATATTTATTTTATTTTATTTTATCTAAAGGAGTGTAGGACAATGAAAAACAAGATTTGCAGAAAAGTCTCTTTGTGCCTAATAATGGTCATGATGTTCACCCTATTGCCCATAGGTGGGAGTCTTCCATCTTTTGCGAGTGGTAATTTGATCCAACTCTCATGTTTGGTAAAGCTTCCAAACGGTATGACAGTACCAGCTGGGAAGACTTTTTCTATTAACGTAGAGGGAAACAACAACGAATGGACGGGTGTTATCCCAGCAGGCCAAAGTTCTGTGACCATAACAGGAGACTTCGATATTACCTATTCGCCTGATTTAAAATACACCATCACAGACGATGCGGGTCTTGATGTGGTTTCAAGCGGTTGGTATAAAAGCGATACCGAGGTGACCCATAAACACCAAGAAATTTATAGATTTGAGTCGGCAAATAACCCAACTGGGAATGTGACTTTGCAATTAGAAGCGGGTGTCCCAATCAGCGGAGAAGTGACAAGACCGGCAGATTCTCAAGTTCAAATGCCGCTGATTGTAAACTTGACCCACTTAAATGAGACAGAACATACTCAATATTTTACTGAAGTTGCAATGACTGCAGGTCAATCAACGGCTAGTTATAGATCGGTCGTTTTGCCAGGCACCAACTTCGATAGTACCTATTATCTTCAAAATTATTATGCTAAAGACTTAGTGCAGATGGGGACAATTAATACTGGCGCGGACTACTCAACTGCTCAAGCCAATGTGAATATACCCTTACAAGCAGGCGTAGAAATCAGCGGTAAAGTTTCTATTCCAGACAATGTTCTTTCCGACCACGCGGGATTTGGTTTTCAAGTTCGCGCGGAGTCAGTAAATAATCCTAGTAATACTTACAGCAACAGCACTAATTTCTATAGAAATTATAACAGCAATTTTAATATGACGATTCCCCCGAAAGCAAGGTCAATGACCTACAGTGTGGTTGTCCCTAAAGGGCAATACAAGCTTGTAGTTCAAAACATCACCTCAGGTGACTTTTCAACAGCCTACGCGAAGGATGCCCTCGGTGGGGCGACTAAAGATGTACAAAATGCACAAGCCTTTGATATTCAAGCCCCGACCTCAGTGGACTTGCAAGGTTTATTTGTTACTTCAGCAGATACCGTTGAAGCGCCACAACTTTCTAATGACGTCATCTTAAAAGGGTTTATAACCATTCCAGAGAATATTGATAAAAAATTTAAACTCAGATTGAGTTTGGATTCAGGACAGTATGATCAAGTATACACCGTGTATCAAAGTTTCAACATGCCGATGGCAGGTCAATACCCTTACGACTATGTAGTTCCAAAAGCTCTGTTGGACTCGGATTCGATTGTCGTCAAGGCAAGTATTGACTACGGTGATACCCAATCAAAGACATTGCCTGGATATATCAAAGAGATTTATCTAAAGCCAAATCAAGGCAGTTCCCTCATTAGAAATGAAGCGAAAATTGACGCCAGTTTTACAGGCGAGCAAACTTGTAACTTCAGCTTGGTAAAGGGTTCTTATGTAGAAATAACCACCAAAATTGCAGACTCAGATGCCCCTCTGACCACAGAATCTGGTTATAATTATTCCGTCTATGATTTCAACGGAGTGTTAGTTGCAAACAATTCTTGGAGCGTTGATATCCCAGCGAACGGAAAAGTTGCTAGTGAAACTGCAATCGTTTTTGTACCTGCAACCCTTCAAAGCTTTAAAATTGGTGTTAATGCTCAGCAGGACTCTATTTACAAAGGTGTAACCTATATTGGTGAAAATGGCTCAACTAGATCAGTACAAAATGCTAAAATTTTAACACATGCTGATTTAGCGACGCCAATGGAAATGATTTTAATGCCTTCTATAACCAAAACAGTAACAGGTATGCTCGTATTGCCAGACACTTATCCGATAGATCACCCAGAATTGACTTTCAATATTTGTACGGAAAAAGTCAGTAATGACGCCATGGTTACTAATCAGGTTAAAATCCCTGCAAATGCAAACTCAGTACTTTTTGCCTTACAAGTACCTGCAGACAATCTGACCACCTTTGCCTTGTCAATTCGGTCGAATATCTCAGGACTTGTTCAACGTCAGTTTTATAACAGCACATCTCCAACAAACACTGTTGTGGGTTGGCACTTAGCGACAGATGTTCCAGTAGGTCAACCAGCAGATATGCTGAATTTAGGTGTGGTTAAACTGCTTCAAGGAACACCGATTGCCTTAACTTTGTCGAATCCTAATCAAATATCTGAAAACTGGGTTGAAATCCAAGCGATTGAATCTGAAACAGATAAATATATTGGGAATATGGGTTTAGGGGAAGCAGAACTCCAATTCCCTAAGAGTATAGGTTTTAACATTGAAGCACCGCAGAAGCCTTTCATGATTGCTTTATATCAGCATAAAAACGACATGATAACTTATTGTAAAAAAGAGGGTAATCAGTGGACGCAAGTTCTTTCAAAAGGTGAGGCAACCCTCTTCCAGACGCCTGAAGAGGCGCAGAATGCAAATTTAACATTGATGGCTAAATCGACGCCTCCTGCAACTGTACCTGTAACAGGTGTCACAATGAACAAGACTGCGTTGACCCTTATAGCGGGTGCTCAGGCAGAAGTTTTACAAGCCACTGTTGTCCCTGCAAATGCCAGCAATAAGTCCCTCATATGGAACACCAGCAATAGCGCCATTGTAATTGTAAACAACGTAGGCCAAGTTATTCCTGTTTCTCAAGGGACAACCACAATCACCGCGCGTACAGTGGATGGGAATTATACAGCGACTTGTGATGTTACGGTTGTCCCTGCTGTAAGCGTAATTCCTGTCCAATCTATTAATCTATCTCAAAGTAATTTGTATTTGTCGACAAATGACACTCCGCGGACTCTAACTGCTCAAGTCTTGCCAATGAATGCAACGAATAAGACGATTACATGGAGCAGCAGTAATACAGCAGTAGCAGCTATCGATGCATTAACGGGCGTATTGACTGTAAAAGGAAGAGGCACTACAACTATAACGGCTGGGGCAGAAAACGTCACAGCAAGCTGCACGGTCATTGTGAGAAGCAATAACACAGCACTAGCAGGTATTGTTGTCAATAATCAAGGACTTCAAGGGTTTGCGCCTGAAAAAGATGAATTCTTTATAGACAACTACACCGTTGGTCAGCAAGTCACTGTAAGTGCTTCAGTGCCACAAAACAATTACAGCAGCGTCACAGTAAATGGTGCAAATCTTACCAACACCATGACCCTTAAGTCAGGTGTGAACGTCTTCAATATAGAAGTCACCGCAGAAAATGGCTCGAAGAAATTGAATAGACTCTATGTCAACGTGCCAATAGTCATTACGGCCAACCAGCCAGTAATCATTGACAACACCACCAACAAGATTATTCAAATTCCAACAACGATGACCAATACTCAGACCTTAGAAATTGTCATTCAAAAATCTATTAAAGATGCGGAACTCATTTTAGGTTCCCCATCAGACAACGCAGGCAAGACAACTGTAGAAGTGCCAGGGGCTCTGACCTTTAAAGTTGAAGAGCCGGGAACGCAGACTTTCAAAGTGGAAATGCCAGCAGAAATCAAAATCTCAGCCTCTTCAAATGATCTTTGGAACGGTAAAATTGCGATGCCAACTGTCACTCAAAGTGTTCAGGAAACAACAGTATCTATTGGTGTTCCAGGAATGGAGCTGACTTTCAATAAGCCAGTTAGAATTCTCCTTCCAGGTATGGCAGGTAAAAATGTTAAATGGACAAGAGGGGGCGTCAGCCAGGAAATCAGCAAAGTCTTGTCTGCAGATAACCTCAATACAGCAACAGCAGAACTGGTCAATGGCGTTAGAGAAGGCAAATTCACAAGTGGGAACGACTTAGTTGTCTGGACAACCCATTTCACTGAATTTACCGCGTATGGGACTGCTGTGGTAACTCCTGGTGGTAACGGCGGCGGAGGTGGATCAGATTCAGGAAGTTCCTCTGGTTCAACATCTGGTTCTTCATCGTCAAGTACGCCAACGTCAAGTTCACCAGCGGCAACCTCCAAAACACCATTAATTAAGGAAGCCGTATTCAACCTAGTCCCTTCTAAAAACAATGAACCAATCGTCGTCAAGACTGATAACGGTTTAACTTACATTTTACCGGCAGCAGTCTCAAAGGCTCTTGGCGAAGTGATATTAACTATCAACGCCCCAAGCGATGAACTTTTGAAAGCGATTCAATCTAGAAAGGTGAACCTTCTGACACCTGCTTATAATTTCACAATTAAAACAAAAGAAGGAAAAATTGTTTCAAACTTTAGCCAGTATGTTGAGCGAACTTTTGAGTTGCCGAGTACGGTTGTAACACCATCAGAAAAAATTCAAGGCGTCGTTTTCAACGCAGACGGCAGTTACAGAGCGGTTCCTACCGTTGTAACCACCGTAGCTGGTGTTAGAAAAGTAAGCCTACAGTCCTTGACCAACTCGACCTATGGCATTATCGAAAGCAATCTTAATGTGACTAATGCAAAAGGCAGATGGTCGGCGGCAACTCTTGACAGAATGGCATCGGCATTGGTAATCAGCAATCCATCAACCTTTAAACCGACCGCAGATATTACAAGAGGACAATTTGCAGAGTTAGTCGCAAGAGCCCTTGGCATTGATGGCATAGCGCCAAACGGTAAATTCAAAGATGCAAATTCTGACTCTCTTCAAGACGGGTATATCCGTGCTCTTGCTGAAAAAGGGTTAGTCAATGGTATTGGAAGTCAGTTTGCTTCAAATGAGACTTTAACCAGAGAACAGGCAGCGGTCATTTTGGTGAGAGCTCAAAAGTATCTCACTTATCAAACGACTTCAACAGTAAAAATTGCAGGCTTTAGAGATGGAAAAACTGTTTCTAAATGGGCAATGGCAGATATGCAGACAGCTATCTCTATTGGCATCATTAAGGGCTCAGACGAGCATGCTCTCAGTCCTAAATCTAAATTGACACAAGAAACCGCCGCTGTCATGATTTACAATGCAATGAAAGCAGCATCACTGATGAATTAAAGCGTTTGAGTATAAAACACAAAAAAGTGCCTTTAGGGGCACTTTTTTTGTAATCATGGGAAAGAAACCCCAAACTATTGCATTTATAGCTATCCTCGCATAAAATAGTCAATAGAAAAACATTAAAGGGGTAGTGAAGATGAAAAAAGCACTCTTTATTGCCGTGATTGCTTGGGTGGCACTAATTTCATGGTTTTCAAGCCAACCGCTCAAGGAAAGTACACAGCAAACCTATGACTTTTTAGTAAAATTAAATATAGCAGAAGAGAGAGAACTGGTTCTTTCATCAACGGAAGAAATCAGAACCCTGAAACATGATGTTCGAAAAGCGGCTCATTTTGGTCTTTACTTTGGACTTGGTGGGCTAATTTGCTTGACTTTGTATGGCGCCTTTAGCATACGTGGGAAAAGTTGGTTCCTAATGAGTTGGGGATTTGGAAGTCTTTGGGGTGTTATAGATGAAGTCCATCAGTACTTTGTCCCGGGCAGGTCTATGTTGATACAAGATATGCTCATAGACAGTGCCGGTGTACTTTCAGCCGTTATGATTTTGACCTTTTTAACGAAGGGGTATAGCCTGGCGACGGAACACCGAAGAGAACGAAAAATGTATCAGAGATTATTAGGTTAGACAGTGGATTAAACGATTCATTATTTTAGGCTGTATTGGAGGCAAACAATGAATCAACATCATAAAACAACCCTGCTAAAAGGACTCATGATCATCAGCGGCGCATTGACCCTCTTAAGCGCTTTTGGTGATGCGGTCTTATTGTTGATATTAAAAACAATGTTTCAAGTCAATGTCCCCAAGGGAGAAGCTGCCGCGGTTGGTATTATTGGCGGTGCCGATGGTCCTACAGTCGTTTTTATTGCAGGAAAAACCCTTGCGGATTACAAAGCTGTAAGTGCAATGATTTCATTTGCAGTTTTTATGGGCTGCCTAGTGCAACTTAGAAAATACAAGCGCTCATTGAGATAAAAGAAAGCGATAAAACAAAGTGCCCTAGGCGGAGTCCAATAGACTTTCCTATGGCACTTTTATGTATACGAAATGCCAACTTGCTTACTCCCAGTTTTTCCAAACGTCAGGGCAATAGCCTACAGTCGCCTGTTTTCCATTTCGGACAACGGGCGTTTTAATGACTTTAGGATTTTCTAGTGCAATTTCCTGAACCAGACCTGCGCCGTGAATTTTGTCTAAATTCTTTTCAAAATAGAGATCGCATTCCTTATCTATTAAAGCGTCCTGACCCACAGCGCGGCGAACACTTTCAAATTCACCTTTGCTCATGCCAAACTTTACAATATCAATCAACTGATATTTGATTTTTCTCTCTTTAAAATAGCGCTCCGCTTTTTGAGTTTCAAAGCATTTTTTCTTTCCAAAAATTTGAATGTTCATGTGAAAATCCCTTCCTTGTTTAAAATATTAGGTTGAAGCATTAGTTTGAATACCCTTTATGCAAAATAACTCAGTGCAAACCAGAAGAAAAATAGACTGCAGGCCACTGCATGACCAAAAGAAACGTCTCGGTGTCCCAAATGTGGGAATTTATGAAGCATAGGTTTAGCTACCCACTTGTATAAAACGGTTGAAATGAGGAGCATTCCTGTAAAGGTGAGGGCATCAGCAGGAATTTTATTGAAATAATAAACGACCAATTCAGGTTTATATTTTACGCTGAGCCAAAGTTCCACAGGCAAACTGAGAAGTACTAGGGCAGCCGCAAAATAAATGCCAGGCAAGACGTTGTCATGACGACGCATTGTACTTGAAAGAGCCTCTGAAGGCTTACCAAACAAGGTCGTACTGAGTTTTATAAAACTGATCAGCGTTCCAAAGTTAATCGCATAAAGTCCGATTTGAATCCAATCGGGGATATTGCCGGATTTAATCAGTAGTTTGCTGAAACTTCCGCTGAAGAGAGGAAAACCCATAATACTGACAATGCCTATTGCTAAACAGATGGAAAGGGGCTTGTGCCACCGCCATAAACCTCGTATGTATTTGACTCGGCGTTCACCGGTTTCCATAATGATTAAGCCCACGGCAAGAAAGAGCAGACTCTTAAAGGCGAAGTGGTTAAATAGGTGAGCAACAGCACCAAGGGTATTTTTTTCGCCATATAAACCCAGTCCGATGAAAATCAATCCCAGTTGGGAGACCGTATGGAAAGCCAAAATCCGTTTCATATCAGATTGGAAAATTGCAAAGAGGGCTCCCATAATGCCAGAAATCAAGCCGATATAAATAAATAAGTCATGAACGGCAGGGATAGCAATGAGACCGTCAATTCGCAAGAAAACAAACAACCCCATTTTGACAATTAAGCCGCTTAAAAGGGCTGAAATTGAGGCAGGGGCAGCACTATGCGCCTGAGGAAGCCACAAGTGCAACATGAAGAAGGCGGACTTTATGCCCAAACCTGAGAGAATAGCGGCTATACCAAAGGCCAAGACGGGTTCTTGTTCATAGTTGGACAGCAGAGGGGCTACCAAATCAATATTCAAGTTCCCTGCATACCAGTAAAGACAAATGATACCAAATAAGTAAAGCACCATGGCCCAGGAGTTGTATAACAGATAAAAAAGGCCAGCCCGAACGGACAAAGCGTCCTTCTTATAAGTAATCAAAATACTTGCCAAGATGGTGACCAATTCAATTAGAACAAAAACAGCAAAGAGATCATTTGTGGTAAATAGCCCATTTAAAGCGGTTTCCATTGCGCAGAGGAAGAAAAGAAATTTGTGGTCTTCCTTCCGATTCGGCCAAATGTAGAGCCATATAAACCAAAAACTCATTAAGGTCATGGTGAGAAAAACAAAGGAAAGGGCATCTATTTTAATGCCAACCCCTACGATTTTTGACCACCCTCCCGTAATCAGGGTAACTTCACTGAGGTGAGTTTTCAGAAAAATATGAGGTGCTATTCCAATGGCCATCATGGCGCTAAGGAAGACTTGAAGCAAGAAGACCAAACGATTTGCCCAGAGTTTATCCAATAAATAAATCAAAATGCCAGTAATAAGGGGCAGGAAAATCAGCAAGTAAATCAACAGTGTCATTTAATCCCGCCTTCCATAAATGTGTTTCCAGTCCAGTGAACCATAATAGTGGAACAACTTTATAGACATCATAAGAGCCAGCGCTGTAACGGCAGCTTCTATGACAATTGCCGTAATCATCAGGGCTTGAGGCAAGGGGTCAATCATCCCGCCAAGAAAGGTACTGTCGCCTACAATAGGTGCACTTTTCCCAGTTTGCGTAGAGAGAAGTACAAAGAATAAAATCAGGGAGGCATTCAGAACAGTCAACGAAATAATAGATTTGACCAAGTTTTTGCTTTTAATCATGTTGAATAGACCAATCAGAAAAATTAAGAGGGCCATAAACATCTGTATTTTAATATGTGTCATCATAATTTACCTTCTTCTGTAAAAATCAACATAATCCCACCGAAACCAATGGTGACCTTTAGGCCGATAATGGTATTGAGCAAAATTAAAGTGGCGGTTGAAAGTTTTAGGCGTAAATCAGTTGGCGCTTGGCTGGGAAAAGCATTGCTGTTGGTGAACATATGAAGTATGGCGATGAGGATCAAGCTGAGGAATAAGAGCTTCTCAATTTTTATAATTTCTTTAAAGGGGATGGTTTCTTCATCTTTGATAAAGAAAAGCGCTAAGTAGCATGTCGCCAGAACCACGCCGCCTTGAAAGCCTCCGCCTGGAGAGATATCGCCGTTTAAAATTACATATAGCCCATATAAAATCAGGAAGGGCAGAATTAATCTGCAAGTATTTTTAATTAAATCATAACCGCGCATAAAATCACCTCACATCCTTGTCGCTTTTCCCCATGAAAAGAATCCCGGCTGTTACAACAAACAGGATAGTCGATTCAAAGAGGGAGTCAAAGAGTCGATAATCCAGATAGATACTGGTCAGCAAGTTTTTTGCGCCAGTTTCGGCATAACCCAAAGCTTTAAAATAGTCAGAACTCATGGTGTTGTAAGGTGTGTTAGTCTGCGAGAGCATGAAGAAATGAAAGCCCACTCCGACCAGTGCAACCAGAACCGCAATGTTAAATACATATTTATTCTTCAACCCATTCCCCTCCCATCTCATTGATTTGAATGAAGGCATGAGGACCAAAAGCATCAAAGAGTTCTGGAATAAGTCGATTTCTTGTATTCCCCCATACGTGAAGCGTTGCGTCCTCCTCCATGTAGTGGGCAATTAAATCGGTGTTCCCTAGGCGGAATATCCCACGGACGCTAGGTTCATAAGAATGAGGGTGCGTAATAATTTTTAGTTTTAAGCGATGATGACTGCAAAAGACTTCCGCAATTCCCATGAACTCAATTAGAACTTCGGGGTCGCAATAAGCCTGCTTGCCTTCCTCACTGAAGAAAACTACTGTGAAGGTATTTTGTCGCATAATGGCGATGGTAAAAATCAGAGGAATGAAAGCCGCTCCGATAGATATTTCTGCCAGAGCCAGATCGGGCGCACCGTTAATAAAGTACAGACAAGCGGTGGCAAAGGAGAAAAAGGCAGCGTAAAGGATTAATTTGTAGTTATCTCCTTCTCTAAAAATTTGCAACATAATCACCAATAGCATGAACAGTAAGGCGTAGTTTAAAAAGATCATTTGGAGACCTCCCTTTCTGCAAGGGCAAGCTCAGTCGCCTGTTTCTTAATGGCAAAGGCGATAAATTGATTGATAACTGGGCTGGTAATCATGTAAAAAACAGAGACCACCATCAGCTTAAACATAACGCTGAGGCTATTGGCTCGAATGATTAAAGCGAGGAATAAAAGTAACGACGCTACGGAATCAATTTTGCTGCTGTTGAGAATTTTGCCATAGCTGGATTTGAACCTGAACATGCCAATGATACCAATGACCAGTAATATCATGAAAAGGATGAGCAGGGCATCAGAAATCAAAAAACGCAGCGCATTTAAACTCATTTGAGATGACCTCCTTTTAATAGAAATCTTGTAAACAAGGCAATCGAAAGAAAACCAATCAAGCCATAGGTAATACTAATATCCAAAGCCATTTGGGAATCAATCCAAACGCTGTAAGTAGTCATAGTCAGCGCCAATTTAACGTTAAGCAAGTTCAGGTAAATGAGTTTGTCGATGGTGGTCTTTGAGCGAATTAGTCCTATTAAGGAAAAACCAGAGGTTGCAACGAGCAATATCATGACGGCTTTTAAAATCAAGAAGCACACCTCCCAAAGACACTTTGGAGATCATCTATGAGCTGGTATATTTTCCCGCGTTCATTCTCATTTTTAGGAGCAAACATGAGGACTTTGAGAATATTGCCATCGACTTCAACACTGACTGCCCCTGGTGTTAAGGTAATGACATTGGCAATAATCGTCGTGACATAAGGGTGATTGTGATCTAATAAAATTTGGAGGAAAACCGTTTCATCATCCCCGTAAAAAATTCGGACAATATGGTCGTAAGTACTGGTGATAATAGCGACAATAGTAATTTGGACGAGTTTTAGCCAGCGTACAGAGGGCATAGGCGGGAGCGGTTTTATTTTTGAATGGGATAAAATCCATTCATAAAGGAGCAGGGAAGCCAAGGCGGCAAGGGAACCCAGTAGAATTTGACGTTGGTCAATTGCGCCTGAAAGGGCAAACCAAAATAAGAGGAGTGCTGTGAATAATATAATCCTTTTTTTGAAGCTCATTGTAGAGTTCACGCTCCTTCCGTTTTGAAATACAATATAGGGTCATTCAAAAATAAAAAGGCATCAAACCTGGGCTGCAGGTTAAGATTAATCGCAGTCTAGTGCTTGATGCCTCTTGTGAAGCGTATTTCTTTAAGCCATTTATTTCTTAATACCGCCCAAATTGGCGTTTGCCAATATGTTTACATTATTGCTAAACGTCAATTTGTCGCGTCTTCGTTTACGTTTAAGCGCCAGTTGGATGAGTTCGGTAATCATTTCACCAAAAGGTTTGCCGCTAGCTTCCCATAAGTAGAAAGCCAAAGAGCCGGGAATGGTGTTGAACTCGTTGACATAGACCGTGTTGTCGTCTTGATCCACAATGAAGTCTATTCGAGAAACCCCAGAACAGTCCAGTGCTCTAAAAGAGGCTGAAGCGTAAGACTCAATGGTCTTTTGCATTTCAGATGGAATTTTTGCAGGAATTTCACGTTTTGCGGTAGACATGCCACCACCCGAGGACGCTCCAGTTTTAGAAGCGCCTTTGCTGCCGCCCCCACTGTATTTGTCAGCATAAGTTAAAAAAGCATTGGCAGAGATGGGTTCTTCGCAGACAGATAATCGATGGCTTTCGCAGTCCCCG
Organism: uncultured Peptostreptococcaceae bacterium; assembly: GCA_964404895.1. Taxonomy (GTDB): domain Bacteria; phylum Bacillota; class Clostridia; order Peptostreptococcales; family Acidaminobacteraceae; genus JBGSUZ01. The sequence goes on along the minus strand of CAYOLV010000003.1, from coordinate 397,716 downwards.
AGGACGCTGATGTTAATTTCCTTTAAGTTCTTCACATATTTCTCAATCAAGATGCGTTCAGAAAACTGTCTCACTAAGTTCACCGCATCGATAAATTCTTCTTTATTATTGGCAACGCTCACCCCTACGCTGGAACCGATATCTGCAGGTTTTACAATCACAGGGTAACCGAATTGTTTCTCAGACTGAGCAATGAGCTGTTCGTCTTTTGCAAACCATTCTTCTGAGTGGAACCAATAGAAGTCCACGACTGGAATGTTAGACGCCATCAATACCATTTTTGCAGTGATTTTGTCCATAGTTAGGGCAGCGGAAAGTACTGAGCAACCCACGTAAGGAATCTGAAGCTGTTCAAATAAACCTTGCAAAGTCCCATCTTCTCCGAAAGAACCGTGAACAATAGGGAAGGCAACGTCAAAGTGTGCCACCACATTTTTGCCGAAGCTCTTAGCAGGAGATTTGATCAGACAGCCACGGCCATCTTGCTTGCAAATATGAACCTTTTGAGCTTTCGCCATGATCTGATCCAAGTCTTTAAAATTTTCAAGTTCAAGTAAGTTGCTGCCCGTATAATAGTCCCCTTGCTTTGAAATATAAATAGGAACGATTTCATAGGTACCAAGCCCCTTGAGTGTATTGATAGCTTGAAGGGCGGTAATAATCGAAACTTCATGTTCGACGGAGCGACTTCCAAATAAAACACCAATATGCATATAACCCTTCTCCTCTCTATTCGTTGAATGAATCCGGCAAATCGTTTTCAATGAGCAGGACATCACCAGGTTTAGCAAAATCGTTCACGGCTTTAAAGCCATCAGCTAAGTTCTGAACGGCAATCCATTTGTCACTTGGGAATTTCCTGTTTTTAAGTCCCTGCTGAATGGGTTCCGTTTGTTTCTTGCCCACTAAAACCACGTAGTCGCAGGCATCTGCCATATATTCTCCAAACTTTTCGTTCAGTTCAACTTGTTGATCGCCCAGTTCAATCATCCCTGGGGTTAAAATGATTTTCTTATTGCCCTTCATGTGCTTGAGAACTTCTAGCGCATTTTTTGACCCCACAGGGTTGGAATTAAAGGCATCGTCTATAATCGTGTAGCCGTAAGGAGACTTTTTGCAAGAAAGTCTGTGCTCAACAGGGTACATGTCGTAAAGACCACGGTTAATCTGAGCTTCACTGACCCCAAGCTCCATGGCGATGGCAATGCTTCCAAGCATATTGTCAACATTATGTGCACCTAGAAGTCGGGTTTTAAAGCTGTTTTTCTTTTTATCATTTTTACCTGAGACGTTAAAAGAAGTGCCTTCGTCAGAAACTTGAATGTCCGAAACCCCGTACTGAGCCTTCTTTTGAGCGGCATTTCCAAATAGAATCGTTTTGACCCCTTTAGGAAGATCCATATTGCGAATTTGTTCATCGTTTAAATTGACAAAAATGGTACCTTCAGGTCGAACATTTCTAAAGAGTTCTCCTTTAGTCTTAACCACATTTTCAATGGTTTTAAAAGACTCTAGGTGTTGAGGCCCAATGGAAGTAATGATGCCCATATGGGGATTGACCAACTTACAAATTTCTTCAATGTCCCCTTCTTGTTTTGCACCCATTTCCACAATTAAAATGTCGTGAGTAGGGTTCAATCGCTCTCGAATGGTGCGAATAACCCCTAGAAGGGTATTGTAACTTTCCGGTGTCATTAGGACGTTGTATTTTTGGCTGAGGAGCTGGTATAGCACGTTTTTAACGGAAGTTTTTCCGTAACTGCCAGTGACCCCAATAACAATCAAATTAGGATTTTGAGTCAGACGCTTTTGAGCGTCTCTATAGTAATTGTGGTTAATCCCTTGCTCAATCGGGGCGTTGGTGATATTGGCAATCAGGACAAAAGCCCAGCTGTAAATAACCGAGAAAACCACACTGATCCAAATAAACCAAAGGCTGTGGCTGATAAAGGCAAAGGCATATAAAACATTGAGCCAGATAAAAGCGGTAATAAACATACGCTTGACTCGAGGTGTCCAAGTCAGTTTCTTTTTAGCAGGTTGCCAAGTGATTTTGACGTGGAACATGAGCACCGACAAAACCATAAAAGGCAGTCCCAAAAGAAAACAGATCCAAGTAACCCAAACATTTCCAAATAGAGAAGGGAAGGCACTGATGGAAAAACCAATCAGGAACATCCAATCACTTTTTCTTACAAGAGGTTGATGGGTTTGGTTCATCCAACGGAAATACCGCTCTGGACGGTATGAATTTTGTTGGAACATATGTAGGTCAAAACGAACCTTAAAAAGATAATAGCCCAGCCCGATGAGGAGCATCAGCCCATATAAAGCAATCACGTTAAGCCACCATTTCCCTTTCTAAAAAGTTTCGAATCACGCTGAGGAAGCCACTGAGGTTGTCGAGATAAGAATAGTGTCCCGCATGTTCAAAGACCACAAGACCAGCGCCAGGAATGAGTTTTTCCATTATTTTACCATCTGAAAGAGGCGTGGCCGTATCTTTGCCGCCCCAAATCAATAGGGTTGGGATGTCTATGAGAGGCATATAAACCGTCATGTCTTGATTGACCACTGTGGACAAGGTCTGTCTCATAATAGGAGAAGCGGCTTTGTAGTCCGCGGAACTGTATTTTTGACGGTATTCTTCCATGAAATCGGACAGAAGCCAACTGAAAACAGGAAGCTTTGCCATGTGTTTGATGGTTTTAAAACCGTAAACTTTCAAATAATAGTTCCATTTTCGCTTTGGCACCACACCTGCGGCGTCAATTAAGACGAGTTTTCTGAATTTGCAGTCCTTTTGACCTGCCATATAAATAGCAGTGCGGCCCCCGTGGGAATGTCCAAAGACAATAGGGTTGCTGATTTTGTGATGTTTCATAAAAGCATTTACCAGTTCGGCATATTTTTCAACGTTCCAAGCCGTCTCAGGCTCATCGCTGTCGCCACAACCGGGGAAGTTCAGCATGAATATTTTAAAATGAGGACTGAGGGCTTCGATAACAGGCTTAAACGTTCCGTAATGGGCACCCCAACCGTGTAGAATCAGCAGATTATATTTTCCAGTGCCTTGAACATCGTATTCGATGTCTAGACCGTTAAGAAGTTGTTTCATTATTTACACTCCAATCATGGCGCTTGCTAGGTTAGAATATCCTTTTGCACTTGTGTAAGTTCAAAGAATTTCTCCTATTAATATACCATATTATAAGGAGGGTCGCCACATGACATAGGGGGCAGCTTGTCTCAAAATGGTAACAAGGTAGGACGAAGTGGTAAAACATGTTATAATATGTAGGTGTAAAAAGTCCTATGCAGGCAATTAAAATACGGAGGTTTGAATAATGAAACCCATTGAAATCAGTGTTGTTGTACCTTCTTACAACGAAGAAGACAATATTTTCGCTCTCTACGAGCGCTTAAATAAAGCCCTGGAAAAGATTACCCCAGACCATGAGATTCTCTTTGTGGACGATGGCAGTAAAGACGCTACCGCAGAGAAAATTCTAAAACTCAGAAAAGCGGACGACCGTGTAAAATTAGTGAGTTTCGCCCGAAATTTCGGTCATGAAATGGCGAATACGGCAGGGTTCAGATATGCCAAAGGGGAAGCGGTGGTTATCATCGACGCAGATTTGCAAGACCCCCCCGAACTGATTGTGGAAATGTACGCTAAATATAAAGAAGGCTTTGACGTGGTTTACGCCAAACGGATCTCTAGAAAAAAGGAATCCTTCCTCAAAAAATTCACGTCAAAAGGCTTCTACAGAGTCATGAACGCCTTGTCCGACGTGGAAGTGCCGCTGGATACTGGAGATTTCAGACTCCTCAGCCGCCGAGTGGTAGACGAAATTAATGCCCTTGAAGAACACAACCGATATTTTAGGGGACTTACCCATTGGGTGGGCTTCAATGTGGGCTATGTAGAATTCCATAGAGACGAACGCTTTGCAGGAGAGACCAAATACAACTATATTAAATTGTTCAAACTAGCCTTTGATGCGATTTTAAGTTTTTCTTACAAACCCCTTAAAATATTCAGTTTGATTGGGCTTTGGGTTTCGGGATTGTCCTTCTTGGTACTCATCTACTTAGGGGTCAGCAAAATCTTTGGACGGTATGCTGTGGAAGGTTGGACTTCCATGATGGTGATTCTGCTCTTCTGTTTTGGAATACTAATGGTTCAAGTCAGCATCATCGGCGAATACGTGGGTAGGATTTACGAAGAAGTTAAGAATAGACCACTGTTCATCATCGGCAGAAAAGAGGGCATTGATGAGTAGGAAACGACTGGCCAAGGAAGCCACGCTATATGGCGTCTTTGGGGTGATGACAACTCTGGTCAATTTGGCGGTATACCACACCGCTTTATGGATGGGGATGACCTACGGTTACGCCAATGGAATAGCCTTTATTATGGCAATTCTGTTTGCCTACGTGACCAATAAAATATGGGTATTTAAAAGTACTACGGCGGACTGGAAAAGCCTCGTTGAAGAGGTGGGAAAGTTCCTATTTGCTCGACTGGGCACCTTTGCCTTTGAAATGGCAGGGTTATGGATTTTCATTGATGGACTGGGCTGGGGAGAATTGATTCCGAAGTACTTAATGACGGTTCTGGTAATCATTCTCAACTATGTTCTCAGCAAGTGGATGGTGTTCAAGAAAGCTTAATCTAGCTGACGCTAAAATGTAATGTTCCTAGTTAGAGTGCATGATATAATGTAGGCAGAATAGGGGCTCGGTGCCCTGAGGTAGAATTTAACTCTGGAAGGAGAATTCATTATGAAAAGATGGATCCAAGTCATCATTGCAACCGGTACGATCGTTGCTTTATCGACTTCAAGTTTTGCAGCAGCACTTTTTACAGATGTAAGTACCTCCCATTGGGCGTACGAATCCATTAAAACCGTATCTGAAAAGGATATTATGCCAGACTATGGCGACACATCCTTCAAACCTTTGGACAAAACAACGAAAATAGAAGCTGTAGTAGTGGCTTATCGAATTCTTAAGACCACTAATAATTTGGGAACATTTGCACCAGCCACATCGGTGACCAACAACAAAACCCAGTTGGCAGCGGCGGGCATTCCAGCCTTCTTGTCTCCTTATGGATCAGACGTCTATTCGGCTTTTGGCTATATGCTAGACAATAAGTTGATTGCGAAAGAAGACTTGAGCAGCTATATCACAGCAGGGAAGCCTGTAGACGCTACAAAAGAACAAGTGGCGGTAATTTTTGGCAAAGCCCTCAATGTAGTAAAAAAAGAAGATTTGACTGGTAAAATTATCAACTTCGGATTTGTAGATAACAGCGATATTACCACAACAGCTGCACCTTACCTGAACCTGATGATGGAATACAAGCTCATCAGTCCTGACGGGGATGCCAATGGGAAATTAAACCCTAAGGCGGTACTCAGTCGTGAGACCACAGGCTATTTGGCTGCAGGGGTTTACAAAGCTATTTTAAGCGGTAAGGGAAGTACCACCGCAGGAACGACTACGAACAGCGGTACGGGGACTACAACTACAACTGGAACGACTCCGACAACGGGAACAACTGGAACCACAGGGACAACTACAACGGTTACAGGGGGCACAAATACTACAGGCAGCACCACTGTCAGCGGTACGACCACAAAAGATTACGGCACAGCAACGATAACAGCAACCATTACAGAAATTCATAAAGAAAAATTGGCTATTCAGGTCAAAGACAGCTTGGGTCAAACCAGTACCTTTGCCCTTAGCGGAACAGAAATCATAAAAAACAATGCACCTCTGGGATTTCTTAATTTAGTCGTAGGCGATAATCTCATTTTAGATATCACCAATGGTAAAGTAACGAAGGCTATTGTAGAAAAGAACTACTCTAAAGTGACGGGGACTTTCCAAGAAATTTCAAAAGAAGTTGCAGATGCCACAACGGGTAAAAAATTCAGAGTCTTGATTCTTAAGAAAAATGACGGCAAGTTAGGTTATTATAAAATTGAAACCGGTTTATATGTAGAAATTGATCGAGTGGTCAAACCTGTTGAGAATATTGTAAAGGGAGACGTGGTCACCATCAGTTACGATGGCTATTACGCTCGAAAAGTAGAGGCTTACACTGCAAAAAGTGAAGTGCTTATTACCTTAACAAAAGTGACCAGCTTCATAGAAGGCAGTGTCTTAAGTTATAAACTTCCAGACGGAAGAGTTTACGACTTGCAGTTTAAAACGGTCCCACAAGTGGTGAAATTAGGGGGCAGAGAAATCAGAAAAGGCGACATTGTTAAAGGGACCTTTGTATATGGGTCTCTCACTAAAATTGAAGCCACTGGAATGGTTGCAGAAGATTCAGGAACCATCAAAGAACTCTTAATCAGCGACACCACGTCGAAAGTGACCATTCTTAATAAAGACAGTGAGCGTAAAACATACAGTTTCCAAAGCAAAGCGATTCTCAACGTCAACACTGAGAGATTGGGTTCAGAAGGCATTTACAAACTCAGAATAGGGCAAGACATCAGCTTGGAAATGGACGCTTTAGGTATTTATCAGTTGACAACCAGCAAAATTACAGAGCAGTCAAAACTGACCATGACTTTAATGGAAGTGGTAAGGGGCAACCTTTTGAAAGCCGCAGATGCAGAGGGTAAAGTTTGGGTGATTAATTTAAAAGACAACACCAGCTATAATCTGGATCAATTCAAACCAGGAGACAAAATGGAGTTTACGGGCACAAAACTTTCGGAGTTGATTTTCGAAGCAACTTCTATTGCAAAAGTTAATTAATACATGCAAAAGTCAATTAACGCAAAAAAAGGATTCGCTTACGCGAGTCCTTTTTCTATTTGGATAGCTTCCAAAATACGTTTAACAGAATGCACTTGAATATCTGTGCGCTTCATTTCCAGCAACAAATCGATGTGATCTTTATCAATTTCCTCTGAATAGGCTAAATTTTGTTTTGAAACAATGACGCCGTCTGCAATGGATGACTTACCAATTAAATAATCCACGGTACAGTCCAGTGTATTTGACAACTTTACCAGTGTGGTAATTTTAGGTTCTCTTAAATCGTTTTCATAACGTGAAAGAGAAGCTTCTGTAATGCCCGTCATAATAGCCAATTTCTTTTGTGACAAGCCCTTTTTAGTTCTTAAATCTGTAATGCGTTTGCCGATACGTTCCATCATTAACCCCCATTGATTCGATTAACCGATCCGATCCCCCGAACAGATGGTTAAATGTTAAGAATAATTAATATCTTCAAAAGAAAAATATCACATTATGACGCAATTGGCAAGAAATATTATCAGAAGGACACACAGTAGACACAGAGCTGTAGTATAATGGGAATAGTTTCGCAAATATTGAATATTTCTGACAAATCATATGAAGTAGAGAGAATTGGACAAGGCATAGAGGTGTATAATGAAAAAAATATTGCTTATTTTATTGGTAATTTCCATGGGTAGTTTGCTTGTCGCTTGCGCACCTAAGCGCGTAACGGCAGAAAATCGATTGCCTGAACTTAAAAAATACAGTTTTGTAGGAACTCAGGTTGAACCCTATACCGTCAAAGACTTGGAGGGCAATGAGTGGTCTGAGAAGATCTATTCAGACTATAAAGTCACCATGCACGTTTTTTGGAGTCCTCATTGTGTCCCGTGTATCGAAGAACTAGAAGCGCTGCAGAATATAAAAGAAAATGAAGAAAAATTGGGAATGAAATTACTCAGTTTCTGTGTCGAAGGCACGGAAGAGGACATCGCCCAACTCCAGAAGACTTATGAAATGACTTACCCTATTGTGATGATGGCTGAAAATTCTATTATGAACTCTTGTACAAAGGATTTTGAATTTATTCCCTTTGTCATTTTTGTGGACCAAGACGGTAAGTATATGAAAGAGTTCTTGGTAGGCAGTCGAACCTATGAAGAGTATATGAAACACATCCAATCTCTGCTCAATTAAGTGAGGGGAGGGCGCAGTTGCTGTAAATAACAAGTGGAGGCTTTATGAAAATAGGAAATAGCATTGAGAACAGACCTATCCCTTTGTGGGGTGTGGTGGCTCTATTTTTCTTTATTCTATTTGCAGAAATGACCTTAGGCAGCCTCTTTTACAGCCAAGGCCTCAAGTTTCTGACAGAAGATCCGACCAAAACCAGTTGGATTATACATATAGGGTTACTTCTTACAAAAGGCATTATATTATGGAGCGTCTTTAGATTGGTAATGCTGCGCCGTAGAGAATTTGGAGAAGAAGACGGTTCTGTTTCTCTAAGCCACAAGTGGCATTTTTCCCTGTGGTTGAAGTGGATTGGGATTATCTGCCTCATAGTATTTCTATGCAGAATGGCATTTGACAGCTATTTTGCAATGTTCCTAATGAATATCTTCGGCAGTTCAGGTGACCTAGACTGGTCTATGTATTTGCTGCTGGGGGTGCCCGTTTTAGGTTATGGCTATATTTTTCTCACCGCACCCATCTTTGAAGAAATTATCTACAGAGGGATTTTTTACGATGGCATGCGAAAAAAAGGTTACTCTGTAATGGCCGCATCCATCTTTTCCGCGCTTCTCTTTGCAATCATGCACCTCAATGTCGTTCAAGGAGTCAACGCCTTCGTCTTGGGTTTACTGACAGCCTTTGTTTACGAACAGACCCAAAAGTTGATGGTGCCAATCCTGCTTCACGTGATCAACAATGTCTACGTAACCCTTTTTAGTGAGCGTCTAATGAGCGCACAAACATTAAACTTCACGTTTAGGATATTGATTTCGGTGGCGTCGGTGGCAGCCCTCTTTATATTCTTAAAATATCTACAAAAAAAACAGCCCGGCAAATTGCCGAGCCAGTCTGTTTAAAATTCTTGAATAAATGGTTTAGACTCTGCTGCGCCTTCTTTTTGAAGGGGCAGTTTTATTTTGAAAATAGAGCCTTTGCCCTCTTCGCTTCTGACGCTGATAGATCCGCCGTGGGCTTCTACAATCTGTTTGCAGATAGCGAGACCAAGGCCAGTGCCCTTACTGGAATAAGTGCGGGATTTATCCACCTTATAGAAATGGTCAAAAATCATTGGCAACTCGTTTTGAGGGATGCCAATCCCGTCGTCTTCCACGTAAAATTCAAAGTAGTCGCGATGAATGCGACCGTAGAATTTGATATAGGTCTTGGTAAATTTCTTGGCATTGCTGATTAAATTCTCGACCACCTGGTGGATGCGGAACTCGTCTGCGTTAAGAATGCAATCCTGATCGGGACATTCGTAAAGAAATTGAATATCGCTGTCTTGGAAATCTAAGTGTTTTTGGGACAAGATAGAGTCAAACAGCTTGATACAGCTCATGTGTTCAGGCGCCACTTGGAATTCACCCAGTTCCATTTTTGAAAAGGTGAACAAGTCATCAATCAAATGGTTTAACTGATTGGTTTTACTGCCAATAATTCGAAGATAATTGTTAATGGTCTCAGGATCTTGAATAATCCCATCTTCCAGAACTTCCACATAGCCTTTGATAGAGGTGAGTGGCGTTTTAAGGTCATGGGTAATGCTGGCAATCAGTTGTTTTCTATTTTGTTCCATGCGGGCTTGAAGCTCAAGGGCTTCTTTTAACCGCATGCGCATGATGTCAAACTCAGAACAAAACTTGCCAATTTCGTCGTCTTTTTTGTACTTCATTTCATAGTCTAAATCTCCGCTGGAAATCATTTCTGCCGCATAATTCAACTCTTTAAGGGGTTTTAAAATCCCGTCGGTCAAAATTTTGGAGAGCAGAACAATCATAGCAAGAATGGTGAGCAAGAAGACGACAATCATGATAAAAGGCAAATAGATCAAGAAGGTCAAGGCTTCTTGCAGGTCAATTTCGGGAATGAAAACTAATGACCCTGCCACTTTATTGTTGATGAGCACTTCGGCTTGACGCACATCAAAACTGTCCTTTGAAAGAATATTGTTGGAGTCGCGACTCAGGGTGGTCACCTGATTGTATTTGATCCCAATGAGGGCTTTGTCGCTGTCGTACAAAATTTTATTGTTTTGATCCACGAAAAGAATCCTTCTAAAGTAACCGTTGTATTCTTTTCGAAGCATTTTGTCCATGTATTCGTAGTCGGAGATATGGTCGTAATTTGCTGAGATGCTCTGCGTCATTGTTGAAATGGCAGTGTCCATGGCGGTTAGCTTGTCGAGGAACGGAATTCTAAAGACGTTAGAAAAGACCACGGCAAGGAAAATAGTCACTACAAGCATAGGCACCAAAAGCAGGGATAAGAAGGATAAAATGATCCTTGATCTAATTTTCAAGGCTTACTTGCCCCCTTTAAATTTATAACCGATTCCCCAAACCGTTTCGATGTACTTAGGATTAGAGGGATCTTCTTCAATTTTTTCTCGAATTTTACGAACGTGTACGGTAACGGTGTTGATATCCCCATACTCATTGAAACCCCAAATATGATCAAAGATTTTCTCTCTCGAAAGTGCTTGGTTCATGTTGGTCGCTAAATAGTGAAGGATTTCAAACTCTTTCACAGAGAAGGAGATATAGTCACCTCTTACTTTGACGGTATACGCGTTAGGGTCGATTTCTAATTCTCCAACTGAAAGTGCGGTAGAGGTGCTTTGACTAGTAGACAGCTCTTTGTAACGTCTGAGCTGAGACTGAACTCGAGCGAGGAGTTCCCTAGGGCTGAATGGTTTTGTCACATAGTCGTCTGCTCCAAGACCAAGACCTAGAATTTTGTCGGTATCTTCTTTTTTAGCACTGAGCATCAAGATTGGGACAGGAGATTTGGCCCGAATGGTTCTGCAAATTTCAAAGCCGTCGATTTTTGGGAGCATAATGTCTAAAATAACCAAATCAGGATGTTCATTATTGAATAGATCCAGTCCCTCTTCCCCGTCATGTGCCATTAATACATTGTAATTTGATGCCTTGAGATAGTCTCTGACAAGTTGTGCGATTTCTTTTTCATCTTCTACGATGAGAATTTTTTCATTAGACATGAGAACGCCTCCGTATTTTTTACCCAGACCTATCTGGAATGTGCATTATAAATATTTCTACTGTCTTTAATATATCCGTATTTAAGAAGAAATTCAAATTTTGTGTGACGCTTTAATACTTTTTTAATTCGCGTGATATAATATTAATAATCATTTAAGGTTTTTTATAGGGTTTGTTAATTATGAAGTCTTAAGATGTATACCAGAAAAGTAAGTTTTGAACCAGGAGGTTTAGGAATGAATAAGAAAAAAATGTTTATTGTATTAGGGATTGTAGTAGTTGTGCTTGGGACAGGTACCTTTGCAATCATACAGTCAAAAAATGGTGGTGCTAAATCAGCTGCTAAAACAGCAGTTGCAATGGATACCCAGGTGAAAGTCGAAAAAGGCAATGTAGAATCCAATGTCTACATCAGCGGGACAGTGGAAGCCAACGATTCTAGAAGTATTTCCTACCAAGGTGGCGGTACTGTAGACGATGTCTTTGTAAAAGAAGGCGATCACGTTTCGGCAGATCAAGCTTTAGCTAAGATCAATTCAGACAAATTGGATTCTGAACTTAAGAAACTAATGAATGATCTGGGTATTTCTAAAGACGAGTTAAACAAAATCAAGACAAGAGGTATTGGTGATCAGGAAGCGACGTTAAAGAGCGCGCAAACAGCTTACGACAATGCAAAATCTGCATACGATGCCAACGTTTCTTTGAAGGCAACAGGTGCCATCAGTGCCGATGAGTTCGCCAAGTCAAAGCAACAATTAGACCTTGCGAAATTGAATCTCAACAATGCTCAAATTGCTTACAATCAAGCAAAAGCAAACGTAGACATCAACATCAGTCAAAAGAGAATTGAGTCAACAAACATCACCATCAAAGATCTTCAAAAAGATATCGAGAAGACTATGGTCAAATCTCCGATCTCTGGAACCGTGACTAGCGTGAAGGCAAAAGCGGGCGAAGTGTTGCCAAACAATGGCATCTTGCTCACTATTGAAGATTTAGATCAAAAAATTGTTAAAGCCTATGTTTCTGAAAACGAAATCAACCGTATTCAAATTGGACAAGTAGTTGAAATTACAGGCACATCTATAAAGGGTAAAACATTCCAAGGTAAAGTATCTTATATCGCACCGGGAACCATTCGTTCAGAAGGCAGCAAAAACGTCAAAGTCGAAGTGAGAATTACTCTGGTCGACAATGTACCAGAACTTAGACCAGGCTTTAACGTCAACCTTGAGATTAACACCAACAGCAGACAAAACGTCTTGCTCGTACCTTTTGAAGTCATTATGACAGATGAAAACGGCAAAAAATACGTTAACGTTGTAGAGGGTAAGGAAGTTAAAAAAGTATTCATTACTACAGGCGTTGAAGGCGATGTTTCGGTTGAAGTTATCGATGGAGACTTAAAAGAAGGTCAAATCCTTCAGCCAGCTACAAACTAACCGCTGAGGGACAGAAGATTTTCAATCTGTGGAGCAGTTAGAGAAAGGGTGCAAACAATGATTAAAATTGAAGGTTTAACAAAAATTTATGATACAGGCAGCATTCAAGTTGCCGCGCTTAAAGGGATTGACTTGGATATTAAAAAAGGCGAGTTCGTTGCCATTATGGGAACGTCAGGTTCAGGTAAATCCACACTGATGAATATTATTGGCTGTTTGGATCGTCCGACGGAAGGTCGTTTTTTACTAGACGGCGTCGATGTCAGCGGCATGAATGAAGCGGATCAGGCAAAGACTAGAAATCAAAAGATTGGTTTCGTTTTTCAATCCTTTAACCTCCTTCCAAGAATGACCGCACTCCAAAATGTAGAGTTGCCAATGGTATACGGCAGATTATCTCACAAAGAGAGAGAAGCTCATGCACAAAAAGCCCTTGACAGAGTGGGCCTTGGGGATCGTGTTCACCACCGTCCAAATGAGCTCTCCGGGGGTCAAAAACAACGTGTCGCCATTGCCAGAGCTTTAGCGGCAAACCCTGCAGTTATCTTAGCGGATGAACCGACAGGGGCTCTTGACACGAAAACCTCTTATGAAATTATGGGCATGATTCGTGAATTAAATGAAGAGGGCAGCACCATTGTTGTTGTCACTCATGAGCCAGACATTGCGGCTCAAGCGAAACGTGTAGTCGTCATCAAAGACGGTTTGATCGTTGAAGACAGAGTTAACGAAGAAAACGAAAGAACGAAAAACATCTTGATGGCGACGGAGGTGACTGGATAATGTTTTGGGAAAGCGTAAAGATGGCAGTACAAGCCATCAAGAGCAACAAAATGCGTTCGGCGCTGACCATGCTGGGCATTATCATCGGGATTGCCTCGGTTATTGCCATTGTAGCCATTGGTGATGCTGTAAAAGGCTCAATGAACAAAGAATTTGAATCTTTTGGCGTCAATAGAGGTTATGTCTATATTAACGGTCAAGAAGTTTACGATTCAGATATGTTCAATTCGGAAGACGTAGATCTGATCAAGAGAAAATTTAAAGATCGAATCGACGGTGTCATGCCGTATTTGAATGCGACACAGAATTTTGTAGATAAAAAGAAGACACAAAATGTCAATTTGACAGGTGTCAATGAAATGTACAATAAAATCACTAAAGTTGATATGAAAAAAGGTCGTTTCTTTAGTGAACAAGACATTAATTCTTCCAGAAATGTAGCGATACTCGAAGAGAAGACTGCTAGAAAATTAATGCCTAACGAACGGAATCCTGTAGGGCAGATTGTTACCTTAACAGGAAGTGATCAAAGTACTTCTACTTACTTGGTCATTGGTATCTATAAGGAACCTTCTTCTATGTTTGCAGGCATGATGGGAGAGACTTTCAACATGTTGGTGCCTTATACCTTTATTGAGAACAATTTAGGCTCAAGCAGTGGGTATTATGCCTTAGATATTGGTGTTAGACAGGGCGAAGATGTTCAGCAGGTTATGGATGACATTATCAGCATGGCTGAAAAACGCCATGACAATGCTGAAAGAATGGTCTATATGTCTCAAACGGCAGAAAGTCAAATGGGCACAATCAACAATGTTATGGGAATGCTCCAAATGTTTATCGGTGCCATTGCAGCCATCTCCTTAGTGGTCGGCGGTATTGGAATCATGAACATCATGCTGGTATCTGTAACAGAAAGAACTAGGGAAATTGGTATTCGTAAAGCGATTGGTGCCAATAATAGGGATATTATGGTTCAGTTCATTATTGAATCTGTTATTTTGTCTTGTATCGGCGGACTTATAGGGATTACCTTGGGGATTAGTATTGCTGCCATTGCGGTCACCATTATGAAAATGGGACTGGTACTTTCACCAGCGGTTATTATTTTCACTTGGATCTTCTCGGCATCCATCGGTATCTTCTTCGGATTCTACCCTTCGAGAAAAGCTGCACAGTTAGACCCAATCGACGCGTTGAGATATGAATAATTGAAGCGTTAAGTTATGAATATTAAAGCACTCAGCTATAAATAAATCACAAAAAAGAAGCCACTTAACCAAGTGGTTTCTTTTTTTTAACAATTTCCCCCTCTGGGCTGTGCTAAGATGGTGGAAAAGGGGGTTACACACATGCAAGTTAATGAGACTTATTTATTAGAAACCTTGAAAGAATTACTAAACATTCCTAGCCCTACAGGCTATAGCAAAGAAGCAGTTACATATGTTGAGAAGGCTTTTAAAGCCATGGGTATTCCTTGTGAGAAAACTGTAAAAGGTGCTTTGATTGGAACCATCTTAGGTAAAGACGACAGCAAACACAGATTGCTCTCTGCTCACGTAGATACTTTAGGCGCAATGGTTAAAGAAATTAAAGGCAATGGCAGACTGAAATTAACACAAATCGGTGGCTATCCTTGGAACGCTATTGAAGGAGAATACTGTACCGTTCACACTGCAGATGGGAAAATGATTACAGGAACGATCATGCTCACTTCAGCATCTTCTCATGTCCACGGCGAAAAGACTTCTACAACACCTCGTTCGGCAGATACGATGGAAGTCAGACTGGACGAAGTAGTAGATGGGGCAGAGGCTGTAAAAGCTCTTGGTATTGAGGTTGGCGATTTTGTGTCTTTAGATCCGAGAGTACAAATTACAAAAAGTGGCTATGTGAAATCTAGACATTTGGATGACAAGGCTTGCGTGGCTTGTTTGTTGTCTATGATAGAGAGCATTAAAAAAGAAGGTCTTGAATTACCGTATACCACCCATTTCTTCATTTCAAATTATGAAGAAGTCGGTCATGGTTCATCGGCGTCTATCCCTGAAAAAGTAGTGGAGTTCATGGCGGTGGACATGGCAGCACCAGGGGAAGGTCAAACGTCTCATGAACATAAAGTGACAATTTGCGCCAAAGATTCATCGGGCCCTTACGACTATGCAGTGAAGGGTCAATTGGTTGATTTGGCTAAAAAGGCGGGTTTGCCATACGTTATTGATATTTATCCTTACTATGGTTCAGATGCTTCTGCGGCGCTCAGAGCGGGTTGGGCATTCAAACACAGCTTGATTGGCCCAGGTGTAGATGCCTCTCATTCCTTTGAAAGAACTCATACGGAAGGTCTAGTCGCCACCACCCAATTAGGTCTTGCTTATATCATGAGTGAGATGATTGACTAGTCTGAATTAAAATTATTGTGTAACCCTTCAAAAAAATATATAATAAAGTCAGAACTTATCAATATTTTTAGGAGGACGACCATGAAAAAGGGAGATCTACTCTGGGGATTGGGTATTTTGGCATTTGTAGCTTTTGTTATTTTCCCAACGACTCAGGCAATATTTAATACGGGAACAGCAACACATCCTTATATGATGGGCTTTTTAAAATTTGCCATTTTAGCCACTATGGGTGAATTGTTAGCGAGAAGAATTATCGTTGGCGACTGGGAAAAACCATCTGGACTCATTTACAGAGCATTGGTTTGGGGCTTCCTCGGGATGGTCATTGTGGCGGTATTCGGGATCTTCTCAATAGGCGTAGGTGGTTTAGTTGAAAAAGGAATGCTCCCAGGCAAAGGCAGTGTATTTGCTACGGCGTTCTTAACCAGTGCTATTATGAACCTAACTTTTGGAGCAGCGATGATGGGTTTCCATCGTTATACAGATACTTGGATTGACTTAAAATTCAGCCGAGGCGGAAAAATAACCTCGAAAGATATTGTTAATGCCATTGATTGGAACGGCTATGTTTCCTTCGTCTTATTTAAAACATTGCCCATCTTCTGGATCCCTGCTCATACCATTACCTTCATGCTCCCGGGAGAGTATAGAGTTTTAATGGCGGCATTCTTGTCCATTGCGCTTGGTGCGATTTTAGCATTTGCAAAGCGTAAAAAGTAGATTGATAAAGAAACTCCTTTAGAACCCGCTGAAAAGCTGTCAAATTTGATAGGTCTTTTCAGCGGGTTTTCTTCAATTTTGAAGGGCTTAAGCCATGCGTAAAATGGAGAAAAGGCAGGCAAAAGTCTTAAAGTTTGATTGTTAATTGATAATCAATATCATCAAAATGACATTATTCTGTCAATTGTCTTGCTGAATGAAAAAATTGAAATAAGTTTAAAAAGCCTTTAATTGGGGAGCTAACCAAGTTCGAGAACCTTTTGATTGCAATGAAATGGCCTTATTTTAAAGACGTTAAAGTGACAAAAAAACATAAGGTGGATATTGTGCATAAATAACAAAATATTCAGAAATATGACATTTTATTATTAAAAGAAATAATCTTTGTATTTTATGTTTTTTTGTTTAATAAGTAAATGCCTATATCTAAGTTTTTCCAACGATTAGAACGGATTTATTCCGACTAATTTACTAGGTTTTATTGAGCTGAAAATAAAAGATTTAGTCGATGGATAAAATTAGGATTGAGTAGCTGAAGGCGTTGATATTACTATAGCTCAAACGTAGATTGTTAAAAAATATTCAAAATAAGTTTTTGCATGTATACAAAGTACGCTTTGTAATGTTATAATGATTTTGTTAAATTGTGATACTTATTGAAAGGAAGGTGCAATAATGGCGAAAGCATTGGCACAGGCAGAAACTACTAGTGTAAAAGACTTGCCGAAAGAGCTATTTGTTGAGTTGGAGAATTACATCAGTACTTTGGATGACAAAAAAGGTAATTTAATTCATGTGCTCCATAAAGCTCAACATATTTTTGGATTTCTTCCAAAAGAAGTTATGCTGTTTGTTGCAAGAAAACTCGAAGTTCCAGCGGCAGATGTATTTGGTGTTGTAAGTTTCTACTCTTATTTCACAACAAAGCCTGTTGGTAAACATGTTGTAAGCGTTTGTATGGGGACAGCTTGCTTCGTAAGAGGTTCAGACAAGATTCTTGACGCAATCAAGAACGATCTTAAAATCGGAACTGGTGAAACAGATGCAAACATGCTCTTCACACTTAAAGATGTAAGATGTGTTGGCGCTTGCGGTTTAGCTCCAATCGTACTTGTTGGTGAGAAGGTTTACGGCAGACTTTCTGCTGCAGATGTTCCGGGCATTTTAGCTGAATACAAGGAGGCACAGTAATATGGCGATCAAATCTCTTGAAGATTTAATGAAAATCAGAGAAGAATCTCTTAAAAGAGTTCAACTCAGAGAAAACGGCGAAGCTGAAGGCGATATCGTTGAATTGCTCGTTGGTATGGCTACATGCGGTATTGCTGCAGGTGCTCGTGACGCTATGAGTGCACTTCTTGACGAAATTGACAAACAAGGAATTACAAATATTAGAGTCGTACAAGTGGGTTGCTTGGGCTTTTGCCACAGCGAACCAACTGTTCAGGTTAATATGCCTGGTGAAGAACCAATCATCTATGGCAGAGTCACTGCTGATCGTGCGAGAGAGATCATTACGAAGTATGTCATGAATAAAGAAATTCTCGAAGACGCGGTTGTCATTAATTCATTCGCCAAAGCATAGTGCTTGAATAAGTTGAAAGGGAGGGTGCAAATGGCTAAGTTAAGAACACACATCATGGTGTGCGGCGGTACAGGATGTATAGCATCTGGAGCTGATCTGCTCATCGATAAACTCACTTCGGAATTAAAAGAAAAAGGGTATGACAAAGAAGTTGCTGTTGTTAAAACAGGTTGCTTCGGTTTCTGTGGTCAAGGCCCAATTGTTAAAATCCATCCAGATAACGTCTTCTATGTACAGGTTCAAGCGTCTGACGCTGCTGAAATCATTGAAGAGCATATCGTAAAAGGTAGAAAAGTTGAAAGACTTCTTTATGTAGAGCCACAAAAACAACAAATCATGGGTCTTCACAGAGATATGCCTTTCTACAAAAAACAATTAAGAATTGCTCTCAGAAATTGTGGTTTGATCGATCCTGAGAACATTAGCGAATATATTGCATTCAGAGGTTACGAAGCACTTTCACAAGTACTTGACATGCAACCTGCTGAAGTTTGTAAAATTGTTAAAGATGCAGGTCTTCGTGGCAGAGGCGGCGGTGGTTTCCCAACGGGTCTTAAATGGGAATTAACACTCAAATCTCCTGGCGACCAAAAATACATCATCTGTAACGCTGACGAAGGCGATCCAGGCGCATTTATGGACCGTTCAATCCTCGAAGGCGACCCACATTCAGTTATTGAAGCAATGGCAATCGGCGGTTACGCAATCGGTGCTAACACTGGTATCGTTTATATCCGTGCTGAATATCCTTTGGCTATTCACAGATTAGAAGTTGCTTTGGCACAAGCTCGCGAAATGGGTCTTTTAGGTAAAGACATCTTTGGCAGCGGCTTTGACTTTGACATTATCGTTAAGCTTGGCGCAGGTGCATTTGTTTGTGGCGAAGAAACAGCTCTTATCCACTCAGTAGAAGGTAAGCGTGGCGAACCAACTAAGAAACCACCTTTCCCATCTGAAGCGGGTTACCTAGACAAACCAACTTGCGTTAACAACGTTGAAACATATGCAAACGTTCCTGCAATCATCTTAAATGGCTCAGACTGGTTCTCTGCAATCGGTACTGAAAAATCTAAAGGTACAAAAGTATTTGCCCTTGCAGGTAAAGTAAATAACGTTGGTCTTGTAGAAGTTCCTATGGGCATCACGCTCAGAGAAATCATCTACGATATCGGCGGCGGCATCAAAGATGGTAAAGCTTTCAAAGCGGTTCAAACTGGCGGTCCTTCTGGCGGCGTTATCACTGCTGCTGACTTAGATACACCAATCGACTATGAGTCACTCAAAGGGATTGGTTCTATGATGGGTTCAGGCGGGATGATCGTTATGGACGAAGACAACTGTATGGTTAACATCGCTAAATTCTACCTTGAATTTACTAAGGATGAATCATGTGGTAAATGTACACCATGTCGTGTTGGCACGAAGAGAATGCTTGAAATTCTTGAAAAAATCACTGAAGGTCACGGAACTGAAGAAGATCTCGTAAACCTTGAACAATTAGCTTACATGATCAAAGACGCTGCACTTTGCGGTCTTGGACAAACTGCGCCAAACCCAGTTCTTTCAACAATGAAGTATTTCAGAGAAGAATACGAAGAGCATGTATTTGACAAGAAATGTAGAACTGGCGAGTGTAAAGCTCTAGCTAAGTACTCAATCATCGAAGAGAAGTGCGTAGGCTGTACGGCTTGTGCAAGAGTATGTCCAGTTAATGCAATCAGCGGCAAAGTAAAAGAAGCTCATGTAATTGATCAAGCGGCATGTATCGGCTGCGGCGCTTGTTACGATAAATGTAAATTTGGCGCTATTGTTAAGCCGTAGTTTAGGAGGTGAACGAGATGAGTATGGTAAAAATTACAGTCAATGACAATGTCATTGAAGTAGCAAAAGGTACATCAGTACTTAACGCAGCTAAAACAGCTGGTATTCATATTCCTACGCTCTGTCATATGGATCTTCACATGGATCAATTTGGTGTTATCAACCAAAATGCTTCATGTCGTGTATGTATGGTAGAAGTAGAGGGCAGACCTGCTCTTGTTCCTTCTTGTTCTGAGAAGGTTATGGACGGCATGGTAATCAGAACAGATACGAAGAGAGCAATTACTGCTAGAAGAATGTCTGTTGAATTATTGCTTTCTAACCACCCTAAAGATTGTTTAATGTGCCCTAAGAACATGGAGTGCGATCTTCAAAGATTGGCTGCAGACCTTGGCGTTAGAGATAACAAATGGGAAGGCGAAAGAATCAATTACCAATTAGATAAAACTTCTAGAGCTATCGTTAAAGATGTTAACAAATGTGTTATGTGTAGAAAATGCGAAACAATGTGTAATGAAGTTCAAACTTGCGGCATCTTATCAGGTGTCAACAGAGGCTTCCCATCATTCGTAGGCCCTGCATTCAACATGGACATGAAAGAAACTAGCTGTACTTACTGTGGACAATGTGTAGCAGTATGTCCTACAGCAGCACTTACTGAGCACAACCAAATTGCAGACGTTTGGTCAGCAATCAACAACCCTAAGAAACACGTTGTTGTTCAAGTTGCACCGGCTATCCGTGTTGCTGTTGGTGAAATGTTCGGTATGGAACCAGGCACAATTTCTACTGGTAAATTAGCAACATCTTTGAGAAGACTTGGCTTCGACGGTATCTTTGATACGGACTTCGCAGCTGACCTTACAATCATGGAAGAAGCTAGTGAATTGGTTCACAGATTGACACACAAAGGCACGCTTCCTATTCTTACAAGCTGTTGTCCTGCTTGGGTTCAATTCTTCGAGCACCAGTTCCCAGATATGTTAGACATTCCGTCTACTTGCCAATCGCCACAAATCATGTTTGGTGCGATTGCAAAGACTTACTATGCTGAGAAAAAAGGTCTTGATCCTAAAGATATCGTTGTGGTTTCTATCATGCCTTGTATCGCTAAAAAAGCAGAAGCGGCTAGAGAAGAACTTTCAACTGAAGGCAACCAAAACGTTGACTTCGTTCTCACAAACAGAGAGTTTGGCAAAATGCTTAAAGAAGCTTGTATCGATTTTGCTACACTTCCAGAAGGCGATTTCGACAGCATGTTAGGCGAATCTTCAGGTGCGGCTGTTATCTTCGGTACGACTGGTGGCGTTATTGAAGCGGCTACTAGAACGGCTTACGAATGGGTCACAGGCGAAACTTTGGAAAATGTTGAGTTCACACAACTTAGAGGCATGGACGGTATCCGTTCTGCGACTGTTCAAGTTGGTGATATCGCTCTTAACATCGGTATTGCACATGGTCTTGGTAACGCTAGAAAGCTTCTTGAAGACATCAAAGCAGGCAGAAGCCAATTCCACGCAATTGAAATTATGGCTTGCCCAGGCGGCTGTATCGGTGGCGGCGGACAGCCTTACCACCACGGTGATATGGAAATCGTTAAAAAGCGTCAACAAGCGATTTACCAAGACGACCGTAACTCAAAAATCAGAAAATCTCATGAAAATACTGAGATCATCAAGCTTTACGAAGAGTTCCTTGGTAAACCTTATGGTCATAAAGCCCATGAGCTTCTCCATACTCACTATTCTCCAAAAGAGAGAGTGTAATTTTATAAGTAACAAAACCCCTTGGAGGCTTTGCACTCCAAGGGGTTTTCTGCTATTGTTGAACAAAAAATAACCAACAATACATTTGTTAAAGGTATACAAAAAAACCGAAATTCTAATTATTTATAAAAAAAAAATATGAGTAACAAAACATTCAAATTTGATTAGTCACACTTAATTTATATCTTAAAATGAGTGTTTTTGTATTTTTTTGAATGTTATTTAGTGTGTCGGCAGTTTTGTGTTCATTTTTAACGATTTGTTAGCTTTTGACTGACTTTTTCAGAAAGGTTGACCTTTTGGTTTTAGAGGCATATAATCGGAAATGTTTTTGACTTACATATGAGATGTTTCAAGGAAATTGGGTAGATAAAAAAGGATAGAAATACAGTTGGAGGTGATCAAGTGAAATCGACAGCTATTCAGGAAACTTTGGCAAAAATCCTAGAAATTGATCAGGCATCAATGGATATGGAACATGATATCGATGCATTAAAAGGGATTAAAGAAAAGGAATTGCGTAAAAGAGAGCGTGAAGTTGACCAAAAATATATGAGAGAAGCTCGGAAAGCGGGCAAAGAGGCCTACGACCGTGTGATGGAAAAGGCTCAGGGGCAAGTAGAGGAAATCTTCGATGAAGGCGAAATTGTTGATCGGAGAATGCGCAGGCTTTATGAGAAAAATGAAGAAGTGCTCGTGAGAGAGGCCATGATCCGTATTTTTGGAGATGCCTTTGAAGCGAAGAAGGGGTAAGTGACCATGGGAAATATCAGTAAATATGCAGCAATTAATACAAAAGTTAAAGCCATGGAAAAGCAATTGATAAGGAATGAAGACTATGCCAAGCTCTTAGACCTTCCAAATGTCACTTCGGTAGTCGATTATTTAAAATCTGAAACTTGTTATGACAATTACTTAGCGGCAGACGCAGGCGAAGACATCGGCCAATTAGAAGGGTTTTTGAAAAAACATCTTTTTAGTCAGTACGAAAAACTGTTTCATTATTTCACAGGGGATGATAAGAAATTCTTTAATGTACTTTTTATGAGATATGAAATTGAAAATTTAAAAGTATTTCTAAGAATGATTATTAGAAAAGAATCTCTTCAAAGAATTTCAGATCATATTATCATACCTGTGGCATATTCTCAGATTGATTACACCCTTTTAAATGATGCTAAAACTTTGGATGATATCATTTCAGGTCTTGAGGGAACTGGGTACCAGAAAATTATTCAAATGTTTAAAGATGAAGAAGAAGACAAGTTGATGTTTTACATGGAAATGAATCTAGACAGACTTTACTTTAATGCCCTTAGATCTAATGTCAGAAGATTAGATCGTGAAAACAGTCGGGCAATTGGTGAAGTGGTGGGCAGGAACATAGACATGTTGAATATCCAGTGGATTTACAGAGGACGAAGGTTCTATAAAATATCTCAAGAGGAATTGCTTAACTACAGTTTGTCTGGAGGGAAATATTTTAAGTATGATCAACTGAAAGAAATGTGCTATAAAGAAAGGCTTTCGGATATTGAGGCCCTTGTAAGACGTTCGCCATACGGAACTATATTTGAATCGGTTCCCGACTTTGAAGTTTTTCTTGAAAGATCCATGGAAAGATACATCTACAATTATTTCAATGCACTCAGATTGAGTTACCCTATGACAATCATGGAGCCGATGGTTTATATGCATCGACTGGAATACGAAATTCGCGATCTAATAACCATTTTAGAAATGAAGCGTTACAATTTCAGTGCAGAGCAAGGTAAAAAATTCTTAGTGAGGCACATTAAATAGGAGGTGACATCCATGGCAATTGAAAAAATGGCGATGCTTCATTTAATAGGAGAACGAGCTGACCTGGATGACATCACAAAAGAATTGATTCTTTTTGGAAAAATCCATTTGGTCAATGCAGTGCCTGAATTAGAAGCAAGTCATTTTGAAGCATTTTTGCCTGAAGACGATCGAGATAGAATTCTCGAGTTCAATGGATTTGAGCCGATTGATATGACCATTGATTTTAGATCACATTTTGAAAAAGTGGAAAGAATCATGCATCATTTGAGTATTCCTCATAAGATCATGAAACAGAAGCTGGCAGATGAACACGGTGAGATAAATGAGGCCATAAGGTTACTGGATATCATTTATCCAGCAATGGAAGATATTCAAAAAGAACTCAAAGAGTTGAAAGAACAAAGAGAACATCTGGAACGACTTAAGGCGCTAACTTATATCGATGATACAGATTTAGAGTTAGGCAAACTGTTTCAAATGCAGAATTTTGGTATGAAACTTGGATTACTTACAAAGGAAAATAGAACAAAACTTTCAATGAACTACGAAAATATACCAGGAATTTTCATGCATTTAGGCGAAACAAGCAACATGGAAGCCATGTTAGTAGCCTATCCCCTAGAAATTACTCTGGAAATTGAAAGAATACTCAGGTCTGTGTTCTTTGAAGAGATTCAAGTACCAAGTGAATATTGGCTCAATACAGCCGAAATATCTGAGCGGTTGAATGTCAATATTGAGAAAATAGAAAACGAAATGCAGGATTTAGAAAACAAGAAGAAGGAATACCGTAAAAAGTATAAAGAAGACTTGAGGTATACTTACAACCTCTTCAAATTGGAATTAACCAAAACCGACATGAAAAAGCAAGTGCTTGTCAGCAGGAATTTTATATTCTTGACGGGTTGGATTCCAAAGTCCGAAATTGAAGAACTCAATAAACGCTTGAGCAGGAGTCGGCTCAATGTAATTGCCTATCAGGCAGAGGGGAGTCTGAGTACTGCGTATAAGCAGCCTCCGACAGAACTCAGGAACAATTGGCTATTCCGACCCTTTGAAATGCTGGTTAAGCTATACGGGGTACCATCTTATGGAGAAATTGACCCTACGCCATTTTTCGCAATCATTTATATGATCTTGTTTGGTGCCATGTTCGGCGATTTAGGTCAGGGTTTGGTGTTCTTGTTGGTGGGTATTGGAATGGTTGGCATGAAGAAGCAAGCGGAATTTGGAGGTATATTGTCCCGACTGGGAATTAGCTCCATGTGCTTTGGTTTCCTTTATGACAGTTTCTTTGGATATGAACATGTGATTTCAAAAGTAGTTGCAAATCTCACGGGCAAAGAAATAGAGTCATTGTTTTTCATCAGGCCGATGGAAAATATTACGCTGCTGTTGTCTAGCTCGGTCTTATTCGGGGTTGTTCTTCTATTAATAGCCTTTGGGTACGGGATTTATAATAAGCTGCGAGCACATGATATCAAAGAGGGCGTCTTTGGCAGAAATGGGATAGCGGGGTTAATCTTCTACTTATCCTTCTTAATGATCATTGGTAATGTAGTCGGTATCTTTGACGGAATGAGTTTAACGCCATTCTTTGTCATATGCGGTCTAGGATTAACATCCATACTCTTCCGCGAACCCGTCAGCAACATGATCATTGGGCACAGACCCCTTTATCATGAATCCAAAGGTGATTACTACATGGAGAGTGGATTTGAAACAGTGGAGACTTTGCTCACCCTGTTCAGTAACACCATGTCCTTTATCCGGGTAGGTGCATTTGCACTGAACCACGTTGGACTTTTCATTGCATTCCACACCTTGGCTCTTTTAATAGGCGGTGTGGTGGGCGAAGTGTCTATGTTCATTGTGGGAAATATTATGATTTTGGTTTTAGAAGGCTTGATTGTATTTATTCAAGGTCTGAGACTATTGTTCTATGAATTGTTTAGTAAATATTACACAGGTGAAGGCTTTGAATATAAGCCTGTCCGATTCTAAAAAAATATTCTGGAGGTCGACTATATGAAAATCGCATTAATGATGAATTTGGTATTGGTATTATCTACAATCGCAGTTGGAGCAGCTATTTACTCTGGTAAAGAGCAATTTGCTAAATGGGCGAGCAAAAAAACAGTTAAGTATGCAATGGCTTCTTTCGCAGTGATGATGATGGTAGGTTTGGCATTCATGGCACCAGACATTGCTTATGCGGCTGACGCTTCTACACAATCGGCAGCAAATGGTCTTGGTCTTATAGGTATGGCGTTGTCAACAGGGCTTGCGTGTATCGGTGCAGGTTATTCAGTTGGTGCAATCGGTTCCTCGGCTCTAGGTGCAATTTCAGAAGATCCTAAGATGATGGGTAAAGCCCTTATCTTTATCGGTCTTGGTGAAGGGATTGCAATCTATGGTTTGATCATCTCAATCATTATTCTTGGGAAACTCTAGGTGATGCGACATGAAATCTTTTTTGATCTGTAACGATCAGGAGACGTTAGTCGGAATGCGATTGGCTGGCGTGCAAGGCATCATTTTAAGCGATCGCGAAGTTGTCCTTGAAACCATTCATCAGAAAATCAAGGATGATGAAACAGGAATCATTATCATCACAAAAGCGATCATGCAACTGGCAGAAAAGGAAATTATGGCAATCAAGCTGAAGAATAAAGTTAAGCTGATCGTAGAAATTCCAGGTGCTGGTTTCAGCTATGAAGATGATTACATTACAAGGCATATTCGTGAGTCAATTGGCATCAAGATTTAAGAGAGAGAAGGTGGTCAAGTGGCAACTGTTGGAAATAAAATTGATGCTTTCGCTCAAATTGTCATGGATAAGCTCAATGCCACGTTTCAAGAGAAAAGCGCAGAATTAGATGCGCAAAATGAAGCGGCTTTGAAAGAATATGAGGTTTTTGCCAGCGATAAAGGAAAACAGTATATTCTAGATTTTGAAGCTGAAGGCGTGGCAGAGGCAAAAAGGTCCATCTCTAAAGCGAAAACGTCTGTTAGAAATAAACACATCGAAACCAGACAAGAAATATATAAAGCATTAGATAAAGCATTGAAAGATCGCATTGCTGTTTTTACCGAAGAGCCTGGTTACATCCAGTACTTAGAAGTATCTGTCTCTAAAGCGATCAAAGAAATTAGAAAGTATGACGGGATTGTCATTGAATTGACGTCAACAGATTTAGAAAAGCGAAAATCGGTAATTGACAATGTCCTCACAAAAGAAGGCATAGCTCTTGAATCAGTAACCTATCAACCTGTTTTAAAGGGGATGATGGGCGGCGTGATTTTCTATAACCAAGAGCATGTGGTGAGAATGGATTATTCTTTGGATGCGCTTTTAGAAGAAAATAGTAGAGTGCTTGGCATTTTGTTGTCAGATATTCTTGACGAAGTAGGTGAATAGGATGAATGAAACAGGACGTGTAAAAATGGTCAATGGCCCTGTCGTCAAGGCAACGGGTATGACTGGCAATAAAATGCGTGAAATGGTTATGGTAGGCCGTAAAAAGCTGATTGGTGAAATCATCGGTCTAGACGGCGACATTGCAACTATTCAGGTCTATGAAGAAACAGAAGGGGTCAAAGTAGGCGAAGAAATCTTCCCTACGGGCAAACCACTTTCCCTAAAATTAGGGCCAGGCCTTCTCAGTAATATGTTTGATGGGATTGAACGTCCCCTTAAGCAAATGAATGAAATGAACTACGGTTTTATTGCGGAAGGGATTGGTTTGATCTCTTTAGATGTGGAAAAACTTTGGTCAGCCAACATAAATGTCAAAGTAGGAGATGAAGTTAAAGCAGGTCAGATCTTCGGAACGGTTCAAGAAACCTCTTTGATTGAGCACCGATTGTTGGTACCACCACACGTAGAAGGAAAAGTAGTTTTTGCAGCAAGTTCAGGTAGATACAATATTGAGGAAGTCTTACTGCGAATCGAAATGGAATCAGGAGAGTTTGCAGAGTGCAAAATGTATCAAGAATGGCCAGTTCGTGTGCCAAGACCTTCTAAAGAGAGAAAAATGCTCTTCAAGCCGCTGATTACAGGACAAAGAACTATTGATATCTTCTTCCCAATTGCTAAAGGTGGCACAGTAGCCATCCCTGGTGGTTTCGGAACGGGCAAAACCATGACCCAGCATCAATTGGCAAAGTGGTCTGATGCAGATATTATAGTCTACGTAGGCTGTGGTGAACGTGGAAACGAAATGACAGACGTATTAGAACAGTTCCCACAACTGATTGACCCTAAATCTGAAAAGCCAATCATGGAAAGAACTGTGCTCATTGCAAATACATCGAACATGCCAGTAGCAGCCCGTGAAGCCAGTATTTATACAGGCATCACCATTGCGGAGTATTACAGAGATATGGGCTATGACGTTGCTATTATGGCGGATTCCACTTCAAGATGGGCAGAGGCCCTTAGAGAAATCTCAGGTCGCCTTGAAGAAATGCCTGCTGAAGATGGTTATCCAGCTTACTTACCTTCTCGTTTAGCAGAATTCTACGAGCGTGCAGGTTACGTTGAAACCCTCAATGGAGCGGAAGCCTCAGTTACTATTATTGGTGCAGTTTCTCCTGCAGGCGGGGACTTCTCTGAACCTGTTACAGAAAATACGAAGCGTTTCGTCAATGGCTTCTTAGCCTTAGATAAAAAATTGGCCTATGCCCGTCACTATCCATCTATTCACTGGTTGAATAGTTATAGTGGTTATTTAAACATTCTGGCTCCTTGGTATGCGGAAAACGTCAGCACAGATGCCATGAAACTTCGTGGCGACATGATGAAGATACTCTATGAAGACAATCGACTTCAAGATATCGTTCAACTGGTAGGCGAAGACGTGTTGCCAGACGACCAACGTTTGATACTTGAAATTTCAAAGGTTATCAAAATTGGTTTCCTACAACAAAATGCATTCCACAAAGAAGATACCTTCGTGCCCCTTCCTAAGCAGCACCTCATGTTAGAATTGATCAAGTATTTGTTCGATAGAGGATTTGTTGCGGTTAAAGCAGGTGTGCCGATTTCTGTAGTGAAGAATGATGATTTATATTCTAAAGTCATGAAAATGAAATACACGATTCCAAATGATGACCTCAGAGGAATCGGGCGTCTTCGTGCAGAAATCGAAACTTTCTATGATGAATTAATGGAAAAATACGCATAGTGAAGCGACTTGGGAGATGAATTTATGAGTTCAAATAGAGAATATTTAAAATTGGACAGAGTCGCAGGCCCCTTAGTCGTTCTCTCTGGCATCAGCGGTGCTGCTTATGGGGAAGTTGTGCGAATCAAAGTTCAAGGCGAAAGAGAAAGAACTGGAAAGATCATAAAAATCGAAGACGATACAGTGGTTGCCCAAGTATTTGAAGGCACAACGGGTCTCTCTACGACGAATGCAAACGTTAGATTTACTGGCAAACCATTTGAATTGGCCCTCTCTCTAGATGTTTTGGGAAGAACCTTCAACGGTGTTGGTAAACCACTTGACGGCGGCGGTGAAATTCTTTCTAAAAAATTCTACAACATCAACGGCCAACCGATTAATCCGGTAGCTAGAAAATATCCTAGAAACTATATTCAAACAGGTATTTCTACGATTGATACCTTATCCACCCTCATTAGGGGTCAAAAATTGCCGATCTTCTCAGGAAACGGCATGCCTCATAATGAACTCGCAGCACAAATTGTTAGACAAGCAAAACTCACTGGTGCAGATGCGGACAAGTTTGCTGTAGTCTTTGCTGCCATCGGCGTTAAACATGACGATGCGGCCTTCTTCAGACGTAGTTTTGAAGATTCAGGCGCCATCGACAACGTTGTTATGTTTGTAAACTTGGCAGATGACCCGATTGTAGAACGTGTATCCACACCAAGATGTGCCTTGACTGCGGCAGAGTATCTTGCCTTTGAAGAAGGTTATCATGTATTGGTTGTCATGTCAGACATTACCTCTTATTGTGAGGCCCTTCGTGAAGTGTCTTCTGCAAGAGATGAGGTTCCTAGCCGTAAAGGTTACCCAGGTTATCTCTATTCTGATTTGGCGTCACTTTATGAAAGAGCAGGCATGTTAGGCGAGAGAGCAGGAAGTATTACCTTCCTTCCAATTCTTACAATGCCGAATGACGATATTTCACACCCTATTCCTGACCTTACAGGCTTCATTACAGAGGGGCAAATTGTTCTTGGCAGAGATATTCACCAAGAGAATATCTACCCGCCTGTGAGCATCCTGCCGTCTCTGTCGCGCCTTATGAAAGACGGCATCGGTGAAGGTTATACCACAAAGGAACATCCTGATATAGCGAACCAATTGTTTGCCTCGTATTCGAAAGTAGAGGAAATTAGATCTTTAGCTCAAATTATTGGTGAGAGTGACCTTTCGGATATCGATCAAAAATATATGGAATTTGGCAGACAGTTTGAAGCGCGTTTTGTCAGACAAGAACCAGATGAAAACCGTGAACTGACAAAGAGTATCGAGATTGGATGGGAGCTGCTCAGCTTATTGCCTAAAAACGAACTCGATAGACTCAGTGAGGACATCATTGAAAAATTCTATAAAGGGTGATGGCAATGGCATATAATTTAGCGCCGACCAAAGCAAACTTGATTAAGTCAAAGGGCATGCTGGCTTTTTCAATACGTGGCTTTAACCTTTTGGATAAAAAAAGAAACGTTCTCATACGTGAAATGATGGGTCTTGTAGGTCAAGCCAATGCCTTGCAGGCGGAAATACAGCAAACCTACAAGGAAGCATATGATGCACTCATGATTGCTAATATTACCATTGGCAAGAATCACGTAGAGGAAATTTCTATTTCAGTTCCAAAGACAGAGAACTATGACGTTCTACTCCAGAGTGTCATGGGAGTCGAGATTCCGAGAATCAAACATATACCGATTGAGTTAGCCCCAGCCTTTGGTCTTTTCAGAACCAACTCCTCTTTGGATATTGCGCTTGAAAAGTTTACGAAGCTTAGGGAACTCCTTTATAAATTAGCGGAAATGGAAACCTCTGTTTATAAATTGGCAATGGAAATTAAGAAGACACAAAAGAGAACCAACGCCCTTGAGCGTATTCAAATTCCTAAGTACAAAGAGATCGTTAAAGGCATCACAGAAACTTTGGAAGAAAAGGAGCGGGAAGACTTCGCCCGACTGAAAAAACTCAAGAAAAAAGCGGCTGAAAAGAACGTCAGAGAAAAGCAGGCGTTGTTGGAAAAGCAAAATCAGGCGAGCTCTTAGTCAGCATAAATAAATATTTAATCCTATGAAAGAGGCTATACCGATCATTGAACAAATGACTGGTATAGCCTCAGTTTTATTTTTGATGTACATTAACTTATATTGCTCTGATTGCGCCCGTTATTCTTTCCAAGGTATAACGCTCGGTCGGCACGTTTGAAGGCATCTTCCATAGTAGGCTCATCTTGATATTCGGAAATACCAAAGGTCATGGTAACGCGGACCTGATTCTCTCGAAAGACAAAGGTGTGGCCTTCGATTTGCTGTCTGAGGCGTTCTGCCATAGTGAAGGCTTCCGTGGCATCGGTTTCAGTCAGCAAAATGAGAAATTCTTCCCCTCCCCAGCGGGCAATAAAGTCTACCTTTCGAAGGAGGTTTCTCATTAGCGCTGCCAACTCTTTAAGGACAAAATCACCGCAGTCGTGACCAAAGGTGTCGTTAATGTCTTTAAAGTGATCAATGTCTGTAATGATGATTGAGAACGGCTTGGTAGAACGTTTGAAGCGCTCTTTTTCAAGGTCGATTTTTCGGAGCATGTACCTACGGTTATAAAGTTCGGTCAAAGGGTCAGTTGTTGAAGAAATTTCCAACTCATTGATGGCATTTTTTAAAGCCTCAGACTGTTGAGAATTGTTTAAAGCGATGGCTATGTAAGAAGCCAAAATTTTCATCGACTCGAGATCCCGTGGACTATAGGCATCGGTGTCATAACTTTGAACAGTGAGCACACCTATAATTTCTTCACTTATAGTCAGGGGATAGTAAATCAAAGAGTTCGGCGGTTTTCTACTTTTTGTTCTGCGGGAAAGTGGCACCAGTTCGCGGCCGCTTTCTCTTAAGTTGTTTTCCACCACAGGCATTCGGGTTTGAATGCAAGTCGCAGCAAAGCCTTTGCTGTCATCCATACTTGAAACGAAATTAGGAATGCGTTTAGAGGCTTCGATAAACATTTTATAATCTAAAAGATGGGTAGAGCTGTCATAGACGCCAATGCCTAAAATATTAACGTTCATAAGTTTTCTAAGGTTTTCGTAGATTGTATTCAGTATACATTCGATATCCAGAGAGGAGGTAATCTCGTGTCCAATCTGGCTTAAGATGGTGATATTTCTGTGAGATTCCTCAAGTTCTCTGGCTTTAGACTGAATTTCTTCATTCTTTTGCTTGAGTTCAACGTTGATCAATTTGTGAATTTCAGCATCTTTTTTGGCTTCTTCAATTTTAAAAGCAGTGGTGTACTGATTGAGCTGATCTTCTAGTTCTTTGCTGATAATTTCTTTATGAATGGCCATATAGGCTTTTAGATGTTTAGTTGCCAACCGATAATCTTCAGATTTTTCGTAACAAGTGGCGGCAAGCATGTGAGATTCTCTCAACAAATCCATCGCATTGAGTTCTTCTCCCAGTTGAAGAGAACGGGTCACAAAGGAAAAGGCTTCTTGATAGCGTTCTTGGCTAATCAGGAGTTTTCCGATTTGAATGTTTGTATCAATAGTAATATATTTTAGACCGCTCTTCTGAGAGTATTCCAGAGATTTGAGCAGATTCTCCATCGCCATTTCGTAGTTTTTAAGACCTTTATAAGCCATGCCTACACAGCTGTAACAAAGGCTGTAGTAATAAGAACCTAAGGAAACGCTGTCCAGAATTTCTAAGGCCGCCATTGCGTTGGAAAGGGCTTCTTGATTTTTTCCAAGTTCAATATGGGTCAATCCAATGTTAGAAAGGACGAGGACATGGGCGCTGTTAGGTGTTTTGTCCACATAGGACAGGGCTTCAGTAAAATGGTGCAAAGCCTCAACGTGTCTTTCGAGATAGGAGTAAATGGAAGCGATGTTGTTGAGAAAAGCAAATTCCATAGGAATAGCATCTTCTTCAAAGAGGACGACCTGATGGTTCTGAATGAGTCGAAGACCCTCTTTATTGGATTCTAAAGCTTTATCCAATTGTCCGAGTAAGGCGTGAATCAATCCGATCACTCTCAAAGAGAGAATGTGACCCTTGTGGTCCTCAGAAGCGGAAAACCAAGTAAGTGCCTCTTGTGCCATGGGAAGTGCTTCTAAAAATTGATCGTGCTTTGCCATAATGAAAGACTCAAGCAACAAAAATTGATAAGGGGCATTTGGAGCAATTATCTCGACTTCAGGGAGCAAGGCGCTTACCTTCTTTAAATAAAAATGCATATCCTCAAGGTCTTTGTAAGCGGACTGCCACGTGATGTTTAAAAGTAAATCAAAAATTGCGGTGGGATCAGTTTCGGTATCAAGTTGTCTTTTGATATTTTCTATTTCACTCATGAGAAACGACCTCCGCGTAAAGTATTAGAAACATATTTAACTTATTTTACCACAAATATTACAATACGGTAAATAAATTGCGCTTTGAAAAAAAAGAAAATAAGAGTATTCAGACAATTATAGTCCTTGATCTTGGGACAAGGTTGCAGAAATGGAAGCATCGTAATATAATAGAGAGGTATCAGGAGATATGGTAAGGTCGGGTCCAAACCAAATCGGAGGTATACAATGCACAAATCTATGATTCGCATGAGAATGAGCATGCACGACGCACATTACGGTGGCAACTTAGTGGATGGCGCTAAAATGTTAAACTTGTTCGGAGACGTGGCAACTGAGCTCCTAATCCTTCAGGACGGAGACGAAGGTTTGTTCGCAGGCTACGAAAAAGTTGAGTTTTTAGCACCTGTTTTTGCTGGTGACTACATTGAAGCAGTGGGTGAAATTACAACTGTTGGTAATTCATCAAGAAAAATGGTTTTTGAAGCTAGAAAAGTGATCATCCCAAGACCTGATATCAATGAGTCGGCATGTGACGTTCTTGCAGAACCAATCGTAGTTTGCAGAGCAGTAGGAACTTGCGTGGTTCCTAAAGCTAAACAAAGAAACAACAAGTAGGAGGGACCAAGATGGAAAAATTAATCATCACGGCTGCCCTCACTGGGGCGGAAGTTACGAAAGAAGCATGTCCAAATTTGCCAGTGACACCAGATGAGATCGCTCAGGCGGCTTATGAGTGTTGGCAAGCGGGTGCAGCGATCGTACATGTTCATGCAAGAGATGCAGAAGGCAATCCAACTCAGGACTATGCAGTCTACAAAGAAATTATTGAAAAAACAAAAGCAAAATGCAATATCATCGTTCAACCTTCAACAGGTGGTGCGACGTGGCACACAGCTGAACAAAGACTCCAACCCGTTGACTTGAAACCAGAAATGGCAACACTCAGCTGCGGAACTTGCAACTTTGGAGACGAAGTATTTATGAACCCAGAGGGTTACATGGAAGACTTTGCAAAGAAAATGCAAGAAAATGGTGTTAAGCCTGAATTTGAAATTTTTGAGCGCGGCATGATCGAAAATGCTAAAAAGTTGCTCAAAAAAGGCTTCGTTTCTGAGCCAATGCATTTTGACTTCGTACTTGGCGTACCGGGCGCTTGTCCTGGAAACCCTGAAGACCTCATGTACATGATTAATCAATTGCCAGCAGGTTCTACTTGGACTGTTGCTGGGGTTGGCCGTTTCCAATTGCCTCTCTCAACACTAGGCATTCTTCTTGGTGGTAATGTGCGCGTTGGTTTTGAAGACAATATTTATTATACAAAAGGTGTTAAAGCGGACTCTAACGCACAATTTGTTGAGCGTGTAGCGAGACTTGCCAAAGAACTTGGCAGAGAAGTAGCAACTCCAGACGAAGCGAGACAAATCCTTGGTCTTAAATAGTAAGATCTTTAAAAATTTTTAAACTAAAAAAGGGGCTGTCTTAAATGATTTAGAAAAATCATTTGAGACAGCCCCTTCGTGTTTGTCTGACTATTTTAATTCACTGGTACAATTTGGACAACGCGTTGCTTCTATGTGGATGTCTGTAAAACAAAATGGACAGTTCTTTGTAACGGGTGCGGCAACAACTGCAGGTGCTTTAGGTTTGAAACGGTTCACCTGACGAATGACAAAGAAAATACAAAATGCGATGATGACGAAATCTAATACGGTGTTTAAAAAAAGGCCGTAGTTCAGTGTAGCCACGCCAGCTTCTTTAGCTTCTGCTATGGTTTTAAAGCTGCCATCACCTAAGGTGACAAATAAGTTGGTAAAATCAATTTTGCCTAAGAGCAAACCGATAAGGGGCATAATCAAGTCATTGACTAGCGAAGTAATTAGCTTGCCAAAGGCACCACCTATGATAACACCCACAGCTAAGTCGATGACGTTGCCTTTTAGTGCAAATTCTTTAAATTCTTTCAACATAAACAAAAACCTCCTCTGTTAATATTCTAATACTTTAATATTGGTATATTCGCTGTATTGGTTATCTCGGCTTAAATTGTAAAAAGTGGTAATCCCATCTCCACTTTGGAATTCTTCTCCGAGGTCAGCCACAATCCAATTGCCGTTAATATAAAGCTCGTTCCAAAAATGACCTCTATTTAAATAATCCCCGGTTACAATCCTACAAGGCACCCCAATGCTTCTCAGCAGAGTCGCGTAGAAGTAAGCCAGTTCCTCTTCGTTGGCAGTAGAGTGATTGAAGACGTCTATGGGACTTCTTAAATTGTCAGAGTCTGTTTTCTCGTCAAACTGAACATTTTTTCCAATCCATTGGTAGACGACTTTAGCTTTCTGATATGAGGTTTCTTCTTTATAAGTAAGCAGGTTTGCAAGATCGCTCATTTTCTCAGAGTCAGAAGGTACACGGCTGCTTGGGATTAAATAACGAATGCTATTGTTGCTGGTATTCAAAATACTAAAAGCAAGAATGTTGGCTTCATCGTAGTTGATAATAGGTTCCAGCGTAGGCGTAGCGTTAGCTTTTGTGAAAATCCCATCCTCTTGTGCTTCTTCAATATAAATGTTATGTTTGCCTAGGCCAAAGGGCAGGTATATTTTTTGTTCAAATTGTTTCGAGACGACGGGTACATAAAAATTGATAGATTGGCTATTTTTGCTGACAACTACATAGAAGCCATCTGTAGAAGTAGTTGTACGACCTTTGAGAATGAAGGCATCGTTTGTGGTTTGATTGGCAAAGACTGGTTCGTCCAACTGTATGCCCAATCGGTAGAAGTTTTGGAATTCTACATAATGTTCGTCTCTCTCATCAATAGTCAGTCGATTGATTTGGAAACTGCTAGACACTGTTGAAATAATTGATTGTGCTGTTTTTTCGTCCATATTGCTACTGTAAACGAAATTCATTGTATAGGCATCTTGTTTTTCTTTTAAGATATAAGTGACTTGATTAAATTTCTGTTTGTTTTCAGTATAAATCGAATAGAGGGCGTAGGCATCTAGACTTAACTCTTTTGCATCGGTTTTATCCACAATCCTGGCGTTTCCCTTGGATTTACTCATAATCATTTTTTCTGCATCTTTGACGAGAGAATCCAGACGTTCAGAGGCAGAGACTTTTTCATGACTTAAAGTAACTGTGAAATATTCAAAATCATCTGTATAGCCAAAGTAATGATTGGTGTCATCTAATGTTTTCCAGTGGACGGGAACGCTGAAACGTATGCCCAGATCGGCTAAGTCTACACGTTTATAAAAATTATCACTTTCGATAAAGTCGAACTGGCTGCCAGCAGAACTGTCTGCCATAGTCAAATTGCCCGTTTCTTTATCCCAATCTACTTTGTAATGGAAAGCTTCTGCTATAAAAAGGAGAGGCGCAAAGACTCTTTGATCGCTGTAAAAAGGGCCTGAAGAAATTTCGATTGTTTTGCCGTTGACCGATGCGATATTAGACTCTAAGTCTAGTTTTACAAATGTATTTTTTTGATAAAGGACAACGAAACGGTCACTTTCCAGCTTCACATAAAGACCAAGGGAGTTTGCCAGTTCGCTGATAGGCACATAGACTTCATTCCCAAAAACTTGAGGCTCCCTGGAAAAACTAATTTCACTGTTGTTGTGCTGTATTTTTAAGTCGCCGCTGTATTGGACGACAGAAGTTGTTGGATTAGATGCTGCAGTCGAATCTTTTTCTTTATGAGTCACGCCCCAAAAGATTAGGACGAGTAAAATTGCTAATGGAAGCAGCCATTTTTTCACAGAGATCACCTCACTTTACCTATACAATATACCATGTTTTTAGGCTTTGACGCAGAGGGAATGATTTGTTTAAAGGAATTTTAATATTCTCGCTGTAACGAAGCTATAATCATTATCAAGAAGACTTGAAAATCATAATTGAATAGGATAGAATACTCTGACCAGCATATGAAATACAGATAGGATAGGCCATAGGTTTAATGCCTCACGGCAGAAGCCGATAGAAGGTGGAGGTGGCGTTTTTGGACGCAAAATTACTGAAGAAAAAGACGGTCAACGAGCTCAGAGAGCTAGCGAAGGCCTTGGATGTGCCCTATATATCCAAATATAAAAAAGATGAACTCATTGACATTATCATGAACGGTGGCTATTCCCCTGCTATTCATCATGAGTATGCGCCACCAGAAGAATTTGACGGGTCTGAGGAAGTCGATGAAGATCAGGATATGTCAGACGAAGAGGATTCGAGTAGAGCAGATACACTTGAAGAACCTGATAATTTTAACGATCGAGACAAAATCTATGACCTAGAACTTCAAGATTTATCAGAAGAACCTCTGCCAGATGAAGGAACTCTGGAAATTCTGGAAAATGAGTCTGATGGCTTAGGTGAGGAAGTTACTGGAGTCATTGATATATTAGAAGATAAAGGCTTCGGCTTTATTCGTATAAAAAATGAGACGGATATTTACGTTTCGCAAAAACAAATAATTCGTTTTGGACTGAGAACTGGAGACCTTGTACAAGGAACTACCATGCTTCCAGGACCCAACGACCGAAATAGAAGGTTGCGCTACGTCAATCAAGTCAACAGCATGACGCCAATTTCTGGGTTCAAAAGACCGGTCTTTGAAGATTTGACCCCAACCTTCCCATCGGACAGATTTGTCTTAGAAAAGGCTTATCCAGACGTAACCTTGAGGCTGATCGACTTATTCTCTCCAATT
This sequence comes from uncultured Peptostreptococcaceae bacterium, assembly GCA_964404895.1. GTDB lineage: Bacteria > Bacillota > Clostridia > Peptostreptococcales > Acidaminobacteraceae > JBGSUZ01. The sequence goes on along the minus strand of CAYOLV010000003.1, from coordinate 360,086 downwards.
GGCAAAGGTCAACGGGGACTTATCGTTGCACCGCCAAAGGCTGGGAAGACCATGTTGCTTCAAAAAATAGCAAAGGCGCTCAATGCTAATTATCCAGAGGTGGATGTTATTGTGTTGCTCATCGACGAACGTCCTGAAGAAGTGACCGAGATGAAGCGTTCTATTAAAGCAGAAGTAATCAGTTCGACTTTTGACGAGCCGCCGGCAAGTCATATTGAAAAAGCAGAATACGCCATCCTCAGAGCTAAAAATATGGTTGAAATGAAAAAAGATGTGGTTATACTCTTAGACAGTATTACCCGATTGGCACGTGCCTACAACTTGGTAATGCCTTCAAGCGGCAGAACCCTTAGCGGCGGGTTTGACCCTGCAGCCCTTCACAAGCCAAAGAGATTCTTTGGTGCAGCTAGAAAAGTGGAAGAGGGTGGGAGTTTGACCATCATTGCCACAGCCCTCATTGAGACGGGTTCTAAAATGGACGAAGTCATCTATGAAGAGTTTAAAGGAACTGGCAACATGGAATTGACCCTCAGCCGCAGATTAGCAGAGAGAAGAATCTTCCCAGCCATGGACGTGAGAAAATCTGGAACCCGAAGAGAAGAAAAACTCCTCAGCGAATCAGAACTTGAAGCCGTTTGGAAAATCAGAAGAACCATGGGTCAAGGGGATGATGCAGCAGAACTCCTCATTGATCATATGAACAACACTAAAGATAATGAAGAATTTATTGAACTGGTGAAGAAATGGGATTGATTCTGATTCTGTCCTGTGTTATAATCTAATAGCTTGACATTCGTATTGGTAATGTATATTATTATAAAAGTGATATTTTTTAAATGAAAGAGGTGAACTGCATGAAATCTGGAATCCATCCTAACTACAAGACTATAGAAGTTAAATGTGCTTGCGGAAACCATTTTGAAACTAAATCAACTAAAGATGAAATCAAAATCGAGATTTGTTCAGAGTGCCATCCATTCTACACTGGTACACAAAAACAAGTTGACCGTGGCGGTAGAGCTGATAAGTTCAAACAAAAGTTTGGCTTATAAAATTGACATCTATGAAATTGAAAGGTTAGAGATTTATTTCTCTAACCTATTTTATTATTCGAAATTAGTAAAACTCAATACGTTTGAAATACTATGGAAGGGGCGATTCATCGACCAGCACAGAGCATTTCAAATGGATTGCAATGTCGCGCCAGCGACAAGGTGGACCGCAGGTCAACCGAGTTTTATAAAAAGGTTTAAAAGGTTTTAAACCATTCGACGACATCCATTTTGTTTTTTGAACCCTAAAATATATGTTATTATTAATAAGCAGCAACAAGTTAGATTAAACCTATGGGGGACTCTCATGAGCAAACTCTATTTCAGATATGGCGCAATGAATTGCGGAAAATCCACAAACCTTCTTCAAGTCGCATACAACTACGAAGAGCGGGGAATGCGCGTAGCAATCATTAAGCCGAAGACAGATACAAAAGGTGGCAATTTAGTCGTTTCAAGGCTGGGTGTTGCAAGAGAAGCAGACCTGTGGCTTGGAAAAGATGAAAGCGTTTATAAAGCCATCGTTGACCATAGATCCAGAGTAGGAAAAATTGACTGCGTTCTTGTGGATGAAGTTCAATTTTTCCAAAGGGAACACATCGACCAAATGTTTGAATTTGCAGTCAGGGAAAGCGTCCCGGTAATCTGCTACGGTCTTAGAACCGATTTCCAAATGAATGGATTCGAGGGCAGTGAAAGACTACTTTTATTAGCCCATTGTCTTGAAGAACTAAAAACGATTTGTACTTGCGGAAAAAAAGCGTTGCTCAACGGTAGAAAAATCAATGACAGGTACGTGTTCGAAGGTGAACAGGTGGCTATCGACGGTGAACACCAAGTTGAGTATCAATCTCTGTGTCCAAAGTGCTATTTCAAATTGAAGGACAATAGCCAAAGAGGTGAATAGATGTCCAAAAAATACTCAGCAATAGGCGGTCAAGCCCTTATCGAAGGGGTCATGATGCGCGGTAAAAAAACGGTTGCCATCGCCGTGAGAAATCAAGAAGGTGGCATTGACGTAAAAGTTGAACAGTTAAAACAATCAAAATTTGCACCCTTATATAAACTACCTCTCCTTAGAGGTGTCTTTGGGCTCATCTCCTCAATGGTGGTGGGAACAAAAGCCTTGGCTTGGTCGGCAGAGGTTTACGCCGAAGTAGACGACAGTTATGAAATGAGTAAGTTTGAAAAATGGGCGACTGAAAAATTAGGAGATAAGGCAGAGACTGTTTTGGTGGCCGTATCTATGGTCATGGCCCTATTTATGGCCTTTTTCCTCTTCGGCGCACTTCCAAGTTTAATCACGAATTTCTTGAAATCTGTGACAGACAGCCGATGGATATTAACCGTTGCGGAAGGGATTATGAAAATTACCCTCTTCATCGCCTATATCTTTGTGATTTCCTTTATGAAAGACATTCGGCGCGTATTTGAATACCACGGCGCAGAACATAAAGCGATTCATTGCTTAGAAAGTGGTCAAGAGCTGACGGTGGAAAATGTCAAGAAATTTACAACTTTGCACCCACGCTGCGGAACCAGTTTCCTCATTATTGTCCTTGCGGTAAGCATTGTCATATTCAGCTTTATCAGTTGGACGAACATTTGGATGCGGATTGGTCTGAAACTCTTGTTCTTACCACTCATTGCGGGTATTGCTTACGAAATCATCAAATGGGCAGGGAAGAATGATAATATGGCAGTGAATATCATCAGCTACCCTGGTCTTATGATGCAAAAATTAACCACAAGAGAACCCGATGACAAAGAAATTGAAGTGGCACTTGCCGCTCTTAATAAAGTGATTGAATTAGAAGGAATGAGCTAGCGATGTTAATTCAGGAAGCACTTTCCTATGGCAGCCAAGCGTTGGAGGGCATTACGCCTATTCCTCAACTGGAAACCCAGTGGCTGTTAGAATGGATATTAAATGAAAATAGACTCTATTTGATTATGAATGGTGGCAACACTTTAGAAAAAGAGGCTGAGACTCGCCTTTTAGAAGCCATTGGCAGACGCTTAAGTGGTGAACCTCTTCAATATATTATAGGGACTCAGGAATTTATGGGTCTTGAATTTGAAGTGACACCTGCGGTATTGATTCCCAGAAGCGATACAGAATGTCTGGTAGAACTGATTATAGAACATTATAAAGCAGATGCCCTTCCTCTTGTGGTTTCAGATCTGGGTTCAGGAAGCGGTGCTATAGGCGTGAGTATTGCCCATCATTTGCCAAGGTCAAAAGTGACTTGTGTGGACTTGTCTGCAGGGGCACTGGTAATGACCGTTCGCAATGCGGATCGTTTATTAGACGGAGATTCTAGAAAGAATTTTTCAGCGGTTCATGGGGATATGTTTGACTATTTGGAAGATTTGTCAGAAGACAGTCAAGACTTAATTGTCTCCAATCCACCCTATATTCCAAGTCAAGACATTGAAGACCTCCAAGTCGAAGTAAGATGCCATGAGCCTCGAACAGCTCTGGACGGCGGCGAAGATGGACTGGATTATTATAGAAAATTAGTCAGCATAGCAAAAGGTAAAATGAAGGCAGGAGCATGGATGCTGTTTGAAGTAGGTCATGACCAAGCGGATGCAGTAGTGCAACTTTTCCTTGACGATGGCGCATATGAAGACATACAATGCTATCGGGACTTACAAGGTATTAAGCGAATTGTAGGCGCTCATAAAAAGTGAATGAGGTGTAAATATGTTTGATAAACTTGAATTTATAGAAGGTCGCTATTTGGACTTAGCTCAAAAAGTAGCTGACCCTGAAGTTATTAATGATCAAAAACTCTGGCAAAAATTAATGAAAGAGCATTCGGAATTGACGCCGATTGTTGAAGCGTATAAAGAATACAAGCAATCTAAAGCATCTATTGCTGAAATGAAGGAAATTCTTGAACAAAGCAGTGATGAAGACCTCCGAGAACTTGCTAAAATGGAGCTTCCAGAATTGGAAACACGTGTAGATGAATTGGCAGTTGAGTTAAAAAAATTATTATTGCCAAAAGACCCTAACGATGATAAAAACGTTATTTTGGAAATTCGAGCTGGAGCAGGCGGCGATGAAGCAGGTCTGTTTGCGGCGGAACTCCTCAGATTATACACACGTTACGCAGAACGCAGAAGATGGAAAATCGAAATGATGAACACTTCAGATACTGGGGTTGGCGGCATCAAAGAAGCTTCTGTCATGATCAAAGGGCAAGGGGTTTACTCTGTGCTTAAATTTGAGTCTGGCGTTCACAGGGTTCAACGTGTACCAGCAACAGAATCTTCGGGTCGTATCCATACTTCTACAGCAACAGTTGCTGTACTTCCGGAAGCAGAAGATGTTGAAGTCAACTTAAACATGAACGACATTCGAGTAGACGTATTCCGTTCTTCGGGCAACGGCGGTCAGTCGGTTAATACAACAGACTCAGCTGTTCGTGTCACTCATATGCCTACAGGCATGGTGGTTTCCTGTCAGGACGGTAAATCTCAGTTATCCAATAAGGAAAAAGCCCTCCAAGTCTTGAAAGCCAGACTTTATGAAAAAGAACTGGATGAGAGAAATGCAGGGATTGCAGAAGATCGCAGAAGCCAAGTTGGATCAGGGGATCGCAGTGCCAAAATTAGAACGTATAACTTCCCACAGGGAAGAATTACAGATCATAGAATCGGCATGACTGTCTACAAAATAGATGCATTTATGGATGGCGAAATCGATGAAATGCTAGATGCTGTCATCACGTATTATCAGGCAGAAGCACTTAAATCAATGGAAGAATAGGCTCAGTCAACCCCTTCGAAATCATTTGAAGGGGTTTCTTTTGAGTTTTTTAAGAATGAGTAAAGAACAATGAAAATAGAGGGGGTAGCATGGTGACAATTCAATATAAGCTCGACATGAAGAACATCCAGTGGATCGATATACGGTCGCCCCGAGAGTTTCGAACAGGCACAATACCAGGAGCAGTGAATATCCCGTTATTTTTAGATGAAGCCTACGAGACCGTCGGTACGATTTATAAGCAAAAAGGTCAGGGGGAAGCCAAACGCGCTGCAATGAAATTTGTAGCAGCAAGACTCCCAGAAATATATGAGACATTTTTAAAAGTTGAAGCTGAAGGCAAACCCATGGTCATGTTTTGCGCCAGAGGTGGCATGCGAAGCCAGACTCTTAAAAATCTTCTAAGCAATTTAGGACATGAACTGGGCAGACTTGAAGGGGGCTACAAAGCTTACCGACAGGTGATTATTGAAGAAACCCAAAAAGCTTGCGAAACAGCTCAAATGGTAGTGCTGCACGGCATGACTGGTATTGGGAAGACGGAAGTATTGAAAGAACTGGAAAGCCGCGGAAGTCATATTATTGATATTGAAGGCATTAGTGAACACAGAGGGTCCATGCTCGGACGCATTGGTCTTCCTGAACAGCCTAATCAGAGAGAATTTGAACACCTTCTCCTAGAAAAACTTCTAAGTGCCCAAGGTCAGCCCGTATTTTTAGAGGCGGAGAGCAAGCGTCTTGGCAGAAATACTTTACCAGAACCTTTCTTCGAAGCTATGAAGAGGGGCAGACATATTGACTTGACCGCATCTATTGAGTTTAGAAAGCAAGTTTTGATTAAAGAATATTGCGTAGATCAGTCCTACGTCGTTGAAATGATAGATATTCTCAACGGGTTCAGAAAAATGATGGGACATGATCGCGTTGACTATCTTCAAGAAATCTTGAGAAAAGGTGAACTGGAAGAAGTCGCTGAGATTTTAATGTTAGAATATTACGACCCTAAATATAAACACGCTTCTAGGCACGTGACTTATGATATCAGCCATGAGATTACTTCTATTCAGGAGACTGCAGAGATGCTTCAAAAATGGCAAAGTGAGCAACTTTGGACGACAATCATTCATATTAAAGGACTGGAGTCGGAAGTGCTCGAAGAAAAACTCCTTCCTGCGGCAAAAGCTCTTCAAGAGGGAGAAACTGTTGCATTTCCAACGGAGACGGTTTACGGCATCGGCGCCAATGCCCTTGATCCTTTAGCGGTGGCAAAAATTTTTAAGGCCAAGGGAAGACCTTCGGACAATCCTCTAATTGTTCATATCGTTGAGCGAAGTGAACTTGAACCTTTGGTTACTCAAGTGACCCCTCATGCCGAGAAGTTGATTGAAGCCTTTTGGCCAGGAGCACTGACTCTGATTTTGCCTAAGTCAGACGCTGTACCGGATGCAGTCACAGTTGGACTTCAGACGGTAGCTGTGCGTATGCCTAGCCATCCTGTTGCAAGAAAGCTCATTGAAATGGCAAAGTGCCCTGTGGCGGCACCTAGCGCTAATTTGTCTGGCAAGCCCAGTCCCACTTGTGGGGAAGATGTTGTGGCCGACTTAAATGGGCGGGTAGCTGTAATTGTCTATGGCGAAGATGCGGCGATAGGCCTTGAGTCCACGGTGGTAGACTTAACGGGAGATGAACCTGTCGTCTTAAGACCGGGCGGTGTGACCCTTGAAGCTATTCAAGCTGTTGTTGGCTGTGGCCGGTACGATGAAAAACTCAATAAGCAGCTCTCAAAAGATGAACAGCCAAGATCTCCGGGCATGAAATATACCCATTACTCACCAGAAGCAGATGTGACCGTTTTTTCAGGTGAAGTTGAGCAAGTTAAAACAGAAATTAAAAAAAGAGTTCAGGAAGCCATTAAAGAGGGTAAAAGACCAGGTGTAATGACAGTAGATGAAATCGGTATGGACTTTGAAGGGGCTGCAGTCTTATCCATCGGTTCGCTGAGCCACCCTGAAGAAGGGGCCAATTTACTTTTCAAAACCCTGAGAGATTTTGATCGACTTGAGGTGGATGTAGTGTTTGCAGTGGCTTTTGAAGAAAAGGGCATTGGTAAAGCCATTATGAACCGATTAATCAAAGCTGCGGGACACAAAATAATTCACCTTGATTCCTAAGGGTCTTTTATGTATAATGTTTAAGGTTTAAATATTGGTTATGGAGGTGTCGTGATGAAAATTGCAGTTGGTTGTGACCACGGTGGTCTCGAACTAAAGAAAGAAGTACTTGCCTATTTAAAAGGTCAAGGACACGAAGTAGAAGATTTCGGGACACACACAAATGAGTCCTGCGACTATCCTAAATACGGGGTGGCGGTTGCTGAAGCAGTGGTCAGCGGTATGTTTGAAAAAGGCATCATCGTCTGTGGAACTGGTCAAGGCATTGCCCTTGCTGCCAATAAAGTTAAAGGCGCCAGAGCGGTTGTCTGCTCAGATACCTTTAGCGCTGAAATGACAAGAGCTCATAACGACGCCAACATCCTCAGTTTAGGGGAGAGAGTCGTCGGCAAAGGCCTTGCGCTTAAAATCGTTGAAACTTGGCTCAATACCTCTTTTGAAGGTGGCAGACACGCCAATAGAGTAGATTTGATTAAAGCAACTGAAGACAAAAACTTTAAGTAGTCGTTCGAGAGGAGACTTTCCATGAGAAGAGTTTACGAGATGAACCACCCGTTGATCCAACACAAGTTGACCTTGATTAGGGACAAAAATACGGGTTCGAAAGAATTTAGAGCATTGATTAGAGAAGTGTCCATGTTGATGGCATATGAAGTGACAAGAGGATTGCCTCTTGAAGAAGTGGAAGTTGAAACGCCAATCTGTAAAACAAAATCAAAAGTCCTTGCAGGCAGAAAATTGGGCTTAGTACCAATTCTCAGAGCGGGTCTTGGTATGGTAGACGGCTTCTTGGAACTCCTTCCTGCGGCAAAAGTAGGACACGTAGGTCTTTACAGAGATCCTGAAACCCTTGAACCGGTTGAATACTACTGCAAATTACCTTCAGACGTTGAAGAAAGAGAACTTTTAGTTCTTGATCCAATGCTTGCTACAGGTGGTTCTGCTAAAGCGGCGATTCGTTTCTTAAAAGAGAGAGGCGCTAAAAATATTAAGTTCTGTGCGATTATTTCTTGCCCAGAAGGGATTGAAGCTATCCACGCGGAACACCCGGACGTAGACATCTACGTGGCTTCTATCGACGAAAAACTCAACGATCATGCCTATATCATTCCAGGTCTTGGAGATGCAGGGGATAGATTGTTCGGTACAAAATAATAAATCAAAAGAATCAAGGAGACTTGGTTCTTTTTTTTGCTTTTATCTATTCTTTTGATAAAATGAATCTAAATAAATCTGCCGAGGAGATGCATTCAAGTGAGAAGAGATAAGATTAACTACTATTTAGATATAGCACAAACCGTTCTGAAACGAGGCACCTGTATTCGTAGAAATTTTGGAGCCATCATTGTAAAAAACGACGAGATCATTGCGACGGGTTACACCGGAGCGCCGAGAGGCAGAGAAAACTGCATGGATTTAGGCTTCTGTGAACGGAGCCGCAGAAATGTACCAAGAGGGGAACGTTATGAAATTTGCCGATCGGTCCATGCTGAGGCCAATGCTATTATTTCAGCTTCTAGACGAGATATGATTGGAGCAGACCTCTATTTGGTCGGCGAAGAATTTGATACCAGAGAACTGGTCAAGGAAGCCAATTCTTGCGCCATGTGTAAGAGACTCATTATTAATGCAGGTATTGAGAGGGTTTTCGTAAGAGATCCTGAAGACCAATACCGTGAAATTAGAGTGAGTCAGTGGATTGAAAATGATGATTCTTTAGTGGAACAATTAGGCTACTAAACATATAAGTTCCTTTATATAGCTGGCTACTAAAAGTTTACAATTCTTATTCGTGTATTGATAATTGCGTCATACATGGTAAAATCAATATGTAGCTTGACTTCCTGCGCCTCGTGGGAATTTCAGGCAATTGCAATTATTAAACATAAGAATAGGGGTGCATGCCTTGTATAGTATTATATTACCGATCGTCATTGCGGCGGCCATCAGTTACTCGATGACACCGTTGGTCATCAAGTTGGCTCATCGAATTGGTGCCATTGACGTACCTAAGGACAATCGGCGCGTTCATAAGACACCAATTCCAAGACTAGGCGGACTAGCCATTTATGTGGCTTTTATGGTCACCTATCTGAGTTTGAACAGTATGTCCGGCGTAAAGGAAATGGGTCTTGTTCTGGGCTCTCTGGTCATTATTGCGGCGGGGGTCATAGACGATTTAAAACCGATTTCTGCAAAAGTGAAGTTGGCAGCCCAAATATTAGCGGCAGCAATTCTCTTTTACAGCGGAATCCGAATCGATTTTTTAACCAACTACATTCGACCTTCTGAAATGATTGATATGGGCTTTATGAGTCTTCCAATGACTATCTTTTGGATTGTAGGCATTACCAATACGGTCAATTTGATTGATGGATTGGACGGGTTAGCAGCGGGGATATCCACCATTGCGGCAGGTTCCCTTGCTTACGTTGCCATCATTAACGGCAGAACGGAGACGGCGCTGGTTACCTTGGCTATTGTGGGGGCTTGTGCAGGCTTCTTGCCCTATAATTTAAACCCAGCCAAGATTTTTATGGGAGACACGGGCTCTCTGTTTTTAGGCTTTATTCTAGCGGCAACCTCCATAGACGGCTCAATTAAAGGGGCGACCTTTATCGTCTTTGCAGCGCCGATCATGGCACTGGGCGTGCCAATCTTTGATACTTCCTTTGCCATTTTAAGAAGGATGGTCAATAAAAGACCCATTATGGAAGCGGATAAAGGGCACTTGCACCATCGATTTTTAAAACTGGGCTTCGACCAAAAGACTGCCGTGATGATGATGTACCTCATCAGTGCTCTCTTCGGAGTCAGTGCAATATTATTGATTCAAGGCAATTTCTTTGTCATGACCATAACGATTTTCTCAGCAGCCATGCTGATTTTAATCCCGATAAACCGCACTATTGAAAAAACAGACGAGACGAAAGAAGTTGAACATACAGAAGTCGATCATAAAGAGCAGGAGGACCCCAAATGAAGCAAATCAAAGTCATGTCGGTCTTTGGAACGCGACCAGAAGCTATAAAAATGGCTCCTGTTGTCAAAGCCCTTGAAGCCGATGATGCCATAGAATCCATTGTCTGTGTCACAGCACAGCACAGAGAAATGTTAGATCAAGTCCTGGATTTGTTCCAAATCAAGCCAGATTACGATTTGGATATCATGCAGCACGGACAAACACTCAGCGACATCACTTGCAGGATCTTGAAAGGACTTGAAGGTGTTATTCATGAAGTAAGGCCAGACATTGTTTTGGTTCACGGAGATACGACGACCACATTTGCGGCTTCCTTAGCGTCATTTTACAACCACACTAAAGTGGGTCATGTAGAAGCAGGCCTCAGAAGTTATGATTTATACTCCCCCTTCCCTGAAGAATTGAACAGAAGTTTGACAGGAAGAATGGCAAATTTACATTTCTCCCCAACAGTGAGCAATGTGAACAACTTACTTCGTGAAGGAATTGACGAAAAAAGCATTTATCAAGTGGGAAATACGGTTATTGATGCACTGATTCAGGTAATCAAAGAGGAGTATGTCTTTGAAGATGAAAGTCTTAACCGAATCGACTATGAAAATAGAAGAGTGATTTTATTAACAGCTCATCGAAGGGAAAATCTAGGCGAACCCATGAGGAGCATTTTCTCCGCGGTGAGTAGAATCGTAGATGACTTTGAAGATGTGGAATTGATCTTCCCGATGCACAAGAATCCAAAAGTTCGGGAATTGGCCCAAGAGTATTTGGGCGGCAAACAGCGCATACATTTGATTGAACCTCTAGAATATGAACCTTTTGCCAACTTAATGGCGAAGGCAGATATTATTCTGACAGATTCAGGTGGGATCCAAGAAGAGGCACCAGCTCTTGGGAAACCTGTTTTGGTACTACGCAAAGAGACCGAAAGGCCTGAAGCGGTAGAAGCCGGAACCGTGCTATTGGCAGGGATAGAGGAAAACACAATTTATGACATGACAGCTGAGCTGCTCAGCGACAACGGGGCTTATGACAAAATGGCAAATGCGGTTAATCCTTACGGAGATGGGAAAACTTCCAAGAGAATTACCGAAATCATTAAGTCATATTTCGATAAATAAAATTGAAAGTTAGCTGACATTCAGCCTAAACTGACAATAATTTGAAAGCCCTCGTTTAAAATACGAGGGTTTTTTTGTATCTTTATTACAAAGAGCCCTTGAGTATTTTTGTGAGTTTTTGAATTTGTTAATCTTGTGACGAGCTGATATTACATAATCGTAACAATTTTGTGTGCATGTATGCAAAAGTATACATAAAAATTATTTATTTAGTGAAAATTCATGAAATTATCTCGAAAACCGCATAGTCACCGCCTTTGTCTGCACAAACCGTCCTAAATGTGGTATGGTTAATGAGTGAAAAATAATAATTATGAGGCATATACAATGGGTAAAAAGAATACCGGAATGTATAATAATTTAATATATATTTCTCAAATCGGTATCATGATGATAACGCCCATTTTTGGCGGTGTTTATATTGGTAAGTATTTGAGCGATAAAATGGGCGGAAACATGTGGCCTTTTATCATTTGTTTATTGCTAGGGGTTGCGTCATCGTTTTATGAATTGTATCGATTTTCTATTCATTATATAGAAAAAAACAAGGGAAAGAGGAAATAGAATTATGGAAGAAGTAAAGGGGTTACAACTTTCAGTTATTAAATACACGGCTATTATTATTGGAATTGCCTCAGTTGCACTGTTTATTGGACTTAGAGGAGATGCTGTTCCCTTTGTGCTTGGACTGATTTTAGGCAGCGCCATCAGTGTGCTCATGTTTATGCAGTTGGCGAATACAGTTGTAAAAGCAACTTTTATGCCACCGTCAAAGGCGCAAATTTATGTGGGATCTCAATATGCTATTCGTTACGCCATTATAGCCATTGTGCTTTTAATATCTACAAAAATGCCATATTTAAATGTATTTGCAACGGCTATGGGGATTTTCGCAGTTAAGGGTATTTTGTATGTACTTCAATTAAGTGACAAGAAAAACACAAAACAAAATCTTAAAAGAAAGGAGGAATAACTTTGGGAGGGTACGGACCGTATATTGTCATGGAGCTGCCCTTTGGGATTCAACTGAGCCAAACGGTTACGACGACTTGGTTTCTCATGGCGGTCATCATGGTACTTACCATTATAGGCACAAGGAATCTGCAATTGGTGCCTAGTAAAAAACAAATTATTGTTGAAGCTTTAGTAGGCGGCATCACTAATTTGACAATATCCACAATGGGTGAGAAGAATAAAAATTTTGCGCCTTATATTGGAACGCTAATAATTTTGATTGCATTCTCCAACCTTTCTGGATTAGTGGGTCTCAGACCACCAACGGCGGATCTTAACACCACACTGGGACTGGCATTGGTCACATTCTTCATGATTCAGGGTTTGTCTATGTACAACAAGGGAATTGGCAACTATTTAAAAGGGTTTTTACAACCATTTTTCCTTATGGCACCGCTCAATATCATTGGTGAAGTGGCACTTCCAATTTCCATGTCTTTCCGTCTATTCGGTAATATTGCCGGTGGTATGATTATGATGGGATTGCTCTACGGCGCTCTGGGATTTGCAACCGAAGCACTGCTAAATGTCCCAATTCCATTCTTGCAAGTGGGTATACCAGCGTTCCTGCATATTTATTTCGACGTATTTGCAGGTATTATTCAATCGTTCATTTTCTCGATGTTAACGATGGTATTTGTATCTAATGCTATTGACTAAAGATTTATCAGATTCTATTATTATTCATATTTATTGAGGAGGATTTTAAAATGGATATGCTTATGGCTAAAGCAATGGTATTAACAGGTTCTGCAGTAGGCGCAGGTCTTGCAATGATCGCAGGTGTTGGACCTGGTATCGGTCAAGGTTTTGCAGCTGGTAAAGGTGCGGAAGCGGTTGGAAGACAACCTGAAGCACAAGGCGATATCATCAAAACAATGCTTTTAGGTTGTGCGGTTGCAGAGTCAACTGGTATCTACGGCTTGGTTGTTGCTCTTATTCTTTTGTTCGCAAATCCATTTGTGGGCATGCTCGGTTAATTAGAACTTTAAGCAAACCCTATCAATGGAAGGAGGCATTTGAATGACTTTCTATGCATTGGCTTCCGAAGGCTTGAAGTTCGGTCTGATCGAACCTGGTTGGTCTATGTTATTCCAGCTAGTCAATACCTTCATTTTGTATATGTTTCTCCGTCGTTTTCTCTTTAAGCCGGTAACGGAATTTATGGCAAAACGTGAGGCTGACATTAAACATAGCCTTGATACAGCAGAGAAGAAAAATCAGGAAGCTGAAGAATTATTGAGTAACTATCAAAACAAAGTTAAGAACGTTGAATCAGAAGGCAAAGAGATTGTTAGAAAGGCTACTGTTAAAGCAGAAAACCGAGCTAATGATATTCTTAAAGCTGCTGAAGAACGTGCCGATGAATTTAAGCATAACGCTGAAAAAGATATCGAAAGAGAAAAAGCAAGAGCGATGCACCATATCAAAGATGAGATTTCATCACTTGCTATATTAGCGGCTTCGAAAATTATTGAAGAAGATTTGTCTGATGACAAACACCGACTAATGGCAGAAAAGTTCATTGACGAGGTAGGCGATACAAGATGGCAGAATTAGTGTCTAAGGTATACGCAGAAGCGCTGTTTGAAGTAGCGCAGGAAATGAAACAACTTGATGAAGTCAACAATGATATGCAAGCTGTGTGTCAGATTTTCAATGAAAATCCTGAGTTTTTAGAACTCTACAAGACACCTAACATTTCTCTTGATGAAAGAAAAGCTTTGTTAGACCATGTTTTTTTAGGCAAGTTGATGCCTGAAGTTCTTAATTTCCTCAAACTTCTCCTAGATAAAAACAGAGGTTTTTATGTATTAGAAGTTGGCAGTGAGTTTGAACACATGGTTGAAGAGTTTAAAGGCATCCTCAAGGGGATCGTACATGTGACTTGCACGCTTAGCGATGACCAAATCAAAAAACTTGAAAACAAACTCTCCACATCTACTGGGAAACAAGTTGTACTCAGCCAGAAAATCGACCCGAGCATTATTGGCGGTATGGTCGTTAATCTTGGCGACAAAGTTATTGATAGTTCATTGAAGAAAAAACTCAATGACATGAAAGACGACTTATTCCAGTTGATTGTCTAGTAAATAATTAGGAGTGATAAGGATCATGAATCTTAGACCTGAAGAAATTAGCGCCGTCATAAAAGCGCAAATTAAACAATATGAATCTAAGCTTCAAGTCGAAGACACTGGTACTGTTATTCAGGTAGGCGATGGCATCGCCAGAATTCACGGACTCGAAAAGTGTATGGCTGGCGAGTTGGTAGAATTCCCTGGGGACGTATTCGGTATGGTACTCAACCTTGAAGAAGAAAGTGTTGGTACCGTTTTATTCGGCTCGGACACGAACATCAAAGAAGGCGACACAGCTAAAAGAACAAAGAGAATCGTTGAAGTTCCAACCGGCGAAGCTTTGCTCGGTCGTGTAGTCAATTCATTAGGACAAGCCATCGACGGCAAAGGTCCTATAAAAACAGACACATTCAGACCGATTGAAAGTAATGCACCAGGGGTTATTTCGAGAAAATCAGTTCACCAACCTCTTCAAACGGGAATCAAAGCGATTGACTCAATGATTCCAATCGGAAGAGGTCAACGTGAATTGATTATCGGCGACCGTCAAACAGGTAAAACGACGATTGCAATCGATACAATCATCAACCAAAAGAAAGAAAATGTAATTTGTATTTACGTTGCCATCGGCCAAAAGAAATCGACTGTTGCTCAGTTGGTTAAAAATCTTGAAGAAAACGATGCAATGAAATATTCAATCGTAGTTGCAGCAACTGCTTCTGATCCTGCTCCGCTTCAATATATTGCACCTTATGCGGGCGTAGCTATGGCAGAAGAATTCATGTTCGCAGGCAAGGACGTTTTGATCATCTATGATGATTTATCCAAACACGCCGTGGCTTACCGTGCCATGTCACTTCTCCTTAGAAGACCGCCAGGTCGTGAAGCTTACCCTGGGGATGTATTCTATATTCACTCAAGATTACTTGAGAGAGCTTGTAAACTCAGCGATAAATTAGGTGGAGGTTCAATTACAGCCCTTCCTATCATTGAAACTCAAGCAGGGGACGTTTCCGCTTATATTCCGACAAACGTTATTTCGATCACAGATGGTCAAATCTATCTTGAATCCGAGCTCTTCTTCTCTGGTCAAAGACCAGCGGTAAATGCGGGTATTTCTGTATCACGTGTAGGCGGCGATGCACAAATCAAAGCGATGAAAAAAGTTGCTTCGAAAATTAAGTTAGAATTGGCTCAGTATAGAGAACTTGCTGCTTTTGCGCAGTTTGGATCTGAACTGGATAAAGAAACAAAATCAACTCTCGACCATGGTGTCAGATTGATGGAAATCTTAAAGCAAGGTCAAAACAACACAATGCCTGTTGAAGAACAAGTTATGGTAATCTATACCGTTGTCAACAAGCACATGATGGACATCCCAGTGAAGTTCATCAAGCAATTTGAAGCAGAATTCCTCACATATTTAAGAGATCAGCATGCTGAAATCGGTGCTGCTATTAGAGAATCCAAAGATTTGTCTGAAGATACGGTCAAGAAGCTTGAAGGTGCCATTGCCGCATTTAAAGCGCAGTTCAATATGAGCGTGGATCAAAAGAGCATCGTATAGATCCTTTTGCTTAGGGAATGCGATTGTATCTAAAGAAAATCGGTTAGGAGGACCTTGAAAATGGCAGGAATGGGAACGCTCGATATCAAGCGAAAAATTAAATCTGTTAATAGTACGATGAAGATTACCAAAGCCATGGAACTTGTGTCCACTGCAAAACTCAAGCGATCCAAAGACCGTTTAGAGCGCACAAAACCTTATTTTAATACGGTTTACAGCACTATTCAGGACATGCTTCGCAATGAGAAAAATTTAAAACATGAGTATTTAACAAAAAGAGAAGTTAAAAAGACTTTGTACATTGTCATTACAGGGGATCGTGGACTTTGCGGCGGTTATAACAACAATGCAATCAAAATGGTCACTGAAGATGTTAATGATAAGTCAAAAGCGGTTCTGTTTACCATTGGTCGCAGATCCCGAGATTTCTTTTCCAAAAATGGCTATGAGGTCATGAAAGAAATGACTCATATCTCAGAAAGCCCTCAATATGCTCATGCGCAAGAAATTGCGAGAACTTCTCTCAAGTGGTTTGCCAATGAAAAAGTGGATGAAATCAAGTTGGTTTACACCCAAATGAACAGCACGATTTCCCAAGAGGCGAAAATGATTCAACTCCTCCCAGTGGTGAGTGACGGTGCTATGAGCATTGAAACCAAACGCAGTGGGTATACGAATTATGAGCCTTCTCCGGAAGCGGTTCTGGGCTATGTCATTCCCAAATACATTGAAAGCGTTCTTTACGGCGCTCTCGTTGAATCTTCAGCGTCTGAACAGGCTGCGAGACGTTTGGCTATGGAAAGTGCATCGGACAATGCCAATGAGATGATTCAGGATCTTGTCCTGTTTAGCAACCGAGCTCGTCAGGCAGCAATTACCCAAGAGATTACAGAAATTGTTGGAGGCGCGGAAGCCCTCAAATAGTCAATTAAATTTTGTGAGAAAGGATGTGAACTCGATATGGAACATATGATTGGTAAAGTCGTATCCATCATTGGTCCGGTTCTCGATATTCGTTTCGAAGCCGATCACCTACCGAAAATTTACGACGCCATCAAAATCGAGTACAACGGTATCAAAATCACTGTTGAAGTAGCTCAGCACATTGGGAATAACACAGTAAGATGTGTTTCCATGTCTTCTACTGACGGTTTAATTAGAGGTGTAGAAGCTGTTGCAACAGGCGCACCGATTTCAGTCCCAGTTGGTAAACCAACACTTGGACGTTTAATCAACGTACTCGGGGAAGCTATCGATGAAAAAGAGCCTCTTGTTTCAGAAACTTACCTTCCAATCCATAGAGAAGCCCCTCTTTTTGAAGAGCAAGAAACAGCAACAGAAATCCTTGAAACAGGGATCAAAGTTGTTGACCTGATTGCCCCTTATGCAAAAGGTGGTAAAATCGGTCTCTTTGGTGGTGCCGGTGTAGGTAAAACCGTTCTTATTCAAGAGCTCATCAACAATATTGCTACAGAACACGGTGGTTTATCCGTATTTGCTGGCGTAGGTGAAAGAACGCGTGAAGGAAATGACCTTTACCATGAAATGATTGAATCGGGTGTTATCGATAAGACAACGCTTGTTTTCGGACAAATGAATGAACCGCCTGGGGCCCGTATGCGTGTAGGTCTTACTGGCCTTACAATGGCAGAATATTTCCGTGATACAGAAGGTAAAGACGTTCTTCTCTTCATCGATAATATCTTCCGTTTCACACAAGCAGGTTCAGAAGTATCCGCTCTTCTTGGCCGTATGCCGTCTGCAGTTGGTTACCAACCGACACTTGCAACCGACATGGGTGCATTACAAGAGCGAATTACATCCACTAAAAAAGGTTCTATTACGTCTGTACAAGCAGTATATGTACCTGCGGATGACCTTACTGACCCGGCTCCAGCAACCACGTTCTCCCATCTTGATGCAACTACAGTTTTATCAAGAAAAATTTCAGAACTTGGGATCTACCCTGCGGTTGACCCACTTGACTCTGTTTCAAGAATCTTGACACCTGAAGTTGTTGGACAAGAACATTACGACGTTGCTAGACGTGTACAGGAAATTCTTCAAAGATATAAAGAACTTCAAGATATCATCGCAATCCTAGGTATGGATGAGCTTTCAGACGAAGATAAATTAGTTGTTGCTCGTGCAAGAAGAGTTCAAAGATTCCTTTCTCAACCATTTAACGTTGCAGAGCAGTTCACTGGTATGGACGGTAAATATGTCCCTATTAGTGAAACGGTAAGAGGATTCAGAGAAATTCTTGACGGTCTTCACGACAATCTTCCTGAGCAAGCATTCCTCTTGGTAGGTACAATCGATGAAGCTGTAGAAAAGGCGAAAACTATGAAGTAGCCACCGGCTATTTCACGGAGGTGAAAAGATGGCTGCGACATTCGCACTAGAAATCGTTACACCTGAACGCTATTTCTTCGACGGTCAGGTAGAAATGTTAATTACAAGAACCAGTCAAGGGGATATCGGTATTCTCAAAGGCCATGAAAACATGGTTGCACCTCTTGCAGTCGGTGAAATCAAAATCAAACAGGGTGAAGACTTTAGATCAGCAGCTTGTTCTGGTGGATTCATGACTGTTACGCAACATAAAGTGACTTTAATCACAGATGCGGCAGAGTGGGCAGAAGATATAGATACTGAACGTGCAATGGCTGCAGTAGATAGAGCTAAAGCGCGCCTTGAACAAAAAGACAAACACACAGATCTGGCGAGAGCTGAAATTGCGCTTAAGAAAGCAATTAATAGACTGCGTGTGACTGGAAAAGAATTATAAAATGAATAGAAAGACACTCTGTGTAAAAGCAGGGTGTCTTTTTTATTTTGTTAAAAGGATAAAAATGTAAAATGAGTGAAGAAAAGATGAAATTTATAGAAAACTGATGAAAATGCCTTTATTGCTATGGAAGTTGGCACTCAAATCATATATAATAAAATAGATTGAAATAAAGTATGAGATAGTGTATAATTTTGCCGTCTTATCTAAAAATAAAATGACAAGTTCTTTGATAATAAAAATCCGGAAATAAAGATGATTGTTTCCGATGAATGAAGTATTGCGTAGGAGGATTCCTTACCTTGGCTAGGATATTAGTAGAAACCAGTGGAGCCTTAAAAGGCAGAGTTAAAGTCAATGGTGCCAAAAATGCAGTTTTGCCTATTATGGCAGCCGCATTATTAGCTGAAGATAAATGTATATTAGATGACGTTCCTGAACTCAGGGACGTGGAAGTCATGTCAGACATCTTACGTGCCTATGGCGCAGAAGTCAGCTCTATCAAAAATGGAGTTATGGAAATTTCAACACCCGTCATTACCAATACCATTGCACCGGATCATTTTGTTTCGGAAATGAGAGCATCTTTCTTTACGGCAGGACCCATACTAGGCAGATGTGGCAAAATCCGCATTCCAATGCCAGGTGGCTGTGCCATTGGCGCAAGACCAATCGACTTGCACCTTAAAGGATTTGCTGCGCTTGGGGCAGATGTTAAAATCGATGGCGATCACGTAGAACTCAAAGCAGATCAGCTTGTGGGCGCCTCTATTTATTTAGATTTTCCAAGCGTTGGCGCTACAGAAAATATTATGATGGCGGCAGTTTTAGCTGAAGGCCTGACTACTATTGAAAATGCAGCAGAAGAACCAGAAATCATTGATTTAGCTAACTTTTTAAATAAAATGGGCGCAAATGTTAAAGGTGCTGGAACCGACACCATCAGAATTCACGGGGTTAAGCGGTTGACAGGCACTAGACATGCCGTTATTCCAGACAGAATTGAAGCGGCGACCTACATGGTGGCAGCAGCAATTACCAATGGAGACGTAATTATTGACAATGTGGTGCCTAGTCACTTAAAACCAATCACTGCAAAGTTGAAAGAATGTGGTGTTCAGGTTGAGGAGACAGAAGATACGCTCAGAGTTATTGGAAGAGGGAAAATCAACGCTGTAGACATTACAACGCTGCCTTACCCAGGTTTCCCAACAGATGTACAGTCCCAATTTATGGCTTTGATGACAGTTGCTAATGGCAAATCACATTTGAATGAAACGGTTTTTGAGAACAGATTCATGCATGTCGATGAGTTTGCTAAAATGGGCGCTGAAATTCATATTGATAAGCATACAGCAGTCGTGCACGGAGGAGCTCCATTAAAAGGTGCAGACGTTTATGCAACGGATCTCCGCGCAGGAGCTGCATTAATTCTTGCAGGACTTGTAGCAGAGGGACAAACTAGAATAGGGAACATTTACCATATTGAAAGAGGCTATGCAGATATTATTCAACAGCTTAAAGGTTTAGGCGCAAAAATTGAACGAATTGAAGAATAAGCCGAGAGGAGAAAAATCATGTTTGGATTGGGACAAGAAATCGGAATAGATTTAGGTACGGCAAGCGTATTAGTATATATAAAAGGCAAGGGGATCGTATTGCAGGAGCCATCAGTGGTGGCAATCGATCAATCTACTGGACAAGTATTGTCTGTAGGTGCTGAAGCTAGAAAAATGTTAGGTAGAACACCTGGGAATATCGTAGCCATCAGACCGCTTAAAGAAGGGGTTATTTCTGACTACGAAGTTACTGAAAAAATGCTCAGACACTTTATTGATAAAACATGCGGCAAGAGACGTTTTGTGAAGCCGAAAATTATTGTCTGTGTTCCAAGTGGCGTAACTGAAGTAGAAAAAAGAGCGGTTATTGACGCAACTACAGAAGCAGGCGGCGGCAAAACCTATTTGATCGAAGAACCGATTGCAGCAGCAATAGGCGCAGGTCTTGACATTACGAAACCAGATGGCAACATGGTCATCGATATTGGTGGCGGTACTGCAGATATTGCGGTTATTTCTCTTGGGGGAATTGTTGTCAGCAAATCCATTAAGGTAGCTGGCGATAAATTTGACGAAGCAATCATTAAATACATGAGAAAAGCCCACAATCTTTTGATTGGTGAAAGAACAGCAGAAGAACTTAAAATGACCATCGGTACTGCTTCACCTAGACCAAAACCGGTTACTATGGATTGCAGAGGTCGTGACTTGATTACGGGTCTGCCAAAAAATATTACGGTCAGCAGTGAAGAAATGTTAGACGCACTGAAAGAACCTGTCAATGCCATCAGCGACGCAGTTCATGCTGTCCTTGAAAAAACACCGCCTGAGTTGGCATCAGATATCAGCTCCCGTGGGATTGTGATGACAGGTGGCGGTTCACTTCTCTTTGGTCTTGATCGTCTCCTTGAAAAAAGAACAGGCATTCCGACTTACATCGCAGAAGATGCAGTTTCTTGCGTAGCGAAGGGCACTGGCATGTCTTTGGATCACATTGAAATCTACGAAAAAACATCTCCTGGAAACCGCAGAAGATAGTCGACTATTCAAAATGAATCGAAAAACGAAAGCTCTCAGACTCTGAGAGCTTTTTTTAATGATTTCCTTAAAGTAAATGGGCAAGTCGTCCGATAAAATATAGAGATAACTAAAGAAAAGAGGTGCCTTCTATGATTAGAGGTTTATATATAACTGCAACTCAGTTGCTTGCCAATCAAAAGTTGCTGGATACTGTGGGTAATAACGTTGCTAACGTGGATTCTACGGGCTTCAAGCGAGATGAGCTCCAACAAGAATCTTTTAACGACATTCTCATTACAAAATATAATGGCATTGCAGATACGGTTTATTCTGGAAATCCTGAAGTAACGGTTGAAAATGATGGCAAAGATTTTCGTTTGCAAACGAACGAAGGTTATTTTAGAACTAAATTTGGAGATACATTGAGCTATGACAAAGCGGTTAGTTTTTCCGTAGACAAGGAAGGCTTTTTAAGTACCTATTATGTCAACAGCGATAAATCCAGAGACGAAAATTTAGGGGACAGAGTCATTGGGGAAAAAGGTGAAATCTTTGTTGGCGATCAAGAATTTACAGTTACACCTCAAGGACAAGTTCAGGTGGCTGGACAAACAGTGGACAACTTAGTCTACTATCCGTCTGGAAATGTTATAGGAACAATGGGCAGTGGTGTTCGTGCTTCTAGATTAGTCACTGATTTTTCACAAGGGACCTTTGTACCGACAGGCGGCAACTTAGACGTTGCACTTAGAGGCGACGGATTTATTGAAGTCAGCACACCTTTTGGAACGAAATATACAAGAAATGGTTCCATGACCCTCAATGAAAATAAAGAGCTCGTCACTGCAGAAGGTTACTTTATTCAAGGTTTTAAGGGCAATATTAAACTGGCAGACGACGCGGTTTCCATCAACGAGTTTGGAGAAATTATTCAAAATGGCGATATTATAGATAAGCTCAAAGTCGTTAATTTTAGCAACAAAGGGGATTTGAGAAAAGTAGGGGGCGCCCTATACGATTTTTCTGAAACACCTGCAGGGGAAATCAAAGGCTTCGAGGGACAAGTGGTTCAAGGGAGTATTGAGCAGTCTAATGTAAATGCCATCAATGAAATGATTAAAATGATCAGTGTTCAAAGAGATTATGAAAACGGACAAAAATTGGTCAGAACG
Organism: uncultured Peptostreptococcaceae bacterium; assembly: GCA_964404895.1. GTDB lineage: Bacteria > Bacillota > Clostridia > Peptostreptococcales > Acidaminobacteraceae > JBGSUZ01. Next base: position 337,777 of record CAYOLV010000003.1, on the reverse strand, counting down.
ATAGATGATACCCTCAGCAGAGCGGTCAATGAAGTTGGAACAGTTAGATAGTGTACATTACTAGGATAGGTTGAGTAAGGGGGAAACACCATGAGAGCAATGTGGTCAGCGGCATCGGGAATGAAGGGCTTACAGCTTAAAATAGACACCATAGGCAACAATTTAGCCAATGTCAGTACGACAGGTTTTAAAAAGCAGCGTGTAGAATTTAAGGATTTAATGTACGAAAAAATTAATCAAGCAGATTTCAAAGACGGGGAAGGCAGACCAGTGCCGACTGAAGTGGGACACGGGACAATGCCCTCTGCCACTACGAGAACCTTCACCAAAGGCTCTATGGAACAAACAGAAAATCCTTTAGACGTTGCACTCAACGGAGATGGATTCTTTGTAGTCAACGACGGCATGAACAGGGAACGCTACACAAAAGATGGCACTTTTAAACTTTCGGTTACCGATGGCATATCTACGTTGGTCACAACAGACGGTTACAAAGTTCAGGGAACAGACGGCGAAATTGTACTGGGTGAAAACGTAGAAAAAATGACAATTAATAAAGATGGCACAATTTTAGTAAAAAGAACGGGTGTAGAGGAATACGAAGAGATCGGCAGCTTTAAATTAGTCAGATTCACCAATCCTCAAGGATTAGAAGCAGCAGGGACCAACCTCTATGCTAAAAGCAATGCCTCTGGCGAACCCATTCAATCAGAAGAGGGCGAAGCCGGAGAACTCTGGCAGGGATTTTTAGAAAGTTCAAATGTGCAAGTTGTAGATGAAATGATTCAAATGATTTCTGCACAAAGAGCCTACGAACTTAACTCTAAAACCATTCAAACAGCAGATTCATTACTTCAACTCGCATCAGAACTGAAACGATAGAAGTGAGGTGAAATCATGAGTACAATCAATGGAGTCAGCAATATCAGTACGCCTGTCAGTAACAGTTCCCAAACTTCCAACATCAATAAAAGTGTGGAAGAAGCTGAAAGCTTTAAAAAAGCTTTGAAAAAAGCTCAAAATAGCAGCGACGATGAAGGTTTGAAAAAAGTATGTGAAGAGTTCGAGTCCATTTTTGTCAACATGATGTTTAAAACCATGCGTGAGGCTTCTGGTTTTGATGAGGGAGAAGACGCTTTGGTTGAAAAGAGCTATGGACGAGGCATTTTTGAAGATATGCGGGACGAAGAGCTGTCTAAAAAAATTGCCGGTGGCGGCGGTATTGGGATTGCAGACGTTATGTACAAGCAACTTAAAAAGTACACAGCGGCTACAGAAGAACCTGCGACCTCCACTGTAGACGTTAAAAAATAACCTGACTTGATAAAAGTGGTCTTCTGTAATATAATAGCATCAAATATTAATACGAGGTGCTAAGAATGAATGAAGATACAGGTTTGAAAATTGAAGAAATCATGGCGTTGATTCCTCATCGTTATCCCTTCCTATTAGTGGATCGAATTGAAAGCGTAGTGCCGGCTCAGTCGGCTAAAGGTTATAAATGTGTAAGTATGAATGAACCCTTCTTTCAGGGGCATTTCCCGGGGAAACCCTTAATGCCGGGGGTTTTGATTGTAGAAGCCTTAGCACAAGTAGGTGCAGTAGCTCTAATGAGTGACCCAGCAAACATTGGCAAATTAGCGGTTTTCGCGGGGATTGATGAAGTGCGTTTTAAGCGCCAAGTAGTCCCTGGAGACGTATTGAAGCTTGAAGTGACCATTGAGTCTATGAGACGGGGAATTGGTAAGGGAAGTGCCCTTGCCACTGTAAACGGCGAAGTCGCTTGCAAAGGTTCTTTAATGTTTGCCCTGATTGACAAATAATATTTCGGAGAACACAGTCCTTGCAGGTAGGTTATGGCCTTCCCTCATGGCTGTGTTTTTTTGTTGGGTTCAGCAGGACAACTTGTGGGCATAAATAAGTCAGAGGCAATCAACGGGTTCCATTGAAGATGTGAGCATAAGGAGGTGACGCTGATGTTAGGCATTGTATTAGAAGGCGGAGGCGCAAAAGGGGCCTTTCAGATAGGGGCATGGAAAGCGCTGAGAGAACTGGGGATAGAGTTTGAGGGCGTAGCAGGGACTTCTATTGGGGCTCTAAACGGGGCCTTTTTTATGCAAGACGATTTTGATGTGGCTTATGAAATGTGGTATAATATGTCTCCTTCAAGGATTATTGCAGGAGATGACCATCTCATCGAAAAAATGATCAAAATGGATTTAGAAGGAAAGGATTTTCAACGGGTAATCGCCTCTCTTAGAAAATTGGCCGGGCAAAAAGGTTTAGACATTAGACCTTTAAGAGAACTGATTAGCAGCCATTTGAAGGAAGATGTGATTCGAAAGTCCTCAAAGACTTTTGGATTTATGACCGTATCTTTAACAGATTTAAAACCCACTCAGATTTATAAAGAAGATGTCCCTGTGGGGCACATGGCTGAATATTTAATTGCCTCGGCGAACTTGCCTGTTTTTCAGATTGAACGAATAGACGGCAAGCTTTATGTGGATGGAGGGTTTTACGACAATCTGCCCATAAGTTTATTGACCGCTAAGGGATTTGATGAGATCATTACCATCGAATTAAATGGGCTAGGATTTAAGCAAAAAATTCAAGATAAGAAAAATGAAGTAAAAGTGACGGCAATCAAACATTCTGGCAACTTGGGAAGAACCTTGGAACTTCTGCCTGAGACCTCAAGGCGAAATCTGCAAATGGGTTATTATGACACTTTAAAAGTCTTTAATAAATGGATTGGGCAAAGTTACTATATAAAACCTACTCTAGACGATACATATTACTGCAAGTGGCTGTCAGGTTTAAAAGATGAAGACATCGCCTTTATTGCCAAACAAATGGGACTGCCAGACAAAGACCCCAAAAGATTGCTCTTTGAGTCCATTTTGCCTAAATTCTTTAGCTTGTTAAAATTACCGCCAAATTCAGGATATAGAGATGCGGTTCTTGCCCTTTTAGAACACGTAGCAGCAGGCTTGGATATTGACAGATACGCCATATTCAAAGACAATGAATTTATGCAAAGGGTTTGTTATGAGCTGGAAATCAAACCGACAGAGCGACAGGTTCATGAGCAAAAACTAAGTCATTTGCCAAATTTGGTAAAGCAGACTTCCGTTTATCAAAATTATATGATCGATGAGTTGGCCTATTCTCTTCTCGACGCTTTAATGAAAGAAGGTCGCTGATTCGATTGCAACGGCTAAAAAATGCAAATCATTCTGAGATAGACAAATATTTGGAGGTGTCCCATGGACTATATGAAAGCTTATGAAAGTTGGCTAAACAACCCCCTCATCGACGAGGCAACAAAGGAAGAGTTAGAAGCCCTATCAGGAAATTCAAAAGAGATAGAAGACCGTTTCTACAGAACTTTAGAGTTCGGCACTGGGGGTATGCGCGGTGTGATCGGAGCGGGAATCAACCGGATGAATAATTATGTTATTCAGATGGCATCCCAAGGATTTGCAAGCTATATCAACCAACAATCATCGGGTCAAAAGGCAATCGTCATTGCCCACGACTCTAGAAGAAAGTCAAAAGAATTTGCGGAAGCCTCAGCGCTTGTCATGGCGGGCAACGGCATTAAAGCCTATTTGTTTGAAGATATTCGCACCACCCCGGAGTTGTCCTTTGCAGTGAGAACTTTAAAGGCCAGCGCAGGAATTGTCATTACAGCCAGTCACAACCCGCCAGAATACAACGGCTATAAGATTTATGGAGACGATGGCAGCCAGTTGCTGCCTTTTTATGCCGATCAAGTTATTGCTGAAGTTGAAAAAGTAACAGATGTCAGCTTGGTGAAAACTTTGCCGAAAAAAGAAGCTGAAACGCTGGGTCTGTTAGAACTGGTGGATTACGCAGTGGATTTGGCCTATATGAAAGGTGTCAAAGCCAAACTCAGAAACCCTGATATTTTTAAGAAGATGAAAAACCAGTCCATTGTCTATACACCTCTACACGGAACGGGAGGCAGACCTGTAACCCTGATTGCTAAAGAGTTAGGTTATACAGGACTTGTAGAAGTCTTGGAACAAATGATTCCAAATGGTGAGTTCCCAACGGTTTCCTATCCTAACCCAGAAGAGGAAAAGGCCTTTGAACTGGGTGTAGAATATGCCCTTAAAGAAGATGCCTTAGCAGTCATTGCAACAGATCCAGACTGTGATAGAGTAGGGGTCCTCGTCAAAGATGATCAAGACCGCTATGTAAAACTGACGGGGAACCAGACCGGGGCTCTTCTCATCGACTACCTCTTTAGCCATACCAAAGATATACCTGCCCACCCTGTGGTGATTGATACCATTGTAACTTCAAGATTTGGAGCAGATATTGCAGCTGATAAGGGCGCAGAAATTATCAGTACGCTAACGGGGTTCAAATTTATTGGGGACAAAATTCGACAATTTGAAGATGGTTCAAAGGACTTCTTCTTTGGCTATGAGGAAAGTTATGGCTATTTAACAGGCACAGACGTTCGAGACAAGGATGGGGTCATTGCAGCCTTATTGATTATGGAGATGATTCTTTACTATTCATCTAATGGGACGAGCCTTTTAGACCGTTTAGAGGAACTCTATGAAGCTCACGGCTATTATAAAGAAGATTTGATTTCGATCAGCAAAAAGGGCAAGACGGGCATGGAAGAAATTGCAGCTATGATGGCTTTTGTCAGAAACTTAGAGCTTAAAGAAATTGCGGGCATGACGGTGGAAAAAATGGTAGACTATGCCAATGACGAGACGGGATTGCCAAAGTCAGACGTACTTAAATTCTTCCTTGAAAAGGGTTCTTGGTTTGCGATTCGCCCATCGGGGACTGAACCAAAAATCAAAGTTTATTTAGGTGTCAAAACCGATGGCGAAGATGAATCCATGGAAAAACTGGCAATATTGAAAGAAAAAATATTAGAGAAAGTCTTAGTAGGATAAGCGCAACAGAAGATGCGTTGGAGAATATAGTTTTGAATAAACGTAATTTTAAATTATTGCAAGGCGGCAAAACAGGTGGTCTAGGAATGGCGGCAAAAGGAAGAGCTTTTAACGGCTCTTCTTTCGTGCCAAAGCTAAAATTTATAGGTGCAGTGGCAACAAACACAAGACTCATGGGTGTGGTGGGCATCATTGCCCATTTTCAAAATGAGCGGGGGGAGGCGTTGACACAAGTCCTCCATTTAGACTATGAGGAATATGGCATAGATGGCTATCAGTTATTTGTGGACGCCTCTGAACCAGAAATCCAAAAAGAGATTCTTAAAGTCACAGGGGGTCTGGGCGGAAATTTTGTAGAAATTTCCTATGAACAGTATCGACATCTTATTTACGAGGCCTATCTTCTAGACCCTCAAAGCGTCCATATTGAATATGATATTTTACCGGATTTCCCGGAAATTATTCAACCCTTAGTATTGAAAGGCGAAGGGGCATTAGAACTCTACGATTTGGTAGGACCTTATGTAGAAACCGATTTAGAACGCCTCAACTACGGTCTTATGCGTATGACGGGTCACGACGAAAGCGGGTTTATGTACCTGTCGGATGTGGCTGTGCCTAGCGCTTGGTATCGGGAAGTGGCAGCACCTGGAACCCTGCTTAAAAACACCATTCATGAATTAGAGAGCAAGGTGGTGGAAGGGGTAAGGAACCTAAAGACCTATCGATGCGAGGCGCTAATAGATCAGTATGACCGTTATAAATTGATTCATCTCCAACTTGAAGTTGCGGACACGGGAAAGGGCAGACGAATTGTAGGCATCAAGCTCATCACTGTTTTAAGTATTTCAGCCTACGAAGCCTCGTTCCAGCTTCGAAAACGGGAGCATATTGCAGTTTATGAAATCCTTGACGAAGCCTTCAAAGACTTTTTTGAAGAAGCTTACCCTGAAATGTTGATTAACGGTCATGGGGCGGGGGATTTGTTTACCCAATTCAATACAAATAACCAGCACGTCAGTCAAGCTGTTTATTATTTAAGTGGCGATGTTTACGCCAATTATTATATTACCGACGAAGAGCAGATGGTAATCTCCACCTTTGAACTGGAAAATCTTGACCATATCGACATGGCTCTCAACAAGCATTTTGAAAGCATGCTGGCTAAAATTGGCGAAATGACTGCCGATCAGTCGATACTCTATGATTTTGTAACCAGTGGGTACGGCAACTTATATGAGTACCTTGAGGATACTCAGTCTTAGGAGGTGACATCTTGGTCGTTCAGCAAGTCATTATTTTATTTTTACTGATTATTGTAGGCTATGTCATTAGAAAGCTTAACATCGTCTCAGATGCTATCAATAAAGAAATTGGCAACTTGGTTATTAATGTGGCACTTCCTGCCTACTTGATTGTCTCTATGAACCAGCCCTTTACTATGGAAATGCTCAAAACCAGCGGGATTTTCGTCGTGATGAGTTTTGTCGTCTATGCAGGGTTTTCCATCACGGCAAAAGGATTTTCTAAGCTAATTCGAGTTAAGGGGAAGGAACGAGACGTTTTCGAATATACTTTGTTGTTTTCTAATGTAGGGTACATGGGTTATCCTGTGGTACAGGTGGTCTTTGGGGCTCAAGGCGTATTCTATACGGCTGTTTATAACCTGAGTTTTTCAGTTTTGGTATGGAGTTATGGGGTTTACCTCATGAACCGAAACAGCGACCATAAGGAAAAGCGGAAAGGCTTTCTCAACCCAGGATTGGTGGCGGTGCTCATTGGTTTTACCCTCTTTGCCTTCTCCATTGAATTGCCTGCACCTATCGAGGCGACCCTCAAAATGATCGGGGACACGACAACCCCACTTTCCATGATGTTTATTGGCTTTATCTTAGCTCAGACAGAGATGCGTACTATTATGAGAGAATGGAAGGTCTTTATCATCAGTTTCATAAGGTTGATTGTTCAGCCTGCCAGTGTTTGGTTGGTGCTCAGACTTTGCGGTGTGGAAGGGATGCTCCTCAATATTCCTGTTTTAATTGCAGCTATGCCAGCGGCTGCCAATACGGCGATTATTGCTTCCAAATATGGGAGCGACTATCAACTGGCGGCGAAGTTGATTTACATTTCCACCTTGCTCAGTGTGGTGACTATTCCCATTGTGGTTAGAATATTGACTTAGAGTATTGGTTAAGTACATTAAACAAGTACATTAAATGAGCATATAAAAAGGGACTGCCTAATTAGAAGATATGAGATGCAATGCGCATCCCATAAAATCTAAGGGCAGTCCTTTTTAATGAAAGTAATTATTTGGATATACTAGCGGGGCGTATGGTCTTAAACTTAATATTGCTCGGTGCTTTGACTCTTTTGTCATTAGCGGGTTTTTTAACAATAAAGTTAAGGGCCTTGACTTCAAATTCCACTTTGTCGCCTGTAATATTCATGGCGAGGATTGCTGAACCTGTTTTCAAATCAAACCCGCTGTACTTATTAAGTGTCTGAACATCAATGACAGTAGCGCTGTTGGTCAAGCGAATATTATAACCATTGCTCTGGCCGCCAGAGAGGATGTAAGTTTTGACGCCTGCGCGGTTTAAAGTTTCCAATTGATTGGTGAACAGCTCTTCCTCTAAAGGATCAGAGAAGTTCATGGTGTGGTTGGTGACAATAACTAAGTTTTTATAACGGAAGTTCTTAATACGCGCCATTAATTTTTCGAGCTGTGTTGCGTCTGCTTTAATAAAGGAGTTATTGCTGCTCTTTAAGGTGACAATAACGGTTTGTCCAATAATAGTCTCGTTATATTTTGAAGCTTGAATGTCCGACTTTAACAAATCTGTCATGGTTTTGTCTGCCGATCCTGCAAAGTAAGTATATTTGTACTTATTTAGAGCAGTTGCGATAGCTTTGTAGTTTTCAACATTGCCAAGTGCTTCAGTGCCGCTAAATTCACCATAAATGGCAACTTGTGTACCACCTTTGGTCTTGATTTTCATATCTTCCATTTTTGGAAGCTTATTAACGTCCTTTGGTAAGACAATGTCATTCTTTTTCTCAACAACAGCCGTCAGATTGTCAATCAAGATGCTGCCGCTGTCTATTTTAACAGGGTCGGTCTCAGCAAGGTAAATTTGATTGACCGTAATTGGTGCGACTAAGGTCTTTGGAAGTGTAGCTTCAACGTTTTTCCAACCCGTCCAGTTGACTGCAGTTGCAAAATCGATGAGGGCGGTTGCCCCTGTTGAATCCGTCACTTTCCCTCGAAGCCAGTGGTTATTGCCTTGAGTGCCGAAGACGTCTAGACCCAGTTTGTCTGGAACTGTGTTTAAAACCAGTTCCCCAGGGGCGAAGTTGATGTAGACGGCTCGAGTCGCCTCAAGGGCTGGGAAATCATATGCCAACTGCACAGCGTTGCTGCCGTCTACACTGCCGCTGACATGAGTGTACATGCTTTTTACTTCTGGCGGGTATGTTGTAGTGGTACCGCTAGCGGGTATACCGTTCTCGACCGTTTCAAAACTGTTTACTGGCGTTATGTCTGCGCCGACGATAACGGGAATATGTTTTTTGATAGTGCCAAGGGTGATGGTTAATATCCCTTTGCCAGGTTTTCCATTTGCCGTAATAGTGCCGTCTGGAGCTATTTTAAAGAGATTGCTTGGAACGCTCCAAATGACACTGGTTGGGCTGAGTGGTAAAGTATAGCCACTAGTGGTGCTGCCCGTGAGTTTGGTCTGCAAAGTACCGTTGGTTCTGAGTTGAACAACCTTTGGAAGGAAGTCAATATCTACAATGTCATTGTAAGCGGTGAAATCTTTCGTCATTTTTAAGTTGCCATAAGTAGCGGTTACGGTTAAGGTTCCCACTTTAGTAGCGGTCAGTTGATTGTTCTTCACTGTGCCATGGTTAGCGGTTACCGACCAGATGATTTGTGCAGGGTCTAACTGGACTGTATTTCTATTGGCATCTAAGCCGATGAGATTCAGTGTCGTCGAAGAGTTGATTAGAACTTTGTCGGAAGCAGACTTAATCATAAGCTGATCCAGTGTTCCGGACTCGGACTTGGAAATAATGCCGATACCGTTCTTAATAGAACGCTCACCACCATCGGAAGGGGTATTTACAATCCCTGCAGAAGTTTGACCTAATTGTTTGACCAACATTTCGGTAGAACCACCGCCATCCATGCAAATGGCTTCGTAAGCGCCGAGTTCAACCATTAAGGCAGAGAGTTCTTTCATATCAAGACCGCGGAAATTGTTAGTTCTACCGTCAACGGTTAGGAATATCATTTGTTTTCGGTTTTGAGTAATGCCCACAGCAGTTCGAGGCTGCCGACCATTGATTGCCACGGTATAGGTCGTAAGGGCTTTGCCTTCTTTTACAATTTGAGAACCGCCACCTATAGAAAAGTTTAAGTTTGCCAATGAAGACTGATTGTCTAAAAAGACATAATCGCCAACTGCAAAATTATTGAATATTGTAGTAGCTTTAGTTTCAATGCCAGTGACCACATAGCCATTCATAGGAATTTCTAAAGGATCACCATTCTCTACAATTTGTGTGACGGCATTGTCTACAATCACCATTTCCACAACCCGCTTGCCTGCAATACGGCCGATGGACTTGGGGCCCCAGTTTCGGTCATAAATATTAGCGAAACTATAGTTGTAGTAGGGCTTGTTTTTAAAATCGATTTTGAGAGTAGTTTTAGGATTAGACAGCTCAAAGCCTGTTCCTGTGAGGTATTCCACAAAAGCAGAATTTGTTTTATCAATGTTCAATGAAGCGTACTTAGGGCTGCTAGAACCTAAAATAACCATTCTGCCACTGTCGATGACAGAGCCAAAAGGGGTGTTGAGTTTTGGTTCGTAGAAGTCGGCGTTGATGGCGCCTATTAAATTTTTTTCCTTAGAAGCGAGTTTTGAGAGCTTTTCTCTCTTTGAAGTGGCAGTTTCTGGGTATAAGGGTTTAATGTCGATGTTAGGATTTTCGAGGTCGACCCGCATGACGTTTAAATTGACCCAGCCTCCAGTGGTGAGTTTTAGATGTTGTTCATATGTAACGCCTGAAGAGAGTTCGGTTTTTTCAACATCTTGGTAAATTACTCGGTAGTCAGCAAATGATTGGATCGGTGCTAGCATTGTTGCAATTAACAAAAGACCCGTAAATTTTTGCCCAAATGAATTGTGTTTTCTTAATGTCATAGCATCACCTTCTTTACATGTTTCATTATAATACATTGAGAGGCGCATTCCTTTTACAGTGACGTTAAGAAAACATTACAAAAGAGTATCTTTTTTAAAAAATGGTCTTGCAAATAAAAAACAAGAATGATATAATCAGCATTGTCTTTTAGACACAATTAAATCACCTTATTGAGAGCGACGGAGGGAATAGGCCCAATGAAGTCCAGCAACCGGTTATAACACGGTGCTAAATCCTACAGAATGTTCCATGGCGGGGACAATCTGGAAGATGAGGAGGAAAAGAACTTTTAAAGTTTAGCCTCTTCGCGTGAAGGGGCTTTTTTTATGCAAAGTTTTGGCAACAAAACAGGCTTTCCTGGCGTCGCAGTGAAAATGCGTGTAACTAAGTAGAAGGAACTCTGTCCCCACAGAGGTTCGTTGAAACTATTCGTCAAAGGAGGATATTAAAATGAAAAAAAGATTATTTACGTCTGAAAGCGTAACAGAGGGACATCCAGATAAAATATGTGATCAAATCTCAGATGCGGTACTTGACGCAATCATCACTCAAGACCCTACGGCTAGAGTTGCTTGTGAAACATCTGTAACAACAGGTCTTGTCCTCGTTATGGGTGAAATCTCAACAAACTGTTATGTAGACATCCAAAAAACAGTTAGAGAAACTATTAGAGAAATCGGTTACACAAGAGCGAAGTATGGTTTTGATGCAGATACTTGTGCGGTACTCGTTGCAATCGATGAGCAGTCAGCAGATATCGCAATGGGCGTTGATGAAGCCCTCGAGCACAGAGATGGTCAAATGAAAGACGATATTGAAGCAACTGGCGCAGGCGACCAAGGCTTGATGTTTGGTTTTGCTTGTAACGAAACAGAAGAATTAATGCCACTTCCAATTTCATTGGCTCATAAATTGGCATTCAGATTGTCAGAAGTTAGAAAAAATTCTATGGTAGATTACCTTAGACCAGATGGTAAGACACAAGTTACAGTTGAGTACGATGGCGACAAACCTGTTCGTGTAGACACAATCGTTATTTCTACACAACACAGCCCTGAAGTGAGCCACGAGCAAATCGAAGCAGATCTTAAGAGACTTGTTGTCAACCACGTTGTACCTGCAGAATTATTAGATGCCAACACAAAATACTTCATCAACCCAACAGGTCGTTTTGTTATCGGTGGACCTCAAGGTGACTCAGGTCTTACTGGCAGAAAAATCATCGTAGATACTTACGGTGGGTACTCAAGACACGGCGGCGGCGCTTTCTCGGGAAAAGATCCAACAAAAGTAGACCGTTCAGCAGCTTACGCAGCAAGATATGTTGCGAAGAACATTGTAGCGGCAGGTCTTGCGGACAAATGTGAAATCGAACTTGCATACGCAATCGGCGTAGCTAAACCGGTTTCAGTTCTTGTTGAAACATTTGGTACAAGCAAAGTATCTGAAGAAAAAATCGAAGAATTGGTTGCGAAGCACTTTGATCTTAGACCAGCTGCAATCATCAGAGACCTTGGTCTTAGAAGACCGCTTTACAGACAACTTGCTGCTTATGGTCACATGGGCAGAGTTGATTTAAATGTACCTTGGGAAAAGACAGATAAAGCTGAACTTCTCAGAAAAGAAGCTTTTGAAGCTTAACATTCGAAAAAATCAAAACGAAATAGAATGCAAAGGACGCTGGAGGGAATTTATTCACTCCAGCGTCCTTTTGTATTCTATTTCAAGTCGCGAAAGCGACAAGGTTGGCCGGAGGTCAACCGAGTTTTGAACTACATGTGAAAGCGACAAGGTTGACCTCCGGTCGACCTTGTTTAGATATTTCTAGTCTGACCCCACTATTTAAGGGTAAAGATTCGAATAGTATAGTAGAATCCAAAATGGGAATACCAAATTTAGGAGAAGGCAAATGATTTTTTCAAGCCTAGAGAGTAAAATCCTAAAAGCCCAGAGTGATTCGGAGTTGACAAATAAGTTGATTGCCGCACATGAGGGCTTTATACGGAAATGTATGATGGATCATCAAAAAGCCAGCGGCACTCGTTTAGAAGACGAAATGACGGTGGCTATGTTGGCGTTTGCCGAAGCGATTTCCAAATATGATGTGGATAAGGGCAAGTTTCTTTCCTTTGCCAAATTAATCATCACACGACGGATGGTGGACGAATATCGCAAACAACTCCGACAGATGCCCCTTGGGACTCGTTCCTTAGATGAACCTTATTCAGATGAAGAGGACACCAATAGACCCTATGAAACCCAAGCTTCTATGGCAATCTTTGAAAATGAAGTGAAACGAACGGATTTGCAAATGGAAATTGCTTTATATAATGAACGGTTGAAGCATTTTAACCTGAGTTTTGCAGAACTAGCAGAGTCGTCGCCTAAACAAGAACGACTCAGAGGAGAATACAAAAATATTGCTAAGTGGCTGACGGGGCAACCGACCTTACTAGCAGCACTTTATAAAGATAGAAAACTGCCCGTGACAGAAATTTTAAAACATTGTGAAACAGATCGAAAACGTATGGAAAGAGGGCGTCCCTACATTATTGCGTTGGTGGTTTTAATGGACAGCGACCTTGAGTTGATTAAATCTTATTTAGAAAGGCGGTGAGTACGATGAAAAAAAAGATTTCAGGCATGATCCTATCTCTTGAAAATGAATGTGCAGTCGTACTAACCCCAGATGGACAATTTATAAAGACTGCCGTGAAAATGGGAACCCATTTTGTAGGGGATGAAATTACCTTTACTATTAATGAAGACAATCTTTTAAAAGAGAGATGGAAGGATTTTAATTTAAGAGGAAAGGGTATTTCTCTAAAAAGACCTATCTTGCAAGCTGTATTCAGCATTTGTATGATTGCAGTTGCGGGAGTTGGCTCATGGGCGTACCCAACGGGGCATGTCTATATGGATGTGAATCCCTCTCTGGGACTCAGTTATAATGTTTATCACCGGGTTATAGGGGTGGAAAGTTTTAATGAAGATGGGGCGAAGGTGTTAAACCAGATATCGGTATACGGAAACACCCTAGCGGAAGGGTTGGAAAAAACCCTTAAGGTGATGGATCAACAAGGCTTTATTAAAGAGAAAGAAGAAGGCGTCAGTGGGGTTTTATTAGGTTTTACAGACCCAAACTTAGAAAAAGAAATGGTCAGCAGCGTGGTTAGAACCTCGGAAACCCTTCATAAAACTGTTCAAGTCGCCACGGTGGCAGTTGCACCAGTGTCGGAAGAAATTGCAAAAGAGCAGAAAGGTCAGGCAGATACATTATCGCCTATAGAAGCTGAGATTGCAGGGCGAAAAATTGAAAAGAGTTCTGATGTTAAAGACAAAGTGAAGAAAGATAAAAACCAGATCAAAGCTGAAATCAAAGCCCTTGGGAAGAAAATTAAAGAAGAAAAGGCCAAACAGCTTAAAGATGAGAAGGATAGGCAGATTAAAGATAATCAGTTTAAAGAAAAACCTGAAAATACGGAAAAGCCACTAAAACCCGAAAATACAGAAAAACCTAAAAAACAACAAAAACGAGAAATACAAAGAAAAACAGAAAAACCGATTGAAAAAGTAATCGAAACGACTCCAACATTGGAAACGTCCCCGAAACAAGAGGTTAAGGATAAACCCAAAGAAGAAGGACTAGAGGGGCGCATCCAAAAAATAGATAAAGAAATTGCAGAACTGACCGTTTTATTGGAAACCTTACAGGAAGAAGATGGAAAAGATAAACAAAAGGAAAATAAGATCAAAAAGATTATTAAACGCATTGAACGATTAACTCAGGAAAAAATCAAACTGGAGAAGAAGTAATTTTTTAAACCCTGTAATATTACAAAGAGATTACAATAGTAGGTCAACCCCCGAAAAGGGTATAAATCCTCCCGAATACTTAGTTAAGAGGCAAGACACATTATCAATTGTCTCAACTGAACTAGGAAAAAGGAGGATTTTATTATGAAACGTCAATTTATTTCACTGGCAATGGCAGGTATTCTTGTATGTGGTATGAGCGTAACAGGATATGCACAAAAACATAACGAGAACCCAACTAACACATTAAACTTAGTCACTACAACTTCGGGGTCTGCCGTCACTTTACCTGGAAATGGAATAGGATCAACGGAGGGCATCCAAGCTTATAAAGCTTTACAAAACAAACTGGAAGCTGTTAAAAAGCAATTGGAAGTTGCTGAGAAGCGACTTGAAAAAGCCAAAGGCAAAGATAAGAAGAATTTAGAAAATCAGATTACTGTATTCAACAAGCAAATTGAGAAATACAAGCTTGAAATGAAAGCGCTCTTAGTACTTTTGAATAAGTACGATGTCAACTTAGACAAAGTTACCGACAAGCAAGAAAGCTACATTGATAGAATAGAGGCCATTATCAAGAAGAGTAACCCAACCCTTCAAATGGTTACAGCAGACAAGATTATTACCGACAACCCACTATTCAAAAGTGATTTGCCGATTGCTGTAAAAGATGGTGTAGCCTACATGTCACAATCCACATTATTAAAGAGCTTTGGTGTGACGCTTAAGTATGAAAGCACCCAGAAGAAATTTGTAAGCAAGATGGAAGGCAGCCTAGTAGAGATTTTCTTACTTCAGAATTTGATTGAAATCGATGGAATGCCTATAAAAGCAACCACAAAACCGATTACCATTCAAGAAAACATTTACTTCCCATTGAATGACTTGAATAAGTTGCTCAAAGTGGAATATAAATGGGACAACGAACTTAAAGTATTGACAATTGATGACTTGGATATTTCCAATGTATTAATTGTACCAACACCAGTTACACCAATAACCGGTCAATAATCTGACCTCCACTTTTTGCAGCCCCTTCGGGGGCTGCTTTTATTTACCTCAATTGCGAGGCGAATCTAAGAGGAAGCGAGAGGCTAAGTGGCAGTGAGGTGTTTCTCCTATACCTTGTTCTAATTGGCTTTTTTTAGTAGTTTGTATTACAATGAAGATATAACAGTTTGGAAAGGAGCAGAACCATTGGCAAGTACAGTTGAAAATATCATAAAAATGATTAGAATTTTGCAGAATGAAGAATGTGTCAGTGGTCAAGAACTTGCCTACCGACTGGGGGTAAGCATTAAAACCATCCAAAAGTATAAGCAAGACATGGATCAAATGCATATCTTTGTGGAAACAAAAAAAGGCAGGTATGGCGGCTACTATTTGGAGAAAAGCGTTTTAGACATCTATACAGCGTTTAGTCAATGCGAAATTGAGGCTTTGGTTCAAACGAAGCTGTACTTAAAAGAAAACCAAGGATTTACCCATACAAAAGAAGCCATACAAGCCATCGATAAAGTCATCCAAAATCAACGTGTTTTAGCAGCGGTTAAAAACAGAGCTTACTTAAGCAATCAAGACGGATTAGGTTTTAGCGGCGGTTTTGAGCGCATCAAGCTGGACAAAATTCAAGGGGCGCTGAAAGATCAACGCAGCCTATATATTGAATATGACGCTGACTCTTTAGGCCTGACGGAACAAGTGGTTCACCCTTATGGGCTCATGAAGGTAAGCGGCAAATACTTGATGATTGCATTTTGCGAACTGCGAGGAGGCGTGACCAGCTTTAACGTAGAAAAAATTAGACACTTGGCAGTTACAAAGTATATATTTGTTGTGCCAGAAGGTATCGAACTCAAATGGAATACCCAAATTAAACTAAAAAAGTAAGAATAATTTTACATATGAATTTAATGTACTATGATATCTTACCTATTAAAAGTTATAGTGGTCGTATATATGTGGGACAAATTATTCACAATAAATTTACCCATGTTTGCGGAGGTGTTTAGTGGATAACTATAAGAAATTATTTGAGCCTTATGTGGATTTTTCCCTAGAGTCCACTTGTCTGCGAGACGTCGTTTACAAAGGTCTGAAAAAAGCAATCGTTGAGGGACGTATTCAAACAGGCAGCCGAATTGTAGAAAAACGATTTGCTGATCAAATGAATATTAGCAGAACTCCTGTGAGAGAAGCCTTGAAGCGACTTGAGGACGAGGGTTTAATTGAACATGTTCCCAATGTAGGCTCAGTGGTCAGATGTATGGATGAGCAAGAAGTCATCAGTTTGTACAAAGCGCGAGAAGCACTGGAAACTATTGTTATGCCAAGTGTAGTTGAAAAAATCAACGACGCCGAGATTGACATGCTGCGCAATTACTTATTCAAAGCAGAAATGTTGATGGATCAAAAAAGCATGGAGGGTGTGGCCAATTGTTATATGGAATTCCAAGACTATCTTATGGGACTTGGAGAAAACAGAATGATTTTTGGCATGCTTAAAAATTTAGATAAGAGCTATGACCGTTTTAGAAAACAGATAGATAATGAAAGAGAAGATTATAAAAAAATCGTCTATGTCTCCCACGAACTGGTCAATGCCTTGGCAACTAAGGATATGGAAAAAATTCAAAATGCCAATCGTGAGAGAAGAGATCAAATTTGTCAGTGTTTATTAAAAAAGTTGGACTAATTGTACATTTCATCATGGAACAGAGCTAAGTATAAAAAATAGGGAAATATTTTAATCAAAGCGATTGTAGCATCGATTGGTTAAAATATCTCCCTTTTTTGTTGTTTAAATTGTTTAAAATGATAGATTGGATGTGGAGAAGAAACTATAAACGCATTTCTTTCACGTCAGCGGCAAAGATCAACTCTGCATCTGTATTTTCAATCAAAGATTCTTTAGTGACCCCAGGGCCAAACTCAAGAACTTTAAGACCTTCTGGTGTAACTTCCATAACAGCCATTTCCGTAATGATCAAGTTTACTTGACCAGCCGCTGTGAGAGGCAAGGTGCACTGTTTCATGATTTTCTTTTCGCCCTTTGCCGTGTGCTGCATAGAAATAATTACTTTTTTGGCACCAGTGACAAGATCCATCGCGCCGCCCATTCCTGGAACCATTTTGCCTGGAACCATCCAGTTAGCAAGGTTTCCGTGCTGATCTACCTCTAATGCGCCAAGTACGGTAGCATTGACGTGACCACCACGAATAATGCCGAAAGACACAGACGAATCAAAGAAACAGCCGCCTGGAAGAATGGTCACAGGCTGACCACCAGCATTTGTAAGGTGCATGTCAATTTGATCTTCTGTAGGAACCGGACCTAGGCCGATTAGACCATTTTCAGATTGGAACATAATGTCTACGCCTTCAGGAATGTAGTTGGCAACCATAGTTGGCAAACCAATCCCTAAATTAACTAAGTCGCCGTCTTTAAGCTCTTGAGCTACACGACGAGCGATGATCTCTTTTGCATCCATTTGAACAGTCATTAGAAGGCACCTCCTACGATATGATGAACGAAGATTCCTGGTGTCACCACGTTGGTAGGATCGATTGCGCCGACCTCTACGATTTCTTCCGCTTCAACAATAACACGATCTGCAGCCATTGCCATAAGTGGGTTGAAGTTTCTTGTTGTGCCCTTGTACTCAATATTTCCCTTTTTGTCTACGATCGAACCGTAAATCAAAGCAATATCAGCTTTTAAAGGTTTTTCAAGCAAATAGTCTCTGCCATCGATGGTAATGACCTCTTTGCCCTCTTGAACAATTGTACCAAGACCAGTAGGTGTTAAAACGCCGCCAAGACCTACGCCAGCTGCTCTTACTTGCTCAGCAAGAGTGCCTTGTGGGACTAAAACGACCTCTGTTTCGCCTTCTGTCATTTGTCTGCCCGTTTCTTTGTTAGTACCGATGTGAGAGACAATAACTTTTTTAAATTGTTTGCTCACAATGAGTTTTCCGATGCCGCGATCGACAAAAGAAGTGTCATTGGCAATTAATGTTAAATCCTTGACCCCTTTTTCAACGAGCTTGTCGATGAGGCGCTCAGGTGTACCGCAGGCTAAGAAACCGCCAATCATGACGGTCATTCCATCTTCGATATAGCTGACCGCTTCATCTAAACTGATGAGTTTTTTCATTCCGTAACTCTCCCTTCTATATGAGATGACCCTAATGACTATCATATCAGAAATGTGGAGAAATTTCATCAGAACCTTATGCTATAATAGGAACATACAGTACACGTCACACTAATTTATTCAAAATATAAACAATTAAACGAGCTAGGCGGTGGGAAATGGAAACCATTCGTGGAAAAGTGGAAGAAATCGTCTTCAAGAACGACGAAAATGGATTTGTCATTGCCGTTGTAGAGTCAGAAGACGAGTACATATATATCAAAGGTTATATGCCCTACCTTCAAGAAGGTGAGACCGCCCAGTTTCATGGGGTGTTCAAATCTCACCCTACCTATGGGGAACAGTTTGAAGTCACCCATTGGGAAGTGATTTTGCCTACAGAAGAAAATGACATCCGGCACTACTTAGCTTCTGGAATTATCAAAGGGATTGGTCCTGCTATGGCAGATCGGATTGTAGATGCTTTTGGAACGGATGCCTTTGACGTCATTCAAATGGCACCCAGAAGACTATTGGAAATTCAGGGAATTGGCGAGAAAAAACTGGAAGAGATTGTAGAAGCATTCAGCGAGCAAGTAGGCGCTAGAGATGTGATTATCTTTTTGCAGAAGTTTGGCCTCACCACCAATCAGGCGGTGAAAGTTTATAAAAAATTAGGACCCACGGCGAAACAAGTGGTCTCTGAAAATCCATATGAATTAGCCTCGTTGATAGAGGGCTTTGGCTTTAAAATGGCAGACGCCATCGCTAAAAGAAATGGTGTTGACCCTAGAAGCGGCTACAGAATTGCCTGCGGAATTTTGTACGCCTTAGCCCAGCTTTCCAACAAAGGGCACGTCTATTCTCCTGTCAAACTCCTCATAAAAACCAGCTTGGAAATTTTGGCAGTTGAAGAAGAGCTGATTCAAAAAGAACTTTATGAAATGGCAGTTTCTGGGGCGGTAGTTCTGGATCACTTTGATGGCGATGATGTAGCATACCTGCCGTATCTCCATTATGCCGAAGCTAAAGTTGCCAAATATGTCACAGAAAAATTGAAGGAAAACCCCATTGCCATCTGTTTTGATATTGGGGAAGCTATCAACGAAATAGAAGAACTCAGAGGTATCCAACTAGCCCCAATGCAGAGAAAAGCCATTGAAGCCTCTGTCCATGAGTCTATGGCAGTCATTACGGGGGGGCCGGGAACGGGAAAAACCACCATTATTAATGGCTTAATTCATATTTTTGAGCAAGCAGGTTTGAAACTGGTGTTAGCAGCCCCAACGGGAAGAGCCGCCAAGCGTATGACAGAGGCTACCCAAAGAGAAGCGAAGACCATTCACCGACTGTTGGAATACAATTTCAGCGAGGAAGAATCGGTGCTGACTTTCAATAAAAATGAACATCAACCCTTAGAAGTGGATGTGGTCATCGTGGATGAGGTATCCATGATTGATATGGTATTGATGATGCACTTGTCCAACGCCATTATGCCGAAGACCCGCCTTATATTAGTAGGCGATGCTGATCAGTTGCCATCGGTTGGGCCGGGAAATGTGCTGAGAGATTTGATTCAAAGTGATGGGCCTATAGTGACTCGACTAGATCAGATTTTCAGACAGAATGAACTCAGTGCCATCGCCCTCAACGCCCATAAAATCAACCAAGGGGAAATGCCTGGACTCAACGAGAAGGAAAAAGACTTTTTCTTTTTGCAGGGGAAAACCCAGGAAGAAATTGTCCGCGCTATTCGAAATTTATGCTTAAAACGGCTGCCAGACTACTACGGTGTGGATCCAATTAAAGACATCCAAGTCCTCAGCCCAGTTAAAAATTCCAATATTGGAACTCATAAATTGAATCAAGTGCTGCAAGAAGCCTTAAATCCCCAGCGGGCAGAAGTGAAAGAAAAACTCTTCGGAGACCGTATTTTCAGAGTTGGGGACAAGGTCATGCAAATCAAGAACAATTACACTGCCAAATGGAAAACCTATGACGGCAGCGAGGGAGAAGGGGTCTTTAACGGAGATATTGGCTATATTTCTGAGCTTGACGACCGTATGAGACAAGTTCATGTTCTTTATGACGATGATAAAACCGTTCGCTATGAGTACAGTCAACTGGATGAGTTGGTTCACGCCTATGCGGTCACTGTCCATAAAAGTCAGGGTAGCGAATTCCCAGTCATCATTATGCCGGTGACTTGGTGTGTGCCCATGCTCATGACAAGAAATATATTGTATACCGCCATTACCAGAGCCAAGCGATTGGTGGTATTGGTAGGGCAGGAAAAATATATCAAACAATTTATAGACAATACGGATGGCGGCATGCGCTACTCGGCCTTAGAGACCAGAATACGCCTTTTAGGGGGGAAGCAGTAACGTGAAACTTGCAGATCTCTTATTTGGAACAGATCCCAATTGCATTGTTTGCGGAATAGACATATTGCCATCAGAATTTGGGATGTGTAGAAATTGTTTAGAAGCTTTTCCTTTTGCAGAGCAATCCCTAGATCGGAAAGCAATAGCCGTATGCCGATATGAAGGTGTTGCCAAACAGTTGATTTACGATTATAAATATAATGAGAGCCGAGTAATCGGAAAATATATGGCAAATATGATGGCACATCGGATCAGAGAAATGAACATAACTTACGATGTAGTTCTTACAGTACCCTGCAGTAAACATAGAAAAAAAGTTAGAGGTTTCGATCATGCTCTTTACATGGCGCAAGTTTTGTCAGATAATTTGAGTATAGACATAAGTGAAGGAACCTTGGAGCGGGTTAAAGAAACTCGAAGGCTTAAAGGTCTCACAAAGCAGGAGCGCTTAACAGAATTGGAAAATGCTTTTGAAGTTTGCAATGGTGAAGCTTTTTATGGCAAACGGTTGCTCATAATTGATGATATTTTAACAACTGGCGCCACACTCAGCGCATGCACACAAGTGGTAATACCTTTTCAACCCAGTTGTGTACACTGGCTGACATTTGCGGCGGTAATTTAGGAGGAATAAGGATGACTTTAAAGAATTGTGCAAAATGCGGCAGAATGTTTGCGGCAGACGAGCATCAAAAATTTTGCAGCAACTGTGTAGAAAACGATGACGAGCTTTTCAAAATTGTAAGAGAATACGTTTATGACAACCCAAGTGCAACGGTACAAGAAACAGCTGAAGCTACGGAAGTGTCTGAAGAGAAAATTTTAAAATTTTTAAGACAAGGAAAACTGCAGCTTAAAGGTGATGGTGTAGGCCTTGATTGTGAGCGCTGTCACAAAAGCATTCCTTCTGGCAGATACTGTGACAAATGTGCTCATGAAATGGCTCAGGGCTTTAAAAAAGCCACTGGACAAGATAGACCTGCTCCGGCACCTGCAGCTAAATCTAAAGCGGTAGATAGTCGAGGCATGTTCATCAAAAAATAAGGTTCTTTAAGAAAAAAATATTAAAAATTGAATTTAAGACTAAACATACCCCCCGAATTGCCGATATTGTTAATAGACAAAGAAGCAAGTCAGGGGGTGTTTTTATGAAGATATTGAATAATGTCAGTGTACAAAGCGTGGTTAAAGCTTATCAAAAGACCACGACACAAACGGAGAAAAAGGCAAATTCAGGGTTTGAAACCGATAAAATCGAAATCAGCCAAGAGGCTAGAATTCAGCAGGCAGCTATGAAAGCTGTAAAACAGCTTCCTGAAGTCAGAGAAGCAAAAGTGGCTGAAATTAAACAACAAATTCAAGACGGCGTATATAAACCTACAGCAGATCAAATTATGGAGAAAATGCTGCAGGTCGTCAAATAGAACAGCAGGAAGGGACTCGAAAGGGTCCCTTTTGTTGAAAAGTAGCTCATTAATCCTCAATAGTTGCTAAGGAGACCTTAAAATGAAAAAAATGGTAGAGGATCTTTATCTGATCTTATCCAAAGAACGCGATGTCTATCAGGAAGCTGTTCAAATTGCAGAAGAAAAGCAAAGCGTCATTGTGGATGGAAAACTCAAAGAACTTGAAAAAATGACTCAACGAGAGCAAGCTTTAGTAGCCTCCCTCATTAAGTTAGAAAATATGAGGGGCAAGGTTTTAGATGACATGATCAGAGCTTTACAAGCTGAACATATTAATACCTTAACGGATTTACTGCCTTATTTGGATGAAAGTTCAAAGAACCGATTAGGCCAAGTCAAAAATGAGTTGTCGGAAGCGGTTTTCGTATTGAAAGATAAAAATGAACTCAATGGTAAATTGTTGGAGCAATCGCTGGATCTCATCCACTTGAACATCGAATTAATGAGCAGTTTAGAGGCAGATGGCCAATACACAGGCAATGCAACAGATTCTAAGGCTAAATCTAAAAGCAGCATTTTCGATGCCAAAGTATAAGGGGGAAGAAAAATGCCTTCTATATTTGCAGGTTTAAACATCTCCAAAATGGGTCTCTTTGCCCAGCAGAGAGCACTTCATACGATTTCGCATAACGTTGCCAATGCCAATACCGAAGGGTATACAAGACAACGGGTTAACTTCAATGCCACTAACCCAGAAGAACTGCCAGGTTCCTATGGCATGGTGGGAACCGGCGTAGACGTAGAAGCTGTTAAACAAATAAGAAATGAATTTTTAGATTACTCATTCAGAGGGGAAAATTCCACTCTTGGAGAGTATCAAGTGTATGATGACATCTTAACCAATATTGAGGGTATATTAAACGAGCCAACAGATGCCAGCATTACAAAATTAATGGACAATTATTATGCTGCATTTCAACAACTCAATAAAGAACCTGAAAATTTAACCGTGCGGGCTTTAGTCAGACAAAGAGGTATTGCCCTTGCTGAAGGTATTCAGGGCATGACTCAAGCTATGAAAAAGCTTCAAAGAGACACGAACTTTGAAATGAGTGTCGCGGTTGTAGATATCAACAATTACGCCAATCAAATTTCTGCTCTGAACAAACAGATTTATAATTCTGAGTTGACAGGGGGTCTCTCCAACGATATCCGAGATCAAAGAAATTTGATTATAGACAAACTCTCTAAAATAGTAAAAATTGACTACTATGAAGACGATGAAAAAAGATTCCACGTCAGCATCAATGGACATGAAGTGGTGAACCATTTTAATAATGACCAACTAGAAACAATACCTCGTCAGACTAAGAAGAATGAAGACGATGTGGCGGACTTGTTTGATATTAAATGGAAATCTGGTGCCGACTTTAGAACTTCTGAAGGGATGATTAATGGCATTATTGAAATGCGAGACAACATCGACGGTTCCAATAAAGGGATTCCATATTATGTAGACAAGCTCAACGAATTTGTAGATACTTTGGCTTCTGAAATCAATGGCATTCACAGCACGGGCTACGGTTTAAAAGCAACAACAGGTGTGAACTTCTTTACTTTTTCAGATATGTCAACGGCAGACTATAACACCTACATGAAAGATCACGGGTTAAACAGTGGAGCTGCTTTAGATGTGTCTGCTTCAGTTTTGGTAGGCATCACAGCGGCAGATCCTATGACAGAGGAAATTCAATCTCAAAACGCCGCGATTATTCGGGATAATATCAATAAACTATTGAAAAATAATGCGGACTACAACAAAAAATCAGTGAAATTGATTGAAGGGAAGTACTATTTAACGGATCGTCTCAAAGCAGATACGATTTCCATTTCAAGCGACATTGACAAAGATTTGAATAAAATAGCAGCAGCAGATAGTTCGAATTCAATTCCAGGGAACGGAAAAAATGCTCTAAAGGTCAATGCCAGCCGATCTAACGTGAGACTGTTTGACTGGGGGAGTCCAGATGACTTTGTGAAGTCTTTGGTCGCTAACTTAGCAGTTGATAAACAAGAAGCCACTCGTATATATAAAAATCAGACCGTTTTAATTGGGCAGGTTGTTGTAGAAAAGGATTCTTATTCTGGTGTGTCTTTAGACGAAGAAATGTCTGACATGATTAGATTCCAACAGGCTTATTCAGCAAACGCTAGAATGTTGACGGCGTTTGATGAAATGATTGATATTGTTGTCAATAAAATGGGACTGGTTGGTCGTTAACAACAACTGATATCTTAATGTGAAATAATTGAGGTGAAACCAATGAGAGTAACAAACAGCATGATGATTTCCAATATGCTTTCTAATTTAAATAGAAACCTAAATGTCATGAGCCGAAGACAAGATGAGCTGGCTACAGGGAAAAGGGTCATTCATGCATCGGATGATCCAGTTGCAACAGCAAAAATTATGAAATTTAAAACCGACTTAGCAGACATGGCTCAATTTAGCAATAATACCAGAGATGCCCAAGCATGGTTAGATGCCAGCGAGTCTTGTATTTCTGAAATGGGAAGCGTACTCCAAAGGGTTAGAGAGTTAGCTGTTCAAGCGGCTAATGGGACAAATACTCCGAGTGATACTAACAAAATCAAAGAAGAAATTGTTCAGTTGAAAGAAAACTTGATTTCAAGCGGAAATTTTAACTTTGCAGGTCGCTATCTGTTTTCTTCTTACCATACAGATCAAGCTCTTTTGAAAAGTGACGGGACTTACAACATTCCCATCACCCAAAACGATATAGATAATAAGCCGGTTAGCGTTTATGAAGTTTCTGCAAAAGAGTATATGAATGTTGGAACACATGGGGTTGAAATCTTTGGATATGTTCTGGACAGCAGTACTTATGCCACACTCATGCCAGATGCCAAGTCCACCAATGGTATAGCTCCTGAAAAGTCTTTTTTAGATTTGAATGTGGACCTGACTCAAAACTATTCCACCTCAGATTTTCAGATTAATGTGAATGGTACAAATTACGTCGTAGAAACTGGTCCGCTTATGGGGTCACCCGCCAGCAAAATTGATCCTCAAAAGATGATAGATGCCGTTCGAAACGGAAAAGCTGGTGCGGTGAGTCTTTCTGAGGTGGCAGATGTATTTTATGACAAAAATAACCATTTGATTATAAAAAATAGAACTATTGGAACCGCTGGAACGATTGCTCTTCCAACCTTAGTTGTGCCAGCAGCTGGCATCACTGGTACAGCGACTGCGGGTATCAATGCAACACAAGCCAGTATTAATTCCTTAGGGCCACTCAGTGACTTGCCAAGTACCAATGTGGCAGACTTTAAAGGGAAGCAGTTTGTCATGTCTTATAACGGTGTCACTAAAACGATTACAGTACCCAATAATGCAGCGACGACAACTGTGGCAGCCCTTGACACGGATCTTCAAGGAGTTATAGACTCAGCCTTTGGAACTGGAAAGGTGAATGTGAATTTGACAGCTGCTATAGGAACGCCAATGTTTAGTACTATTAACGTGCCAGGAAGTACGGACAAACCGCAGCTTCAAATACAGCCCATTAGAGCAACGCAGTCTGAGTTGATTGTGGAAATGAATCAGTTTATCACTGCCCTTTCCACAGGAGATAATGCAACCTGTAGTCAAATGATTGGTGAAATAGATGGACACTTGAATAACTTACTCGCCGTGAGAGCAGACGTTGGAGCTAGAGGCACCCGACTAGATTTGATTAGTGCTAAGATAGCTGAAAATAGTGTGACATTTACAAGACTACTCAGCGATAATCAGGATGCAGACATGTCTGAGGTCATTATGTACTTGAAAAATGCTGAGAACGTTTATAAAGCAGCTCTTGGCGTAGGTGGAAGAATTATTCAGCCATCTTTGGTAGATTATTTGAGATAATAGAGGTAAAGTAGTGTAAGAGAATTTTTGTAAGAGAGCAGGTGAAAATATGCGTATTATGATGACGTCTCAACCTACATTATTGGACATACGAACTATTAATTCTAAGATCACAATGCATACAGAACTTCCTAAGTTGGATATTGAAACTGAAAAAGCCAACTTAAACATGCAAACTGAGTTGCCTAAAATTCAAATTGATCAAAGTCAGTGTTTTTCTGAAAGTGGTTTAAAAACTTGTGCGGAGCTATCTGCGGAAAATGCAAGTAGATCAGTTCAGGAGATGTATGCCAGTATTGGGAAAACAGTTGAACAAGGTAATGCATTGACCGATTTTCATAATGGGGCAAACATGGTCGCGGAACAATCTTTTTTCAATGCCTATGACCAGTTTGAAAGAGAATTTGGTATGGTGACCATGCCCATGTCTAGACCCAATATTACTCTGAACAGAGGTAAAGTCAATACAGATTATCAACCCGGCAGAATTAATTCAACACCAAGATTGTTTAAACCTGAAGTGAACTATGAGCCTGGCAAAGTTAACATATCTGTAAAACAGTACAACTCGATAAAATTTAAAACAGAACCTTCTACGTTAGACGTGAGAGGATAGCAAGAAAATATCTTGAATGGGGGCCAACGAATGAACATTATGACAGAAATCCTTGGTGTGGTAGAATATGAACCTTCGGATGTGATTGTATTTGCTGAGGGCTTGTATGGATTTGCTGATATGAAAAACTTTATCATGATTAATATTGCCGAAACTGAGTTGCCTTTTCAGTGGTTACAATCCATTGACGATGAGAGTTTGTCCTTTGTGATGACCATACCCTTTGCCTTTCACGAAAGTTATGACTTTGAAATTCCAGACAAAGTTATTGCGCATTTAGGCATTGAGAGTACTGACGATCTTGCAGTATTTACCTTAGTGGTACTCAAAGAGGAACTCGAAGAAAGCACTATAAATCTGAAAGCCCCTATTTTGATTAATACGCGTCAGAAAAAGGCGATTCAGTTAATTCTCAACGAAGATTTTCCTTACAAATACAAATTCTTTAAGCGTCAGGAGGTCTAAAATGCTGATTCTTTCTAGAAAAAAAGAAGAGTCCCTGATGATTGACGGCAATATAGAGATAAAAGTGCTTGAAGTCCTTAACGGCAGTGTCAAATTGGGAATCATAGCTCCAAAGGAAGTACAAGTTCATCGTAAAGAAGTGTACGATAAAATAAAACTTGAGAATAGAGAGTCTGCAAGTGGTGTTAAATCCATACAAAGACTAATGGAAAAAAAGAAAGATAAATGAAATAGTTAGTTTCTAAAAAAACACAGAAGATTATTTGTCTTTTGTGTTTTTTTTTATGGAAAAGGGTATAAAAGTATTGGAGTCAAAAACATTAAAAAGGAGGACTATTATGCGTTTGAATACCACTTATTTTGGAGAAATCGACATTCAGGACAGTCAAGTGATTCATTTTGAGGAAGGTTTGCCAGGTTTCGAAGAAAAAAAAGAGTTTGTATTACTCAATAACTACGACACCGAAGAACCAGTACCATTTATGTGGCTTCAATCTGTTGAAGATCAATCATTGGCCTTTGTAGTGACCATTCCTTTCTTTATGAGACCAGACTATGAGTTTGAAATTCCAAATGAAGTTGCAGACAGCATTGGTCTTACGTCTCCAGAACAGGCAGGTGTTTACACCATTTGTAAGATTAGTGGACATGTGGACGCTATGAGTTTTAACTTAAGAAGTCCAATTATCATTAATGCTGAGAACAGGAAGGCTGTTCAACTAGTACTACCAGATACGCGTTATACAGCTAGAGAAATGTTGAAAAAAATCTAGAAGATTAAAAAAAATATTAAGAAAAAGATTAAACTTCAAGTGATACCTGCCGATATTATGTATGAAGGCAGTTTTCACCGCGGCCGAGGTGAAAAGTTGCTACTACAAAAGGCAAGGACGCCAACAACTAAAATGGATCATTAATTTCAAGGAGGAAGTATTATGAGAATCAATAACAACTTAATGGCAATGAATACACACAGACAATTAGGTATCAATAATGAGTCTGGCGCAAAATCAATTGAAAAATTATCTTCTGGTCTTAGAATCAACAGAGCTGGCGACGATGCTGCTGGTTTGGCAATCTCTGAAAAAATGAGAGGACAAATCAGAGGCTTAGGACAAGCTTCTAGAAACTCACAAGATACGATTTCATTGATCCAAACAGCTGAGGGTGCACTTAATGAATCACACTCAATTCTTCAAAGAATGAGAGAACTTTCTGTTCAATCAGCCAATGATACAAACACTGACTCTGATAGAAAAGCACTTCAAAACGAAGTTAAACAATTAGTAGGCGAGCTTGATAGAATTGGTAACACAACTGAGTTCAATACTAAGAAACTTCTTGAAGGTTCTGCTAAAGGCGTTACAGAAAAAATTGACGGTACAGTAAGAGCTAACAACAACTCTCCTGTAACGCTTGCTTTAGATGGAACTGCGGCTTCAGCTGCTACTTCATCTGCTGTTAACGGCGCTTATATGGTAATCAGAGTAGCTAGCAGTGTTGCTTCAGGTGCAAGTGCTGTTGTTGCAGGCGATTGGCAGGTTGTTTCAGCCGATGGTTCTACAGCAAGTACTGGTATTGCTGTAACAAGTAACTCATTATTGACATTCAGTGCTTCTGTTATCACTGGTGGTGCTGCAACTGCTACAATCACTGGCAAAGTGATGAATGAATTAAAAGTAGGAGATTCAATTACTTTCGTATTCAGCAAATTTGAAGCAGCTTCTTCATCATTAGGCGGAGCGGTTATGGGTCAAATCGGTGCGAATACAGGTCAAACAGCATTTATCTCAATGGGCGACATGAGAGCTTCTGCTATAGGTGTTGACACTGTAGATATTTCTACTAAGTTTGGCGCACAAGTTGCGATTGAAACTGTTCAAGGCGCTCTTGAGAAAGTATCTTCACAAAGATCTTCACTTGGTGCTATGCAAAACCGTTTAGAGCACACAATTAAAAACTTAGATACAGCTGCTGAGAACTTACAAGCATCTGAATCTCGTGTAAGAGACGTTGATATGGCAAAAGAAATGATGACATTCACTAAGAACAACATCCTTACTCAAGCTGCTCAAGCTATGCTTGCACAAGCTAACCAAGCGCCACAAGGCGTTCTACAATTATTAAGATAGTTAATGCTTGAACTGATAGCCATCCTCCCTTCGAGGGTGGCTATTTTTTAGAGTTGAAACGAAAATATACTATAATTCAGTATTTTTGTTTGAATTTTAAAAGAAGCAAAGGAGAGTATAACATGATTCAATTAAGTATTTGTATGATGGTAAAGAATGAAGAAAGTAATTTAGTAAGATGTTTGGATAGCTTGGAAATATTAAAAGCTGAGTTGCAAAGTGAATTGATAATTATTGACACAGGTTCAACTGATTCAACCGTCAATATTGCTCAAAAATATACAGATAAGATATACCATCATGAATGGAATCATGATTTTTCAGAAATGAGGAACAAAAGTATTGGCTACGCAAAAGGCAATTGGATTTTAATTATTGATGCTGATGAAGAGCTGATAGATCCTCAGGCTCTAATTTCTTTTGTTAAAGCTAATGATAGAAATTTTGTAGCAGCGGCTTTAAAGCTTTTAAATATCGCTAATAAAAAAGGTGAAGCAGGATCAGCCTTAACTACTGTTCGGTTATTTAGAAATGATGGGGAATTGAGATATGAAGGTAGTGTACATAACATACCTTTTATTACAGGAAATGTAATAGAACTGAATAGTCAAATCATACACTATGGTTATATTTCTGATGATATGGATTTAATGGAAAGAAAATTTTTAAGAACATCTGCACTTCTCTTAAATGAGTTGGAGAAAGATCCAGAAAATATATATTATCGATTCCAGTTGGCGACAACATATGATATGTACAAAGATCTTGATCTATCAAAGGTTGAATATGAAAAGACGTATAATTTGATATTGAAGCAGAATCAAAAGAATTTATCAACTTTATATTTATGGGGTCCATATTGTAAAACGCTAATTGCAAAAAAAGAGTATTCTCGTGCGATAGAGATTGCTCAAGAAGGACTTGTCTTAGAGCCTGACCACATAGATTTGCATTATTTCTTGGGGATGGCTTATTTTGGGATTGAAGATTTGGATAACGGTATAAATCAAATGATAAAGTACTTAGAAATGCTTCCAAATATCAAAAATCTTGCAATAAGTAAAAATTTTTCTGTTCAACTATATACGCTTCAGTCAGAAGAAGAATGTAGGTACAATTTATCTCAAGCTTATTGCAAAAAAGAAGAGTGGGATAATGTACAGGTGTATTCGAGCTGGATGATTAATAATACAAATGAAAGTACTGAATTCTTTATTAATAGTTTGAATAATTACATTAAAGCTAGTATTCGACTGATGAAATTTGAAGATGTAATAGAGTTGTATCACAGATATCCAGTAAAACGGTGGATTCGATTGGATGAAATGGTTTGGTCTAACATTAGCAAATATAAATTAAGCGAAGTAGTCGAGGGTAATAACGTGTACCAATTAGGTTCCATACCTTCAATGTTAGGGAAAGTTATTAGCATGAGAATTAATTCAGAGACAATCTTAGAAATTACAAATAATAATGGTAATGGAAATGATTTTGATGATCTCTTAACTATTTCTTGTGACGAAGCGTTAGTTTTGGGAATCGAAAAAAAATATGACTTTTCAAGTATATTTAGTAAAATAAACGAATCAGATATGATGACATTGCTATCAGCAGCTGATGAAAAATATCATGATCTTGCGAATAACATCGAAAAATATTTAATTATCTTTGAAGAAATGCAAATCTACTCTTATTTAAATTTGAAGCGCATTTTGTATAAATATCTAATGATTTCTTCATTTGGCGATGAAAAATATTTAACTTACATGGATAAGTATTTTCAAAATGGTATTAATGGCTTATGTTTTAAGTATAATGCTGATTTTTTAAATTCTAGATTAATGAATGAATTTAAAAATAGTGAAGAACAATTATTGGCGATTATATATAATTTATTTAATGGTGCAGAGAGTGAGAAGATAGAACTTGTAAATCACGCATGTTTAATTTTCCCAGAATGGAGTAAGTCGTTGTTAACGTGGATTAACAACAAAATTAATTTAGACAATGTTGATTCAACAAAAAGACATAATGATACAGAATTTGAAAAATTAAAAGAAGAATTAGTAAAGAATATCGATTATCTATTAGGAAATAATTTATTTGATGACGTTGCATCAATAATAACTGAGTTTACTAAAATATACGGTGTTGATGAGACAATGCAAATAAAATATGATGATGCATTGAGAAAAAGAAGTCACTAAAAAATAATAATAATGGAGCAAATTAATGATTAATAATAAAAAAATATTCATAACTGGTGGAGCTGGTTTTATCGGATCTACCTTAATTGAAAGACTTGTAGAAGATAATGAAATTATCGTGTTTGATAAATTGGAACGAAATTCGCTTCAAAGCAAGCATTACTACGGTCATAAGAATCTAACCTTAATTGAAGGTGATATTTTAGACTATGAGGCACTCGAAACTGCCATGACAGATGTAGACATTATTGTACATGCTGCAGCAGTAGCTGGAATTGACAATACTGTCAAAGACCCAGTTAGGACAATGAAGGTCAATATTTTAGGTACCTACAATGTATTAGATGTGGCTGCAAAACTTCACGAAAGACGTGGCATTGATAGATTTATTGATTTCTCCACATCAGAAGTTTTTGGAAATCATGCTTATAAGTCTGAAGAAAGCGACAATATGGTTACAGGTGTTGCTGGAGAAGCTCGATGGACATATGCAGTTAGCAAATTGACAGGAGAGCATTTCACAGAGGCATATCATAAAAAGTGCGGACTGCCTACAGTAACAGTTAGACCATTCAACATTTACGGACCAGGTCAGATTGGTGAAGGTGCAATTCAGATATTCATTAGGAAAGCGCTCAGAGGAGATGACATACTGATCTTTGGAGATGGCACTCAGATTAGGGCTTGGTGTTATATCGATGATATGATTGATGGCGTTATGGCGTGTCTTGAGAATCCAAACGCCGTGGGACAATCCTTCAACATTGGAAATGCGAGAGATATCACGACTATTTATGGTCTGGCTCAGGCTGTTTGCAGGGTATTAGGATCAGAATCGAAAATTGTATTCAGACCGCCACTTTCCGCAGATATTGAATTGCGTATTCCAAAAGTTGATAAAATGAGAGAAATTCTTGGTTTAGAAGCTCAAATTAATTTGGAAGAAGGCATTAAAAGAACAAGTGAATGGTACAAAGCAAATAACATTCTCATGCCAGACTATCCAGAAATTTTTAAGATGTAGGGGTGAAGATTAATGCGTTATAGACTTGCAGACCCTGTTATCAATCAAGAGCAATTTGAGTTGATGAAGGAAGTGTTGTTTTCAAAACAGCTTGTTCATGGAGAAAAGTGCGAGTTGTTCGAATATAAAATTGGAAGTTATCTTGGAATAGAGTCATCAAATGTAGCCGTGACTTCATCATGTACTGCAAGCTTACATTTAGCTTTGATGGCACTTGATATAAAACCGGGTGAAGGCGTCTTAGTTTCTAACTTCACGTTCCCTGCAACAGTAAACGTAATTGAGGTAATGGGAGCAATCCCAATTTTTGTAGATGTGGAGTCAGACTTTTATTCGATGGATCCAATGAAGTTAGTCGAAGCTATAGAAACTTGGCAGGATAAAATAGTGCTTAAGGGTGTTATTTTAGTTCATGAGTTTGGAGCTGCAGGACAAATTGAAACTATCGCTAAAATAACCAAGGATTATAATTTGTTTTTAATAGAGGACGCTGCGTGTGCATTTGGTACGGAAGCGGGTCAAGACAAGGTGGGTCTTCTGTCAGATGTAGGCTGTTTTTCTTTTCATCCTAGAAAAGCAATCACAACAGGTGAAGGCGGAGCTATCGTCTCAAATAACAAGTTTTTCATTGAGAAGGTTAAGGTGTTAAGAAATCATGGAATGCAATCGAAAAACGGATCAATTGATTTTATAGCACCGGGACTAAATTATAGACTTACAAATATGCAAGCGGTTCTAGGCGTTGTTCAAATCGATTTGTTCGACGACTGGATCAAAACACGAAGAATCCTTCAAAATGAATACAGAAGACAGATTAATTCTGACTTAGTGAAATTACCTAAATGGCAAGATGGGCATACTTGGCAGTCTTTTATGGTTGTTTTAGAGCCACAGATTAATCGGAAAAAATTAATTGCAATGTTAAGAGAATTTGGAATTGAATCAAATTATGGCGCATACTCGACATTGCATACTGAGTATTATAAAAATAAGTACAGTAAACATTATCCAAGCGGAATGCCTATTTCAAAAAAGTTGTTTGAACACGGCTTATGCTTACCACTGCATCAAAGTTTGACGATAGAAGACATATGCATTATATCAAAATGTTTCCTTAAATGCCTTAGTGAATGTGAGGGAATGTAGTAATGTGGGATGAATTAATTGTGGAGTTGGAACATCGAGAGAGAGAAATGCTAACAGATTGGAAACGGGTTATTCCAAGGTCAGAACTGTTCAATAACCGGTGGGATAAGGCTAAATTTCTCAATTTTGAAGAAGGTGCAAGTATCTATGACAGTTCATTTGTTTTTGGCGAAGTAGAGGTTGGAGAAAAAACCTGGATTGGGCCCTTCACTATTTTAGACGGAACGGGGGGGTTGGAAATTGGTAGATACTGCAATGTGTCTGCAGGCGTTCAAATTTATACCCACAGTTCTCTTGCGTGGGTTCTCACAGAAGGGAATGCTTCATATAGTTATGCGCCAACTTCAATAGGAAATGGCGTTTATATTGGGAGTCAATGCATCATTGATAAAGGAGTAACAATTGGTAATCATTCAATTGTAGCAGCAAATAGTTATGTTAATAAGTCCTTTGCTGAAAACAGCGTAATTGCTGGAACACCAGCCAAATTGATTGGTAAGATTATTATAAATGAGGATGGATCAATTCAAATTGAGTACTTGAAGGAGTAGGGTTTCCATGATAGCCATTGTTAACTATGGATTTGGCAATACCGGATCCATTCAAAATATGATCAAAAAAATAGGTTTTGATTCTGTCATTACCAAGGATCCTGTGATTCTTAGACAAGCCGATAAACTAATATTGCCTGGTGTTGGAAGTTTTGACCCTGGAATCAAGGCATTGAGAGATTCTGGATTAGAATCGATTCTGAATCAATTGGTCAATGTTGAAAAAAAGCCAATTTTAGGTATTTGCTTGGGCATGCAATTGATGACGGATTCCAGCGAAGAGGGTATACTTCCGGGATTGGGATGGATTGAAGGTAAAACTGTAAAATTTATTCCAAGTGAAAAGAAAGAACGAATACCGCATATGGGGTGGAATGAAGTTTATGTTAGCACCCAGAGTCCATTAAGCGAGGGATTTGATTCAACCTACCGCTACTATTTTGTCCACTCTTATTATGTTAAGTGTCAGAATGAAGAAGAAGTTATTTTGTATGCGGATTATATCAATCGATTTACAGCGGCTTTTCAAAAGGGAAATATTTACGGTGTTCAATTTCATCCTGAAAAAAGTCATAAGTTTGGAATGCGCATCTTGAAGAACTTTGTAGAGGCGGGATAAACAATGTTAAAAAGACGAATAATTCCTTGTTTGTTACTTAAGGATGAAGCATTAGTCAAGACTATTCAATTTAATAAATTTAGTTATATTGGTGATCCGATTAATGCTGTAAAAATATACAACGATTGTGAAGTGGATGAACTTATTATTTTGGATATTTCAGCTACTACAGAAGGAAAAAAACCTAACATTTCTTTGATCAAAAAAATTGTAGATGAGTGTTTCATACCGCTTGCTTATGGTGGAGGCGTTAAAACGATTGAACAGATGGAACAAATTTTCCAGATCGGTGTAGAGAAAATAAGCCTTAATTCCCTCCTTTTCGAAAATCCAGAGGTTGTAAGGCAAGCTGTCGCTAAGTTTGGGGCTCAAGCAATTATTGCATCAATCGATTGCAAAAAAAATATTTGGGGTAGCTATGAGGTGTTTTTAAGAAACGGTAAAGTAAAAGTTAAAATGAAATTTGATGAAGTTCTGATGTATATCGACAATCTCGGTATAGGTGAGATTTTAATTAACGATATACAGCGTGACGGTGAAATGAAGGGATATAACATCGAACTTATAAAAATGTGCATGGAACGGATTAACGTGCCTGTAATAGGTCTTGGCGGGGCAGGTAATTTGGAGCATTTGAGAGAAGCTTTTAAAACAGGAGTTCCAGCCCTAGCGGCAGGAAGCTTGTTTGTCTATAAAAGTGAGTTTAGAGGGGTACTGATTAACTATCCAAATAAAGAAATCGAACATATGAGATAGATCAGAGGGAGGTTGTTATGAAAGAATGCAGCAGATGTACCTATGATGAGAAAATTCCTAATATTACCTTTGACGAAGAAGGTATATGTAATTATTGCAGAGAGTCTGAAAGATTTGACGCGATATATCCTATTGGAGAAGAAGGCAGAAAAAAGTTAGAGAAATTAGCTGAAGATATAAAAAAATCTGGTAAAGGCAAGCAGTTTGACTGTGCAATTGGAGTTAGCGGCGGATGTGATTCATCATACTTGCTTCATCTTATGAAAGAACTCGGTGTTCGACCTCTAGCAGTTCACTTTGATAATACTTGGAATTCGGCAATTGCAACGCAAAACATTAAGACGATGCTAGATCAATTGGATATAGAATTATTTACTTATGTTGTAGATAATAAAGAATATGATGATTTGTATCGCTCATTCCTTCTAGCAGGCCTTCCGGATATTGAAACGCCAACAGATATTGGTCTAATCACAACACTGTATATGGCTTGTGAAAAATACAATATCAAATATATTATTGATGGACATTCTTTTAGAACTGAAGGTAGCACTCCTCTTGGACATATTTATATGGATGGGAAGTATATTGACAGCGTGCATAAAAAATATGGAAAATTGCCAATGAAGACTTTTCCAAACCTATGGTTCCATAAGTTTATGAAGTATATGTTGTTTTATAAAATAAAACGCGTCAGACCTTTATACTATATTGATTATCATAAAGAAGATACAAAAAAATTCCTAAGTGAGAAATATGGATGGCAGTGGTATGGTGGACATCATCTCGAAAATCGATTTACAGCTTTCTATCATAGTTACTTTATGCCAAAGCGCTTTAATTTAGATCAACGAGTTAATGAAGTAGCAGCACTTGTTCGTAATAAACAGCTAACGAAGGAAGAAGGTAAACTGCGCTTGAATGAGCCACACTTCTTAGAAGATGGTGTATTGGAGCTGGTAAAAAAAAGACTGGAATTTACAGATGTGGAATTTGAACGCGTTATGAATTTGCCAGTTAAAAGCTATAAAGACTTCAAAACATATAAACAACGATTTGAAAGACTAAGACCGTTCTTCTATCTCATGTACAAGTTGGAACTAGTGCCAAAATCCTTTTATGAGAAATATACAATTAAGCATGAGTAGTGATGATTGGGAAATTAGGAGAATATCCATAGTCGTATGGAGATACAATAATTTAGATAATGAAATTTTGATAAAAAAGCTGACTCCTGTACATTACAGGGTCAGCTTTTATTACTTAGTTCATTCAAGATTACTTTGCATAAGGGAACTCAACTTTATGCAAAAGACAGGAGTTTTTTAAAATTTAACATCTACTCTATCAAGATTACTTAGTTTGATATTTTTTTCAAACTCTGAAGTATAAAGACTCAGCAAACTACTACCAATCTTGGAAACATCGTTGAATTTTTCAACATATGCACGCCCAGCATTAGATAGCGACTGTCTTATTTCGGGTGAATTAATTAAGAGTTCTAATCGATCAATAATATTATCTACATTAACGCTCCAAACGGGTATTTCTGAACCGTGGGGTGTATCGAAACCTGGATTGATAAAGGTCACGACACATTTTCCCATTGCAAGACATTCGATAGTCAAACTACCGTAGGTACCAATGATTAACTCGTCAAGAACTATGTCTGCTTCAGCATATTG
This sequence comes from uncultured Peptostreptococcaceae bacterium, assembly GCA_964404895.1. Classification (GTDB taxonomy): domain Bacteria; phylum Bacillota; class Clostridia; order Peptostreptococcales; family Acidaminobacteraceae; genus JBGSUZ01. The sequence continues at coordinate 300,732 of CAYOLV010000003.1, read as the reverse complement.
TTTAATAGCGTCTTCATGACCAGTACGTTCAATACGTTGATATAGAATGTTGTATTTCTTTTGTAAGTGTAAAATCGCGCTTTCAAAATAGGTAGAACCTTTAACGCTCTGATTTGTCGGAGCGTGGACAAACTTAAGTGGAACTTCGTTTTTAATCCCGATATAAGGATATTTTTTGAGGTCAATTGGTAGACCAATCATATGGGTGTTTTTATAATATGGTTCTACATAAGACAACATTTCTTGATCGTTAATAATACAATGATCAATCCAGCTTGAGTATATTTTCAGGTTGGAACATATAATATCTTCGTTTAGTTGATTCAAGTACTCTTCTGCATAATGCCAGAAAGGGTGATGTGATCTGGCGATGCTTGGAATTCTAATTTCTGAACCTAAATTATGCATGAAAACGGTTTTGTTCAGCAGTTTTAATGGAATTATGTCGGATCCGTCTGGCATTAGCGTCCGATTAAAGAGAAAATGAAAAACATCATAATCAAGAATAAGATCTGCAGCATTTTCGATAAAATGATTTCGCGTATTTTGAGGTGTTAGTTGGTTGATATCATATGAGAAATCGGAATCATACCGTAAATAAGAAGGAATATAATCAATGCCGATTGTATCATAACCATGATCTCTAAAATATCGAATATAATGGGACATGTGATTAGCAATTTCCATCGTACCATATAGGATTCTTGGTTTATCAACAACAACCGGTGTAGCTGTTATATTATAGTTTGATGGTTCTAAAATTTTCTTAGGTGAGTTTATTTGGTCAATAATGAATTCTTTTGTATTAGACATATATTCCAAATGAGCGATTAACTCAGTTTCATCCAACTCAGGAAAACGTAATTGCTGAATCTTTACTGTAGAATCCCTTCTAAGGTCAGGGTCAATTGTGAAGAGCCTAGCGCATTGGTATGAAACAATTGCATTTTGGAAATCGCCTAATTGCTCAAGCGCATATGCCTTATTATAGTAAAGATCAGCACTTGGAACTTTTTTTAGATGATAGGAAGCAAAACTTAAACATGCATCTAAGTCGCCCATAAGTATTAGAAGCATAGATATTCCACTTGCAGTTTTTTCTGAAGGAGAGTCAATCAGTTCGGGATGTTTATCAAGAAAGCTATTTGCATCTTGATATAAGCCATTTTCAATAAGGTTAATTAATTGGTTTTCGATAGGATTCATGTTGATTCTCCTTTTGGTATATAAAACTATATTATCTTTATCGACATAAAAACTAAAAACCTGAGTGAATAAGTGTTTTAGCATTAAACTATTCTAATTACCATCCGATATTATTTGTAGATAGTTTTGCCAAATTAGAGCATAATTATAAAAATTAATAGAGTTATCGAAGGCTACTATTAACTATCATATTTATCAGATTAATTAATAAACTCATAGTAGTCAATAAAATCCGAGGGGCTGTTTAAGAACAACTGTCCTTTTTTATTAGTAACACTTAATTAAGGAGGAAGCCATCTATGAAACATATACCTGTCATCAATATTTCCTGTAAGGAGACAATCTCTCAAAGCCAATTTGAAGCAGCTCTTTCAAAGGTTCTGAATAAGGAAAACTATATATTGGGCGAAGAAGTGAAGCGTGTTGAAAAAGATATAGCGAACTATCTGAATGTGGAGCATGCCATTGGTGTAGCTAACGGAACCGATGCATTGGTACTTGCACTTGATGCTTTAGGTATCGGGCCAGAAGATGAGGTTATAACAACTCCGTTTACCTTTTTTGCCTCAGCTGAAACTATTTGCAGAGTAGGGGCAAAACCAGTATTTGCAGATGTAAAGGCAGATACATATAACATCGACCCAGAGGCAGTAAGAGCGGTTATAACTCCTAAAACAAAGGCTATTATGAACGTTCATATTTTTGGCAATCCGGTAGATGTCGACAGTATAGCACAAATTGCTAAAGAGTATGGCTTATACGTCATAGAAGATGCCTGTCAAGCAATAGGAGCTTCCTATGATGGAACTATGATTGGCGGAGCGGGACACATTGGGTGCTTCTCCTTTTTCCCTACAAAGAACTTAGGTGGCTTTGGAGATGGTGGACTCATAACGACTGACGACACAGAATTAGCTGAAAAAATTCGAATGCTCAGATTTCATGGACAAAAAGTTAAATATCAAAATGAAATTATTGGATATAATTCCCGCTTAGATGAACTTCAAGCAGCTATATTGAATGTGAAGCTGCCTTATTTGGAAAAGTGGAATAATCGCCGTAGAGAGATTGCGGCTAGGTACAATGCTGCATTCAAAGAAATAAAAGAGATTCAAACGCCTAAAGAAACCCTTAAAGGTAAAAGTGTCTATCATATTTACAGTCTTATGGTTGAAAATCGAAATGATTTGACAGCCTACCTTGATGATCTTGAAATTTCGACAGCTGTCTATTATGCCATTCCTTTACATCTCCAAAAAGCATTACTTTATCTGGGTTATCAAAAGGGTGATTTTCCAGTCACAGAGCGCTTGGCGGAACGTGCATTGGCTCTTCCAATGTACCCCTCTCTTTCTAACGAAGATCAGGATCGCGTAATTGAAGCTATTATAGCTTTTTATAAGAAACTTTAGAGTAAGGAGGCGAATATATGTTTAACGTATTGATGAAAAAAATTGAAAATAAAACAGCTGTTATTGGTGTAGTGGGGCTTGGCTATGTAGGACTGCCTTTAGCAGTAGAAAAAGCCTTAGCGGGTTTCAAAGTCATTGGATTTGATATTCAGGAAAGTCGTTGCGAAATGGTCAACAAAGGAATTAACTATATTGGCGACGTAGTAGATGCGAACCTTACAAAAATTATTCAGGAGGGAAGTCTAATTGCTACACCTGACTATTCAAAAATAGCTGAAGTGGATGCAGTGATGATCTGCGTACCAACTCCGCTAGACGCACACCATCAGCCAGATATTTCCTATGTAGAGTCTTCTTCTAAAGCTATTGCTAAATACATGAAGGAAAATACATTGGTAGTATTAGAGAGCACAACTTATCCGGGAACGACTCGCGAGGTTCTTCTTCCAATATTTGAAGAATGTGGGTATATCCTAGGTGAAACGTTCTTTCTCGCGTTCTCGCCTGAAAGAGTAGATCCAGGGAATAAACTCTACAATACTAAAAATACACCAAAAGTCGTTGGAGGCATGACTGACGCATGTGGTCAACTTGCAGCCAGCATTTATAGAAGTGTCTTAGATGGAGAAATTCATCAAGTTAGTTCACCAGAAGTGGCTGAAATGGAAAAAATTCTTGAAAACACATACAGAAATGTAAATATTGCCCTTGTAAATGAACTGGCTATCCTTTGTGAAAAGATGAAAATTGATATTTGGGAAGTCATTAACGCAGCAAAAACCAAACCTTATGGCTTCCAAGCTTTTTATCCAGGGCCAGGGTTGGGTGGACACTGTATTCCCATTGATCCTTTTTATTTAACATGGAAAGCTAAGGAGTTTGACTTTCATGCCAAACTGATTGAATCGGCAGCACAAGTTAATGAATACATGCCAGAATATACTGTTACGAGGATGATGCGCCTTTTGAACAAAGAAAAAAAAGCCATGAATGGTTCTAAAGTTCTGCTGATAGGTGCGGCTTATAAGCAAGACATTGATGATCTTCGTGAATCTCCTGTGTTGAAAGTCATTGAGCATTTAGAAAATGAAGGTGCTAAGGTTGTTTACCACGACGATTATATCCCCAGCTTTACACATCAGGACATTGTCTATAATTCTCAAAAGTTGACTGAAAGTCTTCTCGCAGAAGCGGATTTGGTTGTTATCACCACCAAACACAGCTATTTAGATTATCAATGGATTGTCAATCATGCACCATTACTATTTGATACAAAAAACGGAACCGAGTCAGTTCTCGAAAATAGGGTAAAAATAAATAGGTTGTAGTAATTTTAAAGGAGGCATACCGATGGATCAAAAAAAAATACGCGTAGCCCTAATCGGATGCGGTCGAATAGCAATCAAGCATATTGAAGCCTTAACAGACCTCTTTGAAAAATACGAGCTGGTAGCACTTTGTGATGTAGATTTACTCCGTGCCCAAAATAAAAAAGAGAGTTACGAGAAACATTTAAAGGATAAAGGATTTAGCGCGAAGAATTTGCCTAGTGTTTATGAAGATTACTTGGAAATGATTCAAGAAGAAAATTTTGATATAGGTATAGTTGCTACCGAAAGCGGGAACCATTTTAATCATGTGATGATATTGTTAGAATCTGGACGACATGTACTCGTTGAAAAACCTATTGCTCTTTCTACCGAACACGCTGAAGAGATGATTACCAAAGCGAAGGAAAAAGGTCTCGTTCTCAGTGTGTGTCATCAAAATAGATTTAATCCACCTATTCAAGCCCTTAGAGCAGCTGTTGAAACCAATCGATTTGGCAGAAAAATAAATGGCACTGCTCGAATTTTATGGACAAGAGATCAAAATTATTACCAGCAAGCCCCTTGGCGTGGAACTGCTCTTATGGATGGTGGAACCCTTATGAATCAATGTATTCATAATATTGATTTACTACTATGGATGATGGATTCTCCTGTAAAAACAGTATACGCTCAGACTGGAACATTCTTGCGCAATATTGAAATGGAAGATTTCGGAGCAATTGTGTTGAGATTCGAAAGTGGTGCGATTGGTATTGTTGAAGGCAGTGCTTGTGTTTATCCACAAAACCTTGAAGAAACTCTGAGCATCTTCGGGGAGACGGGTACGGTTGTCATTGGGGGCTTAGCAGTGAATCAAGTTCAAAATTGGCAGTTTAAAAGTGTTGAGGAAAGCGATGAGCAGATCTTGAATCTTCATGATACTATTGACAGTGTCTATGGCAATGGACATGCTAAACTTTACTATAACTTATACAATGCCATTGTGTTAGGCGAAAGCCTTGTATGTGATGCAGTCAGCGCTGCTCGTGCTATGAATGTTATTTTGGCAGCTTACCGGTCTCAAAAAGAAAGTCGTTTGATTGAAATGAAGAACTTTAGATATGCCACTATTGAGGCAATTGAGGTGATCAATCATGCATAAGATTCACAGTACGGCAACCATTCATAAAAGTGTAGTGATTGGTGAATTTGCAGTAATTGGAGCCAATGTAAGCATAGATGAAGGCTGTGTGATTGGACATCATGTTGTGATTCATGAGGGTAGTCATTTTGGTAAAAATATTCGGATTGATGACCACGCTGTAATTGGTAAACAACCGATGAAAGCTATTACATCAGTAACCAGCTCAAGTGAAAAACAACCCCCTTGTGTGATTGGAGAGGGTTGTATTATAGGGACACATACGATTATTTATGCAAATTGTAAACTTGGTGAACATTGTCTGGTTGCAGACTATGCCTCCATACGTGAAAACGTAACTTTAGGGGATAAAAATATTATAGGCAGAAATGCAACCATTGAAAATTGGTGTACAATAGGTAGCCGTTGTAAAATTGAAACCAATGCTTACATTACAGCCTATTCTACTCTGGAAGATGATATTTTTGTAGCGCCAGGGGTAGTGACGTCAAACGATAACTATGTAGGGCGTGACTCAGAACGGTTCAATCATTTTAAAGGTGTGACCCTTAAACAAGGAGCCAGATTAGGTGCACAGGTAACTGTTTTGCCTGGGAAGGTTATTGGAGAAGAAGCTTTAGTGGCAGCAGGCAGTTTGGTATCCAAAGATCTTGAAGCTAGACAAGTTTATATGGGCTCACCAGCAAAGAAAGTTCGTGAAGTAGATAAAAAACAATTACTATAGCAAAACGTTGATTTAAGTTTTCAGAATTTTTACCGATAATATACTAGATAGAAGTGCCCAAGGAGGGGAATGATTATGAAAATCAATACGGTTAACATTAATCAAACAATTCAAACCCATCAACATGTTCAGGCCAAATCTAATGCGGTAAACTTAGAAAAAAACGCAGAAACAAACACGACACCTACCATCAACGATGAATATGTACCTATTTCAAGTGATAAGTACGAAGTTCAGAGTACTGAAGACACAACAGAAGAACAACGCAATGAGCTGCTGGACAAGTCAGTTGAACAGGCAAATCAGTCTCTTAAGTTATATGATAGGAAACTTGAAATGCAGGTTCATGAAGTCACTAAAACAATTATGTATACACTTCGTGACACGAAAACAAACGAAGTTATTATGGAGTTCCCACCTAAAAAAATACAAGATATGATTGCGAAAATGTGGGAATTAGCAGGTCTATTTGTAGATAAACGGGCTTGATGCATAATATAGAGAAGTAAGATAATGACACTTATTTTAATTTGGAGGTGTTAAGCATGGCAGTAAATAGAGTATCTGGACTTACGAGCTTCGATTCCGAAGCAATGGTCACCCAGTTAATGGAGGCAGAAAAAACTAAACTGTATAAAGTTCAGCAGAATAAACAATATAAAGTATGGGAACAAGAAGCATATAGAACAATTGTAGATCAAATGAATGCTATAAAATCTGAATATTTTAATGTTCTTAAACCCAATAGTAACTTTAGATCAGCATCTTTGTTTTCTCAGTTTACGACCTCTGTAACTGTAAATGGGGCGGCAAGTACGAAAGTTTCGGTAACGGGAAATTCAGATCTTCAGAGTTTTAGTCAACAAATTGAATATATTACTCAGCTTGCTACAAAAGATACCTATAAAAGTGAAACTTTAAATTTAGATGCTATACTGAGTAAAGACCTTGTATCGGGGACAAATTTCACAGATGGAAAACCCGCGATTTTTAAGGCGACTATGGCCATTGGATCAAATTCAAAAACAATTGAAATTGACATGAGTAATCCTGCTATTGTGGACTTGAACAGTTTTAAGGATGCATTAAATACAGAAATTGCAAGTGAGTTTGGCGCGAGCTATACCAATGTTGCCAGCGTTGAAGGCAATCAACTTAAACTGCGATCAGCAGGAAGTGCGGTTTCGCTCATTGAACAAACCGGGTTTGCTGACTCGATGACTTGGCTGGGTGTTTCTTCTGGTGTGAGTAGCCAGGCTTATTTAAGTAAGTCTGTAGGCACCTTAATGAGTTTAACTGACGAAGATTTGAAGACCATGACCATTAACGGCAAGAGCTTGACGGATATGGGCGTTTTATCCACAGACAGCATTAGTAAAATGTCTTCAAAAATAAATGCTGCAGGTGTGGGTGCAAACTTCTATTACGACAGTTTGTCGGATAAGTTTAAGGTGATTTCTTCAAAAGAAGGGTCTGCAAATGCAGTTACACTTAGCACTGAGTTTACCACTAAACTGAAAATGTCAGGTGGTACTCATGAAGCTGCAAATGATGCTATTTTATCGATTAATGGTGTTCAAGTTGTAAAGTCTGAAAACACCTTTACAATCGATGGTGCTACCGTTACCTTGAATGGGGAGCATGCTCTAGCAGATGGTCCAATTAAATTTAATTTTAAAGTTAATACGGCAGATGTTGTCACTAAAATTAAGAGCTTTATCGAAGTTTATAATGGCTTGATTGAATCGGTTTATGGAAAAACAACTGAAAAGGTGTATCGTAGTTACCTGCCATTGACAGATGAACAAAAGGAAGCAATGACCGATGATCAGATTAAACTGTGGGAGTCTAAATCGAAAAGTGGTGTACTTAAAAACCATACAGATTTGGAAAATGTAATGACAAAAATGCGTCGAGCGCTTTCTGATGCAGTTGAAGGTACAGGGATGACTCTTGCTCAGATGGGTATTGAAACATCATCCAACTATAAAGAAAATGGAAAACTTATTATAACAGATGAGACAAAGTTAAAAAGTGCTATTGAAAACAACTACGCAGATGTAGTTAAACTCTTTTCAAGCGAATCAGATAAGGCTTATCTTGAAAAAGACGGTGTTACTGAACGTTATAAAGAAAATGGTCTTGGAAATAGAATATATGACATTATTCAGGACGCTGTAAGAACCACTCGTGACAGTAATGGGAAAAAAGGAGCTCTAGTTGAATCTGCAGGTGTAAAAAACGACTTAAGTGATATCACTAGCGTAATCTCTAAGAAGATATCAGAATACGATGATCGTATTGCCACTCTTTTAGATTATTTAACTCAGAAAGAAAAAACTTATTATGAGATGTTTTCCAAAGTGGAGACAGCACTTTCAAAACTAGAATCCCAATCTAAAAGTATTGCCAGCCAATTAGGAGGTTGATTTTGTGACGCCTAATCAGCAGCAAGTCAGAAGGGTATTAGAGGCCATTGAAGAGAAGACAGATATCATGTATAATGCCATTTTGGTCGATAATTTTGAGGTTTTTGAAAGTAATTTGCTGTTTAGAGACCAACTTCTATGTGAGTATGATTCGTTGAAACAACAGTTGACTCCTGTTGAAATCAGCCAGCTTGGATCGGATCAGTGTATACGAAGGCTGATTAAAGCCAATGAAGATATTAACCGCGAACTCCAAAGATTCAAAAATCAAATTCAATCGGAGCTTCGAGAAGTAGGTATCGAAAAAAACAAGCTCCAAACCAATCAGAAAAAAACAAACCAATATCACTTGAGAACAGATGCAACCTTAAGCGGGAATTATTTTGACAAGAAAAAATAAATCGTCAATGCCCCGGAGTGGTAGTTAAGTAGAAGGAGAGTAAATTTATGGCAATAATGAATCCCTATAACTATAAAAAGCCAGTTGGGGCTCAGGTTGCGCAAAATCCAGATAGCGGGGCTTTAGAAACAAATAATTTGAACCCAGCGAAGAGCAAATCGGATGCTTACCTTGAACAAAAAATTATGAACGCCCGTCCCGAAGAGTTGACGCTCATGCTGTACGACGGATTGGTTAAATTTGTAAACCAAACAATTCTCTTTAATGATCAAAGTTCAGTTGAAAAGTCAAATAACGCTAATCTTAGAGCACAAGCTATTTTACAAGAACTTCGTTCAACGCTAAATTTAGAGATTGAGATCAGTGACAATTTGGAGAATTTATACCTCTATATGCTGGAGCGTTTAGTTGACAGCAACATTACCAAAGACAACGACATTTTGAAAGATGTTTTGGATTTGGCAACAGACCTCAGAGATGCTTGGAAAGAAGCGATGAATTTATAATGATAGCGGGACCCGATATGGGTCTCGCTTTGTCATGCTGAATAGATGTGGGTGGTGAAGCTATGGATGGCAACCGACTATTGATGGAACTCATTAAAATAACAGATATGAAAATTGATCTCATGGAATACGTTATAGAGAAGATGGCGGGGATGTCCACCACCTCTCAACGAGAATTTGTCAAACAGTCTAGTACCTTTGACAAAATTGATTGGCTCAATATGGAGTTTTTATCAAATTATCAGCGTTTTTTAGCTCATGAAAGAGTTCGAGAAATTGGACAAGTCCATATGGATAAGTATGCGGGACTTAAAGATTTAAAACATTTGGTAACCTACGCCTTAGAACTTGAAACCAGTTTTGAGGCATTGGTGAGCAAACTCTAGAATAAAATAAGCAGAGTTTATTAAAATCTGTTTAGGCCCTTTGTAATCGGGTAAAATAGAAACAACTTCAAAAGTAAGGGGGATCCAATTCAGGTACAGACAGAAATGATTAGCCCTATACTTAATCACCGAGAGGAGTTGGATTTATGAACATTATTGTACAAGGAAGAAACATTGAAGTAACTGAGGCTCTAAAAAATGCAGTTGAGGATAAACTTTCAAAATACGAAAAGTATTTCAAAAGTGATATCGATGTGCATGCAACCATGGGAGTTCAAAAGACTAGACAGATTTTTGAGGTGACTATTCCTCTTAAAAATGACGTGATTATTAGAGTTGAAGAGTCTTCAGAAGACATGTATACTTCTATCGATCTTGCTGTAGACAAGCTAGCAAGACAAATTCAGAAACACAAAACAAAGCTTGAAAAGAGATTTAGATCTCATGACACCATTCGATTTGAGCAGATTCCAATGTCCGCCAATATGGTAGAGGCAGATCACACCGTAGTCAAAACGAAAAAATTCCCTATTAAGCCAATGGATGCCGAAGAAGCGATTCTTCAAATGGAAATGTTAGGTCATAACTTCTTCGTCTTTAAAAATAGCGAAAATGATGAAGTGAATGTCGTTTATGTTAGAAAAGATGGAAAGTTCGGTTTAATTGAACCTATTGAATAAGAAAAATACTGAATAAATCCCTTTAAAATCGGGCATTCCTTATAGAATGCCCGATTTTTTCTGTATCTATTTATTTCCGCTCTCCAATCAAGTATAATGATTCCAAGCGTAAAAATTTATAAACACGGCAGTACTGAAAAGGAGTTCACATGAAACAAACGACTAAACTCAATTTATGCACGGGCTTATATAGCTTTTTAGGTTTGTTGATTTGTGCAGTCGGGTTTATAAACGTTATAGAGAATCCTATTGAGTTGCAATTGATTTTTTTTGTGCTTCTCTCAATCGTGGCAGAATCCTTAATTATTCAATTTTCTAAAGACCAATATATCTCTGCTGGGTTTGCTGTGAGTATGGCAAGTCTTATTATTTTTAACCCTGGAACAGCAGCTGTTATTGTTTTTCTCGGAAGCCTTTTAAAGGTTTATTATGAAGTTGGATTTTGTTTTTTTCAGCTAAAGGGCTCTTTTTATAAACGTATTTATAGTGCAAGCATTCATGCCATTGGGACTTATCTATCGGCATGTGTATATCATGAAATTTCAAAACAATATCCTTATGGTATGCTTCATGGATTCAACCTCTTAGGAATGTTTACAGCCATATGTGTGTATATAAGTGTACACCTCTTGCTGTTATTGGTTTTACATAGAGTGCTGGAACGGAGAACCTTAAAAAACCTTTTAAAGGATTTAAAATGGGTGGCCTTCAATCTAATCGCCATGGCGCCCATTGGGATTATTATGGCCATCGCCTTTGAAAAAAGTGGTTGGTTTATGGTAACATTGATTCTAGGGCCTCTTATTATGGCCAGATATTCTTTTAAACTATATATTGACATGAAACAACAGTATTTTGACACCATCAAAACCTTGTCCAATGCGCTAGATGCAAAGGATAATTACACCAACGGTCATTCCATGAGGGTAGCGGAATTTTCTGTGCTCATTGCTGCAAAAATGCAAATGCTGCCCAATCAAATAGAAGTCATTAAAACTGCTGCGGTACTCCATGACATTGGAAAAATTGGTATTGCAGATGCCATTATCAATAAACCGGGGCGCCTTGAGATGAATGAGATTTATGAAATTCGCAGGCACCCTGAAATTGGAGATCAAATTCTGAAAGATGTCAAAGCACTCAAAAAGATTGCTAAAATTGTGAAACATCACCACGAAAGATATGACGGTAACGGGTATCCTGATAGCCTTATGGGAGAAGAAATACCTAGAGAATCTGCAATCATATCGGTTGCGGATGCCTTTGACGCCATGACATCCAATCGAATTTATCGGCTGGCTATGACTGAAGACCGAGCGATTGAAGCTATTCGAACAGAAAAGGGCTTACAATTTCACCCTGAAGTAGTCGAGGCTTTTGAGGCTTGTGTCGATGAATTTATTACTAGATTTGCAGAGAAACATGAAGAAGAGTCATTAGATGGCTGCGAGGAAATATGTTAATTCAATCTTTAATTTTGGGTACGATGATCCTCTTGCTCCTACGAGAGGGAAATAAATATACGAGCCTTTCGATGAGGGATATGAACACCTATCGCTACAAAGGCCTTAAGCTCATGGGGCTAGGATTAATGCTCAATGGGCTAATTGTCGTGTTCAGTGGCGGAACTACTTGGGTAGACGGTACAATTCTTGCCCATTTAGGTTATAACGAAACCTATTTGGCGCTGGAAAAGGAACAAGTTTTTGCTCATTATCTTATTACAGAGCAAACCAAACTATCATTTTTAAGCGATGTCATTCATCTGCCACCGCCATATCCCTATCCGAAATCTGTGAGTTTTGGCAATCTTTTAATGGGATTTGGCATTCTGCTTCACCTGGCATTTTTCGAGACATCCAGGCAGGTTCGAGCACCTACGGTTAAAGGAGGTTGTGTCTTATGATCATTGAAGCAATTTTGATAGGTCTGATCATTGGGGTTATGAGAAATGGTCGCTGGTATCATTTAATGGAAATTGAATTTAAGGGTTGGTATCTGATTTTCATCGGGGCATTGCTGCAAATTATTCCGATAGTTGCAACAAGGTTAACGGAGAGCATCAGCTTACTTCAGTGGGCACCATATGCAGGAATGGTATGTATTTTTATAGCCGTCCTCATGAATTGGCGCCTAAAAGGGTTCAGAATACTTGCTTTAGGAGCGTTTTTAAATTTGCTGGTCATGGCCGTTCACGGTGGAAAAATGCCAGTCAATTTAGACATTGCCAACTGGGCAGGACTTAGTGCCTACGCGGAGTCTGTAAAAGCGGGTACCGTTATTAATTTGGTGCCATTTGATCAAGCTGCAGCGGTACTGAAGTGGCTAGGCAAAACAATTCCGATTCCTGAACCATACCCACTCGCCAAGGTTATTAGCTTAGGCGATTTAATCATTACCATTGCGATTATCTATTTTATTCAAGGGGAAATGGTGCATTACCATTTCAAAACCAAGACTAAAATGCTAAAGTTCTCAATCCGATCAAAATTATAGCCTTGCAGTAGTTGAGGTGCATTCTTTCAATGACTTGATAAAAAAGTACACAGCCTGTTCATTTCTAATTCATAGACTTGTCACGCAAACGAAATATAAAGGCGATATAGCGGTGTGCTATAATTATAAAAGATATTTTTAAGTCAAGAGAGGATGGAAATAATGGCAATATTAGATATATTTTCAAATAAAATAAGTGAACGTGAAATCAAGAAATTTTTCAAAGAAGTGGCTAAAGTTGAGTTGTTAGAAGCTCAAATGCAGAAACTTTCAGATAAAGAGCTTGGACAAAAGACAATTGAGTTTAAAGAAAGATTATCAGCTGGCGAGACATTAGATGACTTGTTAACTGAAGCTTTTGCAGTAGTCAGAGAAGCTTCTGTCAGAGCTTTAGGCATGAGACCTTTCCCAGTGCAATTACTGGGGGGCATGGTGCTTCACCAAGGTCGAATTGCGGAAATGAAAACAGGTGAAGGTAAGACTCTTGTCGCGACTTTACCGGCCTACCTCAACGCCCTCAGCGGACAAGGGGTTCACATTGTTACGGTCAATGACTATTTAGCAAAACATCAAATGGAGTGGATGGGGAAACTTTATAATTTCCTTGGTCTTTCTGTGGGCTGTATTTTGCACAGTATGTCACCAGAACAAAGAAGACAGGCTTATAACTGTGATATTACCTATGGAACAAACAACGAGTTCGGTTTTGACTATCTCAGAGACAACATGGTTGTATTCAAAGAAAATATGGTTCAAAGAGTACTCAACTACGCCATTGTCGATGAAGTCGACTCCATCTTAATCGATGAAGCCAGAACGCCTTTGATCATTTCGGGAGAAGGGGACAAATCAACTGACCTTTATCGCGTAGCAGATATTTTTGCCCATGGACTGGTCAAAGAAGTTGACTATGTCGTAGACGAAAAACAAAAATCAGTTGTGCTTACAGATGAAAGCGGCGTTGGAAAAGCTGAGAAGTTCTTCCAAATCGAAAACCTTTCGGATCCTGAAAATATGGAAATCTCCCACCATGTAAACCAAGCCTTAAAAGCCCATTACATGATGAAAAAAGATGTAGATTATGTTGTAAAAGACGGAGAGATTTTAATCGTCGACGAACACACAGGGCGTTTGATGCAAGGCCGTCGTTACTCAAATGGTCTTCACCAAGCCATTGAAGCAAAAGAGTCTCTCGAAGTTAGAAAAGAGTCTCAAACGTTGGCGACCATCACCCTCCAAAACTACTTCCGTATGTTCAACAAGCTTTCAGGGATGACGGGTACAGCTAAAACAGAAGAAGATGAGTTAAGACACATTTACAATTTAGACGTTGTGAGTATTCCAACTAATAAACCAATTTTAAGAGACGATATGGCAGACTTGATTTACCGTTCAAGAGACGGCAAGTTCAAAGCGGCTATTGATGACATTATTGAAAGACACGCTAAGGGACAACCCGTTCTCGTGGGTACCATTTCAATTGAAACCTCAGAATACTTGAGCGGTCTTCTTAAACGCAAAGGCATTCAACATGAAGTCCTCAATGCGAAACAACATGAAAGAGAAGCAGAAATCGTTGCACAGGCAGGCCGTAAAAATGCGGTGACCATTGCTACCAACATGGCAGGTCGTGGTACGGATATCCTTCTTGGTGGTAACCCCGAGTTCATGGCTAAAAATGAAATGTTGAAGCTTGAATACAGCGAGCACATTATCAACTTGGTACTTAGCCCATTATTTATAGACGATCCAGAAGTTATTGCGGCAAAAGCCGTTTATGAAGAAATTTATGCTAGATTTAAAGCAGAAACAGATGCAGACGGTGATGCAGTTAAATCTGTAGGCGGACTTCACATTATTGGTACAGAGCGACATGAATCAAGACGTATAGACAATCAGCTCCGTGGTCGTGCCGGTCGTCAAGGTGACCCAGGTTCTTCAAGATTCTACTTGTCCTTTGAAGACGAACTCATGAGACTCTTCGTCAGTGATAAAGTTAAAGACATGGTAGACAAACTGGGTATGGACGATGAAACACCGCTAGAAGCCAATATTCTTTCTAAATCCATTGAAAATGCTCAAAAGAAAGTGGAAGGCAGAAACTTTGGCATTCGTAAACACGTCCTCCAATACGATGACGTTATGAACCGACAAAGAGGTATCATCTACGGCGAGCGTAAAAAAGTATTATTGGGTGAAGACCTTAAAGACTATATTCAAACTATGGTAGACGGCATTATTGAGTCCAATACCAACTTGTATACAGCTAATTCAGATTATCCAGAAGATTGGAACCTCAAAGAAATGGAAGAACATTACCATCAAATCTTCCTTGAAAGAGGCTATTTAGAAGGACTTATGCAAGGTGTAGAACGCAGAGAAGATCTGATTGAAAGACTCAAATCTGTAGCCCATCAGCTTTACGAAGCCAAAGAAGCTGAGTTCGGTTCTGAAAATATGAGAGAGCTTGAAAGATTTATCCTTCTCAGAGTCGTTGACCAAAAATGGATGGATCATATCGACGACATGGAACAGCTTAAGCAAGGCATCAGCTTGAGAGCTTATGGACAGGAAGATCCAGTCAGAGCCTACCAAAAAGAAGGTTTTGACATGTTCGACGAAATGGTCTTCAACATTCAAGAAGACACACTCAAATTCCTCTTCCATGCCTCAATGAACACCGACACTACAAGAACCCAAGTGGCAACCATTACAGGTGAGTCCGGGGGCAGTGAAGTGGGCGATGTGAAGTTGACTAAGACTGAAGAAAAAGTAGGCCGTAACGATCCGTGTCCTTGTGGCAGCGGTAAAAAATATAAAAAATGCTGTGGGATGAACGACTAAATCCAATAGAAATGTATAAACAAAATGAGGTGAGGTTGTGTTATCCATCGAACAGGGTCTGCGTGACCTGAAAGAATTGAGCGCGAAATTAACAGAATTGGGTGGTTCACTTTGACATCGATCGGATGAAATCGGTGTACAACGAACTGGAACAAAAATCCCTTCAAAATGAGTTTTGGAACGACGCTGAGGAAGCGCAAAAAGTATTAAAGCGCGCCAAAGGTCTGAAAGATAGAATTGAGTTATTTGAAGGACTCTGCAGACAACTAGAAGATTTGGAAGTCTTGTCCCACATGGTCATCGACGAGGGCGAAGAAAGTTTGGAAGGCGAAATACTTTCAGGCATCAAAAGCCTTGAAGATTCCATAGATAAATTAATGCTAGAAACCCTTTTGTCTGGACAATATGACAAGAATAACGCCATGTTGTCCGTTCATGCGGGAACTGGAGGACTGGACGCTCAAGACTGGGCAGAAATGATTTTCAGAATGTACCACCGCTGGGCAGAAGCCAAAGGCTATAAAGTCCGTATTTTAGATATTATTCGGGACTCAGAAGCAGGGATTAAAGACGTTTCCTTGCTGATTGAAGGCGAGAATGCCTACGGATTTTTAAAAAGCGAAAAAGGGGTGCACCGCTTGGTGCGAATTTCGCCCTTTGATTCTTCGGGCAAGCGACACACTTCTTTTGCTTCAGTAGATGTCATGCCAGAGCTAGATGAGTCTTTGGAAGTGGAAATCGACCCAAAAGATCTGAGAATAGATACCTTTAGAGCTTCAGGGGCAGGCGGTCAGCACATTAACATGACCGACAGTGCCATTCGAATTACCCATATTCCCACAGGAATTGTGGTAGGTTGTCAAAATGAGCGCTCTCAACATAACAACAAAGCAACAGCTATGAAAATGCTCTTAGGTAAGCTCATTGAGCTAAAAGAGCGTGAAAATAAAGAAAAAATTGATGACTTGGCAGGGGATTATTCACAAATCACATGGGGCAGCCAAATCCGTTCCTATGTTTTCAACCCTTACAATCTGGTCAAAGATCACCGTACAGGCGCTGAAAGCGGAAACGTTCAAGCGGTTATGGATGGGGAAATAGACCAATTTATCAATGCGTGGTTAAAATTCAAAAATGAGGTGTAGGCTATGTCTAGAGGTCAATATGCGCTAATTGGCGCACCCGTGACAGGTTCAAAGTCCCCACTGATTCATCGGACGAGTTTTGCATACAACGATATTGAAGCCACATATGAAGCCTTTGAGGTTTCGCCCGAGGAATTGGGTGAAGCCTTGGAGGCTTTTATTCTAAAAGGGTACAATGGCTTTAACATCACCATTCCACACAAAGAGTCCGTCATGGCCTTTTTAGACGAAGTGGATCCTCTCGCTGAGAAAATGGGGGCGGTAAATACCGTCGTGGTCAAAAATGGCATCAAAAAAGGTTATAACACAGACGGGCTGGGGTTCTTGACGTCTTTAAAATATCATGAAGTTGAGCCAAAAGGTTTAAAAGTACTCATATTAGGGGCTGGTGGAGCGGCAAAAGGCATTGTCCATGCCCTATCCATGGCAGAGGTTGCTAGGTTAGACGTGTTCAACAGAACCAAGGCACGTGCTTCAGAATTGTCAGCTGCAGTTCGGGAACTTTACAACATTGAAAGCCAGGGGTACGGTACCGAGGATAATCCATGGGTTCGCCAACGAGAAGACGATTTAACAGAAGGTATGATGGCAGACCCGTTGTCGGCTGATAACCTGACCCCCGCGTGCAGTGACTACAATCTCGTCATCAATACTACCAGTGTGGGCATGCTGCCAGATACAGAGCATACACCCATCAATCCTGAACTATTTAATAAAAATACAATTTTTTGTGATATTGTGTATAAACCTCATGAGACTCTTTTTTTAAGACGTGCCAGAGGTATGGGCGCAAAGTGTATTTATGGAGTGGAAATGTTGATTTTTCAAGCTTTGCTTAGTGAACAACTTTGGGAAGAACGAGAGATTGACCTTGAAGGCACCAAGCACCTTCTTTTTGAAACGGAAGGTTTATTCAAATAATTTTGCAAGAAAATTCAAATAAATCTCTAAATTTTCAAAAAAAAAGCCTTGACCTTTGTCAGGCTTTTTTAGTATAGTGGTAAAAACCTAAAAGAACCAAACACGAAAACAAAACCAAAAACATTTGATGAGGTGTACCCGATGAATAAATTGTTGGACTTAAAAGGTAACAGCCGACAATTGAATAACTTTTTCTTCTTCTTCCAAGGCTATTATTATTTTAGCGTTGGCTACTTTAGATGCAGAAAATTTCATCTGACACTGAATCGAAGAAGAACCTTACCGCTGGGGTACATGTTATAGCCCAGTGAAATCAATTTGGATTAAACCATAGACGATTAAAGTAAGACGCTCTCCTCTCGAGAGCGTCTTACTTTGTTTTTTGTCTCAACTAACACCCCACAAACATCAGGAGGCGATCTTATGAATTTAGAAACCATCACCAAAGCATGTCCCTTAGTAGCCAAAACCAATCCAGAGGAAAACAGCATTGTCAGAGTCAAAGATGTGACCATAGGCGGTGGAAGCTTAGTCGTTATGGCAGGCCCTTGCGCCGTAGAAAGCGAACTGCAAATCATGACCATTGCCGCGTCGGTGAAAGCCGCAGGCGCCAATATTCTCAGAGGAGGCGCTTTCAAGCCAAGAACATCGCCTTACGCTTTCCAAGGGATGGGCGAAGAAGGACTCATTCTTTTGAAACAGGCAGGGGAACGATACAAAATGCCAGTAGTCACAGAGTTAATGGCATCTGAGGACTTAGATTTGATTGACGCTTACGCAGACATTATTCAAATTGGAGCTCGCAACATGCAAAACTTCTCACTACTGAAAAGAGTAGGGAAACTGAACAAACCCGTCATGTTGAAAAGAGGCATGTCTGCAACCCTAGAAGAATTCCTCATGGCGGCAGAGTACATTATGGCAAGCGGCAACGAGAAAGTCATTCTCTGCGAAAGAGGTATTCGCACCTTCGAGACTCACATGAGAAATACTCTAGACCTCAATGTAGTCACCGCAGTGAAAGAACTTTCACACCTGCCTATCATCATCGATCCAAGCCATGCCACTGGGAAATGGGAAATGGTAGGCCCCCTTTCAAGAGCAGCCGTAGCCATAGGGGCAGACGGGTTAATGATAGAAGTTCACAACAACCCATCAGAAGCCCTTTCGGACGGACCCCAATCCTTGAAACCTAAAAAATTCTCCACTCTTATGACAGAACTGGAAAGTATTCACCACATTTTAGGAAGGGGTGCTGACCAACATGAAAAACGAAGCCAATGGTCCCTTTAGAAAGATTGCTATTCTAGGACTTGGACTGATGGGCAGTTCCTTTGGGTTAGCCTTAGCAGATGCGGATAAGGAGCAAAATCCTAAGGAAAAACGCCAAATTACGACCTACGACCCAGTGGGAACTGATTTACCAGAAATGGAAAAACACTTGAGTCCTGAATCAGCAGTCAAAGAAGCAGACTTAATTATACTGGCTTGTCCTCTAGGTGCTTATGAAACCTTGATTAAGGCCATTGCTCCAGCCGTAAAAGAAAATGCCCTACTCATGGACTTAGGCAGTGTGAAAGGGTTCTTCAACCCCATAATGGAAGCCCATCTGCCTAAGGACAAGCATATCAAGTGGGTAGGCGGTCACCCCATGTGCGGTTCAGAAAAAAGCGGCGGCATTCACGGTCGAAAAGACCTTTACCAAGGGGCTACATTTTTTCTGACTCAAGGGGGCGACTTAGACCCAGACACCAAAGAGGCGCTGGAAAATTTGATACAAGAAATAGGAAGTGTGACCCAGTGGGTGGATCCTCATCGACATGACGCCCTTGTAGCCAGAACCAGTCACTTGCCCCACATTAGCGCCGCACTTCTCATGTCAGCGGCAACAGAGGGCGAAGAACAGTCATTAGAGAACTTAAAACCCTATATCGCAGGGGGCTTCAAAGATATGACTCGAATTGCAGGGGGTAACGAAAAAATCTGGAAAGATATTTGTTTTTACAACAAGAATCACCTTTTGGAAGCGATGGAGGCATACGAAAAGCAGTTGTTCCATGTGAAACAATTGTTAATCCAAAACGATTTTGAAGGACTTGAAACTTTTTTACGCCAAACCAAACGAAAACGAAATGAAATGATACTTTGAGGAGGTTAAAACCATGCAAGCTGTTGAAATTACAAATAGACAAGCCTTAGAAATACCCCATAACACCTTAAAACACAGCGCTTACCCTGTTCATGTGGGTTGCGGTATTCTCCAAATAGCAGGACAACTCATACACGAGGTGGCAAACGTCAGTCGGGTGGTGGTCATTGCGGACCCAAGTGCCATGAAATATCACGGGGAAACACTCTTTACCGCTCTTGGAGAGTACGGCTTCATACATGCCATGATTTTGCCGGAAGGTGAGCAACATAAAAATATGGATACCGTCATGACCATTCTTTCGTTTCTCTCAAAGGAAAGTATCCACAGAGACGACCTGATCATCGCCTTCGGAGGGGGTGTTACGGGAGACTTGGCGGGGTTTGCCGCCTCTATTTACATGAGAGGGCTAAGGTACATCCACATTCCAACCACCCTTCTCGCCCAAGTGGATAGCAGCATTGGGGGAAAAGTAGGGGTCAACAGCGAAGCGGGGAAAAACCTTGTGGGTCAATTCCACAATCCGATGATGGTGCTGACGGATCCCAGTGTCTTGGAGACTCTCCCAAAATTAGAGTGGGACAACGGTATTAGTGAACTGATTAAATACGGGTACACCTTAGATGCAGATTTACTAGACTGTCTGCCAGAAGATCAAGAGCCGAAACATTGGCAATGTGCTATCGAAAGAGCCATCGCCTTAAAGATTGCCATTGTTGAAGAAGACCCTAAAGAAGCTTCTAAGCGGAAAGTCTTGAACTTCGGGCACACCTTGGGACACGGCTTGGAACAACTACTTGGGTATGGCAGCATCAGTCACGGCAGAGCGGTTGCACTGGGCATGATAGCAGAGACGGCTTTCGCCCACAGAGCCTTAGGTTGTGACATTGCACTTTTAAATCATTTGCAGGAGACCTTGTCAAAATACGAACTAGACACTTGGCCAACAGGGTTGAAGCATCCTAGAGCCACATGGGTCAACACGTTGAAGTCAGACAAAAAGAACAGTGACAAGGGCATTGACTTGATTTGGCCAACGGCCGTTGGAAAGTGGCACAGCGACAAAATTGATCCCAATGAACTTGCAATCTTTGCGGAAGGGGTATGGGCATGAGACGAGTTAGCGTAACGGGAAGTACCCTTAGCGGGTGTATCGAAATTCCAT
This sequence comes from uncultured Peptostreptococcaceae bacterium, assembly GCA_964404895.1. Taxonomy (GTDB): domain Bacteria; phylum Bacillota; class Clostridia; order Peptostreptococcales; family Acidaminobacteraceae; genus JBGSUZ01. The sequence continues at coordinate 279,797 of CAYOLV010000003.1, read as the reverse complement.
CTTCTAAAAGCATGAGCCACAGGCACTTGTTGTGCGCGGCGCTTTCCGAAGGGATCAGCACCATTCATAAAGTGCAGACCTCGGAGGATGTAGAGGCGACCCTGAGAGCCGTGAAAGTTCTGGGGGCACAGGTAGTTAGGGAAGGCACAACGGTTCATATTAAAGGTGCGAAGATAGATATAAAGGATGAAAAGGCGCAAATAAAAGGCGAAACTTCTGCGCATTTTCAGAGGGGAGAGAAATCCACCCAGTCCTACCACTTTCATTGCGGCGAATCAGGTTCCACTTTGCGGTTCACTATCCCCATTGGCATGCTCTTGTCAGGAGAAAAACGGTTTGAAGGGGAAGGCGGACTGCCCAAGCGACCTCTCACAGAGTACTTGCGAAACTTTGACCAGTTGGGCATGACTTATGACTACAATAAAGCATTGCCGTTGGTGACTTCGGACACTTTGAAATCAGGGACTTACAGGCTGACAGGAGGGGAAAGTTCACAATACCTTTCTGGGCTGATGATGGCGCTGCCTCTGCTTAGAGAAGATTCTCAAATTGTCATAGAAGGTCATTTGGAGTCTGAAGATTATGTGGCATTGACCCTCGAAGTCCTTGAAAACCACGGCATAAACATCGTCAAAACGGATGAGAAAACTTACAGCGTAAAGGGTCTTCAAAGCTTTAAGCCAGAAACCAGCACTGTAGAAGGAGACTACTCCCAAGCCGCCTTTTTCATAGTGGCAGGGCTGATCGGCAGTGAAAGGGTGACTTGTTCCAATCTGAAAAGGGGTTCACAGCAGGCAGACCGAAGAATTCTGGAAACTGTGGAAGCCATGGGTGGAAAAATTGAAAGAGTCGAAGAGGGTGTTGTCGTACACCCGTCTAAAACCAAAGGAACGATTATTGATGCCAGACAATGTCCCGACATTATCCCCATCTTAGCGGTTTTGGCCAGTGTAAGTCAAGGCAGAACGGAGATTGTCAACGGGGGCAGATTGCGGATCAAAGAGTCAGACCGTATTAAGAGTACCGTCAGTTTGCTGGAAAATCTGGGAGCTGACGTATGGGAAACAGAAAACGGCATGGTCATTGAAGGGAAGGAACAACTGCTTGGAGGCTTTGTCGAAGGTTGCGGAGATCATAGAATCGTCATGGCGGCATCTGTGGCAGCACTTAGATGTGATCACCCCGTAGTCATAGAAGGTGGAGAAGCCATCAACAAGTCTTACCCAAAATTCTTTGCCGACTTTGCTCAACTTGGCGGTCAGGTTCACGGGGAGTGCACGGGAAATCGGGTTCACGGGGAGACGGTGGGAGGACAAAGCCACCTTGAACAACTGGGAGGACAAGGTCATGGGAAACTTTAAAGGGGCACAGCTTGAACTTGCCCTGTTCGGGGAGTCTCATGGAGAAGCCATAGGCATGGTCATCAACGGTTTCCCAGCAGGGGTTGAAATTGATTTAGACGCATTGGCAAGGGAAATGGAAAGAAGACGCCCTGGCGGGCAAAAAGGGGTCACTGAGAGACAAGAAACCGATCAAGTTCGCATGGTCAGCGGTTTGCTCAATAACAAGACCACTGGGGCACCTATCTGTGGCATGATTGAAAACAAAGGACAAAAGAGCAAGGACTATGATGCCCTAAAAGGCATTTTTAGACCTTCTCACGTGGATTATAGCGCCTTTGTAAAATATGGAACCCACTGGGACTCTCGGGGCAGTGGACAATTTTCAGGTCGGCTGACTGCTCCCATGGTTTTTGCAGGGGCTTTGTGTAAGCAAGTCTTGGAAGAAAAGGGTATAGGAATCAGCTCGCGGTTTTTACGAGTAGGAGATTTGGAAAATTGCCAAATAGGGGACTTGGAACTGGAAACGCTACTAGAAAAGGTGAAAGCTTCTGGGGACTCAGTAGGGGCTGTTGTTGAAACCCTTGTAACGGGCATACCTGCAGGATTTTGTGGGCCCGACTTTGACAGTTTGGAAGGCATATTAGCAAAAGCCCTATTTGCCATACCCGGTGTGAAAGGCGTCTCATTCGGAACGGGTTTTGAACTGGGAAAAATGAAGGGTTCAGAGGCCAATGACCCTTTTGTGATAGAGAATGGAAAAGTCCAAACCACCAGCCATCATAATGGAGGGGTTCTGGGAGGCATCACCATCGGGACGCCGATTAAGTTCCAAACGGTGTTCAAACCCACGGCTTCCATTAAAATGCCGCAACAGACCATCGATCAAGAGGGAAATCCTGTCACAATTCAGATTGATGGGAGACACGACCCCTGTATAGGGATTCGGGGATTGCCAGTGGTAGAAGCCATGGCGGCGGTGGTGTTTTTAGATTTGATATTGTCCCACAATCCGTCACAAATGCTGGAGTAGAGGAGGGGAACCCCGTGGAAAAAGCCAGACAGGCGATTGAAGCCATTGACTTAAATATTTTAAAGCTCTTAGAAAATAGAATGGATCAGGTCAGGCAAATTGGTCAATATAAAAAAGAAAATAACATGCCCGTCAACGATCTCAGCCGTGAGGAAAAGTTGTTGGAAGGTTTGAAAAATAGAGTTCATAATCAGGCCTACTGGGATACGGTTGAAAAGGTGTATCAGACTATTTTCACAACCAGTAAAGCCCTGCAAACGGATATTCAGGAGATAAATACTCAAGATACACAACAAGAAGTTTCAGAAGAATTTCAAGGGGATCTTCTGGCTAAATTTCAAGAGAACACCGTCGCGTACTTCGGCGCACTGGGCTCTTACACCCATGAAGCCAAGACTGCCTACTTCCCTCAAACTGAGGAGGGTCAATGCATTGGGTTTTCTAGTTTTGAACAGGTAGTTGCAGCCGTGGTAGAGGGGACGTGTCAATTTGGGATTTTACCCATTGAAAACTCTTCCACAGGTTCAATTTACACCGTTTACGACTTGATTGGGAAAATGCCCATCGAAATTGTTGGAGAAATCAAGCGCCCCATTGCCCATTACTTAATGGCAAAAGAAAAAACGAATTTGGGAAAACTGGAAGTGGTCTATTCCCATCACCAAGCCCTGAGTCAGTGTCAGTCTTATCTATATGAAAAGGGGTGGCATCAAAGAGCAGTAGACAGTTCAAGCGATGGCGCCCGTCTTGCCTCACAGAACCCTAACACGGCGGCGATTGGAAGCCTAGGGGCGGCGGCTTTATACGGACTGGAAATTTTTGAGGGGCCGATCAACGATTTTGGACTCAATCAAACTCGCTTCATCATTTTCAAGCGGGAAGGGGCAGAGGCCAAAACCTTTGAGGCGACCACCCCGAGGGTCATCGGGCTGAGCTTTCGCCTGAAGCACCAAAGCGGTACTTTGGCAGAGGTGCTGACGGTATTTTCAAAACGCCAATTAAATCTGCTCAAAATTGAGTCCCGTCCTATAGGAGACAAACCCTTCGAGTACCAGTTTTACATGGACTTTGAAACTCGAGCGACACAGTCTGAACTTGAAGGAGATTTACCCGCAGTCCAGTCCAATCAGGACGGAGCGGCACCCACGCCAAATAGCCCCGTGGAAGAAGCCCTCCAAGAGCTCGCAGAAAAAACCACTTGGCTCAAAATTCTGGGCAGCTGGGAAAAAGCATAAGAATCATGCAACTTGCTCCAATATCTTGTATAATGTAGGAGATAGATAAGGAGTGAGGTCCATGAACCAGCAATTAGCCAAAGAATTAGGCCTGAAAATCAGTCAGGTCGAAGAAATCATTAAGTTAATCGATGAAGGCAATACCATTCCGTTCATCGCAAGATACCGAAAAGAAATCACTGGAGGCGCTTCAGATGAAGTCCTCAGAGACTTTGAAGAGCGTCTCAAATACTTGAGAAATCTGGATGAGCGGAAACTGGAAATCATTCGCCTCATAGACGAACAAGGGAAGTTGACCGATGAACTTCGTGCAGAAATTGAAGGGGCAGGGGTACTCCAACGTTTAGAAGACCTTTATCGTCCTTATAAACAGAAAAAGAGAACCCGCGCCACCATCGCCAAAGAAAAAGGTTTAGAGCCTTTGGCCCTCATTTTGCTGGGGTCAGAAGACAAGACTTCCACAGCCCTCAGTGTGGCAGAAGCTTTCATTAATATGGAAGCTGAAAAAGAAGAGTTGAATGTGCCAACGGCGGAAGCGGCTCTTGAAGGGGCAAACGATATTTTAGCGGAAATGTTCTCTGACAATGCAGAAAACAGAACCTTCATACGGGACTTCTTCCTGAAAAATGGGGTTTTGGTCACTAAAGCTACGAAACCTAAAGAGCAGTCTGTTTACGAAATGTACTATGACTATTCTGAGCCGATCAACAAAATGCCTTCACATAGAGTCTTGGCAGTGAACCGTGCGGAAAAAGAAGAATGGGTCAAGGCGCAAATTGAAACAGGCACCGACACCATTCAAAATTGGATGGTGTCTCAAATTTGTCCGAAAGCCAATCCATCCTTCGATGAACGTTTGGTCATGGCGGTGGAGGATTCCCTCAAACGCTTGATTTTGCCTTCTATTGAAAGAGAAGTTCGAAATATTGCCACAGAAAAAGCAGAGGTTGAAGCCATTTCAGTCTTTGGTAAAAATACTAAACCACTGTTGATGCAAGCCCCTGTCATGAACGTGAAAGTTCTTGCCATCGACCCGGGTTACCGTACGGGTTGTAAAGTGACAGTTCTGGATGAAACGGGCAAACTCCTTGAGTATGCTACGATTTATCCAACGGAGCCGAGAAACGATATCACCGGTTCTCAAAAAGTCCTCAAGACTATGATTGAAAAGTACGGGGTGGATATTGTTTCTATAGGCAATGGTACCGGTTCTAGAGAGACGGAAAGTGTTGTGGCGGATTTATTAAAGACTTTGGATCGACAAGTCTTTTACACCATTGTCAGTGAAGCTGGGGCCTCTGTGTACAGCGCTTCCAAATTAGCCACTGAAGAATATCCAGATTTGGATGTTTCTATCAGAGGGGCGATTTCCATTGGGAGAAGACTCCAAGATCCACTGGCTGAATTGGTAAAAATCGATCCGAAAAGCATTGGGGTGGGTCAGTATCAACATGACCTGAACCAAAAGAATTTGGACGAAACCTTGAAAAACGTTGTTGAAGACTGTGTAAACGGTGTTGGGGTTGACCTGAATATGGCAACGCCATCTCTTCTTAAATACGTTTCGGGCATCAACGAAACCATCGCCAAGAATATTGTGGCTTACAGAGACGAAAACGGCAGGTTCAAAAGCCGTAAAGAACTTAAAAAAGTCAAACGATTAGGGGACAAGGCATACGAACAATGTGCAGGCTTCCTTCGCATTAGAGACGGCGCCGAACCTCTTGATAATACAGCGGTTCACCCTGAATCTTATGAACTTGCAACCCGCCTCATGACCACCATCGGTTATGGACCTAAAGACCTTAAAAAGGGCAGCCTCAACGATATTGAAGAGCGCCTCATTAACCATACAGAAACCAAACAGCTCAAAGATGCTCTTCGTAAAATGGCTGAAACTTTAGAAGTTGGGGTTTTGACCTTAACGGATATTGTAGCCGAACTTAAAAAACCAGGAAGAGACCCTCGTGAAGACATGCCTAAACCTATTTTCCGTTCGGACGTCTTGTCTTTCAATGACCTTGCCGAAGGCATGGAACTCATGGGTACAGTTAGAAACGTAGCTAACTTTGGCGCCTTTGTAGATATTGGTGTAAAAACCGACGGTTTGGTTCACGTTTCTCAATTGGCTGACAAATTTGTAAAAAACCCTATGGACGTGGTTTCTGTTGGAGATGTGGTTAAAGTAAAAATCATCAGCATCGATAAAGAGCGCAAAAAGATTTCCATGACCATGAAAGGTTTGAGTAAGTAAGCGCTTGATAATAAGCATTTTTGATCAGTAAAATTCTGACGAACAGAGGTGAACCACCGTGCTTGGAGAGTATACCCACTATAATATTGATGAAGTTAAGCGGATACCGTTTAAATTTCCCAGGGAAATTATAAAGCTCCCTCAGGATATTCAATGGATCCATATTCCTGTAGATCCTATAATTAATCGAGGAGAAGATGCCAAAGAAATTCAACGGGCTTTTGATATTGATCGATTGACTTGGGAAGACATTACAAAGGGCGACCATTTGCCAAAAGTGGAAATTGACGAAAATCGCATTTTCATCGTCATGCAGGTGTTGCGTTATGAAGAGGATACTCAGCATATTGTTAAGGATCAGATGTCTATTTTAATCAAAGACAAATGTATGTATACCTTCCAACATGGCACCCACCCGGTGGTAGAGCAGGTTCAGGAAAAATTGAAGATCAACCGCAATAATATGCGGGGAAGAGGTCTGGACTACCTGCTCTATTCAGTCATGGGCAGTGTCCTCAATCAACACTTCTTGATTTTTGATCAGTTTCAACAACGCATGGATCAAATTGAGTCTTTAGTCATGCGTCAGTCTAAAGGGAACTATATTCATGATTTGTACCGTGTTCGAAAGGAAATCATGAAAATTAAATCTGCGGTGTCTCCAATGAAGGATATTATCCGCTCCTTGGTTTATGAGTCGGACTTTATTAAGGAAGAGCATCGCCCAGTCTATTTGGATTTAAACGATCGTCTTTTGGAAATTAACGAGACTTTGGCCTATTATAGAGAACTAGTCACCGCACTGTATGACATGCATTTGTCCAATGCCAGCAACCGTATGAACCGCATTATGACTACACTAACGGTCTATTCAGCTATTTTTATACCCCTGACTTTTTTGGCAGGGGTGTACGGCATGAACTTTAAATATCTGCCTGAACTGAATTGGAAATGGAGTTACCCAGCTTTCTGGTTCATCTGCATTGCCCTCAGCGTAGGCATGGTCAGTTTCTTCAAAAAGAAAAAGTGGCTATAAGAGCCACTTTGAACTGTAAGTGGTCTTATGGCCACTTTTTTTACGCCGTTTTTTGGTAAGTCTTATAGAAAAAATACACGGTTGCAACCAACATCATCACGGTGATAATAATCGACCCTTCTGCCCCAAAGGTTCCACCTGTCATATAAGGTAGGCCGTGAGCTTGTCCGCTGACCATTACAGAACCTCCACCCATGGAATTTCCACTGACTGAAATGCCGAACACATTGCCTTGAGCCCAGTTCCAAGCACTATGGAAAGCGCAGATACTCCAAAGGTTTTCTTTGTACAAAGCATAACTGGAAGCAAAAAGACCATATAAAATCAAATTCAACATGACAAGTGGGGTAACGCCGTTGTTGATCAAATGAAGCAAGGCGAAAATACTGGAAGACAAAATAACTCCTGTTAGAACGTGTTTTCGGGAAGTGGCTTGAAACAACAATCCGCGGGTCATGATTTCCTCTGCAGCCCCTTGAATAAGCCATCCGGGTAAGATGATTAAGGCGCTAAGCAAAATGAGGGGCGTGTCAAAATTAAATACAGTTTCTTCAAGTTTATAGACACCTAATAAATAAGAGACAAAGACATGAACACCCATAAGGGCAAAGCCAAAACCAAAACCTTTTATATAGTCGATGAGCATCTTTTCTTTAAAGAATCCTAAGCTGGAAATACTTCGTTTCTCCACAAACTTGACCCAAAGAAAGAAGACTAAAATGACGGTAATGAAAGGTGAAAACAAGTAGGCGAGCCCATATCTAGCGGTTTCACCAATCAGACCTTGCCAGCCCTCTGTAAGATAGATGAATAAAGTCGTGAGTGGGGTGGAAAGCAGCACACTTAGGGTAAACAGGAGAAGCAAGAGCACCACAGCCAAAACAGGGTGCAATCTAAACCTTGCAGTTGCCGCGCCTCTAACTAAAGCGTTGTCTTGATACATTTGAAGTCTCCTCTCAAAATGGGAAATGTTCATATTTTTTACTTTACAAATTTTCAGCAAAATAACTCAACCAAATGGGTGTGAAACCTGCACTGAGTGCCAAGTTCATTGAACCAATGTTGGGGCTCCAAGTTGTATAGAAGGGAACGGCACCCGCTTTTATAATTTCGTCAGCCAGTGTTTTTACCAAATATGTGCCTAAACCCTTACAGCGATGTTCTGAAAATGTATCAATGCCAATTTGCCAGAGATTTCCCATATAGTCATCGGCACCAGCAAGAGCTACTAAGTTGTCCTCTTGGTAAGCACCAAAAGCGATGACATCTCGTTTAAAATTCAGTGCGTTCAGAAAAGCTTTTTCATCTTTTAAAAGATGAAGGTCTTTGGCTTCAAAAAGCTTGTAAGTATAGCCCTGTGGGGGTGAGATATTTTTCTCCGGGTGAAGGTAGAGAAAACGCAAATGTTCTCCTCCTAACTTTTTACCATGTCTTCGAAGCTGAGTTTCTAGTTCGTATAGAGACTCACCGTCTAAGATCTCCTTGGCGGATGTTTCAGCATACTTTTCAGAGCACCAAGAAATCATGATAGGATCTGCTTGAATGACTGCATTGTCGCCGAAAGTCGTGATTTCAAAAAAAGTTTTATTTGAAGGAATGAATACATTTTTATTTTGAGTAAAACAAGACGGATCATTAGGATACTGTTGAACCAGCTGCTTCTTAACATACTGAATCATTTCGGTTTTATTCATGTAATAACCTCCTGCTCCTAAATATTGTCATAACTTCTGTCAGTATACCATGAAAACATAAAGTAGCAAAAAAAAATTATAGCAAACGATTGATTTGTACGTTAAAAAAATTTAAACTGTAAATGAGTAAAAAATTTAGTCAGGAGGGCTTGCGATGATTTTATTAAAAAACGGTTTAGTGTACACCATGACAGAGGCTCAACCTTCGGTGATGGACGTCCTTTTAGAAGGAAAAGTCATTAAAAAAGTAGGAAAAAGCATTAAAGCGCCAAAAGACGCAAAAATTATTGATTGTACGGACAAAGTGGTTATGCCAGGCTTTATCGATGCCCATTGTCACCTAGGCTTATGGGAGGACAGCATTGGTTTTGAAGGGGCTGACGGCAACGAAATGACAGACCCAATCACACCGCATCTCCGTGGGATAGATGCCATGAACCCTATGGACATCAATTTTAGAGAAGCCATTGAAGGCGGCGTTACTGTAGCTTGCGCAGGACCAGGAAGTGCTAACATTATTGGCGGCCAATTCGCGGCTGTGAAAACCCATGGCAATCGAATCGATGATATGATTATCAAAGCACCACTTGCCATGAAATGTGCCTTTGGTGAAAATCCAAAACGTGTGTACGGAGAATCTAAAAAATCCCCAGGGACGCGTTTAGGCATTGTGGGAGAGTTCAGAAAAACTTTATTTGCTGCAAAGGAATACTTAGCAAAAAAAGAAGCTGCAGGTGAAGACCTCAGTAAAATGCCAGCTTATGATATGAAACTGGAAGCCCTTATTCCAGTCCTTAAAAAAGAAATTCCCCTCAAAGCTCATGCTCACCGTGCAGATGATATTTTCAGCGCTATTCGGATTGCGAAAGAGTTTGACGTTTTGCTCAGCCTCGAACACTGTACAGAAGGTCATTTAATTGCAGAAGAGCTTGCAAAAGAAGGTTATCCTGCTATTATAGGACCAACTTTTGGAGACAGAAGCAAATTTGAGCTTAAAAATAAAACCTTTGATACACCTAAAGTCCTTCATGCAGCAGGCGTAAAAATTGCAATCATGACGGACTCACCCGTTATTCCACTTCAGCACTTGTCCCTTTGTGCAGCCCTTGCAGCAAAAGCAGGTCTGGATGATATGGAAGCTCTTAAAGCGATTACCATCAATCCTGCTGAAATCACAGGAATCGCAGATCGCGTAGGAAGTTTGGTTCAAGGCAAAGATGCGGACGTAGTCGTTTGGAGCAAACATCCATTTGAACTCACATCTGACGTCCTCATGACCATTGTAGACGGAGAAATTGTTTACAGCCGCGAGGCGTAAAGAGATAACGGAGCGCATTTTCATATAGCTTCTCAATCTGAATAAAATCTAAGCTCAAATTGCCAATAGGGTATAAAATCCTATAGAAGGCAATTTGAGCTTTTTTTTAGTTTCGTGTATAATTAAAAGGTTAATGAGATATATGAAAGCAAACTAGAGACAAACCATTGAGGTGATGCTATGGCTACAAAAATAGATGAAAAACCTGCTCAAGTCTTGATGATTGAGAACGAAGCCCAGATGCAGCGCTTTGGACAACTGCTTGGGAAAAACCTTAAAGCAGGAGATATTGTGGGCTTAACGGGAGACTTAGGGGCAGGAAAAACCACCTTGACCAAGTCCATTGCCAAGGGAATGGGTATAGAAGAACATATCACAAGCCCTACTTTTACCATTGTCAATGAATATGACGGAGACCTCACAACAGGCAGAATTCCTCTTTATCACTTCGATGTATACCGCATTAGCGATGAAGAAGAATTATACGATATTGGCTACGAAGAATACTTTTTTGGAAAGGCGGCCTGTGTGGTGGAATGGGCGAATTTGATCCCTAATCTCATGCCCGAAGAGTCTCTTTGGCTAGACCTTCGCCTAGGAACAACAGACCCAGAGGAACGAGTCATTCACATTCAATGGGAATCACACTTTGCCTCTCGTATGGAAGCCATTTTAAAGGAGATGAAGTCATGAAGATATTAGCGTTTGAAACAACCTCCCATGTGGCCTCAGTAGCAGTTTTGTCAGATGAAGTCCTCCTCGGAGAGTTTACCATCAATCATCCTAAAACCCATTCTCAGAAATTGATGCCTATGTTGGAAATGTTATTGGATGCACTGGAAATTAAAATTGGTGAGTTTGACTATTTAGCAGTCACCTCAGGGCCAGGCTCTTTTACTGGCGTTAGAATTGGGGTGTCCACAGTCAAAGGATTGGCACAGCCTCACAACATTCCAGTCATAGCAGTATCTTCTCTAGAAGCCCTATGCCAGCCTTTTGTTGGTTTTGAAGGGCTAATTTGTCCAATTATGGACGCCCGCAAAAATGAAGTTTACACTGCCCTTTATCAGTGGGAAAAGGGTGTTATGAAAACCCTTCAAGCCGATCAAGCGGTAGAACCTTTAGGGTGGCTAGAGGAGTTGGCAAAAATGGATCAAAAAATAATGCTGGTGGGAGATGGGCTTCCTAAATATGCAGAAATTTTTAAAGAAAAATTAGGCGATCAGTTGATCTTAGCCCCAATTGCTTTTAACAGACAAAGAGCCAGTTCTGTCGCACAAATGGCAGTGACAAAGACCGCAGAAGCTGTGAGCTACAATGTTGTACCCACGGAATATCTTAGAAAATCTGAAGCAGAAACCACCTATGAGGCAAAACATGGAAAATAACGAAATCAAATTGATTAAAATGACTGCAGAACATATTGACCGAGTACATGAACTGGAAAATCTTTGTTTTGAAGATCCTTGGAGCAAAGAAGCATTTAAGGCGGAGCTCACCAATCAACTTGCAACCTATCATCTGGTGGTGTTGGGGGAAGCTATCATCGGGTATTGTGGTATTTGGAAAGTCGTGGACGAAGGACATATCACTAATTTATGCATTGAGCCTAGCCGACAAGGGCAGGGTCTTGGAAAAATTATGATGAATTTGGTCATGGCATGGGCCAAGGAAGCGAATATTTGTCGTTTGACCTTGGAAGTTAGGGTATCAAATAAGAAAGCCATTCAAATGTACGAAAAGTTGGGGTTCAAATCTGCAGGAATCCGCAAGGCATATTATGAAGACAACGGAGAAGACGCGAATATCATGTGGGTAGAACTCCTTTAGTGGATGTATGAGGCTAAGTCTAATAAAGAGGTGAGGGACATGATCCGTATTGAAGGTATTTCAAAGATTTATGATACTGGAAAGATTCAAGTCACGGCACTTAAAAATATTAGTTTCACGATTGAAGCAGGGGAATTTGTTTCTATCATCGGGACGTCGGGTTCAGGAAAGTCGACGCTCATGAATATAATTGGTTGTCTGGACAAGCCTACGGAAGGGGATTACATTCTGGACGGAATTTCCACGGCTAAAATGACAGAAGCAGAGTTGGCAGACGTAAGAAACCATAAAATTGGTTTTGTTTTTCAATCCTTTAACTTATTGCCGAGGTTCAATGCCCTCCACAATGTAGAATTGCCTATGATCTATTCAAGACAACATAAACATGAAAGAATTCTAAGGGCAAAATCCGCACTAAAACGAGTGGGGCTTGAAGACCGAATGCACCACAAACCCAACGAGCTTTCTGGAGGGCAGAAACAGCGTGTAGCCATTGCTAGAGCGTTAGTCAATGAGCCTACCATTTTGCTTGCAGATGAACCCACAGGAAATTTGGACAGTGCGTCTACCTTAGAAATTATGGATATTTTTAAGAAACTCAATCAAGAAGGCGTCACCATTGTTATCGTGACTCACGAACCTGAAATTGCGCATCAGACCCATAGAATCATTACTTTTAGAGATGGAGAAATTATTTCGGATGTTTCAAATCCTACAAAAGAGGTTTGATCGTTAAGAATTCCTTAACGTATAAACAAGATTTTTTTAATATTTTTTTAATATACTGATAAAAAATAGACAATATCTTGTGAATACAAATTGTAGGAGGAATTATCAATGGAACAAAGTACAGAAGTAAAAACCCCTCAAAGTGGATTACAAAGAGCACTTAACATCATCATTGCTCCAACAAGTACATTTGAGTCAATTAAAGAAAAGCCAAACTTTTTGGTGCCAATGATTGTTATTTGGGTTGTGACCCTTGTCGCCACTTATTTAATGAAGGATTTTAAAGATCAATTAGTGGACATAGCTCTTGCAGCGCAAGGCGTTTCTGCTGATCAAGCTGCTGCGAGCAAGGATATGATGAGCGGCTTTACAACAGCTGCAATGTATATTGGCATCGTCGTGGCACCTCTCGGAGCCATGTTTAAAGGTGCAATTTCTCATTTGTTATCTATTCTCTTTTCAGGGAAAGGCAGCTTTGGGAGTACAGTTTCTTTAGTGCTTAATGCTTACTTGATCCAAATGTTAGGAACCATCATTTCATTGCCATTCATTATGATAACTCAAAATGGCGCATTTAGTTTTTCTGCAGCCTTATTGTTGCCGATTGCTAAATTTGGAACACCTTTATATACAACCCTCTCAACACTGAACATTTTCACAATTTGGTACTTAGTTGTTTCTGTCATGGGCATGAAAAAAGTCCATGAAGTTTCTACTTGGAAAGCAGCGGTTATGGCCCTTGCACCGTTTATTGTTATGATTGCCTTCTCTTGGATTAACGTATTGATGGGAGCGCCTTCAGGATTATAAGTTCTGAGACGGGTCAGTGCGTAGACGGAGAAGCTTAATAAAGGAGTCTACATGAAAGATTTACTGACCTTAGCAATTGAAACCAGTTGCGATGAGACCTCTGTTGCCATTGTCAAAAATGGCAGAGAGGTACTCTCCAACGTCATATACTCACAGATTGAAATTCACGAAAAGTTTGGCGGCGTAGTACCTGAAATTGCCTCGCGGAACCATGTGGATAAAATCAGTGGCATTATTGATGAAGCCATCGCCCAATCGGGCCATGGCTTTAGTGATTTAGACTTTATCAGCACCACCTATGGGCCAGGGTTAGTGGGGGCGTTGCTAGTAGGCATGTCCACTGCAAAAGCCTTGGCTTATTCTCTTGGAATTCCCCTAGTACCAGTGAATCATATAGAGGGGCATATCTTTGCCAACTTTATTGAATATCCAGAATTGGAACCGCCACTGCTCTGCTTGGTGGTTTCTGGTGGGCATACCCATTTGGTATACGTGAAAGACTATCATACCTTTGAAGTCTTAGGAAAAACCAGAGACGACGCTTCTGGAGAAGCCTATGACAAAGTGGCTAGAACTTTAGGGTTAGGCTATCCAGGTGGGCCAATGATCGACAAACTTGCTCCACTGGGAGACTCTAGTAAAATACACTTTCCAAGAACTTATCTTGAAAAAGACAGCCTAGATTTCAGCTTCAGCGGTATCAAATCAGCTGTATTGAATTATATCAACGGGTGTCGCATGAAGAATATTGAGATTGTGGTAGAAGATGTGGCGGCGAGTTTTCAAGAAGCTGTCGTAGAAGTCCTTGTGGATAAAATGGCAATGGCGATCGATTTAACGGGTGTAAACAAGATTGCTTTGGCAGGAGGGGTTGCTTCAAACAGCTATTTGAGAGCCCAAATGCAGCAGTTGGCAGATCAAAGAGGCATTTCTTTCTATAGACCTTCGCTAAAGTTATGCACAGATAACGCGGCAATGATCGGTTGCGTGGGTTATTACAATTATCGAGCAGGAATTCTTGCAGATCAGTACTTAAATGCCGTCCCGAACTTGAAAATAGGGCAATCTTATCAATCTCATAAGTAAAATGCACCTGTGGATGCATAAGTATGAATAAAGATTAAATTCAGAAAAGTCCACACAATTGTGGAGTATTCTGTGGATAATGTGGATAACTCACTCTGAATGGCTTCTAGTCCGCTTTTGAAATGTGGACGAAAATGGGGATAAAACTTCAAGTTTGTTTATAAGTTTTTAGATTGAATATTTGAGCATAAAAAAGCATCTTACCACAATTGGAAGATGCTTTTTTATGCTTGTTATGTTTGTTATTTGAAAATACGCTATGCACCATACGCTGTGCTGCGTTTATTCACTGATTAACGGTTTTGCAGTTCCGAATGCTATTTAACAGCCTTTTCAAGATAGTCAACGATTTGAGAAATCGTTTTCAATTGTTCAGCCATATCATCTGGAATTTCTACATCAAATTCATCTTCGATTGTCATGATGATTTCCACTGCGTCTAGTGAATCGGCATCAAGGTCGTCGTGAATGTTGGTATTAAGTGTGATTAATTCTGGATCAGTGATACCAAGTTGCTCTTCTATGATCCTTTTAATGGTTTCAAACATTGAAAGTATGCCTCCTTTAAATACAAACCCTACTACGGAATTACATTATTATTATAACGGTTAATATGGGTTTGTCTATTCTTTTTTTGTCAGATTAATCTGCTTCCAGCATGAGTGTCCATGCGCTATAAGTCTCATCTAAAGTAGTTTTTAAATGAACCAATTGCTCCCCGAGCTCTTTCATAAGGATGGGGTCGCTGTAAACCGAGGTTTCACACATCATAGCTTCAATATCGGATATTTCGGTTTCTAGGTTTTCTATTTCTTTTTCAACAGAGCTTAGTCCTTGTTTTTTCTGGCGCTGAACCTGTTGGCGTTCCTTTTCTTTCTTGCGATCTTCCTTCATTTGAGTTTTCGTTTTAGCGGGTTCGTCTGAAAGTTCTTCTTCAAGAGAAGCGTTGAAACTGATTTTTTCTCGGTAGTAGTCATAATTGCCTAGGTATTCGGTAGCACCTTCAGGGGCGAGATCCCAAATTTTTGTGCATATTTTATTTAAAAAATACCGGTCATGGGAAATGGTAATGATGGTGCCGTCGTACCCCGATAAGGCATCTTCCAAAGCTTCTTTAGACTCAATGTCCAGATGGTTGGTCGGCTCATCTAAAAGCAATAAATTAGATTTAGACATCATGAGCTTTAAGAGGGAAATACGACCTTTTTCACCACCGCTGAGCTGATTGATTTTTTTAAAGACGTCATCATTATGGAACAAGAAACCACCTAGCATCCCTCTAATTTCAGTGACACTGAGGCTAGGATCCTCATCTGATATTTCCTCCACCAAGTCATTGCCGTAGTTCAGGTTAGATTGTTCTTGGTCATACATGCCTATTTCAACCTGATGACCTAAGTGAATATGACCTGCTTGATAAGGTTCAGTCCCCATCAACATTTTAAACAGTGTGGTTTTTCCAATCCCATTGGGGCCAATTAAACCGATTCGGTCTCCTCTAAAAGCGCTGATACTGACATGGTTGAACAATTGTTTTTCACCATAAGCCTTTGCGAGGTCTTCGGCGAACAAAACGTCTTCGCCGCTTTTAATTCGGGTGCTCAAGCGAATCTTTGCCCGCTTGGTATACAGCATAGGTTTGTCCACGACTTCCATTTTATCCAGCATTTTTTCTCTGGACTTGGCTCGTTTGGTCAGCTTCTCTGTGCCATGTCCCTTAAATCTGCGAATGATTTCTTCTTGTTTTTCAATCTCTTTTTGTTGTTGTTCATAAGTGCGGACAGCCGTTTCAAAATTGACCTCTTTTATGCGGACATAATCCGAATAGTTGCCAGTATAGGTGGTCAAATGACGCTGTTCGACTTCAAATACTCGGGTAATAATCTGATCGAGGAAGTATCGGTCATGGGAGATGATGATCAGCGTGCCGTCATAGGCTTTTAAATAAGTTTCTAGCCATGCACAGGCATCGATGTCCAAATGGTTCGTCGGTTCGTCTAACAGAAGGATTTCGGGCTTTCTGAGCAAGAGACGACCAATGCCCAGTCT
The DNA here is from genome assembly GCA_964404895.1 of uncultured Peptostreptococcaceae bacterium. Lineage (GTDB taxonomy): Bacteria > Bacillota > Clostridia > Peptostreptococcales > Acidaminobacteraceae > JBGSUZ01. Next base: position 263,383 of record CAYOLV010000003.1, on the reverse strand, counting down.
TGATTTTTGTCCCCCAGACAAACCTTCAATGCCCCGATCAAATTCATTTTCTGAAAAGCCAAGACCTTTCAAAACGCCTCTGACTTCACTCCTAAACCCATAACCATTATGACGAGAAAAGTCTTCTAGTAAATGTGAATACTGATCCAGAAGTTCTTTAGAAGGCTCTGAGCCATGTTTGCTAAAGTCTGCAATGTCGTGTTCAAGGGTTCTTAACTGGAGTTCCATATTGAGAAGAGGTCTGAAAATCTCCAAACAGTACTCATAAAGAGTCGTTCCTTCAACCGCAAGAGGAATCTGTTCTAAATAGCCTACCTCTGCGCCTTTAGCCATATAGATAGAGCCTTGGTCAGCGCTGTATTCACCTTTGATGATTTTAAATAATGTGGTTTTACCTGCGCCATTGCGCCCAATCAACCCCACTTTGTCTCCTTGAGAGACGGTAAAGCTGATGTTTTCCAGTATGCTGGTAATGCCAAAAGCTTTACTCACTTGATTTACAGATAATGCAATCACTATTTTTCCCCATTTCAAACTTACGTTTTTGTTCCTTTTTCGAATCACTTTTTATCATAGCATAAAAAAAAAATCGATGCATCTGAGAGTTGTTGGTTAAACCATTAACAAGATGGGTAAAATTGAAGGGAAATGTAGGGGTTTCAATTGACAGAGGAAATTAGCAAATGATATAATCTGAACAGTAAACATGCGGGTAACATGGGGTATTTCAAGAGGTTTACTAAATATAGATGGGGTGATAATGTGGCTAATGAAAAAATTTCTATGGCGGTCATTCGCCGGCTTCCTAAATACCATCGATATTTAAGAGAACTTATGGAGAAAGACATTAAGCGTATTTCTTCAAAAGAACTTAGCGATATCATTGGTTTTACTGCATCTCAGATACGACAAGACTTAAATAATTTTGGCGGATTTGGGCAGCAGGGATTTGGATACGTGGTTGAAGACCTCTATACAGAGATCGGTAAAATTTTAGGACTTACAAAAAACTACAATACGGTGATCGTTGGGGCGGGAAACCTAGGTCAAGCTTTGGCCAAATATTCTAGTTTTGGTAAGTGGGGCTTTAATTTAGTAGGTATTTTCGATGTGAATCCTAAATTGATAGGCCTTCGCATTAATGACATCGAAGTCATGGATATCGACGATTTAAAAGCTTTTTCTGAAAAACATCAAATTGATATCGGTTATATCTGTACAAGTCGTACAGGTGCTCAAGAAGTTGCAGATAAATTAGTTGCAAGCGGCGTTAAAGCCATTTGGAATTTTGCGCCTGTGGATTTAAGAGTAGAAGAAGAAGTTATCGTTGAAAATGTTCATTTAATCGATAACTTATTGACCCTAAGCTATTTTCTCAAAGAAGATGAAGCTTAATAAAGTCGCACAATAAAGTATGTAAAAAAAGACCGTGAAGGTCTTTTTTTTATGGGATGGGCTTTATAGTTCTGGCTTCGTGAGTATGGATTTATAAGCTGGAATGACTTCGTTTGGCTGGAAACTTTATAGAGAAGACAGTACCTTCGAGAGGAACTGAAGTGACTGAAATTTTCCCTTCTAAAACATGAGTCACAATATTATAAACAGTATAAAGTCCTAAACCAAGGCGCTCTTCTGTCCCACGTCGGGTTGAATAAAAGGGTTCAAACAATTTAGGAAGCTCTTGTTCTGAAACTCCAGTTCCATAATCTCTATAAACGAGGATAATCCAGTCATCTACTTTATTAAGTTCAATATCGACACGTCCGATTTGTTTATTATAGCCGTGTAAAAAGCTATTTTCCATAAGTGAACTCAATAGCTGCAACAGTATATTATAGGACATAACGGTTCGAATACCTTCCTGTAAATGCAAGTTCAATTCACTGCGCATGGTTTCATGACTTGCTAAAATAAGCGAAATCTGTTCAAGTTCTTTTGACAAGTCGATTTCCTTTTCATCAGTATCCAATTGGTAGTTTGCAACCGCATGAAAATCTTGAATAATTTTAGCTGTTTTTTGTAAAGATCTTAACGCAATTGCGCTAGATTCATCAATTTGCGAAGCGAGTTCTAAAAGGTTTTTTTGTTGATCGCCTAAGGCTAATCGAAGTTCGTGTGTTAAATTTTGAATATAAGAAACAATTGTGATGCCATTGCCAATAGGGGTGTTAATCTCATGTGACAATCCAATTGCCAGCCGACTGAGGGCATTTATCTTTTCCAATTCTACCAGTTGGTGTTGTGCTTCGTGTAAAGCGAAAATCTGTTCTTGGAGTTTAGCGTTGACCACGGCAAGTTGATTGTCTTTCCTTCTGAGCGTGAACAACCAAATTGAAACGACTATAAAGAGCGTGGTTATGATGCTGAGAACGATTAAAAATGTATTCAGTAGCTTTGAGTCAAAGGCAACAAATTCTCCAATGCCAAGCCACTTGTTCGCATAGGATTGCTGAACATCGGCGGGCATGGATTTTAGCGCTTTATCCATGATGCTAATCAATATAGTTTGATCTTTTTTGGCAGCAAAACTGAGTTGAATCGCAAAGTCCAGTTGAACATCATTGGTAATCATAATGTTGGTTAGACCCATTTGATTGACATAATAAGTCGCTTGCCCAATGTCTAGAACCAGCACATCTAATTTTCCTGTCGAAAGGGATTCAAGTGCAATTTTTACATTTTCTAATTCATATAGATTTTCAGGATTATATTTATTTCGGATATACTCCTCAACAGCAAAGTCATTGATAAGACCAACCTTATAATCAAAAAGTGTGTGATTGTTTAAAGGTTCCTTAAAATCCTTTCGGATCATGAGAACAGAGGGCATATCGCTATAAGGATCTGTAAAACTAAGGTATTTATCTCTGTCGCTGGTTTTAATAATGCCTGTTTGAAGCAGTACATCTCCCTTTTTTAAGGCATCCATTATCTGTGACCAAGACTCATAATAAATATATTCAAACTCAATATGATAAGTTGAACTGATCCAATTTAAGTAATCTATAGAAAGACCTTTAAAAGTACCATCCTCATAAAATTCAACTGGGGCGTAATTGGGGTCAGGACTTACTGTAATAATGGGGTGAGTAATCAGCCATTCTCTTTCCTCGGGCGTAAAAATAATACGTGGGTCATCTTCTGTATATTGAACCTTAAGATTGAGTGATATGAGAATAACAGCCATGAGAGCAAACAAGAATTTTTTCATATTTGAGCCTCCTGTTGAAGGGACTTGATTCTGAGAAATACAGGTATGCGCGATGAATAAATAGACGAAAAGCTTGTTATTAGATATAGATATCCTTTTTAAGAGTAAAATATCAAAATAAGAAAAGTGATAGGTAATGAATTATTGATTAAATCAGGGGTAGATATAGTTATAAAGTCAGTACTTTTATGATCGTAACCAAAGGGTGGGGATATTATGAAACAAATTTTATTATTTGACCGTGCAATGTTGGTGCGTATGCGAATCAAAGAAGCACTGGCGTCTTCCTTCGTCAAAATTATAGAAGTTGAAAATGAACTTGAAATGAATAATGCCTTGCAAAAATATAAAAATGAGATTGATTTGTTGATTATGGATGTAGCTTCAGACAGTTCGGACGGTTTTGAAATGGTCAGAAGGATAAAAGAGAATGAACCTAATCTACAAATTGTCATACTAACCGCATCGAATAAGCGCGCCGATTTTATTAGAGGTGTACAGGCTGGAGCAGTAGACTACATTCTAAAGCCTTTTGATGATGGCTTCTTTAGGTCGCGAATTATTAGCATATTGGATACAGATCGATCTGCCCGTAAACCTGTACTGCCTCAAAAATCAGCTGAAGATAAACTTAATGAGTTGATGGATGTAAAACCAGGTTCTAAGCCAGAAAGACAGCCTATCGATTTTCATTCTGGCAGTCATGAGCAAAAATCAGCTGAAAGCCACAGTGTGGACGCGTTAATTCCAGCTGAGGATCCTGGCTTTGACGAGTTGCTCAAAGCAGAAAAATATAAAGCCAGAAAGGGCAAGTATCCCCTTACGATTTTTGCATTGGTCTTTGATCAGCAAAACCAAGAGACCCTTCCCTTTTCCGAGCGACATTTTGCAGACATACGCGCACAGCTTTGGGAGTCGGATGAGTTCGTTCACTATGGACCTTATAGCTTCTTTGGTATTTTACCGTTTTGTCATGAGCCAGGGTTTGAGCGGTTTAAGGAGAAGATGGATGTGTATCTGAATCAAGAAGCTGAAGAGCGTGATTATTACCAAAAATATCACTGGCATGTCATTGGCGTTACCGTGCCATATGAAGCCAATGAAAAATTGAAGACTGAACAGGTGATTGATCAATTGAAAACCAAAATCAAAGATGAGTTAGAAGACTTCAACAAAAACCAAGAAGAATGATTTAAAATGTCAATATAGGCTGAAATTTAGTTAATTATTTTTTTAACAGGACAAAAGCTGTCCCTCTTATTGTATAATGGAAAACGGTAGATGAAATATGGTGGGGTTATACTATATTACATGGAGGAAACAATTATGAGGGAAGTAGTTATTGCAAGTGCTGTCCGCACACCGATAGGCTCTTTTGGGGGAGCTCTGAAAGATGTGACACCAATGACTTTGGGAAGCATTGTCATTAAGGAAGCGCTTGAAAGAGCACATGTAAAACCAGAACAAGTTGACGAAGTCATTTTTGGTTGTGTTTTACAAGCAGGATACGGCCAAGGCGTTGCTAGACAAGCGGCACTTAAGGCAGGTCTTCCAAATGAAGTTCCAGCAGCTACAATCAACATGATTTGTGGTTCAGGTTTAAAAACAGTTTCAATGGCAGCAATGTCTATTATGGCAGGCTACAACGATATCGTTATTGCTGGCGGAACTGAAAACATGAGTATGGCACCTTACTTGCTTAAAGGCGCAAGATGGGGTCAACGCATGGGTAACGGCGAATTATACGATCCAATGGTAAACGATGGTTTATGGGATGTCTTCAATGACTATCACATGGGCATCACAGCAGAGAACGTTGCAGAAAAATGGAACGTTTCCAGAGAAGCTCAAGATCAGTTTGCAGCAGGCAGCCAAAAAAAGGCAGCAGCAGCAAGAGCCAATGGGAAATTCGTTGAGGAAATTGTAGGCGTGCCGATTCCACAGCGTAAAGGCGACCCAATTCTCTTCCTTGAAGATGAATACATCAAACCAGATACAACGTTCGAAAGCATTTCTAAGCTTAGACCGGCATTTAAAAAAGACGGTACTGTAACAGCAGCAAATGCTTCTGGAATTAATGACGGAGCAGCAGCGCTTGTGATTATGAGCAAAGAAAAAGCAGACGAACTTGGGATTGTCCCACTTGCTACAATTGCAGGATTTGCTTCTGCAGGCGTAGATCCAGCAATTATGGGTATTGGCCCAGTTCCAGCAGTTAAAAAAGCCCTAAAAAATGCATCTTTGAGCGTTGAGCAATTAGATGTCATTGAGGCAAATGAAGCTTTTGCTGCACAAGCAATTGCAGTTGTTGGTGAGTTAGGTCTTGATCCTTCAAAAGTGAATGTCAACGGCGGCGCGATTGCCCTTGGTCATCCTATCGGAGCCAGTGGGGCAAGAATTCTTGTCAGTTTGTTGCATGAAATGAAACGCCAAGAAGCTAAGTCTGGTTTAGCAACACTTTGTATCGGTGGCGGTATGGGTGAAGCAGTGGTTGTAAAGAGACCTTAACAACCCTTGGAAACAGGTTAGTCGGCATCAAGGAGTGACGCATAAGTGAATTACAATCAATCCATACTCAAAATGGTGGAAATTCTAATCAAAAAGTTTATTGAAAAGGATAAAGCTGGCGTACAAGTCGATGAGTTTTCTCATTTCAACAGTTTTTCAGAATTGGTATTACTCAATGAGGTAGGCCGATTTGATCGGATTGGAACACAAGATTTATTGCGAATACTAGAATTGGATCGTGGCATTCTCGATACGTTGATGAAGCACCTAATGGCTCGAAATTTGATTTATAAAGAAAAAGATGAGGTTGACAAACGCAAAGCCTACATTGGACTTACAGATCAAGGCCGGTTGCAATTAGAGCGCTTCAGAAAAATAGAAGAGGAATCAATGCAATTTGTAATGCACGATATGTCGATTAATGAGCAAAAGGCTATTTTAAAATTTCTAAGTCGAATCAATCAATTGACTGTAGATAAATATGAAGAATGAAGGAGCTCAGGGCATCGAGCCCTTCGCTTTCTCCCATATTTGCTTCGCAAATGGGGTAAATAAAAAAAGACAGGTCAGCGACCTGTCTTTTGCTTTTGTTTACTATTCTGGTTGTGGAGCGTCTACTGGACAAACATTAGCGCAAGCGCCACAGTCGATACAAGCAGCAGCGTCGATAAGGTAGATACCAGCACCTGCAGTGATAGCGTTTACTGGACACTCAGCTTCACAAGCGCCACAAGAGATACAAGAATCTTTAATTACGTATGCCATAATTCAATTTCCTCCTCAAATAGTTTAAGTAATGTTGTGGTTTACCACTACGCAGATTATACCCAAAGGTTATGGTCTCTACAATCAATGGGATGAAAAAAAAGGCAAAAAGAAACTGAAAAATACTGATAATCATTATACTTTAGGTTTTGTGCCGTGATTTATTAAGTAATTTTGCAAGTTAATTTTCATTATTTTAAAAAAAAATGCAAATTCCTTAGTTTTTAAATTAAATTCATTGGATTTTTTGTTATAATGAACTTACAATGGAAGTGAGGTATAGCTTGATGAAAATTGTTGCATTAGTTGGAGACAGCGGTACCGGCAAGAGCCACAAGGCTATGAACCTAGCATTTTCAATGGGAATAAGATATATTATTGATGACGGATTGCTCATTTGTGAGACAAAACGAATTGCAGGAAAGTCTGCAAAACGTGAAGCAACAAAACTTGCAGCAGTTCGTAGAGCAATTTTTCAATTCGATGACCATTGTGATGAAGTAAAAAGGGCATTAAAAGACTTACAGGTAGATCAGCTTCTTGTTGTAGGCACATCAGATAGAATGGTTCAGAATATTGTAGATCGACTTGAGATTGGCACAATAAATGAATACATATACATTAATGAAATCTCAGCGCCAGAGGAAATTCGCATGGCGAGAGAAAGTCGAATGAAACACGGCAAGCATGTCATTCCACTTCCTACGGTAGAAATCAAACGAGATTTTAGCGGTTATTTCTTAGATTCTGTGAAGACAATAATCCGCAGACGAGAACATTTGACTGAAGTCAGTGAAAAAACAATCGTCCGTCCGACCTTTAGTTACCTGGGGAAATTTACAATTGCCAATCGTGTCATTTTACAAATTATTGAGCATGCTTGTGAGTTAAATGAACATGTTGCGGAAGTTTATAAGGTCAAGTTTCAGAAGAATGAAGAACAGATTCAGTTGGAAGTTGACTTGTCTCTGAAGATCAATAAAACCATTATTCAGGGGGCAACAGAGGTTCAACACGAAATCAAAGAAGCACTGGAAAATATGACACGGTTACATGTAATTTCGGTAAGTGTACACGTGAAGAATTTAAGTTTTCTTAACTGATATATGGTTTACTGGATGTCAGTTATGTGCTACAATGATTTCGGAATATTAATAATATTTTAACAATCTGTTGAATATTATTTCAATTCGTTATTTATATCATTAAATATAAATAAATATATTTTTAAGGGAGATGTTTAGATGTCTAACGTAAAAGCTTACATTGAATCGGTTTACGCAAACGTCCAAAAGAGAAACGCAAACGAGCCTGAATTCCTTCAAACAGTTGAAGAAGTTTTCGGTTCACTTGGTCCAGTACTCGAAAAGCACCCTGAATGGGTAGAAGCTAACATCCTTGAAAGAATCGCTGAGCCTGAAAGACAAATCACTTTCAGAGTTCCTTGGGTTGATGCTGCTGGCAAACTTCAAGTTAACAGAGGTTTCAGAGTTCAATTCAACGGCGCTATCGGACCTTACAAAGGTGGCCTCAGATTCCACAAATCAGTTTACATCGGCATCATTAAATTCCTCGGCTTCGAGCAAATCTTCAAAAACTCTTTAACTGGCCTTCCAATCGGTGGCGGTAAAGGTGGTTCTGACTTCGACCCAACTGGTAAAACAGATGCTGAAGTTATGAGATTCTGCCAAAGCTTCATGACAGAACTTTACAGACATATCGGCCCAGATGTAGACGTTCCAGCTGGCGACATTGGTGTTGGCGGCAGAGAAATCGGTTACATGTATGGACAATATAGAAGAATCAAAGGCGTATTTGAAAACGGCGTATTGACAGGCAAAGGCCTTCCTTACGGCGGTTCATTGGTAAGACCTGAAGCTACTGGCTTCGGCGTAACTTACTTCACAAGAGAAATCCTTAAGCACAACGGCACTTCATTCGAAGGCAAAACTGTTGCTCTTTCTGGTTTCGGTAACGTTACTTGGGGTACTGCAATCAAAGTAACTCAACTTGGCGGTAAAGTAATTACACTTTCTGGCCCAGATGGTTACATCCTTGATGAAGCTGGCGTTTCTGGCGACAAAATCGATTACCTTCTTGAGCTTAGAGCTTCTGGTAACGACAGAATCGAAGACTACGCTAAAAAATACAACGTTCCTTTCTTTGCTGGTGAAAAACCTTGGGGCGTTAAAGCTGATATCGTTATTCCATGTGCTACACAAAACGAAATCAGAATTGAAGATGCTAAGAAAATCGTTGCTAACGGTACTAAATTCGTTACAGAAGCAGCTAACATGCCTTGTACAAACGAAGCTGTTGACTTCTTCCACGCTAATGGCGTAATCGTTGGTCCTGCTAAAGCAGCTAATGCTGGCGGCGTTGCAACTTCAGCTCTTGAAATGTCACAAAACAGCATGAGATTGTCTTGGACTGCAGAAGAAGTAGATGCTAAACTTGACGCAATCATGACTAACATCCACAAAGCTTCTAAAGAAGCTGCTGAAACTTACGGATTCGGTTATGACCTTGTTAAAGGTGCTAACATTGCTGGTTTCGTTAAAGTTGCAGAAGCTATGCACGCTCAAGGTAACTACTAGGATTCAGTTTTCTGAAAATCTGGTATTGCTAAAAAACTATAACTGAGAGAAATCTCAATTGGAAAGCCCGATCGTTTGATCGGGCTTTTTTTAAGTGATTAATTTATTAAATGATTAGCCTTTCGGTAAGTTATTCATTGATATTTTGGAGCTCTGCCGCTGAGTATTAAATAGCAATACATTTTTCCAGTCCCATTAAGGCAAACGTCTCCTGACTGTATTCTTTATCACCGTAAATTCCAATAATTTTATTAAACCCGTTTTGATACCAAAACCTTAAAGACTTCCAATTTTTTAAATAAACCCCAATGCCCATGTGGGTATAGTTTTTCTCTGCAGCTTCTCGTGTAATTCCTTGAATGACTTCACCGCCATATCCTTGTTTTTGATGACTCGGATCCATGAGAAACATCCCAAACCAGAGCATTTGGTCGTGGCGATATCCGTGGTACAGCTCTATGAAACCTACAATTTCTCCACTATTCTTCAAAGTTATTGTTTTCAGTTTGTGAGCCTCTTTACTGGCATTTTCAATGGGCGGAAGGTCTTTGTGATTAAAGGTATCGTCTATATAATCCTTGCTAAAAGAATGGCCTTCAACTAATTCTTTATCAGTCCATTTAGTACACAAAGTTTCAAGGGCGGAAAGATCGCTGACCTCTGCATTTCTGATCTGGAGATGTGGGGTTTCTATTGGTTCGTCCATATAAAGTAAATGTGGCATATATTTCTTCCTCCCTTAACCGATAAGCGGGTCAGGCGCAACAAAGTCAATATGTACAGGGCTGTCATTTGTGCCACCGAATAAATGATTCATACCAATGGCAATATGACAAGAACCTAAGGATTTTTCATCGAATAAGTTATAACCTGAAAGTTTTTTTGCTTTTGGGTTCAGACCGATTCCGAATTCTGCAAATTTTAAGGCGTCACCTGGTGCGCCTTGAAGGGACTCCAATATTTCTGGATGGCTAGTGCCAACGAGTAAGCCCTTTTCAAAGGACAAAATCACATCCGTGAGCATAGCACCTTCCCAGAAAATCAGCGGGGTGCAAAATGAACCATTGACAGAGTCTTCTAAAGGGGCAATATAAACTTCCCCCGCTGGAAAATCGCCGTTACCGTGGTCGGAATGCCAAGAACGACCCTCTGTTGAAAAGGTAAGTATGCAGTCTTTACCCGTGTGGATTTCAAATGTATTTTTCCCTTTATATTGCGAAATTTTTTCGGAACAGGCGGATTTCAATTCAAAATAGTCAATACTTACAAGATCATGCCAGAGGGATTCGTAAGCTTGATAAGGCATTCCGCTTTCTTCGGCAGCTTCTTCAGAAGGCAACCGTAACTGGACATACTGCTTATCAGGATTAGCAATCGTTTGAAAAAGGCTTCTCATGTATTGGATAAAGGCAGGCTTTCCCTCGTCAATAATTTCGCCTAAAAGTGAAGTGGGTGAAAAGCAGCAAACGTCTATAATGTTTATATGCTCTTTTTGAACTTCAAAAGTTTCTTTGGCAATATGACCTTCTGGCAGCTCCTCGTTTAGTTTTCCAGCAGTTTCATTGAAGGCTTTTATCATTTGAGCCTGGTCATAGAGGATAGTGGTCACTTCGTTCTGAGAGGTTTTTAGGCTATTTGCAAAGCCTGTAAGAAGTGGAAAATCCTCTTGGTGCCCCCACCAGTGGACAAGAATTTTATTATTTTGAAGAGGGCAGAATTGTTTCGCGATGTGATCTAAATTTATTGGCAATAATGGATGCATTGCATATCACTCCTTTTGATAAATATGATATCAGAATTTGTATTTTTAATTCGATGTTTGTCTAATTAGATAATAGGATATAGAATTATTTTTGTCAATAACTTTTTATAAAGCATTGAAATCGGCTCTAAAAATCATTAGAATAATAGAAGAAACTGAATACTGCATTTGGTGCCCCGTAAAAAGGGAGAATAGGGAATGACGACTAGCGTCAGCGGACCCACCACTGTGAAAGTGTAGGAATTGCAATGCCACTGGAAGTTTTCTGGGAAGGCGCAATACCGTGCGAAAGCAAACATTTGAGCCAGGAGACCTGCCAAAATGCTTAACCTATGAATGATGGTAAGGTTCATGGTTTGTCAATGAAGGTTACAGCAAGTTGTAGCCCATTCATTGTGCAAATCTTGGACCTTTTTTGGTTCCAAGAGATGCTTATCCGTCAATCTGATAATTCTTAAAAAAGGTGAAAAGGGGAAAACACGATGTATGAAGCAAGACTAAGAGAAAGAATACTAGAAAAGGCTATTTTCAATGAAGCGGTTGCTAAACTTTCAAGAGAAAGAGTTGATCAATTGATTAAGCCAAAGGGCAGTTTAGGGGTATTGGAGCAAATTGCAGTTCAACTGGCAGGCATACAAGGCGAGTTGTACCCTGAAATTCATAAAAAAGCGGTGCTGGTCATGGCAGGGGATCACGACATTATCGCTGAAGGTGTTGCCACTTCACCGAAAGACATTACAAAAATTCAGGCCATCAACATGACCAAAGGTCTAACGGGGGTTTGTGCCCTTGCGAAACAACTAGGTGCAGATGTGTGGGTTCACGATGTTGCCATTGAAGGCGAAGTGAATTGTCCAGAGGTTTACCCAGCTAAAGTTCGCAACAGTACAGGTAATTTTTACAGAGATATAGCAATGACTCGAGAAGAGGCGGCGCAGTGCTTCTTGGTCGGTATAGATTCAGTCAAACGAGGGGTAGATCAAGGTTATAACCTCTTTGCGGCAGGAGAAATGGGTATTGGCAATACCACGCCCTCTGCTGCAGTGGTAACTGCAGTAACTGGGACGCCAAGTGTTCAGACAACTGGAATGGGTGCAAATTTGCCTCAAGAACGAGTGGCTCACAAAGCGAAAATTATTCAAGAAGCTGTAGACAGGCTGAAACCCGATCCAGAAGATGCTCTAGATGTTCTTTCAAAAGTTGGGGGCTGTGAAATGGGAGCCATGGCAGGTGTCATGGTAGGTGGTGCTATTTATGGTGTACCAGTCGTTGTAGACGGTTATATTGCATGGGCGGCTGCTCTTTTAGCGGAAAGTCTTCTTCCGGGAACAAAAACTTATTTGATTCCTTCCCACAAGTCCATGGAAGTGGGCGCTCAAATTGCAGCTGCACAGCTAGGGTTTAAGCCGTTTTTAGATTTAGATATGCGACTTGGTGAAGGCACGGGTGCAGTGCTGATGTTTCCGATTATCGAGGCAGCACTGGCTATGAATCGGCATATGATTACATTTAAAGAAGCCTCTTTCATTGTAGATTAATCATATAGTCATGACGAAATGTTCAAATTTGAACACTTTTGTCATGATGAACTGACTTTATGACTTATTACTAAAAGAACCTATCTAATTTGGATGGGTTCTTTGTTTTTGGAGGGATAAAGGGGTACGGTAGTGACTTAGATTTATAATAAATTAACAAACAAAAGGATTGAGAAAAAAGAATTCATATGTTAAGCTTAATTCGTGTTCGTTAGAGAAATAATATACCTAATGGATAACATGTTCATACAATGGGATGAGGGTGAAGGCATGAAGGACACAGGGATCAAAATAAGAGATATATTGGAAATGAAGCCGCTGGAGAATGGGAAACTTCTTGCGGGTGCAGCCGGAGCAGACAAAATGGTTACACGGGTAAATGTAATGGCAGATCCGGATATTTTGAACTGGGTAGACGAAGGCGAATTTCTTCTAACGACGGGTTATTTCTTTAAAACCACTAAATTAGATGCGCAGCTTAATTTAATCAGGGAATGCAGTGCTAAAAATCTTTCGGGAATTGGCATTAAAATATTCCCCTATTTAGAAAGTCTTCCAAATGAATTGATTGAATTGGCAAATCAATGCCAGTTTCCACTGATTGAATTGGACTACGAAGTCCCTTTTACGGATATTATGATGCCTGTTTTTCAAGGTATTTTTGACAAACAGTCCAATGTTATTCGCAAAGTTGAAACACTACATAATGAAACCATGGACGTGGTACTAAAAGGCGGCAACATCAACGATATTCTCAGATCACTGTCAAAATCGTTGGAAAACCCTGTCTTCTTAAAAGATTACCATTTTGAAGAAATCAATGCACTAGACGATGCCGAAGACAGTGAAGAGCTGAGAAACAGCTTGGAAGAGCATTTGAGAACCGCATTGAAACCCAATATATATACTTCTCGTTTTGGTAAAACCATTAACGACAAAGTCAACATCGATGGTCGAGAAGTGGAACGCATGATGGTTCCAATTATGGTAAAGAGCAATCTATACGGGTATTTGGTAACCTTCGGCGTGAGAAGGGAACTCAATCATTACGACGCCCTCTATTTAGAAAGCACCAGCAGTATTGTAGCGCTAGAATTTTTAAAACGCATTTCCGTTCAGGAAGTTGAGAATAAATATAAAGGCGAATTCTTCGAAGATCTGATTTCATTCGATGAAAAGCGCAAGCAAAAAGCGATTGATCGGGCAAATTATTATAGATTTGACAAAGACGCCTATTACAGCGTGTTTACAATTCGATTGAACAAGTTGGATTCAGCCTCGGTGACCACAGACGAAGAGTATAATCAGGTTATAACGAAGGCCATGTACATGATAGACATGGTTTGCAAAGAAGAGGGTAGAACCTACATTATTGCCAGCAAAGGCAAGAAAATCAACGTGCTGTTCATGTGGAAAAACATAGAAGATCAAAAGAAATTTACAAGCCGCATTTCCAACAGCATCAAAGAGTCTTTAGATTTGAAAGTTTCGCAATCCACTTACAGAATCGGGATTGGTCGTGTTTACAAGGGCATTGATCAAGTTTACAAATCATTAAAAGACGCAGAAAAATCAGTAGAAGCGGCTAAAACTTATGTGAATCAGCAGATCATCGACTTTGAAACCCTTGGCATTTATAAAATCTTCTGCCAAGACCACCTAAAAGACGAGCTGCTCAGTTTCTATAAATCGACTTTAGAGCCCTTGGTGCTTTATGACAGAAAAAGAGATACCGAATTGGTCAAGTCTCTGATGATCTATTTTGAAACCAACGGCAACCTGAAGAAGATGTCGGAGATGCTTTTCACCCACTATAATACAGTCTTGTACCGAATCAACCGCATTCAGGAAATCACCAGTAAAGATTTAGAAAATGAAGGTGATCGTTACGGCCTGCAAACCGCATTAAAAATCATGAAAATTTTAGATTTATAATAAGCTGAGTGCCTCGGGGGTATCCTTAAAACCCTGAGGCACTTTTTAATTCTATAGTTGACGAATTCTGATGATTCAGATAAGATAATAAAAAACCGACCAGTCTTTTTTTAAAAAAAGGAGTAACCATTGCCGAAAATCAGCGAAGCAAAAAAAGAAGAACGAAAAAAAATCATATTAGCCAGTGCGGCGGAAGTTTTCGGTTGCAAGGGCTATTCAGAATCCTCTATAGATGACATTGTGAAGCATTCAGGCATCAGTAAAGGTGGCATATATACTTATTTTCCAACCAAAGAAGCAATTTTTCTTGAAATTGCAGAGAAACGTTTCGAAGCCAGATCTGATTTGGTGAAAGATCTCAGCAAAATTGAGAGTGCAGCCAAAAGAATAGAAACGTATATCCGTTGGCTGCTGGAAACCTTAGACGACCCCAAAGTGATCAGCCGTTCTAGGTTTTCATTCGAATTTTGGACGGTAATCTCCAGAAACAAGGAAAAGGGACACTTGGCGAAAAGTCGCTATGAAAAATTTGCCAAAGAGTTAGAGTCAGTCATTTTGTACGGTATTGAGCAAAAAGAGTTTAGAAGTGATTTGGAAGTGAAAAGTGCGGTGCTCATTTTACTCAGTTCCATGGACGGCGTTGGATTTATGAGCACCGTTATGGGAAAAGAAATTAGCCCCACAGACATAAGAGAGTTTGTCAGTATGTTTACAAATCATTGGAGGGCGATCAGATGATTACTTACGTCAACGGCACCAATATTCATGTCAGTGAAATTTACAAGGCTTTTATGATTGGGTTTTCAGATTACGTCATCAAAGTAGATTTGGCGGAGGTTTCCTTTATTTCAAGGTTCTTTGGGCCAGAGGGAAACGATGTGAAGCTCTGCCATGTGGCATTAGCAGATGGAGAACCTATTGGACTTGTCATGGGTGGCATTCGAGAGTGGGACGGACTTAAAACTTTAAGATGTGGAGCTCTTTGCATTGCTCCTGATTTTAGAGGTACAGAAGTTGCCAAAACCCTTATGAACCTGCACTGGCAAGATGGCGCTGACCATCATTGCGATCGAGTTTCTCTGGAAGTGATTAAGGGAAATGACCGAGCTATAAGATTTTATGAGAAAAACGGCTATTTCCCTGCCTATGATATTAAGTATTACAAAATTAGAACTGAAAACCTTGAAGTGAATTCTGCCAAAGGCATCATCGGGCTAAAGGAAATAGATTTTAAGACCCTTGGTGCGCATAGAAAAAAACAGTCAGAGATTCATATTCACTGGCAGTCAGAACTTGAGTATTATAAAGAAAGCACAACGGATCGCCATTTTGAGATTCAAGTATCTGATAGATTTGCAGGCTGTCTTTCTATGTCTGGCAGTGGCAAGATCAATTACCTTTGGATTGAACCGAAAGATCGAAATAAAGGTTTAGCGAAGAAGGCATTACAAGAAACCGCAAAGGTCATGAACCTAGAGGCGATCAACATTGCATTCACTAACAATGGGTCATTAGAAGGCTTTTTAAGAGCGCTTCATTTTGAGAAGGATAAAGTTGAGCAGTTTGAAATGTTTAACGTTGTAACGGAGAAAGGAGCTTGCCAATGAAACGCAAACGCATCGTGATTTGGATAGGCTAACAAAGGTCTGGATACTTTATTTCTGTACCTGGCTGATCAAGGAAAGAACCCTGCTAAAGAAGAACTCTATAGAGTCTTCGAATAGCAGGGTTCTTTTTTTTTTCCAAACTTCTGGTCGAACAAAGGACAACCAGAGGGTTGGTGGGGCAAACGGTAAAAATGGGGTGGGTGGGAGATTTATTCTTCGATCAGTGCGATCGCTCGAATCGGGGAACCAGAACCGTCTCGAATTTTAAGAGGCAGTCCAAAGTATAAAAAACGCTTGCCTGAAACTTCTTGTAAATTGCAAAGATTCTCCGTATTGGTAATGTCGTATTCGCCACAAATATGGTGCCCTGAGAAGGAAAGATCGTCAGGGTGATCAATTGCAGGGGCGTCTACGCCGATGTTGACTACACCTGAATCCGCAAGCCATTTGGCAGCAGCGCGGCTGAGTCCAGTATATTCTTTTTGCCATAAATCGGTGCCAAAATTACGGTCATAATGACCTGTATACATGAGGAAAATATCCCCTTTTTCCAGAGTGAGGTTGGCCTTTTTAAGGGCATCTTGAAGATCTCTAGGTTCAATACTGCGATTGTACCGAATATGTGTTAAATCTACACAAACTGCACTGCCCCAAAAGTAAGAGAGATCCATTTTATCTATAGTCTGACCGCTCGGCTTATATTCCCAGACCCCATCGGAATGGGTACCACCGTGCTCGCTGATGAGTAAATTGCGGGCAGAAAAACCCAGTGTAGGGCTTCCGGTTTGTTTTTGATTGGCTTCATGGGTCATGTTGGTCATAATGAATGTAGGCTGATGCATTGGAAACACAGACATCCCTTGAAAAATTTCCTGTGAAAGATCGACGAGCCTTAGTGCCATGGGGCGTACCTCCTCATAATCGACAATGTCGTTAATGCTTATACCTATTATAATCGCAAAAAAATGAGAATGTCACTAAATTATTAACAAATACTTCCGATTATTCAGAAAATTATACGTTAAAAAATGTTAATAATTACTAAAGTAATACTTGGGGGATTTTGATAGGATGAAATTATGAAAAACTGTGCTAAATATACACATCTAAAGTGCGGTAGAAATTGCGGGTCCGACGAAAGATTAGACAGAATTTTCACGAAAAATGTTTAGTAGTGTTTAGACAAGCGAAAACGGGATAAGTAGTCTAAATGAGGATTTTTTTTGTCAACCATAGACAAAGGTTTTAAATCAGCTTGTATCAAAGCACTCTAAAAAAGTAAAATAGACATAGGTACGGAGATGGATGACATTTTATTAAATCTACACAACCTATGGCTTCAAGAAGAAGGAGGAAGCAGCATGTCAGCAGATCGAAAATACGTCCTTGCAGTACCGAATTTCAGTGATGGCCGAAATAAAGCCGCTATTGATGAAATTGTAAGTGCTGTACGTGGGGTAGAAACGGTAAAAATAGTAGCCGTGGAACCAGAATACAACTTTAATCGAACAGTGCTTACCTTTATATGCGAACCTCAGCATGTAAAAGAAGCGATGATGACCATGGCGGATCATGTTTACAAACACGTGAACATGGAAGTCCAAAAAGGAGACCATCCTAGAATTGGAGCGTTAGATACTGCACCAGTATTCCCGCTTCAAAATATTTCAATCGATGAAGTAAAGGCTTTGGCAGAAGAAATCGGACAAGGACTTTTTGATACATATCAAACGCCGGTTTATTTTTCGGGACTGAACGCCAGAACCGAGTATAAAAAATCTAATACCAATATTAGAAAAGGACAGTATGAAGGTCTAAAAGCTCTTCTGGAAGATGAAAATCACCCAGACAGAGATATGCGTAAACCTGATCTATCCGTAGACGGTAAATTACATCCTAAAATGGGTGGGTGCACTGTCAGTGCTGATTTTGAAGGGCTTACGGCTTACAACGTTTTCTTGGATACAGAGGACACAAAACTTGCCAATGACATTGCTAAAGTTGTGAAAGATCCAACAACAGGTTGGACTTCAATCAAGGGGATCGGATTCAAAGACGATGGTCATGTTGGAACAGCAGTTTCGATGAATGTCTTTGATGCCGCATCTACACCTCTTGCTATGCTTAGAAACTTCGTAGAAACTGAAGCGGCTAAGCGAGACGCAAAAGTTATTGGGACACAAATTGTTGGGCCTGTTAAATTACAATACCTAATTGACTCTGCTAAAACCTACGGTTTTGAGTTTGACGGCAACTATGATGCTTTAGTCAAATGTCTTGCAGACAACATGGGATTGGAAGGTTTCCAACCGACATCCATCATTGAGTATCATCTCAAAGCATAGTTAATGGAGTGTCACGGAATATTTAGTTGAAAAAGACCCGCACATCTTTATCAAATTTTGGAGGATATGAATGATGAAAACAGACGTACAAATCGCACAGGAAGCAAAAATGTTACCTATTAAAGAAGTCGCTTCTAAGGTTGGCCTTACAGAGGACGATCTTGAACTCTACGGCAATTACAAGGCGAAGATCCATTTGGATGTTCTTGATAAATATGCAGACAAACCAGACGGCAAAGTGATTTTAGTCACAGCGATCAACCCAACAGCTGCAGGGGAAGGCAAAACTACAACAAACGTAGGTCTCAGCATGGGTCTTGCTAAAATTGGCAAGAAGACTTTTACAGCCCTCAGAGAACCTTCATTAGGACCTTGTTTCGGTGTAAAAGGCGGTGCAGCTGGCGGTGGTTATGCACAAGTTGTTCCAATGGCAGACATCAATCTTCACTTTACTGGTGACATTCACGCTGTAACTACTGCAAATAACCTATTGGCAGCACTTCTCGACAACCACCTTCACCAAGGCAATCAATTAGGCATTGATCCTAAGAGAATTGTTTGGAGAAGAGTCGTAGACATCAACGATAGAGCTCTTAGAAATATCGTTGTAGGAATGGGCGCAAAAGGGGATGGCGTGGTCAGACAAGACGGTTTTGATATAGCCGTTGCTTCAGAAGTTATGGCAATCCTGTGTCTTGCAACCAGCATGAAAGACCTTAAAGAAAGACTTTCAAAAATGATCGTTGCATACACTTATGCAGGAAAACCTGTAACTGCAGGCGATTTGGAAGCTACTGGCTCAATGGCACTTTTATTAAAAGATGCTTTAATGCCAAACATCGTTCAAACCTTAGAAAATACACCTGCCCTTATTCACGGCGGACCTTTTGCAAATATCGCTCACGGCTGTAACTCAGTTGTTGCAACTAAGATGGCGCTTAAATTGGCAGATTATGTTGTCACAGAAGCTGGTTTTGGCGCAGACCTTGGTGCTGAAAAATTCTTCAACATCAAATGCAGATATGCAGGTCTCAACCCTGCTGCGGCAGTTATTGTTGCCACTGTAAGAGCTCTTAAGAACCACGGCGGCGTTGCAAAAGCTGATTTAAACAACGTCAATATGGAAGCCCTTGCTGCAGGATTTGAAAATTTGGAAAAACAAATTGAAAATATCCAAAAGCACGGCGTTCCTGCAATCGTTGCTATCAATGCCTTCCCTACAGATACAGCTGAAGAGCTTAAGTTTGTTGAGGAGCATTGCAACAAATTAGGTGTCGATGTTGTCCTTTCAGAAGTTTGGGCAAAAGGCGGAGACGGTGGCGTTGCCCTTGCTAAGAAAGTCGTTGAAGTGGCTGAAGCAGGGAAATCAAATTATCACCCTCTTTATGAATTAGAAATGCCAACGAAGCAAAAGATTGAAACTATTGCTAAAGAAATATATGGTGCTGACGGCGTAGAGTTTACAACAAAAGCACTTAAGGATATTGCTAAATTTGAGGAAGATGGTTTGGGTCAATTGCCAATTTGTATGGCGAAAACTCAATACTCTCTTTCAGATGACCCTAAGCTTTTAGGCAGACCAAAGAACTTCAAAATCACAATCAGAGAAGTTAAAGCTTCTGCTGGTGCAGGTTTCTTAGTGGCACTTGCAGGTGAAATCATGAGAATGCCTGGCCTTCCAAAAGTGCCAGCAGCGAATCATATTGACATCTTAGAAGATGGCGAAATTGTAGGACTGTTCTAGGAAAAAGTATGTAGGGGGGAAACTTAATGTTTTCGCCCTGCATCGAATACTTAGGGTCAGCTAACCCATTTTGTGAGGAGGAAAACCATGAAATACGATGTGATTGTTAAAAACGCTATGATACCAGCAATGAACGGCAATGATACCATTGTCACCAACATCCTCGTTAAAGATCAAAAGATCGCAGGTTTTTTAGAAACAGTGGACGGCTTTGAAGCAGAGCAAGTAATTGACGCAGAAGGCAATTTAGTATTGCCGGGCTGTATCGATTCACATACCCACTTCATGGATCCAGGTTTTACCCATCGTGAGACTTTCCTAACGGGTACAAGCCAATCGGCGGCAGGTGGCGTGACCACTATCATCGATATGCCTTGTTGTTCATCACCGCGTTCAGTACGCTGTGTCAGCTCTCTCAACGAGAAGTTGGCAGCGGTTGGCCCTCAAGCTATCGTTGACTATGCCATGTGGGGCGGCGTTACGGGTGAAGACGTTCGAGAAGGAAATCTCCATCACATTAAGGAACAAGCAGACGCGGGCGTAGTAGCCTTCAAAGTATATATGACACCTTCCGTGCCAACATACAATCGCGTTACTGACCCTGAAATGCACGTTGTTTTTAAAGAAGTAGCGAAAGTTGGGCTCCCAGTAGGGGTTCACGCAGAAAACTTCGCAATGTGTGACTATTATGTTCAGGAGTATCAAAAACAAGGCAGAATGGATGGCCCAGCTTGGTCAGAAGCCAGACTTGAACTCGCTGAAAAAGCAGCGATTCAATTAGGGATTGCCTTCTCAGAAGAAACCAATGCCAGATACCATGTGGTACATATGAGCACAGGGGTTGGCGCAAGATTAATTGGGGAAGCTAAAAAACGCGGACTCAGCGTGACTTCAGAAGTTTGTCCTCACTATCTTGTCCTCAACGCACCTGAATCTATGGCTGAATATGGGGCAATGGCAAAAATTGCACCACCACTTAGAACAAAACAAGACAATATCGAATTATGGGAAGGCCTTGCCAACGGCAGTGTAGACTTCGTGGCAACCGACCATGCACCTTATAAAATTCAAGCCAACAAAGACAACGACCCAGTTCCTGTTGAAAAAGATGCTCCAGGCATGAACATTTGGACAGCTTTCCCAGGGATTGGCGGAACAGAGACTATGGTCAATATTCTAGTCAGTGAAGGCTTTAACAAAGGCAGACTTACCCTTGAAAGATTGGTTGAAGTCTTATCTAAAAATGCAGCGGTCCACTACGGCTTATATCCTAAAAAAGGCGTCATGCAAATTGGTTCAGACGCTGACTTTGCCATCATCAACTTGAAAAAGGAATGGGCAATCGATAAGGATATTTCCTTCATGAAAAACAAATACACACCGCTCCACGGGTTACAACTTAAAGGCAAAGTAGTAGAAACAATTGTCAGAGGTACTGTGGTCTACAAAGAAGCGCCAAGCGAAAAGCAAGGCAAAATCATGGTAGAGCCAGGATTTGGACAATACGTCAAGAGACAAAGCGTACAAGAACTTCCAAGAAAAATTCGCTATGAGCACTACAGAGCCATCGGCGCGGACTATTTCGATAACGTTCACAGACGCAACATCAACAATGTGATCGATTAAGGAGATAAAGCGGTGAACGAAGGCGTTCACCGCTTTATTACTATAAACTATTTGTTTGAATTAGAAGGAGAGAAAAATATGCCAAGACACGGAATACTCATTATAGATATGCTCAACGACTTTGCAACAGAACAAGGGGCGCTTTTCTGCCCAGGGGCAACAACTATTGTTGAACCTCTTCAAAAATTAATGGCTTGGGTGAGAGAAAGAAATGCTAGAGGTCTGGACGACATTCAAATCATTCATATCCAAGAAGCTCACAGAGCAAAAGATGCAGACTTTAGAGTAAGACCTCTTCATGCAGTAAAAGGGACTTGGGGCTCAGATTTTATTCCTGAACTCTACCCAATTGATGGGGAATACATTGTACCGAAGAGACGTCACTCAGGGTTCCAACATACAGACCTTGACCTTTATTTGAAAGAAGAAGCTTTAGACACAGTAGTTGTGACTGGGGTTTGGACAAATATGTGTGTTCGTTCAACTGCTGCAGATGCTCTAGCCAATGCGTATAAAGTTATTACCATCAGCGATTGTTGTGCTTCTAAAACAGAAGAAATGCACAAGCATGGCTTGGTAGACTTATCGATCTTCACTAAAGTTATGACTTTAGATGATTACATTGCAGATTGGGAAGCTGGCAGAGATCCTTGGGTTGGCGGCGGCGACCAACAGAATAAGGTGAAGTAAATCTTTTCATCCACCAAGTCTGTGCTCTCAATTCACAGAATCAGATACTAAGGCCTCTTCTAAAGGCGGAACCTACATGAAAAAAATAATCGTAGCAATTACAGGCGGCAGCTGTACTTTATATGCAGTTGCCCTTTTAAAAACACTGGAAATGCTCAAGGTCGAAACTCACGTGGTGGTTTCCAAAATGGGTTATTACAACCTGAACCACGAGTGTGAAGTCGATGAAAGGGAAATCAGAGCCCTAGCCAGTGTCTACTATGAAAACGACGATCTCACAGCGGCGATTGCCAGTGGGTCATTCAAAACAGATGGCATGATAGTCATCCCTTGCTCTATGAATACCCTCAGCGCCATCGCTAATGGCAACAGTCAGAATTTAATCCATCGGGCGGCAGATGTGACCCTAAAAGAAGGCAGAAAATTGGTGATCGTGCCAAGAGAAATGCCTCTCAGTGCCATACATCTGGAAAATATGCTCAAGCTTGCAAGACTGAACGTATCGGTCATGCCAGCCTCACCAGGGTTTTATCATCAGCCTGAAACCATTGAAGATTTAGTCATGATTATGGTAGCACGGGTGCTGGATCAAGTGGGCATAGATGCCCCTTTATTCAAACGTTGGGCCTAGGAGGTGCCAAATTTGGCCAATCAAATGCTCAGATCTTGCCTAGAACCTTTGAAAGATAAATACGGCATGCTCACCTGCAATGTTTCGGTAGACCCGAAATTTGAACTGGGGGGCATACTGGAAAAACTGGGAAATGACCAACCGGTTCTTTTCCAGAAAATCAAAGGGCATCACATGCCAGTTATCGGCGGCATGTTTGGCAATCGAGAAACTTTCTATGAAATGACGAGAACTAATAGAGCTGAAAGGCTCTACAGATACATGGATGCCATGAATAAACCCATTCCTCCCAAACGAGTGAATGAGGGCCCAGTCATGGAAGTAGTACATACGAGAAACATCGATTTAGGAAAACTCTTCCCAATGCCAACCTTCCACGAGCTGGATTCTTCCAGTTTTATAACGGCAGGGGTATTTGTGGTCAGAGATCCTGAAGACGGAAAAATTTACACCTCAGTGAGACGGTTCCAGTTTAACGGCGGCAACACTTTAGGCGTCTTGGTTACATCCCCACACTTGTTTGGTCAAATTCAAAAAGCCAAGGCCATGAAAAAAGATTTTGAATGTGCCATTGTGCTGGGATATGATTACCCCTTCTTGCTGGCTTCACAAATTTCAACCAGTCTATACGGTGTAGACAAATACGGCTACGACGGTGCTCTGAGAGGAGAACCGCTGGAAGTGGTCAAGTGTAAAACCGTAGATTTGGAAGTACCTTCTCAGGCAGAGATTGTCATAGAAGGGAAAATTCCTTGGAATGAAGAAGCGGTGGAAGGTCCTTTCGGGGAACTGATGGGTTACTATGGACAAGTGGCGAAACACCCTGTTATGAAAGTCAGCGCTGTCATGCAGAGAAAGGACGCCATTTTCCAAATTTCTGCCCCTTGCAAAGAAGAACATCTTTCCAATGGACTCATTAGAGATATGGAAGTTTTCGCTCATGTGGCACGACTGGTAGACGTGAAAGATGTCAACGTCACCATCGGTGCAGGGTGCAGATTCCACGCCATTGTGTCTATTAGAAAGAAAGCCCCGGGAGACGGAAAGGCGGCTATTATTGCAGCTCTCAGCAGCAGTAAAGACCTGAAGCATGTGGTGATTGTAGACGAGGATATTGACGTCTTCGATCCGAAAGATGTGGAAGGTGCCATTGCCTCAAGGGTGCAAGCTTCAACAGATATGGTCATAATAGCGGGAGCCAACGGCACAGGTCTTGACCCCTCTCATTTAATTGAGGGCGTGACGGACAAGGTGGGCATAGATGCTACCAAACCTCTTGGTGAACAAGGCATCAAATTTGAAAAAGCACGAATTCCGGGTTACGAGAAAATCGACTTAAAGAAATTCTTCCCGGAACTTAAATAATTTTCCCAAATCTAGAAGTTTGAAAGTATTTTCAAACTTAAGGAGGGTCAAACATTGAACAAAGCGTTGGGTTTTTATGAAGTAAAGAGTTTGGTTGCAGCCCTTGAAGCGGCAGACGCCATGGTGAAAGCGGCCAATGTGACCATTAAAGATTTCAACAAAGTTGGATCGGGCATCATCGCTGTAGTGGTTGAAGGCGATGTAGCGGCGGTAACCGCAGCAGTAGAAGCGGCAAAAAATTCTGCGACCAGCCAGGGTGAAATCATCGCCATCAATGTGATTCCAAGACCTGCAGATGGCATGGAAATGCTATTTGAGGACTAGGAGGTGCTTATGGCAAATCAATTGACCTTAAAAGTGATGGAAACCATTGTGAAGCGGTGCGAAGGTTATGAACCCCTTCCTGAAACTCAGAGTACTAGCAGATATGAAAGTGGAAACACCTTCAGGGATTACGAACAAGGTTATAATGCCTCAAAAGATTCAGGCATCAACCAAAGAGAAGAAGCCCTTCTCAGTTCGGTCATTCACAGACAGACAGAAACCGCTGACAGAAGCAGAGTTGAAGGACAGAAAGCACCAAGCTTTTCCAAAAACGGTGTGGTCAATTTAGACGCACTGCTCAGAGAACTTAAAAAATAATATTCCCGAAGGGGAGGTGGCAAGATGGCACAAGGCTATGCACTGGGCATGATCGAAGCCATAGGTTTAACAGCAGCGGCAGCAGCACTGGATGCAGGACTTAAGGCGGCAGATGTGAAATGCGCTGGCGTGGAAAAAGTCATTGGCGTTGATAAGTGTATCAGCGTTACAGTGAACTTTATTGGCGAAGTGGCGGCAGTACAAGCGGCAGTTGAATCTGGGGTTGAAGCGGCAAGTCGTATTGGACGGGTGGCGGCACATCATGTACTGCCAAGACCACACGAAGAAATTGAACTCTTGTTGAATCAATTTTACAAACATAAATTATAAATTTAGGAGGTCATTCATATGAGTCAAGCATTAGGATTAGTGGAAACTAAAGGTTTAGTAGGTGCTATAGAAGCTGCAGATGCTATGGTAAAAGCGGCTAATGTGACAATTGTCGGTTATGAAAAAATCGGTTTTGGTTTGGTAACAGTGATGGTTCGTGGCGATGTTGGTGCGGTTAAAGCGGCAACTGATGCTGGAGCAGAAGCAGCGGCAAGAGTTGGCGAACTTCACTCAGTACACGTCATTCCAAGACCACACGCAGAAGTTGAAAGAGTCATTCTCGGCAACGTATAAGCTGAAGCCTTCTCACGATAAGCAGTTTTTAAAATTTGCTTATAGGTTACGCACTAAAGGAGGAGGGTCATGTCCAATCGAGAAAAGATGAAGGAAGCCCTCAAACAATTGGATTTCTCAGTTTATGAGGGGCGAGACCATCTCAAATTTGCAGAAGAGCGTCCCAAAACAGAGACCCATGTAGCTGTTGTTTTCTTAGGCAGTGACGTGGCACTAGAAACCGCCTTGTCAGGTCTTAAAGACTGGCAGACGGGTCAAATTCATATGACTTTTATCTTTTCAGCGGCGGCACTGGAAGTGCTTGAAGCGGGACAACTGATCAAGCGGTATAGACCTAACCAAGTCTTTGGGGCGGTTCAAAGCGAAATTTGCCCATGTATTGAAGGTCGAGAACGTGAAAAGCTAATTGAGGGAGTGGATTTGGTCTATGTCCCTAATTTGACTCAAAACACAGCGGCTAAACTGGCAAATGGGATTCAAGACGATTTGATCAGTAACATGTTATGGCACACACTGGCTCAGGGCAAAAAAGTATTTGCCAATCCAGCAGGGGTTATACAGCCTGCAGGGGTTTATCAAAGTACTGGGAATCTTCAAAGTACTGTAGCGGTACAACCTCCAGCGGTTAAAAATTCTGTGGAAATAGCCCAAAGCAGGGCAAACGCCATGATGCAAAAGATCATGAAACAGCACTTGGAGACCCTAAAAAGCTTCGGCGTTTCATTTGAAATGCCTGAACTTAAAAAGTTTGGCGCTGAAAAACAGCAGAAGCTGAAACAAATGAAGGACTGTGTGATTTTAAGCGATGACCTCGCTCAGAAAGTCATTACAGAGAGACATATTCTCAGTTTAACCACGGGCAGTAAGTTGGCCCTGAAAAAAGGCGTCAAAGTGACACCCCTTGCCAAAGAAGCTGCAAGGAAGCGCCAAATAGAGCTATTGCAAATGGAAGAGGGGAATAACCTATGAAGATAGGAATCGTCATTGGTACGGTTGTTGCAACACGAAAAACGGAAAGTCTTGTGGGCTGCAAACTGCTTTTGACACAGCCAGTGACCGTGGACAAAGAACCCATTGGAGAACCGCTGATTGCTGTGGATACAGTAGGCGCAGGGGTTGGTGAATGGGTTATTCTAGCCACAGGCACAGCCTCAAGAAATGCGGCAGATCGTTCTAAGGCAGCCATAGACACGGCTATCGTCGGCATCATCGATCAGACAGATGTGGACATGGATGTTTTAAAAAAAGACAAAGGGAAGGGGAAGCCTAAATGATGGATCCAAAGTTGATCAAACAAGCCATAGAAAATAGACAGATGATCGACGCCCTCATGGGAGGTCCCGTTTACGCTGATGTCGTCCTTACCGGCGGACAAATCATCAATGTCATTACGAGAGAAATTTATACAGAGGATTTAGCTATTAAAGGCAAGCGAATTTTAGGGGTATGCAACAGTGAAAAGATGATAGGGCCAAATACTCTCGTCATTGATGTCGCTGGGAAATACTTATCCCCTGGATTCATCGACTCACACATGCACTTCGAAAGCTCCATGCTGACCATTACAGAGTTTTCAAGACTGTCCATTCCTTCAGGCACCACAACCCTGATTGCCGATCCTCATGAAATTGGCAATGCACTGGGAGCTGTGGGCATGAAAGCCATGGCAGACGAAGCCTCAAAAGTGCCTAACCATGTACGGTTAGTGATACCAGCTCTTACACCGGATTGTCCAAAATTGGAAACTGCAGGCGTCGATGTCGATTCGAAGGACATGGCCGATTTGCTGAATTATCCTAATATCATTGGCATCGGTGAATTACAAGGCTTTTCTAATGCCAAACATGTCTACAACCACACCCCAGAGATCATTACAGACTTAGTCGCTTCTACTACTTACGCCAGAAGCCTTGGCAAGGTGGTAGATGGCAACGCCCCTGAACTCTTCGGCAGTGAACTGGCAGCTCACATTATTGCTACTGGCGGGACTTGCTCTTGTCACGAAACCACCACTAAGGCAGAATGTCTTGAAAAACTTCGCCAAGGGGTCTACGTGTTTATGAGAGAAGGGTCCACTCAGAAGAACATGGCAGAATGTGTCAGAGCCATTACGGAAGAAGGGGTAGACTCTAGACGTGCAGTGCTTGCCACAGACGACATGGTAGCGGAAGATCTTGAAAAACTGGGACATATGAACGAAATTGTGAAGCGAACCATCAAGCAGGGCATTGAACCCATTGAAGCCATTCAGTTCTGCACCATCAACCCAGCGACTTATTTCAAATTGGAAGATCGAGGCGCACTTCTCCCAGGGAAGTTCGCAGATATTGCCATTATCAGCGATTTGGAAAATATGGTAGTGGACGCAGTCTTCTTGGAAGGTGAACTGGTAGCAGCAGGTGGAAAACTTCTCATTGATTTGCCTAAGTACACCTACCCAGACAGCGTGAAAAATTCTGTCAGACTCAAACCTGTTACGGCAAAAGATTTGCAAATTGCCGCAGAAGGTTCTCGGGCAACGGCTAGAGTCATTGGGCTGATTCCAGACCAAAACCTTTCAGAAGGCTTTGAAATGGATTTGTCCGTTAAAGGCGGCGTTGTGGGAGCAGACTTAAAGCAAGACGTAATTCCGATGATTTGCTTAGAACGTTACGGACGAAATGGGAATATTGGAAAGGGCTTTGTCAAAGGATTTGGTCTGAAGTCTGGCGCCATTGCAGAATCCATTGCCCATGACACCCATAACTTGCTGGTCATTGGCACCAATTATGAAGATATGGCCAAGGCAGTGAACCACGTCATCCAAATGGGCGGCGGGATAGCTTTGGCAGATAAGGGAAATATTATAAATGAACTGAGACTTCCTGTAGGAGGTCTGATAACAGACGAGTTGACCGGAAGCCAAGTCTCCGTTAAAATAAGAGAATTGGAGGAAGATGCGAAGGTCAAATTGGGCTGTCAAGTTCATGCACCATTCATGCATTTATCGTTCTTAGCACTGTCTACCAGCCCAAAATGGAAACTTACCGACAAGGGTATTGTAGACGTAGAACGGTTTGAAATCCTCTCAGCAGTGAAATAAAGCTTTTGTAGTCCTTTGCGCGAGGGAAGGCAAAAGCTTTATATAGACATGTTAGACGAAGAACCATGTCAACTACAACTGCTTTGTCAATCAGGTAAAGAAGGAGGGTTGGGCTGTAGCCAGATGAAGACTACAACTAATTTGGGGGAGAAAAAATGACTGAAGCACACAACTTTATAGAAAAATTCTTTAAGATAAAAGAGAGAGGATCGAATGTCAGTACAGAAATTTTAGCTGGTTTTACGACATTCATGACAATGGCTTATATTATTGTTGTCAATCCACAAATTCTTGAAAATGCAGGTATGAATTACGGCGCCGTTTTCACAGCGACTATTCTTTCTGCTGTAGTAGCAACTTTGTTCATGGGTCTTTATGCAAACTTACCATTTGCTTTAGCACCTGGGATGGGGCTTAATGCATTCTTTGCTTTCACTGTTGTTATTACAATGGGTTATAGCTGGCAAATTGCATTAACTGCAGTCTTCTTAGAAGGTGTCATCTTTATGCTTCTCAACCTGATTGGGATTCGAGAAGCCATTGTAAATTGTATACCGAATGAAATTAAGAAAGCAATTTCTGTAGGTATTGGTTTATTCATTGCCTTTTTAGGATTGCTCAACGCGGGTATTGTTGTCAAAAGTGAAGCCGTTCCTCTTGCTCTTGGTGACATTGCACATAATCCAGTTGCTCAAGTCGCATTATTAGGTATTATTATTACAGGTATTTTGTTGGCACTTGATGTTAAAGGCGCTATCTTTATTGGTATTGTTATTTCTACAATTATTGCAATTCCAATGGGCGTTACAACAATGCCTACAAAAATTACAAGTGCACCTTCTATGCCTTATATCTTTGCTTTTGATTTCTCACAAATATTCACGGCCAAATTTGCGACTGTTATGCTCACATTCCTCTTTGTCGATATGTTCGATACAATTGGTACTTTTGTAGGCGTTGCAAACAAGTCAGGAATGATGAATGATAAAGGCGAAATGCCAGGCATGAGAAAAGCTCTCTTTGCAGATGGTGTTGGTACAACAGTTGGTGCAATCTTTGGTACATCTGCTGTAACGACTTATGTTGAATCTGCTGCTGGGGTTGCTGTAGGCGGAAGAACTGGTTTTGCTTCTGTTGTCACAGCGGGTTTATTCTTAATAGCTTTGTTCTTCTCACCACTTTTCCTAATTATTCCTAGTGCGGCAACGACGCCGGCCCTAGTCATTGTAGGTCTTTTCATGATGACGCCAATCCAAGAAATGAATTTTACAGATTTCTCGGAAGCAATTCCAGGATTCTTGACGATTGTCATGATGCCATTTACTTACTCTATTGCTGAAGGTATCGTATTCGGTATTTTATCTTATACCTTTATCAAAGTATGTATTGGTAAGTACAAAGAAGTGCCTATCTTTACTTATATTATCTCGGCATTATTCTTGCTAAAAATATTCTTTGGTTAAATAGAACATGCCCCTGTCTGTTTACAGGTGGGGGCTTTTTTAGAATTTAAAATGCGAAATAATGCATTTAAATGAAAAATTATGCATTTAAAAACCTTTAAATACATCATTTCATATTTTATAAAAGTTATAAATATACATTTTAAAATATCAGCGCTAAACCATCTTGTCTTACATTTTAGGGGGAAATCTCTATGTCAATTGAAAAGGTCATTAAGGTAAGTCAGATCAAAGAAATACACAGAATCCTTGGGGAGTTAGGTCAAGACGCCCTTTTGATTGCAGGGGGTACCGATGTCTGTGTGAAACTCAGAGAAGGGCATATTAAGGCAAAGGTCTTAGTGGATATTTCTGATACAGCAGCGTTAAAAACCATTACAGAAAATGAAGAGGGAGTCCTCATTGGAGGAGGCGTTACTTTTTCAGAAGCGGTGGAAAGTGAACTGATTCAGAAAAAATACCCAGGACTTTGGGCGGCTTGCCACTCAGTTGGAGCGCCTCAAATTCGGAACAGGGGAACAATCGGAGGTAACCTTGCCAATGGATCACCTGCGGCAGATGCGGCACCGCCCTTACTGGCCTTAAATGCCAAAATCAAACTTTCCTCTATGAACGGGGAAAGATGGGTAGACTTATCGGAATTTTATCTGGACAAGGGTAAAACTGTTCTTCGAACTGGGGAAATATTAGAGGCAATACTTTTACCTCCTTGGGTAGAAGGTGACCTTCATCGCTTTGAAAAACTTGGGCTTCGAAATGCCCTTGCTATTTCTAGACTGAGTCTCAGTCTTTGGATGCAGCTAGACGAAAACAACGCCATTAGAAATATTCGAATTGCCAGCGGTTCTTTAGGTTTGTCCCCTATGAGAGAATCTTTAATGGAAGCTTTTCTTTTGGGAAAAGTATGGAATGAGCAAACTGTAAGCCTTGGAGAAGAGGCTTTTAGCAATATTGTGAAGGAACGTTTGGCAGGGAGAAGCACTTGCCCATTTAAAATGGAAGCCATTAAAGGTGTTTTCAGAGCCTTAATGACAGGAGGTTCTCATGAAGCTTAAAGTGAATGTCAACGGTATAGATTATGAGAGGGAGATTTCGCCTCAATTGAGATTGTTAGATTTTTTAAGAGATGAATTAGGGCTTAAAGGTACTAAAGAAGGTTGTGGCGAAGGGGAATGCGGGGCGTGCACTGTCATTATGGACGGCAGATCTGTAGACTCTTGTCTTGTCATGGCGCTCCAGTGTGAAGGGAAAAACATTACAACCATTGAAGGTGTCCAACGTGAAGAGGGTCTTCATCCTGTGCAACAAGCCTTTTTAGAAGTTGGGGCGGTGCAGTGCGGTTATTGTATTCCGGGCATGGTGTTGTCGGCTAAAGCGTTGTTGGATCAGAATAATGCGCCTAGCGAGGCTGAAATTAAGGAAGCCATTTCTGGGAACTTGTGCAGATGTACGGGTTATGACAAAATGTTCAGCGCTATTGAAATGGCAGGAAAAGCCATGCGTCTGGAAGCAGAAGGTCAAGCGGCAGAACAGAGCGAAGACCTTAATCTTAAGGAAGCAAATCTCAAAGAACGAGGTGACCAAAAGTGAGCGACTTCAAATCAGTAGGGCACAGTGTTAACCGAAAAGATGCCAAAGATAAACTCACGGGAAAAGCCAAATACCCTCAAGATATAGAGATGGAAGGCATGGTTTACGGCCATACGCTGAGATCGGATATTCCTTGTGGCACCTTTGAAATGGATCTGTCTGAAGCTGAATCGGCAGAAGGTGTTATTAGAATTTTAACTGCAAAAGATGTGACAGGTCATAACCACCACGGGGTCTTATTTAAAGACCATGAAGTCTTATGCAAGAATAAAGTCAGACGTATTGGCGACCCTATGGCAGTGGTCATTGCTGAAACAGAAGAGCAGGCCATTTCCGCCGTGGCTAAAATTAAAGTGACTTATCAAGAATTGCCAGCAGTGTTTGATGCAGAGGAAGCCTTAAAAGAGGGTGCGCCTCAAATTCATGACGACGTACCGAATTTGATTTATCACTATAAATGTAACCGTGGCGATGTGGAAAAAGCTTTCAAAGAATCCCATGTGGTCATTGAAAATGTATACGAAACTCCTTTTGTTGATCATGCCTTTCTCCAACTGGAAAGCGGTGTGGCGTATGTAGATAAAAATAACAGAGTTGTTGTAAAGGCAGCGTCCCAATACCCTCATTTTGACCGTGTTGAAGTGGCGGAAGCCATTGGCTACGATGAAGATAAAGTCATTATTGACAATCCTGCAGTGGGTGGGGCTTTTGGCGGCAGAGAAGATTTGACCTTACAGGCTCACTTAGCCCTTGCAACTCTGAAAATTGGAAGACCGGTAAAAATCAGTTACAGCCGTGAAGAATCTTTTTATGCCCATTCTAAAAGACATCCTATTAGGATTTACATTAAGACAGGAGCAGATGCCAGTGGCAAACTGACTGCCTGTGAAGCCAGACTATATGGAGACACAGGGGCTTATGCTTCTTGGGCAATTAATGTGATGCGTAAAGCTGGCGTTCATATGACGGGGCCTTATGAAATTCCTAACGTAAAAATAGACAGTTATGCCGTATACACAAACAACCCATTTGCAGGGGCGATGAGAGGTTTTGGGGCGACTCAAGTGCCTGTGGCCTATGAACAACAAATGGATGAATTGGCTCATGCCTTAGGACTTAGCCCTTACGAAATTCGCATGAAAAACATCTTTAGAGAAGGTTCTATGACGGCAAATGGACAAGTTTTGATTTCCCATGTACCTCTTGAAACTTGCCTGAATACCATTTGGGACGCCATGAATGAGGAGGTTGCCAAAGATGATCAAAACCGGTAGAGGGATCGCCATCACTTGGTATGGAACAGGCTATGGCAATGGATTTCCAGATGTTTCAGTTGCTACAGTAGAACTCCTTGAAGAAGGGGATATTTGCCTTCGGGTGGGGGCAACGGAAGTAGGACAAGGGGCCAAGACCATTATGCCTCAGCTTTGTGCAGAAGCGCTGGGAATGACTTCCGACCACGTCCATATGCTTTGTGAGCATACAGATGATTTTAAAGATTCGGGAACTGCTGCAGCCAGCAGACAGACTTATAATACAGGAAATGCTGTTAAAAAAGCGGCAGAGTCCTTTAAAAAAGTACTTATAGAAGAAGCCAGACTTATTTTGAAGTTGAATTCTTCAGTAGGTTTAGAAGTCAAAGACCAAACCGTCTATTTACCAATGCTTCCGAGCAAGCACGTGAGTTTTAAAATGATTGCACAGATGCTCCTTGAAAATAAACGCATTATATCGGTGACGGAAACTTTCACAGCTCAGACCGTAGGCATGGATCCTGAAACGGGAGAAGGTGCTCCGTACTGGCCTTATACCTATAATGCCTATGGGGTTGAAGTGGATGTGGACACAGCCACGGGAAGGGTTCAAGTCACTAAAGCTTGGTGTGCCCAAGACGTGGGTCGTGCCATTAACCCTCAATTGGTAGAGGGACAAATTGACGGCGGATTTGTTATGGGATTAGGTTACGCATTATATGAGGATTTAGGCGTCAAAAATGGTAAAATAGTCAATAATAAATTTGCTAAGTATATTATCCCAACCTCTATGGACATTCCCACCATCCATAAATATTTAATTGAAGAGCCTGAAATTACTGCGCCTTATGGTGCGAAAGGCATTGGTGAACCTGTTATGACTCCTGTTGCTCCAGCAATTCTCAATGCAATTGCAGATGCCACTGGGGTAAGAATCAGAACCTTGCCCGCCACACCCGATGTGGTACTCAAAGCCCTTAGAGAAAGTAACTGTTAAAGGGATAAGTGAATCCAAAAATAGGAGGTTTCTATGACGGGACTGGAAACGAAAGATCAAATTAAGAAACGCATCGATGTAGCAGCCGGTAGAGTTCCGGCGGACTTGGTGCTTAAAAATGGACAAGTTATCAATGTGTTTACAGAAGAAATCTATACTGCCAACATAGCCATTGTGGACGGCGTTATTGCCGCTGTTTCCGAATTGGACTACGAGGGTGTAGAGGAAGTGGACTTGAACGGGGCATATGTCTCTCCGGGACTCATCGATGGACACGTTCACATAGAATCTTCTATGGTTACTCCTGCCGAGTTTGCTAAGAGTATTTTGCCAAGAGGTACCACCAGTATTGTGGCAGACCCACATGAAATCGCCAACGTATGCGGTATTAAGGGCATTGAATATATGTTGGAAGCCAGTGAAGGAGTACCACTAGACATTTTCGTCATGTTGCCTTCTTGCGTTCCGGCTACAGGGTTTGAACATTCTGGCGCTATTTTAAAAGCGAAAGAACTGAGCACTTTAATCGATGACCCTCGGGTACTGGGACTGGGAGAGTTAATGGACTATCCTGCTGTTATTGAGGCACACGAAGATATTATTGACAAGATCAGAATGGCAAAAGGCAAATTAGTCGATGGCCATGGGCCTGTCATCAGTGGAAAAGAATTGAATGCCTATGTCAGTGCAGGGGTTAGGACGGAACACGAGTGCACCACTGCAGAAGAAATGCTAGAACGGTTGAGACTGGGCATGTATATTCAAATGCGGGAAGGCTCTGCCGCACGAAACTTGTTGTCACTACTTCCTGTAGTGAACAAGGAAAATATGAGGAGGGTCTTCTTCTGTACAGACGACAGACACCCTGGGGATATTCTTTCTGACGGACACATTGACAACCATGTAAGAATTGCTGTAAAATGTGGCATTTCGCCGATCATGGCCATAAAAATGGGCTCTCTAAACGCCGCGGAGGCGTATCATCTGTATAATAAAGGGGCTGTGGCGCCAGGCTTTATGGCAGATTTAGCTATTTTGACAAATTTGGAAAAGTATACAGTGGATTCGGTTTATAAAGCAGGTCAATTGGTGGCTCAAAAAGGAAAAGCTTTATTTGAACACGAAGTTCTTATGAAGCCAGAAGTTCTCAATACCGTACACTTTAAACCTGTCAGCCTTGAAGATTTTAAAATTCCAATGACTTCGGACATCGCCAGAGTGATTCAACTCAAGTCTCATTCTTTGGTGACGGCTACCGCTATTAGAAAAGTAGATGTGGCGGAAGGTCATTATGCCTACAATGAAAAATTAGATTTACTGAAATTAGCTGTAGTGGAAAGACACCATGAGACTGGAAATATTGGACTTGGCTTAGTCGAAGGGTTTGGGCTCAAAAATGGAGCCATTGCCTCTACAGTGGCTCACGACTCACACAATTTGATCATTATTGGAGATACGGACGCCCATTTGAAATTGGCGGCGGAAACCATTCAGGAAATTGGCGGGGGTCTGGTACTTGTTCACGACGGAAAAGTGGTGGGTACTTTGCCACTGCAAATTGGTGGAATTATGTCGGATCAAAGCCTTGAATCAGTAGACAAAGGGCTGAACAAGTTGCTTGAAGAGGCTTATAAGTGTGGCGTCAGCAAAGACTTTGACCCGTTTATGACATTGGCATTTTTAGCCCTTCCAGTTATTCCAGAGCTGAAACTGACAGATATGGGATTATTCGATGTGAATCGGTTTGAATTTGTGCCTCTTTGTCTTTAATTTTTCCCCATTAATGGGGGACTAGAGTAAGTTTGAGTTAAATCCTAAAGATGACCTAAATAAGAGAAACCTGAGCCTTCCCAAGAGGTTTAGGCTTTTTTTATATCACTTGTTAATTCTGTGACACATCTCTATACAGCGCTTTTCAATATTGTAATAATAGGATAAAATTGTTTATGGTACATATGAAAAGTGAGGTTCTCATGGATTCAATTAAAATTGAACATTTTGATTTACAACATATATTCGATTGTGGTCAGTCTTTTCGATGGGAAAAAGTAGGCGATCACGACTACATCGGAATTGCAGGGGAGCGTGTCCTTAGACTGACTCAGAATGAGGACAGTTTGTCTATGAGTTGTTCTGTTGAAACTTTTGATAAGGACTGGGCTCACTATTTTGATATGGAGACAGACTATGAAACCATAAAAAAGAACCTGCTTTTACGAGATCCAACTCTAGAAGATGCCATTCAATTTGGAAGTGGTATTCGACTATTGAACCAAGATCCTTTTGAAATGTTGATTACCTTTATTCTGTCAGCTAATAACCATATTCCTAGAATCAAGTCTTTGGTCAAACGCCTCAGCGAGAATTATGGAACGCCAGTAGATCATCCTTGGGTAGAGTTAGTAGGACCCATGTATACATTTCCAAGCCCTGAAGCTTTGTCTCATGCTAGTGTTGGAGATTTAAGATCATTAGGCCTAGGGTATAGAGATCGCTACGTCTTTGAAAGTGCTCAAAAAGTGGCAGAGACTCCTGAAATTTTAGAAAAGATTCAACAGATGCCTTATGAGCAAGCAAAGAAAGCCTTGCTTGAGTTTTCTGGAGTAGGTCCCAAAGTAGCCGATTGCATTCTATTGTTTTCAGCTGGGAAACATGAAGCCTTCCCCATAGATACTTGGATTAAGAAAACTTTGCAAAGACGATATGGACTTGAAAAGCTATCTCCCAAAGCTTTGGAGGACTGGATTAATCAGAAATTTGGAGAACTTAAGGGCTATGCTCAACAGTATTTATTTTTCTATGAACGGGAACGAAATGAGTGAAAAATAAACAGCGGCTGAGTGAGATAGCGTTATAAATTGATAATTAGATTAAACCTTGGGTATAAACCAACTAAGTCTATATCTTCAGAAAGGATCAATCCTATGGATGTATTTATCGCCAGACAACCTATTTTTGATAGAAGGCAGAAGGTGTATGCTTACGAATTGCTCTACCGCTCAGGCACTGAAAATGCTAGTTGTTTTAAGTGTGGAGATTCTGCAACTTCTGACGTCGTCATCAACTCTTTGATGATGGGTTCGGATAAACTTACAGAGGGACACCGTGCGTTTATTAACTTTACGGAAACGTTAATTAAAGATGAAGTGCCTAAGTTATTTTCATCGAAATACCTAGTGGTAGAACTTCTTGAAAATATAGTGCCTGATGAGGCGCTGCTTCAGTATGTGCGAGAGTTAAAAAATCTAGGCTATTTGATCGCTTTAGACGACTATATTGCTTCCTATGAGTATGAAGCTTTGGTGGAGTTGGCAGATATCATCAAAGTTGATTTTGTGGATACCACTCAGTCAGAACGATGGGTCATGTCTGAACGTTTTAGAAATCTGGAGAAGAAACTCCTTGCTGAGAAGGTAGAAACAGTTGAAGAATTTGATGAGGCCATGCAGTTAGGATTCGACTATTTCCAAGGGTATTTCTTTGCAAAGCCTCGTATTATGAAGAGTAAGGATGTCACCAGCCTGAATAACAACTATTTAGAAATTATGAATGAATTGGACGCACCAGAGCCGGGTTATGAGAAGATTTCTGCCATTATGGAAAGAGATGTGGCATTGACATTCAAATTGCTGAAACTCATCAATTCTCCTGCTTTTTATACGAACAGCAAAATCAACTCAGTGAAACAAGCCTTGGTTTTATTAGGTTTTAAAGAGATACGCAAATGGATCATGGTGGTCATGTTGAGGGATCTGGGCAAGAATAAGCCTGATGAAGTTCTGAAAACTTGTTTGATTCGGGCTAAAATGGCAGAGATGATTGCCAATCTTTGTAAAATGGAACATCGAAAAAATGAGATGTTTATTATGGGTTTATTTTCCATGATCGATACTTTAATGGATCAAGACTTGTACTCCATTATTGGAGGACTGCCCCTTGAAGATGATATCAAAGAAGCCATGATGGGTAAAGAAAACAAGTTGCACGACATGTTTATGGTGATTTTGTATTATGAAAAGGGAAATTGGGACGAAATGGTTAGAGATACAAAGCTTTTAAAAATAGATTATCATGAGATTCCTGACATTTATTACAGCTCTTTAGCATGGGCAAATAAAGTGTTTAATAGTAGTGAACCAGAAGTAGGTTCAAAAAAACTATTAGGCTGATGAAGATCTATTGAGAAGATTCATATAAGCGGCATGTTCAAGTAACAAGGACATGACGCTTTTTTATTAAGCGAAAATCTCATTAAAAGACTTGCAAAAATCAATGCAGGGGTATATAGTGAAATTAACATATGAATGATTGTTCATATGAACATATATTAAATCAAGGAGGTTCATTATGAGCCATTCGGAATACAATTGCGATTGCAATGTGGTACACAAGGAAACCGTAGAAGTTGTGAAGGCTAAAATGGCAGAGGAAGAAAAGCTTTACGACTTAGCGGATTTCTTTAAAGTCTTAGGGGATTCCACCAGAATCAGAATCATTTGCGCTTTGTTCGAAGCAGAACTTTGCGTTTGTGACATTGCCAGTGTCTTAGGCATGACCCAGTCTTCCATTAGCCATCAGCTAAAAACCTTGAAACAGGCAAGACTGGTGAAAAGCAGAAGAGACGGCAAAACCATGTTTTACTCTTTAGACGACGAACACGTTCAAAAGATTTTTGACTTAGGTATGATTCACTTGACACACGAATAGTGGGACGGAAAGAAAAGAGGAGATTTTATGGAAAAGAAAGTGAAATACAAATATGAGCTCAGTAATCTCAACTGTGCAGGCTGTGCAGGGAAAATAGAAAGCGATTTGATGTCTGCAGAGTTTGTAGATTTGGCGGCCTTAAATTTTGCCTCTAAGCAATTGGTGATTAAACCTAAAGTGTCCATGAGCGAAGAAGATGTCAGGGTTAAAGTAGATCAAATTGTAAAGAAGTATGAAAAAGATGTAGATGTTCTCAGCCGTTCTGAAACGGAAAAGCTATCTGGAAAAACTGGGAATCCAATTTTGGAAAAGCGCAAAGAAATCATACAGAAAGTCATGCTGGGACTAGGCAGTTTGTTATTCTTCATTGGCCTAATCTCTTCTTATACACTTCATTTTGAATTTTATTTGGAAACTGGACTTTTCGTTATTGCCTATTTATTAATAGGCGGGGAAGTTTTAATCAGTGCTTTTAGAAATATTGTCAGAGGTTCGTGGTTTGACGAGCAGTTCCTAATGGCCATTGCCACTTTTAGTGCATGGGGTATTGGAGAATACCCAGAAGCCGTAGCGGTTATGCTCTTCTACCGTGTTGGTGAATTGTTTGAAGACTATGCCGTGAACAAGAGCCGAAAAACCATTGAAGGTTTAATCGATATTAAAGAAAATACCACCCACGTGATGGATGAGTTTCTTCAAATCAAAGATATGCCAACAGACTTTGTCAAAGTGGGCAGTACAATCCTTGTTCGCCCAGGGGAAAGAATTCCGTTGGATGGCATTGTATTAGAAGGAAAATCTATTTTGGATGTCAGCGCTTTAACGGGAGAATCCGTTCCTGTGGAAGCAGGGAAAGACGACTCCGTTTTCAGCGGTGCTATTAATTTAAACAGCGTATTAAAAATAAAGACCACTGCAGACTTTGAAAACTCTATGGTGGGTAAAATTTTAGACTTGATTGAAAATGCAGGGGGCAGAAAAGCAGCTACGGAAAAATTCATTACCCGCTTTGCAAAATACTATACTCCAGCAGTGGTCTTTGGTGCCCTTGCACTCGCCCTCATTCCCCCTTTCTTTACAGGGTTTAATTTTGGAGAGTGGATTTACAGAGCTTCCATATTCCTAGTCGTCTCGTGTCCTTGTGCCCTTGTTATTTCAGTACCACTAGGCTATTTTGGTGGGATTGGGAAAGCTTCTAAACATGGCATATTGGTCAAAGGGGGCAACTATTTGGAAGCCCTTACAAAAGTGGATACGGTGTTACTAGACAAGACGGGTACAATTACCCAAGGTAAATTTGCAGTCAGCGCAGTTCAGTTGGCAGAAGGTGTCACAGAGTCAGAGTGTCTTCAAACCGCTGTGGACTTAGAGCATTTGTCCAATCACCCGATTGCCAAGTCTATTGTCAAATATGGGAACGAGAAAGGCTATCAAGCCCAGCAAGTTCTAGACTACGAAGAAGTAGCAGGTAAAGGGGTTAAGGCCACTGTAGGCGGCATTTCCATTCAAGCGGGAAATGAAAAGCTTTTAACGGATTTAGGCATTTCTGTCCCAGTTGTTCAGGAAAGCGGCAGCGTGGTCTTTGTGGTAAAAAATAACCGACACCTTGGAACCCTCATCGTTTCGGATCAGATTAAGGCAAGTTCTAAAGAAGCCATTCAAAATTTAAAAGCTCTTGGGATCAAGCAGGTTATTATGCTCACAGGGGATAAAAAGTCTGTTGGTGAGGCCGTGGGCAAAGAAGTGGGTGTAGACTTTGCTTATACAGAACTTTTACCTCATGAAAAGGTTGAAAAAATTGAGGAAGCCAGAAAAACTTCTAAAGGCGTGGTCTTTATGGGAGATGGGCTCAATGACGCACCAGCCCTTGCTTTAGCCGATGTGGGCGTTGCAATGGGGGGCATGGGCGCTGACCTTTCTATAGAAGCGGCAGATATTGTCATTATGAATGATGATTTAATGAAGTTAGCTGAGTCTATTAAGATAGCCAAAGGGACTCAGCGAATCATTATGCAGAATATCGTCTTTGCCCTTGGGGTCAAAGCCTTGGTGTTGGTACTGGGCGCTATTGGTATAGCCACCATGTGGGAAGCTGTATTTGCAGATGTGGGCGTAGCGCTCATTGCCATTATGAATTCCATGAGAAATAATGCATAAAAAAAGATAGATGGAGAATTTCAAAGCCGTCAACAGTTTTTTAGCACTCTTTATTGTTGAGTGCTAAAAAACTGTTGATTTTTTTATGGGCTTATACTATGATGATAATGTACCGTTCCAAAGATGAACGGTAAAACTTTGTTTTCAAGTCCCTTCAATAGATGGAGCGACTTCTATACCATTAACAAAATTTGCAAGGAGGTATTATTGAATGAACATTAAACCACTAGGCGAAAGAGTTGTCATCAGAAAACTAGAGGCTGAAGAAAAGACTAAAAGCGGTATCGTTTTACCGGGTCAAGCTCAGGAAAAACCACAAATTGCAGAAGTATTGGCAGTTGGACCAGGGGGCTATGTTGACGGTAAAGAAGTAAAAATGGAAGTTAAAGTAGGGGATAAAGTTATCTTCCCTAAATACACTGGCACTGAAATCAAAATTGACGGCGAAGAATTGACAATCATCGAGCAATCGAAATTATTAGCAGTAATCGAATAAGACTTACCTCAAGACCCAAGACCTAAAGATGTAAAATTCATTACTAAATAATTAGGAGGAAACTTAACATGGCTAAAGAAATCATGTATGGAGAAGACGTCCGCAAAAAGTTGGAAGCAGGCGTTAATAAATTAGCAGATACAGTCAAGGTAACACTCGGGCCTAAAGGCAGAAATGTTATTTTAGATAAGAAATTCGGCTCACCTCTGATTACAAATGACGGTGTAACCATCGCTAGAGAAGTTGAATTAGAAGACCCTTACGAAAATATGGGCGCACAATTGGTTAAAGAAGTTGCGACAAAAACCAACGACGTAGCGGGGGACGGCACAACAACAGCGACTTTGCTTGCACAAGCCATTATTCGTGAAGGCGTTAAAAACGTTGCTGCTGGTGCAAACCCAATGATCCTTAAAGCGGGTATTGAAAAAGCTGTGATTGTAGCAGTAGACAAGCTTCAAGCTATTTCTACAAATGTTGAAAGACACGAGGAAATTTCTAACGTTGCCTCTATTTCAGCGGCTGACAAAACCATCGGTACTCTTATTGCAGATGCAATGGACAAAGTGGGCAAAGACGGTGTTATTACAGTTGAAGAATCTAGAACTATGGGCACACAGCTTGAAGTGGTTGAAGGGATGCAATTTGACCGTGGTTACGTGTCAGCTTACATGGTGACAGATCCTGATAAAATGGAAGCTTCTCTTGAAAACCCATACATCTTGATTACAGACAAGAAAATCATGAATATCCAAGAAATTTTGCCAGTCCTTGAACAAATCGTTCAACAAGGCAGAAAACTTTTAATTATTGCAGAAGATATTGAAGGGGAAGCGCTGACTACTCTTGTTCTCAATAAACTCAGAGGCACATTTGAGTGTGTTGCGGTTAAAGCTCCGGGCTTTGGCGACAGAAGAAAATCAATGCTTCAAGACCTTGCCATCGTCACTGGTGGTACTGTGATTTCTGAGGAACTTGGCTTAGAGCTTAAATCTGCGACTGTTGAAATGCTTGGTCGTGCGAAGAGCGTTAAAATCACAAAAGACAATACAACAGTCATTGACGGCGAAGGCGATAGAAATGCCATTGCTGAACGTGTGAGACAAATCAGAGCTCAAATTGAAGAAACAACTTCTGACTTTGACAAAGAAAAACTTCAAGAGCGTTTGGCTAAATTAGCTGGCGGCGTTGCGGTAATCCAAGTTGGTGCTGCGACAGAAGTGGAAATGAAAGAAAAGAAACTTAGAATAGAAGATGCTCTCAACGCTACTAAAGCAGCAGTTGAAGAAGGTATTGTACCAGGCGGCGGCACGGCTCTTATTTCTGCTATTCCAGAAGTTGAAAAGTTGCTTGAAACCCTTGAAGGGGACGAAAAAACTGGCGCTAAAATCATTATGAGAGCCCTTGAAGAGCCAGTCAGACAAATTGCAGCCAATGCGGGTCTTGAAGGTTCTGTAGTTGTAGAAAACATTAAACGTCTTGATGTGGGCATGGGCTTTGACGCTCTCAACGAAACATATGTAAATATGCTTCAAGCGGGTATAGTTGACCCAACGAAAGTCACCCGTTCTGCACTTCAAAATGCAGCGTCAATTTCTGCAATGTTCCTCACAACTGAGGCAGCAATTGTTGAACTTCCAAGCGACAAACCTGAAATGCCAATGGGTGGCATGCCGGGGATGATGTAAGACAACTATACAATTAAAGTAAAAAATGGTAGGCTGTATAAGACGGCTTACCATTTTTTGTGCGCTCAATTAGGGAGACAGCCTCAAAGGAATGGGTTAGTATAGACGACTTGTGGAGGTGCATCTTGAGTAAATCCCTCGAAAAAAAAGAATTGTTAAAGATATATGTCTGGACACTGAGTTATTTTAAACCCGTTATGCTGCTGACTTTTATTTATGTACTCTGCGGTGGTGCAGTGATCTGGGGAGAACTCATGATTCCCCGTCGTATGGGGTTTCTCATCGATCATATACTGCCAATGAAAAGCATGAATTTGCTTATGAATCAAATATTGATTTTATGTGGCATTGTCCTATTAATTTTAATAGCCAAAGCAATCTTTAACTTTCTTGAAGTGAATATTGCAAATCGAATTACGAAGAATCAGCAAACCGATCTCATGTCAAAGCTTCAAAAATTGGGATTTTCCTATTATGAAAAAGTCTCTACGGGGCAAATCTTATCTATGCTAGAGAACTCCGTTAAAGAGACACAAAAAACCTACACCTTTTTATTTCCCCATTTCATTTACAGTTTGGCTCAGTTTACAGTGCCCTCTGTTATTTTGATTTTCAATGAACCCCTCTTTTTTATGGCGGCCATGATTGGCAATGTGATTTATATTTTGCTCAATCAATTTGCCAATAAGAAGATTGAATACTATTTAGGCGTTGAGACTGAGGCAGCGCAGGCCTCTCAACAGTCTTTATATGACGCTTTGGTGGCGGTAGCAGAACTAAAGGTCATGGGCAGCAAAGACTGGTTTATCAATAAGACCATGAAAAAGTTTGACGATTATCGAATACCAAAAATGTGGTCAATTTTTTGGAGGCATTTCAGGTTCACAACTGTGGGGTTGACTCTGACGATTTCTATTGTGCTGTTTTATTTTTATGGGCTGGAACTGGTAAAAAGCGGAGAACTGCTCCTTGGCGAATTCATCGGCTATAGTTTCTTGATGGGTTTGGTTTCCAGAGGATTTTCCGTCTTCTTTTACATAATTCCCGCTCAATACCATGCGCTGAATTACGCCAAACACTTATATGATTTTATGGAGTTAAAACCAGATGTTGAAGATCATGAAAATTCTTCTAGGGAGTCAATCTCTCATTTTGATATTGAGTTTAAGCACATTTCCTTCTCATATTGTAAAGAACAGCCAATTATTGAGGATGTCTCCTTGGTCATTCAGTCTGGTAAAAAGACGGCGATTGTGGGGGAGAGCGGTAGCGGAAAGTCGACTTTATTGAAACTGATAGGCAGGTTCTATGATGTCACCAGTGGCGAAATTACCATAGGTGGCGTAGCGATTAAGGATCTTAAACTGGAAAATCTGAGACAGCATTTCGGCTATGTTTTTCAAGAAACCTATCTGTTTAATTTATCTATTAAAGAAAATATCAGATTTGGAAAAATAGATGCCACAGATGAAGAAATTGTAGAGGCGGCCAAAGCGGCCAGTGCCCATGACTTTATTATGGAGATGGAGAATGGTTATGAAACCCTTGTTGGAGAACGTGGAGTTCGCTTGTCTGGGGGGCAGAAACAGCGCATTTCAATAGCTCGAATGCTGCTAAAAGCGCCTCAAATCATTCTATTAGATGAAGCCACTTCAGCGCTAGACAACGTGACCGAAAATACCGTTAAACAGTCGCTGGATAAGTTGTCAGAAGGGAAAACGGTGGTTGCCATCGCCCATAGATTATCCACAATCATGGACTATGACGCAATTGTCGTTCTGGATAGGGGTAAAGTCGCTGAACAAGGAACTTATGAGTCCCTGATGGATAAGAAAGGCATATTTTATGGCCTAGTAATGCGAGGTGTTGAAAATGCGGGATAGTATGTCCTTTTTACTTA
This sequence comes from uncultured Peptostreptococcaceae bacterium, assembly GCA_964404895.1. Classification (GTDB taxonomy): domain Bacteria; phylum Bacillota; class Clostridia; order Peptostreptococcales; family Acidaminobacteraceae; genus JBGSUZ01. Next base: position 218,460 of record CAYOLV010000003.1, on the reverse strand, counting down.
AATACGTGAATAAGAAACAATGGTTTCTATTGGGGTATGCTGCTCTGGTTTTAGAGTGTTTAACCCCAATTATAGCCGCTTTATTGCAGCGAGACTTAATTGATCAAGTGTTTATCAACCATCAATATCAAGCATTTTCAAAGCTTATTGTACTCTACGGAATCTTTTTCTTTGGACCAAAGTTATGGTTCACCATCAGAAAGGTGACTTTTTTCCATATCAGCTATCATCTTCAAATGTCATTAACTGAGAAATTTCTCAAGAAAGTTTATGAACTGCCTACGGATATTTTTAATAAAGAACAGGTGGGTAAATTGCTCAACAATATTAGAAATGACATTGCAGATGCAAGTGATATAGCGGTGAATCAAATTCTTTCAGAATTCATGTATGTCATCTTGACTGTTCTATTTTTAGCATTCTCCATTAGCTACATCAGTTTTAAAATGCTTTTGATTGTAGTGGCGGTAGCCCTTGTGTATTACCTTTTGCTGAATAAATTGAGTGACAAGACGAAGGCCTACGCTCAGGAAATCAGAACAGAGAGAGGTCAAATGGCGGTTACGGTTGAGGAAAGTGTATCGGCTGTAAGGGAAATTATTGCCTTTAATCGTCAAGGATGGCAAATGGCACGCTATGAAAATCAATTTCAAAAGTGCTTTCAAGCTATTCTTAAGGAAGGATTTTATAAAGTAAAAATATTGTTCTTAAGTGAGCCTTTTCTATATGGAACGAAGCTGGTAGTCCTTTTATTGGGTGGTATGAGTGCCATTTCAAATCAGGTGTCTTTAGGTGCATTCGTTGTCAGCTTTACATTGGTAGATCAATTGGTAACGGCTCTTGGACAACTCTTTCAATTGAGTTTGACTGGAAAGAGGCTTGTAGCGCCGGTGAAGTGTATTCAGTCGATTATGAGTCAGTCAGAGGAGGAATTTGGAACTTGTGAGTTCGATGAGAAAATAGAGTCTGTTCAGTTTAAAGCCGTTACGTTTGCCTATTCACCAGACTTAGAACCTGTGTTAGACAATTTAACCTTAGACTTTCCCGTAGGTAAAAAAATTGCATTGGTTGGAGAAAGTGGCAGCGGAAAGTCAACAATTGCACAGTTGCTTTTAAGAATACATTCGCCGGGAGAAGGTGCGGTTTTAGTAAACGGAATTCAAGTCAATCAATATGGAAAGCAATATACGGACAAAGTTTCGGCAGTCTTCCAACAGCCTCATTTCATACCGACAACCATTAAGGAAAATTTGGTGTTTAATGGTCCATACGATGCTGAACTTGTTGAAAGTGTTTGCAAAGAGATGCTGTGCCTTGAGTTCATTGAAGAGTTTCCGAAACAATATGAGACAGAAGTTGGAGAGCGGGGCACCAGTCTTTCTGGGGGACAAAAACAAAGGCTTGCACTGTCAAGGGCGATGCTTAAAAATACAGAGCTCTTGATTTTGGATGAAGCGACTTCAGCACTGGACACTGAGACGGAATATCATATTCAGCAAAATATTGATCAGTTGAGAAAGGGAAAGACCACCATTATTATTGCTCACAGACTCTCAACCATTCAAAATGCAGATTTAATCTATGTCCTTGATAAAGGGACGTTGGCAGCCCAAGGGACACATGAAGAGTTAATGGCTGAAAGTTTGGTGTATCAAGAATTATATGCTGGGAAAGAGGTGGGTTAATGCAGTCAAACCCCATTTGACAAACCCCACCATTCATGATACCTTAAAACTGAATTAAATACGAAAACGCTAGGGGAGCCTTTGGCTGAGAGTACTGTTGTACGACCCTTTGAACCTGATCCAGTTAGAACTGGCGTAGGGAAGTGTAAACTCTTTTATAAAAAAGACAAACCCTTTCCTTATACTTTAGGAAAGGGTTTTTTGCGTGAAGGTCAACCGAGTGTTGGCTTTCAGGATTAGCCTCACCATTCCAACTAGCGTTCAATCATTGTCTTTATAAAAGGAGTGTATAAAAATGAACAATCAAAGAACCCGTATGTTGGTCGAAGGTGGCATTATGATCGCCCTAGGCTATGTCCTTAGCAATATTAAAGTCTTCGAAATGCCTAACGGCGGCTCTATTACAGCCGTGAGCATGCTTCCTGCTATTATTTATGCCATCCGTTGGGGTGTGAAACCTGGCCTGTTCGTAGCAGGGGTTTATGGTTTGCTTCAGTTCCTCCTCGGCCCTAAATATTCAGGTCACATTGTCAGCATTTTATGTGACTATGTTCTTGGTTTTGGCGTGTTAGGCTTGTCGGGCATGTTTGGAAAAGAATACGTCAAATCTTTAGCCGCCAGCGTCATTACCATGCTTGCCCGCTTTGTCTTGGCAGTCATTTCAGGGATTGTGGTCTACCAAGTTGACTTTGTAGGTTCAGTGGTTTATAACGCTACTTACATGATTCCAGAAATTATTTTGACTGTGGTCGTCTTCACATTGGTCTTCAAGCCACTTCAGAAATTCAACGCCAGTGTAGCATCTAGGTAGGAGGGTTTATGAATCCCATTTGTCACCATATTTGTATTCAAACCAATGACTATGAAGCCAGCAAAGCTTTTTATATGAACGTGCTTGGCTTTGAATTGGAAAAGGAAAGCCCAAATTTTCACGGACGTGACTTCAACACTTGGCTTAAACTAGGGGCTTTTAGAATCGAACTTCAAACCCCTAAAGAAAAAGGCTTTTTTGCCCCATACGATGATGAAGCCAACGGTATTATGCATTTTTGCTTTTTAGTGGATTCTGTGGAGGCTGTCTACCAAAATTTATTAGAAAAGGGCTTCAAAGACTTCAAACTTAAAAATGGAGAACCGTTATACCGTGTAGAAGGCGGTCTTCTATTGAAACTCAAAGCCCCTGAGGGGACTATTGTTGAGTATAGGGAACAGGAATCTTTATAGAAGTGGAATCCTTATAAAAATCTCAAAACAACTGAGGATCAACTAAATTTCATAAAAAAGAATAGGATGGTCTTTCTGTGGTATCAATCACAGGAAGACTATTTTTTTGCAAGTAAAATTAATATTCATTCATTTTTCGCCATAAAAATTAATAAATATTCAGAATTTGAGTTGACAGACAATTATCGCAGTTGTATTATTGTATACAATTATACGAGAAAAGTGAGGTTGGTTAAGAATGAGTAAGAGTCTAGCATACAAGTTGATTGAGTCACACTTGGTTGGAAATGATTTTAATGGCAAACAGCCTATATTTGGAGAAAATATGGCACTTCGGGTGGATCAAACCCTGACTCAAGACTCCACAGGGACTATGGTTTATTTGCAATTAGAAGCCATGAATATTTCAAAAGTTCTGACAGAACTGTCTGTGGCTTATATTGATCACAACATGCTCCAATCGGGTTTTGAAAATGCAGACGATCACGCTTTTATAGCCTCGGTGGCTGAAAAATATGGCATCGTCTATTCCAAACCTGGGAACGGCATTTGCCATCAGCTCCACTTAGAAAATTTTGCGAAACCGGGAAAATTGCTGATCGGTTCTGACAGCCATACCCCAACTTGCGGCGGCATGGGCATGCTTGCTATTGGAGCAGGTGGGCTGGACGTAGCCATCGGTATGGCAAAAGGCATTTATCACTTGGCAATGCCAAAAGTCATTGAAATTAAGTTGACGGGCACCTTGAAACCTTGGGTGACGGCAAAGGACGTTATCTTGAAAGTTCTTCAAATCCTTGGGGTCAGCGGTGGGGTCAATGCTATATTGGAGTACACAGGCGAGGGCGTCAAAAGCCTGTCAGTGCCTCAAAGAGCCACCATTACCAATATGGGGGCAGAACTGGGAGCTACTACTTCTGTTTTTCCAAGCGATGAAAACACCTTGGACTTCTTAACCAGACAAGGGAGAGCCTTAGACTACGTAACACTGAAGGCAGACTCTGACGCTACTTATGACGCTACATACACCATTGACCTTTCAGATTTAGAACCCATGGCGGCAAAACCCCACAGTCCTGACAACATCGGCATGATTTCAGAACTGTCGGGGATCAAAGTGGATCAGGTGGCTATTGGGAGCTGCACAAATGCTTCCTACGCCGATTTAATGACCGTTGCCAACATTCTTAAGGGCAAGTCTGTTCACCCTGATGTGAGCCTTGTCATTAGTCCTGGGAGCAGTTCGATTTTGAAAATGTTGGCTGAAAATGGGGCTCTGTCAGACATGATTGGCGCAGGGGCGAGACTGCTAGAAGCGGGCTGTGGGCCTTGTATCGGCATGGGACAATCCCCTAAGTCAGGGGCAGTGTCTCTCAGAACCTTCAATAGAAACTTCCAAGGCCGATCAGGGACAAAAGATGCACAAGTCTATCTGGTCAGTCCTGAAGTGGCGGCGGTTTCAGCTCTTACAGGAGTCATTACAGACCCTCGCACCTTTGGCGAAATGGAAGAAATTCCAGCGCCAAACACTTACGCAAAATCCGAACACTATTGGGTGAAACCTTTAGTTTACAATACGCCAAAGCTGGACACCCCAGTTCAAATGGGGCCGAATATTAAACCTTTCCCAGTGGGGGAACCGTTACCAAACGCCCTAACCCTTCCAATCTCTCTTAAGACTGGAGACAAAATCAGCACAGACGATATTATGCCTTCCCATGCGGGGTTGTTACCTTTCAGATCCAATGTGCCAAGACTGTCACTGGACTGCTTTGCAACCATTGATACCACCTTCCCTGCCAGAGCCACGGAGCTTGGCAGAAGTGTCATTATAGGAGGGCATACCTATGGGCAAGGTTCCAGCAGAGAACATGCGGCTTTAGTCCCGCTCTATTTAGGCGTTCGTGCAGTTATTGCTAAGAGCTTTGCCAGAATTCACCGCTCCAACTTGATCAACGCAGGCATTTTGCCACTGACTTTTGCAGATGAGGCGGACTATGACCTTTTAGAACAACTGGCGACTATCCAACTGGAAAATCTTTATGACGGTCTGGAAGCTGGACTTGTGAATATGGAAGTTGAACGGGTCAATATGGAAGCAGAAGTAGGCACCAGCGGACATTTAAAGCGTGTCATCCCTTTGAAATTTGAAGGGACTGAGAGAGAAGTTGAAATTTTGAAAGCAGGCGGGGCGTTAAAATACGCATTGAAATAGGAGGGATCGTTATGTACAAAATTGGATTAATTGATGGAGACGGCATTGGCAAAGAAGTCAGCGAAGCGGCGGCAAAGGTTATGGAAGCCACGGGAGTTCCTATTGAATGGGTGAGGGGCAGTGCAGGGGCAGCCGTGTTAGAAGCGGAAGGGGAATTAATTCCTGAGAAGGTCATGGACTTGATTCGCAGTTGTCAGGCCACCCTCAAAGGGCCTATTACAACCCCAATCGGCAGTGGGTTTAAAAGTGTCAACGTGACCTTGAGACAGGCATTTCACCTGTTTTCAAATATGCGTCCTGTGCGTTCGTACCCAGGACTTAGCTTATACAAAGATATTGACCTGATTATATTCAGAGAAAATACAGAAGACCTTTATGCTGGCAGAGAAGTAAAAATCTCTGAAGATGAAGTTCACGGCATCAAAGTCATTACCAGAGCTGCATCCACAGCCATCGCCAAAGAAGCTTTTGCCTATGCCAGAGCCAACAGCAGAAAGAAAGTCAGCGCCGTTCACAAGGCCAACATTATGAAACAGGCAGATGGTCTGTTTTTAGAAGCGGTGAGAGCCGTTGCCAAAGACTACCCTGAAATTGATTACAATGAAGTGATTGTAGACAACATGTGCATGCAGTTGGTCATGAAGCCTCAACAGTTCGATGTGATTGTGACGGAAAACCTCTACGGAGATATTCTCTCAGACCTTGCCGCTGGCTTGGTTGGGGGACTTGGACTTGTGCCTGGGGCAAACATTGGAAAAGATGCGGCAATTTTTGAAGCGGTACACGGCAGTGCGCCAGACATTGCAGGAAAAGGAGTTGCCAACCCTATCGCCATGATTCTCAGCGGCGCCATGCTCCTAGACTACATTGGTGAGCAAGAAGCCGGGGAGAAAATTAGAAAGGCAGTTGAGAGGTTGCTAAAGGATGGGGTTTCCAATGAACTCACTCCAGATTTGGGAGGCACTGGTACGACCAACGGCATAGCTGAGGCCATTATTGGGAGGTTTTCACTATGACCAATGAATGGATTAATTTAATGGCGGCCATCGCCACTGAAAATAATAAAATAGATCAGTCGGAATATGACAAGAACCATGTCATGCGTGGGCTTAGAAACCCTAACGGGACTGGGGTTTTAGTAGGACTCACCGACGTTGGGGCAGTAGACGGCTATGAAATTGTAGATGGGGTGAAAGTCCCTATGCCGGGGAAACTCTACTATAGAGGAATAGACGTAGAGGATTTGGTAGAAGGATTTCAGGAAGAGAACCGAAGAGGCTTTGAGGAAACGGCTTATCTCCTTCTTTTCGGCGAGTTGCCTAACGAAGAAGCTCTCAAACACTTTAACGAACTTCTAGACAAATCCCGTCCTCTCCCTCCAGATTTTACAGAAAATATGATTTTGAAGAATCCTAGCAAGGACATTATGAACAAGCTCATGCGCAGTGTGTTGGTGCTCTATTCTTACGATGAAGACCCTGACAACATTGATGTGCCTAATTTAATTAGACAGAGTATTCGCCTCATTGCCCAGTTTCCAACCATTATTGCCTATGGCTATCAGGCAAAAGCCCACTATTTTAATGGGGAAAGCTTGGTGATTCATCAGCCTAAAAAGGGTATAGGTACAGCGGGGAACATTCTCCGACTCATTCGTTTAGACGGAAAATATACCAAGACGGAAGCTTCGGTTTTAGACCTTTGCCTAGTCATTCATGCGGATCACGGCGGTGGCAATAACTCTGCCTTTGCCACACATGTGGTTTCATCCAGCGGAACAGATACTTATTCTGCCATTACCACAGCCTTAGGGTCTTTGAAAGGGCCAAAGCATGGCGGGGCAAGTTATAAGGTCAAAGCCATGGTAGACGATATTTTAGCCCATTGTCCAAACTGGGCAGAGGGTGGCGCCTTAGAAACTTATTTGAGAAAAATGTTGGCAAAAGAGGTATTTGACAAGTCAGGCCTTATTTATGGCATGGGCCACGCGGTCTATACCATTTCTGACCCACGGGTGAAACTGCTGAAAAGCCAAGCGGTGAAATTGGCAGAGGAAAAAGATGCCATGACACTTTACGCTTTGTATGAAGCCATCGAAGTTCTCGGCAGTAAAATCCTCAATGAGAAAAGAACGGCAATGGACAGAGTTTGTGCCAATGTGGATTTGTACTCAGGTTTCGTCTACAGCCTACTGGATATTCCAGAAGAACTCTTTACCCCACTCTTTGCTGCGGCAAGGGTTAGCGGGTGGTGTGCCCATAGAATTGAACAGATTGTCAGCGACTCTAAAATTATGCGCCCCGCTTACATCAGTGTAGGGGGCAATCAGCCTTATATAAAAATGGAAGATCGCTAAAAAGCATACTTTTGTAATGAGAATAAATGATAACAACATCCAAAATGAAATAATTACAATTATATAATGACAACATGGAATTTTTGCGTTATAATAAACCTAAAGATTGTTAAAGTTAATGCAAACCCTATAAATCATTTTATTGTTGAAGGAGAATCTCATTATGAAAGTTGCTGTTATTGGATGTACACACGCTGGAACTGCTGCAATTGTCAATACCCTCACCCTTCACCCAGAAGCGCAAATTACGGTCTATGAAAGAAATGACAACATTTCCTTCTTGTCTTGTGGTATTGCCCTTTATGTGGGCGGTGTGGTGGCAGATCCTCAAGGTCTTTTCTATAGTTCTCCAGAGGCCCTTGCAGAAAAAGGGGTTGTCACAAAAATGCAGCACGACGTAGTAGACGTGGACTTGGAAGGCAAGAAAATTACCATTAAGAATTTAGTCAGCGGTGAAACTTTAGAAGACACCTTTGACAAACTCATTGTTACGACTGGTTCATGGCCAATCACACCACCGATTGAAGGCATTCAACTTGAAAATATTATGCTCTCTAAAAACTACAACCATTCCAATGCCATTATTGAGAAGGCAAAGGATGCTAAAAACGTCATTGTGGTTGGGGCAGGTTATATCGGTGTAGAATTGGTTGAAGCTTTTGAAGAAAACGGCAAAAACGTGACTTTAATTGACTCCGTTGACCGTATTCTCAATAAGTATTTAGATGAAGAATTTACATCGGTAACACAAGCTTCCTTAGAAGCTCACGGCGTTAAAATGGCCCTTGGTCAAACGGTTCAAAAGTTTGAAGGGGAAAATGGCAAAGTGAAACGTGTTATTACAGACAAAGGCAGCTACGATGCAGATTTGGTCATTTTATGTATTGGCTTTAGACCAAGCACAGAGCTTTTCAAAGGCAAATTGGATATGACAGCAGGGGGCGGCATTATCGTTGACGAATACATGCAAACCAGCGTCAAAGACGTATTTGCGGCTGGGGACTGTTGTTCGGTGAAATACAACCCAACAGGGGAGCAAGTTTATATTCCTCTTGCAACCAATGCCATTCGTATGGGTCTTTTGGTAGCGAAAAACTTGAAAGCCCCTACTATGAAGCACATGGGAACACAAGCCACATCGGCTATTAAAATTTACGACAACCACATTGCGGCAACGGGTATGACAGAAGAAGCGGTGAAATGTGCAGGTATTGAATACAACACCGTATTAGTGAAAGACGCCTACAGACCTGAGTTCATGCCAACCGCTGAACAAGCCCTTTTAAAAGTGGTTTACAGAAAGTCGGACCGTGTGATTTTAGGGGCACAAATTCACTCCACAGTGAACTTGGCTCAAATGATGAACACCATGTCAGTGGTTATACAAAATAAAATGACCATAGATGAATTAGCCCTTGTGGACTTCTTCTTCTTGCCACACTATGACAAGCCATGGAGTCTTCTGAACATTGCAGGGCTTCAAGCTTTGACTCAAGCGTAAGGCGGAGTTCGGGTATAAATGAACCCTAGCCCAGTGGGCTTAATAATCAGTGTTACACATATTTATCATTCATATGACAAATTATAAAAGAGGTTGAATTTCAACCTCTTTTTTTATATGATGTTTTTCTGGTCGGCAAAGCGCTGCCTTTTGTATAAGTCCTAAAGCGTGGCTTAAGGAAACTGTACAAATACATGAACGATGCTCAAGACGGAGGTACAAAATGGCTAAACAACTGGACGAAAAAGATCTTCAAGCCGAACAAGAGAATTTAAACGGAACCTGTGACGCCGTAGAAAAATCTTTGGTGTACATCAAAGAACGGGTCAATCAAATCGATGAACAGGTTAAAGATCAGCAGAAGGTGGGTAGCAAGGGCTTGTCCCAATTGATTGCGCTTAAAAAGGCACTGACACTTAGTGAAAATGAAGCGGCAAAACACGAAAAAATGCTCCAAGAAGCTTATTTTGGACGTTTCGACTTTCGCGCAGACGGAGAGGAACAGGAAAAATCCTATTACCTGGGCTATTTTGGATTTAATGAAGCAGATGAGAAGGGTTATCGGGTACTCAGTTGGAAAGCCCCTCTTTCAGAGATTTTTTACAGAGACCGAAGCCGCATAGAAGATTTGGAAACCACCCATGAAGGGGACACGGTCAGCGGCGAAACCTTAGGGAAAAGAAGGTATCTTGTGGATGGCAGAACCCTGTTGGCCTGCGAAGACATCATCAGCGGAAAAGCGATTATTGACAGTATTGCGGCGGATGATCCAGAAGGGGAAAAACCCGTAGACGTGGAAGATGCCATTTTGATGCAGATTCTGGCTTCGGACACTGAGGCAAAGCTCAAAGACATCATTCGTTCCATTCAAGGGGAACAGGATAAAATTATTAGACTGCCACTGAATAGAACCCTAGTAGTACAAGGGGTTGCAGGCTCTGGAAAGAGTACGGTAGGTCTCCATAGAATCGCCTTCCTTCTATATAATTACAGAAAAGCCCTTTCAGAAGACGCGGTGCTGGTATTGGTGCCAAACCCTCAATTTGTGGACTACATACAAGATTTGCTCCCAATGTTAGAAACAGAAACCGTGAAACAAGAGACCTTTGAGAGTTTGATGAAAAAGATTTTACAGCACAAACAGGGCGTGGTTCATTTAAACGAAATACCTGAGTATCACAATCGTCCAGAAGTTCTGGAAGCTTATGCACAGAAGGGCTCAGACGGGTTTATTACCTTGATGGATGCCTATATGGATTCTTTATATAACTTAATTTTAAAGAAAATCGAACCCCTTAAAATAGAAGCAGCAGGCTCAATTTTCCGTGTAAGAGCTGACGAACAACGAAAACTGGTCAACAAGGAAATGCCTTTCAACAAGGTCGTCAAACAGGTTCAAGACTATGTGACTTCTAAACTGCGGGTCTTTTTGACGGAGCAGATGGAAGGGCCATTGGCGAACTTAACCTTAAAAGAGCAGGCACGGGTTGAACTAGAATTGAAAGAAGCTGTCAACCAGTACAACCAAAAGTTCATGCCCCTAGACCTCATAAAAGTCTACAAACACTTTTGGAACACAAAGCCAGAGGTGGCTGAAAAATTTGGGCTGACGGCGTTTGAAACGGTTAGAGACATTACCTTAGAAATACTAGAACAAGGAAAACTGGAAAGAAAAGACCTAGCGGCGCTGTTCCACTTGAAATGGGGCATAGAGGGTCGTGAAGGCATTAACAGATACAGACATATCTTTGTGGATGAGGCTCAAGACTACAGCCCAGAAGAGTTCTGGGTCATTCGAAAGCTATCTGAAAACCACTCCATGACCCTTATGGGAGACATTCACCAAGGGATTTATAGGCATAGAGGGCTGTCCAGTTGGGAAGAGCTCATGGGCGGGGTCATTTCAGACCTGAAACCAGACATATACTACCTCAACGACAGTTACCGTTCCACTTGGGAAATTGTAGAGTTTGCCAACCATCTGATTGCAGACGACCACTTAAAAGCCAGACCTGTTCAAAGACGGGGAGAACCTGTGCTGAAAAGGGATTGTCCTACTGTAGGTGAAATGGAGCAAGGGGTGATCGACTTCATTTATGCCTGTTCAGAGCGAAAATTTAGAACGGTGGCGATTATCTGCCAAACGGGCGAAGCCGTCATCGGACTGGAAAAAATGTTGAAGAAACGCAGTAACCCTTACGCCATTAATGCCATAACCAAAGATGCAGACCCATTTACGGACGGAGTCAGCATTATTACCGTGGACAGAGCCAAGGGACTTGAATTCGATGCAGCCCTGGTTTATGACGGTTCAGAGGCGAATTATCCAACGGCGGACGCCATTGAAAAACGCAGACTCTATGTGGCACTCACAAGAGCCAAACACTATTTATGGGTATTGTATAGACGTTAAAATATTGGTTAGTCTTCCGAAATAGAGGTATATAAATAGACAGCAACGTCATTCAACTGGGGAGGCTTACGGCATGATCAAAAGGATTTCTATTAAGACGGCTCTAGTGTTGCCGTTCATGATCTTTATCTGTGTCATTTTATTGATGCTGGTTTCTGTGCTTCAAAGTGACTATAATTGGCTTGCCAAAGAGCAAGGGACTAAAATGGCCATTGCTGTCAATGAAAATACCCAACAGAAGCTCAACGAACTGCTTCAAGACCCTGAGCGGATTAACCAAATCTTTGCCACTGAAATTAGAGAAATGGCATTAAGCGAGCAAGGGGACTTGGCTCAAATGGGCAATGTTGCCCTTGCTTATATGAAAACCGTTCAAGAAAATACCCCTCAAGTCAGCGTTCTCAGTTTTGGGGACGAAAAAGGCAGGTTTGTAGGCATTCGTGCCAATGACAGCGGCGATTTCTCTCTCATGCTGAAGGACGAGCGGACGGCAGGCATGCTCAATATTTATGAAAATGAGACCATTCATTCAACAGTCGTAGGGGCTTACAAAGACTACGACGTTTTGTCGCGTCCGTGGTATGTACCTGTGAAAAACACTCCAGAAGTTCAGTGGTCTGACATTTATGTCAACGCCGATGAGAAAATGGAAATTACGATTTCCAGTTTAGTGCCCGTCTTTAATCAATCTGGAAAATTTGTAGGCGTTGCGGATACAGACGTTAAACTCAATGGGATTAATGCTTTCTTAAAGGCAGACAAAACCAAAGGTTCAGGGGTTATCTATATCGTAGACAAAGATTGGAATTTGATTGCCCAGTCTGGAGTTGAGCCTGTTATGAACCTTGTTAAAGATTCCAGTGGAAACAGCTCTGTAGAATTGATTAAAGCGTTTGAATTTGACTCTGAAATGATCAAGACCTCAGCTTTGTATATGCAGGAGCACCCAGAACAGATGAATCAAGTTGAGCAAGTGGACGGCATCTCTGAAAAGTTTTATGTCCAGGTGTCAGAAGTTTCTTCTTTAGAAAAGTTGGGTTGGAAAGTCGTAGCCGTCATTCCAGAGAATGATTTGATGGGAGCAATCAAGGGACATCAAAACACCTCATTGTTGATTATACTGGTTATGGCTTCCATAGTGGGGCTGATAGGCGCTTTGGTAGTCTCGAAAGTCATTCATCCTATTAAAGAAGGTGTTGAAGCGGCAGTTGCCCTTTCTCATGGGGATTTTGAACACAACATTTCACATTCATTCTTGCCAATTGCTGAGATAGACGAACTTATGGAAGCTTTTAAAGAGATGTCCATGAGTCTTAAAGATTCCTTTGAAAAAATCCAGATCAGCGAGGAAAAATACCGTACACTGGTTGAAAATATTGATGACATGATTTACAGCATCACACCAGATTATAAGTTTATAGCCATCAATCAGCGATTTGAAAAAGAAATCGGACTAGAACGAAAAGAGATTCTTGGGAAGCATATTGAAATCATCTTCCCTGATCCAGATGAGTTGAGGTTCTGGAAAGAACAAATTGATCGGGTAGCGGAGACGAAAGAAAAATACTCTTTCCAATATGCCAACATTAGAAGAGATGGAAAACGTCATGTTTATAACATCAATTTAATTCCAATGATCAATATTCTTGGGCGTGTAGATATGATTTTAGGTTCAAATGCGGATATTACCGAGTTGATAGAAGCTCAAGAGGAAATTCAAGACCTGCATGAAATGGAAAAAGCCACTCTGGAAAAAATGGTAGATGCACGTACCACAGAGTTGAAAGTCGCCATGGACGAGTTGATAGAAAAAGAAAAAATGGCTTCACTTGGAGGCTTAGTCTCTGGGATTGCCCATGAAATTAATACCCCGCTGGGGGTGTCTGTTTCAGCGGCTTCTTATCTCAAAACGATTAATGACCAATTGATGGAACAGATGCAAAATGGCACAATGACACGAACTCAGCTGATAGAGTTTCTTCGGAGTTTAGACGAAACAGCCAACATTTTAAATAATAACCTTTATCGGGCGGCAGAATTGGTTAAAAGCTTTAAAGAAATTTCTGTGAATCAGATTACAGAAGACTTAAGCTATTTTAACTTTAAGGAATATTTAGACATGATTCTGCTAAGTCTGAAACATGAATATAAAAATAGTGGACATACGATTGAGGTTCAATGTGACGAGAATATGGTCATCAAAAGTTATTCTGGAGTCTATGCTCAAATATTTACCAACTTAGTCATGAATGCTTTAATTCATGGGCTGAAAGAGGTTAAAGGGGGCATCATCCACATTGGGGTCGTCAAAGAAGAGGACGTCATGCAAATTGAGTTCTCAGACAACGGCGTAGGCATTTCAACAGAAGCCTTGCCTAAAATATTCGAACCGTTCTACACCACTAATCGGGGGAAGGGCGGGAGCGGATTAGGTCTGAATGTGGTCTATAACCTAGTCACTGGAAAACTCAACGGCAAAATCAATTGTTACAGCACACTAGGGGAAGGGACGCGTTTCGTCATTCGAGTGCCCTTGATTACAGAATAAGTCACACCATATAGGAATTTTGGGGGCGATGTTATGAAAGATGAATGGAATGAATCGGACTTGAATTTTGATTTTTTGATGGAAGATGATGAAATACCTGTAAAAGCCAAGGGCTTCTATAAAGTCATCATTGCCGATGACGATGCGGAAATCCACAATGTGACCAAGATGATTCTGAGAAACTTTGAGTTTGAGGGAAAGGCTTTGTTGCTATTGGATGCGTACAGTGGTGCAGAGACCAAAAAACTTTTGGAGGAAAACCCTGATACGGCATTGGTATTTTTGGATGTGGTCATGGAACACAATCATTCAGGCCTTGAAGTTGTGGAATATTTACGCAAAGAGCTTAAGAATGAGATGACCAGAATTGTCCTCAGAACAGGTCAACCGGGAGAAGCCCCTGAAGAGAGCGTCATTCGAGACTATGATATTAACGATTACAGGATAAAAACGGAGTTAACCGTTAGCCGCCTGAACACCACCATTTATTCGGCGCTGAGAAATTACAGAGATCTTATGAAAATTGAGCGGAGCAGACGAGGACTTGAGCGCATTATTGAAACCAGTGCCAACCTATTCAAACATAACCATTTGAATGAGTTTTTAACTAGTATTTTAAATCAAATGAGCAATTTTAAAATGGAAGAAGGGGAAATGGTCTTTCTACACGGGGCAGACAAACACAGCTCTGGGGTTATTACCATGGAGCATGAGTCTAGTGAACCGATTGTGGTTGCAGCAACTGGGAAATATGAGGGTTATATAGGCTCTATCATTTCAAGTATCCCAGAGTTGAAAGACTTAGCAGACGAGATAGCCAAAACCGTTACCTCAGAAAATCATGTACACGTTCTCAAAACTGGGTTTGTCATTCAAAGTTCAATCGTTAATGGACCTAATAACTACATTTATATTGAAGGAAAACGAGATCAATTCGATTTTGAATTAATAGAAGTCTTTCTTTCCAACTATTCAGTCGCCCTGGAAAACTACATTGTCAACAACATGGTGACCAGTACACAGAAAGAAATCATCATCACACTTGGCGAGGTGGTGGAGCATCACTTTGAGGACAATGCAGGTCACGTCCGCCGAATTTCAGAGTTGATGTATCGGTTTAGTTTGTTGAATAATTTCTCCTATTCGGAAAGTGAACTGGTGAAAGTGGCCAGCACCATGCACGATGTAGGGAAAATCGCCATTTCAAATTCTGTTTTGACCAAAAGGGGTCAGTTGACTTCCGACGAATTTAAGTTGGTTCAAGAGCACAGCCAAATTGGTTATCAAATTTTGAGCAAATCTGATTTGGAGATTATGCGAATTGCGGCAGAAATAGCCCTTTATCACCATGAAAAGTACGACGGCACAGGTTATCCTTTGGGTTCAAAAGGAAAGGATATTCCAATTAGAGGAAGAATGATGGCAGTAATCGATGTCTTTGATTCCTTAACCCATTCTCGAATATATAAAGAAGCCTCTTCCAGAGAAGAGGCCATCGCTTATATGATTTCGGAAAAAGGAAAGCATTTTGATCCGATTATGGTGGATTTATTCGTCGAAAATCTAGACAGTCTGTTGGAAGGATTGGAATGAGGTCTTTATTTCTCAGAGGCTTTTAAGGTTAAAACTACAATTTCAGGAGCATTGAAAATTCTTGGGTATTTAGTAGGGTTGCCAAGCCCTCTGCTGATCATTAAATATTTACCTTCTTTTTCTTGGAGTCCCGCAGTAAGCTTTGGGAATAGTCCCTGATGGGGTGCCAATAAACCTTCGGTAAATGGCAAGCGAACTTGACCGCCGTGCGCATGCCCAGCAAAGACAAGGTCAAAGCCAGCGGCAATATATTGATCTTGTCGCTCAGGTCGATGACTGATCAGTATGCGGAAACCTTCAGGCAGATCAGAAGCCATTTGAGACAAAGTTTTATTAAAACCGCCTTCTTCTGTGAAATACCAAGGGTCATCAATACCGCTGAGGGAAATTTTTTGACCCTCTTTTTCGATGAAGAGGCTTTGATTCTTCAGATAGACAGCCCCAGTTTCCGCTAATATGGCAGCCGCATCTTGATGAATGCTGGTCCAAAATTCGTGATTACCCGTTGCAAAATAGACGGGTTTTACTTTGGCAAGCTCAGTTAAAACCGTCTCTGAATTGCTCCAATCTCCTGAATGCCGATCTACTGAGTCGCCGCTGATTACAATTAAGTCAGGGTCTTCTGCTAAGACTTTTGCAATCAGATCCCGCTGTTGGAGTCCAAAAGCTTCGTTATGCAAATCTGATAGGTGGAGAATTTTATAATTATCAAATGCCGAAGGCACTTCCTTGCTGGCAAGTATATGGCGATTAACTTCTAAATATTTGCTGTTCATAAGTCCCACACATCCTGTTAAAAATACGCTGAGTATGACCAGTATAAAAATGCTGGTCTTTTTTCTTCTTTTAATAAAGCCTTTTATTTGAGACATAAGTCCGTTGTCTACCTCCAAATCAAATGTTACAATCGTTTTTAACAGTTTACCTTGTCTAGGGCTTTAATGCGTATCAAAACCATGACAAATTAGGTCGATGGACATAAAATCGAACATTAACCACGACTTTTGGTAAAATTTTCGTAATAACACTGGTATTTTAACTTCTGGTGTTGACAAGACACCTCAATAGTGATAATTTAATTAAAAATCAAATGAAAAGCGAATATTGGCACTCATATATATATGAAAATCTGGTTCATATGTCTCTACCGGGCGACCGTAATTGCCCTGCTATGAGTGAAATCACAGGATATTCTCCGTGACACGTGTTTTTAAGCGGGTTTAACGGCGTGTTCAAACCTGAATTTCACTATAGATTATAGGGAATTCAGGTTTTTTTTGTATCTATTTTTCCATTTCGCCAACCCCCACTTCGCTTTTATTATCGAAAGGAGAATTTTATGTCATCCAAAATTATTAAAGAAGGCTTAACTTATGACGATGTCTTGTTAGTGCCACAGAAATCTGAAATTTTACCGAGTGACGTTAAGACCCATACAAAATTGACAAATAAAATTGAACTGAATATGCCTCTCATCAGCGCTGGCATGGACACGGTGACGGAAGCCAATTTAGCCATAGCCATTGCAAGAGAAGGCGGCATTGGGATTATTCATAAAAATATGACCATCGAGCAACAAGCCTTAGAAGTTGATAAAGTCAAACGTTCGGAACATGGCGTCATTGTAGATCCTTTCTACTTATCTGCAGAGCATCAAGTCTGCGACGCTCTTGAATTGATGGAACGATATAGAATCTCTGGTGTGCCGATTGTTGATGAACAACACCTATTAGTTGGGATCATCACTAATCGGGACATACGTTTTGAAGGTGACGGCGAAAAATACATTGGCGATGTTATGACTAAGGAAAATTTGGTAACGGCTCACGAAGGCATTACCATGCAAGAGGCAGAAGCCATCCTTAGAAAATGGAAAATTGAAAAATTGCCATTGGTAGACGAGACAGGACATTTAAAGGGTCTCATTACAATAAAAGATATTGAGAAAGCCGTTATTTACCCAAACAGAGCAAAAGATTATAGAGGCAGACTCCTTGTAGGGGCTGCAGTTGGCCTTAGTTCAGACCTTATGGAAAGAACCAAAGCCTTAGTCGATGCAGGCGTGGATGTTATTACCTTAGATTCAGCCCACGGACACAGTAAAAATGTTTTGGAAGCTGTTTCAGCGTTGAAAGAAGCTTTCCCAGATATCCAATTGATTGCTGGAAATGTAGCAACAGCAGAAGGTACTGTGGATTTGATCAAAGCTGGCGCGGATGCAGTTAAAGTAGGGATTGGACCCGGTTCAATCTGTACCACAAGAGTCGTTGCAGGGATTGGTGTTCCTCAGTTGACTGCAGTTATTGACTGTGCAGAAGCGGCAAGACCTTACAACATTCCAATCATCGCCGATGGTGGCGTTAAATTCTCAGGTGACATTGTGAAAGCTTTGGCGGCTGGCGCAAGTACAGTCATGCTAGGATCACTTCTTGCAGGCACTGAAGAAAGTCCTGGGGAATTGGTTATTTATCAAGGTAGAAGCTTTAAGAGCTACAGAGGCATGGGTTCTATGTCAGCTATGAAAGCGGGCAGCAAGGACAGATACTTCCAAAACGATACGAAGAAATTCGTTCCAGAGGGTGTTGAAGGTCGTGTGCCTTATATTGGCAAATTGAAAGATATCGTTTACCAATTGGTGGGCGGTTTAAAATCGGGCATGGGGTACTGTGGTGCGGCAACGATTCTTGACCTTCAAGAAACAGGCCAATTCATGAAAATTACTAGCGCTGGTTTAGTAGAGTCTCACCCTCATGACATTCAAATCACTAAAGAGTCGCCAAACTACTCGTCGATTAACCGATAATCAGACAAGTAAAATAAGTTTGACGCTAAGGGCTGAGTGTTATAGCCTATAGGTGATACCTGACTCATGGTAGTAAATTTCGCGGTGGAAAATCTTCCTCCCCAGTTTGATGACTGCCTCCCGAAATTTTACTGATAAATTATTTGGAGCGAACGATCTTCCCAAATTGTTCGGGCCTGCGTGGCCAAGGTACCAAAAGTACCCTCCATACTACAAGTCAAAGCGCCTACCGTCCTAAGTTCTTCGTCCCAACGGCTGCGCTTTGACTTGTTTTAACTCAAGCCAAACTTTTGTGAAGACCTGCAGAATGAAAGCTTCACAAATTCTTTTATAGATAGACGTTTCAACTATTATTTTGTATAGCAATGAACCCAATTATATTCGGAGGTAGCCGATGCAAATCGAAAACGAAAAAATCGTAATCATCGACTTTGGCGGACAGTATAATCAGCTGATCGCAAGACGTGTCAGAGAAGCCAATGTTTACAGCGAAGTTGTTTCTTGGAGAACGCCAATCGAGAAAATTAAAGAAAAAAATCCAAAGGGTATTATCTTTACAGGGGGTCCAAACTCTGTTTATGCGGAAAATGCCCCAACCCTTTCAAAAGAAATATTTGAGTTAGGCGTTCCGATCCTTGGTATTTGCTACGGCATGCAGCTTATGAGCCACTTACTGGGCGGCAGCGTTAAACGGGCTGACCAAAGAGAATACGGCAAAGTCATGATCAACATCGAAAAAGAAAACGCTCTTTTTGAAAAAGTGGAGTCAGGTTCGATCTGTTGGATGAGCCACTTTGACTATGTAGACAAGGCGCCTGCTGACTTTGAAGTGATTGCAACCACAGACAACTGTCCCGTTGCGGCTATGCAAAATGTTGAACGTGGTCTTTATGCGATTCAATTCCACGGGGAAGTAGAGCATACCCCGTTTGGCAGACAGTTAATTTCCAATTTCCTCTTCAACATTTGTAAATGTTCGGGTTCTTGGAACATGGGTGATTTTGCAAAAGAAAAAATTGCTGAAATTGGCAGAATTGCTGGCACTGATAAAGTCCTTTGCGGTCTTTCAGGCGGGGTAGATTCATCGGTTGCGGCACTTATGGTTCATCAAGCGATTGGCAAGAATTTAACCTGTATCTTTGTTGACCACGGTCTTCTCAGAAAGAATGAAGGGGACGAAGTTGAAAAAGTGTTCACAAATGACTTCGAAATGAACTTTATTCGCGTAGACGCCAAAGAGCGTTTTATGAAGAGATTGGCTGGGGTTTCTGACCCTGAGCGCAAACGTAAAATCATTGGCGAAGAATTTATTCGTGTCTTTGAAGAAGAAGCAAACAAACTTCAAGGCATCAAATGGTTGGTACAAGGTACGGTTTATCCAGATGTTATTGAGTCGGGTACAGATACAGCAGACGTGATCAAGTCCCACCACAACGTTGGCGGACTTCCTGAAGATATGGACTTCAAACTCATTGAGCCTCTCAGAGACTTGTTCAAAGACGAAGTGAGACGTGTCGGTCTTGAAATTGGTCTAGACGAAACCATCGTTTGGAGACAACCTTTCCCAGGCCCAGGTCTTGCGATTAGAATTTTAGGCGAGATTACGGAAGAACATTTGAAAATTGTTAGAGATTCAGACTACATTTTAAGAGACGAAATTAAAAAAGCTGGCCTTGAAAGAGAAGTTTGGCAGTACTTCACTGTCCTTCCAAACATTAGAAGCGTAGGCGTTATGGGCGATGAAAGAACTTACTGCCATACAGTGGGTATTCGTGCGGTAACTTCTATAGACGGCATGACTTCTGACTGGGCGAGAATTCCTTATGAGGTTTTGGATAAGATCAGTTCTAGGATTGTTAATGAAGTGGATAACGTGAATCGAATTGTTTATGATATTACGAGCAAGCCGCCGTCAACGATTGAGTGGGAGTAACAAAATAAAATAAAGTCTGTTAGCAAGCGTGTTGACGAGAAAGGTCAACTCAGCGAGCTTACAGACTTTTTATTTTGCTACTACCAGGTGGGACCGAGAGCCCGAGCCTTGGCGACAGGCGATTGGAGGTAGGCGAATAGGCAAAGAACAGCATGAAAATGTAATAAAAGCGGATAGGAGAGTTTACTCTTCGGTCCGCTTTTTTGCATTTTCATATTGGGCGCGCCAGCGCCTCGTACAATCTGAAAGGATTGTACGAGCTGTTCTAAGTGTCCCCAGGCAAACCACATTTCCCACCAAAGGGCAAAATGAGGTTCCCTGAACCCAAAGAAAAATAAAGAAGAGACAAGACCTTGAGATAAGTTATTACGATTTATTTCGGGGTCTTTTGTTTTTAGTTAGAGTATCTAAACCTTGATTCGACTGCATTTCAGGTGCATACTATTTTTCAAGTGTGTTATAACAAATTTGTTTGAATTATAACATTTGCAATGTTATAATGATTTTATAAATGTTATAAAGTGAGGTGATACAATTGGATGTTGTAACCTATTTAAGTGAGCAACTAAATGAAAGTGTAGAAATGAAGCCTTTTAAACATCTTAAGAAGCTGCCGCTATTTTTGACGAGCGAATACAAATATTTTGAATGTCGAATTCATGATTTAGACTGCGTTTTGGTTGAAGCAGAAGATATAAAATTCAGCATAGATAAGATTACCAAGCATTTATCTAAACTAAAGGATTCTGGTGTTGAAAGGCCTGTAATGGTGTTCGCCGCATTAGATTCTAGAAAAAGAAGAAAACTTGTTATGAATAGGGTGCCGTTTATAGTTCCAGGAAATCAGCTGTATTTACCGTTTATTTATATAAACTTCACTGATAAAGTCACTAAGGTTCCTAGTAAACCGGACAGGTTTACCGCTGCCACACAAATGATTTTTATTATGATGCTCGTGATAGATCAAAAAGAGATTGTAACAAAAAGTATTGCAGAGAATCTCGGACTAACGGTGATGACTGTCAATAGAGTTCTTAGGCAATTTATAGCCATGGGAATTGTAGTAGAAAGTGGGTTGGGTACCAAGAAGAAATACTTCAGGATATCGAAGAAGAATTTTTGGGAAGTTGGTAAGAACTATATGATTAGCCCGATAAGCAAAGTTATGTACCTAAAAAACCTGGATGATGTAATCAACGTTATCTATTCTAGTGATTCAGCTTTAGCAGCATTGACTATGATGAACTATAATAAGCATACAAACTGCGCACTGGATAAACATCAATTTGACCAAATTAATCCTGCTGTAATAATAAAAGAATCAGAAGTCGATTATGATTTGGAATATGTACGGCTTGAACGCTGGAAGTACAATCCTAATCTATTTTCAAAAGAAGGTAATGTAGATATCTTTTCCTTGTATGCTATTTATTCAGAGATCAATGATCCAAGAATTGAAATTGAGCTAGAAGAGCTTATTGGGGAGGTGTTATGCGAGGACTAGAGAAGTTTAAAGCATATTTCAGCGATTTTGATAATTGCTATGTACTGATTGGTGGAACTGCCTGCACAATCCTCTTTCAGGAGGTGGGGCTTGATTTTAGAGCAACAAAAGACTTCGATATGGTTTTGATCGTAGAGATGGTTAATTCAGCTTTTGGAGAAGTATTTTGGGATTTTATAAAAGCAGGGGCATATAGAAACGTTTATTCGAGCAGTGAAAATCAAAATTTTTATAGGTTTGATAAGCCAGAGAATCCAGATTTTCCTCAAATGGTAGAGTTGTTTGCGAGAGAACCAAACGGGTTTAAGGTGGCTGAAGGATATCATTTAATACCACTTCACATTTCAGATGATGTTGCCAGCCTTTCTGCAATTTTGCTTAATAGCGATTATTATAATTTTCTGCTTCAAGGCAGAAAGAATATAGATGGCTTGTCAGTATTGGACGAGTTGCGACTAATTCCTTTTAAAGCGAAGGCGTGGTGTGAGTTAACCGATAGACAAAATGCTGGTGATGAAGGTTTATCAAAGCACATTAAAAAACATCGAAACGATGTGGCTAAATTACTAACGTTGATTTTACCAGATGATCAAACTGAGCTTCAGGGCATGGTAAAAGTAGATATGAGGCGATTTGTTGAAGCAATGAAGGCTGAAATCTTAGATGTACATGTGACGGGTGTTAAGGGAATGACGACGGATTTATTTTGTTCAAGATTGAAAGTGACATATAAGTTATAAAATCACTTATAACCATATTTGAATTGTGACTCGTGATGATTAGAATAGGTTAGAAGTGATTAGAAAGATGACTAGAAGCAACTAAGTAAGAATGAAGATTTAGGTCATACTTTCACGGTGAGTTTCTAAATTTTAGACGTAAAAACGTGATAGAGATTTTATCAGCGCTTTCAGAATTAGATATAGGCAGGCTTATAAACTAAAAATTATAAGGAGTGGAGTGGCTTAATGATAACAATTCAATGCACTAAAAAACTAAGAGATGTGTTAAATCTAGATATTCCAAAAGAACAAGAGACTATCCCAAATCCGTTTTACTCTTGGCATTCACATTTATTTATACTGAATAGGAAAAAATGCGTCATTGTTATGAACAATTTAACAAGATATAACTTCATCATTCTAGGGCTTAAAAAAGAGGATTTTAAAGCATACGATCAAAGGGTTATTGCAGCTATTAGAGAAAGTTTATTGGAGGAAGGCGCCCCACGTGAACAAGTTGATAGGTACATGGACGCCTGTGACCAGATCACGTGGACATCGACAAGTGATAGAAGCATTGTCGGCCAAATGGGTGAAATGATCAAATCAATTGAATGCTGGAATCGTTTGGATAAATACAAGGACATCGATTCGAAATTAACAGAAATCAATCGAAAGCTGAACCATTTCATAATGTTGAAACTGCCTAAAGCTCACTCAGGCGAAACGATGTTGGCTGAAATGGAGAAGCGTCTCTCTTCTGAAGAGTAACTGGAACACTTATCTTGAAAAAGAATCAGACAAGAAGACACGTATATTAGATACGGTACATCTTCTGTACCCGCAACGGGGTATCCCGAAAATAATCAAAGCTTATGAAGATCATGGCAAACTACCTAAGCAGCTAACTCCCATTTGAAGCTTCACCTATCTCAACATGACCACAAATTCAGTACCCTGACCCACTGCGCTTGTGGCGTGAATCGTTCCGCCGTGCTGGGTCACAATCTCTTTTGCAATGGCCAGACCTAAACCATATCCGCCAGTTTCTTTAGAACGTGAGGATTCGACCCTGTAAAAACGCTCGAAAATCTTGTCCAGCTCGTCTGCTGAGATGCCAATACCCGTATCCTTAATCCGAAGCTCGATCCCATGATGGTTTAAGCCTTCGGATTTTTTTAGTGTAACAAACACTTGTCCACCACTAGGGGTATATTTGATGGCGTTGTCGATCAAAATGGAAAAGAGGGACTGGATAAGTTTTTGATCACCAGTGTATTTAATATTTGTAGAAATGTCTGTTGTGAAGGCTATGGATTTGACTTGGGCTATTTTCTGAAGTCGAGCTACTTCATCGGTTAGAAGTTCTGAAATGTTGAAGGGCGCTTTGCTCGACAGTAAATTGGAACCGTCGCTTCTTGCCAATAAAAGCAAATGATTTACCAAATCACTCATTTTGACAGCTTCGTCTTGAATATCTGCCACAGTTTGGCGTTGAAAGTCATTTTCAGGCGGCATCTCATCTGCTAAGACCTCTGCGGAAAGCATGATGACGCTCAGAGGCGTTTTCAGTTCGTGGGAGGCGTTGGCAAGAAAAGTTTGTTTGGAATGGTAAGCTGCCTTGATGGGTTGTAGTCCCCGACCGGCTAAAAAATAGCCCAACCCAGCAGACACCAAAATACCTGCTATAAAGCTGATAGCAAGTATCTTGAGCAGGTTGTCGATGGTTTCAAAGGCGACGGTGACATCTCTCGCCACAACATAGGAACCCAAAGTCTGATTTTCAATGATAATGGGCATTTTGCCAATGAGATAATGCAGTTCAGGACTGCCCTCAAGGGACACAACCGTTGGCGCACCAGAAACTGGAAGGTTTTTGCTTTTGGTCAGCAAATTTTTAAAGATGATAGCGTTATCGGACTTCTGCTGAATCAATTGACCCTGGGCATTAAAGATCATGTAGAATTGAAAAGTATTTAGCGTTTGAGGGATGAACAGTTCTTCAGAGGTCGTCAAATTGACCAATTTATAGTTGTTGTCCTCGTCGTGATTGGTTTCTTCATCCTTGTCCTCGTCAGAGGATTGATCATCCTGTTCGTAAATCCACTCCGAGCTGTCGATACTTTCCAGCATGAGCTGGATTTCGGTAGACAATTGATAACTATTATAATTGGCCATAATGAGATAGATGCTGGCGTTAGTGACCAGCAACACCCCGATGAGGATCAATGTGTAGGTGAGTGTCATTTTCATTTGCAAGCGCTTGAACATCTCTAAACCTCCACTTTATAGCCAATACCTCGAACATTTAATATGACTTGTGTACCCGCAGACTTCTCAATTTTTTTCCGAAGCAGTCGTATAAAAGCCTCTAAATTATTTAGGCTGACCTCTTGGTCAATACCCCAAACGCGGTCGAGCATGACCTCTCTCGGAACAATACGGTGATTATTTTCTAAAAGCAGGCTGAAAACTTGATATTCTCTATTGGACAAGCCCATGTCTTCTGAAAGATACAAGACCCGCTTGTGCTGACGGTCTAAGGTAAAAGGCCCAATCACGACTGCATCCTCAAGTAGTTTTTTAGCGCTGCGTCTGCTTAGGGCTTTGACTCTTGCTAAAAGTTCTCTGTATTCAAAGGGTTTGCTCAAATAATCGTCGGCACCATTTTCTAGACCCTGAATTTTGTCGTCAAGTGTATCTTTTGCGGTGAGCATGAGAACGCCGCAGTTTTGACCTGCGACGCGAAGTTCATGCAACACTTCAATACCACTTTTATTTGGCATCATCCAGTCGAGTATTACCACATCGTAGTGGTTCATAGAAGCATAAAGCAAAGCTTCAGCACCATCTTTGGCGTGATCGACTTGGTAGCCGTCTTTTCCGAACATATGGATCAGAAGCTTTGCAATTTTAGGATCATCTTCTGCAAGTAGTATGAGCACAGTATCACTCCTAATTAATCATCGTCACCGTCTTGATCGTCATCTTCGTCGTCTTCCTGATCATCGCTGATGGAACTTTGTGTTTTGGTTGTTGTAACACTTGTTGTCACAGCTGAGTTAGTTGTCATTTTTTTGCCGATTTGCCCCACAACGGGCAGCTGACTCAGAAGAGATTTTGAATGGGGTGAATTGGCAAATGCTTGGGTTGCATCTCGTCCTGCGGTAATGCCGTGGTGTGTGCCGCCTTGCCAAGAACCCATGTTAGTCACATCATAAATTGTATTATTTACTGCAATATACGCCGGTTTGCCGTTACTTCCATTATACTGCTTTAAGGTCGCTAAAGTCCATGTCGCAGCAGTGGGTTTTTGATTACCTGCACTGGGCTTGGCAGTCGTTTGGGTTGTTGTGTTAGATGGTGTGGTGCTCTTTGATGTGGCAGAGGAGACGGCAGCTACAGTTGAAGTTGCAACTACAGTTGGGGCTGCAGCTGGAGCAGGGGCAGTTGCCTTCGCTTTACCTAATGTACCAACAACTTTAGCGAGTTTTAGGATCGACTTTGCATGTGGGGACTTTGAAAAGGCAGCGGTTAGATCGGTTCCAGCCGACACGCCGTGATGCTGTCCATTTTTCCATGAGCCGAGTAGGGTCATGTCATAAACGACGCCATCGACTGCAACATAAGCTTTATGGCCGTTTTGACCATCATATTTTGCTAACTCTGTCAAAGTGAAAGTTGGCGCGGCGTTCTTTTGAGGGGTTTTAACGGCAGCGGTAGGTTTGGCTGCGACGGGTGTTGCTACTGTAGAAACAGTTGGTGCGGTTGTAGCCACCGATGGCGCAATTGCTACGGTTGCCACTGATTGGGCAACTGAACTGGATGGTTGAGAAGTGCTTAATAGCCCACCGCCATAAGTAAAGGCGAATGCGGTTTGGTACACGCCTAAAAACATCAAACTGATTCCTAGTACACTTGCGATCATTTTAATACCATAATTGGTTTTCATAATTTTGCCCTCCTTAGGCTGAAAAACTTTCAAAGTGGATTTGTTTATTGGATATGCCTAATTGCTTCAAATTCTTTTGGGTGGCCGTCATCATAATGGGTGGCCCGCAAAGGAAGAATCCTGTTGTAGACGCCCAGTTCTGCTTCTCGCCTAAAACGTACTGCAGTGTCTTCAAGTCAATCACGCCTTTCAGTCCGGACCAAGTGTCGTCACTGGAAACCACAGGAACCCATTTGAAGTTCGGCATGGTTTTTTCTAATGCCAAAAGTTCTTGTCGCTGAATCATGTCGGCGGGGGTTCGAATGCCCCATATCAAGGTGACGGCTCTATCTGGGTCCTTTTCTTTCATATGTTTGACCATGCTGAGAATAGGTGTGATGCCTACGCCGCCGACAACAAAAATAGAGGTCTTTTCCTGGGGATAGTTCAAGTAACTGAAGTTGCCATATGGTCCCTCTACAATCGCTTCATCACCAGGTTTTACAGTGGAAATGTGTTTGGTGAAATCCCCTAACGCCTTGATTGTTATGCTCAAATATTCGGGATTAGTCGGTGTGGAGGAGATTGAAAACGGATGGGTTTCAACAGGTACATTTTCGGAAAGAATGGTAAAGTAACCGAATTGTCCTGGTTTATAGGTCATGTGACGTCCTATCTTGGAAGCTAAATGCAGGCTCCAAATATCCGACGATTCCTGAACAACTGCCTTAACTACGTATCTGTTGCTGTCTAATAACCAGGGCTTTACTGCTTTGTGGAAGATGTAAGAACCCATGCCTATAAAAAAGTAGATCATATAGAGATTAAAGACGAGTAAGCTATTTTTAGCCGACGTGGTCATGAGCACGTGAAATTGCATCAGAATCATGGCAATCCAAGTCATGTTGTGAATCAGCTTAAGTCTCTCATATGTTAAAACTTTCAGCTTTTCAATCTGTTGAACAATGACTTTGATGAAAGGCACCCGATTAAGCAATCTTGTGGACATAAAAAGAATGGATAAGGCACTAATGCCTGCAAAGAGTGCAAGTGCAATGGAGCCTAACTGAGTCATTGGCGTTTCACCGAAAATTTGCTCATTCAGGAGTTTATGAATGACAACGCCCACCAGTGCCACCAAAGCCATCGTACCGTGGAATCTGTACATCTTGTCTAGTCCAAAATGCTTTTCAATAAATTTTGGACGTGCACTTAATACAAATTGCCATAATAGCCAGGTGTAACTTGCTACACCGAGACTCATCGGTATAAAAAATTGAATTTGTGTATATTTATCTGGGTTCTGTGTCAGGATAGCTGCCATCAGCACTATCGGACTTAAAAAATACCCTATGAGTATCAGCAATTTTTTCATGTTTACCCCTCCATATCTTGTTCTTGTAAGTTCATATTAATGCCAAAAACTGAAATGAAACTGAAAGGGCGTGAATAAATTCTTAATGACCTGTTAGAAGATTTCACAACAGGGAATATATTAAATATTAAATAAGTCGGAGGTGTTAGGTATGTTACACACGTATTATGACAAAGTTATGAGTGAGATTGCTTCTGCAAAAAATGAAATTGAACGCAGTTGCAAGATGGGTAGCATTCACAATGATACAGAAGAAAATAAAGAAGCTTCTGGAATCTGTCAAGATTTGCTTAAGTATTTAGAAGAAACTGAAGAAAAACTCAAAGAGTTAATGAAAAAGTAAAGCTACTGGGAAAGTAGTGTTAATGAAAAAGTAGTATTAAAAAAATGGCTATCTCCTTGGAGATAGCCATTTTTATGTTAACACCTGCTAAATTTTCATCAGGCTGTCCAGTGACATGCCCACTTGAAGCAGTTTTTTCTCAGCTGTTAGAATGGCCAAGAACTTAAACAGACGCCCGTCCTCAACCCGTGAAATGATAGGGGTTTCTACATGGGTAACCCGTCCTGCTTTTAAAGGGAGGTAACTTGGGTCGATTTTAAACAAATCTAGGCCGATGGCGCTGGTTTCATTGCAATGGGTGATTACCCCATGGGTATCGCCGACATAAATGACATCAATGCCAAAGTCTGCAGCTAATCGTGCGAGGGAATCTGTACTTGGCGGATTCTTCTTCAAAATGTCTTCAAGGGATTTAACATCGGCTAAAAGCTTTCCTGCCATGGTTTTATTGGCGACAAACTGCATGAGGTTGTCCGCTTCACGGCTGAGTTCGGTGGTCAACTGATGTAGAACCAGTGTCTGTTTATTTTGGATGGCAAGCTGGGTCGCCGCGGCTTCCATTTGAGTGGAGATGACATGGGAGGACTCTGAAACCGAGGCCATTTCGTCGGTGATGCAAACGCTTTTTTCATTGACATGGAGAACCTGATCCACCATTTGGCTGAGTTGTTTCAAATTTTCTGTCATGGCAGTTTGGACATTTTCAAAGTCAGCTTGGGTGCTTTGAATCCTTTCATAGCTGGTTTCGATGGCTTCGTTGTTGGCAATTGCCTGTTGACTGGTTACCTTGAGTTGTTCTTGCAACTGTCCTATGACTTCTCGAATTTGTGCCGAAACTGTATTGGTTTCTTGAGAAAGTTTTGAGACCTCTGTTGCAACGATGGCAAAGCCTCTACCATGTTCACCAGCTCTGGCGGCTTCAATGGAAGCGTTTAAGGCCAATAGATTGGTTTGCTCAGAAATATTGTTGATGGCGTTGTTCAGCGCCATGACTTGCTCGGAAAGGGAGGCGGTGGACTGAATTTGCTCGGTCATTTCCTTGAGGAGGGTTTTGATGGCGATGACCTGAGTGGCAGAAGTCTGTGTGGCTTGAACGCCAGCAATTGTGTGATTCAGTGCGGCTTCAGTTTTTTGGTGAGTGCTTAGAGCATCCAGTCTAAGGGTGTTTAGAATTTGAGTTGTTTCATTGACATGATTGTTTAAGTTGGAAACCCGTCTAAGCTGTTCTTCGCTGTTGTCAGCCGTCTTAGAGGCAGAACTGGAAATTTGGGTCATGGCATTTGTAATTTCTATGGAAATATCGTTTAAACTTTTTGTTGCAGTAGCCATCTTTCGAGAAATTTGAATTTGATCTTTGAAGGCGCCTTTTAAATCTCTGACCATCTGATCCAGCGCACTGAAGAAACTGGTGAAGAATCGGTCTTCAAGGTCAAAACGGGCATTCAGCAAATTATTGCTGTTAATGTCGTCGATGGTTTTATTGGCGAGGCTCAGTTTTGCGGTAAACATTCGACTGAGAGCAGTGCTGATAGCTACCGCTGAAAGGATGACGAGGGCAAAGCTTAAATAAGGATTATTCCAAATGAGTTCGGCTGCAAATCCAAGGGCACTGCAGCCAATGATTGCGAAGAGAATCAATAAGAAAATATTTTTTCTAGCGCGTGACATGACGACCTCCTGAGGGCAAGATTACATGAGGATAAAAAATCCCATGGTTATTTTCCATAATAATACTTTAGTCAAGAAGGTTCTATATAATAATCACACAAATCTGAAAATTCTGAAGGTAGTGTAGGGCGTTGTGGCATTTGAATCCTACAATAAAGCCCCCTGCTTCACATCTTGGATAGACGAGCTCCCTAGCCTCATATAAAATATAGATATTACCAGAATCATACAACAGAAAAATTTATGGAGATCGATATGGACTATTTGGAAGACGTCGTTACGGCAATTGAATTTATTGAAGCACATCTCTTTGAAGACAATCTATACAAGGAAGTTTTTAATCATGTCCACCTCTCAAAGTATCATTTTCACAGAATATTTTTGGCAAGTACCTACCATACCCTTGGAGGCTATATAAAGAAAAGGCGGTTTACGGTTATTGCCAACCTTGTGAGTGGATCTGAGAAGAAAATTGTGGATATTGCCTTGGCTTGTGGATACGAGAGTCACGAGGCTTTTACCCGAGCTTTTAAGAGTTATTTTCAAATGGCACCTTATGCCTATCGAAAGCGTAAGAGGGAGAACCCTTTGTTATTACTAAAACCCATGGAAAGAGAGCTCATCGAAAGCATACAAGGGAAGTACTTATTTGTGCCCAAAATTGAAAGGATCTGTGGCGTGAATTTAAAAGGTTATGGGTTTGAGACCACACTGAATGATCATCAGTTAGAGGCATACTGGGGAAATTTATTCCGGTTTATAGAGGAGAATCAGATTCAAACCTTAGATCAATACGGCTACACTATTTGGCTAGACGAGAATAAAGACCCATCGGGACTTTCTAATGACGAAAACTATCGGGCGTTTATTGGTATTAATCTTGCAGGTCAAGGTATTGAGCACTTAGATAGCTATGCGCTAGAGCCTGGGGAATACGCAGTTTTCAGAATAGAAGAAGAGTTTGAGTATATCCACGAAGTGTATCGGTATATTTATTTTCAATGGTTAAAGAAGTCAAATTATGAATTGAGAGAGGGGTATGTCATGGAACGGTATAGCCCTGATTTTTCATATATAAATCACAGCGGCTGTATGTGGATTATGATTCCCGTTCAAGAAAAGCAATAAATATCAAGAATCACTCTTCGTCCAAAGTTATACTGGGGACATAAATTCAAAGAGGAGTGATTGAGATGTATAAGCCAAGATTTAAAGGAACTCACTACGATGCAGGACTCCATTATGGAAAGTTATTAAGACTAAAAGGTGTGAAATTAGAGTCGCTGTTGAAATTTACAGATGAACAAGTTCATATGGGGACCGAATCGTTAAAAATATGTCAAGAGGTGTACCCAGAAATAATGGATGAAATTAAAGGGATGGCTAAGGGCTTGAACCTTGATGAGACCCTATTTGGGATTTTTATTATAACCATAGGCGCCTATGATTCGAGTATCGGCTGTACTACCTTCTGTTATAAAAGTGAAAATGATCTTTACTTTGTCCGAAATCACGATATGTTTACCACATTAAAGAAAGTGACAGAAGCTGCCGTATACCGACTTGAGAGTGCGCATTACTTTTTAGCTCATGGCGATGGCTTAATTGGTAAGGAAGATGGAATCAATGAACATGGTTTGGC
Source organism: uncultured Peptostreptococcaceae bacterium (assembly GCA_964404895.1). GTDB lineage: Bacteria > Bacillota > Clostridia > Peptostreptococcales > Acidaminobacteraceae > JBGSUZ01. The sequence continues at coordinate 187,004 of CAYOLV010000003.1, read as the reverse complement.
AGTAGGCATTAATTTCGTATCTTCAAAAGTAAGAAAGCCGGGTCTTAACTTCTTTATCATGGTCAGAATGATTTTAGAAAAATGTGCCACGGTTCAAGAAGCAATTCTGCTTCTTCAAAAGACCCCTTCCTTAACGGCCCACAATATCATGCTATTAGATCGAACAGGAGACATGGCTGTCGTAGAAATGTGTTCTGAAAAAGTGAGTATCAGAAGACCAGAAGGAAGACCTTATATGGTTTCTACAAATCATTTTAATTGTGAAGACCTAAAACAGTACGACCATCGACCTGAGGAGAATTGGTACTACACAAAGGATCGCTATTCTACAGTAGAAAGGTTATTACAGGATTCTGTTCAAAAGGATAGAACCTTCGGGATAGATCTTGCCAAAGGTCAACATGGCTTTGTCTGTCAGTATGAAAAAGAGCTTGGTTTCGATACCTTGTGGTCAGTCAGTTATCAATTAAGGGATTTGTCAATTGCTCGTGCAGAAGGCAATCCGAGTAGAGTTAAGTATAAGTTCGATACAAGGCTTAAATGGGCCATGAGTAAAAGATAATAAGATATCCCAAACTTCATATATCTGATACTATTTAGCAGCTGGAAAAGATTTGGTGTATGTCAATATGCCGAATCTTTTTTTGTTGGGAAATTTCTTGTGGCGATTCCCTATGCGACTTTAACCTACCTCCTCCAAAGTGTTTATGAAAATTTTATAATCCGTTTAATGGCATTTTAAACTTCTCCGATATGATGAATTTAAGAGAAAAGGGAGGATTACTAAAATGAAAATATCTAAGAAGCAAATTGGAATAATAGCTGTAGCGTTGGTGGTCGTTGCAGGGATTGCTTTACCAAATTTAACTCAAGCCAAATCAAAGACAGTTGTAGACAAAACAGTTATTGCAGAGGTAAGAGACCTCAAACAACAACTTAAAATCGACGGTGTTGTGACTTTAAGCGACTCTGCGAAGGTCTATACTCAAAATAGTGGTGTGATCAAAACAAAATTTGTGGAAAAGGGTGATTTGGTCAAAGAAGGGCAAGTATTGATTCAGTTGGATACCAGCGACTTAGAGCAGCAACTGGCGCAAGCCCAGTACACCCTCAGCGTAGATCAAGACAGTTTAAACGATGTGAAGCGCAACGGCAACGCTACCGAACAAGCCGCGTATGACAAGAGTAAAGCGTCTTATGACCGTGCTAAAAGTGACTATGAAAGCAATGTGAAGCTTTTAAGCAGTGGTGCCATCAGCAGCGTTGAATTGGATCAATACAAGTCGAAAATGGAAGCGGCTTACTCAGAAATGCTTTCATCGGGAGAGAAGCTTAAAAGCAACAATGTTCAAGACGAGGCAAATAAGCTCAACGAGAAAATTAAAATGGATCAGCTGAGTGTTAAGAATTTAAAAGCGGATATTGCCAATGCCACAATAAAAGCAACGGCAACAGGAACGCTGATTACTTTTGTCGAGGACAACACCGCCCTTATTAATGGGGGGAGCTTAGTGGCAGAGATTGCTGACCTGTCCAAGCTAGAAGTAGAGGCGAAAATTTCTGAATATGAGATCAGCAAAGTTAAGATAGGGCAAGTGGTTGCCGTGACAACGCTGGGCAATACCGAAGCGGTATATACGGGCAAGGTTAAATCCATTGACAGCACAGGGACGAATCAAAATGATGAAGTTTTAGTAGACACCATTATCAGTTTAGATCAAGTGGACGGCAATATTAAACCCAACTTTACTGTGTCCTTGATTGTGGACATCGCGGCAAAGGAAAAAGCACTTTCTCTGCCTTATGAAGCCCTAGATAAAAATGAACAGGGTGAAGATGTTGTAACGGTTATGCAAGGGGAAACTAAAAAGGAAATTCTGGTTCAAAGAGGATTGGAAACAGACCTTTATGTTGAAGTCATTTCGAACCAGTTGAAGGCTGGAGATGTGGTAGTCATTCCGTCCGAAAAGGCTTCTGCTAAGGAAAAGGAAATGCAAGCAGGTCCTGGCGCAGACAATAATAATCTATAAGGGGTGTCGGTAAGAAAGGTGGTTTAAAAATGGAAAATCATAAACGCATAAACGCCCCTTTGCAAGGGCCTAAAAAAACAATTATGACTTTGAAAGACATTAAAAAGACCTATGGGTCAGGGGATACAGCGGTTTGCGCAGTAGATGGCATCCAATTAGATATAAAGGCGGGAGACTATGTGGCCATTATCGGACCCTCAGGTTCTGGAAAATCAAGCTTGATGAACCTGATTGGCTGCCTCGACACGCCCACCTCTGGGGAGTATTTTTTAGACGGCATCGAAGTCAGTCAAAGAAGCGAAAATGAGTTGGCTGAAATACGCAATCAAAAGATCGGCTTCATTTTTCAGTCGTTTAACCTATTGGCTCGGACAAGTGCCCTAGACAATGTGGCGCTTCCCATGATATACAACGCAGTCCCTGCTAAGGAAAGAAACGAGCGGGCGCTGGCCTCTCTTAAAAAAGTGGGACTTGAAAATCGGAAACATCATAATCCTAATGAGTTATCAGGTGGGCAGAAACAAAGGGTTGCCATCGCCAGAGCCTTGGTACTGAACCCCTCTATTTTATTGGCAGATGAGCCCACGGGCAACTTAGATTCTAAATCCACGGAGGATATTTTAGACCTATTTGACGAACTGAACGAGGCGGGGGTCACCATTGTCATTGTCACCCATGAAGAAGAGGTGGCGGCAAGGGCGAGCCGTGTGATTATGGTAAAGGATGGACGCATTGCACAAGATCGGAGGAACAAGCATGAAGCCGTTGGAACTGTTTAAGATTGCTGTAAAATCCATTCGCTCCAATAAAATACGGTCATTGCTTACCATGTTAGGGCTCATTATAGGGATCTCCTCAGTGGTGACCATTCTTTCCGTAGGCGATGGCACAACCAATTCCATCTCCTCTAGTTTAGGCGCATTAGGTGGCAATAACATCAGCATTAGCGAATCTGCAGATGAAACCATACTGCCAGGGGATAGAATTACCATTGAGGATGCAGAACAGCTCAAAACCGCTTTTCCTGAGATTATTAAGGCAGCGGTTCCTATAAGCAGTGAAATGGCTTTTGTCAGGGCAGACCTTGAGGACACCAAGACGGTGGTCAATGGCAGTAATCCAGACACAAAGGCCATTGAGGACTTAACACTAGTTTCAGGTCGATTTATCGATGAGACCGACCTCCTCAGTGGAAAAAAAGTCATTGTCATAGATTCCGAAATTGAGAAGGACTTATTTGGGCAACAGTCTGGTATTGGAAAATCAATGGCGTTAGATTCGGGGCCTCAAACGGTTACCTATACCATAGTCGGGGTATATGAAAAAGAGGAAAGCTCCCTAGGGGCTATGAGCAGAAATGTTTATATTCCCTATACCACCTTGGATCAGGTTTTTAATTTAAAAGGCCGCATTCAAGGGATTAAAATCAATTTAGCGACCAGCGATCAAGTGTCTTATGATGCCAGTCGAGTCATTAATTATTTAGAGAGACGCCATCATAACGAAGGCACTGAAAAATATGAGTATTTCAGCATGGAAGCGATGGTAGACACCATCAGTGAAACTTTAGGCTTGCTCACCACCTTTGTCAGCGCCGTAGCAGGGATTTCTTTAGTCGTCGGGGGGATTGGTGTCATGAATATTATGCTGGTCTCTGTGACGGAAAGAACGCGGGAGATTGGTATTCGAAAGGCACTGGGTGCAAAACCAAAAGACATTATGCTTCAGTTTTTAGTAGAAGCGGTTATTATTTGTCTGATTGGCGGTTTAATAGGGGTTGCTTTTGGTTATGTCCTAACGGAAGTAGCTGGTATACTATTTAATATCGATATGACACTGTCGTTGTTTTCTGTGGTGTTATCCACTTGCTTCTCTACCGCTATGGGTGTCATCTTTGGGGTATACCCTGCGAGTAAGGCTTCAAAATTAGATCCGATTGAGGCACTCAGATATGAATAAAAAATAAATACAGTCCAATAAGTGAGGTGCCGCCATGTCCATTAAGAAAAAACTATTTGCAGCCTATCTGGGTTTGGTCATTCTGCCTATAGTCATGATGCTGGGAACCCTGAGAGCCATGACGAATTTCTACAGTGATCAGATAGGGGAAGTCTTGCAACAAATAGACTATCAATTGAAGCAGGCGGCGTACACCTCGGTTTTTGAAAAGTTACAGGCTGACCAAGTGGCAGATCCCACTTGTATTGGCAATCCTGAATATTTAAAAGCTTTTTTTGAAACACAAACCCGAGTCATATATTTTCAAGTTAAAAAAGGAAATCTGGCAATCTTCGAAGCGGATCGGTCAGAGAACTTGCCAGAGAAAAGTTTGGATCAGCTTCAAGAAAAGGATATTCAATTGAGGTCTGGAAATGACTTGTATCAAGTGAACTTGAAGTTTTTACCTTTAAATTTACTGGATGGCGGGCAGGACATTAAAGCCATTTTTGAAGACCGTGTCAGCCTTGGGATACTTGTGTTTATAAGCCTCCATATGGTGTTTGTGATTTTTGTGGCAAAGTATTTTTTAAAACCCATCAACCAGTTGAAAACCGTGGCAGAGCACGTGGGTCAAAAGAATTATGATTTTGAGATAGACACTCGCCGAAAAGACGAAATAGGAGATACTTTCAGAGCCTTTGACGATATGCGTAAATCCATTCGGACTTATGAAGCTAATCGGAAAGAACTGATTGCCAACATTTCACACGATTTAAAAACCCCGATTACCGCTATTCGTGGCTATATTACCGCCATACAGGATGGCATGGCCAGTAGTCCTGAAACGATGGAACGGTATTTGAATATTATGAATAAAAATGTGACTCATTTAGATCAAATGGTAGATGATTTACTGCTCCATTCCAAATTGGATGTAGATCAAGTGACCTTCGATTTTCAACCGATTGCACTGGAGAAATATTTAGACTACCTGGTGGATGATATTCGATTAGAATTGGAAAATAAGAGTGTGGACGTTTATTGGGACAGTCATCAACTAGAATACGTTGTATGTCTTGTAGACGTCTTTAAATTAAGAAGAGTATTATTGAATATCGTGGACAATGGGGTTAAACATTGCAATAAGCCAGAGAAGTCCATTCGTATTTGGCTTGAAAAAGAAGGCAATGAAGGCGTCATATACATTAAAGACAATGGCAAGGGCATCCACCCAGAGGATTTGCCCAATGTATTTGAACGGTTTTATAGAGCGGACAGCAGCCGGAATACTGAAATAGGGGGCAGTGGCTTAGGCCTTGCCATCTGTAAACAAATACTGGACAAACACGGCGCAAGTATACGAATGACCAGCGAACTGGGGGTCTACACATGTGTCGAAATAAGGATTCCTTTAATTGAAAACGTTCAACCCTTGGATGTTTAATTTTGAGATAAGAAGGTGACATGATGAAGCGGGTACTGATTATTGAAGATCAACTGGATATAGCAGAGCTTGAAAGGGACTATTTAGAGCGCAGCGGCTTTGAAGCGGAAATTGCCACGGATCCCTTCACGGGTTTAGACATGGCAATGAATCAGCCTTATGACCTGATTATTCTTGATATTATGCTGGGTGAAATGGATGGTTTTCAACTTTGCAAAATCATTCGGCAAAGACATATGGTACCCATCATTTTTGTTTCAGCGAGAGTTGAGGACTTTGACAAAGTGAAAGGTCTAGAGCTTGGTGCAGATGATTTCATAACAAAACCTTTTAGTCCCAATGAACTGGTTGCAAGAGTTAAGGCTCATATTACAAGGTTTGAGCACATCGTCCAAAGTGTTAAGAAGGATGCACCTAAACTGGAAATTAAAGACGATAATATTTTGACCATAGGTCATATCCGCATTGAAAAAGCGTCTATGCGGGTTTATAAAAGTGATGAACTGGTGAGTATGACCCCTCGAGAATTCGAGTTATTGGTTTTCTTGGCTGAGAATCCGAATATCGTGTTCAGTAAAGAAAAACTCTTTGAGACTATTTGGGGATTTAACAATTATGGCGAAATTAATACAGTAGCTGTTCACATTAAAAAGCTTCGAGAAAAACTAGAAGTAGATCCTGCAAAGCCCACGTACATTGAAACCCTTTGGGGCGCCGGCTATAGGATGAATAGTACGCTATAAGGTTGGGACATAGTCGCAGGTTAATTGAATCTTTCAAATAAAACCAAAGCTATATTTTGAAAAAAATAGACCTTTGGTTTTATTTATTTCATGATTTCATAAAAACAGCAAAAAAATTCTTAAAATTGCAAAAAAAAACATAGTATTTTTATAGTATTTTTTAAGAAAATTTGATAAATTTATAACATGGTTTAAAAAATAAAAATAGCAAAAGAGTATTCATTAATTGAGAAGGTGATATTTAAAGAATTTTACAGGATGAAGCACTATATGAATAATGTTTTGAATTGTTATACATCATACGGTTTACACTAACGTTAACCCTTACTTTGGAGGAAGAATTTCGTGAACATATTCAAAAAGAAAATTGCAGCCAAACTTACTCTACAAAGCTGCTTATTGGTCTTAGCAATGGTGCTGTCCATAGGCGGGATCAGTTATTATCAGTCTTCCAAGGCAATTACAGCAGAAGTTGAAGGGAAATTAGAGGCGAAATTGGAGGCATTGGTAGCGTCTCTTGACCAAGAGATGCGTTTAATCAGTGAAAAGCTGGTCATGGTTGGCAAAATGGACATGGTCAAAGACTTTGCGGATAAGCCTGAGGTAAAAGGAGCAGTAGCAACAATCTTGGAATCCTCATTAACGGATAATCAAGATTACTTAGAAACCCTCTTTATTGCAGATGCAACTGGCAATATTATCATAGATGGGACTAAAGGCAGCTACGTGGGAATTAATATCGCTGAAAGAGATTACTTCAAAGCGGTTCAAAACGGTCAAGCGGTTTGGAGCGAAATACTGTTGTCTAAAGGAACGGGCAAACAGGTGAGAGTATTTGCTTATCCCATTAAGAACAAGAGTGGGAAATTTATAGGGGTTCTTTCTGCAGCAGTAAAAATGGAACCCATCGCAAATAAAATATTGGCAGTCAAAGAAGGTAAGAATGGTTATGCTTACTTGATAGACAAAAAGGGCGTTATAGTTACGCATCCCAAAACAGATTATGTGGGTAAAAACATTGAAGAGTTTAATATTCCTGAGTTAACGGTTGCCAAAGCAGATATGATTACGGGTAAATCGGGCAAGTTGATTTATACATATAAAGGCGTTACGAAATTGAATATGTACAAACCTTTTGATGTATACAGTATTTCCCTCAATGCGGATCAAAATGAATATTTGGCTTCTGTAAAGGAGATGGGAAATAGTATACTGATGTTTGGTTTGATTTTCATGGCGCTCGGCGGCGTTGCATCTTATATTTTAGCAAGGGTTATTAGCACTAAAATAAAAAGAATGCAGGCGGTCTTAGTCCAAGCCGAAGCAGGGGACTTGACGGTTCGCGTCTCGGGAAGAACTTTAAATAACGGCGACGAGATTGATGCAATGGGATTGTCGGTTAATCACATGTTAGGGAGTTTTAACGGGGTTATTAGCGGCATTCTCAACGCCTCAGAGATTATGAGCAGCACCAGTGAAGAAATGTCTGCCTCAGCCTCAGAGGGCGGCAAAGCGGCAGGTGAAGTCACCGCAGCTATTCAGGAAATCACAGCAGGTCTTCAGGAACAGTCAGAATACGTGGCCAAGACAAATGAGACCGTAAGCGATATGCAAGTGTTGATGGAGGCTACAACTAAAGAAACTTACTCTATGTCAAACGACGCTCAAAAGGTGATGGAAACGGCTAAAGACAGCCAAGATCACATGAACAGCACCATGAATCAAATGAATGAAATACAAGTCAGTTCAAATAAAACCTATGAAATTGTTCAAACCCTCAGTAATCAGTCTGAGCAAATTGGTCAAATTTCAGCGGCAATCTCTTCTATAGCGGATCAGACAAACCTACTGGCGCTCAATGCTGCCATTGAAGCGGCAAGAGCTGGAGAGCAAGGTCGAGGTTTTGCAGTAGTTGCAGAGGAAATCAGAAAGCTTGCCAGCGAGTCTATGGCTTCTGCAGACAATATTGGGAAGTTGATTCAAATGATTCAGTCTGAGATTGGATACGCTGAAAAAGCCATCCAGAATGAGAGTGAATCCATTTCCAAAGGTGTTGCGGTTATTGAAGAGACTCAGTCTGCCTTCTCTCATATTATTGATGCCATTGAGCAAACCACAAATAGCATGAAGGCGGTGGTGAGTATGATCACTGAGACTAAACAGCAAACAGAAGAAGTAACCCGCTCAATTCACGTCATTTCCAATGTAGCTCAAGAGTCCTCAGCCAGTGCTGAAGAAGTCAGCGCTAGCACAGAAGAACAAAATGCTATTTCGGAAGAGATTGCCAGTGCGGCAGAGCATCTTTCCACCTTGTCAATGGAGTTGCTTCAACAAGTTGCGGCCTTTAAGGTATCGAAATAGCTTAACTAACTGAAGTGGTTATGAATCGCTGCATAAAAAATCCCTAGTGAGTGTTATACTTTCTAGGGATTTTTATATGCGGCTGTTAATGATTTTTCTAATTTCAATAGATTTCTAATCGTTCAAAACCAAAGGCATACTGATGTAAACAATTTCTCCATCAGTCATCAATTGAATGTTCATATTGCGGTCTTCATCGGTTTTACCCTTTGGGTTCACAAGGTAGATGAAGTATCCAGAGGATACGGTTTTGCGACTCTTGTTGGGCCCTGGGCTGTAATCCGCACTGAGGCGCTTAGCATCCTTATAAATGGTTTTAGCAAGCTGTTCAGCCTTTTTGTTCATGAGAGTGGTGTCGTTTGTTTCTGTATTTCTGTAGCCCGTATCTAACTCAATCATTAGTCTGTTGTTATACTTATCAAGCCTTAGCTCATAAGTGGGCGTCGTTTGTGTTAAGTCACCAAGACTAAGGATGTCGTCTGTTAAAGGCTTTGTTTTAAAAATTAAATTTTGTTTATGAACTTCATTTTTATTGTTGTACTTAAGGGGCTCTCCTGCAATGAGCTTGTCGTAAATTACCATACAGGCTTTCTCGGCAGACTCATAGTCAAAATCTGAATAGTCCCCTTCAAAATCTCTCATAAACTTGTAGGTTTCAGAATCGTAGAGTAAGTCTGTATCAAAAAAGAATTTATTGTAAACCCATGAAATTTGCTTGTTAAAAATTTTTTCTTTTCTAAAGTAATCTTTCTCGCCTCGATAATCCACGCTTTCCAAATGTAGCTTATGTATTCTTGCTACTTCCTTTGTGAAAGTGCTTAAGTCTTTTATAAAGCGATGTTCAGCTTCGCTGATTTGTCCGTCGGCCATAATTCGACCTAGGCGAGGTGTGATGTCTATGTAAAAGAATTCTACATTTCCAAGAGTGTAGCGTTTATCTATTTTCTCTAAATTATACCGACTGCTATGTAATGCCTGTAAAACATACGAGTTGATATAATCCCTTGAGTGATCAACCGTTGCCTTAGAGTCCTTATTTTCAAGTAACTGCAATTGTTCATTGAGCAGATCGATTTCATTGCCAAAATCTTTGTAAGCTTGACCGGCACTTTCTTTGAAAGCGTCCATCCCTAGCGCATAGCGATTGAATAGAGCTGTAAAAATCCATGAAGCACATATAAGTGTTATGAGAACAATTCCAGTAATGGCCCGTCTTTTCCTCAATTCCATTGTCTTACCTTCCTTATAATTAATTTTATATATGATACCATATTTTGGAGTTCATTTGCAGACTGTATTTCCAACTTTTTTAACGATAGAGTTGATTATGTATTTATCGTTCAGAGGGCCTAATGTGGAAAAACCGACCAACTACTATTGGAATAGCAATGTAATTTAAAACAAATAAATGAGCTGTCTCTCTTCAAGCAATAAGTGTTTGATGAGGGGCGGCTTTTTATTTCATGCCCATAGATTTGCAGTATTTTTGGTGCTATTTCACATAATTATTAGAATATTATTAACAATTAGTGAATCGGTGACGAAACTTATTCCACCATATAACACTTAAGCGAAGGATAACAGGGAGCTTTTCTTATTGTTTTGGCTATTTTGAACTTGTTAAACTTGTATGTAAACAATTTATATACAAGTTTAACTCTACGAGCAAAAAAAATTCTACTACTTGTTGTAAGGCGGTTACATTTTGGTTAAAATGGAACAGAACCTAAAATAAAATGCTTGTCAGACATGTCGTACAGACATGTTAGATATAAGTATTTCAAAGGATTGAAAGTTATTATCAGACAATTCTTGTTATTTTAATCAAACAAGTTATTGGAAACAATTTGAAGAATTGTTGTGAAGGTTAAATACATATTATGGCGAGGTTAAAAATGAAGAAAAATATGAAGTGGATTCAATGGTCGTCTGTAGTAATTTTACTAATTATAATGGCGGGAATTACCATTTGGGCAAATAGTCCGATGAAAGGTGAGGTGCCCACAGCCGCAAGCAAGGTAATTTTTGAAAAGGCTCATGTGGTTGAAATGATATCCGATCAGGCGAGTCCCGACACTTGGACTGAAGGTTTGCGCTTAGGCACTCAAGAAGTTCAACTTCAACTGGATAGTGGCCAATATAAAGGTAAAGTTTTGTACAGTGTCAATTATTTAGGGGCTTATGGGAACGTAGATTTGAAATTAGGTTCTAAGGCAATTGTAAGAATGGATGTAGATGAGTCTGGGAATCCTTTTATTGTGAGTATAGTGAATTATAACAGAAGCGGCATGTTGATGGGTTTAGCCCTTCTCTTTGCAGCAGCCCTCTTAATCGTCGGTGGAAAGAAAGGCTTGGCGGCAATTGTAGGACTCATGTTCACTCTTTGCAGTATTTGGTTCTTCTTGATTCCTTTAATAAAAAGAGGCGTTCCAGTCATTCCTGCAACGATTATGCTCGTTGCTATAACCGCGTTTATCTCACTGCTGGCTTTGAATGGATTTTCAAAGAAGACTTTTGTCGCCGTCGTTGGTTGCGTAGGTGGGGTTACGGTGGCAGGGTTAATTGCGTATGCGGCAGGAAGTATTTCTCCTATCAATGGATTTAATATGAGCGAAGCAGAGGACCTTGTCCTCAGAGCGACAGATAGCAACTTAAAAATAAGTGGACTTCTCGTGTGTGGGGTTTTAATCGCTTCACTGGGAGCAGTTATGGATGTTGCCTTGTCCATTGCATCAGCTATTTGTGAGCTCCATGAGATGAATCCAAAGGCTCAGACAAAAGAGTTGTTTAAAGCGGGTTTGAATATAGGAAGAGATACCATGGGAACTATGGCCAATACATTGATCTTAGCGTTTGCAGGTGCTTCGCTGAATATGTTGGTTTTGTTTAAAGTGTTTGATTACCCCTACATGCAAATTTTTAATAGCGATCTTATGACTATAGAAATTATTCAAGGCTTGGCAGGATCTATTGGAATTATTATGTCAGTGCCACTCGTGGCTTTATTAGCAGCGGTATTATTTGCTCCAAAACATATAGTTAAAAAAGCAAAATAAACGGAGTTTTAAAAGTCAGTATCTATTTGAAAGGAGTTGGTATCTGGGGAGGAAGTCATCTAATGTTTTAGACTCTCAGGGAAGAGAGGGTCTGGAGCGTCACTCGTATTCAAAAGACAGTGAAGAATTATGGAGGCATTTGATGAAAAGAAGTTTAAGAAAAACATTAAGTTTATTCATGGCATTCTTAATGACCATGACATCTGTTGTTCCGGCATTTGCAGACACATCGGGAACTGGACCGGCTGGACATGTTATTATTAGTCAGATTTATGGCAGCAGCGGTTATGATGCCAATTCGACTTGCAAGAACGACTTTGTAGAATTGTACAATCCGACTGGTGCTCCGGTGGATTTGAGCACATGGTCGGTACAGTATGCAGCTGCAGACGCAGACCCGGTTAAAGACGCGGCAAAAACTTATGCTGTAGTGACACTAAGCGGCGTTATCCAACCAGGTAAATATTACTTAGTTCAGTTAAAGAGCGGTGGTGCTAATGGTACGAGCTTGCCAACACCTGAAGCTACTAATGCTACTATGGATTTATCTGGTTCTAAAGGTAAAGTTGCATTAGCATCAAAAGCTACTGCAATTTCAGGTGCAACCGATCCTTCTGTGGTTGACTTAGTAGGTTTTGGTGTTGCTACAATATTTGAAGGAAAAGCAGCACCAGTTATGTCTGTATCAACAGCCCTAGTTAGAAAAACTGAGGGCGTGGACACAGACAATAACTTCAACGATTTTGTTACAGCGACTCCTAATCCACGAAATGGCGCATGGACAAGCGGCCCTGTCGTCGAAACAAAATGCGCAACACCAACAGCTAGCAAAGCTCCAGGCATGATTGATGCAGGTACCGTTGTCAACTTCTCAACGACCACATCAGGCGCAGCAATCGAAATCAATACTGTATCAGCAACAGACAACAGCTGGACTTCTGGCAGTGCTGTTACTGTGAACACAGCAGCTACATATTATGTTCGTGCGGTAAAAGATGGTTTGACAAACAGTGATGTTGCTGCTTTTGTCTACACGGTAAAAGATCCTAACCAAGTTATGACGGTTAAAGAGGCATTAGAATTGACTGGAACAGTTGAAAATGTAACAGTCAAAGGGACTCTTGCATACTTTGCAACTACTTATTCTAACCCAGTTATTTATTCTGTTATAGACGGAAAAACTTATGCACTTTATGTATTTGGTGCAGCTCCAAAAGGCGCGAAAATAGGCGATGTTGTTAAACTGACAGGTAAATATGAAGTTAGATACAACATGCCTCAACTCAGCAGTATTACAGTTTCTACTATTGAAGCTGAAGCGGGCGCAGTGGTGACTCCAAAAGAAATGACTATCCCAGATATTTTGGCAAATGGTTCAACTATGTTGGGTCAAGTTGTAAAAATCAAGAATGTTACTTTAGGGGAGTTTGTTGCAAAAGGCAGTACAATTGTTACTGATAAAGATAGTAATAAGATTAACATCTACAATGCAGCACCATATCCAGTTCAAGTGTTAAAAGGCGATGTGGTTGACCTCTACGCGATGGTTGCGAAAAACAACTCAACCATTCAACTTTACACAGGGACTCAAGCAGCAAATGGTTTTAGCATTTATGATGTTACAAATGATACAAAAGCACCAATTGTAACGTTGAATGACAGTTACATCGATGCTAAACCAGGTGTAGACTACACCATCGCTGTAAAAGCAGCAGACAACAAAGGCCTTCAAAGTGTTAAAATTACTTACACAATCGGAACTAAGACTGTAAGCGATCAAGCAATGGCTTATGCCGCAGGTACAGATGAATACAAATTTGTCGTTCCTGCTAGCGAAATTACGATGAAGTCTGAGAACATTAAATTCAAAGTAATTGCTACTGACGTAACAGGTCTTAATACTGAGTCAGCAGAAAAAACAATCATCGTTGATGCAAAACCTCAATTTGTTAAATTGGTTCCAGCGAGAAATGGCATCACAGGCGATGATAAGTCTCCAGTTATTTCTGTTACATTAGGCAACGCAGGCAATACACCAGAAGTAAAAATGACGCTTACTAAAGACAAAGTGGCTATTGTAGACAACAAAGCAATGACTACTATTGTAGCAAATGTCTTTGAATACAAAACTTCTAACCTTGCAGACGGTCAATATAATGTGACGGTTAATGTAAAAAGAGAAGACGGCGTTACCAATACTGCTAATTGGAATTTCACAGTAGGCACGCCTACATCAAGAGCATTCTTTGGTCAGCTTCATGCCCATACTGCTGAATACTCAGATGGTTCTGGTAAACTTTCAGATGGTTTAAATTATATTCAGGCGATTCCTGAAAGCGACAAAGTAGATTTCGTTGCCTTCACAGATCACTCGAATTACTTTGACACAACAGCAGCGGCAAACCCTGCTGAAGCCATGAATGACACAACTAAAATGACAGCAGAAAGCTTAGCGAAATGGAATACGTATACGTCTTCTATGAGAACGTTTAATGCGACTAACGACGGTTCTGTCGTTGCTTTCCCAGGTTATGAAATGACATGGTCAGGCGGTCCTGGTCATATCAATACATTCAACTCTAAAGGGTTAGTCAGCAGAAATAACACAACGCTCAACAACAAGACTGCAGATGGAGGATTAAAGGCTTACTATGCAGAGCTTGTTAAAAACACAGATCCTCTTGCAAACTTGTCACAATTCAACCACCCAGGCGCAACATTTGGAACATTTGCAGATTTTGCATACTGGTCACCAACCATCGACAACAAAATGGTTGCCGTTGAAGTTGGTAACGGTGAAGGTGCTATTGGTTCAGGTGGGTATTTCCCAAGTTACACTGAGTACACAAAAGCACTTGATAAAGGTTGGCACGTAGCACCAACAAATAACCAAGATAACCACAAGGGTAACTGGGGTAATGCAAACACAAGCCGTACAGTTATCATTACAAATGAATTAAGCGAAAATGGTTTATTGAATGGTCTTAAAAACATGTCTACTTATGCGACAGAAGATAAGAACCTCAATATTCAATATACGGTTAATGGTCAAGCCCTAGGGACAATCATTACTGAAGTACCAACAGCACCTCTTCAAATTAGTGTTCTTGTAGATGATCCAGATAGTACGGATGCAATTTCAAAAATTGACATCGTAACAAATAGTGGACGTATTGCGGCAAGCAAAACATTTGACAGCAATTCAGTTGAATGGAGTTTAGAACTTCCGCCAACACAAGGCTATTATTACGTGAGAGTTACACAAGCGGACAAGAATTTGGCAGTTACTTCACCTGTATGGATTGGTCAAGCGCCACGTGTAGGCATCACCTCTGTTGAGTGTGGTACTGGCATGCCTGTTACAGGCGAAAAATTAACACTTTCTTCAACTTTATTCAACAATGAAGAAAAAACAGTTACAGTAAAATCGATTGAATATAAATCAGGCGAAACTGTATTGAAATCAGAAGCTCTTGGTACTGAGATTGCTGCTACAGCTTCTTACAAGCATACTTTTGATTATACGCCAAGCACACCTGGAAGAACAAAAATTACTGTAACAGCAGTAATGATAATTGATGGACAAGAAAAGATCTTTACACAAGATATTGAAATCAATGTCAGAGATAGTGAAAAGCTTGTCTACATCGGTATTGATGCAAGCCATTACAACGAATACGTTCGAGGTAACTACAAAGCCAGCATGGGCAACTTTGCCAATATGGCGGTGGGTTATGACGTTCGTGTCGTTGAACTTGAAACAAGTGAAGCTCTCATTGCAGCTACACAAAATAGCAAGTACAAAATGATGGTTCTCACGCCGCCAACAAGACGTAACGGCATCAACTTCCTTTTAGGATACAAGAGTTATTCAGATGCAGAAGTTGCAGCAATTAAAGCTTTTGCAGAATCTGGAAGAACGGTAATCGTTGCTGGTTGGAGTGACAATTACGAAAACTATACAAAATATTCGGACAACACCCCTTACAAACTTCCAGCCGAAGAGCAAATGTCTGCACAACAAAACAAATTGTTAGCAGCACTAGGCTCAACCCTTAGAATTTCAGATGACGAAATTCAAGACCCGGTAACTAATGGGGGTTCTGCACAACGTTTATACTTAAAAAATTACAATTTAGACAATCCGCTTTTAAAAGGTGTAGTACCAGCGGAGCAAGTTTTCTCGAATTACGGTGGGGCATCTATTTACGCAGTGGATAAAGCTAATAACCCAGCAACAGTATTGCCAGCAACTGTAAATCCACTTGTATACGGTTTCACAACAAGCATATCCGTCGATAGCGATAAAGATGGGACAACAATCGCATCTGGTTCTGCTATAACTGTACCGAAGTATGCGGATAAGTTAATGGTTGCAGCTTCAGAAAATGTTACTTACTCAAACGGTCAAACGGCTTCAATTATTGTTGCAGGCTCTGGGTTCATGAGTAACTTTGAAATTCAAGCGACTTTAGACAGCTACGCAACACCTGCATACAGTAACTACACTATTCTTGAAAACGTGGTTCGTTTAGCAAATCCGATTGTCATTACGGATATTGCAAAAGTACACGCAGCTAAAGAAGGGGAAACCTTTACAGTTCAAGGTATTGTGACTTCAAATGCTTCTGGTTATGATAAAAACACTGCCTTCTTCGATACTGTTTATGTACAAGATGGCACTGCAGGTATTGATTTGTTCCCAGTTGCAGGTGATGTAAGAGCGGGACAAACTGTTCAAGTAACAGGTGTGACAAGCTCTTATAATGGAGAACGTCAATTAAATGTTCAAAGAATAACAATTGTTGATGATACCATTAAACCATTACCAACACCGCTTAAGTTGACAACAGCACAAGCTGCTAAGTCAGCATCTTTAGGAAGTTTGGTAACGGTAACGGGTGCTGTTCAAAAAATCCAGTATTCGAATGGTGTCGTGGAAAGTATTTTCATTGCAGACAACAGCGGTGTAACGGCTAGAGTCTTTATTGATGGTTACATTACAAAAGATACTAAAATTACAGATCTTCAAGTAGGCTATAATCTCACAGCTATTGGTCTTTCTTCAATTGATGCTGAAGGCGCACGTATTCGCGTTAGAGATCGTGGCGATCTTGTTTGTAAACCAATTGAACGACCAACAAATTCTTCATCAGAACCTCAATCACCAACTACAGCACCTACAACTACACCTACAACAACTACACCTACAACAACTCCAAAAGCAACACAGCCTGCAACGCCTGTAGCACCAACGGCAGACCAAAAGGCAGTGGATGTAGCAATGAATAAAGCAAAAGCGGGCGAGACGCTTACAGACGCTGAAAAGCAACTCATTGTTGCCAATATCGTAGAAGAATTGAAGAGCCAAATCGCTTCTAACAAATGGGAAGATAAAAAACAACTCAACGAAAATATGAGTGTGTTTAGTGAACTCTTCGGTAGAATTGAAGCCACTCAAGAACTTCTTTCAGATCCAGCGGCCCTTACAAAGGCAATTTCAGACTCTTTATCAACACTTAAAAAAGAAATGTCTGCAATTGGTGTAAGCGATAAAGTGGGCAAACCTGTAGTCACGATTGAATCGGCTACAAACAAAATGCTCGTTGACTTAAAAGCAACAGATCTTAAGTCAATCAAAGATAGCGGTGCTGCTCTTAAATTGGAAACGACAAACGCATCAGTTACCATTTCAAACAGTGCTGCAATGACAGACAAAGCTCACGCTGTAAGTCTTGAAAAGGATATGGCGTTAAAAGCGAAGGCAACGAATCAAATGTTAGCAGTGACCACTGGCGTTCAGTTGAAAACAGATTTCAAAGCAGTTCAATTGGAAATTCCTGTGGCTAGCAAACAAGCTAAAAAATTAGGTGTCTTCATGTATGATGATGTGAAGCAGACCTACACATTGGTTCAATCTAAACTTGATACAGATTCAAGCAGCTTGATTGTAAACAATGCTGGAAATGGCCAATACATTGTTGCTGAAGTTAAATCTACATTTGTGGATACGTCAAAAACTTGGGCAAAAGATACCATCGCTCAAATTCAAGCAAGACGTATCATGGTAGGTGTAGCAGAAGATAAGTTCTCTCCAGAAAGAACCATTACAAAAGTTGAATTTGCTACAGCAGTTCTCAATTTGCTCGGCGAAAACGACACAAACAGCAGCAACTGGAAAGCAACTAGCATTACATTGGCAAATGAACTTGGTTTAGCAGGAAACTTCTTAAACGGTAAAAATGCAGACAAAGCCATTACAAGAGAAGAAATGGCATACATGTTGTCAAAAGCTTTTGAGTATGGCAGCGGATTTGAAGTGAGCGCAAATCAGCTCAGCTTTAAGGATGCAAAACAAGTCAATGCAGCTTACCAAACTGAGATTGCAATAGCCCAACAATTAGGTTTAGTTAAAGGTGGAAAAGATGGCAACTTCAAACCATCAGCTACTGGTACTAGAGCTGAAGCGGCACAAATGCTCCTCAATTTGTCAAACAGCTTGTAAATGATTTAAGGTTTTAAATAGACAAAGTCTTCAAAATAGCAAAAGAGCCGCTTCAGAGGGAATTATCCTTTATGAAGTGGCTCTTTTTTTAAGCACGCTCAACATGATATAATAAATGTGGAATACCATTCACCAAAGGATTTAAACCTTATTGCCAATGAGCTAGCCCAAAACGCTTAACGACAATGAGATTTGAAGAAATGGAGTGAATGTTTATGAATATTCGAAAGAAATTGTCCGCCGTTGTAGGTGGACTAATTGTCATTGCAATGGTGTCTCTGTCATTAGTGGGATACTTGTCGTCAAAGAGTCAGGTGGAGGCTTCAAATGAGGCTTTAATGAAAACCACATCAGAGCTTCATGCCAACGAAATTTCCCAGTTTATGGAGAGTTGCACTGCAAAAGTAGAAGGCATTTCCAACATGAGCGGTCTCCATACTGGAGATCCTGAAATTGCGGTCAAAGAACTAAGCCGTATTTTTCCTCATTATAAAGATACTTTTGCCAACTTATCCTATGCAAACTTACAGGGAGATCGTTGGAATTACAAAGGGGAAAAGGGTTCTATTGCTGACAGAGCATACTTCAAACAAGTCATCAGCTCAAAAGCCCCTGCAGTTTCGGAAGCACTTATTTCCAACACCACAGGTAAAGTTGCTGTAGTCATTGCCGTCCCTATATTGGACAAAGATCTCGCAGTGATAGGTGTGGCATACGCCACGTTAGAGCTAGACAGAATCGCTGAAATTGTGGAACGTATTAAGTTTGCAGACTCAAGCTTCGGCTTTCTTGTAGACAGCTCAGGCATGGTATTGTCTCATGGTAAAGAGCAAGCTTTAAAAGGTCAGCAGCTAGGCGATGAGGGCGAGTTGAAAGACCATATGCTTACTGATTTATGGAAGACCCAGTCTAAAGGAATGTCAGAAGGGTATGAAGGGATTAAGACCAATCTATATGACAGTACTTATCATTTAGGATTAAGAACGGTAGAAGGCTTTGGTGCAAACCCTTGGTTACTTGGAGTTGCAGTGGATCAAAAGGAAATTGAGGCCAATGTCCAAGCCTTAGGAAAACGGTTTATTTTGATTTCAGTACTCGCTATGGCACTGTCCTTTTTAGGCGTCCTTATTTTCAGTGGACAATTGCTAAAGCCTCTGGAAGAAATCAGCCAAATGACCAGTCGAATAGCGAAAGGCAATTTGAAACTGACCCATACGCCGAAACCTCGCAAAGACGAGTTTGGTCAAGTTTATCGAAATGTAGTGGAAATGAACGACAGTCTCATGAATTGCATTGCACAAATTGCAAGCTCCTCCGATCATTTGAGTGACTCGTCTGCAGCCTTGGTTAAGGGTCTGGATCAGTCAAAAGATGCCTATTCAGACATCGCCAGAACCATTGAAGAAATTGCCAAGGGTGCGGAAGATCAAGCTAAGAATACAGAAACGGCAACGCTTGAAGTTAGTGCTCTTGGAGGACTTATTGAAGAAGAACAATCTCTTCAAAAGGAATTAACAGATTCCAGTCAAATGCTTGAAACAATTAAACGCGATGGTGTTGAAACGGTTCAGCAATTAGTCAATAGTAATCAAGCCAGTGTACAAGCACTGCATCAGATTGGCGAAACCATTGAACGCACCAACCAAATTACAGATCAAGTGGCAAGAGCCAGTGATATGATCGGTGCTATATCCACCCAAACGAATCTGTTAGCCTTAAATGCTGCAATAGAGGCAGCGAGAGCGGGCGAAGCGGGGAGAGGGTTTGCTGTTGTAGCGGACGAAATTAGAAAACTGGCAGAACAGTCCACACAATTTAGCAATGAAATAGCCTCAGTCATTCAAGATTTATCCGTAAAAAGTACCGAGGCAGTGAATACGATGGACACCGTCCAAGGAATGTTTGCAGAACAATCGGAGTCTGTCCTCAAAACCGAGCAAAAATTCCATCAGATTGAAGAAGCCATTGGGCGAATTCATGAAGTGGTCGCCGCTTTTAAGCAAACGGGACAGCAGATGAGCAATCAAAAAGATCATTTGATTGATTTGATTCAAAACCTATCGGCCATATCGGAAGAAAATGCTGCAGGGACTGAAGAAGCTACAGCAACCATTGAATCACAGTTAAGTGCTATTGAAGCCATTACTGTTTCAGCAGCAAGATTAGAGCGTGTAGCAGTGGAGTTACAAGAAGGCATTTCAGTTTTTGAATATTAAAGGGTTTCGCCAGTGGATTTCGGTTTGCTGGCGAACCTTGTATTTCAAATAAGTCGTCGAGTTGGGAATGGTGCAGATGCCAGACAAAGAAAAACGCAGAGAACAAAAACGATTAGAGCGAGAACAGCTTTTCAATGAAGCGGAGATTTGGTGGGACAAACTGGACAATACAGCCCATATTTTCCCAGTTATTGCAGGGGAAAAGATGTCTAATGTCTATCGGTTGAGCGTTTTTTTAAAAGAAGACGTGGACCCCGAAAAATTACAATTGGCACTAGATATGATTTTGCCTCAGTTCAAAGGGTTTAATGTGAGGCTTCGTCAGGGCATCTTTTGGTATTATTTTGAGAAGAATGGAAAACCTGCCCCTCGCATTAAAGAGGAGTCAGCTTATCCGTGCCGCTTTATTGTGCAAAATAAGAATAAAAATTACCTGTTTAGGGTGAGTTATTATAAACGAAAAATTAATTTAGAAGTGTTTCACGTGTTGACAGATGGCATGGGTGGCATTAATTTTCTAAAAGAGTTGACCTATCAATATCTGAGGCTGACCCACCCAGAACTCCGTGAAAAGCTTGGAGATGGGCTAAGTATCAACACGTCCATGAACCGAGAGGACAGTTTCCTCAATAATTTTAAAAAAATGCCTGTCAAACGCTATCATTCTGAGCGGGCGTACCTGCTCAAGGGGCTCAAACTTAAAAATGGGGAATTCGGCATCATGCACGGCTACATGAAAACGGCTCAATTAAAAGAAGTGTGTCAGCGTTATGGCGCAACGATTAACGAGTTCATGGTAGCTGTCTTCGCTTGGAGCATATACACGGAGTTTTTGAGAGGTGTGAAGGAAGACAGACCTATTCGCATTGCAGTGCCTGTCAACCTAAGAGGCTATTTTGACTCCATTACCACAAAGAATTTCTTTGTCATGGTTTCAGCGGAATTTAAGGTTGAAAATGAAAGCTATGTCTTTGAAGAAATCATAGAAATGATTAAGGAGAGCCTGAGAGGGCAAATTTCCAAAGAAAAATTGGAAAAAATTATTTCCTACAATGTTTCCAATGAAAAGAATATTCTAATGCGGGCAATACCGCTAGAAATCAAGAAACTTGCCATTTATTATGTTTATCGACTTGCGGCGCTGGCCAACACTTCCACCGTAACCAATGTGGGCAATATCGTATTGAAAGAGGACTACACCCCGTATGTAGAAAAATTCAATGGGATTGTGGCTATGTCCAAGGGGCAAAACCTGAAAGGGTTGATTTGTTCTTATCAGGACACTTTGGTATTTACTTTCAGCTCTTATTTGGCAGAGCCCACCGTACAAAGACGATTTTTCAGAAAATTGGCTGAAGAGGGTATTGATGTATCCATAGAAAGTAATGGTGTCTATTATGAGTAAATGTCATCAGTGTAAAGTAGAAATTAAGGACAATGTGACCTTGTGTCCTTTGTGCAAATCAGTCCTAGAGAAAACAGATTCTGTAGAAAATGTCTATCCGAATGTCAGGGTGATTGTAAAAAAACACCATCTTTGGACGCGCATTTATTTATTTGCAGCAATTGTTGCAGA
Source organism: uncultured Peptostreptococcaceae bacterium (assembly GCA_964404895.1). GTDB lineage: Bacteria > Bacillota > Clostridia > Peptostreptococcales > Acidaminobacteraceae > JBGSUZ01. The sequence goes on along the minus strand of CAYOLV010000003.1, from coordinate 165,132 downwards.
AACCCTGTTGCTCTTTTTCAATTACAAAACCTATCACGGTTCCCTTTGGGCAGTTGTGGCAGGAGTTGTGCTTCTATATGGGTACATTGGATTGAAGTTTACCTTTATGGACAGTATGGAGTATAAGACGCGAATCATTATCTTAATCATGATTGCTATTTTTGGCGTTATTTTAATTGACCTATTGACGGGTTTTGATGGCTGGTCCTTGAACTATTTCATACCGGGCGGCATTATTCTCATGAATACAGCAATTATTATTTTAATGATAATCAACATTCGGAACTGGCAGAGTTATATGATGGTTGAGCTCCTAACTATTCTATGGAGCCTGGTCCCCTTTGTTCTCTTCAGAAGTGGTCTGCCGACAAACCTCAATGTGAGTTTAGGGGTTTGTGCCTATTCCGTTTTTCTGTTTTTAGGGACGATCCTCATCGGTGGAAAAAGGGCTTCAAACGAGTTAAAACGAAGATTCCATGTGAGGTAAAAGGATGTTTAAAAATGAAACCAGCATAAGAGGCAAATTGGTTAGAGACCTGATTACCCGTGTGACTGCCAGTCGTCTTGTTGGAAGTCAAATTCGAAGAGGCGAACACCTAAAGAGGATGATAGAACCGCAGTGGATGTGCCCAAGAGGCTATCGAAGAGAGGTTTTTAGCAGGGATCAATTTACTATGGAGTTTTTGACACGGCAACGGATGGGGACTAAACTCTTGATTCTTCAGCTCCACGGGGGCGGGTATATTGGGAAACTCAGAAATGCCCACAGAAATATGGCCAAGTGGTACTGTCAATTTGGAAAAGGCATCAGTGTGTTGTCACCTGACTATCGTGTTGCGCCTGAGCACCCTTACCCTGCGGCGTTAGTGGACGCTTTGTCTGCATATGACTGGCTCCTTGAAAAGGGATTTAAGGAAAATCAGATTCTCTTAGCGGGAGATTCAGCGGGCGGAGGCCTTGCAATGGCTCTTTGTCTGTATTTAAAAGCCAATGGCCGTAAGTTGCCCTGTGGGATTATTGCCATGTCTCCATGGACAGATATGACCGCCAGTGGCAAGTCCTATGAAATTAATTTTGAGAAAGACCCTTTGTTTGGGAATACAAAAGAATCGGTGCTTTTTAACCGAGACTATTTAGGCGATGAAAGCGATGAGAAACCGTATATATCGCCCTTGTTTGGAGATTTTCACGGATTTCCTCCCATGCTGATCCAAGCGGGGAGCTTTGAAATGCTCCTGAGCGATTCAATTGCAGTAGCTAAGAAGGCTAAGGATTCGGGAGTAAATGTCCAATTCAGCGTTTATGAAGGGATGTTTCACGACTTTCAAATGGCGGGAGAATTTATTCCTGAGTCTAAAAAGGCTTGGCGAGAAGTGGGGCGGTTTATTAAATGTCTGGATGCTCAGTACAATATGGGTTTGGAGATTGTAGATTTGTAAAGAGAAAAGTCAAAATTGAATAAAAATGATATATCTATAACAAAATTCATTAATAATTTGAATGTTGAACGTAGAAATTTTTATATACATCTTATGAAAAATTGTTAATGCACTGAAAATACTCACAATTTTCAAATAATTGGTCGATAATGTTATCAAGCCTGTTCTTTCTGACAAAATTGGAAAAAGGGCATACTTTTATAAAGGTGGATGGCATTATGAGAAATGATTTGATCAAAACAGACTTAGAGAAGTGTGTAGGGTGCAACGCTTGCGTTGAGGCGTGCCCTATTGCATACGCCAACAAAATACAGTTGGACGGTGAAGATCAAATTAAGACAACCGTCGTTTCTGAAAACTGTATTGCTTGTGGTGAATGCTTAAAAGCCTGCCGCCACCAAGCGCGCTACTACGTAGATGAGTCAGAAGCCTTTTTTCAGGCAATTAATCGCAGAGAAGTTGAAGCAATCGTTGTCGCACCAGCCTTTTTGTTGAATTATCCAACCACATACAAAAAGGTCTTCGCATGGCTAAAAGAAAATGGGGTCAAATACATTTGGGATGTCAGCTTTGGAGCGGATATTACAACTGTATTATACGTCAAAGCCATTAAAACAGCTGGGTTAAAAACAGTCATCGCACAACCTTGTCGCACAATTGTAGAATCCATTCAACGCTATTATCCTAATTTATTACCCATGCTGTCTCCTGTAGGCAGTCCAATGCACTGTACCGCTGTTTATATGTCCAAGGAACAAGGCATTAAAAACATATGGGGTCTTTCTCCATGTATTTCAAAAAGCGACGAATTTGGGGCATACAAAGCCATTAAAGGCAATGTATCCTTCAAAACTCTGATGGAAGCCTATCGAAAAAGCGGCTCCGCCCAACATGGAGAAGTGGACTTTGATTCCCCTGAGTCTTTAGTGGGTTTCTGGTATCCAACGCCGGGGGGGTTGAAGGAGTCTGTGGAGCAGGTCTTTGGCAAAGGCTATCATGTTAAACGAGTAGAAGGTCCTAAAGTCGCCCAACAATATTTGAAAGAAATCAATCACCACCCTAAGAATTTACCCCTCTTAATTGATATTTTAAACTGTACAGAAGGCTGTGCGGTAGGAACTGGGACTGAATACCTAGGTCAATTAATGAGTGCGCTGCCGTCTGTAGATGAAATGGACGCTGCCTTGTATAAAAAGACAGCCAATTTACAATCTGAGCGCAGCAATTTGGTTCACAAGAAATCTCCTAAGCAAATTGTGAAAACCCTTTATAAAAAGCTGAATTTAGCAGATTATACGGTAACTTACGCAGATCATTCAAAAGACTATTATCAAATAACTGGAGCCGCTGAAAAGCGTATTGAAGAAGGTTATAAAGCGCTTCATAAAAAGACAGAGATCGAAAAGCATTTTGATTGTCCTGCATGCGGTTTTAAAGATTGTGGCGTAGCAGCTGTAGGTATAGTTTTAGGTTACAACATTCCAGACAGTTGTCGTGAATATGCCCGCGCTAAAGCGAATATTGAGCACGGAGAAGCGTTAGAGGCGAAATATTCAGCCGACGAAGCGGCTAGCCGTAGCAATCAGATTGCAACGGGACTCAAATCCTTCGCGGGAGAGCTGAAGGAAAAAATCATCAATATCGACGGTGTATTGTCGGAAATTGCTAAAGCTACAGACAGCAATACCAGTGACGTGTCTGGAATCACTGAAACCATGTCGGACGTAGGCGGACTTGCTAAACAAGTCACAACTTGTCTAGACGATATCTCAACCAGCTTTAATCAATATGCAGAGATGGGTAAGTCCGTCATTGGCATTGCAGATCAAACCAATTTACTGGCACTGAATGCAGCCATAGAAGCGGCAAGAGCTGGTGAAGCAGGGCGCGGATTTGCAGTAGTCTCCGACGAGATACGAAAATTAGCGGATCAATCTAAGCAAGTAGTTGAGCAGACCAATCAAAACTATGATCAGGTCAGAGATGCAGTTGCCCTATGTAGAAACTTGATTGAAACCCTGAACGAATCCATCCATGTGGTACTCTGCAATGTACAGAATGTCTTGGCCTCTTCTGAGGAAACCAATGCTTCTACAGAGGAATTAACAGCCACTATTCAGCAGATTGTCCAAGAAACTGAGGCAATGGAAGAAGAAGTAGAACAGACCTATGCGAGTTAAGGGCTATATGAGTTAAATTTTAGGTTTTTATAAGAATAATAATTTTTCAGAGAGACGGGCAATGATTTCTAACCTTGCGTTGGAAGTGCTACCCGCCTCTTTTTTATTTTTAGTTGTATATAAATCACAAGTACCAACTGTAAATGATAATTAATATCTTCTGAGTTTTGTTAGCTAAAACCCTGTTTTGCAAAGCTTTTGACAGAATTCGGATTATTTGATAATGATAATCAATATGCAGTAAAACAAACAAAACAAAAATTGGATAGAGGCGTATTTCAAACCATAAAATTTCCGCTATACTTAGAGTTAATCATATAAGGAGGCGTAACAAATGGTAAAGGAACAAAGTAATACAAAAAAAGCAATTATAGTTTTGTGGGTTGTCATGTTACTTAATTTTGCGGTAGCAATTTTTAAGGTGATTATAGGAACAATGTCAAACAGTGGCAGTATCATCGCAGATGGTTATCATTCATTAAGCGATGGTAGCGGGAATATTGTTGGAATTGTTGGATTATCTATTGCAGGACGTCCAGTGGACGAAAGTCACCCTTACGGCCATAAAAAGTTTGAGACTATTTCAAGCTTGCTCATAGGGGTCTTATTGTTTGCTGTAGCCAGTAAAGTAGCTTACGGGTCTGTGCTCAATATTATTCACCCGAGAATTCCAGAAATTAGCATTCCAAGCTTTGGGGTCATGATCACCACTTTAGTCGTCAATATATTTGTAGTTAAAATTGAAAGCTCACAAGGGCACAAACTTTCAAGTGACGTTTTGATTTCTGACTCAGAGCACACAAGAAGTGATGTTCTAATTACCAGCGGTGTTATTGTAACCATGATACTGCTTCGATTAGGCGTTCCACCTATTATCGATGGCATTGTTTCATTGCTTATTTCAGCGTTTATTTATAAAGCCAGTTATGAAATCTTCACGGCATCTAGCCATGTTTTAGCAGATGCAGCCGCTTTGAAAACAGAAGAAATCTACGAAGTGGTCATGGCTTGTGAAGGGGTTATGGACTGTCATAAAATTAGAAGCAGAGGGCGGCAAGACGATATCCATTTGGATCTGCACATTCTGATTAACCCTGAAATGAGTGTGGTGAATGCCCATTCTCTCGAACACAATGTGATCGAAAGATTGAAAGAAAAGTTTGGACAAACCATTTCAATTATTATTCATGTGGAGCCGTATCACAACTGATTGCATATTGTTGACTCGGGTATATGTTTGTAAAAGAATCACCTGCTAAGCTTAGGAGGAATTCTGGTGCGAAGACTAAAAATACCGTTTTTCCATTTGAAGGACAGATTAATTGTTGCATACACGACTATTTTCTTGCTGGTCATGATCATTCTTATGACGGGTATCTATTTCTTTGTGCATCAAACCATACAGAAATTAGTAGATCAGTCCCTGAGCACTCAAATTAATTTGATTAAGACAACCCTTGAAACAACTGCAGAGGCTTCCATTAAGAACTATTTTAGATCAAGAGCCTGGTCGAGCTTGGATGTGGTCAGTGATTGCTATGACCGTTATAAGTTAGGAGAACTGAGTGAGGCAGAGGCGAAAGCTCAAGCTATTCAATATATTCAGGCTCAAAAAATCGGAACATCTGGCTATATTACCGTTTTATCAGAAGATGGCAAGACGATTTACCATCCTTTTGAAAGTGTAGGGACTGACATGTCCTCTTATTCCTATGTTCAGGAAGGTATGGCAGCCGAGGAGACCTTCATAAAATACAGTCGGAAAAATCCCTCAGAGTCTATTGAAAGAGAGAAATCTTTATATTGTGTACAATTTAGTCCTTGGAAATGGTATCTATTTACTACGGGCTATGACAGCGAACTTCAATCTTTAGTCAGTATAGACGACTTTGAAAAGAATATACTTGCTATTTCATTTGGTGAAACGGGCTACCCTGTAGTCATCGGCTTGGATGGGACTTTGTTGATACACCCCAAATATAAGGGTGTGAATATGATCAATCGCCAGGACAGTATGGGGGACGTTACTCGAAAAGCCATTGCCGAGCGCAATGGAAAAACATATTACTATTGGAAAAACCCAGAGGAAACCAAGTACAGGAAGAAAGTGACCGTGTATTCAGAAGTAGAAGGCTTTGACATGGTTGTTGCTGCAACAGCTTATGAATCTGAGTTTATGAAGCCCCTTTATCAATTTCAATGGATTTTTATCACTTCCTTGCTCCTCTGTCTCGTCGCTATTATTTTCTTAACCCAGTGGATCAGCCACAGCATTACAAGGCCTATTGTTTTGGTAAAGGAATGGATGGGGATGGCTGAAGCAGGGGACTTAAATATTCGCTCGACGTTAGAAACGGAGGACGAAATAGGGGAAATTGGAAGGTATTTCAACAACCTGATGGACACCATTCAATTAAAGCAGGAAGAACTCACAGCCTCCATTTTAGAACTGCAGGAAACACAGCAGCGATTGGTGGAAGAAGAACGTTTCTCAAGTATGGGAAGATTGATGACGAAAGTGGCTCATCATATGAACACGCCGATTGGAAATGCTATTACCACGGTGAGTTATGTTGAAAAAGAAACTGAAAAAATAGAAGAAGCTCTGGCAGAAAAGCGGCTCAACCAAGGTGAGTTAAAAGCGTATATTCTCACTGTGTTCGATTCAGCACACATCGTTAACAAATCTCTAACAGCAGCCAGTTCTTTGATTGATTCTTTCAAGTCCCTGCTCTTAAGGTCTTCTCCAGTGCAACACAAGGCTTTGAATTTATCTGAGTTTTTTAATGAGCACTACCTAGTCCCGTGGGCACTTGTACTACCGGGTTCTATTAAAATAAACTTAATCTGTGATGCTCAAATCATCATCGACACATACCCCGAACTTCTTATGCTGATTTTTAACAACTTGACGGAAAATTCTATGATCCACGGATTCAAGGAAGGCCAAGAGGGGTGCATCGACATAGAATTAAAACTTAAGTCAAAAGGTGTTGAGATTATTTTTGCTGATAATGGCAGGGGGATTTCTATAAAAGAATCTAAACGTATATTTGAACCTTTCTATGGGGCAGATAACAATTTCGCGGCTACTGGGCTAGGATTATACGCTGTTTACAATGCGGTAGTTCAAATTTTCCAAGGGGACATAAAATACCAAGGGGATGTTGATAAAGGGGTAAAATTCTTAATTTATATTCCTAATTTACAATAAAAATGAATCGACGTATTTATAAAAAACGGCACACCTTAGGCGATGAAATGGCTTACGGTGTACCGTTTTTTTTATTTAAGATAAGATTTTTTGCGATGAGCGTTCAAGAATAAATTCAAGCGCATAATAAAAGGTCATCAACAGTGAAACCATATAAGTTAATAAGGTTGCAACGCTAATAAAAAAGTATAGTCTGCTCATAACAATATAATTCATGAAGAAAAACCAAACAACAAACATCAGCAGGGGCAGTATTCGGTAGGCTTTTTTCTCATGAAACATTGAAAAAGCTATGGCAAACAATACTGCGACAGCATAGGTATTATAGAGGGTTGCATTAAAGATTATATTGGGGTGAGTGATGGAGTAAAGCCCATGAATAGGGTAACTGATGCCCAGAACAAAGGTAATGCCCATCGCCACAAAGGAAGCTTTGTTCTTAGAATGGTAATTCATCATAGTAGCGCCTGTGAGAAGTGCCAAATAGACTAAGATTGACGCGTAAAGAAATGTTGAATTCTGTACATCTGCAATCCCTAAAACTTCATATTCTATTCGACGAATCGTAGGTTCTAGAAAATAGTATAAAAAGCTTAAGCACATGAGCAAATAGCCGAGACTTCTAATTCTTGATGCGTTGGGGTCTCTATACATAATTGTAAATCACCTCCTAATTAAATATAACAAAAATTTTGCGGCTTGCCTATAGGCAGTTTAGATACATGAAAAGGCAGACTCCGAGGAATCTACCTTTGGTGTATTTGAAATTTGAATATAATTCAGACGCGGAAAAACATACAAAGTATAACAAGTGCTCCTAATCCAAAATCAGAGCACTTTTTTAATTTCCACCGCTTTACTATTTTCAATGATAAAAAAGCGAATACTTTTTACAGATCCCCCAGATTTGAGATAGAAAGTGAGTTCTGAGACATGACCAGAGGACAGCATGGTGGATTTGGTCTGCTCAAATAGTTTCTTGCCTGCAGCGTCGTAGCCGACAGCCTTGAGACTTAGCTTTTGGTCAGTTTTAGCGCCATTTTTAATCATACTGACAATATAAAGTTTTCCAATGTTAGCAGTTCCAAAAGCAGGGGCGTCTTCCTTCCCTAGGAGCCTTGAACTGCAAGAAAGCAACTGGAAATTACCAGATAAAGCGTCTCCATCTACTAAGCGGAGGCGGGTTGTTTTAATTTTACCACTTTGACTGAGGTAAACGGAAATATTACTTGTAAAACCTGAGGCGATGTTAATTTGAGATTCTTTACGAGTCTCGATACAGTTCCCTTTGGCGTCAAAGCCTTCTACAATCAGGGTATAAAGCTCTTTGGCCCCAGTAGGTAACCCGTTTTTTACAACAGCCTGAACTCTGAGCTTGCCCGAATTGGTTTTGGCGTTGATGTCCAGTTCATCTTTAGAAACGATACGACTACTGGAAGTCAACAGATCCCATTTGCCAGAAAGAGCTTCACCATCCACCAGATAGGCTTTAAAGGACTTGATTTTTTGCCCTAGACTTAGGTAGACTGTAACGTTGTCTGTAAAGCCAGGGGCAACGTTGACCCGGTCTGTGCTACTGACTTCAATACATTTGCCACTAGCGTCATAGCCTTCCACCACCATGGCGTATACTTGGTGACTGTCAGGGGACATGCCATTTTTAATAACGGCCTGAACTTTGAGTTTGCCAGCATTATAACCAGCATTGATATCTAATTCATTTTTGTTGACGATACGGCTGCTGTAAGTCAATAAATCCCATGCGCCCGATGTGGCTTCGCCATCTACCAGATAAACTCGATAAGTACTGATTACATTGCCAAGACTCAGATAGACTGAGACCTTTTCGGCTTGACCCTGAGGCAGGTTGACTCGGTCGATGCTATTGACTTCCACACAGCGCCCCGTAACGTCGTAGCCTTCAACCACCATGGAATAAATTTCTTTATGTCCAGATTCAGATAAATTTCTTATAATGCCCGTAATTTTTAACTTGCCAAGGTTGTAGTCGTCGGAGTCTTCGGTGGTAACGATTTTGCTGTCTTGCCCCTCAAGGACATATGCGGCTGTAGATTGGGGGTGAGGAACTGTCAAGTGACCACCGGTGTAGGGGTCAGCGGCACTGGAAAAAGGCAATAGGCATAGGACAAGTGATAAGAGTACAAATCTAATCCTTTTCATAGGACAACCCTCTTTCTTCATAAACGATGTCACAGTGTGACTGAAGTAGGTTGCTTTTTGTACATGCATATATACCCGTTTTTAAGGGGCGATATCATGATGGTTTAGAAATAATTAACTTTTAATGCAAGTTTTGATTGTACACTATTTGCTTTATGGATATAATAAACGTTGGAAAAAATATTTCTACATATAAAGAATGCGCTGTGGTTAAATAATAAACAATATTAAGCGTTAAATGGAGGTTACTAATGAAAAAGAAATTTTTAAGCGTTTTACTAATTCTGAGTTTGCTACTCGGTCTACCAGGAATGGGATTTGCGGGTGTAGCTGATATTAAGGGTTATACACAAATCAACCCATTGGGTTTGAATGGTGAAATGAAATTCACGGATCTAAAAACAGCCAATGGGCTATGGAAAAATGCCAGCATTAAGGTCTCAGAAGTTCAAATCGATAATGTTGGTTATAAAAAGTATTCCAAGGTTCAAGGTATTAACTACTCGGACTCTTTTTATTCTAAAGTGGATGCTTTGAAAGTTAAGGTAACCTATACCTTCAGCGGATTTTCAGGAAATCAGAATAGTTTAATAAAAGATAACCTGCTTGCTAAAGAGATAATTGTTTTGAAATCTAATCATATTTTCACAGATGGTGGTCAACTTTATTCTAAGTTTCCTAATGCACTTTACAATAAAGTTGAGAAATACTCAGCAGATGGAAAAGTCAACAAAGGTGACTGGTATTCAAAGAAAATCAAAGATGTGAATTTTTCCAAACCAACAACGATGACTGGTTATGTTTATTTGGTTCTTGATAAAGGCAAGGAAGAGGGTGCAACGATTGATTTTGAATTGTATCCTCAAAAAGATCCCAATAAATCGGAAGTTCATTTTGTATTAACAAACAAAGCACTTGCGTCGAAAATAAAAAGTGGTGGCAGTTATATATACGGAAGTGATGCTGTAGGCATTATCAAAGCTGATTTTGAAATGCAAGAGTATACTGCTCAAATTAGTCAGTTTGAGAATACAGATGTAGTCGCAAAATATTATAGAATTGGTAAGGCAACTGATTATGTTATCGATATGGCTATGATTAAGTCTGTAGAATTGGCTATGGATGCCAATGAGTTGGATGAATATCTTGCGGATACAGTAGATCAATTTGCAGAGAAATATGAAATAGAGAAGTATGAAGAAAATGGAGTTTATTCGGCTAGAGGTATATCCGAAGCAAATAATAAATATGTAAGTCTGCACTTGGTAAATAAAGGAGATTACTTCTGCATGATTTTAGTCATGTCGGACGTTCGCGAAATAGAAAAAGTAGACAAGCTATGGGAATCTTATAAAGCCAACAACGACCTTACAAGTATACCTAAAACAACCTCTACTGATACTTTGGCAAGTTTTACCTATGGAACGAGCAGTTACGGTACAATAACTTCACCTGAAAAATTATATGAGGTAACTGTATCTGATTCGACGGCTCTTCAATATGTAGGTAAATCAAACTTATGTGAATATACGCTAAATTATTTTGAAAATGGAAACGGATATTTCGCAAAACTAGAAAAAAAGTACAGCGCATGGATACCAAAAGCATCTAATGCGAAACTTGATAAGGGTAACATTCTTGTTTACAGCGATGCAACAGATCCTTCAGATTGCTATACAATTATACTAATTGCTAAAGGCGATAAAATATATCAATTGACGATGGACTTAACTCAATCTAAATTAGCAACCCACAAAAACCCTGTTATCAAATCATACTTGTTAAGTATAGGGTATACAGAATCGGAAGCAGATGGGATTTTGGCAGATCCTATTTTCAAGTAACCCTAACATAAAACTATTTAAAATCGAAAGGTAGCGCTCCTGCCCATAGGCAATGAATAAGCGCAAAGGTGTAAATATGAAAAGAGTTTTAAGTTTGCTATTGGTGTTCAGTTTGCTACTCAGTTTACCTGGAATGGGATTTGCGGGCACATCGAACCAACAAGGATATAGCGTAAATGATCCTATTCGCTATGGCAAAGAAATGAAGTTCACAGACTTGAAAACAAAATATGGATCTTGGAAAAATGCCAGTATTAAAATTACTGAAGTTAAATTAGATAATAGTGGTTATGTGGCTGCTGCCAAAGCGTCAGGCAATAAAATGGACAAGGATGAGCTTGACACAAATACATATGACTTTTTAAAAGTAAAGCTGATGTATACTTTCAGTGGTTTTTCAGGTAATACGGGGAGTTTAATTAAAGATAATCTACTTGCAAAATCTTATTTTTCGGAAGACACTGATTCTCAAATCGAATGCAAACAAGTAGACAAAATGTTTACAGGTGCACTTTATAACAGAGTTAATAAATACACTGCTGGAGGCAAAGTCATTCAAGGGGATTGGTTCGGAAAAAAAATCAAGGACATCAACTTGACAGGACCTGCTACAGTAACAGGTTATGTTTACTTACCAGTGGACAAAGGCACTAAAAACAACTCATTAATAGGTTTAGAGTTATGCCCACAACAAACAAAGGCGACAAGCAAAGTTTATTTTGCTTTAAGTGATCAGTTTTCAACATCGAATATTGAGCGAACTGGAAATTACACTTATGGAGATTACACTGTTGGATTTGTTCATGCAAACTTTAAAATGAAGGAAGAAGCAGTTGAACCTGATAAAGAAATTTTGGTTCAAAAAGTTTATAGTATAGGATCTTCTTCAGATCCAACAATTTTTCTTTCATTGATTAAGTCAACTGAGTTAGAAATTACAGATGCAGATTTGAAAAAAGGACTATTGGAAACTGCTCAAGATATAGCAAAAGAAAAGAAGATTGAAAGCAGCGTGGACGGGAATATATACTCAGTAGTAGGCCTAACACCAGATCAAAGCCGCTACTACAGTATTCACTACATCTGGAAAGGTACAAGTTATATAGAAGTATGGATTTCAGGTGACGCAAGCGAGAAAGCAGCTATAGAAGAATTATGGGAATCTTATAAAGCAAGTAACGTTTTGAGCTATAGTTTGGACAAGGAATTGACTTTAAACACGAATAGGGTCTATGGCAATGACTTGGTTGGAAAATTTTCGAGCAACGTAAATTTTGCTGAATTTACAGAAGAAGGTTATGAAGATTTTGAAGGTAAAGCCTTCTTCAAGTCTCAACCTTTTGGTCAAAGAGTGATGCTTCTTAAAATGGTATACTATAAAAGAAGTACAATGATATTAGAAGAAAGCATTTCTGAATGGATTGGAAAACCTGCTAAAAGGGCTGAATTTGATAACAGTAATGTCATCATATTAAGAGATTTTTCTAACAAAGATAAGCAATATTCTGTTGTTATGGTAAGAAAAGATGAAAAACTTTATTACTTGGAATTCCTCTATTATGATGGTTTCAAAAATGATGATGAGAAAGCCAGCATTAAATCTTATTTAATGAACTTGGGTTACTCAGCTATGGATGCAGAAACTTTTTTGGCGGACCCAATTTTTAAATAATGCGTCAAAGGTTTAATTTCGAACTGAATTTGAAATAATAAAAAAATGAAAGCCAAGATTTTGTTTGACTCATATTTGAGGAATTCAAAGTCTTGGCTTTTCTTTTTTAGTATTGTATTGAAATTGTATGTAATATACAATTAAAAAGCTGACATTTATTACTTTTAAAGGGCGTAGGGGGAAGAATCAGATGAAAAAAGAGCACAAATTATTTTTAGCGTTTTTACCATATATTAAAGAAGTGATGCAAAAAGACATTATGGTTTCTGTCACAGACTTAGAAAAATTTATTGGTTATGTCCCAGGGCATACATTAGATGTTAAAGTGAAAAATGGGATGCCGGTTCCTGCCACAGATCCACTTGTTGAAACCATGAGAACCAATAAAACCCTCGTGGCCATCGTGCCAAAAGAAGTTTATGGGACGCCTTTTAGAGCGGTTACATATCCGATAAGAGATAAAAAAGGTATTTGCATTGGCGCAATTGGTGTGGCCGAGAGTCTTCATAAAGAGCAAAAAATTAAAGAAGCTTTAGACGAAATCATTACAGGTATTGCCCAGTCAACAGGTGGCATTGAAGTCATCAGTCGTGATGTCAGCGATATGGCAATGGGTATTCAAGAACTTTCAGCTGTTGTGGAAGAAGTGAATGCATCCGTTGTTGAAATTAATGAATTGGCTAATGGCATGTCAGAAATGATGGATGCTGTAGCTGGCTCTAGTAAAAATGTTATTGGCGAGGCGGAGTCTAGCATTAAATCGGTGAAAGATATCAACACCACAATTGCAGAGTCTACCAAAGAAATATTGGCGATTAAGGAACAAATCGAGCATCTCAACGAATCCATTGAGAGCGCTTATCACACCATTTCGTTTATCAATAACATTGCGGAACAAACCAATCTACTTGCCCTCAACGCATCTATAGAGGCAGCAAGAGCGGGTGAACACGGCAGAGGTTTTGCTGTTGTTGCAGACGAAGTCGGAAAATTAGCAATCCAGTCGAAAGAGTCGTCCGTTGAGATTTCAGCTATGATGAAGAATATTCAGGCAGAGATTGCAGAGGTCGTTAAAAAAGTAGCTGTGACTGCGGAAAAATCAGATAGCAACATAAAAGTAGCTGAGAAAGCGACGGAAAATATTGAAACCATTTTGACGGACATTCAATCAGTAGACAAAGATATTCAAAATATGAAAACGCAAATCCTTCGTCAGGCAGGAAACACGACAGAAATCAGACGGGCGGTAGATGCCATAACGGAAACCATTGAAGAGAAGGCAACCTCAGGGGCTGAAATTAATGCCCTTCTTAGAAAACAATCCGATGAAATGCACGCTTTTGAGAGAGAAATTCAAAAATCTGCTGAAAATGTACTCAAATAATTAGGCTTTAAATAATTATTTTAGAGCGAACGTATTTTCTTCTTTACAGTTGGGTAATAGATAATCATTATCACAACAATTATTAAAAAGAAGAGAGGAATGTTTTATGGCACTCAGTATTTATTTGAATTTTCAAGGCAATACGGAAGAAGTTCTTCAAGCTTATGCCAAAATTTTCAAGTTGCCAGAACCTAAGATCACAAGATTTAAAGATTTAAAACCTATGCCAGGGATGACTATGCCAGAGGAACTTCTGAATCAGGTGGCTCATTCAGAACTGGAGATTTGTGGCGATGTGGTCATGTTCTCAGATGTTTTCCCTGGAATGCCATTGATTGCTGGAAACAATATCAGTATTTTGGTTGGCATCAGCGATGAGGCTGAAATTCGAAGATTGTTCGAAGCTCTATCAGAAGGTGGTAAAGTGGAAATGCCATTAATGGAAACAGAATGGAGCCCGTGTTACGGTTCTTTGACAGATAAGTTTGGTATTGGTTGGCAGTTTAACCTTTGTTAAAATTTCACGAGAAGTCATATAAAAAGTGCGTCCGACTTAAAGTCGGCGCACTTTTTCCAGTTCGGCGATATCAATTTTTTTCATTTCTAAAAAGGCCTGGGTCATTCGGTCTTTTTCTTCTTTTGAGCCCGTAAAGAGCACGCTGCCCAAAAGTGTAGGAACAATCTGCCAAGAGAGTCCGTAGGCATCTTTCACCCAGCCGCACTGTTCTGCTTCGGGAACAAAGGAGAGTTTTTCCCAGAAAGAGTCAACCTCTTGCTGGTCTTCGCAATTAACCACAAAGGAGAAGGCTTCGTTAAATTCAAAATCTGCAGGGTAGCCGTTATCCATGGCGCAAAAACGAAGGCCTGCAAGGTTGAAATCTATAAAATTCGCTTTAGCCCTAGGGTCAACTGCTTCTCCTGGTTGATAGGGGTTAATGAAGGTAACTGCACTGTTCTCAAAGACTTGAGCATAATAAGTGGCAGCTTCTTCCGCTTTGCCGCAAGCCTCCTTAGAAAAGAGCAAGCAGGGAACAATTTTTTGTGAAATAGGTTGGTCACTGTACCACATGAGTTGCCAAGACAAGCCGAAGCGATCTTGAATCCAACCGTAGTATTTGCAAAATGGGTATTCGTCAAGGGGCATAAGTGGCGTGCCCTCAACAGAAAGTGACGCCCATAGACGATCCAATTCTTCTTGGCTTTCACAATAAACCATGAGAGAAACTGAAGGATTCAGCTTAAAGTAGGGGCCTGCGCTGATAGCACCAAAAGTCAAACCCGCTAGTTCAAAATCGAGCATTTCAGTGTCTCCAGAAGGGGTATTTGAAAGGCTGGTGATTTCAAGAATTTTTGAATTTGCAAATAGGGAAGTGTAAAAGGTGACAGCTTCTCTTGCCTCTGTGTCAAACCATAGATAGGGCACAATTCTTTGCATGTAAGTTCCTCCTATACACGAACAAATTCTTTTAAAATTAGAATTAATTCATTTATACCTTATGACCAGTCCTTACAAACATCCACCCATTTCTGGGAGCGAGACAAAGTTTCCAATTCTTCACAAGTCAGTTCAATGGCGGAGTTGCTGTTGCCACAAGCTGGGAAAATGGTTGTAAATCGTTTGAGGGAAATATCCAGAAAGACAGCCACCTCAGGCTTTAAGGCAAAGGGACAGACGCCACCTACTGCATGACCTGTATATGCCAATGCTTCTTCAGGAGTGAGCATACGAGGCTTAAAACCAAATTCATTTTTAAATTTGCTATTGTCGGTTTTTGCATCTCCCGCAGTGACCACTACCATACCGCCAGACTCAGCGCGAAAAGATAAGGTTTTAGCAATACGAGCAGGTTCTACCCCAACTGCAAGGGCTGCCAGTTCAACGGTTGCAGTAGACACCTCAAACTCTAAAATATCTGCATCTCGGTCCCAAGCTTTTAAATAATCTTTAACGGCTTCAATAGCCATAAGGCATCCATCCTTTCTATACTAAAGTCTTGATAATAATATCAAGAAATTGTAAAATTGATTTATTCGACTGCATAAAAATTAAATTATTTTGTTCTAAACTATTTTACACCAAGGGATGGTAGACAATGAATTATATCAATGAAAATGACATGATGGCCTATTACATCGCATTGTTAGAAACTGACCAAATTGAGTTCTTGAGAGGTAAACCTACAGAAACTAAGGAAATCATTCAAATGGTTGCCTGTCTCAAAGATTGTCAAAACTTACACGACCGCATAGACGCGGCAAAAGTGTTGTGGAAGCGTTTATTTGAATATGCACTCAGTTACATCCACCCAGACAAAGGCGGCTATGACGATCTGTTTGCCTACTTCGATGCCTATGTGGACTTTGAAGAGCTCATCTTTGCATCGGATTCCTTCTATAGAGACCATACCTTGCACTGTTTATGGGTCTATTTCCTAGGAGAGTATTTGCACTATGACAAACAGTTTGAAGACTTAATCAAGTCAGAGCAACGTGTGATGTCATTGGCAACTAAAGATCTCGTAGAACTTATGAAGCATTACGAAGTCGAGGAAAGACATTATAGAGACATGGAAAGTATGCTGATTAATATTCCCTGCAATGACTCCATACGCTGTATCAATGCCCTAACACATGACCTGGGCTATCCCCTTAAGAAAATCAAAAAAATAAACAGTGGTATTAAAAAAGTCCTGCCCTATTATGGCTTAGATGAATACAACGAGTTTCAGTTTAAATATCAACCTGCCCACATGAATTTTATTCAACAATTCTTAAAAATAATGAGCTTGAATATAGAATTTTGCAATGACACGAAACTGACCCTTGAATTACCTCAAGAGTGGCTTGATCGACTGTTTATATTAGATGGGAAACATATGGTGGGGATCAATTCTGACTTTAAAATCTACCCGAGAGAAGAAAATATAAAGCTCTTGACCCATTTAGGTTTCCACTATGAGTTCAGAGAAAATGTGGGCAAGCAGCTTCAATACAGCCTAGACTTTGAAAAAATGCAGCATGGGCTTATGAGTGCCTATATTCTCAGTCGGAATTTGAACTTGTTTAAGGATATGAATTTAAAAGTCTCTACCCTAGACAACATCCAAATCAATCAACAAGACAGCAAAATTCTCTACGCCATGTCGGAAATCTTTACTGCTATTGCGGACCACACCAACGAGAGTTTTAAAATAACTTCTATATCAGATTCCTCTTCATTTTTAGCCTTTGTAGATGAAATTGAAGAGTTTTCAAGAATCAGCAGAGCCAATCAAAATAGACAGTTTATCAATGAATTCTGCAAAACGACTATTGAGTATATTTCAGGCGTCTTTGTTTTGAATTTTGTATTCGACAATATGGAAATTGACAATTTAGACCCTGAGAGAGCTTTTAAAGGAAGATGTAAGCGCATGCTCACATTAATGGACATTGCAAATCTAAATGAAGATTTTAAACTGGAACTGAACTGCATTGGTCAATTAGACTACAACCAAAACCGCTATACCCTCAAAATTGGCAGAAAGTCTGTGGATGTGTTGGTCAACGGTGTCTCTCAAGACATTCCGGCCTATCTTGCAAGTCGCCAATTCTATACAAAGGAAGCTTATCAAAAGATATAAAAACTTATACAAGCTCAGTTGAAAACAAAGTGATGCAAATATGATTTATTAAGGAAGTCCTGTGTAGTGACAACTATACGGGACTTTTTGCTTATAAATATGATAACATTATACATGAAAAGTGAGAATATTCAGAGAGAAGATGAAACGATGAGCACAGAAAATACGGAAAGAGTACATCGGGTGAACCACCCTTTTAAGTCTCTTAAACATAAAAATTTCGGATATTACTGGTTCGGTATGTGCATTTCTTTGATTGGCACTTGGATGCAAAATATTGCCCAACCTTGGCTGGCATATGAGTTGACTCAGTCACCCTTTTTACTCAGCTTGATAGGGGCGCTGCAGTTCACCCCAATCTTACTGTTTTCACTGGTAGCAGGGGTGTATGTGGATCGTTTTCCAAAGAAGAAAATATTGTTTTTCACCCAGTCGGCATCGGCACTCATCGCCTTGACACTGGCCCTACTGGTTTGGAGCCATCAAATTCAATATTGGCATATCTTAGTGATGGCAACCCTTCTCGGGCTTGTCAACGTGTTAGATATGCCCACCAGACAATCTTTTGTCATTGAATTGGTAGGGAAAGAGGACCTGATGAACGCGATTGCCATGAACTCCATGGCATTTAATGTGGCAAGGGTTATAGGTCCTTCTATTGCAGGACTTATTATGGGCTTCTTTGGGGTTGGCATCTGTTTCTTCATCAACGCCATCAGCTACATGGCCGTTATTTTTGGCTTGTTCTTTGTAAAACCTATTGCAATTGAAAAGGTTAAAAGAGTAACGGGAAGCGTCTGGGAAGAAATAAAAGGCGGCGTAGCTTATATCTTTAAAAAACCTATTTTGGTGAATACTTTATTGATTATATTGATTATTGGTATTTTTATACCGAATTTTAGTGTATTGGTGCCTGTATATGCAAAAGAAGCCCTCCAACAAGATGAAAAAACCTTTGGTCTTCTCATGTCTTGTATGGGAATAGGCTCCTTTTTCGGTGCAATGTTTATCGCCACCCTCAGTAAAGACGGTCCCAATCGATGGGTGGTACGAAACTTCCCATGGATCGCCAGTGGGCTGATGGCTATGATTGGTTTAATGAATCATTTTGTAACGGCAGGACTTCTGCTGGCACTGACGGGTTTTGTCTTTGTAGCCTTTGCCTCAAGTGCTAATTCAACCATGCAGCTCAATGCATCAGACGAGTTCAGAGGTCGTGTCATGAGTGTTTATACCTTGGTATTTGCAGGCTCAACCCCATTTGGCAATATGTTTGCAGGAGCAACGTCTGAATTTTTTGGCCCAAAGGGGGGCTTCATCGCCTGTGGTCTTAGTGCTTTAATTTTGTTAGGGCTGGCCATGTTGTACCACAGAAGACATAGTTTAAAGAGTTAGTTTCGCCAGTAAACCCCATTTTCACGGCTCATCAGCTTTTCGTTGATGAACTCCCGTCTAAGCGTGGCAAAGTCGTCATGGAAGTTAGCGATGATTAAATTCACTTCCTTTTCAGTATACGTTTGGTTATGAGCGAAAGATTCTACCATCTTTTTCAATATGACCAGGCGTTTTTTCCTTTGTACGGGAATGGATTTTAACTTTCCGAATTTAAAGAAGGTTTCTATGATTTTCTTCTCGTAAGCCGCTTCTCTGTCGTCTTCCAACTGAGTGTTTTTAGCGTCGGGTTTTACAAGGGAAGAAAGACTTTGGTCAAGAACCTCTCGGTTGATGCGATAAACAATATAATATTGTTCCTTTTCTTTGCTGACCAATCCCACTTCTTCCAATTTTTTAAGGTGGAAGGAGACGGTGGAAGCAGTCAGTTCAAGCCGTTCGGCCAACAATTCTACATACATGGGCGCTTCCATAAGACTGGTTAAAATTCTTAAGCGCGAGTTGTCGGATAGGGCTTTGAAGAGTTTGATGCTTTCTTCCATACTAATGCACTTCCTTTTCAGCAGTGAGGTATTGGTCTAATTGAACAATGAAAGCCTCTTTTAATTTAGCAGCCATATCCAACTTCAAAGTCTCAATATGAGCTTCTTCATGGAGTCCGTGAGCATTGCATTTTTCTAAATTAATGTGCCAAGCACTTGGGATTTTCTCAAAAAAGCCTAGATAAGCTTCAGATAGGGCGTCTGACCACTGGGCTGCATTTTTAGATTTTTGAACACTAGCAGAGTTCGATTTTTGAACACTAGCAGAGTTCGATTTTTGAACACTAGCAGAGTTCGATTTTTGAACACTAACACTGAGCATTTGGGAAAAAATATCCACAATATTTAACTGTACTCTGGCAAATTTAGCTTCGTCTAAACAGTCTGCAGCAGTAAGGCGCGCAATTTCATCGTTTAGCTGTTGCGCCTCTGTTTTTAAATAAGTGTTAAAGGTAGTTTGGAAATTTATAAGTGACATAGGTGAACCTCCTGAGTTCATAATTATAATTGAAGATAAGAATTAGGGGGGGATTGCCTCCCTTTTTTATTAAGAAACTTTTAATTTGATGACCATCTAAATAAAATATAGCAAAGTCAAAAGGGAATGTCAAATATAATTTGATAGATATCGAAACAAAATTGTAAATTCTATGTTAAATCGTTAAGCAAGCCCTAGAGAAAATCAAGGTTTATGATATGATAGCTAAGTTAAATCAATGTTAAGTTAATGGTAGGCACCTCATTATAGATGTGCCCTGTTGTAGGAGGCAAGTATGTTTCGATCAAAAGAGAAAGATAAATTGTTTATACTATTGCTAGAACTTGCAGAGTTGCTCAAACAAGCTTCAACAGAATTTGAAGTATTGAAGAGTGGAACAGTTCAAGACACCAATGCGATTTGGAAGCGCTCAGAACAAACTAAAGAGAAGAGCCAGATTTTATTGAACCAAGTTATGAAAGAGTTGGATCTCAGTCTGATCACTCCTATTGAGCGTGAAGATATTCTTCACTTGGCGGAGAGACTTGCCAGTGGCGTATCTTCAATAGAAGCTTGTACAGCAAGATTCGATATTTATGGCGTCTCTACTTTAAATGATCATATGGTCTACTTTGAAAAATTGATCAATGAAACTTCAAGCTTGATTTACATTTCTGTAGAAAAGCTCACTGCTAAAAAGTTCAGCGATATGCAAATCGACATTCAAAAGATTTATGGACAGGTCGAAGCGGCTCAACAATTAGAGCGTCGAGCGATTAAAGAACTCTTTGCTAATAAAATTAACGACCCTATAGTGGTCATTCAAGAAAAAGAAATTTACGAATACATCAACCGTGTGACTCGCCAACAGGAAAAAATTGCAAAAGTCCTTGGTACGATCATTATGAAGAACGCATAGGAGTCGGTTATGAATTCAGTAATGATCATTTTAGGTTTGACAATCGTAATGGCACTAGCCTTCGATTTTATCAATGGTTTCCACGACACGGCCAATGCCATTGCTACAGCAGTCTCTACAAGAGCCTTAAAGTTAAAACAAGCAATCATGATCGCTTCTATAATGAACTTTTTAGGTGCAGTTATGTTCACAGGAGTTGCAAAGACCATTGCCAAGGATATTGTAGACGTTTACCATATTCCTGATGGGGGACTCGTTCTCCTTGCAGCTTTAATGTCTGCAATTATTTGGAATTTGCTAACGTGGTACTACGGCATTCCCAGTTCTTCTTCCCATACGCTCATCGGTTCAATTGCAGGTGCAGCAGTCATGGCGGCAGGGGTAGGGGCTTTAAAACTAGAAGGCTTTATCAAAATTATTGAAGGTCTTGTCACGTCTCCAGTTTTGGCCTTTGTCATCGGTTATTTAATGTTGCAGATTATGAAGGTCATCTTTAAAAATGCGCCTTTATTTAAGACCAATAATGGTCTTCGCCGTTTTCAAATATTCACTGTTTGCTTGCAAGCCTTCTCTCATGGTACCAACGATGCTCAGAAATCAATGGGTATCATCACCATGGCATTGGTAGCGGCAGGCGTACAAACCGCAACAGATATCCCCCTTTGGGTACAGATAAGTTGTGCACTGGCGATGGCCTTTGGTACAGCCACTGGGGGTTGGAGAATCATTAAAACCGTAGGGACTCAGATTGTCAAGATACGCCCCATTACAGGCGTTGCTTCAGATTTGTCCTCTGCATTGATTATCTTTGGTGCGACTCACTTTGGTCTTCCTGTCTCTACAACTCACGTTATTTCTTCTTCCATTATGGGGGTCGGAACAGCGTATAGACCTAAAGCTGTTAAATGGAATACAGGCAAGAAAATGTTGGTCGCTTGGTTGATTACCATGCCAATTTCAGCAGTCATTGCTGCCTTGATATTCAGTATAATTTCAAAAGTTTTATAATGATGCGTCTGTATAGACTCATGCTATAATAGAATAAAATTCAGTTTATTTAAGCTGTCTCAAAATGTTCATTCATTAGAGACAGCTTTTTTTAAATTCTCGGTTAAGATTGGAGGCAACTATGAATCCTTTAATAATTAAAGAACTTTCCATTGGTACAGGTAAACCCAAAATATGTGTTTCCATTACGAATCAATCAAAATTGGAAATTATGGAAGCTGCAAACGCCCTGCTGCAAACGCCCTTCGATTTACTAGAGTGGCGGGCAGATGGATTTGAGCATGTCTCCGACCTTGAAACCGTTTGCGACGTTTTAAAAGACCTTAAATCTGTTTTTTCAAATAAGCCGATCCTGTTTACCTTTAGAACCAAAGAAGAAGGCGGTATGGCAGCTATTGGGATAGACGATTACATCAAACTCAACAAGCAGGTCATTGACAGCCAATTGGCAGAGTTAGTCGACCTTGAGTTTTTCAAAGGGGAAGATGCACTTCGTCCCCTTATAGAAGCGGCACATGAAAAGAAGATTTATGTGGTCTTGTCTAACCATGACTTTAATGAGACCCCTTATAAAGCAGTGCTGTTAGGCAGATTGATCCAAATGCAAGACTTAGGCGGAGACATCGTTAAAATTGCCGTCATGCCAAAAAGTAAACAAGACGTACTGAATTTAATGGAAACTACCATTACAATGATCAACCAATACGCCCGAGTGCCTGTGGTGACCATGGCGATGGGGGAACTGGGTAAAATCAGCAGAGTCACAGGTGAGTTTACGGGTTCGGCCATAACCTTTGGGTCAGGTCAAAGCCCTTCTGCCCCAGGTCAAATTCCGGCGAATGAATTGGCGGAAATATTGGAATTGCTTAGTTTGAAATATTAGAATCCTTTAACTTTAAATATTAGATTGATATAAATAGGAGATCCATATGTATATAGGAAGAATGTTCAGACCCCCAAGCGAGGGTTACAGCGTCATTATTCAAGTGACCATTGGTTGCGCCCATAATACTTGCCAGTTTTGCAGCATGTATAAAGAAAAGAACTTTGCCATACGCTCATGGGAAGAAATAAAAGGACAAATCGACTATTTTGCTCAAATAGAACCCAATGCCAAACGGGTCTTTTTAGCCGATGGAGATGCTTTAGTTTTAAGCACAGAAACCCTTATAAAAATAACAGCCTACTTGAAATCAGTTTTTCCAAGGCTTGAAAGAATTAGCAGTTATAGTACGCCCTTAGATTTGCTTGGGAAAAGTGAAGAGGACTTAAAAGCAATCCGAACTGCTGGAATTTCATTATTGTATTTAGGACTGGAGTCAGGCTCGGAAGCTGTTCTAAACCAAATGAAAAAGGGAGTTACACCCTCCCAAATGATTGAAGCGGCGAAAAAAGCCAAGGCGGCAGGGTTCGATCTTTCTGTTACGGTTATTTCAGGCCTTGGCGGTCAGGAACAGTCCGAACACCACGCAAGGGAAACGGCAAAAGTTCTCAACCAAATGCAGCCCAACTATTTAGGGCTTCTGACTTTGCTGCTGGATCAAGACACGCCTATTAATCAATGGGTGCAGTCTGGGGACTTTAAATTGTTGACCCCTGTAGAGGCTGTGCAAGAAACTTACTGGCTCTTAGAGGACTTAAATTTGGACAATTGTATGTTTAGAAGCAACCACGCTTCTAACTATTTAGCCCTAGCGGGCAATCTCCCACAGGACAAAGCTGCCTTAATGGAAGAACTTAAAAATATTTTAGAAAGCCCTGAAACCCTGTCTAGGGCTTATCATCGGAGATTATAGAAAAATAAATCAAATTATTTTTAAAATCTTTGTTATAAAACGTTAAGTAGATGTGTAATAACTATTGGAATTCCAAATCAGTCAAATTGCAAAGAACGGAGGCGGTCGGCGGCATGTTAGAAATAGACATCGTGTATCAACAATACTACAAACAAATCGTAAGAAGGATCGCCTACCTGACAGGTGATGTGCACATCGCTGAAGAACTTGCACAGGAAGTCTTTGTCAAACTCTACACCCAACCGCCTGAACATGAGAATGTATTGGCCTGGCTTTACACAGTAGCTGCCAGAAGCGCATACAATCATTTGAGAGACGATCAGATTCATCGGCAGAGAGAACAGATTCACTATGAGTCTAAATGGGAACTTGAAGGGACGCCTGAAGATATGGTTATAGAAAACGAAAAAATCAAATCGGTACACGCCTCTTTGGAGACGTTGACCACCAGAGACCGCACCTGTCTCTTAATGAAACATTCGGGTTATAAATATGCAGAAATTGCCGCATGTTTAGAAGTTGAGATCAATGCCATCGGCGTTATCATCAGCAGAGCCCAAGAGAAGTTTAAAAAAGATTATGAAAAAAGATGGGTAGAGGGGGGAGTCAAATGAATTGTTTAGGTGAAAATCTCATTCAAATGTACATTGACCATGAAACAGATGAGCTGATGAGCAAGCGCATAGAAGAACATCTTTCTATCTGCAAAGGGTGTGCGTGCCAATACGAAACCATGCTGACTGCCCAAGCCTTCTGTTTGGATATCCTCTCGGACTATGCAACTGAAATGGATCAGCAAGCAGATTTATTACTCGAAAAATCCGTATCCGTACCGCCGATTGCTTTAGAAGCATATAAGAGACAGTCTGTGAAAACTAATAAGGGAGTGAAAGATAAAATGAAAAAATATCAAAAATATATCGCAAGTGTTGCCGCAGTAGGGCTTATCGTAACGGGGCTCAGCTTTGAGCCTGTAAGAGCATCCGTCAGTGATGTGGTGTCTATTTTTAGAGCAGATCAAATCAAGACCATGGATATTTCCTTAGCCTCTTTGCAAGAAGTAGAAAAAGCTTTGGCAGAGAAAGAGGGCGAAATCAATATTGAGAATTTAGTAAAAGTGAACCAAACTGGCGGGGAGTACAAAAATTTTACAAGCTTAGAAGCCGCGGAAACGGAGTTGGGATATGGCATCACGCCGCTGGCTGGGTTGAACGGGCAGTATCAGTTGGGCGACATTTCGGGTTCAATGAAACAAGACATTGAATTTACATTGGAAATTGAAGAAGTGAACAAATTAATGAAAACCCTTGGGGCGGAAAAATTATTTGACCCTTCATTGGATGGCAAACCTTTTTCAATCCATATGGCACCTAGCATCAGCATGACCTACAGTGACCACAAAAATAACAAATACATTAACTACAGCGAAAGCAAAATGCCACAAGTCGTTGCACCTGCAGGAACAGACGTGAATGAACTGGTTGCCTGTATTGCAAGCTTAGGCATATTGCCATCGGACATTCAAAATCAACTTAAAAATATGACCGATATGGGCGAAACGTTATACATTCCGAATGTAGACGGCAGTGTTAAAACCTTTGACATGGGTGGTAAAAAGGTCTTCGGCAGTTTTGAAACAGAGGAAAATTACAACTACAGCTACATCACATGGCTTGAAAATGGGATTATCCACGTTCTTTCAGGCGATTTTGATCAAAAACAAGCTGAAGCTTGGCTCGCTGCTAAATAGCATTTTGACACCACCAAGTTTTGAGTGAGACAGAACCATCGAAAGGAGATTTCTTGTGAAAAATTGTGTCATAGAAACACATGAACTGACCAAACAATATAGCAATGGCAAAGGGTGTATGGACATCCGAATTGAAGTGCATCAAGGGGAAGTCTATGGTTTTCTGGGGCCGAATGGGGCAGGGAAGAGTACTTTCATTAAAACACTGGTTGGACTTTTGTTTCCAACCAGTGGCAGTGCTGAAATTTTAGGCAGACCCCTTGGGGACTTAGAAGCTAGAAAGAAAATGGGCTATCTGCCTGAACTTTTCAAATATCAAGAGTGGATGACGGGGAAGGATTTGCTCAAATTCCACTCCCAATTATATAAATTGGAGTCTTCCAAAATACCTTCTAAAATCGATGAAGTGCTTGAAATGGTTAATATGAAGGGTTCTGAACAATATAAAATTGGGACTTACAGCAAGGGGATGCAGCAGCGTATTGGCATGGCCAGTGCTCTGCTCTGCGACCCAGAACTTATTTTCTTAGATGAACCCACTTCTGCTCTTGACCCCATTGGGCGTAAAGAAGTCAGAGATATGATTTTGACCTTGAAGCAGATGAATAAAACCGTATTTCTCAACAGCCATTTGCTGGGAGAAGTGGAACAGGTCTGTGACGCAGCAGCCATTATCAGCCATGGCCACATTGTGAAACAAGGGCTGATGTCTGACCTTCTTAAAGGACAAAACAGTCTGGAAATTGAAGCCGACCAAATTGGCTTGCCCCTATTGGAGCAACTTAAAAATTATGACCCTGAAATGATTTACGACGGCAGAGTGATTCGCCTTAAACTTCAAGAACTTTCAGACACCCCTGACATTGCAGAATTGATTCTTAGGGGCGGAGCGAAATTATACAGCTTTAAGCCTCAAAGCAATAAATTAGAAGATCTGTTTATACAACTGATCGAGAGAGGAGAACAGTAAAATGTGGGCAATTGCTATGTCAACCTTTAAAGAAGTGTATCGCAAAAGAATTGTCCATGTGGTGGGAATCTTGACCTTGATTTACTGGGGGATTCTCGGGTTTGTCCTTTACATGCAGCCTAGAGAATTTGGAGGAGGCGCTTCTCTGATCAATGCTTTGGTAAACGTCTCCAGCCTCATCGCTATACTCGGCTTCTATTTGTCCAGTATGTTGTTGGCCTTTTTGACGGTGATGTTATCCGTAGGGATTATCTCCAGTGAAGTGGAAGATGGAACGGTCTTAACCCTGTTAACCAAGCCTATTCCCAGAAGAGCGTATGTCCTTGGGAAATATATTGGCATTTCTCTTATGATTGTTTTATATGCACTGATTTTGTTCATTATGCTCAACGTTTTTGCCATAGTGGGCAAACAAAACTTTTTCCAAGTGTTTGGAACAGTTGCCATGTTAAAAGGTTTCCTCTTATTTACACTACAACCTTTGTGTATTGCAGCCCTTGCTGTATTTGGCAGCTCGGTCTTTAAGACAGTCAACAACGGCATTTTTGTCATTTCATTATATATGTTAGGCATCATCGGCGGGATCATGGAACAAATTGGTGCCCTCACGAATTTGCCAGACTTAACTATGTATGGCATTTTGGTCAGCTTGGTTTCGCCATTTGAAGTCATCTACCGAAAAATGATCAGTACCATCTTTGCAGACATTGGCGGTTTTACAGCTATGCTAGGCTCGGGCGGTATGGGAACCACCAGTACTGAACCTAGTGGGATGATGCTCGTTTATGTTGTGGCTTACATGGTTGTCATGTTATTTTTCGCTGTGATGCGCATAAACAAAAGAGACTTGAACTAATTGTACAATTGTATATACATTACGCAAATTTAATGTTGTTAAATAAATATTTTTTGCTTATAGCCCTAATTTTTGTGTTATTGTTGTTAATGGCATTTTTTTAATAATAATATCTAGAATTAGGAGACTCGTATGGAATCAACAGCAGAAGTACTCACTACCGGCAACTTATTGACGCTGGTCGCCATCATTATTTTTGCAGGGGCTATGTCATCGAAACTTGCAAGTTTTATAAAGTTACCAGATGTCGTTCTATTCATTATTTCAGGCGCATTGCTTGGCCCAAGTGTGTTCAATGTCATTACTTATGACAATTCGGTGGTCAACAATGTCATTTTAACCTTTGGGGCGGCCTACATTCTATTTGATGGTGGTCGTGAAATTCAATTAAAAGTTTTAAAGAAGATTAAGTTCTCGGTGGTATCTTTAGCAACAGTGGGCGTTTTAGTCTCTGCAGCGATTACTGGGGTCTTTGCGGCTTTATTCTTACATCTAGACCCGCTGTATGCCTTCCTTTTAGGCGCTGTGGTGGCTTCAACAGATCCGTCGGTATTGGTACCGCTCTTTAAAAAAATGAACATCAATCCCAAATTGAAGCAAACCATTATTGCAGAATCGGCTTTTAACGATGCCTGCGGTGCGATTGTGACCTTTGCCATTCTTGGGGTCATTGCAGGAGGCCAATTTTCTCTAGGAGACAATATCTTTGAGCTTTTGAAAACCTCTTTAGGGGGCATTGCAGTGGGCGGCGCAGTTGCTGTTGCTACATTGGTGTTGATTTCGGACAAGAAACATGGCGTTTTAGCTGATTTTCCAACAGAAATGGCTGTAGCAGCAGTTATTGGTGCTTATGAAATAGCGACTCATTTTGGCTTTAGTGGTTTTATGGCAGTATTTGTTCTGGGAATCATTGCAGGGAACAAAGCTCAGTTTGGTTTTAAGGTCAAAGAAGAACCTTTTGAAGTTCATTTACACTTTAAAGACGCGCTCATTTCTATTATTAGAATGATGATTTTCATTTTACTCGGGGTTCACATCAACTTTGCAATTCTTGCTCAGTATTGGGTAGGCGCTTTGTTGACGGTCATTATGCTCATCTTTGTAGCAAGACCGATTTCGGTATTCGTTTCAGTGGCATTAGACAGAAACGCAAAATGGACATGGCAGGAAATGGTTTATCTCATGTGGGTGCGTGAAACTGGGGTTATTCCTGCAGCTTTGGTAGGTATGCTCATGACCATGAAAGTCCCTCATGCAGAAGTCATTTCAGCGGTGACCTTTATGACCATCATCATTACCTTAGCGGTTCAGGCCAGTACAAAAGAGTATGTGGCAAAGCTTCTAAAATTGGATCAAGGTTCTTTTGATGAGGAAGAGGAATGTATTTTAGATAGTGTATTTGAGTAAAACAGCAGTTTTCTACATTGAGATATATAAAGCTATATAAAATAAGCATTATTCAGACATAAAAAAACGACTAGGAAGCTTCGCCTGTAAGGGTGAACAGCGTCCCAGTCGTTTTATTTTTGACTATTATAGAATGATTTTTAGTAAGGCAGGTTTTTAATAATATCCTGAATTTCTGAACGAGAATCAATAACAGCTTGAGCGATCTGAGGATCAAAATGCTTGCCTTGTTCTTCTTTAAAGTAGGCGAGGGCTTCGTCTAAATGCCATGCCTCTTTATAAACTCTAGCAGAGAGCAAGGCGTCTAGTACATCGGCTGCTGCTACAATTTTGCCTTGTAGAGGAATATCTTCACCAGATAAGCCTTCGGGGTAACCTGAACCGTCATGTCTTTCATGGTGGTTCAGGGCGATGATGGCGGCAACATCTAATATTTCAATCACAGAACCATTGAGTATTTCGTAACCCATAGCGGCATGTCTTTTCATTTCATCAAACTCTGCTGAAGTGAGCTTCGTTGAGGAGTTCAAAATGGCGTCTGGGGTGCCTACTTTTCCAATATCATGGAGGGTGGAGGCTTGTGCAATCAACTCAACAGAATCATCGTCTAAGCCTAGTTTTTTTCCAATGAGGCGAACGTATTCAGAGACTCTATGGACGTGCATGCTGGTCTCATGAGAACGTAGATCTACGAGAGACCCCATGCGGAGCATTAACTCGGTTTGGGTGTGACTCAGTTCTAGGTTGAGCAATTCAGCTTCTTTATTTTTTTGGAGTAAGACTTTGGTATAGACTGCATTTTCATTCTGAGTGGTGTTGAATTTATCTGTTAAAATGATGACGATAGAAGCCAGAAGCATCATCACGCCCCAGTGAGAAATCAGAATGGAAGTGGTCTGACTAATGAAAAAGGTAAGAAGGCAAACTGAAAGCCCTACACTGAGGACGATAGAACGTTTGCTGCCTTTGTAGGAGTCGTAGAGTGCTAACGCCAAAAGTCCGAAGCTGCCTAGAGAAATAATTAGATTGACGGCACCGAAGGCAGTGTCGCCCATTGTCAGCAGTAAATCATTCCAGTAAAACAGGCGCAATAAGTCGGGTATGGCTTCTGAAAAAGCGGCTATCAGAGTCATGATCAAAATGCCATAATTGATTTGTTTGGAGCGTATTTTTTCTAATAAAAAACCATTCATGTAGACAAAGGCTGGCGTCATAAAGTTCTTTGACAAGATGAAAAGAATCAGCAAGATTGAGGGTTCTACCTGAGGAAATGACTTTTGTATGAGGTAATTATTTCGGTGAAGATCAGTAAAAATCCAAATGTTAAAACAAAATAGAAAGAAAATAATGGCATTGAAAGTCTGTTTGGATTCAGGGTTGGGCAGAAAAATACTGAGGAGAATCAGCATAGTGGCTAAGATCAATAAAGATAAGGCGATGGCTTGGCGATTTTGATATTTGACAGTCAAGTCCATTAAGGCGGTACCTTCTTTATATAAGGTTGGATAGTCTCTAAAACCCACATAGGAAGTACTTTTGTTGTAAGTCATCAGAATGTAGACTTCAGAGTCAGAAGGCTCCAAATACAGTTCACTCAAAATTTCGGTATAGTTTTTCGTAAATGGCTTTAGTTCATATTGATACAAGAGGCTGCCGTCTTTATTGAAAATCGCAAAATTTTCAGCACTGATCCCTTTGAGATAGAGAATGGCATTATCGCTAAATTCGGAAGGCCAAGTGAGTTTGACAGAAAGAATGCCTGCGTCTGGGATTTCTGAATCTGTATAGTGATAAAAATGATTTTTAGAAAAAAAGTTTGGATTATAAGAAAGATTTTTGAATGTTGCTGGAGCTATATTTAGAAGGGATTGCTCTGGATTATCAAGTAGTGATGCAGCAATTGAAGTTTGACTAGATTTTGGATTAGCAGTTGCTTTAAATTCGGTTGAGAAAAGAAATCCAAGAATAATCAGCGATAAAGCCAGCATGAGGAATAAAACTAGATTGATACGAAATTGTTTCCATAGTTGTTGAATGAGCCGCATTTAGTATACCTCCTAGTCCGCTGATTATTATTATACTCTATTTTAAAATGATCTGATTGTCTACTAAGTGTTCAGTTTCATATTAAGTGATTGCTCTTGATCAATAGAGGATAACTATAAGATACAAGTTATTTTGAAGGGAGTGAGCCAAGTGCTAATCACTATGAAAGAACTCAGCTATATCAGCAAATTATATGAAGGTATTTCTCCAATCAGCATTTTAGCCAATATGACCATCAAAGAAGAGGGTTCTGAATTGTTCAGCTTAATGGAGAAAGGAATCATTCAGGAAGATGAGCTAGGACTGGACAGCCGACCACTAATGGATATTATAGCTAATACCCGCCAAAGCACAAAGGTATACATTAAAGACCGTTTTTGTGAAATTGAAAAATATACCTGCAGGTCTGAAGGTGGTTTAGTCATGGTGGAACACAGAGGTGAGAATTTAGACATAACAATGCCGCGAACCTTGAAAAGTGTTTCTGACGAACTTAAAGAATGGGTGGGCTGTTCTTCCTTAAAATCTGTGCAAGTGGATGGTGTTTTTACCCACGGGGAATTGGTTGTGCTAGCAGCATTCATCGATTTATACCGAGGGATTGGCCTAAAAGTCTATTTAGGTGAAGACATTGAAATGAGAGGCGTAACTGCTTATGAAGTGTACAACAGCTTGAAAAAAGATTCTGACAATCAACTGGCAGGGATGCTGATTACCAACTACCAGCTGACTGTGCCTGAAATGAGTGAGCTTTCTGATTTGATAGAGAAACTCATCGAAAAGGGTTGCTTGATAAAAGGTAAGGAAGTTGTGGAAACAGATTTTTCAGTCACCTACGAACTGACAGAAGCATATGCCCTGCTGGCAAGTGGTTTTTTAGTGCCAGAAACCCTAATGACCCTTGAACAACTGGGTTATAACCCAGAAGGTGAACTGATCAGTTCAAGCAGTCTCTGTATTGGTGCGGGGCATCGAGATTTGCTGATGATTGCCTTTGGCGAAACGGATGCTGAATTGGCAACCCTTTCAAGTAGTGAATTATTATTGTTGATTCAAAATCTCTTAAGCTGTCCTAAAGTGCTATAGAATAAATTTATAAATCATGGGAATAATCATGACGGCAGTCAAAAGTCTCACCATCTGCATAGAGGTGATGGTGACCACGTCGGCATTAAATTCTTCAGCCAGAACCAGCATGGCTGACATGCCTCCAGGAAGGGCTGACATGAAGCCCGTGATAAAGTCCCACTTAAACAATTTGGAGAAGAGAAGGCCTAAGAGAAGGCTCATAAGCATAATCATTGCGGTGATCAAGGCGATAGGCCCAATCAAACCAGAAATGGTGATCATGCTCGCTTTTGTAAAACTGACACCAATAACAGCGCCCATACCGATTTGTGCTATATCGTAAAAGATGGGAATAGGCTTTTGGAAAGGTTTTTTAGAAACCAAGAGGGTGCCAGAGACAAAGAAGGTGGCACCTAACATGAAGGCAGCGGGAAAGTGTATGAGATTGAAGCAGTAACTCCCTGCGGCACCTGCTGCGAATAGCCAAATCCAACTGAGGCTCCCTGTTTCAGACGTTGGGTCAACAATTTTTGCATCTTCCATAGAATCTTCATCCTCCACAGGATGAGGGTTCTTTTTGATTTTAACCATTTTAGACTTTAAGACAAAGCTCACCGAAATGGGCACAATCATGACGATGGATAAAAAGCGAAAGAGTTGAAAGGCTGAAACTTGAGCTAAATCAGCATTATAAGAAACAGCTAGAACCACAGACTCTGCAACCCCGCCGGGGATAACGGACAAAAATGCTGTGTTTTGATCCATTTGGGTAACAGCAGTTAGCAACTCTCCGTAAAAGAGGGTAATGCCTATGTAAAGAATGGATATTAATAAAGCTGGAACGAGGGAGGCTCTCAGTTTGCCTAAGGAATTGCGGTTAAACCGAAGTCCCAGATAAACCCCGAAAACCACAGAGAAAAGTGTTTTTAATAGGGTAGGTATTGAAAAACTGAACCCCAATCCTTGAAAAATGGCAACGACTATAATAGGTCCCAGCAAACGGCTGGCTGGAAATTTAAGTTTGTGAAACAGCTTATAACCTAAGAGGCTGAGAAAAATCAGCAATGGAAATTGAATGTCAGAAAAAGTCATGTGGGTCCTCCTTAAACAATGCTAAATCTATTATACATGAATACAATTGAGGATTTTTTAAAATTATTTTAAAAAATAAAAAAAGAGTATTGACATAAATATAGACTTTCTCGTATAATCATACACAAGGAATAAGTATTCAAATAAATGAATAAATAGTTAAAACGTTGATTCAGGTAAAATATCCAGTACCAGACTGACCACCAGCAAAGCGGGGACGATGGAAGCCCGCTCGTAAGTCAATGGGTTGAGAGACTTGAGGAGTTCATGTCAAGAAGCTAAGGGCTGATGGGCATGCGGAGGCCTACCGTTATAGAGGATAGGGATCTTGCTTTTGAGAAGGCACGTCCTGAAGATGAGTTGAGCCTTAGGCTTAATTGGGTGGTACCGCGGAGCATATTCGTCCCAAGTTATTGGAGATGAGTGTTCTTTTTTTTATCTAAAAATGTATAAATATGCTTTTAAACTTATAAATATTATAAAAATAGGAGGGTTTAACAATGAAAAAGAAAGTGGTTTTAGCGTATTCGGGTGGTTTAGACACCTCTGTTATCTTAAAGTGGCTTGAAGAAACTTATCAATATGAAGTCATTGCAGTCTGTGTAGATGTAGGTCAAAAAGAAGATTATCAGGCAGTCAAAGCAAAAGCTCTCAGCACTGGGGCAACAAAAGCCTATGTGGTAGATGCCAAAGAAGCTTTTGTAAAAGACTATTTGTTCAAAGGGATTCAAATGGGGGCAATTTACGAAGATGATTACCTTTTAGGCACCTCTTTCGCTAGACCTCTCATTGCCAAACTTTTGGTAGAGATTGCTTTAAAAGAAGGCGCAGAAGCCATTGCTCACGGCGCTACAGGCAAAGGAAATGACCAAGTCAGATTTGAAGCAGGGATCAAAGCCTTGGCTCCACAAATCAAGGTCATTGCCCCATGGAGAGAGTGGGATTTAAAATCCAGAGAAGATTGTATCGATTATGCGGTGAAGCATAACATTCCAATACCTGTCACTAAGAAAGACATTTACAGCAGAGACGAAAACCTTTGGCATATCAGCCATGAAGGGGGCAACTTAGAAGATCCGTGGAATGCACATGAACCTGGCGTTTACAAATGGTGTAATGCACCTGAGCAAACCCCAGAAACTCCTGAAATTCTCACCTTGAGTTTTGAAAAGGGTATTCCGGTAGCCGTGAATGGGCAGATTTTAGAACCAGTTGCCCTCATTAAAAAACTCAATGAAATCGGCGGCGCTCATGGCGTAGGAATCATCGACATTGTTGAAAACAGATTGGTGGGCATGAAGTCCAGAGGCGTTTATGAAACACCGGGGGGCACTATTTTATATGAAGGCCACAAAGCCCTTGAAAAACTTACTCTAGACAGACAAACCCTCGCCTTTAAAAAGCAAGTCTCTTTAAAATATGCAGAGTTAGTCTACGACGGACTTTGGATGACTCCTCTTAGAGAGGCTATGGACATCTTTGCAGAAAAAATCAACGAAGTGGTCACGGGAGATGTGGCAATTAAACTATACAAAGGCAGCTGTACCAGTATTAGCAGCCAATCACCTTATTCTTTATATAGTGAAGCTTACGTCACTTTCGGAGAAGATGAAGTCTACAACCAAAAAGACGCGGCAGGGTTCATTCAACTCTTTACCTTACCACTGACCCTCAGAGCCATGATGAAGCAAAACCTTGAAGCTGAAGAAGCCAAAGCAGTTGGCGGCAAAGCGGGCTGCTAATGAGTGGGGGCAAATTATGGGGCGGTAGGTTTGATGGCAAAACAGACCCCTTGGCTGAAAAATTCAACGCCTCCATTCAGGTAGACAAAGTGTTCTTGAAAGAAGATATTGAAGGCTCCATCGCTCACAGTAAAATGCTTGGGAAAATCGGCGTTTTGACGGATGAGGAGCAGGCGACCATCGAAACGGGACTGAAAAAAGTAGAGCTGATGTTTCTGGAAAATCCAGATTTGTTCTCTGAAGAACAAGAAGATATTCACATGAATGTGGAATACCAATTGACACAGCTCATTGGAGATACGGCTAAAAAGCTTCATACCGCAAGGAGCCGAAACGATCAAGTCGCTTTAGATTTCAGACTTTATACCATGAAACAAAATAAAGCACTCAGTCAGCTCATAAAGGATCTGCAAGGGGTTCTGCTAGAAAAAGCGGAAATACACGCAGGAGATCTGATGCCCGGGTACACCCATTTACAAAGGGCGCAACCCATCACGCTGGGTTTTCACCTCCTGACCTATGTTCAAATGTTCTCAAGAGACCTTCAAAGACTGGAAGAACAGTATCACAGAATCAGTCAGATGCCTCTTGGAGCAGGTGCTTTAGCAGGACTGCCCTATGCAAGCGATCGTGAGTTTATCAGAGCAACCCTGGGCTTTGAAAGTCTAGTCCCTCACGCAATGGACGCTGTCAGTGACAGAGATTTTGCGGTAGAATTTTTAAGCTCAGGGGCTTTGATACAAATGCATTTGTCCCGACTGGCAGAAGAATTGATTTTGTGGTCCAGTTCGGAGTTTGGATTTATCCGATTAGCAGATGCTTACTGTACAGGCAGCAGCATTATGCCTCAGAAGAGAAATCCAGATATGGCAGAACTGATCAGGGGCAAAACCGGGAGAGTCTACGGCAACCTAATGAATTTATTGACCACTTTAAAAGCATTGCCACTGGCGTATAACAAGGACATGCAAGAAGATAAAATCCCTGTCATCGACACAGCGGAGCAACTTTCCATGGCACTTGAGATTATGGTCAGAATGATGGCAACTGCAACTTTCAACACAGAAAAAATGTACAAAGCCATTGAGGAGGGTTACCTCAACGCCACAGACTTAGCTGACTACTTGGTAGGTCTAGGCGTTCCCTTTAGAACCGCTCATGAAGTTGCGGGGAAAAGCGTTAAATGGGCAGAGGGGGCAGGTGTTACTCTCGGGGACATTGGTCTTGAAGCCTATGAAAACATTCTCAAAAGTTGTCTTGAAACGGATCTTGTACTAACAGAAGCCCTCTACCATGCTATTGACCCTATGGCCAGTGTGAACCGAAAACTTAGTCCTGGTTCCACCGCGGTGCAGGAAGTTATGAAAATGATTCAGGATTTTAAACAAAATACGAAAGGATAGGAGTTTATTGGACTCCAAGGTGAATATATGACAAAGCAATTAAAGAGTGGTAAAGGTTTGAAGAAATGGATGAAGAGTATAGCGGCGGTCACTTGCATAATTGCAATTACAGTTGCAGCTACGGGTTGTAGTGGAAAAACCACTGAAACTGCTGCAAAGCCAGCGGCAACGGAAACACCTGCGGCGGCCTCAACTGACCAGTTGGCTAAAATTAAGGAAAAAGGGAAGATCGTATTGGGGACTTCTGCAGATTATCCGCCTTATGAATTCCACAAAACCATTGATGGTCAAGATACGATTGTCGGTTTTGATATAGAAATTGCCAAAGAAGTGGCTACCAGCCTCGGTGTTGAACTTGAAATTGTAGATATGAAGTTTGAAGGACTTCTCCCAGCCCTCATGGGTGGAAAAATCGATTTTATTGTAGCAGGCATGAACCCAACAGAAGAGCGTAAGAAGAGTGTAGATTTCTCCGTTGTTTACTATGATGCTCATCAAACGGTATTGGTAGCTGCAGACCAGAAGGACGCCCTTAACACTTTAGAAGCATTTAAAGGCAAAGTTGTGGGTGTTCAAAAAGGTACTCTTCAAGAGCAAATTGCAACTGAGCAATTTACAGGTTCAGAAGTGAAAGCCATCGGTAAAATTCCTGATTTGATTATGGAACTTAAAACGGGCAAAATTGATGGGATCTTAATGGCAGACACGGTTGCCAAATCTTATGCAAAGAACAACCCTGACTTAGTATTAAATGGCATGGACTTAGGTTCTGAAGGCGGCGTTGCCATTGCAATGCCAAAGGACAGCCCAGAGCTTGTTGAAGCGGTGAACAAAACCCTTCAAGGCTTAATGGATACAGGCAAGGTGGATCAGTTCATTACCGATGCAAATCTTTTGGTTGAAAACGAATAAGTTGAACTTTGTTAAACAAAAACAATCTTTGGCGGTAACGCTTTAGATTGTTTTTTTGTGTTTATGGGGTATAATAAGTTTAATAGAAAAAGTTTATTGAAAACGATTATCTATTAAAAATATTGATGATAAATAAGGAGGTACTAGCATGAACGTTATTTCAAATTCGGCAACAATAGATGAAATAAAGAAAGTTCTTGATACACAGCCAGACCGACCTAAATTCGTTAGAATTTTTGTTGCAGGCTATGGCTGAGGCGGTCCATCTTTAGGATTAGCTCTGGATGAGCTAAAGGATGGAGACGTACAAACAGAAGTTGAAGGTTTAGCTTTTGTTATGGAAAAAGAGTTACACGGCAATATGGGAGACATTAAGGTTGAATTCGTTGGAAATGGCTACTATGTAGCACCAGTGGATCAAGCTCAAAGTGATTGTAGCAGCTGTAGCAGTTGTGGCGAATAATCAAACTAATAATTTTTATAGAAACCCTATGAATTGTTATGATTCATGGGGTTTCTTTTTGCAGAGACTGTGCTATAATGAAATTGTTAATTGTAATCATTACAAGTTGAGAATTGGAGGCAATTCAAATGAAAGTACAAATCAACCCAGAAACAATAGATGAAATCAAAAAAATCCTTGAAGCTCAAGCAGATCGTCCTGCTAGCGTTAGAATTTTTGTTGCCGGCCACGGTTGCAGCGGCCCATCATTAGGTCTCGCTTTAGACGATATTAAAGAGACAGATTTAACAGATGAATCCAATGAAGTTAAATTCATTATGGACAAAGGTCTTTACGAAGAATTAGGCGAAATCAACGTTGAGTTTGTTGGAAACGGCTACTTTGTATCTCCTGTCAATCAAGTGGAATCAGGTTGCAGCGGTTGCGGCGGCGGATGTCACTAATTTTAAAAATGTTTTTTAACCAATGAGAATATGAATTATCAGAATCTCTTAGGAATTCAAAAGCCTAAGAGATTTTTTTGTCTATAGGGGTATGAATGAGCTGAGCCTTAAGGCGGTTCATCCGCTTATTTCATATAATATGGAGTTGCGTTCTAGGAGGTATCTATGAAAAGAAATCCTCAGGTGGATATTACGTTTTCGGAAAAAATAAAAAAGTGGGGGATTCAGTACATCAATAGAGGGGTGACCGAGGAATTAACCGTGGTAGAAAAGCGTATGATTCGGTTAGTTAATTTAGGAGCTATCTTAGGAATCCCTGGTTTTCTAATTTTTGCGTTGATGTATTATGGTATTAATGCAGAGGTATTTATGCCTGTGCTGATTTCAGTAACATTGTTTATACCCTTGTTTATTGTATCGGCAGTTCTCAACGGTAAAAATAAGCATTTAGCCAGTGCGGTTATACTGAACATCAGCTTCACAATTACGTTATTCGTGCCTTTGGTTCTTTTTCTAGGAGATCGGGGAGGCAATCATTATTTTTTTCTCATGTTCACACTCTTTCCGATTCTGACGTTTAAGCCTAAAAATATTTTTTGGATTGTGGTCACCTCGGCATTGAATATAGTTGCATTCTATTGGATGGACAACTACGGAACACTTGGCGCGGATCTTTCGTACTACGCGCCACGGGAGTTTGTCAAGGGTTCTCGATTTGTGTCTCTTTACAGCTGCTTATTTTCGATGATGGTCATTGTCGGAATGAACCAACGCTATATTAATGCCAGTGAAAATGAACTCAGCGCAAAGACAATCAGATTGATAAATGCACTAGAACATTTAAAAGAACTGGCAACTATCGATTCTTTGACGGGATCTTTTAACAGAACTTATTTTGACCATAAGATTGAACTGGAAATTGCAGCTGCCAACCGATATAAAACCCCTTTGAGTTTAATCCTCATCGACTTAGACTATTTTAAAGGAATTAATGATACCTTTGGTCATGACGTGGGGGATATGGTTCTTAAGACCTCAGCCGATGTCTTCGATTGTAATATAAGGGTAACGGATGCTCTAATTCGTTGGGGTGGCGAAGAGTTTTTGATAATTGCGCCTCAAACAGATTACGAGGGTGCAATGCAATTGGCTGAAAAACTCAGAGGAAGTCTCGCCGCGACTCCCCAGCCTCATTTTGGAGCTATCACAGGCAGCTTTGGGGTGACAACCTTTGAAGAGGATGATACCTTTGAAGATTTATATAAAAGAATGGATCAAGCGCTCTATCGTGCCAAAAATTTAGGGAGAAACAAGGTTGAAGGCATTTTGAAGGAAAATTTCAAAGAGGAACATAGAGAGAAATAGAAGCACCCTCACATTTGATGCAGAATGGAGGGTGCTTTTTTAGTTCAATTGGATTATGAAGGCGTAATAGGTAAGATTTCAGAGACTTACCCACGTTCAAAATACCCTTGCAAAGCTTCAAAAGCCGTTTGTGCTGCCGATGTTAAAGGCATGTGAGCATGTTTCACAATACAGACAGATGTCTTGGGAATGGATTCAGAAAGATTGAGTATTTTAAGGTCAGGGTCTGTCCACTTACTCAGAGCCATTTTGGGCACAAAACCCACCCCAATCCCCATTGAGGCCATCTCTAAAATCAAATCTACGCTGCCCCCTTCAAATTCGGGTACCCATTTAACTTTCTTGTCCTGTAAAAAGCGGTCTAAAAGACGTCTGGTGGTGGATTTGCTTTCTAAAGTAATGAGGGTACAGGCGCTGAGTTTTTTCAAAGAAATTTTATCCTTTTTTAAACCTGCAGAGGCGAGAAATGCATCTGTGGCAACAAAGACATTTTCCGTTTCTGTCAGCGGGAACACGGCTAGGCGCTGGGTTTCAAGGGTGGATTCGTAATTGACCACGGCAAAGTCAATCTCCCCTTTTTGAACCATTTCAGAAGAAATCGGCGAAGGTCTATTGTTGATGGTGATACTTATTTGAGAGTATTGTTCGTGAAAGGCCTTAATATAGGGTAAAAGTAGAAAGCGACTGATGGTGTCACTGGCCCCAAGGCGAATACTGCCCTGAGTAAGACTGTTCATATCTCCAATGACCTGAGCGCCTTTGTCTAAAAGTTGAATGGCTGGCGCCACGTGTTCGTAAAGGGCTTGACCCTCTTTGGTCAACCGGATGCGTCTGCCTTCCTTATAAAAGAGTTTGACCGACAAAGCACTTTCAAGCTGGTGAATCGTTTGACTGACTGCAGATTGGGTAACGAAGAGTTCAGAGGCTGCTTTTGTATAATTCGAATTTTTGGCGGCACTGTAAAAGACTTTATACCACTCATATTGAATATTCATTGATAAGCTCTCCTTATTAATACGATTAGAATGATTAATTTTTATTATAATCCATAGGGTGCTAGAATAATAGTAGAATTTCACTTAATGATGGAGGTCGTGATGATGGTTAATAGAATTTTAGTGACGAAAAACCCAATGCTTGACGTGGAAGGCCCAGCCCTTCTCAAGCAGTTTAGAGAATTCTTGCAAATACACAGCTTAGACGCAGTAACGGTTTACAATGGCTACGATGTAGAAGGCTTGACTGAATCTGAAATTGAAACAGCCATCACCTGTGTGTTCTCAGAACCTAACGCAGACTTGGTTTCAAAAACCATTAAATTGGAAAGCGACGAAACTGCCATTTACTATAAATTGCTTCCAGGTCAATATGACCAAAGAGCCGATTCGGCAAAACAATGTATTGCCATTTTAGGACTGGGAGACGAAACCTTAGGACTTCAAAGCTTTAAAGTAGTGGTCCTTAAAGGCAAACCTTCTGAAACCGAATATTCTCAAATCAAGA
Source organism: uncultured Peptostreptococcaceae bacterium (assembly GCA_964404895.1). GTDB lineage: Bacteria > Bacillota > Clostridia > Peptostreptococcales > Acidaminobacteraceae > JBGSUZ01. Next base: position 124,440 of record CAYOLV010000003.1, on the reverse strand, counting down.
AGTTTCTCATCAATCCAGTAGAAGCCCTTGAAATCCCTAAAGAAGCACCTCTCTCTACAGCGGTTGTCCTGCCTACACCAGAACCTATTAAAATTCACCATACATTTATGGAAATGAACGATGCCGAGCTGGAAGCCTTCATCCAAACAGAAGGTCTCGCCATGAACCTGGGTGACCTTAAAACCGTTCAAGCCTACTTCCAATCTGAAAAAAGAAACCCTAGCCATACAGAAATCAAAGTTTTAGATACTTACTGGTCGGATCACTGCCGACACACCACGTTTACTACTGAGCTGACGAATGTTGCCTTTGAAGGGGCAGAGGGTTCTTACGCCAACCTCCTCAAAGACGCTCAGGCGCAGTACCACGAAATGCGTGAGTTCGTTTACGGAGAAAGAGCCAAGACCAGAGCCGTAACCTTAATGGATTTAGCCACAATCAACGCCAAATACTTAAAGAAGCAAGGGAAACTTTCTGACGTATTGGAGTCTGAAGAAATCAATGCGGCAACCTTTGAAACAGAAGTGACTTTTGAAGACGGCACAAAAGCTCCTTACTGGATTTTGTTTAAGAATGAAACCCACAACCACCCGACTGAAATTGAACCATTCGGCGGTGCGGCAACTTGTCTTGGGGGTTCAATCCGTGACCCGCTTTCAGGCAGAGCCTTGGTTTATCAAGGCATGAGAATTACAGGGGCGGCTGATCCAAGAGCCTCACTTGAAAATACATTGGCTGGGAAATTGCCACAGCGCGTCATCACTAGAAATGCGGCAAAAGGCTTCAGCAGTTACGGGAACCAAATTGGCCTCTCTACAGGCTTTGTCAGAGAATACTACCACGAAGGCTTCCTTGCAAAGAGAATGGAAGTTGGCGCAGTAGTTGGGGCAGTTCCTAAAGAGCAAGTCAGAAGAGAAAGCCCTCTTTCAGGGGATGTCATTCTATTGATAGGCGGTAAAACTGGCATAGATGGTTGCGGCGGTGCGACGGGTTCTTCTAAGGAACACGACGAAGCTTCACTTGTAACTTGTGCCTCAGAAGTCCAAAGAGGTAACGCCCCAGAAGAGCGGAAACTCCAAAGACTTTACAGCAGAGCAGACTTTGCGGCGCTGATTAAAAAATCCAACGATTTCGGTGCAGGCGGCGTGTCTGTAGCAGTTGGGGAATTGGCGGACAGCCTTAAAATCAACTTAGATGCCGTTAGAACGAAATACGAAGGTTTAGACGGCACAGAACTTGCCATCTCTGAGAGCCAAGAACGTATGGCGGTGGTGGTAGCGCCTAAAGATGCGGCTAAGGTCATTGAACTGGCTGCTTCTGAAAACCTTGAAGCCTACCAAGTGGCAGAAGTCACAGACAACGGCTACTTGACTATGGTTTGGAAGGACGAAGTGATTTTAAACCTCAGCAGAGATTTTATTGAAACCCACGGTGCAAAGCGTGAACAAGCAGTTGTGGTTTCCGCAGAAGCACCTTCAACAGAAAAATGCAAAAAGTCTGCTGACAGCAATGCGACTACAGACTGTATTGGGGCTGCAAGTGGCAATTTATCCGCGGCGGCATTGGAATTGGCAAAAGACCTAAACTTCTGTTCTCAAGAAGGTTTGGTAGAAATGTTCGACAACAGCGTCGGCGCTTTATCAGTCCACATGCCTTTCGGCGGTAGAAGACAAAAGACCCCAACCCAAGCCATGGTTTGCAGAATTCCTTCATACGGCAAAAATGTGACAACGGCAACGGTTATGGCGGCAGGATTTGACCCTTATGAATTAGCCCTTGACCCATTTGTGGGCGGTGCAAAGGCGACGATAGAAGCCCTTACAAAAGTAGTTACCGTAGGGGGCGACCTTGAAAAAGTGAAGTTCTCTATGCAAGAGTACTTTGAGAAATTGGGAGACGACCCAGAAAAGTGGGGCAAGCCTTACAAAGCCCTTCTAGGCAGTGCCTATGCCCTTAAAGGCTTGGAACTTTGCGCTATTGGTGGAAAAGACTCCATGTCAGGTACTTTTAAAGATAAAACCGTACCCCCAACACTGATCGCCTTTGCCGCGACAGTGGCAGAGTCAGAAAAGGTGGTTTCTCCTGAGTTTAAAAGCGCAGGACAAGACATTTACCTATTAGACCTCGTCAAAGACAGTTTCGGACTTCCAAATTTGTCAGCACTTAAGTCGGCTTATGGCAACTACGGCAAGCTCATTGAGTTAAGTGCAGTAGACGGAGCCATGGCTCTTGAACAAGGCGGTATTCTTGGCGCTTTCATTAAAATGAGCTTAGGGAACCAAATCGGGGTGAAAACGCTAGGGGCTGAAAACCTGCTTCAAGAAAGAAGTGGGGCGATTGTGTTCAGCGTGAATGCTCAAAAGGCTGAGGTTGCAGCGATTCTAAACGAAATGGAAAAACTGGGACAGTTTGTTAAAATAGCTCAAACCACAGCAAACTGGACCATCGAACATGAAAACGAAGTCATCGACCTTGCCAGCATAGAAAAAGAATGGGAAAAGCCACTGGCTGAAATCTTCCCAAGAGTGAAATCTCAAGACGAGAAAGAATTGGTTTGTGGTGCTGTAGGCACTTACGACCTGACAACGCCGGATCTTGGCTCAAAAGCCAGCACCATTGCCATTCACACTGGGGCAAAACCGAAGGTCTTCATTCCAGCCTTCCCGGGAACTAACTGTGAAGAAGACACTAGACGTGCTTTTGAATGGGCAGGGGCAGAGGCTAAAGTAGAAATCTTTAGAAACAAGACGGCTTCCGACATTGAAAGAAGTATTGAAACTTATATTAAAGCGGTGAAAGAATCTCAAATCATTGCGCTGCCAGGCGGTTTCAGCGGAGGAGACGAACCAGACGGTTCAGCTAAATTTATCTGCAGTGTGTTCAGAAACCCTGAATTGGCGGCGGAAGTCATGAAACTCTTAAAAGAGCGTGACGGTCTCATGATTGGGATCTGTAACGGGTTCCAAGCTCTTGTGAAACTGGGCTTAGTCACTTATGGGGAAATCCGAACATTGGAAGAAGACGCTCCAACCTTGACTTACAACACTTGCGGCAAGCATATTTCCAAAATTGTCAGCATTTCAACTGTGGAAAATACATCGCCTTGGTTGAAAAACACTGTAGTGGGCAAGGCTTATCAAGTCCCAATGTCTCACGGCGAAGGCAGATTTGTCTGTAACGAAACATGGTATGAGCAGTTAAAGGCAAAGGGTCAATTGGCTACCCAGTATACGGCTGGAAGCAATTTAAATGGCTCTATGTATGACATTGAAGGCATTACCAGCCCAGACGGCAGAATCTTCGGCAAAATGGGACATGCTGAGCGGATAGGTCAATACAACTATAAAAACATTCCTGGAAACTTCGACATGGGCATCATCAATGCAGGGGTCAATTATTATAAAAAGTAAATATAAATTTCCTATAAAAGAGGTTGAAGTCAGACTGAGGAATTGGTAAGATAGAGACAAGATAAACACGAAATATCATACAAAATTAAAACATAAATGTTCGTATTATTGGGAGGGTATTCATGAAAGTTGCAATCATCATGGGAAGTCATTCGGACTTCGAGATCGTATCAAAGGCAGAAGTCATTTTGAAACAATTTGGTGTAGCTGTTGAAATGAGAATCCTCTCAGCCCACCGCACACCCATGGAAGTTAAAGAATTGGTCAGCAGCGCTGAAGAAAATGGTTTTGAAGTCATCATCGGTGCAGCAGGCAAGGCAGCTCATTTACCGGGGGTTATTGCTTCTTTCACCACTTTGCCGGTCATTGGACTTCCAATTAAAGGCGGCGTTATGGACGGTTTAGACGCACTCCTTGCCATCGTGCAAATGCCTGCAGGTATTCCAGTAGCCACAGTAGCAGTTAATGGCGCAGAGAACGCAGGACTTTTGGCACTCCACATCTTAAGCATCAAGTATCCAGAAATCAGCAAACAATTAAAAGACTATAGAAAAAAAATGCATGACGACGTGTTAGAAAAAGATCAAACTTTTGGGAGGGTATTATAATGAATAAAGTGACGATGTTATATGAAGGTAAAGCAAAAAGAGTGTACAGCACAGAAGATCAAGACCTTTACATTATGGAGTTCAAAGATGATGCCACTGCTTTCAACGGCGAAAAGAAGGGCACTATTGAACAAAAAGGGGTCATGAACAACGCCATCAGCGAAAGCCTTTATAAAATCCTTATGGAAAAAGGGATTCCAACTCACTTTGTCGAAAAACTCAACGACAGAGAGACCCTCGTCAAAGCGGTTACAATTTTACCTCTTGAAGTGCTCGTGAGAAACGTGGCAGCAGGTTCACTTTCTAAGCGATTGGGCCTCGAGGAAGGCACCGCTCTTTCAAAAACGATTATCGAATTCTGCTATAAAAACGATGACCTTGGGGATCCAATGATCAACGAAGACCACATCGAAATCATGAACCTTGCCACACCTGAGCAAGTGGCTGTGATTAGAGACTACTCTCTTAAAATCAACGACATTTTAACAGCACTCTTTATGGATAAAGGCATTCGCCTCATCGACTTCAAGTTGGAATTTGGGGTTCACAAAGGAGAAGTTATTTTGGCAGACGAAATTTCGCCAGACACTTGCAGACTTTGGGATGCAAAAACAAACGAAAAATTAGATAAAGACAGATTCAGAAGAAACCTTGGCAATATCGAAGAGGCTTACCAAGAAATCCTCAGTCGTTTAGGTGGAGGCGCCAATGATAAATAGTAATGAAATGGGCTTTGACCCTTTTGAAGGGGCACTTGGCACAGATAAAATGGAAGAGGAATGTGGCGTTATCGGTCTTTACAGCCACGACCAAGACCGTATTGCCTATATGGCTTGCTACGGCCTTGTAGCTCTTCAACACAGAGGGCAAGAAAGTGCTGGGATTGCTGTTAAGAATGACTCAGGCGTGAAATATTACAAAGATATGGGTTTGGTTCAAGAAGTTTTCTCAGACGATAAATTGGAACAACTGAAAGGCAAAATTGCCATCGGCCATGTCCGTTATTCCACGACTGGAGACTCCCACGTGACCAACGCACAGCCCCTTGTGGTCAAGCATAAAGGCGGCTCCATTGCCCTTGCTCATAACGGCAACTTGGTCAACGCCAGTGCCATTCGGGACGAGTTAGAAGAGGGCGGCGCTATTTTCCAAACTTCTATCGACAGTGAAGCTATTGCGGCCCTCATTGCCAAGAACTACAAAGAAGGTTTGGAACTCAGCCTCATCCGTTCATTGAAGAAATTAAAAGGCTCTTTCGCCTTGGTTATTTTGTCGGAAGACAAGCTCATCGGGGTAAGAGACGCTCATGGTCTTAGACCTTTAACCCTAGGTCGTTTAAGCGATGGCGGTCACGTGCTGGCTTCTGAAACTTGTGCCCTAGATGTGCTCGGCGCAACTTTCGTCAGAGACATTGAACCGGGAGAAATTGTCATTATTGACGAAACTGGCATCAACTCTTTCAAATTTGCAGAAGGTAAGAGAAGAGCGGTTTGCAGTTTTGAATACGTCTACTTTGCAAGACCAGACTCAGACATAGACGGCATTAACGTCTACATGACCCGTAAAAATTGCGGACGTATTTTGGCACAGCAACACCCAGTAGAAGCGGACATGGTCATGGCGGTTCCAGATTCAGGGACAGCAGGAGCTATCGGCTATTCAGAAGAAAGTGGTATTCCACTAGGCATTGGCCTGATTAAAAATAAATATCTGGGCAGAACTTTCATTCAGCCTGATCAGAAGCTTAGAGAATTATCTGTTGCCCTGAAACTCAACGTCCTCAGAGAGAACGTCAAAGGCAAGAGCATTATTTTAATAGATGACTCCATCGTCAGAGGCACTACCAGCAAGAAGATTGTAGACATGCTCAAAAGAGCGGGGGCAAAAGAGGTACACATGAGAATTACGTCGCCTCCTGTCAAACATTCTTGCTTCTTTGGGATCGATACTTCATCCCCAGCGGAACTCATTGGCGCTACCATGAGCATTGAGAAAATCAGCGAATTCATTGGAACGGACAGCTTGGCTTACGTGACCATTGAAGGTTTGGCTGAAAGCATTGGTTGCCCTAAGAACCAATTATGTACAGCCTGTTTCGACGGGGACTATCCAATGGATGTTCCAGCAGGCACTGGCAAATACCTATTTGAAAAGCAATAGGAAACCTATTGTATAACAATCAGGAACACCTATTTAAAGCAATTAAGGGAGGATCTTATGAGCAGCCACAGCAGAGAAGCATACAAACAAAGCGGCGTCAACGTGGAAGAGGGTTACAAAGCCGTTGAAATGATGAAGCACTTTGTCAACAGAACTCACAACGATAAAGTCATCGGCGGACTTGGGAATTTCTCGGGGATGATGAGACTTGGACAATATAAAGACCCAGTCCTGTGTTCAGGCACAGATGGGGTCGGCACAAAGCTGAAAGTTGCCTTCTTAATGGATCAGCATGACACCGTAGGCATCGACTTGGTGGCTATGTGTGTCAACGATATTCTCTGTCAAGGGGCAGAGCCTTTATTCTTCCTAGACTACATTGCCACTGGCAGATTAGAAGCTGAAAAAGCAGCAATGTTGGTCAAAGGGGTTTCAGAAGGTTGTTTAGAATCAGGTATGGCCCTTCTCGGTGGAGAAACAGCTGAAATGCCTGGCTTCTATCCAGAAGGAGAATACGACATGGCAGGTTTTGCTGTGGGTGTCGTTGAAAAAGAAGACTTAATTGACGGTTTAAAAATCAGCGTAGGCGATGTGGTCATTGGCCTTCCATCCACAGGCTTCCATTCTAATGGCTATTCGTTAGTCAGAAAAACTTTCTTCAACCAAACGGGAGACAATGCGGAAGCTGAGATGAAAGCTAAACTTGCAGAAGTTCTTCCAGAACTGGGAGAAAGTCTTGGAGACGCCCTCATCAGACCGACTAAAATATACGTTCGCGAAGTAGCGGCTCTTAAAGAAAAAGTAGAAGTTTTAGGCATGTGCCATATTACTGGGGGCGGCTTCTACGAAAACGTTCCTAGAATGTTGCCAAAGGGCATGGGGATGGGCGTAACTTTCGACGATTCTAAATGGGAAGTTCCTGCCGTGGTTAAATACCTTCAAAAGGAAACTGGCCTCTCTAAAGAAGAAATGTTCGGCACTTTCAACATGGGCATGGGCTTTATGGTTGTGGTCAGACCTGCAGATGCAGATACGGCTTTAGAAGCCCTTAAAGCTAAAGGATTCAAGGGTCAAGTGATTGGTCAAATAAATAGTGAAGGGCAGGTTGTCGTATGATGAATTCTGCGAACAGAGAAGACATAGGGTGGGCGAACACCACACACCTTAGCAATATTGCGGTCTTTGTTTCAGGCAGCGGTACGAACTTGCAGGCTCTTATGAATGCGTGTGACAGTGGCGAGCTTCTCGCCACTGTTTCCATCGTTGTTACAGACAATCCAGACTGTTATGCCATTAAACGGGCGGAAGCAGCTCGCATCCCCGTGCATATCCATGACAGAAAAATGCTTAGACAAATGGATGCCAGTCAAAAAGAGAAAATTAACAAAGAATTAGTAGATAAATTGACAGAGTTGGATATTGAGTTGATTGTTCTGGCGGGTTATTTGAGCATCCTCGACCAAAGTTTGGTAGACGCCTTCCCGAAAAAAATCATCAACTTACACCCAGCGCTGATTCCTGCTTATTGTGGCAAAGGTTATTACGGCGACCGCGTTCATAAAGCAGTCCTTGAAAATAACGAGACAGAAAGCGGCATCACCATCCATTTTGTAGATGGGGGCATTGATACGGGCGAAATCATCTTACAAAAGAAGATTCCCGTTTTTCCAGAAGATACAGTGGAAACTTTAGCGGCAAGAATTCACGAACTTGAACACGAAAATTTGAAACAAGTGGTTCGAGACGTATTGAATAAAAACGAGATTTTTTAAATAAAGAAAGGTAGGGCTAAAACATGAAGAGCGCACTCATCAGCGTAAGCGATAAAACCGGCGTTGTAGATTTAGCAAAGAGGTTGACAGGCCTAGGATGGAGAATCATCTCAACTGGTGGAACCTCTAAAACACTCAACGAAAACGGCGTTAAAACCACAGATATTTCAGAAGTGACAGGCTTCCCAGAATGTATGGATGGCCGCGTGAAAACCCTTCACCCTAAAGTGCACGGCGGTCTTTTAGCCAGAAGAAGTCTTGAAAGCCATATGAACCAAGCGGATCAGCTGGGCATTGACATGATCGACATGGTAGTGGTCAACCTTTACCCCTTCAAAGCAACCCTTGAAAGAGAAGGCTCAACCCACGAAGAAATTATTGAAAACATAGATATAGGCGGGCCAAGCATGCTCCGCTCTGCGGCGAAAAACTACGAAGACGTGATTGTCGTGTGTGACCCGTCGGACTACGAAGGCATTTTGGAGTCCATGGAGGCAGGGGAACATTACGATGTTGAAAAACGTGCTTTGTTAGCGCTTAAAGTCTTTGAACACACTTCTCATTACGACGCTTTAATTGCTGCTTACCTTCAAAAGCATACAGGCAGAACTGAGCCTGGAAAAACTGTAACATTGACATATGAGCTTCAACAAAGCCTGCGTTACGGCGAAAACCCTCATCAAAAAGCTTGGTTCTTAAAGGACGCTATTATGTCTGAAGCTTCTATGTCTGCCTTTAAGCAACTTCACGGCAAAGAGCTTTCTTTCAACAACTTAAACGATTTATCTTCTGCAGTGCAAATGGTCAGAGAATTTGATCAGCCTGCGGCCATTGCTGTCAAACACACCAACCCTTGTGGCGCGGCAGTAGGACACGATGTAGCCACGGCTTACCAATTGGCTCACGATGCAGACCCAACCTCTATTTACGGTGGGATTGTAGCGGTGAACAGAGAAATTGACAAAGAAACAGCAGATAAAATGAGCCAAACTTTCCTTGAAATTATTGCGGCACCAAGCTATACAGAAGAAGCTTTAGAAGTTTTAACCCGCAAGAAAAATATTAGATTATTGACCATTCCAACTCATAAAGCTTTCGAAGACAGCATTGATGTGAAGAAAATTGAGGGTGGTCTTTTAATTCAAGACGCCGACCACAAAGGGGAAGTCCCATATAGAGTAGTAACGGACAGAATTCCGACAGACAGTGAAATTGCAGATTTGATGTTCGGCTGGAAAATTGTGAAACACGTGAAGTCCAACGCCATTGTCCTTGCGAAAAACGATGCAACCATTGCAGTGGCACCGGGTCAAACCAGCAGAATTTGGGCTGCAGAAAATGCAGTGAGACAAGGTGGCAAAAACGTAAAAGGTTCCGCTATGGCTTCCGACGCCTTCTTCCCATTCCCAGACGTTATTGAAGCGGCTGCGGCGGCAGGGATTACGGCTATTGTTCAACCGGGTGGTTCAGTCAACGACAAAGATGTCATTGCAGCGGCCAACAAACACGGTATCGCTATGATTTTCACAGATAAGAGACATTTCAAACACTAAGCAGATTGCAGGTGTTTATTCAATAATAGGAGGGGTCAAAATGAAGGTTTTAGTCATTGGCAACGGCGCCAGAGAACATGCCATTGCTTGGAAACTGCGCATGAGTCCGCTGGTTCAGGAACTGTTTATTGCGCCGGGAAATTACGGCACCGAGAAAATTGGTAAAAATGTAAACATCGGTGTGGAAGATTTGGAAGGACTTAAAGCCTTTGCTTTGGCTGAAAAAATTGACCTGACTGTGGTTGGGCCAGAAGGACCTCTTGTCTTAGGTATTGTAGATGTTTTTAGAACGGCAGGACTTAAAATTATTGGCCCAGACAAACGAGGGGCGCAGTTAGAAGGCAGTAAGGATTTCGCCAAAGAATTTATGGTCAGACATAACATTCCAACAGCAGCTTATGCCACATACACCGACTACGAAAAAGCAGTTGAAGGGCTAAACGCCTTCCATTTGCCCGTGGTGGTGAAAGCTGACGGACTGGCTGCAGGCAAGGGCGTTATTATTGCCAATACCAAGACGGAAGCGGTGGACGCTTTGAAACTCATTTTCTTAGACCAAAAATTTGGGGACTCAGGCAACAAAGTGGTTCTGGAAGAGTTTATGGACGGGGTGGAAGTTTCCATTCTCTGTTTGGTAGACGGCGACACCATTATTCCCCTAGAAACTGCTCAGGACTACAAACGCGCCTTTAACAACGACGAAGGCCCGAATACAGGGGGCATGGGGACCTATTCTCCTAGCCGTTATTTGGTAGGCGAGTTGTATGACCAAGCCATTGAAAAAGTAGTTAAACCAACCCTTAAGGGCATTCAAGCCGATGGCTACGACTATAGAGGGATTGTTTTTATAGGCATTATGATTACCAACGAAGGGCCTAAGGTTGTGGAATACAATTGTCGTTTCGGCGACCCTGAAACTCAGTCGGTCCTTGCTAGACTGGAAAGCGATTTGATGGAAGTTTTCGTGAAACTCTCCAGAAAAGAGCTTTCAAAAGTGGATTTGAAGTGGTCAGACAAAGTCGCTGTATCCGTTGTGTTGGCAGCTGGCGGTTATCCTGACAACTATGCCTCTGGTATAGAAGTCAAAGCTCCAGAACGTTTTTCAGGTCTTACAGATGCAGGGATATTGTTTGCGGCAGGGCTTAAGTCAGAGAATAAAGTGCCAGTTACAGCAGGAGGTCGTGTGATGACGGCAACTGCGTTAGGTGAAACCTTTGAAATTGCTAGAGACAGAGCCTATGCACTGGCGAAGTTGGTTGAGTTTGAAGGGATGCATTATAGAACGGATATTGGGAAATAACATTAAGCAAATTGATGTTTATAAATTAGAATCATATAAAAAGGATTGAAGCTATTTGCTTCAATCCTTTTTCATTTGTTTTTTTAGTTTTTAGTTATTGGACTAAATCGGCTGAAATAATATAACGATCTGGCGCATTACCAATAAAGTTGAAGGGATAACACGTGGTCAAAGTTAGAACAGCATGGTCGGTAGGTACAATCACAGTTTTGTCATCTCGGTGGACAATTTTTGTCTCAGAAATGGCGTATGTGAATGAACCCTCTGAGGTTTCCAAAATCAAGATATCTCCAATTTTCAATTTTCCAATTCCTTTGAAAACTGTATCTCGATGACCTGAGATCACGCAGTTATCCGATATGCCCGGCATAACACTTTGAGTAAAATGTCCAACACCTTTTTTTAAGGACGCCTTGCTTGTCCCTTCAATAAGAGTCAATTTTCGCTTCAAAACAGGTATTTCTAAACGACCTATTTTGTCACCCTCTTTAAAAGACTTAGGGTATATAGTTGGCTTCTTTTCAGGCAAGTTCTTGACACGAGGTGAGTCTATGTTCAAACTTACTGCGTCCAAAAGATTAGGAATCATGTTGTTTTGCCTAGATTCAACAGAGAGAGGTTCAGAAGCGTTCATAGCTTCTGCGATGGGTATTCCAATGTTAAACAATGCCAAAGAAACACAACAAACCCCCAGAATGAGAGAACATAGAGATAAAAAAGTCATTAGTGAAGTTTTTCTCTTAGCTCCTTTTCGACGAATCATAACTTTCGACTACCTTTCCAACCTGCGGCTCCTAGCAACATGAATAAGGCGCCTCCAAATAAGAGATTGTACCAAGGCGTTGCGGTCGCAGGAAGGGTACCACCAGTAATTGTATGGGTGACAGTTGGCGGTGTTATAGTTGGCTGAGTTACAATAACGGTTGCTATTGCTATATCAGTTGCAGTCATGCCATTAGCTTCACCTTTTGCAGTGACCGTATTTGTCACAGTTTGATTAAGCTTACTTTTGCTTTTGTAGACCCATGTTTCACTAGGCTGGAGGAGTTTGTCGCCGTTCACGTCACCTGAAACGTAACTCACCAAACGCACTTTGTTGTCAGTTAAGGCGACATTGCTTAGTGGAACAACACCAGGGTTGGTGACTGTATACGTATAAACAACGGTACCTGGTCCAGCAATAAGGGCTAGAGGATTTGGAATTTTTACGACATTAATAATCGGCGGATAAACAATTTCTGCAGGGCTATTAGATACAACAACAGTGGCAGTAGCCACATCGATGACGGTTATGCCATTTCCAGTACCCTGTACGGTTACTGCATTGGTGGTAGTAGATTTAAGGGTAGCAACAGCCCTATAAAGCCAAGTTTCACTAGACTGCAATTTACTATCACTATTGGTGTCACCAGAAATGTAGTTTATAGTGGTTATTTTATCATCTTTGATACTGATGTTACTTAATTCAACATTACTAGGATTGGTAATTTTGTAAGTGTAAGTGACTTCTCCAGTTCCAGAAATTAAAGCAAGCGGACTTGGTATTTTTGTTACACTAATGAGGGGTGGTTGGATATAGTAATTACCACCACCACCTGTGTATGGTGGTACTGGTACTGGTATGTCATTATTTGTAATGGTAATTGTTTTGTTGTCACCAGCAACTAAAGTGATATTTCCGCCTGCATCACTATCGCCACTAATCACTGAAATATATCCTGCGACAGGATCTTCACTGAGGGTATATGTTCCAGCAGCCAAGGAGTAAGCTTTACCTGGAGATTCTGCTCCAGCAGCTGGACTTGTAGCAACATCTAAACCACCAGATTTAACATGAAGGTTAAAGTTTGCTGCAGTAGAGCTACCGCCATTGTCGTTAATGACATGTTTAATGACGTTTAAAGTTGCAAGGGTAGGAACAACCGCACAAACCCCATTTGTAATGGTGTTGTTATCCAAAGTGACTGCACCGTTTCGTGCTAAAAGTTGACCTTGTACGGTAGCGCCAGTAGTTGCGGTGATAGAGGTTAATGCAAAAATATGTCCTACAAAATGAGAGTTGGTTCCTAAAGTTGCAGAGCTACCTACTTGCCAGAATGTACGACAATATCTTGCACTGTTGATGAGACTCACATTACTATTAGAAGCAGTTGTCAAAGTGGAGGCTGTCTTAAATACAAAGACGCCATCTGGATCACCTTGTGCATCTAATGTCAATGTACCTGTTATTTGAAAAGTTCCATCTGCTGAGTCATATACGCCAGGTGTCAAGGTTGTACCACCTAATTCGCTTGGGATTCGAGTAACAGGCAGTCTGCCTGCTGCATCGTCATAGGCAATGATTAAGTCCGTTTTAGCCAAATCTGCTGCCGCATCTGCAAGATGTATTGCTCCGCTTGATGTTACACTTGCTTGCCCGGTAAACGTACCTGTAGGAGAACTACCTATATCGCCACCAGCATCACCGTTGATTACGGTTGTACCCGTATTGGTGATGCCAGAACCTGCCAAAACGGCGTAAGTAGAAGTAGTACCAAGATTTACTGTAGGTTGAGCAGCAAAGCTGGGAATTGGTGCAGGCAGCAAAAATACCAATACTGGTATCAAGAGCAGTGGTAAAAATCGACTTTTACTTTGTTTTCTCATAAATATTCTCTCCTTCTGAAGAAAAATAGAAGTGGAATATTAAGTATTAGGTTTCATTAGCGCCTAACGCTCAATAAACAGTGCGGGACAACTCTGAGTATTTAGCAGAATCACTAAGAGCAAATTTGTTGATAATTGATACCACACATAGTTCTTTTGATTTTACAAGGCCTTTCATTTTTACCCAAATATACCTGCTCCTAAACAATTATTGTGAGTGGTATATTGTAGGTATCGGCATTAGGTAAGAAAGTCGGTACCTTCTGGCGGTTTTTAATTTTAGAAACTGCACCGCTTTTAAAATTCTTCAAAAACAAATAAACCTGAAGCTTCTACGAAAACTTCAGGTTTATCATCGGTCTGAAACCGAGAATTGTCTCGGTTTTTTTGTTAATTACTCAACAAGGACATATTGTCTCTTGTCAGTAAATTCAATTTATAAAGGTGATCTGCGATTCTTTCAATGTGATTGATGATGTCAGCGAAGAGTATACCGCCTTCAATCTGACAGATTCCATCTTCAAGACGCTTGTTGTGGTTGGTCATGAACTGTTTGCATAAGACGTCAATTTCATTTTCGATTTCAAGACTTCTTTCAATCAAATCAATATTGTAATCTTTAACCACGGTAATGGTGTTATCAAAGAGTTCACAGACCTTGTTTTTTAGAACATTCAATTCAGCATAAGTTGGCTCGCTGAACTCATAGTTCTTTTCAATTTTTGCCAAGGCAAATTTACCGATATCCACTGAGTGATCACCAATACGCTCGATGTTGTTGATGGTATTTATAAACGCTGGTATTAGAACAGATTCACGGTCGTTTAACTCGGTTCTGGAAATGTGAATAACGTAATTGGTAACATCTTTTTGAGAACGATTAACACGTTCTTCATCGGTTTCCAAAGATTTAAGCTGAGTTTCATTGCTGTTAATTACAGGATCTACTGCATTGAGGAACATTTTCTTAGTAATATCCATCGTGTAAAGGACTTCTTCTAAAGTTGCTTTGAAAGCCGCAATTGGCGTGCCGAGAAGTAAATCGTTTAAACGGGTTTCCAATACATCTGTTTTGCCTTTAATAAAGGTTTCGAGGAACTTAACATAAAGGGTGGTGAATGGTAAGAAGATTAAAGCACTGATCACGTTGAAGATGGTATGAGAGTTGGCGATTTGTACGCTGATATCTCCGCCAGGCGTGAATTTTGCTGTGAAACCGACTACAATGCTGACAAATAGCGGGAAGATTAACATAGCCAGTACAACCCCAAAGGTATTGTAAAGGGTATGTGCCCAAGCAGTTCGACGGGCGTTGATATTACCAGTTAAACTGGCGAGTTGAGCCGTGATACAAGTACCAATGTTATCACCCAACATAATATAGATGGCCGTGTTGATGTCAATTAAACCCGCCTGTCCAAGTACCATGACCAAACCTACTGTAGCACTAGAACTGTGAACCATAGCAGTGGCCATCATTCCCAGTAAGACTCCAACGAAAGGATTTGAGGCATAAGTCTCGAAGAAGAATTTCATTGTTTCGTTATCCTTCATAAAAGGAATGCCGCTGTTCAAAATTTTTAAACCGAGGAACATCATACCGAAGCCAAACATAGCTTCACCGATGTGCTTCAGTGTTGTATTTTTAGAAAAATAAGAAATGGCAAAGCCGATTCCCAGTACTGGAAGGGCAATATCGGTTAACTTAAAGTGGAAACTGAATGCCATCAACTGTGCAGTGACTGTCGTACCAATATTAGCACCATAAATGATACCAATGGCTTGAGAGAGTTTCATTAAACCTGCGTTGACAAAACCAACAGTTAAAACTGTAATAGCAGTAGAACTTTGAACCAATACAGTGGCGAAAATACCCACAAAGAATGCGCTAAAAACGTTGCCTGTCAGGACAGACAAAATCTTTCTCATAAAGTTCCCAGCAGCGTTTTCTAGGCCTTCACCCATTTTTTCTACGCCGTACATCAGCAGTGCCGTACCGCCTATTAAACCAAATATTAACTCTTGCACAAGGACCTCCCACAAAATGTTATTGGTGCCAGTCGCTACGCGAATGGTCTGTTGGGGGCCTTTATGCCCCTAAACATATTATTATCGTTGTTTTTTATACCCACAATTCTTAATTTATATGATTTTAAAATAAAGACAATACACTTTACTTGCATTTAACATAAATTGAACATGGACTAAACAATTGAGAGGTCTTTTGACTTGAAATTTACAAAATGCCAATATAACTCTAGGCGATTGATTTGCTTATTTGATCAATAAAGCATCATTTCCCAACTCAAATTTACCTTCAGCAGCAAGCTCGAAATGGTATTTGGCAATGCCTAGGTCAATCATGTCCGCACTGTAGGTATTTGGAATATGCCCATGAACCTGCCCCTTGGACAAAGTAAAATGAAATTTTTGTGTGTTCATGGCAGAGGGTGCTTTTTGAACGGCTGAAATGCCAGACAGGAACCAGTCTGGGGGTGTTGTGTCAGCTTCGTAGAAGGCTTCTGCTGGTTTTGTTTTTCGATGAGCCAATTTGGAAATGAGCTTTTCGCCAAAACTTTTTTCAGATGCAACATTGCCGATGGTTAAAACGCAGACCATTTTTTCAGAGTCATCTGTTTTAAATAGAGGAGAATTTGTGTCATAAGTACCCGCGACCCAACAAGTACCAAGACCTAACTGAGTGGCTTCCAAAACGACTTGCTCCCCATAGTAACCACATTTTTCAAGGAGATGAGGGTCTGTTGCAGCCCCTTTTAATAAAATAACAGAACGGACACCGCTGAATAAACCGTAACTCTTTGTAAGTCCATTAAAGGCCTCTGCCCCATCTTCGACAAAAGTCATGTGAAGACCTGATTCTGCATTAAGCTGACTGATGAGTGTCTTTATGTCAGCGACTTTTGAAGAATCAATAGGAGTGGCGCTATATTTTCTACGAGAGACACGTACTTGTATCGCTTCAAGATGATTCATGGATTATTCCTCACTTTTCATAAGTTTTTTTTGAAGGGTGGCAAAACTATATTTCTTTTTAATAAGGTAAGAAAGACTAAAAAGTCCGATTAATAGTGCAACTGAAATAATGAATGCTGGAGAATGAACATCCAAAGCCTTGTCACCTAAGTTGACATAAATGACCACACCAGGGATGATCCCCAGTATTGAACCTATCATAAAATCAGAGTATTTAATTTTGGAAAGCCCCGCCCCATAACTGATGATGTCAAAGGGGATTAAAGGAACCAGTCGCATAATCAAAATAATCAAAAAACCTTGTTTTTCAACACCCTCATCAAACCATTCTGCTTTGTGACGAACCAATTTCATGACCCACTCACGGCCTAAAAAACGGGCAATGAAGAAGGAAAGGCTGGCACCGCACAGTGCCCCAATCATGGTATAGACAGTTCCCCAGAAGACTCCGAAAATAGTGCCTGAGGCGATTGCCAAAACTGCGTCTGGAAAGAGGGTTAAGGGTATCAATGTAAACATGATGATATAAATCAGCGGCGCTAAGGCGCCAAAGGATAAGATAAATGCTTTTACAGATTCTAAATCGGTTAAATGAAGTTGTCTGCTGACAAATAAGAGTAAGAGAATTAAAGCGGCGATGACGACAACGAGCCAACGTTTTTTCATAAACAGACCTCCTTATATAGGCTTGTTTGAATATAGCATAACAGATTTACATTAGAGTATTTAAAAATTCTATAGAAAACGATTAATCATCAAATATATTTATTGGAGATTTTTTAACAATATTCATATACTTTAATCGTACTATAAAAATTATGAATAAGTAATTCTTTTTTTTAGTAAAAACTAAATACTTATTTAATTGCGACATCAGACTAAGGAGGCAATGAAATGAATTTCAAAAAGCTTAGCGTATTGACGATGACAGCAGTACTTGCACTTGGATTAACCGCATGTCAAAAGGCTGCAGAACCTGCTGCAACACAACCTGCAGGGACTGAAGCAACAACGGTAACGGAAACGATTGCAACTAAAGCTATTGAAGAAGGCGCAGCAGGTACATATGTAAATGCAGTAACGCTTCAAGAAAACTTAGCCAATGTTCTTGTGGTAGATGCAAGAGCTGAAAAAGAATATAAAAATGGGCACGTACCAGGAGCCATCAATATTACATGGCAAATGCTTTCAAATATGGCACCTAAACAAGGTGAAACAGGTTGGGGTGTAGTCCTTGGCAAAGATGAATTAGGCGCAAAATTAGGTTCATTTGGGATTGACGGCACAAAAGACATCATCGTTTATAATGACCCTAAAGGTTTGGGCGAAGAAGGCCGTGTTCTTTGGATGCTTAAAGTTGCAGGGATTGAAAATGTTAAGATTATGAATGGCGGATACCCTGCATGGTTAGAACTTAAAGGGGAAACCAGCACAGAAGTTCCTACTATTACACCTGTTCAATTTGTCATTGAAAACTATGACAATGCTAGAATCGCAACAACAGAAGATGTAAAAGCTGGCCTCGGAAAAGTTAAATTGATCGATACAAGATCTCCTGAAGAATACAAAGGCGAAAGCAACCACGGTGAGAACTACAAAGGCGAAAAAGCGCTTGGCAGAATTCCGGGAGCAATTCACCTTCAATATTCAGACCTTTATAATGTAGACGGCACAATCAAAAGCATTGCAGATTTGCAAGCAACGTTCACTGCATTAGGCCTTCAACCTGAAGACGAAATCATTACTTATTGTACAGTAGGTATCCGTTCAGGTTTCACTGCAGAGATCATGAGAATGGCGGGTTACACAAAAGCAAGAAACTACAATGGTTCATTCAGCGAATGGGCAGGCTCTGGAAATGAGTATGAAAAATAAGCATCAGGCAAAACCGATTACTCAAACAATTGATAAAATCATTCAACTATCATCAGCAGGGTTTCTGCTGGTGATAGTTTTGCTGTACGGATTATTGCCTAGTTTTGCTGTTTCTGTAAATAGATTGCTGGAAATGACCACCTCGGGCAGTGCTAAAGGCTTAATGATGACTTATTATCAATACGGTGACCTGGCTTGGGCAATTGGGGGACTTAACCGTATAATCCAAATGCTCAGTCTGGTAATGGAAAAAAGCGTGGTCATGGAGGCTTGTAATGGTTTATTTAGCCCCATCAGTACAAAAGTTATTTTAGTAGTCAGTAGTTTGGTCGCTGTTTGGATGGCGTATGGTATAGGGGCACTCCTTCGGACGGGGCTATGTTTGAATAATAGACTAAAAAACTGGGGCGAGAAATGCTTCTCCATCGCTAAAAAGTATGAGAATATGAGTATGGTTTTAGTCTGCCTTGCGGCCTTTATGGGTCAAGGGATTGGGATAGCGATTTTATATATAACTGGTGTATTAAAATTAGATTTTAGAAAAGTATCAGCGGCAGCACTCATAGGCTTCCTTATAACACTGATATGATTTGTTATAGGGTTAGCTTAATAAGCAGTAAAAAATGGAGGCGCTATGAATAAAAATAAGAAACTTCTCTTGATTGCAGGCATACCCCTTATCGCCGTCGTTCTCATGATTATTCCTCAAACGAGACAATGGATGTTCGATATGGCAAAATTATTGAGCTCTATGGATATTGATGCTGTAAAAGAATATATTCGCTCATTTGGACCTCTTGCGGCAGTGGTTTCCTTCCTCCTCATGATGTTCCAATCTGTAGCAGCACCATTACCTGCATTTTTGATCACATTTGCCAACGCAGCGGTATTTGGTTGGGTAGGCGGCGCTATTCTTTCGTGGTGCAGTTCTATGGCTGGGGCAGCTCTTTGCTTTGGGATTGCAAGATTATATGGCAGATCTGCCGTGACGAAAATGACGGGCAATAAAGCCCTAGAATCGGTAGATAAATTTTTTGAAAAGTATGGGACAAAATCCATTATTATAGCGAGACTTTTGCCATTTATGTCATTTGACATCATCAGTTATGCAGGAGGACTGACCTCTATGAGTTTCCGATCCTTCTTTATCGCCACAGGGATTGGGCAATTGCCAGCCACTTTGATTTACTCTTACGCAGGGGAAATGCTTGGCGGTGGTGCAAGAACTTTTGTGACGGGCTTGCTGATTATGTTTGCAGTTGTAACTCTGACGCTGTTAATCAAATCCATTTATGACGATAAAAATAAAGTCGCAGAAACTGAAAACGACAAAATTTCATAATAATTTCTGATAAAATTTGATATGTATAGTAAGCGTTAGAATGATTTACGGGAGGCACTGAACAAAATGTCTATAATAGTCACAAACCAAAGCCGTTTCGAGAAACAATTGGAAGCACACGGCATTCAAAAATATAGAAACAACATTAATACCCTGCAGCTTAATTTAGGAAATCGCTGCAATCAAGCCTGCAACCACTGCCATGTAGGGGCGGGACCAGACAAAAACGATTTAATGAAAAAAGAAGCCATTGACCGCATTTTAGAGCTTTTGCAAAAGACCAAAGGCATTGAAATTATTGATATTACAGGGGGAGCGCCAGAGCTTAACCCTCATTTCAAATACCTTGTCATGAAAGTGCGTCAAATGGGGTATCAGGTCATTGACAGGTGTAACCTGACGGTTTTACTAGAGCAAGGACAAGAAGAGACTGCTCAATTTTTAGCTGACTATCAGGTGCAGGTCGTGGCTTCCATGCCTTGTTATTTAGAAAAGAATGTAGACGCCCAAAGGGGTGACAAGGTCTACAAGAAGAGTATAGAAGCCTTGCAAATACTGAATAAATTAGGTTATGGAAATAAAGGAAGTGGCTTGGAGTTAAACTTGGTTTTCAATCCTTCGGGAATGGGCTTGCCGCCAGCTCAGAGTGCACTTGAAGGCGATTACAAAGCCTTTATGCTCCAGAACTACGGGATTGTCTTTAATCAACTTTTGACCATTACCAATATGCCTATTAAACGATTTAAAGAGCGCATGGAGGAAATGGGAAATTTGTCAGCTTATGAAACCTTGTTGACAGAAAAATTTAACCCAGAGGCCGCAGATCGGATTATGTGCAAAGACCTTGTATCGGTTGCTTGGGACGGAAAGCTTTTTGACTGCGACTTCAATCAAGCACTGTCTATCCCAGTGACTTCTGAAAGAACCCTTTGGGATATTCATTCTTTTAATGAAGTGGATCGAGACATTGTTTTTAAAAACCATTGTTATGGCTGTACTGCAGGAAATGGCAGTTCATGCAAAGGGGCGTTGATATAGTGGAAGAGATTCAGGTTCAAGAAGCAGCCAGCAATGAGGACAATACAGTGGTTCTTTTAGCCACGGATTATTTCAACAACGGCCTTTATTGCAGTGAAGCGATACTGCGGGCTTTTAATGAAGTCTATAACTTAGGTTTGTCTCCAAGTACTTATAAAATTGCCACAGGTTTTGGTTCAGGCATGGGAGAAACGGGTTGCGCCTGTGGTGCAGTGACTTCTTGCGTAATGGTACTAGGACTTGTAGCGGGAAGAAATCATAAAAGTGAATCCGAAGCCCTTGTTTATGAAGCTGTAAAAAATTTACAAAAAGAATTTCAAAGTGCATTCAAGTCCACTTGTTGCAGAGTCCTCACTAAAAATATTGAGTGGGGTTCTAAGGTTCACAATGAACAATGTGAAAACATGGTGGCAAAAGCGGCTCAGATTACCCAAAGGATTCTCGAAACTGATTTAAAAGCCTATTTGCCAGAAAACGGTTCAAAAAAAATCCCTAAAAAATGGAGTTTAAAAAGGGTCGGGAGGAAGGCACGTGAAACTTTCAATCATCACTTCTCTGGCACCAAATGAAATTTTGACAAAGGGTTTTATAGATAGCCTAGCGGACTTTGTTCAGAAAGCTGAAAATTATTATCCAGTAGAGTGGCTCTTAACAAGCGGAGACCCCAAAACTCTAGAGCGGGCACTTTTGGACGATGAAGAAAAGTCCTTGCCAGTGACCATCCGAAAAATTGTGGCGGGTAACAGCAGAGCTCAATGTATGAACGAAGCAGTCAGACAATCCGCAGGGGAAATACTTTGGTTTCTCCATGCGGATTCTTATTTTAAAGCCGATGTCAGTCAAGCGTTTTTGAATAAATCAGATTGGAATCAAAAAATATATTACTTCAGACTGGGGTTTATTCACGGCAGCCAAGCCATGAAAATCAATGAATGGGGCGTCAGGTTCAGGTGCCGATTCTTCAAATTACCCTTTGGTGATCAAGGTCTCATCCTCTTAAAACAGACCTTTTTAGACCTTGGCACCTATGATGAAAAGGCACCTTATGGAGAAGATCACCTTTTAGTCAGGAAAGCCAGAAAATCAGGGGTAAACATTTTGCCCATAGGCGCTACGCTCTACACCAGCGCAAGAAAATATGAGAATAATGGATGGCTAAAGACCACAGTCAAACATCAATATATGTGGTACAAACAAATCATTCAACAATGGTCAAAATAGGTCAATAAAGGTCAGTGAAGGAGCCAAAATGAAAATAGCCATTGCAGTTTTTGCAAAAACACCTGGACTGAGCCCAGTAAAGACAAGACTAGCACTAAGTATTGGTGAGACTCAGGCAAATGCTTTTTATATAAAAAGTGTCGCTGCGGTGCGTGAAAACCTTAAGGCTTTAAAGTTATTGTGCAAAACAGAAACGATTAATCATACTGAAATGACAGAACTGGATATTTGGTGGGCACTGGCAGAAGAAGAGGGTGTGAACCATCCTTTCTGGAAGGAAGATCAATGTTTATGGACAGGCGAAGGGAGCTTGGGAGAACGGTTATATCAAGTGACTCGAGAACTTTTTCAACAGTATGAATATGTGTTTGTCATGGGTACTGACAGTCCTCAAGTTGGAGCGCCAGAGTTGTATAAAATGATAAACAGTATCAATGGTTCAAAGGAAACCAGTATCAACTGTTCAAAGGAAATCAGCATAATTGGCCCTTGTTCAGACGGGGGCTTTTATATTTTTGGTTCTCCAAAAGAACTAGGCAAAGACTTTTGGCTAAGCATTCCCTACAGTCAGTCAAATACCTGTCAGCACTTGATCCAAGGCATTGAAGGCTTAGGGCAACCCTATGAAGTCATGGGTACTTTTGGCGATGTGGATCATGTTGCAGATTTACACAGGCTCAAAAAAGAGCTCTGGGAAATCCAGAACTCTCACAATGGGCACAGAGACTTGTTAGAATGGCTGAATCAACAGGAACTCAATGAACAAGCCCTTGGTCAACCAGATCTCAGTCAACAGGATTAAAATCAACAAGCCCTCAGTCAATAAGACCCAATTTCTTCAACCAAAGCTTCAAAGAGGGTCAAAATATCTTTGTCTGCCTTCCGCAATCGGCTTGCCATACGGAAGGCTATTTTTTTCATAATTTTATATCCAATGGTCATGTGAGACTCACAAAAGGCGAGAAAAGGTTCACGGCTCATGACTAAGGCTTCAACTGGGGTGACGGCTTTTACAGTAGCAGACCGCTCACCTTGATCCAGTAAGGAAAATTCACCAAAGAACAAATGCATGGCTTCAGGCAGATAATCACAGGTGTACTCTTCTCCAAAGGCAGTCCGTTTAAGAATTTCAACATCCCCTTTGACAATCATGTACATGGTAGACCCTGTATGACCTTCTTGAACAATGACATGACCTGCGGGATAGGTTTCAACGGTTATTATTTTTTCCAGCAATTCCAGTTCCTCTGTGGACAGCTCTTTGAATAAATCGATTTCTGCAAGGTGCTCCAAAATTTGTAGTTCCCTAGACATGACCATCACCTACTTATCAGAATAAGACCTGAATTCTTCTGGACGATATACGTACTGTCCGGATTGATGAGGGTCTTATTGCGTTCCATGACGTGAATCCCTTTCAAGTTCTTAACCAATTTACTGATATCTGGAGTCTTTTGAGCTTCCGATAAGGCATTCTGTTTGAACTCTCGCTCAATGCCCATATTTTCCACAACGCCAATCACAATAGCGTGACGGTCATTTTTATAAACATCCACCACTTCGGCAAAGGGATGATTGATTAAATAATCGGGCAAAGGCTCTAATTTAAGCGTATCACCTTCATCATTATTGAGAAGCTTGGAGACTACTTTAGTAATACCAGAGAAGACAGTGGCATTGGCTAAGAGGAACCGTGTGTATTCTTCGCTGAGAACCACCTCGTCGCAGTGCATATGTTCTAAATAAGTCTTATATTTCACCGTAAGAACTTCTGCACAAATATATATATCTGGATTAAGAGAGCGAAGCATGAGGACGGTTACGAGAACACGGGCATCAATCGCCTCGGTGTCATCGCCTTCACGGGTTTCCGTCAACACTAGGGCTTTAGTTGCACCTTTTACGTTGGCTCTGGCTAAAACGGTTTCATCAGAAGTATCCCCATGGAGATAGTGAACGCCTTTGAGGGCTTCATCTAAGAGGAGATAAGACATTTTTTCTTGACCTATTCCATTGATGAGAACAATGTCGCTTAAGGTTGTACCTCGTTCAAAATAAAGGATGTCGTTGATCAGGTATTTTAAATCGGATTTGAAACCGCAAATGAGTATGTGATCCTTCAAATAACTCAAATCTTTCACCCCTCTGTTTTCTCGAAGTTTTTGATCAACCAGGAAAGAAGAAATACGTCCTGTGGCGATGGAAACCACTACAATACCGAAGATCATGGCAATGATGCCAATGAGACGCCCCAAAAATGTCTGGGGAATTTGATCTCCATAGCCGGTAGTGGTAATGGTGACGATTGCCCAGAAAAGAGCATCCATAGGGGTATTAAAACCTTCGTTGGAAGGTTCAACGAGTAAAATCAGAATAATGATTAAAAAAAAGATAATTGTTGAAAAAATTAAGGTTCGAGAGGGCTTGGACCCCATTTTTTTGAGTTTTAACATGACGATCACCTGCCTGGTCATTAAATACCCCAAAATCATGAATTTATACAGGGACAAGTGGGTATCTATGGCGTAAATCTGGAAGACGGAGGTGTCTTATGAAATTTGAATGGGATGAGTCATATTCAGTAGGAGTTACAGAGCTAGACGAACAACATAAGAAGTTATTTGACTTGATTGGAACCATTGAGCATATTGGCGCACAAGAGGATTTAAAAACCGCTATTTATGAAACTTTAGATAGTTTAATGGAGTACGTCATGATCCATTTTCACACAGAAGAGATTTATATGAAAAGCGCCGAATATCCTGAATTCGACGCTCACCTAAAAAAACATCAAAAAATCTCTGAAGATGTAAACAACAGAGTGAATTACATTATGAACAAAGAGCCCACTGCGCTGGACTTGATCATGATCCATAATTTTTTAATGGAATGGCTCAAAGAACACATTATGATCGAAGACCAAGGGTACAGAACTTTCGTTCAACATTTGGAAACCAAGAAGGATTAGCTGGAAATCAGCGAATAAAGACTGCAACCTCTCCAATCCTTTTCCATTGATCCCCATCTATGAAGATAGCGCCTTGCTGACCGATTGCATATACCTTTTCGCAGTGGTGAGAAAGGGCATCTTTAATGGCCAATTGTTGAGGCATATTGGAACGCTCATAGTGAACTTCCAAATAATGTGGACTGTGGATGGTGTTGAGCCCGTTGTGATAACCCAACTCAGGGTAGTCGTCGTCTGGAGAAACGAAGAATTTTGGAAACTGCATTAAAGCCCCTGCGCTGACTCCAATTTTCAAGCCTTTATGTTCAACTACCGCATCCGTGAGGGAAAGGGATTCCATTCGAGCTGCGGCTTTATCAGGCAGTCCCCCAGTGAAGAAGAGAATGTTAGCCTCTTGAATTAAGGCTTCCATTTCGACTTTTGTATGTTTAAAGTAATTTAAAAATTGAACTTGGTTCAGGTCAATGCCATAACGTTGAAAAGGGCCTACATTCTCAAGGTAATATTTCCCGTCGATGGGGTTATACGCTTGTTCCCATGTTTCTGGAGAATTGATCCAGTCTTCATGAAAGGCAAAAGGCAATACCACCACTTTGTCTTCGGGCTGAATAAGGGGTTTCAAGTGTTCAAAAATCCAATCCTCGTGATAATTGTTATTGCTGAGCAGTATATACATGTCAAGCCCTCCAGTTGATTTTAGTTATTGTAACAAAATTTACAGTAAAAATCCATAATTCTGCCACAATTGTCCGCTAATATAAGGTCATAAACCAAGTAGTGAATACCTTATAGGAGGTCAATGAGATGACAAAGTTAATGAAATTAGCGGCACTCACAACCATGGCAGCAGTAATGAGTTTTTCTGCAATCAGTTCTTTTGCAGCAGAGGTCACTTTGCCAGATACAACCCAACAAGTAACAACACAAGCGGGAATGAGAACACCTTTAACGGGAGATGCTTTGATTGCACATCATAAAGAGATGCTGGCTGCAAAAAAAGCTATTTTGGATGCTAGAGTAAAAGCTGGAACTATGACACAAGCTCAAGCCGATGCTATCTTGAAAGCCATTGAGACCAATCAGTTGACTTGTAATGGCACAGGCACCGAAAAAATCGGACAAAAAATGGGCGCTGCTTTTGGTTCGAACGGCCAAGGGCAAGGCATGGGTAGAGGTATGGGTCAAGGCAGAGGAATGGGAATGGGTCAAGGGACTTGTACACTTTCAACACCAACGAACTAGAGAGTAGTTCCTACTTAATAAGTACTTAAGCTTCTTTATAAAGCCGGTGGATAACCTTAATTGGGAATTAACAAGGTAATATTAGAAATAAAAATAGAGCAAAGAGTACAGCTGTTTCAATTAGTGAACAGCTGTACTCTTTGTTTTTTATGTCTTGATTACTTTTTTATATTTCCTATATTGTAATATGTTAGAATAAGATGCAGATATTTTTCGAATTATTCATTTTTAGAAATTAGTAGTATCTATACATATGAGGGGGAAGAGTATGAGTGAAGAAAAATTTGATGGTATAACCATCGGGAATGAGAGTCAGTACAAAATTGTTTTAGAAGAATCGGAGAAATTTGAGACTTCATTTTTTAAACAGGTTTATGATGGGGCAAAAAGCAATGTTCAAGAAATAATAGTGAGCCGAATTCAGCAGAACGGAAAAGCGGAAGAATGCGATAAAACTAATGGAAAAGGCAAGCTTAATCGCTTTAAATCACAAAAAACAATGAATAATATGATTGGCTTCATTGGGGAACGTGGAACAGGTAAAACATCATCTATGCTATCCTTTGCAGCTGCATTAGAGGATTCTGAATATATAAAGCGTGAGAACATAGAAGCTAAATTTGTCGTTATGGATCCAATTGATCCAACACTAATCAATGATAATGAATCTATATTACAGGTTATAGTAGCCACTCTATTTCTTGACGTGCGTCAGAAAATTCAAAAGTCGAACTGTGAATGTAGTTCAAATTATTCAGTACTTGTTCAGCAATTCGATAAAGTATTCAAATGCTTAAAGAATATTTCCAGTGAAAAAGTCATCGTAAAACTTGCTGAAATGGATACCCTGGAAGCTTTAAATGAGCTAGCTTCAAGCACAAATTTACGCAAAGAGTTGAAGAACCTTATAGATGAATATTTAAAATTCAGTGGTAAAAATGAAAACGAAATTAATTTCCTTGTCATACCTATCGATGACCTGGATTTAAACATAAGCAACACAGAAAGTATGATAGACGAAATTCGAAAATATCTAATGTTGCCTAATATCATTATTCTGATTGCGGCTAAATTTGAACAACTGGCGGATTCAATGGAAAAAGCTTATCTCAATGAGTACAAGGATTTAATAAAGGAAAAATTAATAAACATCCCTATACAAGCGATGGCTATTCGCTATTTAGAAAAGTTGCTTCCACTTAATAGAAAGAATTACATGCCGAATTTAATGTTGGAGGATTAGGAATATGAAGAAAGTGAAAATTGAAAATCTAGAGTTATTTTCAGGTTCAGGTGAGCACGATACTACATTTAATAATGGTCAAGAAGCATTACTTAGCCTAATTTACATAAAAACAGGGCTTATTTTCCTAAAGCCTGAAAAAGGCATGCATCCACTAATGCCTGACAATTTACGTGAGTACCAAAATTTAATGTTGATGCTAAAAAGCTTAAAGTCTGTCATCAACGAAAAGAATAAAATAGTTGAAAAAAAAGCACAGTTAAATAAGAACTTAAATATATTTAAACACTATTTTTTAGACACATGGGCAATGCAAAATCTTTCAAAGAAACACCAGGAAGATTTAATGCAGTTTATGGCAGAACCTGTTGAAAGTAAAAACAAACTGTTGTATTTTAAATTGATGAAATATGTTGAAGAAATGCAAGAGAGCATTCCCAAAACGCTAGTTTCTGATGCAAAAAATGATGTAAATGATAACTACAAAGTGACTAATGATACGCCTAGTTACAATGTGAGTCTTGCAAACATTTTTGACGCTATGAACCAACTTGATATGCAAAAAGAGTATCAAAATATGCTTTCGGCTGTTGGAATAGCCTATAGTATCGTTAGTTTTGAACTAATTTATATCAATAAAGAAAATGAAGGCATTCATAACTTGTTTAATGGGAAAGTGATGGAGTTCTCATATGTAGAAAATAGAACGTATGGTTTATATCATAAAGATAAATCAAAAGGAGCTAATATTCCACTTAATCTTGAAAACCTAGAAGTGAATTTGAGTTCTGGAGTGATTGCTTTAAAAGATATTAATACAGAAGTAAGGGAAGATTTAAAACAGTGGGAAGAAATCGAAAAAGATACTGATGACAATATAGTACCAACTAAAATTGCACGAATCATTAGCTTGGTGTTTGCATATATGTTTATCTACAATGGATATCATGCCACAACGGCAAAAGGTGATGGAATAACTTTAGGTAAAAAGTTTTATGAACGGGCAGTTTACTTTAAGCAAGGATTATATACTTTTGCACCTAGCGGTTTTTTCTATAAGGTTTTAAATCTAAGAAGGTTAATTGAGATAACTTTGCTTGAACATATTAGTAACGACCTAGAGTTAGAGAATGATGGGACTATCAATTTTGTAGGTGAATCTGGTGTGGAATATGAAGTACAAAAAGTCATTGACATAATGATGGACACTGAGAAAATGCAAAACTTATGGGATAAATCTTTAAATACGACAGACAAAGAGTTTATTTCAGCGTGGATAAAGCTACGCAAAGAAAATTGTTTTGAGATCCTACCATATTCGTCATTTGAGTTTTTAAAATTTCTTTCAGATAGTTCAATGAGAAACTCTATCAGTAAGTATAGACTAAAAAAAGAAGACGCAATTAGTCGATTTAAAAATGATAAAGGTACAGACACTGGTTTTTATAATGGTGTTAAAGATATTTTTGAAGAGTTAATAATTAAAAATAACGTTGTGAGCACTGGCAACATTGAAATATCTTCACTTAAAAATCACCTTAATTCTTTTAAGAATGTAGAGGATATTTTTAAGTTACTTAAGTATTACTTGTTTAATTTTCCGGATGAAACTGCGCTTAATATTGAAAATGGAAAAGCCTTGGTGGCAAAAAATAAAGAGGTGTGTAAGCCAGAAACAAAAAGAATATTATGGAAGAGCATTAAAACGGATATTGAAGAAATCAATAGATTATTTGGAAAAGATGAAGATTTCAAACTGATAAAGGAAGAGGGGAATTATGATGATATTATAATCTTCCTTAGTAACAACGTGTCAGGTTCGGATAGAAAAAAAGGTATTGATAATGTAAATAAACTACTTGATATAATTGATAAATACTTAGACAAAAGAAAAAAAGAAATTGAATCTAATAACTCTAAGGACTCCGACAAATGAATACCCAACGTGACTGGATAGACACATTCTTCAGCCGCATGTCACCAAATAGTATGATTGACAAACTCTCAAACGAAAACAAAATAAACTGTGGGTACATGCGTCGTAGTTTTATAGAAAAAATGAGTTCAGAGATCAACCATCATCTGCAAGACTGCTTTTCAAACTCATCTAAAGATGAACGAGAAGAAATTGTTCATTGGGGTGTAGAACAAGCATTTTCAAAGACTAATCATCATATGGACAGAAATCTAAGTGGTCCTTTTAAACACATTCGTGACTTTGGTAGGGAAGTGTTGATAGAGCGAGACGAAAAGCCGTACTGCAGGTTTGAATCAATGTTAAGATGGCGCATGCTGTCACATCGAGTGGATCAAGACACTCTAGTATGTGCATTTTTAGCAGATCAAGACTTGAAAAGAGGCATTACACGATCAAACTTTACTTGGGAGCCTGTTATTAAAAGCGACAACATAAGACTTCATAATATGCTCAAAAAAGGCATGGCAGAGAATCATTTTCATTTATATGGCTCTGGTCCATACTTTCAGTTGAATTGGTTAAGCCTTATGAATAGACCAGTTGGAAGAAATCAGGAGTATGCCAATTCGGGGATTGGGAAGAATCATTTGGAAAGCAGACAATACTATACAGATGAAGCTTTACTCAATGCCGATACATTGGAAACACTAGTCAAAAGGGCTGCTTTAATTCGGCTATTCTTATTTGAAAGACTTAATGGAATAAAGACTCACATGGATAAGAAAGAATTGTACCGCTTACTCATGTTGCCTGAAAGTATACTAAAGATAGAATATGGGAAGTATGCAAGCATAATCAGGAGTCATAGATTATTAAAAGGGTTTTTATTTAGCTCAAAGACTGTTGGGCGACCAGATTATGCACTCAGCAATGCAATAGCAAATAATAACTTTAATCATAATCTATTTTTGGCAAGCGAGAGAAAATTATTATATGACTGCTTTACAAATATTTATAAAGCTCATAGTAACTCTGAGTCTAAATGCGATGAAGATGTTTTCTATATTTACTTATTGATTAAGGCTTATTTTCGTGCAGAAATAGTACAAGTCAATGAGCGACATGGGTTTATGTATTTCTCAGATTATCAGGATCGAAAGGATAAGTTCATTGAGTCTGAACCCATGTATATGGAAGCTCTGACGTATATGGCGGTTGCTTCATCTTACAAAGATCAGAACATAGTGAGTCTTGAGGCACGTGTAACGCCAAAAAGGGATGCATATTCACTTTGTAACTCAATTAAAAGAGTTGATGAAGTTATTGAAAGTGGAGATCGATTATTTAGCTATGGATTGATAAGTGCTAAATATACTCAGTTTATTTATGATTTAAGGCATCCCAGAGGATTGTCGTTAGAGGAAAACCCTTTATTTTATGTTATCCATATGGCTAAGGGAAAAGACACAGAGGCAATTAACAAACTAAAGAAGTTGAAGACGGATGAAGAACGTCGTCTAAAAATCAGACCAAGGAATTATAAAATTCGAATGAAAAGTGAAAATACATTCAGGCAAATAGAGCAAAGTCGCTATTATAGAAATTATGCGGCTTTCAGGATATACGGCATCGACGCCTGTTCAAATGAGGTGGGATGTAGGCCGGAAGTCTTTGCACATGCAATCAGAGCAACTCGAAATTTAAGTATGTTGCAAGTTGCATATGCTCCGCTAACAAAAATGATTCAACAATTGCCTACAATTCGTGTCACTTACCATGCAGGGGAAGATTACTTAGACCCAGTTGATGGCATGCGTGCCATTGATGAAGCTGTGTTGTTTAATGAAATGCGGTATGGTGACAGAATTGGTCATGGTCTGGCTTTAGGCATAGATGTGAAGGAATGGTATGCATGCAAACGTTGTACCATCGTGTTACCAAAACAAGACTACATTGATAATCTTGCATGGATGATGAAAAAAATTATGGACTACAGAATTCCTACAGACATTTTTGTTTTAGAAAAATTGCGTTCAGAATTTAGGCGATTTTGTGATGAGGTATATGATATAGGAGAAACCATTACAAATGATGCTTATAGCAGAGCTTGGCTCCTTAGAGGGGATAATCCTGAATGTTATAAAACTGAAGGAAAGTGTCAAGGGTTGACAAATATTGGACATTGGGCTAATCATGCACTCAACAGTACAATTGTAGATGGGAAGCAAATAAGAGAGGATAAGACTGTTTTAAAAATCTGTCATAGTTATCATTATAGTCCGGAAGTCAGAATTAAAGGCTCAGAACGTTGTAGTGTTGTGGTTTCTAAAGACTATATGAATGTCGCATCAGCCATTCAAAAAGCGATGCAGTTAGACCTACGCCAAAAAGGTATTGGCATAGAGTGTAACCCAAGTTCCAATTATTTAATTGGCTCTTTCAAGCGCTATGACAAGCACCCAATTGTAAACTTCTATAACTTAGGTCTAACATATAATGCTGAAGCTATTGAAAAATGTCCGCAGCTCTTTGTATCCATTAACACAGACGATCAAGGGGTCTTTGGAACATATTTGGAAAATGAATATGCTATTATGGCACTGGCATTGCAAAAAAGTAAAGATTCTGAGGGAAAGCCAGTTTATAATCAAGAAATGATTTATGATTGGCTAGACCGAGTGAGAAACATGGGCATTCAGCAAAGCTTTAGACTTACTGTAAAGAATTTAGTATAAAGAGAACAACTTCAAATTTTAAAATATTATTTCCTCCTCGTGTTCGTTAGAATAGCTATTTTATAAAGGTATTATAGCTTGGCTTAGCCCGAATCAATTCGGGTTGTAAAACACACGCATTAACCATAATATATTGTTGTAAACAAAAATCCCTTAGTCTTTTAAATAGACTAAGGGATTTAAATAAGGAGAATACAAATGTCAAAAACATCTAAAGTCAACGCTCTCTTAGTTTTTGTAATCCTGGCTCTTGGAGGCATAATTTATTTCATTTTCAGCAGTGATTTATTTAATATGTATGTCAACATCGAAGATCACAAAACAAAAACGCTTATAGGTCTTCTATGTGCTACATCCTATTACCTTGGTATGATTGTCATGATAATTATTCATAAGGCTTTTCCTAATTTTAAATAGTCA
This sequence comes from uncultured Peptostreptococcaceae bacterium, assembly GCA_964404895.1. GTDB lineage: Bacteria > Bacillota > Clostridia > Peptostreptococcales > Acidaminobacteraceae > JBGSUZ01. Next base: position 91,995 of record CAYOLV010000003.1, on the reverse strand, counting down.
AAAATGTGCTATCAGAATTTATTCCGATAGCACATTTGCGTTATCCTTGAGTTGATGAGTATATGCAACTATTGTCTGCCCAGTTGCAATAGAAATACCTTAACAATAACTTCTATTTCACCAAAGCCCCTAGCTGTTTTACATTGACAAAAGACCAAAATCAGATTAAAATTCAATTGGGTATTTGTTCACAAAGGGTATATTTGGAAATTAGGAGGCGTCATGGTCAGACCAAGAAAATTTAGACGTGTATGCGAATTGCCAGAAAATGATACCTTTGGTCCTGTGGGCAATATCGATCCTTTTAAGGGTGAAGTGACCATGAGTGTCGAAGCTTTTGAAGTCATCCGTATGATGGATTTAATCGGCTTAACACAAGATCAAGCAGCTGAAATGATGGGCGTTGCAAGATCCACAGTACAACGGATTTATGATGAAGCCAGAAAATCATTAGCAGAGAGTTTGGTCAATGGGAAGGTGTTAAAAATTCAAGGTGGCTGCTACAAACTTTGTGCAGACTACTCAGACGAAGAAAAAATGCCTTGTGAACCTCAATCCTGTTGTCAAAAAAAAGATGGCCCTCGTTGCTGTCAAAAATAAATATTCGTTATCGATTCCAGTTAGAGTGATTCAAAGGAGAGGCCACCTTCAATGAGTTAGCAAAAGCTTTTTCTGGATTTGTATAAAGCATTCCTCAAAAACACCCTCTAGCAACTCATCGCTAGAGGGTGTTTTATTTAGGAAACTTCTGACTAAACTTTGTTCAGTCAGAACACAACCCGCTGAGGAAATGTCCCTTTGAAGCCAGTGACATTTCTTTCGGCGGGTTGTTAGTTTTCCTTATAACTTAAATTGTAAAATCTGAGTTTGCAACCCTTCAGAAATGAAGGCGAGGTTCTCAGAAGAATGGGCAACTTCCTGCATTGAAGCGCTTTGTTGTTCAACACTTGCAGAAATGTTTTGAGACTGGTCGGTAACTTCTTGGCTGATAATGCTGAGAGAATGCATAACGTCAACCGCGCGTTGACTGCCGTCTGCCATTTCTTGAGTAGCTCTGGAAATGTTGGAGACTTGTTCAGTGATTTCTTCAACATATTGAGCAATAGTCGTGAAAGAGGCACCTGCATTATCTACAACCTTGAGACCATATTTAACTTGCTCAGAACCTTCAACCATAGCGTCAACTGCTTGATTGGTGTCGTTCTGAATTTGAGAAATTAATGTGGTAATATTCAAGGCAGATTTTTGAGACTCTTCCGCCAATTTACGAACTTCATCGGCAACGACTGCAAAACCGCGACCGTGTTCACCTGCTCTAGCAGCTTCAATCGCAGCATTGAGGGCTAAAAGGTTGGTTTGGTCAGAAATACCTACAATGGCACCAACAAAGCCTTCAATTTCTTGAGAACGGGTTTGTAAAACTCTTACCATTTTTTCCAAGCCATTCACGGTTTTTTCGATGTTGTACATCTGCTCCCGTGTTGCTGCTACAGCTTTTTCACCATTAACTGTCGCTTCCTTTGTTTTGATGGCAACTTCAGCAGCTTCATGGGTATTGGCAGCCGTTTCTTGAATTCTAGCAGAGATATCGCCTAGGGCATTAGAAGTTTCTGTAACCGAAGACAACTGGTGATCTGTACTTTCGGCAATTACCATAACCGATTGGGCAATATCGTCAATGCCAGCAGAAGTTTGTTCTGAGTTAGCGGTTAACTCTTCTGCAGAAGAGGCAATATTGGAAGTGGAGTCAGAGACTTTTCCAATCAAACCATGTAACTTTTCTCTCATAATCATGACATTTGAAGCTAAGTCGCCGATTTCATCTTTATGAAGCTTTGTAGCTGTTACAATAGAAAGACTGTCTTCACTTAAATCCCCTTCGGCCACTAAACGCATGTATTTTGACATGGCAATAAGCGGGAAGCTGATCATTCGGCCAATAAACTTAGAAACGATAAAGCCAATCACCAGTGCAAAGAGAATTAATCCCATGCTGATTTTGGTAGCTGTATTCATTTCTGCCACATTTTCTTTCTGAGCCTTTGCAGCACTTATTTTACGGGCGTCAGACAAGGATTTCAAGTTTTCATTAAGCTTCTTGTTGACACTGCTTTGCTCTTTTTGAAAGAGGGCATAGGCTTCAGCATTTTGATTATTCACGGCCAATTGAATGACTTTCTCGGTCAATTCATTGGTTTTGGCAAGGTCTGCATTAACTGCTTCTAGAAGTCCTTTTTCTCGATCATCCAGTTGAAGTGTTTTAATTCTTTGTAAGGTATTGGTCAGTTGCTCTTGATTGATCCTAAGTTCATTTTTTAAGGATTGAATTCGACTGGTATTTTGAGAAGAAATAATTTCAAATAATGCCGCACTGTTTTTTGCTGTCAAAGTCTCAGCTTCACCGATATAGCTGATTCCAAGCAATTTATTTTTATACATATCATCTAAAGTGTTGGATGATCGATTAATGAAGAAATAGCCAGTCGCTCCCACGGCAATAATTAAAATTGCTGCGATGAGATTGGTAAATGCAATTTTTTTTCTGATGCTTAGATTGGTGATCAGTTTCATTAGCATGCTCCTTCCTAAAAGTGCCCTGTTATACAGTAAATTGGTATCCGATTCCCCATACTGTTTTCAAATATTTTGGCTTGCTCGGTTCGTCTTCAATTTTATTGCGCAGGTATTTGACATAGACGGTAATGCTGTTGTCGTCTGTGTCCGTACCTTGCCAGACGTGATGGTAAAGCTCCTCTTTAGAAAAAACTTGATTGGGATTTTCCATGAAAAACTTAATGAGTTTTAATTCTTTGGAAGTCAATTTGATTTCCAAATCTTTTTTGTAGAATTGGTAAGTCTTTAAGTCGAGCTTATACGGGCCACGGACGAGGTAATTCTTGTCTACTGGGATATAAGAAATTTCGCGTCTGCGCTTAATCTTTGATTTTACCTGAGCACTTAGCATAGAAGGGCTAAAGGGCTTGGTAATATAGCTGTCTGCACCAGCGTCCAAAGCTTTGATAATATCGGACTCTTCGGTTTTACCACTGAGAAAAATGGTTGGAAGCTGTAAGTCCTTTTTTCGGATGGTTTCTGCGACTTCATATCCGCTGAGGTCGGGCAGGCCAATGTCCAAGAGTACCAAATCAAATTGGTATTTTGTAATCATTTCTAATGCCCTTTTGCCGTTCTCTGCTTGATAAGTGAGCATGCCATCGTTGGAAAGTACTTTTGCGATCAGTTTTCTGACCATTTCTTCATCGTCTACAATGAGAACTTTAAGCTGTTTCATGGGTACTCCTTTACTTCAAGTTCTTATGGTTGGTTTGCATGAGCTGATGTACTGTGATTATTTTTTCTGAAAGGTTGGAAATCTCTACTGGCTTGAGCAAGCAGGCATCTAGGGCACTGTTTTGTGCCAGATCAATTTTGGCTTCGTCCATGAATCCGGTCATTAAGACGATTCCTAAATCTCTCCTAATGCGCTTTGCTTTTTTTGCCAAACTGAGCCCTGTCATAGCAGGCATCATGTAGTCCGTAAGAATTACGTCAAAGGCTTCAGGGTTTTGTCGAATCCGTTTGAGCGCTTTCACGCTGTCTGTTTCGCAAGTGACTGAATAGCCGTAGTAGGTCAGTCCTTTTTCTAGCATGCGTACCACCGCTTCGTGATCATCTACTATCAGAATATGAATGCTACTGGGTTGCAACTGTTCGGATGAAGATACAGATAACGGTATAGCTATTTTACCACAGGATTGTCTTTTTTCGGTATCCATTTCGACAATTTGGAAATAAACCTTAAATGTGCTGCCCATTCTTTGTGTGCTTTCTACAGTAATTCGACCGTTGTACTTGTCTATAATGCTTTTAGCGACAAAAAGTCCAAGACCTGTGCCGTCACCACGCTCTTTTGTTGTATAGAAAGGTTCGAATAAACGAGAAAGAGTTTCATCGTCCATCCCACAGCCATTGTCTTTGACGGAGAGTTCTACAAAGTTATAGGAAACCACTTCTGTAAGGTCGGCCTGCTCCATATTAGAATCTTCTAACATTGCCACGGGAATGGTTCGGAGGCCAATTTGAATGAGTGGCGCTTTGCCTTCTTCTTCATTAGATTGAGTGGCTTGATAAGCATTGTTGCATAAGTTGAAAATGACTTGGTGGAGCTGGGTATAATTTGCCCGAACAAAACCACAATCAGGGTCAATCTGCGTATCGATACGGGTGCCTTTAGGCAACATCGTCCTAAACAGCTTTATGGTTTCTTCTGTGACTTGATTAATATCGATTAAGTCGATGCTGGTCATGCCTTGGTCTTTTCGGCTGAAGAGGAGGAGTTGTTCAATCATGTCCTTGCCCTTTTGAGAGGCGCTGTAAATTTCGTGAATGTCCTCATAGAAAGGATGTTCAGGCGTTATTTGAGCCAACATCAACTCGGAATAGCCGTATATTGGGGTCAGCAAGTTATTGATATCGTGTGAAATGCCGCCAGCTAAAGTGCCGATCATTTTCAATTTTTGAGAATGGTACAGTTCCGATTCTTGCTGACGAAGTCTTTCACTGGTCTCGTTGAGAATTTTTAAATATTGAGTTTCCTGCTCAAGTTCCCGTTTGCCTTTGGACGCTTTGGAAAGGGCTTGCATAAAGAAGTAAGCCATGAGAGCCATAAAAGAAGTTAAGAGTAAAATTCCGAAGAGGAAGGTATTCATAGGGCTTCGGATTTCTTCATAAGACATGGTGAGCGCCACAACCCAAAAATCATCGTCTAACAAAACGGGTGAAAAGGCATTGAGCTTTTTCGCTTTTTTTAGTCCTGTCCCAGATTCAGCCCACCAATAAGAGTCGTAAATATAAGTGCCTTCTTTCTTAGTCAATTGCTGATTGACCAATTCTTCCAATCCTTTTAGATCTAAATCAGGGTGAAGCATCTTTCTGGTTTTGATGACATCGATGCCCACCTGTTCTTTAATTTGATGCATGATAATGATGCCTTCTTTATTTTTGACAAGGGCGTAACCCTTTTCACCCACTTGTACAGGCGCAATAAAACGGTCATAAATCACATTTAAATCAATTGAGACGCAAAGGGTACCCACAAAATCCTCTTTATTAAAAATAGGTTCGTAAATATTAAGAATGAAGGAATGTTTAGCAGGATCCATATATTCATCGCCAATGTAAGTACTTTTTCTAGCCGTTGCAATTTTAACTTCGGACTTCAAAACTGTTGAACCCTGATCAATTGCCCCATAATTGGCAATGATTTTACCTTTGCTGTCAAAGAGATAAGCGGCGTAAACCTGTGCACCTTCAGCCAGTAAATAGCTTCTTAATTTATCTGTATATAAGGTGACTTCTTTTTTGCTGGGATTCAAAGTGATGGCAGTGGCAAAGGATTTATCTAATGTGATGACCTGAACGCTGTCAATAATATCGTCTATAAAAAGTTCGATGCTCCGAGAAATAGATTTTGACACACTGAGCATATGTTGTTGCTGCTGTTTGACCAAGTCGTGCTCGTAATTTTTATAAAGAGCGAAGACAGAGCCGCCTAAAATCAGAATCAAAGTCACGTAAAGTATGATTCTGGTCTTGAAATGCATATTGAAAATGCGGTCGTATAACCGATTAAAACTCCTTGTCAGCATATATTCTCCTTTATATTAATAAAACAGTATTAATTCTTAATGATTTATAAGTTAATTTTATAGCATCTATGAAGGGATGCAAGACATTATATTCCATAATACACAGTTACAAGGACTCTTTGTGGCAGTATTAAAAGATATTAAAATGCCATTTTAAGATTATTTTAAGATTTCTTTAATCATATTCTAAGATTTAACGAAAAACGCCCTAAAATGACACAAAATTTTAACCTATTTCATTGTTGATTATTGTCAGGGTGCATATACTCAACTTGGGCTAGCTCACCAGCAATAAAAAAACAAAAGCATTCATAGGATCCCATATCAATCGGAGGTGTCAGTATTAAATGTTAGCTTTATTAGGTTACGGCATGGTAATTACGTTCATGATTTTAATCATGACAAAGAGAACTACCGCATTTACTTCTTTGATCATCGTACCAATCATTTTCGGTTTACTCGCAGGCTTTGGCCCACAACTTGGCGACTTTGCCATGGAAGGTGTTAAAGGCGTAAGTAAAACCTCTGCAATGCTTCTTTTCGCAATCCTCTACTTTGGGATTATGATCAACGCAGGTCTATTTGACCCACTTGTAAAATTCACACTTAAAGTTGTAAAAGGTGACCCTCTTAAGATTTTAGTCGGAACAGCTATTTTAGCAGCGATTGTTTCTCTTGACGGCGACGGCACAACAACGACAATGATCGTTTGTTCAGCATTGATCCCAATTTACGACAAGCTTAAAATCAAGAAATTATATCTTGCAACTATTTTGATCCTCCAAAACTCGATCATGAACTTGATTCCTTGGGGCGGTCCAACAGCTAGAGTTATGTCAGCACTTAAATTAGAAGCAAGCGACATTATGGCACCACTTCTTCCAGGTATGGCACTTTCACTTCTCTATGTTGTAGGCGTTGCTTACTACTTAGGTCTTAAAGAAAGAAAACGTCTTGGCGTTACAGTAATGGACGATGCAACAATGACGGCACTTTCTGAAACAACTGATCCAGAAGAATTGGCACTTAAGAGACCTAAACTTATTTTGGTCAACTTATTGCTTACAGCATCGATGGTTACTATTTTGATTATGGATCTTATTCCTGCACCTATCATCTTCGAAGTAGGTACAGCACTTGCACTTCTCATCAACTATCCAAAACTTAAAACACAAAGAGATTTGATCGAAAAACACGGCGCAAGCGCTGTTCAAGTTATTGCAATGGTTCTCGCAGCAGGCGTATTCATGGGTATCTTAACAGAATCTAAAATGGCTGAAGCGATGGCACAACACATGATCACAATCATTCCAGCAAGCATGGGTCCTCACTTTGCACTTATTTCAGCATTCATTAGTGCACCAGGAACATTCTTCCTTTCGAATGATGCATACTACTTCGGCGTATTGCCAATCTTGGCACAAACTGGAGCAGCTTACGGTTTCTCAGCACTTCAAATGGGTGTGACATCTTTGATGGGACAAGCGTTCCACTTAATTTCACCACTTGTAGCCTTCATCTACTTGTTGCTCCAATTAACAGGCGTAGATATGGGCGAGTGGCAAAGAAGCGTTGCCAAATGGGCAGTCGGAGTCTTTGCTATCCTTGTAAGTACAACAGTTATTATGGGTTTCATCCCGCTATAGGCGTTTGAAATAAGCATTATCAATTTAACGGTTGAGCACCATTTTACGAGGCAGGTGTCTAAGCTAAGTCTTAGGCACCTCTGCCTTATCTCCCTTAGGTGTGAACCACAGTTTTAAAACGAAAAGGTGAAACGATGGAAAAGCATGACCACTTTGCACATCACATAGCACAAATGGCACAAAAAGCTGTGCTCTATGAAGTAACAGCAACTCCCAAACCGGGCCTTGTAGACAGATATAACACTGGTTCACATAAAGATATGGATTTCTATACCTTTATGGACAGCAGTGCCGCCCTCTACAAAGGCTTTTTCGACTGTGCGTCGGAAGGTCTTTCTTTTGAGTCCGATGACCTTAAGGTTTTGCTAGATAGAATTAGAAAACCGGGTATGGCCTGCGAGAGCAGCATGTTTGCTGCGACCAAAGGAGTCAACACCCATAAGGGGATTATATTCTCAATGGGAATTGCCTGCGCAGCACTGGGTTATTTGTCTAAGCATTACGAAAGCATAAAACCCGTGCCCATGGAGTTGATTTGCAAAACAGTCACCGTCATGACACAGGACTTAATTGAAAAAGATTTTGGCAATTTAAAGTCGAAGCCATCGAAATATAGAACCTTTGGTGAAAAACTTTATCTGACCTATGGGTATACAGGCATTCGCGGAGAGGTCATCACAGGGTTTCAGACCGTTAAAACTGAAACTTTTGGCTTACTGAGAAATTGGCAGAAGGAACAGCTTAAGGGCGAAAAAGAACAAAGCAAAGGTAAAAAGCAAGAAACTAAAGGTAAAGAGCTACAAGCCTTCGGTAAAAATGAACTGCTCTTAGAAATACTCCTTAGACTGATGACCACCTGCGAAGACACCAATGTGATTCACAGAGGTGGGGTAGACGGACTGGTTTATGTGAAACGAAGAGCCAGAGAATTTGTAGAAGCGGGGGGGATGGCTCAAGTCAATGCTTATGAAAGACTTGAACAAATGAACCGTGAATTTTGTGAGAAGAACCTAAGCCCAGGCGGCGCGGCAGATTTGCTTTCTGTTACCGTATTCCTCGCCATGGCAGAAGGGTTATTATAGAAGCTTTTTAAAAGCCATAACAAGATGGGCCTTATATTAAGGAGGTGATCCGATGGACTATGAATTGGAAATCAGAAAAATCGATCACAACAATGAAAAGGAAAAACAGAAGTTGATGGACTTGCTGAACCGAGAGGGGATTCGACTGGATCAATTCCTTGAATACACCATAGGGATTTTCCAAAACGATACACTTTTAGCAACAGGTTCATTTTATAAGAACACCCTCCGCTGTTTGGCAGTAGACAAAAACAGTCAGGGGCTAGGTCTTATGAACAAGGTGGTTACACATCTCCAAGACCAATTGGTCTTAAGAGGGGAACATCACTTCTTTATATATACAAAAGCATCTTACAGCAGACTCTTTGAAGAGTTAGGCTATTACACCATCGCCAAAGTAGACGGGGTAGTGGTCTTTATGGAAAATAGGCCGGACGGCATTGCCAGTTATAAGAGGGATATTCAGAAGAAACACATTGATGCCAGTCAAGTAGCTTTCATTGCTATGAACGCTAACCCTTTCACCAAAGGACATTTACATTTGGTAGAGAAAGCGGCGAGGGAAAACGATGTGCTTCATTTATTTGTCGTCACAGAGGAAGCCTCCGTCATTCCCTTTAAAACCAGATTTGAACTGATTAAAAGAGGCACGGCTCACCTGAAAAATGTAGTTATGCATGAGGCAGGGGAATACATGATTTCCAAATCCACCTTCCCTTCATACTTTTTCCAAGATGAAACAGAAGCGGTGAGAGCCCATGCCAGACTTGACTTAGAAATATTTGTAAAACACATTGTCCCAGTTCTGGGCATTAATAAACGCTATGTAGGGGAAGAACCTTATTGTGAAGTGACTCGCACCTATGTAGAAACCATGAAGACTGTATTGGAATTAAACGGCATTGTCTGTGAAATTGTACCGCGAAAGGAAACGGAGAAACCTTTAACCGATGGAAACGCCATGATGGATGGCAAAACTCCTGTTCCTATTAGCGCCTCAATGGTCAGACAGTGGATCCGAGAAAATAGATTGGAAGAGATCCGCGCCATCGTTCCTGAGACTACTTACGACTACTTTAAGTCAGAGGCAGGACAGGGACTTATCGAAAAAATAAAAGGCCACAGTGGCCGCCATTAAACCATGGAGGTGCAGTTCATGCAAATTACAGCAAGAGGCACAGCAGGGACTTTAGAGTCCAGCGATATTCAAATCACCATCGAACCGAGAGAAACAGGCGGGATCGAGATTGCCCTTAAGAGCAGTGTTGAGAAGCAGTTCGGCAAACAAATCAGAGCCGTCATCAAGGAAAATCTTGAAGCTTTAGGCGTTGAAAATGCGTACGTCATGGCCATCGACAAAGGGGCTTTAGACTGTACGATCAAAGCCAGACTTCACTGTGCGGCGTACCGTTCGGCAGGCATTAAAGCCGACTACAACTGGGAGGTGTAACCATGGAACGACTCAGAAGAACCATGATGTTCATACCGGGCAGCAACCCAGGTATGATCAAAGACGCGTATATTTACGATGCAGATGCCATCATGTTTGACCTTGAAGATGCGGTGTCGGTGAACGAAAAAGATTCAGCCAGATTCCTTGTGTACAACGCCCTTAAAACCATCAACTATGGCAAAAAAGAATTGGTGGTAAGAATTAATGGTTTAGACTCACCCCACGGCAAAGAAGACATTGAAGCCATGGTCAGAGCAGGGGTTCATGTCATTCGACTTCCTAAAACGGAAACGGCTCAAGACATTTTAGACGTGGAAGCGATTATTGAAGACGTAGAGAAAAAATGTGGCAGAGCAGTGGGCAGCACGGGCATGATGGCTGCCATTGAAAGTCCTATTGGCGTGATCAACGCTTACGATATTGCCAAGTCAAGCAAACGCCTCATTGGTATTGCCCTTGGCGCAGAAGATTATGTAACCAACCTTAAAACTGTTCGTTATGCAGACGGCATGGAGTTACTAGCGGCGAGAACACAAATTGTCATTGCGGCTAGAGCCGCAGGGATTTACGCCCTTGACACGGTTTATTCAGATGTAGACAACGAAGAAGGCTTTGCAAGAGAAGTGGCACTCATTAAACAACTTGGATTTGATGGTAAATCCGTTATTAACCCAAGACAAATCAAGCCAGTTCACGACATTTACGCACCGACTGAAAAGGAAATTGAAAGAGCTCTTGCTGTGAAATATGCAGCAAAGGAAGCAGAAGAAAGAGGCCTTGGGGTTATTGCCCTTAACGGCAAAATGATTGACAAACCTATTGTTGACAGAGCAGACAGAGTCCTTCAGCTGGCAGAAGCAGTAGGTTTATACAAGGAGGGCCAAGCAAATGAAAAATAGTATTGGCAGAGAAATTCCCGCTGAAACTTTAAAAGACAGCGTCCTATACAATGGTCCATTTTCCAGAAATGGAAAAGTAACAAAAGTAGCTACTACAGTAAAACCAGTTGCCCCAAGGGACTGCAAAGTTCTTGAAAGCATTGAAGAAGCCATTTTAAAAACGGGCTTAAAAGATGGCATGACTATTTCTTTCCACCACCATTTCAGAGAAGGAGACTTCGTCTTCAACAACGTCATGGCGGTCATTGCTAAAATGGGCATCAAGAATTTAAAATTAGCACCGAGTTCCCTTGGTAGCGTTCATACACCATTGATTGAGCATATTCAAAACGGTGTGGTGACAAGCCTTACAACAAGCGGTCTTAGAGGTGAACTGGCAGAGTTCATTTCTGGCGGCGGGTTAGCTGAACCTGTCATTGTTAGATCTCACGGTGGCAGAGCAAGAGCCATTGAAGCTGGGGACATCAAAATAGATGTGGCATTCCTCGGAGCACCTTCTTCTGATAAATTTGGCAATGCCAGTGGTTCTAGAGGAGTGGCAAACTGTGGTTCGTTAGGTTATGCCAAAGTAGACGCCCAGCATGCTGACCAAGTGGTCATCATTACCGACTGTTTAGTGGAAGGCATTAATATTCCTGCCAGCATAACTCAAATGCAAGTGGACTATGTGGTCAAAGTAGATGCCATTGGCGACCCTAAGGGGATTGCTTCTGGGGCAACTCGTTACACGAAGAACCCTAAAGAACTTCTTATTGCTGACTACTGTGCGAAAGCTATCTTTGCATCGCCTTATTATAGAAACGGTTTTTCTTTCCAAACGGGTACTGGGGGCTCTTCACTAGCTGTAAGCCGATTTGTGAAAGATGCCATGATCAAAGACGGTTACAAAGCTAGATTTGCTCTAGGCGGCATTACTCAGCCAATGGTCGAAATGCTTGAAGAAGGCCTGATTGAACATGTTTACGACGTACAAGGCTTTGACCTTTTCGCCGTGGGTTCAGTGGACAAGAACTTAAACCATCATGAAATTGATGCCAGCCAATACGCTAACCCACACAACAAAGGTTGCGTTGCCAACGATTTAGATATTGTCGTGCTCTCAGCACTGGAAATAGATACAGATTTTAATGTCAATGTTATTACAGGTTCAGACGGTGTGCTTAGAGGCGCTTCAGGCGGTCACTCAGACACAGCGGCCTGCGCTAAAATGACTATGATTGTGACACCTCTTGTGAGAGGCCGCATTCCTTGTGTGGTAGACGCAGTCAACACAGTCATTACCCCAGGAGAAACCATTGACGTAGTGGTGACGGATATTGGTATTGCCGTACACCCAAGCCGTAAAGACCTTCAAGAAGCCTTCAAAAAACTTTCTATTCCGATGTTTACTATTGAAGAGTTGAAAGCCAAAGCAGAGCAAATTGTAGGGATTGCTGAAAAGATTCAATACGAAGACGATGTGATCGCCATCATCGAATACAGAGATGGCAGTGTCTTAGATGTAGTGAGGAAAATCAAATGATTTGGAACGGCCCAGAGCAAAGTTTAATTCATATTTTAGACGCCCGTGAACAGCGGGCAACTTTTCAGCAGAAATGGTCTGAACTTTTTGGGCAGCCCGTCATTGCTTTTAAGCTGAATATTCCTGGGCCAGTGAAATCTTCTGAGGGCATTATAAAAATGTTTCAAGAAGGGGTAGCTGCCTTTCACACCGCCCTGTTAGACAGTGGCGTGGCAGTGGCTTATGAAAAATACATCTACGAAAACAGTGGGCCAGAATACTTCGCCATTTGCGCCACACCCCCTAAAGACGTCAAAGCATTAACCATAAAGATCGAAAACGAACACCCCCTAGGTCGCCTTTTCGATTTTGACGTGATTGGTGAAAACGGTGAAGCCATTTCTAGGCAAGACTTAGGTCAGACTGAACGCAAGTGTTTGATTTGCGATCAGCCGGCATTTGTCTGTGGAAGAGCCAGACAACACGGCTTAGAAGCACTGAAGGAAAAAATAGAACAATGCTATACCGCTTATTTTGAGAACTGCCAGCCTATGGGAGTTTCAAATGAGCGAAGTGAATCATGAACAAGGAGGGAAAAATATGAAACCAGTTAAAGTGACGGAAACCGCACTGAGAGACGGTCATCAATCTTTGATCGCCACTAGGCTTCGCACCGATGAAATACTGCCGATTTTGGAAAAAATGGATCAAGTCGGTTACTATTCTATGGAAGTCTGGGGCGGCGCAACATTTGATGCCTGTCTGCGGTTTTTAAACGAAGACCCTTGGGAAAGACTGAGAGAAATTCGTAAAACCGTCAAAAACACCAAGCTTCAAATGCTCCTCAGAGGTCAGAATTTATTAGGTTACAAACACTACGCAGATGATGTGGTGGAAATGTTTATTCAAAAGTCAGTAGAGAACGGCATAGACATCATTCGAGTGTTCGATGCTTTGAACGACTTGAGAAACTTAGAAGTCTCAATGAAAGCCATTAAAAAGGCAGGCGCACATTGTCAGTGTGCCATTAGTTATACAACGAGCCCGGTTCATACGAAGGACTACTACATCAAGCTTTCTAAGGATATGGAAAAGATGGGTGCGGACTCGATCTGTATTAAGGACATGGCAGGCATACTCACGCCAAATGGGGCTTATGAGCTAGTCAAAGGGCTCAAGGAAGCCGTTGCTATTCCAATAGAAATTCATACACATTGCACCAGCGGTATTGCCTCAATGACTTACCTGAAAGCAGTTGAAGCGGGCGTAGACATTATTGACACGGCCATTTCTCCATTTGCAGAAGGGACGTCTCAACCTTCAACAGAATCTATGGCACTTATTTTAGATGAAGGGGAACGAGGGCCAAAGTTAAATGCTAAACTTCTCAGCGAAGTGGCAGACTACTTTAAGCCAATAAAAGAGAAATACAGAAAAGAAGGAATCTTGAACCCGAAAGTCATGGACGTTGAACCGAACACCTTGACTTACCAAGTTCCTGGGGGCATGCTTTCTAACTTGCTTTCTCAATTAGAGTCACAAGGAGCAAGCCATCATTATGAAGCGGTTCTTAAAGAAATTCCAAAAGTAAGAGCTGACCTTGGCTATCCGCCACTGGTCACCCCACTGAGCCAAATGGTTGGGACACAAGCGGTCTTCAATATTTTAAGCGGTGAGCGTTACAAAATGGTTCCGAAAGAGATCAAAGAGTACGTCAAAGGCCTCTACGGCGCTGCGCCTGCTCCTCTGGATGAAATCGTTAAGACAAAAATTATAGGCGACGACGAAGTAATCACTGTGAGACCAGCAGATTTATTATCGCCTGAATTAGAGAACTACAAAGCTGAGATAGGCGATTTAGCCCTCTCAATGGAAGATGTGCTTTCATATTGCCTCTTCCCTGCGGTTGCGAAAAAATTCTTTGAAGACCGTGCAAATGGAATCAGCGGCAATGCTCAGGGTTCTGGGAACGCAGCTAACTCAACAGCGGTACACGTCATCAACGTGACCATGGCGTAAAGGTGGTGTGAAAATGGGATTATCAACATGGATCAATCGCCTGTTTGGAAGAGAAGAAGCTGAGGCGTCAGAAGTAAAAACTGCCACAGCACAGGCCGTACAAACGGTTTCACTACCCATGACAGATGAAGAAAAAGAATTGGTTGCCGTTCTGGCTTCTTGCATAGTTGGCAAGGAAAAACCAGACGCAAATCTTCATATATCGCGAATTACAAGGATCGATTAGAGAAGGGAGCACATACAAAAATGGAAATGAAAAAATACGTCATCAAATTAAATGGTAAAACTTATGAAGTAGAAATGGGTGAAGTGTCAGGCTCAACTGTATACGTGGCACCTGCCGCAACGGGCTCAGCACCAGCAGGATCGGCTCAGAATGCAGCACCAGTATCAGCTCCGGCAGCTTCATCTGCAACAGGGGGAGACGCCATTATGTCCCCAATGCCTGGAAATATTATCGACATTAAAGTTAAAGCAGGAGACGTGGTTAAAAAGAATCAAGTCATTCTGGTTTTGGAAGCTATGAAAATGGAAAATGAAATCGTTGCACCTGCAGATGGTACGGTGCTTTCAGTTACGGCTTCAAAAGGCGATATGGTTAACGCTAACGAAGAGCTCGTAAGAATTGGCTAATACACATCTACAGGAGGTAAATTCATGGAAATCTTAATCAGCGGCATTATGTCCGTTACCCTCAAGCAACTCTTTATGTGGGGCGTCGGCGGACTACTTATTTATTTGGCAATCAAAAAGGAATATGAACCAGCCCTGCTTTTACCAATGGGCTTCGGTGCAATTTTAGTTAACTTCCCAATGACAGGAGTTCTCACTCAGCACATTGGCGGCACAGAAGTGGAAGGAATTTTGGACTTCTTATTTAATGGCGGTATTGCCACAGAGTTATTCCCACTGCTGATCTTCATCGGCATAGGGGCTATGATCGACTTCGGACCTTTGCTCCAAAATCCATTCATGTTATTGTTTGGTGCGGCGGCTCAGTTCGGTATCTTCTTCACCATCGCTATTGCGACTTTAATCGGCGGCTTCGACATTCGTGAAGCGGCGTCTATTGGTATCATCGGTGCGGCAGACGGTCCAACGTCTATCTTCGTAACGAGCCAGTTGGCCTATCATATGTTAGGGCCTGTCACCATTGCGGCTTACTCCTATATGGCTCTTGTTCCAATCATTCAACCTCTTGCCATTAAAGCGGTTACGACTAAAAAAGAGCGTCAAATCCGCATGACTTACAAAGCGGAAAGTATTTCTAAAACCACTAAAATTCTTTTCCCAATTGTCATAACAGTCATTGGTGGCTTAATTGCACCCGTTTCTTTACCGCTAATCGGATTCTTGATGTTCGGTAACCTTCTTAGAGAATGTGGCGTTTTAGACAGACTTTCTAATGCGGCACAAAACGAGTTGGTTAACATCGTTACAATCCTTCTCGGTATTACTATTGCAACAAAAATGACAGCGGCTGAATTCCTTCAATTGGATACCCTTTTGATCATCGCATTCGGTCTTGTAGCCTTTGTATTCGATACAATCGGCGGCGTTTTATTTGCTAAATTCATTAACCTTTTCAGAAAAAACAAAGTCAACCCAATGGTTGGTGCGGCTGGTATTTCAGCATTCCCAATGTCTGCTCGTGTTATTCAAAAAATGGCACAAAAAGAAGACCCACAAAACTTCGTACTCATGTACGCTGTTGGGGCTAACGTTGCAGGTCAGATTGCATCGGTTATTGCAGGTGGCTTGATTTTAGCTTACTTTGCTTAGTGCAAAAAGAGCAGAGTTGAAAAGTGCGTTAATGCAAAAATGACAAACCCTGAAAGTGCGTTAATGCAATAGAGAGAGGATGAATTTCAATGATATTATTAAAAAGTTTTAGCCAAAATCTGCCCGCTTTTTATGAAGCCATGGGCATTATGGCCTTTGGTATGGCCGGTATATTCTTAGTTTTAGGTCTCATTTTTGTGACCGTAAAAGTTCTCATCAAGTTATTCCCTGTTAAGGCAGAATAATAAATACCCTTCGATGGAAGCCCACATACAAACTTCCATTGTCCGACTGCTTTGAACCCCATTCAAAGTCAGTTCTCCCTATAGAACCAGCCTGTCGTTGGAGTTACCCTGCTCCATACCCTATCGACAGGCTGGTTTTTTGTTGTGTGGGGATGCTAAATAAACGCAGAAAATACCTTATATGCGATAATGTAAAACATTTCAATTTAATATATAATATGAAAAGGTGTTTTGGAAATAGCGGTTATAGCATCTTAAATATATTTGGACATTAAAATAGAATGATGGTGAATTAGCTATTAATGGAAATTGCTAACAAATTGGGATTCTCGGAAAGAAGCATATCATAAAGCTATTGGGTTCTTGAATAAATGAAGGGAGTTGATAATGATGAAAAAGACCAGTTTTGTTATCCTATTAGCAATATCAAGTATTTTTCTGATAGCATGCAAAATAACAGATAAAAATAACTATAATGTAAATGAAAAAGAATATACATTATATAATGCTGAAGGAAAGTCGTTTGTTGTTAAGTATTTGCAAGTATCAGATATGGATGACAAAGACTTAGAAAACAAGATAAATCAGGCAACTAAATCCTCTGTCAGCGAATGGGTAAATCAAGATTGTGAATGGATGGCAGATAGCAAACTAATTGTAGAATGTCATTCTTCAAAGTATTTATCGTATTACTATGAAGTGGAATCTAAAGATGAAAGAGGTAAGGACTATTTAAGTACATTTGCACGTATTGGCATTACTATAAATATAGAAACTGGAGAACGGATATATGCAAATGATTTAATCAACGATATAGCAAGCTTTAAAAATAAATTGGTAGAATACTCTTATGAAAATGAAGTATCTTGTCCAATAGATACTCAAGAGGTAGAAAAAATTATTTACTACACCTCAATATCCGAGAAAGAATATTTGGAGGAAATTTTAATTAATGATCCGTTGGTATATGAATCAATATTCTCGTATATTAGGATAAAGCCCACATTCTACTTAACAGATAAGTATTTAGTAATTACAAGAGATGAAAATAAATACAACGATATCTTAATTGATTTTAGTAGCTGAAAAGATATAATTGAGGAATTTGAAGGCCAATGTGTAGACTATTGGTGACCTGCCCCCATTCTTAGTAACAGCAGTTAAAATTGAAGAAAATGTAGAGGTGGAATCATATGGGTAATTTTAAAACCATACTTAATAAGTTAGGATTCGAAGAATATATGGCACCATATGTAATCCTGTGTGGAATGTCATATATCTATGGAGTAATAAAGTTCTTTGGAATGATTACCTCTTTTAAAGGGGTAATCATATTTATTGCATTTGTAATTGGTGAACCTCTTTTAATGTTTATAGTTTTAAAGTTATTTCAAACTGTATGCAGATTGGTTGGAGTAAACAAAATCTATGCTTCGATTAAAAAGCGGAAATAGTTGAAATCAATAAAGGGACGCAGACACTCAAGCCAGAATGTGAAATTACAAGGAGTACACATTGTATATTAAAAAGTTATTTCCATATTTATTCAATACATTTATTTTTTGATTTTGGGTTCTATATTCAGTTACAATAGTATATTGTTGCTACAGCATGTAATTGTAGGAATAATTGTGTCTTTAGCGATGACTATTTAATCTATTGAAAGTTTTAAGTGAAAAGTATTGTTGGATATAAAGCAGGAGGGTTAATGAAAAAGTATAAGTATAAAGCAAAAGTATTCATAGCATCTATTATCGGAATTGTTTTGAGTGTGATTCTTTACTTACTAATTGAGGATTTTTCTTCAAGATTGATTCTAATTTTTTCTGCTGGATTTGCTCTGATCAATTTATTTAGAACGAGTTTAGAATACTACACGTTAACAGAATCGAAACTAGTCTTTCAAGGTGCATTTAGTAAAAAGGAGCTTAGGCTTGATGAAGTAATTTCTATCGGTGTTCAATATGCTGGAAAGTTTGTTGGCGAGTCATTTATTGTAGCATCAAAAGATAAAAAGATAAGCATAACAGCACTGACTTTAGAACACTGGGAACTGATATCGCACCTAATTAGTGCATTACCTGATTTGGAAAAGGTAAAAATTGATGAGTATGTGAGTCGCAGAGTAGGCTGATTGATTAAGCGAGAGGTAAGTTTTGTGTTCGTTTGATGATAGGCATCGGATACCTAAAAAAGAGGTGGGGAAATGAAAAGAAAGTTACTCATTACGGCCATATTATGCATTTTCATTATTGTAATCTTTCAATATACAAGCGTTGAAGTATTGACATTACAACACAGAACAGAGTTTAGCACATTGTACAAGTTAAGTGGAATGGTAGATGATATTGAGTATTTAAAAGTGATGAATTACTCAAAAAAATCTGCAAAAGTGTACTATGTATCAGGTGGCAAAAAAGCAGGATTGCTATATACCTTCAGCAAAGGGAAAGAAGGCATATGGAAGCTAGATCAATGGGAAGCGATATGGTCTACACATGGAAGCGCTGACGGTTACATTTGGCCTTATTATAGATAACGGGACCTACTTGCTCATAGGTTTACTTTTGTATAGTTGATAACAACCCAATCAGTTTAGTGAAGGCAGTTAATAAATGAAGTTAAAATTGTCATTAGCAAGCATTTGCATTAATAACCGTTCTAATAGGCGGTGTTGCTTATTTTTTAACCAGTGCAAACGGGGTGAACATCAACCTAATGGCACAAATTAATGGATTTAAAAGTTCTTTTTCCGAGAAAAAAACTACTAGCAAATCAATAGAAAAATCTATTTCACCCTTAATCAATGAAGATTTTATTATTAAGGACAAGGAAAATTATATTTTTTATAATAAAATATTCTAAGATTTTAAAAAGATGTAGAGTACCATTTTATTATCATATACAACTATGAAATTAATTTTATATGTTTTACACCTCTAATCATTGTTATTTTTTTTATATTGATGTACACTATGAAGGCATGTCTTAAAGTCTTGCAAATGCTAGATTATATTATTCAAGGAGGAATTATGTTTATTAAAAAGTCAAAAAGGAGTGTGGCATTATTACTTATTCTCGTAATGATTATCGGTATAATGCCAGCCATGACCTTCGGTCTTGATACGGCAGAAGTAGAACGGGCTTCATTGTTTGAATCCATTAACAACGCCGAAAATCTTAGAGTAAATACTACAGAGTTTTCTTCAGATACTGAAGCGATTGCTTCTTTATACGTAGAGCCAACTTATGCAGTAACAGCCAGTCCTGCATCAATTTTGAAGCAAACTATTAAAGACGCTCTCACCGTTTATTCTGATCCTAATAAAACTGCTGAAGCGTATGCCTCTACAAAAAGTAATATTGATTCTGCAATTACTATATTTAATAGTGAACGTTTTCTTATGATACCAACTGCTTCATTAAGCGCATGTGTTACCCAACTCACCACAGTCATAGATACTGCAATAATCTCTGTAGACGGTACAGAGGTTTCACCCACCAACCGTTGGATTACAAAAGAGTTCTATGACTCACTTGTTAATTCAAAAATACGAGCTCAATCAGCAATAGACGCTGCAATTCCTAGAGATGTAGAACGCCTATATGCCTATAATGATGCAAAAATACTTCTTTCATCTATTGAAAGACATTCGCAATATGGTAACTCTACTCCAGCTCACTGGGTGGCTACATACCCTAAAATAGATTCGATATCTACTACAGGTGATTTATATCTTCTGATGAAATCTGACCAAAATGCTAATGCTAAGATTAAATTCAATTTAGCTTCTGAGCCAGCTTTGTCAAGATCAATAGTCGTAACATCAGGCGCAAGCATCTCTATATCAGCCAATGTGGAAACTGGTTATCAAACTATGGGATTAAAATATAACACAGCTTATCGAGCCAACATAGTCCTTGGAAATAGTGATGCCGTGACTGAAGTGCTATTTACAACAATACCATTACCGTCTGATGTTGTTACAGTAGGTTCATCAAGCTACTCCGATACCAATTTTAATCAGAACACGCTTGCTACTCAATATTCAGCAAAGCTATTTAAATTGGGCAAAGTCTATGTTTGGGATAAACCTAAAAATAGCACAGATCCAGTTCCTAGCCCAGAAGAAATGGCTCAGAAAAGAACAATATATATTGAAGAAAATGGAAATTTCAAAGTAGGTTGGAACCATTCTACCCAGCCAAATGGAGAGTACGACGTTTATTTTATGTTTGAAGACCTCAATGGCAATAAAACTCAAGTCCTCTATATTCATTCCTATAGTTATGTGCGACAATCTAATATTTTCCAAATTGAACCACAACATATTAGTAATGACTATGAGCTTAACTCACTGTCCATTCAATTTGCACTTGCAGAACCTGGAACAGTTCAAATGAAAATTATAACAGATTCGCAATACAACGCTAGCACTCGTAGAGATGATTTGCTTAATTTCTCAGCTGAAGATGAAATTGTGGTTAATGATACAAATATATATACAAAAACTTTCGATAGTCTTCAACTAAATACGCCTTATTGGGTTATTTCACAAATTAAAGGATTACCCGAAACTAGTAGGTTTGAGCGTTTCTGCACCAAATCCCTTCCGAAGCTAGATTATACACTCAGCGTCTCAAAACCATCATTTGCCGACAAAAATACTGACTATACTTTCCATGTAACGGTTGTTGGTTTGTATTCTGGCCAAAAATTAAATGCCGGTCATGATTTCACAATCCCAGCGGGTTCACTTAGTGGATCCTTTAAAATAACTGATGAGATTCCTTCAATTGACAGAGATTATACTTTCGTCTTAACAGATGCAGCGGGCAATAATTTTAGACCCTCATCTGATACAGCATCCGGTTTATCTTTATCTTCACAAGGTGAATATCACCCATCATGGAAACCAATATTATATGTCGTATCCATTCCAAAAGTTATCGATATGTCAGTTGGACTTAAGTTGTCTCCTTCATTAGAAGGTGTAACCTTCAATTACTTTGCTTTAGAAGCAAAAACAAAAGACAGTAATGTAACCATTGGCAAGATTGATTACAATGATGGTACTTCACTGAATACATCATCTGAAACCGTTTTAAACTTTAAAGCAATTGAGCAAGTAGACCCTATTTATGTAACTTTGTCTTTCAATTCAAATGCATTTGCAAAACCTGTTACAGCTTTCTTGACTGATTCTACTTCTGATTCAAGTTCACAATTAGTTGTTGGAACAGGGGAAAATAAAAAGTATTTGGACAATATACAGGCTTTGAATAACATGCATTTTACACTCGTGGATAATGATTATAAAACAAAAGACGATAATGATAATAAAACAAAAGATGATAATAAAACAGAAAACGCTTTAGAGTCCATTAATGTCAAAGTTGAATCCAATGTTATTTCTAACGAAATAACTGTGTCGTATGTTCCTAAAAATAAGTCTGCATTCTACTATTACCTGTCAGATGGTGATGCAGTCCCATCAAAAGAAGATGTTATTTTAAAAGGACATCCCTCTACAGATGATGAAACTAATCTATCAAAAGATCTCAAGTTTTATGGAATCCGAAATGGCACTCACAGAATTAATTTTGTCTTAAAGGATTCGTATGGAGCACTATCACAAGTATTTTCAAAAGCTTTCACAGTGGGATCAGGCGCTTATCCTATATCATTTATCAATGATACACCAAAAGTCACATCATATGCTAAATCACAAATGTATGTATTTCAATTGAATCATTACAGTAAAGTGTACTACCTTTATAAAATAGCTTCTGCGCCAGCACCTAGCAAAGCAGAAGTGCTTGCTATGTCAACACCGGCTACAACTGGCGCTGACAACGTTGCTATTGCAAACGTATCTTCTCCATCAGTGACAGCTGGTAATTACACGCTATATGCGGTTGGTGTAGACAATTCTGGCGACTCAACAGATTTAGTATCGGTGAACTTTAACGTGCCTATAGCCCCACCTGCATTTCCTGCAGGAGGAGGTGGCGGTGGTGGCAGTGCTATAGCTCCTCCAGTTACACCACCTGCAAACACATCTACAATAAAACCTGTTGTTCCAGTTGTTGATGTAAAACCTGTATTAGTTGGAAATGTACTTACCGCTACAATTCCAACTACACAATTAGAATCTACAAAAGCTGTCTCAGTATCTGCAGTTGGGACAACTTACACGCTTCCAACATCACAAGTGTCGACTGAAGCTATTGCTCAAGCATCTAATATCTCTGCTGGCAATATCAAATCGGTTGAAGTTGCAGTACTGGTTACG
Source organism: uncultured Peptostreptococcaceae bacterium (assembly GCA_964404895.1). Classification (GTDB taxonomy): domain Bacteria; phylum Bacillota; class Clostridia; order Peptostreptococcales; family Acidaminobacteraceae; genus JBGSUZ01. The sequence continues at coordinate 69,424 of CAYOLV010000003.1, read as the reverse complement.
CCTGCACCTGCAACATTTACAACATTGCTAAAAACAGCAAAGGTACAGTTAATCAGTCCGGTTGTTGAGTTCAATGTAGTTGCTAATGTTACATTAAACGATGGTTCAAAGAAAAGGATTGAAATGGACAAGTTTACTGAGTACGTAACAAGAGAATTTGAAGTAACACCTATTCCAGGTAAGGCTATTGTTGGCGTTTTGTTTAATGAAGATGGTTCATACAGACAAGTTCCTACAACAGTGATACAAAAAGATGGGAAAACTTATGCGAGATTAAATTCTCTCTCAAACTCAACGTATGGCGTTATTGCTAAGGAATGCAATGCAAATTCAGCGCCTGCTGCTTGGAATAAAGATGTTGTAAATGTATTTATTTCAAAAGAAATCATTGACGCCAAAATGTTTGAAACCAATAAGAATATTACTAGAATTGAATTTATTACAATGTTAGTTAAAGCTTTAGGTGTCAATATTGATAACTCGACTAAATCATCATTTGTAGATGTAAAAGAAAATGCTAGTTATGTTGAAGTTGCTAAACAGTTAGGGCTTGTGACTGGAAGTGGCAATAAGTTCTTCCCAGACAGTACCATCACTCGTGAAGAAATGGCTGTTATTATGATGAGAGCAAATAAGGTTCTTAAGATGACAAAAGGCACATCTGCTGTCAAGACTTTTACAGATGCGTCAAAAGTTTCTAAGTGGGCTAATGATATGCTGATCCTTTCGGAATACGGTGTTTTCAATGGTTACGCTGACGGGACGTTAAGACCTCAAGGTAAACTCACTCAATCTGAAGCCATTCAAATCATTTACAACGCATTAAAGAATTCCAAACTTATGGACTAATTAAGGCTTTAATAATTTTTTAAGATATTTAAAGCGGTTCTAAATAAATGTTGGGGTGGATTCCACCCTAACATTTATTTTTTTGGGTATCGTCAAATATTTTTCGCAAATTAAGTAATGCTTTCTAAGGTACTAAGTCGTACCCTACATTGTTTCTTCTTGATCTAGACCCATTCTGTTTAGACGCTCGATTGTGTTGTTTGTTCGGATTCTAGTTCAGTGTTCCATTGGAAAATACGTTTATGTAAGTGTTTCATCTATACCATCTTCATGTTTCTTGGCTACTTGATGGAGCTTCATTTCTTTGAGTTGTTAAGCGACTTTAGCAGCTGCTTTGCATACACTTACGTGCATGGTTTTGAGCATCTTTGTGACTACTTTCATCGTGCTTCTTGTGTCCTGACAGTATATTTCTTAAATGGTGCACTGTAATTTCATAATTAGCTTTATCTATAAAGACAAATCAATAGATGTTATAGGGTGTTCCGAATGTTTCAGCATGATCTTCAATGAGTATCCTAATGATCTTACATGTGGGTATGTGGAGAAAATGAAATTATCCTGAGGGTTGTTGAAGAAATAGTTAATACTGCAAAAGAATAGCAATGCGCGCTTTTAATCATTATTGGCATGTCATTGGAGCCAAGATTAGTATATTTCAAGGAAATTAAAATAGAATTCTTGAATTAGAATCTGAATTAAATGGTATCCATAAAACGTGCTAGTTAATTTATTGAGTGAATCACTATCTTGACGGTTATCCTTTGCTAACCGTCTTTTTATGATTAAATAGAACCGTAACAATCTTAATGTATGGAAAAGAAATCTTTAACGACACAATGACAGTGAACTACGAATACAACGTCGAAGGTCAAAAATTTGAAAAGACTACCCAGAAACATAAGCGGTATAGCGGCTATTTCCAGATAGATAGATGGACAAAAAAACTTCTCGTTGTACAATGGGAAAAAATACAAAGATCACACCTAGAACCAGCCTGTCGTTGGAGTTACCCTACTCTATACCCTATCGACAGGCTGGTTTTTTTTGTATGTACCATAAGAGTACAGTTTCTTGGAAACTAAATAGAATTAATTATTAAGAAGGTAATTATCCTATCCGATAAAGTATCTGATACTAAAATTGTAGAATCCTGCTTCAAAGCATTTGAATAGTATATTACCGTATTAAGTTTGTTTTTTTCTTTAAGATGTACAATGAGAGGAAGGGAGTCCAAGGGATGATTGATGTACTTATTGTTGACGATATGAAGATTTTGCGAGAGAGCCTTAATTTAGTGATTAATCGGATGGAAGGCATTAATGTAGTCGGATGTGCAGCCAATGGAATGGAAGCTATTGAGCTGACGAAGGCGTTACAACCTGCAGTTGTGTTAATGGATTTAAATATGCCCGTGTATTCTGGGTACGACGCGATTCTTGAAATTAAAAAATACAATAGTCGCACTAAAATTTTAGTATTAACCGTGGAAGATAGCGAACAGCATATTACTAAAGCACTTATTAATGGAGCAGATGGTTATGTTTTGAAAGATTTAAACGTAGAGGAACTAGAAACGGCTATTAAGAAGGCTTATAAAAACGAGAAATATATTGCAGAGCATGCCTTTCACATGAATGAGGTTAAGGCTCAAAAGGAGAAAAATACCTGCGTTTCAGAAAATATTGACCCATTGGAATTAACTAAGCGGGAAAAAGATGTACTTTGTTTAGTGATAGAAGGGCATACAAACGATGAAATTTCAGAGTGTTTAGGCATATCAGCTGGGCGAGCAAGGAATATTGTTACAGAGTTGATTTCAAAATACAGTGTAAAAAATAGGACTCAATTGGCTGTGGCAGCTATTAAATTGGAAAATTAGTAAAATACATAATAAGTAATAATAAACGGTGACAGATGACACTGGTGGCATAGGTTTGTTTTTGATAGCTTAGAGTTATTCAAAAGTGGCTCGAAATCAGAATGGATTCAATTCGAGCAGGCTTAAAAAGAAGGAGCTGTCAGCATGTTTAACAACCTAAAGATCAGAAGAAAAATTGAAGTGATGGCCATTTCAATGATTATTCTAATTGTGGCCATTGGAGGACTTGGTATAAATGATTTATCAAAGTCAAACAAAAATCTAGACTTCATGTATAGCAAGCAACTCATGTCTGTGAAATACCTTGAAGAAAATCGGGCTCACGCTAGAGCAGTTCTAAGTGAATTATTTAGAATGATTTTATTAACAGGTGACCCTGAAGGCCAAAATCAAGCCAATGAAAAAATTAGTGCTAGAGCTGAAGATTTTAACGCTAACTATGAAAAATTTAAGGCTTTGGGCACTCAAGACGCAACTGAGTTAAAAATCATGGAAGAGATCGATAAGAATTTAGCGAGTTATAGAGAAGGGCGAAAAGTTGTAATAGATCTTGCTATGCAGGGCAAACAGGCGGAATCATTCAAAGCTTTTGCGCCAGTAAACGATTCTGCAGAGGCTTTTCTTAAAGGATTAGTGGAATTGTCTGAGTACAACATCAAAAAAGCAGAAACTCTAAAAATGGAAAATGATTCCCAGTATAAAAAAACAATAGTTCTATTTATAGGATTTATGATCGGTGCCCTCATCTTTGGGATGGTTGTCACTGTATTTATAGCTCGAGCTATTACAAAACCTATAGGTGTTGCAATAAAACATATTGGAGAAGTTGCAGATTACAACATTGAAAACGATATGCCTCAGGTTTATTTAAAACGCAAAGACGAAGTTGGCGACTTAGCCAGAATGGTGCAAAAGATTGAAGAAAATTTGAGAAGCCTTATTCAGTCCATAAGCGATACTTCCGAGCAGGTGGCTGCATCTTCAGAAGAATTGACAGCGACTTCCCAACAAGCTGCATCGGCTTCAAATGAAGTGTCAAAAGCAATAGACGAAATTGCAAAAGGGGCTACAGAACAAGCCATCAGTACCACAGAAGGGTCAAACAAGTTAATGGAGCTAGGCAACTTAATTGAAGAAGATAAAAATAATATCAACGTTTTAACCCAATCGACCAGCAAGGTAAATCTTTTGGTAAAAGAAGGTCTTCAAGTTATTGACCTGCTCTCAAGAAAAACCAATGAAAGTGGAGAAGCCACTAAAAGTATTCATGAAAGCATTATGAAGACAGATGAAAGTTCAAATCGAATAAGCGAGGCAAGTTCATTAATCAGTTCAATTGCTCAGCAAACAAATTTATTGGCGCTCAACGCATCCATTGAAGCGGCACGTGCTGGAGAAAATGGAAGAGGATTTTCAGTTGTAGCAGATGAAATTCGGAAGCTGGCAGAACAATCTACTGAATCTATTCGAATCATAGATGATATGGTACATAGCCTCCAAAATGACTCCAAAGATGCTGTGGAGACGATGTTGCTGGTTAGAAAAATTCTAGAAGAACAGAACGTTCACGTCATGCATACTGAAGAAAAATATAAGGAAATTTCAGAAGCCATTGGCAACTCTACGGAAGCGGCTGGTGTTATAAATAAAACAGCGCTAATTATGGAAAATAAGAAAAATGAAGTGCTAGATACGATTCAAAGTTTATCAGCGGTAGCCCAAGAAAATGCGGCAGGTTCAGAAGAAGCATCCGCTTCAATTGAAGAGCAAACAAGTTCAATGGACGAAATTGCTAATTCCAGTGAGAGCTTATCTGAGTTAGCTCAAGAACTCCATCATTTGGTTTCAAAATTTAAAATGTAAGGGATTAAAGTATTAAACCCTCATTTGGATTAGGTTATCGAAGTTTTAAATAGGCGTAAAGAGAATTTATATTTTCTCTTTATGCCTATTTTGTTGTGTGGTTTCTATTTGGAGATTCTATTTGACAGAAGGTTGTAAAATAAATATTATATACAAGGGTTCAAGATTAAACCAAAAATAGGTTTAATTACATATTATGCAACAAATTACTTTAATGGAATTAAAGACAATATTTAGGCCTATTTCCATTAAATAATAGCTGCATATAATTTCAACCATAACAGCGCAACGCTGTTATATATAAAACAATTTGAAAAGGAGTGTGACGTTTTGAGAAGGATACTCAAAAACAAAATGATTGCAATAGTATTGATGGTGATCATGCTGATTCCAATCTTGCCTCAACCCATTGAGCGGTCTTATGCTGCGGATGGGGGATATGCTAAGTATTATAGATATGAAAGGTATAATTATTTGGATTATAAGTTAATATTTCAAACCCAAACCTCAGGTACTTTTACGCCTCCTTTCTATAAAAGCTTTAAGAGAGAAGGAAATGTTATGGTAGGTGTTGACCAGGTTGAGGGAAGTACATTTTATCTTGCGGAGATAGCACTGCAGGCTAACGGAGGAAAATTATACAAAGCTAGTGGAACTGGAGTTTATGAAGTGTATCGTCTTGTTGATTATTGCCCTGATGAGGAGGCAAGAAGACCAAAACATTATTATACTGAATACTATAATTATTTCATTGCCGATTTCAATCAAGGAACCCCGCTTACAAAAGTAGACGACATATATGCCCTAGAAACCACATACCCCACTGACGGGATATACGGCGCTTATTATTATGTCAAAAAAGAAGCGATCTACAATGCCCCAACCCTTAATTTAACTCAAACGGAGAACGTGACTTATACTGATTCAGCGAATATGCCTATTAGTGGAACTTTCAACGATTACGACGCAACTCAAACGGTCGGGGTTCGGTATAGTTTAGAAGGATCTGGTGGGAATGTTATTAAATCGGGAATGGCAGCATCGGATAGAGTTACTAATTTAGCTGATCAGCCCTTTCAATTTAATGTACAGTTGATGGATGTTCCACTTGGCACTTATAAACTGTATGTGTGGGCGCAAGACAACATAGGTTATAAATCTGTCGTGAAAGTCCTAAACGTCGAAAGAAAATTTAATGACCCAACACTTAATTTGAAAGAAGCGGAAAATGTCATCCACTATAGAACTGCGACTATGCCTATTAGTGGTACTTTCAACGATTTAGAAAAATTTCAAACTGTAGGCGTTCAATACAGCTTAGAAAGTGCTGTAGGGAATGTGATTAAATCGGGTATTGTCGCACCTAAAGTAGTTCCTACTGCAGCAGATCAGCCATTTCGATTTGAGATTCTCCTTGGCGAAGACGTTCCTGTCGGTATGTACAAGCTCAAAATATGGGCACAGGATAGTGCCGACTATAAATCAGTCATAAAAGTCTTGAATGTTGAAAAAATAGCAGCAAACAAAGTCAACATCATTAACATATCCGCCACAAACAATCAGCTAAGTTTCACCGCAGCAGGAGACCTGTCACCTTATCCGCTCCACGCTGCGCCTTATAGTATTGAAGTCAAACAGTCTGGGACAAGTTTTTCAAACCAACCGTGGTCAGCTCCTAATTCAGGCAATAATTACCAAATGAACTTGGTAGATCTTCAGCCCAACACTTTATATACCATTACTGCCAGAGCAAAAAACAATAGAGACCTTATCAGTGAATATACAAAAGAAAAATATACATTGGCAACAGTCCCAGAACTAAAAGTGGAAATGACCAAGGAAAAGCAAATTATAATTGATATAACAGACAATAATCCACCCCAGACAGAATATAGAATCGTCGTTACAGATTCAACAGGGGTTGAAAAAGATGTAGACAGCCAAGGCAGATTGATTGCACCTAATGCAGCAACTAATTGGCAATCCCTTGGAAATAAAAAAATAACAGCAATGGATGCTTTGTTAGATCCAAGCAAAAGCTACACCGTTCGAGCATATGCTAGAAATACCGAGAAGGTACTTACAGCGGCCTCCACGCCAGTACAAACCAATGTCACCGAATACAAACCTGTAAAACTGGCAGCTGCAGAAATTTCAATAGGGGAAAGTGATGCAACGGTATCTTGGCAGCCATTAAAAGACGCCGTCAGTTACAACCTTAAATTATTGAGTGGCACAACTGTAGTAAACGAATTTCCTACCAATAAAACAAGCGTGAGTATTGATAAGCTTCAGCCCAATACTAATTACACCATCGAAATTGTTGTACGCTACAGTTTCGGTGAAAGTGAAGCTTTCAAAGATTATTTCACCACAAAGAAAAAAGGATCAATGGCGCCAAAAGTATTAACAAGTGCAAGCGAGTTGGACAACTACGCCATCACCCTGAAATGGGAAGCTACACCAGAGGCAACGGGTTATCAAGTTGAAGCCGATGGTGAAGTTTATAGCGTCGGGAAAGAATTGAGTTTTAAACATACCAATCTACCACCAAATAGCCGTCATATTTACAGAGTGAGAAATATGAACTCAGAAGGTTACAGTCAGTGGTCGGAGCGAGTTATTTTAAAAACCACTAGAAATCCACTTCCAGCCACACTCAATGAGGCTAAATATTCAGTGTCCAGTACAGACGACTCTATTATTCTCACATGGGAACCTGTACTGAACGCGTTGAGGTACGAAATCAGTTACAACGGCGGGCACGTCATCAACAATGGAGAAAGCAATTTCTGCATACGGGGCTCGCTAAATCCAGACACTCAATACGATTTTACAATTTCAGCAATAGATGAGTTTGAGAACAGCAGGGTTATTGCATCGGGCACGGCAAAGACCATGCTTTTAAAAACCCCTAAAATGGATAAAGTTACCGAAACGCCACAAGGTTTCTTAGTCAGCTGGAAACCCATTCTCGGGGCAGAGTCATACAAAGTCATGCAAGACGGCGTAGACCTTGGCATCACATTAAAAGAACCTAAATATGAAGTAAAGGGGCTCGGCGCTAAAGAGGTGAAAAATTACAGCTTTGCGGCGGTGAGTTCTAAGGGGAGCAGTGCTTGGTCTAAGCCAATCAGCATTGAAGGTATTTCCAAAATACCACAAGTCCCTGTCAACGTCAGCAGTGCCGCTTCATCTAAATCCATCGTACTCACATGGGACCCTGCTGAAATAGACGAGGATCTTCTCTATGAGGTAGAAGTGGACGGAGTGACCGTTGAATCTAACGACAAGAATAAATACACAGACGAGCAAGTAGAACCCTTTAGCACCCATATTTACCGAGTCAGGGCAAAAAATCAATATGCATTTAGCGAATGGTCAGAGGCAGTAACCATTACGACTTTGCCAGGTGTTCCTACATCGCCTAAAAATATTGCGGTTGAGAACTCGACTTACTTTGCAACCTTAAGCTGGTTATTAAACGATTCAGTAGACCACTACGAAGTTGCTGTACAAAATCCTGATGGCAGTTTTAACACTGTCAATATTGGCAACAGAAACTTCTACAGACAACGTGGCGTTTTAAACGTAGAACAAGCCTACAAAATACGTGGCATCAACATGATTGGCACAGGTCAGTGGTCAAGCCTTATTGTGAATAACGCCATTAAAGCCAACTGCGAAAAGAATAAAGAAATCGATTTAGGTCTCACGGCTTCCAATATTGTGGACTTTGAAAAATATGAACTCCAAGTAACGTATAACCCGGGCGCCCTTGAGGTTACAGACCTTTGTGGTTATACCACTGACAAAGAATTAAAACCTGGGAAAATTGCTGGAACTGAAATAGAAATCGTTTCCTTTGAACCGGGGAAAATCATCTTTAGAGTTAAAAAGGGCATCGCCTTTGGCAATATGTGGTCAGGGGTAGTGAATAACATTAAATTTAAGTCTAAAGTCTACGGTGGTTCATACATCTCGTATACCGTCTTTATCGATGAAGTCGTTAAAAATACTTCTGATTCAGCGGTGAAAGAAAAAATGGAAGAATAGGCATTCTTAGAAAATAGAGAAAACCCTAAAACGAAATATTTCACAAACAATAACACGAAAGAACAGGGAGGCAATATGAAAAGATTTAGTAAAAATCTAAGTGCCGCACTGGCAGCCATGATGCTGTTTAGCAGCGTACTTCCATTTGGAGATCCATCTTTCGCCGAGAGCGATATGATGAAAAATATACAACGAAATCATATAGATAAAGAAAGCTATAAAACACAAGTGGCAGAAGAAGTGAAGGCGTCTAAGTCTGAACTGATTATCTACGTTGAAGAAGGAAGACTTGGAGAATGCAGCCAGTTTCTTAAAAGTCAGTTTTCAGGACAAATCACTTCAAAGAAACAGGTTGGAAATTATGTAATTATCCAATTGGAAGACCCTTCTAAAAGTGCAGAAATCATTTTAAAGCTCAAGAAGTGCCCATATATTAAAGAAGTCAGCCCAAACTACCCTTTAAAGGCCTACAGTGCTGAAACGGGTAACGGGGAGAACTTAACAGGCACTTCGAAAAACACAACAAACGCGTCACAAGAGGAGACAACAAATACACAAGAAACCAAAGCCGTTCTAGTGGGCGTTCTAGACTCAGGTGTAGACCTTAATCACAGAGACCTAGCTCTGAATATTTACAAAAATCCCTTTGAAATTCCAAACAATTTAGTCGATGATGACGGCAATGGCTACATTGATGACGTGAACGGATGGGATTTCTTCAACAATGACAATACCGTTTACGACGAATTCGCAGACGAAACCCACGGCACACAGGTAGCAGGACTGATTGCCAAACAAGCAGGCATGATTAACAGTGAAGGCAAATCCAATGCCGTCATTGTGCCCCTAAAATTCATGAATGGCAAAGAAGGTTATACTTCAGACGCCATAGCGGCCATTGAATATGCTAAAAAGCTTGGTGTTAGAGTCATCAACGCTTCTTTTGGTAGCTCTGAAAACAACGTAGCACTCAAAGCGGCAATGAAAGACAGCGGAATCCTCTTCATTACAGCCGCAGGGAACAAGGGTCAAAACCTTGACGAAAACCCTGTATACCCAGCCTCTTACGAGCTTTCAAATGTTTTGACAGTTGGGGCAATGGGTCAAGAAGGCACACTTGCCAACTATTCCAATTACGGCAAGGCAGTAGACATGATCGCTACAGGCAATTTCACTAGAACCCTTGCACCAAACAATAAATATTTACTGGCACAAGGTTCGTCTTACTCAGCCGCCTCTGTGACAGGCATAGCGATCCGAATTTTAGGCACAAGAAATGAAATAGACGCCGAAACTTTGAGAAAGCTGATTCTTGATCAAACAACGGTCAGTGAAAGCCTTAAAGACCAAATCCCATCGGGCAGATTTTTAAATGCGAGAAATCTGAATTCAGAAGGTGAATATGTAAATACAGAAAATCAAAACAGTGGGACATACTCACAAAACCGAGCAACAGGCACAGAAACCAGCCAAGGAGTAGAAGGAAATTCAAAAGTAAACGCCTTCGGCTTAAATGTCTCTGCCAAACTCATTGAAGCCATTCACTTTGGTGAACCTGGGGTCAATGCGGCAACGGGTAACTACTCTAACGCCTACACCGACCTCAGCGTAGACTCCCCAGGCTTTGACGTCAACTTCACAAGAACTTACAACTCAAAAGATGACAGAAGTGTTCAATCCATGGGTAGAGGTTGGACATTTGGCTTTGAGGGCAGCATTAAGCCAGACACAGACAACGCCGAGTTAATGGTAGCAAAGCTTCCAAATGGTAAAGTACAAGTCTTTAAAAAGACCCCTTCAAATACCTTTGAAGCTTATGATTCTAGAAGCAAATTGGTCAGCACTGGAGCAAATAATTACACCCTGACCACACCAGACCAATACAGCTATGAGTACACCAACACCTTCTTAACAGCCATGGTAGACCGATCAGGCAATCGCCTCACCATCGAAATAAAAGACGCCCTTGGTCATGTGAGCAAGGTAACAGACGCTTCAGGCCGTGTATACGATATTAAGTATACAGACGACCGCATTAGCAAAATTGTGTTACCAGAAAACAGAGAAATCAATTTCAGCTATACCAACGGGCAACTGACAGAAGTTAAGGGACTTGCGGGACAAAGCAGAAAATATACTTACGACGGACAAGCCCGCCTCACCAGCGTCCTAGACTCCTATGGAAATGTCGTTGAAAGCGTTATTTATGAAGTCAGCACGGAAACCAACCGAGTCACCCAGTTTACCAACAGCCAAAGAAAAGTTTCCACTTATGCCTTCCCAGGCGGGAATAAAACCGTAGTCACAGACAACGGGGGCAGAAAATTTGAAATTACCTACGACACAGACAAATACACCATAAACACCCTCATTACAGACGCCGCAGGGAAATCTCTATCAGAAGCAACAACCTATTTCCTAGACCCAGAAGGGCGTAACCGTTTTGGCGATGTTAAAACCACTAAAGACATATACGGCAATGTGACCGAATATGTGAGAGACGCAAATGGCAACGTTGTAAAAACCATCAACCCCGACAAGAGCACGAAAACCTTCGCCTATGACAGTTCAAATAATCTGATTGAACAAGTCTCGGAAACGGGCAAGCGCAAGTTCTTTGTATACGATGACAGCCAACAATTACTCTTAAAAGAAGTGAGACCTTTCGACGGCACCAGCAGCTATTCAGATAGCAGTGATCGGTCAAAATATGAAATTGTAGAGTACAGATACTACAATGAAGTTGAAAAAGAAAGACTGGGCATTAAAATCAACGGGCTAATCAAAGAAAAAATTGACCCTAACGGCAACGTTTTCAGATATACCTATGACAATCAGGGCAACCAAAGCAAAGTGATTGACCCAGAGGGCATGGTCACAGAATATTTCTATAACAGCATTGGCTGGTTAATGAAAACGAAGAAACAAGACGGTTCAGAAGTAGACTATACCTATGACCCAGCAGGACATTTAGTTAAACAGACAGAAACTTACGAGAGCACCACAAAAGTCACAAGAATGTTATACGACTTTGAAGGCAGAGTCCTTTTAAGTGTAGAACCTAAGGCATACAAGCCAGAGTTTGATCAAGTAACCCCTTCAAACGGCGGAGACTACACGTCTAAAGTAGAGAATACAGTTTATTCTTATGACAGCGCTGGAAATCTTAAAGAAAAAGTAATGCCAGACGGTGGCAAGTATCTGTATGAATATGACATCTATGGCAATAAGACGAAAGAAACACTTCCAAATGGGACGAGCTATATCTATTCATATGACTTTATTGACAGACCCTTAGACCGAGTTTTCTATAAAAACATCACAGACTTAGCGAATAGTAAAGGTATTATGCTAGAATCTGTAAGCTACCCGACCCCAACAGAAGACCAAGTTAAAAAAGGCATTCACGAAAAGAAAGTCAAGCAGTGGCTCAACCAAGAAGTTTATAAAGACGTAAATGGCGCCGCTGAAGAAACGACTCTATTTACCACCTATACTTTGGTATCAGATTACTCAGGAAGAGAAATCAAACAAAAGCGCCAAGACGGCAGCGAGCTCACCAATACCTACACCAAAGACGGGCTCCTACAAAGCAGTACAGACTATAACGGCGCAACAAAACATTATGTGTACGATGGCCTTGGCAGACCTGCAGAAATTTGGCTGCCTATTGAAGACGGTCTATACAGCTACACCTCTTACAAATACGACCCTAACGGCAATACCATTGAAGAAGCACGGTCAATAGATTTAGTCAGACTCCACTATAAATCTGACAACGATCAAAAGCGAATCGAAAGACGTGTTTACAATAGAAACAATCAAGTTACTAAAAAAGAAGTCTTAAACGGGGCAGTCACAGAGTATAAATACGATGAAGTGGGTCGATTAGTCAGCGAACTCACCAAAGTAGACAGCAAAAATACCCGAAAGACCACTTATGAATACAACGGCTTTGGAGAGAAAGTTGCAACCAATCAATACGTCAACGGCAGTGAACTCAAAGTTGGAACGATAAACAAATCAGGAGAAGTTAAACTCTCTGAGAAGTATGTTTTGGATAAAAATGGAAATGTGACGCAGATTGCTAAAGCAGACGGTCAGAAAATCTACTGCGAATATGACAACATGAACCGACCTGTTCTAACTAGAACCAAGCTCACCAATGCAAATGGTGATTTGGTGGACGGTACCAAGAAAATCAAATACGACTTAATGGGCAATGTGGTAGAACAAACAGAGTTAAATGGCAAAACAACAAAATTCTATTACAATAAACTCAATCAACGAATTGGAGAAGTTCAACAATTAGAAACCCTTGTAAATGGGGTCAGTACGCTGCAAAACGTAGCAAAACTTTACAAGTATGACTTAGCAGGCAACGTAATCACCTCAATTTCCCCTGCCAATGTCAAAGTCGAAAATCTCGACCTGAACAACATCGAAGCTTATGATTTTTCAACATCAAAGCGAAGTGAGTTCAGATACAACGAAAACGGCAACAAGTATCTATCTAAAGACATTTACCTAGACAAAGCAGACAGCAAACTCAAAGAATTGGTAGTTTACGCAGCGGCCTTTGACAAAAATGGGAACGTTACCAAAGAAGTCACAGGTGAAGCATGGAAAAATGCCGCAGGAGGCAGTTTCGACGAGCGTCTTAAAAAGGCGTATGGTACCACATACACATACACACCAGACAACCAAGTTAAAACCATCAGAACCCCAGAAGCCCAAAAGAATAGTAAAAACTACGCGGTAAAAATCAATTATGATGGTTTCGGCAGAAAGACAGAAGAAATAGACGCCTACGGACAAGTCAGCACCACTTACTACGACGTCAATTCAAACGTCACTGCTCAGGGAAAGAGAAAATCCACACAAGAACCAGAAGTGATTTTAGGCAAAAATCTTTATAACCTTGTGGGACAAGTAGTAGAAAGTGTAGACGGTAACGGAAATTCAACCAAGTACACTTACGGCAAAAGCGGCTGGCTCCTCAGTGTGACAGAGCCACAAGTTGCTGAAAGCGACCTTTACGTTAAAGAATACCTCTACAACCTAAGTGGCAAACCCGTCGTCCAAAGCGACACTAACGGCAAAGAGACAATCCTCACCTACAACCAACAAGAGCAAGTCATCAAACAAGTGATCCGCTCAGAAAACGCTAAAAAAGAGTACTTACAGGAAATGAGCTATGACCTTGTAGGCAACAAAGTGAGTGAAACATCTCCAAATGGAGACACTTCCAAGTACCAATACGACACCCTGAACCGATTAGTCGCCGTACAAAAATCAGACAAAGAAAAAACAAAAACAGTAACCCTGGTCAAATACCAATACGACCTGAACAACAACAAACTGTCTGAAACAGATCGGTTTGGCAACACCCTAGTCTTCTCATACGATGACTTCAACAGACTCACCGAGAAGAAAGACGCCCTAGGCAAAGTCATTGAACAACTCAGCTACGACGCAGACCATAAGCAAACCCTGTCAGTAGACGCCCTAGGAAACGCCGTGAAGTACAAATACGACCTAGATGGCAGACTCATAGCCCAGTCAAGAAGAGCCCCAGTAGCCGAGACGGCAGATGACTCAAAACTATACTGGAAAAAGAGTGCCTACGACCTTAAAGGCAGACTCACCTCCACCAAAGATGAACTGGGCAACACGACCCAATTTGTCTTTGACGAACTGGACAGACTGACAGAAGTCATCAACGCTCTAGACGAGCACACCAGCTATTCATACGACCTGAATGGCAACATGATTTCTCAAACCGATGGTAATGGCAATACAACCACCCTAAAATACAACGCTAAGAATCAAGTGGTCAAACGCATTGACCCAAGCGGCGTCACTGTGAAAAACGGGAAAGAAATCTTTAACGATGCCATGACAGTGAACTATGAATACAATCCAAACGGAACGGTTAAGAGCACCAAAGACCGTAACGGCAATATTTTCGTTTACAGCTACGACTTACTTGACCGCACCATTAAAACAACCAGCGGAAGCGAAACCATTCAACAAGCTTTTGACGGCAACGGCAATCTAACCATTTCCAAAAACAACAGCGAAGAAGTCATTCGTTCTTATGACTTTATGAACAGAACGGTTCAGAAAAGCCACGCTAAACTGGGTTCAAGTAGTTTCGAATACGATATAACAGCAGGACTCACCCCAGGAGAAAACAAAGAAGTCACCATAGACCTTCAAGGTAATGTCTTCGAAAAAGTATTCGACCAAAACGGCAGACTCTCAAAAGTCATAGACGGCGCAGACACAGCCAGTTACGAATATGCAGACAACGGCGCGCTCCTACGCCTGAACTACCCGGGCACTATTCAGCAAAAGTTTGAATACAACCCAGACTTAACTCTTAAAAAAGTCAGCAACACAGCAGGGTCAAGCGTGATCAATACCTTTGATTACACCTACGATCCATGTGGAAACATGTTGACTAAAACCGACAGCAAAGGCACCACTAAGTACACTTACGACGCATTAAGCCGCCTGAAAACCGTTACCGAACCCTCAGGCAAAAACGTAGAATATGAGTACGACAAAGCAGGGAACCGAGTCCGAGAAGTTATAGAAGACAAAGGTACCCTCACCGTCAAAAAATACAAATACAACCCTCAAAACCGCCTCATGGAAGTGGTTAACGTGGACATGGGCACAGGCAAAGAGGAAAGTTTAAAGTATATTTATGACAATAATGGGAACCAACTCTACACCAACATGGAACATACTCAAAAGGCAGACCCAGCAGCAAAACCATCTTTTGGGATGTATATTTCAGGAGAGTCTTACTCAGGTGAGTCAGCAAAAGTATTCTTTGAAGCTAACAACGTGAATGAATACAACGTCTTCAATCAACTTATCCGAACTAAATCAGGAGACACCATCGTCACCTATAAATACAACGGCGAAGGACAACGGATTGAAAAGACCACCCAGAAAAAAGGGGACAAGAAGACCATTAGATATGTGCGTCTCGGCAACGACATCGCCCTAGAAATGGACTCTAGGGGTAAACTCCTTTCCAGAAACATAAGCGGCACCGCGGCAATTTCCAGAGAGATAGATGGACAAAAATACTTCCTGTTATACAATGGAGAAGGAGACGTCACAGCCCTAAGCGATAGAAACGGCAACCTCGTAGAGAAATACTACTACGACGCCTTTGGTAACGTTCTGGAAACCGTAGACGCAGCCAACCAAGCCATAACCCCAGGCAAGTCCAAGTCCACCCTCAAATACCGAGGGTATGAGTACGACGAAGAGACGAAGCTTTATTACCTCAATTGCCGTATGTACGACCCAGCCATTGCAAGGTTCCTTCAAGAGGATACTTATAGGGGTCAGGCGAATGATCCGCTGAGTTTGAATTTGTATAGTTATTGTGTGAACAATCCGATTAGGTATACGGATCCTACAGGGCATAAGATTGATCGAAGGGAAGATGATGGTGGCGGGTCTACACCTGGTCCTGTTGCGAAGAAAAAGATTAAAGCTCAGGCTGAGTCTATAGATACTAAAATAAACACTGGTAAAATTACAGAAAAAGATTTAGCCAAATTAAACAATGAGCAACTAATGGCTGTGATTGTTCGTAGTAGCAGCGATTACAATTCAGCAAGCACAAGTGAAAAAGCGAAGCTGCATAATCTAGCAGAAGCCGCGCGTAAAGAATTACTAAAGGACAACAAAGGGAATGAACTAATTGAAACTTATGTTAAAAATGCAAATACTGCGAACTTAGTAGCAGTTACTAATAAGGGGACTATAAAACTTGATGCAGTAACGGTTTCAAAGTATGTTGAAAATGGATCTTCTAAAAGCATTGATATTATCACTACTCTGAAACCCAAAGATATTAACAAAGTACCTGCTAAACCAAGTGACACTCCAGATTGGGCTGCAAACTATACCATTAGTGAAAGTGATAAAGCACGATCAAATGGAGGTGTAGATCCCTTTGGAAAGGAGAGTCAAAAGAAATATATAAAAGCAGTAGATGTTGCAGTTACAATTGATATGGCGGTTACGGGATTTGGACTGATTAAAGCTGTATCTCAAAAAGCTGTTATAAAAGCTTTTTCTACTACAACAACAAAGGCTGTTAGTACTACAGTAATAAAAAGTACAGTTGCAGAAACTGGTATAGAGGCCATCTTTAAAAATGGAAAAGTAACTAAAGAAAGTATCGAAAGCAATCTAAACTGGTTTAGCGGTAAGAATGCGGATGAAATAGCAGAGGTTTTGTACGATCAAGGTTATGATGTAACCATTCGAAATTCTACTAAGTCTTCATCGGGCGCACAAATCATCGAAATTCATAATACTGGAAATGGGATGAATATTTCACAAGTCCAAATTTCTCCAGGCGGAGGTAGACATGGTGCAAGTCCCTATATCAAGATTAGTACAATTGATCAAGGAATATTTAAAATTGTAGATGGAAGTGCGGCAGATTATATATCAAATGCAGTTGAAAAAGCAACGATATTTTTTACTGGAGGAACTAAATGATAAATTTAAGTGCTAATATAAAACCATGGGTTGGGCTAGGTGATATTGAACTTTATACTCATATTTCTCAGTTGAAAGATGTATTGGATAACGAAAAATCTAAACCCCAAATGCTTGGAAGATTTTTAATAAAATATGAAATTGAGAATAAGCTTATTCTCTGGTTTAATATTATCAATGGTAAATTATTTAAAATAACTGCTTGTAACAAGTACACTGGCATATTAAATAATGGCATTCATATTGGCATGTCGATTGAAGATGCACTAAATTTAGATGAAGAATTAGTTTATGATGAGTTTGAAGAAGTATATGAAAGTGCTAAAGGCATTTATTTAGAAACTGATCCGATAACTAATCAAATAAAATGGATTTCGGTGTTTGTTCCAGAAATATCCAGTGAATTATTTGAAGATGGGGAGTGGTAGTTGGTTTTTTAGAAATCCATTACTGTTAAAAATGGGTTGTTCATAAGTTAAGTAAGTTACATTTTGACGGTTATCTATGGATAACCGTCTTTTTCTTTGAATTAATGGAGAAATGCAGGTCCGTTATTAGAAAGCGCCAGACCCAAAGTCATAGACGGCGCAGACACCGCCAGTTACGAATACGCAGACAATGGCGCACTCCTCCGCCTGAACTACCCGGGCACTATTCAGCAAAAGTTTGAATACAACCCAGACTTAACCCTTAAAAAAGTCAGCAACACAGCAGGGTCAAGCGTGATCACTACCTTTGATTACACCTATGACCCATGCGGCAACATGCTGACTAAAACCGACAGCAAAGGCACCACCAAGTACACTTACGACGCATTAAGCCGCCTGAAAACCGTCACAGAACCCTCAGGCAAAAATGTAGAATATGAGTACGACAAAGCAGGGAACCGAGTCCGAGAAGTTATAGAAGACAAAGGTACCCTCACCGTCAAAAAATACAAATACAACCCTCAAAACCGCCTCATGGAAGTGGTTAACGTGGACATGGGCACAGGCAAAGAGGAAAGTTTAAAGTATATTTATGACAATAATGGGAACCAACTCTACACCAACATGGAACATACTCAAAAGGCAGACCCAGCAGCAAAACCATCTTTTGGGATGTATATTTCAGGAGAGTCTTACTCAGGTGAGTCAGCAAAAGTATTCTTTGAAGCTAACAACGTGAATGAATACAACGTCTTCAATCAACTTATCCGAACTAAATCAGGAGACACCATCGTCACCTATAAATACAACGGCGAAGGACAACGGATTGAAAAGACCACCCAGAAAAAAGGGGACAAGAAGACCATTAGATATGTGCGTCTCGGCAACGACATCGCCCTAGAAATGGACTCTAGGGGTAAACTCCTTTCCAGAAACATAAGCGGCACCGCGGCAATTTCCAGAGAGATAGATGGACAAAAATACTTCCTGTTATACAATGGAGAAGGGGACGTCACAGCTCTAAGCGATAGAAACGGCAACCTAGTAGAAAAATACTACTACGACGCCTTTGGAAACGTTCTGGAAACCGTAGACGCAAGTAACCAAGCCATAGTTCCAGGCAAGTCTAAGTCTACTCTGAAATACCGAGGCTATGAGTATGACGAGGAGACGAAACTCTACTATTTGAACTGTCGTATGTATGATCCCGCTATTGCAAGGTTCTTACAAGAGGACACGTACAGAGGTCAGGCGAATGATCCGCTTAGTTTGAATTTGTATAGTTATTGTGTTAATAATCCGATTAGGTACACAGATCCGACGGGGCATGCAATTCAAGAAAAAAGAATTGACAGCGGTGAGACACCTAAAATAAAAACGCCGACAAAGTCGAAGAGTAAACCAAAAGAAGAAAAGAAAACACCTCCAAAGTTAACAAATAAAGATATTAACAAAATGAATAATGATCAACTTTTAGATCTTATTCAAAACAATTCAAATGCATATGCAAAAGCTTCAAAAGAGGAACAATCCGTGTTGCATAATCAAGCTGACTATGCTAGAGCAACTTTAGTTAAGAAGAATCCTGATAGCGAACTTATTAGTTTTTATGTAATGAGCTATGGTTCTAGTGGTTCTTCAGTTGAAGTTAGTACGGGCGATACAATAGCACTAGATACTAAAAGTGTAAAAAAAGCGCTGGACGTATATAATTTTGATAAGGTTACTGTTGATGTGGTAAAGTTAAATCCACCTCAAAGTAAGAAAAGCAGCAATATGCAACAGCCCGTATTTTTCCTTAGATCGCCATATGACAGTGATTATTGTCTGGCAACATATAATCCCAAAACGCATCAACCTGAGCCTGATAATCCTAATAAGTTTTATCTTAAAGGAAGTAACTCTGAGGTTAAGGATTATGATGAAATGACTGCCAAAGAAAAAGAGTTTTTTGATCACTATAATTATGTATTGGAAAAAGCAGGAGCAGATCCAAGTATAATGACGTCGGTTGTCTCGGCTTATGGTATAGCCATGAGTTCTAATGGAATTTATTCAGGCGCAAGTACCAATACTGGGACTAAGGCTACTGTCAAGGTCGGGGGTAATCGCATTTCTTATAAAGATGTATTTTATAAGGAATTAGAAAACTTCAATGAAGGATATAAAATCGGAACAAAAATTGATAAAGAATTAATAATTGTTCAGTATCACGGCAGCGACGGAAGTCTAAAATATTGGACACCGGTAGAGCAGGCGAACAAGTTTTCTACCATAGATGAAGCGATGGATGGTTTAGCGTTGTTACCTGAATGGGGCGAAAGGAACTATGTGTCTGTAGCTAAAATTCCTGCTGGAACTAATGTGAAATATGCATTTGGAACTGCAGTAGAGCAAGTGAGTCCAATAACTGGACAGACAGCTACTGGTGGAGGAATGCAATATCTATTCTCAGAATTTGATCCGAATTGGATTGTTAAAATAGTAAAGTTAAAATAAGGAGATAGAATATGAATAAAAAGGAAAAAATGATTGAAGAAATCGATGAGATATTAGAACTTCTTAACACTATGTCTGTTTTTTCAAAATTTGAAGATGAATTTATAGAAAAATACAAAAGTCATTTTCAAATTTTTCGGACAAGGATAATCGATGATGAAATTGACATTAACGGTAGTAAGCCACATACAGGACTTTTTAAATGGCTTGGAGAATACGATAATATAGTGAAAAACAATCCACAACTATATGATAAAGTATATGAAATGGAACAGACCTTTATAAAACCTTAAATGATATACCCGGCCTTTCCCGATTTCGGAAAGGCCGGGTATATTTAATTTGTTAAACTGTAGTTCTTATGACTTCATGAACAGAACCATTCAAAAAAGCCATGCCAAACTAGGTTCAAGCACTTTTGAATACGACATAACAGCAGGACTCACCTTAGGAGCAAACAAAGAAGTCACCACAGACCTGCAGGGAAATGTCTTCGAAAAAGTCTTTGACCAAAACGGCAGACTCTCAAAAGTCATAGACGGCGCAGACACAGCCAGTTACGAATACGCAGACAACGGCGCACTCCTCCGTCTGGACTACCCGGGCACCATTCAGCAAAAGTTTGAATACAACCCAGACTTAACCCTTAAAAAAGTCAGCAATACTGCAGGGGCAAGCGTGATCAATACCTTTGACTACACCTACGACCCATGTGGGAACATGCTGACCAAAACCGACAGCAAAGGCACCACCAAGTACACTTACGACGCATTAAGCCGCCTGAAAACCGTCACAGAACCCTCAGGCAAAAATGTAGAATATGAGTACGACAAAGCAGGGAACCGAGTCCGAGAAGTTATAGAAGACAAAGGTACCCTCACCGTCAAAAAATACAAATACAACCCTCAAAACCGCCTCATGGAAGTGGTTAACGTGGACATGGGCACAGGCAAAGAGGAAAGTTTAAAGTATATTTATGACAATAATGGGAACCAACTCTACACCAACATGGAACATACTCAAAAGGCAGACCCAGCAGCAAAACCATCTTTTGGGATGTATATTTCAGGAGAGTCTTACTCAGGTGAGTCAGCAAAAGTATTCTTTGAAGCTAACAACGTGAATGAATACAACGTCTTCAATCAACTTATCCGAACTAAATCAGGAGACACCATCGTCACCTATAAATACAACGGCGAAGGACAACGGATTGAAAAGACCACCCAGAAAAAAGGGGACAAGAAGACCATTAGATATGTGCGTCTCGGCAACGACATCGCCCTAGAAATGGACTCTAGGGGTAAACTCCTTTCCAGAAACATAAGCGGCACCGCGGCAATTTCCAGAGAGATAGATGGACAAAAATACTTCCTGTTATACAATGGAGAAGGGGACGTCACAGCTCTAAGCGATAGAAACGGCAACCTAGTAGAAAAATACTACTACGACGCCTTTGGAAACGTTCTGGAAACCGTAGACGCAAGTAACCAAGCCATAGTTCCAGGCAAGTCTAAGTCCACCCTGAAATACCGAGGCTATGAGTATGACGAGGAGACGAAGCTTTATTACCTCAATAGCCGTATGTATGACCCAGCAATAGCAAGGTTCCTTCAAGAGGACACTTATAGGGGTCAGGCGAATGATCCGCTGAGTTTGAATTTGTATACGTATTGTGTGAACAATCCGATGATATATGATGACCCTACAGGACATTGGCCAAAATTTATAGATAACACTTTTAAAACTGTAAAAAAAGTAGCTTCAGAAACTATAAAACAAGCAAAAACAGTAGTAAAAGAGGTTACAAAAAAAGTTGTAGAGACAGTTGTAAAAGCAACTACAGCTGTTAAAACAGCTGCAAAAGAGGTTGTAAAAGAAACTGTTAAAACAGTGAATAAGATAGCTACAACTGCCAAGCAAGTTACAAAAACAGTTGTAAAAACAGCTACTACAAAAGTTGTGGGAGCGGTTAATAAAACTCAGTCCGCAGTTAATAAGGTTGCTACAGTATCCAAAAATATAGCAAGTAATATTAGTAAAACAACTGTAGCAGGTACATCAGCGTTGATGAACAGTCCCCAAATGAAAATGAATACTGCGAACTGTGAATTAACGGCAAATCAAAAAATGTTATACAATAGCCCTCATGGTGGACTAATCCCTGATAATGCCACTATTAACGCTTCTGCAAAAGATGTAGTAGCAAATGCTCCAGGTACATCAACTTTGAATGACTTACATTCATTAGCTACAGGTTATGATGAATTATATGATGAGGAGTTAAATTTATTTGATAAAGGTGTAGCTGTAATTGCAGTCTTTACGCCTATTACAAGAGGCGAAGTAAGAGCTGTCACAGAAGGGTTAGACTTAGCTTCAGAAATTGCCGATGATGCTAGAACAGTTGAAAAGATAACAGAGAATGCGATAGAGGGTGGGAGCACAGCACTTAATCCATCAAATATCAACTTTTCACAGCGTTCAGTAAGTGGAAATGTAACCAATTATATTGACGACATGAAGGCGGATAATTGGGATTGGTCTAAGTCAGGGCCTTTAAATGTGATGGAGCGAGATGGTCAACTTGTAAGCTACGATAATAGACGTTTGTTAGCAGCTCAAGAAGTAGGCCTTGAATCTGTACCCGTAAACATTGTTAATGCTACTGAAAACATGGCAAATAAAGCTATTACTTGGGAAGAAGCTTTCTTGAAGAGATTCAACGATCCACGTAATATCAAATTGGGAGGATTGGTTCCAAATACAGGGTTGAAAGAGCAACCACTGATAATTATAAAAAATGGAGGAAAATAGCTGTGAGCAGTCAAGTATTTGATATGTGGATAAAGGAAGAAATTCCAATAACAAATGGCATTATCTATCCTGATGGACGCGTCGAACTTTTAGATGTAGAAATCTTCGATGGGAAAAAAGTTGTACGACACAATGTGTCAACAACACTCCAAGAACTGTATAGTGGTAATGATGTTGATTATTCAAGCATAATAATAAACTGCCAAATATCATCTTCAAATGGCAAATATGAAATCTATGGTGGAGAGGGAAGCTTTGGTGGTGACGGATTCGTTGCTGTAACATCTGAAGGTGGGCTAAAATTAGAATGGATTGCCTTCTTTGAAGATTCTAACCCATTTGTTGAACTTCAAACCGATGAAGAGTTTGTGTACGGTGTAACCTCATTAAATGATATATGGTCATTAAATTTAATGAATCCAATCGATGTAAAAATCGATGCAATCAAATAATTTTTGTCACAAAAGTGAGTCGCATTAGTGGCTGTAAACTGCTTGTTATAAGCTATTGCTGACCACCTACTTGACACACAAAGGGTCATTTAGACCACGTAACAAAAATCTTGAAATCGTCGGCGTTGCCGGCGGAAGTCACTGGAAGGTGGTCGCTTGCGACCACCTTCCTTTATCCTAGTGTGTCCAGCTAAGCTGAACGATTTCTAGCTGGTGAAAGTCCAGTCACGGTAATTGCCAAGAAGCCGTGTAGTCAGTCCCAGTGCGTTGCAGTAATGCGGGGTGTCAAGCGGGATGATGGCTCATTGTTATGAGTCGACAAAGATGCAGGTTGCAACATTAAGTGAACACTGCCGTATCGTGAAAGTATCTTGTGGAAGCAAGTAAAGAGGAAGTCGAGTCCTGCGGGATGGAAGAAGACCATGGAAGGCACTAAGAACTTGGATTACCGTGCTGAGGAACCCTCCGGTATAGAGGTGGCGACATGTATTGAAAGATAGGTTCGGAACTGGAGAGACCCTACTTGTCACATCAACAGCTGTAAAAGGCAAGCTTATAAGTTAAAAAGATGAAAGAGTAATGCCGACAAGAGGGAGTCAGAGGGGCTCATATTACCAATCATAATGCGGACAACATAACCGTATTTAGGGAAGGCACCCTGCTTCAACCACGCTTTTGGAGGAGGTAAGAGTGAGTGAATGCCCAAAAGGCTAACGACCCCAAAGAAAAAGTTCGACAACTCCAAAGAAAGCTATATCGCAGTGCCAAGCAAAACAGAAAGAGAAAGGACCATGCGCTATACGACAAGATTTACTTAGGTGTTTTAGTGAGATTTGCCGATGACATTGTCATCATTTGTAAAACAAGGGATATTGCCAGAACGGAGCTTAAACTACTTCTTGAAATCATGAAAAGGCTTGAACTTGAACCGAATGATGAGAAAACAAAACTCATTCAATTGCGACCAGGGAAAGAAGTTTTTGATTTTTTAGGCTTTCACCATCGCAAAGAAAAGCGAGTAGCCAGAAATGGTAGGATGTATACTTCAACCATTCAATTTCCAAATAAAAAGGCAATGAAACGCATGAAGACAGCTGTTAAAGACCTCTTAGGCAATCGAAGTCATTTAAAGAATGACATTCAGGACATGATTGACCAAATGAATCTAAAAATAAGAGGCTGGCGCAACTACTACGGATTATTTACTGCACAGAAATAGATGAGTCTCATTCTGAAAATGTTAAAAGCAAAGGGGCTTCAAAGACTTTCTTTTCAGCGCAAGCGTGCGAAAAAAGGTTGTCGGAAAGCCGTGTGAGGGAAAACTTCATGCACGGTTTGATGAGGGGCGGGTGAGCAATCACCCGCCTACTCTATCACCAAAATAATATTTTGCAAAGGCAGTGGTTTTGCCCTAAAATGATAAGTACTTAATTAAAGCAGCTACCTTTGAGGTGGCTGCTTTAATTAAAACATCGTTAAAGTTATACTTGAAACAACCATCTATTTCCTACGCTTATAAAGGTATAGTTTAATCAACTGGCGGTGACTTCATAGTAAAACGTGAGTGTGTACATGAACAGAGTATATCCATTTATGGATAAAAAATTATAAAAGTACTTCCGACCGCTACAACTTCCCACCAATCACCCTTGCATCAACCATTCCAAAACATTCATTTGCTTAATCCCATTATGAGATGTAAGTGGCGTATAATCCATTGTGAGCAAATACTTAGGATTGTGGTCTTTAACGGCATCCAAAGAAGAAAGCTCTCTGTTTAAAGTTAGCTCTTCCATCACAGTCTGAGAGACCTGATAATAAGATTCACCTTCATCATTGATGGCAATAAAATCAACCTCAGCATCGCCTACTTTTCCTATATAGACCTCATAACCCCGTCTCAATAGTTCGAGATATACAACGTTCTCAAGGATGTGTCCCATATCGGTATGCCGTGTTCCTAAAAGGAAATAACGAAGTCCAATATCAGCTACATAATACTTTGAACCAGTTGAGAGATACTGTTTGCCCTTTATATCGTAGCGACTCACTTTATAAACAATAAAACTGTCAGCTAGGGCAACAAGGTAACTTTCAACAGTGGGTACGCTTATTTTTCTTCCAGAGGATGTCATTGCATTCGCTATTTTTGTCGAAGAACATAGATTACCGATGTTATCAAAGATAAACTCGACGACACTTTGAAGCATTGAGGGATCAGATATTTTTTTTCTAGTAATAATATCTTTAAGAAGAATGGTGTTATAAATACCTTCAAGATAGATTCGGATATCTTTTTTTCGATCTAATTCAATCGTTCCGGGGAATGAGCTATTCTGCAAATATTTCATATACAGCTCTGCAATATTAGTGTTGTTTGGATAGGCGGACACATACTCCTTAAATGAAAGGGGTTGCATTTTAATTTCCACGTATCTGCCGGAAAGAAGTGTAGCAAGTTCACCAGACAAAAGAAATGCATTCGAACCTGTTATATACAAATCCACATTTTTCTTGGCATAGAGCCAGTCTACAGCCTCTTGAAAACGTTCAACTTGTTGAACTTCATCTAGAAATACATAGTTCATTATGTCTTTTAGCAATCTACTTTCCACGTACTCATACAATTCTTTTGAAGAGCGAATATCTCTAAAGTCACCATCTTCCAGATTAACGGTAATAATCTGGTTTTCCTCAACGCCATGGTCTTTTAAATAATTCTGAAATAATTCAAACAAGGTTGATTTGCCACATCTGCGGATGCCGGTCACTACTTTAATTAAGTTTTTATCTTTGAAACTAATTAAATCTTCCAAAGTCTCTTTTCTTTCAATCATAGCGCCACCTCCTGACCACTTTTGTAAATTGATATTAATATTATAATCTAAAATAGTCAAGTTTGTAAACTCAATTTTACAAAACACAACAAACCAACAAGTTTGTAAATCCTATTTCACATTTACCCCAACCCCGTCCTCAATCTCCCCCGTATAAAAATCAATAAAGACCATTCTATTCTCAGTACTATTAACAGTACTTGAAAACCAATACAAATACCCTTCTAAACTCTTCTTTCTGGAATTTCCAACGAGTAAGGCATCCGGCTTAAGAACAATCTCCTCTGAGGGAATGCCTTGATTAGCTAACATTTTTTTGACCTCTTCTTTAGTGACACCAGAAGATTTTTTAATGAGATAAGGATTAGTATTGTTCTTAACAAGGACTAAGTAGGTGTCATCCTTTTCAAAGACTCTATAGTATTCACCCCAAGAAACCAACTCGGAAAATCCGTTTTCCTCAGACATCTTAGTAAATGCCTCGGTGTAGCCATAATACATATCGTATTGAGAACGCAGAAAACGAGGAATGAAGACTGCAATTGCAATGAGTATAATGTAAAAGATAATTTTGTATTTTTTCATTTTATATCCCCCCACACTGATACCATATTGTAACTCCCTAAGAATTGATTTACACGTTTCTTCATGATATTCTGAAAAAAAAGAACAATCATGTAAACGGTTCGCAAGGAGTATTCATGTTTATAGAAGAAAGGCACAGAGCCATACTGGCAATATTACAAGAAAAAGGGCGTGTTTCGCTGAGCGACATCCAAGAAGCTTTTTCGATTTCAGTGGACTCGGCACGGAGAGACCTACGGATTTTAGAAGGCAAGGGGCTGCTCAAAAGAACTCATGGAGGCGCTATTCCTGCCATTGTCAGAGGTAGAAAAATTCCAGACAGTTTTACCCATAGAGATGTGACGGATATTAGACCCAATTATATGGCGATTGCTTTAAAGGCGGTCTCCATGATTGAAGAACATGACGTCATACATATCACCAGCGGCACAGTAGGATATTTCATGGCACAGAATCTGCCTAGGAATATTGAAATGACAGTGGTGATCAACTCCATCATCATAGCAGAGGTTTTGAGAACTTATCCAAATGTGACCACTATTTTAGTTGGGGGCGTCTTGAATTCTAAAGGGAACTGCTCGGAGCAGCTTGCGGTGGACATGATCAAGAATATTCGTTTTGACAAAGCATTCTTGACCAGTGCGGCGGTCTCGGTGGACTTTGGCGCTTCCATCCAATCCGCGTCAGGGTGCAGTCTAATCCGAGCATTTATGGCGTCGGCAAAGCACAAAATTGGGCTCTATCCCAATGAAAAGATTGAAAGAGAAGCAATCCTGCATATCTGTCCCATAGCGGATTTTGATACGATTATTACAGACTGGGACACGGCCGAAGAGGACATCGCCAAACTTAGAGAAACCGATGTTGAAATCATTATTTTAAATCAAGGAGAAAGTCATGAATAATCGTGAATGGATAAGTAACGTCTCAATGCCTTCGAAAACCCTCAGTGACTGTCAACAGCTAAAAATAAGAGGCGGCAAACCCCTTGTTGGAATAGTGAAGCCCGACGGTGCGAAGAATGCCAGCCTGTATGCTTTGATTACCTCCGTGTATATTAAAGAAGGTTTTATGACATTCACTAATGTGCCTCAAATTACAGACATTCATATGACCCTTGAAACCCTTAGAGAGATTGGTTTGCAATACAAAATGGTTGAAGATTCTATTAAAATTTACGGTACGGTGAAGCACACCCATGTATCCGATGTCTATGCTTCGAAAATAAGATCATCGATTGCCTTCTTGGGGGCTTTGTTGTCACAGTTTGGCAGCGTGACAATACCACTTCCTGGGGGCGACAAGATTGGAGACAGACCGATAGACATCCACATGGATGTTGTGAAAGCCTTTGGAGGCAATATTTACATAGAAGGCGGCTTTGTCAAAGCATCGATTGATTTGGAAAATTTAACAGGTCAAAGCCTTTACTTAAGATACCCCAGTGTGGGCGCAACCATCAATGCCATTTTTATGGCGGTGACAGCCAAAGGAAAATCGGAAATCCTAAACGCTGCGAAAGAACCAGAAATAGTGGACTTGATTACCCTTTTGTCTCAAATGGGCGCTTGTATTCAGGGTGGCGGGACAGATCGTATTGTCATTAACGGCGTACATGCTCTTTATGCCGCGTCACATGAGATCATTCCAGACCGTCTTGAAGCTGGCGCGCTGATGATGTGCTTTGCCATGACAGGCGGCAAGGGGACTGTAGCAGGGAGCATTCCTGAACACAATCAACCATTAATACACCTGATGCAATCTGTTGGCATGAATGTCCGTGTGGAAGACGATA
This sequence comes from uncultured Peptostreptococcaceae bacterium, assembly GCA_964404895.1. GTDB lineage: Bacteria > Bacillota > Clostridia > Peptostreptococcales > Acidaminobacteraceae > JBGSUZ01. Next base: position 40,823 of record CAYOLV010000003.1, on the reverse strand, counting down.
ACATCCACATAGACGCTTCAACACCTGATCGGGCATTTCATATTGAGACACAACCTTACCCAGGTCTTGCAACGGATTTACAAGCCATTTGCACAGCCTTTTCTTTGACGTGCCCAGAGCCATGCTCTATAAAAGATACTGTTTTTGAAGAAAGATTTAGTCACATTGACGAACTCAGAAAAATGGGCGCTGTCATAGACAAACAGGGCAATAGAATTTTTATTCAAAACAATACCAAACTCAGTGGTGCTAAAGTGGCTGGTGGAGACATTCGAAGCGTGGTATCACTCATTTTGACGGCACTATTCATTGAAGATACCAGTTATATCGGCGGCATAGAGCACCTATTGAGAGGGCACACCTATTTCATTGACAAATTGATTGGGTTACAAGCGGATATTGAAGTGTTGTAATTCCCTGAGTCAGCGTCTAATAGTCACTCATAATAGGCTTTGCGTTTATTTTTGTCAGCATACATTTTTGCGTCTATCCATTTCAAAAACGCCTGAGCTGAGCCGCTGTGATCATTTTCATAGCGGTCGTAACCCATGCTGAACTCTAATGGATAAATATTGCTAGGCAATTGATTGTAATGGTGTAGGCAAGTGGTAATCCTCTGAATTTGAGCTTCCAACTCTGTTCGGTTATCTGTATTGAAAACAACACAAAACTCATCGCCGCCATAACGGGATATGAAGACCTCTTGACCAAGGGCTTCTCTTAATATTTCAACGGTATGAATCAACGCATTATCACCTTCGATATGGCCATAAGTATCGTTGATCTCTTTAAAATTATCAATATCGATTAACAAGGCTGAAAATGACAAGGTTTTTTTAAGGCCATTTATTTTGCTTTCTAAGCAATGGTCTAGCGCCTGTCGGTTAAAAGCACCTGTTAAATAGTCCAAATCCATGCTTCGATTTTGAACATTTGTAAAGACCACTTGTGCCGCCAGCGTTGCACTCATCAAAGAAAAGGGCATTCCATAAATAAGTCCTTGGAAAACACTGCCAATCATAGGCAGTATTAAAAAGAAGAGCAGTGACTGATAGTGGCTGACTTCAATTTTAGCTTTCTGGCTGACGATGAAGCCCTCAATGAGGAACATCATGCCGTACAAAATCAACATAGGCAACCAAAACAAGGGGCCTCTAAAATAGTTATGAAATTCATCGTAGTAAAAAATTTGACCAGTCACTAGAGTGGACATAACCACCAAACTGCAGGCAACACCCATTACCTTTAAAACCAGGTCTGCTCTTCTTTTTAATTTAGGGTCAACGTGTTTGATTTGAGTACAAATATAATGGAAAAATACTAAGAGTGTCCAAGTGTTGAGAATGATTTCAATGTAGTTCCCTGAGGCGGAAATTGGAAAAAGCCAACCCATTGGCTTTTGAATGCTGCTGACGATATCTGCTAAAAAAGAAAAAATCATCATGAGCAGGAGTAGAGCAAAATATTGTTCTTTCACCAATCGAAATTTTAGACGTCGACGATCCATTACCAATAGGAAAGTCAGTTGTATAATGCAGTATACACAAACTGAAATGTAAGCTAAAGAAAACATATATAAGTCTCCCAAAATTGTAAAATATCTCGTAAATATCACTATTAACATAATTGTAACATCTCAGAATACATTTGTGGGCAGTTCCTGATAAAAACTGTAAACGACTCGAAGGGAAAATGAAGAAAAATATTTTTTATGATAAACTAAATATAATAAAAATATCCCCATCAGACGGAGGTCACATCATGAGCAAAAGTCTAATATTCAAACAAGTGCCTTTATACCGATTTTTAGATCTATGTCTCCAACATAACCCATCGGACTCAAGAATCATTTTAGATTGTGGTGCGGGTGGGGATATGCCGCCCTTAGCGCTTTTTCGAACCCATGAGTTTAATACAGTAGGCATAGAATTAGATGAAAAAGCAGTGAAGTCAGCGAATGCATTTGGAAAAAGTCATGGACTGGAGTTGAATATTCAATCAGGGGATATGACCGCCCTTGCATTTGAAGATGGCAGCTTTGACTTTGTCTATTCTTATAATTCTATTTTTCATATGAAAAAAGTGGACATCGAAAAAGCCATAAGCGAACTCAAAAGAGTTCTTAAACCAGGCGGACTAATGTTCGTTAATTTCCTGTCAACCGATGATTTCAGATGTGGCGAAGGCCCTGACCTTGGAAACCACCAATATGAGCAGATGGATGATGAACCCGTAATCCACTCATACTTTGAACACAATGAGGCAGATCCCTATTTTGAAGAGATGGAGACCTTAATCAAAGAGCAGCGGATCATACAGCGAATTTACGAAGGCAATCCAATCCGACAAGGGTTTGTGGACTATATCTTGAGAAAAAAGAAGGGCTAACCCTAATGAATGATTGGTTTGAAATAAAGCAAATAGACCCATCGACCTATGCAATTTGTGAGCATGGACACTGGGAAAAAATGAATTCCTATCTATTGATAGGCAGCGAAAAAGCATTGCTGATAGACAGCGGGCTTGGAATAGGCAATATCAAAAAAGTGGTAGACGAACTTGCGAATTTACCTGTAATTGTTGCATCGACACACGTGCACTGGGATCATATCGGCGGACATGCCTTGTTTGAAACCCACTATGTACACGAAAAGGAAGAAAAATGGCTCACCAATGGGATTCCCCTGCCTTTGGAAGTGGTGCGTGAGCAAGTTGTAAAAGAACCGTTTTCCATTGAACCGCCGAAAACCTTTGATATCCAACAGTACAAAGTCTTTAAAGGAATGCCTACGAAAGTATTAGTGGACAATGATCCAATTGATATTGGAAATAGGATTATAAAAGTTTTACATACACCCGGCCATTCCCCAGGGCACCTTTGCTTTTACGATGAAAGGGCACGTTATCTGTTCTCGGGTGATTTAATTTACGAAGGACTTATTTTTGCCAATTACCCAACCACAGACCCTGCTCAGTTGAGAAATTCGGTACTCAGAATCAATCAAATTGGAAACATTGAAAAGATATTGCCTGCTCATAATCAGGTAGATATTCCGGTGAAGATTATTTCAGAACTCGTGGAACTCCTTAATGAAGTTGAAGCAGCCGGCAATCTAAAACATGGCGCAGGTAAATTTTGTTCAAAAAATATAAGTGTGCTTTTTTAAAATTTCTGTCACAAGCCCTAATGCAGAAGACGCCACATAGGAAATTATGATTTGCCTCATCACTGCACAAGTTCTAACATGCCTATGTCCGTTATGGCAGTTGCTTTAGGGTTTTTAATCGGCTTTGTGGAGCATGTACTTTTAATCAGTTTTAAGGTGCCAAGTGTACCTTTCAATCCAGTAACGCTTCCCTTCGAACAGAACATCCTTTTCAGTACCTTCCACTCTAACTTTAAAGCTGAAAAAAATCTTTCGCTGATCAACTTGAATCTGTTCTTGTATCTCTTCTGTGGAGGAGAGTAACTGAACGTTGCTATTCTTGGAATACCCAGACGTGTGCAAATAAGTTTTGAACAAAGGTACTGTATATTTATCAGCTATCCATTTCTGAAAACCTGGTCCACTTCCATCAAAACTTACAGGCGCTAAGTGAATTAAGACAACTGCCAAAATTGCTAGACTTAGAACCCCGGATACTAGATATTTTAATTTTGTTTGCATAAACACACCTCTTTAGTATTTTATATTTTTAGTAATTATTAGCATTTTATCAGAAAAATAGTCTTTCCTACAGGTGCTCCTTTCCTATAATACAACGTATAAGCAGGAAATTTGTGACACTTTTCTAAGTAGTACAATTTCAAAAGGAGATATTGACATCAAAGAGCAAAAAAAATATTATATACAGGTATTGGAAAAATTCAGTCGAGATAATGACAACCGTTAATAAATGCTAAAGGAGAACATAATGACATTAGTAGAAAAACAAACAGAATTACACGAGAGTATTTCAAAAGTTATGCGAAGCTATGATTGGTTTAAGTGGATTGCAATACTATCCTTGATCAATACCGTGTTACTAGCGATTAATAGCAATATTTCATTTATATTTGGACTGGCAATAAACCAGTTTATCTATGTGTTCGCTGACTATTTTAGAGATGATTTTGGAAATACAGCGATCTTCATCGGTTTCTTGCTACAATTTGTATTTCCACTTATCTATTATGGTTTATTCAGACAGTGGAACAAGTTTAAAAAGTGGCCCATCATTGTTGGGGTAGTTCTATATGGTATAGATGGCTTGCTGTATCTGGTTGTAGACGATATGGTGAGTATTTTATTCCACGCTTTTGTCATGTATGCCATACTGAAATCTTACTGGGAAATAGATAAAATAAAAAAGCTAACTGAAGAGATTGAGCAGCTATCGAAATTGGAAGTAGAAAGTGTTGTAGAAGTCAATTAAGCAACATGGTAGGACTGCATTGAACAATTAAAATAGAAGTCCTTTCTTATGTTTATCAAAGAAGGGGTTTAGAACGAAAGAACGCCAGGAAGATTATGTTTCCTGGCGTTTTGATATTATTTAAAAACTTATCATCGTTTAGTAAGTTTAAAAGAATAAGCATGGAATTGTTTAAAATCTCTAGCAATTAGATATATATCAAAAAACGAAAAAATTGCAATCTTGCGGGAGGTTATTATATGCTGTTTATGTTGATTGTTAAAGCATCTAAAAATTCAGAAGAAGGAAATCGTCCAAGTGAAACGTTAATGGAGGCCATGTCAAGGTATAATGAAGCTTTGGTACAGGCTGGAGTGAGAGTCATGGCAAAAGGTCTGCATCCTAGTTCAAATGCCATTCGAATTTCCTTTCCAGTGGAGGGTAAACCACCAGTCATGACTGAGGGTCCGTTTAAAGAGCCCAATAATGTGATGGCAGGCTTTATTTTAATAGAGGTTGATTCTAAAGAAGAAGCCATTCAATGGGCGCTGCAGATGCCAGATCCCCAAGGTTTTGGCGAAGGTCAAATTGAACTGAGACAGGTATTTGAGTAGATTATATTTTGGGAGGTGCATGTAAATGAAAAAAATACTCGCTGCAATTCTCTCCACATTTATTCTTATTGGAGGAGGGTTGTATTTCCTCTGGGATCAGGGACGTGCCAAGACGACAATGGCCAGCCAGTCTGAAACGGTAAAGTTCACAGCTGCCGACGAAGTAGAAGTGACCGCAGACCTCTATCTGATAGACAATGAGAAAGCCCCATTTATTATTCTCTTTCACCAGGCTTTTTATAGCAGAGGGGAATACAGAGAAATTGCTCCTAAGCTTAACGCTATGGGTTACAACTGCTTAGCAGTCGATCAAAGGTCTGGCAATAGTTTTAGCGGAATTCGTAACGAGACTCATAAATCTGCAACTGCAATGAAGCTATCTACAGGATTTGAAGACGCCTATCCAGATCTGGAAGCTGCTTTAAAATATGTAAAAGAGAATTACCAACCAGAAACCATACTGGTTTGGGGCAGCTCCTATTCCTCTTCGTTAGCTTTTGTTTTAGCTGCAAATCACAGTGAAGACATAGATGGACTTCTTGCTTTTTCCCCAGGAGAATACTTCCTCTTTGAGGGCAAGCAAATTGAAGACTACGCAAAGGCTGTCAAATGCCCAGTTTTTATCACTTCGGCGAAGTCTGAAGGTAAGGATTGGAAAAACATCTCAGAGGCAGTCACTGCAGATGGAAGTACCTTCTTCTTGCCAACAGAGAGGGGTGTACACGGTTCCAGTGCTCTCATGGATAAAACGGCAAACCATGAGGAATACTGGGAAGCGGTAAAGAAATTCTTTGAAAATAATACATTTGGCTATTAAGCTCAGTTCTGCACCTTTATAAATAATTCTTTAGCCACATGACCCCTTGTTGATACATAGACATGGCTACAGTATGTGGAAGACCATCCCAACCAATTAAAACGAGTCTTTCTGGGTGTAGCTTGTAATAAGGCTTAAGTTGTTCATAGGCATAAGATTGAATCTCAAAAGGGATACTGGTGTCCGCTTTGCCATTACACATAAGGATGGGGCGCTCTGCTAAGGTGTCCAGATTATTTAAAGGATCACTGCTAAGAATTTCCCTGTGAAGCATGCCTGGTTCAGGCAATACGCCTCTTTTTGTGGCTTCTTCCCAGGCCAATGTGCCTATATATCCAACAAAGCATTTTAACTGGCTGTGTTTAGCAAAAATACTTCCAGCGGTGATAGCTCCCATAGAAGTACCCATAAGCCCAATGCGACTTGGGTCGGTCTCGTGTTCTTCAATAATTGCTGAAATGAATCCATCGGACTCACTGACACTCTGCAGAATGATTGGCCAAAGTGTTTTATCAATAACCCCAGGCGTGTCATAGTCAATAGCGCCTCTGTCGCCATGATAGAGAGCATCGGGTACAAAAACTTGATAGCCGTGTGTTGCGATGGTCATTGCCTCAAAACGCTCAAATTCTTTGCTAGAATGCCAACCATGATACACAATAACGGTCGGTAGCAAACCTATGGCATCTTTAGGTCGGAACTTCAAAGTGGGGATTCCAGCTATACTAACATTTTTAACATCAATCAGATTGCATTCGTGTTCGAAAATGGACCATACCATTTAAACTCACTCCTTTAAAAAAATTTTACGTCTAACAAATTAAATGTATCATAAAGTGAATTCTAAATCCAGATTTCAAATCCGTTGGAGGTATAAATCATGAGAAATCCATTCATTGCAATCGTAGCAGTAGTCATCGTTTTAGGGGGCATTATAGTGGTTGGAGGAGGGCTGTATTTTATGACAGATAAGAGCAAAGTCACGGAGGTAGAGACTCAGGTAACAGAAATCAAAACCCTGCAGTTTCTAGCTGCAGATAAGGTGGAGGTAACCGCAGATCTATATATGACGCCAAACGAAAAAGCACCTTTTATCATACTCTTTCACCAAGCAGGTTATAGCCGTGGAGAATATCGACAAATTGCGCCAAAGCTGAATGAAATGGGTTATAACTGCATGGCAGTAGATCAAAGATCAGGCAGTAGCTATCAAGGCATTGTGAACAAAACCAATAAATCTGCTATGAAAATGCACTTATCGACTCAATATGAAGAAGCGTTTCCAGACTTGGAAGCGGCATTTAACTATGTCAATGAGAATTATAAGCCAGAAACTTTATATGTTTGGGGCAGCTCTTATTCCGCGTCACTGGTATTTGTGTTAGCGGCAAAGCATAGCGATCAAATAGACGGACTTCTTGCTTTTTCACCTGGAGAGTATTTCAGTATGGAGGACAAAACCATAGCAGATTTTGCCAAAGAAGTTACTTGTCCAGTTTTCATTACTTCTGCCAGAGAAGAAATTGGGGATTGGAAAGGTATTTCAGAGGCAGTTACTTCAAAAGGCAGTTCATTTTTCATACCTAAAGAAAGTGGTCGCCATGGTTCAAGCACTCTGTTGGACAGTAATTCCAATCATCAAGAATACTGGAACGCTGTAAAGGAATTTTTGAAATAAGCCTTATCTCTCCTGAATCGTATTGCCCAATCTTTTAAAACAAGCTATGATTAAACCAAGCTTTGTCAGGGGGGAGGTATCTCATGAAGGTTGCTTTTAGGCATACTTTGACAATTGAATATAGCCGAGTTCTGGAAAATCTCAGCCTAATGGATGCCATCTTGCACCCATCGAACCACTTGGAGACCATTGACCTCGAGCCTTTTGGCGCAACCATTAAAAAGCACAATAGACTGTTGAATCTTTTTAAAGGCAATAGTCATTTTGAACTTTCAACCCTTGAATTGGCACTTTGCTGCAGTGAGAGGCAAGACATCCATCAGTTTTGGCAGTCCATTGAAAATGAGACAGAGGAAGCTTTATTGGTGCTTTGGTTAGGCAGTTACATCGACTTAAAAGAGGCTGAAGAGGGGTTGAAGTCTTTAGACAATTTTAAGTGCTGTCTTGAAACCGCAGGGAAAAAGGACGTGAATAGCGAGCTGGTTAAGACACTGTTCAACTTTAGATCATTTATTTTAAGCCTTAAAGCCTTGTCTTTAGACTTAGACGAGGACCCCTTTTTTGATGCCGCTATAAACAAAGCCAAGGAAGAAGGGCTGTATCATAACTACCTTTCTCAGTGGCAGGAGGGCATGAAAGATCGACACCCACTGTCTTACGGGCAAGAGCTTATGGGAAAACCGTTTTGGAACATTGCCGACTATGAGCATTATGAGTTTGTACCCGTTTATTTTGTCAGTCCTTACCGCTTAAGGCTCATGGACGATCAAAGAATGATTTATATACAAGGTCTTCATAGAAAACCGGGAAGCCAGTTGCAAACCTCTGAAGACATGGCCGAGGTCATGAAGCTTTTATCAGATTCAAACCGGCTGAAAATACTCAAAATGCTGTATATGAAACCCATGTATGGCAAAGAAATAGCCGAGGCAACAGGGTTGACCACGGCCACGGTATCTCACCATTTAGAAGTGTTGAAGCAAAAAGGTTTTATCAATTTGGAGCAAGTGAAGCAAATAAAATACTTCAGTGCGAACATGAATGCAGTCAGAAACCTTTTTCAGCAAGTAGATCAATTTATTAGAAGTCCCTTGATTGAGTTATAGGAGTCCATTTCCTAAACCCTCTCAAGGGATTTTTTGCGTTCAAGTGGGCGAAAGGATTGACAGAATAGCCTATAAAAAGTATATTAGATATTAATCTTATAAGATGAGCGTCTAATATACAAGGAGGGTTTGAAATGTCAACTCAAGATAAGGCAAATGGCAGTTGTAAGGGTAATGTCAAAGATTTTAAGAACGAACCAGTGGTCATCCACGTCAAGGACATGAAGCGGTCTTATAAAACGAAGATCGGTCTGCTGGGTCAAGAAACCAAGTGGGTAGAAGCCGTTAAGGGCATCAGTTTTGATGTGCACAAAGGAGAAATATTCGGTCTTCTAGGGCCTAACGGAGCTGGCAAGACCACCACTATCAAAATTTTGACTACCTTGCTCGCCCCCACAGAAGGAACAGCCCAAGTCTTAGGCTTTAATGCTTTTGGCGATGAAAAACAAATTCGGCACAGAATCAATTTTATATTCGGTGGGGAACGAAGCCTATACTGGAGACTCAGTGGAGAAGATAATTTAAAGTATTTTGCAGATCTCTATAAAATTCCAAGATCAGAGCAACCCAAACTGCTGGACAGAGTTTTTGAAATGGTGGAACTGACAGAGGTAAGAAAGCGTAAAGTTGAAACCTATTCCAAGGGCATGAAACAACGGCTGCAAATTGCCAGGGCGCTACTCAACAATCCAGAAATTATTTTTCTGGACGAACCCTCTATAGGTCTTGACCCTATTGGCGCCAGAGCCTTAAAGCAAATTGTTAGACAAATTGCAGATGCAGGCACCACTGTTCTTTTAACCACCCACTATATGCCGGAAGCCGAGGAACTGTGCGACCGAATTGCAATCATCAATTACGGTGAAATCATCGCTCTAGACACGGTTGAAGGGTTGAAAAGTAGAATAGATGAGTCCATGAGAGCCAAAATTGTATTGGAACGGGCACATAAAATCAAGGACTTAGAAGTGACCTTGGAAGATGTATACGTTGAAATGATTGGGGGGAGCGCACTTGGCTAACTTTAAGAATATTTTACAAGTCCTCGTAAGCAGCGGTTTTCAACAGTTTCAGACCTCTATTGGAAGACCCATGTTTAAGTTTTGTGTCATCGCCCAGCCCATTGTCTTTGGTCTGCTCCTTGGCATGATGTACCTGAATAAATCACCTGAAGAGTTCATGTTGTTTGCCGTCCTAGGTAGTGGTCTTTCCGCTTTTTGGAGCAGTATCTGTTTTTCCTCAGCCAGTGACGTTCACAGGGAAAGATGGTACGGCACCTTAGAAAATTTATTTGCAGCCCCAGTGGGATTTAAATGGATAATTCTAGGCAAAATTTTAGGCAACTCAGCTTGGGGGCTGGTGAGTATTATCATCAGCATAGGTGTGGTCAGCATCGGCTTTGGAAAACCCTTAGTCATTGCCTCCCCCTTATGGCTGGCAGTGGGCTTGTCCCTTATGACCCTTTCCCTCATTGCCATTGCCTACTTCTTTGCAGGACTGTTTACCCTTTCTAGAAATGCCAGAGTCCTCATGAATTTTTTAGAACACCCCGTCTACATTCTTTGCGGCATTCTCTTTCCTGTAGAGTTGTTGCCAAAAGCAGTGCAGTGGTTTTCATATACCTTGTCCCCTACTTGGGCAGTCAAAATACTTCAGTTTGGCGTGCGAGGCGGCAGCGCTTCTGAAGTGATGCCTTATGTAGGCGGACTTATTGTTGTGTCCGTCATATACATGGTAATAGCTATTTTTCTCTTTGAACGCATAGACAAGGAAGTGCGCATACAAGCCACGTTGGAGGTGTTTTAATGAACGGTTACATAGACGCAACAAAAAGATTTATTCGAAAAGCCACCTTCTCATACAAAAGCATGTTTGGCGCCATGACCTTGCAACAGTACTTGTTTGTCAATATTGGCGCGCCTCTGGCACAGCTCATTTGCTTTACCCTAGCGGCTCACTACGCCCAACCAGACTACGATGTGTCCTACTGGATTATAGGCAATGTGTTGGTGTTGACCTATTTCAATGCCATCTTTGAAGTAGGCTCCCAACTGAGTTCAGAGAAGAACCAAAGCACGCTGAAATTATTGGTGGCATCACCCTCAGACCCTATGGGTATTTTGCTGCCTAGAGCCATTCTTCACATTCTAGACGGGTTAGTTGCCATGGGAATTGGCTTTGGCGTAGGCGCCTTACTCTTCGGGTTCAGACTGCCCCTTCAAATACTACCCTCGCTCATCTTGGTCTTATTTATAGCCTCCTTTTCAGCGATGGCTTTTGGTCTGATCATCGCCTGTTTTGGCATGGTGACCAGAGACCTGAACATGCTTCTCAATTTAGCCTCCATGACACTTTTGGGGCTGACTGGAGCCAATTTTCCAATCAAATTGCTGCCGGAGTTCCTTCAGTGGGTGTCCGCATGTTTACCGCTGACTCGCAGCATAGAACTTTGTCGCAGACTGTTGCAAGGGGAAATGCTCTCGCAAAATTACAACCTTCTGCTAGGCGAAATTTTAACGGGCTTGGTTTTTATGGCAATTGCCACCGTACTGTTTAAAAAGATGGAAAAGCTTGCCCGCAAGAATGGCGTCCTTGAAATGTTTTAGCTTCATGAGAATAAAATTCAATAAGTGACTTAAGTCACCCCTAACTTCCATAAGCAATGACTTACGTGAGATGCACAAAAATGCAAATCAGCGTATGATTTAACCATGGAGGCGATGAAAATGTTGAAACAATATAGAAATACAATCAAAAAAGGTGGCGCACTGGTACTGACAATCGGTCTAATTGCTGGACTTAGCTTAGGTTGCCAGTCCAATGCCTACGAGCAGTACAGAAAGGCAGAAGAAAAAACGGAAGCGGCGAACACAGCGGTTTACGACATGACCATCAAAATGGAAAGTGACGTGGACACCAGCCAAATGACAGAGGAACAGCTCAAATCTATTAACTACCTCAAACAATTTGAGTTTAAAGGCAAGACCACAGAGGACAAAACGAAAAATGCCATGATCAGCGATGCATGGGTCAATCTGGGCGGGATAGGGTTTGATTTCACCTACTACGGCAACGGCGACACCCATTACATCAAATACCCAGTCCTGAAAAAATATATTAACCTTGAAACTTTAGTCAATCAAACAGGGGCTAACCCTTCTAACAGCCCTATGCCAACCATCAGCGACAGCACAAAAAAAGCATTAAGCGACATTTGGAGCCAGTTGGCAACTCGTGAAAGCGTTAAATCCGTAGGCGATGTGATCATAGCCACAGATTCTGGCGACATTAAGGCAAAACACATGGTCATTGACGTTCCCGGAGATGCCATTAAAAAGGCCATGACGGATTCTCAAAAGATCATATTCCTCGACCCGAGCATTCAAAAAATGATGCAGACCCAATTAGAGAAAATTAAAGCGGATGCCATCAAAAATGGCAGTACAGAAGCTGAAATTAACGAGCTGACAGCGGAAAACTTAACCCTATTCGACAATGGCATGAACATCGAATCCTACACCCTTTCATGTGATATAGACGCAGATGGATACATTGTGCAAGAAGGCGTTGAACTGGTCATGAGCGGTTTTGAAAAGGATAGTCCTCTGAAAAGTATGACTTTCCACATGAATACCGTATTCAGCAGTCTCGATAAGCCTGTCACCCTTGAATTCCCTGAAATTACTGCAGACCAAGTCTTTACCACAGAAGAACTCAATCAACAGATGCCATCGGTATTCAAAGATTTGATCCAATAGGAGGGATTCGTATGTTGTTGCAAACGAAAGATATTTTTAAGCGATTTGGAAATTTTACAGCAGTAGACGGCGTGAATTTAAGCGTGGAAAAAGGGGAGGTCATAGGGCTCCTCGGGCCCAATGGCGCTGGCAAGTCCACCACCATCAGCATGATTTCAACCTTGGTTAGACCCACCTCAGGGGATATCTTCTACGGTGGAGAAAGCATACTCAAAAATGCCAAAGCCATTCAACGAAAAATGGGAATTGTACCTCAAAATATAGCCCTCTACAAAGACCTTTCCGGGATTGAAAACTTAAAATACTGGGGCAGTGTCTATGGCATGAGAGGCGCAGCATTGAAAAAACGAATCGAAGAAGTGTCAGAAATTATCGGTATAGACGACCGTCTCAAAGACCCTGTAAAGAACTACTCAGGCGGTATGCAAAGACGGATCAATATTGGGGCGGCACTCCTTCACCAACCCGAACTTCTCATAATGGATGAGCCTACAGTAGGGATTGACCCTCAGTCGAGAAATCACATTCTCAGCACGGTAAAACGCCTCAATGAGGAAGGGATGACCATTATTTATACCAGTCACTATATGGAAGAAGTGGAATATCTCTGCCGAGAAATTTACATTATGGACGAAGGCAAAATCATTGCAGAAGGCAATCAAGAAAGCCTGACCAATTCTGTGGCAGACCACCAAACCTTGAAAGTGAGCTTTGAAACCTTGGAAAAAGATACCGTAGAGGTATTGAAAAGACACCCTCAAGTGCAAGCGGTCACTGCAGGAGAGTTGGCTTTGGAGCTTCGGGTAGACCCAGGCGGCACAGTGGTTTCAGACCTGCTTCAACAAATGGCCACTTTAAAAATGACGGTCAGTGCCTTTGAAGTCAAAAAACCAAATTTGGAAACGGTGTTCCTCAAACTTACTGGGAAAGCCCTCAGGGACTAGGAGGTGTCACACATGCTTAAACATCTCATCATCAAGGATCTGAGACGCTTTTTCAGAGACAAGGGGGCATGGATTACCCTGTTCGCTATGCCCATTGTCATTACCACTATTTTAGGTTTTGCCCTACAGTCCATGTTCAGCTTAGGCGATGCCACAGAAGTGGACGCCATCCAGTTTGCCATTGTAGACAAGGATCTTGCAGACTACCCAGTTGAAGATTTTATGAAATACTTGGCATCAAGTCCCATTGGCAGCGGTATGCTCACTGGAGACAATGTTCAAATGATTCAAGAGAATTACAACGACCTAAACCCAAGAAAAATCTTTTTTGAAGATTTTCTCGGAGCAAAGGATATCAAAAAAATGGCTCAATACAAAATCATGAGCCTTGAAGAAGCACAGGCAAAAATGGAAAAAGATGAAATCGTGGGCATCGTTATTTTGTCAGAGAACTTTACCAGAGACATGACCCTTAACTTGATCACACCCTTCAGAAATGAAACGGCCATTTCTCTTATGCCAAATGAGAAAATGCTCATGAGCAGCACTATCTTGAAGGCCCTTATGAATGGCTATGTAGAACAGATGAATCAAGTCATCAATGAAAAGAATGTCACCATTGAACAAATGATTCAGTATGACATCAAGGTGGATTTTGCCAGCATCGGGCAAGACGCCAAAGAAAAGGGCGCAGCAACGGGTAAAATTCAGCAGACCACGGTTACAGGCACAAAACCTATAGATTCCAAAGGCTACTATGCCATTGCCATGATTTCTATGTTTCTGATGTTCGTAGCCGCCATGGGAGGACCTATGGTGTTGGAAGAAAAGGATAGTTTTACCTATGACCGCCACTTAATTGCAGGCGTACCCCCTTACCTGATTATTTTAAGTAAGATGAAGGTCATTGGAGTTGTTGCGGCGGCACAAATTTTTGCCATGGTAGTCTACGCCAGAGTGGTATTTGGTATTGATTGGGGCAACCCTCTCAACGTCCTGGCCATTTCAGCGGCAAGCATTTTTACCATCAGCAGTTTAGGAATACTCCTTTGTATGATTGGCAGCGTCACCCAGAGTTACAAAATTTCAAATGTCCTTCAAAATGGGTTGATTCAAGTTCTTGCACTCTTTGGCGGTTCTTATTTGCCGATTGAGCAAATGCCACAAATCATTCAAACGATCAATCAATATCTCTTTAACGGGATTATTTTAAAGGCTTATCTGTTCAATATGATGGGATACGATTTTAACCAGTTGGTACCTTACTTATTGGCACTGCTAGCGAACGGGGCTATATTTATTGCCATTGCAGCGGTTTTATTCTTAACGAAGGAGGTGGGATCAGATGTGGCACATCGTCAAACGCAAGCTGTGGACACAGCGGAGTGAACTTAAAATGATGCTGGTCATGTCAGCCATCTCGCTGATGATGATTTTCGCATTCGGAGGTTTTGCAGGAGGCTATGAGCCCACTGTTTTGATAACGGACGCTGACCAGACAGATTTATCTGCCAAATATGTCAGCCTCCTTTTGGAAGATAAAACCCATGAATACAAGGTAGTTGATAGTGAAAAGGGCGTAGAAGAAGTCAAAAGGAATAAGGCTCTGGGCATGGTCACTATTAAAAAAGGTTTCGCTGATGACTTAGAAAAAGGCAACGAAGCGGCATTGACCTTTATGAGCGTTAAAACAGACGCGGACACCATGGTTCTCCAACCTCTTTTGCTCAACCGATACAACCAGATGAAAAACTGGCATAAGACCAGCATGACCATCGCCCAGAAAGCAGTGGTCAAGGGAGAAGATCTGGAAAAAGTCTACAATGAAACTTACAATAAACTTCAAACCAGCGCAAGAACGAAGAAGTCTTTGACCCTTCAAGTGGCAACGGCGGAGAGTGTGGCTCAGAAAAATGCCATACTCATGCACAGCTTAATCGGCTTCCTAATTTTCTTTGTGGCCTATTCCTCAGTATTTGGTGCGACAGATATTTTGACAGAGCGCAAAATGAACACTTGGCAAAGACTTCTCATTTCACCTTCTTCCAAATTTGGAATGTTGGTAGGGAACTTGCTGGTCTCTTGGTTTTTAGGACTCATTCAGTTGGCACTGGTTCTGTTTGTGGGCAAATCTATGTTCCAAATCGATTTTGGTGGCAACATCTACACCATGTTCTTTGCGGGGTCATTGTTCTGTCTGGCCATGTCAGGTTTCGGCATACTCCTCTCTTCATTTGCTAAATCCATGCAGCAAATCGCCGCTTTGACATCGGTTGCCTTAACAGCCTTTGGTATGATTGGTGGTTGCTTATGGCCTCTAGACTATGTGGACAACCCGATCCTCATCGGACTAAGCAAAGTCATTCCCCACACCTATGCGGTAAAAGCGTTGACGGGAATCAGCCAAGGAAACGGACTGGCAGAAGTCATGCCTCACATGGCGGTTTTAGTGGCTATGAGCGTTGTGTTCCTAATGATTGGCTTTATCAAGTTGATGAATTATGAAGAACAATATCAGTAGAATATTTTAAACATTTTTCGTGAATGAGCCGATAACCTTTTAGAGGTGAGGTTCATGAAAATCAATCCGTATTTACAAAATTTTAAAAATGCTTATAAAGAGCTTTCAAACCATAAACAAGAAACTACATCAAACGCCCTATCTGCCGATTCGACCAATCGGTTAAAAGAGATGGGCGTTTCTTCTGGTTCAGACATGCAAAAAGCTTATAAAATTTACAGCAGTACTGGAAAAGAACCGAGCAAATCCACTATGGCAGAAACACAAAAGTTTTTTGATAAGACACCCGGCAGCAGCGATGACAAAATGTTGACCATTCAGGTGGCTTCTGCAAAAGGGATAGATGTGACTGAGGGTAATTTAACGGCAATTCACAGTGCGCTTAACGACAGTGCCAATGACGCTTTAACTGTGGAAGGACTTATGGAAAAAGAGTTCAGCCAAGCTGAAGCCCCAATCGTTGAAACAGATGGGGAAACCACAGCGGGTACGGGCAAAGGGAAAGCAGTGAACGTCCCCGACAAAGTTAAAAAAGAAGTTTATTCAGCACTGGAAGAAATGGGATACACTGAAGCCGAGGCAACTGAAATAGGAGATCGTCTTATTGCAGGGGAGTCTGTAGGCTCAATACTGGCAGACCAACATCGTAAGATGATTGCCCAGTTTACTAAAGACACACTGGGAAAATTAAGCGTGGAGTCTGGAAAAAAAGACAAGAATGTGATTTCAGCCTTATTAGCTTTAGAAAAATCTGTAAAAATTACCATCACTCAAATCAAAATTGAAATCACCCAAACCGGAGAAATTTCTGCCGACACAGGCATTGATTTAAGCGATGTTTATAAACTTCTTAAAGAGGGGCTTGAAGGACTTGTCTCTTCAGACGTTTCTGAAGCCCTTGAAAAAATAGTAGATCAGACAACCGCTGAACTAGGAGCGGGTTCTGAAGGCAGTACCTCGTCTGCTCAAAACGCCTCTTCTGCCACAGCTAACGGTTCTGTCAGCAGCAATGAAACCACCGATGGCAATGCTATAAGCGGTGGAAATGCAGCAAACGGAACAGTGGCAAAGACTGAGGATTCCGCTAAGGATAATGACTTACAGGGCTTGACCGAAGAGGAATTAGAAGACCTATTAGGGGGCGCTGGAAAAGATTTCTTTGAACAGATGGAAAATCTGGTAGACCGTGTCATGGAACAACTAGGCAGTGCCTACGGCGATGCAGACTTGCAGTCTCTCTTTGAGTCCTCCACCACCAAAACCTATCTGGTCACAGAAGTTACTGTCAAAATGACAGAAGTGAAAGCCACTTTTGACCAGTTTAAAAAAGATGCCCTAAACAACATCAATCAAGGGATTGAAAAGGCTTCCAGCAAAACAATTGCTGAAGTGGTCACTAAAGTTGCAGAAAAATTAGACGATCTGATCATGAAATCAGACTTGACCCTCTATACAGACATGAAGACAGAGCGAAAACTCATAGGGATTTCGTCAAACCTTCAAAATGTGCTAAACTTAGCCAAAACAGACCCTAACGAGGCTTTAAAAGCCCTTAAAGAAACGAAAGCCAAGTTGGATAAATTATTGTTCCAACCATCGAAAGAAAAAGTAGAAGTGGTTCTGAAATCTGAGGC
This sequence comes from uncultured Peptostreptococcaceae bacterium, assembly GCA_964404895.1. Lineage (GTDB taxonomy): Bacteria > Bacillota > Clostridia > Peptostreptococcales > Acidaminobacteraceae > JBGSUZ01. The sequence goes on along the minus strand of CAYOLV010000003.1, from coordinate 23,356 downwards.
TGAGAAAATGGCTGGCATTGAAAAGGCCATGTTGTCCCAAGAGGTAGCTAAAGTAGGCACCAGCGCCAAATCGGTGTTGGACTTAATGCGCTCCCTAGGGCTCAATCACGAAGTGGAATTGATGGATCAGATTTTTTCGAATGGCAGTGACAGCACAGACCTTTCAGACGATACCAAATTCAACTTGAAACAAATGCTGCTCAACTTGACCTCGGAAGACTTAGAAGACCAGCAACAACTGGTCAAGTCAATCGAAAAAGGGATCAGTCAGCTGACAGGGCAACAACTTCTCAATAAGCCTGAAATCCAAAGTGACACCCAAAGCATGTTCTTTAATTTGCCTCTGAACTTAGGGGAGCAGACTCAAAATATGAAACTTTATGTAAAAGCCCGAAAAGACGTTCAAAAGATGGACTGGGAAAACTGCAGTATGTATGTCTTGGTTGATTTGAACCGTTACGGCGAAACAGGTATTCGGATTCAAGCCAATCAAAAACAACTTTCAGTCAGCATCAGCAATGAGTCAGACGAAATTATGACGGTCATTGCCCCATTTGTCAGTGATATCATGGCAGAATTCAAGGAAATAGGCTATAATCCAGGGGAGATCAAATACGTGCCGTTTACCCCTGAAAATAAGACGCCTTCTGAACTGCCTAAGACTGATGCATCTGAAAAAACTGTAGCGGCGGAAGTTCAAGAAGGTGTATTCTCTGAGAGAAAGGGGTTTGAACTGAAAATATGAACAGATCTAAAGGATTATCTGCGTATTTAGAAGAACAAGCTCAATATGAAAAATCTGGCTTAAGTGAACCGGATGCCCTCGTAGACGACTTTATTGAAGCGGCGGCGGCACAAGGGGAAGTTTTGCAGGAAAAATCCACAGTCAAAGGACTGGTGGGTTCAGATTTAAGACGACAAATGCCACCTCAGATGTTTGCCGTGGTCTCATCTTTGGTTAGACTAATTGAAAAAGTTGACGAACAATCAAGGGAATAGTGGGGTGACAGCATGAGCAGTGATATCAAGGTCAAAAAGAATTCAGGTCCCATGCGCGCCTCAGGGGTTGCGCCCAAAAAAGAAACGCCTGTCATAGGGCGAGTGACCTTTATGGAGATTTTAGCGGACGAAAACGACGATGAACGTCGCCGTCAGCTCCTTCAAGAATTATTGGATGAAGTGGACAGTAAAGGTCGGGAACTGGTTGAAAATAGAACGGTAGAAGCTCTTTTTGCCTATAAAAACTTGGTGAAATCTTTTATTGAGGAAGCCGTGGACTTCGGATTGAAGGTATCTGAAAAAAGAGGTTATGGCAGAGCAGGCAGAACGAAAATACTCAGAAGCGTTGAGAATGTAGATGAAAAATTATTGCAACTAACAGACTTGGTTCTACAAAAAGAAACCAAGCATATCAATATACTCAGTAAGGTAGGCGAAATCAAAGGCCTGTTAGTGAATTTATATTTATAAAAAAATAATGATAAATATTTGAAAAAAACCATTGACAATAAAAGCAGGACACGTTAAGATTGTTACAAATCATAACAAATGTTACAAAACATTAATAAATCAAAAGCATTGACGGGAAGAGTAGTATAAGTATTGAGTTTTAGAGAGCTGGCGTTGGTGAAAGTCCAGTACTTCAACCTTATATGAAGAACATCCTCGAGCTTTCAACCGAAAGGCATTTGCCGAGTAGACTTGAACGGAACCCAACCGTTAGCGTGGGGCTGGTATCGATTAGACATTGGGCATGCATGCTTCGAAGCAATGTACTCATTCTGTACTGGACAAAGTGAATCAGCTTAGGCTGATTAACAAGGGTGGTACCGCGAAATTTAACCTTTCGTCCCTTTCTATATTTAGAAAGCGATGAAAGGTTTTTTTATTGTTCGAAAAGCCAAAACTCAATCTGCGTTTGCAGGTCGTAAAGGCTGATTGATCAAGCCGAAAGGACATGCAAACACAGATTGCAATGTCGCGGCAGCGACAAGGTCGACGAAGTCGACCGAGTTTTGGCTAGTAATGATTAATTGATGATGAAATATTATAAATCAACCGTTTAACCCCAAGGAGGAACCCTAAATGACTACAAAAATGATGAAAAAACCTTACCATTCACCCCTCAGCATCTTAGAAACAGAGATTGCCATCAAACAAGTTAAAGATTTCTTTGAACATCAACTAGCGGAAGCCCTTCACCTGACTCGCGTGTCAGCACCTTTATTCGTTAGCCCAGAGTCAGGTCTCAACGACAACCTCAACGGCGTAGAGCGTCCCGTTGCCTTCGATGTTAAAACCATCGGCAAAGATGTTGAAATTGTTCAATCTTTAGCAAAATGGAAGAGAATGGCCCTTCACAGATACGGTTTCCAACCTAACGAAGGTTTGTACACCGACATGAACGCCATCCGCAGAGACGAAGACCTTGACCAAATCCATTCCATTTATGTGGACCAATGGGACTGGGAAAAAATCATTGTCAAAGATGACCGCACAGAAGCGAAACTCAGAGACATTGTCACTCGCATTTATGGGGTGTTCAAAGCTACAGAAGCCCACGTTCACGCTCTTTACCCAATGATTCAGCCAACCCTTCCAGAGGATATTTTCTTTATCACATCTGAAGAACTCCTTGCAATGTATCCTACTCTTTCGCCTAAGGAAAGAGAAACAGCCATTACGAAAGACAAAGGCGCTGTTTTCTTAATGCAAATTGGACACGAACTCAGTCACGGCGAACCCCATGACGGCAGAGCACCAGACTACGATGACTGGTCACTCAACGGAGATATCATCTTCTGGAACCCAGTTTTGGAAAGTGCTTTCGAACTGTCATCTATGGGCATTCGTGTAGACGAAGAAGTGCTTTTGGCACAACTTGAAAAATCAGGTTGTTCAGACCGATTGGCCTTCCCATTCCATCAAATGGTGGCGTCAAAAGAGTTGCCTTACACAGTAGGCGGCGGCATTGGTCAATCGAGAATCTGCATGTACTTCCTTCAAAAAGCCCACATTGGAGAAGTTCAGTCTTCAGTATGGCCTGTAGAAATGCATGAAGCTTGCTTAAAAGAAAACATTTTCTTGCTTTAAAATCGGTAAGGCTGGAAGGAACAGGCGAAAAAACGTATAATGGAGAAAAAGATACATCGGAGGATGTTTATGAAACGCTTACGTTGGCTGATTTATTTGGGTCTTTTGCCCATTATAATAATTGCGCTGTTTCTTCTGTACAGTATTATTTTTGAATACCGACCTGCATTAGAGGAAGAAAGCATTGCGTTCATAAGAAATGGCAAGATCATCGATGTCACCAAACCCATTGAAGTCACTACTTTCAATATGGGCTATGCAGGATTAGACGCAGGAGAAGATTTTTTCATGGATGGGGGTACTCGGTCGAGAGCTGCCAGCAAAGAACAAGTCGAAAACAACCTTGAGGCGATAGCCACCTTTTTACTGACTAAAAAATCTGATATCTATTTGCTGCAAGAAGTTGACCGGATGGCAGATCGAAGTTATGAAATTGATCAAGCAGAGTTATTAACAGATATTTTGCCAGGTTACAATGCTTGCTTTGCCTATAATTACAAAGCCTTATGGGTGCCTGTACCTTTGCTCAATCCCATGGGCAGTGTCTATAGTGGGTTAATGACCATGAGTCGCAGCGATTATGATACATCTGTTCGCTATAGATTACCTGGAAACGAACCTTTTCCAAAACGGTACTTTGATCTGAAGCGATGTGTGGTTGAAAACACCTACGAACTTAGCAATGGCAAGAAGTTGATTGTGATAAACGTTCACCTTTCAGCCTTCGATAAAGGCGGCAAAATCAGAGCTTTGCAGGTAAAGTGGTTAGAAGAACATTTGCAAAAAGTGTATGATAAAAGCAAGAATTATGTTATAGTTGGAGGGGATTGGAACCATATTTTATCTGAGAATTTAAGATCAGATGCCCTTGGTGAAGAGCCTGAATGGGTTGCTATTTTACCAGCAGCCTTAGAAACCAACACAGGTTTCAAAATGGTTTATGATAAAAATATCAATACCGTGAGAAACAACGATAAGCCCTATATAAAAGGGGAAAGCTACGAAACGATTATCGATGGTTTTTTAGTGTCGCCAAATCTCAAAATTATAAAAGTCAATGGAACAGACTTAGGTTTCCAAAATTCAGATCATCAGCCTGTAACCATTCAAGTTGGTTTTTAATACTGTCGGTCTGGGGGGAACGACAGCCTGAAAAGGTCATTTCTTCGGAGATGGCTTTTTCACTTTATCCGTGAAACCAAAACTCAATAAGTCTTTAAACAATTGGATGAGGCGATGAATCGCCTCATCCAATTGTTTAAAGACTTATTGCAATGTCGCGAAAGCGACAAGGTTGACCAAAGGTCAACCGAGTTTTGGTTTCATGCATCAAAAAGAAGCGAAAGCGACAAGGTTGACCAAAGGTCAACCGAGTTTTGGTTTCATGCATTAAAAAGAAGCGAAAGCGACAAGGTTGACCAAAGGTCAACCGAGTTTTGGTTTCATGCATCAAAAAGAAGCGAAAGCGACAAGGTTGACCAAAGGTCAACCGAGTTTTGGTTTCATGCATCAAAAAGAAGCGAAAGCGACAAGGTTGACCAAAGGTCAACCGAGTTTTGGTTTCAT
>CAYOLV010000003.1:0-18597 GCA_964404895.1 uncultured Peptostreptococcaceae bacterium | reverse complement strand
CGAAAGCGACAAGGTTGACCAAAGGTCAACCGAGTTTTGGTTTCATGCATTAAAAGACAAGGTAGTTAAAGTAGCGTCAGTTATTTTTTTGTGTTAAAATAATAGGAACGTACGTTCTTAAAATAGGAGGATTTTTATGGATTTGTCCGCACTGAATGAAGAGCAGCGATTAGCGGTCGTGACAACTGAAGGACCTGTATTGATTTTGGCAGGTGCTGGCTCTGGCAAGACTCGGGTTCTGACCCATAGAATCGCTCATTTAATAGAAGATAAACAAGTTTTCCCTAGCAATATTTTGGCATTTACCTTTACCAACAAGGCATCTAAAGAAATGATCAGCAGGGTAGAGCGCATTATTGGCCCCATTGCTGGTGCTATGTGGATGGGAACTTTCCATAGTATAGCCGTAAAAATGCTCAGACGAGACGCTGACAAAATTGGCTACGGCAGGGATTTTGTCATTTATGACAGCGACGACCAAATGACAGTCGTAAAGCAAGCCCTTAAAAAGCATGAAATAGATGACAAACGGCTTCCGGCTAGAGCCATTCACGCTCAAATCAGCCAAGCTAAAAATGAAATGCTAGACCCAGACGCCTACAAGGCTCAGGGCGGCAAAGATTATATCACTATTGCAGTGGAAAAAGTCTACAGAACCTATCAGGAAACTTTAGTTCGGAACAACGCCATGGACTTTGATGACTTACTCATTCAAGTGATTCGCTTGCTGGAAAAAAATCCAGAAGTCTGTGAATACTATCAGAAAAAATTCCAATACATTCATGTAGACGAATATCAGGACACCAACAAAGCCCAATACAAACTCATTAAAATGCTGTCAAAATATCACGGCAACGTCTGTGTAGTAGGCGACATTGACCAATCTATCTACGGTTGGCGAGGGGCAGATATTCGCAACATTAGAGACTTTGAGAAAGACTTCGCTGATGCGAAATTCATCAAATTAGAGCAAAACTACAGATCCACTCAATTGATTTTAGATGCGGCCAACGGAGTCATTCAAAACAATTCTGAGCGTAAGGACAAGACCCTCTGGACGCTTAAAACCCAAGGTGAAACCATCAAGTACTACCGCGCAGCTTCGGAATACGACGAAGCTAGGTTTATTGCAGAGGAAATTGAACGCTTGGTCAGTGGTCAAAAACGAAATTACAGCGATTTTGCCATTCTTTACAGAACCAATGCACAGTCCCGAGCTATAGAAGAAGGTTTGCTCAAATACGGGATTGAATACAACATTGTTGGAGGCTACCGCTTCTACGAACGCCTTGAAATAAAAAACATCATGGCCTATTTAAGATTGGTTCAAAACCCCCGTGACGAAGTCGCCTTTGCCAGAATGATCAATGTACCGAAACGAGGCATTGGGGCTAAATCCATTGAAAATATCCTCGCCCTCTGTCAAGAGAGAGACGTGAATACACTAGAAGCTGCCATGATTGCAGTGGACGAAAAATTAGTAACGGCAAAGGCAGCAGAAGGGGTTAAAAGCTTTGTTTCAGGACTCTTGCCTTTTATTCAAAATAAGGAAGACCTACGGGTTTCAGAAATCATTGAGACCATTGGGGAAAAAATGGGTTATGTGGCGGAGCTTAAAGCTGAAAACACCATTGAAGCCACGACCAGATTGGAAAATATTAAGGAATTATGGACTGTGGCGCAACAATTTGAAGCCCGTTCAGAAGACCCAAGTTTAGAAACGTTCTTAGCGGAAGTGAGCCTCATGTCTGACCTCGACGGATTAAAGGAGACCAATGACCTTGTGACCCTTATGACCTTACACAGTGCAAAAGGTTTAGAGTATCCTATTGTCTTCTTGGTCGGTCTTGAAGAGCAAATCTTCCCAACGGCCAGAGCCATAGACGGCGATGGGGACTTAGAGGAAGAAAGAAGACTTGCCTATGTTGGGATTACCAGAGCCGAAGAATTGCTTTATTTGACCAATGCTTATGGCAGAATGCTCTATGGTCGAACTTCTAACAATTCACCTTCACGTTTTATAGGTGAAATTCCCCAGGACTTGATTATGCTTCTCAATGAAGAAAAGCAAACGGGTTATCAGTCAAATTATCAAAGACGCTACAACAACTTTTCAGATGACCCCAATGAAGGGCACAACGCTAATTACAGCAAGCCTTTCCCTGGAAAAGGCGGTTTCGCTGCCTCTGTAAAAACAGTGACAAGACCCCTTACAGATACCTCTGAGCTGTCTATTGGTACTAAGGTCAAACATAAAGTTTTTGGTGACGGGACCATCATCACCATTAAGAAGGAGAAAGAAACTCAAGTCGCAACCATCGCCTTCAAAAACAAGGGTATCAAGCAACTGGACTTAAGTATTGCACCCCTTGAAATTGTAGAATAGAGGATTTTTTTATGGGAGATGCCATTTTAGAACGTTACAACAAACTCATTGAAGAAATAGAGCACCACAGTCACTTGTATTATAATTTGGATCAACCCACGATAACCGATGCGGAATATGATCAATTAATGAAAGCTTTAATTCAACTGGAGACTGACTATCCTGCTTTGAAGCGAGGAGATTCGCCCAGTCAACGCGTAGGGGGGAAGGCCTTAAGCGCTTTTGAGCAAGTGGCTCACCCTGTCAGACTGCTTAGTTTGGACAATGCATACAATGCAGAAGATTTATACGACTTCGAACGAAAAGTCCTTCAAGAAGCTACTCGGAAACCAAGTTATGTACTGGAATATAAAATAGATGGCCTCAGTGTTGCACTGACTTATGAAAAAGGGATTTTTGTCAAAGGGGCTACCCGTGGAGATGGCAGTATTGGGGAGGATGTCACTGAAAACCTGAAAACGGTAAAGTCCATTCCCCTAAGATTAAAAGAACCGGTGGATGTGGTGGTCAGAGGGGAAGTCTTCTTGTCTAAAGAGGGATTTGTCTCCTTGAATGAAGCTCAGGAAATGGCGGGACTTCAGACTTTTGCCAATCCTAGAAATGCAGCGGCAGGTAGTTTGAGACAACTAGACTCGAAAATTACAGCAAGCCGCCCCCTTGATATATTTGTTTTTGATATTTTAAAGGGCGAACTAGGTTTAAGTCGTCACGATGAAAGCTTAGAAAAATTAGCATCTCTGGGCTTTAAAGTATCCCAAACGCGAACGTACCATTCCCTAGAAGAAATTGTGACCTATTGTGAAGTGGCGGAAAATGAACGACATAGCTTATCCTTCGACATTGACGGTCTTGTGGTTAAGGTCAATGAATTTGACTTGAGAGATCAATTAGGGGTAAAGGCAAAGAGTCCAAAGTGGGCCATCGCTTACAAGTTCCCTGCTGAAGAAAAGGAAACCGTAATCAAAGATATTATTTTGCAGGTTGGAAGAACTGGGGTCATTACCCCTAAGGCAGAGTTTGAGCCGGTGAGTGTAGCGGGCTCTGTCGTGACTTACGCCACGCTTCACAATCAAGATTTTATTAGAGAAAAGGACATTCGCGTGGGCGATTATGTCTTAATTCAAAAAGCGGGAGATGTTATTCCTGCAGTGGTCAGTGTGGTTCTTGAAAAGAGACCCGAGGGGACGTCGCCTTACGAGTTGCCAACCCATTGCCCTGTATGTGGTGGAGAAGCTTTACGCCAAGTGGGTGAAGTTGCATTAAGGTGCCAAAACCCTGAGTGTCCTGCAAAAGCATCTCGGTCAATCACCCATTTTGTTTCAAGGCCAGCCATGAATATTGATGGTGTGGGAGAAGCGGTTATTGAGTTGCTTATTAAGGAAGGCTTTGTTTCCGACTATAGTGATCTCTACTATTTAAAGGATCATTATGATGCCCTTATTCAATTGGAAAGACTAGGCAGCAAGTCTGTTGACAATATTTTAGAAGCTGTAGAAAATTCCAAACACAATGACTTAGGGAAACTGTTAAGCGGTTTAGGTATTCCTCTAGTGGGTGCCAAAGCTTCTGAGACCCTAGCAAAACACTTTAAATCATTAGATAGAATTCAACGGTCGACTAAAGAAGAGTTGATTATGGCAGAAGAAATCGGTCAAAAAATGGCAGAAAGCATTATTACCTTCTTTGAAAATGAAGATCAACAGGAAAAATTGGATAAATTAATCCAGGCTGGGGTTAATACCCTCTACCTAAAAGAAGTTCCTTCTGAAGAAACTCAAATCCTCAAAGAGATGACTTTTGTGGTAACGGGAACTTTGTCACGCTATAAGCGTGAAGAGATTAAAGAGTTGATTGAGTCCTTAGGTGGAAAAGTAGCGGGCAGTGTCAGTAAAAAAACCACTTATGTGGTCTATGGCGAAGAGGCGGGTTCGAAGCTCGAAAAAGCTGAGAGCCTTGGCGTTGCTACTTTAGATGAAGAAGCATTTGAGAAGATGTTAGCAGATCTTAAAGGCTAAATTTCAAGGAATTCCGATATAATTAGTAAGTTTTATCACTTTTTTAAGAATTGTTAAGAGCGATTCTCATTTGATGAGAACCGCTCTTTCATTTTTTGAAAAGGGAGGGTTTCCGAAATCCTTATTTTTAAATGCATTGAAAAAATTATATAGTGAAATATTTGAATAAACAAAATACTGCAGGAAATAGATATAGAAGTGCAAGAAATAAATCAATTTGTAAAAATTCTCATGTGACAATTCCTTAAAAAACATTAAGTTGTTAGTTGATAAAACACGAATCTGAAACAGTTAATCGTACAAATGTTACAAAACCTTAACGCCTCAATCCTTTGAAATGCTTGTGTTTTGCCTATTTTGGGCTTATTATTAATAATAATACAAACAACGGGTTTTTATGTGTTGAAACCGGTTACAAAATTTTTTTATGGTCTCTGTAAGTTTTACAGCCTTTTTTTCACGATTTGAAATCTAAAAACTGCAAGTTTGCAGAAGGGGGCATTTCAAATATTGAAAAACGACGAAACTCTCGGACTAACTTTTGAAAGGAGTTGATATCTTGGGAAAGTATATCTTTAAACGATTAATCTCAATGTTTATCACCCTGTTGTTTGTAGCGACACTCACGTTTTTCCTCATGAGAATTATTCCAGGAGGTCCGTTCACTGGTGAGAAAGCATTGCCAGAAGCGGTAATTCAAGCGTTAAACGAAAAGTACCACTTCAACGATCCGCTATGGATGCAGTATTTGGACTACATGAAAGGTGTATTCACCTTAGACATGGGACCATCGTTCAAACGTGTAGGTGTTGAGGTTACTGACCTTATCGCAGCAGGTTTCCCAATTTCAGCTAAATTAGGTCTCCTTGCAACACTTGTGATCATTACCCTCGGCATTCCAGCCGGTATTGTTTCGGCACTTAAACAAAACAAATGGGAAGATTACGTGGTTACAATTTTGGCTACACTCGGCGTTGCAGTTCCAAGCTTCGTTTTGGGGGCACTGATTCTTCACTTCTTCAGTGCAAAACTAGGCTGGTTGCCACCTTTTGGTATTGGCACATGGAAACACTACGTTGGACCAGTTATTGCTTTATCAGGTTACTCACTCGCGTTTGTATCCAGACTCACAAGATCCAGCTTGCTTGAAGTTATGCAGCAAGACTATATCAGAACAGCTCGTGCAAAAGGACTTCCAGAAATCATTGTTATTGCTAAACATGCCTTAAAAAATGCCTTGATCCCAGTTGTTACTTACTTAGGGCCAATGGTCGCATCAATTATGACAGGTTCATTCGTTATCGAAAAAATCTTTGCGATCCCTGGAATGGGTAAGTACTTCGTCGAAAGTGTTGGTAATCGTGATTATACTGTATTGATGGGAACTACCATCTTCTATGCAGCTTTCTCTATTACAATGATCTTCATTGTCGACATCTTATACGGATTTATTGATCCGAGAATTAAATTGGGCGAATAGGAGGATCATATGGCAGATCAGTTGAAAATAACCCCGGATATGTGGGAAACAGTCCCACGTGAAGAGATTATCAAAGATAAAATTGTTCGTAAAAGTTTGACCTATTGGGAAGATGTTTGGAGAAGACTCAAACATAACAAACTCTCAATTTTCGGTCTTATCATTATCGTCTTTATGGTCATTTTAGCTGTAGGCGGTCCTTTGATTTCTAAGTTTTCTTACTCAGATCAAGACTTAAAAATGGCAAGTGTTCCACCAACAGTGGCACTTGTTGAAATTGACGGCCATTACTACTACATCCATAAAGAATACAGATTGATTGAGTTCACTAAAAATGGGAAAGCTGTTCAAGGCTTTACACCCACAGAAGACAACAAAATTTTGAAATACAGATCTTATGACGTTAACGGACACACAATCAAGATTGACTACCAATTGGCAGCAAAAGCTAGAAACGATGCAAATATTGCTGCTTATAAATTAACAGTAGATAATCAAGAAGTAGCTGTTAAAAACATCAAGAAAGTATTCAATAAAACATATTGGTTCGGTACAGATACACTGGGTCGTGATATCTTCATCAGAAATATTTACGGCGCGAGAATTTCTCTTACAATTGCTTTAATGGCAACGTTAGTACAATTCTTCATCGGTGTTATTTACGGCGGTATTTCGGGTTACATCGGCGGCAGTGTCGACAACTTGATGATGCGTATCGTAGATATCATCAACACCATCCCACTACTCCTTTACGTTATCTTGTTGATGGTTGTTATGGGAGCAGGACTGGGGACCATCATGGTCGCACTGGGGTCCGTTTACTGGGTAACAATGGCACGTCTTGTTCGTGGTCAGGTACTCAGTATTAAAGAAAACGAATTTGTTCTTGCAGCGCGAACCCTTGGTGCAAGCACATGGAGAATTATGGCGAAACATTTAATTCCAAACGCAATGGGTCCTATCATCGTATCACTTGCAATGATGGTTCCAAGCGCAATCTTCACAGAGGCATTCCTTTCATTTATAGGTCTTGGTGTATCAGCACCGCAAGCTTCTTGGGGTACACTGGCAAATGACGCAATGGCAGGACTTAGAACATATCCGTACCAATTGTTCATTCCTTCATTCTTCATTTCCCTTACAGTATTGTCATTTAACTTCCTAGGCGATGGACTTAGAGACGCCCTAGACCCAAGACTCAGAAAATAGAAAGGGGTAACCAAACAATGGCTGAAAGAATTTTAGAGGTTAAAAATATGAAAACCTCCTTCTTTACCCATGTTGGCGAAGTCCAATCGGTAAGAGGGGTAAGTTTTAGCGTAGAAAAAGGTCAAGCAATCGGTATCGTTGGAGAATCGGGTTCTGGTAAATCAGTTACTTCCATGTCCATCATGAGATTGCTCCAATATCCTGGGACTATTAAAGAGGGCGAAGTCTTCTTTAAAGGTGAAGACCTTGTTAAAAAATCAAAAAGCGAAATGATGGCTATTCGTGGTAATCAAATCGCAATGATCTTCCAAGATCCAATGACATCGCTCAATCCTGTTTATACGGTTGGCGATCAAATCATGGAAGCAGTTATTCGTCACCAAGGTTTAAACAAAAAAGATGCTAGAGAAAAAGCGATAGAAATGCTTCGTATGGTAGGTATTCCTTCACCAGACTCTCGTATCGACAACTACCCTCATGAATTCTCAGGTGGTATGAGACAAAGAGCGATGATTGCGATTGCCCTCTCTTGTCAACCAGACTTACTGATTGCAGATGAGCCAACAACAGCACTTGACGTTACAATTCAAGCTCAAATTCTTGAACTTTTAAAAGAGTTGAAAGATAAAGTAAACACATCCATCATCTTGATTACTCATGACTTGGGTGTTGTTGCTGACGTTTGTTCAAGAATTGTAGTTATGTACGGCGGCTTGATTATGGAAGAAGGCAGTGCGGAAGAGATCTTCTACAACCCTATGCATCCTTATACAATGGGTCTTCTTAAATCTATTCCAAGATTAGACCAAGGGCACAAAACACGTTTGGTTCCGATTCCAGGATCACCTCCAGACCTTATCAAACCACCACTTGGCTGTCCTTTCGCAGCAAGATGCCCTTACACAATGAAAATTTGCCAAGAACATATTCCTGAGTACTATGAATCAACTCCAGGACACCGTGCAATGTGCTGGGTTCATCACAAAGATGCGCCTAAAGTGCAGTTGGAAACTGGCGTAAGGAGGGTTGAACTTTAATGACTACTAAAGATAAGTCAAATAATGAGATTTTGATTGAGGTCAGAAACTTAAAAAAGTATTTTACAATCAATCACGGTTTTTTTGCAAAAACTAAAAAATATGTAAAAGCTGTAGACGATGTAAGCTTCTTCATTCGTAAAGGTGAGACTCTAGGTTTAGTAGGTGAGTCGGGTTGTGGTAAATCGACTACAGGCCGTACGATTATTAAACTTTATGACCCAACTGGCGGCGAAATCATTTATGATGGCGTTGATATCAGTAAAATGTCTGAACATGAATTAAAGCCTTATAGAAAACGTATGCAAATGATCTTCCAAGATCCATATGCATCTCTAAATTCTAGAATGACTGTTGGCGACATCATTGGTGAAGCTTTAGATATCCATGGATTAGCCAGTGGTGATCAACGCTCACAAATTATTGAAGATCTTTTAGACCGCGTAGGTTTAAACAAAGACCACTCAAGCCGTTACCCGCATGAGTTCTCAGGCGGTCAACGTCAAAGAATCGGTATTGCAAGAGCTCTAGCAGTAAGCCCAGATTTCATTATCTGTGACGAACCAATCTCGGCTCTTGACGTTTCTATTCAAGCTCAAGTTGTCAACATGCTTGAGGATCTTCAAAATGAACTGGGTCTCACTTATCTGTTCATTGCCCATGACCTTTCAATGGTTAAGCATATCTCAGATAGAATTGGTGTTATGTACCTTGGTAAAATGGTAGAGCTTACTGACGCGTCAGAACTCTATGAAAGACCAGAACACCCATATACCCAATCCTTACTTTCATCTATTCCGATTCCAGACCCTGAAGTGACAAGAGCTAAGAAGAGAATTATCTTAGAGGGCGATGTACCAAGTCCGCTCAATCCACCGTCAGGCTGTCGTTTCAGAACGAGATGCCGTTATGCAATGGATCGCTGCTCAGTGGATGAACCACAGCTTAGAGAGGTGTCTCCAGGACATATGGTCGCTTGTCACTTGATGGACGATAAGTACCCCGCTAAATAAGAAATGAAAGTATGAACATTTTAAATTGCACGTGGAAAAGTTGCATATAGAAAAAACTATAGAGTAATTGTGCAACTTTTCCCGTGGATTTATTGATTTAAGTTTTTCGAAATGTTAAGTTAAATTTAACATTTGACTTATAAATAACTTAAATATTACAAAATGTTAAATAAAGTTTTATTTGAACACATTGAAAAATTGTAGTTTTTAATTTATGATAATTAATAACCTAAATGATGAAACAATATCTTAAACATTTCACAATAGATTACTCACACACCTAATACGTTTAAATATTGTTTTTATTTTAAGGCTAAATTGTCGCAATAGTTAAAAAGTTGATATGTTTTTTAATATTCGTATCAAAATATTTCTATCGACGGGTTATGAACTAACCTTGTGATCAGAAGCTTTTTTTCTTATCAAAAGGCTAGGTTATAATAAACAAATACTTAGACAATAAATGGAGGGGATTAATTTGTTTAAGAAGCATTTATCACTCGCACTTGCTCTTGTACTTGTAACTGGTCTGTTTACAGGTTGTGGCAAGAAAGCAGATCCAGCAGCAGGCACAGACGCCGCAGCTGCAGACGCATCTGCTAGTAAGACACTCGTATGGAACATAGGTTCATCTGGTCCAAAAACTATTGACCCAGGTTTGAACGCTGCTAATGACGGCGGTAACGTCATCAACAACATGTTCGAAGGTCTCACAAGAGAGATCAACGGCAAATACGAACCAGCTATGGCTGAAAGCTACACAGTTAGCGAAGATGGTTTATCTTACGTCTTCAAAATCAGACCAGACGTAAAATGGTCTGACGGTAAAGCTGTTACTGCTAAAGACTTCGAATACTCTTGGAAGAGAGTTATCGATCCTGCTACTGCATCAGAATATGCTTGGATCTTCGAAGAAGCTAACGTAGAAAGCTTCAAAGCTACAGATGATATGACTTTCGAAGTTAAACTCAAATCTCCAACTGCTTACTTCCTTGGTTTAACTGCATTCTACTCGTTCTTCCCAGTTAGAGAAGACGCTGTTGCTAAAGGTCCAGATGGTGCTTGGGCATTCGACCCAGCTGCATCAATCGTAAACGGTCCTTACAAACTTGAAAGCTATACTCAAGGCGATAAAATGGTTCTCGTTAAAAACGACAACTATTGGAGAGCTGATGAAATTAAAATCGGTAAAATCGAAGGTCTCTTAATCGATGACCAAGCGACTTCATTAACTGCTTATGAAAGCGGCAAAATCGACGTAATCGATAACATTCCTACTACAGAAGTTCCTAGATTGATGGCTGAAGATCCTACATTCATGATCATGCCTCAAGATGCTACTTACTACTTCTCACTTAACCTTAAAGTGAAACCACTTGACGATGTTAAAGTCAGAAAAGCACTTTCTCTTGCAATCGACAGAAAAGCTATTGTAGAAACAGTTACAAAAGCTGGTCAAGTTCCTGCTCACTCATTGATCCCAGGCACAACTTTAGATGCTGATGGTAACGTATTCAACGTTAAATCTGGCAACTATGGTATCCCTGAAGATGGTTCTGCAGTAGCTGAAGCTAAAAAATTACTTGCTGAAGCTGGTTTCCCAGAAGGCAAAGGATTCCCAGAAATGGAACTTCTTTATAACACTTCTGAAGGACACAAAGCTATCGCTGAAGCTGTTCAAGAAATGTGGAAACAAAACCTTGGTATCAGCGTTAAACTTGCTAACCAAGAGTGGGCTGTATTCCAAGATACTAGACAAAACCACGACTTCCAAATCGCAAGATCTGGTTGGGTTGGTGACTACTCTGACCCAATGACATACTTTGGTATGTTCTTATCTGGCGCAACTATGAACTACGGCGAATGGGTTAGCCCTAAATACGATGAATTGATCAAAAAGGCTAGAACTATGGTAGGCCAAGATCGTTTCAACGTACTTTACGAAGCTGATAAAGTTCTCATGGAAGAAATGCCAGTTATTCCACTTTACTACTACACACACCCAATCATGGTTAAAGAAAAAATCAAAGGTTGGGAACTTACTACTAGAAGCACTTGGTACTTCGGTAGAGCGGACATCGCTGAATAGGCGAAGTTAAATCATAAAACAATTTGAGAGCCATCTTCGGATGGCTCTTTTTTCGTGCCGACAAGTCAATCATAATATAGAAGGATCTGTTCTAGTGGCACATGGGTCTGTTATTAAAGCCGACTTTGCGATAGAATAGTTTAGAGATAATAATTGTGAGGTGAATGGTTGTGAAAGAGGGAAAAATGAGCAATGACCAATTGGAAGCATCAATTTTGAGTCAGTTGCTTCATAAAAGAGACGATATTTTGATAGGCCCAGGTGTGGGAGAAGATTGTGCCGCCATAGAATTTGGAGATTTGGTGTGCACCTTGACTACTGATCCAATAACGGGTGCTACGAAAGATATAGGAAAAATTGCCGTTCATGTTTCATGTAACGACATTGCTTCATCGGGACTTACTCCAATAGCGTTGCTCATGACCATTCTATTGCCGCTCTCTAGCACGAACGAAGACGCTAAGGCAATCATGCTCCAAGCTCAAGAAACGGCGTCAGGCATGAATGTGGCGATCATAGGCGGGCATACTGAGTTTACAAGTGCAGTGAATCGGCCTGTGGTCTCGGTGACTGCCATTGGAAAAGGTGAAAAAAACCAATTGACTGCCACAAAAGGTGCTCAAGTTGGAGATGTGCTCGTTATGAGTAAGTGGGCTGGACTTGAAGGGACAGCTATTATTGCCAATGAAAAGAACGAAGAACTCCAACGCAAAGGAATGTCAAAAGAAGATCTTTGCAAGTCGGTAGAGTTGCTTGAGTCTCTTTCTGTCGTGCTAGAAGGTAAAATCGCTTCCAAACACAACGTTCACGCCATGCATGACGTGACCGAAGGGGGTATTTACGGCGCTGTGTGGGAAATGTGCCAAGCCTCTGAAAAAGGTGCCATTATTCAAGAAAAGGATATTCCATTGCTCAGGGAAACAACTGAGATTTGTCAAATATATAATTTGAACCCTTATAGACTGATTTCCAGCGGGTCTATGTTGATGACTATGACCCAAGAAGACTTTGAGTTGGCTCATAAAGAAGCGGCAAGCCATGAAATTCTATTGACCCCAATTGGAGTCATTACTCAATCAGAAGAATTACTGGTTCAAAGCTCTAGGGGTGAAGAAAAGCTTGTACCACCAGATGTGGATGAACTCTATAGAGTTTTTCAGTAGTATTACAATGTCCTAGTTTGGATTGCGTCCCAAGGGTATCCGTGATATAAAAAGGTGAAAGGCGACGGAAGTTCATCGGGTCGTTGCAAGAAGTAGGAGGTACTTATGAAGTTTTGGAATATCATTACATCAGTTTTCATCGTCTGTCTTTTAAGCACGGGGATAGGGTATGGTGGCAACTTTGAGAAGGAAACCATCGTGCTGAAAAATTCTAGCACGGGTCAAACGGGAACATATAAGATTATCAATACCTTGGTCAATGGGAAAGAACTTGAAACCGACGTCCCTGGGTATTTGGTAGAGGGTAATGATAAGCAAACAGTCTATGTACCTATTAGTACTATTTACAGAAGCTTAAATGCTTCTGTGTCTTGGAATGCAAAAACTAAGAAGCTGACGATCGTTCAGGCAAAAAATACCTATGTCATTGAAATTGGTAAATCTTATGTGATGGTTAATAATAAAAAACAAGCCATTGATGATAATATGCCTGCAATGCTTATGAAATACGCAAATGTAGACAGAACAATGGTTCCAGTAAGTGTCATAGGAAAACAAATGGGAATGGAAATTAAGTATCAACCTGAAATAAGAACAGTTAATATTAGCCATGCCGTGTCAAAAGTTCAAGGTATTTCTTATAATGGGACAACTAAGTATAAAGAAATCAGAGTAAAAACCAGTGGTGAGATTAGTACTACCAACTATATGATTGACGGCACAGCTTATGGCGGAAAAAGTAAGATCATTGTAGAATTCCAAAATGCCATTATTGATCAAGGGGTTAATACATCGTTGCTCGTTAGTGACAAAGAGATTGGTCGGATTGATTTGGTGAACCCCAATAAAACACCGCCTAGAGTCCGACTTGAAGTTGAGTTAAGTGCACCTCAAGGCTACTACACTTATTATGATAAAATGACGAAGGAACAAGTCGTCCAAGTAGTCAACGCCCTTAAGGATATTCAATATACGACTACGGGCGCAGATCATATGGTTCAATTGAAGACGCTTGTGAAGACTGCCATCGCCATAGAGAAATTAGATAATAAGTTGGTAATTGATTTGCTGGACACAAAATTAGTTTATAACAATGGATCTGGCAGTACCAAAAATATTAAAAATGGCGGACTGGTAAATATTGCTTATTCTCAGTTTAGTTCGACGAGTACATATGAAAATGGAAAATTGGTGTCTAGAGTTGTGCTGAATTTTAGCAATAACGATCAAAGAGATAGAGCATTTGTAAAAAGTACAAAAGAAGGAATTCAAGTTTACCTTGAGGGGGATCCTGATAAAGGCATTAGTTACGTGAAAGACAACAGTGCGACTTCATCTTTGAAGTTTGCTTTAAACTCTGCTGTGAAAGCTGAAAAGATTCTAGACAATGATGCTCGTCAACTGGTTATTAAAATTCCAAAAGCGGCAATGACTTTGGAAGATGTTTATAAAAAATACAATGACAATCTGATTGAATCTATTGAGGTCAATACAAACCTTGAACCAGAAAATTATATAGTGACTGTAAAGCTCCTTGAAGGGACTTCAGTCTATGACGTTTCCCACGAAAAAGCGGTTTCTTTTGCATTCATTAATGAAAATATCCGAAACTCAGAGAATCAGAAGACCTTAATTGTTTTAGATGCAGGACATGGTGGGACTGATCCTGGAGCATCGGGTAAGTTTACTGGTGCCAAAGAAAAAGATTTAACACTGAAGGCCGTATACGCTCTAAAAGCTGAGCTAGAACTTAGGGGCTATGACGTTGCTTTGACAAGAACAAGTGACACAAAATTGGAATTACTTCAAAGAACTGATTTTGCCAATGAAATCAACGCTGCGTTATTAATCAGCATTCACTATAATGCAGTGGATAATACCAGTGTCAAAGGTCTAGAAGTTTTGTACTACCCAGAACCGACTGGACAGAGAGAGGCTCTTGCTAAAATCCTCCACAGTGAATTGATTTCGGCTACGGGTGCTAAGTCAAGAGGTATAGTGAAGCGACCTCTTTTGGTAGTGCCAAGAGAGACCAAAATGCCATCTGCTTTAGTTGAAATGGGCTTTATTACCAACAAAGATGAAGAACAAATGGTTCAACAAGATGCTTACTTGACCGTTCAAGTAAAAGCCATTGCGACTGCTATTGAGAAATATTTAAGCAGATAGTGATTTTACAGGTTCAGAGTGGGTATTTTTGAAAAGATATCTTAAGATGGGAGGCTGCCTATGATAGTATTTGATCAAACAATTAAATCGACATTTGAAATGGCAGCCGAAACTGTAGATCATATTGTTGAAATGTTACGAGAAGAACTTCACATGGACAAAGCAGTCCTTTTTAGGGTAAGCTTTATGTTACGAGAAGTGATTAATAATGCGGTTGAACATGGCAACCAATTTGATGAAAGCAAGGTTATTCATATCCAAGTGATGTCGGTAAATGGGCAGCTCATCTTCAGTGTAGAAGATCAAGGTGAAGGCTTTGTACTTCAAGTGATGGAGCAAATTCCGGATCACCACTTGCGTGTTAGAAACAGAGGTATTTACTTAATAAAAGAATTTGGTTTTGATGTAAAAGTCAATGGCCAGCGCGTAGAAGTTCATATGCCTTACGGGGCAAATTCATAATGGTAGAGGTGGAACAATGATTAAAAACGTAAACGGCAGTATAATGACACTCACACTCAAGGAAGATTTAATTGCACCTAATGTGAAAAATTTCGAGACTCAAATAGCAGATTATTTGCGTGAGATGGAGTCCGTAAAAATGGATGAATTGGTATTGGATCTTTCAAATTGTGAAAATATTGATTCGATTGGCGTGACTTTTGTTGTCAGCTTATACAAAAATGTTATTAGAGAAGGCAAGAATTTTAGGGTTTCTGGGAGCAACAGCGATATCAGACAATTGTTTAAATTAATGAAATTAGATGAATTCATCGACCTTGAAGAGTAATTAGGCAAAGAGGCTTAATTGACCAATGAAGATCGACAACTCAAGCGGAGGCGTTATTATGGTACATCGCATTATTGTCGCAGATGACGTCAAAATGAACAGGAAATTGATTATAGATGTGCTTTCCAACTGGCTGCCTGAAGTATCCTTTTTAGAAGCCTCAAATGGACTTGAAGTCATGAGCTATTTGGAAGCTAATGAAGGTGTGTCTTTAGTCATGCTTGATCTTGTCATGCCTGAATTAGATGGTCATGAAGTACTTCAAAAAATGAAAGCGGATACCCGGTTTAAACATATTCCCGTTATTGTGAATTCTGCTATGACAGATAAGAAAAGTATTCGAGATACTTTAGAAGAAGGGGCGATTGATTACTTCATGAAACCTCTTTCTCTAGAAGATCGTGAAATTGTTTTACCTCTGAAGGCCAAGAATGCATTGATGGTTTATGAGCAAAATAAGACGATTAACGACTTGAATTTAGTGATCAATGATGAGTTGACCAACGCCCATGATTTTCAGAATATCATGTTGCCAAAATCAGGAAACTTGCCAGATATTGATTTGCATATCAAATATCAGCCTACTTTAGGAATCGGTGGAGATTTCTTTGATTGTGTCAATGTGGGCAATAAAACATGGTTTATGATTGCCGATGTAACAGGCCACGGTATTGCCGCTGGAATGGCATCGTCAATGATCAAAGTCATGTTCAGAATGTACGTGGAAAAGGGAAATATTCGACCAAGTGGCGTTTTAGCTAGGATGAATAAATGGATTTTTGATACCTTTGATTTAAAGGATAAATTCTCATTCATCGTCTTCACCGCTTTTATAGGGTGCATAGAAGACCACACCCTATGCTATTGCAACGCAGCACAGCCGTACCCTCTGCTTTATCAAAAACAAACAGATACGGTTATTAAGTTAGAAAAACCGGGAAGCCCAATTGGGATGTTTGATTTTGCAGTCTATGAGCAATATTGGACAACCTTGAGTGAAGGGGATGCCATCTTTTTATATACAGACGGATTGTTCAGTTCAGGTCAGAAGTCAGATTTTGTCAACTGGGAAAAGGTATACAAGTTTTCCCGAGAGTTTAGAAGTTTGATAAAGACGGATCCTGAGCTATTTTTAGAAGAAATCAAATATTATTTCCATTTACAGCATAAAGCACATGACAGCGATGCCAGTTTCACAGATGACGTTGCCCTCATGTTGTTGAAGATCAAATAGTCCAAATGAAACAGGCGGCAATTAACGCCTGTTTTTTATGATGCGCCTTAAAGGCGAAATATACAGTTATTAGGTGATAGGAGGCAACACATGCGATTTGATTCAAGAGAAAATGACCAATTGCGGGCAGTAAAAATGACAAAGGACTATTTATGTCACCCACAGGGGTCCGTATTGATAGAAATGGGAAATACCAAAGTTATCTGTACAGCCATGATTGAAGAAAAAGTACCGCCTTTCCTAAAAGGCAGCGGTAAAGGTTGGATTACTGCAGAGTATGGCATGTTGCCAGGTTCGACTCATACGCGAAAAACTAGAGACTCCAGCAAAGGGAAAATCGATGGCAGATCTATGGAAATTCAAAGATTGATTGGCAGAGCATTACGTTCAGTTGTTGACCTTGAAAAACTTGGTGAACGCACCATTTGGATTGACTGTGACGTCATTCAAGCAGATGGAGGTACTAGAACGGCCTCTATTACAGGTAGCTTCGCAGCTCTCATGTGCGCCTTCAACAAAATGATTGCAGCGGGTCAATTAGAGTCTGCACCGATTACCGACTACGTGGCAGCGGTCAGCGTAGGGGTTGTAGAAGGCATTCCGGTACTAGATCTGTGTTACGAGGAAGATTCTAAGGCGGAAGTGGACATGAATTTAGTCATGACAGGTTCAGGCAAATTTATAGAAATCCAAGGCACAGGAGAGGAAAGACCCTTTGATCAATCAGAGCTTACTCAAATGTTGGCGCTTGGAGACAAAGGTATTCGTGAACTGATGACACTTCAAAAGCAATTGATTGAGGAGGCATAGTCTTTATGCAAGAAATCGTACTGGCATCTGCCAATCCACATAAAATCGAAGAAATCTACGCCATTCTCAAAGATTTTGATTATAAAATCTTAAGTCTGGAAGATGTAAATTTAGGGAACCTAGATATTGTCGAAGATGGAGATACCTTTGAGGCAAACTCTCTAATCAAGGCGAAAACCATTTATGAAATGACGGGCAAACCCTCTATAGGCGATGATTCTGGCTTAATGGTGGACTATTTAAACGGAGAACCTGGCGTGTATTCAGCACGTTACAGTGGAGAAGATAAAAATTATAAAGCCAATAATGATAAACTACTGGCGAATATGGAAAATGTTTCAGAAGAAAAGAGAAACGCCAAATTTGTCACTGTCATTACTTTAATGTTCTCCCCAGAAGATATTTTAGTCGCAAGAGGCGAAGTGCATGGATTAATTGCCACTGCTCCTAGTGGGACAAATGGTTTCGGATACGATCCGCTTTTCATTGTCCCATCCCTTGGAAAGACCTTCGCGGAGATGGACAGTGCAGAAAAGAACAGCATGAGTCACCGAGCTAATGCTCTTGTTAAACTGAAAGCCATGCTGGAGGAGAGACGTGCATGATTCGAGTCGGTGTATTCAGTGACAGCCACGGAGACCTAACAGGACTAAAGGAGGCCTTGCTGCACGCAGGGTCTCTTGACCTTGTATTGCACTGTGGCGACAATTATGAGGATCTGGTTAAGGCAGTAGCCATGAGTGGCGTAGATGCCCCTTATAACGGCGTCTGTGGTAATGTAGACATAGTCAGGCATGCGCCAAATGAGTTGGAACTGGAAGTAGGCGGGGTCAAACTATTTGTGACCCATGGGCATTTATACGATGTAAAACATAGCTTGAATCGTTTATATTACAAGAGTTTGGAAGTGTCAGCCGATATTTGTTTATTTGGACATACCCACATTGCCACAGTTCTTCAACATGATGATTTAATCCTAATGAATCCAGGAAGTATTGCCCGTCCGAAGGGCGGTCAGAAGAGAAGTTATGGGCTGATTGAAATAGAGCAAAAAATTCCGAATTGTAGAACTATTTACTTTTGAAGAAAAAAGTTAAAAAAGCGGTTGACGTCGCCTAGGGGTTCGGGTATAATTAATTTTGTCAGTTCGGGGTGTAGCGCAGCTTGGTAGCGCATCTGGTTTGGGACCAGAGGGCCGCGGG
>CAYOLV010000002.1:0-725615 GCA_964404895.1 uncultured Peptostreptococcaceae bacterium | reverse complement strand
AGCTCAGTTGGTAGAGCAGCGGTCTCCAAAACCGCGTGCCGCAGGTTCGAGTCCTATCTCCCCTGCCAATTTAATCGGGGTGTAGCGCAGCTTGGTAGCGCATCTGGTTTGGGACCAGAGGGCCGCGGGTTCAAATCCTGCCGCCCCGACCATTTAACAATTTAATGCCCAGATAGCTCAGTCGGTAGAGCAAGGGACTGAAAATCCCTGTGTCGACGGTTCGATTCCGCCTCTGGGCACCATAAGAAAGAAGCTCTTCTATATTATTTAGAAGAGCTTTTTATTTACCCATTTTGAAGTAATTTTGGCGGGAGGCGAAAGGTTTGATACCTAGAGTCTTTTTTTGTTTTTGTAATGAAAATACAGTTATAACTCAAGTGTATATGCCTTGAGATATACTCTTTATAAAAATTACAGAGTAACTATTATAATAAATTAACTAAGGTCATCTAATAACAAATGTATGATATTTTCTATATTTTCATAAAGGTAAAAGGTATTGAATTTTAGAATATACTGTTGAGGCGCGCTAGAAAGCATATCCAGTTTTATCATATTAAAAGTTTCATAATCAAGAAGGATCAGTTCATTTTCAGCCACTTCTTTTCTGTAAATTGGGAGTTTAATGTATAACTCAGTTGGAGAGTTTTCAATAAACTGTGCGCCATTTTCGTAATACAGATTGAGGGCTTTATGGCTTTGCATCTCATTTTGAGAGAGTTCATGTGGAGGAGTCCATAGTCGAATTTCTAGGTAATCAGCTTTTAGTAAAACGGATTCAAAGTAATATAACTTCTCAGACCGCATAAAATAATGTATTTTAAAATCAGCGAAAGTCTCTGGGTTAAGATAATCAATCACACGGCTGAGTTCTAATAAATTTAAAACATCCTCATAATTGTGATCTAAAATAAGATTTGCAAATTTATAATCCTTAGTAGACAAGTAATGGTTGTAGTTCTCAATACACTCTAAGCCACTGATTTGATCTTGTCGATCAATGCCTAAATGTTGTTCAATAAACTTAAGCTTGTAACTGCTTAAGTTTAAAGCTTTTTTTGCGATACGATACAAGTCGTAAGATTTTGATTTATTAAGTGAAGTTAAAATGTTATAATAATTATACTTGATGTTCAGAAAAGGAACGTCAAAAGCATTGCCGTTGTAGGTAATATGCATTTTTTTTAAATCAAAAATCGTTTTGGCATAATTTAATAAGTCTACTTCATCTTCTTGAGACTCAGCAAATAGTTGAGTAATTTTCCATGAATTGTTTTCAAAATGCATTAAAGTTATTGAAATGAGATGGTCATACACTCTATGAAACCCTGTAGTTTCGATATCGAAGAAAAGGAGTTCATTAAGTTTACCGAGTTGTTCTAATCGAGTTTGTGCGTCTTTAGATGTAATTGAGTTTTTATGGCATACAATCATTTGTTCCTCCGGTTGAAAGCACTATATGCTTCAATAGTAATATTATACTTTATTTTATTGCTTAAAAAAATATGTTTAGAGATATAACCAAATGCTGGGTGGGGGATTTATCAATATGAAGAACATATCAGTGAGTGACTTAGAAGTGGGCATGGAGTTGGCGTTAGATGTTGTAAGTGATGTGGGAATCACTTTTCTCGCTAAGGGCACCATACTTAATAATGGACATATTGAAAGCTTGAAGAGAATGGATATAGACCGAGTCTATGTTAAAAAAGACATTAGAGAGAGCACTCAAAAGGATAAGAAAGATTTTTATCTAGTGGCTTTAGCTGAGTTTAAAAAGGTTTATATGAGCTCCAGAATTGGAACTCGTATTGATAACGTGGATTATAAAGGCATTATGAATGGCTTATTTAGTCAATACGTTGACTCAAACGATGTACTTGGAAAAATTCACAGCATTGATATTGAAGATTTATATATTTATCGACATGCAATCAATGTTTCAATCATTGCCATGTCGATTGCCAAGTGGCTTAGATTTTCGAGAAGTGAAGTGATTGATATCGGTGTTGCTGGATATCTTCACGATATAGGCAAATGCAATGTTCCGGGCAGTATTCTGAATAAGCCCAATAAGCTGACTCCAGATGAGTATGAAATTATGAAAACCCATGCGGATCATTCTTACCAATTGGTTAAAGACATGGATCAGCTTTCCTTTAAGGCGAAGGAAGGGGTACTATATCATCATGAAAGACTAGATGGTTCTGGTTACCCTAGTGGTGCCAGAGGTGCTGAAATCCCTTTGAGTGCTCGCATTTTGGCTGTTGCTGATATGTTTGACGCAATCTTGTCTGACCGTGTTTATAGCGCAAAGGTATCGCCTTACAAGGCAATTGAAATATTGAAGGATGATAGTTTTGGAAAACTTGATCCTAAAATCGTAAATGTTTTGGTTAAGAATATCGCTGATTTTTACGTTGGGAATATCGTGAAATTGAGTACAGGTGAAGTTGGTGAAGTTATTTTGCTAAATAAGTCGAATGTAACCAGACCCTTGATCAAAGTAAGAGATGGGCGCTATTTGGACTTATCCACAAATTATAAAATTGAGGTATTAGAAGTGCTTAGAAATGGGAGTATGTCCAAAGCAGTTTTATAATTTAGTGATTTTGTGATGAGATAAAGAGTAGTGTCTTAAAATAAGATTAAAAAATTGAAACCAGTAACAGCATACACTTAGAAGTGTAGACCGTTACTGGTTTTTTAGTTACAAGTCGTTAAAAATAGGATGAAAATACCTTTAAATGTTTCGGTCATAAATTTCTGCAAATATCTTATGATAAGGCGTAATTATCTTTTTCAAATATGGTTTTGATCAGGTTATGATCAGATGTCGAAGCTAGTGCGAGCATAAGCTTAATACGAGCTTTTTGTCCGTTTAAGTTCCCACCAAAGATACAGCCCATGTCTCTCAGCATTTTACCGCCACCATCGTAACCATAGCTGTCTAAGACTCGACCTTTTGGACAACGGGAAACAATGACAATTTCAGCGCCACTGTCTAGAGCTCTTTGGATACCCGGAACTGTATCGGGTGGGAGGTTTCCTCTACCCATTGCTTCAATGACGATACCTTTAGCTTTTTTCACGTCGATGAGGTAGTCAATTAAAGTGGAATCCATTCCGACGACTGCTTTTAGCAAATGAACATTCTTCTCACAAGTATCTGTTAGAATATGAGGATGTCTGAGAATATCTCTATAGAATATAACTTCATCATTGTCAACCACGCCGAGAGGGCCAAATTCTAGAGATTTGAATGTATCTAAGCTGAGTGTATGGGTTTTAGTGACTTCTTGTGCAGAATTCACTTCATTGTTTAAAACGATTAGGACTCCTTTGCCAATAGATTGATCTGAAACTGCGGTACAAATTGCTGCAGATAAGTTACTTGGACCATCGTAACCTAGTTCAGATCCATTTCTCATAGCAGCTACCATGACAATTGGTTTATTGGAGTTGATATTAAGATCTAAGTAATATGCGGTTTCTTCAAGACTGTCTGTACCATGGGTGATGACAACGCCATCAATATCTGAACGGGATAATAAGGTTTTCACATCGGATGAGAGCTTCATGATCAGATCTGGTGTCATTTGAGGACCTGGATAAGCACCAAATGTAACGATTTCTATGTCAGCAATCTTATCTATATTTGTTACCATGGACATAATTTCTTGACTGGACATTGCTGGTATTGCCGCAGCAAGGCGTTTGTCTACTTTCATTGAGATGGTACCACCTGTAAAAATAACAGCTACCTTTTTCACTTAAATCCTCCTCGTGCACGTTATGAATTTATCTAATATTATTATACAATAATATTGAGATTTTGAGTTATGAACTTACCTTAATACTGAACGTGTATTGGGCACTTTGCTTTACATAAATGGGGCGTTCGTGTAAAATAGTTTAGGATAAAGAGAGGTGTTACAATTGATTGCATATTTGGATAACAGTGCAACGACAAAACCATTTGAAGAAGTCATTGAGGTTATTTCAGACTCAATGCGTCATAGATACGGCAACCCATCATCTTTACATAAGATGGGTGTTGTGGCAGAACAGGAAATTAGAGCTTGTAAGAGGACCCTTTTTAAAAATTTGGGTAACCCTGAAGGGGAGATTATTTTTACCTCTGGGGGAACGGAATCTAACAACTTAGCGATATTAGGGGCTGGGCGTTGGTTAGCGAAGCGAAAAAAGCAGATTATAACGTCAGCAACTGAGCATAAGTCAGTTTTAGAAGCTTTTAAATGTTTGGAAAACGAGGGTTACGAAGTTATTTATCTGCCAGTGGATAAAAATGGGGCAGTGAGTTCTGAACAAGTTCTAAATGCAGTTACGGATAAGACTGCTCTCATCAGTTTGATGTTTGTGAATAATGAAACGGGCATTATTCAACCCGTGGAAGCCGTTGCGAAGGGTTTGAAAAAATTAAAGAACCCGCCAATTTTTCACGTAGACGGGGTTCAGGCATTTGGTAAGCTTAGAATAGATGCGAAGAGACTTGGAATCGATTTACTGTCTGGAAGTGGTCATAAAATTCATGGACCTAAGGGTATTGGATTCCTTTATGTTAAAAAAGGTGTACAGTTAAAACCGTTGATTTATGGCGGTGGCCAACAAATGGATATACGACCGGGCACTGAAAATACCTATGGTATCATCGGGCTAGAAAAAGCTACTGAACTGATTTTTGAAGATTTTGATTTAAAAATGGAAAAATTGGAAAAGAGAAAAGAACGATTGAGAACGGGTATAGTACAAGCTATTCCTGAAGCGGTTGTGAATACGCCTATAGATGTGCCGACTGCACCTCATATTTTACACGTGAGTTTTCCAGAAATAAGAGGCGAGGTATTGCTTCATGCGCTGGAAACCAATGGGGTCTATGTTTCAATTGGGTCTGCTTGCAATTCAAAAATAAAAAAATACTCTCACGTTTTAGAGGCGATGCATAAATCGTCATCTTTGAAGGAAGGCGCTGTTCGTTTTAGCCTTTCTGTGGAAACAACGGATGAAGAGATTGAACATGCAATTTTACAAGTCGTTGAACAATACCAATTACTTCGAGCAATCATAAAGGGGAAATAAGGATGACGGGCATTATACTGTTAAAATATGGAGAAATCGCGTTAAAAGGGTTAAATAGACATCACTTCGAGAACCGTTTGATAGACAATATTAAAGCCTCTTTGAGAGGATTGAAAGGCTACAAGGTGACGAAAGAACACGGTCGTATGTATATTGCTTATGACCAGCATTTGGAAGATGAAATCATTGATAGGGTTCGAAAAGTTTTTGGTTTGGTTTCTATTTGTCCAGGATTAGCGGTCGAAAATGATTTGAATATCATTAAGGAAGCGGCTCTTGAAGAGACTAAGAAATTGATTGAAGAAACAGGACAAGTGACTTTTAAGGTTGAAGCTAGAAGAAGTGACAAGAAATTTCCTTTTACATCGCCTGAAATTTCTAAGCATGTTGGGGGCTTCATTAACACTTCGCTTGAGGAAGTTTCTGTGGACGTGCACCACCCTGAGTTTAGAGTCAATGTAGAAGTTCGAGAGAGAACTTATATTTATTGTAGAGAGATTCCTTGTTACGGCGGTATGCCATACGGCACGTCAGGCAAGGCTGCATTGTTGCTTTCTGGCGGAATTGACAGCCCTGTTGCGGGTTGGATGATGGCAAAGAGGGGCGTAGAGTTATCTGCAGTTCATTTCCACTCTTATCCATTTACTAGCGACCGCGCCAAGGAAAAGGTTTTTGACCTAGGTAGAATTTTATGTCGTTATGTGGGCAAAATGAAAATATACAGTGTCAACCTATTGGAAATTCAAAAAGAAATTGGGGAGAAGTGCCCTGAAGAACACATGACAATTCTTTCAAGACGTTTCATGATGGCGATTGCAGAACGGATTGCAGTGGCAGATGGCTGTCAGGCATTGATTACAGGTGAAAATATTGCTCAGGTTGCAAGTCAGACGATTGAAGGCCTGACGGTAACAAATGCCAGAGTGAGTATGCCTGTATTTAGACCCTTGATTGCTTTTGACAAAAATGATATTGTGACATTTGCTAAAAAGATTGATACGTTTGAAACTTCCATCTTACCTTTTGAAGATTGTTGTACGGTATTCTTACCTAAAAAAGTGATTACCCGTCCAAAATTGAAAGATCTACTTGCTGCTGAAGCGTTATTGGATGAAGAAGGATTGATTCAAAGAGCAATTGATGGAATGGAAGTCGTTAATTTGGTTAGGGACTAAGATTTTAAATGCCTATTAAAAATTAAATTGTTATATAAAAAAACAAGGCCTCTTCGTGAGGTCTTGTTTTTTTATAAAGAAGTATTATTTTTTTGAAATCCATTAGAAAAAGTAAGTTGTTGTTCAAAGTGTTCATGATTTCGAGTCATACTTTTATGTTTTACATGATACATAGCCATATCTGCTCTGTGAATTAAGGCTTCTGGGCAAGTTTCATCTTCAGTGGTAGATATACCAAATGCGCAAGTGACTGGAGTTTTTAGAGGTAAGCCTAAATGGGCTAAACGATTCTTGATTTTAAGCGTGGTTTTTTCTGCTTTTAGTCGGTTACAATCGGGCAATAAAATGATAAATTCATCTCCACCCCAACGACCGAAGATATCTTTCTTTCTCAGGCAAGCAGAAATGGACTCTGTGATCCTTTGTAAAACGAAATCGCCCATACCGTGTCCATAGGTGTCGTTGATGGTTTTAAAATCATTGAGATCAAACATAATCAAACTGGAAGTCTTTTTTTGTAATCTCGGTTCAGAAAAACACTGCTTCAATTCTAAGAGAATTTTTCTCCGATTATAAATGCCTGTAAGGTTATCTTTTATAGACAAATCTTTGTATAAGGCTTCACGTTCAATTAAGTTCAACTCAGTTCTTTTTTCATGGGTAATATCTCTAAAAGCTAAAACACGGCCAAGCATTTTTCCGTTGATTGTATAGGGTGAATTTGTCAAAGTATAATAGCGATTGTTCGTAAATTTAAGTACAAAATCTTTATCTGTCTTTTGTAAACCTAAGTATTTGTTAAATCTTGTAAAGAAGGCAGGTGCGTTGATACAGTGCCTTTGGAAGATGTCTAGATGTTGATCGAAACTATGGAGGTAGGCGTCATACTTATCTATCCCCATCATTTCACAATAACGATTATTGATCTTAATAATGTACTTGTCCATAGAATAAACAATAATGGCATCGGCTGTGGCTTCTATAACAGCATCGAGAAGTGCTATGCTTTGAGTCAGTTCAACTGAATTATAATGAATGGGAGAATAGTCTGTAATATTATTGTTTATATCGTTTTCAGGATCTCGGACAGTAATCAACGGATTTTCCTCCTTTATAAAGTCATTAGTTCGTTCTTACCCCATTTTCAAAAAAAATAACAGAACAAATCAAGTATAATGATTTGTTCTGTTAAAAAAGTGTATTTATTTAGTTTTCGATGCTGCTATCAGCTTCGTCTATCAAGGTTTCAGGATTTGTAGCCGGGTCAGTTGTTGTCGGCGTTGTTGGGACTTCTCTTACCGGAGTTCCTTTTAATTTTTCCAAGTCCGGATAAAGGGTCACATCATACGGCATGATTGCTGTACCGTCTGGAAGCAAGAAACTCTTGTCAACTTGAACGACTGTACCCACTGGAAGGGTAATAACGGTTCCGTCGATTAAGGTGATGTCAAAGCTTGCCACAACATTATAGGTTCCGTCTGAGTTAGCGGTGACGAATTGATTCTTATAAGTTGTTTTGAGTGGGGCAGAGTGAACGTCACAAGTACGTGTAGGAACTTCGTATGCCCAGTCTCTGATTGCAATCCCTTCAGGATTAACAACAGGAACTTTACGCTTTACAAATACCTTATTCACAATTGCCGAATCAGGGCAATTTGGGCCTGGCAATTTGTTGCTTTCCTTACAGACTTTCACGCTTACGTGAACATCGTCTGCCGTAGTAGGTTCTGTACCAGAAATAAATAATTCGTTTCGAACAGTGCCTCGTGGATCAGACTTTGACAATGAAGAAGGCAATAAGCCTGATTTTGTATCGATTGCAACTGTTTTAAGGGTTCCAGGATTTACAAAATCTTTTGCGGGCAGTCCCTTATGCATTTTCTTCATAACAATTTGCCAGAATTTCGCACTGACTTTGGACCCCTGATCGAGAGGAATATTCAGGTCGTTTCCAAACCATACAGAAGCACTGTAGTAAGGCGATACGCCTACAAACCAAGCATCCATTTGATTAGAAGTCGTACCTGTTTTACCTGCAATTGGAATGGTCTTGTTACCTGAATAGATGGCAGCAGTTTGAGCAAGACCACTTGTAACCGTGGAACGCATCATATCCAAAGTAATAAATGCACCTTCTGGAGATGCCACTAAAGTCTTTTCTGGGATATTATCTAAAATAATATTACCGTTTCGATCTTCAACAGTGGTAAAAGTAATGGTTGAAACTCTTTCACCGTTGTTGGCAATTGAACCGTAGGCACCGGCCATTTCAACAGGTGAAATCCCTTTGGTCATACCGCCAAGTGCCATAGCGGACAAGTTATCATCATTGCTAGGACCTTCTTCAACCACTGAAGTAATTCCTAATTTTTTAAGGTATTTTATTGAGGTTTCTGTACCTATGGCTTTTGCCACCTGAACCGCATTGACGTTGATGGACCACATCATGCTTTCTCTAATGGTTTGAAGACCCCAGTAACGGGTTGTACCTTCGTACCAGTTCATCGGCCAACGGGTGTTATTTGGTCCTAAGAAGATTGGTGCGTCATCTATGACAGATGCAGCTGTAAAAGCTTTTGTGTCAATAGCTGGCAAGTAGACGGCAAGGGGTTTGATAGAAGACCCTGGCTGTCTTGGATTCACGGCACGGTTGTAGATTTTTTGCCCGCCAACATTACGACCGCCAACAATTGCTTTTAAAGCACCTGTATGATAATCGATGATAACTGTTGCGGATTGAGGTTGTACTATGCCTTTCTCGGCAATGACGTAGTTCTCTTTTTTCACAAGCAATGATCCTTTTGAACTTGTACTGAAGAAATCAGGATTTTTGTCAATGAAGGATTTGCTGATGACTAAATTTTTATTCTGATCAAAACTTTTGAATTCAGCAGGGACTAGAATATCTTTTCCCGTGTAAGTATTGAAGTTGCTTACATTCTTTTTACCAGATGCGCTGATGCCCTTTGCTTTTAACTCAGAGCCTTTGTAGACTGATTTAATGGCAATTTGAATGTTGACCAGCTTATCATCTTGATATTTTGGATAGAAGTTAAGGCGCTTGCCTTTTGTTAAAACGATATTACCTGAAGCATCTGTCTTGAAATCTGAAGAAGGGATTACCAACTCTTGATCGTTGTTGACTAGATTTTCATACCTGTAAAGTAAAATAGCACCGTCTTTGTTAATGACATTACCGTTGCCGTCGAAGGTAACGGTAATTTTTGGCATACTTTTACTATTTTCTTCGTAGGCAGCTTCTAAAGATTTCTGCATATTGTAATCTACAGTAGAGTGAATGACGAGACCTTGATTATAAAGGTAGGCAATGGCTTCGCTCTTGGTATAGTCGTACTTTTCCATGAGGGCGTCTGCCACGTCATCTTTTACCATATCAGCGAAATAAGAAGCAATATCACTGGTTGCAGGCTTGCTTGGTTTTAGTTTTGCCACAAGATCAGCTTTTTTAGCAGCTTCATATTCTTCTTTGGTAATTTTTCCATTGTCGTACATCAGGCGGATGGAAATCGCATAACGTTTTTCACAGCCAGTGTTGTAGACGATGGTGTAAAGCTCATCTGAGTCGTCGATGATGATGTCGTCAGGGGTTACATCCACTTTTTCTTTGGTGCGCATTGGAGAATAATTGAGAGGGCTGGCAGGAATACCTGCAATCATAGCGGACTCAACTAAATCTAAGTCTTTTGCTTCTTTACTAAAGTAGGCTTGGGCTGCCGCTTCTACACCATTTGCGCCTGCTCCCAAGTAAATTGTATTCAAATAAGCTTCTATGATTTGTTCTTTTTCTAAATGTTTTTCAATTTGAATTGCATAGTGCGCTTCTTTGATTTTTCGCTCAATACTACGAACGGATTTGATTTCAACCAGATAGATGTTACGAGCCAACTGCTGAGTGATTGTTGAAGTTCCTTTGATTCGGTCTCCTTTTGAAAAACCTTGCCAAACAGAACCAACCAAACGAACCACGTTAAAACCATTGTGTTCCCAGAAGGTTTTATCTTCTACGGCAACAAAGGCGTTAATTAAGGTTGGACTCATATCACTGTATTTGATGATTTTTCGAATCCCATCATTTTGAAGGGTTTCAAGAACCTTGCCGTTGGCGTCTACAATTACAGAGTTTTCTCCAAGGCCTTCTGTGATCTTTGAAGGGTCGATGGGTGGTACTTGTGCAATGATGGTTTGTAAATAAATAAAACCGCCAACGCCACCTATAAGCCCCACTGAAACCATGAAAATTGCGATCCACTTAAGGATATTGACCCAAAGCTTTGCTTTTTTCTTTGGTTTTTTAGGGGGGGTGCCACCGCCTGATCCATTTCTCAAAGGGCGTCCTCCATCTGTTGGAATGTCCGTGGAAGAGGGTGCAGGACGACGGACACGGGGTTCTGCACTCGAATGATTACTACTAGAGTCTGAGCGTTGTGAAGCTCTTTGTGCCCCTCTTGTATCTATTGATTGTTGTTGGATGGGATTGAGGGGTTTTCTTGCTCCTACAGGTACGAATTCAGGAATTTCTCCTGGTTGATAAAGGTCCGAATTGACATTTCTTCGTTCTCTCTGAACGTTGCTGCTAGTATTATTAGCGGTAGATTCTCGAGGATCTATTGCGACTCGATCTCCAAATGAACGTTTTCGAGGTGTTCCGGTTGGGGAACTATTGCCACTGGCAGTTGAACGATCTCCCTGACGTGAAGAAGTCCTCATTGAATCAGATTGAGGACTTCTACTAGCCGATTTCTTAAGCGCATCGGGATCATTGAACGTAGAGGACCTTTGTCTGTTTATTGGGGTATTGCGTTGATTATCCATAAACATCCTCCTAACGATTACAAACTATTATATCATACAGAAAATTCAAAGTTAATTATTTACTGTGGTTATCATCATTTTGTAATATAATAGAGGGAGTAACGAAAGGAGGAATGACTATGCTATTGAAAGATAACAATGAAGTGATTTCCAATATAGAAGAACGAGCAGTATTAGTTGGTTTTAATGACGATTCTCAGGGAATCGATATTGAGTACTCCATGGCGGAGCTTAAAGAACTCAGTGACGCTGCTGAGGTTGAAGTTGTAGGTATAGCTATTCAGAATAAAAAGACGATTGATGCAGCCTTTTACATTGGCTCTGGAAAAGTTGAAGAGGTTAAGTTGTTGGCAGAAGCTAATGATGGAAATCTAGTCATCTTTAATGATGAATTATCAGGTTCGCAAATAAGAAATTTGGAAAATGCCATCGGCATGAAGGTCATAGACCGAACGACTTTGATTTTAGATATATTTGCCAAGCGGGCAGTCAATAAAGTCAGTAAGCTGCAAGTTGAAATGGCCCAACTCAAATATAGAAGATCTAGGTTAACAGGTCTTGGCGGCGCCATGTCTAAGACAGGTGCAGGTGTTGGAACAAGAGGTCCTGGAGAACAAAAGCTGGAACTTGACAAACGACGTATCAATGATCGAATTACAGAAATTGGAAGACAACTAGACGAAGAAAAAAGTATTCGCGAAGTTCAACGTTCTCAACGTCAAAAAAACGAAATCCCTGTAGTGGCCTTAGTGGGTTATACAAATGCGGGCAAGTCCTCGGTAATGAACAAGTTGCTTGAGATGACTAAGCCAGAGGAACCAGAGAAGAAGGTATTTGAAAAGGATATGCTCTTTGCCACATTAGATACTTTTAGCAGAAGAATTGAGTTGCCAGACAATAGAGCTTTTGTATTGGTAGACACTGTGGGATTCGTTTCAAAATTGCCCCATGCTTTGGTAGAGGCTTTCAAAGCGACCTTAGAAGAAGTAGCCGATGCAGACTTGCTGCTGCATGTCTTAGACGTGACCAATAGCAACGTAGGCAATCAAAAGTATATTACAGATCAAGTGTTGAAAGAACTAGGTGTAAAGGATAAAGAGACTATTTATTTATACAATAAAATCGACCTTATAGAAGAACCCGAAAAAATTCTCGCAGGTCCTCATGTTTTGAAGATTTCTGCCAGAACGGGATATCATATGGATCAACTGATTGAGAAAATCAGAGCAGTCATATTTTCTGATATTGTGAGGGTAAAAATGCTCTTGCCTTTCAGTGAAGGGCAAGTATATTCTTACCTTTGTGACAAGCATAATGTTCTCAGTACAGAATACGTTGAAGCAGGAACTTTGATAGAGGTAGAGATTGATCCTATAGATTTTGGGCGATATGAAAACTTTATCATAGAATAGGAGGTGGATTTTTGGGAAACTTCAAAACTGTTTTTCAGTCAGGACAGGCAGAGGATGTTATTGAAAAGTCTAGATTTATTGCCTATTGTGAACCGATTGAAACGGAAGGGGAAGCCATCGTCTTCATTGAGAAAATAAAGAAGAAGCACTGGGATGCGGCCCACAATGTGCCTGTCTACGTGCTTGGAGAAAATTATAGTACGCAAAGGTACTCCGATGATGGAGAGCCTTCTGGAACCGCAGGGGTGCCAATTTTATCTATGTTAAAAAACGAAGGAATTACAGACCTTGTGGTGGTGGTGACTCGTTATTTTGGCGGCGTAAAATTAGGAACTGGAGGTCTGGTCAGAGCCTATACCCACACCGCAAAATTGGGTGTGGAAGCGGCACTGCTCGTAGACAAGGTGGTCTATACTTTTTTGAAGCTTCACGTGAGCTATCATTTACATGGAAAGGTTCAAAATTATTTGCTGGGAGAGTCAGATTTGATTGTGGAGGATACGGCTTATTTAGAAGATGTAGCTGTCAGCCTGTTTGTTCTGCCTTCTCAAGTTGAACAGGTGATGGAAAAACTGACAGACTTGTGCAATGGTCAGATTGAAATAGACGATCTAGGTGAAGCGTATTTGTCCGTACACGATGGCAAGATATTAGATAAGAAAATGAAGGAAAACGCTTAAGGGGGATATGAGATGCTAGATTTAATAGATCAAATGCTAGATTTGCCTATATGGGCAGTAGTTGGCGCAACTCAAACTCAAAGTAAGTTTGGTTATAAGATTTGGAAACGACTGAAAGATGAAGGCTATGAAGTCTATCCAGTCAATCCATTTTACTCAGAAATTGAGGGTGAACCTTGCTACCCTGATATTAAAAGTCTTCCGGTAGTTCCGAATTGTATTAATATGGTTATACCACCTGAAAAAGCTGAACCTTTTATTGACGAAGCGAAAGAACTTGGAATTGATAAAATATGGTTTCAACCCGGAACTTTTGATCAAAATATTTTAGATTACACGGAGTCGCGAAGCATTTTAACCGTTTTTTATAATTGTATATTGGTAGAACTCAATAAGAGAGAAAAATAAACATATATTTTAAGGAGATTTGAGATGAGAACGACTGAAGAAAAGATTCAGCTGACCGTTGAATGGTTAAGAGAAATTGTTAAGAATTCCGGAACAAAAGGCATTTTAGTGGGCTTATCTGGTGGCATAGATTCATCGGTAGTGGCACATTTGATAAAGAGGGCCTTCCCGGAAAATTCATTAGGCGTCATTCTGCCTTGCAAAAGCAGTGAGAAGGACTCCGTGGATGGAAAATTATCAGCTGAAGCTGCAGGGCTGAAATACATTCGGTTAGATTTAACTGAAACCCACCAGTTGTTACTCGGTCAGATCAATCAAGAAATGGAACCTTTTGAAACAGAAAATCATCGATTGACAGATGCGAACTTAAGAGCCAGATTGCGCATGTCAACATTATATGGGATTGCGAACAATTTGAATTACTTGGTTTCAGGGACTGACAATGCAGCTGAAATTTTGACGGGGTACTTCACAAAGTATGGCGATGGAGGGGTAGACTTATTGCCTCTGGCACATTTAACTAAACGTGAAGTTTACGAATGGGGAAGAATTCTGGGTGTCCCTCAATCTGTTCTGGACAGAGCGCCTTCAGCAGGACTTTGGGACGGTCAGACAGATGAAGATGAAATGGGAACGACTTACGATATGATTGATGATTATATTGAAGGGAAAGCTGTTCCAGAGAAAGATCGTCTGATTATTGAAAGATTAAACAGCCGTTCTGAACACAAACGTGTAATGCCGCCAGCCCCTCCTGTTTTTTAAGTGATACACTTATAGACAAGACAATTTGGCCTGTGATAGAATAAGAAGGTTAAATGAATAGAAGGAGTGTAACTCATGGGAAGAATAGGAACAATCATTGATAAAAAAGGCAAAAAAGATGGCAAAAAAGCGAAAGAATTTACTAAAATTGGTCGTATGATCATGGTTGCTGCCAGAGAAGGCGGCGGAGATATAGAATACAATGCATCTCTCAAAGCTGCTGTGGAAAAAGCAAAAGCGGCGAACATGCCAAACGATAACATCGACAGAGCAATCAAAAAAGGTGCTGGCGAAACAGATGGCGCAGTGTATACTGAATTAACTTATGAAGGCTATGGTCCTGGTGGCGTAGCTGTCTTGGTTGAATGCCTCACAGACAACACCAACAGAACATCTGCCGATGTAAGAAGCTATTTCTCAAAAGGCAAAGGGAACCTCGGAACAAATGGCTGCGTGTCTTTCATGTTTGACCGTAAAGGCGTGTTGATTGTAGACCGCAAAGAAGGCATGGATGACGACGAAATGATGATGATGGCTTTAGAAGCCGGCGCGGAAGATATTTCTGCAGAAGAGACACATTTCGAAATCTATACCACTATTGAAGACTTTGGCACTGTCAGAGATGCTATTTCTGCTCAAGGGTACGAATTCTCAATGGCTGAACTCAGATACTTGCCACAAACTATGACAAAACTCACAGACCCAGAAGACTTAAAAAATATGCAAAAATTAGTCGATATGTTTGAAGACAACGACGACGTTCAACAAATTTACCATAACTGGGAAGAGTAATAAAGGACATAAAAATAGGTTGCTTAACCAATGAAAGGAAGCGTTTTCAATGGCCATTTATAATAATTCTGAGAGCGTTTTATTAGAGACAGAGCGTTTGTCTCTTCGGGTCTTAGAAG
This sequence comes from uncultured Peptostreptococcaceae bacterium, assembly GCA_964404895.1. Taxonomy (GTDB): domain Bacteria; phylum Bacillota; class Clostridia; order Peptostreptococcales; family Acidaminobacteraceae; genus JBGSUZ01. Next base: position 710,331 of record CAYOLV010000002.1, on the reverse strand, counting down.
CAGCTGATCTCAAAGATCTTCAAGACATTTGGGGAGATTCTGAAGTTATGAAATATTGTGGCGGGGCTCTTTCAGGAATTCATCGATTGACTCGGAGCATCCAGTATTATGAAACGATTGAAGTGACTTCAGGAATTTCTGCTTATGCTGTAATACTCAAGGAAACCGGTGAAATGGTGGGCGTATGTGGCTTTAATTCAACGGGATCAGAGGGTGTATATGAATTGGTATACCACTTCAAACGTAACCAGTGGGGTAATGGGTATGCGACAGAAGCTTGCCGTGCAGCCATTCAAATGATTCGTGAAACAAAGTGCAAACATTGCGTATGTAAATTGATTGCATCCCTTGCGCCAGAAAACAGCAACTCAAAGCGTGTGCTTGAAAAATGTGGATTTGTTTACGTGGGAGACCATTGGTTTGAAGATACCAAACGGTTTGAACCCCGTTATGAACTCGTAATTTCTGAGCATTAAATGTCAATGACCTTGATTTGAAACCTAAGTAATATATTGAGTATTGAACCCTTGTAGAGGCGGATTATAAAATTTGTCTATACAAGGGTTTTTATATGCGTATTATTCTATAGTTAAAATGATTTCATTTATATATGGCATATATAGGGATTTTATCCTTAGATATTTAAAGCTTTATCAATACTTTTAAAGGGTGTTTGACTAATCAGAATTGTCAGAACTAAATGGTGATAATTTGCCTGTTTTTATATATAAGTAAAATTTTTTCTTATTTATTATGAAATTATGAAATCCTGTGTTGACATAAGGCGCGCTAATCCGTAGAATAGATAAAGTATTTATTAATGAATAAATATCTATATTTCTTATTTTAGATGGGGAAGGATGACGAAATGGAACAATCGGTTAAAAATGAAAAAGTCGTTGGAAAACAGCAAAAGGGTGAGCTTAAAAAGCAAATAGGACTCATGGAAGCCATTACGATCGTTGTGGGCGTCGTTATTGGTTCAGGAATCTTCTTCAAAGCCTCTTCTGTATTTGCCAATGCAGGAACGCCATTATTAGGAATAGCGGCGTGGATCGTAGGTGGTGTCATCACTATGGCATCTGCACTGACAGTGACTGAAATTGCGGTAGCAATTCCTAAAACAGGCGGCGTATTTGCCTATTTAAAGGAGCTTTATGGCGATGTTTGGGCATTTCTCTTTGGTTGGATGCAGGCTTTGATCTATGTACCAGGGGTAACTGCAGCATTGTCTATTGTCTTTGTAACTCAAGCGACATTCTTTATTCCAATGTCAGGGACACAACAGAAAATCTTAGCAATCTTCATGATTTTCTTTATCATTTCATTAAATATTATTTCAACAAAATTAGGTTCAAAAGTGCAATTATTCTCAACGATTGCTAAACTGATTCCAATCATAGTCATTATTGGTTGTGGTTTGGTTATGGGTAAAGCGGGAGCAGTACCAGCAATGGTTGGCGGCGCAGGCAAAGCAACTGGTGCTGCAGGATTTGGTGCGGCAATGCTTGGAACACTCTGGGCATATGACGGTTGGGTCGGTGTAGGCAATATGGCTGGGGAACTTAAAAACCCTAGCAAAGACTTACCAAAGGCGATTATTTTTGGTCTTGGTTTGACAATTGTTGTCTATCTTTTGATTAACATTGCCATCATTAACATTATGCCAGTGGATCAAGTTATTGCTTCTAAAAAAGCAGCGTCTGATGCAGCAGTTATTTTATTTGGTAACGGTGGCGCAAGTTTAATCGCAGCAGGTATTTTGATTTCGATCTTTGGCGCTTTAAACGGTTACCTGATGACAGGCGTGAGAATTCCATTTGCTATGGCTCAAGATGGTTTGTTGCCATTCTCTAAACAACTTGGAAAAGTTACTGAAAAAGAGCAAACGCCAGTGGGTTCATTTATCTTTGTAGGTATTTTGGCAACGCTGTATGTTCTTAGCGGTTCGTTTGAAACTTTGACAAACCTTGCGGTATTTGTTGTTTGGATATTCTTCGTCATGACAGTTGCAGGCATTTTCATCTTAAGATCTAAATTCAAGCATTTGACAAGCACATATAAAGTTCCTTTATACCCATTCATTCCTCTTGTGGGGATTGCTGGTGGGATCTACATTATTGTCAGTACTATGATGACTGATACAAAAAATGCATTGTTTGGTATTTTCATTACTTTGATTGGTTTACCGGTCTATTGGTACATGAAAAAGAAAAAATAAATTAAATTATCAATACGAGCTGTCAATTGAAGTTGACAGCTTTTTTTTATGCGTGGATAATGAGTTATGAAAGGGGTGTTTTATGTCAATCGAATCCAATATCATAAGAAGCAATGTTCAAAAGACCAGCCTCTGGAGTGGCGGAAAAACAACGGAGATTTTTATTTATCCTGAGTCTGCCGACTATGGCAAACGAGACTTTGACTGTAGGATCAGCACCGCCACAGTTGAAGTAGAAACATCCACCTTTACTCAGCTACCTGACTATGAAAGGTATTTAATGATCCTAGAAGGCGAACTGAGGCTTAAGCACGATGAAGGTGACTGGATTTACTTAAAGCCATACTCCGTAGACCAATTTGGCGGCGGTCAGCATACCGTCTCAGAGGGAAAAGTACGAGATTTCAATGTAATGGTTTCACCCTGTTACGAAGCCTTGATTGACACGCAAAAGTTAGACACTGAAAATTGGGTCAGCCTCAATTATAAGAAAGAGTTTATCCATTTTGTTTATTGTATTGAAGGTACGGTTCAAGTACAGCTTGAACAAAAAGACAAAATGCAAAGACACTTTTTATATGCAGGCGATGCCTTCTTTTTAGAAAGTTCTAGCCTGGCAGAGCCTCTGGAAATGTTTCAAATGAAAGCTTTAAAAGGTGAGGGCACAGCCGTTCACGTCATAATTAGAAAAAAATAATCTAGGCAATCTGCAGATTGCTGTAAATCAGAATGGAGCTTACGCATGAAAAAATTATTATTAGTAGGATTAATGGCAACAATGATATTAATGGCAGGTTGCCAAAAAACTAAGGAAGCAGAAGCAACACCAGCAACTACAGAAGATAGGAATTTGCCAACCGTAACCATGACAGTCAAAGGATTTGGGGATATTGTGGTTGAACTTGATCCTGTGGTGGCGCCGAACACTGTAAAAAACTTCTTGACCCTTGCAAACGATGGCTTTTATGATGGTTTAACCTTCCACAGAGTTATTTCGGGTTTCATGATTCAAGGTGGCGATCCCAATGGGAATGGCACAGGGGATCCTGGATATAGCATTAAAGGCGAGTTTAACGCCAATGGCATTGAAAACCCTTTAAAACACGTCCGTGGAGTTATTTCAATGGCGAGAGGCGAAGGCATGGATACGGCAGGTTCTCAATTCTTTATCATGCATGGCGATGCTGACTATTTAGACGGCAACTATGCGGCTTTCGGAAATGTCGTTTCTGGCATAGAAATTGTGGATCAGATTGCTGCAGTTGCTACAGATGGACTAGATAAGCCAGAGGAAGACGTGGTGATAGAAAAAGTTGTGGTGGATGCAAAAGGCTATGACTTCTCAGGTTTAGTCACGATTCCACTTCAATAGGAATTAAAAAGTGGTCTTTCGACCACTTTAAAAATTGACGGCAACGCCTTTGACCTCTGCTAATTCATTGACTACTGCAAAGATAACAGTAGAGGCAAGGCTTGCTGTTACGTTATCGTGATCAAAACGGGGAGAAACCTCGGCAATATCAAAACCTTCAGCTTTGCCGCTTCTAATCAACTGTTTAATCAGTTGCGTGACCATTTCAGGGTGAAGTCCAAGAGGCTGTGGCGCACTGACCCCAGGTGCAAAAGAAGATGCAATCACATCGATACAAAGGGTAACATAAAGATGCTCTGCCTCGTCCATTTTTTCGTCTAGACGTTCTGCCAATAAACTTAAAGGTTCGTTGACCATATCTACGGCCAGCCAGTAATCAGTTCCAAGAGCAGTAGCGGTTTTAAACAGATCAATGGTATTGCCTCTCTTTTGAATGCCTAAGCAGAGATAGTCAAAAACCTGATTCGATGCATTGCAATCATCGGCGATCTGTCGGAACATCGTTCCAGAACTAGGACCAGAAGCAATATGATCCGCATCGGCAATATAAGGGCGAAGATCGAAATGAGCGTCAAAATTGACAATCTTCATGACGGGGTTAGTTTCAGTTTTTAATAAATGTCGATTGAGACCACCCCATGTACCATAGGCAAGTTCATGACCGCCACCGAGAACAATCGGAAAACAGCCTAATGCTTTTAATTTTGTCACAGCAGCTGCAAGGGCTTCTTGGCTTTCTTGTAGAGGGACTTCGTCGCAAAGGATATTTCCTGCATCGTAAAGCGCTAAGTCTTTTGTAAAGTCACAGGGCAAGCTTGAAAGGGCTTTTCTAATGCTGTCGGGTCCATCTGACGCACCGCTTCTACCACGGTTGAGGCGAATACCCTCATCGCAACAAAAACCCAAAAACGCAATATTTACAGTCGCTGGCGGCAAGGGATCAGATTCCTCTAAATTGAGGGGTTTGATCCATTGATGCCACCGAAATGCATCAAATAAAGTGGCGCTGTCGATTCGGCCTTGCCAAAAGGCCATATCAGGAGCTTGGTAAAGGGACATAAGAACCTCCTCTTGTTCACTAATTTACTGTTAGTTACATCATAAGGGGTTATAAGAATGAAATCAACCAATAGGAGGGTAAATGAAATGAAGAAAAAATTACAGTTTCACCTGAAATCTAAAAGAATAGTGGGTATCACCTTAGCCGTGATCCTGATGGTGACCAGTTTATCTCCTATAACTCAGGGTTTTGGCGCAACATCAAAAACAGCGGCCAATACAAAATTATATACAGTACAAAATGAAGTTCGAGGGGTTTGGCTTTCTTATTATGAAATGGACGCTTTACTTAAGGGAAAGTCTAAAGAAGAGTTCAGAGAGGCCTTTTCTAAAGTATGTAAAAATTTATCCAAAGATCAGATGAATACCCTTATGGTACAAGTTAGACCTTTTGGAGATGCCCTTTACAAATCTTCGGTCTACCCTAGTTCATATTTAGTCACGGGGACAGAGGGTGATGTTTTATCTTTTGACCCGTTGACAGTTATGATTGAAGAAGCGAAAAAGAATAAACTGAAAATTGAAGCGTGGGTAAATCCTTATCGGGTGAGAATCAACAGTATTAAAGCGCCAATTTCTGAGAAAAACATTGTGAATACTTGGCTGATAGATGGCAGTAATAGAGTGGTACAAACGTCTGGAGGTATTTTCTACAACCCAAGTGATGCCGATGTGAGAAAACTTGTGGTGAGGGGTGTGAAAGAGTTAGTCAAAAATTATGCTCTAGATGGCATTCATTTTGATGATTATTTTTACCCAACCACAGCAGCGTCTTTTGATAAACCAGAGTATGACGCCTATTTAAAGTCAGGCGGAACCATGAGTCTGGGGGATTTTAGACGCTATCAGATTAATCAAATGGTAAAAGAAGTTTATGCAGCTTGCAAAGCTGTTAAGAAACCTGTCAGATTCGGAATCAGTCCTCAAGGCTTAATTCAGAATAACTATGACAGCCAATATGCAGATGTTGAAAAATGGGTAAAAAATAAGGGCTACGTAGATTATATTTGTCCTCAAATTTATTTTGGATTTAAGAACAGCAAAGCACCTTTTGAAGAAATTCTCAAAGAGTGGGACTCATTGACAAAAAACAGCAAAGTCGATGTGTACATTGGACTGGCTCCCTATAAAATAGGCGTTACAGATAAATACGCTGGCACTGGAAAAGAAGAATGGCTAACAGATGCGCAAATTTTAACGGGTATGGTTAAAAAATCGAGAACTGTTGGAAAATACAAAGGCGTTGTTTTATTCCGATATGACAACTTATGGAACCCGTCTGCCAGTCTCAAATTAAATGCTGAAGCAGAGAAGACTGCGCTGATTCAATTTTTCATGAACAAAACCCAAGGGGGACTGTAAATGGATGAAGCGTTGGAAAAATTAGCTGAGATCATAAAAAACAGTCGCAAGACCGTCTTCTTTGGAGGGGCGGGGATATCCACTGCTAGCGGTATTCCTGATTTTAGGTCCAGCATGGGTTTGTATCATACGGAGTTTGAAGGGATCAGTCCAGAGGTCATTCTCAGTAAAACCTTTTTCTATGAAGAAACAGAGCGTTTCTATAGATTTTTGAAAAATCATATGTTCTACCCAGATGCAAAACCGAATGGGTGTCATGAGGCTCTAGCAGCTCTTGAAGCCATGGGAAAATTACACAGTGTCATTACCCAAAATATTGACGGACTCCATCAACTGGCGGGGAGTCGGAAGGTCATGGAACTTCATGGCAACATGAATTACTACACTTGTCTCAAATGTGGCAGAGGTTACGGTGCAGAGGTACTCGGACAAGAAGGTGTGCCAAAATGCTACTGTAGCGGCGTACTAAAGCCAGAAGTCACTCTTTATGAAGAAATGCTGGACGAGTCTGTAGTAGAAGGGGCAATTGAAGCTATTTCCACTGCAGAAGTTTTGATTATTGGAGGCACTTCTCTCAGTGTCTACCCTGCGGCAGGTTTTATCAGATATTTCAGGGGGCATACTTTGGCAATCATAAATCAAACCCCAACTCAGGCTGACGTGTCAGCTACCTTCTGTTTTAGAGAACCTATTGATCAAGTCATGACGCGACTGTTAGCGCTAATTGATTAAGGGAGGGGCTATGAAACTTGATAGAAAGTATATTATTCTTTTTACCGTATGCCTTTCCACTTTTATGTCAACGATAGACAGTAGCATTGTCAATATTTCCTTGCCTGTTATGGCGAAAGAGCTTAAGGTAGACATCAGCTCAATTCAATGGGTCGTTTCAAGTTATTTAATGACCATCACTGCCTTTTTATTGATTTGGGGAAAGCTATCTGATGTCTACAGTCGCAAAAAACTATTTATCGGCGGATTCATGGTATTTACTGTAGGTTCTTTGCTTTGCGCCTTGTCTAGGAATTTAGAAATGTTAGTGATGGGACGAGTTGTTCAAGCCTTAGGTGCTTCTATTACCATGGCGTTGGTTCAGGGAATTGTAACCCTTGTATTTCCGGGAAATGAGCGCGGAAAGGCCCTTGGGGTGATTTCGACTGCCGTTGCAATGGGGAGTTTAACGGGCCCTAGCGTAGGGGGCGTGTTAGTTCATTTATGGGGATGGCAATCGATTTTCAGCATCAATTTGCCCATTGGGATTTTAGGCATTGTCATGGCATTCAAGTTTTTGCCTGAGACTTTTGAAAATCAATTATTGGGGGCGTCACAAGGCGTAACCAGAGCGGTGGAAACTTCTATTCAAAGAACATCATTTGACTATCTAGGCAGCAGCATTTTTATTGGAATGATCTTACTTCTTTTTATGGCACTCTTAGGCTATCAAGATGGCGTGGTTTCTGCGATGCCTATGTGGATCATGCTAGCGTTTGCCAGTGCTTTATTTATCGGCTTTATTAAACGTGAAAAAAATTGCAAAAACCCAATGTTAAATTTAGAAATATTTAACATCGGAGAATTTTCCTCAGGAGTAATGGCGGCCTATATTTCTTTTTTAGCCCTATTTGCTTATATGCTCCTTATGCCTTTTTACCTTCAAAGTGTGCAAGGTTACGATATTTTAAAGGCAGGTTTGCTGATGTCATTGTACCCTATGGCTTTGGCGTTATTTGCGCCTATATTCGGAAGACTTTCAGATCGGATTTCTTATAAACCACTTACAGTAGGGGGACTTACACTCAATGGTTTCGCTTTAACCTGGTTGGCTTTTTCAAAAGAAGGACAGTCTATTTGGACTCTTGGTCTGATGATTTTGTTACTGGGAACGGGAAGCGCCATGTTTCAGTCTCCTAATACAAACAGTATTATGGGGGCTGTTCCCAGGACTTTCGTCGGAATTGCAGGGAGCATTAACGCCTTTTTTAGAAATTTTGGAATGGTGACGGGAACCACACTGGCTGTTCTCTTATTTGGGTTTGCCACTCGACAAGGGGTCGGGGTGGTCTCTCTTCAGAATTTAGAACCAGAGGTGTTTTTAAAGGGTTTTAGAACCGTTATGCTGGCTTCGGCGGGATTATCTTTTGTAGGTGTTGGCTTAAGTGCTAGACGAGGACGGACGAATGTGGAAAGATAAAAAGTGAAAAAGAAAAGCGAACAACAAAAAATGAACAACAAAAAATGAACAACAAAAAATGAACAACAAAAAAGCCCATCTGTGAAGATGGGCTCTATTTTTATACTCGAGCTCAAATATAAAAATTAGCAGTGTTCATATATTCTATATGAACGGTGAACAATTTTCCGGGGAACTGTGACGGTTTTTAAGAAAATTACTCAGCCGTGCTTGCGTTCAATTTTTTTGCGAGTCTAGAAACTTTTCTAGAAGCGGCTTTTTTGTGAATAGTACCTTTTGCGCCTGCTTGCATGAGTTTCTTCTCAGTGTAAGAAAGCTTTACTTTAGCAGCTTCGATATCATTAGCTTCTAAAGCTTCGTTAAATCTTTTTTCAGCAGTTTTAAGAGCTGATTTTCTAGATTTGTTGATTGCAGTTTTCTTTTTGATAACACTGATTCTTTTCTTTGCAGATTTGATATTTGCCATTCATTTCACCTCCCATACAATTGATCAACAGAGATATTTTAACACGCATTAGGGACAAAATCAATAAAAAGATACTGTGAATAACAATTTGTTGTGAGAAAGGGGCTGAATATGATATAATTTAGCGGACTAACTCAGTTTAGGAGGTATTACTGATGTCGAAAACCCGTCAAGAAAAAATTAGAAACTTCAGCATCATTGCTCATATAGATCATGGTAAATCTACGTTAGCGGATCGTCTGATCGAAAAAACAGGTCTTTTAACTCAAAGAGAAATGAAAGATCAAATCTTAGATACCATGGAACTGGAAAGAGAAAGAGGCATCACCATCAAGCTTCAGACCACTAGATTGGTCTACCAAGCAAAAGACGGTGAAATTTACCATCTTAACTTGATTGACACGCCTGGACATGTGGATTTCACTTATGAAGTTTCTCGTTCCTTAGCCGCTTGTGAAGGGGCAGTATTGGTTGTAGATGCCACTCAAGGCGTGGAAGCTCAAACCCTTGCCAATGTCCATTTGGCAGATGAACAAGGACTCGAGATTGTACCTGTGCTCAACAAAATTGACTTACCATCAGCCAGACCAGAAGAAATCAAACATGAAATTGAAGAAGTTATTGGGATTTTAGCAGATGACGCCCCAATGGTTTCTGCAAAAGAAGGCTTAAATATTGAAGATGTTCTTGAAGCAGTAGTCAATCGTATTCCGCCTCCAGAAGGGGATGAAGAAGCCTCTTTGAAAGCTTTGATTTTTGACTCCTACTACGACTCCTACAAAGGTGCAGTGGCCTATGTGCGGGTTAAAGACGGCAAAGTGAAAAAAGGCGACAAAGTCCTCATGATGATGACCAATAAAGTCTTCGAAGTGGCTGAAGTCGGTATTTTTGCCCCAGGGCCAACGCCAGTACCAGAGCTTAAATGCGGCGATGTAGGCTATATCACAGCCAGTATTAAGAATGTTAAAGACTGTCATGTAGGGGACACCATGACTTTTGCAGCTAATCCGACTGCGGTGCCAATGCCAGGTTATAAAAAGGCGCAACCGATGGTTTACTGTGGCATTTACCCTGCAGAGGGAGAAAGCTACGAAATTATTCGAGATGCTTTAGAAAAGCTTCAATTAAACGATGCAGCCCTAACTTATGAACCAGAAACATCCGTTGCCTTAGGTTTTGGTTTCAGATGTGGGTTCTTAGGCCTTCTCCATTTGGAAATCATTCAGCAAAGAATGGAAAGAGAATTTGACTTAGACATCATTTCCACATCACCTAGTGTTATCTATAGAATCACTAAAACAGATGGAGAAGTTCTTTTAGTTCAAAACCCAACCAATATGCCTGACAAAGCCAGCATCGCTTTGATGGAAGAACCTATTGTCAACGCCAATATCTTCACACCTAATGAGTATGTGGGCAATATCATGGAACTTTGTCAGAATCGACGTGGGACTATGATTTCTATGGATTATTTGGATGAGAGACGTGTCAAACTTAGATATGAGTTGCCCCTCAATGAAGTAATCTACGATTTCTTCGACGCCCTCAAATCCAAGACCCGTGGATACGGTTCACTGGACTATGAGTTCAAAGAATACAGAGAATCTGATTTGGTAAAAATGGATATTCTTTTAAATAAGGACATGATTGATGCCTTCTCTATGATTGTTCACGCTACCAAAGCCGTGGCAAGAGGACGTACCATTTGCGAGAAGCTGAAAGAAGTTATTCCAAAGCATCAATTTGCCATTCCAATTCAAGCTTCTATTGGCAGCAACATCATCGCTAGAGAAAATATTTCTGCGCTCCGTAAAGACGTACTTGCAAAATGTTATGGCGGCGATATTTCCAGAAAGAAAAAGTTGCTTGAGAAACAAAAAGAGGGTAAAAAGAAAATGCGTCAGTTGGGTTCTGTTGAAGTACCACAACAAGCATTCCTTGAAGTCCTTAAGTTTGACGATACTAAAAATTAAACGACTTGTAAGGGGAAGAGCTGGATTAACAGCTCTTCTTTATTAATATATAGACCATTTTGGAGGGCTTTTTATGGGCGTTGGCTTGTACATACATATTCCATTCTGTAAAAGAAAATGCAGCTACTGCGATTTTAACTCGGGACCGTTCAAACCTGAAGACTTGGATCGTTATATGACGGCTCTAAAAAAAGAAGCTTCTTTATATGAACAGGCTTATGGAAGAGTCACGCTAGAAACTATTTTCATAGGCGGTGGCACGCCAACAGTACTGGAGCCTCAGCACATTTTAGAAATAGGAGATTTACTGGAACGTTATTTTGACACGTCATCCCTTAAAGAATTTAGTTTTGAAGCCAATCCAGAATCAGTGAGCGTGGAAAAGGTAAAGGCTTTTAAAAAGATTGGCGCTAATCGTGTCAGCATAGGTCTTCAGACCGCTAACGATGATGAACTTTTTGCCATCAGCAGAATTCACGATTGGCAAACTTTCTTGAATGCCTATAGGTTGCTGAGAAATGTTGGTTTTAACAACATCAATGTGGATCTTATGATTGGGCTTCCGGGGCAGACACGAGAAAGCTATAAGGCATCGCTTGAAAAAGTATTGGCTCTTGACCCTGAACATATTTCCAATTATGGTTTAATTTTAGAGGAAGAAACCCCTTTGGCTGGAAAAGTTGAGCGAGGGGAAGCAGTTGTCATGAACGGAGAACAAGAGCGCATACTTTACCACGAAGCTTTGGACATTCTGGTTCAACAAGGTTATGAGCTCTATGAAATTTCTAATTTTGCCAAAGATCAAAAATATTGCCTGCATAACCTGAATTATTGGAGATGTAAAGAATACCTTGCCCTTGGTGTAGGCGCTCACGGGTATTATCAAGGTGTGCGATTTGAAAATCAACCGACGCTTGAGGCATATGAAACAGATCTGAGCGATGGGAAACGTCCCATTGCATTTGAAGAAAAGGTGTCTTTAGCAGATCAGGAAAAAGAATACATGATGCTGGGCCTTCGCATGGCAGAGGGGATCAATCGAAAGGTTTATCAGGGGTTATTTGAAAGAGATCCTGGTAAGGTCTTCGAAGGGGTTATTTCGAAATACGAAGCAACAGGCCACCTTGCATACGATGAGGAACGTATTTGGCTCACAACTTATGGTATGGATATATCAAACACCATTATTATTGAATGCTTTGAAATTTTAGACGAAAGTCTTTCTTAATAATTTAGAATGTTTTTTTTAATGAATTCTGCTTTTTAAATGTATTGACAAGATAAAAGCTAGGGTCTATACTAAAAAAGTAGAGATTAGCACTCAACAAAACAGAGTGCTAACAAAGAGGTGAAAGCTATGAATATGAATGATCGCAAGCTGACAATCCTTAAAATAATAATCGATGACTTCATTGATACAGCTCAACCTGTGGGCTCAAGAACAATTGCTAAGAAATATCCTGTTGGCATTAGTTCCGCTACGATCAGAAATGAAATGGCCGATCTAGAAGAGTTGGGCTACTTAACTCAGCCACACACCTCTGCAGGACGTATTCCTTCTGACTTAGGTTATAGACTTTATGTAGATGCCTTAATGGGGAATGAAAAACTTCAAAAAGATCAATACGATTTGGTAAAAGGACTTTTGCTGAATAATTTGATTGAAGTCGAAGATGTGGTAAGCCAAGCCGCTACACTGCTTTCAGAGTTGACAGGGATGACGGTCATTATCACTTTACCTCAATTTAAGAAAAGCAGACTTTCCAACTTTAAGTTGGTCAAATTGGCAGGGGCAAAGGTATTGCTTATTTTAGTAAGCGACTCTGGTGCTTTTAAGGCAGTTCCTATTAACTTTATTGATGTAGATCAGTCATTGTTAGACAATATTTCGTTAATTCTCACAGATCGGTTCCTCAATCAAAGTATTGAAGAAATCAACTTGAGAAGTGTTAGCAGACTGACCATCGACTATCCTGAATTTAAAAGTGTCGTGGAGTATCTGGTGCCAATTATAAAAGATGTTTTCAGAGAGTTTGATTCTCTTGAACACGTTGTAGAGGGTGTCAATCATATTATGGATACACCAGAATTTGCAGATCCAGCCAAAGTAAAACGCATGATTTCTTTATTATCCAACCAAGAAATTATTAAAGCGATTGTGGGGAATTTGGATCACGAAGGTATTTCTGTAAGGATTGGCAAAGAAATCGGCATTGACGATTTAATGGACTGCAGTGCTATATCGACAGGTTATAAAGTAAATGGAAAAGTAGCAGGACGTGTAGTGGTTTTAGGGCCGACACGTATGGGTTACGGCAAAGTCATTTCGGTAACAGACTATATCCGAGAAACCTTATCGGAGATGTTTTCAGGTATAAATTTGTAAATATAAAATAGGATGGTGTATAAAGTGGAAGAGTTAAAAAAAGAGGGCAATCTCAATGACGAGAACATTGAGGCAACCATTGAAGAGAATACTATTGAGCAAGAAGTTGCTGAAGGTATAGAACTTGGCGAAGCCCTAAAAGAAGAGGAAACAAAAGCAGTAGGCGGTCAAGAGGATGCTGAAAGTTTGAAAGAAGCGCTAAATCAAAAAAATGAAGCTTTGCTTAGAACGGTGGCAGAATATCAAAACTACCGCAAACGCGTAGAGAAAGAAAAACAAGATTTAATCAAGTATGCTAATGAAAAAATCATGAAAGATTTAATTGGCGTCAACGATAACTTTGAGAGAGCCATCAGTGCCATCGACAGAGAAAACGAAGAAATTGCAGGAGTTATCAGTGGTATTGAAATGATTAAAAAGAATTTCGACGATATTCTTGAACGTTACGGCGTTAAAGAGATTGAAGCTGAAGGCTACGCATTTAACCCAGAACACCATCACGCGGTCATGACAGAAGATCGGGAGGGTGTAGAGGGCAATACGGTCCTCGAAGTCTTTCAAAAAGGCTACACGCTCCATGAAAAAGTCATCCGACCAGCTATGGTCAAAGTTTCAAACTAAACAGAAGTTTCATAAGAATAAATCATAAATCGTAAACAAATGAAAAACATATCAAATAGGAGGAAACTAAAATGGCAAAAATTATAGGTATTGACCTTGGTACAACAAACTCATGTGTTGCAGTTCTTGAAGGTGGCGAGCCAATCGTCATCCCTAACGTAGAAGGTAACAGAACGACTCCATCTATCGTAGCATTCACTAAAACAGGTGAGAGACTTGTTGGCGAAACAGCTAAAAGACAAGCGATTACTAATCCAGAAAGAACCATCAGCTCGATCAAAAGAGAAATGGGCAAAGACCACAATGTAGAAATCGATGGCAAAAAATATCCGCCACAAGAAATTTCTGCAATGATTCTTCAAAAATTAAAAGCCGATGCAGAAGCTTTCCTTGGTGAAACGGTTACAGAAGCTGTTATTACAGTTCCTGCTTATTTCACAGATGCTCAAAGACAAGCAACTAAAGATGCAGGCAGAATTGCAGGTCTTGAAGTTAAGAGAATCATCAATGAGCCAACAGCTGCGTCTCTTTCTTACGGCTTAGACAAAACAGACAAACAACAAAAAATCATGGTATTTGACCTTGGTGGCGGTACTTTCGACGTTTCAATTCTTGAAATCGGAGACGGTGTTTTCGAAGTACTTGCAACAAATGGTAACAATCACCTTGGTGGCGATGACTTCGATAACGCAGTTATTGACTACTTGGCTGAAACTTTCCAAAAGGAAAATGGCGTAGATCTTAAAAAAGATAAAATGGCTCTTCAAAGACTTAAAGAAGCGGCTGAAAAAGCGAAGAAAGAACTTTCAACAACACAATCGTCTAACATCAACTTGCCATTTATCTCAATGTCAGCAGATGGTCCACTTCATATGAACGTAGACCTTTCTAGAGCTAAATTTGATCAATTGACTGAAAAATTAGTAGAAGCAACAGTAGAACCTGTTAAAAAAGCCATGAGCGATGCAGGTCTTACAGCAAACGAACTTGACCAAGTTATCTTAGTAGGTGGTTCGACTAGAACGCCTGCAGTTCAAGCAGCTGTTAAAAAGCTTACAAACAAAGAGCCACATAAAGGTGTTAACCCAGATGAATGTGTTGCCCTTGGCGCAGCAGTACAAGGGGGCGTATTATCAGGTGAAGTTCATGACGTTCTTCTCTTAGATGTTACTCCACTTTCACTTGGTATTGAAACACTTGGTAATGTCTTCACTAAATTGATTGAAAGAAATACAACTATCCCTACAAAGAAAAGCCAAATCTTCTCTACAGCGGCAGATAATCAAACAGCAGTTGACATTCACGTTATGCAAGGTGAAAGACCAATGGCGAAGGACAATACAACCCTTGGCAGATTCCAATTAGATGGTATTCCACCAGCAAGAAGAGGCGTTCCACAAGTTGAAGTTACATTCGACATCGATGCCAACGGTATTGTTAATGTAAGCGCTAAAGATATGGGTACTGGTAAAGTTCAACACATTACTATTACATCTTCAACACACTTAACAGAAGAAGAAATTCAAAAGAAAGTAAAAGAAGCAGAGGAATTTGCTGAATCAGATAAAAAACTCAAGGATTTGATTGAAGCTAGAAACCAAGCGGATGCCATGATCTACGAAGTAGAAAAATCACTTAAAGAAAATGAAGCAGATGCAACGCCACAAGAAAAAGCAGACGTTGAAGAAAAAATCGAAGCAGCTAAGAAAGCCCTTGAAACAGAAGATGCTGAAGCTATTAAAAAGGCTGTAGAAGATTTAACAAACGCCTTTAATCCTATCGCTCAAAAGATCTATTCAAAAGCCAATGCTCAAGGTCCAGCAGACGGTGCAGCGCCGCAAGATGACAATGTTGTAGATGCTGACTACGAGGTAGTTGACTAAGCTTTATTCTAAGAAACACCTAAGAAAAAACCGACGAAAGCCGAAGAAAAATCGGCGCCAGCCGGAGAATGGTTGACTAATGAGTTCAAGACGCCTATAATTTTATAGGCGTCTTGTGATTAGAAAAGCAGCCAATAGGTGTAAGAATAAAACAGTCAACTTAAAAAGACTTTAGCATAGGAAAGGCGGTAAGGCTTTTGGATAAAAGAGATTACTACGAGGTACTTGGTGTTGGTAAAGGTGCTAACGATGATGAGCTGAAAAAAGCATATCGTAAACTTGCCATGAAGTATCACCCAGATAAAAACCCAGATAACCCTGAAGCAGAGGCAAGTTTTAAAGAGATCAATGAAGCTTATGAAGTCCTCAGTGACTCAGAAAAACGCAACCTCTATGACCAGTTTGGTCATGCGGGTGTCAATCAAAATGGCGGCGGCTACGGTGGCGGTTTTGAAGGTGGCTTTGGCGGTTTTGAAGACATTATCAACGAAATGTTTGGTGGTGGTTTTGGCGGCGGGTTCCGTTCTTCGCAAACGCGAAGAAATGGTCCTCAAAAAGGCGCCGATATTCGTGTCGATATTACAATGACTTTCGAAGAAGCAGCTTTTGGCGCAACGAAAGAAATTGAATACTATAGAACCGAAGACTGTCCAACTTGTGACGGTACAGGTGCAGAAAAAGATTCAGCAGTTCATACGTGTACAGCATGTAATGGCACTGGTGAAGTCAGATTTTCTCAAAGAACTCTCTTTGGGGAGTCGGTCAGCGTTCGCGCTTGTGACGCTTGTAACGGTACAGGGAAGAAAATCGAAAAGCCATGCAACACTTGTAAGGGCAAAGGCAGAATCAAGAAAAAACGCAAAATGGAAGTTAAAATTCCAGGCGGCGTCTCTACGGGTAATCAACTGACCCTTAGAGCAGAAGGAGATTTAGGCACAAAAGGCGGCCCTAGAGGGGACGTTGGCGTAGTCATCAAAGTCCTTTCTCATGAAATCTTTAAAAGAGATGGCAATGACGTCTTCTGTGACATAGACATCAGCTACAGCCAAGCGGTTTTAGGCGATGAAGTGACAGTGCCAACCTTAGATGGTAAGGTGAGCTATAAGATTCCTGAGGGGACGCCAAGTGGCAAAACCTTCAGACTTAAAGGCAAGGGCATTCAGAACTTGAATGGTTATGGCAGAGGGGACCAATACGTTCGCGTTAATGTAATCATTCCTTCAAAACTCAATGACAAGCAAAAGGAAGCCTTAAAAGCTTTTGCGAAATCCATGGGTGAAGATGTTGAAGGCAAGAATATCTTCAGCAAAATCAAAGATGCTTTTAACTAAAAATTTAAGGTTACTCCAATAAAATAATAAAGAAAACCTCTAGAAAAGTTTAGGATTAAACGACTCTAGGGGTTTTCTTTTTGCGCTTTCATCACAGTGAAGGTCTTGAAAAAACTGATTTTTCAGACATGGCACTCATGAACGTTGCCAAATTCCATTGTCTTTCCTTTGCCTTTATTAAAGATTGAATCCTATAATGCAGGTATAGGCGGTCATGACGCGTACTTAAAAAGTCTCTAGGGGGAGAACAATGGAAAACTCAAATTTAAAATTGGGAGCAAATTCAAAAGCTCAAGCGAGAGTTCAAAAATTCGGTCGTTTCTTAAGCGGTATGGTAATGCCGAATATTGGTGCTTTTATTGCGTGGGGTCTTATTACGGCATTATTTATTCCAACAGGATGGGCACCAAATGAAAAATTGGCGACTTTAGTAGGGCCAATGATTATTTACTTATTACCTATTTTGATAGCTTACACAGGGGGTAAATTGGTCGCAGACACTCGTGGGGGTGTTGTAGGGGCAGTTGCAGCAATGGGTGTTATTGTTGGCGTAGATATTCCGATGTTCATTGGGGCTATGATTATGGGTCCTCTCGGCGGATATGTGATCAAGAAATTTGACCAGATCGTAGACGGCAAAGTACCATCAGGTTTCGAAATGTTAGTTTCAAACTTCTCGGCTGGTATATTAGGGGCTATGGTTTCTCTAGTAGGTTTCTTTGCAATTGGGCCTACCGTATTAGCGCTTAATAACGTTTTAAAAACAGGCGTAGAGGCTATTGTCAATGCGAACCTCTTGCCTTTTGCATCCCTCTTTATTGAACCAGGAAAAATTTTATTCCTAAATAATGCGATTAACCACGGTGTTCTTAGCCCTCTTGGGATTCAGCAAGCAACGGAGACTGGAAAATCTATATTCTTCTTGCTAGAAACTAACCCAGGACCAGGTCTTGGCATCCTTTTAGCTTATTGGGTATTCTCTAAAGGTATGATTAAGGAATCAGCACCAGGCGCTATTATCATTCACTTCTTAGGTGGTATTCACGAAATCTACTTCCCGTATGTATTAATGAAACCCATCCTTATTCTTGCAGTTATTGCAGGGGGAATGACGGGGGTATTGACTTTCAATATTCTAGATGCAGGTTTAGTGGCAACACCATCCCCAGGTTCAATCTTTGCTTTAATGGCTATGGCACCAAAGGGCGGACTGCTTCCAGTACTTGCAGGGGTATTGACTTCAACAGGTGCATCTTTTGCCGTCGCTTCATTCTTCCTTAAGACAAGCAAAGAAATTGAAGGTCTTGGAGATTTAGAAAATGCAAAAGCTGCCGTTAAAGATATTAAGGGTACAATGACAACAGGTAAAGACCAAGCTAGCGCGATTTCTATGGCATCGGTTAAAAAAATTGTTGTGGCGTGTGATGCAGGCATGGGTTCTAGTGCTATGGGCGCATCTACATTAAAGAAAAAGATTCACGCTGCAGGGCTATCAATTGAAGTCACCAATGCTGCAATTGATGCAATCCCTAACGATGCAGATATTATCATCACTCATGAAAGTTTGGTGGAACGAGTTAGACATTTTAAGGCTGAAATAATTACAATTACTAACTTTGTTGGCAACCCAGTTTATGATGAACTAGTCGTTAGGCTTAAAGCGTAAATTTGTAGCCGAGCTAGAGGCATAAAATCAATAGACAAAAGCATTCAGATCAATAGACAGTGGAGATTAACTTCGCTGTCTATTTAATTTCAAGACTTATTTATAAATGGCACTAATTTATTGTGACAAAACAGCATATGTTTTAGAATCTTTTCATCCATTTAGGGCATATAATAGTTATAGGCATATTGTCAGATAATTAAAAATGTCGCTAATTGAGAAATGTCCAACAGGTCATTTAAGTGATTTGACCGAATTCGGTCATTTAGGGAGATGAAAAGAGTGCAATATACCACTAGAGCCATTGAAATTATTGAAATTTTATTCAAACAGAGCGATTTCATAACCGTTTTGAATATAGCAGATCATCTAAAAATCAGCAAAAGAACCATCTTTAGAGAGTTAGAAGCTGTTGAAGAAATCTTGAAAGAAAATGATATTGAGATTCTTAAAAAGACTCGTGTAGGCATTAAGGTAAATGCGACGCCCGAACAAAAGGATCAGTTTAGAAGGGGGATCCAATATCAGGTGGAGCAAGTGTTCTCTCAAGAATCCAGACAAAATCTGCTGTTGATTGAACTCTTAAAAAGTAGAGAACCTAAAAAGTTGTTCTATTTTGCAGACTTACTAAAAGTTTCTGAGGCAACCATTTCTAATGACATGGATAAAATTGAAGATTGGTTTCACCAGCGAAAATTAGAACTGGTGAGAAAACCTGGCTATGGAGTTTACGTTCTAGGTGGTGAAAACAGTTTTAGAAAAGCTATTGTGGATTTTTTATATCAAACTTACGAACATGAAGATTTGGTTCAGCTCATACAAAACGACTTTTTCCAAGTGCTCAATGAAACTGAAAATCCAATGCCTGCAAAAATGCTGGGACTAATTGATAAGGACATTTTATTAAAGGTCAGTTTAATTTTAAAGGATTATGAAACCTTTCTTGAAAAGCGTTTAGCAGAAGGGGCGTTCATGGGTTTGATGATTCACTTGGCCATTGCTGTTCAACGTATTAAACGTGGTGAAAGCATTTTTATGAATAGTGTTGTTTTGGACAGCCTGAGACAAGACCCGCAGTTTGAAACGGCAGGGGGAATTGCTAAAAGTATTGCTAAAATGTTTGACATTCAGGTGCCAGACGATGAGATCGGCTATATCACCATGCATCTCAAAGGTTCAAAATTAAAATCCAGTGCTATGAGTGAACAGCATGACTTTATTATCTCTAATTTTGAATTGAGTCGAACCACAGCCAAAATGATTAAGGCTTTCAAAGCCTTAAGCGGCTACGACTTCAAAGACGATGAGAAGTTGCTAATTGGGTTGGCAAGTCATTTAAGACCAGCTTTGACTCGTATGAAAATGGGTCTAGATATTCGGAATCCTCTTCTTGAAAAGATAAAGGAAATGTACCCTGAAATCTATGCAATGACTCAGCAAACAGCATCCCTCTTGGTCGGTAAATATGAAATTCAAGTGCCAGAGGAAGAAGTCGGGTTTTTAGCCATGCATTTTGGCGCAGCAATTGAGCGTTTTAGAAAAAACCAGCAAAGCGATAAAATTGCCAGAGTTGGTGTAGTTTGTTCAAGTGGCATCGGCACATCCAGCTTGCTGGCCTCTCGGTTGACTAAGTTGATTCCCAAAATTGAATTGGTTGGGCAATTCTCTAAAGAAGATGTCTTGGCAGGGAGTCTAAACAACTATAATATTGATTGTTTGATTTCTACCATTCCTTTGGAAACCACAGATTACCCTTCGATTATAGTGAATCCTTTACTAATGGAAGGCGATATAGAGAGAATCAAACAAGTGTTAGCCCTACTTAGCCAAGAAATGAAACCCTTCAAGGTGGAAGAAAAATTCGAAATGACAAACAGTGATAGGCTAAAAAAAATCAATGTGTTGTCGTCTGGCATATTGGAACTGGTAGAGGGGTTCAAAGTACTCTCAGTACCAGCCATTAAAACCACAGAAGAATTAATTTGGTGGATTTCTGAAAGCTTTGTCCTGAAAGAAGAGGATCGAAGTCTCTTGTGCAACCAGTTATGGGAACGGGAAAAGCTTGGGGTAACGGTTCTGAGAAGCGAAGGGGTAAAACTGCTCCACGCCAAATCGGAAGTCATTCATCACTTGACCTTTGCCGTTTTGAAAATGGAACAATCAGATTTTTACGAAATGGCGACTTTGGTCAATCCTTCGGGCACAGAAAAAATTGACCTATGTCTTTTAATGCTGCTGCCGAAAAATGCAGATAAATACCACTTAGAAATTATGAGTTACTTGAGCAAAGCCATCGTTGAAGACTCTCAGTTCGTCAGTGCTTTAAAAACTGATTTGGAAAGTCAGTTGAAGGCACTCATCAACAGTAAGCTAAACTTTTGGTTTGAAAACCAAATAAGAGCTTAGGAGGCCAATATGCATAAAAATATATCTCATAAAGATCGAGTTCAACGCTTTGGCAGGTTTCTAAGTAAAATGGTTATGCCCAATATGGGAGCGTTTATTGCATGGGGTCTAATTACAGCTATTTTTGATCAAAATGGTTGGTGGCCTAACCCAGAACTGAGTCAAATGATTGAACCCATGATTAAATATATGTTGCCTATGCTGATTGCCTATACAGGTGGCCGAATGATTGGAAATGTAAGAGGCGGTCTGGTCGGCAGTATTGCAGTGATGGGGGTCATCAGCGGGAGCGATGTTCCTATGTTTTTAGGAGCAATGATTGTAGGACCTTTAAGTGGTTGGTTAATTACTAAAATTGACTCCAAACTTAAAAATCGTGTGCCGATGGGCTTCGAAATGCTGACGTCCAATTTTGCAGCAGGGATACTTGGATTTTTTATAGCCATATTAGGCTTTAAGTTGGTAGGTCCTCTTGTAGAAACACTCAGCTTATTCATGGAAAAAGGCGTCTACTATTTAATACAGCACAATTTACTGTTCCTTGCATCTCTGTTAATTGAGCCTGGGAAAATATTGTTTTTAAACAATGCCATCAACCACGGCATTTTGGGTAATTTAGGGGTTCAACAAGCTTCTGAAATTGGAAAATCTGTATTTTTCCTATTGGAAACTAACCCAGGACCTGGGCTAGGGATCTTGTTGGCAACTTACTTTCATAGTAATAAATCTGTAAAGGAAACTGTACCTGGTGCCATTGTGATTCATCTCTTTGGGGGAATTCATGAAATTTATTTTCCTTATGTACTGGCAAGCCCAGCTCTATTTATTGCCGTCACCATTGGGGGCATGAGCGGTGTTTTAATGATGAACCTTCTCTCCATCGGATTAGTCGCAACACCGTCCCCAGGCAGCTTGTTTGCCATTTTAGCAATGAGTCCAAGGTCCGATATACTTTCAGTATTGGCGGCCATATTGGTATCTGTAGTGGTGACTTTTATCATCGCTCATCTGATTTTATCGAGATTAGAGACTAGCCCTGAGAGCGATGCAGAGGAAGAAAAGAAGATAAGAGAAGGGCTAGACAAAGAGCAGGAAATGCCTAAGGAAAAAGGATTGGAAAGGGATTTGTCTAAGATGGAAAATTGGGAAAACATTTCTAAAATCGTTTTTGCCTGTGACACGGGAATGGGTTCGAGTGCCATGGGAGCTGCTTTGGTCAGTAAAATGCTAGAAGAGGCAAAGGTAAATATGAGGGTGGAAAATGCGCCTATAGACGATTTGCCTGCAGATGCAGATTTGGTGATCACCATTGAAGCTTTAAAAACCCGAGCGATCCACTCTGCACCAAATGCCATTCATATTGGGGTAATGGATTTTCTTTATAAGCCTCAATACGAAGCCCTTATAGAGAATATTAAAAAATACTGTATACATGAGAAAGGAAATATTGAAATGAGTCTTCCGAATGCAATTCTTACCATTGATAATATTCACTTAAACATGCCTTCTGTCTCAAAAGAGGCGGCCATTCGTTACGCGGGAGAATTACTTTGTAGCAGTGGTTATGTGGAGCCTGCCTATATTCAGGGCATGCTTTCAAGAGAAGAAAAATTTACGACTTTTATCGGTAATGGGGTTGCTATTCCTCATGGCGAAAATGAAGTTAAGGAATGTGTCATCGCTTCAGGATTAGTAGTTATTCAGTATCCTGAGGGCATAGATTTTGGCGATGGCAATGTGGCCAATATAGTGATAGGCATTGCAGGAAAGGGAAATGAGCATATTCAACTCTTATCAAACATTGCAGAAGCCATTGAAGATGATACGCTCTTGAATCAAATGTTCACAACAGAGGATAAATCCTTTATTTTCAATTTATTTTCACAACAGTAGGAGTGTGACAAATGATTATAACTTTGACACTGAATCCTGCTATTGATAAAACCGTCACGCTAAAGTCTTTCGATGCAAAGCAGATGAACCGAGTGATTGAATCACATCAAGACCCTGGAGGCAAGGGCATTAACGTCTCTAAAGTGATTCATGCTTTGGGCGGAAAATCCTCTGCAACAGGGATTGTGGCTGGGTCAGCAGGACAGTTTATCCGATTAGCTTTAGAAGAAAAAGGCATTACTACTGAGTTTCTTGAAGTTGAAGGAGAAACCAGAACCAATTTGAAAGTATTTTGCAAAGATACGAGAGAAACTATTGAAATCAACGAAAGTGGTCCCAAAGTTAATCTTGAAAAACTGGGTGAACTGGAATTAAAAATCATCGAGGACTTGCAAGAGGGCGATATCTGCGTCATTGCAGGAAGCCTGCCTGTAGGCGTAGACAAAGCTTACTATTTTGAGTTAGTCAGCAGGTTAAAAAAGGCTGGAGCTAAGGTCATTTTAGATGCAGATGGTGAACTTTTCAAAAATGGAGTCCTTGCCAAACCCGATTATATTAAGCCTAATGTAAAAGAATTGGAAAGTTATTTTGGAAAGACCATCGCCATAGAAGATCATGAAAGCCTCAAGCGGTGTGCAAGAACCTTTATGGACATGGGGGTTTCTCATGTTGTCTTCTCTCTAGGCAGCGAAGGTGCCTTCTATATGGACAAAGAAAGTGCTTATAGAGTACACCCTATAAGCGTAGAAGCCCACAGCAGTGTAGGGGCAGGCGATGCCTTTGTGGGTGCCTTGGCCTATGGGCTTCAGGAGAAGCTTCCTGTCATAGACATGTTAAAATTAGCAACTGCTACCAGCGCAGGAGCCGTTATGACTGTAGGCACAAATCCTGCTGATCTGCAGTGGATTGAGAGTCATAAAGCTCAAGTTAGGATACAAGAAATCTAATCTTATACAAAAAAGGAGAAATCAAATGAAGACGAAAGCAGTTCGTATGTACGGCGAGTTTGACCTAAGACTGGAAGAATTTGAATTACCTGCAATTAAAAATAATGAAATACTAGTAAAAGTAATTTGTGACAGCATATGTATGTCTACTTATAAAGCGGCTCAACAAGGCAATCGTCATAAAAGAGTGCCAGAAAATATTGCAACTAACCCAATCATAACAGGCCATGAGATGGCAGGAATTATTGTGGAAGTGGGATCAGACTACGAAGGACAGTTTAAGCCAGGTCAAAGATTTGCCCTTCAACCAGCACTAAATTACAAAGGTAGCCCATATTCCCCAGGCTATTCTTATGAGTATTTTGGCGGTAATGCCACTTACAATATTATTCCACCTGAGGTTATGGAATTAGGCTGTTTGCTGAACTATGAGGGCAAAGGATTTTACGAAGCTTCATTGGGTGAACCCATGTCTTGTATTATTGGAGGGTTCCACGCTGCGTATCACACAGTTCCAAATGCCTATGACCACGTTATGGGCGTCAAGCCAGGTGGCAACTTAATCGTCATGGGCGGTGCTGGTCCAATGGGTCTTGGTGCTGTGGATTATGCCTTAAATATTGAAGGCAAACCTGGAAAAATTGTGGTGACAGACCTAAGCGAAGCTAGAATTGCTCAGGGCAGAAGATGTCTTTCAGAAGAGAAGGCAAAAGATTTAGGTGTAGAGTTGATTTATGTGAATACAAGTAAAATGGCAGATCCTATAGCCTACTTAAAAGATTTAACTGATGGCAACGGCTACGACGATGTCATGGTCTATGTACCAGTCCCTTCTTTAGTCGAACAAGGAGATCAGTTGTTGGCAAAAGATGGCTGCATGAATTTCTTTGCAGGTCCTACAGATCATGAATTCAGTGCAAAAATCAACCTGTACAACGTTCATTATTCTAATACCCATATTATGGGTTCTACTGGAGGTAATACAGACGATCTGATTGAAGCCCTAGACATGTCCGCTAAAGGGTTGATCAATCCTTCGGTAATGCTGACTCATATTGGAGGATTGGATGCTTGTGTTGAAACAACCATCAATTTACCTAAAATTCCAGGTGGCAAAAAGCTGCTTTACAATCATTTTGACATGCCACTTACAGCCATTGAAGACTTTGGAAAATTAGGCGAAACAGATCCTTTATTTAAAAACCTTGCAGAGATAGTGGACAGGTACAATGGTCTTTGGAACCCAGAAGCGGAAATCTTCTTGCTTAACCACTTTGGCGTATTATAGGAGGCACTATGAAAACCTTTTCTTTTGAACTCAGCAATGATCACGGTCTTCATGCAAGACCAGCCAGCCTGCTCATACAAACTTGTACCAAATTTACCAGTCAGATTTCTTTAGTTAAAAATGATCAAAAGTTTAATTGTAAAAGTATGCTAGGCATTTTAAAAATGGCAGGAATCAAAGGAGACGCCCTAACCATCGAAATAGAAGGGGCAGATGAAGCAGAAGCTCTAAATGAAGTTAAAGCCCTAATCGCTTCAAATTTTAATGAATAAGGTGAAGCTATGAATAGAATCAGCGGAACAGGTACTTCAAAGGGGATGTCCATTGGGACTGCCTATATTTACAAAAAACAGTTGCTAGACGTGAAGAAAAAACTCACGGAAGACAGCGAGGAAGAACTAAAAAGATTATCAGAAGCCATGGAGAGGGCAAGTTTTCAAATTCAGCAATTGATTGAGAAGACCAAAAGAAACATCGGTGAAAAGGAAGCACAGATTTTTGAAGCTCACTTGCTTATTTTACAAGACGAGGAGTTTACAGATCCCATACAGGAAATGATTCAATTAGAAAAGGTCAATGCGCCTTATGCCATTGACCAAATTGGAAGAGTCTTTCAAGAAATGTTTGCTCAAATGGATAACCCATACATGCAAGAGAGAGCTGCAGATATAAAGGATTTAAGCCAAAGGTTGATTCGTAATGTGATTGGCATAGAAGAGATCTTAGAAATTCCAGATCAAGCCATACTCTTTTGTGAAGATTTAGAACCCTCTGACACAGCCATGCTCAACCCCCAAAAGATTGTTGGCTTTGTGACAGAAAAAGGAGGAAAGACCTCTCACTCAGCAATTATTGCTCAAAGTATTGGCATTCCAGCGATGACAGGCATATCTGCTTCAAGACATGAAATTATGTCAGGAGATTGTATTTTAATGAATGCCAATGAACACTATTTAATTGTTCAACCAGAACCTTCATTGGTGGCGGATTTTAGCAATTCAATCTTGAAGGAAAAAGAGGAACGATCAAAGTTTGAGACCTTTAAATTTAAGCCTGGTCAAACAGCGGATGGAAAGTCACTTGAAATAGCGGCAAACATTGCTGACGCTAAGAAAGCGGTAACTGCAGTGGAACAGGGCGCAGAAGGTGTCGGCCTATTTAGAACAGAATTTTTGTACATGAACCGAGAATCATTGCCTAGTGTGTCGGAGCAATTCAAAGCTTATAAAGAAGCACTAGAAGCCTTTGGAGAGAAACCAATGGTCATTAGAACCTTTGACATTGGTGGTGATAAGCAGGTCGATTATTTGGCATTAGAGCCTGAGATGAATCCGTTTTTAGGCTACAGAGCCATTCGAATTTCTTTGGATCGGGTGGAAATGTTTAAAGATCAGCTTAGAGCCCTTTTGATGGCCTCGGTCTATGGCAATCTAAAAGTAATGTTTCCCATGATCTCCACCATCAGCGAGATTAAGGCCATTAAAACTTTAATTGAAGAGGTCAAATCTGAACTGGATTTTAAAGAGATCCCTTATAAAACCTTTGAGATTGGGATTATGGTGGAAGTGCCTGTGGTTGCTGTGGAAGCTGAAAAATTTGCCAAACATGTAGATTTCTTCAGCATTGGCACCAATGATTTATTGCAGTATACGGTGGCGGTTGACCGCATGAGCGAAAAATTGAGCCATCTGTACAATTGGTACCATCCTGGGTTACTGCAAATGATTCAAAATGTAGTGTTGGCTGCCCATAAAAATGGCATATGGGTAGGCATCTGCGGTGAAGCGGCCTCGGACCCTCTTCTTCTACCTGTTTATGTGGCCATGAACGTAGATGAGCTGAGTATGTCGGGAAGCAAAATTGCTGAACTTAAATGGCGCTTGTCCCAAATTGATTCAAAGGAATGCACTATACATTTAGAACAAGTTTTAGAAAAAGAAACAGCAGAAGAAGTTGTAGCTTATTTAACAAGTATATAAAGAAGTTTTGATTACCCCCCAAAATCTATTAAAAAAAGACGTCCTACACAGAGGCGTCTTTTTTTCTGTAAATTATAAACCACTGAAAGAGTGGTATTAAATAAAGGTAAAATGCATAGGGCAGATAAGCTGTGGCACTGACCCCAAGGGTGGCAGTGGGAACAAAGGCGGCAATGTTCCATGGAATGAGCGCTGCTATAACAATGCCTGTATTTTCAATATCGATGGCTAAATCAGATTTGGAGATTTCACTTTTTTCATAAGGTTTTCTTAGAAGTTGCTCTGATAAAAACACAGCAATCGATTGATTGCAGCCAATGGCACAAGACAAGGTTCCCACCACAAGCATTTGAGTATAGAGTTGGAAGTGACCTTTAGCTTTTGCCAAGGTGGCATCCAAGGTGTGAAGAAGGCCTGTAATTTCAAAAAGATTAGCGAGAACGCTTGAAACAAACACAATAAAAATGGCTTTCCACATGGACCCAATACCGCCACCCATCATAATAGTCCCTAGAGGATTGTCAATGGGAAGGCTAAATCCCACAACAGAGAATTTCAGAATTTCAAGTAAAGAGTAGCCTTGCAAGAAAAAAGCGATGAGGGCAGCACTGACAATGCTGATTAACATTGAAATTTTAACATCCAGCTTAAAGGCTGCAAATATCAGTATGAGAAGGGCGGGAATCAGTGAAACCCAATGGGTGCTAAAGGTATTGGCAATTTCCTGACTCATGCCCTCAGAACTTTGACTTAAAGGGGCGAAATGGGATAAGATGCCATAGCCTATGACAGATAAAATCAGAGGCAAAGCCCCTGTTTTGAACATCCTTTTAATATTGTCATACAAGTTTGTATCCGTCAGATTTGCGACTAAGTTGGCACTGGAAGACATAGGGGAACAGCGGTCGCCAAAGTAAGCGCCTGCCATAATAGCCCCTGCCGTTAAATTAAGGTCTACATTACCGCTGCGAGCCATCAATATAATAGCGACCCCAACAGTACCAACTGTTCCAAAGGAAGTGCCTAAGAGGAGAGAAACCAAAGAGGTCATGAGAAAGGCGTATAAAATAAACCACTGTGGCTGCATGTATTCAATGCCATAATAGACAATACTGGGAACAGTTCCAGAAGCTCTCCAAATCCCTGTGATAATGCCGATTAAGACAAAAATCCTAAGCAGTAGCAAGGCTTTTTGACTGCCATTTTTAACGGCGCTTATGAGAATTGCCCTAGAGGCGCCCTTACTCTTGGCAATTAAGAAGAAAAATAAGGTGCTGAGGAGCAGGGGAAAGCCCACAAATACGTCATTGAGGATGGAGAAAACCAATAAAATTAATGTAACAAACAAGTTGATAAATATCAGCACGAGGTACCTCCAATTAAGAAAAATTAATTATATTAATAAAATTTTAACAATCTATTGACGTTAAAGTCATTTGTTTGAAAGTATTACCAAATATTAAGGTTTCCTTATTCATTAATGTGCTTCAATACATTGAAAACAATGGATTATATGGATATACTCTTCCTGTAGATAATCTGGTTCAGTGTATTTAATTCTTTGGGTTAAAAGAAAAAAGGGGAGGTACAACATGAGCAAAAAGAAAAAAATCAGTTTCCCATCTGCATTCTCGGTATTATTCATTGTATTAATTTTGGCAGCAATGCTGACTTACTTTGTTCCAGCAGGTGCATATTCTAAGTTGTCTTATAATGCGGATGACAGCACCTTTACAGTGATGAGTCCAGACGGAACAGAAAACGTTTTGCCAGGCACTCAAGAAACTCTGGATCAACTGAAGGTAAAAATTGATGTGGCAAAGTTTGAGGATGGCAGTGTATACAAACCTGTAGCTATTCCAGAAACTTACCAACAAGTTGAAAGAAATCCTCAAGGTTTTATCGAAGTGTTGAAATCGCCGATTAAAGGTATCTATGACACTATTGATATTATCACATTTGTATTTATTCTTGGGGGATTAATTGGGGTTATTAATCACACAGGTGCTTTCGATGCTGGAATAGCAGCACTTTCAAGAGCGACAAAAGGCAAAGAATTTATTTTGATTATATTCGTTTCCTCTTTGATTGCCCTTGGAGGAACTACTTTTGGCATGGCAGAAGAAACCATTGCCCTTTATCCCATTTTAATTCCTATCTTCTTAGCCACGGGTTATGATGCCATTGTCTGCATCGCTGCTATTTACATGGGTTCATCCATCGGAACCATGTTCTCTACAGTCAACCCATTTGCCACAGTTATTGCATCAAACTCAGCGGGAATTACCTTTACAGAAGGGTTGACAATCCGCATGGTAGGTTTGGTTTTGGCGATGGTGATTACTTTGGTTTACATCATAAAATATGCTCAAAAAGTAAAAAAGAATCCTGAATTATCAATTATTGCAGACCAACGACAAGAAATTGAAGAAAGATTCCTTAAACATTACGATCCGCTTAATGCCCCGACTTTTAACTGGAGAAGAGTAACCATGTTGGTCATTTTCTTTGGAACCTTTGTATGGATGGTTATCGGTGTCTCAAAACTGGGCTGGTGGTTTGAAGAAATGACTGCCTTATTCTTGGGAGCCTCTATTCTCATTGGGTTCTTATCCGGTTTATCTGAAAAAGATTTTGTAGATAAATTTGTTGCAGGAGCTGGAGATTTAATCGGGGTAGCATTGATTATTGGTGTGGCTCGTGCGGTAAACGGCATTATGGATGCAGGTCTTATATCTGATACTATTCTCTATTATGCTTCAGGCACTGTACAAGGGATGAACGGCGGAGTCTTCTCAGTGGTTATGATGCTTGTCTTCAGTGTTCTTGGTTTCTTTATTCCATCATCTTCAGGGCTTGCTGTATTGTCTATGCCAATCATGGCACCTCTTGCAGACACTGTGGGCTTGCCAAGAGATGTCATTGTC
The DNA here is from genome assembly GCA_964404895.1 of uncultured Peptostreptococcaceae bacterium. Lineage (GTDB taxonomy): Bacteria > Bacillota > Clostridia > Peptostreptococcales > Acidaminobacteraceae > JBGSUZ01. The sequence goes on along the minus strand of CAYOLV010000002.1, from coordinate 680,360 downwards.
AGCGCTTATACCTATGGTCAAGGGTTGATGGCATTTATCACACCAACAGGACTGATTTTAGCCACATTGGCTATGGTAGATGTGACCTATGACAAATGGTTAAAGTTCATTATGCCGCTAATGGGCATGATTGGCGTGTTTGCAGCAGGGATGTTAGTTATTCAGGCTTTGTTCTAAAAGGACAAATTTATAGACTTTAAATGATTTAAAGGACAAATTATTCTAAATGAATCAGATTAAAAGGCAGTCTATAGGCAATGAAAATTGCAAATAGACTGCCTTTTTGTTTTTTATAAATGAAAAGTAGTGACAGAAATAGACTATATGAGTATAATTGAATATAGTAATATGATTAAATATTCAGTGATTGTATTTAACAGTTAAAGGTATTTGAAAGAAGTAAAAAAGGAAAGAGGTGAAGGCTGTGCTGGAAATCTTCAAAGCACTATCTGACGAGAATAGGCTTCGTATTTTACATTTGCTCTTCCATAAAGAATTATGTGTCTGCGAATTGGAAGTTTTGCTAGATATGAGCCAATCCAACGTGTCACGGCACTTGAACAAACTGAAATCCCCTGGACTTATTGGAACAGTTAAATCAGGTCTGTGGGCTCATTATCGGTTAAATGAAACTTTCTTTGAGGAAAACCAAGGCTTGTTCAGTTACCTGAAAATAAACTGGGATGGAGAAGCGTTGTTTAAAGAGGATTTAAGGCGGTTGAACAGTTACTTGACTCACGAGTTGAGTTGTAAAGATATTGCAGAGGATAAAACCGCGGTAACGAAAATCTTAAAGGGAGGTACTGGAAAATGACAACAGAAAGCAAGTCTAGCAAAAAGAAAATAGTGGCATTTGTCTGTGTGCACAATTCTTGTAGAAGTCAAATGGCAGAAGGGCTTGCAAAGGCCATGGGCACCCACGTGATGGAGGTTTATTCTGCAGGAACTGAAAATTACGCCGAGGTGAAACCTTTAGCGGTTCAAGTTATGGAAGAGGCAGGAATTGATATGAGCCAGCACCATCCTAAATTATTATCAGAGATTCCTTCTGAAGTGGACTATTTGATTACCATGGGATGTAATGTGGTCTGTCCTTTTATACCTCATGAACATATGGAAGATTGGGGACTGGAAGATCCTTCTGGAGGACCAATTGAAGGATATCGGGTGACTAGAGATTTGATTCGAGAAAAAGTAGCGCAGTTAATCCAAAAAATTGAAGAGGAGGCAGAGGTAAATGCATAAAAAATTAGAGGGTATTGGCTTTTTTGAAAAATATTTAACGGTATGGGTAGCATTATGTATGGCAATTGGGGTGGCTATCGGTAGGTTTGTGCCAGCTATACCAAACTTTTTAGGGCAATTTGAGTATGCAAATGTTTCTATTCCTATAGCTATTTTAATTTGGGTCATGATCTATCCGATGATGCTCAAAGTAGATTTTAACAGCATTAAAAATGTAGGAAAGAACCCTAAGGGTTTATATGTGACTTGGGTGACCAACTGGTTGATTAAACCCTTCACCATGTATGGGATTGCCTCATTCTTCTTCTATGTGGTCTTTAAAGCACTTATACCTGCAGAACTTGCAAAAGACTATTTGGCCGGCGCTGTGTTACTAGGCGCCGCACCTTGTACAGCAATGGTATTTGTCTGGAGTCATTTAACAAAGGGTAACCCTGCTTATACAGTGGTACAAGTCGCCACCAACGATTTGATTATACTAGTTGCCTTTACGCCAATTGTAGCTTTCCTTTTAGGTGTCAGCGGCGTTTCAGTGCCTTGGACGACTTTAATCATGTCGGTGGTTCTCTTCGTAGTGATTCCTCTTTCAGCAGGGGTTTTGACAAGAATCAGAATTGTGAAGAGAAAGGGAGAAGACTATTTCAATAATGTGTTTATCAAGAAATTCAACGGTGCCACCATCACAGGTTTATTATTGACACTGGTTCTCATTTTCTCTTTCCAAGGAGATGTCATCATCGAGAATCCGCTACACATTTTCTTAATTGCTATTCCATTAATCATTCAGACTTTCTTAATTTTCTTCATTGCCTACGGTGCTTCTAAAGTCATGAAACTCCCTCACAATATTGCAGCACCTGCGGGGATGATTGGGGCATCAAACTTCTTTGAGTTATCTGTTGCTGTAGCGATTGCACTATTTGGAGCCACATCACCTGTGGCACTGGCTACAATTGTCGGCGTCCTTGTAGAAGTGCCAGTGATGTTAATTCTTGTGAATATTGCAAATAGTACAAAGCACTGGTTCCCTGAAAATTAATAAGCTTGTTTTAAAGCTTTTAAGCCGTCTAGGAAATGACTCTTTTCTCTAGGGTTTTCAATAGCTTTGGCTGCGTCAGAAGCCATTCGGTAATAACCCTCGTAGAGGTCTTCATCTTTAAGGAGAAGAGCTGCTCTGGCGATGGCTTCGCAGGCATTGGCGTGTACCATTCCGATAATTTTATTGTCTTCACAAAGGTCAAAACTATACTGGGCGTGAAGCAGGGCTTGGTCACCCATGCCAACTTGAGCATAGACTCTTGAAACCAACCATTCAGCTCTTGCGATATCTTCCATATGACCTATTTTGGTAAAGTGGTATCGAGAAGCATGAGCACCGTGAATCATTAAGAAAACTTCTTCGTCAGAAGGATCTTCAAGTTCTAGATTTGCCAAAGTTTCGTCGAAAATGGCGACCCCTTGTTTCAAATGCCATTCTTGTTCGGTATATGCGTTTTGAGTCATTTTTTAATCCTCCATAAAGTGTTTAGATAAGGTACTCTCTCTATTATAGCGAATATCTGTCTAGAAAAATATCCATCTTTGGTATAAACTTTAATTGTTGGAATGATTGATCGTGATTTATACAGAATATGATAATATTGAGGAAGGGGTCAACGATGAAAGAGCAACGCATCCATGAGCGTATTCCCATGAGCATGACCATTTGTTGTAGGACATATGTTGATCATCGGGGAGAAGATCAACCTTTTGAGGAGCCTTTGAAATTTGATGTGGTCAATTTATCAGTTGGCGGTATTTTGGTGAAGTCTAGGGACTATATTGAGCCTGAAAAAGTCCTGCACTATACCTTCTATTTAGAAGAAATTGCTTATGTGATAATGAGCAGAATTCGTTGGGTGGAAGAAATAGCAGGAGGTTACATTTATGGGCTTGAATTTTTAGTGACGCCCAATATGATGTACCGCCACTTACGAGAATTTGTAAAAAAGCAGAGCCATTACAGTCAAAACTGATACAAGCTACGGGATAAGAAAAACAAGAAAAGACACAAAAAAACAAGAGACAAGAGACGGGGAGGTAAGGGACAATGCTGGAAAGAGCCATTCACATAGCTATGAATGCCCATATGGGGCAGACAGATCGAGGCGGAGAACCTTATATTCTGCACCCGATGAGGGTGATGTTAGCGCAGAAAACCCGTGAAGCAAAAATCTGTGCCATCCTTCACGACGTCATTGAGGATACAGAAACCACTCTAGAAGATCTCAGAAGAGAAGGCTTCTCTGAATCGGTTATAGAAGCCGTGAAAGCCATTACAAAGATAGATGGCGAAGACTATCAGGTGTATATTGACCGAGTAGCAGCCAATCCTATTGCCAGACAGGTCAAGTTGATGGATCTCGCAGATAACATGGATCTTAGCAGACTCAATCGGACTGATGAGTCAGATATGAAGCGTTTAGAAAAATATAAAAAGGCTGAAGCTTATATAAAAAAAGTGATTCAGTCTGAAAGCTCTGAAAATGACCATCGTCTTTAACGATGGTCATTTTTCTGATATAATGAGGCTTGATTAAAAACGAGGAGGTATAAGTATATGGCATGGTTTGAATTAAAAATTAAAACGACATCAGAAGCGACTGAGGCAATTTCAAATATATTGATCGAGTTAGGTTGTGAAGGGGTAGCAGTTGAAGACCCTAATGATCCTATTTTCGGAGAAGGTTATGAAGGAGACTGGGATTATTTCGACAAATCAGAAATGATTTTTGAATATGAAGGCGCTCTAATCAAAACTTATGTAGAAGACAAAGGCATGGAAGAATTGATTGCTGCTATTAAGTCACGCGTTGAAGAGCTAGACAGCTTTGGGCTTGACTATGCACCTGGCACTATTGAAACAACGGAAATATTTGAATCTGATTGGGCAAATGAATGGAAAAAATATTACAAGCCTACAAAAATTGGTGAGCACATTGTCATCAAACCGAGCTGGGAAGCCTACGAGCCAGAACCTAGTGATCTGATCATCGAGATTGACCCAGGTGGCGCGTTTGGTTCAGGGACACATGAAACTACCAGCATGTGTATAGAACAGTTAGACAAGCGTGTCAAGCCAGACACAACCGTATTCGATATTGGCTGTGGCAGCGGCATATTGGCCATTGCAGCGGCAAAACTGGGTGCGAAAGAAGTTATTGCAGTGGATTTGGATCAAGCAGCGGTTGAGACGTCTAAAGAAAACGTTATACTAAATCATGTGGAGTCTCAGGTGGAAGTCATTCATGGGAACCTTATGGACGTGGTTGACGGCAAAGCGGACATCGTGGTGGCCAATATTATTGCGGACATTATTTGTCTTCTCTCTGAAACCATTCATCAGTTTCTACACGAAGAATCAGTATTTATTGCATCAGGCATCATCAATACAAAATTGGAGCAGGTCTTGACCACTTTGAAAGCCAACAACTTAGAGATAGTGGAAGTGGTTGAAAAAGGCGAGTGGGCTGCAGTGGTTTCCAAATTAAAATAAAATTAAGACGCAATTGAGTAAGTATAATAATTTCCTGAGAATTGAGGAAGATCATGCATAGATTTTTTATAAAAAAAGAAAACTGCTTCTCTGAAAACCAAGCAGTTTTAACCGATGAAAACGATGTGAAACACCTTGTCAGAGTTTTGAGGGCAACCGTCGGCGAAAAAGTGGAACTGTGTGTAGACCATGAAAAGGAACTCATCTGTAAAATTGAACGGATTGAAGACCATGCTGTCTATTTTGTCATAGAAGCAACCAGTGACAAGCTGAGAGAGTCCCCGATTGAAATTCACTTGTATCAAGGACTACCTAAAGCAGATAAGATGGAATGGATTGTTCAAAAAAATGTAGAACTGGGAATCAATGCAGTAATCCCAGTTCAGATGACACGAAGCGTGGCTAAAATTTCAGATGAAAAAGACAATATAAAGAAAACCGAGCGTTGGCAAAAAATAGCCGACGAGGCTGCTAAACAAAGTAAACGTTTGGTACAAGCGGATATTAGACCCTGCATTAAATTCAAGGCTGTGGAAAATTTGGTAAGAGAGTACGATCTTTTTCTTGTGCCTTATGAAATGGAAAAAAGCTGCGGTCTAAAAAGCTTACTCCATACAGACTTTGGAAATGCTAAAAAGATTGCCATTTTAATAGGTCCCGAAGGGGGCATCGACGAAATTGAACTGGATAAGCTTGTTGAATTAGGGGCTAAACCCATTACTTTGGGACCACGAATTTTAAGAACTGAAACGGCAGGATTGACTACGGTGACCCTTCTGCAATATGCCCTTGGAGACTTAGGCTAAAGTGTAATGTCAGCCGGTGGATTAGATAAAGCTTCTTGGCGCAACCCCTCGAGCTGAGTCAGTAAAAGATTTAAGTCTATAGAGACGTCGGATTGCTTAATAGAAATTTTAGGCGGAATGACAGTAGGATCTTGAACACGGGACTTATGCCAGAACCTTTCTACTGGGTTGGCGTATTGAATAAACATTTCAGCATGATTCGTGATGATTCTGATTTCTAACTCACTTTCTAAACCGTAACGGTTAAAAGTACGAGCTTCTAATTGGAAACGACTAATTTCTGACCAGGGGATGACTAAATCACTATAAACGCAATTGTTAATGGTGAGACCATCCTCTTCGATGCCTAATGAATAGGTTTTCCGGTAAAGGAAGAGGCCTTCTAAAGCAAGCCAATAGCCAGATGTAGCTGTTAAAGCTAAGAAGACAAGAAACCAAATAAGATGATGAGAACTGACAAGCAGACCCAAGCTGAGCATAAAACCAAGCGAGTACTTGCCAATGTTCAACAGAGTCGTGCCGTCTTCTCTGTAAAAATATTTTTGAGGAAGAGGTCCTGAATTTGGGGCTTCTTTTTTTTCAATTTTAATTGGTGCTTCATGCTTTATAGGCTCATTTATTTTGGCTGGTTTTAGCAATTCAAAAGTCACTTGATCTGAAACGGTCTCTTCATTAATTTGTCCAATCTTATGGTTAAAAAGGGATGTGGACAAGCTTGAAGGGATAAGGTACTTTATGAGCACACCTTCAGAAAGGGGCATAAAAGCATAAGCACAGCCTGGGCGAATTTCGATTAAACTGCCGTCATGGAAAATTTGGCTTTCTTTAGAACTCGGGTAAATGGATTCTACGCAACCACTTTCATTGATTTGAATTTCAGGGGATAAAACATCCATGTGATCAGAAGGGTTTTTAACCATCATTTGCTGAAAATGACCTTCTAAACTGCCAGAAGCTACGACAAAATATACGGTTTGATCGGCATGAGCACAGTTACCAATGATAGGATTAGCGGGCTTAAATGGAATAGTTATTCCTTTAATGTGTGCAAATTCTGTAGTGTACATTTAAACCTCCTTGTAACATATCAATACGTTTTAATTATATTATTACATAATTACCTAATGATGGCTATTAACAATTTCTATGGAAATCAAAAAGCTATCAATTTACTCAATCCTTTTTGGAGTCACTTCGTTATATAATCTATTTGGCAGCAGAGGAAAGTGACTTTATGAATACAAAGGGTTTGTGAATAAGAGGTACTTAAATATGATTATAGATACGCATATGCATGAAAAAACCTTTTCTGATGATAGTTTTTTGTCTCTAGAAATGATTGTGACACGGGGAAAAGAGTTAGGGCTTCAAGGGATTTGCATAACAGATCACGAAAGCAACGGCCTCATGGCTCGTGCTTATGAATATGGGAAAACCAGTGATTTTTTAATTATCGTTGGAGCAGAAATTTTAACTTACGAAGGGGATATTACCGTTTTTGGACTGGATCAATTGCCAAAAGAGAAGCTTCACGCACAGCAACTAATTGATTTGGTCGTAAAAGCGGGAGGCGTTTGTATGAGCGCACATCCTTTTAGAGAAAATAACAGGGGCATGGGCAATCATATCAGGCAGGTCAAGGGTCTTTCTGGGGTAGAAGCCTTTAACGGCAGTACGCCTCACCATCATAATATGACTGCATACCAACTGGCTAAGGCGCAAAATCTACCTGTTTTTGGCGCAAGCGATGCACATGTTTTAGAAAAAGTAGGTCATTATGCAACCTGTTTTCCTGATGTGATTCGAGATACGCAAGATTTTATAGAAGCTGTAAAATATGGGAAAACCCACCCTATGATTTCTACTCCGCAAGGCTATGTGGCCTTTGACGAGGAAAATCCTCAAGTGGTTAAACTTTTCCAATCTGCTTACAAACCGATTAAGCCCGTAATGGACTTAAATACATTTTCCCAAGAACGAGCTTCCACAGAGGCATATGGAAAGTCAGCAGTATAAGACTGACTTCTTGAATTTAAAATACTACTATTTAAAGCAGCGGTGAGGGCCTTGACGAAAGGAGCTCTCGCTGTTTTTTTACATTGATCCACTCCATCCAGTTCTGGAAGAGGGACATATGTAATAAAGCCAGATTGATTAATAGGCCCTTCCATCCAATCTTTTAAACCCTGCAACTCGGTGACAACAACAGGCAGACCGGTGGCGAGAGCTTCTAAGACCACCAGTGGCAATCCTTCGTAGAAGGAAGGCAAGACAAAAATATCTGAGGAATAAAATACTTCTGCTAAAGCGGGTTGGTCAAGAAAACCTAGTAGATCCGTATAAGGAGATTCCACCGCAGCTTCTAAAATCGCTCGGGCTTCTTCACCGCTCCCTTTTCCAGCCAGCCCCAAACGGATTTCTTTAAAGGGGATGAAGGTGGTATAGCCCAAGGACTGATGTCGCTCGTTTGCAGTCGTTAGATTGTTTGCAACATCTACAGCATTAGCAGTATTTACAGAAGTAGAAGCATTCAAAATATTTAAAGCGTTCACAGCCTCAATCAGCTCCAAAACCCCTTTTGAATAAGAAAGTTTCCCTGCATAAATTAAATGCACAGTTTCTGACAAAACTCTTTCTTTTCGATGAAAAATATTGGCGTTATAGCCATTTCCAATCAGAAAAAGTTTTTCTGTGGGTATAAAGTAAGTATCGTGAATTAAGTTCATTTGCTGCCTGTGGAGACAGAGGACGCCGTTTAAATGGGTGCAGGTTTTTAAAATAAAGTCTTTCATGTAAGGTGCTAATGTCATTTGTCGCAAATCTGTTCCATGGCTGACTGCAAAGATTTTGAGACTGTTCAGATGGAGACTCTTTGCCACGTCAACCGCTATGGCTGTAGCCACCCATAGGTGATTGCTGATGATGACATCGGGCTGAAAAATTTCAATGGCGCGGCGGATACCTTTTTCTAGAGATTGGGTATATAATGACCATTCCTTTGGCGTCAGTTCAGAAAACTTAGTGCTCTCATAGGGCATGACATCACTCATACCAGGGAGTTTAAAGGGAAGTTCCTCAGTTTCAAAGAGGATGGTCTCTGTATATATAAGATTTTGGGGTAAGGCAAAAGATTCAAGCGTTGCAGGCAAACAGACCACCAGACCTTGTTCATGGCCTGCCAAGTTCCCTTGATGGATCATATTGTCCAAAAATATACCGCTTCCAGTTTTAGAAGGAATTTGTGATAAAATATGTAAAATTCGGCTCATAAATGTCCACCTCCAAGTCTTGTCTTTATTCTACCCAATTTATGGCCTTATCGTAAATGGAAAACTGAGAAGTCATCTTATTCTTTGAGAAAGGAGCAGTAAAATGCTTAAGTTATCCGTCATTATAACGGTTTACAATATGGAAGCCTATGTTGCTGATGCTATTGAAGCTGTTCTGAATCAAACTTATAGAGATTTAGAACTCATAATTATTGTAGATGGTGGGACAGATCAATCCTTAGAAATTTGCAATAGATTTAAGGAAATGGATTCTCGTATTTCAGTTACCTTTCAACCCAATAGTGGTGCTGCAGCTGCGAAAAATAGAGGGTTGCAGTATGCCAAAGGCGAGTACATCGGCTTTTTAGATGGCGATGACTGGATAGAGCCTGACTTTTATGAAGCCTTAGTCGGCGCATTAGAAAAGGAAAATGCAGATATTGCAACCTGTGGGTTTGTAAAAATAGAAAATCGGCAGGAGCTTAAACTGTCGACCTCAAAAGAGAAGTCGTCTTCTAAAAGAAAAATGTATGTTTATACACCAGAGGAAGGGATTGCTGAAACTTTTAAAAAGGACAAAATGCGGTATTCACCTTGCAATAAAGTGTATCGGCGCAGACTGTTTGAAGCCGTCAAATACCCTGAAGGCATTCTGTACGATGATAAAGCTACGACTTATCGACTGTTTCACTTAGCTAATAAAATTGTTTATTTAGATACCCCAAAATACCATTATTTCATTCACCCTGACAGCGTTATGCGAAAGCCTGTCACCCTAGCCAATTTTACTTTATTTGAGGTGAATGAGGCTCTAATTCAATTTTTAGAGGCTTATTACCCAAACCTAGTGGAACTAGCAAATGAGAGTTATGCTGAAGAATGCCAAAAGCTGGCAGACCGCATTGGAGAAGACCCAAGGTTTGCTTTAGAAAAAGTAAAATGCCTTCACATAATTAATCAAAAGAAACGTGTTTCATTATAATCAATGAAAAAGAAATGTATATAAAACAAAAGAAGCTCAGGGAAAGTATTAATCCCTGAGCTTTTCTCTATTTTTCCATCATTTTGATTAAATAACTGAGGGTGTGGAAGTCTCTGTCAATCTGAGCATCTAATTGTTCCAACTTCTGGAGCAAGGTTTCTTCACCAAATTTTTCTAAGAGAATCATGACGCTTATGCTGTTCATCTGCTTATCTTTTGTATCCAAAACCCGAGCAGTTTTTACGAATTTGTTGGTCATCAGCTTTTCAATTGCATTGTGGAGAATAGGACTGATATCCAAAGGAGGCATTTCATCAAAAAATCGGATTTCTGGGTTAGAAAGGTCTAAATTAAGCGCTTGTGCGGTTTGAGTCCCTACAAAGAAGGTGTTTTTAAAAGTCGCGCCTTTAAAGTCTACGTTTTCTAGTTTGCTGCCTTCGAAGACTGTATTTTCAAAAATAGCGTTCTTAAATCGACTGTCCTTCAAGTTGGAGCCAATAAATTCTGTGCTGTTAAAAGTACAGCCATCAAAGTTACAAGCTTTCATATGAGCGCCTCTAAAGCAAGCGTAGTCAAAGTTTGAGTTTGAGAAGTTGGTGTTAAAACATTTGCTGCGTTGAAGATTTTGATACATAAAGTTTTTGCTTTTTTTATCTGTATTTTTTAAATTGAGCATGGATATTTCTCCTTATAGCCGTAATTGAGTTCCATACCATTGTACCACGTTCTTCAACCCGTGACTTAACATTCAATTATAGATCTTTTCTCTTTCGTGAATATGAACTTCTTCTTCTTTGCGAACAACAGGGCCTTCAAGCTCTCTATTCCAGTTTTCAGCCATTCGGTTTGCCAGCTCTTCCTGATGCATTCTGACATAAAGATGTTCTTCTTCCTTAAGTTTGGCTTTCAAGGCATTCAATTCTTCTTCCAGAGCTTTTTGCTTTTCTTTTAATGTGATGATTTCATTCAAAATATCAATTTTCATGACCTCACCTCCTAGTTTCCTCTTTTATTTATACCCCGAAAAGGGGGCTAATTATCAAATATAGAGGTGTAGGGGTAGAATTAGATTGACTATTTATGCAATAATTTGTATAATAAATCAAGAAAAATGAAAAGAAAGGTGCAAACATTGATATTTAAAGCTTTACAGATGTTTGCAAAAGGATAGAAAATGAATTTTAATTTTTTAAGTACTTATGGGCAGTATTTTATTAATGGGACAATCTATACGATAGGTTTATCTTTAATATCGGTTTTTTTTGGTCTCTTGTTGGGCATTGGACTCACTTTGCTGAGACGAAATAGGATAGCTGCGATTGGAAAAATTGGAGATGCTTATGTTGCAGTTGTGAGAGGTACACCACTGATTCTGCAATTGTATATCGTCTATTATGGAATTCCCAATATTCCGATGATGGTTGCTGCGGTATTGGCAATGTCTCTCAACAGTGCAGCCTACATTTCAGAGATTATTCGTGCAGGGATAGAAGCCGTGGACAAAGGACAATGGGAAGCGGCGAGAAGCCTAGGGATGTCTATGCATCAAACCATGAAAAGTGTAGTTCTGCCTCAAGCCTTTAAAAACATTTTACCTGCACTGGGCAATGAGTTTATCGTTTTGATTAAAGAGTCCGCTATTGTTTCGGTAATAGGTGTACATGACTTAATGTACAATGCAGATACCGTGAGAGGCATTACCTTTAAGCCTTTTGAACCGTTAATTGTTGTAGGCGCCATTTACTTTGTATTGACCTATAGTCTTTCGATAGTATTGCAGCAACTGGAAAGGAGATTGAAAGTCAGTGATTGATGTAAAAAATTTAGATAAACATTTTGGAAAGTTAGAAGTCTTAAAAGACTTGAATATCACATTTGAAAAGGGACAGGTAACTGTCATTATTGGGCCAAGTGGTTCTGGAAAGAGCACTTTGCTCAGATGTCTCAACGGTTTAGAAAAACCTACAAAGGGATTAATTAAGGTAGAAGGGGAAGTTTTGGGTATAACGGAAAAAGCCCTTGATCATACCCGACAAAAGATGGGGTTCGTCTTTCAGTCTTTTAATTTGTTCCCTCATAAGTCTGTTCTAGAAAATTTAACCTTAGCGCCTATTTTAGTGAAAAAAGAGTCTCCTAAAGTGGTGGAGGAACGTGCTCTTAAACTCTTAGAGAAAGTTGGTCTTGCAGATAAGGCAAATGCCTATCCGAACCAATTGTCTGGGGGTCAGAAGCAGCGGATCGCCATCGCTAGAGCCTTAGCTATGGAACCGGAATGGATGCTGTTTGACGAACCGACATCGGCGCTAGACCCAGAAATGGTAAAAGAAGTATTGGATTTGATGAAAACTCTTGCCCTTGAGGGGATGGATATGATTATTGTGACCCATGAAATGGGCTTTGCTAAAGAAGTTGCGGATCGAGTAATCTTCATGGATGAAGGCAGAATTGTTGAAGACAAGCCGCCACTTGAGTTATTTGATGCCCCAGAGGAAGAGCGCACTCAGTTATTTTTATCTAAAGTGTTATAAAAGTGTATTAAGTTTATAAAAGTATAGTAAGTACTATAAAAAGGGCGAAAAATTGAAGAAGGCAGTTTCTCAAGAAACCTTATAGGTTTAGAGAAACTGCCTTTTAATGTTGCAAATTATTTCGTTTTACATGAGTAAAAAACCTACAGCGGCAATTAAATAGATGGAAACCAGCATGAGACCTTCCATATAGTTACTGCGCCCAGAGCTGACAATGCGATTGACAATCATAACGCTGGCACCAAAAATGACCAGTTCGATAGGCATAAAGATAATGTTCATAGGTACGAAGAATAAACTGACTAGAACCATCAAAGGTGTTACAAACAAGGCAATCTGCAAACATGACCCTGCTGCAATTTCAATGGAGATGTCCATTTTATTTTTCAATGCCATGATAATTGCAGTGCTGTGTTCAGCTGCATTACCCACAATCGGGATTAATATTAAACCAACAAAGAGTGAATTGATGTGATTGGCAGCCGCCATAGGTTCAATGCTTTTGACCAGTAGTTCTGAGATGACGGCAATGAAAACGGTGGTCAACCCAATAATAAAGATGGCTGTTTTCTTGTCCCACTTTGAATCAATGTCCTCAGCATGTTCCAAACCATAAAGGTCATTTTGAGTTTTGAAGGAGTACAGAAGTCCCAACACGTATATGACCAATAAGATCACAGCGGTAATAACGCTTGCCCATTTAAAATTACCGACAGCCACTTCATTGGTCATCATGTAGGAGAACGCCGCCGGAATAGCCAGACCAATAAATGTGAAAAGGAGCATGGTTGAGGTAAAACTACCTTGATCCGCATCGAATTTAAGTTCTTTATGTTTGAGTCCACCTACAAAGATACTTAAGCCCAAGACAAGAAGGATGTTACTCAGAATTGAACCTGCAAGTGAAGCCTTAACCACATTGACAAGACCTTCTTTCATGGCAAAAAAGGCGATGATTAATTCGGTGGTATTACCAAAAGTAGCATTTAAAAAGCCACCAATTTTCGGGCCGGTGTAAGCAGCTAATTCTTCTGTTGCCTCCCCTAAATACCCTGCCAACGGAACAATAGCAAGACAGCATAGAATAAACATGATTGTGTCATTCCAATGGAGATAGTGTCCTGCGATGCTGAGTGGCACACAAATGAGAAAGTACTTTAAATATTTCATGTCGACCCCCAAGATAGAATAATTTCTATTTAAGATTACTCCTATTTAAACATTTATGAAATAGAATTTTGAAATTCATCCTTTGTTTACATTTGAAAGAGCCTTTACCATGTTATGATATTTATATGGGAATTTCAGAAAATAACCCGTTGATTAAAGGAGGTCATATGAAAATCGTAGATCTAAATAGCGACCTAGGCGAGAGTTTTGGCTTATATACAATTGGAAATGATCGAGCTGTGCTCGAACAAATTAGTTCCGCCAATATTGCATGTGGATGGCATGGCGGAGATCCCTTAATGATGAGAGAGACGGTAGCGATCGCTAAAGAAAAAGGGGTCGCCATTGGTGCCCACCCTGGGTTCAACGACTTGATTGGATTTGGAAGAAGAGATATGGACGTAACGCCTAGAGAATTTAAGGCTTATATACAGTATCAAATAGGTGCACTGAGTGGAATTGCATCGGCAGAAGGCATGACTTTACAACACGTGAAGGTTCACGGTGCCATGTACAATATGGCAGCTGCGCGCCCAGAATTGGCAAAAGCATTGGCAGAAGCTATTTATGAAGTAGATCCCTCTCTCATTTTAATGGGACTTGCCAATTCCCATATGATCACTGAGGGAGAAAAGCTTCAATTAAAAACGGCTAGTGAAGTCTTTGCGGATCGTGCTTATACTCGAGAAGGTTTGTTAGTGCCACGACATATGGATGGGGCAGTGATACATGATTCTCATATAGCTATTGAGAGAACCGTGAAAATGATAAAGGATGGAGTCGTAGAGGCCATTACAGGTGAATGGATTCCGATTAAAGTCCAGTCCATTTGCGTCCATGGAGATAATCCTAAGGCTCTTGTTTTTGTGTCTCAGATCAAAGCAGCTCTTCTTCGGGAAAATATTCAAATTCAGTCTTTAGGGGCTTGGCTATGACAACGCAACCCGATTTATATAAAACGCCGAGACACTTGCCTGCAGGTGATCAGGGACTTGTGGTGGAGTTCGGATGTCAAATTGACGAAGGCCTTCATCGGAAGGTCAGAGCTTTGTGCTTTGCCATAGAAAAACAGGTTGCAATAGGAGAAATTCAAGGTATTAGAGAAATCGTACCGACTTACCGCTCTTTGATTATTCTTTATGACAGCTTAAGAGTCTCCTATGGAGAGTTAGCAGAAAAACTGATTCCACTTGAAGGCCAGTTAGAAAAAATGGTACTGCCAGAGCCTCAGGTGATTGAAGTCCCTACGGTATACGGGGGAGAATTTGGGCCTGATCTGGCTCGAATAGCGGCACATACTGGATTGACAGAAGGAGAGATTATTCAGAAGCACACCCAACAACCTTATCTCATTTATATGCTAGGATTCATTTCAGGATTTCCATATCTGGGAGGGATGGATTCTGCACTGGATACGCCTAGACTGGAAATTCCCAGAAAACGTATTGAGGCAGGTTCTGTTGGTATTGCCGGCAAACAGACGGGCATTTACCCTGAGAGTTCTCCCGGCGGATGGAATTTAATTGGAAGAACAGCGCTGAAACTATTCGACCCTTCATCGCCTTCACCTGCTTTGCTTAAGTCAGGAGATTTGCTGAAGTTTGTCGCAGTTGAAACCCTTTCGGATTCAAGTGATGAAGTGCAAAATAAAGTAGTATCTAGGGTAAAAGGTGAAGAACAATATAAAGGTGATGAACAGAATAAAGATGAAGGCAATCAGTCCGAGATAGGACTTCAAAAAGACACCCCTGTGGAAGCGTGGAAGCAAGAAGCCACCCTCGAAATACTGTCACCTGGGCTCCAAACAACAGTGCAAGATTTAGGACGGTGGGGCTATCAGGCTATTGGGGTCAGCAGTTCCGGTGCAATGGATGGAGAAGCATTGAGAATAGGCAATAGCTTATTAGGCAATTCACCAGAAGCGGCAGGTTTAGAAATTTTAATATTGGGGCCTCAAATCAAATTTTTAAAGGAAAGTTACTTTGCGATTACAGGGGCATTCATGAACCCTTGTCTTAATGGTGAAGCTGTTGATATGTATACAACTCAGAAGGCTAAAGTGGGAGATGAATTGTCCTTTGGCGTTCTTGAAAAGGGCTGTCGCGCTTACTTAACCATTGAAGGGGGCATTGATGTGCCCTTGGTCTTAGGGAGTAGGTCAACCGCGGTCAACAGCAAAATGGGTGGATATGCAGGACGGGCATTAAAAATAGGAGATCGATTGTCTGTGGGTCAATCCATGTTATCGACCCCTCAAATGTTGCCGGAAGCTTATAGACCCATATATGGGAATGAGATCAGACTTAGGGTTATTCTAGGTCCACAAGAAGATTATTTTACAGAAGACGGTATTCAAACCTTTTTAAGAAGCAGTTATACAGTCAGCCAATCAGCAGATCGTATGGGCTATCGGCTAGAGGGGGAACAGATTGCCCATAAAGACTCAGCGGACATTATTTCAGACGGCATATGTTATGGCGCAATACAAGTACCCGGTCAGGGACAGCCGATTATCATGTTAGCGGATCGGCAAACGGTGGGTGGGTATACCAAAATAGCCCATGTAATTACGGCAGATCTGGATAAAATAGGTCAAACTCAACCTGGAGATCGAATATACTTTGAAGCTGTGACCCTTGAAGAAGCTCACCGTGCCCTTCTTGAAAAAATGGAAAATGAAAAGAACCAAGTCAGCGCCTTTTTGGAAATTTGTAAGGCGGTGACTCGATTCTTTAAGATTACAGTAAATGGAAATGTTTATGATGTACAGGTTGATTTATAAATCTAAATCAGCGGCAAAACTTTTCTGACGAGGCTTTTTCTTCTTTTCAGGTTTGTTGCTTAAGCGATCTTTATGGCGTTGTTTCGCCTCAATGAAGATCGCTTCTTTTTTCATGTTTTGGTAGTTGTTGTAGTGGCGTTCAGACAGCGTGCCTATTTTTAGTGCTCTTTTAACGGCACAACCGGGTTCAGCTTGGTGTTTGCAATTATCAAACTGACAAGAGGCGGCTAGGGCAGCAATGTCTTCAAATCCTGTTTCAACAGCGTCTTCATGGCACCAAATTTGAATTTCTCTGATTCCAGGCGTATCGATGAGGCAGCCACCTGAAGGGAGTAAAATCAGTTCCGCTGTGGTGGTGGTGTGTCTGCCTTTGCCGTGGGCTTCACTGACGGCGCTGGTGGCCATGAAGGTTTCTTTGAGCAGGGCATTGGTCAAACTGGATTTGCCTACCCCAGAAGAACCAAAGAAGGCGATGGTTCTTCCTTCGGTTAAATAGTCGTAAAGGACTTCCAAACCTTCCCCTGTCCATGTGCTGACCGCGTGAATTGGATCTTCCGGGGCAACGGTTCTCACAGCGGCTAGCTTATCCTCTAAGTCGTCGCAAAGATCTGCTTTGTTCAGAATGATAATCGGTTGAGCGCCGCCTTCTAAGGCAACAGTTCTATACCTTTGAATTCGAGAGAGGTTAAAGTTGGAATCTAGACCTGTTACAATAAAGATTAAGTCCACATTGGCTGCAAGGACTTGTTCGTTGGTCACTTGTCCTGCTTCTTTTCTGGAAAATTTTCCTTTGCGAGGCAGCATACCTTGAATGACAGCCATTTGTTCTTTCATTTCCACAAGAACCCAATCTCCTACAACGGGGTAGTGAGACGTTTCGTTTTCATACTGGTATTTCCCGCTAAGGGTTCCTGTGACAGCGCCTTGTTCTGCAATTAGGTGGTAAATATTTCTGTTGCGGCTCAAGACTCGTGCAGGGATCAAATGTGAAATCCCCTGAGTGTTTTCCATATTTTCGTAATGTGCTTCGTTAAAACCGTAGGTACGGAGTGTTTTCATGTTTTCTAAATTTGTCAAATCGATGACCTCCAAAGGTAATGGAAGCAACTTGTTTTTGGGCGCAAAAAAACACGCCTCAGAAATAAAGCGTGTTTGATAAACGTTTATTTTAGTTGCTTCGAAAGGGTTGAATGAAATTAGTTGTTTGCACCTGCAATTAATTGAGTTTTCATATAACATTTCTCCTTTCAAAAGCTGCGAACACAGTCGCATTAATAGATAAAATAGTAAATAATCTGCAATAACACTTAGATAGTACCATATTCAGAATACTTAGACAAGCTTTTTTTCCCATTTTTTTGATTTGTATAAAATATAACCAAAGACACAAGTTAAGAAATTGCTGAGAATCATGCTGTACCAAATGGCAGAAGGGTTGCCGGGCATTAATTTCATTAAGATAATAATTAAGGGAATTCGAAGACCCCATAATCTGCCCATTTGCATCATCATGACCATGGTCGTATGGCCTGCGCCTTGGAAAGTACCAATGAAGACATTGAAAAATCCCATAAGGGGAATAGACAGGGTGATTAAAATCAAGTAGTACGCCCCTTGGCTGATGACCGTAGGATCTTCAGAAAAGGCGCTGATGATTGGCGTTGCCCAAATAATCATTGGGATGCCTCCGAGAATTAAGACGCATGTCGATAAAATAGAGCTGACTTTGACCGCTTCCTTTGCGCGCGAGAGCTGATTAGCACCTATATTTTGACCCACAATAGTAGCAAGGGCAGCGCCTATTCCCATTGCAGGCATTAACACCAACCCGTTGACACGGTTACCAATTGAAAAGGCTGTCAGAGTAGCTTCCCCTAAATCGACTATAAATATGTTCATAACAAGGAAACCAAAGGCTTCCATAGACTGTCCTACCGAAGATGGAATGGCTATTTTAAATACATTTTTAATGAAAGGCCAATCGGGAACTAAATCGGCAAGGGAGAGCTTTAATTGGGAAGGCTTGATAAACATTCGAGAAATGGCGAATGCTGAGAATATACCTCTAGAAGCAACCATCGCCCAAGCACCGCCTGCCACTCCCATGTCCAAAGTAAAAATGAAAATAGGGTCGAGTATAATGGTCAGAATAACCCCAGCTGTGTTGAGTAACATGGGGCTGACTGTATCGCCACTGCCGTTTTTTATGCCGTTATAGGCAAACATGAGGAACATGGTTGGCAGTCCGATTAGGTTGACCAATAAATAATTATAAGTATGTACAGAGAGCTCTCCGCTAACACCTAACAAAGCCACGATTTGTCTTAAAAAGGGAATGCTTATGGCTGCTACCACAACAGATAACAAAAAATTTACTATCAAAATTTGTCCTGCTGCTTTTCGAGCCTTATCGTGATGGCCTGCACCTGTATATTGAGCAATCATAGAAGTTGTGGCAATGGAGAGGCCTGCTCCAAGGGAGAGCATGACGAAGTTGACTGGCCAAGCCAACTGAACACTGGCTACTTGGCTGGTGCCCAACTTACCTATGAAAAAAGTATCTACTAGGTTGTAAATTGTCTGAATCAAGTTGGTTGCCATAACGGGTAAACCCAGCATAATAACGGCTTTCCAGAGACTTTCAGACAAGATGGTTTGACGGCTTTGTACGGTATCCATGAAGACCTCCAATTTGAATATGAACTATAAAAATAGTATAACATTAAAATTATTAATATGGCAATTGTTTCGGCTAACGAAATAAAAAAAGCTTGCTTAAAATTAGAGGTATAGAATTCCTCGCTCTGGGTATACAATGGGAAGAGAGGCAAAGCCTTTTTTAAACGCAATAGACTGAATCTATTCGCGACACACAACCATATAGATTGAAATAGGAGGACAAAGATATGGCATTAGGACACATTGATCAATTACTGGGAACTGCCATGAGCAACCCTGAGGTAAAAGGTGCTGTAATGAAGGTCTTGATTTCCCCTAACGAAGGTTGGGACAATCATGTTATGCGGGTTTTTGAAATAGAAGCGGGGGGGCATACGCCTAGACATGCACACCCTTGGCCTCATATTAATTATATTATTGAGGGAGAAGGACATTTGTTTTTAAATGGCGTAGAGAATGAAATTAGTGCGGGGTCTTACGCCTTTGTCCCAGAAAATGAGTTGCATCAGTTTAGAAATACTGGCAACAAACCTTTGAAGTTCATTTGCATCGTCCCACTGGAAGGCCACTATTAAGCCCTTAAGGAGGTCTAACCGTGCCGTATTTATCAGAACGAAATTATGTTAACAGGGAAATGAGTTGGCTAGAGTTTAATTATCGCGTGCTTCAGGAAGCTATGGATCAAGAGCTTCCTATTTTGGAGCGCTTTAGATACAGCAGTATTTTCAGCTCTAACTTAGATGAGTTTTACATGGTCAGAGTAGCTGCAATCAAAGATCAAGTTGCCTTAGGCTTTGTAGATGAGGACGCTTCTGGCCTGACACCTCAGCGACAACTCAAACTCATCAGTAAAAAGAGTCACGAGTTAGTAGAACAACAATACAAACATTTTAGAGATGAATTAATGCCTGGGCTAGAGGCTCATGACATTATCCTTACCCATTATGAAGAACTCTCAGAAGAGGAACATGCGGAAGCAGAAAGATATTTCGATGAAATTGTTTATCCTGTATTAACACCTATGGCGGTAGATTTCAGCAGACCCTTTCCCTTGATTTCCAATAGGAGTTTAAACATTGCCATCTTTATAGAAGATCCAAGCAAGCCTGACGAAACTTTCTTTGCCACGGTGCAAGTGCCACAAAAGTTGCCGAGATTGGTCAAAATTAAGAATCGAAGAAAGGGTACAGGCCTCTTTGTATTTTTAGAAGAATTGATTCAGAAAAATTTGCATAAATTGTTTTATGGCAAACGTGTCTTATCCTCTCACGTGTATCGTATTACAAGAAATGCGGACTTGTCTGTTTCAGATGATGACGCTGAAGATTTATTGCTGGTCATTGAAAAATCATTGAGACAGAGAAGATGGGGTTCGGTAGTCAGACTAGAAGTGTCTAGAACGATTGACGCCAAAATGCTGGGTGTCCTTAAAAATGCCTTAAGCATTCGTTCAGCCGATGTATATGTCATTAATGGCCCTATCGATTTAACCTTTGTGAACTGGTTATGTGAGCAGCCTAAATATGAACATTTGCTGCAAAAAAAGCAACCCAAGTACCCTGCAATTGACTTTTATGGAAAGGAAGATTTATTCCAAGCCATTCATGAACGAGACTTGATGCTTCATATGCCCTTTGAATCCTTTGACCCTGTCGTTGACTTTATCCGGCAAGCGGCACATGACCCAGACGTACTGGCTATCAAGCAGACGCTATACAGAGTAAGTGGAGACTCTCCAATTCTGAGAGCCCTTGCAGAAGCTGCTGAAATGGGAAAGCAGGTTACTGCCCTTGTAGAGATTCGTGCAAGATTTGATGAAGAAAACAACATTACTTGGGCAAAACGCTTAGAGCAGTCGGGCTGTCATATTATTTACGGTTTCGAAGGCTTAAAAACCCATGCGAAAGTTTGTATGGTAGTGCGCCGTGAAGAGGGTAAAATCAAGCGATACGTCCACTTCAGCACAGGAAACTACAACGATATTACGGCGAAATTCTACACTGATATCGGTATGTTTACTTGCGACCAAGAATTGGCTGAAGATACCACTGAGTTTTTCAATACCCTGTCAGGGTATTCAGATCCGCTAGATATGTATAAATTAACTGTTGCCCCCTTTTCCCTGCGGAAGAAATTAATCGATTTAATTGACCGAGAAATTCGTTTGGCATACGAGGGCAAAAAAGCGCGAATGATCATTAAAATGAACTCTTTGGTTGATCCTGAAATTGTTCAAAAGCTTTACGAGGCCTCACAAGCAGGGGTAGAGACAAAATTAATAATTCGAGGAATCTGCTGTTTAATTCCAGGACTACAGGAACTCAGTGAGAACATTGAAGTCATCAGTATAGTGGGAACCTATTTAGAGCATAGCCGCATGTGCTATTTTGAAAACGGTGGCAATCAAGAGGTGTATATAACCAGTGCAGATTTAATGGAGCGGAATATGGATAGGCGTATTGAGCTGCTTATTCCTGTAACCCATAGTGGCATTAAGCGTAGATTAATCGACATACTTAAGTTGTACCTAAAAGACAATGTAAAAGCTCGGTGGATGCAGCCAGATGGCAGCTATATCTTTAGAAAAGATGTGGAGCATCCAGTGAATGCCCAAATGCAGTTGACAGAAATGGCAAAACATAACTTTAGAGCCCAATTGGAAATCCAAAAGAAAAATTTATTCAATGATTAAGGGGCATCGACAAAATAGAAAAACAGGGAGGGGTACCTTATGGAAAGATATGGCATTATAGATTTAGGTTCCAACTCCGTGAGACTCAATATTGTAGAAGTATACGACAATGGCGGCTATAACCTGCTGGATCAAGCAAAAGTCATGGTGAGACTTTCGGAAAATCTTCAGTGTGACAAACAGCTTAAGAGTGAGCCGATGAATAGAACCATTCATGCCATACGGTTGTTTAAAAAACTCTTGAATGCTTATGAAGTTAAAAATATTATTGCTGTGGCCACTGCAGCTGTGCGGATGGCGGAAAACGGCATTGCCTTTCTTGAACGGGTTGAAATAGAAACGGGCGTAGAATTTAAAATTATAACCGGTCAAGAAGAGGCTTATTATGACTACTTGGGTGTAGTGAACTCCATCGCTTTAAATGATTACGTCATGGTAGATATTGGCGGCGGCAGTACAGAGATTGCATTGGTAGAAAACCGAAGAATAGTGGCCTCTGTTTCCCTTCCTTTTGGTTCGGTTATTTTGACCGAAGCTTTTATGGGTGGGGATCGCGCAGCTGGATTTACTCAAATGGAAAATCATGTTAAATCTCATATCAAGAAATTGGATTGGTTGAAACGGGCAGAAGGTTACCCTGTTATAGGCATGGGTGGCGTTGTGCGTAACGTTGGAAAAATAGATAAACAGAAGAAGAAGTACCCAGCAGTCAGTCTCCACAACTATCAAATTTCTAAAAAGGATACTTTCCAAATTATTAAAAAATTAATAGAAACACCCGCCACAGATGTTACTCAAATTCCAGGTGCTAGCAAAGAACGGGCAGATATTTTAGGGCCTGGGGTCTTACCGCTTAAAGTATTGATGGATCATATTCATTCTGATCGCTTTATTGTCAGTGGTAACGGTTTAAGAGACGGTCTTTTTTATGAGACCTATTTTAAGCGACAAGGCGTTTCTCAGATTATGGAAAACGTTTTGGAACATAGTCTTGCCAATGTGATGAAGCGCTATCACATTTACAATGCACATAGTCATCATGTGGCGCATTTGAGCTTGACTCTTTTTGATGGTTTAAAAGACCATCATGAATTTACAGAAAAGGATCGCTTAGTGCTGTATGTGGCCTCTATGCTTCATGATATTGGCATGCATATTGAGTATTATAATCACCACCGGCATGGATTTTACCTGACCATTCACTCTCGGGTCTATGGCATAGACAATGAGGAAACCATTCAAGCTGCCTTTTTAGTGGCAATGCACCGTGAGGCTAAATTTAAAGAAGATATGGAGCCTTACAAGGATATAGTGAATAAGGTCAAATTGGAGTACCTTAAAAAGTTATCCTTCTTCTTAAGGGTAGCTGAAAAACTTGACCGAAGTGAGTCTCAAGTGGTACAAAAAATAAAAGTGGAAGCCTCAGCCTCCACCGTTATTTTTCACCTCATTTCTGAAGAGGATATGGAATTGGAAAGAAGCGCTTCTCAAGAATTCGCGAAGGAATTTGAAGAGCGTTTTGGAAAAACCTTGTTCATACGATGAAAATCTTTATTTCTTGCTTTTCCCCTCTAGGCTGATTGTAAAATCTCCCTTGGGAACCGCACAGCAGGCCAGTCGATAACCCGCTTCTAGGTCGGAAGACTTAATTAATTTTTCTTCTTCTTTGGTAGGAGGGTTCATGTCGCCTGCACTTATTTTCACAAGACATTTGCCACATTTACCTTTTCCATTGCAGGGCAATTTAATTTTAATGCCGAGCTTGTCGGCTAATTCAGCAACGGTTTTTTCTTTCTCTGGGTTAAATTGGGTTTGAACATTTAGGATAGACATCATTACGCTCCTTATCTAACTTGTTTGACTTGTTTGACAGTGTATGTCTTATGTGATAACCTCTTTCTTGCTGTTTTAAACAAATATTTTATTGCGAGGGCATTTGTTTATTTCATAACAAGTGCCACAGAATTATGAGGTGGAAAAATGAATTCTAGTAAAAGTGTTGATTTTATTGTGCGGACAGCGATTGTTGCTGCTTTATATGCGGTTTTAACCATGGCGCTGGCACCTATTAGTTACGGCATGATTCAGTTTAGGTTGTCTGAGGTCATGACCCTGTTGGCATTTATTAATCCAGTTTATATTGTAGGTCTAACGCTGGGAACTTTAATTGCCAATTTTGCGTCTCAACTAGGAATGGCAGACATGGTTTTCGGTACGCTTGCTACTTTTATCAGTGTCTTTCTTATGAGCAAGACAAAGCGGATGTGGATGGCTTCCTTATGGCCATCGATTGTTAATGGCGTAATTATAGGAACGATGATTTATGTTTTAGGTTTTGTGCCTCAAGGCTTTGGACTTCCAGCTGCTATTGGTTTTGTCTTTTTCGGCGAGTTTGTAGTGGTAACCTTAATTGGTGTTCCATTATTTAAGTACCTTATCCAAAAACAAGACCGACTCATCCGCATGATCAAAGGTGAGAAATTATAAGAGACCATTGCATAAGATTTATTTGTGTGTTACGATTATCTTGAATTTAATAAGTCAATCTTCAGGGCAGGGTGAAATTCCCTACCGGCGGTATAGCCCGCGAGCCGAAAGGCTGATCAGGTTCAATTCCTGAGCCGACAGTAAAGTCTGGATGAAAGAAGATGTGTTTTTGTGTCACTATACCCTGGAGCGCTATGCGTCCAGGGTTTTTTGATTGCTTAAGACAAAGAAGTCGACAGAAATTAGTGTAGCTAGTTCCTTGCGATACAAGCCCAGAAGTTTGAGAATAGAAGTCATAGGAGGACTCGATTATGTTAAAAGGATTCAAGTTAAAACAATTGTTAACCATCACCCTCATGGCAGTCATCTCATTCATCATTATGTTTTTAGAATTGCCATTACCTATTTTCCCAGAGTTTTTAAAAATCGATTTAAGCGATTTGCCAGCTTTAATTACAGGTCTTGCAATGGGTCCAGTGGCAGGCATTTTAGTTGAACTAATCAAAAACATGCTTCATTTGCTCAGAACATCTTCTGGCGGTGTGGGAGAACTTGCTAATTTCCTTGTGGGGGTTGCGCTCATCTTGCCTTCAAGTATCATTTACTCTAAGAAAAAAGATGTTAAATCTCTTGCAGTGGGTCTGTTAGCAGGAATTTTGCTTATGGGAGTTGTAGGCGGTTTGGCAAACTACTTTATTTTATTGCCTTTCTATCAAAACTTTATGCCAATGGAAGCGATTATTGGAATGACCAACAAAGTTAATCCCAACGTAACAGATGTAACAACTTTGATTCTATATGCGATTGTTCCATTCAATATTATCAAAGGTGCTGTGGTGACTATCTTTGCCGTTGCCCTTCATAAGCGTGTTGCACCATTAATCAAAACCCTTCAATAACAATAGTTCTCTAAAAGGGATTAGTTGACCCTATAGCGGGTATCATACAAAAAAGTAAAAGAGTTGCTGCTTTCCTTCATTATGCATATCGGAAGCAGCAACTCTTCTTAGTTTTTAAGGGTATCTTGAGGGTTGTTTGCCATAAAAGACATCGCCATTTCGATAGCCGATTTAAGTTCGGTTTCTAATTTTTCAAGCAGTGCCTCTTCTTGACCTTCTGTAACCGTGACGCGGCAAACATTCTTGCCAATTTCCAACTGTTTGAAATCATCGCCAAGGATTTTGACCAATCCATCTTTGATCATTTTTTTATTTTCAGGGGTGCTTAAATAGCTCTCTAAAAATTCATGAACTGAGACTAGGATCCGTTTTTGATCGTCTAATTTCATTGCTTTAATAAAGTGATTGAGTTCCATGAATCATACCTCCATTTTCTATTATAAGGATTGCTATAAAATTATAGCACATAATTCAGGGGAACCGGATAGGCAAATATTAAGAATACTGTTATAGTTAAAGAGAGCTAAACAGAACGGAGGCATTGATATGAATGCAGTTATTGTCGAAGATTCAAAAGTCATCAGACGTATGATTGGCCAATTATTGAAACAGTTGGATATAGAGGTTGTGGGAGAAGCAGCAGATGGGCTTGCAGGTATGGAGATGATTCTTGAAAAACAACCCGATTTGGTCACTGTAGATGTTAATATGCCCAAATGTAGCGGAGAAGAAGTGATCCGCTTGGTAAAAAAAGCAAAACTTAAAACCAAAATATGTGTCATTAGTTCTGTCGATGAAGCAGAAGAACAATTATTGATGGAACTGGGTGCAGATGGTGTCATTGAAAAACCGATTACACTTCAGAAATTAGTAAGGTTCAGTTACGAATCGGGACTTAAAATGCTTTAATCGGAGGGGCTATGATTAGACACAAAAAAATAAAAAAGGGCCTAATCCTGTTGACTGTACTGATGATTGTCAGTCTGTATTTACCTGTATTTGCAAATGAGTCCATAGGACTGAGGACTTCTAATCTAACAGATTTAACAAACTGGGATTTTGAAGAGAATGGCATTCACCCGCTAAGCGGACTATGGGAGTTTTATCCTAAGAGAGTTATTTATCATGAAGATTTTTTAAAGGGTCAACAATTAGGAGATAAGCAACTTGTAGAGATTCCTGCCTTTTTTTTGAAAAATGAGCATTCAACTAGTGAAACAGGTAAAGATTATGGAACTTTGAGAACAATTGTTAAAATACCTGCAAACCAAGTGGGAAAAAAGCTGGCTTTAAGAAGTACCTTTTATTACATAAATATAGCCGTATTTGCCGATGGTCAGTCTTTGACCAACAATAATTTTATTATAGAACCTGGAAAGATAAAGCCCTATAAAAATACAAAATACGTGACGACCTTTATACCGAAATCTGATAAGGTTGAAATTATTATTCATTATTCAAAAAAAGACTATTCTGCAAGTTCGTACGGTAGAATCACCATAGGATTAGACGAGCAAATACAAGAACAAGCTACGCGAGAGTTGATTGTTGACACTTTAGCGGTGGGGATTGTCATTGCCCTTGTTACTTTTAATCTTGCCTTTTTTATGAGACACAATAGAAGAAAAAATACGGAGAAACTTTCTTTGTATTTTTCTATGCTGTCAGTACTCATACTCATTAGATTTATCCATTCTGGAGAACATTATGTATTATATTTAATTCCTAACTTACCTAATGAGTTGTTTGCAAAACTGAACTACTGGTCGTATTATTTATTGATGCCTTCATTTATTCTTTTTGCAAACGAAATCAGAAGAGAAATGATTAATTCATCTGTAGTTATAATGAGTCGTTATATCATGGTTCTTTTGGGTTTGAGTGTATTGATTGCAAACAGTAACGTTTATTCAAAACTGATACCATTAGTTATTCTTTATTTTATTGCGGTGCTCGTACTAATGGCCATTCAACTTTACCAGTCCTTTAAGTTGCGAATTAAGTTGCCAATAGCAGAGTTGATTACGGGGCTGATTATGAGCTTAGTCTTTGTGTTAGACAGCTTTTATGTTTTGGGTTTTAGCGAGGTTAGGATTTATTTTACTTTAGCTACTTTATTGTTCATGGGTTATATCAGTTTCAGTGTGGCGAAAGTATATGCTTCCTCCGTGGATCAGCTGGAAGATTATTTTATTGAGCGCGAGCGATTATCTGCTGAAATCAAGACTTTGGAATCTTCTTATGTACGAAATTTAACTGAAAAGCAAGCCAATTATGAGGCTGTACTTTATCAAAAAGAGTTGAGATTAAACGCTTTGGAAAAAGTTGCAGATGTGCTTGAAGGTGCTATGGCCGTTTTGGATTTGGAGCTGAATATTATAGCAACTTATGGCGCTAATTCTAAAAATCAATTTGGAGAGCATTCGGAAACGAAACCTTTCCTAAAATATTTTATTGGAGAAAATACTGAAAATGGCCGACTGTTTACAGACATACTCAATGTTGTTGCCCGTATGACTTCTTTTGAACGCATGGAAACATACTTATCTCTGCTGCCGAAAAAGACCAACAAGCAGGGCAGATGGTATGCAATGACAACTACAGTTGTAACAGATGCAGATAAAAAAATGCAAAACTTTGTGGTTTTAATTAAAGATGTGACTAAATTAGTAACCCTTCAAGAAAAGGTAACGAAATCTGAAAGCGAAGCCTCATTATTGAAGAATTACGGCAGTTATCGTCAAGAGCTACAGTATTTATCAATTACGGTGAGTTTGTTTATTGAAAAAGAAATTGATAGTTATTTTGAAAGTGGAAAAGACTCAGATACCATCCTATTTGATGTACTGGGCACTTTAGAACGCTATGCTGTTTGGTACAAAGTTTTAGGTTTTGAAAATACGTATATTCAATATCGTAAATTTATAAAAACCTTAGAGCAACTTGACAGCGAAGACGTCACACCAGAAAAATCAGTACTGATTCAAATGATAAAAGACAGCAACATGAGTGAGTTTGATTTAGTGGATCGTAAGTTTATAACTGAATACTTGGGAGAGAATTTTACTTTTGAACACAGCGATTTAAAGGTTCTCTTGACTAAGCGGCAAGACTTCCTAGGAAGACTGGAAATCATGAAACGCTACTGTAGTGTACTGGCAGAGTTATACGGAAAGACAATTGATCCGCTAAAAGTAGAAGGGACTCATGTGGTGATGTCTCTTGAAGTGATTAGCGTTTTAATGACTTCGATTTCAAGAATTTTAGACTCTATTATTGTGCATCATATAGAATATTATGATGAGCGCGCAAAAGCAAACAAGCCATTGACAGGGCATATTGAAATGGAAATCTATAAGGATTTAGAGCACGTCTTCATAGAAATTAAGGATGATGGCTCAGGAATCAATATCAACACTTTGAAAGATAGTTTATATCGACTGAATTTGCTGAGTTTTAAAGAAATTGTCAATGCGTCAGAGTCAGAAATTCTACCTTACATTTTTGAAAAGGGCATCTATTATAAAGAAGTTGACAATGAGTTTTACGGCATTGGAGATGGTCTTTGGAAAGTCAAAAAATCCATTGAAGGTATAGGGGGGACAATAGCCGTAGAGTCTGGCTATCAAAGCTATTGTAAGTTTATTATAGCCTTGCCACTTGAGGAGATTGCCATATGATCCAAGTTATAATCGCGGACGAAATGTTGATTGATCGAAAACAGTTGAGAAAGTTGCTTGAACACAATGGGATAGACGTAGTGTCAGAGTCCAGTAATGGTATTCATGCGTTTAATGAATTTAGAATTTTTAAGCCCGACATCATTTTTTTAGCATTGTCCATGCCGATGATGGATGGCATTACCACCATGAAGAGAATTAAGGAAGCCTATGACGAAGCAAAAATTGTTCTTGTTGGGGACGAGGAAAGTCGCAGACACTTGTTTGAAGGTTTGGAACTAGGCGCAGATGAGTATATCATGAAACCCTACAATCAGACTCAAATCAACAAGGTCATTCGGAAGCTTCTTAGAGATTTCGAGCAACTGAAAGTAAAGTAACTATCGAATAGCTTTATAATAAAAGGTAAATAAGTTTTACGCAAAAGAGGGTCAAGGAAATGGTTCGTTTCCTTGACCCTTTGATAATCTGATGACAGCGTTGTATTAAATGTGCCGCGTTAGAGGTTTATATTTATAGTCAGAACGTTATACTTTAAAGTCTAGTTCGTGGATTAAGCCTGCTTGCCCATTTTCTTTTAAATAGAAACCAGTAGATTTCATTTGCCCAACTTGCTCAACAGATGAGTTATACAATTCGGCTTCTGTATGGGCACCGCTTACAAACAAAGCGCCCACGCCTGCTTCAATGAGCCCAAGGTAACGATCGGTACCATCGCCAGATCGAATCCAGATGCGTAAGTCTTTAAATGCGGCGTCACTTTCGTCGATCCAGCCGTTTTTGTCTGAGTCGAGGGCGGCCAGTTCGCCAAAACCATCATCTGTTTGTGGGCCAAAAAGTTCGCTGCCGTCGTCAACGCTATGGTTACCGTTTTTGTCAAGGAACAGCATACCCGCATTGTTGATTGGAACTCTAAACTCATCTTTTAAGCCATCAACGTCTAGGTCAAAACGGATTGGATCGTCTGAATAAGCCATTGGCCCGTTATCTAGTCGGATGACTAAAGGATCAATGAGGGCGTCGCCTGCTTTAAAGTCTACAACACTTCTGGAATAGACCTCTTGGCTAAAGTGATAATTCAGTTGAAAATCAACGGTTTTGCCATCCTCAGTCTTAATGCTGCCGCTTGTTGAAAAATCAACGGATTCTTTTAAGGAACGAGTTGTTTCTGAGTGATATTGTATTCCCCAACCAAGTGATTGAGTGGGCTGATTCCCATTTACAACAAGTTTAATAGGGCTAGTATTGATGTGTTTAACGAGTGGCTCTGGCGATGGTCCTTGTGTATGAGAATTGTATGGTTCCTTAAGCAAAAAATAATTGAATTTAAATCGTTTGCCTGTAAGGGCTGAAAGCAATTTTTCAAGTAAGGCGATATCCCTAGCATCTTTCTCAGACAAAAAATCTTCTAGACTTGTCTCTTCTGTCTCATCAAGTGGGGCATACCAATTGTAAGCCTCTGAAATATTTTGATACTGAGACATTTCTAACGTTTTTGTATTGAGGGATGCCATTGATAGGCCTTCAGGTGACAAGGAAAGCTGGTCTGTATTGATATTGCCAGCTGATCCTGCTTTTCGGTTATCCCAGATTCTGAGACTGGTGCTGGTTGCTTCTTCTGAAACGCTGCGACTGTGACCCTCCATGGCGACAGTGCTACTTGCAATTTTCATAACAACACCTCCGTGTGGATTTTGATAAGGGTTCAGAAGAAGATCAGAACCCTAACGATTGTTCACAATTAATTATCGGTAATTTTTAGTTAAAATATTAGTGTTTCAAAAAAATATTTAAGGAGTAAATAATGATGAAAACCTTTGAATTGCTCATTATTGGCTGTGGCGCAGCTGGACTTATGGCTGCAGCAAGTGTTGACAATCTTGTCACTTTGGTAATAGAAAAAAATGGTAGCGGGGGCAAGAAAGTTTTGATTTCGGGTAAAGGGCAATGTAACTTTACACATGACGAAACCTTAAGCGAAATGGTTAATCACTATGGCAGTCATAAAAACTTTGTGAAGCATGGACTGGGACAATGGTCACCTGAACGTACTCGTGAATGGTTTAAAAATAGAGGCGTAGACAGTTTTGTCGATGAAAATGGTAAAGTTTTTCCGAAGAGTTTGAAGGCAGGGGACTTGGTAGAGGTTTTAATGAATGAAGCTCTTAACCAAGGTGTCGAGTTTCATTTTAAAGAAATGATAGAATCCATTGAGCAAATTCAAGAAGACGTGGAAGCCCCAAAATCAGAATCAGAACCAGAACCAGAACCTTTCGAACCTTCCCAACCAAAAGAAATCTACTTAGTGAAGACCAACCAAGGGATATATAGAGCTGCCAATATACTCATTGCTACTGGGGGATTTACCTATGCGGTGACGGGCTCAGACGGAGACGGCTATAAGTTTGCAAAGATGTTAGGGCATTCCATCGTCACACCAAGAGCCTCCCTAGCCCCGATTTATCATAGCGTTCAAGGCTTAAAAGCACTATCGGGGGTTTCTATTCCAGAAGCTCAGATAAGCCATCTTAGAAATGGTAAAACGTTAGGGAAAATGAGGGGCGACTTGCTCTTTACTCATAAAGGTCTTAGTGGGCCAGTTATTTTAAATAACAGCAGAGACTTTTTAGCAGGTGATGTCTTAAAACTCAACTTGACCACCATGAGTACCGAGGCTTTGGAAAGAGACTTGATTATTCAATCTCAAACAAAAGGGAAAGGCATTATAAAAGCCTATTTAAGACATATTTGTCATAGCAAGTCTATAGCGGATCAGATGGCTGAACTTTTAGGAATCAACGAGCAATTGGCTTTTAGTGAAATGAGTAAAGAACTACGCACAAATATAGTTAAACAGCTTACGCAATTCGAAGTGCCTATTGATCAAGTCGGAGGCAGACAAATTGGTATGGCAACTGCAGGAGGCGTAGCTTTAGATGAGGTCAAAGCTAAAAATATGAGTTCGAAAATCAAAACAGGTTTGTATTTTGCAGGGGAAGTTTTAGATGTAGATGGTGACACAGGGGGCTATAATATTCAATGGGCATTTTCCTCAGCAGTGTCTGCGGTTTCAGATATAAAGGCGAAGTGTCATAAATAGATAATTAGAGTTGAATTAATCGTTAAAAAGTTATTTATTATAATTGACATCGAATATCAATTGCGATAAACTAAAGTTGCAAATGATAATCGATGTCAATTTATTTTATATGGAAATATCGGAGGATAAAAATATGCCTTTATCATCAATCCAAACGGGTCAAGACGTTATTATAGAAAGTATTCAGTTTGATACGAGACTGAGAAGAAAGCTGCAAGATATGGGTCTCACTCCTGGTGTTAAACTCAACATCGTTTCAAAATCCCTTCTTGGCCCAATTGTGGTAGAAGTGAGAGGTACCCGTGTAGCCCTTGGGAAGGGAATTGTCTCTAATATTCAAGTATCTGCAGCGTAAGGAAGGACTATTGAATGGATCAGTTTAAAGTTGCTCTTGTGGGCAATCCTAATTGTGGCAAAACCACTCTTTTTAATCATTTAACAGGAAATAATCATTACGTTGGAAACTGGGCAGGGGTTACAGTTGAAAAAAAAGTGGGTCAGGTAAATGTGGACAAACATCTACTGGAAATTATTGATCTGCCAGGTATTTACAGTTTGTCGCCTTACAGTTTGGAAGAGAAAATTTCAAGAAATTATTTATTAGAAGATGAAGCAGGAATCATTTTAAATATTGTAGACAGTTCCTATTTGGAGAGAAATCTCTATTTGACACTTCAGTTGATAGAAACAGGCAAGCCTGTTGTATTGGCTTTGAATATGATGGACGAAGCGAAAAAGAAAAATATTCAAATCGATGTCAACGAACTGTCTAAAAGGTTGGGGATCCCAGTGGTTCCTATTTCAGCACTTAAGAAGCAAGGGATTCATGACTTGTTGCGAGAAATTGTTGAAACCCATCACCATTCGAATAACTATGAAGCTAAAATCTTTAACTACAATACAACTGTGGAAACATTTGTTGAACAGACTATGGGTTTAAAGCAAAACCTTATTGGAGCGAGCAAACGATGGGTAGCCCTCAAAGTTTTCGAGAAAGATGAAGACATTGCAAGTCTTTCAGGTATTGACCCTCAGTTAGCACCTGAACAAGGAGAAATGATTCTTTCAGATGAACGTTATAAAAAAATCGCAGAAATTGTTAACGCTGCCGTAGACTTAAGCCAAATCAAAAAAGACCATTTAATGGCCTCTCTTGACCGCTTATTGTTGAATAAACTCGTAGGATTACCCCTATTTGGTCTGATTATGTACATTATGTTTTATCTGACCTTTGATGTGGGCGGTATCTTTGCAGATATGATTGATGTGTTCTTCTCAGAACAGTTCAGCCCCTTCTTATCCAGTGGGTTAGAAAGTCTAGAAGTGGCCTCGTGGATGCAGTCGTTGATTGTAGATGGCATAGTAGGTGGCGTCGGAGGTATTTTAACCTTTGTGCCGAATATTGCCATCCTATTTATAATGATTTCCTTGCTTGAAGACAGCGGCTATATGGCTAGGGTGGCTTACTTGATGGATTTCTGGATGAGTAAAGCAGGCCTCAATGGCAAAAGTTTTATTCCGATGATTTTGGGATTTGGCTGTAATGTGCCAGCCATTATGAGTACCAGAAGCGTAGAAAATGAAAATGATCGATTAATCACAATCTTGGTCAACCCTTTTATGAGTTGCGGTGCAAGATTTCCAGTATATGTACTCTTCTCTGGGGCATTTTTCCCTGGGAATGAAACTTTGGTGACTTTCTCTCTCTATTTATTAGGTATTGTAGTGGCACTCTTCTTTGCCTTTGTGTTTAGAAGAACCCTCTTCAAAGGGGAAGAAACTCACTTTATTATGGAATTTCCACCCTATAGACTTCCAAGTCTTAAATCTTTGGCAATTCACGTTTGGGAACGTGTACAAGGTTATTTGACAAAAGCGGGAACAGTTATTCTAGGTGCTTCCATTATTTTATGGGTAGTTCTAAACTTTAACCATACAGGTATGGTGCCGATTACCGAAAGTTTCGGTGCTTCTTTTGGGGGTTGGATTGCTCCAATTTTCGAACCCTTAGGTTTTGGTAACTGGCAGGCCGCACTTTCCTTGATTACGGGGATTGTCGCCAAAGAGATTGTCGTAGCCAATATGATGATTGTATACGGTCTTTCAGATACGGCTTCAGCTTCAGAATTTGCGGTTACTATGAGTCAAAGCTTTAGTCAGTTGACAGCTTACGCTTTCATGGTCTTTGTACTTCTTTATACCCCTTGTGTAGGTGTTATTGGGGTCATTAAAAGGGAAACTAACTCATGGAAATGGACTATTTTTTCTGTCTGCTATCAGTTTGCTGCAGCATGGATAGTGGCTTTGCTTGTCTACCGGGTAGGTTTATTGTTAGGATTCGCTTAGGAGGCGATTTGTATGGGAACCGTTATTACGGCGGTATTAGCACTATTGATTTTTGGTGTGGGTTTAAGTCTATTTTATAAAAGCATTCGCAAAGAATTGGTAACGGGTCAATGTGCAGGTTGTTCAGGTTGCAGTTCCGACAAAAAATGCTGCAGCACTTCAACCATTCAGTTGGATAAAAAAGATTCATAATCTAAACTTTCAAAACGCTTATTAATAGAAAGAAAAAACCCTTAGAAATTTCTGAGGGTTTTTTACGTTTTGTTTATGCCTTTTACGAAGCAAATCTAGAAAAAAATTGAGATAAGCATATAATAGGAACAAAGGGGCGTGAGATTTATGACGATTTCAGAAAAGGCTCAAGCTACTGTTGAAAAGCCTCAAGTTTCTACTAAAATCTCTAAAATTGCTTGGTTCAGCGGAACGGGCAGTACAAAATACGTTGCAGAAGAACTGGCGAAATTATTGGTACAAAGAGGATCCGAGGCGCCACAATTATATGAAATAAGAAGTACGAGTGAGCCAATAGAAGGGTTTTCAGCAACGGAGCAATTAATTATTCTTTTCCCCGTACATGCCTTTGGCGCGCCTGAGGTGGTCCATCAATGGCTGGATAAATTACCAGAAGGAAAGCAAACTCAAACGATTGTTCTTTCTGTTTCAGGAGGCGGTGAAATATGGCCCAATACCTGTTGCCGAAATGAAGTCATTGAAAAACTGGAAAGGAAATCTTACAAAGTCATTTACGAGAGAATGTTTGTCATGCCCTGCAATATGGTTTTTGAAAGTGATTCAGATTTTCTTGGGAGGATCATGCAGATACTGCCTCTGAAGCTCGAGGATATGCTCTCAGACTTGGAAATGGGCGTTGTCAGAAGAAGTCCCTACAGAGTTTCAAGGGTCTTTCTTAACCCTATTTCAGCCCTTGAGAGAAAAGGTTCTAAAAAAGGCGCGAAATATTTTCAAGTTGAAAATCAGTGCACGGGTTGCGGCGTTTGCATAAAGGGTTGTCCAACGGAAAATATAGAAGCAGATGACCAAGGAAGACCTGTATTTAAGGAAAACTGCCTCATATGTCTCAAATGCGTTTATAGTTGCCCCGTTCAGGCGATTAAAATGCCCAAGTATCAAAAATGGTTAGTCAGTGCTTATGACATGGAAGTTTTCAAAAAGTATCTGAGCCACGAACCTGTAAAATCCATAGATGAATGTTGCAAAGGGTTGGTATGGCTTGGGGTTAAATGGTATCTTAAAGATCTTAAATATTAAAAAAAGGGGCGATCTGTTGAAGGACCGCCCCTTTTGAGTGTTGTGATTTAAAAGATTTTCTATTTTCAGGATTGCCTAATTTGCAATCATGCGTTTCATTAAGTCGTTTGAACGCTTAATGAAAGCGGTCATAGCTTCTGGTGTCATGGTTTTGTGGCTCATAACGGCTAAGTCATAAACTTGTGCCATGACCATATTGTGAAGCTCTGTGTCGTGGTCATCTGTATTTAAAATAAACTGAATAAGCGGGTGTTTTTTATTGAGAACCAATGTTTCCTCAGAAGGGAACATATTCGGATCAAGTCCTGCCATGCCGTACATTTTCATCATTTCCTGCATGCGGCGGTTGTTCTCATCTAATATAATCAAACCGGCAACGTCATCGTTTTTAAGGGTCTCAACTTTGACTTTTAGAGCGTCTTGATTGAGAGCTTTTCTGAAAGCATTGGTGATTTTTTCTTCGTCAGCCTTAAGGACTTCTTCGCTTTCCTCGTTGGTTTCTTTGAGCAGGTCAGTAAGGTCGCCGTCAACTCGGACAAATTGAGTTTTTTCACTCTCTGCTTCCATTAAGCTGATAAACGGATTGTCGATGCTGTGGTCTAAAATAACTGTGTCTACATTGTGGGCTTCAAGCATTTGAATGTATTGAGCTTGTTGGACGCGGTCATTGGTGTAGTAAACTTTGCCTTCAATAATCGCATTGTGTTTTTCTTTATATTCATTTGTAGATAAATATTCACCTTTGACAGTTTTGAGCAGAATATTTTCCATCATTTTTTCTTTGAATTTATTGTCTTTTAAAGCACCAAATTTAATGAAGGGGTGAAGATCATCCCAGAAGCCTTCGTAAGTCTCTCTTTGAGTTTTGAACATACCAGAAAGCTTGTCTGCCACTTTCTTAGAAATATAGTCAGAGATTTTTTTAGCGAAGCCATCGTTTTGAAGGAAGCTTCTAGAAACGTTAAGCGGCAGGTCTGGACAGTCGATGACCCCTTTGAGAAGCAATAAATATTCTGGAATGACTTCTTTCACGTTGTCCGCAACGAAAACTTGGTTGTTGTAAAGCTTAATGCGGCCTTCTAAAGTATCAAACTCCGTATTGAGTTTAGGGAAGTAGAGAATCCCTTTTAAATTGAAAGGATAGTCCATATTGAGGTGAATCCAGAACAATGGCTCTCTGAAGTCCATGAAAGTTTTTTGATAGAATTTCTTGTAGTCTTCGTCTGTGCAGTTGCTTGGTTGAAGGGTGTAGAGTGGTGTCACGTCGTTGAGGGGCTGTGGCTCATTAGAGGCTTTTGCTTCTGCATTTTCACCGTCTTCAAAATCAGTGCTGTCGCCGTCTACCATGTCGTCCATTGCCGCTTTTAAGTCGTCAATGTTTGTTTCTTTCACATCTTCTGATGTTTCTTCTGAGACAGGTTTAATAGTTTCAAAGTAGATTGGGTATGGCATAAATGAACAGTATTTTTCAATAGTGCTTCTGAGAACGTGTTCAGACTCAAAAGATTTACCATCTTCACCAAAGTAGAGAATGATGTCTGTTCCTCTGTTTTCACGGTCGCCGTCAGTCATTTCAAACTCTGTACCGCCGTCGCAAGCCCATTTAACAGCAGGGGCATCAGCTTTGTAAGATTTTGTATGAATTTTAACATGGTCAGCTACCATGAAAGAAGAGTAGAAGCCAAGACCGAAGTGACCGATGATTTGGTCTTGGTCAGCTTTGTCCTTATATTTTTCAAGGAAATCTTCTGCCCCTGAGAAGGCGATTTGGTTGATGTATTTTTTAACTTCTTCTTCTGTCATACCAATCCCGTTGTCCGAGAAAGTAAGGGTCTTTTCTTCAGGGTTGTAAACTACTTTGACGGCAAAATTCTTGTCGTCTCCAAGATCAGCTTCTCCCAGAGAGCTGAGTTGTTTGACTTTGGTAATGGCGTCGCAAGCGTTTGAAATCAACTCGCGAATAAAAATATCGTGGTCTGAGTAGAGCCATTTTTTTATAATTGGGAAAATATTCTCACTGTGGATGGATAAACTGCCTTTTTCTAAAGACATAGGTATTGCTCCTTTCAAGATGCTTTTTTTATGATTTTCAAATTTATCTTACGACTCTATGAAAAAAAAGTCAATAGATTTTTAGCACTCGACTAAAAAGAGTGCTAACAACTTTTACCCAAACAACTGTTTCTAAGTATTCAATTGTGATTTGTGGCGTGATATACTGAAAATATGTGGGGTGAAGAGATGAAAAAGGCAACAGCAATCTTATACATACTGATTTTCTCATTGAGTATTTGGGTGGAAGCCCCTTCTTTTGAGCGGGGTATAAGCTTTGCTGTTCTAGGCATAGTAGGACTCTTATTGCTGCTGCTGCCTTCAGTTCAATGGTTAAGTGGCAAGAAAAAAATACAAGCCCTATTAGTGGCAGTGAGCCCTCTAATGGTATTTGCGTTAGAACAGCAATCTCGGTACAGTATCAACGAATATATCCATATGCTGTATTTTGTGGTTTTAATTGGTGTGTACCAGTACAATAGTCAAAATCTTTATCGATTAATAGTTCTTTTGTCGGGATTTTTATTGACATGGAAATATTATTACATATGGCAGGTATCACCTGAATTATTCAAATTGCCTCAACTCATTGTGGCAGTCTCTTTATATGGCTTAGTCGCAACTATTCTATGGTTAGGGATTCAGCTAAACAGCGAGAAACACAGGGTTTTGGATCTCAACGGGACACTGGAAGAAAGGCAACGCATCTTACAAAAAACCAATGATCAGTTAGAACAATTGATGGATGAAATGGAGTCTTTGACGGTTTATAGAGAACGGCAAAAAATGGCGAGAGAAATTCACGACACAGTCGGGCATGAATTGACGGCACTCACTATGAAGTTGGAACTATGCAAGCATTTTGCCAGCCATGACCCTGTTCAAAGCGAGAAAATGCTGCAAGAAAGCATAGATGACAGTCGAATAGCTTTGAGGCTTACCCGACAAGTCGTTGAAACCTTGACGACACCTCGGAGAAGTTCGGAAGATTTGCAGCAACTGGTGAATCGCCATGAGATGCCTGATGGGTTGAACATTCATTTAGAAGGCGAGCAGGTTATGGAGCAGATGAGTATAGATCAATCCCACGTGGTTTACCGACTGGTTCAAGAAGCG
This sequence comes from uncultured Peptostreptococcaceae bacterium, assembly GCA_964404895.1. GTDB lineage: Bacteria > Bacillota > Clostridia > Peptostreptococcales > Acidaminobacteraceae > JBGSUZ01. The sequence continues at coordinate 641,723 of CAYOLV010000002.1, read as the reverse complement.
GTGACCAACTGTTTCAAACATAGCAATGCTAAAGACTTGTGGATCAAAATAAACAGTGACAATCAGGAAGTGGTCATTCAAATTCATGACAATGGCAATGACCAAATTGCTATGGCGAATTTGCATGAAGGTTTTGGCATTAAAGGGATGCGAGAACGGGCAGAAGAGTTAAACGGCAAGTTTGTGTACAGCATCGGAGACGGGTTCCATCTTCAAATGACATTGCCCATGGTACAGGAGGCAGACCAATGAGATTAATTATCATAGATGATCAACGGATTTTAGCAGAAGGGCTTAAACTTTTACTTTCTCAGGAGGCGGATATTGAAGTGGTCGCCATAGGGGAGAGTGGATTGGAAGCCATTGAACTGGCACGACTTTACGAACCTGACGTTATGCTCATGGACATTCAAATGCCTGGCATGAACGGTGTAGAGGCCATTAGACAAATCAAAGAAAATCAAAACGAGATTAAGTGCCTTATTCTAACCACTTTCTCCGATGATGATTATATTTTTGAAGGCATTCGAAATGGTGCTGCAGGGTATTTGCTTAAAGATGCTTCACCTAAGGAAATTGCAGAGGCACTTAGAGTGGTTCACTCTGGTGGCGCCTTATTTCAGCCCAATATTGCAGCAAAAATGGCAAAACAATTTACAAAAATGGCAAATCAGCACGAAGAGATCAGTCATGAGTCTGTTGACCCCTCTTTAACGGAGAGAGAAGTTGAAATCATCGATTTGGTAGCGGAAGGCTTAAGCAATATTGAAATTGGAGAAAAATTATTCCTGACAGAAGGGACAGTTAAAAATAATCTGACCCGTATTTTGCAAAAATTGGAACTAAGGGATCGGACTCAGTTGGCCATTTATTGGCTGAAACATCACTCTGCGCGTTGATTTGTTGGCGTGTTCAAAAAAAGGAGAAACAAAATGACAAAAAGACAAAAAGGCATCTTAGCCATGTTAGTGGCAGTTTTAGTTTGGGGGATATCCTTCATCAACATTCGGATCACCATGGGTGTTATGGGTGCTATGACCCTTGGGGGACTCAGGTTTATCATTGCCAGTATCATTTTGTTCATTATTATGAAGGCTAAAAAAGTGGATTTGACCATTCAAAAAAAGGATATTCCCTTATTTTTAGTTGCTGCAGGCATTGGGATTACAGTCTACTTCTATTTTGAGAACAACGGCGTTAAATATACTTCAGCATCCATTGCGTCTATTATCATTGGGGCTATTCCAGTTTTTTCTGTCATTACAGAAACGATTCTATTCAAAAAACCTTTAACAAAGCCTCTCATTGCCAGCGTGATACTCTCTGTTATTGGCGTGGGCATGATTGTTGGACTGGACTTGAAAGACCTTGAAAATGGCGGCTCTCTCATTGGGTACTTGATGATGTTCGGCGCTGTCTTTTCGTGGATTATTTATAGTGTAGCCAACAAACCTTTGTTTGAACGTTATGATCAAGGTGTGATTACCTTCTATCAATCTGCCATTGGCATGGTGTTCTTCTTGCCGTTCATGGCGTTTGAAAACAATCAATGGGACAAAATTTTTACGACTGAAATCATGCTTCATGTAGTCTTCTTAGCGGTCTTTGCATCGGCTATTGGTTTCTATTTGTACTTAAAAGGACTAGACTATTTAGGAATCAGCGAGTCGTCCATTTATATTAACCTAATTCCTGTAGTGACTGTCATTGTCAGCTTCTTCTGGTTAGGTGAGGTTTTGAGCACTATGCAGATGGTAGGGGGCGCTTTGGTTATTGCATCGGTCTATATCATGAATTTTGACAGCAAAGCTGAAACTCGCCAAAATTAGCATGTTAATCGCAAATTAATCCCGTTCTCCTTGGGTTTTAAATATGGTACGATTTTGTCAATGTGACAGCAGTATCATAGCCATAAAAGGGGGATATACATATGAAACGCTCTAAAATCAACGAAAGTATTCTATGGGCAAAAGGCCTTTTAAATGAGCATCAAATCAAATTGCCGCCATTCGGGTATTGGAATTTAGAAGAATGGAAGATGAGAGTGGAAAGCACTGAGGCCATTCAAGAAGTCATGTTAGGCTGGGACGTAACAGATTTTGGCAACGGGGATTTTGACCGTTTCGGAGCTGTATTGTTCACCTTGAGAAATGGTTCTCAGAAGAACCCTGCTATTGGAACGCCGTATGCAGAAAAACTCCTCATTTTAAAAGACGGACAGCGATTACCCCTTCACCACCATGCTTGTAAGACAGAAGACATTATCAATCGAGCAGGGGGCGTATTGGCCATAAAACTCTACAACAGTTTAAAAGATGGTGGAGTAGACTACGAAACACCGGTAGAAGTAGACTTAGACGGCATTCGGTATTTGGCGGCTGCAGGTGAAGAAATTCACATTCCTACAGGAGCTTCCATTACCCTCAGACCTTATATGTATCATATTTTTTGGGCAAAAGAAGGGATGGGGGACTTGATTTGCGGCGAAGTTTCTTCAGTCAACGACGACAATACTGACAATTTTAACGCAGAACCCGTCAGCCGTTTCACCACTATCGAGGAAGACGCGCCTGTGGAATACCCTCTTTGTAATGAATATGGGCGAGTGCTTTAGGAGGCCTTCATGTACGATATTATAGCAATCGGTGAACTCTTAATGGATATGACCCCGGTCCGTCATGAAGAAGGGGTCAGCTTTTTACCCAATCCAGGAGGCGCGCCTTGTAATTTTTTAGCCATGGCTCAGAAAATGGGGGCTAAAACGGCTTTTATTGGAAAAGTTGGGGCAGATCAATTTGGGAAAACCCTCAAAGAAACCGTTGAGTCCGTAGGCATCGACACAAAAGGTTTAATTATGGATTCTAAAACCCCGACAACTTTAGCTTTTGTTCATTTAACAGAAGAAGGCGATAGAAGTTTTAGCTTTTATAGAAAAGGCTGTGCAGATGTCTCTTTAAAATTGGAAGAAGTGGATATGTCCATGATTGAAGAGGCTAAAGTTTTTTATTTTGGCTCTTTAGCACTGACGGATGAACCCATTAAAACCACTGCACTGACCATGGTAAAAAAAGCCCATCAACTGGGAAAATTGATTTGCTACGACCCTAATTACAGACCTCTTTTATGGGAATCTGAAGCAGCGGCAGTAGAAGGTATGAAAATAGGTTTAAATTATGCAGACGTTTTAAAAGTGTCAGACGAAGAAGCCCTGCTTCTGACAGGTACATTAACTTTGGAAAGTGCCGCTCGTGAGCTTGGGGCTAAAGGCATAGCCTTGGTCTGTGTCACTCGAGGCGAATTGGGAACCCTTGCTTACTTTAAGGGAGAACTTATTGAAGTGCCTAGCATTAAAGTCAAAGTGGTAGATACCACTGGGGCTGGGGATGCTTTCTTTGGTACCCTCATGCAGCAGATTGCCTGTCAAGAAAAGGAGCTTGAAGCACTCAGTATAAATGAAGTGAGTGAAATGATCAGAGTTGCCAATATTGCCGCTGGTCTTTGCGTGGAAAGTTATGGGGCAATACCAGCGCTACCATCCCGTGAGCGGGTTATAAAATAGTTTTAACATCAATCAAATGACCTGCACCAAATCTATTCAGATTTGGTGCAGGTCATTTTTAGGTTCAGAGGCAAGTGAAGGTTTAGTTGCAACTCTCGTAGGTTCTGAGGCAATGCCAGGGATTTGTTGAGGGCTCCCTTGCCCTAAAATGGGTGCTGAGTTAACCTAACCCTTACCTTTATTTAACCCAAAGAACGCGCTGAATTTATTTAAACGTAACATGGAACCGTTAACATAAGGCTGTAAGGCATTTTAATGAGCGGCAGACTTGGTTTTAGACAAGACCGCTAAAATAACGGGAGGCGTACATAAATGAAGGGAAAAGCATTGGCATTATCTTTGGCAACATTAATGGCACTCAGTTCTTTCAACTTTGCGGGGGCACCGCAGGTTAAATCAAGCGTCACACTCAGTGGTGTGGTCAATGAACCCAATTGGTTCGGCAATGAACAATTACTTGTAAAGTCAGAAACGGAATTGGGTTTTGAATATTATCAGCTAGGTCTAAACAGTGACAGCAAACTGCTTTTACAAGCGTCTGCAAACGCCACAGAAGTAGCTGAACGTCCAGACGGTTCACAGTTTGCATATGTCAATGACAACGGAGAGCTATTTTTACAGGATCTTCAATCTCAAACCCTTAAGAAACTATCAGTAGACAATGAGCCAAAAATGGAGCTCCAGTTTTCTAAGGATGGTAGCAAGCTTTACTTCTTAATGGGCGAAAAAATTGATCAAATCGTCATGATTGACTTGGCAACCGGTAAACAGACCGGAATATTGGCAGATAAGGTTTCCTATAAGTCAGATCTGCAAATTAGCCCTGACGGCACGCTTGCAATGTACGCAGTCACTAAAGCTGGAACTGTGAATGATAAAGACGAAAGCTTTACTGTTGATGTGAAAGGGACTGAGCCGCAGCTCAATGTATTAGATTTAAAAGTTGCAGGTGCTAAACCAGTGCAAGTCACTTCAAGCTTAGACAATAAAGTTTATCCAAGATTTACGCAGGACAATAATATTGTATTCATTAGTGCCTTTATCGACAAAGATGGTATGTCTCTCATGGAAATGAGCCCAGACGGCATTCAGCTTAATTATCTGGTCAACCATTTGGACGTTTCTCAAGTACTTGTTTTGAACGATGGCAGCTTATTGGTGGTTGGAGAGAGCAAAAATTATAAGAAAGCATTGTTCAAAGTTGCAGCCAACGGCAGTACACAAAAATTGGTAACTTTACCAGAAGGAACAATAGACGTTCAAGCGAAAGATTTAAGTCATATTGCAGTGACCGTTAGTACCGATTCAGGGGAAAAAATCAGTTCGTTGATAGATGGCAAATTCACAGACTTAACGAAGTAGTCTTTAAAGGATTATAACTATTTAACGATTCAGCGATTTAACAATTTAATTGTGATCAACCATGAACTTAATCCAAAGGAGCGTATTCTAATGAATCTTATGAAAAAATACAGCAAAAAAATAATGGCTCTTGCCTTGGTCGCAACATTGACGGTTGGTGTAGGAGTAAATGCATACGCAGGTTCTTCTTTAAAAGGGAAGATTGTAGTGGCAGGTTCTTCAGCACTGTTACCTTTGACTCAGCAAGCATCAAAGGAATTTAGAAAATTGAATCCACAGGTGAGCATTTCAGCATCGGCTTCAAGCTCTATAGCGGGTCCACAATCGGTCATGAAAGGGTCGGCACAAATAGGTGCTTGCGACTGGGATGCAACTCAAGAAGTACCAGGGTTTAAAGCTTTTACAGAGTTAAAGGCATACCAAGTTGCTGTCATTCCTTTTGCTACTGTGGTCAATAAAAATGTAGAAGTCAAATCCCTCACCATGAAACAACTTCAGGGCATTTACAGCGGCAAGATTACCAACTGGAAAGATGTGGGTGGCAAAGAAGGCGAGATTATCGTCATTAATCGTAAATTTGGATCAGGTACTCGTGTGAATTACCAACAGAAAGCTCTTGGTGGTGAAGACTTTATGAAACCGGGCACCAGCAAGAACTACAAAGAAGTGGGCTCAAGCGGTGAAATGAAAACAACGGTTCAAACCACACCCAATGCCATTGGTTACATTGATTTAGTCTATGTGAGTGGAGATATGAAAGCTGTTGGATTTGAAGGTGTTGAAGCAACTGTTGAGAATACAGTAAGTGGTAAATACAAAATATTTGGTTACGGCTACTACCTGACAAAAGGCGAAGCAACAGGTGCGGCAAAAGCATTCATCGACTATGTAAAAAGTCAGAAGTTCCAAATGGGATCTCTTAAAAAGATGAAGTTTATCCCAATTGGCAGCATGAAGTAGGCTGAATATGGGCGAGCAAACAGTAAATATTACTCAAAAGGCCACTTCGCCCTCATTAAAGCTAAAGAACAGCATTTTAGATAGCGGCTTTCGACTTGCCTGTTGGTCAGCCGCTATTCTGCTGTTAATTACTTTAATGATGCTCATTGTATTTGTAGGGAAGACGGGGCTATTGGTTTTCAAATCTGTTACACCTCAGGAATTTTTCTTCTCTTTAAAATGGGTGCCTGAAGAAGAACTTTACGGCGCAGCCAGTTTGATTTTAGGAACCTTTATGTTGACAGGGCTCTCACTGCTAATTTCCATACCTGTCAGCCTAGCCATGGCAGTGTTTAACGCGGTTATTTGCCCGCCGTGGCTCAGAAAATATACACGACCTGTTTTAGACACCCTCGTAGGGATTCCATCCGTCGTATACGGCTATATTGGCTTAACGGTTTTAATTCCCCTGATCCGCCAGTTGACGGGAGAACTTATGGGTGACGGACTATTGGTGGCTGCCATCGTGTTAGCCTTTATGGTTCTGCCAACCATAGCTAGGATCAGTGACGACGCTTTGTCCGCCTTACCTAGCGCTTATATGGAGGCGGGTTACGCGCTGGGCGCTACTAAAACAAGAATGGTTTGGACGATTTTAATTCCAGCGGCGAGAAATGGCATTATTACAGGTGTGGTACTGGGTATGGCAAGAGCGCTTGGGGAAACCATGGCCGTCATCATGGTCATTGGCAATGTGGCACAGCTGCCAGATGGATTGTTTACGCCAACTGCGGTTTTGACCAGCAATATCGTTTCCCAGATTATGAACGTGCCTTTTGACTCCACTTGGAACTACGCTCTTTATATGATGGCATTTTTATTGTTAATGATTTCACTACTCCTGATATTCATGATTAATTGGCTAAGAAGGGGGGAAAAACAGTCATGATTGATCCTCAACAAGCACATTTGGCCGTTAAAAAAGCCAGTATAAGAGATCGTATTGGCACAGCCCTGTACTGGGGCGTAGCGATTTTAGTATTTGCTGTGATTGCATGGTTATTTTACGTCATTTTGAGCAAAGGGCTTAAAAATCTAAATTGGGGCTTTTTAACAGGACTGCCTAATGATTTAGATGCAGGCGGCGGTATTGGGCCTCTCTTGTTCAACTCTTTTTATGTTCTATTATTATCTTTAATCATTTCAATTCCTCTAGGTGTGGGAGCAGGTATTTGTTTAGCAGAGTATGCACCAGACAATCGCCTGACTCGGCTTATCAAAATGAGCGTGGAGGCCTTAGCTTCAGTACCTTCCATCGTTTTTGGCCTCTTTGGAATGGCTATTTTTGTAGATTACTTTCAAATAGGATTGACTATCTTAGGCGCTGGCGTAACTTTGGCGATGCTGAACCTGCCCACAATTACCCGAGTCACGGAAGAAGGGATTCGCGGCGTATCAGAAGAAGTGAGGGAAGCTTCCCTAGCACTTGGAGCGACTAAATTTCAGACAATCTCTCAAGTGGTCTTACCCGCTGCAATGGCCAGTATTATTACGGGGATTGGGCTAGCTGCAGGCAGAGCCTTTGGAGAGTCGGCGGTGATTATTTTGACAGCGGGAACGGGTAACAGCGGCGCGTTGTGGGACTTTAATCTCTTTTCGCCAGGTGGCACATTGGCAGTACATTTATGGTACGTCCAAGCAGAGGCCATTGTTTCAGACGCCAGAGAAATTGCGGATCGTTCAGCGGCGGTGCTGGTATTGGTCATGCTGGGGCTCAATATTGCACTGCGGTTGCCACTGATGATTAGGCATTTTCGTCAGCGATGAGTTTAACCTACCTGCAGACACCTTTTATTATTTTGTTATTTGGAAACTCGAAGACTTTGATTAGGACAAGCGGAAACACAAGCCATGCATTTGGAACAGTTAAATGCAGAGGCAGGTGTCTGCTTGTCCTTTTTGTACAGACTCATATTGGCGTTCAAAGTTGAAATATAGCAGGCTTTGTCGCAAAGACCGCAAGAAATGCAGGTTTTTGTGTTTCGACGGATTTTAAAGAGTGAATACTTATTAAGGAGACCTTGCACCCACGAAATGGGACAGCCAACTTTATAGTAGTTGTACATATGAAGTCTCTCCTGATCTTCGTTCATGCCACGGGTCATGAATTCCATAATAAGTCCTACAGGGCACATCCATTTGCAGAATGTTTTCCCTAAAATAGCACCTAGAATAATGGAAACGCCAAATACAATAGCAAGACCTGAGCTGTATTTGGCGATCACATAGAAGACTAGACCTGCCAATAGAATTTGAATGGGTTTTCTGTACTTTGGTAATGAATTCATAGAACCTCCTGAGTATCCCCTCTGGGGAGGGGTTGATAATAGCAGTATAGCACAACTTGTTTTGATTTCTATATTTGTTATTTATATAACTGTTGTTGACGGCTTTCTTATTTGTCATATATGATATTGTATAATAGTGCCCCCTCTCCTTAAACTTAAATATTGTAGATTTTAATAAATGATGAAATTATAGAAAGAGGTATAAAAATGAGCAGACATATCGTAGATGAAGCAAAGCGCTGTCTTAAGTGTAAAAACCCTAAATGCAAAGAAGGCTGCCCAATAGGCACTGAAATACCAGAAATGATAAAAATGCTATTAGACAGTCAAATAGCTGAGGCTGGAGAAATGTTATTTTACAATAACCCTTTGTCCGTGGTCTGTAGTTTAGTATGCCCTCATGAAAAGCAGTGTGAAGGCCATTGCGTATTGGCAAACAAGGGAAACCCTGTTCATATCAGCGACATTGAACACTATATTTCTGATTACAGCCTAGATTTGCTGCCTTTAAAAGCAGGACATGAAGCCAGTGGCAATATTGGCATTATAGGCTCTGGGCCAGCAGGCATCACCATCGCCTTCATGCTGGCACTAAAGGGTTATCATATTACTATTTTTGAGGGACACGACAAAATTGGTGGGGTTTTAAGATATGGCATACCTGAGTTTAGGCTGCCTAAAGAGATTTTAGATCGGCTCAAAAACAAGTTGGTAGAGTTGGGTGTGGTCATTCGGCCTAATATTGTTATTGGCCCAGTCATAACGGTTGAAGACTTGTTCAGAGACGGCTTTGATGCACTATTTATTGGGACGGGGGTTTGGAATCCTAAAAAGATAGGTATAAAAGGTGAGAGCTTAGGTCATGTCCACTATGCCATTGATTACCTGAAAAACCCAGAGGTATATGACTTAGGGGAAAGGTTGACCGTTATTGGAGCTGGAAATGTGGCTATGGACGTAGCCAGAACGGCTCTTAGAAAAGGCGTAAAAGCGGTTACCATTATGGCGAGAAGAGGCGAGGCGGATATGCCTGCCAGAACTTATGAAGTGGAATATGCGAAAATTGACGGGGTCAAATTTGAATACTACAAATCACCTGCGGAAATCACTCGTGAAGGTGTAATCTATAGAGTGGTTGAGGTTGAAGAGGGCTCAGGAAAGACGAGAGAAATTGAGGATTCGGAAACTTTATTCCCTGGAGATTCAGTGATTATTGCCATCAGCCAAGGGCCAAAAGCAAATATTGTTTCAAGTAGCAAAGGGATTGAAATAGATGCAGCGGGGCTGGTCATTACAGATGAGGATGGGAAAACCACTCGGGAAGGTGTTTTTGCCTCAGGGGATGTGGTAACTGGTGCCAAAACTGTAGTTGAAGCTGCGAAATACTCTAAAGAAGTGGCTGAAATGATGCATCAGTATGTGATATCAAAGAAAAAATAGTGGGTGATAAAGTGTATAAAATTCTAGTCATAGATGATGAGTTCGGCATTTTAGAAGTGGTTCAGGCCTACTTATTGAAAGAAGGCTTTGAAGTCTATACCGCAACAACGGGGAAGCAAGGTCTTTTAATTTTCAATCAAGCGCCCATCGATTTTATCGTATTAGATTTAATGCTGCCAGACATCTCTGGGGAAGAAATTTGTGAAAAAATCAGAGAGACTTCTCAGGTCCCCATTCTCATGCTGACCGCCAAGAAGGAAGAAGAGGATCGGATTAAAGGCCTTGAGCTAGGAGCTGACGACTATCTTTTAAAACCCTTCAGTCCGAAGGAGTTGATGATTAGAATTCACGGCATTATCAGGCGAGTCTACCAATCTTCCAAAATTGAGCGGCGGCTCTTAAAATACAATCAAGGCAAACTGCAAATTGATCAAACGGAGCGGGTGGTCAAAGTAGATGAGCAGGTTGTTGAACTGACTAAAAATGAATACGATTTGCTGCTGATCATGGCAGAAAACACAGACCGTACCTTTACGAGAGAACAGCTGATTGAATTTGCTTTTGGAGCAGACTACATGGGCTATGACCGCACCATAGACGTCCATATTAAAAATATCCGCAAGAAGATAGAGGAAGACCTAAAAGACCCTCTGTGGATCGTCACAGTCTTTGGTGTAGGCTATAAATTTAAAGGGGTGCGGGACTTATGAAGAGTATACAGTCGGTTATACGAAAAGCGCTCATTCGCAGCGCCGTTTTAGTCATTCTAGCCGTATTTTTGTTGACCAATCTAGGCTTCACTTGGATGTTCAGCCAGTACATTGCCCAAATAAGAGCCAATGAAGTCGAGTTGGTATTAGAAGCAGTCCATGAGGCTTTTTCAGATGGAAACCTAGAAGCAGCAGAAACCACTTTGCTAAGACAAACCGCCAATCAAAGTAGCGTCCACTTGCTCATAAAAGAAAGTTCCGAGTCTGTGATTTTTGACTCTACTATAGGTGGCAATGGCAATAAGCGGCCTTTGTTGTCTAGACAAAAGGAAATTTTAGAACCTTCGGATATGATGTATACAGAATACAAAGTTAACGTTAATGAGAAATATATCATCTGCCAAATCGGTCAGCAAAAAGGTTGGCTGATTAATCGGGAAGATATTGGATTTCTCGCAGGCGTAAATTTAGTCTATTTGATTATTTTAATCATTGCCGTACCCACCGTTTGGTATTTCAGCAAATGGCTGTCTGATAGGCTGTCACGCCCCATTCTTCAAATTCACAGTGCCACAGAAAAAATTCACAGGGGGGACTATCACCTTGTGACCATTGACAAAAGCGGAACCCTTGAACTAGACGATTTAGCTATGGCGATAGAGAATCTGGCTTTTCAAATGGATCAACAAGAGGGACTCAGAAAACGGCTCACCACCGACATCGCACATGAGCTTAGAAGTCCTCTCGCTGTACTCAGAAGTCAGCTTGAAGGCCTCTCAGATGGGGTTTTAGAGGCAACGCCTGAGCGCTATGAAAGACTCAATGGTGAAATTCTAAGGCTGACCAAATTAATTGATGACTTAAGCGAGCTGACGATGGTGGAAAACGATCTTTACGTTCTTAAATTACAGTCTGTGAATGTCTCGCGCCTTACCGAAGAAATCACCGAAGATTTTCAACCTGTCTTTGAATCCAAAGGGCTCCTGTTGAACTGGGAGGCGGAGTCACAACTTAACTGGAAACTAGACCCAGAACGCTATAAACAGATTCTCGTCAATTTGTTGACCAATAGCCTTAAATATACGGATAAAGGTTCTACCAGTGTCAGACTCTTTGTGGAAGGGAAACATTTAATTTTAGAGGTTGAAGACACAGGTATTGGAATAGAAGAAAAGAATATTCCCTTTATTTTTCAAAGATTTTACCGTGCTGACCCGTCTAGAAGTCGAGAAACGGGTGGGGCCGGTATAGGCCTAGCCATTGTAAAACGATTGGTTCATGCCCACGGCGGACAAATAGAAGCTACCAGCGTCTTTGGGAAGGGCACAAAAATTCGCATTCACTTCACATCTCCTTCATGAGTTCTTCATAACTTGGCAGTAGAATGAACTCAAATAAAGTAAAGACAAAGTGAGGGAATTTTATGAAAACAAAAGAGCAAAAAATACGTTTAGGTGTACAGCTATTCTTCTTTGTTTTGGTAGGTCTTATTGCAGTGAACCATACGTTGGCCGAAAACGGAGCATCAATCCCATTTTTAGCCTCGGCCTCCGTCCATGCCATATGTCCCTTTGGTGGGGTTGAAACTTTCTATCAACTGATGACCACTGGAGGCTATATCCAAAAAATCCATTCATCGGCGTTGGTATTAATGGGCATTGTGTTTACCTTAACCCTTCTCTTCGGGCCAGTATTCTGCGGTTGGGTTTGTCCCCTTGGAAGCATTCAGGAGTGGGTTGGTAAACTTGGAAAAAGAATGTTGGGAAATCGTTATAACCATTTGATTCCAAAAAAACTTGATAAAGTATTGAGATATTTAAGATATGTGTTGTTGGTATTGGTTCTTTACAATACGGCAAGATCTGGCATGTTGCTATTTGCAAATGTCGACCCTTATTTTGCGCTCTTCCATTTCTGGACAGGAGAAACCGCTATTGCAGCCTTGGTCATTCTTGGCATAACCTTATTCCTTTCACTGTTTGTTGAAAGAGCTTGGTGTAAATACGCTTGTCCATACGGTGCTATGCTTGGACTCTTTAACCCCATCAGATTATTCAAAATCAAAAGACAAACTGCAACGTGCATCGATTGTGGTCTATGCAATAACACGTGTCCAATGAACATCGAAGTTTCATCGAAAGAGGCTGTTAAAGACCATCAGTGCATCAGCTGTCTGAACTGTACTTCTGACAACAACTGTCCTGTGGGCAATACCGTTCAACTCATGCCGAGTATGAAGGCAGCGGAACCTGCTAAGACAAAAGTAAAAGGCACTGTTCTTGGGTTAATTATTCTGGTTCTTATGTTCGGCGGAATTGCTGCAACATCGGCGCTTGGGCTCTATTCCACGGAGAATGAAAAACAACCTAGTCGGATTGAAGAAGGTCAGTCTAGCGGCAGTTATGACCCTGAAGACATTCGCGGCTCCTATACCCTTCAGGAAATTTCTGATCTTTATGAAATTGAGGGAGAGGTATTGATAGAGGCCTTCCAATTGCCTGAAGGTGCTGATCTAAATACCTTTAAATCCAAAAATATTGAAAGTCTTTATGCAGATGCGGGAACAGAAATCGGCAACGGCTCGCTAAAAGTCTTCGTAGCACTATACAAAAATTTGCCTATCTTTTTAGCCGATGATTATTTGCCTGAACCAGCAGTAAATTTGATTCTAGAGAACAACCCTTCGTTGACTGAAGAGCAAAAAATCTATCTGCAGGAACACACTTATAGGGTGGAAGAAAAGCCTGTAAGCGCTGCACCTACAGAGCAAACGGCTACTTCTGCGGAAGTGTCTGTAACATCAACACCAGAAGCTGCAGCCCAGACCAATGTAACAGCTCCAGCGAAAACCAATGTAACAACTGCAGCCCAAACCAATGTAACGTCAGCAGCCCAAACCAATGTATCGTCAGAAGCGAAAACCAACGTTACAGCAAGTCAAACAGCACCCGTAACAAGCACCTCTGAAGAACCTGCAATCAATGGACAAATCACCTTCCAAGGTGTTTTGGACTTAGGCATTACCAAGACTCAAATCGAAGAAATAATTAAGGCGCCAATGCCCGCTACCAACCTGAGTGTGAGAACCTATTGTCAAGACAACGGACTATCCTTTTCGGAAGTGAAGGCAGCGCTAAATAAGTTGTTGGAGTAGGAAATGATAAAAGCCCTGTTCATACATGAAACTTCGTATATGAACAGGGCTTCTTTAATAGTGAATAATTATCGCTATAATAGGTTTTTAAAAAAGATAGCCGTTTTATCAGTATAGTTTCTTCCAATAAGGGAGATGACTTCTTCGGTTGTATTCACTTTATTCTGATGTATTTCTTTTAACAAATCAGTCATTCGCTCTTTTCCAATTTTTTTCTCCAACCCATACAAAACAACTGGCCCTTTAACGCGCATAACTTCAAATTGTTCATCACTTGATAGGTTTTCATCGCAAAGAGAGGGCATGGTTTCTGCTTTTGACTGAAGTCTTTCAAAAATCTCAGCATGGCGCGCGTCTCCAAATAATTTTCTGATAGCCATATACTTAGAATACTCCGCAAAGGACTCATTCAACCAGTCTTCAAAGGATTGACAGTCCGCTTTGCTCCACCATAAATGGGCGACTTCGTGGAGCATATATTCCAAAATGTAGGTATACTTGTCTGAAGAATAACGACTGTTATTGTGCTGATTTTCTCCCATTGGAATCACAATCAAGTTGGGGCGGCAGTAGCCACCACTGGACTCTGTATTTTTTCTGGGAACTAGGGCAATATCTAAATGGTCTTTGCCGCTTGCTCCAAACTTATCTGTAAAATAGGAAACAGCTTCTAGAACATCCGTATAGAGGTGTTCGCCAATTGCCCCATCATCAGCAGAAAACCAATGCATATGGATAGGTTTATCAAAATCATTCTTCAAACTTTGAAACCCCTTTAAGCCGATGATAAACTCAATCCCACAATGGGGATTTTTTTCTTGAGACAGTCGCCAATGACCATTGGGTAAAAGTGTTGCACCCACTACATAATGAGTCTCAGGCACAGAAAATTCTAAATCGTAAAGACAAGCTTCAAAGTCCACATTTAAAGGATACCAAGGGGTATAAAGACCTAATTCCATATAATCTGAATCAAAACAGTTCATAAAATCAGTTTTAAAGTTGCTAAAGTCCAAAGTATAATCAAAGTTTAATGATAGAGAAGCTCCCGCTTTAACCGTTTGTGACAGTTGAATCCTTATTAACTTTTGACCCAGAATAAAAGGCGAGACTTCTTGATGTTCGATCAATTCAACAGACTCAATCAGTTCACCTGTAATTTCAAGCTGACTGTCATCGTAAATTACATACCCTAAACAATTAGCAGAGGCTTCTTTAATTACATAGTTTACACATAGTTGTGCTTCTAATTTTTTGCTGATGGGATTAACAGTTACCAAACCTTTGTAAATGGTATATTGCGTCATAGTCCCTTCTTGAAGTAGATGCCTATTGAAAAGCTTATAAGTAATTCAATATAATATCAATAATTTTTTTTATATGGCATTTTTAATTTTGTTTTTACATTGTTTTTGAAAAGACAATTTTTTTTGTGGTATAATCCAATTTATTTGAGTGTGTTTTGTGAAAGGAATTCATATGAGTTTTGTTGAAAAAATCGATGTCATAAATAAAAGTGAAGCGCTTCAAAATATAACTGAGAAAGTTGTGACGAATAAAGGCAGCAGAACCGTCGCCTTCTACACCCTCGGTTGTCCGGTTGTTCACTAAAATACGATTGCTACCGCTTGTTGATATTTAAGTGCCTAGAATGCACTTTGTGCAAACTACTGTTGAATGTATAATACTTACTAGATATCATATAAGTTAGGTACTAAGTTTCATAACTAGGTAATTAATTAACTATTATGTTAGCATCACTATATAAAGATTATGAATAGAGTTAATAGTAATTAAAAGATATAATAAAGATAATTGAAAAGGTTTTGAGATAATAACAATAAATTGAGTTAATGCTGAGAAACAATTACAGTGAAACCTATTGGAGGATAAAATGTACTTTATATTTTCTGTCCTGATTGATGAAGAGAGAAAAGATATTCGGGTTGAGAGATGTGATGATTTTAATGATTTATATGGTAAATGGGAAGGTTGCATTGATGGCTTTTCAAAAGTAATTCTTAATTTGGAATATATTAAAGAAGATAAAGTAATCGATATAAATCTTATTGATGAGCATTTAGCACTAGAAGATGTAATTCGTGAAAATTTCATTGAAAAAGTTAAAGAATATAACGCATATTTAAGTGAGTGTGAACTTTCTGGAATAGAACCTTCTTTTGATGATTACAATGATCAACTTCTAAATGATACTATAAGACCTTATGATCCAGAGTTAATTAGAGTTGACCCAGCTCAGTTTTCATTAAAGCATATTCACGAAATGATGAACAAAGATGAGTTTGGAGTAATTGAGTTAGATGTAGCTCCTGATTTCCAAAGAAATTTCGTGTGGACAGACATTACACGTAGATCACGACTGATTGAATCATTGTTATTGAGAATACCTTTACCAATGTTTTATTTTACTAAAGACAAAGATAATAAGCTTCAAGTTGTTGATGGATTACAAAGATTGACCGTTATTAACAGTTTTTTAAATAATGAGTTTAAACTTAAGAATCTAGAGTATTTAAAAGAGGCTGAGGGAAAGTATTTTAATAAAGAATTTAAATTAGCTGAAGATAAAGAAATGAATAATTTGGACATAAAGTATATTAGAAGAATAAGAGGGACTCAAATAAGCTGTAATATTATTGATCCACAGACTCCGTTAGCGGTTAAATTTGATATATTTAAAAGAATTAACACTGGTGGGAAGACTTTAAATGCGCAAGAAATAAGAAATTGTTTGACGAAGCCAAGTATAAGGAAATACTTAACAGAGATGGCTGAATCAGATGCATTTAAGCTAGCCACGGGCGAAAGTTTAAAATCTACTCGAATGGACGATCAGGAAATGGTATTAAGGTTTATTGCTTTTTCATATCTATGGAATCCTACTATTAAGAAAAAACTAATACAACCCATTGAATATAAGAGTAAAATGCATTCATTTTTAGATGAGGTGCTAGACATATTAAATTCAGAAAATAGAGAAACACTGTTATTAATACAAGAATCTTTCTATAGGGCTATGAATAATGCGTATTACTTATTTGGGAAATATTGTTTTAGGAAAATAAGTGTAGCTACAATAGAGCATGATTCAAAAAAACCGCTTTTAAATAAATCGTTATTTATAATTGTGTCTGTAATTTTTTCTATGATACCAGAAGAGAAGGTAAGAAGCAGGATAGAGATGTATGGGTTAATAAATGATATGGCTAAAGAATTTGAAAATAATAAGATACTATCTTTATATCTAACTAATGGCTCATCTGATACAGATCGTATTGAGACAACATATAAAGAAATGTTACATTTTGTAAATAAGAAAATAAATTTTAACGTATAATTGAGGTGAAATTATGATGATATATGATTTGGAAATAAAAGGTTTTAAGTGTTTCCTAGATAGTAAAATTTCATTTTCTAATATTACAATACTAGCAGGCGTAAATTCAGCCGGTAAGTCATCTGTAATCCAAATGTTGTTACTCTTAAGACAATCTTATGAAAAAATTATGAGTAACGGATGTAATATTAACGACTTGAAAAATATGAAAATAGCTTTAAATGATGTATTTTGTTTGAATTTATCTAATAGTAGCGAAATTTTAAATGTAAATCAGGATGATGATATGATTAAGGTTAAACTTAATGAAATGGTAGAATTTACTTTTAAATCAAGCGAAGATAGAAATTTGAATATAGAATTGGAAAGTATTTCTGGAATTGTTAATTTAAAAGATTCTATGTCATTATTTCAAAAAGAGTTTCACTATATAAATACTGAAAGAATAAGTCCGAAACCAATTCAACATATGAAAAGTATGCAATACATTAATACTGGATATCATGGTGAGTACACTGGTCAAGCATTAGTTAACAATGATAAAAAAAGTGTTTATCTAAAAAAAAGAATACAGGGTGAACGTTCTAATATTGAAGGATTAACAAATCAAACTGAATATTGGCTCGATTATATTTTACCAGACACTAAATTACGGGCCGAGCTACTTGAACAGTTAAACATAGTTACATTAGGTCTATGTCGAGGTTCAATTGGAACAGATTTTTTAAATCCAAATAATCTAGGATTTGGTGTAAGTTATGTATTGCCAATAATTGTAAGTGGATTAATTGCAGAATTTGGAAGTATTCTAATTGTAGAGAATCCTGAAGCACATCTACATCCTTCTGCTCAGACTAGAATTGGTGAGTTTCTTGCAGTAATTGCGTCAAGTGGGATACAAGTAATATTAGAAACTCATAGTGAACACGTTATAAACGGAGTAAGGATATCTTCACTTAAAGAAGATAATTTTCTTTCGACTGAAGACATAATAATCAACTTTTTTACTATTAATCAGACTAGAGGAGAATCCGAAGTACATAAAATTTTGCTTAACGAAAATGCTGAAATGAGCGAATGGCCAAAAGATTTCCTTGAACAAGAACAAGTTGATTTAAGAGAACTAGCTAGATTAAGAAGAATAAGGATGTCTAGACATGGAAATAAATAATTATCTTTCAAACGATTTTATGATACATATTTTAGAGAACGAACTAGAACTGGAAAATAAAGTTGAAAATTTAGATCGTATCCAAATGCGTACACATAGTTATAACAGCAAAGTTACATTCACTGAGCGCCTGTATGAGGATGAGCCGTTTCAATCATGGGTCTACAGCCGTGAGAACTGTTCTTCAAAGACAATTGAAGTTAAAATGAGGTTGATGAAGGTAATTGAACGTGTAAAATTCGTAAATCAGGAAAGTTATATTTCCGAAATTGATTTAATTGATTCTAAAATTAAAACAGAAGCAACTGAGTTTGATATAGCTTTTAAGAAAAATATTATTGACCTTTTTTCAAGAAATAGAAGTCTCAGGATTGTAAAATGTGATGAAGATCATTATTCTTTTTATGTTAAAATGCTTCATAATACCGATTCAATAGAAAGTCTGATAGATGGTTCAAAAAAGCTATTTTTGAATCTTATTATTCATCCAAATGCTAATAAAACTCTAAAAACGTTGAACATCCCTTTTTATAACAGGAAGCATGAAATAATTAATCATTTAGACAAGCTGAATGTGGAAATGCCAAAATTAATACCAGAATACTTAAAACAGGGTTATACGATACTTGGGAAAGAATTTTACAATAAATGTGGAATTCTGTGTTCGCCACAATCCAGCAGAAAGAATCTGAGTAAGTTGGAAGTGTGTTATATGAATGTACATAATAAAGAAGTTAAATTATGTTGTGAAATGCATACTAAATTTAAAAAATACGATAAAGAGAATCAAGATCGTCTTTATTTTCATACAGGCGATGCTACTGTAGAAGATGGAAAAATAATTATTTATTATATTGGTGACCATGTATAATATTATTATCTCGTATTGTGCATATTAAATTTATCAAGCAATTATTATTAACGGTTGTTCGGACCTAAATAAAGACCCCAACTCACCTAAGAGTTGGGGTCTTTTAACGAGTATCTAATAGCCACGGAGCTACCACTAACTGCTACAGTTCCTTCAGTAATCAATTCATTCAAAAGTGCATTTACAGTTGTTCTTTTTAAACCAGTAAGAATCTCAATTTCTTTTCTGGTCACATAGCCATTTTCTGATAAGTACACTTTAACTTGATCTTCATATTCACGATACCTGAATTTCTGCTTCGGCTTGTTAATGCAAGCTGTGTCTTCCTTATAAGCAAACTCATGAACAATTCCATTTTTGAAAGTTATAGAGTCTATCCTTTTTTCAGAAATTACTATTTTTTCAACAACAGAACGAATGAAGTCTTGAATAAGATCGTGATCCACAGTTTGTAAGAATAGCCTGTAGTCAATTTTCTTTTTGCCTGATAGTTCTTTTAGGATAATGAAGTTACTCGCTTTCTTGAGAAAGCTCGTGTCTTTGACCATAGTCCTGTCATTGCTTGCTTTATTAATGGCACCAAGCTCTTGATTAATTCGCTCTATATTTTGTCTCAAGTCTCTCTTTTTAAATAAGTAGTCCTTCTCAGACATAGACTCTTCAGAGAATAAATAAAGATCATCGAGCCGCACTAATGCTTTTTCAAATTTCTGCTTATCCTTTTGTAAACGTGACAGTTCAACGGATTCTTGTGTGAGAGATACCTCAATTGATTTGCCTTCAAAATCAGATTGTTCAAATCCTACTGCAAAAGCAATATAAGTCTGTTCAAGACCTTTCTTCTCAATTCCAATTACATCTTTAAATATAGATCCCTGTAATAGTTCTTTCTCAATCTTTGGAAGTGAATAACTTTGATCAATTACATTTTGCAGAATTGAAAAATTGGATATGTAATTCAGAATGAATGGAAGTAGTGTAATATCACTTACATAATTATTACAGCTAGTTAAGTTATCATAATATAAGTTTCCAGCGCATGTATAACGAGAAGGACGATAGCCATCGCTTCGAGCGCTATCTAACCCAGCTATAAGCATTGAATTACATTTTTTACAATACAAAAGCTTTCCCAATATATGAATATTGTTATTAGAACGTTGAATCTTTGAATCACCTCTAAAATTTGCGGTAAGCGCAGCATTAACTCTCTCAAACTGATCCTTCTCAATAATACCAGGATGATTATTTTCAATTACAATCCATTCACTTTTATCTTTAAAGCGTTTGGTGTTAGATTTCTTAATATTGTATCTGTACGTACCAATATAGAAAGGATTCCTGAGTACGTCATTAATAGTCTTTGCACTCCAGCGGCCAGAACGCTTTGTTTGAACATGTTCATTATTAAATTTATGAGCTATTTGGACTGTTGAGTTAAGTTCTTCATATAAATTGTAAATACGCTTAACAAGAGAAGCTTCAGTTTCATTTATAACAGGGTATTTCAGTTCTGTTGACCAGTCATAGCCTAACGGTACGGTAGATCCATTCCAGAGACCTTTTTCTGCCCTAGAAAGCATAATTGAAAAAACCCGTTCTGCAGTTAATTTTCGTTCAAGCTCCGCAAATACTAGAATAATTTTGAGCATTGCCTCGCCCATGGCCGAGGAAGTATCAAACTGTTCATTTTTTGATATAAAAATGATGCCACTACTTTTTAGCTCATCATACATTTCGGTGAAGTCTTTTAGATTTCTAGAAATTCTGTCAATCTTCCATACGAGCATATGAGAGAATTCTTTTGCACGGATCCGAGTCATCATTTCCTGATACTTAGGCCGATCAGTATTTTTTGCTGAATATCCTGCATCTTCAAATATTTCAAAGTCATCAATTCCTAGTAGGTATTTTGAATAATTTTCTAACTCTTTTCTTTGAAATGGTAAAGAGTCTTTGTCAATTTGATGGCTCGTGCTTACACGAACGTATAGTGCTGCTTTTAAATTCATTTGGGCACCTCTATTTATAAATGTGGTGGATACTTTTAGAAAGTAAAATGGTACCTAATATTTAAGTAGGTACCAGTGAAGTGGAATATTATTTTGAATACTTAGTTTTAAGGAATTCAATATATTTTTCTACATTTTCTCTATCTTCATCAGTTAATTCTAAATAGCCGTCTAGGCGGTGAAACCACTCTGGTTCGGAATACCCAACTATATCCCCCAAACTAACTTGGTAAATTTCTGCAATTTTTTTCAAAGTCTCTACATCGGCTGAAGAATTGCCAGTTTCATATTTGCCATAAGTCGATCTTTCAACACCAAGTTTATTTGCAACATCTGATTGTGTTAATTTCTTACTTATTCTAAGTTCGCGTAATCTATTGGAAATACTCATCAACTCACCTCAATATATCTATTTTAGGATACAAAAAGTGGTATAACAATTAATGTGAAAAAATTTCACATTAATTGTTGACTAGAGAATTATATTCTGATATTCTAAGTGCAATAAGAGAAAATAATTCACATAATAAAAATAATGAGAATTATAATATCGCAAGGGGTGATACTATGCTAAATTTGAAAAAAATGAGGGTTGAAAAAAAACTAACACAAGAGGCTTTATCTCAGCTTGTCGGAGTTGATAGAACTTTAATTGGAAAAATTGAGAAAGGGTCTAAGCCTGGTATTAAAACAGCTCAGAAAATTGCAGAAGTTTTCGGCGTTTCCTGGACAGAGTTTTTTGACACAGCAAATGACAAGACAAAAATATGATGAGGTGATTTCTTTGCAATCAGAGAAAACAAGAGAAGAAAACATGTGGAAATTACTCGCTGCTCACGGAATTCATAGTATTGAAGAACTTGATGAAGCTATGAAAGATCTTAAGCCAATTAATATTAGCTGCATGGCATCTAAGCTCAAGTCAAATAGCATCGATTTAAGCAAAGTAAATTTACAGGAGGGAAATTGATGATTTTCGTAAATGAAATTTTAAGTGCAAGGTTAGAGGATAATCAACTTGAAGCAAAGCAACTTCGAGAAGATCTCAGCAATTTAGAATTAGACTTGATAAAAGAAGAAGATTTAACTGCACGTACTGGAATTGAAGCATTAAAGAGAGATGTGTATTTTGAATATGAGTCATTGAATAAGGAAAACGTTGAAATTAAGGCTGTACTTAAGATGATCCAAAAAGAAGAAACTTCAAAAAATAAGCAAAAGAAAAGAGCCCCTCGTTTGGCGACCAGAAGGCTCAATTCACTCAGATATGAAAAATCTCATGCTTCATTATAGCATATTTGAGTCAATTTTGAAATATGAATTTGACAAGGAGGGCTATAGATGGAGCTAAGTGTTGAAAATGCGACTTTTGATATTAAAGATACCTGGCTTTTCATGGGCTTATTAGCTCAAAGAGAAGAGTCAGAAATCACCAAGTACATTCAGGAAAAGAAGAATAAAGAGAAACTAAGCGCTCAAGATATCGCAGCTATTGAATATGCTTCAGAGATTAGATCGTCTCTTAAGGAAACTAGGCATATCTGCTCTAAGAAAGCACTTCAAGAAAAAGGCGGGCAATATCAGCAAGAGGCCCTTGAAAAGTTGCTTAAGTGGGAAGTCATATCTTACGATGAAGTCAAAGTTCTTCATTTGAGAACTTACCTTACATATCGTGAAATTGGTAAGGCATTAGGCATATCGGCAAGCGCCGCATATAATACTGTGGAGCGTGTACATGAAAGAGTTAAACTTCTCTATAAGAATGTCTCTAGAATCAATCTAGATGAGTCTTGTGATGCTGAACAGCTAAAGAAAAATGCTGAGAAGGTGAAGGCAAAGATTGTTGAGTCGAAACTTTCGGATCAGCAAACGGAAATTTATAAATTGATGAATAAAGGATACTCGGATTTAGAGATTAGGTTGAAACTTAATTTAAGTCCAGGTAACTACAGATACCAGAAATGCCAGATAAATAAAAAGAGAAAATCAATCAATATTCTATAAGAGTGTTAGTAAAAATCGAAACAAAACGCGTCCCTCTAGGATTCTGTCCAAAATTAGGAGGTTATGATGGGAAAAACATCAGAAAGTATCTTAATGGGTAGTGAAAACAATTAGCGTGTAATTAGTAGTTAAGGGTACAATGTAATTCTAGTTAAAAAAATCGATGCGATTACGCTAGTAAAGCAAATTCATGCAAGTGCCTATGCCAATAGAATATTTGTGACTAGGTAAGCTGTTTTAAGATTTGTATTGATTCATATAAAAAAATGATTTATAGTAGAGATGCGTAGAAATAAATTTATTAAGATAACGAGTGTTACCAAAAATCGAAACAAAACGCGTCCCTCTAGGGGTCTGTACCAAATTGAAGATATAAACCTGTGAACAATTTTATTAGAACATGTTGAGACTAAATTGAATAATATAAGTGAATCCCCCAATAATAATTTTGGGGGATTTTTTAATTGAAAAAAAGTATGTGCGGGTTTTTTAAGAGATTAATTATACGGTGTAATGTTAAAAGGGAGGCTAATATGCATATATCTAAAGCGTTTGAAAAAATGAAAGAAATCAATTCAGATATAAAAGCACTCATGAAAGAAATAGAATATCCAACATATGAGGACTTAAGCGGGCTTGATTACGACAATGAAAATCCGGAAGATCAGTTGTTGAGAAGCGAAATGAGATCAGCTGCAGATCAGTTGGATAGATATAGTGATATCCTTAATTACTTAAGCAGGAATGTTATTGAGACAAGCACTTTATTCCGAAACGCAAGGGATCGGTATGAAACAGTTTCTGGAACCAGAGAGTATACATGTGGTTCAAAAATAGAGTATCTATATTATGACAACACAGACGAAAAGGTAAAATGGGAAATATCTAGTGTTGAATATTCTGATGGTGATTACTACATTGTAGGTAACAAGAATTTACCACTAGAAGGTCTAAAAGTAAGAATTAGAGAAACGGCAAACTGGTTTTAGTAGTTATCTTAATCAAAATAATAGCCTTATAAAGCAGCCAAACCATGGCTGCTTTTTATTGTGCAAATAGCTGTAGCAAATAGATTGATAGAAAGGCAGTGATCTGATTGAAAAGTAATTTAGGCCTGACAGACTTAGTCGATTGCAATCAAGTAAGAAGTGATAAGCAGGATGATGGAAGTTGTTGTTTTTCCTGTGATAGCAACAAAGAGGGTTGGTGTTCAGACATACAAAATTGGTGTTGCCGGGCAAAGTTGAAATGTGAGAAGAGTAAGAGCTTTGAGCTTGCGAGGAAGAAAAAACTTTCAAAAGGGAGAAAGTCATGAAATATGACCATATCAATGATGTTGCAAAGCTAAAGCAAATAAAACAAGAGAAGCGAAATAGAATTCAGCGAGAGAATGAGGAAATCAAAATTTTAGATCTTCGTATAGCTCAAATTAAATTTGAATCAGAAAACCAATTAAAAATGACTATTTAGGAGGGTATATTATGCAATCAATAATCATCGGCTACGACAACGGTAGGCTTTATACTAAGGCTAAGATTGAAGAGAGAAAAGTAGTTTCTATAAATGCAGTTTCAAAGGGATATGACTTAAGACAAATGGAGAACCAGAATGAGTTACCAGAAAATCAAATGGATTTTATGCTTTATGAAGACGGAAAACTGTTAGGTAGATTTTTCACTGGTGCTATGGCTGTAAAAAATCATAGCGGGGATCTTATCTATTCAACTTCGGGAATTAAGAAATTTGCTCCTGATATGCTGCTGTTTGAAAAAGTAAAAATGTTGGGTAGTATAGGTCTTTTAGCATATAAGCAAGGAGTTTCCAATAATGATCAACTAGAAGCGTACATGGGCACAGGGTTACCAATTGAAGAGTATTTTGACGATAACGATAGCAACTTAGATGGTTTTATTAAATCTGTCATTGGAAAACGCTACAAGCTAGAGTTTATGGCAAAAGAATTTAAGGGATACACCATAGAAGTCAAAATAAAAGAAGTTGAAAAAACAGCTGAAGGAACTTCTTCTCTTTTGGGAAACAGGATGAGTCTAGAAAAAGGAAAATTGGTTAAGGATCCGCGTCTAGACACTTACTTAAGCGAAGGACCTATTATGGTCATAAACATTGGTTCTAGCAGCTCAGATATAGCAGTTTTTAAAGAAGATGGCACCTATGATTCAAAAGGGTTTATCGGTCTTGAGATTGGATCTGAATGGGTACTAGATAACATTTCAAGAAGACTAAAAGAAGAATATGGCTATATGCCAGACAAAATTAAGCTTGAGGGACTGGTATTATCAGGAGCTAAAATTAAGTATAAAGGCAAAATTATAGAGTTAAAGGAAATCGCTGAAGAGGCTTATCGTGCATTCCTAAACAAGTTCAGGACTATGCTCCTTGAAACATTAAGAGCGTATAACGTTTCAGTTTCAGAGCTCAGTGCAGTGTTCTATACTGGTGGAACTACTGGCTACATTGAGTCTATTTTAGGTGATGCAGCCATAAAGAACATAATCAGTGAAGTACCTGGTTTGATTTCAACGGATCCACTCTTTGACGATGCAAAAGGGTACCTTATTGTTGCATACGCAAAATATTTAGAAACAAAGCGAATCGAAACTGCAGGTGTAACTGAAGATTCAGATGAGGATGTTATTGAGGTAAGCTGATGGGACGAAAAGGACCAGGGAAAAAATTAGTAATGGGTGAAAGTCATAGCCTTAGACCTAATAAGGCTTATTTAAGCCATGAAGCCCTTTGCTGGGTGAATGATCAAGAGAATGCGAATGAAACGATCTGCAGAGCGGTTCAGTTTTACTACTCCTATTTTAATGAAGTTGAGGGAATTGCAGAAAGGCAGCCTGTAGGAACCACGAAAGTTGGAAATCCTAAAAAGACTAAAATGGAAGTGGTAAGTATTGAACAAGAAGTTGAAAATACAGATGAAGTAAGCCTAGATGCAGTTAATAATATGCTTAACTCAGTTCGGAGGTGATGGTATGGAGATAAGAAGGAACCCATGCTGCATGTGCCCAGCGCTATCAGTTGATTTTAAAGAACGTGTGTGTGATGGAACTCAAGATTTCATGGGCGAGCTAGTTTCAAAATGTTCGTTCGTAGTAACCTTCATAGATGAAAGAGGTTGGGAGTATTTTATAAGAAGTGGAATTGGTCAAAAGCAATTTAAAACATTTTACAGAAAGCCTGGCAGTGCAAAAGAAAAAGGATATAGCAGAGTTGTATGGAGAGACAGTTTCAGAGAGGCTCAGATTGATTTAAATGAGCTTGGCAGTAATAAGCAATGGATAATCAAAAAGTAAATTAATCAAGAAAAGAGATGGCCTTCAGGTCGTCTCTTTTCTTATGCCTTAAAGGAAACAACTAAAGTATTTAGAGGTTTCTTTTAGGTCATAAAGACAAGGAGGAAAAGACTATGGAAGCAATTCAATTTAAATATGATCCTACTGAAGAGGCAATGTCGTTTTTAAGGCTTCTATATGGTAGGTCTTTAACCGAGAAGGCAAAAACGCGTGAAGATAGATCGGAAGATCACTGCAGAGAAGATAAAGACTTTGCTTGGACATTTGTTGGAACGACAGCAGGACCGCATTCTAAAGTCATAGAGAAGCATATTGGTGTCAGAACTTATGAAACACTTAAAACGTATGTAGAAGACCAAAATGGAATATTTATAACGCCGAATCAATTTATATCTAGAAGAGAACGCAGTGAGGTAATGTTAGAAATTATAAATGCGGTTGTCGTAGATGTGGATGATACACAAGACGTAAATGAGGCATTAGGACGCATGAAGTTTCCTGGACGTGCGACCCCTACCCTTGTGAATAAAACAACTAAAGGGCTTCACTTTTGGTATGTCTTTGATAAACCAGTCAAGGCGACAAAAGGAAATCGGGAGCGGTATAAAAAAATAGCCAAAGCTATGACGATTACCAGTAGAGCAGATGAAAGTTGTACTAGTCCAAGCCATTATTTTAGAATACCTAGGAAAATTGAGATTTATCAACCATGGGCCCGAGTCTCATTTTTAAAAATGTACTATTGGGCTAAGAAAAAGTTAAAAGCAGATAGAGAAACACAGGTATATGGATCTGCAAAACCAGATCAATTAATTAAGTCAAAAGCATTTGAAGAAATCCTAAAAGGTGTTAGCTCGGGTATACGAAATGATGCCAGTTACATGCTATCGGTAATATACAGAAGTGATGGAAGCTCAAAAAATGATACTTTTGAGAAGCTAGTTGAATGGAATCAGAGAAATGAGCCTCCGTTAAGTGTCAATGAGTTGAAGAGAACTCTTAACAGTGTCTATAAACGGCCAGAAGATACCAGGCTACCACTTAATATGCTCAAGAACTTTAGTGGCTTAGAAGTCAATTATGGTTGTTACGGTAGAATTATTACTCCGCCTAAGCCAAGAGAAGAACGAGAACGTGTACATTATGATGAAAGACTCCAAGATTTAGTTGACTTTATGAAGCTTCAGCCTGAAGGACTGTGGATAGGGTCACAAAAGCAGTTATCTGAAGTTACGAACATCCCCTTACGATCGTTAAAAGACGTAATACAGAAGATTAAAAACGGTACTACAGATGAAATACAAATGCGTACAGAGGGATTAGGCTGCAAAGCCAAGACTATTCTCCAGTACTTTGTACCACAAACGGACTTTGAAAAAGGGGTAATTATTGATTTTGTACCACAAAGTGAGCTTGAAAGTCCATGCAACAGAGATTTTGTACCACAAATTCACAGACTTGTACCACAACAGGAGTCAATTAAAGGTGAAATAATCAAATTTGTACCACAGAGTGAGTTGGGAACGTGCAAAACCTTCAAGTTTGTACCACAAAATGAGTCAAAAAAAGGTAAAGTAATCAAATTTGTACCACAAGGAATTATAAAAATTAAAATTGAAAAGCCGAAAACGATTGAAACGAGGGAGTTTGGAACGGGGCGTTCTGGAATACATATGGTACTATCTGGTGGGCACTCCAAACATCCCCGCAGGGGATACCTTCTGAAAAGGGGTTGTGGAATGCAGGACCCAAAGGGGACTCAGTCCACAACCTTGCCCCTAGAGGGTTCTAGTAGCAGGAAGCCTGTGGGCCCACTTGGGCTTGTGGGATGCAGACCCGAAGGGGCTCAGTCCACAAACCAAGTAGTCCACAGGCCGAGGGGCATCTCTGAGCCCAAACAATCCACAACACACGGGAGGAACGTATGAGTGACAAAGCAAAAAAAGGCAGACGTAGACTGGAACGGAAAGAGGTTAAAGGTGATCCGTATGAGTTTATCTCAAAATATCAAATGAGCATAACAAAAGACCAAATACTAAGATTTCTTTATGATATGCGAATTGCCAAAGTATCGCAGCTACAGAGGCATTTGGGCATTTCGCAAAGGTGGACACAACAAATCTTAGCTGACTTGTATGTGAATAACTTCGTTTTTAGGAAATTTGCTATGGTCAGCTCTGGATCAGCTGAAGGAATGTATTTTTTAGATTCAATGGGGGCATTCTATTTAGCCATGGCCAATGACATGACGAGGCGTGAATTTCCATGGCTACAAAAGGATAATGCTGTAGCTCCAGAGAAAACGCAACACACTTTAGCTATCACTGAAATAAGACTCGCTATAGAAGAAGCTACATGCCGTAGGAAAGACATAGAGCTGAGAAAGTTTTGGGGAGAAAAGAGAAGCGGTAGGCGAAGTTTTGAATTTCATAAGTTAATACAAGAAATCAGCATGGATTCAGAGTTAGAGCTGCTGCTTGAAATCAGAGATGTTAAGTATCTTGAAACACTATTTCTTGAGTATGATTCAGGATACGAAGATATAAGACAAATCAAAGATAAAATCATTAGATATGATCAATACTATGAGTCAAATGAATTTCATGAAAATTATCAAACTAAGCCGGATGTAATCATAGTATGTGAGAATGAACTCTCCATGAGGAGATTTTTGAAAGTAATTGATGAATCATCAAAGGATAAAAACAAGTACTGGATATGTCTCTATAAAGATCTCGTTAAGGATCCATTTGGAATTGTATTGAAGTCTGCTACAGGAAAAACTAGGCTAGGAATTGTCGATTTGACTACACAAAATTGATATGTGCAAACACATGTACAAATATAAACGTTCTAGCAATATTTACTGGCAAACGAAAATATAGACTTAAATATTACTTAATGAATATTCTTAAGTATATGCATAGATATATACAAATATAGCTCATCTCTTTGAACTGTGTGTGTATGTAAATATAAAAACGCCTAATATGTATATATGTTTGTACAGTACAAACATGTACTGTACTGTTGTATTTCAAATAGGTGTAGCCATTAACCATAAAATAGGATAAAAAATAGTGATTGCGACCTGAGTTTAGAGGTGGATTTTATGTTGTTGTATTTTGAGGATGTGGGTTTGAGCGCAGCGAAATTACACGGACGAGGAATCAACGACTTAAAATGCTAGGTGGAACGGATCTGACGAAGTCGGATTCGGTACACCGTCCTCTAAACCCGCGAGCATGCGAGTGGAGGCCATAGGCATCGGAGGGAACCGGAGATGCTGAAGGCTGGAACGATAATGTGAGAGGTGAAAAAAGTATGAAGCTAATTTGTGTTGATGACAGGGATGTGAACGACTTTGTTAATCAAATGCTTAAGAGGGAAAGAAAACTCCATAGTACTCTTGAAATAAATTCGTCGGAAATAGAAGCTTTTAATCAACTCGGTATTATTACTGAACATCAAAATAAAGGCGGCGTATTTAAAATGTTAAGAAGTGAATTGTTAAAGAAAATAATTAAAGAGGCGGTAAGTGATATTGAGAAAAGAGGGGAACCAGAGATATCGAAACATGTTGAAATATTTAAGATGAACGACATTGTAGCTAATATGCACATTGGTTGTAATAAGAATGGTGAAATGGAACAAAATACCGAAGAAAGCAAAGTTCTCAAATTAGAATGGTTTGCAAGTTCTTTAGTTGATGTAGCTGAAAGTGATGGAGTAGTATTTGTATTCAGCATTAATAAATGGTTAGATATGTCAGACAGAATTTTAAAATGATCCAAGACCAGTGTTCACACAAATAAAGAAAATATAGAAAAAATATAAAATATCATTGACGTGATATCATAGCAATGATATTATTAAGACATGAAGGAGGTGAACACGTGGCTAAGAGTAAAAGAAAGCCTTCAAAAGAAGGCAAAATAAAAGAAAGACTTGAAATGCTAGCCCTAGTCGTTACAGTCGCACAGGGGATAATCGCAATAATCAAGTCTTTCCAATAGGGACAGGGGGGGAAACCCCCTAACCTTTTACTCATTATACCACGTTTATTATGAAAATAGTATTATCAGCAGCACTTGCACCAATGTTCTTTATGATTTGGTTTTCGGGTCGTCATGTAACTGAAAAATGGAAGAGCAAAAATTATTTATTTGTAGCATTTTATATCTGCCTGATTGTAATTGCTTTGGTTGATATTGGTCTTCTGATTGCGGGGTGATATTAATTGGCTAAAGACAATGTTTTCGATCGAATTTATGATTCAAGAACTGTTGGTGAAACATTTGGAGTCAGCTATGAATATATTTCAAGAATAGTGAGAGGGAAAAATTCTTTTCCTGAAGCTTTTATTGAGGGTGTAGATTTCAAATTATTTGGGAGTACATTAATAATTTCAGACGTTGGCGTTCAGAAGTTCGAAAAAGGGTTCAAAAAAATTAGAAATAAATAATTAGTGTAAGAGAAGCTACATCCTTATAGGTGCAGCTTCTCTTTAATTTTGATAATTTTTGAGGAGGAACGAAGATGGAAATGTACTTCAAAATTAGCAACAAAAAGGTCATTGAAGCATATGAGCTTTTCGAGAAAAACGAAAAATTATTACGAGAGGCATTTAGACAGATATCAGAAGAGTTAGAAATCGAATCTAATGAGTACGCTGCGGTTACAGATCGCCTGCGTGTCAGACTATCAGAAGACGATATTAAACGATTTGAAGCAAGTTTAATGAAAGGCAGTAGTACAGACTTTAAAAGAAATTCAAAAGAGAGCAAAAGATGGAGAGAACTGATGGCTGAGAAAAATATCGATAGACCAAGGCGTCCTCAAATGTGGAACTATTTGCCGACGTATACTGGCGAGATGAGCAGTAATATTGTAAAGATTGATAATCAATTATATGGCTACTATCAAGTTAATAATAACGGCATTAAGATAAACGAAGAAAGGATTCCAGAAGGATTCAATGAGATAAAGGCATGGGAATATCATAAGGCAATTGATGAATATAACGAGCGTTTACAATTAAGTTTGAGCTAAGGAGGTTTAGTATGAATTCAGGAATCAAAATTAAGAATTTGATGTGTCCCAAATGCAATAACGTGGAAATGGCGTTAACATCAGAATTACCAACAATTCCAATATGTCCGAAATGTAATTCTACTAAAAATTTATATAAAGGTGACCTTTGTGGAGGGGATGTTGTTGAGCTTCTTAATAACCTATCCGAAAAATGGCTTTTTTATGAAACTGAGCATTATTCAAATGGAGATTGGATGCATGCATCGGTTCTACTTACAAAAACTAAAAGTGCTCTATCAGAACTGATTCTTGATATTGAAAGCTACAGACTTGCTAATAATGCGTGTTATAGCCATGGTGACAGTACAGATGAAATCGGACTGAGTTTGCTAGTTGAGCATATTGGCGGTGGAGTCAAATATGATCGAAATAGTATGAAGTATTATGAAAAAGACTGAAAATTTTTAGAAGCTACATTTGTTATAAGGCAGCTTCTTTAAATCAAAATTAGAATCGAATGGAGATAATTGCCATGGCTAAGAGTGAAATGACTCAAATTGCTGAGAAGAAACTAATTAAGAGAGCTATAGAAGAATGCAGACGTTTTTGCCTTGAAGTAGAAATTGGATCTTCTGCCAAAGATGGAATAGTTGATTTTGTGACCATTGATTTTAAGAACACAATTTTACCTGAAATAATCTGCTATGAAATTAAAGTAACAGAACTAGATTTTAAGTCTAAAAATGGTCACAATTTTTCTGGTGACTATAACTATTATGTTATGCCAGTTGAGCTATACGAGAAACTCAAGGATACAAATCAGTTAGATAGCTTCAGAAATAAAGTGGGGGTAATCACATTTGGTAAACGGGAAGCCCTAAAAATCGTAAGAAAGTCGAGCCGAAATTATAAGAGCTCGGCATTAACATTTGACGAAAGAATGCTTACAATTGACTCTTTCTTAAAACGATGGACAACAGGTAGTATGATTAAATATTTAAAAAGGTATGGGATTGAATTAAGGAATGATAATGATCAATTGATTATTACTGAAGTCATAAGTGACTTTAAGTCAAATGAATTAGGAATAGGAGAGTGAAAAGAGAATGGTGGAGAAAGAAGATATTGAGAAAGTTGATAATTTAGATGATATTGGTTCCCCATTAATCTGTCCAGGATGTGGAGACTACCGTCATTGGAAATATGATGCTTCTATTAAAAAATATGTATGCAAATGTGGACGTCCTCTTGAGCACGATGAAATTAAAGACGAACTTAATAGGGCATATGACAATTACGTTTGTGAGAAAGGTGGCAAATAATGGTTGAAATATTAGTGTGGGGAAATCCTGAAGATGAGTTTAATAGACTTAATATTAAACCAAAGTGTACATGGATAGGCCTTGGATACAGTAGAAAAGAAATGAGAGTCTATGAAGTGACTGACGAAGTTTTTAAAATCTTGTGCGATGAAGAGGAGCGAGATTATACATGGCAAAGATCAAGTTGGCGTTCTGCTATAGGGTCGAACATGGGGAGTGTGAATGCACGATTTAAAATAGCGGGTCGTTATATTAAGGCGTGGGATGGTGCAGGGAGACAAGAAGCTCTTGAAGAAGTAAATGGGAACACATCACATCCCGATTATTGCTATGAAAATAGAGAGTACTTTCATATACTTGAGTATTTTTCAGAAGAAATTGGTGCAAGTCAACCTGGAAACGTCTGTGTATTAGCTGTTGATTTAGCGAAGCAGAACGATATAAAAATGAGTGAGCTATTTCAGAAGTGCTTGCCAATAGCAATTATGGGGGAATAGCCCTGATCGTAGAAAAGGAGATGCAGAAAATGTTGAGTAAAGAAGTAGCAAGACAAATGCAATTAAATAATGGAGTCAAAAGGGGACTGATATCGGATGATAATATTGGAGCAATCCATATAAGAAATTGCGATTGTGGAATTAAGGTCAATTTGTTTGAAAAAGGCACACAATTAAACGGGAAAATTGGTGGAGGAATGTCATTTTATAGCAAGCTAATTATTGCAAAAGGAGTGACCAAATGAATGAACTAGAAAAAAGCATAAACAGCGCCATAAATGAGATTGGCTCAGCTGGTCAATCGCTAGGCAAGAAGTCTGCTGAGACTTTCAAGTATTCGCTCAAATACTTCATGGAGTTTCGACACATTAGTAAAAAAGAACTAAAAAAGAGAATGATGATCTTGGCGTTTGTTGTCGGATCAATAGCAGCTATCTGGTGGAAAGCGCCTGAGATAGCTGCTTTTTTAGTGAAAAAAAGCCAGGTTAATGAAGTTTTAAATAGAAAAGGATTTCAGAATATAATCGCTTCCGTTAAAACTTACAGATTTTTAGCAGTGGCTCTAATACCATACGGCTATTTGATGGCAGTTGGAGACAAGAAATTTGAGGAAGCAAGACAGTTTACTGACAAGTTTCAACTGATTGGCATGGTAAAGCAACTTGAAAAATATGTAGTTGATGAGTTTGGAACTAAACGCAGACTTACCGTTACGCCAGAGTTGATTGGTTGCCACAAACCCAATGCCAATATTACTGTCCGACTCTTCAAAACAAATGGTCAGCCTCTCCAAGTATGGGAGTCAAAGCGGGCAGATTTAGAAGCTGCCTTTGATGAGCCTCTTTATCAGCTGACAAATAGCGGAAACAATCTAAATGTAGTTAAAATGGTGACGGTATCTCCAGAGTATAAAAAAGAGCTAGATGAAAAATATATGAAGGAAATTGAGTACGATCAGGTATTTGAAAAAATAGGCTTGGTAGGTAAAGGGTCAAGAGAAATAAACCACTTTGGTAAAAAAGAGTCTATTAAAAATTACCCTCAGTATTTAGACACTGAAGTTAAGCAAATTAATGGGAAAGATGTTGAGGTTCTCAAGTTTAGGTCCACTGGTACAGAAATTACAAACTGGCAAGCGGTTAAATTCCTTATGGAAAATGTTTTAAATAGACTTGTAGTTAAGATTGAGCAGGAAAAGAAAGACAAGCAAATTTATAAACTATACACACTGGATCTAAAAGATGATCTTGAAGAAACTTATAGTTGGAATGACAGCAATATTAATGAAGAAGAGGGTGTTTTAGTTTTAGGGGAAGGTTTACTTGGAAAGGTTACACTTGACTTAAATAAACTGCCTCACGTACTAATTGGTGGCGTTACGAACTTTGGAAAATCAGTGCTATCAAATTGTTTAACTTGGCAACTAATAAAAAAAGGAGCTTTGATTATTCCGTTTGATTTTAAAGGCGGAATTGAGCTAGATATGTTTTCTGATTTTCATGAAGTTGTTTTTGAAAGAGAACGAGCAATACAAGTACTTGAAAAGGTTATTTTAGAGTATGAAGCACGCTTGGATTTATTTAAACAAAAGAAAGGAAAGAACATCAAAAAAATTGCCAAGTTTAATAAGATGTATCCAGAAGAGGAACTGTGCAGAATAATTGTTATCGTAGATGAAATTGCAGAAATGCTTTCAGGTGCATCAACTAAAGCCGAAGTTGCTCAGATTGAACGATTGGATAATCAAATTAGTAAAATAGCACGATTAGCAAGAGCAACAGGAGTACACCTAATTCTTGGAACACAAAGACCTGATTCTAACGTTTTACAGGGTCAAATTAAAAATAACCTTTCAGCAAGAATTTGTGGACGGATGATAGATATTCAACCCTCAATAATGATTTTGGGAACGCCAGATGCAACTAGAATCCCGGATATACAAGGACGTTTTATGTTCTCTCTTGGTGCTGAAGTTGAAATTTTTCAGGCATATTACTTCCAAGAAGAAAATATTAAGCCTGGCAACTATGTAAAAGGCCAATGCCTAGTTTATGACTTAGGAAAAAATCAGGAAGATAAAGAACGTCAAGTGAAGCAAAGACCTGTTCGTAAAGCAATTTACGAAGACGATTTTGAATCTATTGATCCAACAGAAGGGGAAGCAGTAGATGACGATTGGCTGACCAATCAAATTGGAGAACCAGAACCTGAAGAAGATTTTGAAGAAGGAGAGGAATTAGAAGATGCCGATGAAGATGACAGTGGAGATGATTCCGATCCTGATCATTGTGATAATAGTGTTGAAGGAGGTGGTAGAGAGAGTAATCGCAAAAGGATTGAAATAATTTAGAAAGGAGAAGGGAATGGGTGTGAAATTATCCGGTACCAAGCTCAGTTTTAGTCGAAAAAAGAAAATTGAAGAGCCTAAAATAACAAAAGACCCAGCGGTAAAACTTAAGGCTTTAAGATCACTTTTTTTAGGATTAATTCTTGTTTTTATGGTTTTGAGCATTACTTATCTGACCAACCCAGAAGCAAGAGAGGTTAAGGCACAAGCTGCTAAGATTGATGAATTCTTTATGGATCCTAGCAAGTATGTGGATCAGCAAGGCTATTATAGTTTTGCAGAGCAGTTTTTAAAAGATTACTTAACACTAGATGGCGTTGAGCGTGATTTGAGTCAGTACTCAACGTTAGATTTGAAGTTAGCGATTTCATCGAAATTAAATCTTCAGGAAGTTGTTGGTGTTTATCCTGAAAAATTAATAAGGATCAACAAAGATCAAACAGTTGTGAGAGCCAGAGTATATCTGAGCTCTTATTTTATTGCAGCCAAAGAGGGTGACCCTGATGTTAGAAAGTTTGACACAGTTACCTTTGAAGTACCTGTGTTTGGTTCTGCTGGCGTTTATCTTATAAACGAGCAACCGCAAATTGTTCCAACATCAAGTAAAGCTGAAGAAACATGGACGAATCTGAACTTGAAAGAAATTACAGGTGAACCCGCTGAAGAAATTATGACAGATACAGAGTCTTTCCTGAAAGCGTATTTTGAAGGTAATAGCAATGATGTGGGTTACTTTACTGACCTTAAACTTGAGGGATTAAAGGGAAAAGTCAAATATGGAAACATTGAAAACAGTAGAGTCTATAAACCAGATGGAAAAACAGCACTGGTAAAACTAGACTGCATAGCTTTTTACAATGAGGTTGGCATGCCGATGCACTTTGAAATGAAGCTTGTAAAAAAAGAAAAATGGAAAGTGGAGTTTGTCGGATCCAAGTGTGTGGAGTTTGAAAAATACAAAGAAGTTATTGAAGAAACGGAGGAGTAAAAATGTTTAATGCGTTAGCAGTTACTTATTATGGTTTGGCAGCTGAAATCAATTATGCAAAGAATTTTAAAGAAAATGCTATGGATATATTGATGATGATTGCTTTTGTAATCATAGGATATAATGCCGTAAAATCCTTAGCAAAAAAAAGTTGGGCAGAACTCATTGCATATATAGTAGTGGCTGCCATAATACTATACATTCTTGATGGCGTTGATAAACTAAAAGATTTAGGAACACTTATCATGAACCTATTTAGTTAGGAGGTTTCTATGCCAATACTTAAAACATACTCAAAGTTTTGGAGTATGGAGACTATGCTATACCATTTGGAAGGTTGGAAATTACTTATTCCATTAAGCCCAAAGGTAGTATCGTATTATGCCATAGGAGAATTAATTGTTATTGTAATCAACAAAATACCAATATTAAATCTGATTAGAGAGGTGCCCTATTTAGGGCACCCAATAGTTTTCTTCATTGTGCTACCTGTCGGAATTATGAAACTCTTATCAACCGTTAAAATCGATGGTAAACTGCCCTACAAGTATTTTGCAGATATGTTCAAGTTTCTCGTCTTTACCCCCAGAGATTATGAATACTTACAACCGTTAAGAAGAAAGCGGAGAGTCACACAAAAGCTAAAAAAAGTGGCACATGTAAGAATAACGGATACTAAAAGCGTTTTTGAAGAAACGGATTCGAAAGCCACATTGATAGAAATAAAAAACTAGGAGGTGCCCATGCAGATCCCATTAGATCATTTTACTGGAAATCTACTGTTCACAACAGACGGCGCATGGGCCGTCTATAAATTGAAAAGTGAAGTTTATAACTTCATTTCCGAAGAAAAGAAAATAGGCATATGGCGAGAGGCAAATACATTTCTTCAGCTCATCTCTGAGTGTTCGGAAGAAATGGTTATGTTAGGAAAACCTTACAGCACCAGTGTTAAACAGAATACAGAAATCCTTAAAAAGACATTTCACGGGCCTTTAAAAGAAATGGCTAAATCATATGTAGATGGTCTAGCTGATTATTTTATAGAGCTTAGAGGAGATGAAGACAATGAAATTATTACCTATGTTCTAATCAAGCTGAAGAGAAAATCTTTACTTAGCAAGGGCGCACTTAAAGAAATAAGTGTATTAGCTAAAGATGTTTATTTTGAAGCTGTTAAAGCATTTGGGCTAACGGACGAGTTGCCGCTAAATCAATTAGAAGAATACTTTGAAGCTGAAAAAGATCTTCTGAATAAAATCAAACAATATGTAGCGAAAGTAAGCGAGTATGATAGCGAATGGCTGAGCAGAACACCTTTTGTACGAGGTTTAGGAGACCCAGTTTTAAGATCGAAGAAACTGGTCAATAAAAATGGTCAAATACAGGAAGTTCCTTGGAGGCCAGGTGTTGAGAGTCATATCAGAAGAGGCGAAAAAGTTATTGTTCCACGAAAGCGGGACATGCAGACCTTATTTGATGGACGTATACATCAAGATCCATATAAGAGATACTTGGAAATTGAATCAGATAAAGGTACATCTTATCAATCATTTGCAGGGATTTCCTTTATTGATGATTTACCGTTTCCAGGTGGTGAATGGATTTACTATCTGAAGACTTTAGATTTTCAGGTGGAGTGGTGTATCAGAATTAAACTCCTGGATAGTGATAAAACAAAAACAGCAGTAAGAAACCAAAAGCAAAAAGTAGATTCCCAAATTGAACATACATCAAAAGTAACAGACGTTCCTGATGCCTATTATAAGGCTGAACACGAAGGTAGAAAAATTGAGAATGAAGTGGCTGAAAACGGGTTTTCATTTACATTCAGCAAGTTTATTCTTTGTGTGTCTGCACAAGACTCAACTGTATTAAGAAGTAGACAAGAGGAATTAAAACAGTATATGAAAAAGTTTGATGCTGAAATTCATTATCCTATTGAAGATCAATTAGATTTTTTCTACGAAATGCTTCCAGGTTCGCGGCAGCTGAGCAATAATTTTGTTCATAAACTACCTACAGAAACCATTGCAGGTTATATGTTTAATGCCACGGAGCAGATTGGAGATGAAATTGGAGGCATTATAGGGAGCACAGGCGTCCTTAACAAGCCTGTTGCAGTTGATCTTAGGAAAGCTTCACAGTTAGATAAATCTCCGTCTATAGCCTCAATTGGGACTTTAGGTGGTGGGAAGTCTTTACTGATGAAGCTTTTTGCTTTGTTTACTGTCCTATTTGGTGGTAAGGCTTTGATAATAGATCCAAAAAGAGAAAATATACCGTGGTATTTAGAGTTGCCTTGGATAGAGCCATATTATGAGACTCTTGAGCTTGATGGATCGGATGAATTTATGGGAGCTCTTGATCCATTTATGGTGTATGACATCGCCGGGAAAACGGGTAAAGCTAAAGAAATTGCCAAGAAAGAAGCTTATCAGACGGCCTCATCCATTCTTAGTTATCTTATGGGTGTAAGTGCTGATGATGACATGTCTCTTGCTATATCAGAATCTTGTGCCTATGCACGTGATCATGAGATGCCTTGTATGACTAGGGCTTTTGAGTATTGTGATGTAGCTCATGAGAATCCTGAAAATACTGAATTAGTCCCAGAGTTTAGAAAGTTGAAAAAGCATCTAAAACATGTAAGAGCTATGAAAATTTCATCTCTATTGTTTGGAGATGGCGTTACAAAGAATACAATTTCGATGAACAAGCCAATCACAGTATTACAAATTCAAGGTCTTGTGTTACCTGATCAGAAGAAGGACAGAAAGGATTATACCAAAGAAGAAATTGCCTCAATGGGCATAGCAATTTCACTGATTTCAATCATCAGAAATTTTGCCTTTGTTGACAGAACAATTTTCAAATTCATTGGATTCGATGAAAAATGGTTCCTTGAACGAATTGCAGAAGGCAAGCAGTTAGTAGAAGAAATTTTACGACAAGGGAGAACTCTAAATACTGGTATCCATCTGATTGACCAAAATGCTACTAGCTATAGTAATGAGGCAAGAAATCTTATAGGGCTCAAGTTTGTTTACCGAACACCAGACGAAGATCAAGCAAAGTCAGCCCTTAGTTTCCTAGATTTGGAACACACAAAGGAAAATATTGAACTGGTCAGAAATATGCCAGATCATCACGTACTCATGAAAGACTTAAACAATCACGTAGGGCTAGTAAATATTGAACTGGTTTATGAGGATGTCCTTAAAGCCTTTAACACTCGGCCAGACCTTAAGGGCGGTGACGACGATGAAGAAATTGCTTAGTTGGATACAAGATGAAAATTGGTATCGTCACAGCCAAAAAGGTTTGTTTATAGCATTTATGACCAGTTTCCTTATGCTCACAAGTTATGCTGCAGCCAGCGTCACAAAAGTTTATATGGTGGATAAAAACCAATATTTTGTCCTGGATGCTTCAAAAGACAATTTTTTGAATATGAACCCCATGGGTGAGATTGCTAATATGTTTTTTGGGTTTCATAAAGGGTTCATCAAAATGATTGCCTGGTTAATTGAACAGTCTTATTCATTCGATTTATATCAATTGATTGAAAAGGAGTTCAACACGTTGTTTGAACCTATTAAGAATACCTTCTGGAATGGATTTTTTCCTATTGCGGGAGGTGTTTTTATCTTGTCGTTATTAATATTGATAACATTTCACGGACGAGCCTCAACGGCCTTTGAAGGTTTTGTGAAAGGCATGGCGATCATTACTTTTGCCCTTTGGTTCATGAAATCTCCTGCAAATTCCATGAATGGTCTTAAAAACATAACAGATGGTGTAAACGCAGAACTTGTTAAGA
Organism: uncultured Peptostreptococcaceae bacterium; assembly: GCA_964404895.1. Lineage (GTDB taxonomy): Bacteria > Bacillota > Clostridia > Peptostreptococcales > Acidaminobacteraceae > JBGSUZ01. Next base: position 601,464 of record CAYOLV010000002.1, on the reverse strand, counting down.
ACTCTTACACAGAAGTTAAAGTTGAAGATCAGTACAAGGAAATTGCTGATCAATTTTATACAACTTTTGTTGTTGAGATCTGGAGAATTTTGAACTTCGGAAGTGAAGGCTTTGATAATGAAGACATTAAAGTTATTCAAGAGAAATACGAGCCAAGAATATTAAATGCAGCTCCAGGATCCGATGAAAGAGCTAAAATTACTGAGGAACTCAGAGAAGAGGTTAAAATATCAGAGTCATCATGGGTTGGCAGTATTTTCTTGTTAATGATTTTAAGCATACCAGACATAATCATTATGACGATTCTTAGTAGTATAAATTTAGCTTCGGATGTTTTTACTATTGGTCTAGCACTTATGGGACCTATAATATTTTTGTTTGCAATACTCCCAAACTACGGTTCAAGGCTCTTTATGAGTTGGTTGAGTAAAATTTTATTTTTCTTTGCGATAACTGTCGCGACAACCATCTTAATGACTTACTATATAGGACTTACGAATATTCTGTTGGCAAGTAGAAAAGATTTTGGTGGCATTACGGGAGTGCTTGCTGTAAAAGATGCTATTTTGATAGCTGCTTTTATTTTCAGAGACAAATTAACATTTGCTGCTCAGTCAGCGGCGCAAGGCAGACGTGGAATGGAACGCAGTATGGAGCAAATGTCTTTTAAGCAAGAGGCTGTTGAAGGAAAAAATAGAGTTGTAGAAAAAGCTGTAAATATTAAAGATAAGTCAATTAATAAAGCGAGCAATTACAGAGTAAAATCTTTGGAGAAAAAAGAAAAAGAGAGACTAAAAACCAATGGTGTTGATCCCATTAAAATGTCTTCTGAAGCAAGAACTGAGCTAGCTGAAGAAGCTCTAGAAGCAAGACTTCAACATCGAATGGTGACAGCTAAAAATGAAGCGGTAGAAAAAGAAGAACGCTTTGGCATTAAATTTGAACCAGACTATGGAGACCTCACAGAGCATGTCAAAAAATATGAGGCAGGTGAAGATCCATTCACTGGCGCCGAAAGAAGAAAAATGGTAAGTGACATTGAGAAGAATGAAAAAGCTTGGGGTGATCCGAGAGAATTTGTTGATAAATATAAAGTTGACTTTGCCAGAATGGATTCAGATCAGAGGCGTACTTATTCTGAAGATTATTTGATGAAGCGTTTTGAAGAGCAAAAAGAAGCTGCTGAGAATGAAGCTAAAGAGACTGGGAAAGCGCCTAAATACGATAACTGGACTCGTGAGAAGATTGCAAGAAAAGAACGTGGGGAGCCTGTGTTTACTGAAAAGGAAATCTCAGCTTTTAGTGAGAATATTAGGCGTTCTGAAAAGTCTGGAGAAAATGTTCAGAAGACATTAAAGCACAAGCGTAGAAACAGTAGCGATTATATTGATCCAGAAGATGAAGAGTCAGAATCAAAAGCCAGAAGACCAGATACAGATGCAGGAGGTCCAAAAGCTAGTCCAAATAATGAGAATGAGCCAAACTCAGGAAATAGTTCAGACTTTAATTATAACCACACTTATAAACATGAACACGAGCACAATGTCCATTATGATGACCCTGCTAGAACTAGAGATGATCAGACGGTTGACATTAAAAAGGTTAAAAATACTGGCGTTGGTAAAGGTGAGGTTGTAGAAAGACCTGGGAAACAAACTGATAAAAAGACAATTGATCCTAAATCTACTGAAGCTGTATTAAAAGGTGTTAACGAAGTTATTAAAAATCAGCAAGAAGAGAAAAAAGACATTGATGAAACCCAAGAGCAGCTTAAGGAAATACAAAGAACTACTGAACAGAACGCGAGAACAGTCAATGCAAAAATCAATAAGCTAGAGGGTGAGAAAGCTGAAGAAGAAACCGAAGCGTAAAAAACTAATCAAATGGTTTTTCATTTTAGCAATCCCTTGTGCCATGCCATTAGTGTCAGTGATCATGATGGCAGTGATGTTGACAAATGCGCCTGCTCCTAATATGGATCAAGGTCTTATTCCAGACTATAAGAAATATGCAGAGCTTATCGATGCAGACTGGCAACTCTTAGCCGCATATGACTTAGCGATTCATAACAACCAGGCAGTTGGACTTGATCCTGAAAAGACTGCCTGGTTCTTTTTATCTGTTGAGTATGATGGATTAACTTACAGTGGCAAAACTGAGATTATGAATCATATTGGAAATAACTATTACACTTTTGAAGAAGTAGTACAATATCTTAAACAAAGAAATGAAGCGATAGGGACAGATATTTACAAGATTGAAGCTAAAACCCTTGTAACCCTTGAAGCGACATTGCCAAAAGAAGTTTTTAAATGGATTGAAACCATTGTATCTGGTAATGGTTTGGCAAAATTGGCAGGGGACGCAACTTATATAGGGGGGAATTACGGAAAATTAGTCCTAGAGAACAAAGGCTTTTTTGCTGTGCCGTTACCTGCAGGTAGTTACAAGGTGTCTAGTAGAGGTTTTGGCTATAGGTTACATCCAGTTCATAAGGTCAGAAAATTTCACTCAGGCCAAGATTTTCCTGCCCCCGCAGGGACACCTGTGGGAGCTGCAGCAGATGGGACGGTTAAAACTGGACAAGATCCAAATGGATACGGCAATTATGTTAAAATCACACATCAAAATGGATTTGTGACTCTCTATGGGCATTTGCTTTCATTTAACGTAAGGAAAGGTCAGATAGTGAAAAAAGGTGACTGTATAGGCTTTGTAGGAAGCACAGGAACAAGTACTGGAAATCATTTGCACTTTGAAATTAGAAAAGATGGCCAGTATTTAGATCCGATGAAATTTTTAAGATGAAAAAGAGGTGATTGTTTGAAAAAGCTACTATTTACGGGAATAGAACAATTAGATGACTTGCTTCAAAAATCAGTTTGTGAAAGCGATGAAGCTGTTTTGATAGACAGTTTTGAACAGTTAGAACTTGACTCAGATGAAGCAGATGTCATTATAGTCAATCGATATATGGATAGTACCGATGATGGTGAACTCCTACAGAGATCCATCAAAAGATTAAGACAAAATAATAAGAACCTTCAAGTTGTAATTTTGATGGTTGAAAAAGAAGTTGAGTTTATTCAGGCCATGGTCAGCGTTGGAGTATATGACGTTATACTTTGTCATCAAGGAGAAAGCCTAGAATCTTTGCATCAAAGACTAATTAAAGTCATGGAAACACCGTCCCGATCATTTGACTTTAATATGTTAATGGAACAGGAGGTTCAACAAGAAAAAGGCGTTGTAAAGCAAGATTCTGAAGGTGTAAACTGGTCCCTAAAAATTCAAAGACGCCCAATCATACAAAGCGCCTTTAAAGAAGTTATAGCCGTATACAGTCCAAGCAATAGTGGTGCTACGACTACTGCTCTAAACTTAGGCATTGCACTGACTGAGAGCAAGAAGTGCAAGGTTTTGGTTATGGGTTTAGATCTCATGACCTCTGTCATGGGAGCCCGGCTTAAGAAGATACCGCTAATGACTATTTATCAAATGGTGGACGCTCAGAAAAAAAGAATCCCAATTAACGAAGTGATTGAGGATGCAGTTGTTACCTTTGGTAAGGTGGATGTCATGCCAGGTAATTTTGATTTGACAGAGTACTATTATCTAGGTGAAACGGATCTTTGGCGACTGATCAGAGAGCTGCAAAAGATTTATGACTATATTGTTTTAGATATCAGCTCATATTTGACTGACAAAGTTACAGCAATATCACTGAACAAAGCAAATCGGGTATACCTTGTCTCAGAAGCGACTAAGGCTCATTTGGGACATCTAGAAAAATATAAAGCGGTTATAAAAACTCGTTTTCCTGATGTGAACTTTAGAGGTGTGATTATTAATAAGTTTAATGGTGCAAGTCTTACATCAATTGAGATAGAAACATTGATTGGACAGAAGCCAGTAACGATAATTAATAGCAGCTCACACTTAACTGCAGTTGATGGCATAATCAACAGAAAACGGATCGCTAAAGCCTATAAAAATCTGGTTAAGGATGTGATTAATTAGATGGGAAATACAGTAGGGACAAATGTAGACTTGTTTAAAACTCAAAATTCTTTTGAGTTTGATGAACTTAATAAATCAGAAGTAGCGATTTATGAGGTTGTAGATGCCGTTGTAACCTTGCTTAGTAATAGTGGAATAACGCTCGCCAATTTAAATAATGAGGAATTAGTAACCCAGGTAGAGCGCACTGCTAGAAAGCTAGGATATGACATGACGACTGAACTAGCTAACCTAGTGAGAGCACACTCCATTGGCTATGGGATATTGGATACTTTCGTCATGGATCCAGAAAACAACAACGTCTATGTGAACAGACATAATGATATTTGGATTCAAAAAGGTCATAAGAGAATACAAGTAGATACTGACTTTGGCAGCGTCGAGAATTTGCAAAGTTTTATTAGAATACTTCAGGCAAAATTAGGTGGTGAGATTAACGCGGATAATGCCAGAGCAACATTTTTTGACCCAGACAGGAACTTGAGAATCGTATGTGTTATTGAACCTGTTGCCCTTAATGGTCCTACCGTTGTTATCAGGATCCACCGTGGCGATGATAACTATACTTTGAAAGATTTACTTGAATGTGGGACGCTTAGCGTAGCTCAAGCAGATTATTTGATTAAGCAATTGAAAGCAAATAAAAATGTGTTTATTACTGGAATTGGTGCAGCTGGTAAAACCACATTAATGAGAGCTCTGTTAGAATCTCTCGAGCCTGAACGCAGAATAATGACAATGGAAGAAGATGCAGAGTTGAAGTTAAAAAAATCTAACGTGTTAGCTTATTTAGTTAAACGAAATGAGCGGGGACAAGTTGTTGGTTTAAGAGAAATGCTAGACGTTGGAATTAAGAGCTCTATAGACACTTTTGTATTTGGTGAAAACAGCGGAGAAGAAGCGTTTGTACTTATAAGCGCAGGTTATTCAGGACATCAAATAGTATTAAGTGTACACACTAAAACGTTGAAAGACGTTCCTGAACGACTGGCCATAAATATGCTAATGTCAGGCACTAGGGTGGAGTTTGATATTCTCGTTAAGATGGCTCTTAAAACAGTTGACGTGATTGTCTTAGTAGAGAAATTTAAAGTTAAGGAGATTGGGGAGGTGAGAAGTGGTGAAATTTGTACTATTGATTTCAATAGTAATATGCCTGAGTCTTTCAATCGCAGCGCTGTGGTATAGGATATTATCTAGGGGTTTCAAGAAGCACCACTGGGCAGTTTTAGACAGTATTGACTTCATGATCAATAAAGCCGATACTGGCAAAAGCTTCAGAAAGTACAATAGTGTAGTGCACATTGTATTAAGTATTGCCTGTTTGCTTACGGGTTACGTGGTATCAAGACAGCAACTAAGCATATACTCAGCGTTTGCATGTGGCGCCATGGCAGGAATGGTTCCGACGATGGGAATTAAAATTCTTGAGAGTATCAACAGCGGACGATTGAGTAGAGAGTCAATGAATTTTATTTCTACGTTTTCGAATTATGCTTCGACAGGATTCGACATTTTCTCTTCGTTTAGACAGTCCGAACCTGAGCTGAACCAACCCTTCCGAAGAATCATCAAAGAAATGCTTAGACAATATGATGATAAAGTTGACCCGGTTATATGTCTACAAAGTGCATCTAATTCTATAGAGTCAGAAGAAGTAAAATCATTCTTCAGAACACTGATATATCAGTTAGTTGAAGGCGGTGATTATGTTAAGCTCACAAAGGAGCTGACTGTCGAGTTAGGTGATTTGGTTGAACTGGACGAACAAGAGAATACTGAAGATAATATTTTAAGATACAGCATATATTTCTTGATTGGAACTGATCTTGTCATTTTGATTAGTTTCTTAAAATCCAACCAAAGCAACTTAGTGGTGGGTACACTGTTTGGAGAAATAGCTTTAACAATACACTTTTTACTTGCGATGTCTTTAATTGTATTTAGCTTTATCAAACCAAGGAGGTAAAGTCATTGAAATTACTTATTCAGGTTGGTATTGCCATATCTATAACCATAAGCCTAATGGCTTTATTTTTTTTACCTAAAAAGAAGATGAAGCCATTTAAAATTTCCAAAATACAGCGACGATTAGAGCAACAAAAGCATTTAGTAAAGTGGCTTAAAAGAAGTAGGATTTCGCTAGAATCTTTTGTAGCCATTCATCTTATAGCACTTTTCGCTTTTTTAATTCTGGGTATCCAGAATTTATTCGGAAACTATGGAGTGTCAATGTATACACCACTTTGGGTTCTGATATTACCTTATGCACTTGGTCGCGTGAGGAATAGAGAGTACCGTCATAAGGTTGCTGAAGATGTTGAAGAGGCTCTTAGACTTTCATTCTTACTTGAAAAGTCAGGGACTGAAAGTAAAAGAATCAATGTTTATCTAGCCCAGGCAATTAAGGGACCACTACAGCCATATCTGAGAGATATAGCAGCTGGGAACTCGCTGAATGTGGATCTGAAGGTAGCGTATCAACAGTTGAAAGAGGAGTTTATTGAGATTAGGCCAGTGGTGAACTATTGCAATATAAACATTCAAAAAATCAATACAGGGAAAACAGGGAGCCTTTACAAACAGCAACTTGATCAAATTAAAAACCTGAAACTTGAGCGATTTAAAATGCGAAGACGAGCAAATAGAATAAAACTCTGCATTGTAGCTATTTTACTCACTTTGAGTTTGCTAAGTATTACCGTATATCCAATGCTATTAGACACCTACAACACGTTTGTAGGATCTATGTCCAATTAATGAAAGGTGGAAATTATAATGAAAAATATGAAAGAAAGTTTATTTGGAGCAGTCGATTTTATTAAGTTGCGATTGAAAGAAACGCTAAATGATGAAAGCGGATTCACTACTATGGAAATACTCCTTTGGACAGTCATCATTGTTGGCATAATGGTTTTAATATTTAAACCGCAAGTTACAACGTTGTTTACAAACATTTTAAGCGGTTGGAGTACTGATATAACCACTATGTTTAACAATGCTCAGTAGGTGAGTTTATGCCATTAGATGATTTAATTTTACTGTTTTTATCTTTAACGATTACAGTAGTTTTAGTAACCGCTGGAATTGACCATACAACTCCATTTACCAAAAGACTCAAGTTCAATCAGATCTGTAACGATTATCAGCAAAAGGCTATTCAAAATGGCTATCTGACCCAAGTTGAACTTGATGCATTTACAAATGAGTTAAAAGCAAAGGGAATAGAAGTGGCTATTTTAGACGTGCCGACAATAAAACTTGAGTGGGGTACTGAGTTTAACTTTGAAGTGCATGCCGTTTATACTCAAAAAGAGTTACAGATGAACTTTAGCAAGGTTGAAAAGCAATACGAACTATCGTACAAGCATAAGCCTAAAGCCAGTTGCGACGAATAGGAGGGCTGTATGAAACACTTTGCATTTTGGATGACATTCTTATTCAGTATAGCTATGTTTATGGTTTATGGGACACAATACGTCATTGACATTGCACAGCTTGGCTCGTTGAAGATAGAAGTAAGAAGTTCAACTCAGTGCGCTGCTACATACGCCTTCCATGAGATTAGCTTGGAAGGCGTTTCTGATAGACGGCAAGACGTTGACAGAGAGCATCGGACGGTTGTTCTAGATAAGCCAAATGCTGTCCAGATGTTTGAGTCCGCTTTAAAAAGCAATCTAAATTTAGACGCCAGTTGGAATGTTATAGACAATAAATATCTAAAAAAAGGGTCTACTGTAGAAGTAATAGATCTGCAGATTATAGATTCGACAGATTTGCCACTTACTTATAAAGGGAGAACTTTTAACGAGCCTACAGTGTTTGTAGTTTTAAGGCTTCCTCTGAAGACTTATTTGTACAAAGAAGATTACGTGGATGTCACTCGGATTATTCCGTTCAGGACGTTCATAACCAATAAACAAGAGAATTAGAGGTGATGATTTGAAAATCAATAAAAGATTAGCAATCATATTTGGATTGTCTGGAGCAGTAGCCGTGGTTTTGTCAGGGATTTTGTATTATATTCTTTTAACTGAAGCGGATCCTGTAAAGCAGATAGGGCTACCCGTTTTAACTGTACAACTTGAAAAAGATGCAGTAATTCAAGAAGGGAATATTAAAGTGCAGAAGTTTAATGCAGACACGGTTCCAACCGGTGTTATAAGAGATAAGAACCAAATAGTTGGAAAACAGCTCTCAGTAAAGCTCCATCCAGGAGAATTTATTTTTAGTTCTGACATTGCAGAACGCGGGGAGGTTTCTGAACCCCTCAAGAAACTCTATATTATTGGTGTTGATGTCAACAACATTTCAAATTTTTTAGGAACACAACTAGAAATAGAGGGAGTCTATTATGTATTAACTGAGAATGAAAACATTGAAGTAAGCGTTGCCGGTCTGATTGATTCAACAGGAAATGCAGTATTTGGAGAACACCAGGTTCAAATAGAAACTGTAAATCTTGGAGTGAAAACCATGAAAGAATTAAAATTATTGAAGCAGCTTGAATTGGCGGAAGGGATTGAGCTGATAAAATACCCAGACAAATAGGAGGCGGTTAGGTGGAAGCGCGGAGCTGTGAACTGCAAGAAAATATTGAGTACTATTTTAGTCAACTTAGTTATGCAGAGCAGGCCCATTGCTTAAGAGTCAGGGATCTATCCATTAGGCTTGGCCAAGCAATGAACCTACCTAAAGAAAAATTTCATGATTTGGCACAAGCGGCAGCCTTCCATGACGTTGGAAAAATAAAGATCCCTAAAAGAATTTTAGAAAAGCCTGGTAAATTGACAGATGAAGAAAGAACTATAATTATGGTGCACAGTAAGTATAGCAGTCAAATTTTAGAGCAGACTGGACATTCTAAAGCAGTGATCCAGTTCGCTATGCTTCACCATGAAAACTTCGATGGCACGGGTTATCCTTTTGGATATAGCGACCTACATATTCCCTTAGAGTCAAGAATCATCCGAGTTGCAGATGCTTTTGATGCTTTGCATTCAAAGAGGTCATATAAAGAAGCGCTACCTATTGATATCTGTTTGGGGATAATGAGAGGGGATGAAGTTTTGTTTGATAGAATGATATTAAAACACTTGGAGGCGATTTTGTGAGTTGCAATTAATACTCAGTTAACTATTTTGTTTATTAAAAGTCTTCAAGTTGTAGCTGATGGAATGAAATGGTATACTTTCCTTGAATACTACAAACAAGGAGCGCTTTTTATGAGACATAGAGATGAATTTTTTTCTAAAAAGCAGGAATGGTCATATGTAAAAGATAGAGTTTTGGGGGAGTATTTAAAGGTATATCTTAACAAACTTGCCATGATGAAATCTCCAATAATTTTAATTGATGGATTTGCAGGTAAAGGGAAGTTTGATGAAGGCAATTTACCAGGAAGTCCTATGATAATTGCAAATTTGATTGATGAATATCACAACTGCAATTCTAACAGCAATTTTAGCCCAGCAAGTGCATACTTTATTGAAATAAAGCATTGTGATGAACTTGTTGAAAATATGAAAGGTTTCAAGAGATGTACTGTGCTAAAGGGTGATTATAAAACTCAAGTTAATATTATATATCCTAGAATTAAAGGGAAGAGTGTGTTTTTATACCTAGATCCGTTTGGGATAAAAGACATTTCATTGGAAAAAATTGATGAAATTAAAAGACACTCACCTAAGACTTTTGAAGTTCTAATTAACTTGAACACCAAGGCTTTTCTCAGAGAGGCATGTAGAATTCACTCAATTTCACTTCTAAATTACAATGATCTTGAAGAAGATGATGATTATATTAATCCAGAGTATGATGAATGCTATTTAAATGATGTAGCAGGTGGAACTTATTGGATAGATATTGTAAAACGAATCAATAGTGAAATTACATTTTATGAAGCAGAGGAACAACTTGCAGAAAAATATCTAGAAGCAATTAGAGAAAAATTTGAATATGCCATTGATATTCCAATTAAGAAAAAGCTTAAAAACTGTCCTGTTTACAGACTTATTTTTGGTACTAATCACGAAGATGGCCTGATTTTAATGTGTGATACAATGCACAAAAGTTGGAGTAATATCATAGAGATGTCTTCAACAGAAAAGAATCAGATTAACCTTTTCGAACTTGATATTAATCGAGAATGCTTTGATGTTGATTCGTGTTTAAATAAGTTTGAAGTTCCAGGTTTTAATCCAAACTTAACTTATAATTTGGAAAAAGCAATTCTTAATGAATTAGAAGATTGTGGTCCTATTCAATTGAAAGATTTTTGTATGAGGTTAATAAACAAGTACAAAATCTATTTTAAGTTAAGTGATTATAGAAATAAAATAAAAGAACTTGAAGGCAACAAAATAAAAATAACATGGACAAAGAAAACTGATAAGGGTAAAATTTCGAAGAGTATGGATTTGAAGAATGATACAACATTGGAGTTGATAAAAAATGGAGAAAGTTGCATATGAAAAAAGGCGAAAGTCCCTTCTGTATAAGTCTAAGGTAGAATACGCTGATTATACTATAAATCATGTAGAAGGATGTTCCCACGGCTGTAAATATCCATGTTATGCGTATTTACTTGCAAAGCGTTTTGGTAGAGTTAGTAATTACGATGAATGGTGCGAACCAAGGCTAGTTGAGAATTATAATGAAATATTGGATAAAGAGATACCAAAATTAAAATCTAAGATAAAATGGGTACATCTATGTTTTACTACAGATCCGTTTATGTATGGTTATCCAGAGATAATTGATGCTTCTATACAAATAATCAACAAGCTCAATGTTAATGGAATCAAATGCACAGCTTTGACAAAAGGCATTTTGCCTCTAGAACTGCTTAGTACAAGTAAAGATAATGAGTATGGAATAACACTTATTTCATTAAATGAGAACTATCGGTTAGAGAACGAACCAGGATCTGCTCCATATGCTGAAAGAATAGAAGCACTCCGGAAATTGAGTGACAATGGATTTAGTACTTGGGTTAGTATTGAACCATATCCAACTCCCAATATAATAGAACAAGATTTTCAAGAGATTCTAGAAGCGATTTCTTTTGTAGATAAAATCATTTTTGGTAGAATGAACTATAATAAATTAATCAGTGAGTACAAAGGATATCAGCAGTATTTTAATGAACTTTCTGAGCGAGTTAGAGAGTTTTGCTTATCTCGGAATAAAGAGTTTCACATCAAAGAGGGTACTGAAAAGTAGTACCTTAAATTAATACTTTCCAGTCAAAAAAACACCTGTTTTTAGTACTTTTAAAAGTACTCCATAACAGGTGTTTTTTTATTGAGAAAAGCGGTCTAAAAATTAGTAAATAAATCAAAGTCTAAAAATTAAACATCAAATAGGTTTATTAGACAATTCAAAGGGGGCATGCAATTTGATTATAGGCTATGCTCGGGTGAGCAAGCCAGAGCAAAATTTGGAAAGGCAAATGGATCAGCTGTATGAGTATGGCTGTGAAAAGGTTTTTTCAGAAAAAATATCCTCTAGGTTAAAAGAACGACCCGAATTTGAAAGGATGCTGGACCAGGTAAGACCAGGAGATACAATTATAATTTCAGAACTCAGTAGGGCTAGTAGAAGTGTCAGAGAGTTACTTACTCTAATAGATTTACTAAAAGATAAAGGCGCAAATATAAAAAGCCTGAAGGAGTCTTGGATTGATACAACTACACCACAAGGGCAACTGATGTTTACGATATTTGCAGGTTTGGCTGAGTTTGAAAGAGAACAGACTAGACAAAGGGTTATGGAAGGACTAACAGCTGCAAGAGCAAGAGGCAGAAATGGAGGGAGACCAAGCGTAGACAGTAAAAAGATTGAAATGGCCTTGAAAATGTACGACTCAAAAAATCACAGTATAGCAGAAATTACGTCTGCTTCAGGACTTAGTAAACAAACATTATACAAGTACCTAAATTGTCGGAATGTTTCAATAAATCACAAAGGGAGCATTGACAAAGAATCAGCTTTGTAATACAATGTATTACGAAGAAAGAAGGTGTTTCTAATGGCAGGAATTTCATTAAGACTTGATGATCGAGACAGTGAATTAATTAAAAAGTATGCGGAGTTAAAACATGTAACTGTTTCAAAACTTGTAAGAGATGCTGTAGTTGCCCAAATAGAAGATGAAATTGACATTGAATTATTTGATAAAGCCTTAAAAAGCACTACTAAAACTTACACTCTAGACGAAGTTAAAAGCGAGCTTGGTTTATGAATAAAGCTTGGGAAGTAGTTTTTTCTGACGTTGCTCTAAAATCTCTAAAAAAAATGGATAAACAAACCGCAGCGCTCATAATCGGGTACATTGAAAAACGTATTATGAACTGCATTGATCCGAGAAGCTTTGGCAAACCACTTGTTGCAAATCATAGTGGGAAATGGCGATACAGGATTGGTGACTATCGTATTCTTTGCCTAATTGAAGATGATAAGGTATTAGTTACTGTAATAGAAATTGGACATCGAAAAGATATCTATAAAGAATAGAAAATTGAATAGTATTGATGACGCCCCTTCAGGGCGTTTTTGTTTATAATCTATAAGTAAATATAACTCAAAAATGAATATTATTACAAATCGAGGAGGCATACCAATGACTAAATTAAATAAGAAAATTGCTCTAGCAATAACTATGATTCTCCTATTAACAAGCCTTGTCCCATCTTTCACAGCAACCACCGCACCTAAAACCGTTACTATTACCCAGTTTACTCAAACGCTCTTAACCACACTTCAAATTCCATACACAGATCCCATTCAGGAAGCCGTCAATCAGAAATGGGTTTCTAAAGGGCATAAATTGATTGCTAGTCCTAGTGCTGCTATTACGAAAGAACAGTCTGCACAGCTTCTTTATAGCGTTCTCAGAACGAAAGAAAATGTAAAGCCTGATTTGTATTATGAAAGACTTCTAACTTATTTCATGGGCGATGTTAAACTCATTGATTCCTCTTATAAACGTGCAGTATTTACTACAATTATGAATGGATTTTACGAACCACAGCTTAAAAATGAGAAGAAGTACTTCAACCCTAAGAATAAAGTCACTGAGGCAGAAATGAAAGTCATGATGACTAGATTATTGGATAAGGCTAAGAGGTATGATCCGTTTCAGAAGAAAGTCTTTTATATTCCAATGGATGAGTCTAAAAATTGGGGATCTGCGCCAACAATTAAAACGGTTTACCCAAATATAGTTTATCCAAAATTGTCTAAAGTCAAAAAAATAATGGCTTTTGAAAATGGCATTCCGGTAGAGGATAAAGCCAAAGTACTAAAAGAACTTGATGAAGAAGAACATAACCGATACGAGATGTTCTTCTCAAAATATTATAAGTATGAAGACGTTTTGAATAGAATAGCAGTACTTGAGGCAGATGTAATTACAGAAGAAATGGCTAGAGCAAAAAGAATTGCGGAAGTTGACCATTGGTATGACGTGGCTACCAAGTTTACAAAAGCCTATTTTAATGTGGACTACAAGAATACTAAGGTAACTGAAACGGCTTTAAAGGCGGTTATGCCATCAAATTATTATTCAAAGGAGCTTATTGAAAATCATTTTGCTTTTGTTAAGAAAAATAAGATTAGCATACAAAGCTATGCAGTTTCAGACAAATCACTTTTTTATGATGGCTTTAACATTTCATATGTTAGAACCAGAGTTTATTTCAAAATGATATCTTCTAACAAAACGGTACCTTTTGGAATCGTTATGGATAATAAAGAAGATAAAGTGGTAAATCTAAGAAGCAATACTTGGTACTGTGTAGACTATGATATTGCTGTCGCAGATTATTCTAATTATGAAAATGAATCTTGGTCATGGAACGGTGACGAGCATGGAAATGGTGGTTTTGAACAAATATCAGATATTTATGAAGTAAGTCCTAAAAAGTAGGCAAATGAGGTGTTCGTTTGAAAAAATATAAAGATAATTTTATCAAGGTTATTGCCATATTACTCGTGATACTAATGCTTCCATTTAATTCTTTTTCGAGTAATGATGGGGGCTATAACAAATACTCCAACGCCAAAGAATGGTCAGTCACAGTTGCAAAAGCAACAACGGATGTTACTTTTACCACAGTAGGATTTAAAGCCCACATTAAATCAAATGGCACCGATTATTATGCTTATATCAAGAGGATGAATAATCCTGAAAAAAAAGAAGATGATGATGGGACTAATGTCACAACCCACTACATGAGCTATATTTCAAACGTAGGCATTGAAGATAAACATTATACTAACTTCTATAGCAGTTTCATCAATCAAGCGGGTACTACCGAAAAAGCTAAAAAAGATATTAGAGAGTACTTTGCAGGTCCAGAAAGAGTAATTTTGCTAGATTCGGTAGTGGTCATTAACTACAATAAAGTACCACAGGGGTTTGTAGATGATCAGGGTATTCCTAAAAGGGATGGGGATAAAGTTAAAGTATATGACACTAAGGCAGGCTTTTTGTCTGCTGAGGACTGGGGCGATAAAACAAAAAAAACAGTTCATTCAATGTATGATATAAAGGTACCTTTTGCAATACAACCTGTAGAACTTCCGCCAACAGCGGTGATTACAAAAGGAACAAGTGAAACACCTACGTCTTATGAGGAATACTTTAAAGGTGATGTAATTGACCTTGTAGGTCGAAAATCATGGTTTCCTGATAACGTATCAAAGGAATACCAATGGTACTATAAATCCCAAGACAGCGACACATGGATTGATGGCGGTAAAAATGTAGCTTTAAAAACGAGCAAATTGAATATTGGTAAGTATAATGTAAAATTGCACACAAGATATCGACAAGTCTGTGCATGGCTGCCAAACGCTGTTGTTAAAGACTGTATAAAAGACGCCGAAGCCGTCATTAACATCAAACCTAATATAAATATCATACCAAACCTCAAAGTGACTTCACCCGAAGATATTGAACTAGGTGAGACGGAAACGGTAGCGAAAATTCCTGTTAATATTCAATCAACTCTTTCTGGTGTAACGTCGGTTAAAAACGTTAAGAAAGTTGAATACATCTTAACCACCGCAGAAGGAACGCCAGTTTTTTCAGAAACACTTGCACCTACGCTCAGTGTGAATAAAACAAATGTATTTAACATTCCTTACAATGGAAAGCCTTTTACCCAAGCCTTTAAAGGGAAGGTTATTTATACTCTGACAGATGGTGAACTGAGGGGCAATTATGACTGGGCGTTTTCCTATACCTATATCCATAAAAAGGAAGACCCTATTGATCCGAGTGATCCTCCTGCCAGTCAAAATGAACCGCCAGTGCCTATATTGTCAGCTATTCCTGATGTAGTTGTAGGAAGTGACTTCCGACTAGATGGCTCTAAAAGTTTTGACTCTGACGGTGAAGTGGTTTCGTGGGACTTCTATATTCCACAGTGGGGCTACAGTTATAACGAAGACGGAAAAGAAAGCACTTGGAAAACGGCACAATCACCTGGCAATCAAATACAAGCCATTTTAAGTGTTACCGATGATAAGGGTGCATACTCTGAGACAGAGCAATTTTTCAATGTCACCCCACCAAAGCCTATGTTAAACATAGACGTGGAAGGATGGCTAAAAGAAAACAGAAAGGTTATTTTCAATTCAAATGTGTATAACGTGGCAGGGTATACCACTACGGACAGTCAAGTGACTTGGGAAATTCGACCTTTTGACGGTCAAGCAGCAACAGGCATAAAGGCTAGATCTTTGACGGGTAAAAAAATAGAGACACTTTTCAAAGAGAAGGGATCTTATTCGGTAGAATGTACAGCCCTTAACAATGCGGGCATGAGTTCGACTCAATCTATGATTGTCAAAATTACAGAAGACCTTAAGCCAGAAGTGGTGGTCACCGCCTTTGACACCTTCTATAGAGACTCAGAGAAAAACACAGAAATGGAATTCTACGACAATTCAGGGTCAATCGATGGCGACTACATCGCAGAACGTTCTTGGTACTATGCTTTTGACTCCAACAACAATGGTAGTTTTGAAGATGAAACCTTGAAATACTTAAAATCTGCAACTCTTCCAGAAGATAATGCCTTAAAGATCAGCACCAACCATGTTGGGAAATACCGCATTTATTTAAGCGTTAAGGAGGGATTTGGTCAAGAAACCCTTCCTGAATTTATAACGGACAGCGACTATAAGCGAAATTCAGGCTACAAAATTTCAGAGGTGGACAACCATGCGCCAGTGGTCAGTTTTATTCCTACGACTGAAAAGAAAATCGATGTGGTAGTGGTTACAGACTACACGGGTGAGAAATTGACTCAATTAGGGACACGGCTCAATAATTACGTTGGTGAGAGTTTAGACAATTACCTCAACGTAAAACTTCAAGTGGCGACAGACTCAAAGTATTTAGGGCGATATGTGCCTGAAGATGCGATGGGGTGGAGCACGGTTCCCGACGCTACAACTGGAAAATATGAAGTCGCTAGATGGAAAATCTATTCAGGAGATTTGATTGAGTACTCGGATAATACCTACAATGTAACAGCAACAACAATAAATATCTACCAAGGTGACACGGCTAAAACAACAAACGGAACTTTTCCTGCAAGAATAAAACAAGTGCAGACAAGAAAATATATGACACTCATTTTGCTTGAAAATGGTGAGTTATATGTTCTTGGAACAAATTCCTTATGCACAAGACCTTATGGAAACACTAATAGATTTGCTTTAGAACCAATAAAAGTTCTCAGCAATGTAAAAACTATGGTGTCCAATAACAAAATAGACAATCCAATGTTAACGTATGTTATTACAAACTCTGGAGAGGTTTATGCTTCTGGTGAACTGCCTAAATTTTATAAAAATAGTGGGACTTACTACATCACCACTGATCCAGAAACTCATTTGAATTTAACCAATCTATTCTCAACGGTTACAGTAGATAATTTTGGATATGCGAGGTTTGAAAATCCTGAATCTAACAAAATAGTGGGAACGGAAATTGGTTTATCAAAAGTGAATGGACTGGCAAATATTACTTATGGTAAGGCTCTAGCGGGTGGATTTGTAGCAAGAGACTCAGGCGGAAACTGGTGGGGCTTTGGAACATCATTAAATGGATTAGGTCATAATACAGGCTTTGTAGACACTAAATTTAATGCCTATGGTTCGGAAGCAGCGAGTATTTCAAGGAATAATTACCATTTTGATGAATTTAACAACGTGGTAAAACTAGACAATCTATCTAACCTAGATAAATTGATTGGTGGTATTGCAGAAGTGGACTTTAACACGGCATATGCTAGAAATGGGGATATTTACTCCATTAAGCAAAATCCTAATAAGTTTCATGGAGAAGTTCAACTGGTAAAGCCTGACGGAGCAGCAGAGATCCAAGGACTTGAAGCTGGTTTAACCTATGAAATCATTTCGCAGTTTGATACGCTTTATAATATCTACTACCCCTTCCAACTCAAAGGCGCAGGAACCTTTACTTATAACAAAACGGGTAGCGGATATAAACCACCACAAACCCTTGTTAAGAGGAATACAACACCGTCTCAATCCGCTTCAGACTATTCGGCAAGCCCTTATTACAACAGTCTTTTACAAGACTATGGAATACCTTTTAGTGGCACAACACAGGTAGTTGAAAACTCAGGAACGCCTTATTCAACACCGCCGACTTCAAGCATAACCCAATACTTTGAAGCACCGCTCAGAGTTGCATCTGGCGTGATCAACACCTTTGAGCAATTTGCTTATAAGCTCGAATACACTTTAGTAAATTGGACTACGGGGTCTTACTTTTACTATACAGATGCTGAACGTCCTAAGAAAATAACCACCTACACTCGAACTGGGGACTACACTTATAAAATCACTGGTTACAAAACCGAACCTGCATCAACTGACGTAGTAGGTTGGAAATTCTATGGTGTAGATATGTCAAAACTACCAAGCACAGCCTTTAGACCCAATTCAGAAAAGTACATTCTCTATCTTGGAGATAAAGATTCCTTTCAGAAGATAGATCCAAGTATTTTGGCGTACATCAAAGCCAACAATATTAAAGTTAAAGTGGCGACAGATTATAAGTATGTAGATCGAAGCACTAACAAAGCAATAGAAATCAATTTGAGAGATATGATCAATGCAACTCCAAACGGGAAATTATATGACTCAAATGGACTGGAAACTATGCTCTCAGACATAACCGCAGAAAACAAAGTATTCATAGAAGGTCAAGAGGGGCTGTACCTGGTCAAAGGAGAAGACACCGCCACCTATTCCACTTACTACAACGATCTTGAAAATGACCCTAAGTACAGCCAAGTATTCAACCACCTTCAAGACGCCAACTACTTTGAAAACAGCGAGGGACAATCCGCATACCACAACATCCAACGGACAGAACCTGTCACTGTGTTCGACAAAGTGGGCAAGTACAGAGTCTTCCACAAAGGAACCGATCAGCCTACACCTGAAGTTGCTTTCCAAAGTTACAACAGAACTTCTGATGCAACGGAAATGGATGTTTTTGTGCATAGGCGCCCAATTGCAGATTTTGAAATGAAAAACGTCTATAATCAGACCAATATCAATTTTTCGGTAAGTAGCACATCGTATGATTTAGACCACCTTTCTTATGCCGACAAAGGAATTAAATTTGCTGAGTGGAAATGGAAAAAGGCTAATTCTACCGCATGGGTGGATGGCATGCCGAACTTGATCTTGAATTATGGAGAGCAAGTTGACGTTTATTTAAAGGTGACAGATTATGAAGGCGCGACATCATCGACTCAAAAAACGTTTACAATGCCGAACGAGGCACCCTTTGATTTTGGCGCTACTCTAACTGCAGAAAAACCAGAGCACTCACTTTTGGCTTTCCCCCGTGGGAATAATGTCGTTTGGATCAACACCTGGTCAAGATACCCTTACAATCATCACCTAGAAACAGCACTATATGATGGAGCCACGAGAGTTGGACCAATCAAAACAATTAATATGATCTTAGGAGCAACAGCTACTGCAGTAGATAATCATGGGTTTAACTGGACGAACATTATTTATAATATCCCTGGGACGTTGCCTGGTAAAACGTACACCATGAAAATTACTGCAATAAGTGATGTGGATCCATCAAAGACAAAAACTGTTTCTCAAAATGTGACGGTAACAGCTAATTTAGCACCAACAATATCGTTTAAAACCACTACACCTTCAGATCCATACGAAGGCGATCAAATTACTTCAACAGTTATGCCAATTGATCCGGATGGAGATTTACTCAAGCTTGATTATTATTTGTGGAAAGAAGGCGAAACGCCTAAGTTAATTCAGACGTTTAATAATCAAGTCCAGGGCGTGATAAAAACCTTACCACCGTTTACTGCAGACTCATATGGTGTCTATTATCAGAAGGTCGTAGTGACGGATCCTAGCGGAGCAAGTGCAACTGCTAATAAAACAATAGTAGTTAATAAGATTGCTGTTAGCGGTGTAGTAACACCACTTGACCCTATGGCGGGAGACAGATTGACGTTTAAAATTACTACAACGGGCAAAGTCGATAAGGTAGAAATCATTCCAGATCAATCATGGATAGTTAATGACAAAAGAGTATCCATGGGCTACGCTGCAGCTTCTTATGAACCAGGTTTAAAATCAGGCACATATAAGGCGCTTAGGCTTGAGATGGATGAAAATAACCTGGTAGACACTAAAACCTTGAAGTACATTGTCTGGGTCAGCACGCCTCAAACATTAACGCTGAAGAAGCAAAGACTTAGAGCTCCTTATGAAATAACATTAAGAGCTTGGAAGGGATCAGTATACAGAGATACTACAATTACAATTGAACTAGAAGGTTCGGTGATTCAAACCTTTAAAATTGGAGCACCGAATAAGTAATTCAACCATCAATTAACCGTTCAAGGGATAAACCTTGGGCGGTTTTTTATTGTCTTGAAAGGAGACTTTTTATGCCTAGTTTAAAAGGACATATAGCAACAGCGACAGTAGCGGGTGGAACAGCCATGTACTTTAGGGTTATTCCTGCTGCAATAATGACGCCAGAGTTAGGCGTTGGCGTTTTAATTGGGACAGTTATTCTGGATCTGGATCATCAAAGCAGCACTGTGAATCAAAAGATACTTGCAATCAACAAAAAATGGTTCCAAATTCTCGTATATGGTCTTTTTAGTGCAGCGCTAATTTACTATTTAGGAACTGAGTTTAAAATACTTTTAGCCGCAGCCCTTATATTTATTACAGGTTTCTTGCCACACAGAGCCTTTACGCATAAGCCTATGGGCGTGTTATTGATATGCCTGGCAGTTTATTTATTTCTAGGCTGGGCGCCCATGAGCATGGGCATCATGGCGGGAATGATAGTTCACATTGGGGCAGATAAGATTCATGACTGGCTGTTTTAAAACTGAGTACAGAGATTTATTATGACTATATTTATAACTGGATTTTTGATGCTGTTTTCTTCAGCAATTTTGGTGACTATATCAGATATAAAGCACTGCAGAGTGTCTAATCGACTGAATCTGATCATTTTTATTATGGGTGTATTTTATGTGGTGCTGATTGGGTTTAAAGTTGGAAAGGTAAGTTTAGAACCTGCAATCAGTGTGGTTATAGGGGGCGGAACTTTATTTATTCTGGATTTACTAAAGCAAGTAGGGGGTGGCGATGTTAAGTATATGCTAGGTGCTTCTCTTTTTCTTAGACCCAATCAAGTCCTGGTAGCGCTGTTACTTGCATTTATAATAGGCGGGATTTTATCGATTTACATGCTAATTGTGAAGAAGAAATCTGTGAAGATGAAAATTCCTCTATGTCCATTTCTTGCATTTGGAGTATGTGCATCATATTTATTTGTTTAAAAAACAGATTTAATAAATAAAAAGTAATAAAATGTAAAAATAAATATTGATTGGAAATTAATTTTGTTATATTCTGTAAATAAGGAGGTGATTTTATGAAAGCGCCGTGTGTGTTCTGTGGTAGTACTGATACAAAAATAGTGGTAAATGAATCTCCAATTTGCACTGAGTGTGTGACGAATATTAAAAATTTAAAGTAGTAAAATTATAAAGCCTTCAGAGTAATAATCTGGAGGCTTTTATTTTATGTAGATATAGACAGGAATAATAGAATTTTCAAATATGAAGATGATGTGGGCGTGGGCAGATGAAAAAGACGATACTTACCTATTTGCCCACCAAATGCCCACTGAATTATTATAAAACTATGGAACCTCTAAAGAATTATCAGAACTTATTAAAACTTTTGGTTTCGTGTGCATATAAAAAGAACCAATGAAAGCATTTGAATTTCAACACTTTTCACTGGTTCTTAAAAGTTCTATTCAGTTCTACTACTTACCAAAGTATCTGTTGAGTAAACCTTCAAAAGCACTACCATGTCTTGCTTCGTCATGAGATATTTCAAGAATAGTATACTTTAACAAAATTAAAGTATATGGATGTAAGAGCGTATTTTGTACAATAATTGTAAGAACTAATATGCAAATATATACAGTTTTGATTTAATAATGTATTGTTATATTAACTGTTATTGGTAATATAGTGTGAACTCATGAGTTATGTGAAAGTTCATTGAGTATGAAAATGGCTGAACAAAGCTTATGCATAGCAATTTTATAAATCTTTGTAGAAGGTAAGGCAGGAGTCCTTATCAAATGTAGGTATAAAATCCATCAAATCTTTGAATTCGTTATAAGTATTGACTCTAAATATTTCACTGTTTTTTAGCTCATTACTTATTTCAAACCAGTCATAAACACCAGAAATCATACCTTTTGCTTGAGGAGGGTCACTATCTAAATTGAACTTTGTTATTATAAGGAGAAAAGGATAAACTTCTTGTTGAATATGCATTATCGGATTGTAATCACTTAAAGCAAATGCAAAATCACCTTGCTTGAAATCTCTACAAACGATTTTGTCTTTAAGTAATTCTTGCAGATGTTCAGCAAAAGATAAAAATCCAAGTTTGTGATTTGGAATAATGTCAATTAGTTCCTGAACATATAGCATAGAGTTTTCTTTTCCAGTATTGTATGCTGCAAATACTTCTATACATTCATTTTTTTTTGAAAAAAAGAGATTCAGAAGCGCTTTTTGGTTAAAGGGTATCCAAACTTTCTCTTTTTCTTCAAATCGATTATTTTCTAGATCTATTAATGTTGCGTTAGACAAAAGCAATAGGTACTTAGAGGAAGATTTTTTATTTATACACGCAACTTCAATGGTGCCTTTAATTTTCATAATTTGCATACACATCACCCAAATAAATTATACCATATTTTGAGAACTCAATGAACCTTCACATAACTCCGAACTTACGCCATTGCCTATTGTCACGTCTTTTGCGCATGCAAAATCCCCGCCAACTTGCCGCTTGAGGCGTCAATCACGGCAACGTCATAAGTTCGTCTCTCGTTATATGAAAGTTTTGCAGCAACATATTTCACCATAAATAACCAATTAGGATCTTATCAAAATACGCTATAATACAACAATTTGAATTAAAATGGAATTTGTCATTTGTGATGAACAAAGGCAGTATATGATTAAGTACAAACAGTTAGGATTATATGGAGTTGATGTGACATACAAGTACTATTTTTATAGATTTTGTATGAATTATTAGAAGGAGGTGATAGTATGGCTGTCAAGAATATTGAGTCAGGAGAAGTTCATGTAGGAACAAAAGGTGGAACGACCGGTTGTGGAAGAGATACAAATGAGCATCCAGAAAATTGGGTATCTACAAATGAACCAATTACATGCGATAAAAATGGTTGTAAGAATTAGAGGGTGTGAGAAAAGAGTTTTATAACATTTTGATGGAAGTAGGCATATAATAAATATGTCTACTTTTCATCGTGATAACAGTCTCTTCGGTTCTTCTATGGGAGCAAAAAGTATTGCCAAAAATAAATATCCAATTTCTTTTTATTAATTTCAAGAGCGAAGATATGGCCCTCCTGGTGTGGGAAAGATTCACTTGGAGATAATATTAGCAGTGGAAGGCATAAAGAATGGCTTAATGGCATATTTCTTAAGTGCTCATGAGTTGATTACCACCATTCAGGAAAGTACGTGATGAAAGAATAGGTGAGTTTTAACTGAATAAAACAGAATAAAACTTTTATTGTAAAAAGTAATCTGTTAATCTGTAATTATGTTGAAAAAAATACATAATACAGGATGATGCGATGATAGTAATTAATCGATATGACTTGATAAAAACTAATAAATACAGGACTTTGAGCGTCTTAAGTCACGAACATGCTATTTGCCCATTATGTAAGTCAGAGTTAAAGCTTATTGGGAGAAGAAATAGATCTATAATAGACATAGATTGCTGTAAGTGGATGTTATTATTGAGAAGACTTAAATGTAAAGGATGTGGGACAATTCATCATGAATTGCCTTCATTAATAGTGCCGTATAAGCGTTATACTATTGAATGTATTGAAAAATCACTGTTTTCTTCTTCGAAAAACTGCGTTTGCGCGGAAGAATCAACATTTCGTCGATGGAAAGAATGGTTAAAAAAGCTGATTAATAGTGCTAAAAAAGATATAAAAATGAGTAAAGTTGAGAAGTCAAATAGGTTCATAAGTAATTTGTGGAAACGTAACTGCTTTGACAAGAAATTATGTTTTCAATGTTTGTTAAGAATATGCCGCAACACTATTTATAAAAATAAACCTGTATTGCCTTAAGTTTTAAAATGAAAATAAGTAGAATCATGTTGAAGTGACTTTTAGGAGGACTAAATAACATGGTTTTACGTGAGAAACTGAATCAAAAAGTTAAAAAGGATATTAAATACTCTTTGAGGTGTTATAAATGAATACCACATTGAGTATTAGCGAAGATAACAAAAAGTTTATAAGCAAAAAAATTGTTGATTTAAGTAAAATAGTGGGAAAAATAGGAATTGAGGCCTCGCTTAACGAAATAAAAGAACTAGAGAAAAATACAGATTTATCAAGTAATGCAAAAGTTATATTACTTTCCATGTTTGAAACAATAGTTAATGAGATGAGTGATTAATAAAAATGTAAGCAAGGTTCTATTTGGATAGAACTTTTCTTTTTTTTTGTGTTATAATTTTTTTATTTACAGTGCCTATCAGTTAGAAAGGAATAAATATGAGTTTTGTAAAGCAAATTGAAACTGGAGTAAAAGTTGAAACTAGACCTATTGAGAGTGTGGAAGTAGAAAATAAAAAGCGACCAAAAACCGTATCTATGTTTACTCTTGGTTGTAAAGTCAATCAATACGAAACAGAAGCCATGAATGAACTTTTCGTCGCTAAAGGCTACGGGGTAGTTTCCTCAGAAGAGCGAGCAGACATTTATGTGATCAATACCTGTTCCGTTACCAACCTTGGCGAAAAGAAATCAAGACAGTATATTCGCAAAATGAAACGCCTTAACCCAAATGCCATTATTGCCGTTGTTGGCTGTTATTCTCAAGTGGCTTCAGACGAAGTCATGGCAATTGAAGGGGTTAATTTGGTTATAGGTACCAACGAACGAAATCGCATTGTTGAGTTTGTAGAGGACTTAGAGCCTTGGGACAAAGTGTGTTTTGTTGGAGATATTATGCTGGTCAAAGAATTTGAAGAACTTCAAATTGACCATGTAACAGAGAAGACCAGAGCCTTCATCAAAATACAAGAAGGCTGTAATATGTACTGCAGTTACTGTATTATTCCTTATGCCAGAGGCCCAATCAGAAGCAGACAACCTGAGCAAGTCATTAGCGAAGTCAAGCGACTTGTGGCACATGGCTTTAAAGAAATCGTCTTAACAGGTATTCACATTGCCTCCTATGGCAAGGACTTTGGGAACATTTCCTTACTGGACTTATTAAAGGAAGTTCATGAAATAGAAGGCCTAGAGAGAATCCGTTTAGGGTCTCTAGAACCAAGGCTATTATCCGATGATTTTATTGATGCTATTAAAAAGATGCCTAAATTCTGTCCTCATTTCCACTTATCTTTACAAAGTGGCTCAGATACGGTCTTAAAACGTATGAATAGAAAGTATGACTCCAAAGAATATTTAGAAAGAGTAGAAGCCATTAAAGTTGCCTTTGAAAATCCGTCCTTTACAACAGATGTAATTGTGGGTTTCCCAGGGGAAACAGATGAAGAGTTTGAGGAAACATTAGCCTTTGTTCAAAAGGTGGGATTTGCGAAAATTCACGTCTTCCAGTATTCACCTAAAAAAGGCACCCCTGCGGCAGAAATGGGTTGTCAAGTTAATGGAGACGCGAAACACAGCAGAAGTGAACGGTTAATTGCTATTTCTGATCAGATGGAAAGGGATTATCACCAATCCTTAATGGGCAAAGCGTGTACCGTTTTATTCGAAACAAAATTGGAACTCAAAGAGATGGGTCACGACTACGCTGAAGGACTTTCTGAACGCTATGTTCGGGTTGCAGTGCCTTACAGCGAAGATCTGATAGGAACAGTCCAAACCGTTGTAATGGAATCTATTCATAACGATTTGGTCTTTGGAAGTCTTAAATAAATTGGAGGTGAAAATCATGTCAGATTGTTTATTCTGTAAAATTATTGAGGGAGCCATTCCATCAACAAAAGTTTATGAAGATGAATTGATTTATGCATTCAAAGATATTAGCCCTGTAGCACCTGTTCACGTCATCATAGTTCCAAAGGTACATTTGGATTCACTCAATATGATCAATGACGAAATGGCGGCAGTTTTAGGGCATATGATGCAAAAAGTTCCTGTTATAGCTGCGTCCTTAGGGATTAAAGACAGTGGTTACCGATTGGTCAACAACTGTGGAGAAGAAGGCGGACAAACGGTTGCCCATATTCATTACCATTTACTTGGGGGCAGAAATTTACAATGGCCTCCAGGTTAAAAAGTTCGTCAAATAGAGTTGCTTTTTATCTGGGTTTAATGTATACTATCTTAGTATTCTGTGTTCCTCTGTAATTACGACACAGAAAAATAGTGGCGTAATCAGAATGCGCAAGTTTGACACGGGGGGAGGGAATAGCTGTGGCAGGTATCAAAGTTGGAGCTAACGAGACAATTGATAGTGCACTTCGCAGATTCAAGAGAGAGACTACTAAATCAGGTGTCTTGGCAGAAGTTAAGAAGAGAAAGCACTATGAAAAGCCTAGCGTAAAGCGTAAGAAAAAATCAGAAGCGGCAAGAAGAAAAAATAAAAGCAAATCTTTCTAGTAATTGAATTTAAGCAGTCATCAAGCCGAGGTCAACTTGGCTTTAACTGTATATAGTTCATAAAATACCTAAAAGAGGTGAACAAATATGCTCCTCAAAGATCAGCTGATGGAAGACCTCAAGGTAGCAATGAAAGAGAAGGACGTCGTTCGAAAAACCACAATCACTATGTTAAGAGCAGCTGTTAAACAAGTGGAGGTGGATCAGAGAATTGATCTCGCAGATGAGGACGTCATCGAAATCATTGCTAAACAAATTAAGCAGAAACGTGCTGCTATTGAGGAATTTGAGAAGGCAAGTCGACAAGATTTGGTTGACGAAGCTCATCAAGAGATCAAAGTGCTCGAAGCTTATTTGCCTGAACAACTCAGCGAAGAAGAGCTCATACAAGTTATCAAGGAAGCGATTACTGAAACTGGCGCAACTACTCCAAAAGAGATGGGCAAAGTCATCAGTTTGGTTTCTGGAAAAACTACAGGTAGAGCTGACGGGAAGCACATTGCTACCCTCGTTAAGGAAATGCTCAGCAAATAGATTAAAAGCTGTCCAGAAATGGACAGCTTTTTTGTTCTAAAAAATAAGATTTAAACCTTGTAGAGGTATTAATGTTATCCTCTGTCTACAATATTGCAACACATTCTTAACGCAAGATTATTCTGATTATGGTACACTAAGAATAATTATACTGAAAGGAATGATGTTGTGGCAGAGACCTTTGAACGGAAAATATTAGTTGAAAATCTGGATATTCTATATAAATTGTTTGGAAACATGGACGAAAATTTGATTCGAATTGAAAGCGAATTCAAGGTCAAAATTACATCCAGAGAAGGTGAAGTAGCAATTCATGGCGAAGAAACCGTCGTCGAAATTGTGGAAATTCTTCTTTATAAACTGATTCATCTGATAAAAAAAGGTGAGCCTATAGACCGTCAAAAACTAGAGTACACCATGATGATGTTAAAAGAAGGTCAAGGCGAAAAACTTGCAGCCCTTACAGACTCAATTGTTTGTGTGACTTCCAGAGGCAAAATGGTAAAGCCAAAGACTTTAGGCCAGCAAAAATATATCGAAGCCATTGGCAAGAATGATGTAACATTTGGCGTTGGGCCTGCTGGAACAGGCAAAACTTATTTAGCGGTTGCAATGGCCATCAAAGCCTTTAAAAATGAAGAGGTTTCCAGAATTATCATCACCCGTCCTGCGGTAGAAGCAGGAGAAAATTTAGGCTTTCTTCCCGGAGATCTGCAAATGAAGGTAGATCCTTATCTAAGACCCCTTTATGACGCTCTTTATGAAATTTTGGGGACAGAAACCTATTTAAAGTTGAAAGAACGAGGATTGATTGAAGTAGCGCCTTTGGCTTATATGAGAGGGCGAACTCTAGACAATTCCTTTATTATACTGGATGAAGCTCAAAATACCACTGTGGAACAAATGAAAATGTTTCTCACTCGGTTTGGTTTTGGTTCCAAAGTAGTAGTCAACGGAGACGTGACCCAAATAGATCTTCCCAAAGGAAAGCGGTCTGGGCTAATCAACGCCTTGGACGTATTAAAAGACGTAGAAGGGATTGCTATCAATAGATTCTCAGACAAAGATGTTGTAAGACATACCTTAGTCAAACGAATCATACAAGAGTATGACAAGTATGAGAAGAAAATGGCAGAAAAAGAGGAAGAAAAGAAGGCTGAAAAGCAAGCTGAAAAGCTAATTAAAAAGTAACTGTGCAGAAGGATATAATCCTTAAAATCATTGATATTATTACTCACTAAGCGTATAATAGAAAAGCGCTCTATATACATTTGTAAAATAATGGAGGACTTGACATTGTTCACATGGGATGTTGAAAACGAACAAGTAAAAGTACAAGTAGATGAAGCTCTGTTGAAAAAAATGGAACAGGCCGCTATCGAAACGTTGATCTTTGAAGGCTTTGAAGAAGCAGACACCCAAGTAGATCTCAGTTTGACAGACAATGCAGGCATTCGTTTGATTAATAAAGAGCATCGTGGGAAAGATCAAGATACAGATGTACTTTCCTTCCCCCAATACGACGGTCTCAAAGACTTAGAGGAAATTGAAGAAGGCTGTCTTTGTTTGGGCGATATCGTCATCAGTGTAGAAAAAGCAGTTGAGCAAGCTAGTCAATATGGACATTCTTTTGAGAGGGAAATGTGTTTCCTAGTGGTTCACAGTATGCTTCACCTTTTAGGTTATGATCATATGACACCCTCTGAAGAAACTGAAATGAAGGCATTGCAAGAGGCTATTCTAAACAACCTGGGGATCACGAGAGCGTAGGTGGACTGTTTGAAGCGTCAAATGACTTTATTTTTATTAAGTCTTTCAGTGGTACTTATTTTAACAGGTTGCAAGGTTTCGCCTGAACAAGCATTAACAGAGAAACGAACTGAAAAGGCTGACAGCAATAAAGAGACGAACAGCAGTTTTGAAAGTACAGATTCAAGTGAAAATACTGCATTTGAAAGCGAAGGCAAAGTTTGGAATGCAAAATTAACCAATAACAGACCCTTAGCGGTCATGCTTGACAACCATGCAGGGGCAAGACCTCAAGCAGGGCTCAAGGATGCAGAAATTGTGATTGAAGCACTTGCAGAAGGCAATATTACACGATATATGGCCTTCTTTTTTGACGGCATGCCTGAGAGTATAGGGCCAATCCGCAGTGCAAGACCTTATTTTCTAGACAGAGCAATGGAATACAATGCCGTTTACGTTCATGTGGGCGGGTCGCCAAAAGCTTTGAAGGACATTAAGAGTTATAAAGTGGCAGATTTAGACGGTCTGAGCAGCAGTAACAGAGTGTTTTTCAGAAAGTCTCATAAAAAAACGCCTCACAATTTATATTCAAGTTTTCAAATTTTAAAAGATGAATCCATGAAGCGCAAATATAAACAAGAATCAAGTTTTACTGATTGGATTTATGCAGAAGAAGATGCCATCCCAGAAGGCGGAACTGCTGCAGATTTTGTTAAAATGCCTTATCGCAAAAACGATGGTGGTTATGTGGTTTCTTACAGCTATTTTGCCGATCTAAAAGCTTATCAACGCTACGTCAATGGGAAGGTTCACACCGATGAAATTGATAATACAGCTTTAACCGCAAAGAATATAATTATTCAAGTGGTACCCACTCGAGTAGTAGACAATGCAGGTCGTCTCGATTTAGAACTGGTTGGCAGTGGTAACGGGTGGTGGCTCAGTGATGGCGTGAAAGTGCCCATAACTTGGCAAAAGGATTCAAGAACAGGCATTACAACGTATACAACATCAAGTGGAAATGCGGTATTACTCAATCCGGGAAATGTGTGGATTCAAATTATACCTAAGAATATGGTAGTTCTTTGGGAAAAATAATGAGGTGACGATTATGGAAATCAATTACGAATTATTAGTTAAAACAGCATACGAAGCAACAAAAATGTCTTATACACCCTACTCGCATTTTAACGTGGGTGCAGCCCTCTTGACAAAGAGTGGTAAAATATATATGGGATGCAATATTGAAAATGCTGCTTATGGTGCAACCAATTGTGCCGAGAGAACTGCAATTTTTAAAGCTGTATCTGAGGGTGAAAAAGAATTCGCAGCAATTGCAGTTGTTAGCAGCTCATTGGATTACACTTATCCATGCGGCATCTGCAGACAAGTCATTGCAGAATTCTGCGATGAAGACATGGAAATTATACTCGCAAAGGATATGGATTATAAAGTATTTACGCTCAGCGAAATGCTGCCACATTCTTTTACAAGCAAGGATCTTAAATAGATTGGAGGCCAGAATTTGAGTTTTAAATCAGGATTTGTTACCATTATTGGTAGACCAAATGTAGGTAAATCCACCTTGGCAAATGCCATTTTAGGCGAAAAAATTGCCATTATGTCGGATAAACCACAAACCACAAGAAATAGAATTAATGCCATTCACACCGATGAAGAGTGTCAAATCATTTTCATCGATACCCCAGGACTTCACAAAGCGAAAACAAAGCTAGGTGAATTCATGGTGTCTTCTGCCCTAGACACCCTTAAAGAAGTAGATGCCATCGTCTTTATGGTAGACGATTCTGACAGAATAGGCGCTGGAGATGAGTTCATTTTAGAACAGCTTAAAGCAGTGAAAACACCTGTTATTTTAGCTATCAATAAAGTGGATTTAATTGACCCAGACCGTTATGTTAAAATTGTTGAAAATTATAAGAAATATACTTTCATTAAAGAAGTGATCAATATTTCTGCTCTCAACAACACCAATGTAGATGTTCTCATGGGGATGATTAAAAAATTCATCAAAGAGGGACCTATGTACTACCCAGGGGATATTCTTACTGATCAGCCAGAAAAGGCAGTTGTTGGGGAGATTATTCGTGAAAAATTGTTACACTACTTAGACGATGAAATTCCCCATGGCGTTGCCGTCGAAATAGAATCTTTCAAAGAGAGACGCGGTCAGGAAATGATCGATATTCGTGCAACGATTATTTGCGAAAGAGACTCACACAAGGGTATCATTATTGGTAAAAATGGCAGAAAACTTAAAGGGATTGGCAAAAGCGCTAGAGAAGATATCGAACATCTTTTAGGCGTAAAAGTATTCTTAGAATTGTGGGTAAAGGTTCGTCCAGGTTGGAGAGATTCTGATACTTTCCTCAAAAATTTTGGTTATAAAAAAGATTAAGTCCCTATATTCAAAAAAGGCAGGTGATTTCATGCATACAGATTTCGATGATAAGTTGGAAGAGTATGTAGCGCTGTTAGTTCGATATCTAGATAATGGCGATTACAATGAAATAAAGGCTTTGAATGAAACCCTGCATACAGCAGATATGGCCCTCATTTTGAGGGAGTTAGAAGAAAAACATAGAAACATCTATTTCAGCCTGCTCGGTTTCGAGGAGGCTTCTGATGTTTTGGAAGAATTAAGCACTGAAACTTTCTGTGAACTGATTAAAACATTAGAAAGCAATCAACGAATGCAAATCTTAGACTTTATGTCTCAAGATGCCATTGCAGATAAGTTATACGATTTGCCAGACGATCAAAAATATCAAATTTTAGCCTACTTGGACTTGGAAGATGCCAAGGAAGTTGTGGAACTGCTGGAGTATGAAGAAGATTCTGCCGGCGGTAAAATGACCAAAGAGTACGTGACCCTTATGGCAAGTATTACAGTAGATCAAGCCATCAGCCAGTTACGTGCCACAGCGCCAGATGCGGAAACCATTTACTATGTCTTTGTGACAGACGAATTTGATACTCTCCAAGGGGTTATTTCCCTCAGAGAATTGATTGTGGCCAAAGGTGAAACAATGATCGCCGACATTATGAACCCCCACGTTATAGCGGTTCATGAAGACGACGACCAAGAAGAAGTGGCAAGAATTGTCTCAAAATATAACTTCTTAGTCGTACCAGTTGTAGACAGTGAGAACAAACTCAAAGGGATCATCACCATCGATGATGTTATTGATGTCATTGAAGAAGAAGCTACAGAAGATATTTTGAAATTTGCGGGTTCTTCGGATTTGGAAGATTTTGAAGACGACGACTCCTCTTTGAAGAGAATTGTATATGCAGTCAGATCAAGACTACCTTGGCTGATTATTACCATATTTGGCGGCTTGCTCTCTGCAAGTGTCATTAGTAAATTTTCAGGCGCATTGTCAGCTAATGCAACCTTAGCGCTGTTTATGCCATTACTCGCAGGGATGGGTGGAAACGTTGGAACTCAGTCCTCAACCATTACGGTGCGGACGATTGCAATCAACTATATTGAAGGTTGGGACGTTTTAAGAACCCTGCTTCAGGAAATGGCTGTAGGCGTTATTGTAGGAACAGTTTGTAGTTTGATTGTCGCTGTCGTTTCCTATGTCACTCACGGAGAGATGCTCCTCAGTTTTATTGTAGGACTTTCTATGTTTGCAAATATTGTGACAGCCGCTACCATCGGCACATTGGTTCCTTTGACTTTTAAAAAGATTGGTGTTGACCCCGCAGTGGCTTCTGCACCTTTTATCAGTACCACTATAGATATTACAGGTTTGTCCATTTATTTTTCACTGGCAACCTACTTAATGCACGTGATGTTATAGGGAGGTGTTCTGCGTGCTTCTGACCACTAACGCTGTTGTACTCAAAAGACAGAAGCTCCAGGACAACGATGTTTTAGTAACTTTATTCACGGACAAAGGGGGCAAGCTTAAAGCTATTGCCAAAGGGGCTAAGAGCGGTCGTTCAAATTTGGCGGCGGCTACGCAACTATTTGTCTTTGGTGAGTTTGTTCTGTCTATTGAAAAGGATTGGAATAAAATCAGATCCATAGATGTACTTGACCCCTATGCAGCCTTTCACGACCAACTCAGCCCAATGGCGTACGGTTCCTATTTATTAGAGTTGACCAATTTTCTCATGCCCGATGGGGTCATCAATCACAGTGTGTTTACAAATTTGGTAGATACTTTAGATGTCCTCAGTCAGAAAGATGCAAATCTTGAGCTCATAAAAACTGCGTATGAAATAAAAATCATGGCTTACAGCGGTTACAAAATGATGGTGGATCGTTGCCAATCTTGTGGCGCTGAGAATAAGGAATTTTTATGGTTATCCATCGAAAATGGCGGTATAATATGTAGTAAGTGTAAGGACGATATTGAAGACCTTTGGATGGTTGGAAAGACAGTCCCCAAAATTCTTGACTACATGACGCGTAAAAACATTCGGACAATTGCAAAGACTGACATCAATACGGTTTATTTGCAAAAAATGAGCCAGTTAATGAAACGTTATATGCAAGTGCACGCTGGTTTTTCTGCTACGAAGAGCCTAGAACTATTGGAAAGCATAAGACTACTATAAGGAGTGTGTTCAGAATGGTAACGATTACTTTAGAAATGGTAGATGAGGTCATTAACAGAACGGGCGTAGATTATAAAACTGCTAAAGAAGCTCTAGAATTATACGAAGGCGATATATTAGAGGCCATTGTATATTTAGAAAGCATTAAAACTCGAAACGAGCGTCACAAAGGGAACTTCGCCTCTAAGACCGATGAAATTATCGCACAACTTAAAGAATTGGTCAACAAAGGGATTGTGACTAAAATCCTGATTGTTAGAAATGACAAAATCATCATGGATATTCCGGTTTTAGCTGGCGGTCTTGCAGCCTTTGTCTTTGCACCTGCTACGATTACAGCCATTGTTGCAGCTGTCGCTACAGGTTGCGTCATTAAAATCGTCAAAGAAGATGGCGAAGAAATGAATTTAAACGAAATGACACAAGAGGCTTTTAAAAATGTGGTTGAAACCACTGAAAATACCATCAATAATTTTACAGGTAAAGGCCCTAAAGCAGAACATACTGAAGCGCCTGCCGATAAAGACGATGATGATATTGAAATTGATGTAGACCCTAGCCAATACGAAAAAGAAGAAGAAGATGACGAGTACGTGGTTCAAGCTAGATTTATGGAGCATGGAACTGAAGAGGAAGATGAAAAGAAATAGACTTTACAAGTTGTAAAATCTATGCTATATTTGATGACAAATTGATACGGTGCATTGAGAAAGAAAAGTAGTTTTGAATGATCTTCAAGAGAGTCGGGCAGGGTGGAAACCGATAGATTTGAGAAACGAAAGGCGCTTTTGAGCACATAGCCAAAGAGGATGTCTGCTATTTAGACATCAATTAGGGTGGAACCGCGGAAGACAAGCTCTTTCGTCCCTAGCTGGGATGAAAGGGCTTTTACTATGCCCAAAAACCAGCAAAGGCTGATCGATCTATAAAAAATAGAGGAGGATAAGAAGATGACTCAAAAAACCATGGAAAAAATTGTTTCATTATCAAAAAACAGAGGCTTTGTATTTCCTGGCTCTGACATTTATGGAGGCCTTGCAAATACGTGGGATTACGGTCCCTTAGGCGTCGAATTCAAAAACAATGTCAAGAGAGCTTGGTGGAAGAAATTCATTCAAGAATCGCCTTACAATGTCGGTGTAGACGCTGCAATCTTAATGAATCCTAAAACTTGGGTGGCTTCAGGTCACGTTGGTGGTTTCAACGATCCACTCATGGATTGTAAAGATTGTAAAACCAGATACAGAGCAGACAAATTGATTGAAGATTATTTTGCAGCGAACAACTTAGACGAAATCGTTGATGGTTGGTCCAATGACAAAATGGAAAAATTCATCGTGGAAAAAGGCATTAAATGTCCTGAGTGCGGCAAAATCAACTTTACAAATATCCGTCAGTTTAACTTGATGTTCAAGACTTTCCAAGGCGTTACAGAAGATACAGCGACGGAATTATTCTTAAGACCTGAAACGGCTCAAGGGATCTTTGTCAACTTCAAGAGCATTCAGCGTTCTGCTAGAAAGAAAGTACCATTTGGTATTGGTCAAATTGGTAAATCTTTCAGAAATGAAATTACGCCGGGTAACTTTACTTTTAGAACACGTGAATTTGAGCAAATGGAACTTGAATTCTTCTGCGCACCAGGTGAAGACCTTCAGTGGTACGCTTACTGGAAACAGTTCTGTATGGATTGGCTCCTTAACTTAGGCATGACTCCTGACAACGTCAGATTCAGAGACCATAGCCCAGAAGAGCTTTCTCACTATTCCAATGCAACTACAGACATTGAGTTCCTCTTCCCATTTGGTTGGGGTGAACTTTGGGGTATTGCAGACAGAACAGACTATGACCTCAAACAACACATGGAGCACTCGGGTGAAGACCTTCGCTATGTAGACCCAGTCACTAACGAAAAATACATTCCATACTGCATAGAGCCATCTCTTGGTGCAGACCGCGTGGCGTTAGCTTTATTGATTGATGCCTACAACGAAGAGCAATTGGAAGGCGACGACAGCCGTGTAGTTCTTAAATTACACCCAGCCCTTGCACCGTTTAAAGCGGCCATCTTCCCACTTGCGAAGAAGCTCAACGACGACGCAATCAAGGTCTTTGAAATCCTTTCCAAGAAATTCAACGTAGAATATGACGATGCAGGCAGCATTGGTAAACGTTATAGAAGACACGACGAAATTGGTACACCGTTCTGCATCACCTATGACTTTGAGTCATTAGAAGATCAATCGGTAACCATCAGAGATCGTGACACGATGGAACAGACTCGCGTGAAGATTGATGAGTTAGTTGCTTATATTGATGCTAGACTTGAATTCTAGGATTGGATGAAGCGTTTAGCAAAAGGACTCTTAGTCAAATAAAGCTTAATCAAATAGATCATAACCAAATGGAATAAAACGAAAGGCCTCTGCGGTACAGCAGGGGCTTTTTTTCGTTTTTGTACTCAAAACAAGTCTCAAATTAATCCCCCAAATTAAAATACAATTTGTATGTATTTTTTTTAACAAAACACTTGAAACCGTCAATGTGATGCACTATTATGTATATAGAGCATCACATATAGGAAGAGGTGAGTATAATAGAACTCAAAAGCAGACATAAAGAAATTCTCGAAATTGTGAAAGCCAACCAGCCTGTGACCAGTGAACAAATCGCGGCACACCTTAATTTAACTAGGTCGGCCATACGCGCAGACTTGAATTTACTGGTTATGGCAGGCCATTTAGAAGCTCGCCCTAAGGTTGGATATTGTATCATTGAAGATTCAACTCGGGAAAGAGTGGGCAATTATTTAAAGAACATTAAAGTAAATGATTTAAAATCCAGACCCGCAGTGATAGATGAAAAAACATCGGTTTACGATACGATTGTGATGATGTTTTTAGAAGATGTGGGTATGATATGTGTAACATCGGAAGATTTGCTGGTTGGGGTTGTGTCCAGAAAAGACCTTTTAAAAGCGGCAATTGGCAGAACGGAAATGAATACCATACCTGTAGGCATGATTATGACCCGTATGCCAAATGTGATTATGACCACGCCTTTCACACCCATCTACGATGCAGCTAAGAAAATCATCGAACATGAAATTGACTCACTGCCTGTAGTAGAAGAATTAATTGTAGACGGCAGACCTTGTTTTAAAGTCGTCGGCAGAATTAGTAAAACCAACATCACTAGACTTTTTGTCGAAATGGCAAACCGATAATAGGAGGGTGCCCATGATCCAAAAAATACACGTCTTTGTTGCCTCAGATTCTCTTGGAGAAACTGCAGAAATGGTTGCGAGAGCAGCGGCAGAACAATTTCTTGAAACAGAATATGAAATGAAGAAATTCCCGTATTTAAATAACGAAGAGCAAATCAAAGAGATGATTGAGCAAGCGGCAGGTTGCCATTCTATTGTGGTGTTTACAACCGTTATAGAAAATCTCAAACAGCAATTGATCCACGAATGCAAAGTACATAATATCCCCTATGTAGATTTATTATCTCCTGTCATGGACACATTTGAAGAATTGATTGGTTATAAACCTAAATACGAGGCGGGGATCATACATAGAATTGATGAACGCTATTTCAAAAAGATAGAAGCCATCGAATTTGCGGTTAAATATGATGATGGCAAAGATCCTAGAGGGGTGACCAAAGCAGACATCGTGCTAATTGGGGTTTCCAGAACTTCCAAGACGCCACTCAGCATGTATTTGGCTCATAAAAATATTAAAGTGGCTAATATTCCCTTGGTGCCTGAAGTGCCAATTCCGGAAGAGCTTTACCAAGTACCCCTGAAGAAAATCATTGGACTGACTACCAACCCTTATAAATTAGAAGAAATCAGAATTGAACGGTTAAAGGCTTTAGGGCTTCACAATACAGCAACCTATGCCAATATGGAACGGATTCTTGAAGAGATAGACTATGCGGAGCGGATTATGAAAAAAATAGGATGTCCAATCATTGATGTTTCTTCAAAGGCCATTGAAGAGACGGCGGGGATTATTTTGGAGTTCATGCACAAGCAACATCATGAGTAAAGAAAAATAATTAGGAATTGAGTAGGTAAATATAAAAAATAAAACATCATCAATTTGAACGTGAAAAGGAGTGCTTAAGATGAACAAGTGGATTTATTTTTTTGAAGAAGGCAATGGCTCAATGAAATCTCTCCTTGGTGGTAAAGGGGCAGGACTTGCTGAAATGAAGCGGATTGGACTTCCTGTACCCAATGGCTTTACTATTACCACAGAAGCTTGTCAAAAGTATACAGAGTCAACTGACTTTTTAAATAATGAACTGAAAGCATTAACTCTTGTGGCGGTCAAAGAATTGGAACGGGAAACGGGGAAAACTTTTGGAGATCCTCAAAATCCCCTTTTGGTCTCAGTAAGATCGGGCGCCGTATTTTCAATGCCAGGTATGATGGACACCATCCTCAATTTGGGACTTAACCCCGTTACAGTAGAGGGACTTGCTAAACTCAGCGGTAATGAGCGCTTTGCAAATGACTGTTACAGAAGATTTATTCAAATGTTTTCTGATGTAGTTTTAGGCATTCCTAAATATGAGTTTGACCATATATTTGAAAATTATAAAGCTCAAAAAGGCTATAAAGTGGACCTAGACATGAACGCAGAGGATTTAAAATACATTATTGGTCAGTACCAGTATAAGGTTAAGCTTTCCATAGGAAAACCTTTCCCTGAGGAACCGATTGATCAATTGATTCTAGCCATTGAAAGTGTTTTTAAGTCTTGGAACAACCCGAGAGCCGTTGTTTATAGAAATTTAAACGATATTCCGCATAATTTGGGAACCGCTGTAAATATTCAAGAAATGGTCTTTGGCAACCTAGGAGAAACCAGCGGAACTGGGGTCGCTTTTACAAGAAATCCATCTAACGGCGACAAAGATTTTTACGGTGAGTTCTTGATGAATGCTCAAGGAGAAGACGTGGTTGCAGGCATTAGAACCCCTCAGCCAATTAAATCTTTAGAAAAAATTCAACCAGAAGTGTACCACCAATTTGTATCCATTGCCAAAATTTTGGAAAAACATTATAAAGATGTTCAAGATATTGAGTTTACAGTTGAAAAAGGTAAACTGTTCATGCTCCAAACCCGTAACGCCAAGAGAACTGTTCAAGCGGCTATCCAAATTGCTGTGGACTTAGTGGCAGAGGGACTCATCACCAAAGAAGAAGCCCTAATGCGCATTAACCCAGATCAATTGGATCAGCTCCTTCACCCAAGCTTTGATGATCAGTCTTTAAAAGAAGCGACTCTTATTACTAAAGGGCTTCCGGCTTCTCCAGGGGCGGCGACAGGGCAGGTTTTCTTCAATGCTGAAGATGTAGTGAAAGCGGCAGAAAAGGGCGTCAAAGCTATTCTGGTAAGAATGGAAACCTCTCCTGAGGACATTGAGGGTATGGTTTCTGGCGTAGGCATATTGACAGCCCGAGGGGGAATGACCTCTCACGCGGCGGTTGTGGCAAGAGGCATGGGCAAGTGTTGTGTGGCTGGCTGTGGGGAAATTACAGTTGAAGAACATAACAAACGCTTTGTTTCAGGCGATATAATAGTCAACGAAGGGGACTTTATTTCCCTCAATGGTAATGATGGCAGTGTTTACAAAGGTCAAATCAAAACTAAAGACACAGGTCTAAGTGATTCCTTTGCAATAGTCATGTCATGGGCAGACGACATTCGCCAGTTAAAAATAAGAACCAACGCAGACAACCCAAGAGATGCGGCAGTTGCTGTTAAGTTTGGTGCTGAAGGCATTGGACTTTGTAGAACAGAGCATATGTTCTTTGACGA
The DNA here is from genome assembly GCA_964404895.1 of uncultured Peptostreptococcaceae bacterium. Lineage (GTDB taxonomy): Bacteria > Bacillota > Clostridia > Peptostreptococcales > Acidaminobacteraceae > JBGSUZ01. The sequence continues at coordinate 562,437 of CAYOLV010000002.1, read as the reverse complement.
AGAGCGTATTTTTGAAGTGAGAAGAATGATTCTTGCCCAGTCCCTTGAAGAAAGACTGGACGCTCTCAGCAAACTTCTGCCATTCCAAGAAGAAGATTTTTATGGCATATTCAACGTAATGGGACACCGACCAGTGACCATCAGATTACTAGACCCACCGCTCCATGAGTTCCTTCCTAAGGAAAAAGAGGACATTATTGCCCTTGCCAAAGAAATGAAAATAAGTGCAGACCATTTGACTCAAGTGGTTGAAGGCATGCAGGAGTTTAATCCGATGTTGGGGCACCGTGGATGTCGCCTAGCGATTACATGGCCTGAAATTTATGAAATGCAAGTAGAAGCTATCATTAAAGCTGCAATCCGCGTGACTAGAGAAACGGGATTTGAAGTCAAACCTGAAATCATGATACCTCTCGTAGGCTTCAACGACGAATTTAAAATACTGAAAAAACTGGTTGAGAATACTGCGGAGAGAACTTTTGAAAAAATGGATCTTAGAATTCCATTTGACGTGGGCACCATGATTGAAGTCCCAAGAGCAGCCCTCACAGCCGATGAAATTGCTGAGGAGGCAGAGTTCTTCTCCTTTGGCACCAATGACTTGACTCAAATGACATTAGGTTTCTCAAGAGATGACTCAGGCAAATTTATTGGGGAATACAGAAAGAAAAATATTTTTGAGAAAGACCCATTTGAAACCATTGATCAAGTAGGTGTTGGCAAGCTGATGAAGATGGCTGTTGAACTGGGCAGATCTACTAAGCCAGACCTCAAAATGGGCATTTGCGGCGAGCATGGTGGCGAACCTAAATCCATTGCATTCTGTCACAACATTGGACTCAACTACGTTTCTTGTTCACCTTTCAGAGTACCGATTGCCAAACTTTCTGCTGCACAAGCAGCACTTCAAGGAAAATAATTAATAATGATTGAAACATCTAAAAAAAGCGTATATAATAGATAGGACTTGAAAAACGGGCCAGTGATATGAGCCCGTTTTTTAGTTTAGTTGCACTTTGTGGCAATTGTGACGTTCATAAAAGAAAATGAAACATAGAAGAAGGAATATGCGGTTTTTTGTTGAATTGCCTAATAGGGGGTGTATGCCATGTCCATTAGAGAAAAAACAGAGGCCCTTGAATATCAGATACTATCAGAGCGGGCGACCAAAGCTTCTGAGTCCAGAGGCAGAATCATTCCTGAAGACAATTGTGAAATTCGAACTATCTTTCAACGAGATCGGGATCGAATTATTCACTCTAAATCCTTTAGAAGATTGAAACACAAAACACAGGTTTTTTTATCTCCGGAAGGTGACCATTACAGAACCAGATTGACTCATACCCTAGAAGTTTCTCAAATTTCTAGGACGATTTCCCGTGCCCTCAGATTGAACGAGGACTTAACGGAAGCCATCGCATTAGGACACGACCTTGGGCATACGCCTTTTGGACACTGCGGTGAGTACGCGCTGAACCAAATTCATTTGGGCGGCTTTGAACACAATGTACAGAGTCTTCGGGTGGTAGATGTACTAGAAAGACACAGAGACGATCAGGTAGGTCTCAATTTGACGATGGAAGTCCGTGACGGAATTTTGAACCACAGAGGTTCAGATATGCCATTCACTATGGAAGGTCAGGTCGTCAAAATCTGTGACCGTATTGCCTATATTAATCACGACATAGATGACGCAATTAGAGCGGGTGTGATTGCGGTGGAAGATATACCAAAAGAGCATTTGGAACTTTTAGGTCATGGTCACAGTCAAAGAATTAATTATTTAATTGTGGATATGATCGAACAGTCTATTGGCAGCGAGAAGGTAAAATTTTCGCCACATGTTGAACGGGCTTTTTTAGACCTCAGACACTTTATGTTTGACAGAGTCTATTTGAATTTAGAGGCCAAACGAGAAGAAGCAAAAGCTATGGCACTTATTAAAACTTTATATGAATATTTTAGGGACCATCCTCAGGCAATGCCCAAAGAGGCATATGAAGAATATTTAGAGGGAGATCATGCAACCGCAGTCAAGGACTATGTTGCGGGCATGACGGATCGTTATGCGGTTCAAAAATACAAAGAATTATTTGTCCCTAATTTCTGGGTTTAAATTGTCAGTATATTTAAACTTTAATTTTTAAGAAGGAATAAAAAGATTTTTGTCGAAATCTAATTAAGCCTATATTTAAGTGAAAGTCGGGTCGGTAAAAAAATGTCGAAATACAACAATCAAATCTCAGATGTGATTTTAGAACGCGTCAATATCGTCGATTTGATTTCACGATATTTGCCATTAAAGCGTGGCGGAAGAAACCATATGGGGCTATGCCCTTTTCACAACGAAAAAACCCCATCCTTTTCAGTATCTGAAGAGAAACAACTTTACCACTGTTTCGGGTGTCAGGCTTCTGGGAATGCCATTGGATTTGTCATGGCAAAAGAGAACCTAGATTTTATTGATGCTATTGAATTCATTGCAGATCAGTTTGGTATTGATTTAGAGCCTTATAAAGTAACCAGCGGTAAGCCCGATCAATCAGAATTGAGAAAAAGACTTTATTTTGTTAATCGGCAAGCGGCTGTTTATTATTATAAAAACCTCAAAAGGTCAGGCAATGCCATGGCATATTTTAATGCGAGAGGCATTACCAGCGAAATGATTGATCATTTCGGACTGGGCTATTCTGGAAACTCCTGGGATGGGCTTCTCAAGTCGGTAGGAACTTCTCCTACCTTGCAGAAAGAAATGGTAAAAGCAGGTTTGCTTTCTGAGAAAAAAGAGGGCAACGGTTATTTCGATCGGTTCCGCAATCGAGTCATGTTCCCTATCCGAGACGTCAAAGGCGACTTTATCGGGTTTGGCGGCCGTGTGATGGACGAGACTCTTCCTAAATATTTGAATACATCGGAAACACCGGTGTTCAATAAAAGCAACACCCTTTATGGCCTTTATCACGGCAAAAAGGAAATTAAAGAAATGGGACTTGTAATTGTGGTCGAAGGCTATATGGATGTGATTGCCCTTCATCAGCAAGGGATTCCTTATGCAGTTGCAACCCTTGGCACAGCTCTTACCCCAGAACACGGACGGGTTTTGGAGCGCTATGCACAGACGGTCATTTTGTGTTTTGATGGAGATATAGCAGGCAAGAAAGCCGCCATTCGCAGTTTGGATGTGCTTAAAGGCATTTCAGCCAAGCTAAAAGTACTGACTCTTGAAAACAATATGGATCCAGACGAGTACATCCGCCAAAAGGGCAAAGAAGCGTTTTTAAATGCTGTAGCCGATGCAGAAGAAAGTTTTGCCTATCAACTCAAAGTTCAAAAATTATCTTTTAATTTGAATCAGCAACAGGGGCGTTTGGACTATTTAAAAAAGGCAGCCCTCATGATCAAAGGACTTGAAAGTGAAGTAGAAAAAAGCTACTATATCGATTTTTTAGCCAACGATATGCAGTATGATCGAATGGCAATTGCCAAAGAGGTCAGCGGTCAATCGGTCTTTACGCCGAAGGGGAAATATCAGAATACAGGCAGTGCTTATAACAATAATAGTTATGGCAATGACTATAAAAAAATTGAAAAAGTCAGCATCAATACCGACGGTCGAAGCAAACTGCATGACATTGAAAAGAAATTATTAGAACTTTCCATGCACAATAAGCAGGGATTTCTGGCCGTCACGTCGAAAGTATCAGTTCAGCACATTAGAAATGATGAAGTTCGTCGTTTGATGTTTTTATTGGAAGCTTACTATCAGACGCATGCAGAAATTGAAATTGCAATGGTCGCAGAGTTAGTTGATTTGGAATCGGCACAAGAACTGGAAAAATACTTTAACGCCAGAGTGGTGTCAGACCAATTTGATAAAGATCTTTTGTCAACCATTGCAAGTTATCAGATACTTCTTTTTGATGAAGAAATTGAAGACATCAAAAATCAGCGAATGATATTTGTAAATACTGAAGCGAATCACATGACACCAGAGGATGCCAATCGGACGAAACTGATGTTCATTAGAAAGGAAACTGAATTGACGCAGATGAAAAGTGAAGCAATGAAGGGTAAGCTAATAGCGAGGGGAGTGAAAGTAAATGAGTAAAATAGATCCGCAACAAATCGATATGGTACGTGAGCTCGCCTCTAAAGGGAAGAAAAAAGGTAATTTAACTTACTCTGAGATTGAAGATGGCCTATCAGAACTAGACATTGATAAAGAGCAAATTGAAGACATATATGACTCATTGGCATCTATGGGTATTGAGGTTATTGGAGACAAAGACCTTGAAGATGATGGTTTTGCCAGCGATGACGACGAAGATGAAGAAAACGCAGACGACGTTGATTTCGACGATATTTCCTTGCCAAAAGGCATCAGCATTGATGACCCGGTAAGAATGTATTTAAAAGAAATCGGTAAAGTTCCTCTTCTCAGCGGTGAGGAAGAAATTTCCCTTGCCAAGAGAATGGAAGAAGGGGACGAAGAAGCGAAGAAGAAATTATGTGAAGCCAACTTGAGACTGGTTGTCAGTATTGCAAAACGTTACGTTGGCCGTGGCATGCAGTTCCTTGATTTAATTCAAGAAGGGAACTTGGGTCTTATCAAAGCCGTTGAAAAGTTTGACTACCGCAAAGGTTACAAATTCTCAACTTATGCCACTTGGTGGATCAGACAAGCCATTACCCGCGCTATTGCTGACCAAGCCAGAACCATTCGTATTCCTGTGCATATGGTTGAAACCATTAATAAATTGATCCGCGTTTCAAGACAGTTGCTTCAAGAACTTGGCAGAGATGCTAAACCAGAAGAAATTGCTGCTGAAATGGACATGAGCGTTGAAAAAGTAAGAGAAATCTTAAAAATCGCACAAGAGCCAGTGTCTCTTGAAACACCTATCGGTGAAGAAGAAGACAGCCACCTCGGCGACTTTATTCCAGATACAGATGCGCCTGCTCCTGCAGATGCGGCGGCATTCTCTATGTTGAAAGAGCAGCTTATGGAAGTTCTGGAAACTTTAACACCAAGAGAACAAAAAGTCCTCAAGCTCAGATTTGGTCTTGAAGATGGCAGAGCTAGAACTCTTGAAGAAGTGGGCAAGCAATTCGACGTAACAAGAGAAAGAATTCGTCAAATTGAAGCGAAGGCGCTCAGAAAATTGAAGCACCCAAGCAGAAGCAAAAAGTTGAAAGATTACTTGGAATAAAAATTAGCGTAAAAGTTAAGCATATAAGACAAAGCATAAAAAGACATTGGATAGAGGTTTACTTCGGTAAATCTCTATTTCTTTACGAGGTTACATTTCGGAGGTACATGATGAAATTGACACCAAGACTACAAACCATTGCAGAACTTTTACCAAAAGGTTGCCGTGTAGGGGACGTAGGTTCAGATCACGGTTATTTAGTGACATATTTAGTAGAACAGCAGTGGGTAACTAAAGCTATTGCCACAGACATTAATCAAGGGCCTGTAGATAATGCTATCAGCACACTTAAAGAGAATAACATGCTGGACTTGGTAGAAGTCAGACTGGGCGGCGGCTTAGAACCTTATCAAGGGGATGAAATTGACGTAGCGGTAATAGCAGGTATGGGTGGTATGCTGATTAGAGATATCATTCAAGATCGAATAGCTTTGGCTAAGGGTTTAGAATTCTTAATTCTTCAACCCATGACCCAGCAATATGAGCTTAGAAAATGGCTGGTTGCCAATGATTTTGAAATTTTCAATGAAAAAAATGTCCGTGAGGGCAATAAATATTACGAGATTTTTTGTGTAAAACCCGGCAAGACAGAAGTGTCAGATCCTATTCAATTTGAAATTGGATTCAAGTTACCCGTTCCAGAAATGGGAGAAGAAGATCTTCGTGAATACGAAGCTTTTTTACGGCATAAGTTGAAAAAGTATGAGAAAATAAGCAAAGAAATCGCCCATAAGGGATCTGCAGGTTCTGCTGAAACGCTAGAACTTGCCACTCAGAAACTTCACAAAATTGAGGAGGTTTTAAACGATGTTCGTCAACGGTAAAAACCTTGCAAAATTAATAGAAGCTCAGTTTCCAAAAGAGCTTGCCGAAAGCTGGGACAATGTAGGTTTCCTAGTAGGCAGTCCAAACGCTAGAACGGAAAAGGTCATGATGGCCTTGGAGCTCACGCCAGAAGTGGTAGAAGAAGCAGTAGAAAAAAATGTGGACTTGCTCTGCGTACACCACCCCATTATTTTTGAGCCGATGAAGGAAATCACTGACGAAACTGAAATTGGTCAGATGATTAAGACTTTAATGCAGCACCGAATGACGGTATATGCGGCACATACCAACCTAGATTCAGGAGAAGGTGGCACGGCAGCCTATTTTGCTGAAATGTTGGAGCTTGAGAGATGTGAACCTTTGGTGATAACCAGCAGCACGTCCTATGTCAAATTAGTAGTTTTTACACCTGTTGATCATACGGAACGGATTGCAGAAGTTATTGCAAAAGCTGGTGGTGGCGAAATTGGAAATTATGAAGCCTGTCATTTTTATTCTGAAGGCATGGGAGGCTTTAAACCTATTGAAGGGGCTGAACCCTATGTGGGCAAAATCGATGAAATGACTCATGTCAAAGAACATCGGTTAGAAATGATTGTTCCAAAGTCTCAAGCAAAGCACGTGGTAAGCGAAATGCTGAAAGTTCACCCTTATGAAATGCCAGCTTTTGATTTGGTGCCTCTAGACAACGTCATTGAGCGTTACGGCATAGGTTCTGTGGGTTATTTGGATGAGGCTCAGTCTTTTGAAGAACTCATAGATAATGTGAAAGATGTGTTGGATATTGAGTATGTGAGAGCTGTCAAAACCACGGATCATCCTATTAGAAAAGTGGCGGTATGTCCTGGAGCAGGGGCTGAATATATTGTGAATGCTGCGGCTCAAGGGTGCGATGTCTTTATTACTGGAGATTTAAAATACCATGAAGCACAGCTTGCCAGATCTCTTAGGATGTCTGTCATAGATGCAGGTCATTACGAAACAGAAAGACCTTTTATGGTAGAATGGGCTAGGCTATTAAGAGAAGCTTGTGACCACAAGGGTTATGAAGTGAAAATTATTGTATCGGAAGTGAATGCTAATCCTGTTCAGTTTTTATAGAAATAGCATTCAATCCCTTGCAATTTCACTTGAAATAAGATAGTATAAGTTAGTCTGAGATTTGCTTAGGCAAATCTCTAATTTTTGAGTAAGCCAGACAATCGCGGGCCGAAAGGCGTGAGGAAAGTCCGAGCTCCATAGAGCAGGGTGCTGGGTAATGCCCAGTGGGGGTGACCCCAAGGAAAGTGCAATAGAAAGATACCGCCATCCGTAAGGGTGGTAAGGGTGGAATGGTGAGGTAAGAGCTTACCAGCGCAGTGGCGACTCTGCGGCTCTGTAAACCCCACCTGGAGCAAGACCAAGAACGGACCTAGAAAGGGAGGCTGCTCGTCTCCTGTCCTAATGGTAGGTCGCTAGAGCTGTCAGGCAACTGCCGGCGTAGATAGATGATTGTCTAATACAGAACTCGGCTTATAGACTTACTCAAACACTTCAAACGACTGCCTTCGGGCGGTCGTTTTGTGCGTTTTGCCATCGATTTGCGACGCTGCCGTAGGCCTCGCATCTACCAAATCAAATAGTAACGGGTTTAACAATAAACATAGAGGTGATTGAATGAAACGAACCTTAATTTTTTTAATGATGACGCTCACTTTTTTATTGAGCAGCATATTTTATTTATTTGCAGGCAGTGATGCTACTGAGAGTGGCAAATACCGTCTGATTGAAGTTGAGGGTGGTGACACCAGTGGTGAACGTGAGTCTATGGTCGTAGTTGATGTGGGCTATGGGAAGAGAGAATATTGGGCCTATACAAACAAATACGGACAATTGGCTAAAGTAGTTGCTAAGGAATTAACCTTGCAAAATGGGAAAACCGAACCCCTTATTGATGGACGCTATTATAAAGATGAAGCAAAAGTCTCTGGTACTGAAAGAAATGACTTAGACCAAGGTCATGTGATTGCAGATTCATTAGGGGGTGTATCTAATGCATACAACATTACCCCGCAAGATAGTGTTCTAAATAGGCATGGCGATCAAGCTTATATGGAGAAAAATATTAGAGACGCTGGCGGCTGTACAGATTTTGTGGCAATTATCACATATCCCAATTCCAAAACACAAATTCCAAGTCATTATAAATTCTCATATAAGTTGAAAGGCAAATGGGTAGTGGATGAGTTTGATAATGTGAATCCTGATGAGGTTAATCTAAAGGCTATAACAAGTGCAAAACCAAAGACACCAACAGCCGCAACTCAAAGTGATAAAGAAAAGCTCAAGACAGTAGATAAAAATAATGATGGGAAAGTCACTATCGCTGAAGCAAAATCTGCAGGCTACAAAATGCCTATAAAAAAAGGTGACTGGTTATATATTTACATGAATGATGCTGACGGAGATGGATTAGTCGGTAAGTAATGTTAGAAAAATGTTGTCTTTAAGGAATTATTAAGACCTTTATTCTATTTATATATTTTTCTATTTGCGTGGTACGTTGTCATATTTGTCTGGTTTGGCATACAATACTGGAAACTAAAACAGAAGACCATTAAATAATCCCCAGCATATAATATTGTTGACAACAATACTTGTCAATGTTATAGTCATTATGACAAATAAAGTTGTCATAATGACTATAAAAATTGTCAAAGCATTTGACTTTGAATTATTGCTAATTAAGTTGGTTGAATTATATCGAATCATATCAAAAGGAGGTAGTCCTGTGCCATTGCTGAATCAACTGAAGGTATATCGTGCTAAGTTAGGCATTAATCAGGCAGAGCTGGGACAGATTGCGGGTGTGTCACGTCAGACCATCAGCTTGATTGAAAGAGGGGACTATTCGCCCTCGGTTTCCTTGGCTTTAAAGTTAGCAAAAATCTGTCAAACGACCGTGGAAGAACTTTTTCAATATGAGGAGGACTAAAGGAATGTCAGAGAATAAGAGCGTCGCCATTGTGAAGAAAAGAAATTCGGTTGTAAAGATTGCAAAATATATGGCTATTGGAGCGGTGATAGGTCTTTGTTCAAGCATTGGTGCAGGACTTCTAAAGAAAGCAAGTGACACAACGCTTTTGCAAAACGTGGGCAGTTTCTTATCGACAAATCTATTTTGGATACATTTAGCTGCAGCTGTTTTATTGCAAGGACTCGCGGGCTATATGATATTCAAGGGTAAGGATTGTTTGAGTAAATTGAAAGCCGACGAGGATGATACCTTAGAAATTGAACTGGATTTTGACGAAAAAATGAATTTCGCTATTTTATTCAATAGCAGTTTTATTGCGCTGAATTTTATTTTATTTGGTATCGAACTGAATTTTGACAATAAAATGATTCTCGCCAGTATTGTACTATTTCTGGTGTTGGCATTATTGGGAACTTGGATTGAGTTTAAGACCATCCGCATGATTCAAATGAAAAATCCCAACAACCATGCAGATCCTACATCATTAAAATTTGATAAGCAATGGGTAGAAAGCTGTGACGAAGCTGAAAGACTGGCTATCTACAAATCATCCTATAGCACTGTAATTGTAATGAAATACGTCTTAATTGGGATGATGCTGATCGCCCTCATCTCAAAAAATGAATTTGGTACAGGGAATTTGCCTATAATAGTTGTCGGTGTCATTTGGATGATACAAACGGTGACTTCATGTATCTATTCTCAAAAATATTCAAAAATGAAACTGACCCGTTAAGGATAGCACGCTGTCACTAAACAAAAAAGACCACCACGGCTTTTCGCTATGGTGGTCTTCTCTTATTTTAAAAACTTATAAACTATTTAGGTGAAACAATTTGAGGTTGTGATACACCTACTGCTAAAGTTATCTTAGATGGGGATTTTTCAAAAGTAGTTCCAGAGACCTTAAGATCTGCTAATGATATAAGACCCTGGCCTTGAACGATTGTATTGGCGGCTTCAATAGTGACAGTGCCAATGCTAGAAGTTGCATCTGAAATAAGTGTAACCCCAGGTGCTTTAACTTGAACATTAGATGCAGTCACGCCAATGAGGGAAATCTGCATGTGACTCACAACAGGATTTTGGACGATTATGTTACCAAATCCTGCACCAGTCATAGCGGTTTCAACCAGTCTAATTCCAGAAGAAGCAAAAACATTCTTAATATCAGAGGTGCCTGATGCCACAATTCTCACTGCATCTTCTGTTTTAGAAGCATATACATTGTCTGCATTTACGTTGACGAAGTAAATACTATTCACGCCACCACCGTTGATATAAGTGTTTCCTTTAATGGTAACATTGTTCAAAGTAACAGTTCCTTCGTTAACTTCTTTATCAATGGTTAAATTCCCATTGATGATCATGTTTTTGAGTGTAATGTCACCTGACGTAACAGTGACGTTTCCACTAACAGTTGCGTTTTGATTTACTGAACCATATGAACCAACTTTAGAATAAGTAACATCAGTTACCACATAGGCCATAGCATTCGTAAGTGCTGTCAATGCTTCTGAACGTTTGATTTGAGCTTTTGGCATAAAAGTCAAATTAGGCGTTCCTTGCATAATTTTAGAATCTAAAATAGACATGATTGAGTCTTTACCTTCTGGAGTTGCCTTGTCTAGGTCAGATAAGGAGTTGGTTGTATTTGCTGCTCCTAGGTATTTAATAGAGCATAAATAAACGGCAACTTCTTCACGAGTGATATAGTCATTTGGTCTAGCGTAACCATCTATCGTGGCTAAATAACCAGCTGAATAAGCCTTTGCTAGTACTGATGCATACCAAGCTGATGGGTTCATATCAATAAAGCTGATATTAGCTTCTTCATGGAAGCCAAAGCCGGTATTGACCATTGAGAAAAACTCTGCTCTAGTCATTAGCTGATCAGGTTTTATGCTTCCGTCAGGGTATCCTTTTAGAATACCTGCGTCTAAGGCTTTAATAATGGCTGATTTAGCCCAATGGTTGTCATAGTCAGTACCACTAGTCGCGGCACTACTCCAAACTGGCATTAGTGCTGTTACTACCATCATAGCTGACAATAGTACAGATAATAATTTACTTGATTTTTTATACATACGGCACTCCTCTCAAAACTTCAGTAAGTATATACGATACGTGAAACGTATAATATGTTGGTGATATTACAATAAGCTGCTCCACATGGTAAATATTTACCCCATGTATAGTATATTAATCGCCTAAAATTTACAAATATACTAAAAAAATCTTTCGATAACTGTTTTTGGAATTTGAAAGCCTTTACCTGTAACACTTTGGAGCGTATTTTCAAAAATAAAATAAATTTTAATTATTATTTTATTAATAGATTATTAGGGTATTAATGTAGATTTATGACTATTTGAGTTCTGCATATAAAAAAACATCCAACTTTATTTTCTGAAAGACGTATAAGATAATAGAGAGACAAGAAAGGAGGAAATGTGTTGGAGAACCTTATCGACTTACATAAGAATCGCTTATATAAGCTTTGTTTGTATCTTGAAAAACAAACCTACGAAGCAGATGATTTGTTTCAGGAAACATGGGTCAAAGCCATAGAAAAAATAAACCAGTACGACAGCACCCAGCCTTTCTATCCTTGGTTGTCAAAAATTGCAGTAAATATTTACAGAGATAGACTCAGAAGATTGAAAAAAGAGTTTCAATATGCCATTTTTAACAATGAAGAGGAGCTTTCAAAATATCCCCATCCAAACGACTTGCTCAATGAAGTGATTAAGCGGCAAGAATGGGAAATCGCAAAAGAGGCTTTAAAAAGTTTAGACGATAAATATAAACTGCCCATGATTTTAACTTTGATTGAAGGTCATAGTTATGAAGATACAGGAATTATACTGGGAATACCTGAAAAAACCATTAAGTCTCGGATTTATGACGGCAGAGTTAAAGTGAAAAAGATGATGGAAAAGGAGGGGATAACCCATGCTTTCTAGGGAAGAACAATGGTACGAAGCCATGAGCGCTGAACAGAGCGAACCCACTAGCCAGCTGGTAAATGCCGCTCGGTATAAAGCTAAAAACCGGAAGAAGAATTTTCTAGAGTCAGAAGAAGAACAATTGGTGGCAGTGATTTTAGGACTGAATGCACTTGTTTTCATGATGTTGATTCTGTGGGTAATGGGAAGTTGCATACAGCCTGTATATAAGTTGAGTTTCATAATGGTTGTCCTTGGTTTAAGCTACTTGCCATGTTTCATTTATTTAATTGCCAAAGAGCGCTCGAACTATAATCCAATCAAAAAGGAGGGTTTATAAATGTCACCAGATTATATCGCCATGTTACTAGGACTTTTGCTATTTGCCTTCATCTTTTTAGGTTCCCTAGGTTTTATTATCTTCAGAGATGCAAAAGCTTATGGCTTGCCAGCTCTTAAGTGGGCCTTGATTGCAGTTTTTGTACCCAATCTCATTGGAGTAGTCCTTTACTTAGTGGCAAGATCCAAAGTTGAAAAGGAACTCTATTGTTCCAATTGCCAAGCCCCAGTTGAGAACGATTTTAATTTGTGTCCGAACTGCGCCATCGTCTTTGAAAGCATTTGTCCAGTTTGTAAGAAGGCCTTAAAGTCTCAGTATGAAAGGTGCCCTTATTGCGGTTCCCAGGTGACTGGTGAAAGTATTGAGAGAAGGGGCCTTAAAATTTCAAAGAAAACAAAATTGACGAAAAATTTGGTTATTTTATGCGGTGTATATTTTATTATTATGATTGGTGTATTTGTAGCCATTCTAGGGGTCAGCGTCAGCGGCTATGCAATGAATGTAAATATTGACGACATCTTGCCGACGCAGTGGGAAACCAATTTTTCCACCATCAGTATAGACAGCAGTACCCTAGAGGAAATCAATCATTCCTTCCACTATACGACGGCTGTTAAAACCCGAAAGCTAAATGTCTATGCCGATGAAGACCCTCAGATTGACTTAGAAATTGCCCTTGAGTCTGGTGAAATTGAGATTCAAATCCTCAATGAAAAACAGGAAACCGTTTTTGAAAAAACTTTTGTAGGAGAATTAGACGCTATGGGCAAGGCGAAAGTGGTTCAATCTTATGTACCTCTAACCCTTGATAAAGATGAAGTCTACGATATAAAGTTTATTTATAGAAAGGCTAAAGGCGGTACGCTGAAAATAAAGGGTTAATCAGTCCCTTTGAAGTGGTTTTGAACCCATTAAAAAATGCCTATTCAAATAGAATCAATATCTATTGAATAGGCATTTTTTCGTTATAAATAGCTTAACGTGAAGACTTTAAAATGATTTGATTTTCTGTCTGTTTATATAATCTAGTATAAACACAATCACCATATGGATCAGTAGATTTTATTTCAAAATCCTTGCTTGATGGCAAACCAATAAAATTATCGTCAGTACAACTAAAGTAGTCACTAAATGCTTTCCAAACGAAAGGCAACGAATCTGTGGTTTCAATATAGTAGAATACTTCGCATTCTTCTACATTTATCCCCTTATCTAACATTTCAATCCGACAATTGTATCCATTTAGGTTCATGTTTTCTATAACAAACATATTCTCTGCTGCAGTTATTTGCTCAGGTAGAGAATGTGAACTTAGACCGTTTGTAACTAAGGTTAAAGGAGAAACATATTCTGGATAAAGACAGTACCTGAAGTAAAGTGTGCGGTCGTCAAATTTGAATTCGTAGTCACTTATACGAATATATTTAGTTGGAAATTTATCGCCTACAAAATCATACTTTGATTTTAAAATTTCCCAAAAATCCTGTGAAGTCAGTTCAGGTGGTAACTTGATTAAAGTTTCCGCAGGGTAAAAGTTATGATATCCTGGTTTATCTGTAACATCAAATAAATAATTTTCAAAATTGACTTGTTTATGAACTCTAAGAAATGGACTATGGCTCATAAATGGCGAATTTTCTGTGTCCCATCCAAATGTGGTGTTATTTTCATTAGCCTCACGAGTTGCATTCTGCTCAAAAGTGCAGGAGGTATTTTTTCCAACAGTGAGGCGAACGCTGTAGTATTTATAAAACAGATAGTTAAAATCATCTTTTGTGACGATGACATTAAACTTCGGAACACCAGGTAAATCTAATTTTTCCCATGAATCGGTTAAAAGTTCATTAGAATCATCTGTAGATTTGAAAGTATAAAGTACTCTGTAATCGTCTATTTTTTTGAATAGTTCGACAGTTACTTTTTGGTCTAAGTATGGTATGTCATAAGCTCTTCCTAGGGATTTTCCGGGATTAATATCCATTAAGTAGTCGAGCTTTGATGCATTGGACAAAATATATTGGGGTTTTACCACGCTTTCTGAAGGAATTCGAGCTATGAAATAACTCTTACTGTTAATAGTTTTTCCATTTTTTATATCTGAATAAGAAGATTTTGAAATCTCAAAATTCTTCCATATGACAGGCTTCTCTAAAGTTGGGATAGAAGAGAGACCAACAAATTCTTTTGTTAACTCTTTGTCTAGTTTAGTCCAAGACACATTTTCTTCTGTATACCAGAGTAGACCAGCAAAAGTTCCTTTTACTGAGCTCTCCCTATAAGAAATTTCTCCTTTGTAAGGTCCTATATTTGCCGATTCTGCTTTCATCATTTTGGGGTTTGAGACTAAATCTTTCAAATGGGTTACTTTTGTAACCGCCATAGAAGTATTAGACGTTAAAAGAACAAAGGATAGAAATAACAATATAATTTTTTTCATACAACCTCCGAAATCTGTTTATATGGACACATCAATGGCGTGCTTGTGAGAATAAAATAACTCTACACGGGAGTTTTAAATGCTTCAAAGTAATAATTTATTCTGTACCGCCTTTTCATAATAGAATTTGAATAAATGAAGTCTTATTTTAACATAATATGAACTTATTTTATATAATTTTTTTTATACAGAAAACCTTTTCTTACAACTTTCACACAATGTTCCCACGAGTCTCTTGCAGAATGGTTAGGCGTATAGGCGTAAAATCAGACTTAAGAGAATTGAAGTGTTGCAATTAGCAATGCTTTAACAAGAAAGTGAGGATGTTAGTATGAAAAAACAAATGGGTAAAATAAGATTGGCAGTTCAAATAGGTGCAGGTGCACTACTCGTAGCAGGAGGACTAAGTAATTTATCACTGACCCTTTTGATTATTTTAGTGTCTACAGTTTTGGCAGGCCCCATATTCTGTGGCTGGGTTTGTCCTTTTGGAACCTTGCAGGATATCGTTAGCAAGTTGACCAAGGGCATTAAAAAGCATAAAATGCCAAAAGGTATTCAAAAAGGGATTGCCCTTTCAAGGTATATATTAATGGCAGTGACTACATTATTAACGGTAGACTTTGTCTTTACAATCATGCAATATGATGCGCGGATCAACTTCCTTAGTGTATTAGAGGGTAAGGTTCTAACAGTTGGCGCTTACATCGTGCTAGGTATGTACTTGTTGACTACTGTGTTCTTTGAAAGACCTTTTTGTAATTACATGTGCCCTCAAGGGGCTAAATATGGACTTTTTAGTGCATTAAGACCTTTTAGAGTTGTTAGAGATTCAGAAACTTGTGTGAATTGTGGCAAATGTGATAAAGCTTGTCCAATGAACATTGATATAATGGGACATAACAACGTCAAATCACTTCAATGCATTAACTGTATGAGTTGTGTAAGCGCTTGTCCTAAGCAGGGTGCCTTAAAGTATGGCATAATAAAGTTAAACCGTAAGTCAGCTGCCGCATATTTTTTAGCTGTTGCAGTCATATTGGCGACAAGTACAGTAGCAATGGCACTTCAACTCACTGCAGCTCAATCTGAATTGGATGCGGCAGAAGCTCAAGCGGCTGCAACGTTACAAGCGCAAACT
The DNA here is from genome assembly GCA_964404895.1 of uncultured Peptostreptococcaceae bacterium. Lineage (GTDB taxonomy): Bacteria > Bacillota > Clostridia > Peptostreptococcales > Acidaminobacteraceae > JBGSUZ01. Next base: position 546,520 of record CAYOLV010000002.1, on the reverse strand, counting down.
GCTGAAAGTCAAACCGTTACAGAGACGCCCGTGCAGACCCAAACAGACGGGACAACAACAGAGTCAATAAACTCATCCGATAACGCAGGCGAAAACGAAAATGAAAGCGACGACAGTTCAGGCGAAACAACGTCAAGTAATACAAATCAAACGACCCAAGGATCACAAACATCTAGTACTATACCGAAAACGACTACAGCAGCAAAGACGGCTACTGCTCATACCAAAACATCAGCTGTAGGGTCAAGCACAACCGCAAGTACAAGCTCTACCACGAGCACGTCTACGAGCACAAATACAACCACAGCGCCTGCCACAACCTCACAGAACACTGTTTCTACAGCAACAGGTGCAGCTGCAGGCATTGCCGATGGTACTTATACAGGAGAAGCTAATGGCTTTAGAGGGCCGATGACTGTAGCGGTTACCGTTAAAAATGAACAAATTGTAAGTGTTGAAGTTGTAGATCACTCAGACGATAGAAAATGGTTTAACAGAGCAGTCAATATGGTTCCTAGTTGGATTATAGAGGCTCAGAGCACAGATGTAGACTCTGTTTCAGGAGCAACTTATTCTTCCTTAGGGATTATAAACGCAGCAAAAAATGCTTTGAGCAATGCGAAGTAAAAGTAAACGACCTTAGGAGCCTATATGAAAAAAATATACCTTGTTGAAGATGAAATTTCCTTGGCACATTTAATAGAGACCTATTTAAAAGATGCAGACTATGAGGTCAGAGTTTTTAACGATGGATTAGCTGCCAAAGCATCTATTTCAGACAAACCAGATTTATGGATATTAGATATAATGTTACCGGGATTGGACGGTTACGCCTTGATCAAGGAGATCAAGGCGGCCTGTCCTCAAATTCCGGTCATTTTCATGTCTGCCAGAAATGCAGAACTGGATAGGGTCATAGGACTCGAAATGGGAAGCGATGACTACTTGCCGAAACCCTTTTTACCGAGAGAACTGGTACTGAGAGTGAATCGTATTCTAAAAATGAACATCGCTAAAGAGATGGTGAAGATTCCAGGGGTTGAGTTTGACCGGGTTAAGCGGCTGTTAAAGAATCAAGAAACGGAGATTAACTTAACGGTTAAGGAGTTTGATTTGCTAGAGTATTTTTTTGAAAATATTAATTGCGCCATTAGCCGAAATGATATTTTAGATCATGTTTGGGGTGTAGATTATTTTGGTTCAGAGCGGGTTATAGACGACACTTTAAGACGGATTAGAAAAAAAATTCCCGAACTCCCCATTGAAACTGTTTATGGATTTGGCTATATTTTGAGGGTCAATTTATGAAAAATAGAAAGTTTAAATCCATCAGTCGAAAAATCATGTTAATCATGTTAACGACCATTAGTATTTTTTCGGTAGTTGTCTTACTATTTAATATGACTTTATTGGATCACAGTAAAAAAGAAGTGATTTTTCACCAACTACGAGAGTCGGCAGAGGCTAAAAGCAGACAAGAATTGTTGAAAAAAGAAAAACCCGAAATTTCAGAAGAAGTTTGGACAGCGCATTTTTATGTGGAGTTTGATGAAGATAGCTATAACATTTATACTGATCGAAATACAAAGAAAATTTATCGGGACGATGAAATTATTACAACCATAGCAGCTCAAGTTTTTCAGCTCAAGGACAATCAAGATGTGGGTGAAGTAGAGTTTCGTGGGAAGCAGTACTTTTTCTATAGAGAATGGATTGAAGATGGCGAAGAGGCGATGGTATTCTTCGCATCCCCGCCATCCAATACAGTAGCAACGAAGGAAATGCTAATATTTCTTGGGGCTTCTATCCTTATCGCCTTTATAACTTCTAGGCTAATTGCAAACAGCATTGCTAAACAAGTAAAAGGACTGGATCAGTTTGCAGAAGAAATTGCAAAAAGAAACTGGGATGCGGAAGTACCACGAACTGAACAAGATGAAATTGGGATGTTGGCTCATTCCCTCGAAAAAATGAGAGATGCCTTACGCGTGGCTGAGGAGAGGGATAGGCAGTTTCTTCAAGCGACCTCTCATGACTTGAAAACACCGGTTATGGTAATTAAAGGCTATGCTCAAGCGATTATTGATGGGGTAGATGTGGCTCAGGAACAACCGAAGGCTAATGTTATTCTAGCTGAGGCTGAAAAGCTTGAAAAACGAATTGTACAGCTTTTGAGATTGAATACCTTGGATCAAGCTCTGGGTTATTCAGAAGAATGGGAAGATGTTCGACTGGACAGACTTATTCGGAGTGTTGTCGAGCGTTTCAAAGTGGTTTCACCTGCACTGGACTGGAAACTACTATTAGAAGAAAAGGAAATTAAAGGTAATAAAGAAGCTTTGCTCATTGCCTTTGAAAATTTGTTAGACAATCAGTGTCGTTTTGCTTATTCTTCAGTTCAAATTGAGATGAAATCAGATCGCATTAAGATTATAAACGATGGCGAAAAATTCCAAACAAAAGATACTCAGTCCTTATTTGGACCTTTGGTAACGGACAATAACGGGAAGTTTGGACTGGGATTGGCTATTGTTCAAAAAGTTTTCATAGGGCATGGTTGGGAAATAAAAGCGTATAACTTGGAAAAGGGCGTTTGCTTTGAAATTTATATAAAACGGGTTATATGAGAAGGGTTATACGAAAAGCTTTATAAGATAAAGTGAACTAGATAATATTAAAAGAGGGCAGGTGCATTGTGATTTTTTCAAATCATAGTAAACCTGCCCTTAGTTTTTATTGCTCAACGCCTAATCTTTTAGACCAAAGCGATTACCTTCATTTTTTCCAGGTGCAAATGCCAAATAAATAGAGGGTATCAAAATAATAATGGTGATGAAAACCGGGTGTAAAGCTGAAATTGTTGGAATGGATACAAATGCAATGACGGTAAGAAGGGTATAGACAAAGATCCCTACGAGCCATCCGCCACTTAAGTTTAAGTCGTGTAGTCTCCTAACGCCAATGGCTAAGGAAGGGACGAGAATAACGAGGGCAAAAATAAACGATATAATTGAAAATAATGAAAAGAGTTCCCCGAGTATGTCTAATACAGTAGATATAAGGCCGGTCACAATGAAAAAGACCCAATATTCAGTTCTGCCAGAACGACCGTTAAATGAACACTGCTTATAGAAAAAATCTGATAAATTTGTCATGTGAACTCCTATTCAAATTGTTCGTTGCTGCAAATTTGTTCAATAAATAGTTCTACTAATTTCTCATCATAAGACGTACCCGCCAATGAGCGAAGTTCTGAAATTGCCTCAGTTTTAGATTTTCCGTTTTTATAAACACGGTCAGTTGTCATAGCATCATAGCTGTCGCAAATAGCCAAGACTTTTGCCTCTTCCGAAATGGCATCGCCACGAAGTCCCAAGGGATAACCACTGCCGTCTATGCGTTCATGGTGTTGCAAAATAATAGCGTATATTTCTGGGTCAAAGGATTTTAAAATCAATTCTTGTCCTAATTCAACGTGTTTTTTAATTTCGTCGAACTCTTCTTTTGAAAGGGCAGCGGGCTTGTTTAAAATACAATCTTCAATATAAACTTTTCCAATGTCATGAAATCTGGCGGCTTTATTGAGGTTATATATTTGCTTTGAGTGATAACCCAGTGCTAAACCCATTCGTTTTGACAAATGGAAAACCCGATCAGAATGTTCCTTAGTGTAGTGGTCTTTATTTTGCAAATCTTTTAACAATTGAATCATCTCAGTGGCGCTGGATTTGAATTTGTCTATGCTGGTAGAACGTTGAGCGTGAATGAGCATCGTTGTATTTTCAAGCATGTGAAGTGCAATCATTTCATCTGAATTTTCTACGACGATAATATCTCCTGCTTGAATTAAAGACTTCTCTTCAAGATCCATGCAACTGCCTTCCAAAATGAGATAGGACTTCACAATCTGTTCTTCTTCGATAGGATCTATGTATAAAATGATATCTTTTTGAAAGCGATACCTGCCAATGTCCAGATTCTCGCTTAAATAAATTCGTTCAATGCGGCTATTGCTATAAGTAATGCTCTCATCTTGTGCGGGTTGGTCTTTTTTAAAGATTTTTTTTCCAGATTTCATAGCGTACCCCTGTAAAAATATTAATAATATTCAATCTATTTAAGTATATCATATTTACACCTGTATATTATTTTGATTTACTAAAGTAAATAGATTATTTCAGGAGGAAACTGTAAATGAGAGTGGTGGCTTTAATTGAGAACACCAGTATATCTAAAGAATTGAAACATCAACATGGGTTGTCTTTATATATTGAAACAGAATTGCACAAAATCCTCTTTGATACAGGGTGCAATGGTACTTTTATTGAAAACGCAAAAAAACTGGGAATAGATTTAACTTCAGTAGATACCGTAGTCATTTCCCATGGTCATTATGATCATGGCGGCGGACTGAAAGCCTTTTTAAAAATAAATGAAACTGCTAAAATTTATGTGGGGGTAGGTGCTTTTGATAAACATGCCCTTCATCTTTTTAAGTGCTTAAGAAAGAATATTGGTCTAGACGCTGAACTGATTCAATCAGATCGCTTAAGATTTGTCAGTCAAGAGCTGGTCATAGACGATGAACTCATTTTGTTCAGTCATGTATTTGGCAAGAAGTTGTATCCAAAGGGCAATTCCAGATTGTTGAAGAGAAACCATGAGAAAAAGTATGTCCAAGATGATTTCGAGCATGAAATCAATTTGCTCATCAGTGAGGAAATGAAGACCCATTTAATTTGTGGCTGTGCTCACAATGGGATTGTCAACATTCTTGAGAGAGCTGCAGATTATACAGCGGAACCGATAGATACTGTAATTGGTGGGTTTCACCTCTTAGGCATCAGCAAAGAAAATTCTGAGGATCAGATCTTTTTAAATACGCTGGCAGCCGCCCTTTCTGAAAAAAATGTTAAACAGTACTATACCTGTCATTGTACAGGCGTTGAAAATTTTGAGTATATGAATGTTAAAAACAAGAAAATCGGGCATATAAGTACAGGCATGAGAATAGAATGCTAACTCATGCCTGAAAGTAATTATTATTTAACTAATATTTCAAATTCCATAGTTTTAATAGGGGCAGTGTTTTTCTCCCACGGTCTGACCAACTGCATCTTAAGTGTTGCTCTACCAGGTTTTAGTCCTTTGATTGTAAGTGTTTTATCACTTCCTGCACCGCAAATAGCTGGGGTTGAGACGGTACCTTTAGAATCGGTGGTCTTTGTGACAGGAGCCTCAAAAGTATAGCTGATAACATTTTTGTCACCTGTAATTTGGAATTGCCAAACATAGCCAGTTGTAGGGTTTTCGTAGAGATTTGTTTGAATAGTACCGTTGACTTTTAAAGAGTTTAATAAGTTATTGGTTTCAGTGATCTTATTGGCAATGAGCTCGCTGGATCCATTGATATTCATTTGGGCATCCTTATTCACTGTTGTAACAGCAGTAGTAGATTTTACAACAGGTGCAACTTTTGTTGGTGTTGCAGCGAACATACCTGTAGTCATCAGTGCTAGAGTAAGGGTAGTTAAGCTTAATAGTTTTACAAATTTATTCATAATTGTCCTCCAATAAAATGTTTTATAGGAGTAAGACGCATCAAATTCAAAAAAAGTTCCATCATTATTGAAAGGAGGTGAGTTAATGAAAACAATCTATCAGTTATATTGCGGACAGCGTAAGGAACAGGAGGTTTTCATTGATGCAGTACAAAAATGGCGTGGTGGTATTGCCACCTAAGTTGCTAAAACAGGTACAGGAATATGTGAATGGTGAAGTTATTTACATTCCTTGCAAGAAGTCGGTCAAAGCAAAGTGGGGAGAACATTCAGGGGCAAAAGCCATGTTGAGTGAACGTAACCGCAAAATCTACGAGGAGAACAGGAAAGGACAGTCAGTCGCTAATCTTTCAGAAGAGTTTTTTCTTTCTGAAGATCGCATCAGACGTATCCTAGCCGATCAGAAAAAGTTGGAGAAGCAGGGGCGAATTTATTTATAACCGTTCTCAACATAGCTGACAGCTTCATTTTCGTGGCATAATTAACTTGACCGGTCAATCTCGTGTGAAAGGAGTTGAGGATAAAAAACATGATTAAGGTGATTTTTAAATAACGTTTTAAGGAAGAGGGGGTGCTTTTTAGCATGCCCTTTTCTTTTTTTACCCCATTTGCGAAGCAAATCTGGGAGGAAGCGAGAAGGCTCGATGCCTCTCGCTTCTTTTTTTGATATAATAGCCTTATGAAAATCTGAAAGGCGTGAGACATATGACATTGAAAGGCAGCTCAATTTTAAATAGATTAATAGAGAGTGGATTTCAAGCTTATTTTGTAGGCGGTTGCGTGAGGGATACCTTGTTGGGGATAGAACCTAAAGATATTGATATCGCCACCAATGCTCATCCGGATCAGGTGGAAGCATTATTTGAAAAAACCATTCCAACGGGAAAAGACTATGGCACCATTACTGTAATCAACGAAGAAGGTTCTTTCGAGGTGACAACGTTTAGACTTGAGTCAGACTATGACGGCAGAAGACCGAAAGTCGTTGCTTTTGCTCAAGACTTGAAAACAGATTTAGAACGTCGAGATTTTACAATCAACGCCATGGCAATGACCCTATCAGGGGAAGTAATTGATTATTTTCAGGGTCAGAAGGATATAGAATCAGGTATTTTGAGGTTTGTAGGCGACCCTATCGCCCGCATAACTGAAGATAAAATACGCATTCTGAGATATGTCAGATTCATGTGTCGTTACGATCTCCGACCCCCTGAAGTGGGTTCTTTTGACGAAAGTCTATTGAATCAAGTGGACATCAGCAATTTAAGTGCAGAGCGCGTTCGGGAAGAATTTAATAAAATCATCATGGGACAGTCGGCAGAAAAAGGTTTGAGGCTACTGGAAGAAATGGGACTACTGGAGCAGTTTTTTCCAGAGTTGACTCGGTGCAAAGGCTTTATTCAACATCACCCTGCCCACGGCGATGACGTCTATGAGCATACTTTAAAAGTTTTTAATAATGCTACTCAGTTTGCAAGTAAAAATGATCAAGAGGGCTTATGGCTTAGACTTGCCGCCCTATGCCATGACATAGGAAAAGTGGATACTTTAACATTTGACGAGGCTGGAGTTGGGCATTTCTACGGGCATCAAAAAAATTCAGAGACCTATGCCGAACAGTTTATGAAGCGATTAAAATACCCTAACAAAGATATAGAGTCGGTGAAATTACTGGTTATTCAGCATATGAGAATGTATGAAAATCCCACAAGGACGTCGGCTAGAAGGTTGCTCTCCAAAGTTGGGGTGGAATATTTAGATTTGTTTTTCGCTTTGCAAAAGGCGGACACAACGGCATGTTTAGGAGATCGAACGGAGCATCTTCGTCAAATTGAAAAGATGAGTGAACTCTGCGACGAGATTCTTAAAGAACATTTAGCCTTCTCATTGAAGGATTTAAAAATCAATGGTCAAGATCTCTTAGCATTGGGGATGAAGGGTCCAGCTGTTGGAAACGGGTTGAAGCGGGCTCTGGAGGCGGTTATATCAGAAACTATAGAGAATGAGCACGAAATTTTGATAGACTTTGTCAAAAGGTTGGATTGAGCTTTCAAATGGGTATATAAATCCTAAGATATTGCTTATTGGGGGAGCCCAATAAAGGAGGTCATGCCGTGTTCAAAATCCGTTATAAAATGCTCATTATTTTATTAGGTGTCTCTTTGCTGCCTCAGATTGTAATCAATCAAATTATGGTAGATAAGCTTCAAGTGATGGTAGACGAAAAATATGACCGAGAGGCTCAATTTGCTACCTCTTCAATATTGAAGTATGTTCAAGATCTTCTTTCCAATAATGAACGTAATATAACAAGTATGGCGAATAACGTTCAATACATTTATGACGACAAGTTAAATGTGGTCAAAGATGATATGCAGCGCTTGGTTCGTGTGCTCCAAGAAAGCTCTGGAATTACCCCAAACTGTTATGTGGGAACAGCTGAAGGCGAAATGTTTCTTTACCCTGAGGATATTTTACCAGCTGGGTATGATCCTAGACTCAGAAGCTGGTATCAGATGGCCATGTTAGAAAAAGACAAAAGCAATTGGTTTGGCCCGTATATTGACCAAGGCTCAAAACAACTGGTGCTTACAGTATCAAAATATTATAAGTATCGAAATAAAGAGGGCGTTGTTGGCATAGATATTGAAATGAGCAGCATGAGAGAACAACTAAGAGCAGAAGCTCTGGGCACAATGGGTGAAATGTTTGTCGTAGATGAGTTAGGTGAAATTCTCCTTCACAGCAATCCAAGTTTTGAAGGACTTAATATTAAGTACACTAAATACATCGATGAAGGTGTGGAAAAAGCACTGGAAACCGAAGTGTTTGAGGGCGAACATTACAACTTCCGCTCCCAGAAGATAACCGATAAACTGTATGTCATTACTGTTATCAACCGTAGCGAAATCAACAAGCTTATCAATAGCCAAATGAAGAGTATTCAAAAAATTTCGTTGATATTTGCTTTGATTACTTTGGTGATTATTATTTACTTCTCTGATAGAGTGACACGTCCCATCTATCGATTGATAGATGGTATGAAGAAGACAGAAGAGGGCATGTACGAGGTGAAAGTTGCTGATAAAGGCAATGATGAAATTGCCTTGATGATGCGTCAGTTTAACCAAATGTCCAGTAGTATTAGGGCTTCTCGGGAAGAGATGACGGCTCTATATGAAGAACTCAGCGCTTCCGAAGAAACCTTGCAAGATCAATATGATGAGTTGATTAGAAATCGAGACCAAATAGCCTTAAGCGAACGCAGATACAAGCTGGTATTTGATGCTTCAAATGAAGGTCTTTGGGAACTTGATGCGGAAAGACAATTGAAATTTTTCTCAAGCAAATGGTTTAGAAATTTCTTCGAAGACTCGAGGACGGCTCATCTCGAAAACTGGATTGAACGGATTCACCCTGAGGATAGAACCCGTTTTTATGCAGGTATTGAGCGCCACCTGAATAAAGAGACCCCTTACTTCCATGAGGTTTACAGAGTCATGGATCTAAGTGGCAACTATAGATTGATTCAAAGCAGAGGCAAGGCAGAGTTTGATACAGAAGGTCATATGGTTACTTTTGCGGGCTCTCATTTAGATGTGACTGAGCAAAAAAACAATGAAGAGCAAGTGCTTAAAATGGCCTACTTCGACCAAATTACAGGACTAGCCAATCGCCAAAACTTTGAGAGAGAGCTCAATCGGTATTTTGAAAATCACTTATGGGGCCGTGTCATTTACATGGATATTGTGGACTTTAAGAAAACCAATGAAACCTATGGCTATCTTCAAGGGGATCAAGTTTTAAAAGATCTCTCAGCACGTTTAAAGAGAACCTTTGAAGGGGCATTTATTGCCAGAATTTCAGGGGATGAGTTTGCTGTGGTACTCGGTGGCGATATTGATGAGCAAGTAGTCGAACAGCAACTGGCTCAATTTGTGGCCAACTGTTGCGAAATAGAATCATTGGATCATTCGATTCATTATCACGTTGTAACGGTTCAGTGTAAATTCCCAAATGAGGGAAAAAGTTCCGAAGAGGTCTTTGCCACTATTATGACTAAAATGCATGAAAAGAAGTTGAGTATGTAGCTAAATAAAATTGACGAAAAGGTTAGGTTAAGTGAAGAATGAAAAAGAAAATAATTTTAGACGTAGACACAGGCATAGATGATGCAATTGGAATCATACTTGCGGCAACCGCTCCAGAAATTGAATTGTTAGGTATTACTACCGTTTCAGGTAATATTGATTTGGAATCGGCTACAAAAAATACCCAGAGGGTTCTCAAGTTATTGGGAATGGATAAAATCGGTGTTTACAAAGGGGCTGAATCACCCCTGAAGCGCAAAATTAGATACGCAGTGGAAATTCACGGGGCCTCTGGCATGGCAGGTCAACTCGAGGAAATAGAGGTGGTCTACAGCGAGAAAAAAGAAGCTTGGACTTTCTATCATGAAATGGCTCAAAAATACCCTGGGGAAATTACCTTGGTTATGACTGGCCCTCAGACAAATTTAGCAGTTGCCTTGGATCAGTTTCCAGACTTAAAGTCCCAGTTCAAAGAAGTTATTGTCATGGGTGGGGCGGTAAAAGAAAAAGGGAATGAGTCCCCTGCAGCTGAATTTAACATTGCCATTGATCCTGAAGCGGCAGAAATTGTTTTTCAATCGGGCATGAAGGTCACTATGATTGGCTTAGATGTCACTAAAAAATCACTGTTGAGAAGAGAACATTTTAGTCAGCTCAGAAAAGATTCGCCAGTGGCTCAGTTCGTCATGAATGTAACCAATGACTATATGGAGCGTTATTTCAAAGCGAATGGTATTTACGGGTGTTCTATGCATGACCCTCTTGCAGTAACCATGGCGATTAATCCTGAGTTTGTAAAGACAGAGCATCTTTTTGTAGGCGTTGAAACTCAAAGTCAATATTGCGATGGCCAGACGGTGTGCGACTTTGAGCACAGATGGCACAAAGCACCTAATGTTTATGTAGGACTAGAGGTAGACGTGGAAGGATTTATTGCCTTCCTGATTGAGCGAGTTAACGGTGCCCCTTGGGTTTTGTAATCATTTCAAAAAAATATTCAAAATAGTATTGACGAATGATTATTTGGCTGATAGAATGAGCTTAAGTTAAATCTGACAAATTAAGTAGGAAATGCGGTGACGAAGGAAAGTAGTCTGAAATAGACGTCTAAGAGAGAGGGTGTTGGTGAGAATCCCTTACGTGTGTTCATATGAAGTGCCCTTCCGAGCAATGCACCGAATTAAGTAGGCTGCATCGGGTTCTCCCGTTATAGAGATGAGACATGGTCGTGTCAAAAGATGGATCGAAAGATCAATTAGAGTGGAACCGCGGAGTACAAGCTTCGTCTCTTATATATATAAGAGACGGGGCTTTTTTTGTTGGAAAAATAGAGGCATTCAAACCATATACAAGTCGAAGAGGAGAAAAAAAGATGATTTATAACAATTTACTTGAAATGATTGGCAACACACCCGTATTAAAATTAAGCAACCTTGCAGATCCAAATGGCGCAGAGGTTTACATCAAGCTGGAAGGTAAAAACCCAGGAGGTAGTGTGAAAGACAGAGCAGCCCTCAGTATGATTCAAGAAGCAGAAAAAGACGGCTTGCTTAAACCGGGCATGACCATTCTAGAGCCAACAAGTGGCAATACAGGTATTGGATTGGCAATGATTGGCAGATTGAAAGGCTACAAAGTTGTAATTGTCATGCCAGAGACCATGAGTGTAGAAAGACGAAATATCATTAAAGCATATGGAGCTGAGTTGATTCTCACAGAAGGTTCAAAGGGTATGAAGGGGGCAATCGCCTACGCGGATGAGCTCCAAAAGAGCAGCCCTGATTATTTTGTGCCACAGCAGTTTACCAACAAAAACAACAGCAAAATTCACTATGAAGTGACTGCTGAAGAAATTATTCAGGACTTCGATCAATTAGATGTCTTTCTAGCTGGCGTTGGAACAGGTGGAACAATTTCAGGCGTGGGCAGACGTTTAAAAGAACATTATAAGCAAATTGAAATTATAGCGGTAGAACCTTCAAAATCTGCGGTCATTAGTGGCAATCAGCCTGGACCTCACAAAATTCAAGGTATTGGGGCCGGTTTCATAACTGAACTCTACAAAGAGGCCATTGTGGATCAAGTGAAGGTGGTAGACGATGAAGATGCCTTTGCCATGGCACAGAGACTCGTGAGCGAAGAAGGTTTGTTCCTTGGTATATCTGCAAGTGCCAATGTCTACATGGCTTTAGAGATTGCCAAAAATATGCCTAAGGGGAGCAAAGTATTGACAGTAGCCCCAGACGGCGGAGACAAGTACATGTCCATGGGTGTTTTCGGAGTATAAGACACGAATGATTTCGGGATGAAAGACGAAGTATTTTGGAGTAGCAACATTCTCGGCAAGAAGGAGGAACCTATGAATTTATTAAAATCGATTAAAGGGCATTTAGATAGCGTTAAAGACAGAGACCCTGCAGCGAAAAGTTACCTAGAAGTATTGCTACTATACCCTTCGGTTCATGCTGTAGGCGCCTATAGAATAGCCAACTGGCTCCACAGACATCATAGGTATTTTCTAGCAAGATGGATTTCTCAGGTTTCTAGATTCTTTACAGGGATAGAAATTCACCCTGGGGCAACCATAGGAAAAGCTCTCTTCATAGACCATGGCATGGGTGTAGTCATTGGGGAAACGGCCGAAATAGGTGATTATGTGACCCTTTATCAAGGGGTAACTTTGGGAGGAACTGGCAAAGATCAGGGCAAAAGACATCCTACCCTTGGAAATTATGTGATTGTGGGATCTGGCGCAAAAATATTAGGACCAATCGAAATATCTGATTACAGCAAGATTGGGGCTAACAGCGTTGTTCTTGAAGGTGTAAAAGAAAATACCACTGCAGTGGGAATACCTGCAAGACCTGTTCTTAAAAAAGCAGTTGTAGAAATTGAAGATTATAAAAATAAAAAGATTTACAACAATATGGTCATTTAAGAAATGCATATGAAAAACCCACTGTTAATTGTAAACAGTGGGTTTTATATTTTTCTTTTTACAATAGCAGCAAACTCCATTCGAATCAATTGGTTAAAGTCGCCCTGTTTAAATTCAGAATCCAATAAATGCGTGGAAGACTCTGTCGATAAAGGCAAGGTAATGAGATAAGAGAATGCATTTGGCTCAGTTCGTACTTGAATTTTGCCTTGGTGCATAGCAAGAAGTTCCCGCGCCAAGTAGAGTCCAAGACCACTGCCTTCATGTTTTTTGACTAAAACGGAAGACTCAAAATAAAATCGAGTGAACAGTTCAGGCAACATTTCGTCTGTAATACCTTCACTGTTGTCATGATAGTAGATTTCAACAAATCCTTCTTTTTCAACGATTTCAATGTGAATACGAGGGTCTTCATCGCAAAACTTAATGGAATTGGATAGGAGATTCAGAAAAATTCGCGTCATTTCATAGGCATCGGCTGAGATCCAAATTAATTCTTTATTGCTACTGATCATTAGACTTTCTGAGTTCAAATAACCTTGCTCAATCAATTGATGGTTAAGCTTTTGCATGAGGTCTACAATATTAAGCGGACAAACTCTTAAACTGAAGTCGTTGGCGTCCAGTCGATTGATATCAATTAAATTGGTAATGACTCTAAGGAGCCTATAACAGTTGGTGCGAATAATGCCATTGTACTTCTGCGCTTTGCTCAATTGCAGGTCGCTGGAGCCATCCTCTTGCCGAAATACACCCTTGCTCGCATCCATCATTTGCGCCGCATTAAGTATAACACTGATAGGGGTTCGCAACTCATGGGACAAGTTTAAAAAATAAGTATTCTTAAACTGTTCTTTTTTCAAAAGTTTACCGTACAAATCTTCATTTAACTCATTTTGTTCAATGATTTCTCGGGTCTTCCCATCAATAATTTTCTGCATGACAAAATTGCGGTAAGCCATTAATAAAATCACCATAATTGAAATGGCCGCTAAAACGTTAAGACCAACCATCAAATCAGAGACTTCTTTGGATTCACCAGGATCATCAAACCATTTAGAAATCAGTTGACTCCGCTTCCCGTTTTCTTTTATGAGGTTGAGATACTGACCTAAATCATAATAAAGTGCCTTGGAGTCCTTTGAAAGGACGAATCGCGAGGATTCTGTGTAAATCGTTGAATGTATATAATGAATTTGTCTGAAATTCATTTCTTTGACTAATTTATTTCCGAGGTCATCTGGTATGAGGGCGTATGCGACTACGTCATTGTTGAGGTCTTTTAATAGGGTTGAATATGTTTTGTAACTTTTGTAAGGCAAAATATGGAGCTGGGTTTCTAAAAAAGCAGCATTAGAATCAAGCCCTTTATAGGCGATGGCTGCGTTTTTTCCTTTATGAGATTTTAACTGATTAATAATTTTATCAAATGTCATATGAGTGCTAAGGGCATTGTTTTTAGTAAAAAGGGTATAGTCCTTATAATAGAAGGCAAGCTGTTGTGAGTCTGTTTCGTTGACATTCAAAGGTAAACTCACGTATTTCATGTCGCCGTGGTCTTTAAACACTTCATCGACTTTATTGGAAGGATAAAGCTCATATTTGATTTCATAGCCGTATGCTTTGGAAAAGTCAGTTAATAAATCAACTGCCATTCCTGCGGCCTCGCCTTCTATATTAGCGTACATTAAAGGATAATCGTCTAAGCTGCCAATAACTATCAGCGTTTTTTTTACTGAAGGCGCAGGGTGGGAGCTATTATCAGAGTCGCTTCTTTCTGAATAAGAAAATGCGCCTCCAACCCCCAATATGGCTATCAAAATAGAAATCAATAAAATAAAAAAGGTTGATTTACAAAATTTCATTATTAACCTCTATTCTAACTTAGAAAGAAGATCATTCATGTTGATAATAGCTTCTTCCGGCGATTGGTCTCCTAAGAGTGTCTTGTGAACTTCCGTTTGGATAATGAGGCTTATCTGATCGTAATTGGCTTGACGCGGCCTTAATTTTGATTGGTTGAAATAATCGACCATTTCTTGAGCGAAAGGCATTTGATGAATCAAAGCATCATCAAAATACAGGTTTTTCTTAGAGGGTAAATAGCTATAAGCTTCGAAGCCTTTACGTTGTTCATTATCGCTGGTTATAAACTTTAAAAACTTTACAGAAGCTGATTTATGTCGACTGTACTTAGAGATCATATACTGCCAACCCCCATAAGTTCCAGGACTTGTAGCATTGTTTTTTAAATGAACAAAGGGCATGACGGCTACTTTGTCTTTGACTTTGGAGTCAGGAGCATTAATAACAGCCCAACCTGCTGGCCAGTCTCTCATGAAAAGCAAACGACCTTCTGAAAAAAGTTTGCGAACGTCGCCGCTAGAGTAAGTAGTGACTTCTTCAGGCGTGATTTGATATTTATAAATCAGATCAGTCATCAGTTTTAAGGCGTCATAACCTTGTTGTGCATCCATACGGACAATAGGTGACTCATTTTGATTAATAATCAATTCTCCATCGCATGCCCATAAAAATTCTAAGTAATTACAAGTAAGTCCTTCGAAGTTTTTCCAAGAACCCGCATAACCAAATAGTCCGTCCTCTTTTAATGTAATGGCTCTCGAAATAGCCATCAATTCAGAAAACGAACTGGGTGTCTTAAAACCGTACTGATCTAGTAAATCTTTTCTATAATAGATTAAACCTGAGTCGAAGCGATAAGGGATACCATAGAGTTTTTTTCCAACTTTTGCTGCTTCAATTGAACTGGAAAAGTGTTCTGAAAGCTCTTTTTCAGTAAAATACCTGTCTAAAGGCTCCACCCAGCCAGATTCTACAAAGATGGAAGGCCATGTCACGTCAGAATCAAGAATATCGACTGAACCGTCTTTAAGTGCCAGTTTACTGCTGATGATTTCGTACTTTTCATTGGTATTGTCAGGTAGTTCCACCAAGTTGATGTGAATTTTAGGGTTTTTAGATTCAAATGCAGCAATGGATTCTCTGAGGGCACCGTTCATGTCAGGGTGAGAATAGAAATTTAAGGTCACCGTCTGATTGGCAAAGTAAAGGACATCTGTAACAATAACCACTGCAATGAATAATGCCAAAATGAGCAGCGTTTGTCGCTTCACGAGCATCCCTCCAATAGTTCTATTAATTAGTTACGGTAGGATTGGCTTGAATTCTAAAGGCGAAGATAAGATAATCGTTGTTTTGGTATTGCCTACTTGTTGAATCCTATCTAAAAGGCGCTCCAACTCATTCGTGTCAGAAACTAACACTTTGATATTCATGCAGTCTTCTCCAGTTAGGTGGTGACATTCGACAATGGCATTTTCTTCTCCAGCTAATTTTAAAAAAGCTTTATGATTGCTGACCTTCATAGAAACGTTAATAATGGCGAATATTTTTTTGCCCAGTTTTCTAGGATCAACAACAGCAATATAGCCTTTTATAATGCCATGATCCTCAAGTCGTTTCACTCTCTCAGAAACTGCAGGTGGCGATAAAGCAACCAACTTCCCCAGCTCTTTCATAGAAATTCGACCATTGTGTTGCAATATTTCGAGAATTTTTATGTCTGTCGTATCCACTTGAATCCTCCTCAGCATATTAGGTTAAATATGTCTATTTCTTTATTTAGTAAACTAAGCTAATCTTAACACTTTTCTTCCCGACTGTACACTTTTTTGGGGTGATGTTAGACTTTTCACATAGGGTATTACCAGAGATAGGGGGACTTATTATGGGACAAATTAAAATTACTGAAACTGTTCTGAGAGACGGACATCAATCACTTATAGCAACACGTCTGAAGACTGAAGAAATGATTCCGATCTTAGAGCAGATGGACTCAGTCGGTTATCACGCATTAGAAATGTGGGGAGGAGCTACCTTTGATTCTTCATTGAGATTCTTAAATGAAAATCCTTGGGATCGTCTTAGAACTATTCGTAAGCATGTTAAAAATACAAAACTTCAAATGCTGCTCAGAGGTCAAAATCTTTTAGGGTATAAGAACTATCCAGACGATGTAGTGACAGAGTTTATCAAGCATTCCGTTCATAACGGTATTGATATCATTAGGATTTTTGATGCACTGAATGACCTGAGAAATTTAGAAACGGCTATCAGAGTTACAAAAGCTGAAGGCGCCCATGCTCAGGCAGCGATCTCCTATACCATTAGCCCAGTTCATACAATTGACACATTTGTCAAATTGGCTGAGGACATGGTATCTATGGGTGCAGATTCAATCTGTATTAAAGATATGTCTGGTTTATTAACGCCATACACAGCCTTCGATTTAGTTAAAAGTTTAAAGGCTACTATTTCAGTGCCTGTTGAGGTACATTCTCATTGTACAAGTGGGTTGGCGGATATGACTTATTTAAAAGCCATTGAAGCAGGCGCAGATATTATTGACACAGCTATTTCACCTTTTGCTCTAGGGACTTCACAACCTGCAACGGAAGCGATGGTTGCAACGCTCCAAGGAACGCCTTACGACACGGGTATTTCACTTGAAAAATTAAATCCAATTACGGAACATTTTGCTCCAATAAGAGAGAAAGCCCTTGAAACGGGATTGCTCGATCCAAAAATTTTAGGAATGGATATTAATACCCTTGTGTATCAAGTACCAGGCGGCATGCTGTCAAACTTAGTTTCACAGCTGAAAATGCAAAATGCCCTTGATAAATACGGTGACGTGTTACGGGAAGTTCCACGAGTCCGTGAAGATATGGGTTATCCGCCGTTAGTTACGCCAACTAGCCAAATTATTGGAACACAAGCGGTTCTCAATGTCATTACCGGGGAGCGTTACAAAATGGTTCCTAATGAAGTAAAAGCTTATGTTAAAGGGATGTATGGGAAATCTGCAGTACCGATGGAAGAATCACTTATCAAAAAAATCATCGGCGACGAAGAAGTAGTAACTTGTCGACCAGCGGATCTTTTAGAGCCAATGCTAGATAAAATGGCAGCTGAGATGGGCGAATATTATGAAGCACCTGAAGATGTGCTCACCTATACGTTGTTCCCACAGCCTGCTATTGAGTATTTCAAGTATAGACAGGCTCAGAAATATCAAATAGACTCAACCTTGCTTAAAAAAGACGAACAAGTTTACCCTGTTTAAAATTTGAAGGCTATCCAAAAGTAAAGTATAATAACTTTTGGATAGCCTTTTATACTATATAGAATAGAGGATGGAAATTATGGGTGCTAAAAGAAAGAAAAAATCAAGTAAGGATAATTTCGAGCAAAAGCCAAAACTGACAAATGTAGAAATGAAAGAAATAGAACTGATGAAAAAATGGGAAGAGGCTAGAAAATTAGGGCAATTTAAATATGTGCTTCTAAAAGGAACCTTAGCTTGGACAGTTTTAACAAGCAGTGTATTTATTATTTTGACGCTGATTACAAATAAATTTTTAATAAATAAAGAAATATTGATGTATTTCTTAAATATGGTTATCGTGTTCATCGGAATGGGGACACTTTTTGGCTTTATTTCATGGAGATTATCAGAGAAAAGATATCATTTGTTCAAGTCTAAGAATTTGAAAGACAAGTAATTACACTAGAATACAAGTACTGGGATTGTTTAGTTATATGTAAATAAAATTCATTTAAGCCTGTTGGGAGAAACAAAAAAAGCCCAATGGGCTTTTTTTGTTCTAAGGATATACTTTTTAAATTAAATGAGATCTGGTGGTATCTCAATTTAAGTATAACTAATATTTATATAAATGCCAATAAATTTTTTTCAATTATTAAGGAAGGTGCATAGAGAAAATTTTACTTGAAATATATGTTAATATATGTAAAAATAAGGAAAAAGAAGTGTAAAAATATTCCATGTGGTGGTGACTATGTATATCGTATCTGTTCTCAGCCAAAATGCTGATTTTCTTGAAAGTTTACGGGGTTCCCTATTGAGTTATAGTTCCCGTAATCTAAAGTTTTACTTTTTTACCGACCCAGAGCAGTTGAAGGAACAGTTTCTTCAAACGGGAACGCCTGACTTATTGCTTTGTGATCGACATTTGGATATAGGTGAAAGCTTAGATTCCAAGGAACTCAATAAGGTTTATTTATCAGAACAGGGCTCTTCAAAAGATGAACTCTTTATATATATGAATACTGAGGATTTTCTCTCAGAGGTTCAGCGTAAAATTTCCATTAGGAGTTCGATGTTCCAATCTGCGGCTAAAAAAACATCCCAGAGCAAGGAAAGAAAAATAACTTGGTTTATGGACACCAATGAAAGCGATTGGGGGAAGCAATGTTATAACAACTGGATTGAGACACGCTATAAAAAAGGTCAAAGGGCAGTTTGCTTGGATTTTTCTCGCATGGGTGTTTACGGTTGGAATGCTCAGCATGGGAATGAAATCAGGTTAAGCGATTTGCTATTTGAATGGTTTCATAAGGGCAAAATTTCAATGATGGATTATGAGTTATCTGATTTTGATGTGATAGGTTCCATTAACCATCCTATGGACTTAGAAATGCTTCAGCCTGAATTTATCATGCACTTAATGGGTCAGATTGGGGAAAATTATGAAGAAATTTGTCTTTATTCTTCTATTTGCAGCGAAACAGTGGCTAAAACCTTGCTGAGATTTACAGAAGAAATCTTTATTTTGTCGGATCAAAAGGACGTTTATGAAGGGGCAGTTTATCAAATAGAGGCTTGGATCAAAGAACTTGACCCACGAGATCACCTATCTGTTTTCCATACACGGAGTGATCCTAATAGGAGGGAAGAGTTAAGTAGACTCATACAAAGTCGTGCTTTAGAGAAAGGAATAACGTTGTGAGATGTGTTTGGACTACAGACGAAGAATATGAAAGTTTTTGCGCCACTATCCGAACTGCCAACTTGGATCGTGAAACACTAGAAGAGTTGGCCAATCAATGGATTGATAATGAAAACGACACCAAAATCAGTTTAGGTCACCGCATGAACCGAGTGAAAGAACTGGTGGATCGGGTGCTGGAAATGGATTTTCTAACCCCTTTTATTGACGATGAAGATGTGACCGAAATCATGGTCAACGGCACCGAGGATCTGTTTATAGAAAGTGGTTCAGAACATTGTCATTATCAATTGGAGGTGTCGGAGCAACGGCTAAATGGACTCATTCAAAAAATGGTTTCTTCCGTGAATCGAGCGGTCAACTTAAAAGAACCTATTGTAGATGCGCGTTTACTAAATGGTTCGAGGGTTCATATTGTTTTGAAGCCTATTGCACTGAATGGGCCTATCATTACCATTAGAAAATTCAAATCTTCCATTTCTTCATTGGAAGCACTGGAAGCCACAGGCAGTATAAATGAGGAGATGAGGCTGTTTTTAAGGAACTTGGTCAAGAGCAGGAATAGTATATTTGTTAGCGGATCAACCAGTTCTGGAAAAACAACTTTGCTGAATTGCTTATGCAGTGAAATTGGCAGACAAGACCGTGTCATTACCATTGAAGACAGTGCGGAACTCTGTCTTGGGGGCATTCCTAACTTGGTCTCTTTAGAAACTAGAACCGTCAGGCAAAAGGACTTGTTGCCTGTGGACACGGCGTCCTTAATTAAAGCCTCCCTGAGAATGAGACCTGATCGAATTATAGTTGGGGAAATAAGGGGCGCTGAGGCTCATGACATGCTTCAGGCCATGAATACAGGACACGAAGGGTCAATGTCAACTGGGCACGCCAATTCAGCTCAGGACATGCTCAGGCGGATTGAGTTAATGGCCATGGCTTCGGGGTTAACCACACCAGAAGCTGTCCGTGCCCAAATTGCCTCTGGCATTCAATTTGTCATTCATATGGGCAGAACGGAGAAAGGTCAGCGAAAGATTATGGACATTATTAAACTGAGCAGTTCCACAGCAGAGGGTCTTGCAACGGAGTCTATTTATAACATTGAAAGAGGGTGGTGCTCATTATAGGTCGTTTGAAATCTGAAATTGAGACTTTGAAAGTGCCTAAAAAAGAATTGATCAAGCAATTTCTAATTTGGCTGATTTGGAGTGTTGTGGTTCATTATGCTTGGCTTTCAAAATGGTATTTTTATCCGCTGACAGCAGTGCTTTTAACACCGCTGTTGTATTGGATGCTCAAACATCAGGTTGAAAAGACCTACGAACAGATTCTCATGCACATCAAAGTATTTTATGAAACACTGGCAGCCCAATTGGGTTGTGGTATGTCCATGCAAAAGGGTTTATTGGAACTGCCTGACTACGTGGTGTCTGGCAATGCTGTGCCTAGGGCACTTCTTTCTCCAATTGAAAGAATGCTTCTGGAAGCTAAAATTGGTTGGATCTCAGGGGCGAGTTTTAATCAATTGAACACCTTTGCCAAAATGAAGATGCTGGATCAGTTCAGTGACCTTTTGGACATGAGTATTAAATCAGGCAGTTCTATTGAAAGTCTGTTGACCTACGTGGCAGATCAACTTTCAGAACTTCAAAAATTCAGACGGATTTTCAGAGAAAAACTTTCGGAAAAACGTTCTGAGTTTGAGCTGATGTTACTGATTCCGGTTATTGCAATTATAGGAATCCGAAGCAGCATGCCAACTTTTTTTGACGCTTTATATAACTCTTCAGGAGGCATTACCCTGTTGATTGTTGTAACTCTAATGTACAGTTTTTCCTGCGACTTCTTCTTTAGAAATGAAACAGGTGACGATCAGAAAGAGAAAAAGGAAAATGATCTTTATCAGCTCATTGCAAAAGAAAAGTCAGCAGAGAAAACAAATGTTAACTATTGGATGAAAGCGGCACCCGTTCTACTTAACCGCACGGTGATGATGCTTCATAGCGGCAGCCACCCCAGACAAGCTATTATAGAAGGTTTTAGAGAATTGCCTCAAAAGGAAGGGTTGAGAATGCAGCCTTCCGATGTGATCAATTCTCTTCAAGCGGGTATGCCTACGGAGGGGATTATCCGACTGTTTGGCATTGCTTCTGGCTACAAACCCCTGACCAAAGCCCTTCAAAGAGTGGCTTTATATGAAACCACAGGGAATGAACTTATATTGACCCAAATCGATCAGGACTTATCCGATTTGTATTTGGATCACCACAACGAGCAAATAAAGATGATCAACCAAGCAGGGATCAAAGTTCTTTTTCCCAGTTTGATCAACCTGCTGATCATTATGTTGTTACTCATGTCACCATTAATTTTAGGAGGATTAGGCATATGAAAAGAGGTATTCAAGCATTTTGGAAAGATGAAACAGCCATGGGCACTATTGAGATGGTCGCGTTGATTATTGTATTGGTGGGGCTGGCGATTTTGTTTAGAGATGGGATTAAAAAGACGTTTGATAGCATTATAGGCATTTTAGACGCAAAAATTACAACAGTAGATAAAAAATATTAGGAGGAACCCATGTTCAAAACACATGACATAAACGGAGAACAAGGTCTGCTCTATTTATTAAAAGAGACAGAGATCCTTCAAAGCTTCCATATGGGCATGTTGGCGACGAACCTTCAAATGGGGGCAATACCTTTACAATGTACTTATTATGAGAGCCGAGAAGCTGTTTATTTTCGCACCGGCCATTTGGTAAGTGTTGAAAGGTACCTTAACGAAAACAGGGCAATGAATCTGTCTTGGATCATTAAAGGTCTTGCAGAAACAGTGAAACAGCTGATGTCACATCAGCTGTTTCCTGAAAATATTTGCTTTGACAGCCAACATATCTTTTTGGATTTGCAAAACAGAACCGTGCACCTTATTTACATACCCGTGAAAAGCACGCTATTTGAAGCTAAAAGTAAATTGTGCCAACTGCTGAGAGATTGGATAGAACTGTATGTCAATCACAACGGTTCAGAAAATCAAATGAGAAATGACTTTAACCCTATGATGATGAAACTTCTGTTGACTATTCAACAAGAGACCACAAGTTTCAGTAATCTGTTAAGCGTTATGAGCACATTAGGGGCATTTGAACAACAGCAGCCAAGTCAATATCAGAATCAACAATACCCATTCAACCATGAAAATTACAACCTTAGTGGATATGAACAACCCCCTCACACTGAATCAGAACCTAATCTAAATAACAATCAGTATCAGAAACCACGCCAAACACATGGTAAAAACCCAAAAGTCCCAAAGGAAAAACCGGAAATGACTAAGGAGAAGAACCTACAAGCTCTGAATCAGTTGAACTTGGACTTTGTAAGTCAACACAAGAAAGGATTTGCTTTAGGGGGAGCTTGCTTAATGCTAGGAATCATTTTATTAGCAATGCCCTTAGCTCTGGAAACCAAACTGGGTTCTTTATTAATCACCTGTGCTTTAGGGGTGTTGGCAGGTCAAAAGCTTGGCATGTTTACGCCTAAAAAGGAAAAAAAAGCAACAGCAACGCATGAAAAGAGTAGACCTAAAAACCCTACTGCTCCAGTTAAAATGGAGCATAGAGAAATGCCAAGTCAGAGCACCGCAGAATATCCTGTAGATCAGATTGAGCCTCCTATTGTGAAGGCGGAAGAAACGGTCTGGATCGATCAGAATCGAAAAAGTGGCGTCCTCATGCTCAGGTCTGAACTGGGCAGCAAATTTTACACACTCAACAAAGAAATTACCAGTATTGGAAGAAACCCAAGTCTTTGTGACGTCCTCATCGATGAAGCAGGGGTGGGTCGAGTACACGCAGAAATTCATAAAACCGAAGACAAATTTTACATCAAAGATATTCAGTCCCTGAACGGTTCTTTCGTCAATGGGAGAAAAATACCGACCAATCAGTATTTTGAGTTGAAGACAGGGGATCAAATAAAAATAGGAACGAAGGAAGTGATTTTTACCTAATGGATTTGTTAAAGACCTTAGATTTGCAGGAAATAAAATGGCTGATTCTGTTAATCACCATCGCCTTAAGTGTTATGGATTTTTACATTCGACGGATTCCAAATACAATAAATGTCGGGGTATTCAGTTTATTGTTTTTAATAGGACTTTTAATAAACGAACGTGAGAGCGTATTAATGTTAAAAGAAGTTGGCCTTGTAACTGTGGCGTCCTATGTCCTTTTCTTTTTAGGTGCGCTTGGGGGTGGAGACTGCAAATACTTAATTGCCATATCGCCCATTCTTCCAATTATGGTTATGTTCAAAGTGCTCCTTTTAGCGATGACTTTGTTTGTCATCAGTTATCTCTTTAAAAAAGGGTTGGATATTTTCGTTAAGAAACAACAGTTATCATTCAAATGGGGTCAATTTCATCAGATGCCCTTCATTTGGAGTCTTATACCAGGGGTCTATTTGTTTGGATTATGTGCCTAAAGTAAAATGTTAAGAAAACATAACAATTCATTTTAAAAACACCTGAACCTGTATTTAGTATTTGTTAGAAAGCGACTTCTATATATAGTATTATAAAATCATAAAAAATTAATTTTGGGGTCTTATTCAAATTTTGTAAAGCTTCAAAAAAATGAATTCAAATACAAAATATTGTAAAATGTTAGCATATTCGCTATAATTTTATATATAATCTTTTTTATATTGAAATGAGTCTATAGGCAGTTGTATCGACTCTAAAATCAACAAGTTCATGCAGTATAATAAATGCGAAGGCAGGGGTGTACATGCAAGTACTAAAAGACTACGTTAGAATGAATATTTTAGAATCCGCACGTAAAGAGTTTTTAGTGAACGGTTATACCAAAGCATCAATGAGAGAAATTGCTCAAAGTGCAGGCATTACCGTGGGCAACATTTACAGGTATTACGACAGCAAAGAGTATCTTTTTGAAGCTGTTGTAGATCCTACTTTTGTAGAAATAACAGAATTGATTCAAAATGTGAATTTAGAAAAATTTGAAACTTCTGAGAGAGATGAGTATCTCACGTTTAGAAATGACTTTACTACGCAATTCATGAAGATTATTCATGAAAACAAAGAAGAAATCGTTATTTTGGTCAAATGTGCTGAGGGAACAAGGTACAAAGGTGCTAGAAGTCATTTTGCACAAATCATTGAGACTAAGGTCAATAAGTATGTGACGGATGCGGTGAAGTTTGAAAGGGTTTCTTTTGACAGCACTATCGTTTCAAAAGTCATCAGTAAAAGCGTCATCGATGGTCTTACAGAATTGATTATCTATAATGGATTACAAAATCTGAATCAATTAGAAACGGATGTTAAAGTACTCATGGATTTATACTTTAGCAATTTAGTCGGAAGATTTGCGCTTTAGTCAGCCAATTAACGCTTCTAAACAATGAAAAGATCAAGGGCTTCTTCTAGAATTTTTTTTAAAGTCGATGTATAATAAGAGTGAAACACGAAAGATGTCGATTGCGCGACTAAAAATATTCGGAGGAATAACTATGATTAATGATGTAAAAGAAGTTTTATATTCGGAAAATGACTTGGCCTTACGTGTCAAAGAACTTGCTAATGCAATCCAAGCGGATTATCAAGATAAGGAACTTTTAGTCATTGGGGTCTTGAAAGGCGCTAACATTTTTATGGGAGATTTGATTCGTCAAATTAATTTACCTATTCAAATTGATTTTATTGCGGCTTCCAGTTATGGTAGTTCCACTGAAAGTTCAGGTATTGTAAAAATTGTAAAAGATTTGGACTACAGTATTGAAGGCAAGCATGTCTTAATCGTTGAAGATATCATTGATTCGGGATTGACTCTAAGATACCTTGAAGATAACTTTTTATCTAGAAAACCTGAAAGCTTAGAGATTTGTACTTTATTGGACAAACCTGAGAGAAGAAAAGCCAACATCAACGTGAAATATGTGGGTTATGAAATCCCAGACGAGTTTATAGTAGGGTATGGGATTGACTATGCTGAGCGGTATAGAAATTTACCTTACATTGCCACACTAAAGCCGGAAGTTTATTCTAAATAGGGGCTCAAAAAAACTGTACCGAAGGATAAAACCTTTAGTGCAGTTTTTCTTTTTTAGTTTATAAAATAATTTAAAATGCTAAAATATTCCCTTGTTACCAGTGTTTTCTTACCTTGTTGTCATCGTTTTTTATGCTCTTTAATTTGCTTGAATGCCTGCTTCATTTCTGCCTTGCTGCCAAACATCAGGTTGATTTTTTCGTTCTCCCGCTGGCGGGAGTTCAGCCCGTCATAGGACATCTCACGTTGTAGTTTTTGATAGCTCATAAAACGTTTTTCCGACAGTGTTTTATTTTCAATCGCCTGTTTTACAGCACAGCCAGGTTCATTGCTATGGGAACAGTTCTTATACTTGCATCCCAAGGCGAGTTCATCTATGTCCTCGAAAGCTTTTGAAAGGTCACCTGTAGAAATCTGAAGTTCGCGCATACCGGGAGTATCAATTACGATGCTCCCATTTGGAAGCATAAGCAATTGACGATGGGTAGTCGCATGTCGCCCCTTATCATCATCTCCGCGAATTTGCTTTGTAGCAAGAATATCCTGCCCCATCAGGCGATTAATAAGCGTTGATTTGCCAACACCTGATGAACCAATAAAAGCAATGGTCTTTCCAGGCTGGGTATAATTCAGAATCATATCCAGACCATCGGAGTTTTCGGCGGAACAGACCACTACCTCCGCACCCATAGCCACAGAGGTTACTTCGTCAAATTTTAGCTTTATATCCTTACATAAATCGGATTTAGTCAAAACAATTACTGGTGTTGCCATACTGTCCCATGCAATGGTCAGATATCTCTCCAATCGTCTTAGGTTGAAATCGGCATTGAGAGACATACAAATAAAGATGGTGTCAATATTTGCAGCAATTACCTGTTCTTCATTTACCCTGCCTGCAGCTCTGCGAGTAAAGCTGCTTTTACGACTAAGCAGGTGGTGTATAACAGCATGCCCACTGTTTTCATCCATTCGATCGATCATTACCCAATCGCCAACCGCTGGAAAGCCAGCTTTGCCATCTGCGTGATAGGCAAGTTTTCCTGAAACAACAGCGTTCAGTTCGCCGTATTCTGTGAGTACTTTGTATTGTTCACGGTGCTGTTCAGTCACCCGTGCTATAAACAAATTGGAATACAATGCCGCTTCGTTTACAAAACAATCGTCGAGTCCGTATTTATATAGATTTACAGCCATTACTTCATCCTCCAAAATTAATATAGGTGTTACCTTGGAGGGCAACTGCTTTTAAGATTAAGGGAGCGCCCTTGGATTCAGCATCTTTTCCTATAGGGATTATACCCATACAAACACCAACAAATACAATGCAATTAAAAACAACAAGACAATCCTTTGTTCAAAAACTAAACATTTTTGGAACTGATCTTCCTAAGATAGAATGACTTGTAGGACGTCTAATAACTCAAATTTCAACATTTATAATATGGATTCTCCCTTTTGGGCTTTGACTTTTAAGGAATGCATACTATAATGTTTATAGTTGGGTATGATGTCTAACGTCTTAATAGAAATGCGTTACATTGTCCAATATATTAAATGAAGGAGGTAACAACATGAAAGGTTTAGTTCCTGTTGGATTATCTAACAGACATGTGCATTTAAGCCAAGCGCACATTGATATCCTTTTTGGTGAAGGTTATGAATTAACAAAATTCAAAGATCTTTCCCAACCTGGTCAATATGCAGCCAACGAAAAAATCGACGTGGTTGGCCCTAAAGGCACGCTTAATATGAGAGTATTAGGTCCCGCTCGTAAAGAGTCGCAAGTTGAAATTTCACTTGCTGACGGTTTTGCACTTGGTGCAATCCCACCAGTAAGAGATTCAGGGGATATCTTAGACAGCCCTGGCGCAAAATTGGTAGGTCCTAAAGGTGAAGTGGTTATTGAAAAAGGCATCATTGCTGCCGCTAGACATATCCACATGCACACTTCAGATGCAGAAGCTTTCGGCGTAAAAGACAAAGAAGAAGTGTCTGTTAAAGTTGAAGGTAAAAGAGGCTTAATCTTTGAAAACGTACTTGTGCGTGTTCATGAGACATTTGCCCTTGAATTCCACTTAGATATCGATGAAGGCAATGCTGCCGGCATCAAAAATGGAGACAAATTAGCAGTCCTCTAGTGTATTGTCGGGTAAACAATGCATAAGGCACGGTTTCATTATTGGGTAGTGAGCCGTAGCTAAGAGTCTATATAATGAGGAGAAGATAAAATGAATTTAGCTAAATATATTGATCACACTATATTGAAACCTGAAACAACAAGAGAGCAAGTGATTCAAGTTTGTTCTGAAGCAAAAGAACACGGTTTTTATTCGGTATGTATTAATCCATACTACGTTTCTTTAGTAAAAGAACAATTGGCAGGATCAGATGTAAAAGTTTGTTCAGTCATTGGGTTCCCTCTTGGAGCAAGTGTCACTGCAATTAAAGCTGCTGAAACAAAGCAGGCTATTGCAGATGGCGCAAACGAAATTGATATGGTTTTAAACATTGCAGCTATGAAAAATGGCGACTATGACTATGTTTTAAGCGATATCAAGGGCGTTGTTGCAGCACTTGAAGGCAAAGCAATTCTTAAAGTTATCTTAGAAAACTGTCTGCTGACAGAAGCTGAAATCGTAAAAGCATGTGAATTGTCAGTTCAAGCAGGAGCTCATTTCGTTAAAACATCAACTGGTTTTAGCACAGGTGGCGCAAAAGCTTCTGACATTGCCCTCATGCGAAAAACAGTCGGCCCAGCGATTGGCGTGAAAGCTTCTGGCGCAGTAAGAGATCGTGAGACAGCAATTGCTATGGTAGAAGCAGGCGCAAGCCGTATCGGCGCAAGTGCTTCTGTATCCATTGTTAAGGGTGAAGATGCAGGTGCTGGCAATTATTAGAGGGATGTTCACACAAAGTTCATTTTATTTTAATGGAATTGCTATTGATGTTCTCTCTGAAAACTTCTAAAATAAGTTTATGAAAAAGGAGAGATCAATATGAAAGTTTACCATACGGGTACAAATGGACTTTGGGTGGGTATTTTAGTATTAGCATTCTTTGTTTTGAGTATGTTGACCCTTGGAGGTTTTCTTTTAGGAACACCTATTGGTTGGGCGATTTTAACTATTTTAGTCATTCGTCATTTCTATAAGCGTTACCAAAGAAGAAAGAATTTTGAAGCGTACACCAGTGCTTATACCGAAACGAATTCTAGAGATACTACCGGTTACACGGAAGCTTCTGAATTTGCATCGGCCTACAGACAAGATGACGCTGACATAAAAGTATTCTCAAATGAAGATCGAAACAGTGCTGTCGATGTGGAGTTTAAAGAGATTTAATGAAACGTGACCCCTGTTTAATCAATATTGTCTAAAAAAATCAAACAAACACAAAAGCTTTACAGCGATTGTGTTTGTTTTTTTTTTCATGGGTATAAAGGATAAGAAGAGGAGGGGGTCTTATGATTAAACAAAAAATGATGTTCAATAGGCTTTTGACCCTAATATTGACTTTATTGCTTATGATCATTTCTTCTTGTACTTCCATAGCGTCTAGTGAGGGTCGAAAAAATATATTGATTGTGAATTCCTATGATGCTGAGAACCCTTGGACTCAGTCAGAGGAGGAGGGCATAAAAGAAGGGCTTTTGAGTTCAGGCGAAAATATTATGATTTTTCATGAGTATATGGATGCAAAACATTCTCATAGCAGTGGTTATGAGGATTCTTTTTCAATGTACTTAAAAGAAAAATATAAGAATTTAAATATTTCTGTCGTAGTGACCACAGACGACTATGCTACCCTCTTTGTTAAAAATCACAGGCAGAGTTTTTTATCTGAAGATGTACCTGTTGTTTTTTGTGGGGTCAATGATTTGCAGTTCCAAGCTCCGCAATTTGTGGGGGTCTATGAAAGTGTTGATATTAGGGGGACTATAGCTCTCATTCAAAGTATTCATGGCGATAAAGTTCCAATTATGTTAGTTACAGATCAATCTTTAAGTTCTGTATCCATTACAAAAAACCTATTAGATGATAAAAATTGGCTTAAGGAGCAACGTGTTACCTTTATCTCTGAAAATAATGAATCCATCATTAAGAGAAACCTCAACAACTTCAAAGATGGCGCAGTTATATTTTTGCTTTTTAATGAAGATGATAAAGGCAACAGCTACACCTATTTTGAAGGTCTTCATATGATCCGATCCTTTACAGATTTGCCCGTTTATAGCGTCTGGGATTTTTATTTAGGGCAAGGGATTGTTGGCGGGTCAATGATTACTAAGGAAGTTATGGGTGAGGAAGTCAGCAATCAGATTAAACGGTTGTTGGTTGGCGACCCAGTAGCTTCTTTGACTAGTAAGACGACAGAAGCTCGCAATGTGCTAGACTACGACGTCATGACTCATTATGGACTAAGTACAGATTCCAATTTTGGAAAAGCAGAAATCATCAATAAGCCTGTGACCTTTTGGGGTGAAAATTATCCTGTACTCATGCTCTTTGCAGGTATGGTTTTTATATTCATTGTCTTAATCATTTTATTGCTCAACAGCATTCGACAAAAGAACAAGTATTATCAAATGGTAGGCGAGCATAAAATGGAAATCATGAACAGTAGTCAGAAGCTAGGCCGTAGAGTGGAGGAATTACAGTCCCAAATTAATGACTTGCACCAGCTAAACAGCAATATGATCTTTAAATTATTGGAGTACAGAAAGCGTGCAGGTTTGTCGGAACGATTACCTTTTATTTTGCATGAAATAAATGCTTCATTAGCCACCATGCAAGCTAAACTCAGCTATCTAGACTCGCACAGTATTCATATTGAGCGAAATGATAGCGCCATGGCTCCTGAAATGCAATATGAAGAACTGAGAGAAATCTTAGCAGATTCCATCAGCAATTGTGACATCGATTTGAATCACATTATCCAGTTGGTGGGGGCGACTAAAACTTGCTTTTCTGATCTGGGCATAGAAGATCATCGAAATTACAAAATCAAAGGATTTGTGGATTCTTTTTGGATGATGTTAAAGCCTACTATGAAAAAGAAAAAAGTAAGTTTTGTCAGTAAAATTCCAGAGGACATAAGTTTATTTGGTAATCCAGGTGACTTTGTGACAATCATTGGCATATTACTCGGAAATTCTTTGAGGCATGGGATAAACGGCAGTGCAGATAGAGAACTTAAAATTGAAGTGGAAGCTTATGCCAGCCAAAGTCAAGTTCATCTGATTTATAGAGACAACGGGTTAGGGTGCAGCACAGAAATATTGGAAAAAGAGATGCATAAAAACATAGAAGATGTGAAGTTAGACACAAGCGGTATTGGTCTGTTCCAACTTTATATGATTATTACTAAAATATTCCACGGCACTATCAGCATTAGTGGCGAATACAACGAAGGTGTACAGGTAAGAATAAATATTCCAAAGGCAGGTGGGCATGATGAGCAATGATGAAAAAGATGAAATGATAATGTTTTCAGCTGAGGAAACGCCTGAGGAAGAGTTAGGATCTGAAAATCATAAGTGGAAGGTACTTGTGGTCGACGATGACGTGCTGGTTCACAATACCACTAAACTGGTCTTGACAGATTTCAAGTTTGAAGAAAAGCGCGTTGAATTGTACCATGCCTATAGCTCTCAAGAGGCTAAAAAAATTCTAAGAGAACAGTCAGATATTGCAGTTATCTTTTTAGACGTTGTGATGGAAGCGGATGATTCTGGATTAAGAGTGGTGCGCTATATTCGTGAGGATTTAAAAAACAGCATTGTTAGAATTATTTTGAGAACAGGGCAGCCGGGTCAGGCACCTGAAGAAAAAGTTATTGTTGACTATGACATTAATGACTATAAAACCAAAACAGAGTTGACTGTGCAAAAGCTTTATACTACCTTGATTACGGCACTCAGATCCTATAGAGATTTAATTAAAATTGAGCGTAATCGAAAAGGCTTAAAACACATCATAGCTTCTTCTAGCACTTTATTTGAGGCCACTTCTCTGAAACGCTTCACTTACGGCTTGCTCACTCAGCTCTCAGCCTTATTTGAGTTTGAGGATGAAGCCTACTTCCATAGAACCAGTGGCTTAGCGGCAGTAGGACACCAAGGGAGCCTCACCATTATTGCAGCGAATGGGGCTTTTAGCAATTTTATTGATCAAGAAGTAGAAAGTGTATTGCCCTATCGCATACTAAACCTTATGAAACAAGCTTCAAGAGAAAAACGCTCTCTTATTGGCAACGATTATTTTGTAGGATTTTACAAAAGCTTAGGCGTTATAGAGAATTTTATTATCTTTGATCATTTGAACTTAAAAGATGACATTGATCGAGAACTCCTAGAATTATTTTCCTCTAATATTTCCATTGCCTTCGACAATATTTATTTAAACCAGAAAATCGTCAAAACCCAGAAGGAAATTATTATGAGACTTGGGGAGGTTCTTGAAAGTCGTTCCCAGGAAACGGGACGTCACGTCAAGCGTGTTTCTGATTATACCGTATTACTCGCCCGACTACTTGGCTTGGAAGAAGAAAAGTGTCAGTCCATGCGTCTGACGGCACCACTTCATGACATCGGTAAAATAGGGGTGTCTGAGTCTATTCTTTACAAGCCTGGGAAGCTGACTGCAGAAGAGTTTGATATTGTTAAACAGCATACGCTTATTGGATACAGCTTACTCTCGGGTTCAGATTCAGATTTTATTATTGAAGCGGCTAAAATTGCCCTCCAACATCATGAAAATTGGGACGGGTCGGGTTATCCGAATGGTCTAAAAGAAAATGAAATTCCTATTGAAAGCCGAGTGGTAGCCTTTGTGGATGTCTTCGACTCTCTTAGCCAAAAACGGGTCTACAAAGAAGCTTGGGACATTGAAGAAATTAAAGCTTATATGAAAGAACAGCGAGGTAAAAAGTTTGATCCTAAAATTGTAGATGCTTTTTTTGCAAATTTTGACGCCTTCTATAAAATTATGCAAGATAATAAAGATGAGGAAAAGCCCGAATAGAGGGCTTTTTTCTTGACCCAAATGGTCACATAAGGTATTATTAACAACATAGTTTAGTAACTAAAATAAGTGGAGGCACCTATGCAGTTTTCATTTCCGTTAAATAAAGATGACACCAAACAGATCAACAAAATGAATATCCTAAATTTAATTATGAAGTTCGAAAGAATATCAAAGTCAGATTTAGCAAGGTATACTTCTCTGTCACCAGCTACTGTAGGTTTTTTAGCGGACGAACTCATTGCGGATCAGCTGGTGGTATCTCATGGGGTTTCGGAATCAACAGGTGGCAGAAAAGCCACACTTTTGAGTTTGGATCAACATCAGGTTGTATTTATTGGCATAGCAATTGCTAAAGGTGGTATTTCCAGTTGTGCTCTTTCTCTTTCCGGAGATGTGCTCTATGAAGACGATATAAGTATTATGCCGGACTTAATGATTAGTAGAATTAAAGATAATATTGAAAAAATTGTGGATGGGATTTTGAATCAATTTGTAGCGAGAAAATGCATCGGTTTAGGGATATCTTTTGATGGCGAGTTGATGATGAATAACGTGATTCAAACCACTTCCAACGCCTTCATCAGAATTGAACAGTACAGACAGCAATTTAAGGACAAATATAATGTACCAATCTATATAGATACAAGGGTAAATGCCGTTGCTATTGGTGAAAAACTGTATGGTAGGGCTAAAAATGCGGCTTCTTTCTTTGTTTTAGACATTGCAGACGCTATTTCTGCCGCTTATTATGTAGATGGGAAGATCATTCGAGGGTACAACAAAGGAACAGGAAATGTGGGACATATTAAAGTCACTAACAAAAGTATTAAGTGCAGGTGTGGAAAGACAGGGTGTTTCGATGCCGTTGCATCAAAAAAAGGCATTGAAGAGCGATTTTTATCTAAACTCAATGAGGGGGTAGAAACAGATTTGCTCAAAGCCCTCAGTGGAGATTTATCGCGGATCAATGCCAATATTATTTACGACTATGCAGTTTTAGGGGATAAGCTTAGCCTGAATATCATTCGGGAAACAGGTCACTACATTGGAACTATCTTGTCCTATATTGTCAACGGATTAAACCCTGAAATGATTCTCATAACTGGGATGTATAATGCAAACAACATTATGAACAGGGAAATCAATAAAGTCCTCAACAAGCTCAGCGTTCATAGAAATTTGCTCAAAGTCTATGTGGGCGAAGGGGCGCTTTATAGGCATTCACCTGCTCTTGGAGCTGCCGCTTTAGTGGTGCAGGACTTGGTCAGTGTTCAAATTAATATTTGATGAGTGGCGCGATGAGTTTTCCAATGTCAGTAGGCTTTCTTTCCATGTGAACCATTGGGGTTTCTGAAAGATGGTGACATTCCTCTAAGAAAGTGGGGCGTGATTCTTGATAGAGTATACCCACGGGAATACCGTCCGCTTCTCCCCATTTGAGTGACATTTCAAAGGCTTTCACCTTATTTGTGGGGTCGTAGTTTTCATCTAATTCAAAGATATTGTCTTTATACCATTTCAAAGTATTAATTTTGTTAAAGGAAGGGCAGGGCTGCAAAATGTCGATCAAGGCATAACCTTTATGGTGCAGTGCTGCTCTTATTATTTTTTGAAGATGTTCTTGATCCCCTGAAAAGCTCCGTGCCACAAAGGTAGCGCCTGAAGAAATGGCAAGGGTTGTAGGGTTGATTGGAATAACTCTAACCCCTGAGGTTTGCAGAGTGGTGGCTTGACCAAACGGTGTGGTCGGTGAGGCTTGACCTTTTGTCAGGCCGTAAACTTGATTGTCATGGAGCATGTGGACAATGTCGATGTTGCGGCGCATATTGTGAATCAGGTGATTGCCCCCTTCTGCAAGAGCGTCACCATCGCCTGTAGAGACGAATATTTTAAGGGAATGGTTTGCCACTTGAGCCCCAAGTGCGGCGGGAAGGGCGCGTCCATGCAAGCCGTTAAAGCCATTGGCATTTAAGAAGTGGGGGAGTTTAGCCGCTTGTCCAATACCTGAAACTAAAAGAACTTCATGAGGCTGTAAACCCTCTGCATCTAATGCACTTTTGAGGGCAGATTGGATACCAAAATTACCACAACCTGGACACCAACTGTTTTCGGTTTGAACGTCAAAGATAGATGTTGCCATTTAAATCAACTCCTTAAATGCTTCTACAATATATTCAGGGGTAAATTGTCTGCCGTCAAATTTTAAAATGCTATCCTCTATTAAATGCCCCGTTTCCCTAGCAATTAACTGAGCCAGCTGCCCTTGATAATTGCCTTCTACGTTAATCCACTGAATATTTTTGGATTGCCAGTGGCTGAGGACTTTTCTTGGAAGGGGGTAAAGATCTCCAAAGGAGAGGGCTGCAACAGGTATATTAGCTTCGTTGAGCAAGTGAACGGCGGCTTCTGTCATAGGTGTGACAGAACCCCATGAAATCAGCATGTATTCTGGGTTTGGGTGACCTGTGAAAATAGGTTCTGCCATCTCTTCTTGAATAAGTCCCAGTTTTTCCATGCGGCGATGGTTCATTTCAATTCGATTCTCTGCAGATTCAGTAACGTGGGAATATTCGTCATGCTCGTGGCTGTCATTCATGACAATAATAGGGCTGAGACCTGGGCAAGCTCTGTCTTGAATCAGTGTAGATAAGTCGTAATGAACATAATCTTCATCGTATTCCCTTTGGAGATGTCGTTCTACTTTTAGGGCTTCAAGATTGAAGGCAGGGATGGTGCAGGAACTGTCTGCCAAATATTGATCTGAAAGCAGAATGACGGGGACTCTGTATTTATCTGATAAGTTAAAGGCTTTAAAAGTTTGATAGAAGCATTCTGCCACATTTCTAAAGCTGAGAATAATTCTTGGGAATTCTCCTTGTGATGCATTTAGGACAAAATTCAGGTCAGACTGTTCTGTACGTGTTGCCATACCCGTTGCAGGGCCTGGGCGTTGTACGTTTAAAACGACTAAAGGGACTTCTGCAACGGCAGCCAGTCCAATGCCTTCAACCATGAGGCTAAAGCCCCCGCCTGAGGTGGAAGTCATGGCTCTAATCCCAGTGGCAGATGCGCCAATGACTGCGTTGACGGCTGCAATTTCGTCTTCAACTTGCTCCACGAGAATTTGCATTTCCTTTTCATATTGGGAGACGTAGTTCATTACACTTGATGAAGGCGCCATAGGATAAGCGGCGTAGAAAGATATGCCTGCGGCAAGGGCGCCGAGAGCTGCGGCGTGATTTCCTGATAGGGTAAGGGTTTGGGTATTGTCAGCCCCGACCAAGGTGGTAAAGGATTCTGATTGCTCATAAGCTAGCTGGGCAGTCGCCTTATTTTTTTCAAGGATAAGGGGTGGCCATTTTGGATTAAGCAATTGTTGTAAATCGGTTTCGTCAAAGGAAAGTGCTTTCGCCAATGCTCCTAGTATGATCATTGATATTCCTTTTGGGTTTTCTGAGTTTTTCAAGATTGCTGCATAATCAAGGGTTATAACTTTCTGAGATAAACCCAGTGGCAGAGGATGTTTAACATCGCATATAAGAAGCCCGTCGGGGTTAAGTCTTGAGATTTGAGCCTCAATAACTTCTGGTGTCAAAGCCACAATAAGGTCTAGTGCCTCGTGATGGGTGTAAATAGGTTGGTCGGAGAGGGTCAGCTCTGTAAAGTTGGTGCCGCCCCGAACTCGTGACATATAATCTTTATAAGAATGGTGGTAAAAACCTTTGAGTGACAGGAGCCTCAGCAATTGCTGTTCGGCAGTGTTAATGCCTTGACCCGCTGCGCCACCTAATAAAATACTAAATTTCATACGTTCCCTCCAGTGGTCAGATTTTTTATGGTTATAATTTGATGGGTATTGTTTATGGATGGTTGCTATTGTGTATATAACCATTATAAACTTAATTACTCAAAATGTAATGATTATAAATATAAAATTATTTTAATTGTATTATGATAATAAAAGGTTTATAATCAAAAATGAGAGGCATACATAAGAATAAGTTTAAACAAAATTAGGGAGGTTATTTTATGAAGAAAGTTAGTTTTGGCGGCAACCCTGTAACACTTGTGGGAAACGTTATAAAAGTA
Organism: uncultured Peptostreptococcaceae bacterium; assembly: GCA_964404895.1. Lineage (GTDB taxonomy): Bacteria > Bacillota > Clostridia > Peptostreptococcales > Acidaminobacteraceae > JBGSUZ01. Next base: position 509,901 of record CAYOLV010000002.1, on the reverse strand, counting down.
GGGGACAAAGCAGTTGATTTTGTGGCACTCAATCAAGACTTTACACCTTTTGAGTTCTATAAAGCGACAGAAGGCAAAGTGGTTGTTATTAGTTCTGTACCGTCTTTAGATACGGGTATTTGTGAGTTTCAAACCACACACTTCAACCAAACAGCTACTGAATTGTCGGGTGAAGTGTTTATTGTAACCATTTCTGTAGACTTGCCATTTGCTCAAAAACGTTTCTGTGGCGCTCACGGCATTGAAAACATTGCAGTAGTTTCTGATCACAGAGCATTAGATTTCGGACAAAAATATGGTTTTGTTTTAGACGAAATTCGCTTACTGAACAGAGGGATTGTCGTTATTGATAAAGACAAGAAAATTACTTATATTGAGAATTTAGATGAAGTGGGTAAGCATGTCGATTACGATGGTGCTTTAGAGGCTGTAAAGGCTTTATTGTAGGAAATGTAGACTTGCTTTTCGTTTAAATAAGTTGTACGTTTCAAAATACAAATTTAACAATTTTTAGGAGCTGAGATTTTTTAATCTCAGCTCCTTTTTTTATGTCATTTTGTATGTTACTAAATTGTCTGATATCAGACAACACGAGGTATTCTGTGTATGTGTGAATACTTTTGTAAAAATTTTGAATTTGGTATTGTAATATTTTGAGAAATACGTATAATTTATTTTATGCGTTTTAATAATCATTAGAAGTGTGAGGTGTTTCCTATTTATCCAAACGGTACTATTGTTGTTTTAAAAAATGCAAATAAGAAACTAATGATATATGGCAGAAATCAAATAAGAGACGTTGATCATATGACATATGATTATGTTGGCTGCTTCTACCCAGAAGGCTATTTGTCGCCATTGGCAAATGTGTTTTTTAACAGGAAAGATATTAATGAGGTGGTCTTTAAAGGTCATTGCGATATTGAAGAGAAGCTATTTGTTGAAAGTTTAGCTATGAAAAAGTATCGAAATAGGAAGGAATATAAAAAATGAAGCCTTTCTATTCATCAATAACAAATCCAAAATATTTGCAATACGAGTTATTGCCTAACGATGCCCTACCCGTTATAAAAACAAACGCAGATTTAATTGAGCAGGTACTTGAATATTTTAATTCACTTGATAAAGCGTATTTCGTTTATTTTTTGGATGGAGACCATTGGGGACAACGGAATGAATGGAAAAACAATGGATTTGTTTTTAGATATGATTTTCAAATTTCAAATGAGTTTTTTCAAATGGTTCAATACAAAGATTGCATATTCAAGTGGGCAGATGAATTTGTAATTATAAGCCCTCATGACATACGTGTTGATATTGATGAAATATTGAAAAAGAAAGATTTTACTATGACAAAGCTAGAGCATCATTCAAAAATAATAACATTTCTTACAGTCGCAAAATTAAGTCGTATGGTGCGTAAGAAAAAAGAGATTCAAAGAGGCATTTGGTATTCAATAACGACAGAAGAATTGGAGACGTATAAAATTGAGTATTAATAACGTAAATGAGTTCAGCCCAATCAATCAAAACAAGTGGGTACAAAATAAAGCTATTTTAGAAACAGAAAGTAAGAATGTTCAAGAGATATCACGTGAAATGAGTGTGGGTGTCTCTGCAAAAGCAATTACAAAAACAGGCGGGGTACAGGGTGGCAATGCACTGTCAACGTCGGCTAATATAACAGATAGTGTGGAAATGGCAAGTTCGATGCAACGAAATGTAGCTTTTACTTCAGCGGTAGCCACTGGAACATTGCCTAATGGGGCAACTTATGTATCTGATAATATTACAGTAAGAAATTCAAGCTTTAAAGTACATGGATGCATTCCTTCAAAATCAATAGCGGGTCACCCAGATAATAATATTTTTATAACTGGAACATCTCAAGAAAGGAAATATATTACATGTAGTAGTTCGGGTTGTCGTGAATGCAATGTGGCAGGCAGCCCTGAAGGTTCAGGAGGTCATGAAAGCTTAGTTGATGTTGTTAAAAACACTAAAGGAGAAGCCTATATTGAATTAAACTTTAAAAAAGAAGACTTTGACAACAATTATGGACGTATTGATTTTAAATTGAGAATGACTGAATCCAATCCCGATTTAAACAGTAAATACTCAGTCAGACTCATGTATGGACTTAACGAGATCAGTAAAATAGAAGTTGTTGACAATGAAGAGACTCAGAATGATATAATTCTAAGTGCTTATGCAGAAGACTTTGTAGGAACCAGTACTTACGATGAAAGAATGCTGCATGTAGAAATAAGCGCTGAGATTGAAAATGGTGGGGAAATTGGATTTGGGTGTGCGGAACTGAATGCAACCTGTATGGATAAATATGAAGTTTATGAAGACAAGGTTAGCCGAGGTATACCTGCAGTGCGCCCTCCTGAACCAGAAGTGCCTCAGCCCCCTGTAGTGGTTCCACCTCCAGAAGAATATACAGAGATAACTTTAACAGATGAAGAGTATGAAGCAAAGTTTGAAAGTGAATATAATCCATCTCAAATGGTTTCTATTATGGACAGTCTTATCTCTGATGAATATCTAAGTGAGTATATAGTTGCCCCTCCAAGCGAGATTGACGAGGAGCCTATCATTCCTCGAAAGCCAATACTCGGTTTAGACCCGAGCAGAAATGTAACACGGTTCTATTTTGGAAGTGATAACAAAGCGTATACAGATGAAAGTGGAAATCAGCTCCTAGCCGCGGATTCAATCATAGCGGTAGACAACAAGTATTTTCGAATAGATTCAAAGCATGAATGTGTCGAGTTCACGCCTAAGAAAGTTGTTGGATACTTAAATAAAGTACCTAAAAATTTTATTTCAATCGACAATCTTTCATATGACCCAGTTAACTTTAGTAGACCTGTAGACGGAACTGCAATTATAGGTGGCGACAGATGTTTTCTTATGATCAACGGTGTTGGTGTGGAAATATTCCCATCAGACCCAAGGCATCCATTTTATAAGGGAAACTCAAGTGGTAAGGGCAACTCAATTGATGACGAGTACCAGATGAAGGGTATTAATGGAGAAGCTTTAATGGCTTCGGTGACAAATGGTGGTTCAGTTTCTAAAGATGAAACTGATTACATGGGTGAAGTGAATTTAAATTCATCTATTACTGCAACAAAATATAAGCCTGCCTTGACCGTTAAAGAACAAGTTCGAATTGCAATTCATATTGGTGTTAATCGAGGTTTATATAGTGCTTTGGCAAGTAAGGGCATTCCAATTGGCGATAGACAAGAATATTCAGAGGAGCTAAAATCTACGCTGGTTAAGTTTGCAAAAGGTGAGTGCGAAGATAATAGAAAAGCTTGGTGCGACTTTGCACTATCTGGACGGTATAACTTATTGGATGCTCAATTTAGTGCTTTAGGTGATTATTCGATTGAAGTAGCAAGAGCCGCTCTAGATAGGGCGAGAAGTGTATTTAAATATGGAGAAGAGAGAGGCGCTAGCATAAATGAATGTATTTCTGAAGCCTCAACCAAAGTATTTATAGAATTACAAGATTTTAATGAGCGTAAAACTAAATCTATTAATGATATAAAATATAGATCAAATATTCATGTAATTAGTGCTCACAAAGGCATTGATGATCAGTTTAATAGTGTTTCATCGAAATTAGTTGAAAACATGAATCTTTTAAAAGTATCAACTTATCGAGATAAAGTAACTCCAGAAAGTGTCGCAAAGAATTATGGTATGGGTATTTTAAGTGAGTTGTCAAAAATGACTGGAGATGCAATTTATAATACAACGACAAAAGAAGGCCAAAAGGTACTTAAGAAGTTTGTTGTAGATGCAGTATGTAGTCTTAATCAGCTTCAAAAATTAAAAAATCTTGGAAAAAATATATCTCTTGCAATTAACGCTTTTAACCCAGATACAGCAGAAGGAAAAGCGGTCAGAGCGGCATATCAAGATGTTTTAGCTAAAGCTCCAAAGGCAATTGACAAATGGATTAATGATGCTGATGGAAACAAATTAGCTTTTAAGGCAGGTGAATTTACAGCAGATGTAATTGTTGCTGTACTAACCGCAGCAGCAGGTGCAGGAATGCTATCACAATGTGTAAAATTAGGTAAATTCGCAAATTATGCTGAGAAAATTGCAGATAGAGCGGGTGATGCAAAGAAAATTGCTGATGATATTGTTAAGGGTGTGGGGAAGGCTAATTTTTCTAAATCTGTGATTCATGGAATGAAAAGTTTCATGGATGATATTGGCTCTATTTTATCAAAACATGGATTGTCATTGGATAAATTTAACGATTTACGGTTAAAGTTAGCTGATAAGTTAACTGATAATGAAATTAGAGCGATGAAAGCCATTAGAGAATCAATTCCAGACCTAAACAATAACAGCATTATGCAAAAAGTTCTGCCGAAGGAAGATATTGCAAAGTATCTTGATGGCTCATACAATACTGTCGGAGGTTATGTAACGAGAGCACAGGATGTCAAACAACTCAATAATTATCAAGATGTTTTTGACTCTTTGCGTCTAGATTATAAAGGGACAAAATTTAAACCAGAAAGTGACAATGTTTTAGGAATAATACGATTTAAGACACCAGAAGCATCAAAAATAAAACCACCATATTGCAAGGAATTTGGTGGGGATATTAAAGACGGACCGCCATTTACAGGAAATGGATTCACTTCAGCCACGAATGGCCAAATAATTCCAGAATATAAGTGCGGAGATTATTTAAAGTTAACTCAGGGTTCGGAACTCTATGAGTTAACTAAAGATGGCAAGGAAGTACTTAAGGCAGTTTATGATGACTTAGCTGGACGTTTTATTAAAGTTCAATAGGGTGGGAGGAAAACGATGCAAGTTAAAACATATGCGATTTATAAAGACAAAGAATTTGACGCTGAAGTCAGAGATGATGGCACTATTATACTTCGATCAAATGAGGAAGTTGATCCTTCATTAGGTTTCGAATTTTATAAAGGAATTGTATATATTAAAATCGTTCATAAAAATGAGATAAGAGAAATTTTCAAAAAAAGGTTTTTAGCAAGATACAAAGGATTAGAGTTTAATGCAATAATTGAAAATAAAGACTCAGTTCAGCTTTATACAATGCACGGAGATTATGAAGTCTTAGAAAAGCTGGAATTTGAACTTGTTGAAAAAGGTGTTTATAGAAAGAACGTTAACAGAATTGAACTAGATGAGCTTCGAGAAATTAAAGAAATTCTATGATAGTAAGCAATCTTCATAATTTGATTAGCGAGATATACTAGACATCCACGAAACGGCTTATATACTAGCTTGTTGGAACTGTTGACCACCCATTTGACACATCAACCGCCTATTAGACCACGTGATAAAAGCCTTTCATTCGTCGGCGTTGCCGGCGAATGTGATTCGGGGCGACCACGTCCCTTTATCCAGCACCGGAATCAATCGGTTCTGACTGAGGGATTAGGCAATCAAAAAAATGCTCAAATCGCCCTGAAATGTGCATTTAGCAGTGCCGGAGGTATCCTTAACTCTACTTCGGACTAGAAAACGCGACAAAGGGCGAACGAGTGGCACACAGTGGCAAGTAAACACGTAATGATGTGGTGGCAATGCTTAAAGAAGATTACCTTGATTGAACAGATACGTTAGAACCTCGTCACATTTTCCCGAAATGAGAGGTCTAATATGCTTAGTGGTTTTATCTCCACTGAATAATAGCAAATGCGACTCAGGGCGAACACCTGGCACACAAGTGTAAAATTTATTTCGGTTTGCTGTGAAAACAAGAATTCTTCTCAGGTGCAAAACTTAGTTTAATCCTTTCCATGAACTAGCGTTTTGTTATTGCAGCTAAAATTTAGGTTAGAGCTCTTACCCACTCAGTTTATGGAGAACCCTTACATGACAGTTTTTGGGTTTCTGGTAAACTGGTTGAACTTGGGGGATTTAAATGAGGGCTAAGGGTTCTATAAATTTCAAACTGGACTCATCAGAATAGAATATGAAAACACAAGTAACATCAGAGAAGAAAAGGGTTTTATACTTTTCTTCTCTGATGTTGTTCTTTATGACGTAAAGTCGCGTTTAAACGTTGAAAATAAAGTTTTGCTTAATGGGATCCACACGAACTTGCTCAAAAAAACATATGAATTATGTAATTATTCAATGGAGTTATTAAATAACAAGGAGAGCTTTAGATGGTTATATCAGTATCATTAATTAAAAAATATGAAGATGATAAAGAAGTGATTTGTTTTTATGGGGATTATGAAAATGAAAAAGGTGAGTTTTCAATAAATAAGCAGAGCTTCGAAGTAATACAGCTGAAAGATATTGAGACTGTAACAGACAGAATTATGTTTATGACAGCTGTATCGAAAGTTGCAAGGAGTATCAAAAGTGGTATTGAATTACCAGAGTGGACAAGTTATAACTCCTAGAAGCTTAAGCAACACAGGTAGAATAGATAATTAAAGCAATTTCTAAGAAACTAATTGAGAATAATAAAGTTTAAAAATTATCTTCGTATCAGGATAAAGGACTATCGATATCGTTCTCGAATAATGCTTTTAATACAGAATCAAAAGAAGGCAAGGCGGTTAGAGGAGCATATCAACAAGTTATAGATACATCTGTGGCAATATATGATTGGGCAAAAAATACAAATGGGAATACCATAGCTTTTAAAGCAGGTGAATTTGCATCAAATATTATTGCTGATATACTAATCTCAAAAGGTGCTGCAACGATAGCTGAAAGCGTAGAGTTGGGTCAATTTGCAAGATGTGCTGTAAAAATCACTGATAAAGTGGGTGATTCTAAGCATATTGCGGATGATATTGTTAGGGGGACGGATGAGGCTATTGATGAGGTTGCTGAGACGTTAATGAATGGTGCTCAGTATACTAAAATAGGTCGTATTAAAACTTTGAAGCCTAACATTAGCTATAAGACTACAAGTGGATATTTGTATAAAACTGATTCTCTAGGTAGAATTGATAGTGTCGAAGGTACTTTGAAATTAGGAAAAGGAAATATTAATAAACATGCTCAAAAGGTTGCTGGTCGAGGTGATAGACTTGCTGATGACCATGGTGGACACTTGATAGCAAACATTTTTGACGGTTCAGGCAATCTTGATAACTTAGTGCCTATGAATGGTAATTTGAATCAAGGTGCATGGAAAACTATGGAGAATACTTGGGCAGATGCATTAAAAAGTGGAAAAAAAGTAAATGTAACAATTGATACTATCTATGAAGGTAATTCAAAGCGACCAACAGAGTTTTTTGTTGAGTACTTTATCGATGGTAAAAAGCATGAAAAAATCTTTAAAATATAGCCGGAGGTGGCAATTGATGAGCCATACAAAATTTGATTTAATTTATCAAGAGATTGCAAACAAATTTGTTGACATAATTCCAGCCGAATGGAATAAGGTTCTATTGTTTTCAGAAGTAGAAGATGACGCTATTTCAATTCATTACGTATTCTATGAGAGTGATCAAAACACATTAAAAACGTCTGATTCATTGACTGATGAGTTTGGAATTAGTAGAAAAGAAAGAATAATGTACTCTGTAGAATTATCAAGATTGATTGAAAAATTAAATAAGGCATTTGCTGAAGAAGGTCTTGAAAAATGGAATATAATAACTTTTATTTTAGAAAACACAGGAAAATTCAAAGTTGACTTTGAATATCTGAATCTTGAAGAATCCGATGTAATTACAAGGCGTGAAGCTTGGGAAAAGAAATATCTGTAATCAGATTTAGGATATTTTGTAGAGTTTTAGTTTGGTATTCTCCAACAACTCATCTACTTCAAAAAGAGCGCAGATTGTTTTAATTGTTAGACTTGAAAAATATAATGGTACGCATGATTTTGCTCAAAAACAAATGAGTTATACATTTATTGAATGAAGTTATTGAATAACAAGGAGAGCTTTAGATGGCAATATCAGTATCATTAATTAAGAATTATGAAGATGAAAAAGAAGTAATTTATTTTTACGGCGAATATGAATATGAAGAAGGTGAGTTTTTAGTAAATAAGCAAAGTCTTGAAGTAACACAACTAAAAGATACTGGAACATCAACTGATAGAATTATGTTTATGACAGCTGCATCTAAAGTTGTTAGGTACCTCAAAGCGGGTACTGAATTACCTAAAATCATAAGTTGCAATTCCTAGAATCACCCAATAACATCAGAGAAAAAGAGGTTTAATCCTTTCTTCCTCTGATGTTTTTTTATGTCTCAGCACCCACCACCAAACCCAAACTACTTCGAAAATAAAATACTTTGAACTTCGAAATATTTATACTTGCGAATATCGAAAAGACGTTGTATAATCATTTCATAGATTAGTAAATAGGAGGTGAGTTTATGAATAAAAATCGTTCTACAGATTTACAAGCGGTTGGCCGTTTATTTCTGCAGTTGTACGACAGATACAATAGACTTGAAAGCAAACGCTACTTTTACAAAGATTTCTTGGAAGAACTGACTATGATTGAAATGAACACTATTTTGGTCATTGGCAAAGGTGGAGACAGAAATAAAATGTCTGACATCGCCAACAAGCTAGGGGTCAGCATGGGGACACCAACAGTCACAGTAGACCGACTTATTAAAAAAGGTTACGTCGAAAGAGACAGAGACGAAGAAGATCGACGACAAGTCATTGTAAAATTATCAGAAAAAGGCAATAGCGCCTTTGAAGATATTCTTAAAATGAAAAATGACATTGTTGAAAGATTATTCAGCGTTATGGAACACGAAGAACTAGCAGCGCTTATATCCACTTTGGAAGTATTAAATGATAAATTTGACGATGTATTCGCCGAATCATCCAAATAGGACGTTGCTAACATCCTAATGGAGGTTAACATGAAAGAGTTTATTAAAAAGTATAAAATGATAGCGGTGGTTTCAGCCGTAGCAATTATTCCGTTGGTGTATTCCTCTTTATTTTTATATGCATTCTGGGATCCGTACAGCAGAATGAACGAGTTGCCAATAGCGGTAATTACGGAAGATTTAGGAGCAGAAGTCAACGGGGAGTTTAAAAACGTAGGTCAAGAAGTCGTAGACGAGCTTAAGAGCAATACAGATGTAAAGTGGATTTTCACAGACGCAGCATCTGCAGATTCAGGTCTAAATGGAACAGATTTCTACGCTATGGTCACTTTCCCAAAAGATTTTACAGCATCGATTGCAAAAGCAGATTCTCCTGAACGCATAAAAGGTTTAGTAGAATATAAGCTTAATGAAAAACGTAACTTCTTAGCAGGGCAGGTATTAAACAAAGTCGCATCGGAACTTGAAAATAAAATTTCAAAAACCATTACTGAAGAAGTTGTTCAAGCAATGACAGACGAAATAAAAAAAGTTCCTGAAGACCTTGCAGTTCTTGCAGATGGCCTTGGCGAAATGAAAGACGGTACGAGTACTTTGTACAGCAAAACGGGCGACTTGATCGAAGGTCAATCTAAATTCAACAAAGGGGTTCAAACCCTAGACAAAGGTATTTCAGAAGCTGCAAAAGGTAGTGCTGCACTTTCAGAAGGTGCGACACAACTGGCAACTGGAACTCAAACCTTTGCAACAGCATTAAAAGCAGGTTCTACCAAATCTGGAGAATTAGCTGCAGGTTCAGCTCAATTTAGCACAGGTCTTGGAAATTTAGACACTGGCATTCAAAAATATACAGCGGGTGTTAATCAATTGGTAGACACTGTCAACCAAAGTGCACAAGGTCAAGTTGCCATGGCGGCTGCTTTAAAGACTTATTTAGGCGCTCACCCAGAAGCTATGAAAGACCCGAACATGCAAGCTGTTTTGAAAGTACTTGAAGCAGGCAAGGCGAGTCAATCACAATTGGCTTCTGCCAGTGAATTGTTAAAAACCTCTGGGACTAGCCTTAGCGAAGGGTCTACAAAAATCAACACCTCTTACGGCACCCTCAATAATGGTATTAACACCCTTTCAAGCAGCATGAATACAGCGGCGGAAAAAGCAGCTCAAGTCAGTGCTGGAGCTGCCACTTTAAAAGATGGTGCTGCTGCTTTGAGCACCGGCTTAGAAAAAGCTTCTAATGGCACTGGGGAATTGAATAAAAATGCCACGCTTTTAATTGACGGTGAAAAGAAGCTTCAAGAAGGTATTAAAACCTTAGACGATGGCGTCGGCGAAGCAAGAGACGAAGTTAATGAATCTGTCGTAACGGCTAAAGAGCAAGTGGGCAAATTAGACGGTATTAATACTTATGCAGCAGATCCAATGGACATCAATGCTGAAAAAATAAACAGTGTACCCGACTATGGTACAGCATTCACACCTTATTTTGTTTCTCTATCTATTTGGGTAGGCGCACTCATGATGTTCTTTGCTATCTATTTAGATCCTACGGTGAGATTCAGAAGATCTAACAGTAAATCAAAAGGTTTTGCTCGATTTGGAGCATATACTGCAATTGGATTGGTTCAAGCTATGGTATTGGCAGTTGTCCTTAGAAAAGGTCTTCATTTAGACGTTAAAAATGTTGCATTATTCTATATCACTTGTATTGCAACTTCTTTAGCCTTTGTTTCTATTATGAGATTTTTCTTAGTGCATTTAGGAGAAGTAGGGAAATTCCTTGCTATTCTAATGTTAATTCTCCAACTCACAGCTTGTGGCGGAACATTCCCAATCGAGTTGGTACCTATGTTCTTCCAAAAGATCAATCCTTTAATGCCGATGACCTATTCGGTCAATGCACTGAAAGAAGTTATTTCAGGGATTGATTACAGCTTATATCAACAAAATATGTTGGTGTTATTTGGTTTAGCCCTTGGTTTCTTTATTCTTAACGTGGGAATTGCCAAAATTAAAACCGACAGAAACCCTGATGGAGATCCAATCTTCTAATTGATTTTAATAATTACAAATAAAAGTGCAGTTGACCTTCTAGACTCTTAGACTAGCAACTGCACTTTTTTAGTGCCTGAAACCTAGGGAATGGTTCCAAATAGTCATTTGAAATACTGAATAGGTGAATAATCTATCAATGGGTGGGTATCAAGTTTAGTAATATTAATTTGACGAGGTGTTCGCCATGAATCCATTGAAATCATTGCCAATAAAATACTTGGTGCTGACGCTGTTCATATGTGTGATCGCCTTAACTGCCACTTATGGATGGGTGAATAATCGCATTGAAAAAGCTGTAGAGGAAGACTTTTATACAACCGTAAATACTCAGCTGAGGGTTGTGGACAAATCACTGGGTCAGACATTGACTGGAATCAACCAAGATCTTAGCTTATTTGCCTCCTTGCCTACTATAAAAAATATAAGTTCAGAAATTACAAGTTATAAGGATCAAAGTCAGGGACAAATAATGAGACCTAGTAAAGGAAAGGCAGAAGAGCAAAATCTCTATCAACTCCTATCTATTTATGCTATGTCCCATCCTGGAATTATATATGCCTATGTGGCCACTGAAAACGGTGGCTATTTGTGTTGGCCTGAAACTGAAATCAGCGCTCATTACGACCCACGAACTAGACCATGGTATAAAGAGGCACTGGACGCTGAAGGAGAAGTTATTCAGACAAAACCATACAAAGATGTGAGCAGTGATAAAATTTTAGTGAGCCAAGTGAAGGAAATCCGAAATGATCAAGGTGAAACTGTTGGGGTAATTGGCTTTGACTATACCATGGAAAAATTGGCAAATGCTATTAATGAAACAGATGTAGTTTATGGTGGGTTTTATATTCTAATACACAGCAATGAAATGATTCTTGCAGATCCTTCTCACAGTACGAACCAGTTTAAGACCTTGTCTGAAGCCTATCCTGAAGTTAAAAACCTCTATCAAAAATCTGCGGTTTTTCAAACAAAGTTAGACTCGGGATCTTACTTGGGATTTGGTAAAGCTATCACTGGAACAAAATGGAAACTCATTATCTTATCACCTAAATCTCAGGTTTACCAAGGCTCCAAAGATTTGGCAGAAAGTTTGATGGTTGGTTCGATGATTGGCATAATGGGTTTATTAATTGTTGTCTTAGGCATTCTCTATATGTTCTTTTATAACCGCTCTCTTCATAAAATGGTAACAGGGCGAACGGAAGATTTGCAAGAAATGATTGATACTTTAGTAAGCAAAGAACAAAGCTTGATTTTAAGTGAATCTCAATACAGTGGACTGGTAGATAATTTACCTGGCATTGTATACAGGTGTGACCCTAATCCCCCTTGGAAAATGCAAACAGTGAGTAAATGGGTGGAAATTATGACGGGTTACAGCCCAGAAGATTTTTTAGGAGATCCACCTAAAATGTATTGGGACAGCATTATACATCCAGAAGATAAGGATAACGTGGATAAGGCAACAAGCGATGAAAATAATTATGACTTTACCACTGAGTATCGAATCGTGGCCAAAGATGGTACAGTCAGGTGGGTTTTTGAAAAGGGGAGCCTGATTGATACGGGTTATGGTCAAAAGTACATGGATGGGGTTATTTTTGACAATACAGAGAAGAAATTAGCTTCAGAAGAACTGAAAAAACTCTACGAGGAATTAGAGGACAGAGTTGAAGAACGTACAAAAGCTTTAAAGGATGCCATGTCTCAATTGGTAGAACAGGAAAAAATGGCTTCATTGGGTGGCATTGTTTCTGGAGTTGCTCATGAAATCAATACACCTCTGGGAATTAGCGTCACAGTAGCATCTTATTTGAAAAAAATCAATGAAGAACTCAAGTTGAGTTTGGCAGGCAATACTCTATCTAAGAATAAAATGAACGAATTTTTAAACGGGAACACCGAGAGTTTAGGGATTTTGGAAACCAATTTGGCAAGAGCAGCAGAACTCGTCAATAGTTTTAAAAAAATATCTGTTAACCAAAGTACGGAAGATATGACCCTTTTCAATTTGAAAGACTATTTAGGCATGATTTTATTGAGTTTAAAACATGAATACAAAAATAAAGACTACCATATTGAAATTGAGTGTGATTCCAATATTTTAATTTACAGCTACGCAGGCGTGTACTCTCAAATATTCACAAACTTTTTAATGAACAGCTTTATTCATGGATTCAAAGACAAAGCAAGTGGCGAAATTAAAATCAAAGCCACTCAATATATTGAAGAAAAGCGCCTAGTAGTCATTTATACCGATAATGGACACGGGATCCCAGAAGAGACTCTTGATCGTATTTTTGAACCTTTCTTTACCACCAATCGGGCAAATGGAGGCAGTGGTTTAGGACTCTATATTGTCTACAATCTGGTCAGTCAAAAATTAGGGGGATCCATTAATTGCCACAGCACTCATGAAGGGGGAACCACTTTTGTCATAGATGTACCGCTGGTAGGCGAACCACCCCGTTAAATCTTAAATTTAGCTGAGAGAAGACTAAGGATAACTTGGTCTTTTTTTTATGTGTGGAAACCCTTCATCACATATCCATCACATTGGGGGACTATTATAAATATGAAGAATAAACTTAGAAGTATGAGGAGGTTCCCCCACTATGAAGAAAAAAATAAAGCTAAATTCCAAATGGGTTTGGTTAGGCTTAACAATTGTCATAGCCATAGGCGGTTTTTTCTATTATAGACAGCAAACAAAAAATGATAAAGCTGAACAAACAGTTACCACTACAGAAGCCACAGCAGAAAAAGGTGATTTAGTCATCAGTTTGGAGAGTGATGGTTCGGCGACCATAGACTATCAAAATATTGATGCAGAAGTGACTGGCAAACTGACAAAGGTTTATGTGAAATCTGGGGATCATATTAAAAAAGACCAGATTTTAGCGGAGATTGATTCAACTGAATATCAAAAATTGTATGAGACTGCTAAAATTGCTTATGAAAAAGCAAAATTGACCTATCAGTCGAAAGCACAGACAGCTACCCTTGAAAACACAGCTTCAAAGCAAACCTTGGCAGAAGAAAAAATTAAGTATGAGCAATTACTTACAGAGTATAAAACCATGCTGACATTAAAGGCATCTTATGCCCAGTCAGAAATTGACGCAGTAAAAGTTCAAATGGAAGCTGCAAAACGCACCTATGAGAATGATAAAAATAAAACAACTGTCACGACCACTTCAAATTATGCACTGACCATTGAAAAAATGAATGTGGAAACAGCTAAAGTTCAACTGGAAGAGGCACAAGAAGCTCTTAACCAATGTACCATCAAATCCCACACAGATGGTTATGTCTTAAAGGTCACATATGGCGCTGGCGACGTGATTGAGCCCAATACCAATACTGGGAGCCTCACATCGGGGACAGATCACTTTATTGTAGTGACCCCTAGCAGCAACTATCAAATATTAACCAGCGTGTCTGAACAAGATTTGTCCCTTGCCAGTGTAGGGCAGGAAGTTGAAGTAGTTTTTGATGCTCTTGGAGGAGAAACTTACTCTGGAAAAGTTATTGACATAGAACAACTCCCAAATACGGCTACGAATGGGGTAATTTCTTATAACGTGACAGCCCAACTGGATAGCGGGTTTGAAGAAATTAGAATAGGCATGACCGCTCAAATTAAAATGATATTGAAAAAAGAAGAAGATGTCATCATGATTCCGAATAAAGCGGTCACCATTGATAATGGTCAACAGCAGGTTACTCTAAAGAAAGAAGACAATACCACTGAGGTAAAAAACATCACTGCTGGATTAACAGATGGCAGAAATGTAGCAGTTCTTGAAGGTCTGGAAGTGGGCGACGTGGTGGTTTATGAAACCACTTCAAAGTAGAGGTGACTCATGAGTAATTTAGAAATTATCAGATCTGTACTCATTAATATTGCAGAGAATAAAGTTAAAGTGTTGCTGACAATGCTTGGTATTATTGTAGGGACAGTGACTGTAGTCATTGTTTTGGCAGTGGGCAGGGGCAGTCAAGCCGATGTAGATGCTCAATACGAGAACCTAAACGTTGGAACATTACAAGTTATGTCGGGATTTGGAAGAAATGTCACCAATAAAATCACCACCGATATAGCGGATCAAATTAGAGAAACGGGAGATCATATTCAATATGTGTCAATGGTCTTGAGTGCTCAATCAGCGGTGAGTTACCAAAATACTTCTAATACTTTAAGTGTTATTGGTGCCAGCGAAGCCCTGCAGAGCATTATCAATTTAGAAATGTATAATGGCAGATTCATAACCGAAGACGACAACGACCTTAAAAATAGAGTGGCTGTCATCGGCATGACTTTTGCAGAAACTTATTTTGAAGAAGATGTAGACAGCGCCATTGGAAAAAGCTTATCCATTGGAGGTAGAAAGTATGAGATTGTAGGCATCATTGATTTGCAAGGAGACAGTACCCTTAGAGGGCTTAATGTAGATGAGTCTGTATTGATTCCTTATAATGTTTCAGAAAAATACCTAACGGGGAGAATGACCAATCCTACCCTCCTTGCCCTCAGTACAGACGTAGACTCTGTAGATGAAGCCACTACAGAGATTCAAACTGTTTTAGACGATGAGTTTGGCCGAGACAGCGAGGAATTTACCATTGCCAATTCTGGTAGTAAGATAGAGGCCGCAAAAGAGTCAGCTCAAACAGTAACTGTCATGCTATTGGTTGTAGCAGTAGTTGTTTTAATCGTCGGCGGTATTGGTATTATGAATGTCTTATTTGTATCGGTTAAAGAGCGGACTCGAGAAATTGGTATTTTGAAAGCAATTGGTGCAAGAAGAAAAGATATTTTAAAAATTTTCTTGTATGAAGCCTTCCTAATCAGCATTTTAGGGGGGGTTATAGGCGCCTTGCTCAGTTTAGTTTCATTGCCTATTTTTGAATACTTCGGAGTGACGATGTTGGTTTCGCCAATTGATATGCTGATTTCTATAGGTTTTTCAGTGACAATTGGGACATTCTTTGGTCTATACCCTGCTGCGAAGGCGGCGGCGCTTAAGCCAATCGATGCATTGAATTATGAATAAATATAAGGAGTGAAGAATATGAAACAGATATGGATTATTTCAGGAGTGCTGATGCTGGCATTGGTTGCCGTCGGTTGTTCCAACCAAAGTAGCAACGGAACTCAGGCTGGGGTTGTCTCGGCAGGAAAATCAGCAACAACGGGAACGACAACAACTGAAACAAAGGAAAAGGCAGCTGTACGAAGTTCCATTGGAAAATACGGAAAAGTAAAAAAAATAATTGGTAACAGCGTGACCATCGCTTTGGCAGAAATTCCGAAGAAAACAGAAAAAGTGGAAGGGGCGACTACAGGGAAAACCTCTGGAACAACTGCGGATGCCCCAAAAGAAGGGGATATGCCGCCAGGTGGAGAACCACCTAGTGGTGGCGGAGCACCTCCAAGCGGTGGAGGTGGTGGTACTGCTGGAAGTCAGGGCGGCGGAGCTACAGGCGGTTCAAGTGGCATGAAAGGTAGTTTTGGTCTAAATACTGAGGCGTTGGATTTGACGGGAGAAGTGGTCGAACTTTTGATTCCAGTTGGGGTGAAAATCACCACTGCAGGTACTGGTGGCATGAAGGAAATTGATTTTGCAGATATTCTTCAAGGTGACACCATTGCACTATATTATGTTGAGGGCACTGAAAACATTCAACGTGTTGTCATTACCCCTAGCACTACAGATTAGAGGCGATAGCAGATGGGCAAAAATGTAATTGAAATAATAGATGTATGCAAACGTTATGCCATGGGGGACAATGTGGTTAATGCCCTTGATCACGTGTCCATGACCATTGAAGAGGGAGAATTCGTAGCGATTCTAGGCCCTTCTGGATCAGGGAAATCGACTCTTATGAATATCATCGGGTGTATTGATGTGGTTGACGAAGGTCAATATATATTAGATGGCAGCGATATCAACGTTCGGGACGAAGATGAACTTTCGGATGTGAGAAATCAAAAGGTCGGTTTCGTCTTCCAACGCTTTAACTTGCTCAGTAAGTACAGTGCAATTCATAATGTGGCATTTCCGTTGCTCCTCAGAGGCGTTGACCGAAAAGAAGCTTATGAAGAAGCCACGAAGCTCCTTGAAAGAGTTGGACTTGGGGCGCGAATGCACCACAAACCTCACGAGTTGTCAGGTGGGCAGCAACAGCGTGTCTCTATTGCTAGAGCCATGGTGGGCAAACCCAATATTCTGCTGGCAGATGAACCGACAGGCGCTCTTGACACTCATTCAGGTGAGGAAATTCTAAGACTCTTCAAAGAATTCAATGAGGACGGGGTCACTATAATTGTGATCACCCATGATCAAGAAGTTGCAGATGTGGCTTCTCGGGTTGTGACTATCAGAGATGGCCATTTGCTGTAAGCCGTTGTCAAATGTGAATATTAAGGATATGACTTTATTCTTTTAGGTAAAACCCCTTGTTTTTAAAATTAAATAATGTTAAACTATTAGCAAATAGCGCGTTTGCTCATAGTTAAAGGGGAGTAACAAACCTAGAAGTTAGGAAGATTAAGTCAACAACCGGTGTAAGAGCCTGGCTTAATCCTTTGATTAAACAAAGATGTAAGACCTTTAGCAAATTTTTTCCAATAGGATTGAATTTAGCTGGAGGTCTTTTTTATTTGGAAAAATAGGTGATGGTTATGACGTCTGTTTAATGGGAATAAATTTATCAACTGAGGAGGTATTTTATGTGGTATTCAAAATCAAAAAATGAAGTGCTGGAAACATTAAATGTAGACCCGAAAGTGGGGCTGTCATCAAGTGAAGCAAAAGAGCGGTTAGAGAAGTACGGTGAAAATAAACTCAAAGGGAAACCCAAGAAAAGTTTGATTTTTCTTTTTCTAGCACAAATGCAGGATATGCTGATTTATGTTTTATTAGGCGCCTCTGTAATCACCATTGCAATAGGCGAATATGTAGATGCAATCATTATATTATTGGTCGTCGTATTAAATGCAACTATAGGGGTCTTCCAAGAGTTTAAGGCTGAAAAGGCCATCGAAGCCCTTCAAAAAATGACTACTCCAAGAGCTTTAGTCAGAAGAGACGGGGAAGTTAAAGAAATTAATTCAGAAGACATTGTGCCAGGCGATATCGTTGTCTTAGACGCAGGCAGATTTATTCCAGCAGATTTGCGACTTATTGAAAGTGCTAACCTTCAAATTGAAGAATCGGCTTTAACAGGTGAATCAGTTCCTACAGAGAAAAAAGCGGATCTCCTTTTCGAAGATCCTAAAACACCAATTGGGGATATGAAGAACATGGCCTTTATGTCCACCTTAGTCACATACGGTCGTGGTGAAGGCGTGGTAACAGGAACGGCAATGGAAACTGAAATGGGTAAGATTGCTAAAATATTGGATGAAGATATTGAAGAAATGACACCTCTTCAAAAGAGATTAGATGAACTGGGTAAAATTTTGGGTTACATCGCCATCGGCATATGTGCTCTGATTTTTATCATTGCTATTTTCCAAAAAAGAGATTTATTTGAAATGTTCCTTACTGCGATCAGTCTTGCAGTCGCAGCAATTCCAGAGGGTCTTCCAGCTATTGTAGCCATTGTGTTGGCACTGGGTGTGACTCGAATGTCTAAAATCAATGCCATCGTCAAAAAGCTTCCTGCAGTTGAAACTTTAGGTTGTGTCAATATTATTTGTTCTGATAAAACGGGCACTTTGACACAAAATAAAATGACTGTCGTTAAACAATATACGCTTAACCAATTAAGTGAAGTGCCTGCTGGGCAAGAAAGCTTGGAAGGCAGTTATGATGAGAAAGAATTGATCAAAGCCTTTGTCCTCTGCTCAGACGCAACCTATGAAAACGGGGAAAGTACTGGAGATCCAACAGAAGTTGCTTTGATTATTTTAGGAGACAAGTTCAGCCTTGGCAGAAAAACCCTTCATGCAGAGCATAAGCGTGTTGGTGAAAAACCATTTGATTCAGACCGTAAGCTCATGTCCACCCTTAATGAAATTGAAAATGGTTACCGTGTCCATACAAAGGGTGCGATTGACAACATTCTAAAAATTTCAACGAAAGCGTTGGTTAATGGTGAAATCGTACCTTTGACTGAGGCGATGAAACAGCAATATTTAGAGGTCGCAGAAACCATGTCAAACGATGCCCTTAGAGTTCTTGGGGCAGCCTTTAAAGACACAGCTAGTAAATTAACAGAAGAAGAAATGGAATCTGACCTTGTTGTAATCGGTATTGTCGGAATGATTGATCCTCCTAGAATGGAAGTTAAAGACTCAATCAGGGAAGCGAAAAATGCTGGGATAAAAGCGGTTATGATTACTGGAGACCATAAGAATACAGCTTTTGCCATCGCTAAAGAGTTAGGGATTGCGGAGACTATTGATCAAAGTGTTACAGGTTCAGAAATTGATGATATGTCTGACGAAGATTTCACAAAAAGAATTGAACATTTGAGAGTTTTCGCAAGGGTTTCCCCTGAACATAAAGTTAAAATTGTAAAAGCCTTTAAAGCGGGTGGCAATATCGTCTCCATGACGGGAGACGGTGTCAACGATGCACCTTCCCTAAAGAATGCAGACATCGGCGTAGCAATGGGTATTACAGGTACTGACGTTTCAAAGGGTGCCAGCGACATGATCTTAACCGATGATAATTTCACAACGATTGTCCACGCCATTGAAGAGGGCAGAAATATTTATGCCAATATTAAGAAGGCTGTTATTTTCCTCCTTTCTTGTAACTTGGGAGAAGTTATCGCAATCTTCTTGTCGGTGTTGTTCTTCTGGCCAGTGCCACTTTTACCAACTCAAATTCTTTGGATCAACTTAATTACAGATACACTTCCTGCTATTGCTTTAGGCATGGATCCTGGTGACAAAGACGTTATGAAACGTAAACCAAGAGACCCGAAAGAGAGTTTCTTTGCAAGAGGAGCTGGTTTCAGAGCTATTTTAGGCGGTACGTTAATTGGGGCATTGACCCTTGCGGCATTCTACTATGGCCTATATGAACACGGTTATCAAATGAATTCAGCAAATATTTCGGAAGAAGCAATGACCTATGCTCGTACAATGGCATTTGTAGTTTTGGCGGCTTCTCAATTGTTCTACTCATTAACTATGAGAAACTCGAATAAATCCATTCTTCAAGTAGGTCTTTTCTCGAATAAAATGCTCATAGGCGCTATTGTAATCGGTTTGATTTTACAACTTGGGGTTATCTCCATACCATTCCTTGCAGCGGCTTTCAAAGTGCATATGCTGTCTGTACAAGACTGGGGCTTAGTATTTGTGTTTGCGTTAATTCCAGTACTAGTCAATGAGTTTATTAAACTTATTTCTAGAATTAAATCGAAAGCATAATAGCGAAAGCTTAGAAAGTAAAGATGAGAACCGTACCTAATTCAATCTAAATATTTAAAAGGGACTTTTCCAGAAAAGCCAGTTGTTTATGGCTTTTGGAAAAGTCCCTTTTACGTTTTTGTTTAAATAAATAAGATTCAGAACTTATAGAGTTTAATCCTCTTGAATCCATGAATCGATGTTTTGAACAATCAATTGATGTTGCTCTTCTTCTGTAATAGTAGCAGGATGGTCTCCGTTTTGGAAGCCATAAGAACCAAATTGACTGTGATTACCGCCTTGTACTTCAACTATTTTAGAGTCGGCTGGTAAGCTCTTAAGGTGCTCTGACTGGCTGTTAATAGGTACGAAACCGTCTTCACTGCCGTAAAAGGAAAGTGATTTTAGGCCTTGAATGGATGCAAGTGATTTATTTTCAGCAGGGTAAGCGGCTAGAAAAATGATGCCGTCAAAAGTATTCGGATTGGTCAGCACACAATTTGCAGCCATGACCCCCCCTAATGAATGCCCAGCGATGTACCAACTTTCAATATCGTCAAACTCACCAATGAGATCCATTGCCCCATTGCTGTTAAATACAGCTAGGTTAAAGGGCATTTTTATAATAAAGCAGTCGTAACCTTTCTCTGATAAAGCAAACAGGATAGGGGCGTAGCTCTCAGGGTCTACCTTACCCCCAGGATAGAAAATAATGCCTTTGCCGTTGCTATTTTCGGGTTCGAAATGGATGTATCCGTTGTCGATTACATCAACACCTGATTGGCTCTCCATAAAAGATTTGGCGTAATCGCTGGGGTGATAACTGGTGTTTAGGTAAAAGACTACTGCAATGACAGGAACCAGCAGAATAAATAGCAGATAGTACCATTTAAAAATTATTTTTTTTCCTGTTTGAGACATTTATTTTCTCCTATTGGTCTATTAAGGATTGGAGTGAAGCGTTGAAGATCATTTGAAGAGCTTCTTTGTTGGTGGTGTAATAATAGCGGTTGTTGTCACTGGGCACAAAATTAAGAATGCCAATGTCTAAGAGCAAGTTAAGATGGTAAGACAGGGTCGCTGAGGTCAAACCAAAATAATCTGCAAGCTCTTTGTTATACCAAGGTCTGGCGCTGGTCAGTCGAATAATTTCCAATCGACGTTCATCTGCAAGGGCTTTAAATAAGTTCTTATAACGATCTTGATCTTGTTGCTGGCTGTAGCGTTCTTCTGAATAGAAGCCATAATATAGACCAAAATGAGGTCCAAACATACCATAATAAATGCCTAAGTCTGTGTAGTAGGAAATGAATATTTTCATACTTGGAAACTCAGCTGTTATTTTGGAGTAGTCCCCTAAACCGATGTTATTGAGGAACTCCAGCGGATTTTTTGAAAATCGAGCATTGTGGAGTTTCAATTTTTCTGAAATAAAATTGTCCACATAAGCTTCATTGGGTTGAACGAATTGCTTATAAAAAGTTTCTATTAAGTGGATCACCTTGTCTTTATACTCGTCTGGGAAGCGCTTGATTTGAATGTAAACGTTGGCGATTTCTTCGCCGTAGTCTCTTGTGATGGCTTCGTGAATCAGTTTATTGTCTGATTCATAAGGGACATCTATTAAGTAATAAGATAAAATCCGCTTGGTCAAAACATCTGAGTGCATATTGCGCAATGTAGTTAGAAGCTCATCTATGGTCTCTAAGTCAAACTCGACTAAAATATCTGAATAAGTATCCCAGAATCCATAAACTTTCCTTGTGACCAACTGTAGGTCACTCTTTAAGAAGGGTGAAATTCTAAGGTCTACATCCGTGAGCCATGACTTAATTTGCTTACTAGGCGTAAAATCGATTTTGGGATGTGTGATATCGGTCTCTGACTGTTTTGGAGCCATTGGAAAATAAGTCGCTGTGTATTTATCTATGGCGGCCAATGCGTCAAAGGCGATATTATATTTTATTTCTGTTTTCATAATGCCTCCTAAGGGCTTGTATTTCAATTCGTTAGACCTGCTTCTCTATTATAAATAAAAAAAATTGTAAAAGCAACGTTAGAAAATATTTGACTAATGTTATTAGATAGTTTTATAATACGGTTAGAATATTCTAATAATTCTATCTAACACTTAGGAGGGAACAACATGAAAGCAAAGCAATACCTCGCGTTGGTCGTGGCTGGTATCATGGTGTTTGGAACGCTTACAGGGTGTTCTTCAAACAAGCCGACAGCATCGTCAAAGACAGCAACTGCAAGTGAAGAGAAGCTGGATGCAGAACAGTATTTGAATATCAGCTTAGATGCAGAGCCCATGATCCTTGATTCCGTAAGAGCTTCAGATGGCTATTCTGCTACAATCATGAACGAAGTTTTTGAACCTCTTACACGCCTGAATGAAGATGAAAATTTAAAGAATTTTGTTGAACCTGCAGGTGCAGAAAGCTGGGAGACCAGTGAAGACGGCCTGACATGGACCTTCCACCTTAGAGACAACAAATGGAGTGACGGTCAGCCAGTGAAAGCGGTGGATTATGAATATGCCATCAAACGTGTACTGGATCCTAAAAACGGCGCCCCATATTCTTTCTTGCTGATGCCTATTAAAAATGCTGCAACGGTGAACGCTGGAAAACTTCCAGTAGATCAGTTAGGCGTTAAAGCTACGGATGACAAAACCTTAGTGTTTACTTTAGAAACCCCATCTGCTTATTTTATCAACTTGACTTACCAAGCGGCAATGTTGCCACAACGTCAAGACATCGTTGAAAAAAATGGCGAGAAATACGGCACTGAAATTGACACAATGGTCTTTAACGGACCTTTCGTCATGACCAACTGGATGCACAACAGTGAAATTAACATTGAAAAAAATCCAAACTACTGGGACGCAAAAGTAGTTCAAATGGCAAAAGTAAACTTTAAAATCATCAAAGAAGAAAATGCCAAATACAATTCCCTTCAAAGCGGCGAAATCGATGCCCTTGGTGTTAATAAATCAGAATGGGTTGAAAAATTCTCCCAAAACGAAAGCTTAGAAAAATTAACAATGGGTTACCCAACCACCTATTATGAGTTCTTTAATACCCAAGATAAACTTTTATCTAACATCAACATTAGAAAAGCTTTAGCACTTGGAATTACCCGAGAAGATATGGCAAATGTAATTTTCTATGGCGTCAATGAACCTGCATACGGTTGGGTTCCAAAAACCGTTATGATTGGGGACAAAGAATACCGAACAGAAGTTAAAGAACCTCTTAAAACATTGGCAGAGGAAAATCCTGATGCAAAAGCTTTGTTCATTAAAGGGTTGACAGAACTGGGAATGGATCCTGATCCGAGCAAAGTGACTATCAAATTGCTCTTTGGCGGCACCAACCAACGTTTTAAAACCATCGGTGACTATTTCCAACAGATGTATAAGCAAACCCTTGGCATCAATGTAGAACCTGAACTTGTGGACTGGCCAATCTTTATGGACAAAACCAGCAAATACGAGTTCCAAATGGCGTATGCTGCGTGGGGTGCAAACTTCAATGATCCAATTTGTATGTTAGATTTATTCAAAACAAATGCCAACAGCATTTACACCAACTGGTCTAGCACCGCTTATGATGACTTGATCAACAGAGCTGCGGCGTCTCTTGACCAAGCTGAAAGAACTAAACTCTTCCAAGAAGCAGAGAAAATCTTGTTATACGATGAAACAGTTCTTTCTCCAGTGGTCTACCCAAGAGGCAATACCTTTGTTTATAAGTATGTCAAAGGACTTGGCGTGACAAACTTTGGGACAGTAGGCTTCAAGTATTCTCATACTGTAGGCAGAGAAAAATAAACATTATAGAACAGGTTCAGCAGAAACATCATCAGCACCTCTGCTGAACCTGTTTTTTTAAAACCGTAAAAGGAGGCATCACGTGGGGAAATATATTGTCAAGAGAGTATTATACATGCTGCTGGTTCTATGGATCGTGACAACGGCGACATTTTTCCTAATGCATGCAATTCCAGGAGATCCACTGGCTCATATGGCAAAAAATCTGCCTGAGCAAACCCGCTTAAATTACTACGCAAAATATGGGTTAGATAAACCCGTTTTAGAACAATATGTCATCTTTATGAAAAATGCAGTGAGAGGTAATCTTGGAGAATCTTTGAGATACCCCGGTAGAAGCGTTTCAGAAACCATTGGGAAATTATCTTTAGTTTCTGGCAGACTAGGGGCGCAGGCTTTAGTCATCGGCTTTGTCATTGGAATCACCCTAGGTATTATTGCAGCCCTAAATCGAAACCGATGGCCAGACTATCTGGTCATGATGGTGGCTATTATGGGCATTACCGTCCCCGTCTTTGTAACGGCGGCCATTTTCCAGTATTTCTTCACCGTGAAGTGGGACTTGTTCCCAACGACAGGGTGGGGGGAGTTTAAACACACGGTACTTCCAACCATTGCCTTGTGTTTTGGTGGAATCGCTACTTATGCGCGGTATATGCGTTCAAGTGTGCTGGACGTCATCAGTCAAGACTATATTTTGACAGCTCAAGCCAAAGGGGTTTCAAGGTTTAACATCATTCGCAAACACGTGCTTCGAAATGCCATTTTGCCTACGATCACAATTCTTGGACCTTCTATTGCAGGTATCTTTGTAGGCTCTTTCGTCATCGAATCTATTTTTGGTATACCTGGTTTAGGTTTTTACTTTATCAGTTCCATCAACGACCGAGATTTCACCATGATTCTTGGCAATACTATTTTCTACACCGCAATCTTTATTTTTTCTTTGTTGATCACCGATATTGTGTACTCGTTGGTCGATCCACGTATTCGCATATCTGAAGATCAGTGACAGGAGGCCAACTATGAGCGTTATGGAAATGAATCCTTTTAACATCATTGGCTGTGACCATGAAGACAATGAAAAAATCGCCAGACCCCAAATGACCTACTGGCAAGATGCATGGCGCAGACTGAAACAAAATAAAATCGCAATGATCGCCATTGGTGTATTGATTATTATTGGTATATTGACCATTATTGGACAGTATTTGAATGGGTTTTCATACGAAAGCATGGACTCGTCAGTCATTAATCAAAATCCAGACAGCACCCATTGGTTCGGAACGGACGAACTAGGAAGAGACGTTTTCTCACGTATCTGGAAAGCGGGCAGAGTCTCTATCGTTATTGGTTTGACAGCTGCCTTTGTGTCTTCCTTTGTAGGCTGTATCTATGGCGGCATTTCGGCCTTCTTTGGCGGTCGCGTAGACAACATCATGATGCGGATTATTGAAATATTAATGAGCGTTCCTTATTTATTGGTAGTCATTCTCATTTCTTTAATCCTTGACAGCAAAGGTCTGGGAACACTTTTACTAGCCATGTGCTTAACGGGTTGGTGCGGTATTGCCAGACTTGTGAGAGGACAAATGCTTCAAATCAGCTCCCAAGAATATGTGACAGCCGCAAAAGCTCTAGGGGTATCGCCTTGGAACATCATTAGAAAACATTTGATTCCCAATACAGTGGGCATCATCATTGTAGCGATTACCTTTGATATTCCCGGCTATATTTTTGCAGAAGCTTTTCTCAGCTACGTGGGCTTAGGCATACAGTCGCCAGACACCAGCTGGGGCGCCTTGGCTTCGGCAGCACAACAAAACTTGGTATTTTATCCTTATCAATTATTCTTCCCATCTCTCATGATCGCCCTTACCATGCTTTCCTTCACCTTGCTTGGCGACGGACTAAGAGATGCCCTAGATCCAAAACTCAGACAATAGGAGGTGACACATTTGGCACATTTATTAGAAGTAGAGGGGCTTAACGTGTCCTTTCACACCTACGCAGGCGAAGTCAAAGCCGTCAGAGGCACAAATTTCTATTTAAAAGAAGGAGAGACTCTAGCTTTTGTAGGGGAGTCAGGCTGCGGTAAGACCGTTACGGCAAAAGCAATTCTTAGAATGTTGAACAAACATACATCCGAAGTTAAAGTAGGTTCCAAAATTCTTTTTGAAGGGGAAGACCTTCTGCAGATGAACAACAAACGCCTTAATCAGATTAGGGGCAGAGCCATCAGCATGATTTTCCAAGACCCTATGACTTCCCTGAACCCTACCATGACCATTGGGGATCAATTGGCAGAGAGCCTTCAAATTCATAAAAAAATGAGCAGAAAACAAGCCTTAGAAGAATGTGTACAGCACTTAG
Source organism: uncultured Peptostreptococcaceae bacterium (assembly GCA_964404895.1). GTDB lineage: Bacteria > Bacillota > Clostridia > Peptostreptococcales > Acidaminobacteraceae > JBGSUZ01. Next base: position 483,403 of record CAYOLV010000002.1, on the reverse strand, counting down.
AAGCCGTCCATATCCCCAACGCTAAGGAGCGGATCAAAAGCTATCCTCACCAACTTTCAGGAGGTATGAGACAGCGTGTCATGATCGCCATGGCCCTTGCTTGTGACCCTAAAGTCTTAATAGCCGATGAACCTACCACTGCCTTAGACGTTACCATACAGGCTCAAATTATCGACTTGTTAAGGGAACTCAAAAAAGTCAAAAAAACAGCCATTATTTTAGTCACCCATGACTTAGGTGTAGTTGCAGACTTTGCAGACCGCATTCAAGTCATGTATGGGGGTCAAATTATTGAAACAGGTACCACGAGAGAAATTTTTGAAAATTGCAGACATCCTTATACTTGGGCTCTAATGCGTTCTATTCCAAGCGATGAAATCAAACCAAAAGGAGAACTTTACGCCTTAAAGGGAACCCCACCAGACCTTCTTTTGGAAATACGCGGTTGTCCGTTTGCTTCTCGTTGCCGTTACTGTATGCCTATTTGTAAGACGAAAGCTCCAGAAGAGACTATTTTGACTGAGAACCATCGGGTATTTTGTTGGCTGAACCATCCTGAGGCACCCCAAGTCGAAAATCCGTTAAAATCAGGAGGTCAATGTCATGGTTAATGCAGAAAAAAAAGTCAGCGACCCAGAAGTATTAATCGAAGTAAAAGGTTTGAAAAAATACTTTCCTATCAAAGATAAAACCTTGAAGGCGGTAGATGATGTTAGTTTTAAAATATACAAAGGGGAAACCCTTGGATTGGTCGGCGAGTCAGGTTGCGGCAAAACGACCTGCGGCAGAACCATCCTCGGGCTCTACAAAGCCACCGAAGGTGAAGTGCTTTACAATGATTCGAATGTCCATACAATGAATCAGAGAGAAACCCTCGCCTTTAAAAAGAATGCACAAATTATTTTCCAAGACCCCTACGCCTCCCTCGATCCTCGAATGACCATCGGCAATATCATTCGGGAGGGGATGGATGTTCATATTAAAGAGCCAGAACAAAAGAGAAATGATCGGGTTACCAAATTACTCAAACAAGTAGGGCTTAACCCAGAACATTCCGCTCGATTTGCCCATGAGCTTTCAGGAGGTCAGCGTCAAAGGATTGGTATTGCAAGAGCCCTTGCTGTAGAGCCCCAGTTCATTGTATGCGACGAGCCGATTTCAGCACTGGATGTTTCCATTCAGGCACAGATTGTCAACTTAATGATCAAACTCCAACAGGACATGGGATTGACCTACTTATTTATTTCCCATGATTTATCCATGGTCAAGCATATCTCCGATCGTATTGGGGTTATGTATTTAGGTTCTATGATAGAAATGGGCAATACAGCGGATTTGTATAAGAATCCCCTTCATCCGTATACAAAAGCTTTAATCTCTTCCATCCCAGTACCGTCCATGAAAGAAGAGGATCAGCATGAACGGATTAAACTCACTGGCGAAGTTCCAAGTCCGATCAACCCCCCTGACGGATGCAAGTTCGTGAAGCGATGCAACGAAGCAATGGAAATATGCCACAAAGACCGCCCGAAGTGGATTGAAGTTGCGCCTGACCGTTATGTTGCTTGTCATAAGTACTGCCAAGCTTGATTGTGAGGGATTAAAATGCTGAATGAGACACTTATACAAGAGATCATAGACATCGCCTTAAAGACGGGCGGTGACTTTGCGGAAATATATGCAGAACATAACAATTGCACAGAGTTAAGTACAAGAGGCAGTGAGGTTATGTCCAGTGTATCTGGCGTAGACTACGGTGTAGGTATTCGACTCCTTAAAGGCAATAACAGTTATTATGGATTTTCCAACAGCAGCGACCCTGAAACATTGAAGAAACTGGCATGGAAATTGTCGGTTTCTCTTAAGCAGGACGATGGCTCAAAAGTTATTAGAACCCCCTTACAACTGATGGACACTTCAAAAATAGTTATACATCCCTTTGACATTATCCCTTCAGGTGTGAGCATGAAAGAAAAGGCAGAAATGCTTAGATCTGCCCACAGAGCCGCAATGGCCTTTGATTCAATTATTACTCAAACCGACGCGAAGTATTTGGATCAAGATCAACACATCCAAATTGCCAATTCAAATGGCTTATTAGCAAGTGACAGACGGGTAAGAACACGGGTCTTGTTCAGAGCCATGGCGGAATACCAAGGTCACGTAGAAAGTGGGTATTCTGGACCAGGTGCTTTAGAAGGTTTTGAATTTTACAACCGAATTGACCTCAATGAATCCGCAGTAAAGGCGGCAGAAATGGCAAAAACTATGGCCATGGCACCCTATTGTCCAGCGGGAAAATTTCCCGTTATTGTAGACAATGGCTTTGGGGGACTGATGTTCCACGAGGCTTGCGGTCACAGTTTGGAAGCTTCGGCAGTTTCCAAAGGCAATTCTGTGTTTGCAGGTAAAGTTGGCGAGAAAATCGGTTCAGAAGTATTGACCCTTGTAGACGACGGTTCTATTGTCAACGCTTGGGGCTCAAGCAGTATAGACGATGAAGGGCACCCGACGCAAAAAAATGTCTTAATCCAAAATGGGGAACTCAAAAATTATTTAGTGGATGCTTTCAGTGCCAGAAGAATGGATCAAAAAGCCAATGGCTCATCCAGAAGACAATCCTATAGATTTGCACCTACGTCTCGAATGAGCAATACCTATATTGATAATGGCACCAGCTCAGTGGCTTCCATATTTGGAAATACAGATGAGGGTCTTTTTGCCAAAACCCTAGGAGCTGGTTCAGTCAACCCCACAACAGGAGATTTTAACTTCTCAGTCATAGAAGGCTACTGGGTCAAAAATGGTAAAATTGACCGCCCTGTAAGAGGGGCGACTTTGATCGGCAACGGGGCAGAAATCCTTAAGTCGGTGGATATGGTAGCTGATAATCTGAAACTAGAGCAAGGCTATTGCTATGCAGGAAGCGGCGCAATATTTGTCAGCATGGGTCAGCCAACTCTGAGAATCCAGTCCATTACAGTTGGCGGAAGGGCAGGTGAGTGAAATGCTGAAAAATGAAGCAATGCAAGTCCTTTCTGATGAAGCGAAGCAAGCTGTAACAAAAGCAGCAAAGCAAGAAGCGTTCCTCAATAAATTATTTACCTATGCCGAGGCAAAAGGCGTAAGCCACCTAGAAGTCTGTCTGGAAGAAAAAAGCAGTCTGTCTTTGACCGTCAATCAAGGATCGCTAGACGGCTTTACCGTTTCAGAGGAACTGGTAGCCGCTATTCGAGGTCTTCACAATGAAAAATTGGGCATGACCTATTCGGAGCAGATTTCTGAAGATCAGGCAGAGGGGATTATCTCAGCGCTTATAGAAAGTGCGGCTCTAGGTAACGAGGCTAAATGGTGTGATCACGAAACAAAAAAGCCAAAGGAAACAGCAGATTTTTCTCAACACTTCAATGTAGTGGAAGTGTCTATTCAAGAAAAGATTGATTTTGCTTTGGCGTTAGAAAAGCATGCGAAAGAGTCAGATCCTAAAGTCACCAAAACCGATTATTGTCAGTATGAGGAGTTTCAACTTCGCAGGCATTTAAGGCGAGCAGACGGTTTATCTCTATCTGAAACTCAACAGGGAAGCATGGCCGTGGTTTCAGCTGTGGCAGAATTTTCTGGAGAAGTGAGAACTGCAACGGCCCACGAAACGGGCAGTGATTTGAAGTTCTTGTCGGCTGAAAAAATGGGAAAGGAAGCAGGGAAACTTGCAGCCAACAGCATTGGCGCAAAAAGTGTGAAGTCTGGGAAATATCCAGTGATTCTTAAAAATACTGTAGCGGCGGGTTTGCTGGAAGGTTTTATCCCAGTTTTTTACGGTGACAAAGTTTTATATCAAATGTCCCGTTTAGGGGAACAAATTGGTCGGAAGATTGCTAATAGCAAAGTGACTATAGTAGATGACCCTCACATGCGTGGAGGCGGCAGAACCACCTTTTTTGACGATGAAGGGACTTTAACACAGTCAAATGTATTGGTTGAAAATGGCGTCCTTAAAACTTTCCTTCACAATGGCAAGACTGCAGAAGCCTTTGGAACAAAATCTACTGGCAATGGATTTAGAATGCAGCATAAAAGCAGCGTAGAAGTCTTTGCTACAAATTTAAGAATCGAAAATGGTTCAGAACGTTTGAATGACTTGCAAGTACAAATGAACAATGGCATTATGATTACAGATATTCAAGGTGCATTTGCAGGCATAAACCCCATTTCAGGAGATTTTTCTCTTCAAGCAAGTGGCTTTTGGGTTCATGGTGGCGTCGTAACAGATGCGATAAGTGGCATTACGATTTCGGGCAATTTTTATGAAATGCTTCAAGAGGTAGAAAGTATCGCTAACGACTTGAAATTTGGGCTCCCTTACGGCACCCATGTGGGCTCGCCTTCTCTCTTGTTAAAGGAATTGTCGGTTGCTGGTGAGTAAACAAAAGAATATAATGAAGAAAGACCCTGCTTCTCTTTGAGGCAGGGCTTTTTTACCTTATTTGGGAAGCAAATTTGAGAGGAAGGAAGAGGCACGACGTCTCACGCTCCTCATTTATAAAATGAGCCATAAGGAGTTTACTCATGTCAGCTGTCAAAGGAAAAACTCAGAGAATTCTATCCGATATTAAACTGAAAATAAAAACTGGGCAATGGTCTGTTGGGTTTGTCATGCCGACTCAAAGAGAATTGGCAAGTTTGTACGGGGTCAATCGGAGCACCATTGTCGAAGTTATGGATCAATTGCGGTATGACGGTTTGATTGAAACCAACGGTAGACTGGGAACCCTAGTGGTCAATCACGGCTGGTCGTTGATAGCCAGCGAACAACCAAGACATTGGGGCGAATCCATTGCTTCAGGTTTTCATAAATCAAACCAACCAATGATTCAAACAATTAACACATTGGAGTTTGACAAATCTTATACTAGATTAGGCACGGGAGAACTATCTCCAGACTTATACCCTAAAGGCAAAATGGCTAAAATATTAACATCTATAAGTGAAAAAACCAACCAAATGGGTTATGAATGCGCGAAAGGTTCTTATCCTTTAAGAGAGGCTATTAGTAAGTACGTCTCCAAGTTTGGAATTGTGGCTTCACCTGAAAGTATTCTCATTGTATCTGGCTCTCTTCAAGGACTGCAACTCATTAGTATCGGGCTTATGTCAAAAGAAGCAAAACTTTTTACGGAGACCCCATCTTACGTGAAATCGTTGAATACCTTTCAGTCAGTAGGCATCACCTTAGAGGGCGTTGAAATGGACAAAGAAGGTATAGTCCTAAATGCTTTGTTAAAGCGGCTTTCAGATAGTCAGACAGCAGAAAACTTCTTGTATACCATCCCAACTTTTCATAACCCAACGGGCGCTGTCATGAACCAAGACAGACGCAGTGAATTATTAGACTTTTGTACCAAGTACCACTTGCCAATTATTGAAGATGATGCCTATAGAGAACTTTGGTTGGATGAAATGCCCCCAAAACCTTTGAAATCTATGGATCTACATGGCAATGTAATCTACTTAGGGACTGTATCTAAAACACTTGCGGCGGGTTTGAGAATTGGTTGGGTAATTGGTCCTGAACCGGTTATTGATCGACTTGGGGACATTAAAATGCAACTGGATTATGGCGCCAGCTCTATTTCTCAAGCAATCGTGACAGAATGGCTAAAGACGGGATTTTATGATCAGTATTTAGATCAGCTCAGAACAGCTCTTCGTCGAAGAAGAGACTTGGTCATGGAGCAGTTGGACTTGCACTATAGAGAAATCGCCGACTGGGAAAAACCTAGTGGCAGCTTCTATATATGGCTTAAACTCAAAAAAGAAATCTCTATTGATGCACTGTTTAAAAAAGCGCTGGAGCATAAAATTCTTATTAACCCAGGGGATATATACGATTACGACCACAATGGCTATTTAAGAATTTCCTATGCTTATGCCAAAGAAGAGGCACTTGTAGAAAAGTTGCCAGTGTTAGCGAAAATTATTGAAAGTTTATATGAAAACTAAAGCGACCCATGTTTCTCAAATTATGGTTGGGTAATTCATAGCGGTTTGGTTCTGTTATCTCATATCTAGACTTGCTAATATGTGAGTATCAACTCAAATTGAGTTTAATAAGTGGATAGGAGATGTTAAGATTATGGCGCAAATTTTATTACAAGGTTTTTTGGTTGGATTAGCTTACGTAGCACCTATTGGAATGCAGAATGCTTATGTCATTAATTCCGCAGCAAAGTTTACAAAAGCAAAGTCAGTACAAGTCGCATTGATAACAATCTTTTTTGATATTAGCCTTGCCTTAGCTTGTTTTTTTGGCGTTGGACTTCTATTAATGAAATTTGAATTTTTAAAACAGATTGTCATGGGGATTGGCAGTGTTGCAGTTTGTTATATTGGGTATACGTTACTTAAGAGCAAATCTGAAGGGGTTGCTGAGTCAAACTTACAAACCTCATTATTAGCCACTGTAGCCATGTGTTTTACAGTGACATGGTTTAACCCTCAGGCTATTATTGATGGCACTATGTTAGTAGGTGGTTTTAAAGCCAGCATGAGTGCACTAGAAGGCTATTGGTTCATTTCAGGTGTAGCGCTTGCTTCTATGGCATGGTTTATGAGTTTAGCTTTGCTGGTCAACCGTTTCAGACATTTAATGACAGCAAAAGTTTTGACAAACGTAAATCGTGTTTGTGGTGTTGTCATTATTTACTTTGGTCTACGAATTGCATATCAGCTTTTTGTATAAGAAATCAGGGTCAATGGGTTCATAAAGCAATAGATATTGTAACGCGGTTTGGGGTATAATGGTAAACAGGTGGTGAGTTGATGGAGAGCATAATCAAGGATTTATCAGAATCTATTGAAGCATCTAAAAAAGTTGCTTTTACAGAACCCCAAAGAGCTTTTAAAATGGCAGAGGAAGCACTTCAAAAGGCACAAAAATATCAATTAGAAATGGAAGAAGCAGCTGCTTTATTTGCTATGGCCCTTGCTTGCAGATCCATGACTGATCTAAACGGTTGTTATAACTATGTGACAGATGCTTACCGCATTTATGAAAAAGTTAATTACGAAGCTGGCTTAAGTATGACCCTCAACTTATTTGGAGTGGTCTATTTTTACTACGCTAATTATGAACGGGCGACTGAGTATTTTCTAAAAGCCCTTCATTATGCGAATAAGGTCGACGACCAAATGTTGGTTAGTCGTGTTTATAACAATATAGGTGAAGTCTATAGGGAAAGTGGAGACTATGAGGAAGCCATTTCAGCCTATGAACACGCCTTAGAAATCAGTGAATCCTGTGGACTGGTTGGAAACATTCCTGTTATATTGGAAAATTTGGGAGACATCTACTTAAAAAGAGAAACCTATGACACGGCATATGATTATTTTAGGAGAAGTTTTGACTTATTAATTAATCAAAAAAATGGAACGGCTCTATCTGAAGTTGAGACAAAGCTAGGGCGCATTCATTTTATCCGAGAGGAGTATACACAAGCAAAGATCTGTTATGACAATGCCTTAGAGCGTTTAGAAAAAATGGGCAATAAGTATTTTGCTGTTGAGGTCCTTATAAACTTAGCTGAATATGAGCTGAAATTTGGCAATGAAAAGCTCTTTGTAAGTTATTTAAACCAAGGAGAAGAATACGGTGAAGCCTTACATGCCGTTAAAAAACTGAGCCAAATCTATAAGCTGTTGACAGACTATTACGAAAGAAAATGCAGCTTTGATTTGGCTCTAAACTATTACAAACGTTATCATCATATGGAGCAAGCTGTTGAAACTACAATTGTTTCGCAACGATTGGCCATCATAAAAATTGAAATTAACAAAACCTTGGAAGGTCAAGAAATTGAAGAAATGAAAATGCTCAACCACCAATTAGAACGAGAAATTGAAATGCAGTCGGAATTGCTCAAAAGACTAGAAGAAGCTAATGTGAATCTAAATAAGGAAATACTTTTGGACGAGTTGACCCAAATTTCAAGTAGACGCGGCGTGAAACAATATTTACAGCATCTTTTCGATTCAAATGAAAAAAACTGCAAGATGGTTTTGATGATGTTAGATATAGATCACTTTAAACATTACAACGATACACACGGCCATATTGAAGGTGATAAATGTCTCCAAAAAATAGCGGCTCGACTCAAGCAAGTCATGGATGATCATAAGGGTGTTTTAGGCAGATATGGTGGCGAGGAGTTTGTTTGTGGTGTAAAAGATCTAAGCTTACAAGAAGCTCAAGAACTGGCAGAACTCATTCGCAAGTCAGTTGAGAATATAAAAATGTCCTATGAGTGGCAAGGTGAAAAACGATGTGTAACAATTAGCATTGGTTGCGTCTATGGTGATGTTTCTAGAATGGGCTCTATGCAGCAAATGTATATTTTAGCTGACGAACAGTTATATTGTGCCAAGAATGAAGGTCGAAACTGTGTTAGATTTAACGTGTTGTAATTGAATGAATGCACTTTAATAGTAAATTTGCATTTAAATGGTATACTATATATAATGTGCACAAAGTTGTCTGTTGACTACTGTGGGAGACCAAAGGAGTAGACTATGAAACATATTTATTTAGCAGGTGGCTGTTTTTGGGGATTAGAAGCCTATATGGCCAAGGTTGTAGGTGTCATTGAGGTGTTTTCAGGTTACGCAAACGGAAATACTGAAAATCCCAGTTACGAAGAAGTATGCCGTGGAAACACTGGACACGCTGAGACGGTTAGCGTTGGCTATAATCCTGAAAAAATTGACCTTGAGACTTTATTGACCTATTATTTTAAAGTTATTGATCCAACCACCATAGATCGCCAAGGCGCTGACATAGGGTCTCAATACAGAACAGGAATATTTTTCACCAATCAAAGCGAAGAAATCCTTATTCAAGATTTTATCAACCGCAAACAAAAGGCTTATAAACTGCCAATTCGTGTTGTTGTAGAACCCTTAAAGTCGTTTTATAAAGCCGAAGAATACCATCAAAAATACCTTGAAAAAAATCCGAGAGGTTATTGTCATATTAACCTGAGTCTGGCGCTGGAACCCATTATTGAAGCAGATTTATATCATTTACCTGAAAAGGCAATACTTAAGAATCATCTAACAGCCCTTCAAATGTCGGTCACCCAAGAATCGGCTACTGAGAGACCTTTTGATAATCCCTATTGGAACCTTTTTGAAGAGGGGATTTACGTGGATGTTACAACAGGAGAACCTTTATTTTCAAGTTTAGATAAATTTAGTTCCGAATGTGGTTGGCCAAGTTTCTCAAAACCGATTTCCAAAGAAGTGGTGTTTGAAGTGGTGGATGACACCCATGGTATGGAACGTATTGAAGTGAGAAGCCGAGTTGGAAATGCCCATTTAGGTCATGTTTTTAATGATGGCCCTAAAATGACTGGCGGTCTAAGGTACTGCATCAATAGTGCTGCTTTGGATTTTATCCCTTTGAATGATATGTCTGGCAAGGGGTATGGCTTTTTAAAATCATTTCTTTTTCCTGAGTTGTGAAGGAAATCAGCAATGTAAAACTATAAAGGTAAAGAAGATGAACACATTTCTTGTGCGTATTGTTGAATTGTGTCCGATTAGAGAAATGAGTGTTGATCATGAAAATTTTACTAGTAGATGATGCAGCTTTTATGAGGCTTGTCTTAAGGAATATTATTGAATACGGTAAACACGAAGTCGTTGGAGAAGCCTATGACGGACAAATGGGTATCGACCTGTACGAAGTACTCAAGCCAGATTTAGTCTTTATGGATATTACCATGCCAAATTTATCTGGACTTGACGCCGTCAAAGTCATCAGAAAAAGACACCCAGGTGCACGGGTGGTCATGTGCTCTGCCATGGGACAGCAATGGTTGGTTATGGAAGCTATACAAGCCGGTGCCAGCGATTTTATTGTGAAACCCTTTAAACCAGAAGCTATTTTATACATTTTGAAAAAGTTTGAAAAAGAAATAAGTGACGCCAAAGAATTAAATGAGACAAAAAAATAAATCCATAAAACCTGCTCAGAGTAATAATGAACAGATTCTATGGATTTTATTATTGGTAGGACTTATTCATTTACTTCAAAAGATTTTTAATGTCTTCAACAGAAGCGACTCGACCCATTATTTTTACTTGTTCATCAATAACAAGGGCAGGGGTTTTCATCACACCATAGGCCATAATCTCTTTAAAATCTTCCACTTTTACGATGGTAGCGTCTACGCCGAGAGCCTTCACAGCTTCCTTTGCATGTTCTTCTAATTTTTTGCAGTTTGCACATCCTGAACCTAAAACTTTAATAATCATAAGAATCCTCCTCAAAACTAAATTATAAGAATAAATAACCAAACGCATTAAAGGTATAACCAATAATTAGAATGCCTAAAGTGACAAGCCCTACGAATATGGCTAAAAGCTTTGTCTTAACAACGTTTTTAAGCATGATAATTGAAGGGAGAGATAAAGCTGTTACTGCCATCATAAAAGCAAGAGCTGTACCAATGCCAACCCCTTTTGAAACTAAGGCTTCAGCGATTGGAAGGGTTCCAAAAATATCTGCATACATAGGAATACCAACGGCTGTAGCAATTAACACAGAATACCACTTGTCTTGACCTAAGACTGCAGTGACCACAGACTGGGGAATCCAGTTATGAATGACTGCTCCAATGCCCACACCAATCAAAATATAAAGCCATACTTTTTTTACAATGTCTAATACCTGCTGCTTTGAGAAAGCCAATCGGTCTTTAACCGTTAATTCTTCTTGATCAAGTTCAATCATTTTATTGCTGTAAACAAAAGGTTCTACATATTTTTCAAGTTTAAGTTTGCTAATAATAGTGCCACTGATTACTGCAAGAATTAAGCCCACAACCACATAGGCGATGGCTATTTTCCAGTTAAAAATACTGGCTAGCAGTAAAACCGAGGCTAAATCTACTAAAGGCGACGAGATCAAAAACGAAAAAGTGACGCCAATCGGTAAGCCTGCGCTAGTAAATCCAATGAATAGAGGTATTGAAGAGCAAGAGCAAAATGGTGTAATAGTGCCCAGCAGAGCGCCTAAAATATTTGCAGTAATGCCATTAAAATTGCCTAAAATTTTTCGGGTTCGTTCTGGCGGGAAGAAACTTTGGATATAAGAAATTGAAAAAATCAAAACCGACAGTAAAATGAAAATTTTAATCACATCATAAATAAAGAAGTGAATGCTGCCGCCTAATTTCCCTGCTGTATCTAATCCCATAACATTTTCAACCAACCACTGAACTAGGTCAGATAACCAAATCATTTTTAAGAGCTGATTATTCAGCCATTCAAATACGAACATATTTTACCTCACTTTCATTCATTACAGGTGGTGCAACATTGATTCAAAAAAACATCTTTATTTTTCAATCGATTCCGATCTTCTATCAACAGCGGATATTGATCCATGTGATCTTCAATGTTTTTAAGGGTTGCCATCAGTAAAGGCTCTTTTTTTAGAAGTTCATAATAAACGAATTTCTCACGGCGCTCGTCTTGAACCAGTTGCATATCTCTGAGTTTAGATAAATTTTTAGAGATTTTAGGCTGAGCAGTCATTAAAATACCACTGAGCTGGCAAACACAAAGGTCGTCCAAATAGAGCAACATCAGAATTCTCAGACGGGTTTCGTCGGAAAGAATTTTATAGATATTCGTCAAACTGTTCATAGAATCTCCTTTCGAGATTAAAACTAAACATATACATATGCACATATGGGTATATGAGTATCGTATTATGGTTGAACAAATTTGTCAATGGTTTATTCATTAGCTTGTCAGAATCTGCTAAGCATGTTTCAGAATTAATGAAAAAGGTATACAATAATCAGATAGCATCAATTAAGTTGTACTAAAGACATAGGAGGGTTTACAGATGAAGTTTTGTTGGACGACATTACAGGTCAAAAACATGGAGGCGTCACTCAAATTTTATCAAGAAATAGTCGGATTGCCCCTTAAACGGAAATACAGTCCATGCGAGGGCATGGAAATTGCTTTTTTAGGCGATGGTGAAACAGAGGTTGAGCTAATCGACAACGATGAAACTGAAACGATTGATTTGGGTCACGATATCTCGATGGGTTTTATGACAGAGTCTGTAGATGAGTTGATCAAAAGCCTTAACGAGATCGGTTATCCCATTTATAGTGGTCCGTTCAGACCCAATCCCACTATTAAGTTTTTCTACGTGTTAGATCCAAACGGACTTAAAATTCAATTTGTGGAAAAGGTCGTGCATTCTTTTTAGTAGCAACGGGTTCTTTTAATAAATAAAAGTAATATCTCAACTTTTGAAAGTTGAGATGTATTGTTCTTAGATGTTTTTTACGAATGTTTTTTAATATTTTAATAATTTAGATTTATATTAATTAAAATTTTGTTATATTGTAAACCAATAATAGCCCCATTCAGTGTTAATAAATGAACACAAGACTCTAAACAATACTATTGTTTTTGAGTCTTGTTTTTTTTGATGTAAAAAGTGGAATATTGTTACTTTTTAGGGCGTAAAAAAATTGTTATATAAGAACATATTCGAAAGCGTCCATATTTACATACACTAAGGAGGGGCCAATCAGACAACGTTAGGAGGGAAGAAAATATAATATTGTCATGCCTGAGCAATAAAATGCATCGTTAAGGAAACACACAAAAAAATTGATGAGGTGATTTATGAAATCCAAAAAAGGGCTATTTGGCAAACAATTTTTAGTTTCTTTACTTCTTATTTTCAGTTTGATGATTCCAAATGCAGTACTGAGTTTTTCAGATACTAGTCAAATTTATAAAATAGTTGAAGTGTTTAATCAAAGCAAAGGCACTGAAATTACAGTACAGGGTTATGTCGTTGGCATGCCTACAGCTTCAAATGCAATTATTACATCTTCTTTTAAAAGTGATACGGCTTTAGCAATTGCAGATTCTGCAACTGAATCAGATCCTGCTAAAATGGTTTATGTTCAAGTACCGTCTAAGTTCAGATCGACGTTTGGCTTACAGTCAAATCCTGCATTGAAGGGTAAGGCCATTAAAATAACGGGTGAGTACACAAGTTATTACTCACATGAAGGTATAAAAAACATCACCGCTATGACGCTTACAACCATTGACAATGGCGGGAATACTGGTGGAACAACACCTGGAACGACACCAGGTACGACGCCAGGAACGACACCAGGTACTGTCACCGAATATGACAATACTTATTACGCCAATGCCCTTGGCAAAACAGGTCAAACCCTCAAAGACAGTTTGCATGACATCATTGATGAAAATGCAGTTTTGAGTTATAGCGCGGTCTGGGATGGCATTTGTGCAACAGATCAAGATCCAAATAATTCAAGTAACATCATTTGTCTGTATACAGGGAGATCACAAGGCAAAAATACGAAAGGCGCTGGCGTTGATAACTGGAATCGGGAGCATGTATGGGCCAAATCGAGAGGCGATTTCGGAACTTCACCAGGACCAGGGACTGACTTACATCATTTAAGAGCAACTGATGTTTCGGTTAATGCAACGAGAAGTAATTTTTATTTTGATGAAATTTCTTCAAATCCAGAGGCTGTAAGAGACTCTGAAGCTACAGACTGTTACTATATTAAAAACAAAGAAATCTGGGAACCACGAGATGAAGTGAAAGGCGACATCGCCCGTATGCTCTTCTATATGGCTGTACGTTATGAACTTCATGACGGTGTTGATTTAGAGCTCAACAATGCAATTGTTGACGATAAATCTCCTTATATGGGAAATTTGAAAGTCCTTTTAGAGTGGAACAGATTAGATAAAGTAGATGCAGCGGAGATCAGAAGAAATAACGTCATCTATAAAGACTTCCAACACAATAGAAATCCATTTATTGATCACCCAGAGTGGGCAGATCTCATTTGGGCTAATTAGAGGAATACATCTGTCAAGTTCGTTATTTTTAGCGAGCTTGACTTTTCTTTTATATAAACGTACAAAATAAATTAATGTACAATTTTAATTATAGTCTATATAATGAAATGAGAAGATATCTAATTTTCCTAATATAAGGAGTAACTAAAATGACAAAGGCATTAGAGCAACATTTAAAAGCAGTTCATATGGATATGGAAATTGAGAGTAATACCCCGTTGGGAGCTTATTTTAATAAGGCATCCGCTAGACTGATGAGCTACTTGGCTCTAGAACAAGGGTTGTGCCCTGAGTATTTTGAGAAGAGAACAGTTGAAGAATTATTAACTGAAAATCACCAGTTGTTTGAAGCTGTAATGCCAGAGAATTATGACCATTGTTATGCAAATCCCGTTTATGCCACTGAAATTTTTGGAAGTGAAGTGGGTCAAGTTGTTAGCTTTTTAGATGCACAACTGTATAAGGGCATTGATTTTGCCTTTACTCATAAAAAAGATGACTTTAAAGATTTAACAGATTTATTTCTGTTAATCTATGAAGGGCTTACAGCGGAGAAAGTAGAAATTGAATCTTTAAAAGCAACCATTGGGCAGCATAAAACGAATAAAGCCGAAAATCATTTTGGCAGAAGATTTTTCCAACGTTTCACTTATGATTTCCAAAACTACAGTGAAGTCATTCTGAATAGAGATCTTTCAGATCCTAAATACCTATTCGAATTTGGTGTTTATATTTCAAAGAATGAATTAAGAACTGCTGAATTTATGAATCAGTACAATGAGGCATCGTTAGATCACCTAGCGCAGTCCATTGTAAAGGCTTATGTGAATGGCTTTAAGAGGGACAATAAGGACATCAGCCTTAGACACGCTGTTAGAATTGTAGCTGTGGCTGGGCAAGAACGTTTGACGAATTTAATGATGCACTATCTCAAAAAAGAAAATATGAAGCCCTATGTGAGCAGTATTGAAACCACAGAATACAACAAACAATTTGATTTCGATCACAAGTTTGACGAAGGTCTTTATATGAACGAGGAAGTCAGTGCTTGTGAAATTAAAGCTTACGGCAACGCGGCTGCAAAACTCGAGAAAGAATTGAAAGATTATTCAGGGATTCTTTATGTAGAGAAATTTGGGGCAGAGCCTTTTTCTCCTGTCAATAACAACGCAAGGGTTAAACTGACTGAAGCACAACAAAAGTGTGCTCAACAATTTGATATAGCCTCTTCAGAGACAGTGGAAAAGTATTTGCCTGAATCTGAACGCAGCTTCTGCATGGTGGCATTCCCGACGCCAGAAATTGGGGAACAGTTTGAAGAAATTTTTGCAGACACGGTGAAAATCAACCAAATGGACAGCGATGCCCATGAGAAAATTCAACAAGTTATCATCGACACCCTTGATCAAGGCGAATTTGTTCATGTAAAAGGCTATAAGGGCAATCGTACTGATATCAAAGTCAAATTGCATAAATTGAATAACCCACAAAAGGAAACTAATTTTGTTAACTGTGTGGCAGACGTCAACATCCCAGTAGGAGAAGTTTTTACATCTCCTGAATTAAAGGGCACTAATGGGGTGTTGCATTTAGATACCGTTTATTTAGATAATTTTAATTATGAGAATCTCCATTTGACCTTTGAAAACGGTGAAATCACAAATTACAATTGCTCTAACTTCTTAGAAGAAGAAAAAAATAAAGAGTATGTACGGGAGAATTTACTCTTCCCTCATGCCTCATTGCCAATTGGCGAGTTTGCAATTGGTACAAACACACTAGCCTATACCATCAGTGAAAAATATGGCATTGTAGACAAATTACCAGTCTTAATTGTAGAGAAAATGGGTCCTCATTTTGCTATTGGAGATACTTGTTTCTCTTGGGCAGAAGATTTGCCAGTGTACAATCCAACAGATGGCAAAGAGATCACAGCTCGTGACAACGAACGGTCTGTTTTGAGAAAAGAAGATGTTTCGAAAGCTTATACTGGGGTTCATACAGATATTACAATCCCTTATGACTCTCTCGAACACATTACAGTTATTTTGCCTACTGGCGAACAGAAAGCCATCATTAAGGAAGGGCGTTTTGTTTTGTCGGGGACAGAAGCACTCAATGAACCCTTTGAAAAATAAAGGAGCTGGTTTCATGAACGAAAAAAAGGATTTAATGGAAAAATTGTCAGCCTTTCTTGAAAAGGATGGAAATTTTGAGCCGGGAGAAAAGGCAGCAGATTACCTAGAAGCCCTTTTCAAATACATTGGAGACCCTGACCCTGTGTTGAGAGACGATTTGGTTTATCCTGTCTTTGCGACCCTTGTGTCAGACGCAGAATACCTTTCTAATGAAGAAGTGGTGGTTGTGCTCAATCGGCTCCTTTCAGATGATTTTTTACATTTCCAACTAGGTGAAAAGGCTACCGATGGGGTATTCAAGAGGGCATTTTCAGCTTTAGTAATCGTCCCAATTCTGGATAGACATATTGAGTCCCCCTTCTTAACGGATGAACAGCTAGCTTACACCTATGAGCGATGTTTGGATCAGTTCAGAAGAGAGACAGACTTAAGAGGCTTCACTGAAGATAAGGGCTGGGCTCATGCTAACGCCCATATGGCAGATGTCTTCCAACAATTACTGGCCTGTCGATATTCAAACATAGAGCCTCTAAAACCTATACTGGAAGGCATTACTTATAAAATTTGCCAAGGTATTAATATCTGGACAGCAGAAGAAGATGAACGTCTTGTAACAGCTATTTGGAGAAGCTTCTTCACAGATCCAAGTATCACAAAGGAATGGGTGGAAAACTGGTCGAATAAAGTAGTCACCGCATTTGAAAATGCAAAGGGAATGGAACGTTTTTATATTTCTATAAATGGAAAGAATTTCTTTAGAAGCTTGTATTTTAGAGGCGTTCATCAATTCCCTGACTCTGAACTTCTTAAAGGATTAGCAGAAGTTCAGTCCAAACTAAATAGACATCTAAATTATTAAAAAAAAGAACTTCTCTTACTTGGACGAATGATCCAGTAGGGGAAGTTCTTTTTGGTTGGTTAATCATTTGTTTTGAAAGGTTTATTTTGAAAGGAATTGTGGGGGTACGCTTTCTAAATACAAGAAGCCGTCTAAAGCTTCAAGGTTTTCAGACTTTAAGAAATATCGAATGCGATAATCTTCGTGTTTTTCAGCGTTCATATAAAGTGGGGCTTTCAATATCTGATCAATTTCTTTTGGTTCGCTGATGACGGTCACGTGTGAATCCTTTTCGTCAAAATCACCGTAACTGTGCAGGAGGCTATAGCTGGGATTCACACTATCAGAATCAGAGGTAAGTGGCTTAATCAGTATTTTGCTGATCTGATCAGAACTTAGAAGCAGGGAAGCAAATGCTTCATATTTCTGAATAAAACTGATTGTATGCTCATAGTTTTGAAGCACATATATACCCAGTTGGGTACGTTCGTTAGACGTAACGCTGTATTGCTCAAAGTGTGAATAAGACTTAGCTGACACAGGAACTGTAATGTATATTGTTGTGAGAGGTTTAGCATTGTCGTTTAATGCAGTTTCAGGGTGTTCATATATATCTCTTTTTAATGCTTCATATAGAGGCTGTATTAAGAGCGGGTCTGAGATTGTTTTATCACCTACAGCAGTATTTACCCGTAGGCTTTCAATGTCTATTGCCTCAATGCTCAAATAAGGCATTTCATGCTCTAAATAAGCAGGAGAGTTGTAGAGTTGATCTAACTCTGCCTGAATAAGCTTTGCATCTAGCGAGAATTGTCTTGAAAACCATTTTCCATTTTTGTTCTGGAAACCGAAGGTAAGTATGGGCTTTTCAGAAATGTTTTTCTCTAGCCAGAAGAGTGGAGAGACGCTGTCCACACTCTTCTCGTAAAGTTGATTAATGACGGCAATGGCTTCGGGATCTGAAATCCACTGACTTGAAGGCCACATATATGACTTGTAATCTGACATACCAAAATCTACAGACTGAATTTCGGACATTTCAATTTTCTTGCTGCCATAAGAAAATACATCAAAGGCGAATAGGGAAAAGACAATAGCAAACAAAACAATAGTCAGCCCTAAATACTGGATCGATAGTTGACAGCGCACATTTCTTTGAATCAGCATTTCAAAAACAATGTAGCTTATGACTGCACCAATTAGGAAGCCAATGAAAATCAAGCTGTTCTGTGAGGTGAGTTCTTTGGTAATGGCCCCTACAGCAAGAATACCGCAGAAAATTCCAAGGCCTTTTAGGAAAGGAATAAGAGTGGGGAACTGAACCGTTTGCCCCACATTTTCTAGTTGTCTGCGTTGGTAAAGCCAATAGGAAAGCCCAGTAAATCCCACAAATAATAAACTATAAATCACCCAATAAGTGAGTGGAACACCTGCAAAAGAAAGTCGTCTTGAAGCGTTTATAAATGTTGTCATAGGAGAAATGAGAGTCCAAAGCGAAGTTGTACCACCTGTAAATCCTTTTAAAAACACATTTAAATGATAATTAATCAAAGTGTCCAGACCCTCGGGCAGTAAAAATAAAATATAGACAAAGATGCCTTGTAAAATACTATTTCCAATAATCATACCCGAGAAAACCGTACCTGCATAAAAAATAGCGCTAAAGAAAAGGGAACTTCCCCACCAAATCCCTATGACTCTAAGAGGAAGCGTTCCTGCAGGGACTAAAAAACTCACAAGAACTAAGGCGAAGCCTGTAACAAAGTAAGGTATAAACAACATGCTTAAACCAGAGGTGAAATGTGCTGTCATCAGTTTCTTTCGTGTCACTGGCATGCTGTGTGTGCTGACTGATGCGCCAGTACTTTGCAGATATCTGAAGGACAATAGACCTACCAGCACTGGAAAAATCAGCACAATAAAAGTATTTGCGGTCAGAAACGGAAGGGCAATCATTTCTTGTCCATTTTGAATGATGACCTTAGTGGGGGCGTTTCTTGAAAATAATAAATTCAGTGGGTAAGTCATTAATAAAATTCCACACTGGAGCAGGGTCAACCACTTTAAGCGATGGCAATTTTTCCAGAAAAAATTTTGTTTAGAGGATGATATTTTTGCGTTCATAATTAAGCCCCTCCATTTCGTATACAAATAGTTCTTCCAAACTCAATGGCAATATTTCCAATAAGGATGGGTTGAACCAGTTTAATTCATCCGATAAGCGGTTTTTATCTCCTCGAACCACCAGTGTAGAAAAATTACCTCTTTGTTCTTGATAGAGAATATCTAGAGTCGGTTTAAAATCGGGTACAACACCGTTAAAAGCAATTTGCACCTTATAAATTTGGGCTTTCAGATGGTCTAATTCGCCACTTATTTTGATGCGTCCATCGTGAATCAAAGTAATACAATCGCAGAGATCGTCGAGTTCCCTAAGATTGTGGGAGGAGACTAAGACGCTGAGTTGTCGCTCGGCTACATCTTGAATAATCAGGTTTTTAATTTGATGGCGAATAACTGCATCTAAACCATCAAAGGGTTCGTCGAGAATTAAGAGTTCTGGCATGGAAGAGAGTGCCAAACAGAATGCCATGAGACTTTGCTCACCCTTAGAATTCCTTTTAATAGAAGTGCGTTCGTTTAGTTGGAAAGCTTTCACCAGTTTTTGATAACGATCCTCAGACCAGTTGGGGTATAAACTTTGATGTAACTTTGACAAATCATAAAGGGTTTCTGAATAATCCCACTCTGAATAGTCAGGCATAAAATAGAGTTTATTTTTACTAGAGATATTTTCGTAAATTGGCTGATCGTCCCAGTGAATGGAACCTTCAGTTATTTGGTAGAGGCCTATAATTGTTTTAAGCAAGGTGGTTTTCCCTGCACCATTTTTCCCTACCAAACCGTGAATAGAACCTTTCTCAACTGAAAAAGTGACCTGATTCAAAGCTTTTTTCTTGCCGTATTTTTTAATAACCGAATCCATACGAAGCATATTATTGACCTCCTTTTTTAATGTCATAGGCAGAAGCAAGCCACTGCATCAAGTCTTCTTTTTTCATGCCTAAATAGATCGCTTCAGAAAGCAAGGCTTCAATTTGAACTTTTACGGCTGAAAGTCGAAGGGTATTGCCAAGGTCGCCCGCTGGGGAAACAAAGCTGCCTTTGCCGGGGAGAGAATAGATGTAGCCTAGCTGTTCCAATTCTCTGTATGCTTTTTGAATGGTATTGGGGTTGATGGTCAGCTGACTTGCCAGTTGTCTGACTGAAGGTAGCTGCTCATGGGGCTTCAATAAATCGGATACAATTAATTGCTTTAATTTTTCCATCAATTGTTCGTAAATCGGTAAACGACTTTTAAGGTCGAGATCAAACATAAGGACCTCCTTTTAAAACTGTACTATCTGTATTAATACAGTTGAATTGTATCGCCATAAAATGGAATTGTCAATACATAACATTACAAATAAAAAAACATCCAGACATATCGCTGAAGAGCAATAGGTCTGGATGCTTTTATGTTTTTGAAACTGTTGAATTATAAATATTAATTTTATAGAAGCGTCTGAGTTGCTTTTCTGTTAGGATCTTTAGAGAAAGAACTGACTCTAAAGATAATCATTGCTAAAACCCCAAGCCCTACGCAAAAGAGAAGGGCCACTTGGAGGGAGACATTAGCGGCCTTACCAATTAACGGGTTAATCCCAGCGGCAAATATTTCGCCAATCATGGCATAGACAGAAAGCACCGTTGCGCGGTCAATATTGTCCAGCGCTTTGTTCTCCATGGACATAGCAAGGGGTTCCAACACTGCCATACTCACTGAGATGGCAAAGACACCGAGAACGCTGAGCCAAGGGGAATGGGTAAAGTATAAAAGAACACAGCTCAGTGTAATGAGGGTCAAAATTGAACTGATCGAACGCTTCCCGCCAAACTTTTCACTAATGATATGGGAACGGGCGGCTAATAGTTTTCCCCCTTGCATCAATACAAGGAGCATGCCAAACCATCGGACATCGATACCACTTTTTAAGTACTGGGCTTGATTGAGGAACACCGTAACCGACTGGAAAATTTCTCTTGCCAGAGTAACGGCAATGACTAACCCTAAAATGGAAGGCAGTCGGAAAGCTTTTTGAATGCTGTTTCTCAGTTTAGGACGCATCACATTTTCCTCTTTGGGCATTTCTTTTAAGAACCAAGAGAGGACAAAGGCTAGGGCGTATGGGAATATGGTATAAAAACCAGTACGGTCAATACTGGCGCTGTCAAGTGGTGATGCGATCATAAAACTGGAAAGGACAGAAGCCAGTAAAAAGCCTGCCGTACCAGAGGCACTGTATTGACCAAAAACTTTGTCGATTTTATCTTCTCCTGCAGAGGCGTGAAGCAGAGCGGCGTCGCAGCCTGAAAACCCAGCAAAGACCACAGAAAGCATAATCCGTTCGAGTAGAAAGCCGTTGAAGGAGTCTGCAGCAAAAAAGATTATTTTTGAAGCAAAAAAGACCCCGTTGACGACAACTAAGGTTTTTTTATAACCGAAGCGGTCTGAAAAATGTCCCCAAGGGACTTCTAAGAGCAGCATGAGAATCCAAGAAATGGACTCGATTAAGAAAATTTCATAAAGGCTGATGCCGCGGCTCTCTCTATAAAGGGTTGAAATAGGGCCATAGAAAACAAACCCTTGCAAGAAGACAATCGCCAGCATGAGCAGTATATTTTTACGTGATTTCATTTGAAGTCTCTCCTATCATGTCGTTGGAATTGTATGCACAACAAAAAGCCCTTGTTTGGTTAAGTCGTCCAAAGGCTTAAAATGATATTTGAGAAATCAAATTGGCTGATTCATAATAATGCTCCCGTAGTATATAATAATTTTATTATAGCAAATGGAGAATGGGTTGCATACAAAATTATTTATGGAATTATTTACAAATAATAGTGGTATTCATATTTGTGCTGTGCTATGATTGAACTGCATAAAAAATTATTGATATGAATGGAGTTCATATGTGTATTCAACGAGGTAACCGCTCGGTGCAGTTAATATAATCTGATGACAGATTGTACCGAGCTATACTGTGATGTGATCAGACGGGGAGTTAAACTTCCTGATTAACTGTACTGCTTTTCAATAAACTTTTAGCTCATACTAAAACTACCTATTGAGAAGGAGACAAATAATATGAAATCAGAAGTGTTAAAAGCATTTTGGGTAAGTGAAGAAAAGAGAACATTTTCAGGTTGGGATTTTTCCTCTGTCCACTCAAGATCTGAGGAAGAAGAATTACCATGGCATTATAAAGAATTGGTTTTAAAGTATCTAAAGCCAGAACACAAATTGTTAGACATGGGCACTGGGGGCGGTGAGTTCTTGTTGACGCTGGGTCACCCACACGCTCAAACGGCTGTCACTGAGGCATACCCGCCGAATTATGAATTGTGCGTGGAGAAATTAGGTCCTCTAGGTATTCAAGTAAAGTTTGTAGAAGACGACCACCTTTTGAAGTTTGAAGAGGAGCAGTTTGATATCATCATCAATCGACATGAAGCCTTTGACATTTCTGAAGTGCACCGTATTTTAAAAAAGGGCGGCATATTCATCACCCAACAAGTAGGGCCTTTAAACAACTACGCTTTTTCAAAGCAGCTTCTTGGAGACCCGGAGCGTTTACCCTCTGGTACTAATGACTATGAGAATGAAGTGAGAAAAGCGAAAGAAGCTGGTTTTGATTTAATTGAAACGGCGGAGTATTTCCCTTTCCTAAGGTTCTCAGACGTGGGCGCACTGGTTTACTTTGCAAAAATCATCGAGTGGGAGTTCCCAAACTTCTCTGTTGATAAGTGCTTAGACGAGTTGTACCGTTGTCATGAAAGGGTTTTAGAGAAAGGTTATGTTGAAAGTCAAGAGCACCGTTATTTGATGGTGGCTGTTAAAAAATAATGCAATGAGAAGAAGCTACAGAGCGCTAAGAGTAAAATCTTAGCGCTTTTTTACCCCATTTGCGAAGCAAATCTGGGAAGAAGCTCAGGGTTCGATGCCCTGAGCTTCTTTTTTTTTGAAAAGCGAAGCGAAATAGCTCAAGTTCGTGTAAAATACTAGAGAAGACAAGTCAAATTTATTTCAATCTACTTGACACTGAATATATAGAAAGAAAGGGACACCTTTTGGATAAATACGAAGCACTCAAAAAATATTTTGGATTTTCCACCTTTAGAACAGGTCAGGAAATGTTGATTGATCAAATTTTAAAGGGCAGAGATGTCCTTGGAATCATGCCTACTGGGGGCGGAAAGTCCCTATGTTACCAATTGCCTGCACTCCTTGGCAGTGGTGTTACACTGGTTATTTCCCCGTTAATTTCTCTAATGAAAGACCAAGTGGACGGGTTGACGGAAAATGATATCCCTTCCACGTTTATTAACAGTTCTATTTCTGCCAAAGAAATGGCAGCCCGAACAGAGGGGCTTTTAAATGGTCACTATAAACTATGCTATGTAGCGCCAGAACGACTGGGCGCTTGGGATTTTCTGTCTTTGGTAAGCAAACTTGAAGTCACTATGGTAGCTGTAGATGAAGCCCATTGTATCAGTCAGTGGGGACACGATTTTAGACCTAGCTACAAAGAAATTCCTAAATTTATAGAAAAGTTGCCAAAACGCCCTTGTGTAGCAGCGTTTACAGCCACAGCAACCATTTTTGTCAGAGACGAGATTCGAGAACTCCTCAAATTAAAGTCCCCATATGAAGTGACCACGGGCTTTGACAGACCGAATCTTTATTACCAAGTAGCAAAACCTCAAAATAAGTCTAAATTTGTTTTGAACTACTTGGAAAATCAGCCAGAAGACGCCTCAGGCATTATCTTTTGTTCGACCAGAAAAAGCGTAGAGAGTCTGTCTAATGAGTTGAAAAAGCGGGGCTATTCGGTTGGGGCTTATCATGCAGGGTTTAGCCCTGAAGCTCGAAAAGACGTACAGGAAGCCTTCATGTTTGACAAAACCAAAATAATTGTGGCGACCAACGCTTTTGGCATGGGCATTGATAAACCCGATGTACGCTTTGTCATCCATTATAATTTGCCTAAAAATATGGAAGCTTATTACCAGGAAGCGGGAAGAGCAGGGCGTGACGGGGAAGACAGTGAGTGCATTATACTCTATTCTCCAGCAGACATCGTCAAACAAAAAATGATGATTGAGGCAAACGGGGGAATGAACAGCGGTGAACGGGATTTGCTCATGCATGAGAACTTGCAGACCTTAGTCAACTATTGTCATACCAATGGGTGTCTCAGAGAAGAAATATTAACTTATTTTGGAGAAAAAACTGAACAGCTCAACTGTGGAAAATGTGGCAATTGCACCAATGAATCCGAATTTGTAGATATGAGTATTGAAGCTCAAAAAATTATGTCCTGTATTTACCGAACCAACCAAAGATATGGTTCTGGGACAATTATTAAGGTGTTGAGAGGCTCTAAAGATAAAAAGATAACAGAGTGGGGGCTAGACAATCAGTCCACTTACGGGATAATGACAGACCAGTCTGAGGGCTTGATTAAAGAGATTATCATGCACATGATTGCACAAGGCTATTTAGACGTAAAAGGTGGGACATACCCTATTTTAGAGCTGACTGCGGCCTCTAAACAAATCCTCAAAGGGGAGAAGCAATTTTATTTGAAACAAGACATTATTACGGCTTCATCTGCGATGAAGAAAGATTCGAAAGAAAGAAGTAAAAAGAAGTCAAAAATGCCAGCAGGAGTTACTTCTGAGACTTCTAAGCAATTATATGAACAGTTGACGGCTTTAAGAAAGAAAATTGCCGACGAAAAAGGAGTACCTGCGTATATTGTATTCACAAATGCATCTCTGAGTGAAATGGCAACTCTCATGCCAAGAAATAAGGAAGATATGCTGGAAATTAAGGGCGTGGGCGAGAAGAAATATGAGACCTATGGAGAAATTTTCCTCAAGGCAATTTTGGAAACGGTGTAAATAACGGTTGTATCAAAAACGAAAAAAGCGAGAAATTCCAAAGGTGGAATAGCTCGCTTTTCTTAATAAAAGGGTGTAGTTACTTCATGACATTCAGTTGAGATTGGGTTTCTGCAGGTGTGCTTGCCCATTCATCCAATTTTTTCATGGTAAGTTCTAGCGTTTTCTTAGAAATGTCAGGCAACTCGCCGCCAAAAGCTTTTTCAGCTGCGTCGTAGCCATCTTGAATAGCTTTCTTCAAAGTTTCTAATTTTTTGGTATCGCCGCCAGAAATGGATTTTGCAAAGTCTGCTAACCGAGAAGCTGTTTTTTCTATGCCATATTCACCATCGTCCGCAATGTTTTTCTGAGCTTCTGCTCTAATTTCTGGTGTAATGGTGACCATGGTAGCGTCGTCTTTGTCGTTGTCAGATCTGCCTTTTTCGTCGACATTAGCTTCTCTAAAAGTTTTACCTTGCTCTTTTAGAAGTTGTTTGACCATGTCCCGAAGTGGCTGAAGGGCTTCATCTGCCTTTTTCTGTAACGCGTCAATTCTGCTCATGTCAATCGTTGTTGTAGTAGGTTTATTGTAGTTTCCTGTTTTTTCAACAGGTTTGCCTATTTCAAGTGTATCTGTAGGTGTCGTGGATTTAGTTGCTGTGATTGTAGGTTTTTGAGCTTGAACAGCTTTATCAGTTGCTTTAACCTGTTGATTTTCTACTGCCTTAATCTGTGTTTGTGCTTGTGTTGCTGAACTGCCAATCGGGCTAATCATGGATCAAATCACCTCCGTGTGAATTTTGAATACTGCAGCCATGCCATTAGACATCTTTGACTGCGCCACTCTCTAATTTTTCTATAACAAGGGTCTCGTGGATGTTTTTCAACTCTATAATGGCATGTTCCTTTGCAGGCGTCAGGTTAGAGTGCAAATTTCGTTCGAGTATTTCATGAACTTTGAATGCATTATGAGGATCTTTCAGCCATTCGACTGGGATATAATACATATAAAGCACCTCCTATCTACCCTATTAGACCCTATACCCAAATTTTAAAAAAATAATCAAGATTAAAAGGGATTTAGGTATTTATTGAAGCCCAACATTTAGGGGTATAAATGGGGTGTTTAATAGTTCACAGGATCTCTATAAATCATGCTTTCAGTGGTCACAACCTGATCATCTTCCTCAAGGCCTTCAATTTGTTGTTTGAGCTTATACATACGTCTGTCCAAATTGGAGATCAAATCAGCACAGTCTTTAATTTGTTCTTGGATTTGTTCTGGTGCTTTTTCTCTATATTTATAATAAATCTTATGTTCAATACTAGCCCAGAAATCCATGGCAATGGTTCTTAACTGTATTTCTACACGAGTGGGGACAGTGCCGCTGCTTAAAAAAACAGGAAACTCAATATGAACATGAAGACTTCTATACCCATTGCTCTTCGGATTTTTGATATAATCTTTAGTATTGACGATTTTAATGTCTGATTGTTGTGCCAAGAGGTCTACAACCTTGTAAATATCTGCTGTAAAGGCACAAATAATTCGGATGCCTGCAATATCAAAAATATTGTTCTTAGCGTTCTCAATAGTGGGTTCAAGACCCAGACGTTCTAGTTTTTCAAAGATACTCTCAGGTTTTTTAACCCGATAGCGAATATGTTCAATAGGATTGTAGTCATGAATATTACCAAATTCTTCATCTAAAATATTGAGTTTGGTTTTGATTTCTTCAACGGCAAATTTATGAACAAGCAATAAATCTCTCCAAGGTTTCATATCCTCGGTTGTAAGTGTTTCGTACATGTTAGCGCTCCTCTAAAAATCAGTGTTTAGCTTCAGTGACCCTTATTCAACCAGAGTCAATCTAACTTTATCACGAGTTGCATCGAAATAAAAGGAGACATTCTATGGCAATCATATTAAAATACGTTATTAGGAATATAATGGAAAAGAAAATGCGAACGGGCTTGATTTTGTTTTCCATCGCCATGTCTGCAGCATTGCTCTTTGCTTCATTAGCAATAGGAGACACCTTAGCGGACTTATACACGAAAATGATTACCAGCGGCAGCGGAGAAGCTGAACTCATTATTCGAGCCAATAAACACGCCGACACCGAATTTGTGGAACCCAGTCTTGCCGGATTGGCTGGAGAACAGATTATTTACAGTGTAGGCGCATATTTAGGTTCAGGAACCTTTAGTCCGATGAAGGATCAATCGGTCAACGTGGAACTTAAAGGGTTTGAAATAGGGGCCTTAGCCTCGCTGAATCCCTTTGAACTTCAAGCTTCTGGGAAACTGGAACCTTTCAATGGAAAGAAAATTATCATTAACAGCAGTGCGGCAAAGAAATATAACTTAAAACTGAATGACCCTATACAAATTAAAATCAATAATGAGAATCATTGGTTTACTATTGTAGGCATCGCTTCCCCAAAAGGGCCTTTCTATGAAAACGGCAGAACGTTTAATACAGTGGTTCCAAAAGAAACCATTGCCAGCCTTAACGGAGGCAGAACGAAGGCAAATGTGGTTTACGTTAAAGTTGCTGATCGCAGTAAAATTATAGAGACCATAGCCTCTCTAGAGAAGTATTATAGAAAATGCGACGTCAAAGAGGCCTATACGGAAAGTGAACTCAAAAAATACGTCAATCAAGTGACCATGCCTTTTTTAATGATGACCACTGTAGTGTTGTTTATGAGCATGTTCATTATCTATACTTCTTTTAAAGTGATAACCCTTGAACGTTTGCCAATTATAGGAACCTTTAGGAGTATTGGCGCATCCAGAAAGGAAACCGATTCCGTATTGATTGCCGAAGCCATAGCCTATGGCTTATTTGGCGGTGTTGTAGGGATTGGTATCGGGTTTGGTATTCTAGCTGCAATGGCAGATGTGCTTAAATCCAGCGAAACGGAACAATTAAACTTAATTTGGAGATGGTATCAGATAGGGGCAGGAATGCTCCTTGCAGTTGGGATATCCTTTGCCAGTGCCATTATTCCGATTCTCCAAGTGGCGAAAATATCTGTAAAAGATATTGTCCTCAACAATTACGAAAAAGCCCACGAAGAGAGCAAATTGAAAAAGCCGTTTGGGTTTTTACTCCTGTTTCTAGGTATTGCAATGCCCCCTTTAGCGCCACTTGAAATTGTAGTAGGGGTTTGTCTGGTTTCGTTCCTAATGGTTTGTTTCTCAGCCACTATAGTCATGCCAGTAGTGACCAAATGGATCGTTCGTTTGGGAGAACCTATTTTTACAGGGTTGTTTGGGAATATCGGCTTACTGGCTTCTAAAAATATAAAAGACAATAAAAGCATATTGACCAACATTTCACTCCTAGCCATTGGTATGTCAGGTATTGTCATGATCCAATCAGTCAGCAACAGCGTTCAAATTGAAGTAGGGAAAGCCTATAAAGACTTTAATTTTGAAGTCTGGTGCAATGTGAGTGAAGCCAACAATACCATCGCCCAGACAATCAGGTCTACCTCAGGGGTTTTGGATATTATGCCGACCTATGCCAAGTACCAATTAGAAGTGGCAAATACGGATAAAAAGAGGCTTTCAGTACTCAGAGGAATTGATACTACAAAGTACAATGATTTCTTTAATACTCGAATTGATCCCCAATTGTTGACCCAGCTTGAAAGTGGAAAACATATTATTTTAGGCGATGCAAACCGCATTACCTTAGGGGTAGAGTTGGGAGATACCATTACCTTTGTGACGCCACAAGGGGAAAGACCTTATCGGATAATTGGATTTGTGGAAACCCTAATGGACAACGGAAAATTTGGTCTAATTTCAGCAAAATATATAAAAATGGATTTTAATTTAGCTACTTTTGACGATATCTATATTAAAACAAATGATCCCGAAGGCGTTGTGGCGCGTATAAAAAAGAAATTGAACCAAAAAGATCCTTTTGTAGAAACTAAGGCGAATTTAGAAACCCTAAACAGCAGTTCCAATCAACAGATTTTTTCGATTTTGTCAGGGTTTTCATTCTTAGCAATGCTCATTGGTGTCTTTGGGGTCTTAAATAATTTGTTAATCAGTTTTATACAGAGAAAACGAGCCATTGCGGTATATAAATCTGTTGGGATGAGCCAAAAACAAGTATTTGGAATGGTTTTAATTGAATCTGCTGTCAGTGGTGTAATTGGTGGTTTTGGTGGGATATCTTTAGCAATGGTATTTCTCTACATTATTCCATTTTTATTGCCAGCAATGGCAGGACCGATTCCAATGCATTATGATCCTTTATTATTTGTCACCGCTATTATTGCAGGACTTGGGATTACAATAATTGCTACAATTGTTCCAGGGATAAAGTCGTCGAAACTCAATATCATTGAAGCAATTAAATTTGAATAGGCAGGTGAGGATATGACAGAACAAGAAGTGGTTGTCAAAACCCATAATTTGTTTAAAATTTACCATATGGGCAACGTGGCAGTTGAGGTTTTAAAGGATATTAATTTAGAAATCATGAAGGGTGAATTTGTTTCTATTATGGGGCCTTCAGGCTCGGGTAAAAGTACCCTTCTTTATTTGCTAGGAGGCTTAGATCACCCCACATCTGGTAGTATTACAATTGAGGGGACAGAACTGGCAAGTATGCAGGACAAAGAACAAAGCATTATGAGAAGAAGACAGGTGGGTTTTGTATTCCAATTTTATAATCTGATTCCCAACCTTACTGTGGAAGAGAATATACTTCTACCTGTTTTATTGGACGGACATAAGCTCAAAGATTTTGATAAAAGGCTTACAGAAATATTAACCATTGTAGGCTTATCTGACCGAAGAAAACATACGCCGCGGGAGCTATCAGGTGGTCAGCAACAAAGGGTTGCCATCGCTAGAGCCTTGGTTAATGAACCTGATATTATTTTGGCAGACGAGCCTATAGGTAATTTAGATTCGAAAACTGGAACCGAAATTATGGAGTTGCTGAAAAAAATAAACCTAGAACAGAAAAAAACCATCATTCAAGTGACGCACTCAGCAGAAGCTGCGGAATATGGCAATAGGATTATTCAAGTGAGAGATGGGAGCGTGTGGTGCAAATGAAGGGTAGAGTGAAGAACAGAATGGATAAGAAAATGGAAAAGGGCGTAATCTATCGAATGGGGAAACTGGCTGGGATAAGCCTTTTAGGTTTGACATTGGTCGCTTGCGGTCAAACAAAAAATGCAGATCAAGGAAAGAATACCCCTGTTGAAAGCACCACTGTTGAAGCCTATGGGGTGGTAGAAGCGGAAAAACTTCTGGATGTGGTCATTGATTTTCCTGCAAAGGTCAAACAGATTTTTGTAGAAGAAGGGCAAAAAATTGGAAAAGAAACTAAAATTGCAACCTTAGATATTGATCAATACTTATTGCAAATCCAAACGAAGGAAATTGAACTAAAAATATCTGGGAATGAAAAAACTAAAATCTTAAGTGAAAACACAGTAGATTTAAGCAATGACCAAGACTATAAAAAGTTGCAGGACGCCTATGGCTTAGCTAAAAAAAATTATGATCAGGCCATGAAGGACTTCAAAAACGCAGGAGCGCTTTTACCTCTTGGCGCTATTTCTCAAACGGAATACGACTTATTAAAGCTAACAAGTGAAACCAAACTCAACGCCCTTACCAATATAGAGAGCGATATTGCCCTCTATAAAAAAAGCAAAGCTGGTGTCACCAGCTCAGTCGGTATAAAAAATTTACAAGCAGAGTCCACCAATTTAACCCTTGCCAATATGAAAGAAAAATTAAGAACAGCATTAGTAAAAAATGATACGATCTTTTCACCTTTTGAAAATGCGGTCATTTACAATATAGGCTATGAAGAAGGTGCTTCTATAGATACCGCTGTTAAATTCTGTACATTGGCAGACTTAAGTTCTCTCGTCATCAATGCGGACATTACTGAAGATTTTATATCTGAAGTAAAAATTGGGGCAGCGGTGGTAATTGTGCCAGTGGCAGATCGCTCTAAAGCGTATCATGGCAAAGTCACTCGCATTGCGGATATGGCTAAAATCGAAAATGGGGAAACTTTGATTGGTGTTGAAATTGAAATTGAAGACAATGACGGATTTTTAAAGCCCAATTATAACGTGGATATCAGTATTTCTAAATAGACAGCTCATTTAGTTTGTTTTGAGCGTATGTCACTATATACAATTTATTGCCATTTGTTACAACCTCGTTAAAAAAGGATTTTGCGCTTTCTAAATCGCCAGAAGCAATTGCTAACTCACCTTCATACAGTGCTAAATGAAGGGATAAGCGTTTGGATAGCTTCAATTTTCGAATTTCATCTACGAGGAATTGTCGGGTTTCAATATCTTCAGGTGCGGCACCGTACTTAAATTTTGAGAATAGGATCGGCTTTCTAATGACAGCGTAATTTTTGAGTTTATAAGTCAAGTTTGTAAACTCATTTTCGTAAATCGCCTTAGCAGCTGCCCCATCGCCCAAACCGTCATAACACAACATTAAATTGTTGTAGTAGACGAGGGCTCTCATCTTATGTCGGGTCGCTTTTTTCACGTCTAAAGAAAGGAGCAGGGCTTTAGCTTCTTCAAAGTGATCGAGGGAGGCAAGACCAGCACTTTTATCGATTATTAAATACATATGTGCGGTTTTGTTCTTTCCTGTGATGACATATTGTCTCTCACAAGCCTCTATAAAGGCCTGAGGGTCACAAGCTTCGTCCAGCAGATTGATTCTTTTTTTCTGCCTATAAAGAGAAAGTGCCAAATAACTTGGAGTAAAAACGCTGAGAAGAATGATGCCCGCCAAAATGGGGTCACCTAGCAGAATTGCCAAGACTAAATCCACCACAAAAAAAGATGCAAAAAATAGAATACGTCGTTTCATCATAAAAAATACCTCTCTGTTCACATAATTTACAATATTTTCTTATTGTACTAAAAATATTATTGTATGGCTAGGGATAATTTGTTACAATGTTTGAAAATTCACAAGGAGAGAATTCCAATGTTACCTATATTAGAAACTGAGAGATTAATTTTGAAAGGCTTTTCAGTAAACGATGCCAAGGCTGTTCAAGAGATGGCCGGGGATTATGAGCTATATAAAACAACTTTAAATATTCCCCACCCCTACGAAGCAGGCATGGCAGAAAGTTGGATAGAGCAGCATGAAACTCTTTTTAATGAAAATAAATTATTGAGTCTTGCCGTTGTTAGAAAATCAGATGAAGCTCTTTTAGGCTGTATCACTTTGAGTACAATCAGTGAAAAGAGAAGATTATATGAGATTGGTTACTGGATTGGTAAAATGTATTGGTATCAGGGATACGGGACAGAAGCCAGCAGAGCCATCATCGATTATGGTTTTGAAAAATCAAACGCCAATAAAATTATGGGGAGACATTTTGTCAGCAACCCTGGGTCGGGAAAAATCATGGTTCACTGTGGAATGAGTCCAGAGGGCGTGCTCAGAGAAGACCAACTCAAAGAAGGTCAATTTGTAGACATTGCTTACTACGGAATTTTGCGAAGTGAATGGGAAAGTTCTAGGCAAGCCAAATAATTGAAACTAGGACTACCTTCTTCGAAGCAAAGCTCTAAAATCGAGTTCCATGATAAAAATACTCAGAACCATCAGAGAAGCTCCAAGATAAGCTCTAGGCGATAATATTTCGTGGGCGAGGAAGAAGGCGACTATACCTGCAAATACAGGCTCAAGGGAGAATATAACCCCTACGTGCGAGGCTGTGGTATACTGTTGAGCGATAGCTTGAATAATAAACGCGACCCCAGTACAAAATACAGATAGAAAAAGAACTGCAACCCATGTTTCCGAGTTGCTTGGTAAATGGGGCGTTTCTGTAAGCCAAGCCATTCCAAAGTTCAAAATGCCTGCAAAACCCAGTTGGAAAACCCCTAATTGGAAAGGATCAACTTCAGATTTGGAAACTGCTTTCTCAGTAATGAGTAAATGGAAGGCGTATATAAAAGCGCAGAAAATGCAAAGTGCATCGCCAAGCAAGTTCTTGCGGTCAATTGAAAAGGAATCTGTCAAAGTCAGAAGGGCAATCCCGGTCACACAAAGGAGAACCACTAAGACAACTTTTTTACTAGGCGCTTTTTTGTAAATGATCCAAGAGAGAATCGGCGTAAAAATAACCGTCAAACCGCATAGAAAACCTGCATTTGAAAGGGTTGTGTATTGAACACCAAAGGTGACGCCAGCGTAGACCAAAACCAAGGCGACGCCTAAAGCAGCACTGTAGACTAGTGTTTCACGAGATATTTTTTTAAATTTAGGCAGAGCCAATACCACAGCGATTCCAAAGGCTAGAAGAAAGCGGTGGGCGTTGAGTGTAAAAGGGCCCATGTCCTCAAGGCTGATGTCCATTAAGTAGTAAGAAATACCCCAACAAAGGGTAACCAATAAAAGCATTAAATCTGCTTGAAGACGTTTAGACATAAGAACCTCCCAATCAAGACAACGTTAAAATAATTGTAACATATATTGTTTATTAAAGTGAGGCGTAAAAAATCATGAAAACAAAATTATTTGATAAAATTGCAGTGGGAAATACTGAAGTTAAAAATCGAATGGTGGTACCGCCCATGGTGTGTTTTGGCTACTCAGATGAAACCGGAAGGGTGACAGAAGCTAACCTATCTCATTATGAAGCATTAGCTGCAGGTGGGGCTGGTTTGATCATTGTTGAAGCTACTTGTATTGTGCCTTCAGGTAGATTGAGCCTCAACCAGTTGGGCTTATGGGAAGATGAACAAATTGAAGGCATGAAAAAAATTGCAGAAGTTTGTCATAAAAATGATGCAAAAGTGATGGTTCAAATTCACCATGCAGGCAGGTCAAGAAGCAAAAGCCTCAATGAAGTACCTTTTGATTTGAACACTCTGACTTTGGGCGAAATTAAAGAAATTCAAGAAGCTTATGTAACTGCCTGTAAACGCGCTGAAGTGGCAGGCTTTGATGGGATTGAATTCCACGGGGCACATGGCTATTTGATGAGCCAATGGGCATCTCCAGAAGCCAATCAGAGAGAAGACCAATACGGTGGAAGCCTTGAGAACCGTTTGCGTTTTGCTAGTGAAGTCATTCAGCAAGTTAAAAAGGAATGCAACTTCAATATTCTGGGCTACCGCATGGGTGGCAACGAACCTGAATTAGCAGAAGGAATAGAAATTGCCAAGGCACTTGAGAAAATGGGTGTTGATCTGCTTCATGTCTCTGCTGGGATTGGTGGCGGAGCGTTACCAGAAGTACCAGAAGATTTTCCGGGGAACTGGATCGTCTATATGGGCACCGCTATTAAAAAAGAAGTGAATATGCCAGTTATTGCAGTCAACAGCATTAGAAAATTGGAAGACATAACAAAGCTAATCGATGAAAATGCAGTAGATTTTGTGGCACTGGGCAGACCACATCTGGTAGATCCAATGTGGACAACTAAAACTCAAAAAGGTGAACTGCCAATAGAATGTTTAAATTGCAAGCCTTGTAAATGGTTTAAAAATGGGAAAGACTGCCCGAGAGTGATTGAGAGAGGGTAGAAATTGAAAAAATAAAAAGCACTGAATCGTTGAGATTCAGTGCTTTTTATTCTTTGGTACACCATCAGGGGTTCGAACCCTGGACCCTTCGATTAAGAGTCGAATGCTCTAGCCAGCTGAGCTAATGGTGCAAGTCTGGTTGGATGACCCGAAATTAATCTTAGCACTTTGAAGAAGGTGAGGCAAGGGAAAAATCCTTCAAAGGCAGCAATATAAACATTTTCAATAAAGTTGAGGAATGTATAAGAAATGCTAATGTGAGTAATTTTTCATCTATATTTTATTAGAGGAAGACTTCTTTAGGATCAGGGGTATACATGAACTGAGAAGGAGGATAATTTATGAAAGTTAAAATCCTGTTATTTTGGCTGGTAATTTGTATCAGCCTGTTTTTAATATCTTCCATTCAAGCAGAGGGCAGTGCTCTTAAAAATCAAGAATTGAAACGCCAACAAGACTTATCCAGCCAGTCAATTCAAGTTCAATCTATAAATCATCCCAAGGGGGATTATTTTATAGAAGAGTTTGTTCCGCTAAAAATTAAATTATTCAATACCACCGACAAAATGGTTAATGTGGTAGTAATCTGGCAACTTCAAGACGATAATAAACTGCAGGTGGGTTCAATCAGCAAGGAATTTCAATTATCTGGTAAAAAGAGTGAAGAGATTCAATTGCTTTGGCAGATTCCCAAAACAACCTCTAGCGGAATGTATATCAGTAAAGTTCAGGTATTCATTCCCCCTATAACATTTGATGAGGTGCCATTCATTTTAAAAATAGATAAGTCAGTCCCAGTGACAGGACAATTTGGCGTGTTCCGTCAACAAGATAATTTTAGCACTTTCGATTCGAAATTTTGGAAAAAATCTACTCATCAACTGGGAATGAGCCTTCTGAATCCTGACAACATCAGAATTGAAAGCGAAATGCTCAAAATAAGCCTAGTACCCAATTGTTTTGAGGGTGGGGAAATTCAATCTTTAGATGTCATGTCTTATGGTATGTATGAGGCAAAGTTGAAATTGCCCAGCGCTCCGTCATCTATTACGGGATTTTTCCTATATACGTCCCCAGACTACTATTATGAAATTGACATTGAAATTCAAAACGACTCAAGAGGTATTTATTATTTAACCACCTATGCCAATGGAAAAGTATCCAATAGTTATGAAGGTAAGTTAGACTTCGACCCAACATCAGGGTTTCATACTTACCGAATAGTGTATGGCAAAGGGAGCGTTTCATTTTATATCGATGAGAAATCCGTGAAAAAATGGACAAAAAACTTGCCAGATAAGTCCATGCATCTTATGCTAAACACATGGTATCCCACTTGGCTAAAGGGGACATCAGCCCCAGCAAATACAGAACTTATAGCAGATTGGATTAGGTATTGACTTTACCCTTAGGGGAAGGCTTATGCTGATTCCAGGGAGGGATGTCGAATGAAAATTAGTGAATTTGCTCAGAAAAATCAAGTTTCAACCAAATTGCTCCGTCATTACGATGAAATGGGTCTTCTCAAACCAGCAGCGGTGGATCCTGAAAATGGGTATCGTTGTTATTGTGAAGATCAAAGTCATCTTTTAAACTGGATTTTAATCTTAAAGAATCTGGATTTTAGTTTGACAGAGATTAAGAACTTGTTGGAGTCTGATTGGGATCAAAGGCAGTTGACAGGCAAACTTATCAGCAAGCGCATCCAAATCAGCCAGACCTATAATGAGCAAATACTGAAACGTATTCAAATCGACAGACTGATCCAATTAATTGAATTGGAGGGTTTTTCCATGGAAAAGAAGATTAATCTGCTAGAAATGACTGAGTCAGGAATCCGCGAAATCAAGAAGTACATGCCCAATACCGAAATGTTTTTGGAAGATGCAGAGGGCATATTGGAAAATGCAGATAAAGCATTGGATTATTGCGTTTTACGACTAGATTTGTGTCAATTTAAAGAAGTTAACGATGTCAACGGGTTTGAAGTAGGAGATAAGGTGATTGTAGCCTTCTATCAAGCCATTATGGATGCTATAGCAGTATTAAAACCTAATATTGCTTACGGACGAGCAGGCGGCGATGAATTCACTGTGTTGATTTTAGGAAACCCTGATTTGTTCCAAAAGGTGGGTCAGCAGATTGTTCACTATATGAGCACCACGGACTTTAAAGCATTAGGGTGTTTCAAACAAGTGGAGGTCTATGTTTCTGGTCTTTGGTCAACTGTAGAAAATGCTAAAGGATTGAGAGCACTTATTGAAGAAACTCACGAAACCCTGATTCAAGCTAAGAGGGTTCAAAATAATCACGTACTGATTAAGGCTTTCTCAGCACAATAGGAGATTTAGAAATAAAATATTTTAATACCCAAAGTCAAAAAAAGACTGTCTCATCAGGATTTTAAAATCGTGTTGAGATAGTCCTTTTAATTTTGAGCCAAAGCAAACTCTGGCATAGCTTTCAAATTTTAGAGACTGAAAACTAAAGTGATTTTTCTGTCTCAGTTTCAAGAGCTTCAACAGTTTCCACTGTTTCAGAAACTTCTTCTGCAACTTCTGAATCCATTTCAGCGTCAATTGTTTCATCGTGTTCTACAACGGCTTCAATCACTTCAGCTTGAGGCATTAATACTGCTAATTTTTGGCTTAAGAAACCTAAACCTAAAAGGATCGCTGATAAACCTAAGTTAAGAGAAAGAATTGAGTAAATGCTTGGTAATAACTGGCTTGGTAATAATTGTGCCATAACTTCTGATTTTTCATAACCTTGTGCTACATATTGAGCAACGACTGAATTAAATGAATTCACTTGAGTAGTAAGTGAAACAATGCCAATGATCAAAACGACAGCTGCTGAAACATAGAAGAAAATGGTGCTTTTGCTAATAGGTGCTTTTTTTGACGAGTTCATAATAAAATCTCCTTTAATCGTATAATTTCACACAAGGACTATTTTAGCATAAATACCTGAAAATAACCTGAATAAATGAAGAAATCAAGTTAACAATTTTTAATATAAGACTCATATTTGAAAACTTCTAAATATGTTAGAATGTTCTTAATACATCCACAAAGGAGGATTTATATGGACAGAATTAAAGGCATCGCAGAAAAACTCAACGAAAAGGAAGTAAAGTACAGCCAGCTTTCATGGGTACAATACACAGCGGGCTACGACTTTGGTGTGGATGAAGCTTACAAAGAACTCACTCAGATTTTTGAAGATAAAGCAGATTTTGAGATTATCCAAAATGCGTTGAAAACCAATCTTTCTGATGAAGATCGAAGACGTGCTACTCTGTTATTTAATATTTTCGAGCCATACCATTTATCTCCGGAGGTCAATGAGTTGGCAGAAAAGATTAATGAGAAGACCAATCAACTGTCGAATGTACTCAATTTGCATCGTACTATTTTTGAAGGCAGAGAGATTTCGAGTGTAGAATTGACTCAAATATTAGCAAATGAGGATGACCGTGAAAGAAGAAAAGCAGCTTATTTTGCGAAAAATCAAATCAATAAGCCTTTGCTAGATGCAGGTTTCCTTGAACTGGTGGAAATGCGAAAAGAATTGGCAAAACTTAGAGGCAAAGCAGACTTTGTCGCTTTGAAATTGGAAGAAGATGAACTTTCCCCTGAGTTGTTCGCAACTTGGAAAGAGCAAATGAAAAGCGTTTTGCCTAAAATGAAAGAAACTCGCCGCAAATATGCTGAGAAATACTTGAACGATACTGAGATTATGCCTTGGGATGAAAACTACATCTCTGGTAAGTTAGCGCCAGCCCTTAATCAAAAGGTGGACATGGCAGCCTATTATGAAAATTTAAGAGCATTTTTCAATAATTTTGGCATCGACTTAACCCAAATGAATATTACTTACGACGTCTTTTCAAGAGCGAATAAATCAGAGTGGGGATATAATTTCCCAGTGGAGACAGGCAAAGATTCTAGAATTCTTGCCAACGTAAAGGATCGCTACAGTGAATACGGGGTTCTCTTACATGAAACTGGTCATGCGGTACATTCATTTACGACGGATCCAGAAGACTTATTAATGAACATGGGTATCAGTGGTATTATTTCTGAAGGTATTGCCAACTTATTTGGCAGTTTCCTATATGATCCACTTTTCTATTCAAAATTCTTTAAAATAGAAGAAGTAGCAGAGAATTTTGCAGAAATCAAAGAATGGCAAAAAATCAATTCTTTCAGAGCTATTCATAGAATTCTCTTTGATCAAGGTTTTTATCAAAATGAAATTAAAAGTGGAGAAGACGTTGAGCAGTTGTACTGGACTTTGTACAAAGAATTGTTTGATGAGGAACCATTTGGAGAAAATCCACCATGGGCATTTCTGATTCACCACACCACACACCCAATCTATCTTCACAACTATTTTATGGGCGATGTGACTTGCGAAATGCTTGCTAAAGTTTTTACGGAGGCCAATGGCATTGAGAAAGTCACAGATAAACCAGAAAATTTTGGCAAATATCTTATGGAAAAAGTGATTACCCCATCAGGCAGGTTACCTTACCCAGAGTTATTTAAATCGATTTCAGGTAGAGATTTTAGCTTGGAGTATTTATTGTAGACTTCTCGAACTCGATTGAAATGCTTGGCTAAAATAAAAACTGCTTCAAAAGATGAGTTTTTTCAATATGACGGTTTACTGTCATTTTATGAGGTATATACCTAATACAAAGGATGTATACCAGTATGAAATTTGGACAGATGAGGAAGGTGTTTTTATGAAGATTAGATCAAAAGAAGAAGTCATGAGTGCCTACAGCAAACGTTACCCTGAACTTGATTATTATTTCATGTCCAATTTGGAACATGAGTATGACAAGTATTATGCCCAACTGAAAGATATGAAAAGTGCAAAAGAAGTAGAGGCATTCTTTAAAAATGAAATTGAAAAGAATGATGCTTCCTTTAGCGATGCAGTGGGGAACAGTGGAATGGAAGACTCTCTGACCAATCAGTATATGTCCATACTTGCGGCCTATGGCTTAATTGTATTCTTTAGAGATACCATGGTTGAATACGATAAGAGTTGTGAATAGTGGCTTGAGTACTCGCGTCCTCCCAGATTTGCTTTGCAAATTGGGTAAATAAGAAAATCCCGACAAACTGTTTTAACAGGGTGTCGGGATTTTTTACTTTGTAAAATGGGGAAATGGGTGTAGTATAAAGAAAAACAGTAACAGGGGAACACTATGAATAATATGGATTTATTAGTGAATAGAAAAAATAAAGAAGATACTGCCAGAAAACAGGCGAAAAAGAGTATAGCTGTAATAACGGGCAGTGATGCTACTCGGCAACGAATTATTCAACAATTAGAGAAGTTGATTGAGTCCCATGCAATTCTAGAGGGTTATGCGGTTGATTTGGGGATTGAGTTCAAAATCGAAGCTGATTTGGTGGTTTTTACCAGTGAGTCACTTATTTTAGAAACTACAGTCTTTGTGGACCCCGTTTGTCCTAAAATTTTAGCTCGTCGTGCAATTGATAGTACGCATTTAGACCAGTTATTTGCTTTAAGACGAGGAACT
Source organism: uncultured Peptostreptococcaceae bacterium (assembly GCA_964404895.1). GTDB lineage: Bacteria > Bacillota > Clostridia > Peptostreptococcales > Acidaminobacteraceae > JBGSUZ01. The sequence continues at coordinate 443,365 of CAYOLV010000002.1, read as the reverse complement.
CATGCTCTTCTAGTCAATGATTCCAGAGAATCTACAGATGAGTCTATTGCCCTATTGAATTTGCTCGGGTTCGATAATATTACATGGTTACCTTGGTATCCAGATTTGCCAGATGTAGAAAAAATAGCCAGTATTGCTAAATGCCATTTGGCCGTGACTTTAGGAGAACGAAATTTAGTTCCTGAAGGGATACTCCATGTGGTAGACCTAGGTCCTAGGATTATTGACTTAAGTACAATTATTGAAATTCTTCATGAACTGGATCTTTTGGATGAAAAATCTCATTATTTATCGGCAAGTTATTTTGCCACAATTGTAAAAATGGGGAAAACCATTCATAAAGCTATGGCAAATCAGGAACAACTTAACGAGAGATTAGGTCATGTACTCCATCAAATTAATGACGGGTTGCTGGCCTATGATCGCAATGGAATTGTTCGTGTATTCAGCCAAAAATGTGAATGGATATTTGGCATGAAATCTGAGAGAGTGATTGGTAAGCCCATTGCTCAAGTGATTAAAAACGAGGGCTTTTTACAGTATTTAAAAGATCCCTTAGAATCTCAAGATCAACTATTAAAACTGGGAAATGATGAATATGCCGTACAAAGATTTGCATCGGGTACAGACGAATGGACGGTTTGTACTTTAAAAAATTTAAATGAAGTTGCTGAATTGGACAGTAAGAGACGCCGGCAGCATATCCAAAAGGGACATGTTGCAAAATATGGTTTTGAAGATATTTTGTATAAGTCTGCTGTGATGCAAGAAGTGGTCCACACAGCAAAGCGAATAGCAAATACTCAACTGGCAATTCTTATTTTTGGTGAAAGTGGTACGGGAAAAGAATTATTTGCGAGTGCAATGCACCGTGTTTCTTCAGTTAGAGAAGGACCTTTCTTAGCAGTCAACTTTAGTGCTCTCCCAGAAGAACTTGTAGAGAGCGAATTGTTCGGATATGAAGAAGGCGCTTTTACAGGCGCTAGAAAGGGTGGAAAACCTGGTTTGTTTGAGCAAGCCAATGGTGGCACGTTATTTTTAGATGAAATTGGTGATATTTCATTGAAAATTCAAGCCCGATTGTTGAGAGTGCTACAGGAAAAAGAAGTCATGCGGGTTGGGGGTACTGAAATCATAACAGTGGATGTGCGTATTATCGCAGCTACCAATAAGCCTCTTCGAGAAATGTGTGATCAAGGACTATTTCGAGAGGATTTGTATTATCGTTTGAAACGACTTGTGTTGAGACTGCCTCCGTTAAGGGAGCGGAGTGAAGATATTCCCCTATTGGTTCAATGGTTTTTCAAGAAGAATGATTGGCAAAATAGAGTTATAGAACCAACTTTAATGGAGGCACTTTGTAGTTCGTCATGGAGAGGAAATATTAGAGAACTTGAGAGTGTGATTGAATATTTAGTTGCAGTTTCAGAAGATCAGGTGCTTTCAGTAAGTGAACTACCAGTAGATTTTGAGTTTGGAAATGGGCATGAACAACAAAATTGGGTGTTAAAACATGATCATATTAAAAATGGGGATGAAAAATGGGGAAGTGAGTCCCATATTTATCTTCTAAAGCAAATAGCAATGTTCAATCATAAAAAAGAGACCGTGGGGAGAGAAAAACTATCTCAACTGGCAAGGGATAACGGTTTTGACTTGTCAGAAGATCAAGTTAGAGGTCGTTTAAAACAATTGGCCGATGCAGGATTGGTAATAATTCCAAAAGGTCGAAAGGGACCAACTGTTACACCGAAAGGATTGGAATTGCTTAAAAGAAATTAACTTAAGTTAATTTCTTTTTTTTTGTTTAAAATAAATATCAGAATTTTGGCACGACCTTTGCTATATTACAATGACAGTTCTTAAAAAGGGGGATTTATAAATGTCAGACATGACAAAGAAACAACGCAAGTTCCAAACGCCACACACCTATGTCATCATCTTTTTCGTAGTAATGTTTGCTTGGATGCTCACTTATGTGGTGCCAGTGGGTAAATTTGACACCCATGACGTCACGTATACCAATGCAGAAGGGTCTGAGAAAACCAAAACCGTTCTATTACCAGAAACCTTCCGTTTGCAATACCCGCTGGATAACGAAAAATTATCGGCTGAACTGACGGCTTTGGCTACAGATCCTGAAAAGTTATCTGAAAACGCCATTGACCCAGTTGCACTAGAAAGCCTGATGGCAGAAAATCCAGAAAATTGGACCAGTGAAAGTTTAGAGGGTGCAGGACTAACTGAGCCAGTGATTTACAAATTGTTTAACGACAAGGTCTATGATACATCGGAACCTATTAAGAATCGGGTAGGCATTTGGGGCACCGATGATTTTTACGGTTTCGGCGCTTTAAACTATATGTTTGAAGGGTTAGTCACTGGAGATAAGTGGGGCTCAGCCGTAGGGATTGTGGCCTTTATTTTAGTCATCGGTGGCGCCTTCGGAATCATTATGAGGACTGGAGCCGTAGACGCAGGTATTTACGCTTTTATCAACGTGGTTAAAGGCGCTCAAGTGATTGTAATTCCTGCTCTCTTTATTCTATTTTCTCTAGGCGGTGCTGTCTTTGGCATGTCTGAGGAAGCCATACCTTTTGCCATGATTGTCGTGCCCTTTGTAGTTGCTATGGGGTATGACTCTTTAACAGGGGTAGCCATTACGTTTGTAGCGACACAAGTCGGTAATGCCACTTCTTGGATGAATCCATTCGGTGTTGCGGTTGCTCAAGGGATTGCAGGCGTTCCTGTTCTTTCTGGCGCACCCTTCAGAATAATTATGTGGGTTATTCTTACTGGAGCAACAGTAGTATATGTCACTTTATATGCGAATCGCATTAAAAAAGATCCTAAAAAGTCAATTGTATATGAATCTGATCAATACTTTAGGGACCGTTTGGCCAACGATACTGAAGCAAGAGATTTCAAATTAGGTCATGCACTGGTTCTTTTAACTGTTTTGGCAGGCGTTATTTGGATTGTTTGGGGCGTTACGACAGAGTTTTATTATATTCCTGAAATTGCTTCTCAATTCTTCGTTATGGGCTTGGTCTCAGGGATCATTGGCGTTGTCTTTAAACTCAACAACATGAGAATTAACGATATTGCTTCATCTTTCCAAGGTGGCGCTGCTGATTTGGTTGGTGCAGCCATGGTAGTTGGTATGGCAAAAGGAATTCTGTTGGTGCTAGGTGGCGCATCAGCTACAACGCCAACGGTTCTAAATACTATACTCAATGGTGCTGGAAACATGTTGAGTGGTCTTCCAAGTGCTGTAACGGCCGTTTTGATGTATACCTTCCAAACCATTTTCAATTTCTTTGTGACTTCTAACTCTGGTCAAGCGGCCTTGACTATGCCGATTTTAGCGCCGTTAGCAGATATTGTAGGTGTTAGCCGTCAAGTTGCCGTGCTTTGCTATCAGCTGGGATCTGGTTTTGCAGATGCCATTGTACCGACGTCAGCCTCTTTAATGGGTGTACTTGGCGTGGCTCGTATTGACTGGACTAAGTGGGCAAGATGGCAAATAAAAATGCAGGGCTTCTTCTTTGTCATTGGCTGTGTGTTCATTGTTACTGCCATTATGATTGGATTTAACTAATAACTGGAGGTGTTCAAAGTGATTTTGTTTAAACAGGTGACGGTCTATGGGCCGGAAAAAATCGGCTGCAGAGATGTCCTTGTGGCGGGTGAGCACATTATCAATATTTCAGAAAAACCAATAGACACTGGAAACCTTATGGTCACCGTGATAGATGGTAGGGGAAAAGTTTTAGTCCCAGGCTTCATAGATGCCCACGTACATGTCTGTGGCGGCGGCGGTGAAGGAGGATACAAAACCAGAACACCTGAGATGGCAATGACCGAAATGATTCGTGCAGGCGTGACCACTGTAGTAGGTTGTTTAGGCACTGATGGAATCTCTAGAACCATGGAAAATTTAATTGCAAAGACCTATGGACTCAGAGAAGAAGGCGTATCTGCCTATTGCTATACGGGATCTTATCAAGTGCCTGTTAGAACTTTAACAGGTGATATTATGAAAGATTTGATGATGATCGACCCTGTTATTGGGGTTGGAGAAGTCGCCATCAATGATCACAGATCCTCATCACCGACAGTCAGTGAGCTCCTGCGCATCGCATCAGATGCAAGGGTTGGAGGTATTCTGTCAGGTAAGGCAGGTGTGGTTAATTGTCATTTAGGCGATGGACCTTTCGATTTGACACAAATCGACGAAGCGGTGGCATCATCTGTCTTGCCCATTACGCAATTCTATTTGACCCACATTAATCGCAATCCAAGACTCTTTGAAAAGGGAATTTCTCATGCCCTTAAAGGCGGAATGGTAGATTTGACAACTTCTACGACAGCCCAATTCATTGAAGAGGGAGAAGTTCCAGCAGCAGAAGGCTTCATGAAAATGCTATTGGCAGGTGTACCTGCTGAACGCATAACGTTTACTTCAGATGGTCATGGCAGTTTGCCGAAGTTTAATGAGAAAGGTGATTTTGAAGGCCTTGGAATTGGGAAATTAGACAGTCTTTTGGAAACTGTGCAAAGTGTAGTCCACGACTATGGTATTCCCCTAGAAGTGGCTTTGCAAGCTATAACCTCAACCCCTGCAAAATATTTAAAACTCAAGGGAAAAGGACAGATAGCAGTCGGTCAAGACGCTGACATTCTTCTGTTGGATCAGGAGACATTGGCACTGAATACTGTAATGGCAAGAGGCAAGTTAGCCCTTCACGACAATGAGTTGCTTTTTAAAGACACCATCGCTTTATAAGAGCCATTATTGGCTTTAGTCCCTCTCCCTATTTGAATGGTCTGTTAAGGGGCTAGTCCCCTTAAAACAGATTACTCACTCATGATAAATCTCATAGGAGGTCATCAATCGTGTTCAAGAAATTCATTTCAGCAGCACTGGCATCACTCCTTGTTTTTTCCTTGTCGATCTCGTCTGTTGGTGCAAGTGGTTTTAAACCAGCAGTACCTTCAAAAGACTTGTCTAATGGACACTTGGTTATAGTTGGCGGTGCCTTAGGCAGTACCAATGCCGATGTATACAATCAATATATTTCTTTAGCAGGTGGCAAAGAAAAAGCTAAAATTGGCATTATTCCAGCAGCCAGCGGTAATCTGAAAAGTTCGAATGCCTTTAAATCAGACTTGGTCAAGTTATATGGCGTGCCAGAAGGCAATGTGTCCATTCTGCCCTTAGCCATGGTAGATGATAGCAAAACAAAGGATGTAGATGAATCTAAATGGATGACAAATGGAGATAGACAAGCCACTATGGATCAAATCAAGGATTTGACTGGCATTTGGTTTGTTGGTGGAGATCAGACCCGCATTACGAAGGTCTTGCTTAAAGGTGATGGGACTCAAACCTTAGCGCTGAAAGCCATATGGGAGCTTTATACAAAAGGCGGTGTCATTGGGGGAACCAGTGCAGGAGCAGCTATTATGAGTCAGCCTATGCTGGCAGGTGGAAATTCCCTTGGTGCTATTAATTATGGATTCACTAATGAATACATTGATGAAAACGATCAGTTAAACGGTCCAGCATATCTGGAAAATGGTTTGGGCTTCTTCCAATACGGAATAGTGGACCAACATTTTGATGCCCGTGCCAGACTGGGCAGACTGGCTGTAACCGCCTGGGAATTTAAAAATAGCTATAAAAGAGCCTATGGGGTCGATGAAAATACAGCCATGATTTTCCATGGCGCAACCAAAACTTTTGAAGTTGCAGGCGCAGGTGGTGTGACGGTTGTGAATATGACCATGGCAAAGAAAAATGCCAAAATTTCACAAGCTGCCATTCAAGATGTACTTCTCAGTTTTGTATCGCCAGGAGATACCTTTAATGTGGTAAATGGCAAGATGATTGTTAGTGACACGAAGGACAGTACCAATGGCTACGAATATTATGACGTCAAAGGCCCTATTCTGAACACCGGCGTTTTTAGCGGCTATAATACCGTAAAGAATTTCATTATGTATAATTTGGTGGACAATGTGGGTGCCCAAAGCATTAAGAGTTATTGCTTCGATGAGAAGGGCAAGGGTGCTCAAATTATCTTTAGTAAGACTTCAGATACTAAAGGCTGGTGGGGTTATAAAGACGGCAACATGGACAGTTATTCCGCCGATCAGGTTCTCATGGCCATTGAGCCGATACAAGTCTCAATAAAAGTATTAAAATAAAAGCATTAAAATTAATAAAAGTCCAGTACGTTTGCATGTGCAAGCGTGCTGGACTTTTTGTATGAATCTAGAATATTAAATTAAAAGCAGTGACGTTCACTCTTTTCGTGTGTCTCCTAACGCACTGTGGGGCTCGTTCAGTTGCCCACGCTGTCGCTTGAGGCAACAGTCTCGCCAACAGTGCGTGGCGTTTCCACACTTACTTACACGTTGAATCTAAATAAAATAACATCCCCGTCTTTAACTTCATATTCCTTACCTTCAAGTCGGACAAGACCTTTATCTTTAGCAGCTGACATAGTCCCTACAGATATTAAATCGTTGTAGGCAATGGTTTCTGCCCGAATAAAGCCACGTTCAATATCTGAGTGGATTTTACCGGCAGCGGCAGGTGCTTTTGTGCCTTTGCGAATGGTCCAAGCGCGGATTTCTTGAGGGCCAGCTGTTAAGAATGAAATTAAGTCGAGAAGGTGGTAGCAAGCTCTAACCAATTTGTCCAGACCCGCTTCATCTAAACCAAGGTCTTGAAGGAAACCAGCGCGGTCTTCTTCTTCAAGCTCTGCAATTTCTTGCTCAATTTTAGCGCAGATCATAACAGCTTCTGCATTTTCAGAGTCAGCGAAGGCTCTAACGGCCTTAACAAAGTCATTTTCACCACCTGCCATAATGTCGTCTTCTGAAACGTTGGCAACATAAATGATAGGTTTATAAGTCAACAAGTTAAGTGTTTTGACAAATTTGTCTTCATCCTCAGTAAATTCAATCGTTCTAGCCGATTGACCTTCTTCGAGAACCTTAAGCACTCTTTCTAATACATCTAATTCGCCTTGAGCATTTTTATCACTTTTAAGGGCTTTTCTTGCTTTGTCAACTCGTCTTTCAACCAACTCCATATCCGCAAAGATAAGTTCCATGTTGATGGTTTCAATATCGCTTAAAGGTCCAATTTTGCCTTCAACGTGAACCACATTTTCGTCTTCAAAACAACGTACAACGTGTACAATCGCTTCAACTTCTCTGATATGACCAAGGAACTTATTGCCAAGACCTTCACCTTTAGAAGCGCCTCTGACCAAACCTGCAATGTCATAGAATTCGATGGCAGTAGGGACGATTCTCTGTGAGTCATATAAATCTCTTAAAACAGGAAGGCGTTTATCTGGAACGGAAACAACACCTACGTTAGGCTCAATGGTACAGAATGGGTAGTTTGCAGACTCTGCGCCTGCTTTGGTAATGGCATTGAATAATGTAGATTTACCTACATTAGGCAGTCCGACGATTCCTAATTTCATATGATCTTCCTCTCTATCTCTCGTTTATATACGTTATTAATCCGAAAAATGGGCATACTCATACACCCTACTTGAATACCATAGAAATTATAATCGAACCAGAGAGAAACTGCAATATAATTCGTCAACTACAAATGAAAATCAATTGCAATTGAGAAATTCATATGTTATTCTATAGATGGCTTTTTATTTACCGCGGCAAATTCAAAGAACTTTTGGAGGTAAAAAAGTGGCTAAAATGATGGGACCAAGATTTAAAAAATGCAGAAGCTTAGGACTAAACTTTACAGGACATCCTAAGGCGATGAATCGTTACAAACAAGGCGATGGCCGTGGGGACGGAAAACTGTCTAACTATGGCATGCAGCTCCTAGAAAAACAAAGACTCAGAGCATACTACGGCGTTATGGAAAAGCAAATGAGAAATTATGCTGAAAAAGCGTTTAAGAGTGGAGAACAACCTGGTGAATTCCTGATTCGATCTTTAGAAATGAGACTGGATAACGTGGTCTATCGCATGGGGTTTGCAAATTCTATTAGACAGGCGAGGCAGATGGTTGTTCATGGTCACATGACGGTAAATGAGAAAAAAGTCAATATACCCAGTTACCGCGTATCAATCGGTGACGTGATTGCCCTTAAGGAGCGCGCTTCAGAAAAATCTCTTTTCAGAGAAAATTTTGAAAAAGCCCCAGAACAAACCTATCCTAATATAGTAAGAACTTTAAATAGTGGTTCTGCTACAGTCGCAAGATTGCCTCTCAGAGAGGAGATACCAATACAGATCAATGACCATTTAGTCGTTGAATTCTATTCCAAATTAAATTAGCAGGTAAAATCTGCTAATTTTTTTTACTATTTAGAGATCTGTGGTATAATAATTTAGGTACACAGAATATGGTAACTCGCCCCTTAATTTACAAAAAATTCAGAACAAAAAAATTAAAAAAAGGAATTGATAATATGATTGATGCATTGAAAAAAGTCGAAATTGCTCAGCATGTAAATCTTCATCTCGTTAAATCAAAAAAGTTTAAAACAGATTTAATCAGCTTATATTACCTTAGACCACTAACAATGGAAGAGGCAACTCTCAATGCGCTAATTACGCGTATATTGGATCGTGGGTGCGAAAATTATCCTACAGCGCAAGTACTTAACCAATTTTTAGACGATCATTACGGCATGGCACTGGTGAGCGATGTCCTAAAAGTGGGAGAGCGACACCAAGTTCAGCTCAAAGTTCAGTTTCCTAGAAGTCCAATTATTGGACATTCTCTTATGAAAGATGGTTTATCAATATTAAATGAAATAATCAACAGACCACTCATTGAAGATGGCGGTTTCAGTAAAGAACTTTTCGAATTAGAGAAAGAGCAACTCAAGCAAGAAATTGAATCTAAAGTAAACGATAAGACGACTTATGCCATCGACCGCTGTTTAGAAATAATGTGCGAGACAGAACCTTATAGATTCTATGGTTATGGCGATGTGGCATATTTAGAAACAGTTACAAATGAACAATTATATGCACATTATCTTGACGTAATCCACCATTCTAAAACAGATATTGTCGCCATTGGAGATTTTGATTTTGATGAAACAGAAGCCCTTATCAAATCATATTTTGACAAGCCGCTCAACTCTGTGATTGAAGTTCCAGAAGAAGAAATTCATAAGCCTATAAATGAAATCAGAACCATTGAAGAGGTTATGAATATTCAGCAGGGAAAATTAGTCATTGGCTACAGAACATATACCGATAGAAGCCATCCATTGTACTATCCACTCCAGCTTTTTGGTGCTATTTTTGGTGGTATGCCAAGCAGCAAACTTTTTATGAATTTGAGAGAAAAGGAAAGTCTTTGTTATTATGTAGGTTCTAAAATGGATAAACTTAAGGGTCTGATGTATGTCTTGGCGGGCATTGATTTTGATAAATATGAACTGGCAAAGGAACTCATCGATCTTGAATTTGAAAAAATGCTTCAAGGCGAGTTTACAGACGTGGATATTGAAATGGCTCGAAAATCAATAATTTCATCACTTCGGGCAATTGTAGATTACCCAAATTCTTTCTCAAATTTTTATTACAATCAAGATATGTTAGGCGATCCTTTGGATATCGAACAATTTGTTGAACGATTTGAGGCTGTTACAAAAGACGAAATCATCGAAGCGGGAAAACGCATTCAAAAAGATACAATCTATTTCTTAAAGGGTGGTGAAGCATAATGAAAAACTGGAAAATTGTAAAAGATCAGGTCCTTGAAGAAACGGTATATTCTCATGTTCACCCAAGCGGATTGGAAATATATTTCATACCTAAACCAGGTTATGCCCGAAAATTTGCTTATTTTGGCACCCGTTATGGTTCATTTAACAATTGCTTCAATATAGAAGGCCAAGAATATGATATGCCACAAGGCATTGCACATTTTCTCGAACATAAAATATTTGAAGATTCAGAACGCAGTATTTTTGACAAGTTTGCAGACTTTGGTGCATCGGTCAATGCCTATACCAGTTTTAACTCTACTATTTACCATTTTTCTACTGTAGACCAGTACGATGAGAGCTTGAAAGAGCTTCTTAAGTTTGTGCAGCGCGTCAAATTGACAGAAGAAAACGTGGAAAAGGAAAAGGGGATTATTGTCCAAGAATTAAAAGGTTATGAAGACGACCCTGAATATCTCGTCTACTTTAACCTACTGAAAATTCTCTATCAAGCACACCCAATTAAAGATGACATTGGGGGTACAGAAGCCAGTGTCAATGCAATCACCAAAGAACAATTGGAAACGTGCTATGAGAATTTCTATGCGCCTGAGAACATGGTCATCATCATGGCAGGAGATTCAGACCCAGATCACCTCTTAGATTTGATTTATGAGAATTTGGGTGAAAACTTCCTAAGTAGAAAATCAGCTGTCAAGGCAGCTTTGCCAATTGAACCCGAAAATGTATTAATGCCTTATGTTGAAGCACATTTCGATGTGCCCATGCCCATTTTTGAATTAGGTGTTAAGGGTAATGCCAATTTTGAAAATATGAATCAGTTGATGAGAACCTCAATCTCTGTAAAAATCATTTTAGACACCCATTTTGGAAAGGGTTCAGACTTCTATAAAGAGGCTTATAATGAAGGATTGATCAACAGCAGCTTTGGAATGGACTTTACTTTTGGAGAAGCTTATGCCTATTATGTATTTGGTGGCGAAAGTAAATCACCAGAACTGGTAGTGGATCGCATTAAAGAAACAGTTGCAGAACTTTTAGAAAAAGGCGTGGATACAGAAGGTTTTGAGCGTATTCGCAAAAAAATGATAGGCCGCTTGATCAGTTCTGGAAATTCAGTTCAATATATTTCAAACTCTTTTGCCAATTATTTAATGAAAGGTTTAAATTTGTTTGAGTATATTCAGTCTGTGGGCGAAACAAGCCAAGAAGAAGGGCTTGAGTATATCAGGGAAACGTTTAAAGCCGACCGCCTAGGATTATCAATTGTAAAACAGGAGGAATAGTAAATGGATCCAATAGCGTTTTCAATATTTGGAGTTGATATTCGCTGGTACGGTATCATCATGGCAGTGGCTATGTTGATTGCTTCTTTGTTCGTCTTAAAAAAGGGGAAGGACATTGGTGTATCCGAAGACAATCTCATGGATTTGATCATTTGGGTGCTGCCTTTTGGCATAATAGGCGCACGGCTTTATTATGTACTCTTCTATGATTTGAATTATTATTTGTCCGTGCCAATGGAAATTTTCAACTTGAGAGCAGGTGGACTAGCCATACACGGTGGCTTAATTGGCGGATTCTTGGCAGGCATTTTGGTGACAATCAGAAAAAAAATGCCATCTATCAAGCTTGCAGATATTGTTGCGCCAGTGTTGATTTTAGGTCAGGCCATAGGTCGCTGGGGTAATTTCTTTAACGGTGAAGCTCATGGTGGGCCAACTGATTTGCCTTGGGGCATTCTTGTGGATGGTCAAAAAGTTCATCCAACGTTTTTATATGAGTCTGCATGGAATTTTATTATTTTTATAGTGCTACTCAGACTCCTAAACAAAAAGCACTTCGACGGACAAATTATATCCCTTTATTTAGTATTCTATTCGTTAGGCAGATTCTTCATTGAAGGGCTAAGAACCGATAGTTTGATGATAGGGCCTCTCAGAATCGCGCAAGTTATTAGCATAGTTATGATTGCTGGTGGCATAGGTTTTTACTTCTGGAGCAAGAAACAAGCTCAGAAATACGTTCATAGATAAGCTGAATAACATGGAGTGACATTTACAGTTAAGAACCCGAAAGGGTTCTTTTTTTTTACTTTTTTCTGGCAATCCAAAGAAAAATAGTGTATATTTTATTTATTAGTGGTAAAGAGTGCGAAAAAGTGGGTAGTAATCCCAAGGAAATGATAAAGTAATACTAATCGGAACAGAAAATGGGTGAGGTTCATGTTTATTGGGGAATTTACACATGCCGTCGACGTAAAAGGTCGCATGAGCATGCCTGCCAAATTCAGAGAAAACCTCGGTGAAGCCTTTTACATAACGAAAGGGCTGGATCACTGTCTTTTTGTGTTTCCGGAAAGTGAATGGAAAGTCTTTGAAGATAAATTAAAAGGCTTGCCACTAACCAATAAAAATGCCAGAGCGTTTGTAAGACTTTTCTTTGCAGGCGCCACAGAAGGCAGTTTTGACAAGCAAGGCAGAATTTTAGTTCCTCAATCTCTCAGAGAACACGCAGAAATCGACAAAGAAGTGATTGTCATCGGCGTTGGGGAACGTGTTGAAATATGGAGTACAGAGCAGTGGGAAAAATACAATGACCCAGAAAACATCTCCTATGACGAAATTGCAGAGCAGATGGAAGATTTGGGCATTTAACAAAATATTTTAGAGGGGTGAGATCGGAATGGAATTTAGTCACGTCACGGTGTTATTAAAAGAAACGGTGGACAGCCTGAACTTGAAACCAAATGGCATTTACGTCGATGGCACACTTGGCGGCGGCGGTCATTCTGAGTACCTGCTTTCAAAATTAGGCGATAAAGGGAAATTGATTGGCATAGATCAAGACCAAGACGCTCACAAAGCGGCAGGAGAAAGATTAGCCCAATTTGGCAATAAGTTTGTACCTGTACATAGCAACTTTGTAGCAATCAAGCAAGTGGTCGAAGACTTAAAACTCAGTGGCATAGACGGTATGCTCATGGACTTAGGGGTTTCCTCTTATCAATTAGACGAAGCTGAAAGAGGCTTTTCTTACATGAACGATGGCGCCCTTGACATGCGAATGAATCGAAATAGTGAAATTACCGCATGGCACATCATTAATGAATACTCCGAAAAGTCTATATACGAGTTAATTCGAGACTACGGAGAAGAAAAATGGGCTTCCAGAATTGCGAAATTCATCGTTGAAGCCAGAAGAAACGGAGAAATTAAATCTACCTTTGAACTGGTAGATATTATAAAAGCAGCAATTCCTGCAAGAGCGAGACAAGATGGTCCTCATCCTGCAAAGCGAACTTTCCAAGCTATCAGAATCGAAGTCAATAATGAACTAGGAATTATTGAGCAAGCGATTCGAGACGGCATGAGCGTCATGAATCCAGGTGGCAGGATGGCCATTATCACTTTCCATTCACTAGAAGATCGCATTGTGAAACAGACTTTTAAAGATCTATCAATAGGATGTAAGTGTCCTCCAGAATTTCCGGTTTGCCAATGTGGCGGAAAACCGGTCGGGAAAATCATTACAAGGAAGCCGATTTTACCGTCTGATGAGGAAGTGGAGGAGAACCCTCGCTCAAGAAGTGCAAAGTTGAGGGTGATCGAGAAGATTTAGCAAGGAGGCATAAAGATGCAAGCTGCTCGCCATTTAGAATCATATGAGTCATATGAATCATATCGATACAGACTAATGACGCAACAAGTAGAAGAAGACAAAAAGCGAAATGCTGAGAAAAAAATGAAGGATTTAAGCGCAAAGCGAATCGTCAAATTTATCAAAGGCGTTAGTTTCTGTTCTTTTGTGTTTTTATCCCTTGCGGTAATGATTTACCAATATTCAGCCCTTTACGAGCAAAAGTATCTGGTCAACGGTCTTAATAGTGAGATTAAGCAAGTAACCATGGACATTGAAGAAGTCAAATCTTCATTAGATACCACCATCTCATTGGATAACGTGGAAAGAGTGGCCATGACGGAACTCAATATGCAATACCCTCAACCAGAACAAATCGTATACCTTCAATCAAATTGGCATTATGCACTTGACAAAGACACCCGAACAAAATACCTTAGTAAAGAAGATGCTAAGAAAAATGAAAATCTGAGTGGCCAAGTGTATGATTATATAATCAATTTTGCTTTCGGAGATCGTGAAAAAGGGACAGCCGTTAAATGATCTCGGCAAAGTATTGAGGAAAGGAGGCTTTAAACCATGGATTTGGAGCCTAATAAGATTAACCGCACACGACTCAGGGCTACTTTTATCATAGTAAGCCTTGTTTTTTTTGGTTTGATGACCCGCCTAGCGTTTATTCAAATCATTCATAATGACTTTTATAAAAGTAAAGCTGAGAACACCCAAAAAAAAGAAATCCCGATTGAACCCAAACGGGGAGACATCACAGATCGCAATGGGGTCAAATTGGCTTTTAGTGTTTCAACCTTTACCGTTTGGGCACGAATGGAAAAGCCTAAAGAAGGAAAAGTGGAAGAAGCGGCAGAAGCCCTTTCGAAGATTTTAGATCGCCCACAAGCAGATTTGGAAGCGGACTTGAAAAAATCCAATGATAAATTAGTGAAATTAGGAAAAGGCTTGCCAAAATCTAAAGCCGATTTGATTAAGAACAAAAAAATTGCAGGCGTCTGGGTAACAGATGGCAGCAAAAGGGTGTATCCGTACAACAATTTTGCTGCTCAGCTATTAGGATTTGTCAGTACAGATGGTGAAGGCCTCTCTGGCATAGAAGTTCAGTTGAATAAGGAACTGGCTGGGGTAGAAGGGAAATTAGTCACCCATACAGATGCGGTAGGTAGAACGCTGCCCTTTGGTGACGAAAAATTAGTGCCACCAGTAGAAGGTTATAATGTAGAACTGACCATAGACGAAATTATACAGCACTTTACAGAAAAAGCTGTAGATAAGGGAATTCAAGACTTCCAACCGAAAAAGATTATGGCAATTGTCATGAATCCAAACACGGGAGAGATCTTGGCAATGGTTACAAAGCCTGACTTTAATCCTAATTCACCAAGAGATTTAACCCAATTGGTAGATCCTAAAACGATTGAAACCATGAAGGATGAAGACAAGGCGGCAATACTCAATAATATTTGGAGAAATCCTACTGTCAGTGACACTTATGAACCTGGCTCAACCCTGAAATTACTCACCACTGCCATGGGATTTGAAGAAAAAGTAGTTACGACTAAGAGTACCTTTGAATGTATAGGCTATAAAGTTGTATCAGGTGTTAAAATTCACTGTTGGAACAGAAGGAATCCTCACGGCGTTCAGAATTTAACTGAGGGGTTAAGCAATTCTTGTAACCCAGTGTTTATGGAAGTTGCTGAACGTGTAGGGAAAGAAAAATTCCATATGTACTTAGAGAAATTTGGACTCAAGTCTAAAACAGGTATTAATTTGCCTTCGGAAGGATTGACCCAAGTGTCTAGCGTAAAAAATACAGGACCAGTAGAGTTGGCAACAATGGGCTTTGGTCACGGTATTTCCACCACGCCCCTACACGTCATTACTGCCGTTTCTGCAATTGCAAACGGAGGCAACTTGGTACAACCCCAAATTGTTAAAGCTTATTTAGACAGTAATGGCAAAGTCATCAAGAAATTTGAACCAGTAATTGCCAACAGAGCCATTAGCGAAGGGACTGCCAACACCATCAAAAATATGATGGAAGAGGTTGTATCTAACGGGTCGGGTAAACTGGCTTATATTCCTGGTATCGAAGTGGGCGGTAAGACTGGAACCTCAGAAAAAATTGTCAATGGTTCCTATTCTAAAAGTCTGGCTTACTCTTCATTTGTAGGGATTGCCCCAATTAAAAACCCTCAAATTACAGTATTGGTCATTGTAGATGAGCCTCAAGACACCAATTTCGGTTCTAAAGTTGCAGCCCCAATTGCCCATGACATTTTATCCGATGTCCTTCGGTACTTGAAAATAGAGCCGAACATGCCTCAAAACACTAAAAAAGTCACAGTCCCCAATTTGGTAGGTAAAACTTACAGCCAAGCCAGAACCATTTTGGAAGCCTCTTCACTTATTTTAAGCGAAGAAATGACTGAAGATGAAGACCCCAATGCCCTGATCAAAAAACAATATCCGACAGCAGGGACAAGCGTCAATAGTAATTCATTAGTGATTATTACCACAACTGAATAGTAAAAAATTTCAATTGTTAATTATAATGAGATGTATTTATGATATAATTTGTTAGGCAATATCAAAGGGTGTTGCCTTTCAATTGTTTTTGACTGGCCGTGCGGTTTTGCGAGAGGTCTAATGTGATAGAAGAAGAGGTCATTTTTATGAGATTGAAGCAAGTTGTTGAACGTATTCAATATGAAATTTTACAAGGAGATCTTTCAACAGAATTGATCGATATAGGCAACGATTCCAGAACTGTTCATCAAGGCAGTTTATTTATAGCAATTAAGGGTTACCATATAGACGCACATGACCACTTAGAGCAAGTTATCCAAAATGGCTGCAGAGCTATTGTTGTAGAAAACAAAAATAAAGTCAATAAGAACTGGGAAAAGGAATATCCAAATCTTACAATTATTGCAGTGGAAAGTACCTTGTCGGCGATGGCTTTGATAGCCAGTGATTTTTATCAGAGACCTAGTGAAAAGTTTAATTTGATAGGGGTCACTGGAACGAACGGAAAAACTTCAATTGCTCATTTGACTGGAAATTGTCTTGAAGCTTTACATCAGGAGACAGCCGTACTGGGAACCACAGGAAATCGGATTGGTGCTCATGTATACCCGACCAGCAACACTACTGTAGAGTCTCTAAAACTTCAGTGGCTCTTCCAAGAGATGGTCAATGAATCCATAGACACCTGTATCATGGAAGTGTCTTCTCATGCGCTGAGAACCCATCGGGTAGACGATGTAAACTTCAATTACAGCATTTTTACCAATTTGACCGAAGAACACTTAGATTTCCATAAAGATATGGAAGACTATTATCAAGCCAAAAAACAATTATTTATGAAAACTCAAACCGCCTCGATTATCAATATTGAGGATTCCTATGGGGCGCGCCTTTACCAAGAGTTAAAATCAGAAGGCAAGACTGTTTTTAGCTATGGACTAAACCCAACTGCTGATTACTTTGCAGACGAGATTACAGCTCATTACAATGGCAGTGAGTATACGTTGAATTTTGGATCTGAAAAAGTCTATGTACACATACCTATTCCGGGCAAAATATACGTTTTAAATACCTTAGCCGTCCTAGCACTCTTAAATCAAATGGGATGCGATGCTGGAGAGCTTCAAACAGCCATAAAAGCCATAAAATCAGTAGATGGCAGGCTTGAAGTGGTCAAAAATGAGATAGGGGCTACCGTTGTTGTAGACTATGCCCATTCACCAGACGCCCTGGACAAAGTCATTGAAGTCTGCCGAGAGTTTACTGCAGGGGATTTGTACGTTATCTTTGGCTGTGGCGGTGACAGAGATAAGACTAAACGGCCAGTTATGGGAAATATCGCCTCTCAAAAGGCAGATTATGCTATACTGACCAGCGACAATCCGAGAACAGAAGATCCAAATACTATTATTCAAGAAGCCTTAGCAGGTGTCCAACCTCAGTATAGAGAGAAAGTTTATATTGAAGCAGACCGCCACCTTGCTATTGCTTACGGGGTAAATAAAATAAAAAAGGGTGACACCTTGCTTATTACAGGAAAAGGTCACGAAACTTATCAAATTATTGGTGTGACTAAAAATCACTTTGACGATCGAGAAGAAGCTGCTCTAGCTCTGAAAAACAGATCGCTTTAACGGATTGAACGTTTAAGAACAGTTGGAGGTATTATGATAAACGCTTATAGTTGGATGAGTTTTGGTGCTGGGTGTGTCATGTCTTTGCTGTTAGGGAACTATTTAATTCCCTTACTGACAAAACTGAAATTTGGTCAAAGTATTCGGGAGTTAGGGCCTCAAAGCCATCTAAAAAAATCCGGTACACCGACCATGGGTGGTTTTATATTTTTAACAGGTTTGCTTTGTGCAATAGCTTTAACACTTAATTTTAAAATAGAAACATGGATTTTCTTAATAGGAACCCTTGGTATGGGTCTTGTCGGGTTTTTAGACGACTGGTTGATTATTAAACGGAAAAAGAATGAAGGCTTGAAACCTAAAGAAAAACTCTTAGGCCAATTTATTGTGGCAACCTTGCTTACCACAGCCATCGCCTCATACTTTGGAACAACTGTAGCCATTCCTTTTATCAATACAGTTTGGGATATGGGCATTTTCTATTATCCGTTTATGGTATTATTCATTATAGCCATCACCAATGGGGTCAATCTTACGGACGGGCTTGATGGATTAGCTGGAACTGTAACGTTCTTCAATATGGCCTTTTTCTCTATTTGCGCTTGGCATTTTGGCCTGGAGTCATTAACCGCGGCGGGATTCGCTCTTTGTGGTGGACTCGTTGGATTCTTGTATTATAATAAATATCCTGCAAAAATCTTTATGGGCGATCTAGGCTCATTGGCACTAGGCGGGGCTATTGCAGCAATATCTATGATGACGGGATTGGTATTTTTCGTGCCGATTGTCGGTTTAATCTATGTGATTGAGACCCTCAGTGTAACCATTCAGGTGTTGGTATATAAAAAGACTAAAAAACGCGTTTTCAAAATGGCACCGATTCATCATCATTTTGAGTTAAGCGGTTGGAAAGAAAAGAAAATAGTAATGGCATTTTCAACGATAACTGTTGTCATGGCCATTTTATCTTATATGTTGATATTCTAGGAGGTACGCCATGTTTTCAGGACAGCGTGTATTAGTGGTAGGGCTTGCTAAATCTGGTATTCCAGCAGTGAAGGCCTTGAAGTCTCAAGGCGCTTATGTGATTCTACATGATGCAAAGCCCATAGAACAATTTACAGAGTTATTGGAACAATTGGCAGGTCTATACGACGAGACGTCTATTGGCCATTTACCTGAAAATACGGGGACTCTGGACTGTATTGTCTTAAGCCCAGGGGTACCTACAGATTTACCTTTTACTCAAGAAGCTAGAAATGCAGGGGTTAGAATTATTGGAGAGTTGGAATTAGGCTATTTATTGGCTAAAGGTCATTTTTATGGGATTACCGGAACCAATGGTAAAACCACAACAACTGCTCTAACAGGAGAAATATTTAAGGCGGGGAAAAAGGAAACTTATGTAGTGGGTAATATTGGTCTTCCAGTTGTTCAAGTAGCAGCTGAAAGTAGTGAAGATGCTTGCTTTATTACAGAAGTCAGCAGTTTTCAACTAGAGACCATCGAGCAGTTTAAATGCGATATCGCCGCTATTTTAAATTTGACCCCAGATCATTTAAATCGCCATAAAACCATGGAAAATTATATAGATGCTAAATGTCGTATTTTTGAAAACAACGACGCAAACAGTATTTTAATTTTAAACTATGATAATCCTTTGACCCGTGAAATCAGCAAACGAGAATTTAAAGGTCAAGTTATAGGCTTTAGCCGTTTGGAAAAGCTAGATAAAGGTGTCTACGTTGACGCTGGAAAAATTGTAGTTCATGACTTCAGAATAGACCAAGTGGTCACGATCATGAACGTGGAAGATATTTTTATTCCAGGATCTCACAATTTAGAAAATGTTTTAGCTGCTGTGGCCATCAGTTATTATGCTGGTATTTCTACAGAAATCATAGCGCAGAGCATTAAAGCCTTCAAAGGAATCGAACATCGCGTTGAGTTCGTAAAAATTCTTAACGGGGTAACTTATTTTAATGATAGCAAAGGCACAAATCCTGACTCTTCCATTAAAGCAGTTGAGGCTATGAAACAGCCTACTTATCTCATTGCAGGAGGAATGGATAAGGGCAGTACTTTTGATGAATTAATTGATGTGTTTGGTACCACCGTGAAACATATGGTCGTATTCGGAGAGACTGCGGACTTGTTAATGAAAACAGCCCATGCACACAATTTTCTTGCAGTGACAAGGGTAAATAACCTTGAAGAGGCCGTAAACTTGTGCTACCAAATGGCAAAAAGCGGTGAGACAGTGTTGCTATCACCTGCCTGTGCAAGTTGGGACATGTATCCAAGTTTTGAAGTAAGAGGCGATCACTTTAAAGCTTGCGTCAATGCCTTGGAGTAATTCAAATGAAAAAATATAAATCAGTAGACTTGACCTTGACCTTTGCCATTGTCATTCTCGTTTTTTTAGGGGTCATGATGGTATTTAGTTCCAGTTATTATTATGCCATGGCCGTTTGGGATGACAAATTTCTGTTCTTAAAAAAAGAACTGTTCTGGGTTTTTTTAGGCACGATATCCCTGTTCATTACCATGAACTTGGATTATCATATTTGGCGGAAGTTTGCGTGGCCTCTCTTTATAGCCAGCATTTTTCTACTGCTTTTACTGTTTACACCCCTTGGAATGGAAATTAAGGGTGCAAGACGATGGTTGGATATTGGCCCTACAACCTTGATGCCATCTGAATTTGCGAAGTTTGCAATCATTATCTTCGTGCCAGACCTCTTGGTGAAGCGGAGAAGGTTTCTTCATCTTTTCAAAGAGGGCATGTTGCCGTTTTTGGGATTGATTGCCCTTTATGCAGGGTTGATTATTTTACAGCCTAATCTGAGTACTGCCATTACAGTATCTTTGCTAATTGTGTCACTGATTTTTGTAGCAGGGGTTAGCAAAAGCCATCTATTAGGTGTAGGTGCTATAGGAATCTGCGCAAGTATACTTGCTATATTTACTAGCGATTACCGGATGAGGCGTTTTACCACTTTTTTAGATCCGTTCAAAGATGTTCAAGGCGATGGCTATCAAGTGGTACAATCTCTGTATGCGTTAGGTACTGGTGGGTCTTATGGAGTAGGTCTTGGTCAGAGTATTTTAAACAAATTATATATTCCAGAACCACAAAATGACTTTATTTTTGCAACAATCGGTGAAGAATTAGGTTTTGTGGGCAGCGTTTTTATTATGTTGGTTTTTTTGACCTTAATTTACAGAGGCATTAAAATTGCAATAAATGCACCAGATTTATATGGGATGTTAGTTGCTACGGGCATTACAGCCTTAGTCAGTATTCAGGTTATGATCAATATAGCAGTAGCCACTTCATCTATGCCAGTAACGGGTTTACCGCTGCCTTTTATCAGTTATGGCGGAAATTTTTTATTTTTGTTGTTGACATTGATGGGCATCTTGCTTAATATTTCTAAGCATACGATTGATCGTAAAGATCATAAAAAGGATACAATTGAATAGGAGAATGAAAATGAAAGTTTTAGTAACCGGTGGCGGCACCGGTGGACATATTTACCCTGCTTTAGCCATAATTGAAGAGATCAAAAGACAAGAGGCAAACACAGAATTTTTATATGTGGGCACACGAACAGGTCTTGAACACGAAATTGTTACAAAAGCGGGAATTCCTTTTGAATTTGTGGACGTAAGAGGGTTTAGTTCTAAGAGTCCAATTAAAAAATTAGGAACTGTGAAAAAAGCTTCTGGAGCTTTGGCAGATTCAGTTAAAATTATCAAACGGTTTAAACCTGATCTTGTCATTGGAACAGGCGGTTATGTTGCAGGACCTGTTGTTCTGGCAGCAGCAATATCTAATAAAAAAATAATCACTGCAATTCACGAGCAAAACGTCTTTCCTGGGAAAACCAATAAAATTCTTTCCAGATTTGTAAATCGAGTGTATTTAAGTTATGAAGAAAGCAACCGATATTTTTCTGACAAGAAAAAATTAAAGCTGGTAGGCAATCCAGTGAGGAATGAATTTGAATCCCTTGAAAAAGAGGCATGCCGTGAAGCTTTAGGAATAGAAAAAGACACCTTTTTTGTTGTTTCGTTTGGGGGCAGCGGAGGTGCGAAAAAAATCAACGAAACCATGTTGTTAGTCTTGAATTTCTTTAAGAATGATAAGCGGTTTAAGTTGATACATGTCACTGGGAAGAGTTATTATGAAAAATTTATCAAGTGTCTGGATCAATCTGGGCTACAATTAGGGTCGAATACGACAATCAAAGATTATCTATTTGATATTCCAAGGTATTTGTGTGCAGCTGATTTAGTCATTGGAAGAGCAGGCGCAACGACTTTGGCAGAACTAATGGCAGTAAAAACCCCATCAATTTTAATTCCGTCGCCAAATGTGGCAGACGATCATCAGACCTACAACGCTAAAGAAATGCAGCGTTTAGGCATCAGTAAAATGATTGCAGAATCTGACTTAAATGATGGGAAAATATCTCAATTTATTATTGCTTGCCATGAAGATCAAACAGAATTAAAGAAAATGAATTCTGCATTTGAAAAAATGACGAGAGAAAAAGCGGCTAAATCGATTGTTAAAGATTTATTGAAACTTGTTAAATAGTTGGAATTGGAGTGACGTAAGTGAAACAAAGGGATGAAATCAGCTATGATAATTTCAGATTGCCTTTTATAAGTGGTGCACTGACAGCATTGCTGCTTTCGTCAACTCTATTTACCCCTCTTTTTAAGGTTAGCGAAGTGTCGCTGAACTTGAACCCCTTCACAACTCAAGAAGAAATTCTTGAGTTTGCGGAAATTGAAACGGGCAAAACGATATTACCTTTTTTAAGTGAAGGACAGACGCTTAAACGTTTAAAAAAGCACCCCTATATCTTAAACGCGGATCTCCAAAAAAAGTGGCCGCAAAAATTGAAGATAGACATTACTTATAGGCAAGACCGATTTGCCATGCCCAACGCAGGATTTTACATTATTTTAGACGATGAACTACACGTCCTGCGTGTGGACAAAATGTTTTATGATGCCACAGTCATAGAGGGCCTCACTTTTAAAGAATTTAAAATTGGTGAGAAAATCACTGTGGATCAGGGTAAAGTATTAGAACGGGTGGTTAGCCTTAAGCATTTAATGGAAAAGTCTCACGTAACCTATTTATCCAAGTTGACATATGCTGACGGTGGCGTAACAGCTTACACCAAACAAGGGCTTAAAGTGACCTATGGTGATTTGACCAATTTAGAAACGCGATTTAACAGTTCTGTAGAAATTTTCGACAACCTGCAGTCAAAAGGGATCAAAACAGGTCTCATAGATGTGAGCAGTGATGGCTTACCGATTTATAAGCCATTTGGCAAATAGGAGGCGTGGTAGACATGAAAATCAAAAAGGATGCAATTTGGATTGGTTCAGTTTGTATTTTACTCGGCATCATCATGTCATTGCAATTTAAGACAGTTCAAAAGAACTTTTTGCAAGGGCAGTCTCCAAGTCAGAAATCGGCTCAGTTAGTGGGCGAACTTACAAAACTAAAAAATGAAAAAGAATTATTGACCGCAGAAATAGATACCTTGGAAAAGAAATTAAAAGAAATTGAAAGTACCGAGTCTAAGGGAAACGTCGTGATTAAAAACCTTAATGAAGACTTGTTAAAATACAAGGCATTTGCAGGCCTTACTGATGTGTATGGACCAGGAGTTGAAATTTTCATAGACAACCCGGCGAAAGAATCCAATACCGCCTTTGAAACCAATTTGGTTTATGACTACGACGTCATAGTGAATTTGGTCAATGAGTTGAATGCTGCCGGGGCTGAAGCGATCTCTATTAACGATCAACGCATTCTCAGTCATACAGAAATTCGGGCAGCAGGGGAAAACATCAATATTAATCAAGTCCCTCAGACTACGCCCTTTGTTATTAAAGTCATTGGAAACGCTCAAACACTTGAAGGGGCACTTTCTGGGAGATTTGGAATCGTCTCAATCATCAGAGAAAAAAATTATCAAATCGATATCAAAAAAATGGAAAAAGTTACAATACAGCGCTATAAAGGGTTAATGGACTTTAGATATTCGAAAGTTGTAGAGTAGAGCTAGAATTTCCAAGCGGAAAAAGACTGTATTGAGCGGCGAGGTGAAACCATGAAATTGAAAAAAGGTCAGACGATTATTGTCATACTCATGGTCATCTTAGGTATGTTAATTGCCATGCAGTTAAGGCTGTCTCAGATGGGATATAAATATGTCCAATTTACGGACATTAACAATTTACAAAGTACTATTTTGAAAGAAACGGTTGAAATTGAACAACTCAGAGAAAAACAAAAGGAATTGGAAGCGAAGGAAAAAGAGTATGAAAGTGCTCAAACGGGTGGCAATCTGGAATCAATCTTAGAAGAAAATGTTAATCAATATAAGACTTTTGCGGGGCTTACCAATCTTGAAGGGCCTGGAATTGTTGTTATTGTCACTGACGCAGACAGAGAACTTGGAGAAAATGAAAATCCCAACGATCTGATTGTCCATGACTATGACATGCGAGCTCTGATTGGAGATATAAGAGCTGCGGGTGCAGAAGCTATCAGCATTAATAACCAGAGAATTTTGCTTTCTAAGACAGAAATGTACTGCACAGGGCCGACCATTCGCATTAACGATCAGGTTTTTGCCCAACCCTTTATCATCCGAGCGATAGGAGATAAAAGTCGTTTGTTGGAAGTCGTAGACGGCCCTAACGGTTATGCCAATATATTAAGAGATATGGGAATTTTTGTAGAGACCAATACCAGTGTCAGCATTGAAATTCCTGCTTATACAAGGATCAATGAACCGGTGTACTTAAAGAATGAGGAGGAAGTAAGCAAATGATTGTAGCGATACTAGGCATCATCGTCGGGTTAGCTGTGGGATTTCTAATTCCCTTAACTATTACGACCAGTTACTCAGTGTATTTTTCTGTAGCAATTCTTGCAGCAATTGACTCCGTCTTCGGTGCTGTACGTTCTTCCCTCGACAATAAATTTGATCCATTGATTTTCTTGACTGGTTTTTTTACAAATGCAATTTTAGCTGCTTTTCTAGCTTATATTGGTGATAACCTTGGGGTTCCCATTTATTACGCGGCTGTTTTTGCCTTCGGAGTCAGACTTTTTAACAACTTAGCCATCATCAGACGTCAATTTATAGACGAATATCGAAAAAATAGAAAAAAAACTGAGGTATAAATCGATTTTGTGTAAAAATCTTGAATATAACTACTTCTAAGCACTACTTGATTATGGTATTATATATTAAGGTACTTGTAGATATTTAGGTTTTTTTAGAACGAATATTATTCGCTAAGATACAAAGTCATACTAAGGGGGTCATACTCGTGTTGGAATTTGATATGGATACGGAGCAGTTTGCACAGATTAAGGTTGTCGGTGTCGGTGGCGGCGGAAACAATGCGGTTAATAGAATGATTGAAGCAAGCTTAAAGGGCATTCAATTTATTGCAATCAATACAGACAAGCAGGCATTATATAATTCAAAAGCAGAGTACAAGATCCAAATTGGAGAAAAATTAACTCGCGGCCTCGGCGCTGGCGCTAATCCTGAAATTGGAAGCAAAGCTGCTGAAGAAAGCAGAGATGACGTTTATCAGGCACTTCAAGGTGCAGATATGGTTTTCGTTACTGCAGGCATGGGTGGCGGTACAGGTACAGGGGCAGCACCTATTGTTGCGCAAATTGCTAAAGAAATGGGTATTTTAACTGTTGGTGTCGTCACAAAGCCTTTTACTTTTGAAGGCAGAAGACGTATGATGCACGCAGATAAAGGGATAGAGGAACTAAGAAAAAGAGTAGATACTCTGGTTACTATTCCCAATGATCGACTGTTGCAAGTCGTTGAAAAGAGAACATCCATTGTAGATGCCTTCAAAATTGCTGACGATGTACTTCGCCAAGGCGTTCAAGGTATTTCAGACTTAATCGCTATTCCTGGTCTTGTCAATCTTGACTTTGCAGATGTTAAGACCATCATGCACGAAAGAGGATTGGCACATATGGGTGTTGGTCATGCCAGTGGAGAGAACCGTGCCATTGATGCAGCTAAACAAGCCATTCATTCACCACTTTTAGAGACTACAATTAACGGCGCAAAAGGTGTCCTCTTAAATATTACAGGAGGCCCAAGCCTTGGATTATACGAAATTAATGAAGCGGCTGCAATTGTTCAAGAAGCTGCAGACATGGAAGCGAACATCATCTTCGGCGCAGTGATAGACGAATCTCTCAAAGATGAAATCAGAATCACTGTTATCGCCACTGGTTTTGAAGACCATGTAGAAACAGTTCCTGTTGCACCTGCAGTGAGTCAAGCGGTTCCAACAGCAACAGTGCCACCTGTCGTGCAAGCGGCCGTTCAAGAACATGAGGTTCAAGAGCAAGTTGCAGTAGAGCCGGTAGCTGAGGCTGTAGATCATTCAGACGCGACTGAATACGATATTCCGACATTTTTAAGAAAGAAAAGATAGGCAAATTCAACCACCTGTTTCAGGTGGTTTTTTGTCAGTTAAAGGGGAGGCGATTAACTTGCATTGTCCATTTTGCCATTTTGAAGAATCTAAGGTTATTGATACACGCTCGACAGAAGAAGGCAGCGCAATTAGACGTAGAAGAGAATGCATTTCATGCAAAAATCGGTTTACGACTTATGAAAAAATAGAAGAAATCCCTCTGATTGTCGTCAAAAAAGACGGCACCCGAGAATCTTTCAATCGCAATAAAGTGCTAAACGGATTAATCAGAGCTTGTGAGAAAAGACCCGTCAGTTTAGAGCAAATTGAACAGTTGGTGGATCGTGTTGAAACCTATTTGAATAACAATCTTGATAAGGAAGTCCCTTCAAAACTGATTGGAGAAATGATCATGAACGCCTTAAAAGAATTAGACGAAGTGGCTTATGTGCGGTTTGCCTCTGTTTACCGTCAATTTAAGGATATAGATTCCTTTATCGACGAATTGACAAAGCTACTTGCTGAAAAGCATAGGTAATGTATATGTCTTTTAAAACATTTGAGAAGTTAAAGGATCACCCTGAGTTGATTCATGGATTTACTTATAAAAACGGTGGTATTGCAGAACTGCCATTTGGAAATCAACATATGGGTATTTTGTCATGCCATTACAGAGAACAAGCTTGGCAGAATGTAAAGCATCTGATTGAAAATCTGAGTCTTGAAAGAGAAGTGAAGGCCTTAGTTTGTACAGAACAAGTTCATTCGAATCATTTAGTGAATTTTGACCCAGTAAAGCAGACGCCTAACTCGGAAAGTGAATTTTTGAAAGATGAACTTCCAGTCTATGTTCAACCAAAGACCGATGGGGTTTTTACCAATAAAAAGGGCTATCTGCTCATGACCTTTTATGCGGACTGTACCCCGGTGTACTTCTATGATCCTAAAAAGCAGGCTTGTGGCATGGTTCACAGTGGTTGGAAAGGAACAGCCCTTAAAATTGCTGTTAGTGGAGCCCAATTTATGGTTTCTCAATTTGGGAGCAATTTAGTAGACCTCATTGTAGTCATTGGCCCTTCAGCGGGTAAATGCTGTTACGAAGTGGATCCTACGGTATTTTCTGAATTTCCAAATCATTTGGACTGTTTTGAAGACACCCGTCCAGGTCACTATAGGATGGATATGAAAGCTATCATCCAAAAAGATTTATTAGGAATTGGATTGTTAGAAAATCAAATTGAAATTTCAGCCGACTGTACTTTGTGTCAACCTGAACTCTATTTTTCTCATAGAAGAGAAAAGGGAAACACGGGGCGAATGGCGGCATTCATGATGTTATAATATTTAGGGAAAAGGTATGGTGTGCTATGGAAGTTTGTTTGAAGCGAGAAGTCAAAAATAGAATATCGACAGTCATGGAAGATTCTATTGCTCAGTCCCTAGATATTCAAGTGGGTGACGAGCTGGTGTCTATCAATGGCAGAGCAGTCGAGGATATTATTGACTTTATTTTCCTCACTGCAGATGAACAGATTGAACTGGTCATCAAAAAACCAGACGGTAACACTTTCACCCATAAAATTAGCAAAGAGTTTTATGACGACATTGGACTGGAATTTGAAAATCCCATTATGGACGAAGCCAAATCCTGCCGCAATAAGTGCAGTTTTTGCTTTATAGATCAGCTACCTGAGGGCATGCGAGAAACCCTTTATTTTAAAGATGACGATTCTCGTCTTTCTTTCTTACAGGGTAATTTTGTCACCCTTACCAATGTGACTGAAGACGATCTCAAGCGGATGATTGAGTACCGCATCAGTCCCATCAATGTATCGGTACACACGACTAATCCTGAACTCAGAGTTAAAATGCTGGGCAACCGATTTGCAGGCGCCATTATGGAGCGCTTAAAGCTCTTGGCAGACAATCGGATTGAAGTGAATGCTCAGATTGTTCTTTGTCCTGAAGAAAATGATGGTGCGGAACTTGAACGAACCTTGGGAGACTTGGCTGAGCTATATCCAAACCTTTCAAGCGTTGCCATCGTTCCAGTAGGGTTGACGAAACACAGAAAAGGTTTAGCACCTTTGAGAGGATTCACAAAAAAAGAATCTGCTGAGGTGATAGCTCAGGTTCACGCTTTACAAGAAAAGTTTTTAGAAACACTGGACACAAGGTTTGCCTTTTTATCAGATGAATTTTATGTCATGGCAGATCAAGAAATCCCCGAGTTTGATGATTACGAGGGATTTGTACAACTGGAAAATGGCGTTGGTTTGATGCGTAAATTCAGTTCTGAACTAGAAGACGCGTTAAACGATTTAGGGGGCAAGCTCAAAGAACTGCCACCCAAAACTGCTACCCTGTTTACAGGGCATTCCGCATACGCTTTCATGAACGAAATGGTACAGAAAGTCAGTGAACGGCTTCCCCTTCAAACGGAAGTTGTTAAAATAGACAATCACTTTTTTGGAACATCCATTACCGTGTCTGGACTTATTGTCGGACAGGATATCTTAGAGCAAAGCAAAAACGTAACTTTAGGCGATTTTGTGATTATTCCTAGATCCATGATGAAAGCGGACGAAGATATCTTTTTAGATGACACGACCCTAGAGTCGTTGTCGAAACATTTGGGTAAAAAGGTATTGATTGCTGAGGTAGATGGTTATGTCTACGTGAAGCAAATGATCAAAGCGCTCAAAGATCAAGCTTAATTGCTCAATCTAAACCTATAGGAGGAACACGTTATGAGAAAACCCGTTGTTGCGGTCGTAGGAAGACCTAATGTAGGCAAATCTACGTTTTTTAATAAAATTGCAGGCGAGAGAATTTCAATCGTCGAAGATACACCTGGCGTTACAAGAGACAGAATTTATGTGGATTGTGAATGGCTTAACTATAAGTTCACGTTGATTGACACAGGTGGTATTGAGCCACATAATGGCGATATTATTATGACTAAAATGCGTGAACAAGCTCAAATTGCCATTGATACAGCAGACGTCATCATCTTCATGTTAGACGGAAAAACCAGCTATACTTCAGGGGATGAAGAAATTGCCCTTATGCTGATGAAGTCAAAAAAGCCAGTCATTTTGACCCTCAATAAAATTGACCATTTCAAAATGCCTGACCACTTCTATGATTATTACAACTTAGGTCTTGGTGAACCTATCATGATCTCTTCCGTCAACGGTCTGAATTTAGGCGATCTTTTAGACGAAGTCGTTAAAAACTTCCCTGATAACTTAGATAATGACTACGATGAAGATGTTATCAAAATTGCCGTCATCGGAAAGCCAAACGCAGGCAAATCGTCAATTATCAATGCAATCTTAGGAGAGCAAAGAGTTATTGTTAGCGAGATTGCTGGAACAACGAGAGACGCCATCGATACACCGTTCACTTATCAAGGTGACAATTATGTATTAATCGATACTGCTGGACTGAGAAGAAAAAGCAGAATTGATGACAACATTGAAAAATACAGTATGATCCGTACTTTGGCGGCGATTGATCGCTCAGACGTCTGTTTGATGATCATTGATGCAGAAAGTGGCGTCACTGAACAGGATAAACGTGTAGCGGGTTATGCCCACGAAGCGGGAAAAGCGGTTATTATTGTGGTTAACAAGTGGGACTTGCTCAGCAAAGACAATCACACTTACAATGAATATGAAAAAGTCATCAGAGAAGAATTAGCTTACTTAAGCTATGCGCCTGTCATGTTTGTCTCAGCTGTGACAAAACAAAGACTCTTCAAAATGATTGAAGAATCTAAATTTGTTGCTTCAGAAGCGGCTAAACGTATTCCAACAGGAACCATAAACGATGTACTCAATGAAGCTATCATGTTGAATCAACCGCCAACAGACAAAGGCAAGCGTCTTAAAATTTACTATATGACTCAAGCATCTGTGAAACCGCCAACATTTGTTATCTTTGTAAATGACAAAGAATTGGCTCATTTCTCATACATCCGTTATATTGAGAATCATTTGAGAAGAAACTTTGACTTTAAAGGCACACCAATTCGATTCATTATCAGAGAGAAAAAAGAAAAGAATTTATAATCGACGAAGAATCGCATTTGTCATGATTGAAAGGGAAGTGAATTTATGAAAATTGCAGTCTTGGGTGCAGGCAGCTGGGGAACCGCCTTGGCTAAAGTATTGTCTGAAAATAATCATGAAGTTAGCCTCTGGGGAAGAAATGAAGTTCAAATGGCAGAGATGACTGCCACGGGAATGAATCAAAAATACCTGCCAGGTGTTACTTTAAAGGATTCCATTCTCATGACTTCAAATTTTGAAACCGCTGTTTCAAATGCAAATGTTTACGTCTTAGCGGTTGCGTCTCAATCGGTGAGAGAAATTGTCTATCAGTTAAAAAAATATACAGGCATTCGGCCTTTGATTGTGAACGTCACTAAAGGCGTGGAAGTAGACACTTTAAAACGCATTTCTGAGGTCGTACTTGAAATCATTCCTGACGCCAATTTTGTGGCACTGTCTGGGCCTTCTCATGCAGAGGAAGTGTCTAAAGGCATTCCAACCACCTTGGTTTCATCTTCTGTGGACAAGGAAGCGGCAGAGCTGATCCAAGACCTTTTTGGCAACGAAAATCTAAGAATCTATACCAATCCAGATGTGGTGGGCGTAGAGCTTGGCGGTGCCCTTAAAAACATCATCGCCTTAGGCGCAGGTATAAGCGACGGGTTAGGCTTTGGAGACAATTCTAAAGCCGCTCTCATGACCAGAGGCATTTCTGAGATAGGAAGACTGGGTAAAATCATGGGCGCGGATGTAGACACCTTTAAAGGCTTGTCAGGCATAGGTGATTTGATAGTGACTTGTACCAGTATGCACAGTCGAAACAGAAGATTTGGCATCTTGGTGGGTCAAGGCATGTCTGTTCCTGAGGCCTTAAAAGAAATCGGAATGGTAGTTGAAGGCTACTATACTATAAAATCGGCTTATTATTTGTCCCAAAAATTCGACGTGGACATGCCGATTACAAGAGAATTGTACAGGGTATTATATGAAGGCAGCGATGCTAGAACTTCTGTCAGAAATTTAATGCTTCGCAGCCTTAAACACGAAATGGAAGAGACTGTGGACGCTAAACATTTTTGGGAAGAATCAAAAATGTAAACATCTATTCGTTTACAGATGATAGCCCTTGCCCTATAATAGTGGTATAAGGAAGATGGTGATTGACATGGATTTTGATTTTATCGAAAAACTAATGTTGATGGCGTTATCACTGTGTTTCGTTGGTTATTTTCTTGCATTTGTCAAAGAAAAAATGGATTTTAATCAACTCAAGGTACCCATCAAATCAGAAAAAGTAACTCAAAACCTCATAGATAGTCTTGACTACAAAGTCTTTAAACTTGGAAAAACTCGACTCAATATTGGAGACGAAATCAAAGTTTATTTAAAAGACAACAAAATGATCAAAGGAACAGTGCTCGGTGCGAAAAGAAAAATAGGTGCCCTCTGTATGATCACTGAACTAGACGAGGTTGTAGAACTGAAGGTTGTGCAAATCAAAAAGTTGAAAGTCGTTGCTAAATATGGAAGACTATTTTAACGGATCAACTAAGACTACCTGGGGTAGTCTTTTTTTTAGGGAGAACTTATGCGGATAAAAAGCTTCAAGCGATTGACTTTTTCAATCCTGATTTTAGCAGGTATTGGATACCTTATTGTTTTAGGTGTCATGCGTGTTCTAGCGGGTGAGAAGACCTATAAAGCAATTTATGACGTTTTGGATGTGGAAAAAGCTTGTAGAGCTGTAGTGCTTAGGCAAGAGACCATAGTCAATTCAAATGTATCCGGACAAGTGGAATGGTTTGTCAAAGAAGGGGATAAAGTTGAGAAAACCCATCGGCTGGCTTCAATCTTAGTTGAAGGCAATAAAATGACTGAAAAGGTTGACGCTACAAGAGTCACATCTCAAGCGGCGCATGAAATGGTCAAAGTAGATTTGACAAAGGTTAATCAAGAAATTGAAGTTTTGCGAAAAGAAGTCTATGCAGCTTCGGCTCAGTCCAATTTTAAGAGGTTGAAGGAACTGCAAAATGACTTAGAGTTAAAAATGGAACGCAAGCAAAAATTAATTGAGTCTCAAGAATTACTAGAACACAGCGTGTCATCTTTTAAAAAGACGTACTTAAATGCCAACGATTTGGAAATTGGCAAAAAAATTGATCTCAGCAGTCCTGAATCTGGACTTGTTACTTTTCAGACAGACGGATTCGAAGACACCATTACCTTAGACAACCTATACAACATCGACTATGAACTGGTTTTCGCCAGTAAAGATAACCCCGGTAAATGGGGACAGACTGCAGTTCAATCGGGTAATCCTATGGTAAAGATTGTGGACAACAGCACTTGGTTCCTCTTGTGTTTGGTTGAGAGAGATGACATGGATTCTTATGAAAAAAACAAAGAAATTGGTGTTGAAATAAACGAAAAAATTTACGCAGGAAAAATCACCGATGTCTTTGAAAACAATAAAAAAGGGGTTTTGGTTTTAAAAATGACTGACCTATACGATCAGTTCTACCAAAATAGGTTTTTGGATGTAAGAGTCATTCGAGAAAACTATCAAGGACTAAAAATTCAAAACAGCTCAACCATTACCTATAATGGCGTACAGGGGGTTTATGTCGTTGGATTAGATAAAAAAGCGACCTTTAGACCTATAAAAATTTTGGGAAATGACGATAAACATGCTATTATTAAACCAGGCTATATTACTATTATTGAAAATGGCGAGCCCAAGCGGATCAAGACAGTGGACGTCAATAGCCAGGTGGTCATCGACCCAGTAGGTATCAGGCCGGGAGATTCCATCAGATAGGAGGCAGCAAAAGTGTACACATACATTAAAGAAAATCTGAATGAAGTAAAAGATCGCATTGCCCATGCAGCCATAAAAAGTGGACGTCAACCTGAAGATATTACCTTGATTGCAGTGACGAAAACCTTGTCTCTGGAAGTCATCAACGCAGCAATGGCTTTAGGAATTACAGATATTGGTGAAAATAAGGTACAAGAAGTCATGGACAAGTTTGACCATGTGGTCAATGAACCGAAATGGCATCTAATTGGGCACCTTCAAACGAATAAGGTCAAATATATTATTGACAAAGTTTCATTAATTCACTCTGTAGACAGCTACAAGTTAGCAGAAGAAATTTCTAAGCGATGTGTAAAAGCCGAAAAAATGATGGATGTGCTCATTCAGATTAATGTGGCGGAAGAAGCAACTAAATTTGGTATTTCAAGAGATGAAATATTCGAGTTAGTAGAACAAATATCTGAATTGCCAAATATTAGAATTAAAGGGCTCATGACCATTGCGCCTCATACAGACGATATGGATGGACTTAGAAAATATTTCTCGGAAATGAAGGATATTTTTGAAACATTAAAGAAAACAATGTATAATAAGACAGATATGACTTATTTATCAATGGGAATGACAAACGACTATGAAATAGCAATAGAAGAAGGCGCAAATATGGTCAGAGTAGGTACTGGCATTTTTGGCGCCAGAGATTATTCAAAATAGCGGGGGTTCTATAATGGCGGACAAATTTTTAGACAAAGTTAAAAACATGATGGGTCTTGAGACTGATCACAAATATGAAGAAGATTATGATTACGAAGATCAAGAGGAGTTTGACGATTATACCAATTACAATAATCAAAGTACCTCTCAAGCGCTATATGGCGCCCCACAAAGTAAAGTGGTCAACATTGGGAAATCTAGTGGAGCGTCGGCACCTTCATCTATGGCACCAGCGGCAAATGTGATGCCTCGAATGAACTACGAAATGGAAGTCGTTCTTTATCAGCCTAAAGAATTTGAAGATTCTAAGACCATCGTAGACAGTTTAAAAAGCAAAAAGCCAGTTATTTTGAATATTGAAGACTTAGACAATGATCTAGGCAAAAAGATTTTTGATTTCTGTAGCGGTGCCCTTTATGCATTGGACGGTCATATTCAAAAAATCTCAAGAGGCATTTTTATTTTAGCACCTTACAATGTTGAAATCGGCGGAGACGTTAAAAGCGCTTTAGAGAGTAAAGGCATTTTTGCGTGGACTTCTAGAAGGGAATAATTAAATGAATTTATTACAACAATCACTTTATCAATTTTTAAATATCATTGTTTATATGATTTTGGTTAGAGCCGTTTTATCTTGGTTTATCAAAGACCTAAGCAATCCTGTTGTCCGTTTCTTGTTTGAAGTGACAGAACCGCTTCTTGCGCCATTCCAAAAGCTTCAGAGCATGATTGGCATTACAGGCGGATTGGATTTTTCACCAATCCTGTTGTTTGTGGTCATTGAATTTCTTAAGAAAATGGTCATTATGTACTTATGATTAAAAGAGAATTGCTATCCTCTATCAGTGATCCAGAACTGAGAGTGGTGGCAGCCAAATTTTTAGACAAAGTCATGCAAAGCGGTAAATACCATGAACAGGTTTTTACCGCTTTTTTAAGCCCTTTAGAGCGTGATATTTGTGAAAAACTATTCTGGAAATGTCATGAAGATCTTCACATGACCTCATTTGGCGGCTATGAGGATGCGGAGTATCAAATGATAGGCTTATCGCCTAGCTATTCGACCTTAGAAACAGAAGATTTTCCAATGGAACTGATTGTGGCTCATGTGACGGCTAAAACCTTTGAACTGACTCATAGAGATGTTCTAGGAGCACTCATGTCCTTAGGGTTTAAACGCAATCGCATTGGAGATTTGTCTATTGCAGGGGATGAGATTCAAATCATTTGCGACTCAGAGCTGGCGGCTTATATCAGCGGACAGCTTGAAAAAATAGGCAGATACAGCGTAACGACTGAAACGCGACCTCTAAGTGCTTATGCAAGACCTCAGGTTGAAATGGAAGAACAGTTTAAGACCGTTCCAAGTCTAAGACTAGACGCGGTTTTAGCGGCGGGGTTCAATCTTTCAAGAAGTACAGCAATGGAATTAATTCAATCCGATAAGGTGAAAATCAACCATCTGCCTGAAGACAGACCTGCTCATTTGCTTTCTGAAGGCGATTTAATTGCCTGCAGAGGGAAGGGGCGATTGATTCTCAGCGCCATTGAAGGGCAATCTAAAAAAGACCGCATTAAAATCAGGATTCAGAAAATGTGTTGACGACCCCTATAAATTCCGTTATAATTTTGCTTAATTGAAATTGTTCACCCCTTATTGGTGGAGAACAAGAAAAAGCTGTGATGGGAAGAGTAACGTGTAAAGCGGTTTCAGAGAGTTGGCGCAAGGGTGAGAGCCAATAGAAGCGATAGACGTGAAGATCAGCCTGGAGCTGTCGAGGTGAAACAAAGTAGTCTCGATCGGTTGACGCCGTTAAAGTCTTTGAGTGGTGTGACAATAAGTTATTAACGATTGTCATGCAAGTCGGGTGGTACCGCGGAAATGTATTTTCGTCCCTGAGCTATTTTAAGCTCAGGGATTTTTGTTTTTTGAAACAACCCAATGAGCTAAAACGATGAAAAAAACATAAAGGAGTGATTGTATGAGTTACAAAGAGCTAAACAAAGGCACTATGCCTGTTATTGAAGAAGCTGTGAGAAATCACTGGGAGCAAATTGACTTATTAAATGCAAGCATTGAATCAAGAGAAGGAAAACCAAGCTTTATCTTCTATGATGGCCCTCCAACGGCAAATGGCCGCCCTGGAATTCACCACGTTATTGCTAGAGCCTTAAAAGATGGGGTTTGCCGATATAAATCTATGCAAGGTTACCAAGTGAAGCGTAAAGCAGGTTGGGACACACACGGCCTTCCTGTTGAAATTGAAGTGGAAAAGCGCCTTAACCTCGACAGCAAACAAGCCATCGAAAGCTACGGCATTGAAGCCTTCAATGATCAGTGTAGAAGCTCGGTCTTTGAATATGAGGGTGTTTGGCGTGAGCAAACAAAGCGTATGGCTTATTTGATCGACTTAGACAATCCTTATATCACTTTAGACAACAACTACATTGAATCTGTTTGGTGGATATTGAACAAATTCTTTAAAGAAGGCTATATTTATGAGGGTCACAAAATTTTACCTTACTGCACACGTTGCGGTACTGGACTTGCTTCTCATGAAGTAGCACAAGGCTATCAAGAAATCAAGACAGCTACTGTCTTTGTAAAATTCAAGCGTAAAGACGTAGACGAGTACTTCCTCGTTTGGACGACAACACCTTGGACATTGGCTTCTAACGTTGCTTTGACGGTGAACCCTAAGGAAACTTATATCAAAGTCAGAGAAAACGATGAAGTGTACTACCTTGAGAAGAACTTAGCTCCAAGAGTGCTTGGTAAAGAGTATGAAGTTCTCGAAGAAATGACTGGTAAAGATTTGGAATATATGGAATACGAGCAACTCATGCCTTTCGTCCATGCAGAGAAGAAAGCCTTCATCGTCACTTGTGCAGATTATGTCACTACGGATGATGGTACTGGTATTGTCCATACAGCACCTGCCTTTGGTGAAGACGACTACAACACTGGCATGAGATACAATCTTCCTGTACTTCAACCAGTAGATGAAATGGGTAAATACACCACAACTCCTTGGGAAGGGAAATTCGTTATGGATGCGGACCCTGAAATCATCGACTGGTTAAAAGAAAATGGCAAGCTTTACAGAAAGCAAACCATGGAACACAACTACCCACACTGTTGGAGATGTAAAACACCACTTCTATACTATGCTAAACCAAGCTGGTATATTGAAATGACTAAACTTAAGGATCAATTGGTAGCCAACAACAATGAAGTCAACTGGTTCCCACCTTATGTCGGAGAAAAACGTTTTGGCAACTGGCTTGAAAACGTCAACGACTGGGCTATTTCAAGAAGCCGTTACTGGGGCACACCACTAAATATTTGGCGTTGTGATTGCGGTCATATGGACACGGTAGCTTCAAAACAAGAATTGGCAGACCGTGCCATCGAAAATATCGATCCTGCTACAGTTGAACTTCACAGACCGTATGTAGACGATATTCATTTGAAATGTGACAAGTGCGGCGGCACTATGACTAGAGTCCTTGACGTTATTGACTGTTGGTTTGACAGTGGGGCAATGCCATTTGCACAACACCACTATCCATTTGAAAACAAAGAGATCTTTGATCAATTGTTCCCAGCAGACTTTATCTGTGAAGGGATTGACCAAACAAGAGGCTGGTTCTATTCATTATTGGCGATTTCTACTTTTGTCATGGGCAAAGCCCCTTATAAAAATGTCTTGGTCAATGACTTAATCTTAGACAAAGAAGGCAAGAAAATGTCTAAGTCTAGAGGCAATACAGTAGATTCATTTGCCATGTTTGACCAATACGGTGCAGACGTTGTCAGATGGTACTTATACTATGTTTCTCCAGCTTGGATGCCAACGAAGTTCGATGAAGAAGGCCTTAAAGAAGTGGACAGCAAGTTCTTCAGAACTTTCAAAAACGTCTACAACTTCTTTACCCTTTACGCCAACACAGATCAAATCAAGGCCACTGACTTCTTTGTTAAACCAGAAGACAGACCTGAGCTTGACCGCTGGATG
The DNA here is from genome assembly GCA_964404895.1 of uncultured Peptostreptococcaceae bacterium. Lineage (GTDB taxonomy): Bacteria > Bacillota > Clostridia > Peptostreptococcales > Acidaminobacteraceae > JBGSUZ01. The sequence goes on along the minus strand of CAYOLV010000002.1, from coordinate 405,685 downwards.
CTTTCAAAATTAAACGTCCTCATTCATGACGTAACTGCGGAAATGGATGTTTATGATACCATGAAAGCCGTTCGTAAGATTCAAGAATTCGTCAACGAAGACTTGTCTAACTGGTATATCAGACGTTCTAGAAGAAGATTCTGGGGCAATGAATTAACAGAAGATAAAAAAGCGGTTTACAACACCACTTATGAAGTATTGGTAGCTGTATGTAAATTGGCGGCACCATTTGCACCTTATATGACAGAAGAAATCTTCAGAAATCTTACAGGGGAAGAATCGGTTCACTTGGCAGATTACCCTAAGGCAGATCAAAACTTGATCGACAGCCGTGTAGAAGAGCGTATGGACTTGATTCGTGATTTGGTAACCCTGGGTCGCGGCGCTAGAGAAACGGTTAAAATTAAAGTAAGACAACCGATTCATCAAGTTGTCATCGATGGAAAATACCAGTCTTTGATCTCTGACTTGGTAGACTTGATTGAAGAAGAGTTGAACGTTAAAAATGTAGTATTTACCAATGACTTAGGGGAATACATGAACTTCTCCCTCAAGCCAAACTTCAAAACTCTAGGTCCTGTACTTGGTCAAAAAATGGGTCTGTTCGGCAAGAAATTGGCTGAACTTGATCCAGCAGTAGCGGCGCCAAAAGTGGACAACGGCGAAGTGTTAACCTTAGACCTTGACGGCGAAGCTTTTGAAATTAACAAAGAAAATGTTTTGGTGAATATTTCAGCAAAAGAAGGTTTTACAGTAAGCCTTGAAAACAACCTCTTTGTGATCTTGGATACCACTTTGACAGAAGAGTTGATTCATGAAGGTTATGCAAGAGAGATGATCTCAAGAATTCAACAAATGAGAAAAGCGGCAGACTTCCAAGTCCTTGACGAAATCAATGTTTACTATGAATGTGAAGAGGCCTTTGAAAAGGGCATTGAAGCCCACAGAGAATATATCATGGGAGAAACCTTAACAGTGTCGTTGACAACTGGAGCAGATAAACCTTATGAAGAATTTGAACTCAACGGATGCAACGTGAAACTTTTCGTTGAAAAAAGAGCTTAAGATTCGTAAAATAGAAGTGAAGAGGATTTTTCCTCTTCACTTCTGTTTTTGGTACCAGTCCCAAAGCGACAAGTTTTGTCGCCCAATTAACGACAAGTTTTGTCGCCCAATTAACGACAAGTTTTGTCGTCTATTGCTGTAGAATTACCCCAATTGCCTTAGGAGGTCAATAGTGAACCCAGAGAACATGCAAGAATTGAATGAGGAAACTATTGAATTCCTTTATGATGACGCCCCAGGCACCCGTCTGGATGTTTATTTAAGTCAAATTGTCGAGGGACTCTCTCGAAGCTATATACAAAAATTAATCAAAGAAGGTCGTGTCAGCGTCAATGGCAAAACCAACGATGTGAAAAAACATCAGTTAAAAGAAAATGATCTAGTAGTTTTGACCATTCCAAAACCTGAAAAATTGGCGGCTGAGGCTGAAAATATCCCTATTGAGATTGTTTATGAAGACGATCAAGTGATTGTCGTCAACAAATCTCAGGGAATGGTGGTGCACCCAGCACCGGGAAACTATTCAGGAACTTTGGTCAATGCCTTGCTGTATCATTGCAAAGATCAACTGTCTACCATTAATGGCATCATACGCCCAGGCATAGTCCATAGAATCGACAAAGATACGTCGGGACTGTTAATGATTGCTAAGACAGATTTGGCGCACAGAGCCCTTGCAGAAGAGTTAAAAGCCTATAAGTCAGAACGGATTTATTATGCATTGGTTGTTGGTGAAATGAAAAATGAAAGTGGTGTTATTAAAACATTTTTGGCTCGGTCAACAAAAAACCGTTTAAAAATGGCGGTTTCAAGAGAAGGGCGTGAAGCTATTACCCATTTTGAAATCGTTAAGAGATACCATAACTATACATTAGTGAAATGTCAGTTAGAAACGGGGCGAACCCATCAAATAAGGGTACATTTACAGCACATCGGTTATCCTATTGTGGGAGATCCTCTATATGGAAGTCCTAGTGCAAAACTTAAGCACGACGGACAACTGTTACACGCTGCAAGTCTTGGGTTCACCCATCCTGTCACCGGAGAATTTATGAGATTTACCAGCGAACTGCCTGCTTATTTCCAAAAAATATTAGATAAACTGGAAGGAGAATTGTAATGGATTTTAAAGCTAAGATTTTAGACGATAAAGCGATTGGAAGATCAATCACCCGTCTGGCTCATGAAATCATCGAAAAGAATAAGGGTGTCGACAATATTGTACTGGTAGGTATTTTGTCTAGAGGTTATCCTATTGCCAATCGAATTGCAGACAAAATCTGTGAAATTGAAGGTAAAACTGTTCGAGTGGGTCAAATCGATATTACCATGTACCGTGACGATTTAACCACAGTAGGGGACAATCCAATCATCAACGGCAGTGATATTCCCTTTGATCTTTCCAGTCAGCATGTTATTTTGGTGGACGATGTGATTTATACGGGCAGAACTGTAAGAGCAGCTCTTGACGCGGTTATGGACTTTGGCAGACCAAAGACTATACAGTTGGCTGTTTTGGTAGATAGAGGGCACAGAGAACTTCCTATTCGGGCAGACTACGTTGGAAAAAATGTGCCTACATCCACAAAAGAGATTGTCAAAGTGAGAATTTCTGAAATAGATGGAATCGATGAGGTTTGCATCTACGACAAGTAGAGGAGCGTGGCATGGGACTGATAGACACATACAAAGGACTGCCTAAAACAATTTATGTCTTATTCTTTGTTCAGGTGGTCAATCGGTTTGGGGATTTTGTCGTTCCGTTTTTGACCATGCTATTGGTCAACAAGCTGGGATTTTCCATGACACGGGCAGGGCTTATTGTAACCCTTTGCGCTCTTGCGGTTATTCCAGGGGCTATGACAGGAGGCAAGCTTTCTGACCATTTTGGAAGAAAAAACATCTATTTGATTTTTCAAACCAGTTCAGCGGTGTTGCTATTGATTTGCGGCTTTATACCAACCTCAAAATTGATGGTGGTTTTGATTATTATGTCAGCCTTTTTTAGTGGTGGCATACGGCCTATTCTCAGTGCTATCATTACAGATGTTTTGCCGCCTGAGAAAAGACAGGCTGGTTTTTCACTTTCCTATTTGGGAATAAATTTGGGCGTGGCCTTTGGTCCCTTAGTGGCAGGTTTTCTTTTTAATCACTTCTTGCCACTGTTATTTATTGGCGATGCACTGACTTCTTTTGCGGCTGTGTTGCTGGTCTTAACACAAATCAAAGAATCCAAACCGGAGTCTTCGAAAAATGACTTAATGCTGGAAAATGCAAAATCCAGTTCTGGAAATGCTCCATCCAACGGTCTTGAAAAAGCAGAAAAGGGCAGTCTGCTCAGCGTTTTGTTGAAACGACCTGAAATACTGGTTTTCCTTCTTCTCAACGTCTTGTTCAGCATCGCTTATGGTCAGCATACTTTTGGATTGCCAGTTCAGCTCAATAGCCAGTTTGGTACCAACGGTGCTAAATACTTTGGTTATTTAATGAGTTTGAATGCCATTACGGTGGTTGCTCTAACCTTGCCTCTCAATCATATGATGCGCCATATTAAGCCTAACAATATTATTGCTATTAGCGGTGTTCTCTACGCTGTGGGCTTTGGTATGATTGGCATGATTGACAGCATGGCTTGGTACATGGTGTCCACTTTGATTTGGTCCATTGGTGAAATCATGCTCTCTACAAGCTTTGGTGTTTATTTGGCAAATCGTTCCCCTGAGAACTTCAGAGCGAGAATCAGTGCAGTCACCACCTTCTTCTTTGCCTCAGGAACAGTGATTGCTACCTCGGGCATGGGTCTCTATACAGATCTTTTCGGTTTACCTATGCTTTGGCCTTTGCTGTTTGTATTATGTATGGTCGGAGCTTTTGGGATGCGTATGTTGAAGGAATAATGTGATAACAATCATGCGTTAAAATTATTAAATTAAATAGGGTTCATTCAACCTCAAATAAAATCAAATCAAAAGAGCACCTATCAGACGACAATCTGAAAGGTGCTCTTTTCATGTTATAGCAAATTTAATCAGACGAGCTGATTTTGAATCGCTTTAGTAGGGCATTTAGCAACGCAGGTAGCTTCATTACATAACTCCATGCAAATGCTTGCATCGACTAATGCCAATGAACTATCCATGTTGATTGCGCCATGAGGGCAATTTTTCTGACAAAGGCTGCAACCGATACAAGCCACTTGACAGTGTTTTCTTGCCACAGCGCCTTTTTCCTTGTTATTGCAGTTGACTGCAACGTGGAAACCGATAGGAATCATTTGAATGACATGTTTAGGACAAAGGGTTTCGCATTTGCCACAACCTGTACATTTAACAGGATCTACCTTTGGTAAGCCATCAGCGCCCATTGTAAGGGCATCAAAAGGACAACCTGACGCGCAACTCCCAAAACCAATACAACCATTCTCACAGCCTTTTGGTCCGTTGTGGAGGAGTGAAGCAGCAGCACAATCTTCAAGGCCTGCATAATAGTATTTTCTTTCTGACAAATCTAATGTGCCAGCGCATTTAATATGAGCCATTCGTGGTTCCATATCGGGTGCGGATTTTCCAGTTAATTCACCCACCAACTTCGCGATAGGTGCTTTACCAGGAATACAGAGATTTGGAGCGACTGCTGGATCTAGAACAACAGCTTCTGCGTATGCCATACAACCTGCATAACCGCAAGCGCCACACTGACCTTTTGGCAGAACATCTTCAACAATATGAATCAGCGGATTCACTTCAATTGCAAATTTTTTATTGGCGTAGGCTAATATAAATCCAAAGGACAAGCCCACAATCCCCATGACGAGGATTACCATTAAAGCAGTAGTTAACATTTTTTTCCTCCCTTTGCTATACCGCAATCATTCCAGAAAAACCGAGGAATGAAAGCGACAACATGCCCGCTAAAATAAAAGCAATGCCGAGACCTTCAAGAGGGCCAGGAACATCTGCATAGCGAAGTTTCTCTCTTAAGCTTGCCATGAGAACCATTGCAAGGGCAAACCCTACGCCGGAACCAAATGCGTGAACGATACTTTTAACAAGTGGGAAGCCATTATCCGCATTGATGAGAGGAACACCTAAAACGACGCAGTTTGTTGCAATAAGAAGTAAGTAGATTCCCCACATATTGTAAAGGGCAGGGGCTTGTTTTTTTATGATCATTTCTAGCAACTGAACAAAGCTGGCAATGAGCAATACGAAGACAAGTGTGGTTAAGAAAGTTAAGTGGAAGGGCAAAAGCACAAAGTTATAAACGACCCAAGCTAGTATTGAACTTAAGGTCATAACAGAAGTAACTGCCATCCCCATACCAATAGAAGCGTTCAAATTGTTTGAAACGCCGAAAAATATACATAAACCTAAGAATCTCGTTAATACGAAGTTATTGACTAAAACTGAACTTATAAACAGCAACATGTATTCCTTCATGCTACAGATCCTCCTTCTCTCGCTTTCTCAGCTTCTTTTTCCTCGGAGCGCTTAAGAAGTATTTTAACGCCACCAACCATATAGCCAATGAGAATAAATGCGCCAGGAGGTAAAATCATAATCAAAGCAGGGTTATAAGATGACCACATGATTTGATATCCGAAAATAGTGCCCATGCCAAATAATTCTCTGATAATACCAATAGAGAGCATCGCTACAGTAAAACCAGTGCCCATTCCAAGACCATCTAAGAAAGAAGGCAGTACTTTATTTTTAGATGCAAAAACTTCTGCTCTGGCTAAAATGATAGCGAAAACAACGACCAAAGCCAAATAAATCCCTAATGACTTATAAAGGGCAGGGGCAAAAGCTTGAAGCAACAGTTGAAGTAAAGTAACAATCGTTGCAATGGAAGTGATATAAACAGGTACCCTTACTTTTGGGTTAACCCATTTTCTTGTAATAGATACAACTGTGTTGTTCATTGTAATAACAAAGAGTACAGATAATCCCATTGTGAGGGCATTAAGTGCAGTTGTCGTTACAGCCAGTGCAGGGCAAAGGCTCAGCGCTAATACAAAAATTGGGTTTTCTGCAAAAATACCCTTTTTGTAAATATTCCATAGTTCTTTCAACCTAATGCACCCCCTCAAAGTCTTTTACTTCCAGTTCAGCTTCTTTGATGCCTTTTACAACCGCTTTTGAGCTGATGGTGGCACCTGTCATAGCTTGAACTAAATCTTTCTCTGCGGGGTCTTTAGTGACTTCTAATTTAGTGTCATCTTTACCGATGATATTTTCTTTAAAAGGTTCTTTGTTGGCATTATCACCTAAACCAGGGGTTTCGTTATGTTTTAAAATATCATAGTCGATAATTTTACCTTTCATATCGACAGCAACCAACATTTTGATTTCACCGCCAAAACCTTTGCTGTCTGCAGGAACCACGTAAGCAATGGCTTTCCCAGATTTTTGTGCCTCATACCAATCCAATTTGCCTTTTACAGGAACAAATTTGTCGGCATCTTTTACCAAAGATTGCATGGTTTCGTTTTTAATGATTTCAGCTTTTTCAATAGCAATCGGTGCCGTGAAATAGTAAGTCGCAGCCAAAATGACACCTGAAACGAGGCAAGCAAAGAATAGATTCATTGCAATCTCTATAACGTTGTATTGTTTTTCAACATGTCCAGACATATTATTTACCTCCTGTTCCAAATCGTTTTGGTGGCATGAGACGGTCAATCAACGGTGAAACGCTGTTCATTAATAGAATAGAGTAACAGACACCTTCAGGGTAACCGCCTTTGAGACGAATGAGAGAAGTAATCAGACCACAGCCTAAAGCAAAGACAATTTGCCCCTTCTTAGTCAGTGGAATTGTGACCATATCTGTCGCCATGAAGAATGCGCCAATAATAAGACCACCCGCCATCATGTGGAAGATGGGATCGCCTGTGAAATAGCCATTAGGTCCAAAAATCCAAGTCATCAAGCCGACAGTTCCAATCATAACCACTGGAACTTCCCAGTTGACGTATTTTTTATAAATGAGAAAGAGTCCGCCTAATACCAGCAGTATAGTTGAAGTTTCACCAATACTGCCATTTCTAAAACCAAAGAAAAGGGCTTTATACATGTTTGGAGCTGAACCGAATGTTTCGATGAGTTGTGAGTAACCTTGCTGTTTCAATATGTTTAAAGGTGTCGCTGTAGAAACCACATCTGGGACAGCAGTTTGCATTTTCGTCCAAGTGGTCATCGCAACAGGCCAAGAAACCATCAGTGCTGCTCTACCAATATGTGCAGGGTTAAAAATGTTAAACCCTAGGCCACCCATAGAATGTTTGGCAATGACAATAGCAATAGCAGAACCGATTGCAGTCATATACCAAGGAATATTCGGGGGCAGACACATTGCTAGAAGGAGACCCGTTAAGAAAGCACTGCCATCAGTAATGGCAATATCTTTTTTGCGAATCTTTAACACAACGACTTCTGAAATTAACGCAGTAAGAATACTCACAACAATGTTTACAAGTGCAGGCATGCCAAAATAGAAAACTCCAAAAATGGCAGCGGGAAGCAAAGTTAAATTAACCGTCCACATAATTTTCTCTACAGAATCCGTAGATCTTAAATGAGGAGAAGGCGAAACGGTAAATTTTTGTGGGTCAAAAGAATTATTTTCGCTCATTGTCGCCTCCTTGTTTTTTTGCCGTATTGGCAGCAGAAACTCTCGCTTTTGAAATTCTAACGTGTTGTACAATATCTCTCTTCGCAGGGCAGACAAATACACAGCTGCCACATTCAGCACAATCTAGTAGGTGGAAATCGTCTTTGGCTTCCATAAATAATCCTTTTTCGCCTAGAATAGCAAACATAGCAGGCATCAAACCATGAGGGCAAGCTTCAACACATTTGCCACATCGTATACAAGCTTTAGGTCTTCCAACGTAAACTTCACGATCCGTTAATGCCAAAATACCAGAAACACCTTTAATGACTGCAACGCTGAGGTCAGACTGAGCAAAGCCCATCATAGGACCACCCATGATAATTTTTTTAGGTTCAACTTTATAGCCGCCACAGTAATCAATAACGTCTTTAAAACTTGTACCCACACGAATCATCACGTTTTTAGGCGTTTGAATGGCACCGCCGCTAATCGTTGTAACTCTTTCGATCAACGGAAGATCCTGAGTAACCCCATCGCTGATTGCAATAATAGTTCCAACATTTTGAACCACTACGCCTACATCCATGGGTAATTTCCCAGGAGGAACCTCGTTGCCTGTAATAACTTTGATCAACATTTTTTCAGAACCTTGTGGGTATTTTGCAGGAACCACAGCAACTTGAATGTCTGTACCAACACAAGCTTGTTTCATAGACTGAATGGCATCAGGCTTGTTGTCTTCTATGCCGATGTAAGCTTTTTTTGCGCCAATAACCTTGGTAACAATTTGAATACCTGCAATGATGCGATCAGCATATTCAATCATCATACGGTGGTCAGCGGTGAGATAAGGCTCACATTCTGCAGCATTCAAAATGAAGGTATCGATGGATTTGTCTGATGGTGGCGCCAATTTTACATGGGTAGGGAATGTCGCACCGCCCATGCCGACGATACCAGCATCACGTATTTTTTTTAGAATCGTTTCTTGATCCAATTTGGTCCAATCAACTTTGTTCGGAACGTTTTCAACCCATTCATCTTGACCGTCACTTTCAATCACAATTGAAAGACATTTGCCGTAAACGGGGTGAGGGTAATCGCCAATATCTAGAATTGTTCCTGAAATAGAGGCATGAACAAGGCTGGATACGTAGCTGTCACTTGAAGCAATAACTTGTCCTGTTTTGACATGGTCGCCTTTTGCAACAATAGGGTCGCAAGGTGCACCAATGTGCTGTCTTACAGGAATGATAACTTTTTCAGGTAGAGGCATGATTTCAATCGGGCAATCTGCAGTAAAGCGTTTGCAGTCGTCAGGGTGAATTCCTCCGCGGAAACTCTTAAACATACTCTGCTCCTTAAACTTGAATTTCGATGGATAGTCAACTGAAATAACCCGATTTACAACAGGATCATTTTAATCACGGGCAAATCGCTAGGATTTTCAGTAGCATATCGATCATATTGTTTGATGATCAACAAAGAAATGATACTTCCTATTACACCTCCTGCAACTTGACATAGAAGGGGTATCAAACCTGTATTTTCTGACAATAAATAACCTAAAGCAACTCCGGAAAAGACGCTTAATAATGGCAAAATATAAACCACAAAAGCTGCTTTTAACATACCTGATTGTTGCATCTCAAATGCAACTTTCTGACCGGGCTTTGCATCAAGTGGATTTCTGACTGACAATACGGTGGCGTCATCACTTGGACAAGCACCGCAATTTTTACAGTCGCCGTGTCGCATTGCCTTAACTTTTGCTACGCCATCGACAGTTTCAATGACAATTCCTTCCTCAAGTGACGGTTTCATAATGAGCACTCCTTTCAATTTTTGGTGCGCCATATATATAGGTAGAAACATGGAGCACATAGATAATATAATGATGTTTAAAACAAATTGCAATCCTTTTTGATTCAGTTAAAATAATAACATCGAAAATGGAAAAATTAAGTCGATAATAAAGGATTAAAATGTAAAATATAATATAAAAAGTTAAAAATATTTGAATCAAGTGTATACATATGCGGATTTGTATCCGTGTATACAAATTCAAAAAAAGGGTAGGGAGACTTTGGAAAAAGGGGGTTATGTTCATAAATAAATACAATGTATACAAAGTACACTGTGTTTTAATATGCATACAATTTTTAATAAGTATAATTCTGAATTTTCTGAATAAAGATTTGATGAGTCATCAATTATTTTATTTTTACTTAAACTTGAATAGAAAGAAAAGAAACCTATCAGCCCTTGAGTTATGAAGGGTGAAAGGTTTCTGTTAATCGCGTTATTACTTACTTTTGATTTTTTCAATCAGTGCGGGTTCAGGAGTCACATACAAGGTCTTGTTAGTCTGATAAATAACCATCCCTGGTTTTGCACCGCTTGGTTTTGAAACATTTTTGACAAGGGTATAATCGATGGGTACTTGTCCAGACATTCTGCCTTTGGAGTGATAAGCCGCTAAAAGTGCAGCCTCAAGGAGTGTGGTTTCTGGTACTTCTTCTCCGTTGGTTCTCACAATCACATGGGAACCGGGAATGAGTTTGGTGTGAAGCCATAAATCTTTGTTGGAAGCCAGTTTAAGGGTCAAATAATCATTTTGGTAGTTGTTTTTACCGACGAGAATATCATAACCATCAGAACTTACAAATTGTAAATATTTCAACTGCATTTTTTTCGCTTTGTAAGCGGCAACTTTTCTTTTCAAGTAACCTTGATCTGCCAGTTCTGAACGGATTTCATCCAAAGTGTCAGTGTCATTACTGTTGTCGATGGCCGTTAAAACCTGCTCCAGATAATTGACCTCATTTTGAGTTTCCTCAAGCTGCTTTAATATTTCAATCTGCCCAATCTTTGCCTTATTGTATTTTTTAAAATAACGCTGAGCATTTTCAGAAGGACTAAGTCTAAGATCTAACTCAATGGCTATTGTCTCAATAGGATCACTGTAATAATTTTCAACTTCTACACGAGACATGCCTTTTTCTATGCGGTATAAATTGGCTAAAATTAATTCGCCTAGAACCTTAAATTGTTCGCTGTGCTCAGCAGTCGCAAAGTCTTCTTGAAGTTTGCTCTGTTTAAGATAGGCCTTTTCAAGTCTCTGCGAAACGGACTTTCGCATATGAGCCCCTTTTTGATCAATCCGATTGGAATGGTCCTTTGAACCGAAAAAGGAGTTGGTCAAGAGAACCGCGGAATCAAACTTGCGAATTCTTGGATCTGCGTTAAGGCCAAGAGGAACGAAGCATAAAACTTCAAAAGGCTTCTCATGATGAGCATCTTCATAGAACATAACGTATTCGTAAGCGTTGTTTATTAGTTTCGATTGGAAAGCCTTTATTAGAGAAACAAGTTTTTCGAGTTGATCTGTATGCCAGTCGGATAGGACTAAATCCGATGGCAAATCCGTACCAAATAAAAGCCACTGTGCACTGGAAGGACTAAATCCCTGCCATTCTTTTACCAAATATTTATGAGGCAACATTTCAGACGAGCGAAGCATTTCTAGGGTAGGCAATTCCGTCAAAAGATTTCTTTTGTCAAATGGCGGAGGCGTATAAGGAATGCCTGGGTAAATTTGTCGGGTGCGGCTCATTGAAGAGGAAATCCGCTTAATGGACTCTAGTATTTTCAAATCTGACTGTTGGTACAGAATAATATTAGAGTGCTTGCCCATAATCTCTATACACAAAATTTTAGTGCTTAATTCACCCAGTTCATCGCGAGACTCAATCTCCACTTCAATCACTCGCTCAAGACCCATTTGCCGTAAGGCCATGATTCTGCCCCCCGACAAGTGTTTTCTAAGCAACATGCAAAACATAGGTGCCTGCATGGGATTTTCCTTCTTTTCATCTGAAAGAGAAAGATAGGGAAGAGAAGCATCTGCAGAGATTTTAAGTTTATAATTATGAGCGTCCGCTCGAATGAGTACGAGCAACTCATCTTTTTCAGGTTGATGTATTTTGTCTATTTTACCGCCAACCAAAGTTGCGCTGAGTTCATTGACTAAACTTCTAAAAAACAGGCCATCATAAGCCATGGAGAACACCTCCTAATAACAGGTACAAAACATCTGTATTTCTAGTGCATAATCTATCTTTGCAATGAAAGATTATTAACGTTTCTACAACACAGCAAATCCTTGTGTTTCAAGTCAGTATAGCACTAAAATAGGGCTATTAAAAGAAATTTATCGTCTAAGAGCCTTCAATATATGGTATGATATAGGGGATTGGAAAATAAAGCAGAAGAAGCGGCTAAGCTAAAGCGGAGTTCCAATTGACACTCATAGGACAAGGCAGGTGATTGGCAAATGAAGTTTATGAAATGGCACGGCGCTGGCAATGACTTTATCTTAATGGATTATAGAGAAGTTGAAAGCAGCCAGCATGAATATTTATCGAGTTTAGCCATAAAAATGTGCCATAGAAGATTTGGCGTTGGGGCAGATGGTTTAATGATTGCCTTTCCTTCGGAGATTGCCGATGCCAAAATGGTCTACTATAACTCAGATGGCTCATATGCAGCCATGTGCGGAAACGGTATTCGCTGTTTTGGCGCATTTTGTTTAGACAAAGGAATTATCAAGAAAACCCATTTCAATATTGAAACAGGGGACGGCATTAAAGCTATTTCTGCAAGAACTGAAAATGGCTATCAATTAACAGTCAATATGGGAAAAGCAGTGATGACTCCTGGGGAAATTCCAACGACTTTAAACGAAGAAGATCTTAAAGGCACAATGATTTCTGCCGATGATGAAACTTTTGATATACAGGTCCTAAAAGTAGGGGTTCCCCATACAGTAGTTCCTTTAGGCAACCGTGAATTTGAGAATAAGGATTTCGCAAAATACGGTACCATCATTGAAAACATGCCAATATTTCCTGAGAGAACCAACGTAAATTTCGTTAAATGGGTTGACCGAAACCATTTAAGGGTAGATACATGGGAAAGAGGTGCAGGCCTAACGATGGCTTGTGGCACTGGGGTATGTGCAAGTGCATATACTTTCCATCGCCTAGGATTAATAGATTTACCCGTTTCTGTAAGCGTAGCTGGTGGCGTGTTGTCTATTGATATTAAAAACGATGAAGTTGAAATGACTGGCCCAGCTAAAGCTATTGCAATTGGAGAATTCTTGTTATAAAAACAATAAATTAATTCAAGATAAACACTATATAAAATGAAAATATTAATCGTGGAGGCATCAGATGATTTTTAGCATGACGGGTTACGGCAGAGGCGAAGTTGAGACACAGGTACACAAAGTCGTTATTGAAATGAAATCGGTAAACCACCGATATAGCGAAGTTTTAGTAAAAATGCCAAAGAAACTTAATATGTTTGAAGACCGTATTAAGAATATGGTCAAGAACAGCATTTCTAGGGGTCGACTTGAGATCTTCATCAACTTTGAAGAACAAGTAGGCGAGGATTACATGATCAAACCTAATTTTGCGGTGTTGGATCAATATGTAAATACCCTTACAGCAATGAAAGATCGTTATGAACTCAAAGAGGAAATCAGTTTAGGTTTATTAGCAAGATATCCTGATGCTTTGTCCGTTGAATATAAAGAAGCAGACGAAGAAACCATTTGGAAACTTCTTTCTGAAGCCCTTGAAAAAGCTTTAATCTCCATGATGGACATGCGTAAAAAAGAAGGCGATAAACTGGCTGAAGATATTTTGGGCAGAGTGAAAGGTATCAAAGGGACTTTAGAAAAAATTGAAGCTCAGTCGCCACAATTGGTAGAAATGTACGAAACTCGTTTGACAGACCGCATCAAAGAACTTCTCAGCGATTTTGCGGAATTAGACGAATCTAAAATTATTCATGAAGTGGCTATTTTCGCAGATAAGACGAATATTGCAGAAGAAGTGGTCAGACTTCGAAGTCACTTTGTCCAAATTGAAGAGATTTTCAAAGATGGCGGCGCGATTGGTAGAAAATTAGATTTCCTCATTCAGGAAATGAACCGAGAAATAAACACCATCGGCTCAAAATCCCCTGACCTTAATATTGCAAATTCAGTCATTGAAGTGAAGAGCGAAATTGAAAAAATTAGAGAACAAGTCCAAAATATTGAATAATTTCCTTTAAAGATTTTCAATAATCTATTAAGAATCTCAATTAACTATTGATATTCTCTCTGAAGATGGTTAAAATTGATGGGTCAGGCAAATAATGATGATTTGTTCATGAGGCCATTGAACTTGTGGATTATCTTACGAAGGAGTTTGAATATGAAGAGAAGAGGTCTGCTCATAGTGGTTTCAGGGCCGTCAGGTGTCGGTAAAGGAACCATATGCAAAGAACTTTTCAAGAGCAGTGATGACATTCACTTATCCGTTTCTGTAACGACTCGGGCAGCTAGAGAGGGAGAAGTTCATGGAAAGAACTATTTCTTCATTAGCAAAGAAGCGTTTCAAAGCATGATTGATAACGATGAGCTCTTGGAATACGCAAAAGTGTATGACAATTACTACGGTACTCCAAAAGGATTTGTCATGGATCAACTGGATCAAGGCAGAGATATTTTGTTGGAAATTGATATTCAAGGTGCTTTGCAAGTGAAAGAAAGATACCCTGAGGGTGTTTTTGTATTCATTGTGCCACCTTCAATGGAAGAATTAAGAAACCGAATCGTAGGGAGAGGCACAGAAACTCTTGAAGCCATCAATAAGCGCTTTTTCAGTGCTTATGATGAGATTGACTTGATGAGTAACTACGATTACTATATTATTAACGACACCGTTCAGAAGGCTACGAAGCGACTTCAGTGCATTTTAGAGGCTGAGCGTTATAGAATTTTACCGAAGAACGTCACTGAGCTCATTCAAGAGCTGAAGGAGGAAAAAAAATAATGTTAAATCCACCTATTAATGAACTGATCGAGATTGCAGGAAGCCGTTATTCTTTAGTTATTGCCGCTTCTAAGCGTGCAAGACAAATCATCGACGGTGACGAAGTTTATGTATATGCAAAATCTCTTCACAAACCCGTTTCAATTGCTACTCAAGAAATTTACGAAGGTAAGATCGAATGTGTTAAAAGCACAGATCAAGACTAAACAAACCAAAGTGCTTTTCTCTTCTGTTTACCAGAAGGGAGAAGCCTTTTCCATAAAAGGATGGTGTTGACATCATGTTAACTGGAAAGAATATTGTCCTTGGCGTTACAGGTGGGATTGCTGTGTACAAGTCAGTAGATCTTGTCAGTCGTCTTAGAAAATTAAACGCCAATGTCTATGTGGTCATGACAGAACATGCTAAGGCATTTGTTACCCCGTTGACCTTTCAATCAATGTCTCAGAACTATGTGGTTCATGACATGTTTGAAGAACCCAAAACTTGGGATGTGGAACATATTGCCCTTGCAAAGAGAGCAGACTTGTTTGTTGTAGCTCCTGCTACAGCCAATGTGATTGGAAAAGTGTGCCATGGCATTGCAGATGACTTTTTAACCACAACTCTTATGGCTACTCCTGCTCAGGTGGTTTTTGCTCCTGCTATGAATACCAATATGTACATTAACCCTATTACCCAGCGGAACATTGAAGACTTAAAGTCTTTAGGATATGACTTTATTGAACCGGGTTCTGGCAGACTTGCCTGCGGCGATATTGGAGCTGGTAAAATGGCAGAGCCAGTGGATATTGTCAACTATATTGTAGATTATTTTACACCGAAAGAACTGCCTATGGCGGGCGTAAAAGTACTGGTCAGCGCAGGTCCCACTATCGAAAAAATAGATCCGATTCGGTTTATTACGAACAGATCTACTGGGAAAATGGGTTATGCCATTGCCAAGAAAGCTGCAGAACTTGGAGCAGAGGTCACTTTGGTTTCAGGGCCAACTCAGTTGGAACCGCCTAAAGGTGTGACTTTTGTCGGAGTAGAGACAGCAGTAGAAATGTATGATGCTATTATGAAAGTCATGGAACTGCAGGACATTATTATTAAAACTGCTGCTGTGGCAGACTATCGCCCTAAGGAAGTGGCCACGGAGAAAATTAAAAAGTCCGATGGCGAACTATCCATGTTCTTTACCCGAAATCCAGATATATTGAAATCTATTGGAGAAAGAAAGACCCATCAAGTTTTAGTGGGATTTGCGGCTGAAACCATGAACGTTCTTGCTTATGCCAAACGAAAAATAGAGCAAAAACATTTGGACTTTATTGTAGCCAACGATGTATCCCAATCAGGCGCAGGCTTTGGAACGGATACTAATATAGTGACTCTCATCGACAAAGAGGGAAATGCAGTGGACTACGACCAACGTTCAAAGGAAGCTGTGGCTGAGATTGTTCTTGAAAAAGCCATGACATATTACCATAATAAATAAAATTGGACTGGAAATTAATTTCCAATCAAAATGCAAATAAAAGGAGTAGGGAAACCTACTCCTTCTAACATGCCTGGAGCTGAAACTAATTCAGTATAAAGGTGTCAAAGGAGGCGTCTGAAATGGTTGAATCAACGAAATATGTGGAAGTCGTTCTGCTGAGACAGACTAAGCGCATCGACCGTTTATTTTCATATGCCGTACCTGAGCAGTTATCAGAAGCAGTTAAACCTGGAATGAAGGTTCAAGTACCTTTTGGTATAGCCAATCAGACCCACGAAGCCATTGTAATCTCTGAAATCAGTGAGAAAGCCTTATCTGAACAAGTGGCTCTTTCTAAAATAAAACCAATTGCTGCAGTTTGTGACGATGCACCTTGGATTGATCAGGGGGCTGTTCAGCTGGCAATGTGGCTTAGAGAAGAATATGTCTGTACTTACAGCGAGGCTTTCAGTTTATTCATGCCTGCGGGTACAAAGTTAAAACGCGATTATGCTCTTAAGTGGGTAGAAAAGCCTAGCCCGGAACAATTGGATGTGGAAGGTCTTTCGTGTTTTGTGAAAATTGAATCTAAAAATAAGCCATTACTCAGCCAGTTTGAAGGGACAAAAGAAGATAAGAAAATTCAACAATGGCTCAAGCAAGGCATACTTCATAAAGAGGAACATCTTTATACCGATGTAGACGATGCTGAAAAGTTTTACGTCGACTTGAAAATGGATTTAAAGCATGCAGAAAAATTATATTCAGAGCTGCCAGACCGCTTTGCGGCACAGAAGCGGCTATTGAAGCACGTTATGGTCTATGGAAGAACAGACGAGTCCACCCTGCGACAAGTGACGGGTTCTACGACAGCAGGCATTATTAAATTTGTTGAAAAAGGGTATTTTACAAGAGAAGCTGAAGTCGTTTTAACCTTGCCTGAACATCATGTCTTTTCTGAGGATCGACCTTATTTAGGACTTTCTGAGGAACAGCAAGAGGCATTCAATACTGTAGCACCCTTTATTGCCGACCAAGTTCATCAGACTTTTTTACTTCACGGGGTAACGGGCAGTGGCAAGACAGAAGTCTATATGGAATGGGTAGATATGGCGCTTCAAATGGGCAAGCAGGCTTTAATGATGGTGCCTGAAATCTCTTTAACCCCGCAAATGGTCGATCGCTTTAGACGTCGTTTTGGGGATCAGGTCGGGGTCTTTCACAGCAGACTTAATTTGAGACAACGGTATGACCAATGGCAAGCAGTTAAAAAAGGTCAGCTTCCAATCGTTATTGGTGCTCGATCTGCCATATTTTCACCTCTCTTTAAACCAGGTATTATTATTGTAGATGAAGCCCATGAAAATTCTTATAAATCTGAAACGACGCCTAAATACAATGGCGTAGAAATGGCTATCCGCATGGGAGAACTTCATAATGCTCCTGTCATTTTAGGGTCGGCAACCCCAGGAATTGAACATTTTTATCAGGCAGCCATTGGCAACATGGATAAAATTATCATGAGGAAGCGTTTCAATGAGACCGCCTTGCCATCGGTTGACTTGATCGACATGAGAGAAGAGTTGATTTCAGGAAACCGAAGTATTTTCAGCAGACGACTTCATGAACAAATTGGATTGGCACTTAGAAATAAAAAGCAAATCATGTTGTTGATGAACCGAAAGGGATTCAGTACCCATGTGTCTTGTCGGGCTTGTGGCTTTAGCATGAAATGTCCAGACTGCGAGGTAGGGCTCACTTACCACAAAGGAGCTTCTCATTTAAGATGCAATTATTGTCAATACCGAATCAGCATTCCTAAAAAGTGTCCTTCTTGTGGCAGTCCCTATTTTAAACATTTTGGAACGGGAACTGAAAAGGTGCTGGAAGAAACTTTAAAACTGTTTCCTCAAGCGACAGTGGACAGATTAGATTCTGAGACCACCTCCCGAAAAGGGGATTTGGAGTCCATTTTAGACCGCTTTGAAATGGGAGAAACCGATATTCTCATTGGAACTCAAATGATTTCTAAAGGCTTGGATTTTAAAAATGTAGGCTTAGTCGGGGTTATTGCGGCAGATTTGACTCTGAATCTACCAGACTTCCATGCTTCAGAAAGAACATTCCAATTACTGACACAAGTAGCTGGTAGATCTGGAAGAGGGGACGAAAGAGGACATGTGGTTATTCAAACCTATGAACCTGATCATTTTGCTATTCAAGCCACTATGAAACATGACTTTGAAAAGTTCTATGAAGATGAAATTCGTATCCGCGAAGCTTTTAAATATCCACCCTTTTTCCAGATGGCAAGTATTTTAATTACATCGCCTGAAAACATTGAAGCTCAAAAGGCGGGGGAACATATTTTAAAACTGGTCAACGAAGGGTTAAAACGGTTGGACAAAAGCCAGTATGAAGTCTTTGGACCTAGCCCTGCAGTATATGCCAAAATTAAGAATAGATATAGATGGCAAATTGTTATAAAATATAAAGAAGAACAAAAAAGCACAGTCAATGAAATCATTCGCGCTGCATGTTATGAAAAGCTGGATTCAAAAGTCTTCTCTGAATATCTGAGAGTGATTGTGGATCCCCGCGCACAGAGTGTTTTATAATACTGATTTTAAGGAGGATGCCCCTTTATGGCAATCAGAACCATCAGAACCGAGGAAGATCCAATACTCAGGAAGAAAAGCAGAACTGTCGAAGTTATCGACGACAAACTCAAAACAATGATAGAAGATATGATCGACACCATGTACGACGCAGATGGTGTTGGACTTGCAGCACCTCAAATTGGTATGTTAAAACGCGTAGTGGTAATCGATGTTTATGATGAGACGGGCGTTAAAATTTTAATCAACCCAGAAGTGATTTCTACTGAAGGGGAGCAATGTGAATTAGAAGGTTGCTTAAGTGTTCCTGGCAAGAGCGGGCTTGTTAAAAGGCCAACTAAAACCGTAGTAAGAGCCCAAGATCTTAGCGGGAAAATTATTGAAATTACGGGTGAAGGCTTACTAGCTGTAGCGCTTTGTCATGAAATCGATCATTTAGACGGTGTGCTTTACATTGACAAAATGATTGAAGAAGAGGCTTAAGCCATGAAAATATTGTTTATGGGGACGCCAGATTTTGCTGTTCCTTGCTTAGAAATATGCCATAAAATGGGCGAAGTCATTATGGTAGTCACCCAACCTGACCGCCAAAAGGGCAGGGGCAAGAAGTTGTCTCCCACACCTGTGAAGGAAAAAGCCCTTGAGTTAGGGTTGGAAGTTTTTCAACCTGAGAGAATTAAAAAAGAAGAAGCCACAGCTGTGATTGAAGCTTTAAAACCGGATTTGATTATCGTCGTGGCTTATGGACAAATACTGTCCACAAGATTATTAGAAATTCCGCCTCTGGGTTGTATCAACGTTCATGCCTCGCTGCTTCCAAAACTGCGAGGGGCTTCTCCAATCAACTGGTCTATTGTTTCTGGAGAAAAGGAAACAGGCGTCACAACCATGTTTATGTCTGAAGGTCTCGATGAAGGGGATATGATTGATAAAATGTCTCTGCCAATCACTGACAAAACCACTGCGGGAGAACTACACGATGCACTCATGGTTCTTGGTGGCAAGGTTCTGAGAGAAACCCTGATAAAATGTGAAAATGGGACTCTTGAAAGAACCCCTCAAGAAGGCAGTCTTTCCACCTATGCACCCATTCTCAAAAAGGAAATGGGTAAGATAGACTGGTCTGTCAGTGCTGAATCTATCAGTTGTTTAATTAGAGGATTTGATCCTTGGCCAACGGCATATACTTCTTACGATGAGCAAGTCATGAAACTCTATGAGCCATCGGTTGAAGACGCTTCTAAAGCAGTTGAGGTGGGAACTATATTAGAAGTTGGCAAAAATGGGATGCTTATTCAAACGGGTAACCGAGGGCTTCGCATTCAGTCAATTCAAATGCCTAACGGAAAAAGAATGCGAGTGGCAGATTACATGTTGGGTCATGAACTCAAAGTTGGATCTGTTTTGAAATAAGACAGTTTAAGCGACATAACTACTTTTATTGTAGCTGTATTTGATATTCAAATATGTTGACATGCGCCTATAGGAGGTTTATATGAACTCAGGTTTTCTTTCACCCTTTGGCATGATGGGGATGGTATTTTTATTGCCACTGTACATTTATGCCATGTTTACACAATTTAATGTAAAACATACCTTTAAAAAATTTGCAGAAGTAAGGTCTTATAAAGGTTTGACTGGTGCAGAAGTGGCACGAAGCATTCTTGATCGAAATGGTTTAACACACATTAGACTGGAACGTGTTGCAGGTTCCCTTTCGGATCATTATGACCCTCGCAATAATGTCATTCGCTTATCGGATTCGGTTTATAGCAGCCAAAGTATTGCAGCTGTTTCTGTAGCGGCACATGAAGTGGGTCATGCCCTTCAATACGCAAACGGTTATGCACCCATTAAAATCAGAAACAGCATTTTGCCTCTTGCCAATATTGGTTCTCAATCGATAGGCATTTTGATTATGGCAGCGTTTATTTTTAGAACCACAATACTGATTGACATTGGTATAATTTTCTATTTGTTTGCCATTATATTCCAAGTGGTCACTTTGCCAGTTGAATTTAATGCCAGCAGACGTGCCATTGTGGAACTGACAGATGGTTACTATATTGATGACCAAGAAGAAAAAGCGGCTAAAAAAGTATTAGGTGCGGCAGCGATGACTTATGTGGCGGCAGCGGCAATAGCTCTTGGCGAGCTTGTTAGACTTTTGCTTTACAGATTTTTGTTGAGAGATGATGATTAAAAATCAAGCCCGACTCTATTGAATCGGGCTTGTCTCATGTATAAATAGCAAATCGTGAAGGAGATCTTATGATGAACGCAAACCCGAGACAAATCGCTTGCGAGTTGCTGAATCAAGTGATGAACGAAGGCGGTTTTTCCAACAAGTTGATTCAAAATTCAGTAGATCAAAGTGAACTGAAAGACCTAGACAAGAGATTTGTCAGGACTTTGGTCTACGGTGTCATTGAAAAGTCCATGACCCTCGACTGGTGGATTGAACAACTGTCCAGTGTGAAACTCAAGAAAATCGAACCAAAAACTTTAATTATAATTAAGTTGGCCATGTATCAAATTGCCTTTATGGAGAAAGTACCTGATTCGGCAGCGGTTAATGAAGCCGTTAAATTAACAAAAAAAGTCAACTTTAAAAGTACAGGATTTGTAAATGGCATTCTCAGAAGTTTTTTGAGGCTAGAAGGTCAATGGCCTTATCCTGACCCTAAAAAAGATGCTATCAGATATTTGAGCGTCTTTTATTCACACCCCGTATGGCTGGTGGAGAGATGGGTAGCTTTATTTGGTGAAAAAGCTGCGGAAGACCTTTTAAAAGCGGACAATGAAGTCCCTTTGATCAGTTTGCGCTGCAATACATTGAAAACAACTGTAGATCAATTGGTTATGGAACTCACTCAAGAGGGATATTCGGTATCAAAACACAATATTATTTCAGATGCCATTGTGATTCATAAAATAGGCACGACACCCCTTCATTTATTAGAAACTTTCAAAAATGGACATTTCTTTGTCCAAGATTTAAGTGCAATGTTGGTTGGACACGTTGCTGCTCCACAACCGGGAGACTTTATTTTAGATATGTGTGCAGCGCCGGGTGGAAAATCGACTCACTTGGCACAGCTCATGAACGACGAAGGCAAAATTATTTCTAGAGACGTAACAGCCTTTAAAACAAAGCAAGTTGAAGAGAATCTTCAAAGATTGGGTATCTCTTGTATAACGTTAGAAGTTGAAGATGCTCTAATTTTTAATGAAAATGACATCAAAAAATATGATAAACTAATACTAGATGCACCTTGTTCTGGCCTCGGTATTATTCGAAGAAAGCCTGAAATCAGGTACAATCGGTCTTTGGATGATCTCCATCAACTGGCGGATCTTCAAAAACGGATGTTGGAAAACGCATCCAAGTATGTAAAGTTGGGCGGAAGTCTAATCTACAGCACTTGTACAATTGATCCCATTGAGAATGATGACATACTTCGGTGGTTCTTAGAAACCCATCC
Organism: uncultured Peptostreptococcaceae bacterium; assembly: GCA_964404895.1. GTDB lineage: Bacteria > Bacillota > Clostridia > Peptostreptococcales > Acidaminobacteraceae > JBGSUZ01. The sequence continues at coordinate 383,541 of CAYOLV010000002.1, read as the reverse complement.
CGAATATAGTTTAGGGGAGTTGCCAGAAAATCTCCGAAACTTATCTCAAGACGGAAAAGTACTTAAGATGTATCAATCTATCGATGGTTTTGATGGATTTTACATCGTAAAATTAATTCATAATAAATAGAGGTGTTTTTCATGGAGATGGCAGCAATTACCCATAGGGGTAACGTCAGAGAAAATAATGAAGACGCATATTACATTGACTTAACTGACGGCAAGCTCTTAGCGGTAGCCGATGGCATGGGCGGTCATAAAGCAGGTGAAGTCGCCAGTAAAATGGCTATCGATAAGGTTTTGGAGATCTTTAAGCAAAATCCTATTGATTCAGATCACGTGGTATCTGCTATTTTGAGAGCCTTTGAAGAAGCCAGCGCTGAAATTGATTTAAAATCTAATGAAAATGAGAATTATGAAGGCATGGGTACTACACTTACCTTAGCCTATTTAGAACATGGGGTCTTGTATGTGGGTCATATTGGAGACAGTCGTGCTTACTTGGTAGATTCAAAGGGCATTCGCAGAGTTACTCAAGATCACACTCTGGTTTCTGAATTGGTTCGGAAAGGGACAATTTCTGAAAAAGAGGCAAAAAACCACCCACAAAGAAATGTGATTATGAAAGCACTAGGTTCAGGTTGCAAAGGTTTGCCTGAAATAAAAGAGATAGAAATTCAAGAAAAAACCATTGTGCTTATTTGTTCTGACGGTCTGACTGACCTTGTCAGCGATGAAGAGATTCACAGAGAGATTAACAAGCATTCCAATAAATTGGTAGACGCGCTGATCGCACTTAAGGATCTCGCATTACATCGCGGCGGTATCGACAACGTGACAATCGTTGCTGCTAGCATCCCATTGGCTTAAGAGGTGAAATGAATGGATAGATTATTAGGAAAAGTACTGGGCAATCGTTATGAAATCGTAGAAAAGGTGGGAGAGGGCGGCATGGCGTTGGTTTATAAAGCGCAATGCAGACTTTTGAACCGCTTTGTTGCTGTCAAAATTTTAAGACCCGAATTTATTGAAGATGATGAGTTCATCCAAAAATTTGATAAAGAGTCTAAAGCGGCCGCAAGTTTGTCTCACCCAGCCATTGTCAATGTATACGACGTAGGTGCAGATGGGGAAGTTCGCTACATTGTCATGGAATATGTCAACGGCGTTACGTTGAAAAAATATATTAAAGATTATCCTGGATTCCTCAGCAATCGGGAAATCATCAGCATTGCGAAACAAATTGCACTTGCTCTTGACCACGCCCATCAAAACCATATTATCCATAGAGATATTAAGCCTCACAATATACTTATTTCTGAGGAAGGTATTGTTAAGGTAGCGGACTTCGGCATTGCCAGAGCGATTACCACTTCGACCATCATTAACACGACAGATATGATGGGTTCAGTTCATTATTCGTCTCCTGAACAAGCCAGAGGCGGTTTTGTAGACGAACGTTCGGATTTATATTCTCTCGGGATTATGCTTTACGAATTAGCAACCAAGCGTGTACCTTTTGATGGAGATTCACCCGTTGCTGTAGCCATGAAACACTTAAAAGAAGCAGTTATTTTGCCGAGTGCAATTAATGAAAATATCAGTTATGGTCTTGAGAGCATTATCATGAAGTCAATTCAAAAAGCACCTGATAAGCGTTATCAGTCAGCGCTCGAGTTGATTGAGGATTTGGAAGATGTTTTGATTAATCCAGATTTAGAAATCTTTATGGATACGGCTGAAGAAAGCTCACCTACTATGGTGATGCCTAATTTAAGTGATTTAGAGCCTTTGGACGAAGCTTTTTCAGATCGAACAAGAAGTGTCACTAAGCGTTCGCCTAATACTAATCCAAACCATATGAGAACTTCTCGTGAACTCGGTAAGGACCCGAATTTCAAGCCAGACAAGAAAAAATTAGGTATTACCATTGCGATGGCCTTGCTTTCGGTGCTCCTTGTTTTTGGCGCAGGCGTTGTAATCAAAAAAATGATTGCACCTGCAAAGTCTGTTGAAATGCCTGATGTTGTGGGTATGGACTACAAAGAAGCGACGACCAAGGTCGAAGCTTTGGGATTAAAAGTGGATATCAGCGAAAGAATAGAGAGCAAAGAATTTGATGTGGATCAGGTTGTCACTCAATCTCAAGATCCTGGGACAAAATTAAAACAAGGATTCACAGTGGCATTGGTAATCAGTACTGGTTCCGAGCAAATTCTAGTACCTAATTTTGCACAAAAAGATTTGAAAGAAGTACAGTACATGATTGAAAATCAAGGATTAAAACTAGGCACAGTTGAGTATATTCAAAATGAATTGCCAGAAGGAACCGTCATTTCTCAATCGCCATTTGCAGGTCAGGAAATTGGTATTGGCGGATCTATTGACTTGTTTGTCAGCAAAGGACAAGATCCTGCAAAAGTGAACATGCCAAAATTGGTAGGACTTACTTTAGCGGAAGCCAACAAAAAACTGGCAGACTATAAAATTTCAGTCAACAATTTGTCCTATAATTTCTCAGATGATTTTGCGAAAGACACCATCATGATTCAAAGTGTAGACGCTGGAAAAGAAATTTTAGAAGGTGAATCTGTCAATCTAGTCGTGAGCAAAGGTAAGAGTGGCACTACTACGGGAAACACAGGTACGACTGGAGGAAATACTGGAAATACAGGTACAACACCGGGTGGAACAACGACACCGCCAGCCAAGCCTAAGGTTTACTCTGAAACAATGGATTTAGGCACATCTGCAGAACAAATTAACGTTAGAATTGTCAAACAGCAAAACGACACAGAATCTGTTGTGTATGAAAAGACCCATCAGAGTTCAGAAGGGACATTTACTTTCTCTCTGGAAGGTACTGGAGAAGCAACGATTTATATTTATTTCAATGACACGCTCATGATCAGTAAAAAAGTCGTTTTTGAGTAAGAATCTGTTTCGAGGCGTCGAGCCTCGAAACAGATCATTTACCCCATTTGCGAAGCAAATCTGGGAGGAAGCGAAGGGCTCGACGCCCTGAGCTCCTTATTCGCGTAGCGACTGGGGCCAATAAAAAAATGGAGGGTCATCATGGTAAAAGGAATCATCCTTAAGGGGATTGCTGGATTTTACTATGTCAAAACAGATGACAGCCTATTTGAATGTAAAGCTAGGGGTAAGTTTAAGAATCAAAAACTTACCCCTCTCGTTGGAGATAGGGTTCTGATTTTGCCAGAAAATGAAGAAAAGGCAACGATTGAAGAGATCGAAGAAAGAAAAACTGAATTGATAAGACCGGCAGTGGCCAATGTAGATCATTCTGTCATTGTATTTGCCGTACAAAATCCTGATCCCAACCGTATCCTGCTCGATAAAATGACAGTCTTATCTATTGCAGCAGGCGTTGTACCCATTATTTGCTTCAATAAAATTGATGGTGACCAAAAAGGGATGGGCAAAGAACTCAAAAAGGTTTATGAATCGGCAGGATTTAAAGTCATTTTGACCTCATGGAAGACTGGAGAAGGTATAGATGAGCTTAAAGAAGCCATTCAAGACAAAGTAACCGTCTTTGCTGGACCGTCGGGGGTAGGTAAGTCCTCTCTTCTCAATAAGCTTCAAAAGGGACTCAGTTTAAAAACTGGGGAGCTCAGTGAAAAAATAAATAGAGGCAAGCACACCACAAGGCATACAGAATTAATGCCACTGGATCACGGGGGCTGGGTTGTGGATACCCCAGGGTTTACAAGTCTAGACCTCGAGTTTATTGAACTGAATTCATTGAAAGACTTTTTCCCTGAATTTGAAGAGCAAGAAGAATTTTGTCGTTTCGATGACTGCGTACACATTAATGAACCCGGTTGCGGTGTTATTGCAGCAGTAGATACCTTTAAAATATCAGGACAGAGATATGAGTCCTATCGTTATTTGTATCAAGAGATCAAGAATACAAGGAGGCAGTACTAATGAAATTAGCACCTTCGATTCTTTCGGCAGATTTTGGTAATTTGTTGGAAGACGTCAAAAAAGTAGAAGCAGCAGGCTGCGAGTATTTACATGTAGACGTTATGGATGGCCATTTTGTACCCAATATTTCTTTTGGCGCAGTGGTGTTACAAGCCGTTGCAAAGAAGACGAATATGGTCAAAGATGTTCATTTAATGATAGAAAACCCAGACAATTATATAGAAACTTTTGTAAAAGCGGGAGCAGACCTCATTACAGTTCATCAAGAGGCTTGCATTCACTTGCACAGAACTATTCAAAACATTAAGTCATACGGTGTCAAGGCAGCGGTTTCTTTGAACCCCGCTACACCTCTGAGCACTATAGAAGAGATACTTCCAGAACTGGATATGGTACTGATTATGTCGGTGAATCCTGGTTTTGGTGGACAAAGCTATATTCACAGTTGTACCGACAAAATTCGACGTCTTCGAAAAATGATCGACGACAGAGGGCTTCAAATCGATATTCAAGTAGATGGCGGCATTAAAGCTGACAATGTTGGCATTGTACTCGAAGCGGGCGCAAATATTATAGTAGCAGGCTCTGCGTTGTTTGCAGGAGAAGGCATTGAAAAGGAAGTTATGAAGTTCAGAGAGGAAGCGAAAAAACTTGGCAAATAATAAACAGGTTTTAATCGTAACTGGAGGGGCCCTTGTTAGCGAACGATTGCTCAGAGAACAATTTGTAAAGAGCATGTTCGTCATTGCTGCCGACGGTGGAATCAAGAATTTCATTAAGACAGAAGATTTAAGACCCAACCTGATTGTTGGGGATTTCGATTCTGCTCCAGTTCATGAGTGGGAAACTGCCTATGCTGAAATTCCAAAGGTAACTTTTCCTAAAGAAAAAGACTATACAGACACAGAGTTGGCAATCCTAGAAGCCCTTAAGCAAGATGCAGAACAAATTTGCATTTTAGGGGGGACGGGCAGCCGAATGGATCATACATTAGCCAATATGATGTTGCTTCGTCGAATTGAAAGAGCGGGCAAGACCGGGATCATCCTTGACGACCACAATGAGATCCGTCAGATTGTGTCAGGTGTCACGGAACTTAAACGAGGCAATTGGTCCTTTATGAGTTTGGTGCCCATCTCAGAACGCCTCTGTGTGACGCTGAAGGGATTTAAGTATCCGCTAGATCGAGCAATCATTGATCAGGCAAGCACAGTGACCATTAGCAATGAACTTTTGGGTGACAAAGGGGAGATCCATCTCCATGAGGGAATGGCCTTCTTGATTTGTTCCAGAGACTAATTTAATTCAAAACGCAAAAAACCCCATCCTTAACTTCTGACATGAGAAGTCATGGATGGGGTTTCTTAGTTGTAGGTTCCAACCTTAAGAACTGTTTTAAACTACATAAAAAAGTCTGCTTTTAGATGTTAAAAGCAGACTTTTACTCAAAAGATTATCTCTTTGAGTTAGATAGCTCTTTGAACATTTCCAGAACGAAGGCATCTTGTGCACACCATAAGTCTCTTTGGTGATCCATTGACAACTGCCTTAACTCTTCTAAGGTTTGGAGCCCAAGTTCTTCTTGTATGGTTGTTCGCGTGAGACACGTTGTTACCAGATACTTTGCCTTTACCACACACTTCACATACTCTAGCCATTTTAAATACACCTCCCTTGAGCAAATAACAAACATAAGCAGTATTAATTATAGCAGTCTTTCATATGAAAGACAAGTTTTAAATAAAAAATATGAGGTATAAATTTTTTAAACGATTGAATTAACCCAGTCTATACGATACAATTATGAATAACAATGTTTTTTGTTATTAAATGATTTCAAACATGAAGGAAACATCAGGTAAAAAGCTTGGGAAAAATCTCTCGAGCCCTTTAGATTTATAATGGGGAGGAATTACTTATGACCATAAAAGTAGATAACAGTTACGGAGCTATTTATATAAATAACGAAGTGATTGCTACAATAGCAGGTGCAGCAGCTGTAGAATGTTACGGACTTGTGGGCATGGCTTCAAGATCAGCAAGCAATGGGATTGTTAGTTTATTAAAAAAAGAAAACTTAAGCAAAGGTGTCAAAATTAAAGCGGACGAAAATGGGATCGTTATCGATTTATTCGTCATCATCCAATTCGGCACAAAAATTTCAGTTGTAGCGCAAAATATTATAGAGCGTGTCAAATACAGTGTCGAAAATCAGACCGGCCTAAAGGTACTCAAGGTTAACTTGAATATTGAAGGTGTCAGAGTTCAAGGTTAATTGGGGGGCGAAGCAGTTGGATATTAAACATATAGATGGCGTATTGCTTGCAAAAATGTTCAAGCAAGCGGCTTATACACTAAATCAAAACAAAGCAATGGTAGATGCATTAAACGTTTTTCCAGTACCAGACGGAGACACAGGGACTAATATGTCTCTCACCATGAATGCGGCTATTACAGAAATTGAAAAAATACCTTCTGCCCATGCAGGAAGTGTTGCTAAAGCCATGTCAAAAGGGTCTTTAATGGGTGCCAGAGGAAACTCAGGTGTTATTTTGTCGCAAATTTTCAGAGGTTTTTCTAAAGGTTGTCATGACAAAGAAGTCATGACGTCTATTGATCTTGCCACAGCGATTAGAGAATCATCAGATACAGCCTACAAAGCAGTTATGAAACCTGTTGAAGGAACTATTCTTACAGTCATTAGAAAAACTGGAGAATTAGCAGTAGATTATACTGAACAAGAAATGCCAATCCACGAACTTTTGGCTATTTTGATTCGTCGTGCAGAAGAGACTCTTGAAAAAACACCAGACTATTTACCTGTTTTGAAACAGGCAGGGGTTGTAGATGCGGGTGGTAAAGGACTTGTTCTCATTTTAAGAGGTTTTATGGACGCTGTTTTGGGTGTCGAATCTCATTATGCCATTGAAGAAGGCAAACCAGGTCACCCTCAAGCTGAAATTTCTGCTGAAGAGATTAACTTCACTTATTGCACAGAGTTTATTCTTAAAACTCGAATTGATGATGTGACTTATTTAAGAAATAATGTGGAAAAAATGGGAGATAGCATGGTGTTTGTCCAAGACGAAGACCTTGTGAAAATCCATGTGCATACTGATAACCCAGGGGTAGCTTTGGAAGAAGCCCTAAAATTTGGGGATTTGATGACCATCAAAATTGAAAATATGAGACAACAGCATTCTTCTATCGTAGATGGTGCAGAAAAGCAAGAAGCCGTTAAACCGATGGCTCCACCTCAGACAACTCAGGCTCAATCTGAAGCAATAATAGAAGAAAAAGCCCCAGTTTCCGAAGTACCTCAAGAAGAAGCACTCGCACCACACGGCATCGTTTCTATTGCTATGGGGGAAGGCCTTGCTAAAATTCTTAAAGACCTTGGCGTCAACGTCATTGTTGAAGGCGGTCAAACCATGAATCCAAGCACAGAAGACATCGTGAAAGCGATTGAAGCATGTAAAGCTGAAAATATTTTCGTTTTGCCAAATAACAGCAACATCATTTTGGCGGCGAATCAGGCGAAAGATATTCTCACAGATAAGAATGTTTATGTATTGCCTACAAAGACAGTGCCACAGGGCATCGCTTCTTTAATTCAATTCAATGCTGAGCGTAGTGCTGAAGCTAACTTTGAAAATATGAAGGCAGCTATTGAAACGGTTAAAACACTACAGGTGACTTTCTCTGTGAGAGATACTGTTTTCAATGGCATGGATATTGCTAAAGACGACATTTTAGGTGTAGCAGATGGCACGATCATCGAAGTAGGTAAATCTGTAGAGCAAGTGACCCTTAAAGCTTTAGAGCAATTAATCGATGAAGACTCTGAAATTGTCACTTTGTATTATGGGGAATCAGTTACTGAAGAGATGGCTCAAGTATTGGCGGATCAGTTGACCGCTAAATACGACCATATTGATGTAGACATTCAAGAAGGCGGACAGCCCCTTTATTACTACATCGCTTCTGTTGAATAAGGAAAACGCATAAATTTACATTTAGTTTTTAAGAAAATAAAACTCATGGCTAGCCTTAGTGCTAGCCATTGCTGTTGGTATTAGTAGAGACGTCAAATTACTTTGGGAGAGACGAGACATGACAATGAGTTTAACGGAATTAAAGGGCGTAGGTCCTAAAACTGAAAAAAAACTCAATCGCTTGGGATTGTTCTGCGTTGAAGACTTTTTGGAAAATTATCCTAGAACTTATGTCAACAAAGGGAATATTGTAAAAATAGGTGATTTTACAGATGGAGATTTCGTCACCATCAAAGGGCGAATCGCAGGCGTTCAATCTCAAATGACAAAATTTAAAAAGTCCATGTTGAAGCTGAGAATTACCGATGGCTTTGGCTATCTTCAGTTGATCTATTTTAATGCACCTTACCTCCAAAAAGTATTCCAAGTTGGGGAGTCCTTCTATTTCTTTGGTCAAATAAAGAAAGAGGGTATTCTCCCCGTTATGTTTCAACCAGAGCATTTTCCCGTCACAGAAGACAGTGACCCTGAAAAGACATTGGGCATTTCCCCAATTTACTCTTTGACGGATGGGCTGACTCAAAATGAGATTTGTGATTTTCAAAGAAGAGCCCTAGGGATGTTCTTGCCAAAAATGAACGAGACGATGCCTGATTGGCTTTTGCATTCCTATAGACTCTGTCAACGTTCCTTTGCAATCGAACAGATTCATTTTCCTACCGATAAGCAGAGTTATAAAGTGGCAAAATACAGATTGATTTTCGAAGAACTCTTCCAATTGCAAGCGGGACTATTTGCCTTAAAACGAGATTTGGGACACAAACAAGGGTTTGTTCACCAAATTGGACAAGTGAAAGCTGAAATTCAAGCCAAGCTGCCCTTTCAACTGACCCAGAGTCAGGGTGAAGTGGTAGATGATATTTTTCAAGATATGTCGAGAAGCCGCGCTATGAATAGACTTGTACAAGGGGATGTAGGCTCAGGTAAAACCATAGTGGCTTTCATGGCTATGTTCTTAGCCTATCAGAATGGACATCAGTCTGTTTTAATGGTTCCTACCGAAATACTGGCAGAACAGCATTTCCGCTCGTTTAAAGAGTTATTTGGGGAAGACTATCCAATAGTCCTATTAACAGGGAGCACTAAACAAAAACCGAAAATCAAAGAAAAAATCGCTTCTGGCGACATTAAATTTGTTATTGGAACCCACGCAGTTCTTCAAGACGACCTGTCTTTTGAGAGCTTGTCCCTAGTTGTAACAGACGAACAGCATCGCTTTGGCGTAGGTCAGCGCCTCAACCTTTTGACAAAGGGGGTTAATCCTCACGTCATGGTTATGTCGGCAACCCCTATTCCTAGAACCCTTTCGTTGGTGCTTTATGGCGATGTAGACATTTCAATTATCAGTCAGATGCCCATAGGCAGAAAGTCTATTTTAACAGAATATGTGCCTGCAAAACAAATGGATCAAATTCACACTGCTATTACTGAAGCGGTAAGTCGAAATGAGCAAGTCTATGTGGTTTGTCCCTTGGTAGAAGATTCGGAGACCCTGACCCTTAATTCTGCAGAAAAAACATGGGAATCTCTCAGTGTGGTATACCCAGAATTGGAAATTGGATTAATTCACGGCAAAATGAAAAGCAAAGACAAAGAACAGATTATGCATGCTTTTGAGCGAAAAGAAATTCAGGTATTGGTTGCCACAACAGTTATTGAAGTGGGTATCAATGTACCGAGTGCCACGGTAATGGTCGTTATGGATGCAGATCGCTTTGGCCTTAGTCAACTCCATCAGCTTAGAGGACGAGTAGGCCGCGGCGGGGCTCAGTCTTATTGTTACTTGGTTTCAGACCAACCAGGTAGAATTGCCAAAGACCGAATCAAAGTCATGGTTACCTCTACAGATGGCTTCTACATCGCAGACCAAGATTTGTCCTTAAGAGGACCAGGGGAGTTTTTCGGGACACGGCAGCACGGACTGCCCCAATTAAAGCTGGCAGATCTTTCAAAGCATTTAGATATCCTTCAGGTGGCTCAGGAGGCAGTCAGAGCATTGTTTGAACGCATAGAGACAGAAGAAGCTTCACAAATCTATTTAACAGCACTCAAGCAGACTTTAATGGAAAAGTTTGCATTGTAACGAATATTTGGATAAGATAGAATCAGATATTGTATAATGAGGATAAGTCATGAGAATAATTTCAGGCAGAGCACGAGGCACTAAATTGATGACGATCGAGGGTCTTGAAACGAGACCTACCACTGACCGCGTCAAAGAGTCACTTTTTAATTTATTGCAGTATGATTTTTATGACAAGACCGTTTTGGATCTATTTGCAGGATCTGGGGCACTAGGTCTTGAAGGCATCAGCAGAGGGGCTAAATCAGCTACTTTTGTGGACATGAATAAGGAATGTATTGGAGTCATTCGTAAGAATGCAGAAAAAATAAGAGCTCTGGACGAAGCAAAAATTGTTCAAGGCGATTGTATTTCAGCTATTCACAGACTTGAAAAAGATTCAATAGATATTATTTTTATGGATCCTCCGTATTCGAAAGATCATGTAGAACCTATTCTGCAAGCCATTGAAAAGGATCGTGTGCTTAAAATAGATGGCATTATTGTCATCGAACATGCTAAAGATGACGTTTGGAACCTTCCTGAATCCTTGGAATTGGTTAAAACTAGAACTTATGGCATCACATCTTTGACAATTTACAGGAGGGCATCATGAAGAGGGTTTTATATCCAGGGAGCTTTGATCCCATTACCAATGGACATTTAGATATTGTTAAAAGAGCTTCAAAAATGTTTGACGAAGTCATTGTGGGCGTTTTGGTCAATTCTCAAAAGAATCCAATGTTCGACGAAGATGAACGAATGATGTTAATCAATGAGGCAATCAAAGATTTGCCTAATGTGAAGGTTATTAAGTTCAGCGGACTTTTAGTCGACTATGTTGCTAAAGAGAACATTACAGCAATTGTCAAAGGACTTAGAGCCATTTCAGATTTTGAAATGGAGTTGCAAATGGCCTCAATGAATAAAAAATTAAATGATGATGCAGAAACTATTTTTATGATGACGGCTACGGAATATTCATACTTAAGTTCCAGTTTAGTCAAAGAGGTATTCAAATTTGGCGGGGAAATAGCGGGCCTTGTTCCCGATAATGTTTACCAATATATGCACGAAAAAAATAAAGCATAGGAGTTGAACGCTTTGAGACAATCATCTGATATGAATTTAAAAGTTATGGATTTGCTAGATGAATTTGAGAATAAGCTCGAGGGCTTATCCGCAATTCCTTTAACGGGAAAAGTAATGATCGACCGTGAAGAGTTTTTAGAAATTCTAAGAGAAATTCACATTTTGCTGCCTGAAGAGTACCAACATGTCAAATGGCTAAAAGGTCAAAAGACGCAAATCGTTGAAGAAGCTCAGAAACAAGCAGAAGCGATTATGCAGGCAGCACATAATGACGAACGTAGAATTGTTGAGCATGCACAACTAGAAGAACGTAGAATTCTAGACAGTGCTCGTGACGAAGAAGTTCGCATTATGGAACAAGTTGAAGAACGGGTCAACCAGCTGGTTGAAGAACATGAAATTGTCATTCGTGCAAAAGAGAGAGCTGAACAAATTTATAAAGACGCGGAAGAATTTGCTGAAGAAATCAAAGGCGGGGCATATGAATATGCTGAAGACACTTTGTTACAAGTCACTACAAATGTAGAAGATGTCCTTACAACTTTGAGACAAAACGTGAGAGAACTCAACAATTATAAGTAATAATTGAAACTTAAAATTTAATTTAAAAAAGACTTTGAAGAGCCTCGCTCATCAAAGTCTTTTTTAGTGCCATCCTCATCCATAGGGTCTATTATTTTACATAAATTGGCGACTGCCTGTAAAGATTGCCACCTCTGCGCAAAGAATCTTTTAACAGCAAATGATATAAGTCAGAGGCCGTGTTATCAATTTCCCATTGGCGCAGGGCGGAGGGGGTTTCAGGTCTAAAATGCTTTGCGTTGGTGATAAGAGGCAAGTTAGGTTTAGCGCTATTCAATAGTGAACGCCCCTTTTCATTAAAAGCCAATATGCGAATATATTCAGGTTTAGTTTTAAAGTCGTTGAGCAAATCTTCCTTGGTAATGCCCAAAAGTAATTTTGCCATGACGCGTTTTAAACGACCTGTTGTATAAATCTTAGTTTTGAGTTCCTCTTCAAAATCTTTGTAGTTAGAATGTTCAATGGCTTTTGTTTTCATTCTCTGAGGCATGCCTTCAGCCATATCATGTATTTGACTCAGTTGTTCTAATGTTGAACGTCGGAGCTCGAAAAGAATCCATTCTTGCCATAAGTTCCAATTGGGTAAAATTGAAAGACAATCCTTTGAAAACAAATCTTGACTGACACAGAGTGGAACGGTTTCAGATACCCCTCTTAAAGGATTAGAACCCTGCATAGCGTGTCGAATGGCAGTTGCACTTGAAATAGAACCAGTCAGAGTATTTTCCTTGTAAGCGGCGTGGATGCGCTGGATCGTTTCGGGTTCAATAGAACTGTGTAAAAGTTGAAGTGCCTCTAAATAAGCAAGTCCTAAAATGTCATTCGAACGTGAAAGATTAATTGTCGAATCCTGCATTTTTATAAACTGATCTCTATGATTTGCATAAGACAAAGAGGCATCTTTTTTCTGAGCTTCTTCAAAATCTGTTTGAACTGCCCTGAGTTGTTGCTCGATCCCTTTTAGTTCAGAAATATTCCCAGACTCACTCCCAAAGCAGAGAGTGTCTACAAATCCAAGGGCTTCTAAAATGGAAATGGAGCCATAGGCAAAGTACCCTGCACTGGCTGTTGAAAACAGGGTAGGCAGGGCAACAACCAAGTCTGCACCTGACTCAACAGCCCATTTCGCCCGTGTGTGTGGATCCGCTATGGCAGGTTCACCACGCTGTGTAAAATGGGCACTCATGACGGCGACGACAGAGTCAGCACCTGTTTGTACTTTTGAAGCTTCGATATGATATAAGTGCCCGTTGTGAAAAGGGTTATATTCTGTGACGATTCCCAGTACTTTTTGTGAATTTATTAAAGCCATAGCCAACTCCTTTAATAATTATGTAAATATTATACTATAATCATGTATTAAAATAAATTCATACGAAGAATATTGCATACTTTCCTTGAAAAAATTCGTTTTTATTTTATAATGAAAAGGAGGCGTAAGCCACTGAACAAAAATTCAAGGGGGTAAATCATGAACGTATTAGTTATAAACTGCGGTAGTTCATCATTAAAATACCAATTAATGAACATGAACGATGAATCTGTATTGGCAAAAGGTTTAGTTGAAAGAATTGGAATCGAAGGCTCACAACTTACGCATGAAGTTCCAGGCAGAGATAAAGAAAAAATTAAAGTGCCTATGGAAAATCACAAAGATGCATTAAAACACGTTTTAGATGCACTTGTAGACGAAAAAATTGGCGCAGTCAAAAGCCTTTCTGAAATCCAAGCAGTAGGTCACCGTGTCGTTCACGCAGGGGAATACTATAGCGCTTCAGTCGTTATCACTGACGATGTGATGAAACGCCTTAATGAATGTATTCAATTAGCACCACTTCACAATCCACCGAACATCATCGGGATTGAAGCACTTCAAGAATTAATTCCTGGCGTTCCAAATGTAGCTGTTTTTGATACAGCTTTCCACCAAACAATGCCGCCAAGTGCTTACATTTACCCATTACCATATGAATTATATGAAAACCACAGAATCAGAAGATACGGCTTCCACGGCACAAGCCACAGATATGTTGCTCAAAGAGCTGCTGATTTGCTCGGTAAAGATCTCAAAGATCTTAAGTTGATTAGCTGTCACCTTGGCAATGGCGCATCTGTTGCTGCAATTGATGGCGGTAAATCAATCGCAACATCAATGGGCTTTACACCACTTGAAGGTCTCGTAATGGGAACAAGATGTGGCGATATTGACCCAGCAATCGTAACATTCATCATGGAAAAAGAAAATCTTTCAATGGATCAAGTGAATGATCTTCTTAACAAAAAATCAGGTGTTTTGGGTATTTCAGGGGTTTCTAGTGACTTCAGAGATATCGAAGATGCAGCAGCTACTGGCAACAAGAGAGCTGAATTAGCACTTGAAGTCTTCGATGATCGTGTAAAACAATACATTGCAGCTTATGCAGCAACTATGGACGGCGTTGACGCAGTTATCTTCACAGCGGGTCTTGGTGAAAATTCTATCGCTAACAGAAAAAGCATTTGCTCAGGTATGGACTGGATGGGCATCGAAGTTTCTGATGAAAGAAACAATGTCAGAGGTAAAGATCAAATCATCAGCTCAGACAATTCAAAAGTTAAAGTTCTCGTAGTACCTACTAACGAAGAGCTTATGATTGCAAGAGATACAGTTGAATTAACAAAATAGCATGACGCTGCAGTGCTCATATGCCATCAAGTAAAATTGCTTGACAAATATATGCGTGCTTTGTATAATAATCATGTTGTAAACATGAGGTGAACCATGATTCTCAATTTAACAGAAGTCACAAGCGGAAAACTTAGCAAAATACCTTTCTCTCATCGATTTATTCCTGAGATCGAAGAGAAAACTAATTTTGGAATCATTGCTATCAGCGAGTTTGATATAACTGGTGAAGTGTCTAAAAGAGGAAGCGTTATGGAAATCGATTTTACTATCAAAGGTGAAATTGAATATGCCTGCGCCCGTTGTTTAGACCCCGTTTCTCAAATTTTTGAGAAAGAGGTTCACAAAACTGTGATTAGAACGGCACCAACGGATTCGGAAGATGAAGATTGGTATTTAAGTGAAGATCATTTGTTAAATCTGGATCAAGTCGTCGTTGACGAAATTGTGATGGATTTACCTTATCAAGTCGTATGCAGCAACGAATGTAAAGGATTGTGCGCTAATTGTGGCGTCAATTTAAACCATGAGACGTGTTCTTGCAATAGCGAGAAAATCGATCCAAGGTTAGAGATTTTGAAAAACTTTTTCACGCAGGAATAAGGAGGTGTGTACGGATGGCAGTACCTAAGAGAAGATCATCTAAAGCTAGAAGAGATAAAAGAAGATCTGCGAACATCAAAATGACAGCACCAAATATCATTGAGTGTCCGCAATGCCATGAGCCAAATGTATCGCATAGAGTTTGCGGTAACTGTGGTTTCTACAAAGGCAAGGAAGTTATCTCTGTAAACTAGTATTGCAGTTTTTAACAAGCCGGTAAAGGCGAGTGATTATTCACTCGCCTTTTTCTCGTTATGCGGAATTAACAAAACTCAAGATTAGGATAGTGGGTTGGGAAGGGCGATTTATCGACCTGCACAGCACATTATCCTAATCTTGCAATGTCGCGTCAGCGACAAGGTGGACCGCAGGTCAACCGAGTTTTGTTTTGTCATTCAATTTACAATATGCCTGCTCAAATATCAGTTTCAGGATTCACCTTTAAATGACTATAAGTCATTAATGAATAAATCATTTTTATATGATATAATAGGACGTAGTCCTAAAATATAAGATAGGAGTGATTCCGTGCCGAAGTTAAAAAAGCAGGAAAGACTGGAACAGCTGTCTAAAATCATAGAAGAAGATCCATTTTTGACCGATGAAGAACTAAGCGATTCCCTAGGTGTCAGTATTCAAACCATTCGTTTGGATCGTTTGACCTTGAATATTCCAGAACTCAGGGAGCGTATGAAACACGTTGCCACTGAAAATTATGAAAAAGTTAGAACCATTGGACAGAGCGAGATTGTTGGGGAATTATTAGATTTAGAACTCAACAATAGAGCTATATCTATATTGGAAACAGAAGACAACATGGTTTTTGAAAAGACAAAAATCGTAAAAGGTCATTATATTTTTGCCATGGCGGAAACCTTAGCGATGGCAGTTATTGATGCCAATGTAGCGTTGACAGGGGTTGCCAACATCAAATACAGAGTGCCCGTCATTGCAGGTCAAAAATTGGTGGCAAAGGCTCAAGTCACCAGAATTAGAGGCAGTGAGTACTTTATCCATGTCATGATCAATGCCAACAACGACCAAGTTTTTAGAGGTAAATTCATACTCGTAGCCATGGCAACGGGTAAGTAGGAGGCAAACAAATGAAAATTGCAATAGATGCAATGGGCGGGGATCATGCCCCTAAAGAACCTATTCTGGGCGCTTTGGCTGCCCTTAAAAGTATCCAAGCTGACATAGTCCTCATCGGGGACGAAGTTAAAATTAAAGAAATTTTAAGCACTGAAACCTATGACACTTCAAGGGTTTCTATAGTACATACTACAGAAATCATCGAAAATGAAGACAAGCCTGTGAAAGCGATTAAGGCAAAAAAAGATTCTTCAATGGTAGTCGGCTTTAAAATGCTTAAGGAAAAAGAAATCGATGCTTTCCTATCTGCAGGCAATACGGGGGCACTCCTTGCGGGGGGCTTATTAAAAGTAGGTAGAATTAAAGGGATCGACAGACCAGCCCTTTGCAGCGTATACCCTACCACCAAAGGGATTGCAGTCTTAACAGATGCAGGTGCAAATGCGGATTGTAAGCCTAGAAATCTATACGAATTTGCTGTAATGGGCAGTATTTATGCCAATCGGGTATTAGGAATTGAAAACCCAAGAGTGGGTCTTGCCAATATTGGGGTAGAAGAGGGCAAGGGGAACAGCCTTGTCATCGAAACCTATGGGGTTTTAAAGGAATCTGAACTTAATTTTATTGGAAATGCAGAAGTGAGAGACGTTCCTGCAGGGGTTTGCGACGTTATTGTCTGTGACGGCTTTACAGGTAATGTCATTTTGAAAGTCTCAGAAGGCGTTGCAAAAAGCTTCACAAGTATGTTGAAAGAACAAATCATGTCCAGCAAAGTCATGTCTGTAGCGGCATTACTGCTCAAACCAGCTTTCAAAGGTTTGAAAAAGAAAATGGATTCCGATGAATACGGCGGCGCACCTTTCCTTGGGGTAGACGGCATATTGGTCAAAGCTCACGGTAGCTCTAATGCCAAAGCTTTTATGAACGGCATTAAATACGCTCAAAAATGTATAGATGAAGACATTGTCAATATCATCAAAGCTGAACTGGGCAGAACGGTTGTGGCTGAAGATGAAACTGCTGTGGATGAGAGTAATACATCGGTAGAGATAGAATCTTAGTGTGTTTTCACTATTCGAAACTATAAATCACTCATTTAATTAAAGAAGATTACCAATCATTTTATAAGATGAACCAGATATTGAATAAAGCTAATTAGCCTATTCTGTGTCTGGTTTTTTATTTTTTGATGATGAAAATGAAACTTTTTAAAATTAGGACTTGATAACAATTCGTTTATGCTTTATTATTAGTATCAGGTAATAAAAACAAATACTAATAACAGCAATTAACACTAGATATAAAACATTCTAAATGAGGTGAATAAGTTTCATGCGAAAAAGCAAAATCATAGGAACGGGTAGTGCGGTAGCTGAAAAGCTAATAACCAATCATGACCTGGAACGTCTGGTAGATACCAATGACGAGTGGATCAGAACCCGAACAGGGATCGAAAATAGATATTTTGCAGATGAAAACACTTGTACATCCCATCTGGCCTCTCGAGCTTCAGTAAAGGCGCTGGAAGCGGCGGGGTTAAAAGCAGAAGACATTGACATGATTATTGTGGCGACTATTACACCTGATATGGGATTTCCCTCAACAGCCTGTATGGTTCAAGAACAGATTGGGGCAGTGAAAGCTTCAGCCTTTGATTTAGAAGCGGCATGTTCAGGGTTTTTATATGGCATGGCAGTTGCAGATCAGTTCATTGCTACAGGGTTTTACAATCACGTTTTAGTCATTGGCGCAGAAACTTTGAGCAGAATTTTAGATATGGAAGATAGAAATACCTGTGTTCTCTTTGGAGACGGCGCAGGAGCAGTAGTTATGGGACCTTCATCGGATGACAAAGGCATGCTTTCCTTTGAACTGGGCGCAGATGGATCAGGCGGAAAATTCCTTCACATGCCAGCGGGGGGTTCTAAGATACCAGCTTCTAAGGAAAGTGTAGAAAACAGACTGCACTATGTAAAGATGGAAGGTTCGGACGTTTTCAAATTTGCTGTAAGAGCCATGGAAAGTTCATCCATTGCGGCTATTCGTAAAGCGGGACTTGAAATTAGTGAAGTAGACTATATGGTTCCCCACCAAGCCAATATCCGAATTATTCAATCGGCGGCGAAAAAATTAAATTTACCAATGGATCAAGTTAAAGTAAATCTAAATCAGTACGGCAACATGTCGGCGGCTTCTATACCGGTAGCTCTAGACGAAGCTGTACGTGAAAATAATATCAAAACAGGCGACAACGTGGTCATGGTAGGCTTCGGCGGAGGTCTTACATGGGCGTCTTGCGTCATGAAATGGTAGGGGTGAAGAGTATGGGCAAAATCGCAGTAGTGTTCCCCGGACAAGGCGCACAACACGTGGGCATGGGAAGAACTTTTTACGACTTTAGTCAGGCAGGTAAAGAAATCTTTGATAGCGCAAGTAAAGCACTGGACAAAGATATGGCAGACCTTTGTTTCTTCAGCGATGAGGACACTCTTAGAATGACTGAAAACACTCAACCGAGTATTTTAACAGTCAGCTATATGATTTATCAGTCCCTTGTAGAAGCAGGGCTAAAAGCAGATGGTTTCTCAGGTCTTTCATTAGGTGAGTTTACAGCCTTAGTAGCTGGTGGCGCACTTGATTTTGAAGATGCAGTACAAATCGTCAGAGCCCGTGGCAGATTTATGCAAGAAGAGGTTCCTGCTGGAAAAGGTGCTATGGCGGCTATTCTGGGAATGGATCGAGAGCCGATTGAAGCCCTTTGCAAAGAGTTGTCCACGGAAGGGATTGTGTCCGTAGCCAATTACAATTGTCCTCAACAGATTGTCATCGCAGGGGAAGCGCCTTTGGTTGAAAAGGCTATTGAAAGATTAAAAGCTATTGGTGCTAAAAAAGCAGTTCAACTGCCAGTTTCAGCACCCTTCCATACAAAAATGCTCACTGGTGCAGGTGAAAAGCTGAGAGAAGTCATGGCGAATTACACGGTTAAACCTTTAGAAAAAAGGGTTTATACCAATGTGACGGCAAAGGCCTATCAGGTAGAAGACAATATTGCAGAAATGCTAGTAAAACAAGTCAGTGAGTCGGTGAGATTCGAAGATCAAATCCGAGAAATGATTCAAGATGGTTTTGATACCTTCATAGAAGTTGGTCCTGGCAGTACGCTTACAAAATTCATAAAGAAGATCTCTAAAGACGTAAAACTATACAGCATTGAGACCGTAGAGGATATGGAATCCTTAGCTGCTCTAATAGGTGAGGAGGAAAAGACCGCATGATATTTTCAGGAAAAACAGTACTCGTCACAGGGGGAAGCAGAGGGATTGGCAAATCAGTGGCATTGGCTTACGCAGCCAAAGGCGCAAATGTCGTTGTGAATTTCAACTCAAACCCGCAAAAAGCAGAAGTAGTGGTTGCTGAGATTAAGGCCTTAGGGGTCGAAGCTATGGCAATTGCCTGTGATGTTTCAGACGACAGCGCAGTGGAATTGATGGTAGATACCATTGAAAAAGAGTTTCATACCATTGATATATTAGTCAACAACGCAGGGGTAACACGGGATGGGCTCTTAATTCGTATGAAGGACAGCGACTGGGATCAAGTCATGGACATCAACTTAAAAGGGACTTATCTTTGCACCAAGCATGTTGGCAAGCGCATGTTAAAAAGAAAAGCTGGAAACATTGTAAATATCACCTCGGTGGTAGGGCTTACAGGTAACGCTGGACAGTCTAATTACAGTGCATCAAAGGCAGGCGTCATTGGTTTTACAAAGTCTATTGCAAAGGAATTTGCGGTTAGACAAATTAGAGTCAATGCGGTAGCCCCAGGTTTTATTGCAACAGATATGACTGAAAAGCTTTCTCAAGAGGTGATAGAGACTTATAAAAATGCTATCCCCCTTGGCAGAATGGGTGACCCAGAAGATGTTGCAAAGGCAGTGCTTTTCTTAAGTTCAGACCAGTCAAGTTATATGACAGGTCAAATTATTACGGTTGACGGCGGCATGACGCTCTAAGCGAAATGACCCTTAACACGCTGACGATCCCCCAAAGACGGCAGCCTATAAAAACACTAAAATTATAAAAGGAATGGTGACGAAGATGTTTGATAAAGTGAAAGAAATTATTATTGATCAATTAGGTTTGGAAGCAGATGTTGTAATTACGGAGCAAACTTCATTAATGGGCGATTTAGAAGCAGATTCATTAGACGCTGTTGAAATTATCATGGCATTCGAAGACGAGTTCAAAATTGAAATTCCAGATGAAGACGCAGAGCACTTCAAAAATATCGGAGACATTCATAACTACATCAAAAGCAAAGTAGAAAATAACTAGTTCGGTCTAGATATTGATTTGGAGGTAGTGACGTGAAAAAGAGAGTAGTAATTACGGGAATTGGCGCTGTAACGCCTATTGGGATTGGCAAAGAAGCATACTGGAACGCTTTAAAATCAGGCGTAGTAGGTGTGGATTTAATCACGAGCTTTGATACGACAGAATATGTGACGAAAATCGCAGCAGAAGTGAAAGATTTTGAACCTGACCAGTTTATGGCCAAAAAAGAAGCGAAGCGTATGGATCGATACACTCAATTTGCGGTAGCGGCCTCAAAATTGGCCATTGATGATTCTAAATTAGATCTTGATAAAATTGATGCAGACCGCTTCGGTGTTGTTATCGGTTCAGGGATTGGCGGACTTCTCACATTAGAAGAGGAGCATAAAAAGCTTCTTGAAAAAGGTCCTGGAAGAGTAAGTCCTTTCATGATTCCGATGATGATTTCAAACATGGCAACTGGTGTGGTGTCAATGACATTTAATGCTAAAGGTCCTAACTACTCCGTTGTGACTGCTTGTGCGACGGGTACAAATGCAATTGGCGAAGCTTTTAAACTCATTCAAAGAGGTGACGCTGACCTCATGATGGCGGGCGGTACAGAGGCTTCAATTACACCTCTAGGTGTTGCAGGTTTCTGTAGCATGAAAGCCATGAGTACAAGAAACGATGATCCAAAGACTGCATCCCGTCCTTTTGACAAAGACAGAGATGGCTTTGTAATGGGAGAAGGTGCAGGGGTATTGATTCTTGAATCTCTTGACCATGCCCTTGAAAGAGGTGCAACGATTTATGGAGAAGTCGCTGGTTTTGGATCTACTGCGGATGCTTATCACATCACAAGCCCAGCTCCAGATGGAGAAGGCGCGGCAAGATCTATGAAAATGGCTATTCGTGAAGCTGGTATTGATGCTAAAGCCATTGGTTATGTCAATGCACATGGCACGTCAACATCTTACAACGATAAGTTTGAGACTATGGCGATTAAATCTGTCTTCGGCGATCATGCTAAAGATTTAATGATTTCTTCGACTAAGTCAATGACAGGTCACCTGCTTGGCGCATCCGGTGCTGTTGAAGCTATTGCATGTCTCTTAGCACTACACCAAGGATATGTTCACGGCACAATGAGTATTCAAAATTTAGATCCTGAACTGGATTTAAACTATTTGCCAAACAAAGGTGTTGAAGCCAATATCGATTATGCATTATCTAATTCATTAGGATTTGGTGGACATAACGCGACTTTGGTTCTAGCAAAATATAAATAGTTAAGAATAATTTGTCTGAGAACGAAAAAATTTTAGACACATTGAAAAATTAAAGGTATGTGATAGCTTTCAATAGAGGCTGTCACATACCTTTTGTATTTGCATATATGCAATCCTCTTGTATTGTTGACAAAAAAAAGATAAAATGTTTGGGTGAAGGGTTTTCTAAATATATTAGAAATTTGATGTATTTATAAAGCCTTTCTTAGTCTTGTTACTAGGAGGTCGACTATTTTGGAATCCATCAAAAACTTTGAGAAAAATATTAACTACAGTTTTAAGAATCCTGCGCTACTCAAAGAAGCGCTTACACATAGTTCCTTTTCAAACGAACGTAAGGAAAATGTAGTGCACAACAATGAAAGACTGGAATTTTTAGGCGATGCAGTACTGAGTATTGTCATCAGTGATTATTTATTTAAAAATCACACCAATTTACCAGAAGGCGAACTGACTAAAATTCGTTCGAAAATCGTTTGTGAGTCTACTTTAGGGGAATGTTCAAGACGTATTGATCTTGGTGAATACATGTTCTTTGGCAAGGGCGAAGAAATGACTGGCGGCCGAAAAAGAACTTCTATTTTAGCAGATGCTTTCGAAGCCCTTATTGCAGCAATATACTTGGATGGGGGTACTGAAAGTGCAGGGCCCTTTATCATGACTTTTATGAAAGATTTTATTAATAATGCCATCAACGGGAAAGTATTCCTTGACTATAAGACTCATTTGCAAGAAATTGTACAAATTCGAAAAGACAATAAAATCAAGTATGAAATTATTGGAGAAGAAGGTCCAGATCACTGTAAACTCTTCTATACCCAAGTAAAACTCAATGACATTGTCATAGGGTATGGCAAGGGCAGAAGCAAAAAAGAAGCTGAGCAGGAAGCCGCAAAAATGGCCATTGAAAAGTTGGAAAGCAATGAAAGAAATAATGATAAAAAAAATGCCAATGTCTAATTCAAAAGATTTTAAACAAATGACCATACCCATCTTCATTCCACATTTGGGTTGTGGTCATTCTTGTACTTTTTGTAATCAGCGAACCATCAGCGGCACAGAAAGAGAACCTGACTGGTCAGAAGCACAGGTGAGGGCATTGATCGATGAATGGTTAATGGGTGCGGATCAGTTTGACCGAGTGGAAATAGGCTTTTTTGGCGGCAGTTTCACTGGAATACCTTCTGAGCTTCAAGAAAAATACTTAGCCATAGCCAAAGAATACAAAGATCTAGGACGTATTCAAGGGATTCGACTTTCGACCAGACCAGATTATTTAGGCGATGAAGTAATTATTAGGTTGCTTAAGTATGGGGTAACTCTAGTGGAAATTGGGGTTCAATCTTATTCTGATGAAGTGCTCTCTGCTGTAAAGCGAGGTCACGACAGAAAATGTATACAGCATACAATTGCCAGACTTCAAGCTGCAAACCTGCCTTATGGGATTCAGCTCATGATTGGACTGCCTAAAGATACAAAGTTGTCATGGATGGAGACTGTCAAGCAAACCATAGCAGATCAACCCACATGTGTGAGAATCTACCCTACGCTAGTCTTATCAGAGACGGAACTTGCCACTTTTTATTTGGCAGGGGATTATCAGCCTATTGATTTAGAAATGGCTGTAGACCAAGCAACCGACGCCTATTTGGCATTTAGGGAAGCGGGTATACCTGTGATTCGCATGGGACTTCAATCCAGCGAAGGACTGTCTGAAGAAGGCAGTGTTTTAGCAGGACCTCATCATGATGCATTCAGATCTCTTGTTGAAACGGAAATATATAAAAGAATGATTGAACGTGACTTGGCAAGTGGACTCATCGGCAAAAAGCAAATTGTCCGAGTTAACCCCAAACACGTTTCATTTATTTCGGGGTACAAACGCAGCAATATAAAATGGTTGGAAACATCGGGAATCCAGATTGTTAAAATCGAGGGAGATCCTAAGATTACACCTTATCAGATAGAATGGATTCAAGAATTAAAAGAGGCAGAGGTGGAGTAATGTACCTTAAACGGTTGGAACTTAAAGGCTTTAAATCATTTGCAGATAGAACAATATTAGATTTTAATCAGGGCGTTGCCTGTGTCGTTGGACCTAACGGCAGCGGGAAAAGCAATATTACAGATGCTGTTCGCTGGGTGCTTGGAGAACAGAAGGTCAAAACCCTCAGGGGTTCGAAGATGGAAGACATCATTTTTAACGGGACGACCCATAGATCGGCTCTAGGAATGGCGGAAGTCAGCCTTCATTTTGATAACAGCAATCGCTTTTTCCCGGTAGATTTTGCCGATGTCATTGTGACAAGACGAATTTACAAATCTGGAGAAAGTGAATATTTGCTCAACAATACGGCTTGTCGTCTGAAAGATGTGAGAGAACTTTTTATGGACACGGGCATTGGTACTGATGGCTATTCCATTATTGGGCAAGGGAAAATTGAAAGTATTCTCAGTGGCAACGGAGACGATCGAAGACAGGTCTTTGAAGAAGCGGCGGGGATTGTTAAATATAAAGCAAAGAAAAAGGAAGCTGTCAGAAAGCTTGAAAACACAGAGCTTAATTTAGTGCGCGTAGAAGATATAGCAGGGGAATTAAAAGGCAGAATTGAACCCCTTCGCAAAGAAAGCGAAAAGGCAAAGGAATATATTTCTTTAACCGATGAGCTGAAAGATATTGAAATCAACCTCTTCTTAAATGAGTTGGATCGAGTTGATGGGAAGTTGACCAAGACAGAGGGCGATTATACCCAACAATCTGAAATACACAAAGTGGCTAAACAAAGTCATGACCAAGTCCACGATCAAATCAAAGTGATCGAAAATCAAATTTTTGATTTTGAAAATGCTCAAAATCAACATAAAGAAACTTATAGAGAACTCAGTGAATCTTTTAGAGAAACAGATGGCGAAATCAGTGTCATTGACGAGCGTATTCGTTCTTTCAATAATGAACTTGTCCGTTTGGACATGGAAATTAAAAATCTAACAGAGCAACTGGCTAAAAATACATCGGATTGCCTTATTCAAAAGGATACTCGTGAGTCTATGGCGGCTCAACTGAAGAAATCAGAAGGTGAATACCAAGCGGCGGAGACGGAGCACCATCGGCTGTCTGAAGCCCTTAAAGCCTTGACAGAAAAGCACGAAGACGCTCGAAATGAAATTATTGGACTCTTAAATGAGATGGAGCGAAATAAAAGTGACCGCAAGAACTTAATGGAAAATGCCCAGCGTTTCGAGTCTCAACGGGAGACTTACATTGAAGAGTTGAATAAAATTCAAGAGCGTTTAACCACTCACGGCGAGCAATTGGCTGTGCATCAGATTGAAATCAGTGCTTTAGAGGAAGAAACGACGGCGCTTCGCAATCAGTTGAATGTCTTAGAGACAGAATATCGGCAGACCAAGGAACAGGCTGATTTGTTGGCTCAAAATAAGCAAACGGCTCATGTTTCCTATGAAAAATGTAAAACAGAACATAAGATTCTTAAAAATATGGAAGAAAATATGGAAGGCTTTGATTTTGGAGTTAAAAACTTAGTCGGCCATCTTAAAAAGACCAATGATCTCAAGGGATACATTGGGGTTGTGGCAGATTTGATCAAAATACCTGAGGCGCTTGAGACAGCAATTGATATAGCCTTGGGTAAAGGTCTTCAAAATATTGTTTGTGAAGACGAGTCTGTTGTCAAAAGAATGATAGAAGTCCTCAAACAACAAAGATTTGGAAGAGTTACCTTCCTGCCCGTTTCTAATTTGCAGAATAACTCAAGCGGCGTCGTGAATGAAATCAAGAATTCAGAAGGTTTTATGGGACTTGCATCGGATTTGATAGAGTACCCTGAGTCTGTTCGTCCTGCCATTGAATATTTGTTGGCAAGAACTTTGATTTATAAAAATTACGACTCAGCGGCAAAGGCATTGAAAATCAAGCAAAACAGACTTAGAATCGTTACTTTGGATGGAGAACTCCTTATTCCAGGGGGTGCGATTACAGGTGGTTCCATCAAACAAAAATCCACTGGTGTTTTAAATAGAAAGACTAAGATCGAGCAGCTTGAAAAGGATATGCTGACCATTCAAAACAAAATTGCTGAAATGGAAGCTACCAACGAAGTATTGCAAAAGCAAATGGGTCAGACTCGCATCAAACGAGAAACCTTGAATATGGATTTATCTTCGGTGGATAAAAAACTACAAGATGCTTCTATGCGATGGAAATCTGAAAAACTTCAAACAGAACAGTCTGAAGTGAGTATGAAACGGATTCAAAAAGATTGCGAAGGTCTAGCTGAGGAAATTGCTAATATCAACGAGCGGATTAAAGTAATCGATGCTCAAATTGATGAAAAAATCATCCTTGTAGAAGTTTTAGAAGCTCGCATGAAGGAAGGCTCTGAGGTTCAAGAAAATTTGACCGCAACCTATACAGAAGTCAGCAACGCAAAAACAGATTTAGCTGTGAAATTGGCGGGTGATAGAGAAAAATTTGAGTCCTACAGCAGAGAAATTGAACGTTTAGAGTTGATGATCCAACAAGAGAAGTCCAGCATTGAAGAGAAACAAATCCAAATTGAAAAAATTAATGCTAAGAAAAATACAGCACTCACAGAAAAAGACAATGCCCTCGTAAAGAAAATTGAGCTTTCAGAAGCCATTGAAGAGATTAAGTCGTCCATTACCAATCTCAGCGGGGAAAAGGATAAACTGCGTCAGGAAATGTTGGCTCAAGAGGGAATCTTGTCTCAATTGGCATTAGATTTAGAGGCGGCAAGTCATCGTATGCATGCACTGGAAATTGAAATGACCAAATGGACAGTGGAAAAGGAAAATGTGGTTAAGAGCATTGAAACCCTATACGAAATGACTGTGGAAGAGGCTTCGGAGCTTAGAAAACCTCTTGACGAGAAAACCGTGACTCAAAGGGCCAAGCAAATCAAAGGCAGGTTAAAAGATTTAGGTGATGTCAACACGGGTTCTATTAAAGAATATGAAGAAGTCAGTGAACGCTATTGCTTCTTAAAAGAGCAAATGGATGACTTGATCAAGGGACAAAATGTCCTCAAAAAAATGATCAAAGAATTAGATACCACCATGCAAGAGCAGTTTATAGAAACCTTTGAAGCAATTCGCTTAAATTTCAGTGATGTATTCAGGTCTCTATTCAGCGGCGGGTCGGCAGATCTTCGTATAGTAGATGAAGAAAATGTATTAGAATCAGACATTGAGATTTTCGCTCAGCCCCCGGGCAAGAAGCTCCAAAGCTTGAATTTGCTCTCTGGTGGTGAAAAATCTCTGACAGCCATCGCATTATTATTCTCCACGCTAAAATACAAACCAGCGCCATTCTGTATGTTAGACGAGATCGAAGCGGCGTTAGATGACGTGAATGTCTATCGTTTTGCTGAATTCCTTAAGGATTTCTCAACAGATTCCCAATTTGTAGTCATTACACACAGAAAAGGAACGATGGAAATCGCAGATATCCTATACGGGGTGACCATGGAAGAATACGGCGTGTCGAAAATCGTTTCGGTTAAACTGGAAGACGTTGCAATATAGGAGGTTTCATCATGTTAAAAAAATGGTTTGGCATTGGTAAAACTAAAGAAGAAAAAGAAGCGGAAGCAGCGGCTCAAGAGGCAGCACTTCTTGAAGAGACTGGAGCGGAAGGAGAGACTGAAGCGGCTAATGAAGAAGCGGCGGAAGTAACAGCGGAACAAGAACCAGAAACTTTGGAGCAAGTTGAAGTGGCAGAGCACGTTGAAACTCCCGAGGGAGAAGAGACGGTTGTGCTTGTTGAGTCCACAGAAGACTCCGAAGAAGCCCCTTACACAGACGACGAAATCATAGAAGAAGCTTTGGAAGAGCAAAAAATGGAAGCGGCTATTGAAGCCATGATTGAGGAAGTTGAAACATCTGTTCCTGAAGAAGAGTTTTCTATATTAGAAGCTTATTCTGAAACAGTAGAAGAAACCCCAGAGAAAAAAGCTTCTTTCTTCTCAAAACTTAAAGAAGGGCTCACTAAAACAACAAAAGCCTTTACAGATACCATAGATAATCTGTTTAATCAATACGATAAAATTGACGACGATCTTTATGAAGAGTTAGAAGAAATTTTAATTATGGCAGATATCGGCATGGAAACCACTTTGAAAATTGTGGAGCGGTTAAAAGCTGAGCTTGTGAAGAGAAAGGTTTTAGATCCTTCGCTGGTAAAACCTGTCCTTAAAGATGTCATTGCCGATTTGCTTTTAGAAAAGAACAACCCTAAGTTAAATATCGACAAGTCACCTTCCATTCTATTCGTCATTGGGGTCAATGGCGCAGGAAAAACGACTACCATTGGTAAAATTGCCAGAAGTTTAAAAATGCAAAATAAAGAAGTCATTCTAGCGGCAGCAGATACCTTTAGAGCGGCGGCGATTGATCAGCTCAAAGTGTGGGGTGAGCGGGCAGGTGTCCCTGTCATAGCTCAACAAGAAGGTTCTGACCCTGCAGCTGTGGTTTACGACAGTATTCGCGCGGCAAAAGCTCGAAAAACTGATGTGCTGATTATTGATACAGCAGGCCGATTACACAACAAGGTCAATTTAATGAATGAACTTACAAAAATATTTAAGGTGATTGAAAGAGAATACCCAGAAGCCGAGAAAGAAGTACTTCTCGTCTTAGACGCAACAACGGGGCAAAATGGCTTACAGCAAGCTAAACTGTTTAAAGAATCTGCTAATATCACGGGTATTGTTCTAACTAAGTTAGACGGAACTGCAAAAGGCGGTATCGTTCTTGCTATTAATAATGAACTGGGCATTCCAATCAAGTTAATTGGCGTAGGAGAAGGCATTAACGATCTTCAAGTCTTTGATGCGAAAAGCTTTGCAGATGCATTAATTGGTTAGCAAGTAAAAATACTTGACGAAGTGCCAAAAATGACTTGACACTCCCTGTATTCTCGATTAAAATCTATCTGTAAAGCAAAAAACCTTTACAAACGAAGGTGAGCGAACTATGGAAAAAAAATTAAGAATAGGCGATCTCTATGAGTTTTATGGTCAATTGCTTACTGAGAAACAAAGAGAAATATTAGATTTTTATTGTATTCATGATCTCTCCTTTGGTGAAATTGCTGAAGAACTTGGCATTAGCAGACAAGGTGTTTATGACACCATCAAGCGGGCTGAGAAGATTTTAGATGAGTACGAAAGCAAATTAGAATTACGCCAAAGGTTTAATAATAGAGAAACCATCATTAATCACGTCATCAGCGAACTGGACACTCTTGGCTCAAAAGCAAGTCAGCCCAGTGCGAACGATGATTTGAAGAATGCATTGGAACAGCTTAGGCAAGAAATTATGGAAATGCTTGAGTAAGATGGCTGTCAGGAGGTAACACATTGGTTTTTGAAAGTTTAGCAGACAAACTGCAAAATACCTTTAAAAATCTTCGAGGCAAAGGCAAGCTGACAGAAGCAGACGTCAAAGAAGCCATGAGAGAAGTCAAATTGGCTTTGCTTGAAGCAGACGTCAACTTTAAAATCGTCAAAGATTTTGTGGCAAAAGTCACAGAACGTGCCATTGGTGAAGAAGTACTTGGCAGTTTAACGCCGGGTCAACAAGTAGTTAAAATCGTCAATGAAGAATTGACAGCATTAATGGGAACCACTCAGAGTAAGTTGAAGTTCTCGTCGAACCCACCTACAATTGTTATGTTAGTCGGTCTTCAAGGGGCTGGTAAAACAACCATGTGTGGTAAATTGGGTCAACTTCAAAAGAAAACCAACAGCAAAAAACCATTATTGGTTGCTTGTGATATTTATAGACCTGCTGCTATCAAACAACTTCACGTTGTTGGGGACAGCTTAGGGATTCCTGTATTTTCAATGGGAGACCAAGTTAATCCTGTTGAAATAGCTAAAGCAGGGATAGAGCATGCCAAACATTATCAAAACGATTTGGTCATTGTGGATACGGCAGGCCGTTTACATGTAGACGAAAATTTGATGGATGAATTGGTTAACATCAAAAATGCCATCAAACCCACTGAAATCATTTTAGTTGTGGATGCGATGACAGGTCAAGATGCAGTCAATGTAGCTGAAAGCTTTAATGAAAAGCTTGGCATAGATGGTTTGATTCTCAATAAATTAGATGGTGACACCCGTGGTGGTGCGGCTCTTTCAGTAAGAGCGGTTACTGGGAAACCTATCAAATTCATTGGGGTCGGCGAAAAGATGGATGCCATCGAAGAATTCTACCCGGACCGTATGGCTTCGAGAATTCTTGGAATGGGAGACGTACTCAGCTTGATCGAGAAAGCTCAAGCAGCTTTTGATGAAGATACAGTTAAAAAGATGGAGAAGAAAGTCAAAAAAGGCGACATGGACCTTGAAGATTTCCTTGACCAATTGCAACAAA
Organism: uncultured Peptostreptococcaceae bacterium; assembly: GCA_964404895.1. GTDB lineage: Bacteria > Bacillota > Clostridia > Peptostreptococcales > Acidaminobacteraceae > JBGSUZ01. The sequence goes on along the minus strand of CAYOLV010000002.1, from coordinate 353,410 downwards.
TGAAAAAATTAGGTTCATTCACAGACATTTTAAAAATGATTCCTGGCATGAACTCTAAGAACCTCAAAGACGTTCAAGTCGATGACAAGCAATTTGTCAGACTAGAATCCATTATTCAGTCTATGACTGTTAAAGAAAGACGAGATCCAAACATTTTAAATGCTAGCCGAAGAAGAAGAATTGCGACTGGCAGTGGAACTACTGTTGCAGAAGTCAATAAGCTCATCAAACAATTCGAAGAAATGAAGAAGATGATGAAACAATTCAGCGGCATGGAGAAAAAAATGAAACGTGGCGGCTTAGGCGGCATGAAGTTCCCGTTTTAATTCACTAAGATATGATTGAGTGTTAATCATTCAATGAATATATCAACTTTTTAATAACACGAGGAGGTGTAAGTTATGGCAGTAAAAATTAGAATGACAAGAATGGGTGCAAAGAAGAAACCTTTTTATAGATTGGTTGTAGCTGATTCTAGAGCACCTAGAGATGGCAAATTTATCGAAATTATTGGTTTCTACAATCCACTTACAGAACCAGTTCAAATCAAGATTGACGAAGAAAAAGCAACAAAATGGTTGGCTACTGGTGCACAACCAACTGATACTGTAAAATCGCTTTTCAAAAAACATGGCATCTACGAAAAATTAGGCAAATAATATTGCTTGATTTTGTCAGGGGGAAATTTCAATGGGTGAATTAGTAAAAGTAATTGCTCAGGCTTTAGTTGACTATCCTGAACTTGTAGAAGTAAAAGAGATTGAAGGATCTCAGTCAATTATTATTGAACTGAAGGTATCCCCAGACGATATGGGTAAAGTGATTGGCAAACAAGGCCGTATTGCAAAAGCACTCAGAACCGTCGTGAAAGCGGCAGCAACTCGTGAAAACAAACGTGTGGTTGTCGAGATCATTCAATAAACAGGAAAGACTCACCCTTTGGTGGGTCTTTGTTTTCGTGAAGACCAAAAGCCAGTTGAGGCCAAGTTTTTTCGAAGTTAACAAATGGATAGGCATTGAGTCCCAGCCCTTAAGTATTCCCCCATTTCAGGGGGAATACTTAAGGGTCAAAGCAAACTTTAGGTTTGCTTTGACGAGCGCGCCGCTCGAGGGACTCCTCGGAGCAATGCGTAAATTTATATAGTCATATAAATGGATAGGAGTATACATGAATAAGGATCGTTTCACAGTTGGAAAAATTGTAAATACCCATGGACTAAGAGGTGAACTCAAAGTTCAATATTATACAGAGAACATTGAGGACTTCGAAGACTTTGATTACCTGATCATCGAAGGAGAAGGGGATAAAAAATTCCCAATTGAAACCATTAGAACTGTAAAAAACACAGTATTGGTTCTCTTTGAAGAATTCAGCGACATTAATCAAGTTGAAAAATTTAAGAATAGGGAAGTCTACTTTTTAAGAGCGGACTATGACGATCTAGATGAGGGTCAATATTTTATTGTAGACTTAATCGGTTTAGATGTGGTAGACCACGTGAATGGCAAAGTAGGCACACTTAAAGAAGTGCTTAAAAATACAGCACAAGATATTTATGTCATTGAAAAAGCAGATGGCTCAGGCGTATTCTATATGCCTGCAGTAGAAGCCTTTTTAGATCATATTGATATTGAAGCAGGCAAAATCCATGTTAAATTAATTGAAGGACTGATGTAGATGCGGTTTACAGTCTTAACCCTCTTTCCAGAAATGTTTGACAGTTTTAAAACGGCCAGCATGATTGGTCGCGCCATTAACGAAAAGCGAATTGAAGTTGAAACCATTAACTTTAGAGGCTTTGCCAGCAACAAACATAAGCAGGTAGATGATGCCCCTTTCGGAGGCGGTGCAGGCATGGTCATACAAGCCCAACCGTTGGAAAGTTGTCTTAAGAGTTTAGAACTTAAGGAAGGCGCTCGCATAATTTATATGACGCCAAAAGGTACTGTTTTTAACCAACAAATGGCGGTAGAGCTTGCAGAGTGTAAAGAGTTAGTTTTTGTCTGTGGCCATTACGAAGGCATTGATCAGCGGTTTATTGACCAATATGTCACAGATGAAATATCTATTGGAGACTTTGTCCTTACTGGAGGAGAAATTCCTGCAATGGCGGTTATGGATGCAGTGGCGAGAATGATTGATGGGGTACTTGGGAAGAAAGTATCCTATGAGGAAGAAAGTCACTACAATTCCTTACTCGAATACCCCCATTATACAAGACCAGCAGACTTAGAGGGACTTAAAGTACCCGATGTGTTATTGTCGGGCAATCACGCAAAAATTGCAGATTGGCGTTTTGAAGCTTCTCTAAAAATAACGGGAGAAAGAAGATCTGATCTGCTTCTAAAGTACGACTACAGCCATCTGACAAAGAAAAAAAGACAGCTTGTGGAAAAATATATTAAACAATATTGCAATAGAAAATAATTGGTGATATAATACTCGAGTGTATGTAAAACGGATGTTCCGCTGGCACAATTGTGGTGTTAAGAACTTCTAGTGAATAGGGAGGTCATACTATGAACATGGAAATCATTAAGCAAATCGAAGCAGAACAACTTAAAAAAGAGATCACACCTTTTAACGTTGGTGACACTGTTAAAGTTCACCTTAGAGTTGTTGAAGGTAAGAGAGAAAGAATCCAAATCTTCGAAGGCGTTGTTCTTAAGAAACAAAACGGCGGCATCAACGCTAACTTCACAGTAAGAAAAATTTCTTCTGGCGTAGGCGTAGAAAAAACATTACCTTTACATTCTCCACTTGTTGAGAAGATTGAAGTAATCAGAAGAGGTAAAGTAAGAAGAGCTAAACTTAACTATCTCAGAAATAGAGTTGGTAAAGCGGCTAAGGTTAAAGAATTATTATAAAAAAGAATTAGAGAATTTGTTCTTAATTCTTCCCATATATTCGCTAGTCGGAATGTGGTTAATAATGGCTTAATAAAGGGACTGTCTATCAGTCCCTTTTTACTTTGGTGCTACTAGGACTTTTAGAGTATTCGCTGAAGAACGCCATGATTTGAGGCACATTCTTGTCATTAAGCAGCAGTAAAGTGGTATAATATAAAGAGGGGGTGTTCTTATGAGCCAACATATCAACTGGTATCCAGGACACATGAAAAAGACTAAAGATTTAATTGTTGAAAATATAAAATTAGTAGACGTTGTGGTGGAAGTCTTAGACGGCAGAATTCCAATCAGCAGCAGGAATCCTCAGTTTGATGAATTAATTTCGACAAAACCACGAATTGTAGCACTCAATAAGTTTGACTTGGCTGATCCAAAGAACTTAGACTCTTGGATCGCTTACTATAAATCAGTGGGCATTAGTGCGATTCCTGTTAATTCATTGACGGGGGAAGGTTTAGACCGTTTATTGCATGAAATTAAGTATCTTTGCCAAACCAAGCAAGAAAAGTTAGCGGGCAAAGGCAGAAATCTTGGCGCAGTCAGGGTTATGATTGTAGGCATACCCAATGCGGGCAAATCGAGCTTGATTAATAAGCTGGTAGGCAGAAAAACTGCTAAAACAGGGAATAAGCCTGGGGTTACTCGTGGTAAGCAATGGATCAGAATCAGAAAAGACCTTGAATTGTTTGATACGCCTGGTATTTTGTGGCCAAAAATTGAAGATCCAATAGTGGGCATGAATTTAGCTTATACTGGGGCTATCAAGGATGAAATATTAAACATTGAAGATATAGCTATAAATCTGTTAGAATTCTTAATGAAGAACTATCCTAGTTTACTAATGAATCGTTACAAAATGGAAGAAATGCCGGAAGACCGACTTGAATTGATGGAGTTTATTGCACGTAAACGAGGCTGTATACGTTCTGGAAACGAAGTCGATTACAATAAAGTCTCTAATTTGATCTTAGATGAATTCAGAAAGGGAGTTATTGGTAAAATCAGTTTAGAATCTCCTGATACAAATCCGATTGACATAGAGGAGTAATTTTTACCAAGGTGCAGAAAATGTTAGTAAAAGATTTGAAAATTACCGAATTGAGAAAGAAGATCCAAGAGACAGAAAGTCTGGACTGTTTAGTCAGATTAAGCTACGAAATGGAACAAGACCGACGCGAGTCTGTAAAGAAAATGATTGATGCTGTCGATAGAAAGATTGAAAAGATCAATAATTTTCGTTGGAAGTTTTGTGAAATGCAAGCGTATGAAAAAAGGCTCAAAATTAACGGCTGTCATGTTATTGCTGGATTAGATGAAGCTGGCAGGGGTCCTTTGGCAGGACCTGTTGTTGCTGCTGCAGTTGTTTTAGGAGACGAATTTGATGTCTTAGGCATCGACGACTCTAAAAAACTCTCAGAAACCCAGCGGGAAACTCTTTACACGGAGATTGTCAGCCATTCTGCGGCTTATGGCATAGGTACAGCCAGCGTAGAAGAAATTGACGAACTCAATATCCTAAATGCGACTAAACTCGCTATGAAGCGTGCTATCTCCAATTTAGGGGTACATCCAGATCATCTTTTAATTGATGCACTTGAATTAGATGATGTTAATGCAGGACAAACGGCTCTGATTAAAGGGGATCAAAAAAGCCTTTCCATAGCTGCTGCCTCCATACTTGCAAAAGTAACCCGTGACAGAATGGTCCTAGAAATATCTAAAAGTTATCCAATGTATGGATTTGAGCACCACAAAGGCTATGGCACTAAAGAGCATTGCAAAGCGATCCTTCAATATGGCCCAACTAAACTACATCGAAAGGCTTTTATCCGAAATTTAATGGCTGGTGAAAATCATGAGGGTAATAAGTAATGCGTTGGTCAATTTAACAACAGAAAAAAATATGTCGCCGAATACAAAAGAGAATGCTCAGGCATCTGGAAAGCTTTTGGCACTCCTTCAAGGCAGCAAAAATAATGAAGTGATATTAGAAGCTGCTTTGAAAGGTCTTGTTGAAGGTAAGGCAAAATTATGGATTAGTGGGATTGGCAATATTGAAGTTAATTTGCCTGCTAACAATCAATTGCCTGATTCGAGTAACGTTAACGTAAAGTTTGCCCTTCAAAACGATACTTTGTTAGCAACAATAATGACAGAGGATCAGACTGATGTACCTCAAAAATTATCAAAAACTGAAGACCTTATTTCACAGTTAAAACAATTGGGCATACCCCAGACTGAGCAAAATATAAAGGCAGTTAAGTTGTTAAATGAATATCATATAGAGCCCAGCGCTGAGCGAATTAAGCAGCTTGCTGAAGGCTCTTTTTTAGCATCAAAAGCTAATCAAATTATGGACGAGGATTCTTTTAGTAATCCACTAGGCATGAAAGACCAAAAAGTAGATTTGAGCAGAACCTTAAAAGGATTGGTTATTGACTGGCTGAGTCAGCACGGAGAAGAGAAGCTTGTTAATACGGAAGAAAACGCTTTAACTGACTCAGGGGAGAAAGCATTAAGCGCTAAACCGCAGACCATTTCCCTTGCTCAAACAGAGGAAAAAGGGATCAAAACTCAAATCAGTACAACTTTAGCAAATCTTCCGATAGAAGAATCTGCGGATAGTAATTTAAACACTTCAAAAGACAGTAAAATCAACACTGCTGTCCTTTCTGAACTTCAAAATACAGATGAAGAGTTGAGAAACCTAAAAATGGAGCAATACAAACTCGATAATACCCAATTGTTATCTGAATTAAAGGATTTGCTCAAGGGTTTAGGACCCAAGCAATTATTACCACTGATTGCTTCGGACAGTCCCTTAAACTTAGAAAATATTTTACTGAGTGATCAGGTTTTCTCTGGTTCAAAGAATATTGGGGAGTTGAAGCAGGTTTTAATCGACAAGCTCAAAGAAGTCTTTAGTCAACTTGAGCCTAGTAAAGCTATGATCCAAGAGATTATAGAATGGGTTGAAGAGGATCCTGCTGCGCTTACTTTTAAAAATCAATTGGAACAGTTGGAAACGATTATTGCTAGACACAGTCCTGAGGCAGCTCTCGAAATGAAGGAAAGTTTTGAACAAATTAACAAAGCTATGAATTTTGTGGATCAAATGCAAAATCAAGTCTTGGCTTTTCACGTTCCAATACAGTTTGGCGACCATGACACACAAGTTGAACTTTACATGAAAAAAAGAAACGGGCGACAGAGCCAAGATGAGTTTAAAATGTTTTTAGCGCTCAATACCCATACAATGGGACAGGTACAAGTTTTGATTACCGATCAAAAAACCAGTGTGGAGCTTCAATTCAGACTTGAAACAGATAATTTGACAGAGATTTTCAAAGATCAAGAAAGTCAGCTTCACGAAGCACTAGACATCTATTCAGACAAACCGGTTAAGTTAAAATTTGTCACCCATTCCAATGAACCTGCTCTTCTGGAGGCATTTAAAGTTTTGAAAGATGAAATGACGACTTCTATCGATATGAGGGTGTAACCATGGCTAAACTAAAAAAGGCAGCTGCGTTGAGATACGACAGTTCAACTCAAACTGCTCCGAAGGTTGTGGCAAAGGGAAAAGGCTATGTTGCAGATGCAATTATTCAACGGGGCGAAGAAGCGAATGTCCCTATTTATAAAGACCAAAAATTAGCGGACCAGCTGGAACATTTAGATATTGGGACTGAAATTCCTACATATCTTTATGATTTAGTAGCTCAAGTCCTGGTATTCATTGCAAAAATGGACCAAAAGAAATGAGGCTGAGAGCAAATGCTTCAGAAAAAAGGTCGACTTGGGGAAGATCTTGCAGTAAAATATTTAATAGATAAAGGCTATGAAATTGTTCAAAGAAACTACCGAGTAGGACGTTATGAGATTGATATCATTGGTAAAAAAGAGGACGTTTTATATTTTTTTGAAGTAAAATCCAATTTTTGTAACGATGAAAGTTCACCTTTGATTAGAATAGATGAATCGAAGAGAAATCACTTATATCGTGCTGCGTTTGGTTATATTCAAGAGCAACCCCATTGTGGAGATTTTGAAGTAATGGGTGTTTCTGTGAATGTGAATCTTAAAACAAAAGTAGCTCAAATTGAAGTTGTATCTTGTGGGCTTTTCTAGGGGGAAAATATGAATTATAAGTACAAAATGAACCATATTTATTTGCAGGGCGGTTTTGCAGTATTATTTTTTATGGCTTCTTTAGTATTTGGGGAATGGTTGGTTGCTTTAGTGGGGGCGTTTATTGCCTTTATTCTCATTAGAGACTGCATGAAGCTTAAGGAAACTCATTTTGAATTAAAAAAAGATCGCATAGAAATGTATTTGGGCAACTCACTTAAGAAATCTATTAAATATAATGATTTTGAGTATGTGACACGTTCAAGAAAAAACCCTAAATGGGTAGTTGTAGGACACATGAAGGAACAAATTATTTTAAAACCAAGCATGACTGATTTTAACACCATGGTAAAAGAGGTATTGGCGCATTTAAAAGATAATAAAGAAGTCTATATTCATCATAGCATTGAAAAAAAATTCTAAAACTGCGAAAGCAGTTTTCTTTTTACATATTATATGGTATTATTTTACATATAGAATATAATATGTAAAACGGAGGTTGTCGTGGTTGATAGAGTCAGTACTGCTATTGTTCATGGGTTTACAACACAATTGGTAAGTGTAGAAGCCCATATGAGCAGTGGTATACCCCAAATTAATGTCATCGGATTAGCGGATCAAACCATACGTGAAGCTAAAGATCGCTTGATCATCGCCTTGACAGAATTAGGTATTAAGTTAGGGAATAAAAAGTTTATTGTTAGTCTTAACCCGACAGACATTAAAAAGCAGGGTGGACATTTAGATTTACCCATGGCAATTGCTCTTCTCAAAGCGTCTAAAATATTGCCAGAAAGCCGTTTTGAAGTAGGTGCATTAGCGGGGGTAAATTTATCGGGAGATCTGATAGAAACCAATGAGATTTTTTCTTTATTAAGTTCATTGGCAACATCTGGGTGCAGCTATATTATTGTACCTAAATCTGCTTTATACATGGGTAGGTTCTTTCAAAATATACGCCTAGTAGGGTTGGAAAATCTCTCTGAGGTTGTCACGTTTTTAAAAAAGAATGATGCAAGTATAGAAGAGACACTAAAAAAATATGAAGAAGTACATTTGAATCAAGAGATACTTCGTAAGAGGAATGCTCTAAATGAAGACACGAAAGCTTACGAAGAGGTAACTGGCAACTTAGATTTTTTTCATGTGAAAGGCCAAGAAGTCGCTAAGAGGGCTATTATAATTGCTCTTGCCGGACACCATCACCTACTCATGTATGGACCCCCAGGCACTGGAAAATCTATGTTGGCTTATAGGATTCCCTCTATACAAAGAACCCTTGATGGAAAGTTTCTTTATGAATATCTCAGTTTGCGTTCTCGAGCGGGTTTTCCTTTAGATTTTTCAGAGGCAGCAAAAGAACCTTTTAGAATGCCTCATTCTGGGGTCAGCTTGTCAGCAATGTTAGGCGGAATGCACACGCATATGCTAGGCGAAGCGGTTCTAGCTAATGGGGGTGTGCTCTTTATGGATGAAATGCCCGAATACAAAAGAGACGTCATGGAAGGGCTAAGAGGGCCCTTAGAGACCGGTTCAGTATTTTTGTCAAAGACTCATTTTAAGGCAGAGTTGCCAGCAAAGTTTATATTGGTGGCAACTGCGAACCCTTGTCCTTGCGGTTATCACGGTTTCTCGGATCGATGTAACTGCAGCGATAGAGAAATTCAAAGATATTTTTCCAAATTATCGGGTCCCATCCTAGATATAATTGGACACAAATTGATATTATTGAATATCGAGAGTATACCATTACAATTGCGTTGTAGAATAACCATAATTAAGCCCATCTATCTCAGGTGGGTTTTATTATGTATATTCGGATAATCATTTTAAATAAAAACTGATGTGGATAGAATCGAAATACAATTGTATAATTGAATTGGAAATTAATTCATTTTACGAGGTGACGGCATGGGTAAATTCGATTTTAAAAAGCAATTTAAAGATGATTATTTTGACAGATGTAAAACTGCTGAAAATCTTACTACAGTTTTCGATAATAGTGATGAAGGCTTAATTATTTCAATTAACTCAGCGTGGGGAACTGGCAAGACAAAATTTGTTGAAATGTGGAGTGAAGGCTTAAAAAGCACTGATGAGTTTAGTACAATTTACTTAAACGCTTGGGAAGCAGATTATTTTAATGACCCTTTACTTGCTCTGATAATGGCACTAGAAGAACACTGTGATAGACTAAATAAAAGACCGATAGGAACTGTAGCTAATCTTGATACATATAAAGAAATTGGAATTCAAGCTTTAACAGAACTACTTAAATATGTTACTAATGGACATCTTGATATATTAAAGATTAAAAATGATATAGAAGATGGTAAGATAGATGAAGTAAGAGTTCGATTTGAAAAACATAGACAGATTAAAAGTGATATAAAAAAGGCTCTGGTTGATTTACAAGGTACAAAGAAAGTTGTTTTTTTTATAGATGAACTCGATAGAGCTAAACCCAATTTTGTTGTTGAATTAATTGAGATGATTAAACACTATTTTAAAGTTGATGGGTACTATTTTGTTTTAATGACTGATAGGGTACAGTTTGATCATATAATTAAGCATTATTACGGTAATGAAATAGGTACTGCCGATTATCTCAGAAAAATAATTGATTATGATTTTTCTATGAAACAGCCAGATTCAGTTAAGTACTTTGAAGCTCTTGTAGAAATTAAGGGATTGAACATTAAAAGGATAGAAAGTAATTACTCTAATGGAGTTGTTTACGGTAAATATCCTTTGCTTTATGAACTTTTGATTGAATATATAGTGTTGCATAAGTTTAGTTTGAGAGATGTTGATAAGCTTTGTGCGTACTTGAAGTTATTATTACCAACAATTCAAGATTTGTATAATAATTTCGATGACTCTCAGATTATTATATCAGTCCTGTTATCGTATTTTATATCTATAAGAATTAAAAATATTAAAGCGTTTCAGCATTTAGTAGCAAGTAATTTTTCAGAAGGAGAAAATGTATTACTGAAAGATTTGCCTAGATGCAATAAGAATCTAAATGAAATTTCTTATAATTTGACTACTAGTTGGACTGAAAAGAATAGCCCAGATTCATTAATTAGAGATATTTTTACTTCATTGAGAAATAAAAGCTCTGGGAATGATAAAATTGGTTCTGCTAATATATCTGTTAAACAATTTATTGATTTGGATGGATTAATCTGCTTACGGTATTTAGATTTTACTAATCATTTTGAATTTATCGAAGAGTAATCAAAAAGCCACCTACAAAATATGTAAGTGGCTTTCAATCTATTTTGAATCAGCAATAAATCCAATACAATCAGGGCAAATCAATTTATTCTTATAGCTAATTGTATTTTTTACATTGCCACATAAAACGCAACATGGTTCATATTTTCGTAATACAATAGTGTCTCCCTCGGTAAAAATCTCAAGAGATTCCTTTTCTCCAATTCCAAGCGTTCTTCTTAGCTCGATCGGCAAAACAACTCTGCCAAGCTCATCCACTTTTCTAACAATACCTGTTGATTTCATAATTGAGAGTTCTCCATTCTATTTAACAAAAATTGGGTCAAGAATATATAGTTTTAAGTCAGCAAAAGCTGTAAGATTATCAGCTTGAGAAGGTGAAATTTTAAATGATATATTTTTTGAATCCATAGGAATTGATAGTTTTTGTGGTACGCCTGCTTGAATAGGTACGCTTAAAACTACAGTAACGCCATCGCTATCTTTTGTATAACCAATTAATGTTAAATCTCGAGTAATTGTACCTTTCTCACCAATTGGAGCACCTGTTAATGTAGCGTTTTTATTTAAATAGAAAGTTGCTTCCATAGTAGAAATCGTAGCATTTGAAGTATATTCTGTTGTTAACGAATGTGGAGCATAATCATTGTCTCCATCTAAGGATTTAAAAGATGCCAGATAGTATGATTGAGATGCTGTACTCGTAATGAAACCATATTTATATTGAGTACCATCTATAAATAAATCTTTTGGAGATTTTGTGAATAACATATATTCAGAATCACTTTTCATTATAAATTTACTACTATTCACTTTAAATTCACTTTCAGTTGAATCGATGTACAAATTTTTATCCGTTCCTCGATTAACAGGAATACCAGCTTTCTCAACAACGGATAATGGAATGTACTCAGAACCATTGTAAGTCAAAGAATTGTAGGCAACATTTTTTGCATCTTTGACTGCTTGTCCGTGGTACATTATTTTCGATTGGTTTAGGTAAGCTTGAATAGCTTTAAGTCCAGTTGGTGTTGCGGCAAATGTTCCAATTGTACCTGTAATGATTAATGATGCCGATAAAAAACCGCTAATAAATTGTTTTGAGATTTTCATTTTTGTCCCCCTAGAATAGTTAATATATGTATTTTGTTAGTGCTATATACATAAACTACCATAGAATTAATTTCCAATCAATAGTGAATTGATAAAAAACTGGTTTTTATTTATTGGTAAAATTACATAAATGTAAATATAATACATCAAAGGAATTTATAAAAAAGATATTGCTATATGAATACTAATTTACAAATCATATCCAAATGTGATAGGGTTTGTATTAGAGGGGAAGGGGGTGAAAATATGAAAGTAGTAGAAATTACATTCAACGGAAATGACGGTTGGAATAAAATTTTGATCGATGAAAAGTTAGAAGAGCTACAGTTAAAATTCAGAGATAAAAATGATATATTGCTTAATTCCCTTATACAAGTCAATGAATATTCTGATGCAGGTAGTAAAGTTGTTTATATCAACCCTTCATCAATAATAAAATTAGAAGAAGTTGAAATTGATGGTAAAAAAGTAGACATAGCTGATTATTTTTTTGTTAATGGTCAAAGTATAAAATAGTATAGTCACAGAACCACTCTTCATAGGGTGGTTTTTTATTTGTCTACTTCATACATAGATTCCTTTAGTAGAATCGACAATTTGATTGCTCTGACAAGAGTTTGTAGTTTTTAGGTTATGGTATGGCTATTAATTAAATCGTCTTAGAGGAAGGAAATTTGTGAGATTGAGAAAGTGGTTATTACCCATATCACCCCACCTAGTAAGGGGTAGTTACTAATTTTATAAAAAATTGATGATTTTGGGCAAAATGTGAGTGAAATTTACCTTTTTTATTACTATCAAACCGTTGGTAATGCATATATGCAGAGATTGACAAAGGGAATAGAATTATCAAATCACCAAAATCAATCCTAACTATTGGCATTTGAGTAGCTTAGATGGTGTATAGGTATATGTGGTAGGGGGTATGTCCATAACAGAAGAGTGTTAAATCACAAAAAACGGAAACGATTTTTGAACAAATTGATATGACCTTGATTGATGGCTATTTCAAAATCACACTATATGATATAGAATCAATTTTCTAACTAGGGTGATAAAAGAAACTATTTAATGGGTGGGAGAAATAGAGAAAAATAAAAGACCCATCTAAATTGATAGGTCTATTTTTATGCGCAAAAATCAATGTAATCAAATTGTAATATATATTAATTTGCCTAGAACGTTTGTTTGTAATATAATGTTAAAGGCTTACCTAAATTTTATGTATACTTTCACCATCTATTAATAATATAACCCAATAGTCAATAGATGTCAACAATTATTATGTGGTGTACAGTTTCCATTTTTTAAATGAGAAATAGTTGAAGAACGTTGAAAATATCAAACTTTAAGTGGAGTTATGATTGGTAATTCAGAATTAATCAGAAAATATTATTTACCGTACAGGTGGAATTAATTAGAAAAAAGAGGGGGAAAACAATGAATAAAGGAAAAATTACAGTTAGTAGCAAGGTATCGCAATTTATTGAACAATGGGACTCAGGATTTGATGAATGCAGGAATATATATATTGAGGCTGGGGTTGGGGTTGGTAAAAGCTTCTTCACCAAGAATGATTTATATGACTATGCCAAAGCAAATAATCAACAAATATTGTTTCTCATTCACAGAACAAAATGTGTTGATGCTTTTGAAAATGAATTAAAACGTGATGGGAAACTTGACCATATAACAGTGGCAACCTACCAAAGGTTAGGTTCTAAACTAAAGGATGATTTTGATAATCTGCTACTCTTAGATTTAAATATTTATTCATGGATAGTATGCGATGAAGCACATTTCTTTGTATCAGACAGTCCATTCAATCATGGGACTAACTCACCACTAGACAAAATATTTAATCAGTCTAAAGCGATCAAAATATTTATGAGTGCAACTGGTGAGATATTTTTAGACTACTGCAAGTTGAAGAAAATTAAGCTTAAAAAATACAGCTTGCCAATCAATTATAAATACATCAAGTCACTTCAATTCTATTATGAAAATGAAAAGTGTGATGGTATTCAAACCAAGATTTATGAATGTATAGAACACGATAAGAAATGCCTATTCTTCATACAATCGGCAACAAAATGTTATGAGTACTTTGAGAAATATAAAGACATTAGCGTTTTCAGTTGTAGTAAATCGAATAGCCATGCCAAATATATGAATGAGGAATCTAATAAAGCAAAACTTGATAGCCTACTACAAAATGAAATATTGCCATGTCAGTTCTTGTTTACTTCAACTGCTATGGATGCAGGGGTCAACATAAACAATGCAGAGATTCATGAAGTGCTGGTTGATGTGTGGGACATAGACACACTTAAACAGTGTATTGGAAGAAAACGTCTCCAATCAGCAAATGACTATATCAATCTAACTGTCCGAGCATTTGGCAGTTACAAGAAACAAAAAACTAAATATGAGAAAGCCATAGAAATAGCTGATAAATTCACCAAGCATGGAGCGAGAACGTATATCGAAATCAATCAAGGAAATCAAGACTCTCACAACATGATAATTGATGATATGACGGCATTACACAACAAGAAAGTAAATGAATTGAAATATGTGAAATTCAAAAAGGATATTGAACGTATAGACGAAATGGAATCATTCGCAAAACACGGATATATCAAATTTATTGCAAGGGAATTGAAGTTTAAGAAATGGACATTGTTGAAAGAGGGTGGAGTTGTGGAACAAGCAAATGACTTAGAACAATATTTGGAAAGTTTAGTTGGGAAGAAATTGAACAAGGATGCTCAACAGGAATTAATTGAGAAAGTTGACCATAGAGTTAATCGAGTATTAAAGACAAGTCCAACGAGTTTAAATTTTGCAATCAACAACTCAGAAATGGAAAACTTACCATATGTAATAATTCCAAAACAGAGTAATGGTATTAGATTTTGGACTGTCGAAAAATTTGATAAGAGTAAAAACTGTGAAAGCATTGCTATTGCTTAATAGTTGGTGGGAATAGTAACAATTTCAGTGCAGTTATATACACTTGTATCGATATTGGTACTGTAGTACATCTTAAAATACTGAAAATGCTATATAGTTAAAAATTAAATTTGTAAAAATTAGAAAATGAAAATGGTGATGGATTATGTAGCTTGCCACGTAAGTGGCGTTAAAGCGGAATAATACCAGCACTCCAACCGTAGGGCGGAAGGTACTTAGCAAAGAGCAAAAGAACAAAACATGGTGACTTATGTTTGTTCCGACAAGCTCCACAAACATAAGTCACAAACTCACTCAATTAGATTAGATGAATAGGAGATTGATTATATGAAAAATAGCAAACAAGTAAGCGTAGTAAGCCTTAAAGCAATTAATTTTAGAGATGCAGAGATTCAAGCAAAAATAGACTTAATTAAGGATGGTACAGAACAATCTAAGCAGTTGAGAAGTGAATTAATCAAAGCAGATTTAGCTAAATTTAAAACAGAGTTAAGAGTATTTAAACCGAATACATTCTATAACGAATGGACTGATAAAGTTGAAGAGAAGCTTCATTATATCAATTTATTTGAAAGTGACATGACCAGAAGTATGAAAATTAAGCATGGTACAAGAAGTAAAGACTATGTAATTGTAGAAAATGGCAAAGGTAGAAAAACAATTCTAAATCAACTTGTCAAGAATGGCTTCATATGGAATGAGCAAAAATATGTATATTTCTCATCATCATCTGGACAAATAAGGGAAGTCAAGACGGTTTTTATTCGTGAGGAAGTGTTAAAAAAAGTTGAGAATAAGATTAGTGCAGGGTTGTCATTAGAAATGGTAAACGCTAAAGGTGGTTGTAATCCTACCAAATACTTGGCGTATAGAGCATTAAGCACATCAAAATCTACTGTTTGGAAAGGTTTTCCGTTAAGAGAGACAATTGTTTTGCCAGATGTAGAGTTGCCTATAACTCAAATGTGCGACAATGTAATATTCAGTAAAAGTGGCAATGTAAGTGGTATTGAGCGTGGTGAAGCTACTGTAAATATCAAAATTACAGATGGTATGGGTATGATGCTACCAAGTATATGCAGAACAAATAGAATTATTCGTGCCCCATGGTTGAAAGGACTACTGACACCATTTGACTGGACAACTAATGAATGGTTAGAACGTGAAGTGTTGGACGTTTGGGGTAATCCTGTAGTTCCAAAGGATGCAAAAGTGATATTATTCGCTTCTCAATTTAAAATGTGGAAATATTACGAGTCGTGGGAAGATTATTGTAATAGATTTGAAGAATATGATTGTGATATTTGTTATGGCAATGAGGAAGAAAAACATATCTCAGACAGCAGAATCAACTATCAGATGTTGCAGAACTTACCAGATATAAAAGATGAAGAATTGAATGAGTTGCTTAAGCCTACACAGGACATATTGAATAATATCAGCACAGATATTGATACACAACGAAGATTGTTTGGATTGAGTAGCAGTCATACAAAAGAATATTCAAATCTTCAAAATGTAATAGACATGTACCCAACAATTTTGGCTGATGGATGGTGCAGGGAGAAAATAAAGGATTTAAAACGTAGTTTTACTAGAGATGCTTTATCTGGAGCAATCATTATGCCGAATGCAAAATATACCTATGTATTACCTGATGTTTATGGTGTAGCAGAATATGTATTTAATGGTGTAGAGCGATCAAATGGACTCCTTGGTAAAGGTGAAGTTAGTTGTAAGCTTTATGGACATAAGGTAGATATAGACACTATGCGTGCCCCTTCATTAAGTCGTGAACACGTTGTTGCAAAGAATATTGTAACAACTAAAGATACACCAAAACTAAAAGCTACAAGCAAATACTTCAAGACTAATGCTGTATATCTTAACAACCACGACTTGACTTGTAAGATTCTGAACCTAGATATGGATGGCGATATTTTGTATCTAACTGATAATCAGCTATTTGTAGACATTGCAAAACGTAATATGGTTGACGTTGTTCCAATGAATTATGAAATGGGAATTGCAAAAGCTGAGATATTAACAAGTGAATCAATCTGGAATAGCTTAGAGAGAGCATTTAAAGCAAATATAGGTGGTATCAGCAACGATATTACAAAGATTTGGAACAGCACAGAACAATCAAAAGAGCGTGAATTGGCAATCAAGTTACTGTGTATAAAGAATAACTTTGAAATTGACAGTTCAAAAACTGGTGTGAGGTGCAAATTTAGTCCTAAAATGAGAAAGTTTGTTAGCAGTGCATTAGACAAAACTAATGATAATAAAAAAGGTGTGTTATATCCTCATTTCTTTAAATATGCCAAAGACAAGAAAGATGATGAGTGTGAATCAATAGGAAATAGTGTAGTCGATAGGATTGAAAAAATGCTGACAGTTCCGAGATTGAAATTTGATGATAGTGTTACGTTTGACCATACTGTGCTGATGACTAATCCAAACAGACCTATGACCTTAAACAGTAAGGTTATGATGAGTTATAACGCTTATAGTATCAAGTGTCAACAAATGATGCTACAGACGGATAATTGGGGCAAAAGTGACAAGGTGACATATGGAGAAATTAGACATAGATTGTTTGAAAAATGGATTGTGGCAAATCCTAATGGTAATGAGACAGAATTAGTTGATTATCTTATATGGAAACTATACGATTCACAGTCTAATCAAAAATACTTATTGTGGAATTGCTATGGTGATATCTTAGAACAAAATGTTGAAGAATATTTATACAAAATATGTGCATAAAATTCTAAAAAAGAGAATAAAATAGTATTAAATGGAAATGTTGGAAATGCTATATACTGTTTTTAAGAGAAATTATCAACACTTATAAACAAGTAATAACAACGTCTGTATATTAATTTAGAATGACCAATAGGGAAGGAGAGAGTGACTGCATAAGTCTTAGTCGAAATTGTATAAATGCGGTTGCTCCTTCTCTAATTACATTACTAAACTATACAAACTAGAGGAGATTGAAATTATGAGAATTTCAGAAATTACAAAACAGTTCACAGCAAAAGATATGATGGATGTTAAAGTGCTACAATGCTATAATTTGCAACTCTTGCAATACATTTCAAATCTACAAGACCAATATATTGAAATGACCAGTAAATATATCCAATCAGTTAAAGATTGTACTGCTTTGATGTTTCAAAATGATGAGCTTCATGAAACGATTGAGGCACTAATTGAATCGGCTAAAATTAATTAAATGTATAGCAAGAATTGATAGTAATATTGATAATTTAATTATTTAGAAATTGGTTACCATTTTCTCCTAAAAAATAATATATAATAGTATTTGCTTGAATTATAAATATTAGGAGAAAGTCGATGAAAAATATTAAAAGCAGGAAGCTATATTATTAATTCTTGGTATAATTGCAATACTATTTTATTATAAGCCAACTGAGCCTGAAAAGGTGGTTACAACAGTTGAGGTTAGTGAAGAAGAAAGTTCAAATTCAGTTAGTAGTGAAGCTTATACGCCCACAGAAAAAATAGTGTTATCAGAACTGATGAAAGAAAACTTAACTATTAATTCTGAAAGCAAACAAATTGAGTTTAATGGTAAAAATATACAATTATCGAAGTTGATGGTGGAGATTTATCAGGAGTAAGAGAGCCCAATGCTGCTGTCGATATAGGCTATGGTGATAGAGAATATTGGGCTTTTACTAATGAACACAGTCAATTGGTTTATGAAGTTGCTAAGAAAGTAATACTTAACATTATTAAAACACTGATTTTAATTGAGAAGCAAAATATATGGTCGTGCCCATGTAACTTTAAGGTTTATACTGATCAGTATATTCCAAATAAAAACTTTGATTCATAAAGTTGTAATCGTCCAGTTGCATAATCATATATTCTATATATATGAAACAGTGCTTTTCTGTTAACTTTAGAAAGGATTCATTTAATGTCTAATAAGTTATATAAAGGATGCAAAATTAGAATTGAAAACAAGAATTATGAGTTAATTAAACAAATAGGTCAAGGGGGATCAGGTGTTGTTTGGTTATCCGAATGTGATGGCATTAAATATGCTATTAAGTTTTTGCATGATAAAAAAGACAAAAACAAAAAAGAAAGATTCATTCAAGAAATTAATTTTTGTAAAGAAAGTACTCATAAAAATATTATTAAAGTAATAGCTGAAGAAGAGTTGGATGATTACATTTGCTATGTAATGCCTCATTATGAAAAAACATTTAGAGACATTGTAGACGATTATAGTGTCACAAATATTAAAAAGTTAGAATATATTGAGGAACTATGTGAAGCAATTGACTATGCACATAAGAATAATGTGATACATAGAGATATAAAGCCTGAAAATATTTTAATAGATAGTTATAATTTGGTTTTAGCAGATTTTGGTATAGCTCATTTCAAGGATTCGAGATTAACCCAAAAAAATGATTTAATGGCAAATAGGAGTTATATATCACCAGAGTTATGCATTAAAAACAATGCAAAAAATGTAACATTTGCTGCTGATATTTTTTCTTTTGGCAAGATCATTAATGAATGCTTTACAATGCAAAATATTTTAGGTACTCATTATAAAACAATAACGGATGTTGTTCCAATGTTATCATCATTGGACAAGTTAGTTGATAGAATGTTACGGCAAAATCCAATGGAAAGACCTGGAATCGACGAAATTTTATTGGAATTGAAGCTACATAGAGCTCAGATTTTAGATTTACTGGGAGTTATTAGAGAGAACATAATACCAAGTATTGATATTGATATTGACGATAATACTATAGAACTAATTTTAGAGAGAGCTAGTGAAGATATACTTTCTGCAAAATATATTTTCGAGAATAAGTCTGTTGAAGAATGTGAAAAGTATAATCGCAATTATCATAAGAGTATTTGCTATCAAGTTGATAATGATCTGAAGAGCATATATTTCCAAGAACTACTTTACGTTGAATGTTTGAGAAAATTTAAGTATGAGAGTAATGTATATAGAGATGGCTCAAAGTACCTCCCCTTAGACTTAGATAATAATGAAGAGCATATTAGGCTATATGAGGATTTGAAAAAAATACTTAAGTGTCAACGTACTAACTGTGAATGGGATTTGTCAGGTGAAATATTAAAGCTTTTTTCATCTTGTTGTGGTTATCATTGTGAGGAAATACTTGCGTATATAAAAAGAAATATAGAAAAAAGGTTAGATGACCTAGATGATTCACCTATTCTAGATATTGTACTATTACTTAAAGATGGAATAAGAAAAAATGCGGACGCACTAAGAATTTTATACATTGAAGAACGTATACTAATTAATTGGAGTAGTATGATATCATATGAGTCTAGTAATGATGATTCACTTCTATTTAGAAACAACGTTGAACGAGATATAGAAGAAGTTATATCCTCCTTTCGTATGAATTGGGATGCTGTTATTAGTAAAATCACTGATGAATCCTATTCGTTGAAATTTCACTCTTTGGAAGAATATCGTAGATTTAAGAGTTATGCTTTAGAACTTTCAAGACCACATTATATTTTTGAAGGTGATGTATTAGATTTAATTAAGATTGAACGAGAGTATAATGGTATTGTTGAGCTGAAATTGTTAAATTCGTTTGATATAGAAAGTACATTATCAAAGATACTGGGGTTAAGAAGCGATTATTAAGATAATGAATAGTTATCTGTATGTCATGATTCTGGTAAAATGCTAATTATAGAATAATGATAATGACATTTCAAAAATCGATACAAATGGTAATGGAATAGTGACCATTGCCGAGGCGAAGAATGCAGGGTTTAAAATGCCAATAGACTCAAGCCATTGTCTCTATCAGTATATGATTGATAGAGACAATGATGGTCTAGTTGGCGAGTAAAGTAAATATAAAGATGAATCAAGAGTGAGTTAATCTGTGATGGGTTGGCTCACTCTTTTATTATGCAAAAAATGAAAGGTGGTTGAGTTATATGGAAAAAATGACAAGAGAAGAAATTGATAAATTAAGTCCAGAAGAACTAAAATGGGCTATTAAATTGAATCAGAAAGATTTGGAAATATGCAAACAAAAGATTGAATTAAATTTTGCTCAACTTAACAATCTAAGATTACAGAGAGAATTAGCACAAATTAAATATGAAAATGAACTTAAGGAACTAAGACAGTTAATATAAGCTGTCTTTTTTTATGTTTTTAAAAGGTAAATTTTAAGTAATTTGTAAAATAAAACTAATGAATAATAGAATAGGAGAATGATTATTATGAGAAAAAATGCAAATATTTATACTGGTGTGTGCGGAGTTTATGCGGTTCATATTATTAAGGATGGACTTGATTATACTTATGTTGGCAGCACCAAAAATTTAGCATCAAGAAGTTCTGGACACTTAAGTAAACTAAATAGAGGCTGTCACCATGTATCGTTGATTCAAGAACAATTTAATGAAGGTGGTGAATACAAATTTGAGATTTTGCAATCTTGCGACTCAGAGGAACAAAAGGATTTAGAGCAAGCGTATATTGATTTGTATTCACGTTATGATGATGTGGTTATTTGCAACAAGCGGAAAGATGCGACTATTCCAACAAACTACAAAAAAATCAGTGAATCCGATGTGAGATTGATTCGTGAAATGATTTTACAAGGAATCAAGAATAAAGAAATTGCACGACAAGTTGAATGTAGTGAGAGAGTTGTAAGTTCAATTAGAAATGGAAGCCGATGGAAGGGGATTGAGTAAGATGGATAAAGTCATTAAAACAATCAATGGCGGTGCTATATCATATGTAATGACAATGAATTCTTGTAATGTTGAAATAGTTGAAGAACAAAATGGGTCATACAATAGCAATACTTTATTGTATGCGATTGAAGATAATCCCTCGAATAGAAGGCTGTATGGTGAATATATTGATGCCCAAAAAAATCAGTCAGTGCTTTGTTGTGACATAATCCAGTACAATCATAATTATAAGACATTAAAGACTATGCTTAGTAAATGCAAATATAGATAATGATTAGGGTGCTGAGGTGAGAACACACTTTTTATATTTTTGAATAAATATTGATGACATAGCATCCCTTAATCTGGTAACATTGGATTAGGAAGGGGGTGAATTAGATGAACGAGAAAAGAAAAAAATTCGATGAGTTAAAAAAATGGTATTCAACAGATATCAACGAAAATGCTGATATAAATAGCTATTACTCAAAATATATAGACCATGAATTAATTTGTCTTGAGAATTTAGCAAAAGAGATAGAAACCGTAAAAGTAAAACATTATATTGAACTCAAAAACTTCGAATATTCATTAAAGACCAATGATGCATTGCGAATAGCCAATAAAATTATGGGAGTTCCAAATCCAGAAGTGCTCAATGAACTTAAAGTTGAATATGATAAGTTAATTAACCTTTATCACAAACAAAGTGAGAAGTTAGAGTATTTCTTTGATAGACATGACAATATTTAAAATTCATTAAAGTGACCCTAATCAAAGGGTCTTTTTTAATGAGTAAAATGAAATGGTACTATTAAAGGATTAAAAGTAAATTAGAAAATTCCATATGATGTTAATTCTTGGTATAATGTACTTGAGGTGATTGTTGTGACAGATGAAATGATTTATCATTATACAACTTTAAATGCTCTAGTATCGATGCTAACAAGTGACAAGGAGAATGCAATTCTACGACTTACAAGGCTAGATTATTTGAATGACAGTGATGAGTACTATGATTATGATCGCATAATTAATAGTATATTATTTGATATAACCTCGGCAAAAATGGATGATGACGTTAGATTAAGATTTAACCAATTGCTAAATAGTGTAGATTTGGAATCAAAAAATACTAGGATTAAGAATATTTTTACAATGTCGTTTTCATTGGATTGTGATTCAATTCCAATGTGGAATTACTATTCTAACAACACAGGTATAGCGTTAGGGTTTAGAAAAAGTGACATGATTGAGAAAATCGAGAAATCTTTAAGTCCCAATATCCAAGATTTTAGTCCAAGAGAAGTAGAAATCAATACATTTAAAATGGTTTATGAGGACGAAAACAAGCGAAGCTTATTAAGAAAGCAAGTTAACGATTTTATTATCAATGAAAGGAAACATCATTCATTATTTACTGAGCTGAACATTTCACTAATTTATAAAATGGGCAAGCAGTTCAAAAATTCCAAATTTAAATACGAAAATGAATATCGTATTTGCCTTGATTTTACGAATATAGATGCTTTGAATATAACGAAGTTTCATGCAACTGGAATGAATATAAAACCTTTCGTAGAGCTTAAAATTAATAAAAATGACTTTATTTCTTCGATTTATAAGATAATCGTTTCACCACTTAATACAAGCAATATGATTGAGAATGGACTACGAGAGTTATTGGAATCAAATGGACATACTTTAGAGCTTCTAGAAATTAAGAAGTCAGAATGTACATTGAGAAGTTTATAAATTCATAGTATAGCTTAAACAAGTACGCTTAGTTAAAGGTATAAAAACCACTCTGGAGGGATTTTATGACAGATAAAGATACAATATCTATTAGAAATAATATATTAAAAAGTGGAATGGTTTTTGGATTAATTGTGCTAATTGTTGGGTCAGCCGTAGTTGTATCAACAGCATTAAAACCAATATCGATGAATGGTGAATGGATTGGTTTTTGGGGTTCATTGTTTGGTTCATTAATTGGTGCAGTAGTCACGATTGTTGGTGTTGGTATGTCTATTAAGCATAGCCAGAACATGAGACAGGAAGATTTAGAACGTTCGGACAACTTAAGGTTGGAAGATGAACGTAAGAGAAAAGAGCCAGTCTTAGTTCTTGAGTTCAAATATTCAAGAATAGAAGCTAGAGACCCATGTGATACTTGTGCAAACAAAGGAAATACAGACAGTTGTCCTCTTGAGCCTGAAGATGTAGCAGGTTGCCAACCTGTGTTGGAACGTGACTTCATTAGTGTCAGGTTAATTAACACAAGTGAAAATTATGCTCTAAATTCCGTGTTGTATTTTTCTAAATTTCTTGATAATGAAATTGTGGCTAGAAATCAAAATGTATTTATGCAGTTAGTGAAGCCGAATGAAGAAAGGTATTTATTAGAAATTGATTTAAGTTTTAGTGGTAAATCCTATTCGGATGAGATTAGATTTGATTTAGTCTATAATGATAACGCAGGCATTCAATATGTAATGCAATATATAATTTGTGATAATGAAAAAATGCAGGCTAATGAACAGTATAAACCAATTATGGTGATATCTACTATTAATTCTGGTGCGCTTGTAGCATTCTGTAATAAGCTTACATTCATTGAGAATTAGAGATATGAAATTGAAGTATAATAATAGTTTCACAGATTGAGTCGATTATTTCGACTCTTTTTTATTTGCCCAAAAGCAGGTGATGAAATTGGCATTAATGAAATTATGCAAATTTTGTGGTCATAAATATAAATTTGCAGGTGAATGTGAATGTGGCGGAAAACAGAATGCAAAGAAAATGACTAACAGGAATTATGATAAAAATGTTAGGAAAAGTAGTGACGGAGAGATATACTATAATTTTTATCATTCATTAGCTTGGCAAAAGTGTAGAGTTGATATTATAAAAAAGTATTTTGGAATTTGTTTAGGATGTTGGGAAGAAGGTTTCTCTAATCAATCTGAGACATTAATTGTTCATCATATTGAAAATTTAAAATCTAATTGGAATCTGAGACTTGATAAAGATAATTTGATTCCACTTTGTAGATATCACCATGAGTCTGATAAACATGATAATGTAGAATATTGGAAGTTACTTAAAAATAAATTCGAAAAATGGTATAATAGGCAATATTAAATTATGGGGTGAATGTAATGAAGAAAAATATAATCATTATTGCTATAATTATGTTGATGCTTACAGGATGCTCTACAGGGAGCAATTATTATGGTGACTATTCCGAAAACGAAATAGAAATAGTCGAAGAAGAATATATTTATACATTAGAAGATATAGAAGAAAAGTATGCAGAAGGCTGGAATAACCTATGTGAAGAAGTTTTCAGTTCGTATGATGTGTTGTATTACAGTGATGTAGCTTACCGTTTAGATGATTACTATAACACGTTTGACACACCAATTCTTATTGACATTGTAGGTTCTGCTGATGGAGAATTTTACAATGATGATAATTTGCAAGAAGCTTATGATATAGGGAAGCAGGAAGCGTTGGATAGTATATTTATTGACACCGATGTGTTGTGTTATGGCGAGGAAAGATTTTATAAAGATGACTATTAAGAACTGCATATGCGGTTCTTTTTTTATTGCAACAAAATGAGAATGGACGTTGAATGAAATGATTCTACTGATAAATTAAAAAAACAGTGAGATGAAATGATGCGGCGGTCAAATAAGTTTTGACGGTTTCTTAAGAAGACCGAAGCCCTCCTCAAGCGTGAATTTTTGTTGATTTTCCAAAGGGGTGGGTTTTAAGCCTATTTAAGTTTTACGAAAGGAAGTGAAATATATGTACACATTACCTAAGCCACCGAGTTTTTTGAATAAAGATGCGGCGGTTAAATATAAAGCAATTGGAGAAATGCTGATTGAAGAGGGAACATTTAAAGCTGGCGATGATATCGCCTTAGTTGCATTATGTGCATCTTACCAAAGATGGATACAGGCTGAGAAAATAATAAAAGATAACAAGGATTTGTGTTTCCAAGCTAGTTCTGGTTATAGACAACAGATTCCTGAAATATCTATAGCGAGCAATAGCATGAAGCAGATGTTGGCATTCATCAAAGAGTTCTCATTAACTCCAAGAGAACGAATGAAACTAAAGTCTATGGTTTTAATAGAGAAATCCGATGATGACGAAATGGAAGACATGATTGCAAAATAAATAGAAAGGGTGATATTCATGACGAGCCTTCTAAAAGAACATGTTAAGGCTCAAACTGATTATTGCCTTGATATGTTAATAGAAGAACTTAAATCAAAATGGGATGATGAAGAATACTTTTATGATGAGGATGAAGCTAGGCGATTTTATTCGTTTATTAGTAAGCTTGAATTAGATAAAGGCATAAAAGGTGCAAAGATTAAACCGCTCAGATTCCAATTTGAAATAACAAGTGAAATACTATGTGTTAAGTGTAGAAAAACAGGGTTCAGAAAACATCGTGAAGCGTTACTTGATATAAGCCGTAAGAATGGGAAAGGTTCATTAGTCTCATGGATTGCGGTTTATTTATATTTTACGGACAAAACTTTTGGGGCTGAATATATTATTGTTGCGAATGATAAAAAGCAAGCAACAAACCTGTTTAACACTATCTGTCTAATGATAAAGAATAATAAAACGCTATCTAAGTACGTCAAAATAACTGAATCCACCAAGCAGATGTACCGAAAATCAACAAATAGCTATTTGCGTGTGTTGGCAAATGATGGCGCTAATCTTGATAGCTATGCGTCATATGTTGTTATACTTGATGAAATTCACGAATATAAGAATAGCGATGCCTATACCAAGCTCCGTACGGGGATGGGATTATGGAATTGTCCATTGATGTTCTGCACAACTACAGCAAGTAGTGGGCGTGACCCACAGAATCTTGAAATGGAATTATACAATTATGCCAAAGATATAGAAAGTGGTAAGTTTACAGATGAAAAATTCTATCATGCAATTTACGAAGCTGATAAAGAATGTAAAATCGATGACTTAGCACAATGGTTAAAAGCTAATCCTGCACTTGGTATTTTTAGAAAATATGATGACTTAAAAGACTTCATGGATAAGGCTAGTAAAATTAAATCATTTGAATCTAAAGCTAGGCGGTTATACCTAAACCAACATGTAGCGTTAGATGGTGAATTAGCTATCAATATACATCTGTGGCGTGAGTGTTTAAAGGATATTACTCTTGATGAATTACGAGGAATGAAATACTGGGGTGCTTTGGACATGTCATTTGTTCAAGATATTACGGCTTATGTTCAAGTATTCTATGATGAATCAATTGATAAATATATTGTTTACCCTCATTTGTTTACTCCAAAAGAGACTCTAATTGATCGCTCAGAGCGTGATAATGTTAGATATGATATGTATGTACAAAAAGGTGAGTTAATTGCACTTAACGGAACATATATCAACAATGAGGAGCTGTTTCACTATATCGATGATTTGCATTTGAATTACGGGATGCAAGCTGATGAAATTATATTTGACCGATGGGGAAGTGGTGAAATTACTCAACGACTTGAAGAAAAATATACAATTTGTCCTCTGGGTCAAGGTTATAGAACAATGAGTCCTGCAATAAGAGATTTTGAAATGGCTCTACTTGACAAAAGGATAGTTATTGCTAATAATTCAATGCTTACATGGATGGCTAGTAATGTGGTTGCTGTGTCGGATGCGGCGGGAAATATAAAGTATGACAAAAGTAAAAGCAAATTTAAAATTGATGGTGTAATTGCATTAGTTATGGCACTGCATAGAGCAATCTTTAATACTGGAAAACCAACTTATAACGCCCTTGAGCAACTTGAGTCAATGAACTGGTAGAAGGAAGTGAACATATTGGATAAACTTAAAAACTTTATAGCAAGATTTAAGAAGTCACTTAAACCAAATGTCATATCGGACACATTGGTTATAGTGGCTTTTTTAATAGCCTTTGTAACTACACTATTTATTAATGTATATGTGGCGTTTTATATGCTATCAGCATTTACGTTGATATGTAGTTACTTATTAGGCAAAAAATAAAACGAGAGGAGTGATGATTATAGATGTTTTTTAATCGAAAGAATGAAACAAGAGCAGATACAGACACATGGGAAACTTTGTTCAATCAAGGGAGTGAACCAGATGTAAGTGATAGCCTCTCAGAGACTACAATATTTCGCTGTGTTGACTATATTTCAAAGTCTGTAGCCAAATTACCAATAAAGATTGTGCAGGTCACAGAGCAGGGTGAAATCCCTTATAAGCACAAGTATTCTGACATTCTAAAGTATAGGCACAATGATGTGATGAGTTCATTTGATAGCATGTCAGCTATGATAGCAAGTGGTGAACTATATGGAACGAGTGGTCTATTCATCGGCGCTAATAAGCAACTTTATCCGTGTAAAGTGAATCAGGTCACAGTTGATAATATTGGACTAATCAAATCAAATAAAACCAATAAAATCCTATATTCAATATCCATTGGTGACGAGCAGTTTGATTGTTTTGATTCACAAATTATTTTGTATCGAAGCGGATTAACGCTTAATGGTATCGAGTCAAAGGCTACCACAAGTTATATCAAGCAAAATTTGCAAACGGCAAAAAATGCACAAAACTACTTATCTGATACTTTTTCGAGTGGTGGTATTTCAAAGCTTGTGGTGCAGATGACCAGTGATATCAAAGAAGAGAGTGAGATTGCTAAAATTCAACAAAAGTTTCAAAGATTATATTCTGCAAAAGGTAGAATCCTCACGATCCCTGCTGGGTTCAATGTGAGTAATTTAAATATGAGTTTAGCGGATTCACTATATCCAGAGATTAGACGTTTGAGTCAGCGAGAGATTGCAACAGCATTCGGCGTTCCGATGTCAGTATTAAACGATATTGAATCAGCAAATAATAATTCTTTAGAGCAGACAAATTTAGATTTTTTGCTAAATACTTTAGACCCAAAATTGACTCAATTAGAGCAAGAATTGAATTGGAAATTACTCACTAAATCAGAACGTGATAAAGGTGTAATGATTAAATTTGATACCAGTTCTATGTTTAGATTAGACGCTGATAAAGAGAGTCAAATTATTCAACGCTATGTTCAGTGTGGTGTGTATACGATTGCAGATGGACGAAGAATTAAAGGATTAGATTTTATTGATGGAACGAAAGAACCCATTTTATCAAGTGGTAGTATGAAACTTTCATTATTAAATGAACAGAATAACGCAGTTTTAAAAGACCCACAAAAGGTAGGTGAGAATGAAGTTGGAAAATAGAGAAATCAGAGCAATAAAAAATGTAGAAATCAGAAAGTCCGATGATGACAGGTTTATAGTTGATGGTTATATTGCAATGTTTGAAGTTGAGACAGAATTATTTGACGGATTCTTTGAAAAGATAGACAGAAATGCTTTTGATAAGACACTAGCAAGCAATGAAAACATATGGCTGCTATATCATCATGATTATTCTAAGCCATTAGCATCTACACGAAATAACACACTTAAAATCTACAAGGATACTATTGGATTAAGATTTGAAGCCGAGTTGAATAGTGAAATTTCATATGCAAAAGATGCGTATACACTTGTTAAATCAGGTGAAATGAGAGGGTGTTCATTTGGGTTCATCGCCGATGATGACGAATATATTTATGACAATGTAAATGACACAATGCATAGAACATTAAAAGAAGTCACGTTGTTTGAGGGGACATTAACACCAATTCCTGCATATGATTCAACGCTTGTGAAAGCACGTTGCAAGGCGATGAAAGAAACTGAAAAGCGTGAAATGGAAGAACAACGTGAGCTTGAACAATTAGAAATTGAATGTGAATTATTTGAAATCGAGAACGCCACAAGGTAGTTCTTTTTTTTTATACTCAAAACTTACAAATTATTGAAAGGATGATATTTATTATGAAATCACAAGAAATTAGAGAGCAAATCGAAACAATGACAGTTGAAATGCGTGGAGCAATTGAAGCGAAAGATGTTACTAAAGCAAAGGAAATCAGAGCGTCAATTGATGAGCAAAAAGAATTATTGGCACTTACAGAAACAATTGAAGCGGAAGAAAGGGCGTCACTTGAAGCACAAAAAACTAAAACTAATGTTGAAAAGGATGGGATTAAAGTTATGGAAAATGTAAATGAGTTTAGAGCAATTGTAAAATCAGTAATGGGCAAGGAAATGACAGCGGAAGAAAGAGCAGTTGTGAAGTCTTCAGATAATGCGGCGGTATTACCTAAAGAATATGTAAATGACCTTCAGGAAATCAAAAAAGGCTTTGGCTCACTTAGAGAACTTTGTGACATCCATCCTGTAACAAAAAATACTGGGACTATGCCAGTTGTAGATTTAGACCAAAATACTCTACCAGAAGTCGTAGAAGGGGACAACATCACGGAAGGTACACTTGCAACAACTGATATTGCATTCACTTGTAAGAAACATGGATTGATTCAAAACATTACATCTGAACTTGTTGAAGATGCAGAAGCTGAGATTGAAAATATCGTAAGAAAGAATTTTGCTGAACTTGCTACAAGAGTTGAAAATACTAAAATTGTAAAAGTTCTAACTGATAACTTTGGTACTGTTAAAGTTGGTACAGACCATACGGCTATTTCTAAATTTATGGATTCACAAGTTCCTGCTGTTAAAGCTGGTATGGTAGTTCTTACTAACGAAAATGGCTTTGCTTATCTTAAAAACGTCACTGATTCACAAGGTAAAAACCTTGGACTTGTCACTGAAATGTTAGGCAAATTCTATTTCAATGGTAAACCGCTTGCTGTAGTTGATTCAGCAATTATGCCAAATGAAACTACAAAAGTTCCATACTTTGTAGCCAACACAAAAGAGGCTGTCAAAATCTTTGATAGAAAGCAATTAACAATTGCTAAGAGTGCAGAAGCAGGTTTCTCAACAGATACAACAAAAGTCCGTGTACTTGAAAGACTTGACGTTTGTAAAGGTGTTACTCGTTCTGTTGCTAAGTTCTTATTCTAATATTGCTTTTAAAGTGAGTGGCTGAAATATGCCACTCCTTTCATTTTAGAAGGGAAGTGAACAGATTGACAATCGAACAAATTAAAAAATATCTACGAATAGATTTTGAAACTGACGATCAATTTATAGAACAATTAATAACTGTGTCAGAAAACTATATTGATTCATGTTGTGGGGTAGCTTATAAGGCTCAACCACAGCTCCAAAACTTAGCACAGTTAGTGCAATTAAAAATTATTTCTAATCTTTATGAAAATAGAGATACCAATGCAGAAAATACCAAACAAGACATAACGGTCACAACAATTTTTGAGCTTTTAAGTAATTGTTAGGTGGTGCATAAATGATAAATGATTTAAAGAATATTGCAGAACTTTGGGATAGGCAGTTAGTTGAAAATGAGCTTGGGGAAAGTGAATATAAATATGCAAAAGTTAAAGATGTATATTGTCGAATTGTTCCCAGTGGTTCTAATTGGCAAAAGGATTATAACGGTGTTGATGAAAAAGTTACTTCTAATACAAAATTCATTGTTCGAGTTGAGAGTATTCAAAATTTGAATAATTCCATGTACTTCATTTTTAAGGGGCAACGCTATGATTTTAAATACTCTATCCCCAATTATAAAGAAATGGACAGGATAGAAATATTTACTCAATTGGTGGTGGAGTAGATGGATGAATTAGAAGCTTTAGCATATGCCTTTGAAGAAATCGGTAAATCTTATCCTAAAGATGTTAAGAAGTTGCTGAAAAAACATGGCAAGAAAGTCGAAAAAAATGTAGTTAATAAAGTGAAATTAGGTGTAAAAAATTCTGTTGATGATGGATACCAACTTGAGAAATCAATTAAGACTGGTAAACCATATAAATATGATAAAAATGGTGCTGATAGTGTAAGGGTATACAGTTCTGCACCTCATGGTCATTTAATTGAATATGGTCACAGAATAGTTGGCAAAGATGGTAGCGAACATGGTTTTGCCCCAGGCTTACACATGTTTGAGGATTCAATTAAAGAATATCAGGATGATTGGGAGTCAGCATTGGGTGATTTTGTTGACAAGATATTTGAAAGGGTTGATTAGAAATGGAACTGAACGCAATTCAAGAATTAGTCAAGCTAATCAACGACAAATTGAAAGCTGACTATCCGACAGTAAAAATAAATAGCACAGACATTAAAGATGGCTTTATTAGACCATCTTTTTTTGTGGACATTCGGGATAATATTTTGATTTCCACAATTGGGACAGACAA
Source organism: uncultured Peptostreptococcaceae bacterium (assembly GCA_964404895.1). Taxonomy (GTDB): domain Bacteria; phylum Bacillota; class Clostridia; order Peptostreptococcales; family Acidaminobacteraceae; genus JBGSUZ01. The sequence continues at coordinate 321,972 of CAYOLV010000002.1, read as the reverse complement.
GAAGCAATATGAGATTGACGTGGATTTAATTTATTTTTCCTCTACTCCAACAAACAACAAAATGGAAAATCTGACGATGACTGAAAATCTACATGATTCATTTATGTTCTTGATCGGGAACGCAACAATCACAAATATGAATTTTATAACAGTGGACGATGTGCTTCATTGTAAGTTCACAGTTGATTTTCTCACAGATATTACTGACAAGGACACATCAGTAATGATGGAAAATCTCATATTCAACCAAAACTTAAATTAAAGAAAGTAGGTATATATTATGGCAACTATTGGCTTACCGCAAATTGATATCAGTTTTAAACAATTAGGCGTGTCTGCAATTACACGTTCTTCTAAAGGTGTTGTTTGCATCGGTATTAAAGATGATACAAAAAAGACATTTACAACTAAGGAATATTCAGATGTTACTACTTTAATCAAAGACAAAGCATTTTATACAATAGATAATTACAACTCAATCATGGATGCATTTACTGGCAATCCGTTGAAAGTTATTGTAATTAGAGTGGATATGGAAAAAACAATTGCAGATATTTTGACGCTTGCAAATGGTATCAGTATGAACTGGTTTACAACTGTCTCTGATGCTCCTGCTGACCACAACGCTGTAGTCATTTGGGAAAAGCAACAAAATGTAATCAGAAACAAGGCAGTAAAAGTAATCACATACAAAGCAACAACTACAGATGATATGCATTGTGTCAACTTTATTAACGATTCAGTTAAGCGAAAACTTGACCTAGCATCAATCAGTGGTCATCTATATCTTGGCAGACTCGTTGGCATTTTTGCAGGACTTCCATTTACTCAGTCTGCAACTTATCTAAAGTTAACAGATATTGAGAGTGTTGTTGAACCAGCAGATGTAAATGCAGAAATTGGCTCAGGTAATCTTGTCATTATCAATGATGAGGGCAATCCGAGAATCGGCAGAGCAATTAATTCGCTCGTAACTATTACAAGCGGAATGACTGACAGTTTCAAAGCAATCACAGTAATTGAAGCACTCGACCTAATCAGAGAAGATATTAAAACAGTATTTAAGAATGAATACATTGGAAAGTTTAAAAACAAACTAAGTAACCAATTGCTATTTATCAGTTCTGTGAACGGTTATTTTAATGTTCTGGAAAGTGAAGATATTCTTGACGATGAGTTTGATAATAAAGCATTCATTAATGTTGATGAAATGCGTATTGTTTGGCAGTCAAAAGGAAAAGATGTATCGGCAATGAGTGATGAGCAGGTAATGAAACTTACAATCGGCTCAGATATCTACGCAGGTGGTAAGGTGAAAGTATTAGATGCCATCGAAGGTTTAAAGTTCGATGTGACGATGAATTAACCACCAAAACAATTGAATAGGAAACGTTAGAACGCTCTTGTATTCCAAATACTAATTTTCGGGATATATAGGGTGTTTTTTTATGCTCATAATCGGCTTTTAAAGTCGCACAAGAAGGGAAGGGATATCAATTATGGAAAAAATTAATCCAAATCAAATAATGTCGGGTACTTTTGGCAAGTTGTGGGTCAATAACGACCTCATGACAAATGCTGTTTCGTTCAAAGCAACAATGAAACCTAAATATGAAGATGTTGAACTTAACGGTGAGTTAGGTGTTGGTAGAAAGTTCATGGGTTACGAAATCGAGGGGTCGATGAAAATGCACAAGGTTGACAATAAGTTAGCTAAGACAATTGCAAATGGGTTTATGACTGGTATCATGCCAGAAATTAAATTGAACTCAGAGATTGATGACCCTGCATCACTAGAGCCAGTAAGAGTTTTACTGACTGGAATCACTTTTGATGATGTCGATTTAATCAATTTTGAGAATAAGGCAAAGGCTGAGGAAGAATTTAGCTTCAAAGCTTTTAAGGCACAGTATTTATAATATTATTCAGAATATTGAATGGAAATAACACACAATTTAAACCCTGTAATTACTGAAAATGCTTTGTCGTTCTCACTTTGAACAATGGAGTAATAACAGTGATTATAGGGTTTTTTATTATTTCAGTATAAAGGGAGTGGCATTTATGGCTAAGGGAATTGAGTTAGGACAATTTATTGAAAAGGCAAAAAAACGTGAGCAAGACAGACTGAAACTTGGACAAATTACTTTGAAAAATTATGGAGTCATTAATCTTGTTTCATTGGGATTTGATAAAACGATTGAACTGATTGCTGAGTCAGAATCAGCAGATTTTAGCAGAAAAATTGAAATTAACAAACAGTTGGTATATCAGAGTATTCCGATGTTAAAAGCACCCGAATTACTTGATGCGTTTGAATGTGATGCTAATCCATTTGATGTTGTTTATAAAGTATTTACGGCTGATGAAGTCAATGAATTAGTTCAACACATCGCAAAATTCAATGGAATTGATATCACGGATGAAGAAGTAAAAAACTAATCAGTGAGAACGCAGAGCTTCAATTACTAGCGGTTCTCACGCTCAAATATAAGCAAGACTATCACAAGATGTTGGAACTAAGTTACTCAGATAAATTGTATTTGTCTGGGGCTATCGCTTGGATTTCTGATGTTGAAGAAAAGGCACTTATAGAAGCCCAAAAAGGTAGGTGATTTAAGTGGCTAAAAGTGTAAATGTAATACTCAATTGTACTAATAAATTGACTCCTGCAACTGATAAAGCTGGTAGAAGTCTCAGACAACTCAACGCTGATACAAAGACAGTACAGCGATCAATTAATAACATGACAACCAATGCTACTAAGAAATTCAATAATTTCAAAAGTGGTGCAATGCAAGCGACAAAAGCAGTCGGTGCATTGGCGGTAGTTGGTATGGGAGTTGTAGCAAAGAATGGTCTTGAATTAGCAAGTGATTTACAAGAAGTTCAAAACGTAGTTGATACAACATTTGGAGCAAATAGCACCATTAATACATTTGCAAAGACGACAGCTAATCAATTTGGCGTATCTCAATTACAAGCTAAAAAGTTCTCAGGTACTTTGGGGGCAATGATGAAAGCAAGTGGATTGGGTGGCGTTGAGCTTCAAACTATGTCAAAGGGATTAACAGGACTTTCTGGTGACTTTGCATCGTTTTATAATGTTGACCCACAACAAGCCTTCGATGATATTAAATCAGCAATGGCTGGCGGTACAGAGACGATGTTGAAATATGGTCTAAATATGCAAGTTGCTTCAATGCAAGAGTACGCACATACAAAAGGAATTAATAAAAAATGGGAAGCAATGTCCCAAGCTGAAAAAACACAATTAAGGTATAACTACATCATGGAAAAGTCTAAAGATGCTCAAGGTGACTTTGCTAAAACTAATCAAGGTTTTGCCAATCAAATGAGAATCCTAAAACTCAATTTTGATGATATTTCCATGAGCATAATGACTAATGTTTTACCTTCTGTAAATAGATTTGTAATTAAACTGAATGATGTACGACCAGAAGTAGATAAGATGGTTAATTCGATGAAACCAATGATTAAAGAAGCTTTAGATTTTGGTAAGTCGATTATATATATCGTCAAAAATGTTGGTGGATTTATTATCAAACATAGAGAAGCTTTTAAGTTTTTAGGTGTATTAGTAGGTGGTCTAATTATAGGTGTTAAGGTAGCAAAAGCATATCTTGTGGTGATGAACCTAATTAACTTGGCTACTAAGGCGCAAGGTGTCGCATTTGCTTTAAGTCCTTTTGGAATGATTGTTATAGCTATTGTTGCAGTAATTGCAGTGGGTTATTTGCTTATCAAGAATTGGGACTTTATTAAAACAAAATTCATGGGATTTGTAACAGCAATAGGAGCGGCATTAATTAGTTTTAAGTCTGCATTTGTAGGTGCATTTGCTGGAATTGGTAAGGCAATTGGTGGAGTGTTTATTGGTATTGGCAATACAATCAAAGGAGCTTTATTTGGTTGGATTAACATGTATATCAAAATGTTTAATATTCTAATTGGCGGTCTTCAAAAGATTAAATTCAAGATTCCTAAAGGTATTCCAGTTGTAGGCGGCATGGGTGTTGATATGTCGGGACTTCCTAAGATTCCTGAGTTAAAAACATATGCTAAAGGTGGACTTGCCAATAAAGCCAGTATTTTTGGTGAGGCAGGAACAGAAATGGCTATACCAATGAAACCTAATGACCCACAGGCACAAGGGTTATTACAGGACGCAAATAGAAAGATGGGTAATGGAAATAACAAACCAATCATCAATATCAAAATTGATACATTTATCGGTCAGGAATCATTTGCTGATAAAGTCGGAGATTTGATAATGAATAAACTGGACATGGCATTGGCTAATGGGTAGGGTACGATTTTGTACCCTGCTTTTTTTAATGCCAAAAGAAAGGAGTGTATAACATTGAACATTGTAATCAGCGCAAATAATGGGATTGACTCTTTGGTTATTCCAATTGTATTAGCTGACTCTATAACAATACCATTAACAAAGTATAAAGATGAAGTATTTACATCGATCAATGGGGATATTTTGATTCCGAGCAAAGTTAAAGAATTAAGGGAAGTTGGTTGGGAGTCATATTTTCCAAAAGACAATACTTTAAGTAAGGCTAAATCAAATCCATATGATTATGTAGAATGGATTTCCAAATTCAACAATAAGCTAATCCCACTAAAAATAAATATAAGTGAAGGTGGCAAGAGTTTGCTTTCTATGCCGTGCAGAATATCTGATTTTTCATATACCTATGACAAAGTTGGAAATATCAATTATTCAATCACTTTAAAAGAGTTTCTAGTTCCAACGATTAAGAAGGTGTAAATATGGCGAGTTTTGTAGAAAATTATAAGATTTTTCTTGCTAAACTTAGTGGCAAATATGATATCACTGGGGCAGTTGGAGCTTTTAATTGGGGGTCTGATATTGGCACGCTCTCGAGTAAATTATCATTTGATATTGCAAAAAATGAATTTATCTTACCAGAAATGGGTGACAAGATATTACTCACAAATCAAGGCAAATTAGTATTCCAAGGAGTTATCACAAGTAGAAATCAGAACAATGCAACTTATGGTATTAATGCTAATGATTTTGCATGGTATTTAAACAAAAACAAGGCGTTTCACCAATTCCGCAATGTGAGTGTCACAGATGCAATAAAACAGCTTTGTGGAAGGTATAACGTGCCTATTGATAATATTTGTAATATGCCAACTATGATTAAAAATAAGATTTATACTGACCAATGCATAAGTGATATCATGCTTGATTTAATTCAGATGTATCAAAAAGAAACTGGTAATCATGTGAGAATGGAAATGATAAGTGGCAAATTTAAAGCATTTGTTATGACAGATATATCTATTAATCCAGTGTTTAAGCTCGCTGAAAATATTGGAACGTCACAATGCTTTGATTATATTGGTTTGGATTATTCAGTCAGTGAGTCGATTGAAGACATGGTGAATAATGTCCAAATTATTCAAAACAACAAAATTATATTAGTCGCAGGACAATCAGAAAGTATAAAAAAATATGGAATGCTGTCAGAGACAATAATGGTTGATGGTACAGATACCGCCAAAGCCAAGAATGAAGCTAAAACAATTATTTCAGAAAATGGGAAAGTGAATCCCGAAATGAGTATTAGCATTATTGGTGATGATTCAATTGTTGCAGGACTTTCTGTAACTTTGCCTAAACTAGGTGGTAAATGGATTATCAAGTCTGCATCTCACACCTATAACGGTACTCATTTGTGTTCAGTCAGTCTAACGAAAGTGGGTGTTTAATATGACTTGGGACGTTAAATTGGCAAAGTGTTTTAAAGAACGAGATAATCAGGTTCAAAATAATATCATTGTTGGGACAGTTGTTAAAGAATCACCGCTAATAATTAGTATATATGATGGCTCATCTTATCTTGAACAGGATGATATTTTAATTACTTCAAATTTGAAGTATAGCCAAACGATTAAAGAAATTACAGCAATTGATGGCAGCAATGAGAATATTAAATTGACCAATGTAATGATTAAGTCTAGAGATAAATTATTTGATAATGGTGATAAACTGCTGATTGCTTGCGACATAGGTAATCAGTTTTTTTATGTCATAGATATATTGGTAAAGGCAGGTGATTAGATGTTTCCGCAGTTTGATTTCAATATGGATGAGTTCATTAATGAGCAAAATCAACAGTTAGTAGAAGATACAAAACTTGGACTTGTTCCAAAGTTTAATTTTAAAACCAAGTCTTATGAAATAGCAGATGGAAAAACGGTTTATTGTACAGAAATTGAGTCCGTGGAACAGTGGATTGAAATGTGCATTAGAACGCCTCTGAATCGCTTTAAATGCTATGAGGGGCAAGAGTTTGGAAACAATGCATATTACTTAATCATAAATAAAAAGGATTTACCCAAAGATGTTGTGATGGGGCAAATTAGCCAAGAGTTAACTGAGATGATATTGACCCATAAATCTGTGACGAATGTAATTGATTTTAATGTCAATGTGGTCAATGGAGTTGCAGAAATTGCATTTGCTGTAGAGACAACATTGGGGCAAATAGAAGGGAGTGTGACGGTTGATGGCATATAGTCCAAAAAATAAAGAGCAAGTATTAAAAGAAATCTTATACAACATTAGCGACAAGTATGATAAATCGGTTGGTTATCTACCCTATGATTTAAGTTCTGCAAATTCTATTGAGATTAGTGGATTATATGACGGTTTAACTCAATTAGTTGATAGTGTTGATGTTGATAAGATGTCAGGCGACATATTAACAAAATATGTAAATCAGCGAAAAGGAATTATTAGAAAACCATCAAATAAAGCAAATGGATATATTGAGGTAGTAGTTTCATCAGATACAGCGATTCCTAAAGGTTCGCTTATTGAAACAGATACAGGTGTTCAATTTCAAACAACCATCGACAAATTAGTAAGTGGTAGTGGTCTTATACCTATAGAAGCTTTTATTGCAGGTGCAAGTGGAAATGTGTCTATTGGGACTATTAAGAATATTCCTGTGACTATTCAAAACGTGATATCGATTACAAATACATCAGCCACAAATGGCGGCTATGATGAAGAAAATGATAACTCACTAAGAGAACGATACTATGAAGCAATTAGAATACCTGCAACAAGTGGGAACAAATATCATTATATAAAGTGGGCAAAGGAATGTGTGGGTGTTGGTGATGCACGGTGTATACCGCTTTGGAATGGAGATAATACGGTCAAAGTAATTATTATTGATGAGAATAAACAACCTACTTCAACACAATTGATTGATATTGTTCAAAACTATATTGACCCAAAGGGTGAAAATAATTCAACATGGGGAACAGGGTTGGGTCAAGCTCCAATTGGCGCATACACTACTGTAGTAAGTTCGCTTGGGTTAGCAATAAACGTATCATGTACAGTTGAATTATTGCCAAACTATACCTTAGAGAATGTCATAAATACTATTAAAGTAAACATCTCTAAATATTTGTCGGACATTGCATTTGAGCAAGAATATATATCATACGCCAAAATTGGAACAATTATTTTTGAATCAGATGGCATAAAGGATTTTACCAATCTCAAGCTAAATAATGGCACAAATAATATTGCTGTGGCAAATGAGCAAGTCGCAATTTTAGGGGTGGTTTCTATTGTTTAGTCAAAATTTATTGAATTACTTAAACTCAATCATTAGGTCTGATGAATTAGTGTTTGATTTGTGCAAGGCTCATGGCTTGGCACTGGATGATTATAAAACTATTCAAGAAGACTTGGTGGCACAGTACGACCTAGATAAAGTAACTTGGGCTCTACCAATTTGGGAAAAATTACTCAACATTAAAACCGATGAGACAAAGCTGTTAAAAGACAGACGGTCAGCAATAAAAGCACGTTGGCGATCAGATGGCAAGTCAGATTTAATTCTAATCCAATCTATTGCAGATTCTTGGCAAAACGGTGAGGTTATTGTAAGTTTCGTTGATGGAAAAATAAGACTCAATTTTAATAGCTCCAAGGGTGTACCAGAAGATTTGCATTCATTAATCAATGCTGTGAGTGATGTAAGTCCTGCTCATTTAGCAGTCATTTATATCTTAAATTATCTTTTAATCAAAGATGTACAAGATGTCATGACATTAACACAATTACAAACTCAAAAAATATCAAAGTTTGCTTTTTAAGCAGGCTTATTTTTATGCAAAAAAATTTGAAAGGACGGTTAATTTATGAGTACAAATACTACAAATTTAGATTTGTTCAAATATGACCCAGTGATAGATAAGGATTCAACGTTTAATATTACTACGGCTTTAAATGACAACTGGGACAAAATAGATGCTGATTCAGCGACAAAAATCGACAAGTCAATTATAACAACCCCAAATGACTTTATTATTGGTAGTGGAAATGGGACGGTTGAAAAAAAGACTTTGGCTGAGACAAAGCAAATATTAGGTGTTTCAACGGTAAACATATTAACGCAAACTCAAGGAGCATCGCCAAATTATACTGCTGAGATTAGTGGATTCATATTGTCTGCAGGGCAACGCATTACTGTAAAATTTCATTCTGCATCAGCTACGACTTCGATGATAAATATAAACGGATTAGGAGCTAAAGGTATTAAAAAGTCGAATGGGAGCAATCTGACAAATATACCTGCAAATAGTGTCATGACATTTGTATATGATGGCTCAAATTTTATTGTACAGGGTGAAGGTGCAAGTGGAAACGCTGTAACGTCTGACCTTCTCCTTGGAAAAACAGCAAGCACAGACGTAGGTGAAATTGTAGGGAGTATACCCACTGTATCATCAGATGGATTAGGACATACAACAGCCACAAATGCAACTGCTGGAGCGTGGAGTGGTGATGGTAAGAATTATGCCTATTTGGGAATACCTACGCAATCCTATACTGGAAGTGCTAACTGGGTACAGAGTGAGCAACCTAATTTAGTACCATCAAATCTTAAAGCAGGAACTACGATGATGGGTATTACTGGTACGTTTACATCGGATGCAAATGTGCTTGCAGAAGATTTATTATTAGGAAAAACAGCTTATTCCAAAGGAACGAAAATATCAGGGAGTGCAGTATTGAATACGGGAATTTTTGATAATCCAACAATATTTAGGGATGATATAGAAAATGTAATGGTTGTTTGTCCAGATGGATTATGTAGAGATTTTCAACTTAACCTTCAAGTTGATGATTTTATAAGTATTGAAGAAAATTTAACTCCTTCAAATATAGTTGTAAATAAAAATATACTTGGAGTTCAAGGTACATTTACTTCTGATGCAACTGCTACAGCCAATCAAATGCTCAACGGTTCAACTGCGTATGTAAATGGTTCTAAAATAACAGGCACGATGGCAATCAAGCAAGCTCAAACATACACTCCAAGTGCTGTTAATCAAACTATTACAGCGAGTCAATATCTTGCTGGTAATCAAACTATATTGGGAGATGCGAACCTTACGCCCTCAACTATTTTGAAGGGAAAAACATTATTTGGTGTTACTGGAACGGCGGCAATATGCCCTGTATCATTTACAGGTGCAGGAAATATAAAAGCAAAAATAATTACGCCAATTACAGGTGGAATGGGACTGTCAACAGGCGTTTACACTAAATTGGGGTCATTTACAGTGTCTAAACTTAGTGGAACTGTAGGTATTGAATATACATTAGCTAAATCGCAAGGCTGGTCTTCAGGGGCAGACACATATGGCTATTTTAAAGTACTAAAGAATGGTGTTCAAGTCCCTTCATCCGAAGTAATGTTAACGTCACCAACGTATACAGATAACGTTCCTGCGGTTACTTATTCACTTAATGTGGGAATGACAATAGCCCCAAGCGATGTTATTGATCTGTACACGTATATGACTACAAGTTGGGGTCAACTCAATTATTTTCGTGGGTCATTATCTTTACTGATATCAGATGATTTAATTTAGCAATCAAAAATGTAATATTGTGATTTGAATTCAGATTAAGGAGTGGTTTTTCACCATTCTTTCTTTATGTAAATATAATCAAAATAATTAAGAAAGGGGTGATTTATATGGATGAATTAGATGAAAAAGTGGTAAGGCTTGAAGTCAATCAAGAAAACATCAAGTCTGATGTAGATTGTCTAAAAGTTGATATGAGTGACCTTAAAAAAAATCAAATAGATATGCAATTACTAATGGTTAAAATTGAAACCTTGGTAAATACAATTAATGCAAGTTTTATCAATATTCAACCGCTACTAGACGACTTAAAAACAGGGAATATTAATAGAAAGAATAACAGACCACTTTGGCAAAATATTGTCGGTGGTCTTTTTTTATTGGTGTTTGGCTATTTACTCAATGGAGGGGCTAATTAATGGCAATGGTAAGTAAATATTTTAGTGAATCAGAATTAAATTGTAAATGTTCAAAATGTAAAGGTAAACCAATACCACCTAAAGTATTGGTAAATCTCAAAATAGTATGCTTAGAACTTGACGAATATCGTGAAGAAATTGGTAAACCAATTCATGTAGATTCAGCTTATAGATGTAAAGAGCATAATAAAGCAATTGGTGGAGTGGAAAACTCAGCCCATATATTTGGTTATGCGATAGATGTGAATATCGATGGAATGACAAGCGGTAAAATGTTTGAAATGTTTAGCGGATTGAACAGTTTACAAGCAGGGAGATTGAAGCCAAAGACTAGATTTAAAGGGGTTGGATTATACCCTAATTCAAGGCATTTCTGTCATGTGGACATGTTACCAAACAAGCCACGACCAAACACATGGAAAGGATAGGTGAATTATGGATAAGTTTAAAATGATATCGGCTGTATTATTTCAGTTCATTTTAGTTGGAATTCTCTGCGGTTGCCTATATCTAAATATTGGTGACGCCAATACAATTCTTGGTGCATTAATTGGCTTATGTGTTGGAGTAGGCATTGGAAGTATTAAAGAATAAATCCTAATGCTAAACTAATGAATTTTAATAGCCAGAGAAGAGTTTGGTAATTTGCCTTACCTTTCTATGACTAAGATATAAAAACGTTAAATTGAAGTTAAATCATTGATTTTTATAAAGGCTATTAATCCTATTTTGGGTTAGTAGCCTTTTTATTTTATAAAGGAGTGAATGTATGGATAATAAAAAAGTAACAATTGCACTACTAAAGAGCTTATATAATCAACATTTGATTAATGAGAAAGAATTAAACAATGCTATCAAAAAAGTATCATAAAATGTTATAATAGTTTTGGACACACATGATGATTATTAGAACTCTAAGGAGATGAATATATGAGAGCTGTTTTATATGCAAGAGTATCAACATTAGAAGAAGAACAATTATCTGCACTTGAACATCAAATTAATGATTTACGAGCAACCATTCATAATAATGGGTGGGAATTAGTTGAGGAATATATTGATAAAGGAAAAAGTGGAACTAAGACTAAGAAACGTGATGCTTATATACAAATGTATGAGGACTTAAGCAAAGATAAGTTTGATGTAATTGTGATAACTCATCAAGATAGACTTCAACGAAATGTAAGGGATTGGTACAATTTCCTTTATGAAATGGTCAATAATAACGTAAAACTGTATTTTACAATTGAACGAAAATTTTATGAATCAGATGATACCTTGATTACTGGTATAAAAGCAATTTTGGCATCTGAATTTTCAAGAGAATTATCTAAGAAGATTAGAAATAGCCAAAAGCGTAGACAAGAAAAGGGAACGCCGATTATCAACAATAGAACATGGGGCTATGACAATATTGATGGAAACATTGTTATCAATGAAAGTGAAGCCGATACAATCAGATTGATTTTCAACTTGTATGAAGGTGGCAAGGGATTTAGATTAATAGAACAAGAGTTATTTAAACTTGGGATATTGAGCCGTTCGGGTAAACCCTTTAGTCTTACAACATTAAAACGCATGGTTAGAAATCCTATATACACTGGTACTATTGTCATGAATAAGCAAACTAAAGACTTTGACTCTGGAAAGATGATTCAGAATGAAAAAGAAAATTGGATTATCAAAGAGGATGCCATTCCACAAATTATTGATATTGAACAGTTTGAAAGATGTCAATTGATCGTGGATAGTAAAACTCAATCATACAGTAAAAAAGGCAAAGTGGATAAGGATATTCTTGCAGGTAGATTTAAAGGAACTCACACTTATAGTGCGTTAATCAAATGTGAAAAATGTGGCTCTAATTACCATCATACAAGTAGTACGCAGGGATATGATGCTTACCAATGTGCAAGGTATAGACAATATGGGAAGAATAATGAATTAGGTTGTGACAATACAATTCTTAGAACTAAACATCTTGATACAATTATACGCAATACGCTAATTGACCTATGGGAAAACAAGGATGAATATATTCAAAGTTTGCGTGACGTTTTAGCTTTAGTATTTGATGAATCAGAGAACAACGTTGATATTAAATCAATTCAATCTAATATTGATAAACTTAAAAATAAGAAAGATAGATTGATTGATATGATGGCTGATGAATTAATCTCAAAGCAAGAATATAAGAGCAAGAAAGAGAAAATTGATGTAGAAATTGAACAACTTTCTTCTATTATAGTAGATTATAATAATCGTGATTTACGGATGGATGAGAAACAAAATAGACTTGATGAGATTGTTCAGTCATTAGAATCAATCACAAACTTTGAAACCTTGAACAATGACATAGTGAGTGCATTCATAAGTCAGATATTAGTTGATGGGAATGACATAACTATTATATTAAACAACGGAGACACAAAACATCATAATGTGTCCCATCCTAGACCGTTTTGATCTTAAAATAGAAGTGGCCTTCAAAAAAAATATGTCTGATAGAAAAGAAATTGAACTTGAATGTAATAGTGGTAGTGATAGTGAACAGTGCCTAAGTTCCAGAGAAATGAATGAGAAAATTATAACTGCATTAGAGCGTCAAAAAGAACGCTATGACAGTGAGGAAATTCACAATGGCACTCTGGATGCAAAACAGATGGGAAAATGGTGCAGATTAAATGAAAATAGTCTGAGCTGGATGGACGCTCACGTTAAAGTTCAAAGCGGCGAAGATTCCATGAGATTCTATAATAAAGTTGTAAAAGTAGCGCGAACAATAGCTGATTTAGAGGGTTCTGTGGAAATTGAGAGAAAACATTTGATAGAAGCCTTCTATTATAATAGGAGAAAGATTGTATGATAAATCAAGGGGAAATAACAAGACAACTCAATACCTATATTGCCCTTAAGTGGATGATGAGCATCAAGGGGATTGGGCGCATGAAAGCCATCAAAATATTAGAGGATATTCAAGATTTTGAAAAGGTTGCGAGAGGCACCTATCAGGACTTAAAAGAATTTGAACCACAGTTCGGAAAACCTCTCAGAGCCATACTTCCGTTAAGAGATGCTGACAAGTTTGAAAATCAATTTTTACAGAATAAAAGCATGTGTGATGGTATTTTAAATTACTGGGATCCTTTATACCCTGAATGTTTAAAGGAAATACACGATCCACCTGCCATTTTGTATTATAAAGGAAATGTTGAACTACTCTCAGCCGAAAGACCTAAAATAGCTATCGTAGGGACGAGAGTACCCAGTGAATATGGTAGAAAATATTGCGGAATTATAGGCCAAAAACTCTCTAGAGGAGGTCAAACGATTGTCAGTGGCATGGCTATGGGGATTGATGCCGTAGCTCACAGAGCTGCAATCGATGAAGGTCAGTTCAGTATAGGGGTTTTGGGCTGCGGCATTGATCAGATTTACCCCAAACAAAACGAGAAATTGTATCAACGAATATTGGAAAAGGGGCTGCTCTTAAGCGAATATGAAAAAGGTGTTTTACCACATCCAATACACTTCCCAGAGCGGAATAGAATTATTGCAGGTTTATCTCATGCTTGTATTGTAATTGAAGCTGCAAAGAAAAGCGGTTCATTAATTACTGCGGAAATGAGCATGGACTTAGGCAGAGATGTTTATGCAATGCCGGGTCCAATCTATTCCAACAAAAGCATAGGATGTCATGAACTTATACGAAATGGTGCATTTCCAATAGTATCCGTAGAAGATCTATGCGAAAGTTTGATAGCGACAAATGAAGGCGAAGGGGCAACTCTAAATGCCGCAAGGGTTAAGTCCTTGGAAACTAATCATCCTGTGGCAAAATACCTTGAGTTGAAAGGTGAAGCTACTGTTGAAGAAATCATTTCCGAGTTAAAATTACCAATAGCGGATGCCTTTGAAATTCTAGATCAACTTATTACTGATCAGCAGATCCAAATGAGTGGATTTTTATACCATCTTTAAAATAAACTTGATTTTAAAGGTCACATCGTATATACTTAAAAATTGCATCGATAAACCAAGCTGCAGGCACGACGCAGCTTTTTGTTTTTGTTTACAAAAAAGTTACTCGTTGGATTATTGCTTGACAAAAGGTTAGATCTGTAATAAATATAGATATGGCGATTTTTGATAAGACAAATAATTCAAACTATCCTGACTATTTTAAATATTCTAACAAAACGGAGGTGTTGAATGTCTAAGTATCTTGTAATAGTAGAATCACCTGCAAAGGCAAAAACCATAGAGAAATTCCTAGGCAAAAACTACAAAGTACTAGCATCCATTGGCCATATCAGGGATCTACCAAAAAGCAAACTTGGCGTTAACATAGAAGAAGACTACAACCCTGAATATATCAATATCCGAGGAAAAGGTCCTGTCATTAAGGACTTAAAAACAGCGGCTAAAAAAGCTGAAAAAGTATTTTTAGCAACTGACCCCGATCGCGAAGGCGAAGCAATTGCATGGCATTTATGTCATATTTTAAATTTAAATACATCGGATCTCGTCCGTGTGACTTTCCATGAAATCACGAAAGATGCAATTACTTTTGCAGTAAAGCATCCTCGTGCCATCAATCTGGATTTAGTAGATGCACAACAAGCAAGACGAGTATTGGATCGATTGGTAGGTTACAGCATCAGTCCAATGCTATGGCGAAAAGTTAAAAAAGGCTTAAGTGCAGGACGCGTTCAGTCGGTCTCGACCAAGCTTATTTGTGACAGAGAAGCGTTAATTAATGAATTTGTGCCTCAAGAATACTGGACAGTGGATTCTGACTTTAAACATACGCCTTCTGGCAAAATTATTCCCTCAGAATTAACCCATGTAGATGGAGAAAAAGCAGATCTTACCAATGAAGCTCAAGTTGAAAAAGTATTGGCTTCATTTAAGAATCAGACACCTGTCATCGAAGATGTTGTGAAAAAGGTTAAAAACCGTGCACCATCTCCATGCTTTATTACCAGTAGTTTGCAACAAGAGTCGTCCAATCGATTTGGATTTTCTACAAGTAAAACGATGATGATTGCGCAACAATTGTATGAAGGTATTTCTGTGCCGGGTAAAGGCACAATCGGTTTGATAACTTATATGAGAACGGATTCTACTCGTATCTCAGACGAAGCCAAAAACGCATTAAAGGACTTTGTTCAAACTCAATTTGGCGACGAATATTTGAACGATAAGACGCGTAAAAAATTGAAGGCAAAATCTGCTCAAGATGCCCATGAAGCAATCAGACCAACTTATGTTGAACTGATTCCAGAGCAACTTGAAACAGTTCTCAATAAAGATCAATGGAAGTTGTACTCATTAATCTGGCAGCGTTTTGTAGCCAGTGAAATGAGCGATGCAAAGTTCGACTCAACAGCTATCGACATTAAATTAGGCAACTGCAATTTTAGAGCTAATGGCATAAAAATGAAATTCGAAGGTTTTTTAAGGGTATATACGTACACAACCGTGTCAGAGAATCTATTGCCTGAAATTCTTAAAACCGATGAAATGAAATTAGTTGAGTTAAAACCAGAACAACATTTTACACAACCGCCAGCAAGATATACAGAAGCAACTTTGGTAAAAGAAATGGAAGAAAAAGGGATAGGCAGACCCTCTACTTATGCACCAACTATTTCAACAATCATTGAGAGAGGTTATGTTGAAAGAGATAAAAAGTCTCTTAAACCTACTGAGCTTGGTTTCATCATTAATGAAATCATGGCCAATTATTTTACAAATGTAGTAGATGTAGATTTTACGGCGGGTATGGAAAACAAGCTGGACAATGTAGAGGCTGGAGAGTTAGAGTGGAAAGAAATTATTCGCAAATTCTACGGACCTTTCAAAGAAATGCTTGACCATGCAGATGAAGCACTTGAAAAATTAGATTTTACTGAAAAAACCGACATCCCTTGCGTGAAATGCGGAAGTTTGATGAATATTAAACACGGGAAATATGGTAAGTTTTTAGCATGTTCAGATTATCCAACATGCGACTATACCAAGGCAATACTCAATGAAATTGGCGTTAAGTGTCCTATTTGTGAAATTGGTGAAGTGGTGGAGCGCAAATCGAAGAAGTTTAAAACATTCTTTGGTTGTAGCCGTTTCCCAGATTGTAATTTTGTTACTTGGAATAGACCTATAGGCAGATTATGCCCAGATTGTGGTCAAGCACTTGTAGAAAAAATAACTAAGAAGAGCCATACGATTGCATGCTCAAACAAGGACTGTAAACATAAGGAAACTGTATAAAATTGGAGGTATTAAAAGTGGCACTTTCGTTACTAGAAAAAGCAAGAAAATTAAATGCAATTTTGCAACAAACCGGGAATATGCCCGTTTCATTTGGTGATTTGTGTAAGATTTTGATGGAAGTTTTAGATTCTAATGTTTATGTTGTCAGCAAAAAATCAAAAGTACTCGGTGTAGGTTTATATGACCACGAAGATAGCTCTTTGATTACAACAGATGGCGGCGATGAAAAAATGTTCCCGCAAAATTATAATGACTCATTGCTTAAAATCAATGAGACAAAATACAACATCACTGAAGATGATCTTCTTGAAATCTTTATCAATGATATTGACAGTTATTCAAAATTCGTTGCAATTATTCCAATCAATGGCAATGGCATCCGTTTGGGTACACTTGTAATTGCAAGAAGAGAAGGCTTGTTCAACGAAGAAGATGTGATTTTGGCTGAGTATGCTGCAACAGTTGTCGCAATGGAAATCATTCGTGCAAAAAGCGAAGAATATGAAGAAGAGTCTAGAAAAAAAGCTGTGGTTCAAATGGCGATTGGGACACTTTCATTCTCTGAACTCGAAGCAATTGAACATATTTTTAACGAACTTGACGGTACTGAAGGCTTATTGGTTGCAAGTAAAATTGCAGATCGCGTAGGCATTACACGAAGTGTTATTGTCAATGCACTTAGAAAATTTGAAAGTGCTGGCGTTATTGAATCTCGTTCACTTGGTATGAAAGGTACTTATATCAGGATTTTGAACGACAAATTGACACCTGAATTAGAAAAACTTAAGAAATAATTTTTAGAGATCTTAGGCAAGTTGCCTAAGATCTTTTTTTTATCTCATTTGAGAAGCATTTTACGGAGAGAAGAGCGGCTCGATGACTTGAACGTATTTTGCGCTAAATAGACCTTTCTGGGCTTGTTTAAGGGTTTGATGTACAAGAAAATATATATTTCAAAAATATTTCGTTTATATTTCAAAAAAATATCGAAAAAAATAAAAAATACTGTAAACTTGGTTTACACCTTGTGGTATAATATCACTGTTATCATAGTTTTCGACAAAATCAGACTTGAAAGTTTTAAGACCGAATTGCCGATATAGATGAGGAGGGATAATATGCTTAAAGATTCTTTTGGTAATGTGGATTTATTTAAAAAAGTATTAGATGCCTCGTGGCTTAAAAACACCACTATTTCGGATAATATAGCAAATGTCAACACACCAGGGTATAAGCGCAAGGTGGTTGAATTTGATTCTTTGTTAAAAAATTATTTAGATCAAGGCAATAACCGTATGGCTGTCACCGACGAAAAACATTTTCGCATACACAATCAGAGCAATAGCTTGGAACCGAGTGTTAGCACTGTGAAGGATACCAGTTTTAGGAAAGATGAAAATAATGTTAACGTCGATGTTGAAATGACAGAGTTCTCTAAGAATTTGATTAAATATAACTCCATGACTCAGCAAGTAAGTGGAGAGTTAAAACGTATACGCATGGCTATTAGAGACGGGAGGTAGTGTAGATGAGTAATTTCTTTGATTCTTTTAATATCAGTGCAACAGGATTGACTGCTGAACGATTAAGAATGGACATTATTTCAAGAAATATAGCAAATGTAAATACCACTCGTACAGCATCAGGATCTCCGTACAGAAGACAAATTCCTATTTTCCAGGAGATGGAAAACACCCCTTTTGCAGAAATATTTGATCGGGTAACTGGTCAAAATACTTCTAAAGAGGGTGTAGAGGTTGTTCAGATTGCAGAAGACCAATCGCCTTTCAATAAAGAATATAACCCAAGTCATCCAGACGCGGATAAAGATGGTTATGTTTTATTGCCGAATGTAGAAGTCGTCTCTGAAATGATTAATTTAATTTCAGCCAACAGAGCATATGACGCCAATGTCACCATCATGAACGGTGCAAAATCTATGGCGTTAAAGGCTATGGAAATTGGCAGATAGGGGTAAACTATGAAAATTGAAAGCATTCAAAATTTAGCAACCAATAATTTGCAAATAGCTAGAGATGGTGCAAAAGTCGCTGATAAGTCTTTTGGCGATATACTCAACAATGCCATTAACGAAGTAGACGCAGCTGAAAAGAATTCCATTGACATGATTAACAAGTTGGCAACGGGTGAAGTTGACAATATTCACGAAGTCTTTATCGCCTCACAAAAAGCAGATTTGACTTTGAATATGGCAATCGAAGTAAAGAACAGAGTAGTGGAAGCATATAAAGAAATTATGAGATTGCAGTTATAATTACAGCGAGGTGTGCTAAATGGGGGAATTCATAGAAAAATTTAGAAGACAGGTAATGGACTTTGTCGCAGGGTTATCCACCCGAATGAAAATCCTCATTGCCGCAGGAGGTGCTGTTTTAGTCATCACACTGGCAGTGCTTGTTTTTACGCTTACAAGAGTAGAATATGTGCCACTGGCTCAAAATGTGAGTCTAGAGCAAGCTTCTAACATTACAACGAAACTAAATGAATTGGGCATTAAATGGAAAGATGAAAAAGATACTTCTCAGATTTTAGTTGAAAAGAAACAACTCTCAAAAGCGAGAATGTCCTTAGCGGTTGAAGGTCTTATGTCTGAAAAGGATTTCAATTGGACGGATGTATTTGCATCAAATTCCCTTACAATGACCAGTGAAGAAAAAAATAAGATGTACTTGGTAGCACAAGCTTCAACATTATCATCTTCTCTAGAAAGCTTAAATGGCATTGAAAACGCAATTGTAAATTTGTACATACCTAACGACAGCAATTATTTAATTACAGATGGTGTGGAATCCAAAGCATCTGTAATTTTGAAACTTGAAGATGGAACGAAGCTGACTGAAAAACAAGTCAACGGTATAGTTATGGTTTTGGTAAACTCTGTAAAAGGTCTTGTGCCTGAGCGAGTATCCATTGTAGACGATAACGGTAATGAGTTGAATAAAAGTGGTCAGGACACTGAAGATTTTGCAATGGAAACACAGTTTGATATGAAGACAGCCGTTGAAGATCGGCTGAACACCCGCCTACATGAAATTCTTGCAACTTTATACGGCAAGAACAATGTGAAAGTGATGACTTCTGTCAAATTGGATTTTGATGCCATTACCACTATTTCAAAAGCTTTCAGTGCTCCGGTTGAAGGCGAAACCAACGGGATGCTCCGCTCGGTTACTGAACTTACCGAAGACGTAATCAATGGTTCAACGGCTTCTGGTGCACCTGGTACCGACACCAATACAGAAACGACTAATTATAACGAAGCGGTTCAAAACACCACAAATAGCATCAAAAACGCTTCTAAGACCCTTAATTATGAATTGAACGAAATCAATACACAAGTTACTAAAGCAAAAGGACAAATTGCAGATGTGACGGTTGGCATTATCATCAATACAGATTCACTTGTAGACAACATTCTTACAGAGCAGCATAAAACAGAGTTAACCGCTTTGGTAAACTCTTCTGTAGGTCTTGAAACTAAAAACGTAAGTGTTACAGCAATGAAGTTTGCTGATCCTAATGCAGATATGGCAGTGGTTTCTAACCTCGATACGGTCGGTACAGGTTTACCTGTTTGGGTATTTGCTGTAATTGCTGGATTAGTCGCATTAGCAGCTGCTGGATTATTTATAATCAGAACAAATCGTAAAAAGGCAGCTCAGGCAGCAGCAGATGAAGCCGCTAGAGCAGCAGCATTTGCACAAGAGCAAAAAGAACTTGAAGAAATTCAGCTGGAGCTTGAAGATAAATCCAGTCCTAAATATCAAATCGAGAAATTTATTGATACCAATCCAGAAGCGGTTGCACAGCTTCTCAGGACTTGGCTCAATGAAGAGTAGGAGCGTATGTCATGTCTAAGAAAAGTGGACTATCTGGCAAGCAAAAGTCGGCAATTCTATTAATTTCACTTGGTCCAGAGAAGTCAGCGAAAATCTTCTCACAACTCCATGATGACGAAGTAGAAGAGTTAACTTTAGAAATCGCCAATATGAGAAAAATATCTCCAGACGACAAGGAAAAAGTACTTGAAGAATTTTATCAAGTCTGTTTAGCTCAAGAGTTTATTTCCGAAGGTGGTATTTCTTATGCGAAAGAAGTACTTGAAAAAGCCATGGGGTCTCAGAAAGCACTGGAAATTATCAACAAGCTTACAGCTTCATTGCAAGTACGTCCTTTCGATTTTGTCAGAAAGGCAGACGCTTCCCAATTATTAAACTTTATACAAAACGAGCATCCTCAAACTTTGGCGTTGATTCTTTCATACCTCAGTGCGGGACAAGCAGCTACTATTTTAGCTGCCCTTCCTCAAGACAAGCAAGCCGATGTTGCACAAAGAATTGCAACTATGGACAGCACTTCACCTGAAGTTATTAAAGAAGTTGAGCTCGTACTTGAAAGAAAACTATCTTCAATGGTCACTCAAGACTACGCAAGTACTGGCGGTATTCAGTCTATTGTGGATATTCTCCTTGCAGTTGACCGCGGAACTGAGAA
This sequence comes from uncultured Peptostreptococcaceae bacterium, assembly GCA_964404895.1. Taxonomy (GTDB): domain Bacteria; phylum Bacillota; class Clostridia; order Peptostreptococcales; family Acidaminobacteraceae; genus JBGSUZ01. The sequence continues at coordinate 300,790 of CAYOLV010000002.1, read as the reverse complement.
ATTTATTATGGAAACTTTGGAAATTCAAAATGCAGAACTTGCAGACGATATTCGAAAACGCATGTTTGTCTTTGAAGATATCATCAATCTGGACAGTGTTTCAATTCAAAGATTTATCAGAGAAATCGAGAACAACGAACTGGCTGTGGCACTCAAAGGTTCTACAGAAGAAGTTCGAGAAGTTATTTTTGCCAACATGTCAAAACGTATGGCAGAAATGCTGCGTGAGGACATGGAATTTATGGGTCCAGTTCGCTTAAGAGATGTTGAAGAGGCACAACAGAAGATTGTTAATGTCATCAGAAAACTTGAAGAAGCAGGCGAGATTATAATTTCTAGAGGCGGAGGAGATGAAATCATTGTCTAGTATCGTCAGATCCTCTCATGTCATCTTAGATAACAAAAAATTTGTGCTCAGTACGAAGATCACTACGCCTGAAATTTCTGCAGATGATCTGGCAGCTTTAGAGAAAGAACATCATAAGAGACCATCAGCAGACGATATCATAAAAGAGGCCAACGATGAGGCTAGAAGGATTATTGAGCGGGCTATGGAAGAGGCTCAGGTTCATCTTCAAGAAGCTACTCAAGAAGTCGAGCGCATTATCAGTGACGGCATGGATCAGACTATTGAAATCAAAGACAAAGCTAAGAATGAGGGCTATCAAGAAGGCCAAAAAGAAGGCTTTGCTGAAGGTCGCCAAGTTGCTCAAACGTTGGTAGAAGAAGCACTAGTTGTTAAAGAAGAAGCCATTGAACGCTATAGAAGTCTTTTGGAAGAAACAGAAGCTGAAATTATGGAAATGGTCATCGACATCTGTTCAAAAGTACTGAATCAAAAGATTACAGAAGATAGTTATATTGTAGGGCTTATAAAAGTAGCTATAGATAAATGTACTTACACCACAGATATAGTTCTAAGAGTTTCTGAAGATGATTATGATTACGTCATTATGGAAAAAGATAAAATTTTAGTTCTCTGTGAAAATGTTGAAGATTTAATTGTAAAAATGGATCGATCTTTGAAACGAGGAGATTGCATAGTAGAGTCACCTTCAGGAACCATAGATTCAAGTATACAGGTTCAGTTGGATTACGTTGTCAATCGAATAAATGAAATTCTGGTTAGTGAGTGATGAGATGAAATTAGATAAATATAGCCACATGGTTCACAGTGAAAATTTCATCAGATTTACGGGAAAGGTTTCAAAGCTAATAGGATTAACCATTGAATCTATTGGTCCTGCTGTAGAAGTAGGGGAAATATGCCTGATTTATCCATTAAAAGGAACAGAACCTATTGTTTCTGAAGTTATCGGTTTTAAAGGCGAAATTGTTCTCTTGATGCCACTAGGTGAAATGTCAGGTATTGGGCCTGGAAGCAAAGTCGTGGCAACTGGACATGCTTTACAAGTCAATGTAGGCGAAAGTTTGCTTGGCAGAATTATAGATGGGCTGGGTGAGCCAATAGATGATCGACCAAGACCCAGTGCGAAAAAGAAATATCCTGCAAATAATACACCTCCAAATCCCTTAACAAGAGATCGGATCGATAAACCATTAAGTTTAGGAATTAAAGCCATTGATGGACTCTTGACGGTAGGAAAAGGTCAAAGAATAGGTATATTTGCTGGAACTGGAGTTGGTAAAAGTACCTTGCTGGGCATGATAGCTAAGAATACCTCTGCCGACATTAACGTTATTGCGCTGGTAGGGGAGAGAGGCAGGGAAGTTCGTGAGTTTATTGAAAAAGACTTGCAAGAAGAAGGTCTCAGCCGATCAGTAGTAGTCGTTGCGACTTCGGACAAACCTGCTTTAGTACGTGTGAAAGCAGCACTTATGGCAACAGCTATCGCGGAATATTTCAGAGATCAAGGAAAAGACGTACTGCTGATGATGGACTCTGTTACACGTTTCTCAATGGCTCAGAGAGAGATTGGGCTGGCTTCTGGGGAACCTCCGGTTATGCGAGGATACACGCCTTCTGTGTTCGCTATGTTACCTAAACTATTAGAACGAGCAGGGAATTCGGATAAAGGTTCTATAACAGGCTTATATACAGTTTTAGTCGATGGAGATGATTTTAATGAACCTATTTCAGATGCCGCAAGAGGTATTTTAGATGGTCATATTTTATTATCCAGAAGACTTGCAGGTTTAGGTCATTATCCCGCAATAGATGTATTAAACAGCATTAGTAGGGTCATGCCCATGGTGGTCTCCGAAGAACAAGTTGAGAACGCCAGAAAGTTTAAAGAAATTATGGCTGAATATAACGAAGTTGAAGACCTAATCAACATTGGCGCATACAAAACTGGAAGCAATCCTAAAATAGATGAGGCCATTCAAAAAATGCCTCAGATGAAAAAGTTCTTAACACAAAGAGTGGATGATGCTTTTGATTTCGACTATTCAGTTGATGAAATCGAACAGATTGTGAAAGCGTAGTGGTTAAATGAAAAAATTCAGATTTCGCTATGAAAACATACTCAAGATGCGTCTTGACTTGGAAGATGAGATTAAAAGCAAACTTAAAAAACTCAATCATGAGTTGATAGAGTTGGAGAATCAAAAGACTAACTTAGTGAACAGTTACAATCATTATAAAATTGAAGTCAGCAAAATGATGGAGCGAGGATTGAAAGGCTATGAAGTCCAACGGATTAACAGTTTTCAAACCTACTATAGAAATAAGATTGAAGAAGTTGAACTGGATATTAAGCATTTGCAACGCCGAATTGAAGACGTCAAAGTTGAGTTGATGGAAGCAATTAAAGAACGAAAAATTATGGAGAAAATCAAAGAAAAAGATTTTAAACTTTATTTAGAGTCCGTCAATGCAATGGAAGGTAAGGCAACTGAAGAAGTTGTCAACTTCCAAAATTCAAGAAAAAGTGGTGGTTAAATGTCAGAAAAGAAGAAAAAAGGCGGTGCGGGAAAAATAATTTTCACATTGCTGATCATATTGATTGTGGTACCATTGCTTTCATCTGCAGCGCTATATTTCTTATTCCCATCATTTAAAGCTTCTGCGAATAGTATGCTTTCTTCTTTTCCAGGACCTGTTGGGACTTATTTCAGCAGTATTCCGACTGAGCAAGAAGTCAACGAAAAAATAAACGGAATAGCTGAATACTTGCTGAAAGTGGACATCGATAGAGCTGTAGATAAACTGTCTCTAATAAAAAAAGATGACAGCAATATGTACGACTCAATTGTACGCACTATGCTGAGAATTAATCCAAATGAGACGAAGACCATTGTTGAAGCACTTAGAACCAGTAGCTTATCGAAGGATGTTGCTGCTTCTACATTAGATCAAATTCAGAAAGAACAGCAAGAAGATTATACAAAGAAAGCTAAGTTTCTTGAAGGACTAAGTGTTAATACAGCTGTGGAAGAAGTAAAATTTTTAGTAGGGAATTCGGTGAACGGTTACCGCGAAGTTGCCAAAACACTTGAATTTATGGATCCTATACTGGCTGCAAAAGTGATGGAAAAAATTGAACCTGATATTTTCAAAAAAGTCATCAACGCTATGAATGAAGAAAAAGCCGCTTTGATTAGGACAGAGATCACAAATAGAAAAACGAACTTGTTGTCACTGGGGAACACCGCTCAAATTTTATCTAGCCAAGATATGACTAAATTGGTTGATGTCCTTGGAAACACTAATACTTACAAGATTGAAGAGTTAGCGGTTATTTTTATCAATTTAGGGCCGGTCAAATCAGGAAAAGTGTTGTCAGGTGTTTCAGACGATAAATTTGTCAATGAAGTTATATCGGCTATTAAAACAAAGCGCGTCGAAGATACAGGAAAAGATGAAATTACTAAGGATATTCTCAAAACTCTAAAGATTTACAAGGAGTTTGACGATAATGTAAATGAGTTAGTAATCATTTATGAGAAGATGAAAACAGATAAAGTTGCTGCGAATATTCAACTCATGATGAAGAATAACTCAAGTCCCAAAACCTACACCTTGGAGAATGGTGAGAATATTGTTATTACAGATGAGGATCTAGCACTAAACATTTTGTCAAAGTTCTCTAATAAGAAAATTGGAGATATTCTATCCGCTGTTGATAATCCACTTTCATCTGAATTAACAAGAAAACTCGCCTTACCCAAAAATTAGCACTGGAGGTGAGTACGTGAGTCAAAACGTTACAAACAATTGGTTTCAAAAGCTTAACACGGATTCAAGTTTTCTAGACAAGCAGACTGGCACGAAATCAGTTGGATCAACTGGTAGCACTTTTCAGAGTTTTCTAAGTCAGCAAATCAAGAAAACAAATCCTAGCACCACACAAAATGGCGTTGAGAATTCGGTTGAAAAAGGAAACACAAGCAAACCAATCAAAAGAATGGATACCACTGCATCAAAGCTTTCAATCAAGTCTCCTGAAAAAAGTGTCAACACCGAAACGGACAATGAAGTAAAATCAGATAAGATTTCAGGCAATACTGATAAACTTCAAGCAAAAGAGACGATAGGAAATGATACTCAAAAAGTGGATGATCAAAATACGGAGCCTAGCAAAGAAGCAACCGAAACGCAAGGAACTGAAGAAGGCAAAGAAGTCACAATAACTGAGATTACACCAGAATTGATGCAACTGATTCAATCACTGCCGAAAGAAATTATTGAACAACTGCCAGAAGAAATACAAAACCTTCTCACTGAAGTTTCTGAAATGCTTAAAACAGCTGTAACGCCATCAACTCCTGCAACTGCAAAATCTAAGATGGAAATGATTTTAGAAACAACTAAAGGAATGGAAGCAAAATTATCAAAAACTGAGTTTAACGTGAACGCGATTAAACCAGATGTAATCGAAGCTATAAAAACTTTAGTGAATGAATTAAAATCTTCGCCAACTGGGAATACAGAAATGGCTAAATCATTTGAAAGCATTTTAAGCCAGTTAAACCAGTTAAGCAAAGAGACACCACAAATTGAAGTTCCTAAGGTTGCTACAGCAAAATCAGACAGCGTTACTGCGGTTCAGACACAAAATCAAACTGATGTGATTTCCGAAACGGTTACGACAAACAATACTGGCGCAAAGAGTAATAACGGCGAAGCAAAATCTGGTTTCGACGGTACATTCGAAGGTAAAAAAGTTGTAGAAAATACTCAAGAAAATGTAGAAGTAAAAATTACTACAGAAACCAAAGTAAATACAGAGAATGTAGTTCGCGAGTTTTCAGCAAAGACTGAAACAGCAAGCATTGCCTTCGGGAAACAAGAAGTATCAAATCAAAGTGTTAAAAATGCCCTTCACACAAATATTATGGATCAACTCATCAATAGCCCAAAAATTCAAATTAAACAAACTGAGCAAGGTGCTATGATGACTTTAAAGTTGAATCCAGAAGTTCTAGGAAATGTTGAAATTAAAATGGAAATCGTTAAAGGCGTTTTACAAGCTGAAATCAATGTTGAGAACATGATTGTAAAAGGTGCTATTGAATCTAACTTAAGCGATTTGAGGAATGCTTTATCAGACAAAGGTTATCATGTTGAAGCATTGAACGTTTCAGTAGGGCAAGAAAACAATCCGCAAAGAGAACAACAGCAGCAACAACGTTCTCAAGAAAGAGAGAAATTCTTCACTGCTGACGAAATGGAAGCAATAAACGGCACTTATGATTTTGAAACTGTGGTCAACGATACAAGAATAGATTATTTAGGATAGGTGGTGAAAAGATAATGGCAACAACTATTACGTCAACCTTAACCGATGCAAACAGAGCTATATTAGACAAGTTAGATAAAGATGTAAAATCTACTGAGTTAAAAGCTAAACAACAAATGGGTAAAGAACAATTTTTAAATCTCATTACCCAACAATTAAAAAATCAAGATCCGCTAGCACCTATGGAAGATGCTCAGTTTATTTCACAAATGGCGCAACTTCAATCATTGGACACAAACAATTCCCTTTTATCTTATGCGAAGAACTCTTATACCGCGACGACGGAAATGGCTAAAACCATGGAGACCATGAATGCCAATATTAAGACATTGATTGAGAAAATGACAGCTAATGATTCACCTACAACCATCAGTATAGATGCAGCTACTATAGTCAATGAGTTGAACAAAATCAATAAAGCAATGGAAGCCTACTTTACCAAGTAAGCAATAGCAGCTTTAAGGCCTAAGGAGTGTCGCTTATGAATGAAGTTAAAAATCAATATCTCATTCGCAGACAACAAATTGTCAGTCAAACACCTGCTATTGAAAATGCTAATCGTCCAAAGATTAATCCACAGACTTCAGGCATAAGCTTTAATGATGTTTTAAAACAGATCAGTGAGAAAGAAAATGTAAAGTTTTCTAAGCATGCCATGTCAAGACTCAATGAAAGAGACATCACGCTAACTTCAGAAGAGATTACCAAAATCAACAATGCAGTTGACCAAGCTGAAGGTAAAGGTATTAGAGATGCTCTAATTCTAATGGACGACAAAGTGTTTATTGCAAATGTGAAGAGCAGGACGATTGTAACAGCAGCAGATGAGAAAAATTTAAAAGATAATGTGTTTACTAATATTGATGGAGCAGTGATTATTTAGGCTGGACCTTATGGAGGCCTCGACTTCTGACCGACTGATGAAGTCCAACTGCTCCCCTTGTAAAGGGAGGAAATTATTATGATGAGATCCATGTTCTCGGGCGTTTCAGGTATGAAAGCCCATGTAACCAGAATGGACGTTATTGGCAATAATATTGCAAACGTTAACACTGTAGGTTACAAAAGTTCAAAATTGAGTTTTTCAGAAATTTATAGCCAAACTGTTAGAGGTGCTGGTGGTTCTTCAACTGGTCTTGGGGGTACAAACCCTCAACAAATCGGGTTAGGGGTTACCGTAGGTGCAATCGACGTAAATCACTCAAAAGGTTCTATTCAGAGAACTGATTCTGTAACAGATATGATGGTTGATGGAAATGGATTCTTCATTGTCTCGGACGGAGATAGTGGTTTAAATCGTTTCTATACTCGTGCAGGTAATTTTACCGTAGATGAAATGGGCTATATGGTTACTGCAAGTGGATTTAAAGTACTTGGCATGGACAACAAACCTGTGCAAATCAACAAGTCAGCTACAAAGGGTGCTGAAGCTACTGGCGGATTTTACTTGAATGGTAATATAAGTGCTAATGAAGGTGCCTACACTACTACTATGGACGTTTACGACAGCTTAGGCGCAACTCATACTATTTCCGTAGATTACGGCGAAAATGTAAAAATAGGTACTGATTCATATCGTCAAGTCTACTTCACTAATCCTATTGACAAAAAAGTCGTTCCTGCAGACGGAAACTTATATGTTAAATTTAATTCATCAGGCGAACCTCAAGGCCTCTTCAAAGTTGCCGGAGCCGGAGCTACAGCGGCGAAACAAGTTGGAGACCCAGGTCCTCCTGTCGTCACAAAGTATGTGCCATACAGTGCGGGTATTGCTCCTTATGCTGCACCAACAGCTATTGTAGCAGGTTCTATAGCGCTGACTATGTTGATTCCTGGAGCAGCCAATTTAACATTACCAATTGAGAATAACATTTTATACAAAGATGGAAATACAACAAAAGAGAAAACGCTAAAACAATTCGCTCAAACGACAGATGTAAAATCTGTTGAAATGGGCGGGAATGCTGCAGGTTCGTTGAAATCCTTCTCAGTTTCTGCCAATGGAGAAGTTGTCGGGGTCTTCACAAACGGGAAATCAGAAACTTTGTCCACTATACAATTAGCAGACTTTGACAACCCAGCAGGCCTCATGAAAATGGGTAATAACTTATTTAGCGCAACAAATAACTCGGGGGCTGCTAAAACTGGGAAACCTGGAGCTGGAAGTTTAGGCTCATTAGCACCAGGGGCTCTTGAAATGTCCAACGTAGACTTGTCTTCTGAATTTACAGATATGATTACAACTCAAAGAGGTTTCCAAGCCAACTCTAGAATTATTACAACAACAGATGAAATGCTTCAAGAATTAGTTAATCTTAAGAGATAATAACCAGTAATTTAAATATTTGATACCCGGGCTTAACGCCCGGGTATATATTGAGGAGTTATATATGATTAGTTTAACTAAAATGAACCATTCTGTAATCATCATCAACGCAGATCAAATTGAGATCATTGAGAGTACACCAGACACAGTAATTACTCTCCTGACAGGGCACAAGTACATTGTAGTAGATACAGCAGAGGAAGTAGTAGAAAAGGTTATAAAATATAAGCAACGAATTTATAATTTACAAGTATAATGGATTAGAACACAAATTGACTGATTATAAAGTTGATTAAATATATTATTAAGCAGAGGTGACGATTGTGGATTTAGCATCGGTTTTAGGTCTTGTACTGGGAATGGTAGTAATCATAGGCAGTATTATGTATGCAGGACCAATTAAGTATTTCTGGGATTTGCCATCCTTTCTGATTGTATTCTTTGGTGGTATTTGTTCTTTCGTTATTTCCTTTCCACTATCAAATGTAACCACTATAGGGACGGTGCTCTCAAAGGTGTTTACCGATAAAAAATTGGATTTGGAAAGCATTATTAAGAAAATTATTGACTTGGCAAATGTTGCCAGAAGAGAAGGGCTCCTAGCTCTGGAAGAAGCTGTAAGTGAAATTCAAGATGAGTTTTTGCAAAAGGGCGTTATGCTGATTGTAGATGGCACGGATCCTGAGTTGGTAAAAAATATTTTGGAGACGGATGCAGCAAACATGGAAGAGCGTCATAAGACAAACCGAGCCATGTTTGAGGTATTGGGTTCAGTAACTCCGGCCTTTGGTATGATTGGTACGCTGATTGGACTTGTACTTATGCTTTACAATATGGCAGATCCAAGTTCCATTGGACCCTCAATGGCGGTAGCCTTGATTACGACATTTTATGGTTCTTTTGCAGCAAATTTGGTTTACATACCCTTTGCAACAAAATTAGGCATTAAAAGTGCGGATGAAATGTTAGTGAAACAAGTAATGATTGAAGGTTTGTTATCTATTCAAGCTGGAGAAAACCCAAGAATTATTGAGGAAAAGTTAAAATCCTTCATGTCGCCTGCGCAAAGGAAGAAAATGACTCCACAAGGAAGTGAAGCGGATAATGGATAAAAAATGTCCAGAATGCAAAGCGGGTGCTCCCGAGTATATGCTTACCTATGGTGACCTAGTTACACTGTTGATGTGCTTCTTTGTACTCTTGTTTGCAATGTCTAGTACAGATGCTCAAAAGTTTGAAGCACTAATGGTTTCTTTCCAAGGTTCAGCCGGTATTTTGCCTGGTGGAACATCCATGTCTCAGTCAACGATGCAATTTCAAGGCATGCCAGAAAAGAATCAGTCTACCTCTCAAACAGTTCAATTAGAATCGATGGAAAAGCTAAAAGAAGAACTTCAAAAAGAGATTGGCAAAGGCAAACTTTCCAAAGATATTGAAATAAATGTAGAAGCCAGAGGCTTAGTAATCCGCTTGCCGGATAATGTTTTATTCGACTCAGGAAGTGCTGAGATCAAGAGGGAAGCTTTAATTTCACTTAACACAATCGGTCAAGTCTTAAACAAGAAAGATTACTTAAACAGTATGATTCGAGTTGAAGGACATACAGATAATGTACCAATTAATTCCTACAGATATCCTTCTAACTGGGAGTTATCTACAGCTAGATCCACCAACGTGATTAAGTACCTCATAGCAAGCATCAAAGTGAGTTCTGAACGATTGTCAGCTTCAGGTTATGGAGAATATCACCCTATAGCTTCTAATGCGGATGCTAATGGAAGAGCTAAGAATAGAAGAGTAGATATCGTTGTGCTGAGTTCCATAGAAGAAGCTAATAGCCCGCAGGGCAGTTCAGATGAAAATTAACAGAAGGGGTGTTTAATATGAAAAAGTCTATGATTATTATTATTGCTGTTGTGGTAGTTGTTCTAATAGGCGGTGGCGTTGGCGCAGTAATGCTTTTAGGCAATAAAGATCAAAAAGAACCAGAAATCGTCTATTCTGAATATCAAATGGATGAGATGTATACAAACATCAAAGATCCTGGTAAAATCTTAAAAATTCAAATCAGTATTGAGTATACAAACGCAGAGTTGATTACTGAGTTTGAAAAAAACAAATCAAAATTAGTCAACAATGTGTATGAGTATTTTAGAGATATTGACTATGAGACACTCAATAAAGCCAATGGACAGGAACGTGCTAGAGAAGATTTAAAAGACATTTTTATTGAAACGCTAGGTACAGACGCTGAAACAATTACGAATATTTACTTTTTACAATTCATTGTTCAAGGATAGTCTGTATACACTTAATCCTGAAAGGAGGTGACGTAAGTGTCTGATGTATTATCGCAAAATGAGATAGACGACCTGCTGGCCGCCCTGAGTACTGGTGAAGTCAACGTAAAAGAAATCGAAGATGAATCCAGTGAGAAAAAGGTACGGAAATACGACTTTACTCGTCCAGACAAATTTGCAAAAGATCAATTGAGAACTTTAGAAATTATACATGAAAATTTTTCAAGATTAATGAACAACTTCTTGTCGGGTTATCTTAGAACTTTTGTAGAGGTAGAAGTACTATCTGTTCAAAGTTTGATTTACAACGAGTTTAGCAACTCAATATCCAATCCATGTATTCTAGGTATTGTAGATTTCGCACCACTAGATGGGCAAATTATCATCGACGTAGCGACAGATATGGCATATACTATGATCGAGCGAATCTTAGGCGGTTCTGGTATTCAACAAGGGAAAAAAGAACATCGTTCCTTGACTGAAATCGAACTTACGTTACTTAAAAATATATTGGTCAAGTTCATTAATTTGCTCAAGGAACCTTGGGGCAATATTATAGAAATCAAACCAAAGTTAGAGCGAATCGAAACAAATTCTCAGTTCGCACAAATTGTTTCTCCAAGTGAATCCATTGCCTTGATTACTTTGAACCTTAAAATAGGGGAGACAGAAGGCATGCTCAACATATGTATCCCTCACGTGGTCATAGAGCCTATTCTAGCCAGTTTAAGTTCGAGACTATGGTTCTCAACTAGTGGAAAAAAAGAAATCTCTGAAGTTGAGAAGAAGGCCTTAGAAAAGAATATTTCTAAATCTAAAGTGTCAATCAATACGGTGATTGGAAGGTCCGTCATTACTGTTGGTGAGTTATTGACTTTAAGAACAGGTGATGTCGTCATTCTTGATAAGCATGTGGAAGAACCTTTCGAACTCTATATTGGAAATGAACTTAAATTCTTTGGTAAACCGGGTATAAAAAATAAGAAAGTTGCCTTAAAAATAACGGATACCGCATCGGAAGGAGAGGATTAATATGGCAGACATGCTTTCGCAAGAAGAAATAGATGCGCTACTCAATGGATCGCCATCTGATTCGGCATCGGCAAGCGAACCACAGAGTTTCTTGAGTGATGAAGAAAAAGACGCAATTGGTGAAATTGGAAATATTAGTATGGGAACAGCTGCTACAACGCTCTTTACTTTACTAGGCCAAAAAGTAACCATTACGACTCCAAGAGTTTTTGAAACAAATATTACCACTTTATCTGAAGATTTTATTGACCCATGCGTACTAATAAATATAAAATATAGGTATGGCATTGAGGGTAGCAATATTTTAATTTTGAAAGAGCATGATGTTAAGGTCATAACCGATTTAATGATGGGTGGAGACGGAACTAACACTGCTGAATCAGAATTAACAGATTTGCACCTTAGCGCAATTAGTGAAGCTATGAACCAAATGATTGGGTCTTCATCGACTTCACTCTCAGAAATGTTAGGGGATAAAATTGATATTTCACCTCCTGAAGCATTTTACGAAAGTATCACAAATATTGATTTAAGCGTATTTGAAATTGATTTGAGTGAGCCTCTGGTAAAGATTGCATTTAAAATGACGGTCGGCGATTTGATCGATAGTGAAATAATGCAAGTAATACCTGTTAGATTTGCTAAACAAATGGTATCTAGTTTAATGAGACAAAGTATGCAGCAACTAGAGTCTGTGGTTGAAGCGCCAAGTCAAACTGAGAAAGCGAGCGCTCCAAACAGTGCACCAAGCCCTGCAGCAGCGCCAAAGCAAGCTGCGCCAATTCCGGCACAAAATGTAGATCAGTATACATCTACTGGCGTACAGCAACCGAGACAGAATCCTGTCAATGCAATGCCTTTAGCGTTTGAAAGTTTTGATGAATCCCCTGCAACTGTTGTGTATGCAACGGATATTGATCTGATCAAAGATGTGCCTATGGAAATTACTGTGGAACTCGGTAGAGCCTCTAAGAGAATCAGTGAGATATTAGATTTTGGCATAGGAACTGTTGTAGAGCTTGACAAGCTAGTGGGAGAATCATTAGATGTTTTGGCAAACGGCAAAATTATTGCAAAAGGCGAAGTTGTTGTTGTTGATGAAAATTATGGTATAAGAATAACAGAAATCTTAACAAATCAAAGAAAAGCAAATGGCTAGTGTTTAGCTATTCTAACTAAGGAGGAGCCAACATGGCAAATGGAATTTTAATCGTGGACGATGCAGCATTTATGAGAATGATGATTAGGGATGTATTGACTAAAAACGGCTATGACGTTTTAGGGGAAGCTGAAAATGGTCAAAAGGCTATTGAGAAGTTTAAAGAATTGAAGCCTGACCTAGTCATCATGGACATTACGATGCCAGAAGTTGACGGGATCCAAGCAGTTAAGGAAATTAAAAAGCAGGATCCAGCTGCAAAAATCATCATGTGCTCCGCTATGGGACAACAAGCTATGGTAATTGAATCGATTCAAGCGGGTGCTAGAGACTTTATTGTTAAGCCTTTCCAAGCGGATCGTGTCATTGAAGCTGTAAAAAAAGTTTTAGGATAATGTAGGGGAGTTGTTAATATGTACGTTTACAACCCCATATTAATAAACGGGGCAAATCAAGCAAGTTGGTTTGCCTTGTTTTACAAGGTAAATTATGGAACTGTACTGAATCTATTTCTTTTTATAGCTTTAATGGCAGGTGCTTACTATTTATCGAAATATTTATTAGCAAAAAGTCCTTACCGCGCACCTTTTCATACTGGGAAAGTTAAAGAGCGCCTGTATATCAATCAACAGTCAGCAATGACAATTGTTGAGGTACAAGGCGTTTATTATATTCTGGTCAATGATAAAGGGAGAACGATTTTATTAGATCGTCGAGATGACTTGGTTTATCCTGACGAGGAGAATTTAAATGCAGTACCCGAATTTCAAAATCTGCTGACCAAGCTGATAAAGAAAAACGAAGAGAAAAAATAATGTGATCAGGTTAGGAAATCTATTATGGGAAAAAAGTTGAAATGGACATTCTTTTTGTTAATTGTTTTACTTGTAGGTTTATCAATTCCGACGTTTGCTACTTCAACAGTGCCAACTGTTAATTTAAACGTTTCGCCAACAGGTACAAACCAGCAGACAGCTGGCAATATCCAAATAATTATATTGCTTACAATTCTTACAATAGCGCCTTCTATCTTACTGATGACAACATGTTTTACGCGCTTTATTATAGTATTCTCGTTTGTCAGAAAAGCACTGTCCCTCCAGACAGTACCTCCAAATCAGGTGTTGATTGGATTGGCTTTATTTCTGACTTTTTTTGTTATGGCACCGGTCTTTACGGAAATGAAAACAGAAGCTTATGATCCCTTCGTCAGTGGGGAAATTAAACAAGAAGAAGCATTTAAAAGGGCCATGGATCCGCTAAGAGAATTTATGTTAAAGCAAGTAAGGACCAAAGACTTAGCCTTATTTGTTGACATGAGCAAAATAGAAGATGTTGAAAAATATGATGATATACCTACAACCGCTTTAATCCCTGCATTTATTTTAAGCGAAATTAAAACAGGGTTTGAAATCGGCTTTTTGTTATTCTTACCTTTTATCGTAATTGATATGGTTGTTTCCTCGGTCTTAATGTCCCTGGGGATGATGATGTTACCGCCAGTTATGATATCCATGCCGTTTAAAATACTGTTGTTTATAATGGTAGATGGTTGGAATCTGCTGGTAGAAAAAATGATTCTGACTGTGAGGTGATTCTGATGGATGAGACTATGATTATTGAAGCATTCAACGAGTCCGTCAGAATGATTCTATTGCTTTCTGCACCACTGTTAATTATGTCCCTAGTGGTTGGACTCTTGATTTCGATTTTCCAAGCCACAACGCAAATACAAGAACAGACACTAACGTATGTTCCGAAAATTATGTTGATTTTCTTAATGTTAATTTTAATTGGTCCTTGGATGATGTCGCAATTAAATGAATATACATTGTTCATTTTTAATATGATTGACAAAGTCCCGCTTTAAGTGGGGTGGCAAAATGGATTTCTTTTCTGATGCAGGGCTCCTAGCAACTATACTTATTTTCTTCAGAATCGGGGGCATATTTCTACCAGTCCCAATTTTTAGTAGTAACAATATTCCGATACAGGTTAAAGTAGGTCTGGTTTTAATGTTGAGTTTGATTATGGTGCCTTTGACTTTTGATCAGTTTGATGCAGGACTCGTCAGTACATTTACAACTCTGACTTATTATTGTTTATCTGAGTTTATGATTGGCATATCGTATGGACTAATCTCATCAGTATTCATAAATGCTGTTTATGTTGCCGGTGCCATAATAGATATGAATATTGGCTTGTCAATTATTTCAGTCATCAGTCCGCAAGATGAACAAGAAATTCCTGTATCTGCTAATTTACTATACTTATTGGGTGTCATGATTTTTCTGGCAACCGATATGCACCATGTATTAATCAAAGGGATTATGGAGTCATTTAAGATATTACCAATAGGAACAGGTATTTTTGATTTTTCAGGTGCTTTACTCTTTAATGATTATATTCAAACATCATTAATTATAGGGTTTCAGCTATCTGCACCATTTATATTGACCATGCTGGTTCTAGACGTGGTACTAGGCCTTTTATCTAAAGCAATGCCTTCAATGAATATTTTTGTTCTGGGTATGCCACTAAAAATTTTAATAGGTTTAATCTTATATTTAGTTTTGATGCCATATTATGCCAATCAGATGATTGATTTATTTGGTGAAATGTTCCAAATGATGAACGAGTATATGAGAGGACTAGGCTCATGAAACAATTTAAGTTTAACCTGCAGCTCTTTGGCGAAAAGACTGAGAAAGCGACCTCGAAAAAGAAATCAGATACTAGAAATAAAGGCCAAGTTGTTTTCAGCAAAGATTTTAACATGTCCCTTACATTTTTAGCGACAATGATTTTACTGAATTCATTTGGCGGATTTATCATTTCTAGACTTCAGCAAGACTATTTATATTTTTCAAATTATTCACCCGTCATGGATGACATGTATAATGCAACAGATATCAGCATCATGTTAGGTAGAATGATTGTAGATATTTTGATTATTACAGCACCGATTCTGCTGAGTACTATGGTTATTGGCGTGTTGTTGAATTACCTGCAAGTTGGATTTCTAGTGACAACAGAAACCCTTAAAATGAAGTTAGACAAACTTAATCCCATCAACGGATTTAAGCAAATGTTCTCCATTCGTTCCCTTGTGGAACTGGCTAAAAATCTAACGAAAATTTTGATTCTTTCTTATGTGGCATATAACTATCTAAAAGATAAAATGGTACTAATTGTTGAAATGATGCGTATGGATGCCATTAAAATTGGATTGGTTATTTGGGATCTGGTTTATAATTTATCCATTCGTATTTCATTAATTCTTGTGGTCATAGGCGTTGTAGATTTTATCTATAAACGATGGCAAAATGAGAAAGATTTAAGAATGAGCAAAGAAGAAGTCAAAGAAGAGTATAAGTTGATGGAAGGGAATCCCCAAATCAAAGCAAAAATCAGAGAAAAACAGCGGATGATGGCAATGTCTCGAATGATGCAAGAAGTACCTAAAGCAGATGTAATCATTACAAATCCGACTCATTTCGCTGTTGCTGTTAAATATGACATGAACAAATTTTCAGCCCCTTATGTTATCGCAAAAGGACAAGATCTAATTGCTAAAAATATTAGGAAGGTTGCTGAAGAAAATAATGTTACTATAGTTGAGAACAAGCCCTTGGCGAGAGAGCTATTTGCATCAGTAGACATTGGGAAAACAATTCCTGAAGATTTATATCATGCTGTAGCAGAAGTTCTAGCCTTTGTGTATAAGATTAAAAAGTAAGTTGGATTGGAGATTGTTCTATGAAGTACGGAGAAGTTTCTATTGCAATAATGGTTGTCATGCTGATTATTATGATCATCATCCCAGTACCTTTGGCGATTTTAGACTTTTTATTAAGTTTAAATATTGCAATATCGATAATGATTCTCATCATTTCCATGTTCAATACAGAACCCTTACAATTTTCGATATTCCCATCACTATTATTAATAACAACTTTATTCCGTTTATCCTTAAATATTTCGACAACGAGAAATATTTTGTCAAAGGGGGATGGTGGTGACGTTATTGAGGCTTTCGGGGATTTTGTTATCGCAGGAGACCCAATTGTAGGGATTATCATCTTCTTAATTATTATTATTATTCAGTTTATGGTTATTACAAAAGGTGCTGAAAGGGTTTCAGAAGTTGCAGCAAGATTTACATTAGATGCAATGCCAGGAAAGCAAATGGCTATTGATGCTGACCTTAACTCAGGACTTATTACTGAAATGGATGCAAAAGTAAGAAGATTAAAAATCCAAAGAGAAGCAGATTTCTTTGGAGCAATGGATGGTGCCAGTAAATTTGTAAAAGGGGATGCCATTGCAGCGATTATTATTACAATGATTAATATTATAGCGGGTTTCACCATTGGGGCAACACGACTGGGATTGAGCATTAGCGAGTCTATGTCTCGCTTTACTTTGCTGACCGTTGGTGATGGACTAGTGGGTCAGATCCCCGCTCTTATGATTTCTACCGCTACAGGTGTTATAGTAACAAGAGCTGCTTCAGAATCTAGTTTAGGTAAAGATGTAATCAGCCAACTCTTTAGAGAACCGAGAGTCTTATTTATTGTAAGTGGTGTCCTTTTTGTATTGGGCGCATTTACACCTCTTCCAAATATTCCATTCTTTTCTTTAGCAATTATGTTGGCTTTATTGGGTCTTCGAATGTACAATGAAGTGAAGCATGCGGTAGATGAAGTACCAGAATCACAGGAAGAACCAGACGTAGAATCTTTAAGAAAGCCTGAAAATATTATTCCACTATTGCAAGTAGACCCGATTGAGCTAGAATTTGGTTACGGGGTTATTCCTTTAGCCGACCCCAATCAAGGTGGCGATTTATTTGATAGATTAATTATGATTCGAAGACAAATCGCTCTTGAATATGGAATTGTAGTGCCTATGATACGCCTTAGAGACAATATTCAATTAAACTCCAATGCCTACATCATAAAAATAAAAGGGGCTGTTGTCGCCCAAGGAACAGTGATGTTCGATCATTTTCTTGCAATGAATCCAGGAACTGTAGAAGGGGAAATTTCAGGTATAGATACAATCGAACCTGCTTTTGGATTGCCTGCTAAATGGATTATTGCCGATGAACGGGAAAAAGCAGAAATCTTTGGATACACGGTGGTTGACCCATCGTCTATTATTTCAACGCATTTAACTGAAGTCATTAAGCGACACGCCCATGAGTTAATTGGCAGACAAGAGGTTAAACAGCTTATTGACAATGTCAAAGAGAATAATCCGACTTTAGTGGACGAGTTAATTCCCGTTTATATGGGTATTGGGGACGTGCAGAAAGTACTATCTAATCTCCTAAAAGAAGGGGTTTCGGTAAGAGATTTAATTTCTATTTTAGAAGCCCTTGCTGACTATGCGCCGACCACTAAAGATTTGAATATTTTAACGGAATATGTGAGACAAAAGCTAAGTAGAATGATTACAGCTACTTATATTCAAGGGAGTTCAGCCAAGGTAGTCACTTTGGATCAAGATTTGGAAAACTTGCTCATGGATTCTGTCCAACAAAATGGAACGAACTCTTATTTATCATTAGATCCAGTAAATAGTCAATCGGTACTCAACAATATTGCTGTCCAAGTCCAAAACCTTTTACAAATTGGTGAACAGCCTATCGTTGTTACAGCACCTATTGTCAGATTTTATCTTAAAAGATTAACTGATCAATATATACCAGATTTGATTGTTTTGTCATATAATGAAATAGAGGCTGATATTGATATCCAATCCGTAGGGGTGGTGACACTTTAGTGAAAGTTAAACGTTATTTAGTAAATGACATGAACGAAGCGATGATTATGATTAAAAATGAGCTTGGTAAAGATGCCATTATACTCAGCAGTCGTAAAGTGAAGACCAGTGGATTTTTTGGAATATTCGGAAAATCAAAGTTTGAAGTATTGGCTGCTATTGAAGAACAAGTACAGTTAAAAGCTTCTGAAGCCCAATTTGAATCTTCTGGTCGAGATAAATCGGTCATAGATACCTACATGCAGGTAAAAACTCAGACCACGGAAAATCAGAAGCATTCAGAGTTCAGTCAGTTGAATAGAGACTTGAACGAACTGAAGCAAATGGTTAATCAATTGGTGAGTCATAATAACAATGAAGAACGTTCCCCACAGTTTATTGATGGAAGGGAAAATCCTTTTGTTGGCATAAGTCGCCAAGATGAATTAAAAGCAGCTACAGAGGCTGTAGTAGAAATCACACCAATTGAACAAGTCAAGCAATGGCTGATAGAACGAGATGTAGAAAAAAGTCACGCTGAGAAAATTGCTGAAATTTTATTTTATAATGGAGAAATTCCAGAAGATATTCCTAAATCTCTGAAGCAAGTTATTCAAAAACTTTTAGGGAAGCCTTACACTATTGAAAAAACCGATGCAAAGCCAAAAGTATGCTTGTTTGTAGGACCGACAGGAGTGGGAAAGACAACAACATTGGCGAAGCTAGCAGCAAAACTTTCGCTTATGGAAAACAAGAAAATCGGATTAATCACATCGGATACTTATAGGATTGCTGCAGTCGATCAATTGAAGACCTACAGTGAGATTTTAGGCATTCCGCTGACAGTTATTTATGATGCAGACGAACTTCCGAGTACTCTCAATAAATATATGGATCGAGATTACATTCTAATCGATACTGCTGGGCGAAGCCAAAATTCTAGAGAATTCGAATCAGATGTAGCTGCTTTGCTCGAATATGTTGAAAATCCAGAAATATTTTTAGTAATCAGCCTCACAACAGGGTATAAAGAAATTAGTAAAATATTGGAGGCCTATAGTTTTTTAGCGGACTATAAACTTCTATTTACAAAATTAGATGAATCTAGTTCTTTAGGAAATGTTTTAAATGCCAGAATGATGACTAACAAATCTCTTTCGTACTTCACAATAGGGCAAAGTGTCCCTGATGACATTGAAATTGCTAATCTTGACAAGATTGTCAATTATATAGTGGGTGATTAGTATGGATCAGGCACAGAACTTAAGAAAATACATCAATCTGGCACATGTTAGTCCTAAAGAAACCAATTTAACACCTAAAGACGCTAAAATTATAACCATCTCCAGTGGTAAAGGTGGCGTTGGAAAGACAAATTTCAGCGTTAATCTTGCAATTGCTTTGGCAAAACTTGGCAGAAGAGTTTCGTTGATAGATGCTGACTTAGGTCTTGCCAACGTAGACGTTTTAATGGACTTGGTTCCAAAGTATAATCTCAATCACGTTTTAAGATTAGAAAAGACAATCGAGGAAATTATTGTTGAAGGACCCTATGGCTTAAATATTATTTCAGGCGGTTCAGGTCTTTTAGAAATGGCTAACTTAACCAAAGACAAATTAAATCGGTTGATTGAAGGTTTACAAGTTCTAAATGAACGTTCGGATTACATCTTAATTGATACTGGAGCAGGGCTCAGTGATTCTGTAATTTCCTTTGTAGAAGCTGCTCATGACGTGATATTGGTTGTGACTCCAGATCCAACATCCATTACAGATGCATATGCATTGATTAAAAACATTCATCAAATGGATAAAAATTTGAGAATCGTTGTAAATCGTGTAGATTCCAATAAAGAAGGGTATGAAGTATTTAATAAAATTCATCTAGCCGCCAAGAGATTTTTAAACTCAGAGATTGAGCAGTTAGGATTTATTTATGAAGACAGCAGCGTGAAGAAATCAGTTAAAATTCAAACACCTGTGATGCTTGCATATCCTAATTCTTTGGCAAGCAAAGGTATAGAGATGATTGCCTATAATATTGAGAATAACGGCGTATTCAGTCCAGAACCTAACACCTTCAAAAATTTTATCAATAAATTATTTGCAAATGTATAGGTAGGTGATTGTTTTGGAAAAGCTGCCGGTTGAGATTGAGGCGGGGTTGCCTATAGACTTGGCAATCATGACAAAATCTCAAATGACATTAACATTAAAATCCAATATTCATCAACGTATTTCTGATAACGAAATTCAGATTCTCATGCCTATCTACAATGGAAAATTACTACCTCTTGAGAAAGACTTAAGGTTGGTTGTAATTTATACCGTCAAGGAAGTTGGTAGATTTGAATTTGAGGCTGTTATCTCAAATCGTTATGTGGATGATAAGCTTCATATTCTTGTTCTAACCGTTGTATCAGGCATTAAAAAGTCTCAACGCAGGAATTTTTACAGAGTACCATTCTTTGAAGAGTTAAAAATGTTCAGGCTAAATAAACCCCTTCCAGAGGATGTTGTTGAAAAGTTGACGAAGCAGTATGAGGCTCAAAAAGAAAAGTATAAAAATAACAAAGATATCATCGTCGTAGATCCTCCAGACCTCTTTCAGTACATAAAAATTGAGTCGAGAGATATTAGTGGTGGTGGTGTTAGAGGTTTCTCAAAAGAGCCTCTGGACTTATTTGAATTGGTTAAGGGTGAATTGCACTTAGAGGATTTTACCGTGTTCTTTGTAGGAGAAATTATTCGAGTGTCACAAAGTTTTGACAGTGTATTACCTTATGAAATTGGTATCAAATTCACTGAAATGGACGAAAATTCAAGAACCAGGCTCATTGGTTACATTTTCAAGAAGCAGAGAAATCTTATGAAGAAGGGTTGATCAATTATGAAAATTCGCGTATTAGTTGTTGACGACTCAGCATTTATGAGGAAGGTCATCACAGATATGGTTCATTTGCAAAAAGACATTGAAGTTGTAGATACGGCAAAGAATGGTCAAGAAGCAATTGAAAAGATCAAAATTCTCAAACCAGATGTCGTAACACTGGATATTGAAATGCCAATTATGGATGGACTTACGGCGCTTGAAAAGGTCATGGACAGCACACCACTTCCTGTAATCATGCTAAGCAGTTTGACAAAAGAAGGCGCGGATGCAACCATTAGGTCTTTGGAGCTTGGTGCAGTGGATTTCATCACTAAACCCTCCAGCGTTTTCAAGATTAATACCGACGATGTAAAGAATGAATTGATCTCAAAAATACTTATGGCATCTAAAATTTCCATGAAACCTAAAAACATTAGTAAAAAAATACCTGAGATTAAGAAGGAAAAAGAGGACTACACGACGAAATCTAATACGAGACCTATGACAGAGGCAAGTTCTTTTAACGCAGATCTAACAAATCGACGGGGTATTGGAGGAAATCGGATAGATAAAATTGTGGCAATTGGAACATCTACTGGTGGTCCAAGAGCCCTACAATCTGTAATACCAAAGATTCCAGGCAACGTTAACGCCAGTTTTATCGTGGTTCAACACATGCCACCAGGTTTTACAAAATCTTTAGCAGAAAGAATGAATACTTTGTCAGAGATAAATGTAAAAGAAGCAGAACATGGAGATGTTTTAAAACCTGGCTGGGCATATATTGCTCCCGGCGATTTCCATTTAAAGCTTAAGAAAACTGGACAAGATTATGTCATACAGCTCTCACAGGATGACTTAGTGTCAGGGCATCGACCCTCTGTTGATGCAATGATGTATTCGATTGCCGACTTAAAAATAAACAATGTTGTTGGCGTTATTATGACAGGTATGGGTGCAGATGGTGCCAAAGGATTAGCGCGAGTTAAGAATGAAAATAAAGGCTTCGTCATTGCACAAGACGAAGAATCCTGTGTCGTATTTGGAATGCCAAAGTCGACAATTCAGCTTGGTTGTGTTGATAGAGTGGTTACATTAACAGATATAGCAAATGAAATAGTCAGAGCCGTGGGGGTGTAGTTTTATGGATATGAGTCAATATTTAGAAATATTCATGGATGAGTCAAAAGAACATTTGCAACATATGAACGAGATTTTATTAGAATTGGAAAAAACACCTGAAGATCTCAATTTAATTAATGAAATTTTCAGAATAGCCCATACTATTAAAGGTATGTCAGGAACAATGGGATTTACAAAAGTCGCTACGTTGACCCATGAGATGGAGAATGTACTTCATCTAGTAAGAAATAAGGAAATTCCAGTAACATCCGTTATTATCGATGTTATATTTGAGTGCTTTGATACGTTAGAAAATCAAATCACCTCAATTGAAAATAACGGTGCTGAGAATTCCAACGACTCATCTGCACTAGTCAATAAGCTAGTTCAGATTATTAACACAAAAGGTATGTCTTCTGGTGGCTCTGTAACTGAGGCGCCTAAAACTGTTGAAGCAAAACCTCAGGCAGCTGCTTCAACAGATCTAAATGATTTTAATATTGAGGTGGGTCAAGCCCAAGAACATGTTATTCAAAAGGCAAATGAAATAGGTCTTAATGCTATTAAGGTTAAAATAGTTTTAAGCAGTAGCTGTATGTTAAAAGCAGCGAGAGCTTTTATTGTCTTCAACACATTAGAGCAATTTGGGGAAGTCATTGGTTCTTACCCAATTGCTGAAGAAATCGAAGATGAAAAATTCGATGAATCTTTTGAAGTTCTTTATGTTACTAAATTAGATGAAAAGACAACTGAAAATGAAATTATGAGAATTTCTGAGGTGGACCGCGTTATCACGGAACTGGTTGTATTCAGTGAACGTCCAGTTGAAGATAAAGAAGTACCTCTTTACGAAGAGCATGAAGCGGTTGTCGAGCGAGGCAGTGATATACCTCAAGTAGCTACAAAAGCTGATAAGAAAGAAGATAAAGGCGACAAAGGAAAGACTGCAAAAACAGTCAGAGTCGATATTGATCGTTTAGATAATTTAATGAATTTAGTCAGCGAACTGATCATTATTAAAACAAGATTAGAAGATAATGGCAGCACAAGCTCTAAACAAAATATGGGCGAAGCAATTGAATATTTAGAAAGAATTACTACAAGCCTTCATGACGCCGTCATGAAAGTCAGAATGGTTCCAGTTGAAAGAACATTCAATCGTTTCCCAAGAATGGTCAGAGACCTTTCAAAAGACCTTGGAAAGAGCATTAAGTTGTTAATGTCAGGCGAAGAAACTGAAGTTGACAGAACGGTTATTGACGAAATTGGGGATCCACTCATTCACTTAATCCGTAATTCAATCGACCATGGAATCGAGTCGCCAGAAATAAGACTAGCTGCTGGTAAGCCGGAGCATGGAACTGTTGCCCTTCGCGCATATCCTGATGGTAATACAGTTGTCATTGAAGTTGAAGATGACGGCGCTGGCATTAATGCGGAGAAAGTACTTGCAAAAGCAATATCTAAAGGTGTTGTCACGCAAAAAGAAGCGGAAAATATGCCTCATCAAGAAATTGTCAATTTGCTCTTCAAACCAGGGTTCAGTACAGCTGAAGTCATTACGGATTTATCAGGCAGAGGCGTTGGTCTGGATGTAGTTAAAACCAAGATTGAGTCCCTTAATGGTACGGTGGAAGTTAAGACAACACTTGGTCATGGCAGTAAATTTACCATTCGTTTGCCATTAACGTTAGCGATTATTCAAGCGCTTATGGTTAATCTTGACAATGAAAAATATGCGTTACCTCTTAACAACATTAAAGAAATCACTACGATTAATGCAAAATCAATTAGCATGGTTCAAAATCAAGAAGTGGTTCTTTATAGAAATAAAACATTGCCGCTCATTCGCTTAAATGAAGTGCTGCAGGTTCCATATCACAACGAAGAAATCGTTGACAAAGAAGACTTAATAGTCGTAGTTGTTAAAAAAGGCGACACCGAAGCAGGACTCGTCGTTGACAGCTTGATTGGACAACAAGAAATAGTTATTAAATCACTCGGCAAGTATCTTACAGGCGTAAGAGTTATTGCAGGAGCGACTATTCTTGGTAATGGTGGCGTAGCGTTGATTGTTGATCCAAATCAGCTTTTCTAAGCGTTAAGACAGAGGAGGAAGCGATATGAGTCTTAGTAATGAGTATGTAATTTTTAAGCTAAACGGGGAGCATTATGGTATAGACATAAAAAATGTTGAAAATATTGAAAAATTAATTCCAATCACGCGTGTGCCTTATTCAGAGAGTTTTGTTGAAGGCGTCGTCAACCTACGAGGGGTAATTATACCAGTTGTAGATTTGAGAAGACGCTTTGGTATTCAACCTAGTGAAAGGGATGATGAAACTAGAATTATTATTGTAAATATGTCTGAGTTAAAAGTTGGAATGATCGTGGATACTTCTTCTGAAGTTTTGAAACTCGATCGTGAAGATATTGATGCTGCCCCTTCAATCAGAGGCAATTCAGGCACAGATTACATTAGGGAGATTGGCAAGAATGATGGCAGAATCATTATGTTAATCGACTTACACAAAGCATTGGGAATTGAAGAGTCCATTCAAGAATAATCTCTAGGAGTGTTAAAATGAGCGAGTATTTTGATCAGATGAACGGCCTGGTTCTTGATGTTCTCAAGGAAATTGGAAACATTGGAGCTGGTAATGCTGCAACGGCATTGGCAAAAATGATTGATAAAAAAGTGGATATGAAAGTACCTAAAGTATCCATTCTCGAGTTTAAAGAAGTGCCTGAACTACTTGGTGGAGAAGAAACTCAAGTTTGCGGTATATTTTTTAAAATTGAAGGTGACATCAACGGAAGTATTATGTTCCTCTTGGAAATGGACAGTGCATTTAATCTAATTGATTTATTAATGCCAAGAGAAGAACATACCATGGATGAGTTTACATTCAGCGCGCTTCGAGAAATAGGAAATATATTATCAGGGAGTTATGTATCTTCACTTTCGGGATTAACCGGTTTGAACATGCATATTTCGGTACCATCCTTGTGCATCGACATGGCGGGGGCTATATTAAGTGTTCCAGCAATACATTTTGGACAAATTGGCGATCGTATTTTGATTATTGAAAACCAATTTATTGAACCAGAAGAAAATGAAGCAGTGAAAGGATTTTTCTTCTTAATTCCAGATGTAGAATCTTATGAAACACTATTTAAAAGTTTGGGCGTGAGTCTATGAGCCTAGTGTACAAGGTAGGAATGGCTGATCTCAAAATTTGCAGCTCTCCGGATGTCTTGTCGACTTTAGGACTGGGTTCGTGTATCGGAATTTGCTTATATGACCCAGGTACTAAAGTATCTGGGTTAGCCCATATCATGCTCCCATCGAGTGAATCGATAAAGAACAATTCAAACACTGCAAAATTTGCCGATACAGCAATCGTCAAACTTATTGACGATATGGTAAAAGCAGGAGCGAACCGCAGAAGGTTCGTTGCCAAAATAGCTGGTGGGGCCCAGATGTTTGCCTTCACTTCTCAAAATGACTCTATGAAAGTAGGTCAACGCAACGCCGAGTCCGTTCGTAAAATTCTCAAAGACATGAGTATTCCAATTTTAGCGGATGATACTGGTGGCAATTATGGTAGGACAATAGAATTTTATTCTGATACTGGTGCACTTTTGATTAAAACCATCGGGCATGGGACAAAAGAAGTGTAAAAGTTGATAAAGAGGTAATGATATGGTGGCTATTGACCAACTTTGGAAAAACTACAAAGAAAAACAAGATGCGCGGGCAAAAGAAGCGCTGATAGTCCACTATGTTGAACTTGTAAAAATCGTAGCTGGTAGGCTGTATAATTCTAAAAGCAGAGAACTTGAATATGATGATCTTGTAAGCTTTGGAATTATTGGCCTTATTGACGCCATTGAAAAATTTGACGTAGAAAAAAATGTTAAATTTGAAACTTATGCCAACATTAGAATTAGAGGCGCCATTATTGACCAAATTAGGTCATTAGATTGGATTCCAAGAAGTGCCAGACAAAAGTATAAAGATATGGAAGAAGCTATAGAAACATTGCAATCTCATAACGTTGGTGATATTACTGACGAAATGATTGCAGATCGAATGGACATATCTATCAGCGAATTCAATAGAATGCTTGGTGAGTTTACAACATTTTCAATTGTATCGTTAGAAGAAAAATTAACAGAAAACAGTGGGTTTAACCCAGTTTCTGAAAACGAAGATTTTAACCCTGAAGATGCTGTCATGAGTCAAGACTTGAAAAACGTTTTAGGTGCCGCAATCGATCAGTTACCCGAGAGAGAGAGGCTGATTATCAGCTTATACTATTATTCTGAACT
This sequence comes from uncultured Peptostreptococcaceae bacterium, assembly GCA_964404895.1. Taxonomy (GTDB): domain Bacteria; phylum Bacillota; class Clostridia; order Peptostreptococcales; family Acidaminobacteraceae; genus JBGSUZ01. The sequence continues at coordinate 274,170 of CAYOLV010000002.1, read as the reverse complement.
TACTTATAAAGAGATTGCAGAGGTTTTGGAGATTTCAGAGTCTAGGATTTCTCAACTTCACAGTAAAGCAATCCTGAAGCTTAAGTCTTCTTTGAACCATATATATGATTAATTTCATGGGGGTGGAAATGTGGCAGTTCACGACAAGCCATATGATTTTGAACTAAAAATATCTAGCGATTACTATGAAGCTAGATTGACAGTTGTTATTTACGAGGGAACGGACTTAAAAATCACACCTGAAGAGGTCATAGACTTTTTAAAAAGTAAAAATGTAGTATTTGGAATTGACTTAGATGCAATTGATACAATTTGCCAAAACCCATCTCTTGCGAATAATTTGTTGATTGCAAAGGGTATACCTCATGTGCATGGCGAGAATGGTGAAGTTACACTGTATGTAGATAGTGAAAATACTACAAAGCCAACGATGTTAGCAAATGGCAATGTAGATTTTAAAAACCTAAATATGGTTCATATTGCCCAAAAAGGAGATTTGTTGGCGGAAAAGACTTTGCCGACTGAAGGTACCTCTGGGACTACAGTTACTGGAAAAACAATTAAGCAAAAACCTGGGAAACCAGTCAACTTTAAAATAGGAAAAAACCTGCAGGTTAGTGAAGATGGCTTAAAACTATATTCTACTGTAACTGGTACTATTAAGTTAGATGGAGACAAAATCAGTGTTATTGAAGTTTTAGAAATTAGAACCGATGTGGGTGTCAAAACTGGAAATATATCTTTCACTGGAAAGGTAATAGTCTATGGGAATGTAACAACTGGCTATTCCATTGAATGTGAAGAGTTGGAAATTAATGGAATTGTAGAATCCGCTAATCTAAAAGCTAATGGCAATATTACGATATCAATTGGTGTACAAGGTAATGATGCAGCGAATATTTATTGTGGTGGAAATTTAAAAGCCCAAACGTTAAACAATTGTCATCTTATTGTCAAAGGTGATATTAATTGCGATACTTTAATGCATAGCAACGTTGTGTGTGATGGAGAAATCAGAGCAGCTGGTAGAAAAGGTATGATTGTTGGCGGAGAAATCTGTGCCAGAAGAGCTATTCGTGCCAACATTATCGGAAGCGAGATGGGAACTACAACTTCATTAAAATTGGGAATGGACAGTATTCTTTTAGACGAGTATAAAGCTTTGACAGAACAACTGAAAGAAGCAAAAGAGCAAAATATTAAGCTAGATCAGTTGGTTAGACTACTCACTAAAAACGTTCAAGCTGCACCTGAAAACCAAGAGATGAAAGCGAAGTTGGATCAAATGATTCCTGCAAGAGATAATAGTTATACACTTATGTATGAGTTGACGGACAAGAATAATCAAATGCTGGAGTTGTTTAATAAAATGAACGATTCTTTTGTTACGGCATCAACGCTTTACCCTGGTGTAAAAATAAAAATTGGCAGCAATTTCTTTAACGCAAAAGATGAGCTTAAAAATGTTAAACTCATAAAAGATGGCGCACACATTGTAACCATTCCAAATTAAGGGTGATGTCTTATGTCAATCAGACCTATTGATTTGCAGGTCATTGTACCGAAAGCTCAAAGCAATCCCAATGCGCGTGAACACGTGGTCAATAAGGAGGCTATGCAGCTTCAACAATCACAAATGGAAAACAAGCGCGAGAGTACGATTAAAGATCATCGCGTTAATGAACTTGCCCGTAAAGACAATAAAGCTGGTGGCAAAGTTGAAGAAAAGAAAGAAACCGATTTAAACCAACCCAAAAAGAAAAAGAAGTTTGCTTCTAAAGAAAAAGAGGCAGAGGAAGCTACTCAAGAAAACGTAAAGAAACCTGTTGCAAAGGATTGGAACTTTCATCGTTTTGACATGAAAGTTTAGAGGTGTACAATGCTCTCATTTATAATTATGTGCTTGGGACTGGGTCTGATGATCTGGTCTCTTTATTCAATTAGAAAAGATATCGAACGTGGAAATTTAGAGCTCACAAAGGGGCTCAGCGGCGTGAGTGATCAAAATTTAGGCCGAGTTGTTAAATACCTTGACGACCTTGAAGTGCAAGTCAATGGCATGAACGAGGCCTTTTATGATTTAATATCAGAGTTAGAAGGTAGTTACAGCATTCATGACAAAGAGATTTCACTGCTTACTGAGCGGGTTCAAAAAGTTGAAAAACAAATGACCATGCTGACTTCTGAAGTAAGAATAGAATTACCGCCTTCCGATTTTAAAAATACAAAAAAAATTAAAGCCTATCAAAATACAGTTGAACCCATTAAGCCTTCGGAAATTCATAAGACTGAGGGAATCCTTGACGAAGGTTCAAACAAAATGCTGGGATTAAGCCCATCAGAAGCTATAGCTATGAAACAGAGGATTCTAGAACTTCGTAAAGAAGGCAAAAGTCTTTCTCAAATTGCCAAAGTTCTTAATGTAGGCATAGGCGAATTACAATTGTTTATTAAACTCAATACAAAATAATAAAAAATGCTGGCAAAACCCTTGAAATACTATTTTAAAAATGGTATACTGTTTGAGGTAAAACGCACCCGTGGTGACGTTAAGAGTGTGCCTAATGGTCTCTTGGCGGTTGAAGTACGGGGAGGATAAAAACAATATGGAGGTGCACAAAATGTCAGTAATTTCAATGAAACAATTACTCGAAGCAGGTGTCCACTTTGGTCACCAAACAAGAAGATGGAATCCTAAAATGAAGGAATACATCTTCACAGAAAGAAATGGAATCTACATCATCGATCTTCAAAAAACAGTAAAATGTATTGACGATGCTTACGATTTCATCAAAACAGTTTCTGCAGAAGGCGGCAGCGTGTTATTTGTAGGTACTAAGAAGCAAGCTCAAGAAGCAATCGAATCAGAAGCTAAAAGAGCGGGTCAATACTTCGTCAACCAAAGATGGTTGGGTGGTATGCTTACTAACTACAAAACAATCAAAAAGAGAATCGATCTTCTTGCTAAACTTGAAAAAATGGAGCAAGACGGTACTTTCAATGTTCTTCCTAAGAAAGAAGTTATTCAATTGAAAGCTAAGAAAGAAAAACTCGAAAAATACCTTGGCGGTATTAAAGATATGCCACAAGTACCATCTATCATGTTCGTGGTAGATCCTAAGAAAGAAAAAATTGCAATCCAAGAAGCTAAGAACCTTGGTATTCCTGTAGTTGCAATTGTTGATACTAACTGTGATCCAGATGAAGTGGATTATGTTATCCCTGGTAACGACGATGCTATCAGAGCAGTTAAATTAATTGCTGGCAGAATGGCTGACGCTATCATCGAAGGTAAACAAGGCGAACAGTTAGAACAAGCATAATTCTGAATGGGAAGGGTAAGACAGAATTATGTCTTACCCTTTTTAATAATAAAGTGTCTGCAATAAGGCACTTGATAAAGAGCCCTAGTAAGGCACTCGATAAGGTGAAAATAACTGTTTAACATAGAATTTTAGGAGGAATACACATGGCAGCAATTACTGCTTCAATGGTTAAAGAATTAAGAGAAATGACTAGCGCAGGCATGCTTGATTGTAAAAAGGCACTTGAAGAAAAAGACGGCAACATGGACGAGGCTGTAAAATTATTAAGAGAAAAAGGCCTAGCTAAAGCTGCTAAAAAATCAGATCGTATTGCTGCAGAAGGTATTGTTGCATCTTACGTTCACGGCGGAAGAGTTGGCGTTATCGTTGAAATCAACTCTGAAACTGACTTTGTTGCTAAAAATGCTGAATTCCAAGAGTTCGCTAAAGACGTTGCAATGCAAATCGCAGCTGCTAACCCTAAATTCGTTGCAAGAGAAGAAGTTCCTACAGCTGACCTTGAAGCTGAGCAAGAAATTCTTAGAAACCAAGCACTTAACGAAGGCAAACCAGCTAATATCGTAGATAAAATGGTTGTTGGCCGCGTTGAGAAATACTACAAAGAAGTTTGCTTGTTAGAGCAATCATTCATCAAAAACCCTGATATTACTATTCAAGATCTTTTAAATGAAAAAATGGCTAAAATCGGCGAGAAACTTTCAATCAGAAGATTTTCAAGATTTGAAGTAGGCGAAGGTATTGAAAAGAAATCAGAAAACTTTGCTGAAGAAGTAGCTAAGCAAATCAACGGCTAATTTAATTCAATCATTTAAAGAGAACACACCGTGTTCTCTTTTTTAAAGTATTTTTGTAATCTGTGAAGGTTTTTTCAGATTAATGTAGAACATTACTAGGATTGGGGGAATTAGTTTGAAAACAGCATATAAGAGAATCATTTTAAAGCTTAGTGGAGAAGCACTTGCAGGTGAAAAAGGAAATGGCATAGATGACGAAACCTTGTTAAGTGTAGCAGCACAAGTAAAACATCTTACAGAATTAGGTGTAGAAGTAGGTGTTGTTGTTGGTGGCGGCAATTTTTGGAGAGGCAGAACCAGCGGTAGCATGGATCGTACCACTGCAGACTACATGGGCATGATGGCGACTGTTATTAACGCACTTGCTATGCAAGATGCCATTGAGAGCCTTGGTGTATCTACACGTGTTATGTCCGCTATTGAAATGAGACAAATTTCAGAACCTTACATCAGAAGAAGAGCTGTAAGACATTTGGAAAAAGGTCGCGTAGTTATCTTTGCTGCTGGAACAGGCAATCCCTATTTCTCTACAGACACGACAGCTGCACTAAGAGCTGCTGAAATTGAAGCAGAAGTGATTTTACTCGCTAAGAAAGTGGATGGCGTTTATGACTGTGATCCAATGATTCACCCAGAAGCTAAAAAGTTTGACGAGCTCAATTACCTTGAAGTTATCAGCAGAAGACTTCAAGTCATGGACTCAACTGCTATAACCATGTGTATGGATAACAATATTCCTATTTATGTCTTCGGTTTAGATCAGCCAGAGAACATTGTGAAGGTTTGTTGTGGTGAAATGATCGGCACAATAGTAAAATAGAATGTAAATAGATTCGCATTTTGCGAAAACTAATCAATAATAAATATGATTGGAGGCATTGAACATGATCAAAGACGTTGTAAAAGAATTAGAAGAAAAAATGAATAAAACTGTAAGTGTCCTCAAAGAGGAGTTTAATAGCATTAGAGCAGGAAAAGCAAATCCTCAACTGCTTGACCGTGTGACTGTGGACTATTATGGTTCGCCAACGCCGATCAAATCCATGGCCAGCGTATCGGCTCCTGAGCCTAGAATGTTGTTGGTTCAACCTTATGACGCATCTGTGATTAAGGATATTGAAAAAGCAATATTGATAGCTGACCTAGGTTTCAATCCTAGCAATGATGGCAAGGTCATTAGAATTATGGTTCCTGCACCAACAGAAGAGAGAAGAAAAGAACTTTCTAAAATGGCTAAAAAATCTGGTGAAGATGCAAAGATTGCACTTAGAAATGAAAGAAGAACAGCCAATGATTTAATCAAAAAATTAAACAAGTCAGGGGACATCACTGAAGATGATGTTAAAACAGCAGAATCAGATGTTCAAAAACTGACTGATAAATATGTAAAACTTGTAGACGAGCTCATCGAACAAAAAGAAAAAGAAATTTTAGAGGTTTAGAATGAACTTTGAAGACTGTATTGGTTTAAATGCAGATGAAGCCGTGTCTAAACTTCATCGTGAAAATCCTAACTTAAAAATTGTCGTACACCCGACCATGGCGCCGAGATATAATGGCAGAATCTGTTTATCAGAATCAATGGTGGTCCGTCAAGTTTTTACTGATGGCGTTTTAGAGCTTACGGTCGTAATGGTAGATTAGCCCTCCTTATGGAGGGTTTCTTTGTCAGGAGGAGAAAAATGGCAAACGAATTTGATAAAATTCCGGTTCATATTGGAATTATCATGGACGGTAACGGGAGATGGGCTAAAAAGAGATTTATGCCAAGACTGTTTGGCCATAAATTTGGCGTTGAAGCTTTAAGATCAGTTATAAAGAGAGCCAGTTCTTTAGGAGTAGGTTATTTGACCGTCTATGCGTTTTCCACTGAAAATTGGAACCGCCCTCAAGATGAAGTCAGCGGTCTTATGGAATTGTTGGTCAATTACTTAAGATCAGAAGTAGACGAATTACATGAAAATAAGGTTAGAGTCAAGTGTATAGGTGATATTGAAGCGCTCCCAGAAACTGCAAAAAGAGAAATTGAGAATGCTTATCAGAAAACAAAAGACAATACGGGTATGACTTTGAACTTAGCCTTAAATTATGGCGGTAGAGACGAGCTCAGAAGAGGTGTTGTTAAAATTGCTGAACGCATTCAGCGTGGAGAAATAGTTCCAAATGAAATCACAGATGCAATGATTGGGGAAAGCCTCTTTACAGCAGGACAGCCAGACCCAGACTTATTGATACGCACCAGTGGTGAACAAAGAATCAGCAATTTCTTATTATGGCAGTTGGCATATACAGAATTTTATTTCACGGACATTTTATGGCCAGATTTTGATGCCAAAGAGTTAGATAAAGCGATTCAAGTCTACAACCAACGCAATAGAAGATACGGCAAAGTTTAGTGGGGGCTGAAATGGGCAAGAGAATTTTGACAAGCGTAATTTTATTGCCGCTTTTATTGGCAATCATTTACGTTAGAGGCGTGGTGTTAGATATCAGTGTTGCTTTAATATCTATCATTGCGTTATTTGAACTGTTTAGAGGTTTTGAAAATATTGGTGTTAGACCGATGTGGAAACTTTCGGCATTGACTGTAATCTTATATTACGCAGGACTGGGTATTGGATACGTCATTCCAGGGTTTTCTATGCCTGCCGTCTACTATTTATTTGTCACTTCCTTTTTCACCTTGGTTCTCATGCTGATTTCTTTATTTGGCAAATCGGAGAACCTTCAAGACGTTGCCATAACCGCATTCGGTTTTTTGTATGTGGTGATACCATTTGTACATATACCTTTAGTAAGTCGCTTTGACAGTCTATTCCTATTAGTGTATGTTTTTATTCTTGCTTGGGTGTCAGATACTTGCGCCTATTTTATAGGCAAAACATTTGGTAAGAAAAAACTATTGCCGCATATTAGCCCTAACAAGACGATTGCAGGATCAGTTGCGGGGATTGTTGGGACAGCCATAGTTTCGACTTTATTTGCATATTTCTTTGCACCAGATTTTCTGCTTTACGCCATACCATTAGGTGCGTTAGGTTCAGTTGCTGGTCAAATTGGAGATTTAATTGCATCTAAAATCAAGCGTCACGTGAACATTAAAGATTACGGGAAATTGATTCCAGGTCATGGCGGTATTTTGGATCGCTTTGACAGCATCATGTTGACTGCGCCTATCGTCTATTACATAGGCTATGTGTATTTGAATTTATAATTATAGCATTGAAATTAATAAAAAGGAAAAGCGTTATGGGAATAAACCTAGCGCTTTTCCTTTTTTAGATATAATGAGGGTGTATCATCAGCCAACATCGTTACTATAGGGTTTGGCAACTTAAGATACAATCTGTTACCCATTATAGGTGTAATTAAGGTATAATGGAAAGGTATAAGTTATTGAAATATCCATGAATTATTCCTATAAGTGAGGTCTTTTTTACATGAAAAATATAGCAATATTAGGTTCTACAGGTTCAATTGGAACACAGACTTTGGAGATAGTAGACGAATTTCCTCAAGCATTTAATGTGGTGGCCATAAGTTGCAACCGCGACGTTAAGAAACTTGAGTCGCAAATTGCGAAATACAAACCAACCTACGCAGTAATTGCAGATGAAAAAGCATACGAGACAGCTTCCTATATAAGAACCTTGTATCCAAATACCCAACTGCTATGCGGTCAGGATAGCCTTTTGCAAATTGTCTCTTTAGAGGAAATTGATACCATCGTCATGGCAATTGTGGGAAACGACGCTTTACTGCCAACTATTCAAGGAATCAAATCAAAAAAGCGCATCTGTATTGCCAACAAAGAAGTTTTGGTGACCTCAGGACACCTGATCATGCCATTAGTAGAGGAATATAGCGTCGAGCTAATCCCAGTCGATAGTGAACACAGTGCACTTTTTCAAGGATTGCAAGGCAATAGCTACAGTGAAATAGAAAAAGTTATTTTAACTGCTTCAGGGGGACCTTTTAGAGGGCGCACACGAGACAGCCTAACTTTTGTAACAGCGGCAGAAGCGTTAAAACATCCTAAATGGGACATGGGTAAGAAAATAAGCATCGATTCAGCAACCCTTATGAATAAGGGGTTAGAAGTCATTGAAGCTCGTTGGCTCTTTGATTTAAAGCCTGAGCAAATTGATGTGGTCATACATCCTGAGAGCATTATTCACTCCTTGGTTCAGTATCAGGATAGCTCGGTGATGGCACAAATGGGTCTGCCAGATATGCGGCTGCCCATCGTTTATGCATTAAATTACCCGCAGCGCCACCAAACGGCCTTAAAGCGAATGGATTTAGCAGAACTCATGACGCTGACTTTTGAAAAACCAGACCGTGAAACATTCCCATGCCTAGATTTGGCTTACCATGTATTGCGCTTGGGGGGCATTTACCCAACCATCCTTAATGCGGCCAATGAAGTTTTGGTAGAACGTTATTTAGAAGATGAAATCGATTTCTACGATATCCCTCGGGGGATTGAATGGGCAATCGGTCAGTATAGCAGTTTAGATGAGCCAACCCTAGAAGATGTGCTCATGTACGACCAAGATGCAAGAGCCATCATGCAAAGATGGAAAAATCAATGCGGTACAGAATAAACGTCAAAAACTCAACAGTCTATAGCATAGCGGAGGTTATACTTTAATGTATTCAACATTTATAACAATCATAAGCTTTATCCTTGTCTTTGGAATCATCGTATTTGTCCATGAATTTGGTCATTTTATGGTTGCAAAGTTTCACAATATCAGAGTAGAAGAGTTTGCAATGGGCATGGGTAAACGGTTATGGGGCTTCCAAAAGGGAGAGACCTATTATGCAATCAACGCATTCCCCATTGGTGGCTATTGCAGAATGGAGGGAGAAGATCAAACTTCAGAAGACCCTCGTGCTTTTTCAAATGCAAAGTCTTTTCATCAATTTCAAGTATTGGTTGCAGGCGCAGGAATGAACTTTGTTTTAGGCTGGATTGCTTTGACCATATTATTTTTCAATCAAGGAATTCCTGTGAACATTATTGGTTCAACGATTGATAATTTGCCAGCAGCAACAGCAGGTTTATTAGCAGGAGACAAGGTTCAAGAGATCAACGGCGAAAAAGTGAATTCGTGGGAAGATTTGACCAATGGCATAAAGACTGCTGAAGATACTTTAGAAATGCAAGTTCTGAGAGGTGATGAAGTTCTTAATCTACAAATTAAGATTGCCATCGACCCAGCAAGCAATAAGAAAGTCATTGGGATTATGCCTGCCTACGAAAAGAAAATAGGCAGTGCGGCTTCCTATGCAACGAAGGAGTTTGGTCATATCTCAGTGGCAATTTTAGATTTCTTCAAACAAATCCCAACTAAGGGCATAGACAAAGATGATGTAGCTGGACCTCTTGGAATGGCACAAATTGTCGGAGACGCAGCCGCGGCGGGCATCAATCCTTTATTGGGCTTGACGGCATTGTTCTCCATCAACTTAGGGATATTCAACTTATTGCCATTCCCTGCGTTAGATGGGGGAAGACTGATTTTTGTCATCATAAAAATGGTCACTGGCAAGCGTCCTTCCAAAGAGATTGAAGGCTATGTTCACGGTATCGGAATGATGTTTTTACTGGGTTTAATGGTACTGGTACTCTTTAATGACTTTAATAAAATCTTATTCAAGTAAGGAGTGATCTGGCATGAACAAATTTGACTTACAAAAGGAAATCCCTTATAGAAGAAAAACAAAGACCGTTATGGTCGGGAATGTAGGCGTTGGCAGTGCTTATCCCATCAGTATTCAGTCTATGACCAATACAGATACCCGAAATGTTGAAGCCACAGTGAAACAAATACAAGCATTGACCGAAGCGGGTTGTGAGATTGTCAGGCTAGCAGTTCCAGACCATGAGGCAGCAGAGGCTTTAAAAAAAATCATACCCCAATCTGAAATTCCTGTCGTAGCAGATATTCACTTTGACTATCGACTGGCACTTGCATCCATTGAAAGTGGCGTCAGCAAAGTGAGAATTAACCCGGGCAACATTGGAAGCGAAGCCAGAGTTGCAGAAGTTGTCGCTGCTGCGAAACATTATAACGTACCCATTCGAATAGGCGTCAACGGCGGTTCTTTAGAAAAGGAAATTCTTCAAAAATATGGAGGCGTTACCGCGAAGGGAATCGTTGAAAGTGCCTTGACACACATTCGAATGTTAGAAGCCCATCAATTTGAAAATACTATTATTGCATTAAAATCATCGGACATTAGACTAACCTATGACGCTTACAATATATTAGCCAAGGAAGGGGACTATCCTTTCCATATCGGACTTACAGAGGCAGGAACCGTCTTTAGAGGCACTATAAAATCTTCTATGGCGATGGGTGCTTTGCTCCTAAATGGCTACGGCGACACCATGCGTATTTCATTGACTGGTGATCCAATCAATGAAATTAAAGTGGCAAAAGAGATATTAAAATCCTTAGACTTAAGAGATTTTGGGATTAAGTTCGTTTCTTGCCCAACCTGTGGTAGATGCCAATTGAATTTGGAAAAAATTGCAGATGAATTGGAAACGAGACTAGAAGGCGTTAACAAATCCATTACAGTTGCGGTAATGGGTTGCGCAGTCAATGGACCTGGTGAAGCAAAAGAAGCGGATATAGGCATTGCAGGTGGCAAAGACAGTGCCCTCTTGTTTAAAAAGGGAGAAATTATTGGCAAGTACTCAGAAGACCAGATTGTAGACGTATTATACGAAGAAATCATGAAGTTATAGAGATAGAGGATGGACAAAATGGCTTTAAAAGACTTAATTGCAGGATATTTGCCCGAGCATCAAATTAAGGTGACCAATATCCAGTATTTTATAGAAAAAAAGGAAATCATTTTTTCGTTTGAAGCCGATACCTTAGTCGTCTTGGAACAATATTTAGCATTTGAACAACAGGTAAAAGAAACTTTTCAGCCTTTTGGCGATGCTCAGATTCATTTTAAAATGTCACTCAACAGTGAAAACGATGAAGTGATTTCTGGCGTAAAAAAATGGTTCATACATGCCTGTGTTCAATTAATGCCTTCCATCAGCCCATGGTTGAATGAAAAGGTAATTGCAGTTGATAAAACCCATATTGAAGCCAGTCTAATGGATGGTATTTCATGCGAGCGTATTTTACAACAACGGATGGATCTAAAAATAGCCGATTTGCTAAAGAGTTTGACAGGTTTAAGCTACAAAGTTAATTTCCTGTACGATGAGCAAAACTGCGCCAAACAAACGGAAGCTTTGAATGAGCAAAAAGAAGTTGCCCTTCAAAAAATGATTAAAACTGTTTCCACTGAAAGTCAGGGCGAAGGTAGAAATTCTCAGTCAAACGGCGCACAGAAACCTCAAGGGAATAATGGTTTTAACTCAGGCGGGTACGGCGGCGGAAATAATTCGGGTGGCGGCGGCTTTGGAAAAGCCCCTAGAAGACAAGCCAATGAAGTCGATGAGACTTGTATATACAGAAACAAAATTCGAAGAGAAGTGACAAAAATCAATGATGGCATGGAAGAAGAAGGGGTATTTTGTTTTGAAGCTCAAGTGTTTGAAGCAGACTTCAGAGATCTTAGAAGCGGAAAAAGTCTAGTGACCTTCTCTATTTCAGATGGCACCAACTCCATCGGGGTTAAACTCTTTGTAAAAGATAGCAGCGAACGCGAAGATTTGATGAGCAAAGTGAAGAAAGGCGACTGGTACAAGTTTGAAGGTTCAGTCCGATTTGATACCTTTGAAAAAGAGTTGGCGCTTTACGCCATGAATATCAACCTCGGCAAAGGGCCAGCCAAACGGAAAGACGAATCCGAAGTAAAACGAGTTGAGCTTCATTGCCATACCACCATGTCAGATATGGACGGCATGTCCTCGGCAAAATCCTTAGTAAAACGGGCTATGAGTTGGGGGCATAAATCTATTGCCATTACAGATCACGGCGTATTGCAAGCGTTCCCAGAGGCCATGGAAACTGCAAGAGGCACGGATATGAAAATTCTCTACGGTCTTGAAGGCTATCTCATGGACGACAGTTCGGAAGCCGTCATCAATCCAAAGGGTCAGAATTTAAATGATACTTATGTTGTCTTTGACCTTGAAACCACAGGACTTTCTTTTAAAAACCATAAAATCACAGAGATTGGCGCGGTAAAAATCCAAGGGGGACAGGTCATAGACCATTTCTCCAGCCTAGTTGACCCTCAAGTGTCCCTAGAGCCTAAAATCACTGAATTAACAGGGATTACAGACGATATGCTAGTAGGGCAGCCCCTAATCAGCGAAATACTGCCAGAGTTTATGGCCTTTATTGGTGACGCGGCGTTAGTGGCTCACAATGCAGCGTTTGATACGGCATTCATCAAAGAAAACTGTTCTCAAATAGGTCTGCCTTTTGACTTTACCATATTAGACACTTTAACCCTCAGCCGACTGCTGTTGAAAGACGTGAAGCGTCACAAGCTGAATAATATTGCGAAGCACTTAGGGGTCAGCCTTGAAAACCACCATAGGGCTGTAGACGATGCAAAAGCAACTGCAGAAATCTTCCTAAAATTTGTAGCCATGCTTCAAGAATATGAATGCGTCACCATAGACGACATCAACCAATATTCTTCTAAAAATATGGATTATCAAATGATGGACACGAATCACGTTATCATATTGGTTAAAAATTATGTGGGACTTAAAAATTTATATCAATTGGTGTCCCACTCAAATATCAATACCTTCTATAAAAAACCGAGAATTCCAAAATCCATGCTGAATAATATGCGAGAGGGTCTAATCATTGGATCTGCCTGCGAAGCAGGAGAATTGTTCAGCGCGTTGGTAGAGAATAAATCTACAGATGAGATAGAAGCAATTGTGGATTTTTATGATTACTTAGAAATCCAACCCATAGGCAATAACCAATTCTTAATTGAAAAGGGTTTGGTTAAAGACCAAGAGGAACTGAGAGGATTCAACCGCAAGATCTTAGATTTAGGGGATCAATTTGGAAAACCGGTTATCGCCGCTTCTGATGTCCATTTCCTTGACCCAGAAGATGAAGTTTATAGACGAATTCTCATGGCAGGGAAAGGTTTTACAGATGCAGACAATCAGGCACCGCTATATCTCAGAACTACAGAAGAAATGCTCAAAGAGTTTGATTACCTAGGTTATGAGCGTGCTTATGAAGTCGTCGTCAGAAATACCAACTTGATAGCAGACCAAATTGAAAACATTTTACCTATTCCAGACGACACTTATCCGCCAAAGATTGAAGGCTCTGAAGAGGATCTGCGGAATATGTGTATGGAAAAAGCAGAATCCATTTATGGGAAACCTCTTCCAGAACTGGTTGAAACCCGTTTGGTCAGAGAATTGAATTCGATTATCAGCAATGGTTATTCGGTCATGTATATCATCGCTCAAAAATTGGTTAAGAAGTCTTTGGAAGATGGTTATTTGGTAGGTTCACGGGGATCTGTAGGTTCGTCTTTAGCGGCTACTATGAGTGGTATTACAGAGGTTAACCCTTTGCCGCCTCACTATATTTGTAAAAACTGCAAAAACAGTGAATTCATATTAGATGGTTCTCTGGGTAGTGGAGCCGACCTTCAAGACAAGGACTGTCCTGTCTGCGGTCAGGCTTATAAGAAGGACGGACACGACATTCCGTTTGAAACCTTCCTCGGCTTTGAAGGAGATAAAGAACCAGATATCGACCTTAACTTTGCAGGGGTATATCAAGCCAATGCCCATAAGTACACAGAAGAACTCTTCGGTAAAGGGTATACCTTTAAGGCGGGAACCATTGGCACCATTGCCGATAAAACGGCCTATGGCTACGTGAGAAAGTACTTTGAAGAAAAGGGCATTACGGTCAACTCAAAGGAAATTGCAAGACTTTCGCAAGGTTGTACAGGCATAAAGAGAACCAGTGGGCAGCATCCTGGCGGGATTATGGTCGTACCTGACTATAAAGATATTCACGACTTCTGTCCAATCCAGTACCCAGCCAACGATTCAAGGTCTGGGGTTATTACCACTCACTTTGATTATCACTCCATCAGTGGACGTCTCTTGAAACTCGATATACTGGGACACGACGTTCCGACCATCATCAAAGCCTTAGAAGATATGACTGGGGTGACGGTCGAAGACATACCATTAGATGATAAAGCTACAGTAGCCATTTTTACCACGGTGGATACTCTGAATATCAAAGATCCTAGCTATAAATTAAAAATCGGTTCACTTGGGATTCCTGAGTTCGGAACCAAATTTGTTAGACAGATGCTAGAAGATACACAGCCAAGCACCTTTGCGGAACTGGTTCGTATCTCAGGTTTGTCTCACGGTACCGACGTTTGGATTAACAATGCTCAAGACTTGGTTAGGAATGGAACGGCCGTCCTTAAAGAAGTTATTTCTACCCGTGATGATATTATGACCTATCTGATTTACCAAGGCTTACCGCCAAAATCAGCCTTTAATATCATGGAGCGGGTCAGAAAAGGAAAAGGCCTTACAGATGAAAACGTAGACTTAATGAAGGAATACAAAGTACCTGATTGGTATATCAGTTCATGTAATACCATTAAGTACATGTTCCCTAAAGCCCATGCTGTGGCTTATGTCATGATGTCCTTTAGAATTGCCTACTTTAAAGTGCACTATCCTTTAGCTTTCTACGCATCTTTCTTCTCCATCAAAGTAGAAGATTTTGATGCCCAGTTGGTTTGCCAAGGGAAGGAAGCGGTCAGATCAACCATGAGACAATATGAGCAGACTTGGGACGCCCTTTCTAAGAAAGAACAGGACCTCTACAATATTCTTGAAGTTGTAGATGAATACTACAGTCGAGGATTTGAGTTCCACCGAGTCAGCCTTGAAAACTCTCATTCAGATGAGTTCTTGATTAGAGAGGACAAGCTGCTGCCACCGCTGAGATCATTGCAAGGTGTTGGGGAAACTGCAGCTCAAAAGATTCTTGAAGAACGGGAACTTGGGGAATTTATTTCTGTTGCAGAATTACGACGACGTGCCAAAGCGACAAAAACGGTCATTGAAGCTTTAGATCAGCATGGTTGTTTAAAGGGAATGCCTGAAAACAACCAGTTAGACTTGTTCTCTTTGGCATAATCATTTGCATATAATTGTAAACTGTGATATACTGAAATGGAAATAGATAAAAGACGTCGAAGAGTGGGTGAAGCCCACTCTTCGTTTGTTCTTAAGGCCTTTGTGCCTTAGTTTCACACAATTTAATAGGGTTAGGAGGTATGCAAAATGAAAAAAAGAAGAGTAGTCGATATCGTAAGAGATATTGTAGAGCCCCATTGCAAAAGCACGGGTCTTGAACTGGTTGACGTTGAATTTGTCAAAGAAGGCCCTTTCAGATATTTAAGAGTGGTTATCGATAAAGAAGAAGGCGTGTCATTAGATGATTGTTCATTGGTGAGCAAGTATTTGAATGTCAAGCTAGACGAAATCGATCCAATCGAGGAAAATTATTTTCTTGAGGTGACATCACCTGGAATCGAAAGAGAACTAAAAAGACCTGAGGACTTTAAAAGATTTGCGGGTAAAACCGTTCAATTGAAACTGTTTACACCAGTAGATGGTCAAAAAGTATTCAAGGGCACATTGATCGGTCTTGAAGATCAAATGGTAAAAATCGGTGTTGAAGATAAAACAATCGATATTCCAAAAGAGAAAATTTCAAGTGTTAAATTAGTTGTCAATTTTGACCAAGAGGAGGAAGAATAAGGTGAAGCATGAATTGCTTGAGGCTCTCGAAGCGCTGGAAAAGGAAAAAGGGATTTCAAAAGAGTTGTTAATTGAAACAATTGAAGCGGCCCTCATTACGGCGTATAAGAAAAATTTCGGATCATCACAAAATGTCAAGATCACTATTGATCAAGAGACAGGCGATGTAAGAGTCTACTCTAGAAGAGAAGTCGTAGAAGAATCTACAGACGATTTCTTTGAGATCACCTTAGAAGATGCGAAAAAAATCGATGCCAACTATGAATATGGCGATTTTATCGACTCTGAAGTGACTCCAAAAGATTTTGGTCGTATTGCAGCTCAAACTGCGAAGCAAGTCGTTGTACAACGTATTCGTGAAGCAGAACGTTCAATTATTTTCGATGAATTTTCAGATAGAGAAAGTGAAATCGTTACAGGCGTGATTCAAAGAATTTCAAAAGGAACGATTTTCATCAATTTAGGAAAAACCGAAGCCGTTCTTTTACCTACGGAGCAAATTCCAGGTGAAGAATATCCGCAAGGCGGCAGAATCAAAACTTTCATTGTAGAAGTCAGCAAAACTTCAAAAGGGCCTCAAGTCGTGGTGTCTAGAACACATCCTGGTCTTGTAAAAAGACTCTTTGAGTTAGAAGTGCCTGAAATCTACAACGGCGAAGTTGAGATCAGAGGTATTTCCAGAGAAGCGGGTTCAAGAACTAAGATTGCCGTGTATGCAGCAAACTCAGATATTGACCCTGTAGGTTCGTGTGTCGGTCCTAAAGGTGCAAGAGTTCAAAATATCGTCACAGAACTTCGCGGCGAGAAAATTGACATCATCAAATGGAACGAAGATCCTGCGGAATTTATTTCTAATGCCCTCAGCCCATCTAAAGTAGATTTGGTTGAAGTTCATGAAGGTGATAAATCAGCCTTGGTTGTAGTTCCAGATTATCAGTTGTCATTGGCTATCGGTAAAGAAGGCCAAAACGCAAGATTGGCTGCTAAACTGACTGGTTGGAAAATCGATATCAAGAGCGCCAGCCAATATGAGAAAGCCAAGGAAGCTGCCGCTGAGTAGAGGAGGTGGGTTTGATGAAGGTTAAGAAAGTGCCTATGAGAACCTGCGTCGGATGCGGAGCGCAGAAGACCAAACGTGAACTCATCAGAGTTGTAAAAAATAGTGAAAATCAAGTTTTTGTGGATTTTAAGGGCAAAGCAAACGGAAGAGGGGCGTATATCTGTCCATCTGTCGAATGTCTGAAAAAGGCTCAAAAAAGGGATGCGCTCAGCAGATCTCTTATGATCAAAATTGATCAAGAAATTTATGCGCGCTTAGCTGAGGAACTCGCTGCGGGTGACCAAGACGAGGAATCTACCATTCAAGTAAAGGACGAGTGATATGCAAAAGTTTTTAACCATGCTTGGCTTTGCCATGAAGTCTGGCAAAATCATTACAGGGGACGATACTTGCGAAATGTTCATGAAAAAACGCAAGATTAAACTCTTAATAGTGGCTGCTGACGCTTCTGAGAACACAAAAGACAAGTTTAGGTTTTTAACTAAGCAAGCAGAAGTCCAAATCATAGAGATATCCACAAAAGAGGAACTGTCCCAAGCAATAGGCAAGAACAATAGAGCTGTGATCGGCATTACAGATCGAAAATTTGCCAATGCTTTACTCAAGTTAGTTGAACCGACTGTCGAATAAATACGGGGGTGACTCAATTGTCTAAAATTAGAGTACATGAGCTCGCTAAAGAGCTTGGAATATCTAGCAAAGACTGTATCGAAAAACTTCAAGAACTCGGTCTTGAAGTCAAAAATCACATGAGCAGCATTGAAGGCGCAGATTACGACCTTGTGAATGAATTGCTCAGAACTGCAGGAAACGCGGCAGTTTCAGAGAAAGAGGTAACTATGGAAGAAAACGAAGAGATCATACAAGACGATAATGATGATGTAATCCTAGATGATTACGATGATTTAGATGAAATGGAAGAAATGGAAGCTTTAGATCGCATTAAAAATAAAGGTTCTAATAAAAAAGGCAAAACTAAAAAGAAAAACTTTAAGCACGGCGTCGATAGCAATCCTTACAAACCTCAAGAAGTTGCATACGAAAATGACGTGGTTATTGGCGCAACCATTACGGTTGGCGAATTTGCCAAGCTTCTTAAAAAAGGCCTTAACGATATCATTACAAAATTAATGAACATCGGCATTATGGCCACAATTAACCAAGAGTTGGACTTCGAAACAGCTGAACTGATTGCTGCTGAGTACAATGTATCGGTTTCTAAAGAATTGACAGAAGAAGAAATGGAAGATATCCGTTTCAATTTCGACGACGATCCAGCAGATCTTGTAAAGAGAGCTCCAGTCGTAACCGTAATGGGTCACGTTGACCACGGTAAGACATCCCTATTAGATGCCATCAGAAAAACTAGCGTTACAACTGGCGAAGCCGGTGGTATCACACAGCATATCGGTGCTTCTGAAGTCAGACACAATGGTGAGAAAATCGTATTCTTAGACACACCTGGACATGAAGCGTTCACCTCACTTAGAGCCAGAGGCGCTAAGGTTACAGATATTGCTATTTTAGTTGTTGCTGCCGATGACGGTGTTATGCCACAAACAAAAGAAGCGATTGACCATGCTAAAGCTGCAGGCGTTCCAATCATTGTAGCCATCAATAAAATTGATAAAATCAATGCCAACCAAGATCGCGTGAAGCAAGAATTAGCAGACCATGGTCTTTTGATTGAAGAGTGGGGCGGCGAAGTTATTGCTGTACCTGTGTCAGCAATTAAAGGTGAAGGTATTGACCAACTTCTTGAAATGGTACTTCTCGTTTCTGAAATGTTGGAACTTAAAGCAAATCCAAATCGACCAGCTATTGGTACGATTTTAGAAGCTAAAGTAGATAAAGGCCGCGGAACAGTAGCAACAGCCCTTATCGAAACAGGTATTATTCAAGTAGGGGACCCAGTAATTGCCGGCACAACTTATGGCCGTGTGAGAGCGATGTTCAACCACTTAGGCAAGAAAATCAAAATTGCTGGTCCTGCAACTTGTGTAGAAATTACTGGTTTGAATGAAGTACCTCAAGCTGGAGATAAATTCTATGTGGCTGTAGACGAGAAACAAGCTAGAATTCTTGCTGAAAGAAGACAGTTAGAACTTAGAAACTCAAGCCTTAAAAAGAACCCGCACGTTTCTCTTGAAGACCTCTTTAGCCAAATTCAAGACGGTCAAATCAAGGATCTTAATATTATCATTAAGGCAGACGTTCACGGCTCAATTGAAGCTTTAAAAGGTTCATTACTTAAACTTTCTAATGACGAAGTTCGTGTCAACGTCATCCATACAAACGTTGGGACAATTTCTGAAAACGATATTCTTTTGGCATCTGCTTCTAACGCCATCATTATCGGTTTTAATGTAAGACCTTCTACAACGGTTCAAGATATTGCTAACCGTGAGGGCGTATACCTTAAAACATACAGAATCATCTATGAAGCAATCGATGATGTTGCTCAAGCGATGAAAGGGATGTTAGACCCAATCTACAAAGAAGTGGTTATTGGTAGAATTCAAGTTCGTGAACTCTTCAAAGTACCAAATCTTGGTATTATTGCTGGTGCTTATGTTCTTACTGGTAAAGTGGTTAGAAATGCTCAAATCCGTTTAATCAGAGAAGGCATTATTATCCACGAAGGCAAGATTTCTTCTCTTAGACGTTTCAAAGACGATGCGAAAGAAGTTGCAGCTGGATACGAGTGTGGTATTGGATTCGATAACTATAACGATCTTAAAGTGGATGATGAAATTGAAGCATTCCTCATTGAAGAAGTTAAAAGAAGCTAGAGCGTAATAGATAAATGCGCAGAAAGCAGGTGAAATAAATGAGTAAACAAAGAAATAAGAGAATTTCAGAAGAAATTAAAAAGATTGTCAGTCATTTGATTATGTTCAATATGAAAGACCCACGCGTCTCTAAAATGACTAGCGTGGTTCATGTAGACACAACCAATGATTTGTCATTCACCAATATCTATATCAGTGTTTACGACCCAAAAGCGGATCCACAAAAGACCCTTGAAGGTTTAAACAGTGCCAAAGGCTTTATTCGTAAAGAAATCGGCAAAGAGCTCAAACTTCGAATTACCCCTGAACCTGTTTTCGTTTTAGATAGATCCATTGAGAATGGCATGTACATTAACCAATTACTCAAAGATGTAGGCGCAGATCAACTTTTAGAAGCTGAAAAGCGAGAAATGGAAGAAGCAAGAGGGCGTCAACTCGATGGCAGCGATGACATCGATGAAGATGATGACGATGAAGATATCGACTTTGATGACGAAGATGATGAATTTGACGAAGATGAAGACGATGAAGATTTAGACGAAGACGACGAAGATTATGATGAAGATCGTAATGCAGACGAAGACGACTTTGACGAAGATCGCAACACAGATGAAGACGAGGAGGAATAGGGACGTGACGAAGTTACCCCTTTCCCAGCCTTATGATTTTAAAAAGTGGGAGCGCATGATTGTGCTCCCACATATTCATCCGGACGGGGACACAATAGGCTCCTGTATTGCACTTAATATATTTTTTAAATCCTTAGGGCTGGTAAGTTACGTTGTTAACAACGAAACATTGCCGGTCAGTTTGCGTTTTTTGAACACTGAAGATTTTATCACCTCTGAAGGTTTTAATAGTCTGGGCTGGGAGAAAGATTCATACGCTGTCATCGTAGTAGACGGCAGCGATTTAGAACGTGTCGGCGATCGCAGACTTATTTATGAAGAAGCGGCGATGCATTTTAACATTGATCACCATGTGACCAACGAATTATTTGCAGAGGTTACTTGGATTGAGCATGAAGCTTCTTCCACAGCAGAACTGGTTTATGAATTGATAAAAATCAACGGTGGCACAATTGATCAAGAGTTGGCAGAACCTCTCTATGTGGGAATTACAACAGACACAGGCAGTTTTAAATACGACAATACCTCTCCAAAGACTCACCGAGTTGTGGCAAGTCTATTAGAGACGGGATTTGACGCTCAAAAGGCAATTGTTGAAGTGTATCAGAACAAGGATTTTGATCAAGTCAAATTATTGCAAGTTGCGTTGAACCATTTGGAACTGCATGTGGGCGGTAAAATTGGTGTGACTTACATCCAATTACAAGATGTAGAAAATTCTAAAATTGTAAACTATGACACGGATGGTATCTGTGAGTCTATCAGGGACATCTCTGGACTTGAAGTGGCTGTATTTTTAAGAGAAATCAAGCCTAACCACTTTAAAGTAAGTACAAGGTCCAAGCACGACTTTGATGTGGCGGCCTTTAGCTTAAAATTTGGCGGCGGCGGACACAGAAAAGCGGCAGGGTTCTCAATGGAAATGCCACTAGAAAATGCCTTGGAATTGATTCTCAGTACTTTAAAAAGTCAGGTGAGATTATGAACGGCATTATAAATGTCCTCAAACCCACAGATATGACTTCTAACGATGTGGTTTGTCTTTTGAGACGGATCTTGCACTTTAAAAAAATAGGCCATACAGGGACGCTAGATCCTATGGCTGTTGGCGTACTGCCCATTTGCATTGGCAGAGGGACAAAAGTTGTAGAACATTTGACCAATGATCAGAAAACATATCGCTGTGAGCTGAAGTTTGGCGCTTCTACAGATACGCAAGACAGATGGGGAACCGTACTTGAACAATCAGATGTTGTGCCTTCTGAAGAAGCAATAGATGCGGTACTCGCTGAATTTATAGGCGAAATCGACCAAATACCACCTATGTATAGTGCGTTAAAGATAGATGGAAAAAAACTTGTAGATCTTGCCAGAGAAGGCATTGTCGTTGAACGAAAAGCGAGAAGACAGACCATACATGAGCTTAAAGTAATCCGCCGTTATGAAGATGGTCTATGCCTTGACATTACCTGTTCTAAAGGAACTTATGTGAGAACCATTTGCCATGATATTGGGGAAAAACTAGGTTGCCACGCCCACATGACCAGTTTAATTCGTATGAAAAGCGGTGTCTTTGAAATTGGATCGGCTTTGACGCTTGAAGAGGTCAGTCACTATGTTGAAACAGGACGTGTTGACGAAATTCTTCACGGACTGGACCATCCTTTTGTAATCCTAGAAGCTTGTCATATATCTAAATTTGCTTTGGCAAAACTCCTAAATGGGATTAAAATAGACTTGAGCGGTTTTTTAAATGAAAGACCTGAGGAAGACCGCCAGTATAGACTTTATTGTGAAAATGACTTTATTGGAATTGGCGCGTACCAAGTATCTACTCAAAATTTGATGCTGGAAAAACGCCTCTACAGTGGTGATGAATCGTGAAAATCTTATATGATTTAACTGAATTATCGAGTTCAAAAGAACCTATCGGAATAGCCCTTGGTACTTTTGATGGTCTGCATATTGGACATCAAGAAGTGATTGGGCGAATGGTTGCTCATTGTATTGAAAAAGGCTATAAAAGTGTGGTCTATACTTTTAGCAATCATCCGAGAGAACTCACCAGAAATGGTCATAAGGTTCAAAAACTAGCCAGCAACAGCGACAAAATCAAGCTGATTGAAGCCACGGGTGCAGACTATCTCTTAATGGTTCCCTTTGATGAAACTTTTATGAAGACGTCTCCAGATTTGTTTGTAAAAAACTTCTTAATCGATGGCATGAACGTAAAAAGTCTGGCAGTAGGTTTTGATTACAGATTTGGAAAAGGTGCTGAAGGAGATGTAGATCTTCTTAAACAGCTGTCTGTCAAATATGGTTACGAATTAATGGTTGTTTCTCCAGTGTCTCTTAACGGACATAAAATCAGCAGTTCTGAAATTAGAGACCGCATCAAACACGGAGACATGGCAGCGGCAAGAGCAATGCTAGGCAGACCTTACAGTGTTGTTGGGCCAGTTATAAAAGGCAAGCAAGTAGGTCGAAAACTGGGGTTCCCAACAGCTAATATTTTGCCAGAAACTCATATGAGTTTGATTAAACCCGGGGTTTATGTCAGTTATACTGAAGTGGGAAATGTGCTCTATCCCAGTTTAAGCAATGTGGGCTATAATCCAACGTTTGATCAGACTGAATTAAACCTCGAAAGTTTTCTCTTGGATTTTGATGAAGACATTTACGGAGAAACGATTCGAATTTTCTTCATTGATCACATTCGAGACGAACAAAAATTTGATTCTTTAGAGGCTTTAATTGCAAGAATGAAAGAGGATTTGCATTATGCCAAAACTCATTATTTCAATAAATTGAGTCCTGAAGATTGTCAAATTAAATTGACTGTATAAGCGGTATAGTATATAATTGTTATGCTAACCCTACGCTATGTTTATCGACACACCGACGATTTACTTGGGATAGGGGGATAAATTTATGGAGGTGTACAACACATGACTAAAGAACAAAAAATTCAAATCATCAATGACTACAAGACACACGAAGGCGATACGGGTTCTCCTGAAGTGCAAGTTGCTTTATTAACGTTCAGAATCAACGAACTTAATGAGCATCTTCAAATGCACAAAAAGGATCATCACTCAAGAAGAGGTCTTTTGAAAATGGTCGGCGCAAGAAGAAGCTTGCTTGGCTACTTAAGAGATAAAGATATTGAGAGATACAGAACACTTATCGGCAAATTAGGCTTAAGAAAATAATATGAGCGGGCTTTGCCCGCTTTATTACTTTTTGGCCTATAGGCCTATGCTTTGAAGGTCATAAGCATTCGGAATTTATTATCTTGTCCTACTTTCTGTGATGTCTAAAAAGAATTACCCATTAGACATTAGAGCAAGTAGGATAAATTTCGGCTGATATGACCACCCAATAATTAAGGAGGTTTTTAGATGGAAGGCGAAAGAATAATCAGAAATTTTGAAATGGAACTTGCCGGAAGAACGTTAAAAGTAGAGACTGGCAAAGTTGCTAATCTTGCAAACGGTTCATGTATGGTCAGTTATGGCGAAACGTACGTGCTTTGTACAGTTGTCGGCAGCAAAAAACCTAAAGAGGGAATTGATTTCTTCCCACTTAGCGTAGATTACGAAGAAAAAATGTACTCAGTTGGTAAAATACCAGGAGGATACATTAAAAGAGAAGGCAGACCTTCTGAAAAGGCTGTATTAACTTCAAGATTGATCGATAGACCGATCAGACCACTTTTCCCAGAGGGCTTCAAAAACGAAGTTCAAATCACGACAACAGTTTTCTCAGTTGACCAAGAAAATCAACCTGACATCGTTGCCATGATTGGTTCATCTATTGCCTTATCTATTTCAGATGTACCATTTGATGGCCCAACAGGTTCAGTAACAGTAGGTTACATCGATGGACAATATGTCATCAACCCTACGACTGAGCAAAGAGAAGTATCTAAACTCAGCTTAGTCGTTTCAGGTACAAAAGATGCAGTAACAATGGTTGAAGCTGGCGCAGAAATTCTTTCAGAAGAAGTTATGCTGGGCGCAATCCTTAGAGGTCATGACGAAATCAAGAAAATCGTAGCTTTTATTGAAACGATTGCTGCTGAAATTGGCAAACCAAAAATGGAAGTTGTTCCTGAAGTGATCAACGAAGAACTCGTTGCTGACCTTAGAGCATTCTTAACAGATAAAATTGATGTAGCTGTTAGAACACCTGATAAAGCCGCTAGAAGT
This sequence comes from uncultured Peptostreptococcaceae bacterium, assembly GCA_964404895.1. GTDB lineage: Bacteria > Bacillota > Clostridia > Peptostreptococcales > Acidaminobacteraceae > JBGSUZ01. The sequence goes on along the minus strand of CAYOLV010000002.1, from coordinate 249,582 downwards.
GCTGCTTTAGGCGAAGTTAAAGACGCTATGATTGCTGAACTTGGCGAAAAATATCCAGACGAAAAAGCATTTATGTCTGTCATGTTTAAAGAAATCGAAAAAGAAGTCGTTAGAAAAATGATTACTGTTGAAGGTGTAAGACCTGATGGCAGAACAATCGATCAAATCAGACCAATCAGTTGTGAAGTGGGTCTTCTTCCTAGAACTCACGGTTCAGGTCTCTTTACTAGAGGTTTAACTCAAGCCCTTACGATTACCACTTTAGGTGCTCTTGGTGAAGCTCAGCGTTTAGACGGCATTGGCGTTGAAGATACAAAGCGTTACATGCACCATTACAACTTCCCTCCATTCTCAGTGGGTGAGACGGGTATGACAAGAACCAACAGACGTGCGGTAGGTCATGGTGCTCTTGGTGAAAGAGCATTAGTTCCAGTTCTTCCAAGTGAAGATGATTTCCCATATGCAATTCGTTTGGTTTCAGAAGTATTGACTTGTAACGGTTCAAGTTCACAAGCTTCAATCTGCGGTTCAACACTTTCATTGTTAGATGCAGGTGTTCCTATTAAAGATATGGTTGCTGGTATCGCTATGGGTCTTATCAAAGAAGAAAGCATTGCTATTCTTTCAGATATCCAAGGCTTAGAAGATGCTCTTGGAGACATGGACTTTAAAGTTGCTGGTACTAAAGAGGGTATCACAGCTCTTCAAATGGATATTAAAGTTAAGGGTCTCAGCAGAGAAATCATGGAGAAAGCCCTTGAGCAAGCTAGAGTCGGCAGACTTCATATCTTAGGCGAAATGAAAAAATGCATCGACGTTCCAAGAAAAGACATGTCTGTCTATGCACCACGTGTTTACAAAATTAATATCAATCCTGATAAAATCAGAGAAGTTATTGGACAAGGTGGGAAGGTCATTACAAGACTTTGTTCAGAGCACAATGTTAAAATTGACATTGAAGACACTGGTCGTGTGTTAATTACTGCAAACGATGGAGTTGGTGGCGCTAACGCCCTTAAAGAAATTCAAGGGATTGTCAAAGAAATCGAAGTTGGAGAAATCTACAATGCTAAAGTTGTTAGAATTATGACTTTCGGTGCCTTTGTTGAGTTGCTCCCAGGTAAAGAAGCTCTTTGCCATATTTCACAACTTTCAAAAGAAAGACTTAAAACTGTTGAAGAAGCCTTCAAAGTTGGAGACGAACTCATGGTTAAAGTCATTGAAATCGATGCACAAAAACGTGTTAACGTTTCAAGAAAAGTTCTTTTGACTGAAGAAAACAAATAATAACAACTAGTTAAATCATATACGAGAGAATCCGAAAGGGTTCTCTCGTCTTTTTGTAACAAAGGGAGTTACCAAAGCTTAACTTTTAAACATGGAAAGGATGACGGTTGTTGGTTGTGAAAACAAGTTCATTTCAGTATAATGGTATTGTGAGTAAAATTGCATATTACTTAACCTATTAATACTAAGAGGTGTTCATGTATAAAAAAATTACACTGGCCAATGGCATTCGTGTCATGCTAGAACCTGTGGAACATTTGAGATCTGTTTCTATAGGATTTTGGATCAAAGTGGGATCCATTAACGAGACGGCAACGCTAAATGGTGTCTCTCATTTTATAGAACATATGCTATTTAAAGGGACAGAAAAACGCACAGCCAAGTCAATTGCCAGTGAAATAGATGATTTGGGTGGCGAATTAAACGCTTTTACCAGCAAGGAGTGCACCTGTATTTATACCCATGTGCTTTCTGAACACGGCGTTATTGCCATAGACATCATCAGTGATATGCTCATGCATTCCAAGTTTGATGTTGCAGAGATTGAAAAAGAAAAGATGATTGTGCTTGATGAAATCAACCTATATGATGATACACCTGAAGAGTTGGTCTACGACCTGCTTTCAGAAATCACATTTAAAGGTCATGCGCTTCAAAGACCTATTCTTGGAACAAAGAAAACAGTAAGTCTTTTAGATCGAGAAATGATTTTAGAATATTTTAATCGTTATTATCAGCCTGAAAATATGGTTATTGCCATTAGTGGCAGTTATAATGAGGCGGAACTTATGAATGCCTTAAATGATACCATTGGTAAGATGGAGTCTTCTCCACAACACCAGAGAAAGGTAGCTGCGATTCCTTTTAATGGAGGACATACAGATAAATTAAAGGATTTTGAACAGATGCACCTGATCATTGGATTCAAAGGCTATGGCTATGATACAGCAGATCTATATCCATTTTTGCTGTTAAATAACGTGATGGGTGGCATTTCTAGTTCTAGGCTCTTTCAAAAAATTAGAGAAGACCACGGTTTATCTTACACCATTGATTCGCAGCCAAGTTTTTACTATGACAGTGGTATGTTCAGCATTTATGCCTCCATGCTACCAGAAAATTTGGAGAAAGTGTGTGAATTGATACTGGAAGAAATACTGCTGCTAAAGTCAGGTCATTTGACAGAGGCAGAAGTTATTAAGTATAGAAATCAGTTAAAAGGCAGTTTTGTTCTTGGAATGGAAGGTTCTACTAACACCATGAACTGGATTGGAAAATCAGAACTCCTTTCTGGGCGAATCAGGTCTTTAGACGAAGTGATTCAAGGCATTGAAAATATTACCCGTGAAGATGTACTTCGACAAGCCAATGAAATTTTTTCAACTGAGTATTTGGCGGTGACTTTAGTAGGTAAGGTTGGAAACTATAAATCAGAAGAAGTTTATAATAAATTCTATGAGGCGCTTAAATAATGGTTATGTTAAATATTGTAAATAATTCTCATCATCCTTTACCTGCATATGAAACATCAGGGGCTTCTGGTATGGATCTTCGCGCCTTTGTCAGTGAGCCGATTATGCTGGGTCCACTGGAAAGAGCTCTTGTGCCTACAGGCCTCTTCATCGAAATTCCAGAAGGTTATGAGGGTCAGGTCAGACCTAGAAGTGGTTTGTCCATTAAACATGGCATCTCTTTAGTCAACTGTGTCGGCACCATTGACAGTGACTACCGAGGTGAGTTGAAAATTCCAGTAATCAACCTCAGCAATGAACCTTATGCCATTCATGACGGTGAAAGGATTGCGCAACTGGTCATTGCCAGTTATGCGAGAGTTGAAACGGTTGAAGTTAAGAGTATCAGCCATACTGAACGGGGAAAAGGCGGTTTCGGATCAACGGGAACGAAATAGCCATCAGATAGATTGGCACTAAAAAGGAGACAGGGTGACATGGAAATTGTAGTACAAAAGTATGGTGGGACATCAGTTACCACCCATGAATCCAGAACAAAAATTGCTCAAAATGCCATTGCACTTAAAACCCAAGGCAAAAGTCCAGTCATTGTGGTTTCTGCTATTGGTAGAAATGGAGATCCTTATGCGACGGACACTTTAATTAACTTTTTTAAAAGTGTCAACGAATCGTACAGTGAACGAAATTTGGACTTTATGCTGAACTGTGGCGAAATGATTTCTGCAGCTGTGGTTGCCAATACCATTGAAAGTATGGGACACAAAGCGATTGCCCTTACGGGACACCAGGCGGGCATGGTTACAGATGAACATTTTGGTAATGCCAATGTCATTGGGGTAGAATCGAAAAAAATTACCCAGTGGCTTGAAAAAGACTTTATTGTAGTGGTCACAGGGTTTCAAGGCATGACGGCAAGTGGCGAATTAACCACCTTGGGCAGAGGGGGAAGCGATACGACTGCTGCTGTTTTAGGCGTTGAACTGGACGCGGCATTTATTGAAATTTACACGGATGTAGATGGGGTTATGACAGCGGATCCGAGAATCGTCAAAGAAGCACAGGTATTAAAGACCATTAGTTATGAAGAATGTTACCAAATGGCTATTGATGGGGCGAAGGTCGTTGACCACAAAGCCATCGATATCGCAAAAAAAGGTAACAAGCAGTTGATTATTAAAAATACCTTCTCTGACAGTGTTGGAACTATAATTGGCAGAGAGGACGGCGCAGCGATGGATGACCACGACCGTGTGGTTACAGCAATTACAAGTAAAAACGACATCACTCAGGTACTGGTCTTTTCAAGTAGCGATGACCCTGTTGCGAGACAGCTTCTCAATGAACTTGAAACCCATAAAGTTTCTATTGATTTGATTAACTTCTTTGAAGACCGAAAAGTTTTTACGGTTCCAACAGATAAAGCTGACGACGTGGTAGGCATATTAGAAAAACTCAGACTCAAATACAAAATTACCTCTGAATGTTCAAAGGTAACAGTTGTAGGCAATAAAATTCACGGTGTGCCTGGGGTTATGAAACGCTTGGTATTTGCACTGGCTAAAGCGAATATAGATATTTTGCAATCATCCGATTCTTATTCAACCATCAGTTGTTTGATTAAGAGTGATCAAGTGCAGACTGCACTTTCATCTTTACATCAAGAGTTTGGATTGAACGCTTAATGCCTTTATCCTCTGAAAATATTCAAAGGGTTAAATGAGGAACTTCGCTCAGGGGTAATTCCCTGAGCATTTATGCATATGAAAGGTGGTGTCTATTTGGGGACTTCACAAAAGCAATCCAGTAAAGGGCAGACTGCAAAAAAGCCTGTAGCGAAAAGTAAACCGAAGACTGAGGCAAATTCTAAAACAGTTTCAAAAGGGAGTCGTTCTGCTAATGGAACGAGTGCCACAAAAGCCAAGTCGGGTGTAACAGACAATTCCAATCGAAAACAACCTGCTGGAAAAAATGGAAATTCCAATCAAGAAGTGATGGTAATGAAACCTGAGAAATCTTTACTCAGATATGAAATTGAATTGATTTCACTCTTTGCACTTACTTTACTTTCGGCAGTTGCGATACATACAGAATGGACAGGTTTCTTTGGAAAACTTATGAAGGGCATTTATTTAGGCCTGTTTGGTTTTTCAGGAGTGACGCTGACCTATGCTATCTTTTTATTGGTATTTTTTAATATCAACAAGTTTTTTAAAGATAAAAAATGGCGCTTGGTCTTTGCAGTGATTTGTACATTTTTCTCTGTCTGGATTTTTAGCACCGCAATAAATTACAGTACTTTCAGTACGATGCTTGCGGATCAAGGACAATTGCTCATGTCCTCAGAAGGTTGGAAACTATCCTTTGAACAAGGCATTCAGCTCAGAGGTGGTGGGGTTTTAGGCAATATTTTAGTTTTTGGCATTATCAATGGTATTGGTAAATTCGGAGCTTACTTACTAGGTACTCTATTTGCAGCATTTGCAGTGGTATTGGCCTTCAAAGTCAGCTTGACGAATTTGGTGAAGAGAAGCGGTATTCATACTTATAATGGGATTAAACCTATTGCTGAGAAAATGACTCATTTGCCAAAAATTAAACCCAGAGAGAAAAAGGTTGAATCGCCTACAGAAAAAGTGCAAGAGGAAACCCTTAAGGAAGGGGAATTGGTAACGTCGGAGGACAGAATCACTTTAAGTGATTTGCCAAGAATGGAAAAACCCATTGAGGCTTACAATTCAGATTTATACTTTGACCCTGCAGTTGAAACAATCAACCTGGAGACGGGCGAATATATTCAAGAGGAAACTGGTGCCGCTGAGTCTGCAACTGAAGTGGAAACTCCTGAACCTAGCTTTATTGCTAACTTTATGAATAGTGTAGAGGAAGTCGTCGAAGATATTAAAGAGGACATACAAGACGCTCATATTGATGATGAACTGGGTCTAGACACCAGTCAAGAAGATTTAGCAGACTTATTTGTTCATTTCTCTTCTGAAGAAGATCCAGACGATATATTTGAAGCATATCCTGAAGATGCAATGGCAGAGTTTGAACCTTCCAGTTCAGAATTCAAAGACGCTTTTGAAGGGGACGACCTTGCCATTGAATCAGTACCCCTTATAAAGGTTCAGGAAATTGTGGAAGATATACTGCCAATAGCTGAAGTAAAGCCAAGATTTGTGGTTGAACCTACTCCTATTCCAGTGGCTAAGGAAATTCCAAAACCAGCTCCAAAACCAATTCCAAAGCCATATATTATGCCACCCCTTACATTACTTAATCCCGCTAAAGCAAAGACTAACAACAATCGGGACGAGATTATAGAAAATGTTAAGACTTTAGAAGTGACCCTCAAAAACTTTGGAGTCGACGCTAAAGTGACAGAAGTCACAAAAGGGCCTGCTATTACCATGTATGAAGTATTGCCAGCGCCGGGTGTAAAAGTTTCCAAAATTGTAAATTTAACAGATGATATTGCATTGGCACTTGCCGCTTCACAAATCAGAATTATTGCCCCTATACCGGGGAAAAGTGCCATAGGCATTGAAATTCCAAACAAAGACACCACCATGGTGACAGCTCGTGAAGTCTTTGAAAGCGATGAGTTTAGAAAGACAGATTCCAAACTCAGTTTTGCTTTAGGGAAAGAGATTACTGGAAAGACCATGGTTGCTGACCTTGCTAAAATGCCCCATTTATTGATTGCGGGGTCGACAGGATCAGGTAAATCTGTATGTGTAAACACCATTATTAACAGTATATTATTCAATGCGAAACCAGATGAAGTCAAACTGTTGATGATTGATCCTAAAGTCGTTGAACTCAGCCATTACAACGGCATACCTCATTTAATTTTGCCTGTTGTGGTAGATCCGAAAAAAGCATCCATCGCTTTAAATTGGGCGGTGAATGAAATGGGAAATCGTTATAAAACTTTTGCAGAACATGTTGTAAAAGACATTAATAGTTATAATAGAAAAGCGGAAACCCAGCCTGAACTCAACTTAGAAAAAATGCCGAAGATCGTTATATTGGTAGATGAACTTGCGGACTTAATGATGGCTGCACCGAATCAGGTAGAGGATGCAATCTGTCGTCTGGCGCAAATGGCAAGAGCGGCGGGAATTCATTTAATTGTTGCCACGCAAAGACCATCTGTTGACGTTATTACCGGGTTGATCAAGGCCAATATCCCATCAAGAATTGCTTTTGCCGTGTCCTCACAAATAGATTCTAGAACGATTTTAGATATGGCAGGCGCAGAAAAACTCCTTGGAAAAGGGGACATGCTCTTCTATCCTTTAGGTGCGAATAAACCTGTTCGTATTCAAGGTGCTTTTTTAGCGGACTCTGAAGTGGAAGACATTGTGGAATTTGTTAAAAAGCAAGTGGATGGGGTGGAATACCAAGAAGAAATTTTGGCAGATGTTCCTGAAACAGCTTCAGCAATGGAAGCAGACGAGCTTTTAAAAGATGCAGTTGAACTGGTGGTTGAGACAGGACAGGCTTCAATTTCCATGCTTCAAAGAAAGTTCCGCGTAGGCTACAATCGTGCGGCAAGGTTGGTAGATCAAATGGAAGAACGTGGAATTGTAGGGCCAAGTCTTGGCAGCAAACCGAGAGAAGTCCTATTAACGCGGTTAGAACTTGAGCAACTTAAGTTATGATTGATTTTTTATAATAATTGGTATAATATGGAAAGGGGAACACATGAAGTATAAAGTATTTTTTGAAACCTTAGGCTGTGCGAAGAACCAAGTCGATACAGAGGTCATGATCGGCTTGCTCAGTAAAAACAGCTATGTGATGACGCCAAATGCAGGAGATGCAGACATTATTGCTGTAAACACTTGCGGCTTTATCGACAGTGCGAAGGCAGAGTCCATTGAAACGATTTTGGAACTGGCGGCGCATAAAGAAACGGGCAAATGTCAAATGTTGGTAGTGACGGGTTGTTTAGCAGAGCGCTATGCTGAAGAACTCAAAAAAGAAATTCCTGAAATCGATGTATTCGTTGGTACAGGTAGTTTTGATGAAATTATTCCGATTATTGATAAAGTCCTCAAAAAAGACAAGAAACAAGAAGCTCTCATAGAAAAAGGGGATATTAATAAAGAATTTGCAGAGAATTTACCGAGGTTCTTAATGTCACCTCCTTACATGGCTTACTTGAAAATTGCTGAAGGCTGTGACAATTGCTGTACCTATTGCATCATCCCAAAACTCAGAGGCAAGTACAGAAGCCGACATTTTGAAGATGTAGTGGCGGAAGCGAAGTCACTAGTTGCCAAAGGGGTTAAAGAACTGGTCATCATTGCTCAGGACATCACCCGTTTTGGTGAAGATCTTTACGGTGAATACCGCCTAGCAGATTTACTTTATGCCCTCAATGAAATTGAAGACCTTAAGTGGGTCAGACTTCAATATTGTTACCCTGACATTGTAGACGACAAATTAATTGAAGCGATTGCAAAATGTGATAAAGTCGCCAAATACATCGATATTCCAATTCAACATTGCAACGATTTGATGCTCAAACGCATGAATCGGGCAACATCAAAAGCTTCCATTGTGGCATTGATTGAAAAACTGAGAGCAGCTGTACCTCATATCAGCATAAGAAGCACCTTGATTGCAGGTTTTCCTGGTGAGACAGAAGAGCAGTTTGAGGAACTTCTGGAATTTGTAAAAACTCAAAGATTTGATAAATTAGGGGCTTTTGCCTATTCTCAAGAAGAAGATACCGCGGCGGCAAAACTTCCAGGACAATTGGAAGAAGAGGTTAAAGAAGCTCGTCGAGACGCAATTTTGGAAGTTCAGCAAAAGATTTCTACTGAGCTCATGTATGAAAAAGTGGGTCAAACTTTAGAAGTTTTAATTGAAGAAGAAGTTCCAAATGAGCCTATCTATGTGGGTAGAACTATGTACGATGCACCAGAAATTGACGGCATTGTTTACGTTCACACAGAACGAGCCCTTCGCATTGGACAGTTTGTACAAGTTAAAATCACTGACGCATTGGAATACGACTTGATTGGAGAGATGTAAAATGAAAATGAATATCGCAAATCAACTGACAATTTTAAGAGTAATCATGATTCCTTTCTTTATGTATTTTCAATTGCTAGGGACTGAGTCTGGCATGATGATTGCCCTTGTCCTCTTTGTTGTAGCTTCTTTCACAGATTTTCTCGATGGTTATTTGGCAAGAAAATACAAATTGATTACCAACTTTGGTAAATTCATGGATCCTTTAGCGGATAAATTGTTAGTGACAGCGGCCCTGGTAGGATTCCTTCAACTGGGAACCATCAATGCTTGGGTGGTTATGATTATTTTAGCCAGAGAGTTTATCGTCAGTATTTTTAGAGCTGTTGCAGCTGCTGAAGGCGTTGTTATTGCCGCTGACTGGTGGGGAAAAGTTAAAACCAATGTTCAAATGTTGGCTGTGATTGTGCTTTTGCTCAACAACTATCCATTCGCCCAATTTGGCATCCCTATGGATCAAATTTTGATTAATCTTGCAGCAGTACTCACCGTTATTTCGGGCGCGAATTACATCATCAAGAACAAGCAAGTCCTAGAAGCGTAGGTGAATAAAATGAAAGCTGCTATTATTTGTGTTGGAACTGAATTATTAATGGGCAGTACGCTGAATACTCATAGCCAGTATCTTTCTCTTAAGCTCAGCGAATTGGGCATTCCCATGTATTACCACGGCGTGGTGGGAGATAATCCTGACAGACTCAAGGAAATGCTTGCCCACTATTATCAAACGGTGGACTTAATCATCCTCTCAGGAGGGCTTGGGCCTACGGAAGACGATCTTACAAAAGAGATTGTTTGTGAGTATATGGATGTCCCTCTCGTGTTTTCCGAGGAATTGCATCAAAACCTGATTGAACGATTTAAAAACTACGGTCATAGAGAAATGACAAGTAATAATTTAAAACAGTGCAATATACCGAATCCAGGCATTGTCCTTGCTAATCCAAACGGGACAGCACCGGGCTGTATTGTCAGCAATAAGGGCAAAACGGCAATTTTGCTTCCAGGGCCTCCAAGTGAATTGATTCCAATGTTTGAAAACGAGGCATTCCCTTACTTGGCGAAACTTTCTAAGGGTGTTCTGGTTTCAAAGTATATCCGTACTTTTGGAATAGGAGAGTCCGCATGTGAAACTGAAATTTTGGACTTAATTGGCTTGACCAATCCAACTTTGGCAACCTATGCAAAACCTGGGGAAGTCATGCTGAGAATTACCGCATCTGGTGAGAGTGCGTCTGAGGCAGAAGCATTACTAGAACCTGTCTTAAAGGAAGTTGAAAATCGCCTTGGCAGTTATATTTACGCTTATGACAATGAAGAACTTGAAACGGTATTGGTCAAAGCCTTAAAATCTGCGGACAAGACTATCGCTTTGGCAGAATCTTGTACAGGTGGGTTGATTAGTTCCCGCATTGTGAATGTACCTGGTTCTTCTGAAGTTTTTGGCACAGGAATTGTAAGCTATGCCAATGAAGCAAAAATGAATTTGCTCAAGGTTTCCGAGGAGATATTGGAGACAGAAGGTGCAGTCAGCCAAGGGTGTGCTCAAGCCATGACAGAAGGTTTGTACGAACTTTCTGGTGCGGATCTTTGTGTGGCAGTGACAGGCATAGCAGGCCCAGAAGGTGGAACGGCTGAGAAACCAGTGGGTTTAGTCTATTTAGATTTGTTTATGGATGGCATTCATGAAACCCACAAGATGCAGTTTTCAGGGAATCGTGAGCGCATACGAAATACAACGACATTACACGCCTTGCACAAATCTCTCGTAAAAATTTGGGGCGAATAAGCTTGACAAGACAAATGGTTAAGATATAATAAGAATAGAACATACGTTCTAATCGAGAGGATGGTGCACATAATGGCAGCAGCAGATAAAAATGACAACAAAGATAAAATGAAAGCGCTGGAAGGCGTTCTTAATAACATTGAAAAGCAATTTGGAAAAGGTTCTATCATGCGTTTAGGCGATGAAGGGGCTAAAATTAACCTTGAAAGCATTCCGACTGGTTCACTTGAACTGGATATTGCCCTTGGCATTGGCGGCATTCCAAAAGGCAGAATCATAGAAATATATGGGCCTGAATCATCTGGTAAAACCACAGTTTCTCTTCATATTATAGCGGAATCTCAAAAAACTGGCGGCGTTGCTGCTTTTATAGATGCGGAGCATGCGTTAGATCCTACTTATGCCAAAAGCATAGGCGTGGACATTGACAACTTGATTTTGTCTCAACCAGACACAGGGGAGCAAGCTTTAGAAATCGTAGACGCCCTTGTTCGTTCTGGAGCAGTTGACGTCATTGTCATTGACTCCGTTGCCGCTTTAGTGCCAAAAGCTGAAATCACTGGTGAAATGGGTGACAGCCATATGGGTCTTCAAGCCAGACTAATGTCACAAGCCCTTAGAAAATTAACGGGTATAGTCAACAAATCCAACACTTCAGTTATTTTCATCAATCAGCTTCGTATGAAAATTGGTGTTATGTTTGGTAACCCTGAAACCACAACGGGTGGTAATGCTTTGAAATTCTACGCGTCTATCCGAATGGATGTAAGAAAAATAGATTCTATCAAGCAAGAAAACGAAGTAGTCGGAAATAGAACACGTGTAAAAATTGTTAAAAATAAAGTAGCGCCACCTTTTAAACAAGCTGAGTTTGATATTATGTACGGTACAGGTATTTCGAAAGAAGGCAGTGTTTTAGATGCAGCTGTCAATGCCAATATTGTTAATAAGTCTGGGGCATGGTTTAGTTATAATGGTGAAAAACTTGGACAGGGTCGTGAAAATGCTAAAAAGGTATTCATGGAAAATCCTGAGTTATTGACTGAAGTAGAAAATAAAGTGCGTGAGTTCTTTAAATTGGAAGGTTCACACGGCAGTGTTTCAAACGACGAAGTAGAAGTGGAATTCGAAGAAGCGATTGATTCTGTAGAAGAGTAAATCAAATTTTCAACGCACTAAATTTGAATAAATAGTGACTAATTATAAGTCTATAAAAAAGACCTTACGAAACATTCGTAAGGTCTTTTTCCATAAGGTCTTTTATTGCGATTTTAGGGATATCCGACACAGAACAAGCTTTTTCAGCCAACCTTTGACGAATTTCATCATTAGTCTTGAATGCTTTCTTTACACGGTGGATGGATTTTTTAAGTGCTTTAGGTCGAACTGGCAGGTATTGATAAATTTGCCTTACATAAGACTTAGAGAAGGCGTAGTCATGTTGCAGGACTGCATATGCCAAAAGCAATCGGGTATTTTTGCTGATAATCAGTTGAATATTATAGTCGGAAGACAGTTTAAGCATTTCGAGAAGATGAAGGGAGTGGTCTAAAAAACCGTTCACCTTGTTAAGTAAAGCGTCTAGAACATAATGGTCTTTTAACTGAGAAAAAATAGTGAAGTGTTTGGCCATTTTGTCACTTTCCATGTCTTGAAGGTCATCGCAAAGCTGTAAAACTGCGCCATAGGTATAGGCAAACACCTGTCCTTCATGGGAAAGTTCAGGGTCTACAAGAAAAGCATCGGCCAATACAGAAGTGCCGCCTTTATAAAAACTCTTGCCCAGAAGGTCGACTTCATAAGGGAGCATGGAATCATTTTGCTGTTTCAAACTCTCAATCTGTGCCTCATGAATGGCTAAGAGACTGTTTTGAACATTTTTATATTGGGCAGGTGGATAGGTGTCGTAAATTTTCTGAACTTGATCCCAAACACGCTGGTAGGGATCTTCAGTTTGGGACATCTCGTTAACATCTGCAATGTTGAGTAGATGGAGAGTCAGTTTTTTGCAAAAGGAAGTTTTGCTTCCTGGCGCACTTGTTTGGGAGTCTAAAACGTTATCAGTATAGGGATAGAGCATGCTGTATCCATATAAAGGCTGAGTAAAGGTTACTTTTTTACCGTATGCGGTTTGCAGCAGGGCGGTAATCCAAAAGTTTCGAATAGCTTGACCTAATGACTCTAAGCTCAACTGTCCGTCTTCCTCCATGGCCTGTTGGATAAATTGACGAGTGGCCTCTAACTGGTCCTTTGAGTTTAAGTATGTTTTTTCATCCTGACTGAGGAAGGGACACTGTTCAATGACGGCGCCGAAGAATTCTGTAAGGACGGCTGATGTTTTGTCTAAATTGGTGCGAAAGTCAGCTTTTTCAAGGATATGGATCAGTTGATCAGCTGCACAACGCAGGTATTTCTCGTTGTTTTTCTTCTCAAAATAATTAAAGGTAGGCATATCTTTCCAGTGTTCTGTGCTTTGGACAGTTTCCCAATCAGACAGGACTTGCTCTTTGATTGAATTAAAACGGAAGCGAGATGCGTTACTCATAGAATCAACTCCTCTAGGATCGGATGTATAGGTTCTAAGACCTAATCTAAGACAATATTATCTTACACTATGAATATTATTGAAATATCATCATCTTATTAAATTTCAATTAAGTTAAAAGAGGCTCGAGGTCTTGCATTGGTTGACATGGGAGTTAAAACCATATACAATGAAATGGGATAGGTGTATTTTCTATTCAGCTAATTGCTTTGATAAATAGGTCAATTGACCTCATAACGGCACGAGGAGGTGAACGATATCAATCCAATTATTACCGCAGTATTAGTCCTAATTGCTTTGGCACTCGGCTCAGGAATCGGTTACCTCGCCCGAAAGAAAACAGCAGAAAAGTCAATCTTGTCTGCTGAGTTTAAGGCACAAGAAATTGTACTTGAAGCTCAAAAAGGCGCAGAAGCCGTCAAAAAAGAAAAGCTGCTTGAAGCAAAAGAAGAGGTTCATCAATTACGCAGTGAGCTTGATAAAGAAGTTCGTGAAAGACGAAATGAAGTTCAAAGACATGAAAAGCGTATCCTTCAAAAAGAGGAAACCCTTGATCGTAAATCTGATAACCTTGAGAAAAAGGAAGAACAACTCAGCAAGAAAATGAAAGAATGCTCAGACAAGCAAGTTGATATTGAAAAACTCTACGATGTTCAGGTTCAAGAACTCGAAAGAATTTCAGGATTGACTATCGAAGAAGCAAAGAGCCAGCTCCTTGCAGACATCGAAAAAGATGTGAAGCATGACGCAGTGGTCATGATTAAAGACATCGAAAGTAAAGCAAAAGAAGAAGGCACTAAAAAAGCAAGAGAAATCATAGCCTATGCCATTCAGAAATGTGCAGCAGACTATGTAGCTGAATCGACTGTATCTGTTGTCAGCTTACCAAACGACGAAATGAAAGGTAGAATCATTGGTCGTGAAGGAAGAAATATCAGAGCACTCGAAACAATGACTGGGGTTGACCTCATCATTGACGATACGCCAGAGGCAGTTATATTGTCCTCATTCGATCCTATTAGAAGAGAAGTTGCTAGACTTGCCTTAGAAAAACTCATTGTTGATGGCAGAATCCATCCAGCGAGAATTGAAGAAATGGTCGACAAGGCAAAGAAAGAAATCGACCAACAAATTAAAGAAGAAGGCGAAAATGCATGCTTTGACGCAGGTGTACATAACCTTCATCCTGAACTGGTCAGATTGCTCGGTCGTTTGAAATACAGAACGAGCTATGGTCAAAATGTCCTTAGACACTCGATTGAAGTATCTTATCTTGCAGGTGTCATGGCGGCTGAACTGGGTGCTGACGTAAGAATTGCTAAGCGCGCAGGTTTGGTACACGATATCGGTAAAGCTGTCGACCACGAAGTGGAAGGCACACATATTGAAATCGGTATGAATCTTCTTAAAAAGTACAAGGAATCTAACGAAATTATCCATGCAATGAGTACTCATCATGGGGATTACGAGCCAGAAACTTTGGAGGCAGTATTGGTAACTGCTGCAGATGCAATATCAGCAGCTAGACCAGGCGCAAGAAGAGAAACTTTAGAGACTTACATTAAGCGTCTTGAGGCTCTTGAGGCAATTGCTAACACGTATGAAGGTGTTGAAAAATCATTTGCTATCCAAGCAGGTAGAGAAATCCGCGTCATGGTCCTTCCGGAACAAGTCAGCGACGATAACATGCTATTGGTTGCAAGAGAAATTCGTAAACGGATTGAAGATGAACTGGATTATCCAGGACAAATCAAAGTCAGCCTTATTCGTGAAACTAGAGTGGTTGAATACGCTAAATAAACACAACATTGAAAGTAAAAGCCCTTGGGATTTCCCAAGGGCTTTTATAATGCATAAAAACGAAAAATTAATTTTATTTTGACCAGTTGAGAGGGGTCATTTCCTCTGTAAGTGATTTCGATTCGTATCCGTTTTTCTTCATCCAAATTAAGATAGTCTCTAAAGCGTCTGCCGTACATTCTTTGTCGTGAAGCAACACAACAGGCTTTGATTTTGCCTTTAAGCCCGTCAGCACTCTATCAATGATAACTTTTGAAGCGACATAAGCTTTCGAAGAATCACCACTATCAACATTCCAATCCCAAAGAAGGAATCCATTGTCAGTTAATTTTTGATATTGTTGATCGCTTAAATAAGGTTTGCTGCCATAGGGTGTTCTTACTAGCTTGGTCTGAATGCCGAGGATGTTTTCTAACGTAAGATTTGCTTGAGACATTTCGGTTGCTGGCGTTTTGACATCTTTGTAAAAAATGTTTTTCCTATGAGAAACACCATGAAGTCCCATGCCATGCCCAGAGGCTTCAATCTGTTTGACAAGTTCTGGGTTCTCTTTCATGCTGTAATTCAACATGAAGAAAGTAGCTTTCATGTCATATTTGTCTAATAGGTCCAATATTTCTGGTGTATACTTGTTGGGGCCGTCATCGAAAGTAAGGTAAACCACTTTTTTTCCTGTTTTCTTCTTATCTTTGCCAGGAGAGTGGTTTTTGCCTTCGTCAGATTTTGGTCCAGTTTTTGGTACGTTGGCTTCAACAACAGGTGGGACATTGATTTCATAAAGAGCTTCTTCTGTAATGGTATCAGTTCCATCTGTCAAACGGTAGAGGTCCACATTGTGAATCCTCGAGTACCTATAACCTATGTAGGGCGCAAAGTCTTTAACAGCGTAGCCGTTGGCTTTGTTGAAGGTTTTGTTATTGATGACCGTGTAAGCGACAGGAAGAAAATTCTTTGAATTCAAGCGGTATACTGCTGCTATTCCAGATGAGGGATCTAATTGTAGCTGAGTATCACCAATGACAAATTTTAAAAGATCATCATTCTGGTCATAGGTCTTGACACCGATTTCACAAAGCCCATCGGCATCTAGATACAATTTCTGATCGGAAATGTAGAGCGTGGAAATTGCTTCTACATCGTTCAAATAGAGTTTTGGCAACCCTGGTTTGATTTCGGCTTGAGATTGTATACAGCCGAAGATGGTAAAGAAAATAATAAATAATAGCGTTTTGTTAAATGGCCTCATCTGAAACTCCTTGTCCAATCAGTAAAACTAAGTTGATATGGATACAAATTCGGTGGAGATTTCACTTACAAGTCTATTCTACCAAATATATGCACCAATTATGTAAATAAATTATGACAATTGCAAAAATAGATGTAATTTTTTGTGGTTTTTCTTAAGCGCAAAATATTATTCTTTCAATAGGGAGTCAAAGTTGTTAAACTTCTGTTATAGTGAGTAAAATGGGGGTTTATCGCCTATGGGTCATATGAAGAAAATTAAACTCAGTTGGAGTGATTTGATTATTGTATTCCTAGCTGTTGGTATTTTTGTAAATTACCAAATTATACAATCTGTCGACCAAAATAAACAACAGCTACAAAATATTCCTAATTTAGAGTTTGCCATGATAATTAAGGATTCAGAAGATCCTTACTGGAAGTCTTTCAAAGAGGGTGCAGACAAAGCAGCAGCCCTTTACCAAGCTTCTTTAGACACGACTTATTTGGAAGCCAGAGGACAAGTTAAAAGTGAATTCAACGAACGAACGCTTATTGATAAATCCACAATTGCCAATGTAGACGGGATTATTACGTTTATTAGTGAGCCTATTGGTTGTGAAAAATGGATTGATCAGGCAGCAGAATTGAATATTCCCGTCATTACCTTAGAAAATGATGTACCAAACAGCAAGCGTACTTCATTTGTAGGGTACAATGCTTACCGATTTGGTCAAGAAGCGGGTAAAAAAATGGCTGAATCTTTGAGGGGCAAAGGAAAAGTTGCCATAGTTATGAGTAGAAATGAACAAGAAGAACAAAATTCTCAGAATTTAAAAATATCAGGTTTTCTCAATGAGGTTAATCAAAGTCCTTCGTTAGAAATTGTGAATTATATTATTTCGGATAACGGATTGTATAGCACCCAGGACATTGTCTCCAAACTGATTAGCGAAGAAACCCCGATTGATGGTATTTTTGTGACCAATTCAGTGGATACGGAGTCTATTGCCCAGCTTTTGATAGATAATAACTTAGTGGGCAAATATCAAGTGGTGGGCTCAGGCAATTCTGAAGAGATTGTGAGATATGTGAGCAAAGGCATTCTTTTTGCCTCTGTCTATGTCAACGCCTATGAAATGGGGTATAAGACCGTTGAAACTTTAGCAAAAATTAAGAATAACGAAGCTGTGCCATCTTATATCGATACAACCATTAGTGTACTGTCAGGGGAACTTGAACCTGATAGCGGCAATTAGGAGGGCTTATGAGAAAATTTGCCTTCAAGCATTTTAATATTCGTCTGAAACTCATGAGTTACTTTGTAGTGGTCACAATATTCTTTGCGATTATTGCGGGATTAAGTTACTATATCAGTTCAAATCAGTCAAAACAGGTCTCTGGAATTGTGGTAGACTACGTTTACCTCAGTGATTTAGACGAAGCCATATATGCTTTAGACAATGAAGTAGAGAGTTACTTGATTAACCGCTCCTCTGTATCTCTGCTCAATTATTATACAACAGTTGCGGATTTAGCTCAGCGCAACGAAAAACTGTCAAGAGTCAGGTCTTACGATGACTCAAAAATGCTCATGAGAAATATTGCTTATACTTTGACGGCCTATTTAGAGAAGGCCGATCAAGCGATTGAAGCCAAGCGAGCGGGGAACAGCGCTGTCTATATTGAGGCGTATAAGCGCATGGGGATACTTTCCAACTACTTAAGTGCGGATATTGACGAACTTTTAACACTTAAACTAAAAGAGGGTTCAAAGCAATACGATCAAGCAATTTCCAAAACAGAAGCAGTCAATTGGTTCAGTTTATTTCTAATTGCAGGCTCCTTAATGTTAGGGCTTGGAATTGCCAGCTATATGATCTTAAACATTACAAAACCGCTGACCAAACTGACCGAGAATGCAGAACGTGTTGCAAAAGGTGATTTTCAGGTGGCACCTCTCCATGTTAAAACCAACGACGAAATTGAAATTCTCTCAGAAGCTTTTAATGAAATGTTGGCCAATATCAAAGATCATATTGATTATTTGACACTTCAGTCTGAGCTTGAGAATAACTTAAATGAGCAGTTGATGCAAAATTTAAGCATGAAAAATTTGTTGAAGGAAGCGGAACTTAAGCGGCTGCAAGCTCAAATTAATCCTCATTTTCTATACAATACTTTAAATGCTGCTTCCCAACTCTCAATGATTGAAGGGGCTGATCGAACTTCGGAGTTTATACAAAAAATTGCCCTATATTTTAGATATATGCTCAGAAAAATTGGACAAGACGTCACCATTCGAGAAGAACTTGAAAATGTCGAAACTTATATGTATATATTGAAAACTCGTTTTGGGGAACGGATTAACTTCCAAACGCAGATAGACGAACGGCTTCTAGATTACACAATGCCCAGCACTGTAATTCAGCCAATCGTTGAAAATGCTTATATTCACGGACTAGAAGATAAAGAGAGCAACGGACTGATACAGCTTAGGTTGTTTGACAAAGACGACAAAATTTGTCTGGAAGTGAAGGATAACGGTAAAGGGATGGATGATTTTACGGTAGCTGAATTATTGAAATTCTCAAATCAAGACGACTCTGACTCAACTAAGAATAGCAGTGGCATCGGAATGCAAAACGTTGTAGAAAGGCTTAGACACTTTAGCGGCGATGTGGAATTCGAGGAAATAATAGAAGTGGAAAGTACTATAGGGGAAAGCACAACTATCCGACTGTGGCTGCCAAAGAAAAAGGAGAAAGAAATAGATGCTTAGAATCATGATTGCCGATGATGAATATCTGGTGATAGAATCCTTTAAACATATTGTAGATCGCTATACTGAGAATGTGGAAATTGTTGCAACGGCCTCATCGGGACGAGAAGCTATAGAACTGGCGGAACGTTTTCGACCAGACTTGATTTTTATGGATATTAGAATGCCTGGTATAAATGGCATGGAAGCGATCCGCAGTATTAGGGAGACCAATAAGAGCATACAATTTGTGATTATTTCGGCTTACGAACAATTTAATTTTGCCAGAGAGGGCATTGGTCTAGGCGTTTTAGAATACCTAACCAAACCTTTTGGACGCGAGCAAATTGTGGAACTCATTGAAAGAGTTAAACGACATTTAGACGAAAAAAGACAAGCCTTGAACCGTGAAGTGGTTTTAAAAGAACGGTTTAATAAAGTGTTGCCTTTTATAGAAAATCAGTTGATCTACTCTTATTTATACCACGGTGTTAAATTTGAAGAGATTGAGTTTTACGAAGATTTATTTGGAATTAACCTTTCAGAGGGGTATGTGGTGACAGTCGTTTCAGACAGTGAAGTGACCGGTAATATTGAGGACTCATTATCCTATAGTTTAGACAGACAAAAATTGTTCAATGACTTTGTTTACGAGGTTAAATCACACCTGAGAGGATTGGCAGGACCACCGTTTTTAGACAGAGTTGTGGTCTTTATTCCAGTAGATTCTGACCGTAACCCATACGATCTCCGTAACGAAGCCCTAGAAATTCTATATAATATCAGCGAGTTGATCAATACTCGGGTGGATGTGCCTTATCAAATTGGGATTGGAAAAATCTATCCTATTAAGCAAATGCACACCTCCTATAAGGAAGCTTTGGCAGCCTGTAACTTAGCGCCAAACGTAAGAGTCGTTCATATTGAAGACGTGACGACTGCCGAAGATGGCAGGATTGCCTATAATGTCAACTATAAAGAGCGCCTTTCTTCGTATTACTTAAAAGGAGATTCCTCTGCGCTTTCCCACTTAATAGACGAATTTATGAGCGAAATGCTGGAACAGACAGACAGTCTCCAACACATTAAAGCGAAGCTCATGGAACTCATCTTTAGCGTTAAGAAAGCAGATCCTCGCAAGGACTTTGGAACGGATCGAGAAGATGACCAATTCCTGCACAAGTTTATAGATGCCAGTGGTGTTAACGATTTAAAGCAAATTCTTTATGAATATCTGGTTGCTGAAATGCAGGAAAATGCCAGCAAAAAGGAAAGTACCCACCATGGGGTTATTACTAAGGCTGTGACCTATATTGAAGAAAATTATAGTCATAACATCAGTTTAAACGATGTGGCTGAAGCCATTAACATGAGTTATTTTTACTTTAGCCGTCTTTTTAAAGAGAGTACAGGCAAAAGCTTTAGTGACTACCTTACGGAGTTTAGAATTGATAAGTCTATTGAATTGATGCGCAATGATGAACTCAGCATCAAACAAATCAGTTATGATATTGGATATAACGATCCAAATTACTTCAGCAAAATATTCAAAAAGCTTAAAGGCATTACGCCGACAGATTATAGGGGGCGGATGTAGGATGCAGCCATCGTTTAAAATGTTTAAGAAGATTTTAGTGCTGGTATTTTCCATGGTTTTTATCGCCCAGTCACTCTTTTTAATTTATAAGCTCTTTCCTCAAAATGAGACTGAAATACAGTTGCCTCAATCATCGGAAGAAATGGACGGGCTTTATAAGGTTGGCATATCTTTGGGGACACTTAAGGAAGAAAGATGGATTAAGGATAGAGATATTCTCATGTCCAGAATTAAAGATCTTGGAGGCATTCCCATTGTAATGAATGCCAACAATGACGACGATGATCAAATCAAGCAGGTTAAGTATCTGGTTTCCCAAAACATAGACGTTCTCATTATTGTGCCGAATGACTTGAAAAAGGCTTCACAAGCAGTAGGATACGCCAAATCTAAAGGGGTCAGAGTCATTTCTTATGACCGTTTGGTGGTGGATGCAGATATTGACTACTATATTTCCTTCGACAATGAAAAGGTTGGGGAGGAAATGGGCAGATACATCAAAAGTAAACTTAGCAAAGGCAAAGTACTCGTTATTAACGGTGCAAAGTCGGACAATAATACTCAAATTATTAAAGCGGGATATAGCAGAACCTTAGATTCAAAAGGCATTACAATGTTAGGGGAATATTGGGCTGAAAATTGGCTGACAGAATATGCTTATGAAACCACTGAAAAGCTTTTAGCCGATGATGTGGAGTTTGATGCAGTACTTGCCGGCAACGATGCTTTAGCGGGTGCAGCAATACGGGCTTTGTCTGAATATAAAAAGGCGGGCAAAGTCATTGTTGTCGGTCAAGATGCAGACCTAGCTGCTTGTCAGAGAATTGTAGACGGCACTCAGAGCATGACTATTTACAAACCGATTCACCAACTGGCTGAAATGACAGCAAGGGTGGCATATAACCTGGCAGTGGGCAAGTCCCTTGATTCTCAAGAAATGCTCATGAACGGTAGGTATCAAGTGCCTTATTTGTACATTGATCCTATTGTTGTAGATATTCATAACTTGGATGACACCATTATTAAAGATGGCTTCCACTTGAAAGATGAAGTCTATGGTCATTAAAAGAAGTAATTGAACATGCTAGATTGCTCAAGACAATCTGAATCTTCACCTAAACAGCGCTGATAACTAATCAGGGCTGTTTTTTTATAGATTAACTAGGTAATTGCGTAAAATCAAAATCGCAAAATTTTACGGGTCATACAGTTAACTTAGAATTAACATGCCAAATCTTTCGTGGGTTAAGACAAATCAGGATAGGGTTAAAAGGTTACAAAAGCGTTAAGATGAAACCGTAGTAAATAAACGTATATCGTTTGAGGAGGCGTATCATGAAAAAATTATTGTCTTTAGGCTTGATTGCAGTTATGTCAGCATCACTCTTTGTAGGATGCAGCAAACCTGCAGCTGAGGCACCTGCTACAACACCAGCCGCAACAGAAGTTAAAAAAGTAGTAATCGGTCTTTCTTTACCAACACAAAGAGAAGAAAGATGGGTAAGAGACAAAGAAAAAATGGAGCAAGTTGCCGCTGAACTCGGTGCAGAACTTATTGTAAAAGTTGCTGATGCTGATATGGAAGAGCAAATTACTCAAGTTGAATCTCTCTTTACTCAAGGTATTGACGTATTAATCTTAGCACCACACGATGCTTCTGCAGCTGCTACATTAGTTGAAAAAGCAAGTCAAGAAGGTATTCCAGTTATTTCTTACGACCGTTTAATTGCTAACACTGATAAGCTTTCTGCTTACATTTCATTTGATAATGAAAAAGTTGGTGAGTTACAAGGTAAATTCATCACTGAAAAAGTTGGCGAAGGTAATTACATCGTTATGTCAGGCGCACCAACAGACAATAACGCAACACTCTTCAAAAAAGGCGCTATGAAATACATCCAACCTCTTGTAGATTCAGGCAAAATCAAAATCGTTGCTGATCAAGCTGTAGAGAACTGGGTTCCAGAAAATGCGCTTAAAATCGTAGAAGCGGCTCTTGCTGCTAACAACAACAAAGTAGACGCAATCCTTGCTCCAAACGATGGTACTGCAGGCGCTGCTATCCAAGCATTAGCTGCTCAAAACCTTGCAGGCGTAGTTCCAATCACTGGTCAAGACTCTGAAAAATCTGCTGCTAAGAGAATCATGGAAGGTACACAATCTATGACAATCTTCAAAGATACAAGAGAACTTGGCAAAGCTGCTATCGAATTAGCTATTAAACTTGGCGGCGGCGAAAAAATTGAAACAAACAGCGTTGTTAACAACGGTAAAGTAGATGTGCCTTCTGTTTTATTAGAAGCTACAGTTGTTACTAAAGAAAACTTGAAACAAGTTTTAGTAGACAGCGGTTACATCACAGAAGCAGATCTTAAATAGTTAGATCTCATTATAGCATCAGACATGGGGAGCGGTGAAAACCGCTTCTCCATTCTTGTTTAGAATCCCATTTCGCATAGTCAATTGATGTTTTCGGGTG
This sequence comes from uncultured Peptostreptococcaceae bacterium, assembly GCA_964404895.1. GTDB lineage: Bacteria > Bacillota > Clostridia > Peptostreptococcales > Acidaminobacteraceae > JBGSUZ01. The sequence continues at coordinate 226,580 of CAYOLV010000002.1, read as the reverse complement.
CGAGAGATGATAGGAGGTTCACCAACCGTGAGCGAATATATTTTGGAAATGAAGGACATTGTTAAGGAATTTCCAGGCGTCCGCGCTTTAGATGGCGTTAATTTTAAAATTAAAAAAGGGGAAATTCATGCCCTCGTTGGAGAAAATGGGGCAGGTAAATCTACATTAATGAAGGTTCTGTCAGGGGTATATCCCATTGGTACTTATGAAGGTGATATCGTCATTGACGGTCAGGTTAAAAAGTTTCACAACACAAAGGACAGTGAATCCTCGGGTGTCGGCATTATTTATCAAGAATTAACTCTCATTAAGCAGATGAATATCGCCGAGAACATCTTCATTGGAAATGAATTTCAAACAGGTGGCAGAATCGATTGGAATAAGACCTTCGAAGAAGCCAAGAAATACATGAACTTGGTGGGTTTAAAAGCTTCGCCAGACACAAAAGTTATTAACTTAGGAATTGGAAAACAACAATTGGTAGAGATTGCAAAGGCAATTTCCAAAAAAGTTAACATATTGATCCTAGATGAACCTACGGCTGCACTTAACGAAGACGACAGCGATAATTTGCTAGAAATCATTAGAACTTTTAAGGCACAAGGCATCAGCTGCATTTATATTTCTCATAAACTTAAAGAAGTCACTGCAATAGCAGACCGAATCACTATTTTGCGCGATGGTAAAACCATTGAAACTTATGACAACGATGCCAGCGTTAATGCAGATCGTATAATCAAAGGTATGGTTGGTCGTGAAATGACACAGTTATTCCCAAGAAAGCCACATACACCTGGTGAAGCTGTGTTAGAAGTTAAGAACTGGACCGTTTACAACCCTGAACTTCCTGATAGAAAAGCCATTGACGACGTGAGCTTCACTGCTAGAAGAGGTGAAATTTTAGGGATTGCAGGCCTCATGGGTGCTGGTAGAACAGAACTTATGATGAGCCTCTTTGGGGCATATGGTGTAAATCCTTCTGGTGAAATGAAGCTAGATGGCAATAAAGTTAAATTCAAAGGTCCAAAGGACGCCATCGAAAGCGGTTATTGTTACCTTAGTGAAGACCGTAAAAAAACAGGACTTGTATTGGATATGGATGTCAAAGAGAATACTACCATGGCAAGCCTTGATAAAATTTCTACAATTAAAGGTATCGACTTAAATAAAGAAATAAAAGTGGCTAATGACTATGTCAATGCACTGAGAATAAAGACGCCGAATGTGGAACAAAAGGTTAAAAATCTCAGCGGCGGCAATCAGCAAAAAGTAGTCATTGCCAAATGGTTGATGGCTCAACCAAAGGTATTGGTTTTAGACGAACCTACCAGAGGGATAGATGTTGGGGCTAAATTTGAAATCTATAATATTATGAACGACTTAGTGGAAAAAGGTGTTAGCATCATAATGATTTCCTCGGAGCTTCCAGAAATATTAGGAATGAGCGATAGGATCCTAGTTATGCATGAAGGCAAGTTAACGAAAGAATTACTATACACTGAGGCCAATCAAGAATCCGTTATGTTCTATGCAACTGGCGGACATGACGCAGCTAATCTTTAGGAGGTTTGTTATGGAAAACAATGCGGTACAAAAGGAATCAAAAAATCTTTTAAAACTGGTTATGACATCTTTTAAAACTAATATCAGAGACTACACCATGTTTATAGCGCTTATTGGCATTATGGCAATCTTTAGCATGATGTCTGATTCGTTCCTCACACCAAGAAATCTTTCGACACTGTTGCTTCAAACGGCACATATCGCAATTTTAGCCTGTGGTGTTGTATTGGTTATCGTTGCGGGACACATTGACCTTTCCATTGGTGCAGTAGTAGGCTTTACAGGTGCCATTGCCGCAATTCTTATGGGCAAAATGGGATTTGGGGTATTACCAGCAATTTTAATCACAATAGCAGTAGGTGCTTTAATTGGTTTATGGCAGGGTTACTGGGTTGCCTATCAAGACGTACCTGCCTTCATTGTTACTTTGGCTGGCATGATGGTCTTCAACGGCTTACTCTTAGGGGTTACTAATGGAGAAACCATTTCAACACCTAAATTATTTAATGCCATCGGTACAGATTTTTTACCGACCATTTTCTTGGCAAATTCGCCAAAAGACGGTATTCCAAATGATACAACTTTGATTTTCTACGGTGTTGTTTTAATCATTTACCTATTCTCTGAATTTAACAAGAGAAAAGAGAGACAAAAGTACGGTTTTGAAGTACTTCCAAAGACTTTGTTTACGCTTAAATTGATTCTCGTTTCTGCTATGCTCACAGCTGTATTTGGTGTTCTTTCTATGTACCTTGGTATTTCTTATTCAATGATTCTTATGTTGCTAATTGGGGCACTTTATTCATTCATTACAACAAAGACAACTTTTGGACGACACGTCTATGCTATTGGTGGTAATAAAGAAGCCACAAAACTGTCAGGGATTAACATTAGACAAAGAACCCTCATGATTTTCGTATCATCAGGTATTTTAGGCGCTATCGGCGGTATCGTTTATACTGCACGTGTTGGTTCAGCAGCGGCTTCTGCAGGTTCAGGCATGGAGTTAGACGTTATCGCATCGGCTATCATTGGCGGAACTTCAACCCTTGGTGGAGAAGGTAAAATTGTTGGAGCTATTGTAGGAGCTCTCGTTATGGCAACGCTTAACAATGGTATGCTTCTCATGGACGTAGGTGCTATGCAGCGTATGATTATTAAAGGTTTGGTACTTCTAATTGCGGTTTGGATTGATATTCAATCTCGTAAGAAGGGCAGTGTACATTAATTATTTTAATGAACTTATAACCAATAAAAAATTGCAAATTAAACTTGAAACGACCTAGAAGGCTGGGAGAATAAAACTCAGCCGCTAGGTCGTTTTTTATGGGTTTAGTCGTTTCTCTATGATGAGTTTCAGGGACTATCTTTTGTAGATCATTCTGTCATATTTGTGCACAAAGCCCATTTTTTCATAGAGTTTTTTTGCGCCTCCATTTGGAATATCCACATGGAGAGATAGATTGCCACCTGTCTTCTCGATGACTTGATTCATCAATTCGGTTGCGACGCCTCGACCTTTATTGCCTTTGAGGACGCCGATGTAAGCCATGTGATAAGAGGGGATAAATTCTGAGAAGCCCATGTGAACGACGATACAGATACCGTGAACTTCAGTTCCTCTAGTGGCTTTAAATATAAAACCTACCTCTATAGCTTTTTGAACAGCGTCAGCGGTTTCTTCAATACTGTCGTTATAAGGTTCTAAGAGCTTTCGAGTAAGGGCGACAATCTCATCTTTATTCAGTTTTGGATCTTTAGAGATTTCATTAATATCGATTTCGTTTTTACCGTCATTCAGAATGACAATATGGATGCCTTTATTTTTATCTTCTGAATAAAGGAGTGCCGCAAGTGAGTAAGCTTCCTCAATGCTGATGTTAATATGCTCAAGTTTTTTTAGGAGTTTCACGGTTTCTTTGAGCTTAGGCAAATCAATGGACATTAATGTGGCGTTGGTGGTCTTTACAGCTTCTTGCAAATTCTCATCAGTATCCAGATGTTCCATGATTTTAGGTTGAACACCACAATGGATAATAGGCAGTGTTATCAACGTACCATTAACCCAACTTCTCATAGATTCATGATAAATACTCTTGAGTGTATAGCCGCCATTGACCTGTGTCCAAAAATCTGTTGGCTCAGGAATTTTTGCAAAAATTTCCTCTGTGATTTTCTGAATAGCCAAGCTTCTTATAAAAGGTTTCTTTTCCCATTCCGTCATGAAATACATTTCATGGTCAAGAGCGTATTTTTCATATACATCTATTGCTAAAGCTTTAACAGGGATTTTAAAAGAAATCCAGTTTACAGTGGGGTAGACTTTCTGTTGAGAAAGAGTCTCTTTTATTTTTGGAGAATAAACCTCGAGCTCCTTTCCTTCTGCAAAGTATAAAACGGAGCGCATGTATTGTTTGCTGCCCTGAACGAATATCTTTTTATACCCATGGTCGTATGCAAATTGAATGAGGGACTCGGCAATTCTGTCATTTTTATGTCCTGTAGGATTACTGCCTTCAAGTTTTAAATAAATAGTACCAATGCCAAGATGTTTTTCTAAATTTCTTGCCCTAAATAAAGGCGTCTGACCACTTAAATACATTTTTACCTCCTTTTGTAGCTCGTATTTTCAGTAAGAAAATCTAAATCGAGAGGAATTAAGTTTTCAGGTTTGATAGAGAAATTATGGAATTTCCTCATTATCAGTATATCCTATTTTTAAGCATATCCCTATTTTTCTATGTTTCTAAGCACTGTCTCAATGAAATAATTTAGTGAAACGGTTATTCAGACTATGATTGAGCTCATTTTTATGGCATAATACATCTATGGGGGTGAATAAGTGAATTTTGAATGGATGAAAGACTTAAACCTACTTGCGTATGTTCTTGGAAGCTCCTTGGGTGTTACCTTTATCCTAGGTGTTTTTTTAGGTAGTAAAAGGGTGGATCGAAAAACGATTGCGTATCAATTTGTGCACAAGCACAATCGGATATTTACAAATCTTTTCAACGCGATTATGTGCGTGATTTTTCTAACGGCTGTTAAGTTCTTTATCGATGGCATATGGGGCAATTATAAGCTCTGGCTGGGACTCAGCTATTGGCTGTCTATGGTATTCATCGTCTGTTACGTCATGACTCGAAAAATCATCGTGACAAAAGAAGGCGTTGGTTATATGGATATGTTCGGCAGAGTCGGCAATAAAATGATGTATCCGTGGAAAAAAGTTAAAAGTTTTGAAGTGAAAGAAACAACAGTAGAATTTACACTTCATGACACGACAAAACCGCTGTATCTTAAAATCAATCAATCTAGTGAGGGAATAGAAACGGCAAATAAAGCCATAAAACTCGCTATGAAAAAATAATAAAGAGGGGCATTTGAAAAATGGGAAGATTGATCAAACTTGGAATGGTAGCTGTTTATTTTGGAGGCGCGGCTTACTTAGGCTATACAGACCACTACATTTTCATGAGCATTTTACTGGTATTAGGCTCATTGATGTCTTACTCAATCGTTAGACATGGTTCGATTGCGTTAGCCATGAAAGCGCTTGAAAAGCAAGATAACGAAAAAGCGAAGAAGTATTTGGATGAAACCATTAATGTGAAGTGGCTTTCAAGTGCTTACAGAGCGTTCTACTATATGGTAGATGGTTATTTATTGACAGTTGCAGGCAGCAAGAATGAAGCCATTGAAGCTTATGAGTTGGCACTTCAAAACAAAATCAAGAGAAACGAAGATAAAGCAGTGATGCTTTTCCAGTTGTCTATGCTATATGCAGACAAGGGCAATCTCGCAAAATCGAGAATATTGCTTAAAAACTGTAAGGACCTTGAACCAAAAGGCCAATTGATGGATCAAATCAAAAAGTTCGAAAAGCGTATTCGATAAAATATAATTCAATAAACAAGTTTAAAAGATAAGCGTCAAAAAATAAAATAAAAGGAACTGCACTTAATATTATTTAAGTACAGTTCCTTTTTGATTATTGAATGACATCGTAGCCAGCATCCTCAATAGCTTCAATAGCACCTTTAAGAGCCGCGTCATTTTCATATTCCACTTCAGCCAAATCTTCGGTCGCACTGACACGAATGATTTTGATATCTGCAACGCCAGAAAGGGCATTATGCACTCTCTTTTCACAATGGCCGCAGCTCATGCCTTCAATTTTAATAATAGCTTTCATAAGAACCTCCACGGTTTTGTTTGTAAAATTGTTGTGAGAATTACTCTCAACTCTAATTTAATCATACACGAAAAATTAGTATTTCGCTAGTGTAATAATTTGCGATTATATTTAATGTTCAATAGTTTAATAAGTCTTATAATGGGTATAACGTATAAAAAAGAAGTACGTTATATTTGAACAATAAATATTTGAAATAAAAAAGTACTTTTCAATTATTGAATAATGGTATATCATTGAGTAAAGAACGGCTTCACAAGTGTTTTTATCATAAGCTATAAAAAGTTATTAATCGTATAAATAATATAAATTGAGAGGTGAGTTAAATGGTACTCGAAAGAATATTAAAGACCCCTGAAGAAATAAAAATCATGTCAGATCCTTTGCGTTTAACAATCTACAAGACATTTCATAAAATGGGACGCCCTGCAACAGCAAAAGAAGTCGCTGACGATTTAGGTCTTGCCCCTGCAAAAGTGCATTATCATGTTCAGAAAATGTTGTCTATTGAAATTTTAGAACTGGACCATACCAAAGAAATCAATGGTATTATCGCTAAATTTTTCAAAGTCACTGCAGACTCCTTTGTTATAGATTATTCCAATATCTCAGACAAAGTTAAGAACTCGGTCTATAGTAAATCAGAAAACTTGTATATTTCGATTTTTAACGATTTTAGAGATAAGTTTTTAACCAGTTTGAGATCCAAGGTTAAAAATAATTCAACCAGTTCGGAAGATCGCTCTGGCTTCATTATGCACGACAAAATGTATATCCAACAAGGAGACTATGAGAAGTTCTATTCAGAATTAGTGGGCTTAATTGAGAAGTATGGCAATCAAGAAGAGACTGATGAGAATATTGTGACTTATAATTTCTTGATCAGCATGATCAAAAATGATGAAGAAACTGCTGAATAAGTTTAATTGATGTGTCAAAGAGCACCTGCTCCTGTCAGATCATTCACTATACAAACACACATAAAAAGAGACGCCTCACTCATAAGGCAGTCTCTTTTTTTATGACTATTTAATGATTATTTTTCAGATCTGTTTTTAAAGACCTATTTCTAAAAATCTATTTTATAAACTGCTAAGATCAACATCAAACAAGATAGAGCCTTCTCTTTGACCGTTAAAGTGCAGAGGCAGGACAATTGTGACACAGTAGTTGTCAGATGCCGATGAGATATAGGGTGCAGATTGATAAGGTGTTCCTTGTCGAGACTTGATAAAATACTCTCTGTGAGAAACGTCGAGATCCTTAATGCCTATGTCTTTGCTAAATTGAATCGCTTTGCCTTTATTTGTGAAAATCGCTAGAAGTTCTAATTCTTTGTATTTTTTTTGAATATCAGCCAGATCTCGCTGTTCAATTTTAGTAATCGTTTTAGATTCAAGGGGACGGGTTTCCTCTTTAAAACGTTCAGCTAAACGATTGATGCTGTTTTGAATGGAAGGATCCAGTTTAAGTCGTTTTTTCTGTGTGTCCAGTAACTGAGTCAAGTGATCCGCCATAGCAGTTAAGTTGCTCATAGACTCAGCCATATGAATCATTGAACTGGCTTGTTCTTCAGTTAATGCAGCAGCTTCCTCGCTGTTGCCCGTAGTATTTTCGACATGATGAGCAATAGCGTTGACCATTTGACTTAATTTTTCAGTATGAGTAGTTTGTTGGTTGACTCTTGTATGTATATCGCTGACAGAGAGAATGGCGTTGTGAATATCTTTTTTCATGGTGCTATTGGAAACTAAGCTCTCATTGGCGAACTCGATATTTTCTTTAGCAACGGCAACTTCTGTATGAATTTTATTGTAAATATCATGAGTCATTGAAGCAGTTTTATTGATAATGGCCTGAATTTGCTCTGTAGACAGATTGGATTGTTCCGCGAGTTTACGAACTTCTTCAGCGACAACGGCAAACCCTCTGCCAGCTTCGCCAGCCCTAGCAGCTTCAATTGAGGCGTTCAAAGCCAGTAAATTTGTATTGTCGGAAATCTGAGAAATGATGGAAAGAATATCTCGAATTTCACCCATCTGTTCGTTAAGATCACTGATTTGTTCAGCAATTTTAATATTGCTTTCACTGCCTGTGTTAAGCTTAGATACCAGTAAATTAATACGTTTTTCATTTTGGTCTACCTGAACCAGCAGTTCCTTTGACAGCTCGTTAGTTGTATCGGTAAGTGTTCTAACGGCGCTGATATCGTCTAAAAGATTTGTGGAGTGAGACTTTGCAGACAAGGACTCTTGGTTGACGGAGTCTACATTTTGGGCAATGTCAGTCACTGCAGAGGCTAAATTTTCTGAGGCCTGTGCGATGTTGGCGCTGGAATGTTCCAAATTATTCACTTGGTAACTCACTTTTTCACTGGCACTTTGTATTTCACCAAGTAAGTTGAGCATCTGTCTGTGAAGTTGTTGGACGCCGTTAAAAATTTCTGGAAATTGACGCAGACTGGATTTGTTAGGTTTGTAGGAAATATCCCCCGCCAATAAATGTTGCACATAGTCGTTGATATGACGGGTTCCTCTATTTTGGAGAAGGAGACCTGCGCCGAAAGCACTGAGAATAAGGATTAACTCAATGGAACCGTTGATCAAAGCCGAGCCTAGGAAAGAGGGGCCGATAAAAGCCCAAAAAAGTGCGGGTATGTATAGCAGCAAGTTAAATAGTCTTGTCATAGTAACCTCCCAATTTGTCGATTTATTCTAATTATATATACTTTATCATTGTAAATAAACTAAATTGTCAGAAATATAGAAAAACAATTGATTAACGTGTTGATGGTTCTGAATTGGGTATTATTTTTTTAAGGAAGGGGGCAGCAATATGAAATTATATGATATTTCTATTCCAATTGATGTGAATATGGCGGTCTTTAAAAATGAACCATCAAGAAAACCAGAATTGATCCCAATTAAGTCTATTGAAGAAAATGATGTGGTCATTCACAAAATCCTACTAGATCTCCATTCTGGAACTCATGTAGACGCCCCAAGTCATTACTTTAAAAATGGAAAGACCATTGATCAACTCAGTATGACTAAGGAAGTCACAACCTGCAGAGTGGTGGATCTGACACAAGTAGAGCACAGCATTACAAAGCAAGATCTTTTGCCCCTGAGCATAAAGGAAAATGAGTTTATTTTGCTGAAAACTAAAAATTCCAGTCATGAGGGTTACGATCCTGAATTTGTTTACTTGTCTGCAGAAGCGGCGGAATATTTAGTAGGGTTGAAAGTCAAAGGTGTTGGCATTGATGCAATGACCATTGAGCGAAGTCAGCCCAAACACGAAACCCACAAACTGTTGCTTAAAAATGAAATCATGATCATTGAAGGGTTAAAACTACTACACATTGTTCCTGGTACCTATCACATGGTGGCGCTACCCATCAATATTGTTGGGGCAGAAGCTTCTCCTACACGGGTTTTATTAATTGAAGGCTTGGTCTAAGCGAAACAAAATAGTTTCAACCAATTTAGACTTTTTCACGGGCAAAAAAAGACTCTGGCAGCTGTCAGAGTCTTTAACTGTTATTTTATTGTCTGCCTTTAAGGCAGGTTTCACAAACGCCTTTAAAAAAAATGTGTTGTTCAGAAATGGAGTAACCCTTTAAATCTTTGATTTTTAAGACATCTAAATGGACAGGCAAGTCGTAAAGATGACCACAAACATCACATTTAAAGTGAGCGTGGAAACCTTCTGCAAACTCATAACGGACTTCGTTTTCCTCAACTAACACTTCTTTAACAATCTCATGAGAAATGAGTAGGTTAAGTGTATTGTAAACGGTTGTTTTAGATAAGGTTGGAATCACATCCAGCAAAGCCAGATAAATGTCATTGACGGTGGGGTGAGATTTTTTCTGAATAAGATAGTCGAGAATTCTAATGCGTTGAAACGATGGCTTTACGCCATGTTCTGAAAGATATTTAGGGACATCCATCATAACTACCTCCTAAAAATATTATAAATACACGTTAGTACTCTTGACTAAGTTGTAATGATTACATATTATAGAATTAGTATAACAGCATTATATTGTACAGTCAATAGCCATAAGAAGGAGTGAGCCTATGAGAAACGATACTAGAAAACCTGAAGAAATGGTTGTATATACACGCACAGGAGACAAAGGAAAAACAAGCCTTTTTGATTTGACCAGCGTCTTTAAAGATGACCCTAGAATTGAAGCCTACGGAACTTTGGATGAGCTAGGCAGCTTTATAGGTTTAGCCAAACACTACGTGGAGGCCTCAGATGAGGATACCAGAAGACTGCTGCACGACATTCAGCGAAAGCTTTTTGACGTCTGTGCAGAACTTGCAACTTTGGATACCACACTGCTCAAGACAACGATTACCCAAGAAGACGTGGACTTTCTAGAAGAAAAAATTGACCATTATCTTCAATTCTTTGAAACACCCACTTACTTTATAATACCAGGAGACAATTTAGCCAGCGCTCATTTTCATATTTGCAGAACTGTAGCAAGAAGAGCGGAACGACAAATTGTGAAAATTACCCACCATGATGAGATCAATGAGCATGTGTTGAAATATGTCAACAGGCTCTCTGACCTTATGTATACCCTGTCTAGATACGTTGAAGACCATTATGAAAAAGTAATTTTCTAAGGGACATTTTAATATGATATGAGTGGCACCTGTTATCCATTTTAGTCGTGGAAGCAGGTGCCTTTTTTAATTGGGATACAAAAAAACATTGACAAATTAATACCAGATACTAATAATATATACTATATGTTAATACCAAAACAATGAAATTCTTATTGGAGGCACACCATGACAATTAATGAAATCAAAGAATTGATCCAACTGATCGATCAAACATCCATAAACGATTTTCAATACCAAAAAGACGGTTATAAAATAAAAATCAGAAAAAATGCTGAGGGCGTTCAAACAGCATCAACAGGAAAAACCCGAGAATTTGAAATAGCAGCAAAATCCGATTCAGTGAAAAATACTGAAGTGACTGCAAACTCAGAAGAGGCGACAAAATCAGAAATGGCAGTAACTACAGAAACAGTCATCTCCAAAGCTTCTGAAGAAAAGGCAAATAAAACAAACAGCGGGGGCGTAGAAGTCAAGTCGCCACTTGTGGGGGTTTACTACGGTTCACCTAGTCCCACAAGCCCCTCGTTTGTAGCAGTGGGTCAAACTGTGAAAAAAGGCGATGTCCTTTGCATTGTAGAAGCCATGAAAATCATGAATGAAATAGTTGCTGAAACGGATGGGATGATTACTGAAATTTGTGTGGAAAATGAAACCCTTGTTGAATTTGGTCAGCCTTTAGTTAAAATTGGTTAGTCTGACAGCGTGGAAGTGAGGCCTATAGATGTTTAAGAAAATACTTGTAGCAAACCGAGGGGAAATCGCAGTGCGCATTATTCGTGCCTGTAGAGAAATGGGCATTGAAACCGTAGCAATTTACTCTGAAATGGATCGTCATGCCCTGCACAAAGAATTGGCAGACGAGGCTATTTGCGTTGGGAAAGATCGGTCAATTAACTCCTATCTGCACATTCCCAATATTTTAACCGCCGCCATACATACAGGTTGCGACGCCATTCACCCGGGTTTTGGATTTTTATCTGAAAATCCTAAATTTGTAAGACTGTGTGAAGAATGTCAAATCAAATTTATAGGTCCGAAAGCAGAAATCATCGACAAAATGGGTGACAAGGCAATGGCAAGAAAGATGATGATTGAAGCCGGCGTTCCCGTTGTACCAGGGTCAGAAGGCAGCATTGAGACTTTGGAAGAAGCTGCGCGAATTGCGCTGGAAATTGGTTACCCCGTTATTGTAAAAGCTTCTGCAGGTGGCGGTGGCAAAGGTATGCGCATTGCTTGGTCAGAAGCAGAGTTGAAGTCTCAACTGGAAATGGCAAAAATGGAAGCCCTTAATGCTTTTGGCGATGATACCATGTATATGGAAAAATTTATAGTTGACCCTAAACACATTGAAATACAAATATTGGCTGACGAACAGGGCAACATCATCCATTTAGGCGAAAGAGATTGTAGCATGCAGCGAAAGAACCAAAAAATGATTGAAGAAGCCCCATCTTCTGTACTCAGCCCTACGGAAAGAGAAACTTTAGGTGCAATCGCTGTGAAAGGTGCTCAGTATGTAGGTTATCAAAATGCAGGCACCATGGAATTCTTAATGGACAGTGACCACCGTTTTTATTTTATAGAAATGAACACCCGTATTCAGGTAGAGCACCCTGTAACAGAAATGGTCACGGGCATAGATTTGATTAAAGCACAAATCAGAATTGCTGAGGGTCAAGTGCTGCCTTATAAACAAGACCAGATCAATATCAGCGGACATGCGATTGAATGTCGTATAAATGCAGAAGAACCTCAAATGGATTTTAGACCATGTCCGGGTACAATTGATCAATTCTTTGTTCCAGGCGGATTTGGTGTTCGAGTAGATTCTTCGGTTTACAGCGGGTATAAAATTCCTTCCATGTACGACTCCATGGTAGGGAAGCTCATCGTCCACGCCCCAACTCGGGAAGAAGCCATTTTGCGAATGAAGCGAGCTTTAGGAGAAATGGTAATTACAGGCATTCATACCAACATCGATTTCCAATACGAATTAATGAGTCATGAAGCCTTTGCAGAAGGACACTTTGATACAGGATTCATCAAAAGGCTCATTGAGAAGGGGCAAGAATCATGATATTATCCAATCTTTTTAAAAAGACAAAGTACATTCAGCTAAAACCAGAACATTTAGCACCCTACACGCCGAATCACGTTCAAAACGCCAGTGGCAGAATTCCTGAAGGGTTGTATATCAAATGTAAAAAATGTGGCTTTATGCAAGATAAAGAGCAGTACGCCTTATTGGACGGGATCTGCAAACATTGCGGTCACCACAGTCGCTTGACTCCCTATGAAAGATTAGGCCTTTTAATCGATGCAGACAGCTTTGAAAGCTTATTTGAAGAGGTACTGGGAGAGAATCCTTTACAATTCCCAAATTACAGCGAAAAGGTCGTTGCAGAGCGTAAGAAAACAACTCGAACGGAAGCTGTCCTCACTGGAACAGGAAACATCAAAGGCTATCCTTGCGCCATTGGAATCATGGACCCTTCCTTTATGATGGGGAGCATGGGCTCGGCCGTAGGGGAACGGATTACCCTATTGATTGAGCATGCCACTGAGCACAAATTACCACTGATACTGGTAACGGCTTCAGGTGGGGCTCGTATGCAGGAAGGGATTTTTTCTTTAATGCAAATGGCAAAAACCAGTATCGCATTGTCCCAATTTGGTCGGTCAGGCGGGTTTTATATCAGCATACTCACAGACCCTACAACAGGCGGGGTGACTGCAAGTTTTGCCATGTTAGGGGATATTATTTTGGCAGAACCAGGTGCATTGATTGGTTTTGCTGGCCCAAGAGTCATTGAGCAGACCATTCGCCAAAAATTACCCGAAGGTTTCCAAACCTCTGAGTTTTTATTGGCGCACGGCTTTATTGACCAAATCGTTTCAAGAGAAAAAATGTCCAACCTTTTGGCACAACTGATCAAAATACACGGAGGTCAGCAACATGAAGACCAAATCAGCAGCTAATCTAATAAACGCCTCTTGGGAACGTGTTCAAAAAGCCCGCCAAAAGGGAAGACCTACCAGCCTTGACTATATTCACGCCATTTGCAGTGACTTCATTGAATGTCATGGAGATAGAACTTTCAGAGATGATGAAGCTATTGTAGGCGGTGTGGGCTTAATAGAAGGCAGAGCCGTCACCCTAATTGGACATCAAAAGGGACGAGACGTTCATGAAAATATATTGAGAAACTTTGGCATGCCCCATCCTGAGGGTTACCGAAAAGCTTTAAGGTTGATGAAGCAAGCCGAAAAATTCAAGCGTCCGATTATTTGTTTCATTGATACGCCTGGTGCTTATTGTGGACTAGGGGCTGAAGAAAGAGGGCAGGGAGAAGCCATCGCGCGTAATCTCATAGAAATGGCAGGCTTAACTGTCCCTGTAATTTCCATCATCATAGGAGAAGGTGGCAGCGGCGGCGCTTTGGCACTAGGCATTGCCAATAGAGTTTACATGCTTGAAAATGCTATTTACAGCGTCCTCAGCCCTGAAGGTTTTGCTTCTATACTATGGAAAGATGCTGCCAGAGCTCCTGAAGCCGCGCATTTGATGAAAGTGACAGCTCAGCATCTGACAGATTTCAAAATCGTTGACGATATGATTCCAGAAATAGGCGAAGAAACCCTTGATCTTAAGGAAACCAGCGGATTGATTAAAACGGTAATCTTAAAAGCTATTGGGGAACTGACTGTATATAATGAAGAAAACTTAATTTCTGACAGAGCGGCTAAATTCAGATCAATTGGGATTTAGCTGGATCTAGAAGTGAAATAATGTCTTGAATCCCGCCTTTTATGTTATATAATACTCTTTGTAATCTAATATTGGGAGATGAAGACAGAATGGTTCAATTTAATGGCAAACAGATTTACAATTTTTTCTTGACCTGGTGTATGGGACTTATTTTTCTATTTAGCAGTTACTCTTTTATGGAAGACGTGCTTTACCGAAAGTTTCTTGGACTAAATTTCGATAATCCATTACTAGCAGTCATCATGTGCATCAGTTCACTTTTCTTTGGTGCTACAATGGCCTATGTAGGGGTCTACTGTTATGATTTGTTTATGAAAATTAGAAATCGCAGAAAAAAAACAGACTTACCAATTCTGGGAAACATGATTCATGAAATGGAAATTCACCCAGAGTGGTCGAGCAAAAAAGAAAAGAAAAAATTGAAGAAGTTATTGGATCAGCTTCATATGATTTCGATGTTCTTTGGAACTTCTCTCAGTTGTCTCATTATTTTCGGAACCAAGTTTTTCTTTGAAATTAGGTTCTATAATTACTCTAATATTCAATATTCAGTGATGTTTTTCATAATGGTAATCGTGTTTAAAAAAGAAATGGATAGCTTATACAAAAAAATTGAACTTGTTAGAAATACTTGTACGAATGAGATGTCCGATATTTTATAAAATATCGGACATTTGTCTTGTAAACCCTTAGTATATCTGCTAAGATAAAATCGATATCAGATGTCATACAGGTGGGGGTTTATATGAAAATCAAAGAAAAGAACGTGTCATTGAGCCAAAAAGCAAAGGCAAAAATCCTAGACTTTATCAATAAATCTGGACTGCAGCCCAATGAATTGTTACCATCAGAAGCGAATTTAATGAAAATGCTTGGCGTCAGCCGATATACGGTTAGAGAAGCTCTGGCACTTTTAGAGCAAGAGCGTATTGTTTACAAAATTCAGGGCAAGGGGACTTATCTGAATAAACGTCCTTTACAGATTGAAAGTGGTTTGGAAAAACTGGAATCTGTAACCTTAACCATTGAGAAATTTGGTCACGAACCAGGTACAAAATGGATCGGAATTGAAATCAAAACGCCGACAGAGGAAATGATTGAAAAATTAGGGATTCCTAGAGACGAGAAAGTCGTAACTTTTAAAAGACTTAGAACTGCAAATGGCAACGTAGCTGCCTATTGTGTGGACTCAATGCCCATTTCCTATTTCAAATCCATTCCTTACGACATCAAAGACCAGTCCATGTTTTCTTACTTAGAAAATGAGTTTGGCATTTTTGTTGAAAGTGCTGTTTCATATATTTTACCGACGACACCCACTCAAGAAATGATTGAAGAGTTGGGCGTTAGCGAAGATTCAATGTACATTTTGCTGCATCAAATTCACTACGACCGTGAAGGCAGAGCAGTGCTCTATTCATTAGACTACTTCAATCCTGAAGTGTTTAAGTTTAAAATTAACCGTACCAGATAAAGGAGTGACCACGTTGAAAATTAAAATTCAAAACGCTTATGTTCTGACTATGGCAGACGGCGATCAAGTTAAAAATAAAACAGATCTCTATATAGATAACGAAAAGATTGTTGGCATAGGCAGCGCACCTGCTGGTTTTGTAGCGGATGAAACCCTTGAAGCAGACAACTATTTGGTCATGCCGGGTTTAATTAACGCCCATACACATATCGCCATGAGTTTGTTTAGAAACTATGCAGACGATTTGCCTTTCTGGCCTTGGCTCACGGAAAAAATCTGGCCAATCGAAGACAAATTAACTGGAAACGATGTTTACTGGGGTTCAAAACTCAGCGTTGCTGAAATGATCAGAGGCGGTGTGACCACTTTTGCAGACATGTATTTCTTTATGGACGAAGTGGCGAAAGTCGTAGAAGAGACGGGCATTCGTGCTAACCTTTCAAGAGGTATGGTTGGAGACGCTGTCGTTGGAGGCGAGAAGCTAAGAGACAGCTTGGTCTTCCACAAGCAATGGCATAATCAAGCTGAGGGCAGAATCCAAGTGGATATTGCGCCGCATGCACCTTATAGCTGTGACCAAGCCTTTTTAGAGAGCATCATCGAAATCAATCAGGAACCTAAACATAGAATGCATATTCACTTGTCTGAAACCAGCAAAGAAGTGGCTGACTCTTATACAGACAAGGGCATGTCTCCAATCGCCTATGTGGATTCATTGGGACTATTCCAATACCCAACGATTGCAGCCCATTGTGTACACGTTTCAGACGAAGACATCGCCTTAATGGCAGAGAAGAAAGTCAACGTGGTTCACAATCCAGGCTCTAACTTAAAGTTAGGCAATGGCTTTGCACCTATTCAAAAGATGATAGATGCAGGGGTCAATGTGGCTTTAGGAACAGATGGGTCTTCAAGCAATAACAACTTGAACATGTTTGAAGAAATGCACTTAGCAGCAATGATCCATAAAGCAGCCAATCAAGAACCCACTTGCATTCCGGCTTATAAAGCTTTAGAAATGGCTACAGTAAATGGGGCGAAGGCACTTGGCTTAGAAGATAGAGTGGGCATGATCAAAGAAGGTTATTTGGCAGATTTAATCATGATTGATTTGAATAAGCCTCATTTCTTCCCAAGATTTAATATGACTGCCTCTTTGGTGTACAGCGCTCAAGCTTCAGACGTGAGAAATGTCATGATCAATGGAAAATGGGTCATGAAAGACTACACATTATTGACGCTGAACGAAGCTGAAGTTTATAAAAATGCCAACGACTGTGCCCTTAATTTAATAGGTGGGACTTACGTCAAATAATTGGAGGATCTCCAATGAAAAATTATATAGCCATGATTGTGGCCTGCGTGTTTTGGGCAGGGGCATTTATTGCAGGGAAGAGCAGTATAACCAGTTTTGGACCTTGGTCGTTGACCTTTTATCGGTTCTTTTTTGCGACGGTGATTCTCTTTCCAATCTTGTTAATGACTTCAAAGGCAGATTTAAAATTAAGCAAAGCCCAGTGGAAAGCCGCAATCATTTTAGGTTTTGTCGGCATGACGGGTTATCACTTTTTCTTCTTTACGGCGCTTAAATTTACGTCTGCTTCCAGTGCCTCTATGTTAGCGGCGACCAATCCTATTATGACGGCAATTCTTTTAAGCATCTTTTATAAAGAAAAGCTCAGCCTAGGTAAAATTGGGCTGCTATTATTAGCATTGCTTGGTGTCGCCCTGACCATTACCAACTGGCAGTTAGATACTTTACTAGACATGCAGCGTAACATTGGCGAATTGATTATGATTGTTGCCGTCTTATGTTGGGCAGCGTATTCTATACTGGTGAAGAAGTATATTCACCTCTTTAAGCCGATTGTCATGACGGCTTACGCTTTCTTGACTTGCACCCTAATGGTATTTCCCTTTGCACTCGCTGAGGGCTTAGTGGAGCAATCACTGCACGCCGCACCTGTTGCTTGGGCGTCGGCCTTATACATGGCCTTCTTTGCTTCGGTCTTGGGGTATTGGATTCAGCAAGAATCTATTCAAAAAATAGGACCTGCCAAAACCAATATTTTCATCAATTTAGTGCCTGTATTTTCCTTGATCTTGGCCTATTTCATACTGGGAGAGAACATTCCTGTGACCAAGCTCATTAGTGGGGCGATGATTATTTTTGCGGTTGCATCTTTTAACCTGTTGAATATGAAAACGGTTAAAGACTAAAAGCTGAAAAAAAAAATCAAATGCAAAAATGAATTTAAAAACCATATGTTTATTAGTACGTTCAAATTAACTTGAACGTACTTTTTTTTATTACAACTGTATTACATATGGAAAAAAATGATTGAAATTGTAAAAATCATGTTATAGAATGAGCGTGTAATTAAATTTAGAAAGGAGGCAGCAAAATGAGATTGAGAAATGAAAGCAGTATGGTCAATGGCACTTATAATAGAATATGCATTTTGCAGCCTGTGGACTAGTTATGCAAGGAATTTTTAGAGGTTAATCTAATATTGCATTCAGCCAGAGGTAGATCTCTGGTTTTTTTGTGCCTTTAATATGGACACAGACCTAGGTCTGTGTCTTTTTGTATTGTGGCAAGTTATGAATGCAGTGTTTTGCAAGGAGGGGGATTTATGAAAAACATCAAGCAATTATTCAAATTTATGCGTGGTAACGGACTGGTCTATTTTGTGGCTATGGTCTCCGTTTTCTTAGCCACGGTGGCATCCTTATCGGTACCCATTGTTATTCGGTACGTCATCGACGATTTGATCAGCGGCAACTCGACCGTTGACAACAACTGGGTCACCATGGTGACTGGAAGAACATTATTAGGGGCATGTTTAGCCATTTTAGGGCTAACCCTGTTCAGAGGTATTTTTATCTTTTTAAAAGGATGGGCAAGTGCCTTTTCTTCTGAAAGAATTGCCAAGGGCATTAAAGATAAAATCATGGATCATTTACAACATGTGAGATACGATTTTTATTCCACACATGACACGGGTGATTTAATTCAAAGAGCCACATCGGATGTAGAGACCATTAGAAGATTCTTATCGGTTCAAATAGTAGAAGTGGCCAATATTTTCATTATGGTTGGCGTAGTAGCGGCTATGATGTTCTCTATGAGTCCTAAGTTGACATTGGTGGCCTTATCACTGATACCAATTATTGTAGGCTTCTCATTCTACTTCTTCTTTAATATTAAGAAGAAATTTAAAGTCTGCGACGAAGCAGAGGGGAAACTTTCTTCTGTTTTACAAGAAAATTTAAACGGCATTAAGGTCGTAAAGGCCTTTGGACGTGAACCTTATGAAATTGAACGCTTTGAAGATGTAAATTCAGATTTGAGAAACAAAGTTCAAAGTTTGATACAGAGTTTCGCCTGCTACTGGTCTATGTCAGACCTCATGTGTTTCACTCAAATTGCCCTAGTGGTAGTTTTCGGATCTGTTTGGTGCTATCAAGGAACGCTGACTATAGGCGTGGTCTTTGCTTTCATTACATATGAAGGCATGCTCCTTTTTCCAGTTAGAATTTTAGGGCGGGTGCTGAGCGAATTTGGGAAATCCTTAGTTTCGGTCAATCGAATCAGCGAAATATTAGAAACTACTCTGGACAGTGTAGACGATGGGACTTTGGAACCGGTTATCAAAGGGAATATCGAGTTTAAAAATGTTTCTTTCCAATATGATGAAAGTCGTGAAATTATAAAAGACATTTCCTTTGCGATTAAAGCGGGAGAAACCATTGGTATTTTAGGACCTACAGGTTCTGGTAAATCTACTCTGGGCTATTTAATGACACGTCTCTACGACGCAAATGAAGGTGTCATAGAAATTGATGGCATCAATGTTAAAGACATTAAGAAACAATGGCTGCGCAAAAATATTGGATTGGTGCTTCAAGAAACCTTCTTATATGCGAAGTCTATTCAAGACAACATCGCCATTAAGCAAGAGTCTTGGGACATGAATGAAGTGGTAGAAGCGGCAAAAGTTGCGACCCTTCATCACAATATTTTAGATTTTGAAGAACAGTATGAAACCATTGTAGGAGAAAAAGGGGTATCCCTTTCTGGCGGTCAAAGACAACGTGTGGCAATTGCTAGAACTATAATGCAATCCTTGCCAGTGATGATTTTTGACGACTCACTCAGCGCGGTAGACACTGAAACAGACCGTATGATTAGAGAGTCACTTAAAAAATCACATAGCGAAACAACAACACTCATCATGTCTCATCGTATCAATACATTAGCTGAGACTGACAGAATTTTGGTCATTGAAAATGGTGAAATCACAGCATTTGACAGTCATGACAAACTGATCGAACAGGAAGGGCTCTACAAACGCATTTGGGAGATCCAAAACCTTGTAGGATTAGACAACATCGGCGCCTAGGAGGTGTTTTTATGAAAAAGGAAAAACAGGTAAAAGAACCAAAGAAAAAATTTGATAAAAGTGTATGGCTGAAACTCATGCCTGAAATATTGGTCTTTAAAAAAGAACTCATCATTCTCAGTATTTTTGCAATCATTACAGCAGTCATCGATGTCACCATGAGTTACATGACGAAACTTGCAATCGATAAATTTATTGTGGGCAAAACTTTAGTCGGTATTGAATATTATATTGCTGTTTATGCCATCTTAATTGTTGCACTGGGCTTCACCATTTACACCTTTATTACTTATGGGGGTAAAATTGAAGTAGGACTGTCTTATAATATTCACAAAAAGGGCTTCAACAAGATTCAAGAGCTCTCCATGTCTTACTACGACAAAAATGCCATCGGATGGATTATGGCGCGAATGACCTCAGACGTGAGCAAACTAGGGGAATTTATCTCTTGGAGTGTCCTCGATATGGTTTGGGGGATTGCCATGATGATTGGTATTGTAGGGGTTATGTCGGTGGTCAACTTCAAGTTGACATTGATTACCTTGGCAGTAGCACCTTTATTGGTAGTGGTCAGCATCTACTTCCAAAAGAAAATCATCGATGTACAAAGAGTTGTTAGAAAAATGAATTCAAAAATTACAGGTTCTATTAATGAAGGTATTATTGGTGCAAAAACTACTAAGACCCTCGTTGTTGAAGAAAAATTAATGTCTGAGTTCAAAGATTTGACTGAAGAAATGAAACATGCATCCATTCGCTCCACTGTGTTTTCTTCACTTTTTCAACCGATTGTCATCAACTTAGGGGCAATTGGTACGGTATTAGCGATTTACAATGGGGGCAGTGGTGTTATTTCAGGCGCTTTAACTTACGGAACTTTAGTCCTATTCATTAACTTCTCAGTTCAATTCTTTGAACCAGTGAGAGAAATGGCAAGAATTTTGGCAGAAATGCAAAGTGCTCAAGTTGCCGCAGAGCGTATTTTCACCTTACTAGATGCAACGACTGAAATCGAAGAAAGACCAGAAGTCATTGAAAAGTATGGTGAAGTGACCAATCCTAATTATGACGCTTTTGAGCCTCTTGTAGGGAATATTGAGTTCAAAGACGTGACCTTCCGCTATAAAGAGGGGGAAACGGTATTGGAGCATATGAACTTGAATTTTGAACAAGGCCAGTCCATTGCTTTAGTTGGAGAAACTGGGTCGGGTAAATCAACAATTGTCAATTTAATCTGTCGTTTCTACGAACCCACTGAAGGGGACGTTTTAATCGATGGAAAATCCCTTAAAGACAGAACTCAGAGTTGGATTCATAACAATATTGGTTATGTCCTTCAAACGCCTCATCTCTTTAGCGGATCCATTAAAGACAATATTCGGTATGGAAATTTAACCGCTACTGACGAAGAAGTCCTCAAAGCGGCGAAATATGTCAATGCCCATGACTTTATCATTCAGATGGAGAAGGGCTATGACTCTGAAGTAGGTGAAGGCGGCAGCTTGTTGTCCACTGGGCAGAAGCAGTTGATTTCCTTTGCAAGAGCTATTATTGCGAACCCGCGTATATTTGTATTAGATGAAGCCACCAGCTCTATCGATACAGAAAGTGAAATGTTGATACAATTGGCACTTCAAAAAGTATTGGAAGGCAGAACCAGCTTCATAATTGCCCATCGTTTGTCTACAATTCGCTCATGTGACCGAATTTTAGTCATCGAAAAAGGATTGGTAATAGAAGACGGCAATCATGATCAGCTCATGCGCTTAAAGGGACACTACTACAAATTGTATACCAATCAATATATTGAAGAGCATGAAGAAAAGCTTTTGGCATAATTTAAGAACCGCACTGAAAAGTGCGGTTTTTTTGTGCAATTATTTTAGGATAATGCATTACGAGGATTTATTATGTATAATGTTCTTTGTAACCCGGTAAGATTACTGTTTTAAAATAGGAGGTTCCAGGTGAAAGCATTGCAAGAAAGAATCTTAAAAGATGGCACCATTGTAGGTGAAGATATTTTAAAAGTTGATAAATTTTTGAATCATCAAATCGATGTGGCGTTGATGAATGAAATTGGAAAAGTATTCTACGAACGTTTTAAAAATGACGGTGTAAATAAAATATTAACAATCGAGGCATCTGGCATCGCTATTGGTATGGCTGTGGCTTCACAGTTTAATGTCCCATTGGTCTTTGCTAAAAAAGTAGCTTCTAGAAACTTAGATTTAGAAACATATGAGACTCAAGTTTACAGTTTTACCAAAGCACAGAATTATACTGTTCGGGTTTCTAAAAAATTCTTAGACGAAAAGGATCATGTACTTATTGTAGACGATTTTTTAGCCATGGGAAGAGCAGCACTAGGTCTTGTTGATTTGGTGGAACAGGCGAATGGTTCTGTGGCTGGTGTAGGAATTGTCATTGAAAAAGTTTTCCAAGAAGGCGGACAATTGGTAAAGGATAAAGGCATAAAACTGGTGTCCCTTGCGCAAATCAAGTGTTTTGAGAACGCTGTTCCAATTTTTGTTGAAGCGGAAGAATAACCATGTGGCCAGAAAATTCTAGGAAAAATCAATTTAAAATTATCGCGTTAATAACGGTTATTGATGCTTTAACTTCTCAAATCTATATAGATTATTTAGTCAACGGGTTCAGGGTTTCCGTCTCGGTTATTTTGCTGCCTGTTATCTATTATTATTACAGAAAAATAAATCCAATTATTACGAGTATTTTTATTGGTATTTTTGGCATTCTGTTCAGAAGTGTTGTGGGTGCAGGGTTGTATGGCAGTATTACAAATGCCTTTATGATGGATTATCAAATTCTTATATTTGATGTGGCCTATGGAATCCTCTTCTATTTTCTTTTCTATCATTCAAAAAATCAGTCTATGCTGAAGTGGTTTTTCTCTGTCTGGATTTGTGATTTTACGGCAAACTTAATTGAAATGACATTGCGCATTGGCCCTCTGACGGACAACAGCACTGAGATTATAAACACTCTCATTGGTGTAGGTTTCTTCAGAACGGTTATTGCCTGTTTCTTAGTTTTTGCTTTCAAATACTATCAGATTGTCTTTCAAAAGGAAGCGAAGTACGAAAAGTATCGGATATTCTATACGGTTTTTGCGGATCTAAAGAGCGAAACCTATTTTATGAAAGAAAATATGGACTATATTGAAGATGTCATGAGTGAAGCGTATCACCTTTACGAGCACCTAGCTGCCAGCGAAGATGAGCAGGCGAAGCAAATTTCTTTGAAAATAGCCAAAGATGTTCATGAAATCAAAAAAAATTATAACAAAGTTATTGATGGCATCAATAAAATTGGCAAGCATGAAGACGATTATGACTACTTAGATTTGAGAGAACTCATTTTGCTGCTCCACGACTATTATGAATATGAAAAAACGGAGTTTCCCATCACCATCGAGATTGAAGAGCAGTTGTCAGCAAACTACCGAATTAAAAAACACTTTTTGCTGATGAGCGTCCTTAAAAACTTGATAGGGAATAGTGTAGAAGCCTTAGACGGAGTCACATCTGATAAAAAATACATTCATGTGACCCTTACAGACAGAGACGAAAAAATTAAAATTATTGTGACAGACACAGGAAAAGGGATTAAAGAAAAAGATATACCTCTGATTTTTGAACCTGGTTATTCGACCAAATTCAATGAGAAAACAGGGGATATATACAGAGGATTAGGATTGACCTTGGTTAAAGATATTGTGGTCAATCAGTTTGGCGGAAACATCAGCGTTGAATCAGAGGTCGAAAAGGGAACCACCTTTGTTGTGGAGTTGGATCAAAACATGTTGGGGGATTAGTAAATGAGACTGTATATATTAGATGATGACATATCTGTTGTAAAAATTATTGAAAATTTAATTGAAGAATACAATTTAGGCGATGTCATTGGCACGTCAACTTGCAGTGATCACGCCGTGGAAGAAATACTCCATAAGGCGCCAGATATTGTAATTGTTGACTTATTGATGCCTAATGTCGATGGCAACCATCTCGTGAAAACGATAAAAGAAACAAATCCTAATATCCATTTTATTATGATTTCTCAAGTTTCCAATAAGGCAATGGTCTCTAAAGCCTATCAGTCAGGAGTTTCTTTCTATATTCATAAACCCCTCAACCGAATTGAAATCAAAATGGTATTGGAAAATTTAATTAAGCAAATTGAACTTGAAAATAATTTCAAAATTATAGAAAAGATGTTTCACGGTATTAGTCATAAAGATCACAAAGGTTCTGGAAAAGTGGATCAGACCAAGCGCATCAGAGGAGTTTTCAGCCGTTTAGGCATTATGGGCGAAAAAGGCGGGGAAGACATTGTGGTCATTTGTGAATATATGATTGATCATGAAATCAGCTCCTTTGACTTTAAAGTAAGGGATATTTGCGAGCTTTTAAGCGATAACCCTAAGGCGATGGAACAAAGACTTCGCCGTGCAATAAATAGAGGTTTAATCAATCTTGCCAATGTGGGCATAGAAGATTATATGAATGAAAATTTCATGCGTTATTCCAATTCCCTTTACGATTTTGAAAACATTAAAGCAGAAATGGATTTTATTAGGGGGAAACGTGCAAATGGGGGCAAAATATCTGTTAAAAAATTCATCGATAATATCTTGCTGATGACCAATGAATCCACCCATTTAGAGCGTTAAGCCATAATAATTTTTATTTTCAGAAAATTTCACAAACTGAATAAAGTTTTTACGTATTTTTCTGTATTTTTTTGAAACTGCGCTTTAAAATGTAAATGAGAATTGCGTGGTTCTCAAAAAACGATATTCTAGGGGGAATACGATGGAAACGAAAATGAAAAAACAAGCAACAGTATGGCATGCACTTATCCCACTTGTTTTCTTAATCGGATCTTTAATGTACACAATTTTTGTGCTTAAAGGTTCACCACAGATCCCACTCGTTTTAAGCGCAACTGTGGCTTCTGCAGTTGCAATGCTCGGCCTTGGTTACACATGGGCAGAGCTTGAAGAGGGTATGGTTGAAACAATCAAAATGTCAATGGGCGCTATCATTATTTTAATGATCATCGGTATGATCATTGGAACTTGGATTATTGGCGGCGTTGTACCGGCTATGATTTACTATGGCCTACAGATTCTTTCTCCAAGTATTTTCTTAGTAACAGCTTGCTTACTTTGCTGTATCGTATCATTAGCTACAGGTAGCTCTTGGACAACAGCAGGAACAGTTGGTATCGCACTTATCGGTATTGGTAACAGCTTAAATATTCCTATGGAAATTACTGCTGGTGCAATTATTTCAGGTGCATACTTCGGGGATAAAATGTCTCCACTGTCTGACACAACTAACTTAGCACCTGCAATGGCTGGCGCTACTTTATTTGATCACGTAAAACACATGATTTATACAACTGGTCCATCTTTAATTATTGCATGTATCATTTATGGGATCATGGGTGTTAAATTTGGTGGAAATGACCTAGATACAAATGCAATTCAAGTTGTTTTGGATGGTTTGAATGCACAATTCAACATCAGCTTATTCTTATTAATTGCACCAGTTTTAGTTATTTTAATGGTCGTTTTCAAAGTGCCTGCAATTCCTGGTCTTTTTGGCGGCACACTCCTCGGCGGTATTCTTGCCATGTTGATGCAAGGCGCTAACTTGGGTGACGTTATCAATGCAATGCACTACGGTTATGTTTCTGAAACGGGTGTTGAAGTTATTGATAGCCTCTTAACACGTGGTGGTTTAAGTTCAATGATGTTCACTATTTCGTTAATACTCTGTGCAATGTGCTTCGGTGGTGTTATGGAAAAAGCTGGTTTCCTTGAAGCAATCGCTAGATTCTTCATGAGATTTGCTAAATCTACTGGTTCACTTGTTCTTGTTACAATCATCACAATTATTGTTATCAATATCGTTGCTGGTGACCAATACTTATCAATCGTTATCCCAGGCAGAATGTACAAAGGGATCTTTGAAGAGCGAGGTCTTGCACCTAAGAACTTATCCCGTTGTCTTGAAGATGCCGGAACACTTACCTCACCGCTGGTTCCGTGGAACACCTGTGGTACATTCATGGCAGGAACACTTGGCGTAGCCACATTAGCTTACGCGCCATACTGTTTCCTCAACTTGATTAACCCATTTATTTCGATCTTCTATGGCTTCACTGGAATCACCATGGAAAAAATCGACACGGCAAAAGCGGCTTAATAATTGTTTTAGCAAAATATGACACGCATTTAAAACACCATCCCTTTCGGGGTGGTGTTTTTTTCTATGTTGCCAAAGAACAAATGTATTCACAATTGGAGTTAAAGTAAGAAAGACGCTTTATGAATGATTTGACATAGAATTGTTAATGAACCAAACGTTTGTTTGTGTTATGATATGATAGGGTGATGATTAATGTACGAATATATCAAAGGAAAAATGGCCTATAGAGGCTTAGAATATGTAGTGGTCGAAAATAGTGGGATTGGTTATAAAGTGATGACCTCAGAACTGACAGCAAGCCAATTGCAACCTGGGGAAGAGGTAACCCTTTTCACAGAGCTGATTGTTCGTGAAGACTATATGGGTCTTTGTGGTTTTGCCACCAGAGAGGAACTGAAAGTTTTTCAACTTTTGACCACTATCTCGGGCATTGGAATGAAGGTGGCCTTGTCTGTTCTATCCAAAATGCCTTACATGGATTTGACTAGAGCCATTATGATGGGCGATGTAAAGTCCTTGCAAAAAGCTCCTGGAATTGGAGCTAAAACCGCTCAACGTATTGTTTTAGAATTGAAAGACAAACTCAGTAAAAGTCTTGAAAATATACCTTTGCCCCTTGAAATGGCTGCAGAAGAAGTGCGCATGATGGGACATGAACAAAATTTAAGAGATGCTATGGACGCTATGATTCAATTGGGGTACAGACCAGCAGATGTTGAAAAAATGTTTGCCGCAATGGGCAATGTCAACGGAACGGTTGAAGACTTAATCAGACAGGCGCTTTCTATGGTTTCTATTTCTTAGGGAGGTGATCCTTTTTGCAGTTTATTACAGATCGATTTTTGACACCGGATTTTTCGTCTGACGATCGAGAAATTGAAGGATCCTTACGTCCAAAGTGGTTAAATGAATATATTGGGCAGGCTAAGAACAAAGAAAAATTAGAAATTTTCATGTCTGCAGCTAAAATGAGACAAGAACCTCTGGATCACGTTTTGCTTTATGGGCCTCCAGGACTGGGTAAAACAACTTTGTCTAATATTATAGCCAATGAGATGGGCGTTAACATCAAAATTACTTCTGGCCCTGCTATTGAGCGACCAGGGGATCTTGCAGCAGTCCTTAATAGTTTGAAAGCAAACGATGTCTTGTTTATAGATGAAATTCATCGCTTGAACCGAACGGTTGAAGAAGTCCTTTATCCTGCAATGGAAGACTACGCTCTTGATATTATAATTGGTAAAGGACCTTCCGCAAGGTCTATCCGTATTGACTTGCCTAAGTTTACTTTAGTAGGCGCTACAACACGAATAGGTTTATTAACTTCACCTCTTCGCGACCGTTTTGGGGTCATGTGTAATTTAGAATTATATCAGATGGAAGATCTGGTTAAAATAGTAAAACGCTCTGCTCAAATCCTTGAAATCAAAATTGATGATCAAGCTTCTCTTGAAATTGCAAAGAGGAGTCGTGGGACACCGCGTATTGTCAATCGCCTGTTAAAACGGGTAAGAGACGTGGCTCAGGTCAGAGGGAAGGACGCTGTAGATTTAGAAGTGGCGATGGAAACATTGGACATGCTGGAAATAGACCCCCTTGGTCTAGATGCTGCAGATAAAAAGATTCTTAAAGCTATTATTTATAAATTCAACGGTGGACCAGTGGGTCTAGATACTTTGTCTGCTTCAACAGGAGAAGAACGGAATACACTGGAAGATGTCATTGAACCCTTCTTACTTCAATTGGGCTTCATCAATAGAACGCCTAGGGGAAGAGTGGCTACAAAACTCGCCTATGAACATTTTGGGCTTGACTGGGAATAAATGCACGTAAGAGGTGATTAAATGTTAAAAAAATACATGAAATACGCTATTGGTTTATCCATAGCATTGTTTGGCATAATGGCTCAAATGCCTGCTTTTGCAGAAGAAGATACCTTGCTTAGAGTAGGACTTCAGTACGGCAAAGTAGGGGAAATTAGCAGTACGATTTATTCGGATTCAGGATTTAATTTTGGTGTTTTAGCCGAGAAATCTTTTACGAAACTTGTAGATTTTTCAGGCAGCCAAACGTTGGTGTTAATAAAGAATGGCACCTCTGTTAATGAATCTGCAATTACATCTACAACTACATCGGAAACGGCTCAGCTTAAGGGAAAATACCACATTCAGATTGGTAGCGTCATGCCTACCTATGAAGCTATTCTCCCTGTTTTTCAACGTATAAAAGAATCTGCGCCAGATGCGTTCTTAGCTTACGATTACGGCTGGCGTGTCTACAAAGGGGCTTATTTTACAGAAGCGGAGTACGAGTCTAATTTTAATGCGGCTATGACTCAATTAACTCCCTTTAACATTGAAAAGGCGCCATTCAATTATTCTGCCTTTATGGTGGTGGACAATGGCGCTGTGAAATTGCTATTTGATTCATCAGAAGTAGACTTTATGTTTACACCGATTGCAGATCAGGGGAAAATTTCCTTTAACAAGTATAAATATAGAGGAGCTATTGGTTTCAAGCGATTTGCAGCAAGTGATCCAACGGTCATCAATTATGTTAATTTAGAACAGTACCTTTATGGCGTATTGCCTTATGAAATTTCGCCTAAATGGCATATAGAAGCTCAGAAAGCTCAAGCGGTTGCAGCGCGAAATTATGCGCTGACTAATCTGAATAAGCATAAAAAATATGGATTCGACGTATGTAATACCATCGACTGTCAAGTTTATGTAGGATCAAATGTGGAAACTACTCTGTCTAATTCGGCGGTTGACTTGACGAAAGGGATTTATTTGAAATATAATGGTAAACTGGCGCAAACGGTATTCCATTCAAATAGCGGCGGACGAACTGAAAATTCAGAGAATATATGGAGTACGCCTTTTCCCTATTTAGTTGGGGTTGAAGACTCCTATTCCATAGGTTCACCTAATGATGTTTGGACGGTCACTTATACGCCACAGCAAATTAAAGATAAACTCACTGCTAAAAAATATGATATTGGCGATGTAACCAATGTGGTGGTTGAGTCTTATTCTGTTAACGGACGTTCTTTAAAAACAACCATTTACGGTACGAAAGGCAATGTCAGTTTTGAAAAAGATAAGATAAGAGGCTTTTTCGGAGACGCTAATTTTAAGACCAATTATTTTACGGTTCAAAGCCCTGGAACCGTGGGAACTGGCGGAATTAGTGCGATATCAGGTAGTGGCACAGCTAAGTTAAATAGCGTCACCGCCACGTTGCTAACGGGGAACGGCACTTCAAATGTCTCTGTTAATGGGCTAAAAGCCACAAATGGCACCAACCTAACGACCCTAAAAACAGCCAGTGGAAACGGTACCGCTTATACATTTAATGGCAAAGGCTGGGGTCACGGTATTGGTATGAGCCAATGGGGCGCTAAAACCATGGCAGACCAAGGCTTTACTTATGAGCAAATTTTAAAGCATTATTATACAGGAACCGTTTTAGAGAATACGAAATAATGGAGCGTTTTTATGCAAACCAAAGATTTTAATTTTGAGTTACCAGAAGAGTTAATTGCCCAAGTCCCGATTGAAGACCGTACAGCTTCCAAACTCATGGTGCTCAATAAAGCAAATGGACAGATTGACCACAAAATATTTAAAGATGTAATCGATTATTTGAAGCCAGGGGATTGCTTGGTATTAAACAATACAAGGGTTATTCCTGCACGACTTTTTGGCATTCGTGAGAGCGGCGCTTTAGTTGAGTTTTTGCTTTTGAAACGTCTAGATCACCATACTTGGGAAACTCTTGTTAAACCAGGAAAGAAAGCTAGAATTGGAGACAAGTTCTCCTTTGGAGAAGGTGTCCTCAAAGCCGAAATTATGGATTATGCCGATGAAGGCGCAAGAGTTATTCGCTTTGAGTTTGAAGGTATTTTTGAGAATATTTTAGATGAGTTAGGCACAATGCCGCTACCACCGTATATTCAGGCTCAGCTTGAAGATCGTGAGCGCTATCAAACTGTTTTTGCGAAAACACCGGGGTCAGCTGCGGCACCAACTGCAGGGCTCCATTTTACAGAAGAATTGCTTCGAGCAATTGAAGACAAAGGGGTTTATATCGCTTATATTACCCTTCATGTTGGCTTAGGTACATTTAGACCGGTTAAAGTCGATAATGTCTTAGAACACAAAATGCATGCGGAATATTATGAAATTAGTGAAGAAACAGCGGGTATTATTAACCATGCCAAAGCGAGCGGAGGTAGAATTATCACCGTTGGGACAACGTCTACACGAACTCTAGAAGGTTCTACTGCAGACAGCGGACGAGTAGAAGCGGGCTGTGGTTGGACAGATATATTTATTTACCCAGGATATAAATTTAAGGTGATTGACGGGATGATTACAAACTTCCATTTACCTGAGTCAACCCTTATCATGTTGGTCAGCGCTTTGGCCGGAAAAGAAAATGTGATGAATGCGTATCAGGTGGCAGTCAATGAAGCTTATCGTTTCTTTAGCTTTGGGGATGCCATGCTGATCATAGATTAGGAGGCAATATGGCAGTAAGATTTGAATTAATTAAAGAATGTAAGCAGTCTGGGGCGCGATTAGGTAAATTGCATACACCCCATGGCGTTATAGAGACACCTATTTTCATGCCCGTAGGCACTCAGGCAACGGTCAAAGCAATGACACCTGAAGAACTTAAGGACATTGAAGCTCAAATTATTCTTTCCAACACCTATCATTTATATTTAAGACCGGGGCACGAACTTGTTGAAAAGGCTGGTGGCCTTCATAAGTTTATGAACTGGGATCGTCCAATTTTAACGGATAGCGGTGGGTTTCAAGTTTTCAGCCTTGGAGATTTAAGAAAAATCACTGAGGAAGGTGTTGAATTCCGTTCTCATTTAGATGGCAGCAAACATTTTCTCAGTCCAGAAAAAGCCATCGAAATAGAAAATGCGCTAGGGGCGGATATTATTATGGCCTTCGATGAGTGCGCACCTTATCCTGCAGATCATAAATATGTAAAAAACTCACTTGAGAGAACGACGCGCTGGGCAAAGCGCTGTAAAGACGCTCATAAAAACCCTGAAACACAAGCCCTTTTCGGCATTGTTCAAGGGGGTATGTATAGAGATTTAAGAGAGCAAAGTGCTGCGGAAATCACAGCATTAGATTTTCCCGGTTATGCTATTGGCGGACTTTCAGTAGGGGAGCCTAAACCCCTCATGTACGAAGTTCTTGAATACACTGCACCGCTGCTTCCAAAAGATAAAGCGAGATATTTGATGGGTGTAGGCAGCCCAGACGATCTGCTAGAAGGTGTCCTCCGTGGGGTGGACATGTTTGACTGTGTATTGCCAACTCGTATCGCTAGAAACGGCACTGCAATGACTTCTGTCGGCAAAGTTGCCATCAAGAATGCTAAGTATTTTGATGATTTCTCTCCGCTTGACCCTAACTGTGACTGCTATACTTGCAAAAATTACACAAAGGCCTATTTGAGACATTTGTATAAAGCCAATGAAATATTGTCTGCGAGACTTATGAGTTATCATAACCTCCACTTCTTGTTAAATCTTATGAAGGAAGCGCGACAAGCCATTATGGAAGATCGTTTCTTAGATTTCAAAGAAGAATTTTTCCAAAAGTATGGTTATAAACAATCAGATGCTCCAAACCTTAATGAATAAAGCTTTCAAACAGCCTAATACTTTACAAAACGGGTGTCTGTGTTATAATAAGATGTAAATCTATAGCATGTGAGGAGGGTATGAGATGAAACACATTAAGACATTAAATAGCGGTTCCCTTAAAGACAGTGCTTCCCATGGCGGTTGTGGTGAATGCCAAACTTCTTGCCAATCTGCTTGTAAAACTTCTTGCACAGTTGGCAATCAATCGTGCGAAAATAAATAGCACTGTGAGTTGAAGCAGCGTAACAGCTGCTTTTTCTTGTGTAAGGAAATAGTTGCCCCATAAAGGGCATTTGCATAGGTATGGAGGATATTATGATTCATAAGTTTAAACAAGGCGACCTAGCAATCGTGATGGATGTCAACGGTGGTGCAATTCACGTCGTAGATGATTTGATCTATGATGTTTTGGAATTTTACCCTGAAAAATCCCGTGAGGCAGCCTTAGAAGCATTAGCAGAAAAATATGAAAATGAAGCATTGCAGGAAGCTCTTTCTGAAATTGATGAATTATTGATGAAAGGCCAACTCAATACATCAGACCAATATATAGACGATATACATTTTGGCAATAAACAGCCTGTCATCAAGGCGATGTGCCTTCATGTGGCTCATGACTGTAACATCAGATGTAAATATTGCTTTGCTTCCCAAGGCGATTTTAAAGGGGATCGCAATTTAATGCCTCTTGAAATCGGTAAAAAAGCTTTTGATCTCTTAGTTAGTCATTCAGGAAGCCGACGAAACTTAGAAGTCGATTTCTTTGGTGGAGAGCCACTCATGAACTGGGAAGTCGTCAAACAATTGGTTGATTATGGCAGAAGCATTGAAAAGGCTAATAATAAGAACTTTAGATTCACAGTGACGACTAATGGCGTTCTTTTAGATGAAGAAAAAATGGACTACATTAACGAGAACATGGACAATGTGGTTTTAAGCCTAGATGGCACAAAAGATACCAATGATTTAATGCGCTATACAGTAAACGGTAGCGGCACTTATGACATTATTGTTCCAAAATTTCAGAAATTGGTTGAAAAACGTGGCTCGAAGTCCTATTATGTAAGGGGAACTTTTACACATTTCAATAAAGATTTTGCAAAAGACGTGATCCACATGGCAGATCTTGGTTTCAAATTAACTTCAGTTGAGCCTGTCGTTTCTGAGCCTCATCATGATTACACTTTACAAGAGAGTGATCTTGAAGTGATTTTCAAAGAATACGAAATGCTTGCAGAAGAAATGTTGAAGCGAGAAAAAACTGATAAAGCATTTAAGTTTTTCCATTTCATGGTTGATCTTTCCCAGGGACCATGTGTGATTAAAAGACTTTCAGGCTGTGGAGCAGGTTCAGAGTACATTGCTGTGACACCTGAAGGGGATATTTATCCATGTCATCAATTTGTAGGCAATGAAGACTTCAAAATGGGCAATGTTATGAACGGTACGGTAGATACTTCTTTATCGGCATCTTTCAAAAATGCTCATGTCTACAACAAGTCTAAGTGTAAAGAGTGTTGGGCGAAATTCTATTGCAGCGGCGGTTGTCATGCCAATGCTTATAATTTCAACCATGACATCAACGTCCCTTATGACTTAGGGTGTGAAATGGAAAAGAAACGCCTTGAGTGTGCCATATATCTCAAAGCAAAAGAAATGTTGGAGGAATAAGCGATGCTCATACCTTACAAAGGCATAAAACCAACACATGATTCATCTAATTTTATAGCTGAAACTGCTCAAATTATTGGCAGAGTCACACTGGAAGAAGATGCAAATATATGGTTTGGCGCTGTCATTCGAGGTGATGTTGAACCTATTTCTATTGGAAAAAGAACCAACGTTCAAGACAATGCGGTTATCCACTGTTCAAAAGGGTTTGATACAATCATTGGAGACGATGTGACGATAGGACACGGTGCCATCGTACATGGATGCCATATTGGAAGCAGTGTGCTTATTGGCATGGGCGCTATTCTACTGGATGGTGTAAAAGTTGGAGAACAATCTATTATTGGTGCTGGTTCACTAATCCCTCCAGGGAAAGAAATACCGCCTAATTCATTGGTTGTTGGTTCTCCTGCAAAAGTAGTAAGAAGCCTTTCTGAAGAAGAAATACTCAGTTTAAAAGCTTCGGCAAAGCATTATGTATCATATGCATCAGAATATAAATAATGGGAGGGCTTCAAGTTGAAAGAGCAAAACAAAATTTTCTTTTTCTGCGGTGTTATTCTAATCGCTTTACTAGCATATCTTGCCGCTTTCGGTGCTAAAATAGGACCGGTTGAGCTTAAATCTGTTGGGGATGAAATGAATTATGGTTTAGATATTGAGGGCGGTGTCGCCATCGTATTCCAAGCAGATACAGATTTAAAAGGCAAAGAACTTGATAAGGCAATCAAGCAATCGATAGAAGTTTTATCAAAGCGGATTGACTCCATTGGTTTAACTGAACCTAAAATTACGCAACAAGGTGAAAATCGTATTCGTATAGAACTTCCAGGTGTTAAAGATGCTAGTTCAGCGATTGAATCAATCGGTAAAACAGCTCAGTTAGAGTTTGTTTTAGTTGATCCATCTACGGTAGCTATGGAAGGTATGACTAAGTCTGAGTTTACATCGACACATATTTTGTCAGGTAAACAAATCAAAGATTCAAATGTTTCTGCAGACTCATACGGTAAACCAGCGGTAGGTCTTGAGTTTGACAGCGAAGGGACAGATCTTTTCAGTGAAGCTACAAAAACTGCTATGTCATTAACTCAAAACGGCGGTCAAATCGCTATTCTATTAGATGACAAAGTTATTTCTGCACCTTACACAAATATTCAAATCGTTGATGGGAAGGCGATCATCGTTGGTAATTTTACATATGATGAGTGTAGCGTACTGTCTTCTTTAATTAGAGGTGGTGCTCTTCCAATTAACTTAACGGAAGTTCAATCTAATGTCATCAGTGCCACATTAGGACTTAATGCATTAAACACAAGCATTTTTGCAGCTAAAATCGGTTTCCTTTTGGTTGCTGCCTTTATGATTTTCTATTACAAATTCCCAGGACTTATTGCAAGTATTTCACTTGTGTTATACTCAACAATTGTTTTAGCAATTATGGTAGCACTTCAAGCAAATTTATCGCTACCAGGTATTGCAGGTATTTTGTTATCGGTAGGTATGGCAGTTGATGCCAACGTTATTATCTTTGAGAGAATTAAAGAAGAATTGCGTTCAGGCAAGTCGCTTAGAGCATCTGTAGATGCAGGCTTCCATAGAGCGATGACAACAATACTTGACTCCAATATAACAACTTTAATTGCAGCTGGTGTTCTTTATTACTTTGGTACTGGGACAATTCAAGGCTTTGCAGTTACGTTAATGATTGGTATTTTGACAAGTATGTTTACTGCTATTGTTGTGACAAAGCATCTTATGAAATGGTCATTAGGCTTCAAAGTTGCTAACAATACTAAATTCTACGGCGCGTAAGGAGGTGACATCATGAAATTTGAAAACTTAAAAATTGTAGAAAAGTATAAGATTTGGTTTGGTATGTCCCTTCTCATTATGTTGGTGGGTCTAGTTTTGATTTTAACAAAAGGTTTAAACTACGGTATTGACTTTACTGGCGGCACAATGATTCAAGTAGATCTTGGCAAAGAAGTTAGCGTGGCAGAAATTGAAGGTGTCATCAAGGATTTTGATTTGAAACCTGAAATTGTCCACATTGGCGAAGACAAATCTGAAGTTATGATTAAAACGACTAAAGCTCTCGATACTAAGAAAAGAGATGAAGTCTTTACAACATTGGCGACAGCCTTTAAATTGGATGATTCTGCTTTTGTAAACAGTGAACAATTTGGTCCATCGGTAGGTAAAGAGCTTCAAATGAATGCCGTTTTATCTATTTTAATCGCATCGGTCGGGATGTTGGCTTACATCACTTTCAGATTCCAATTTGTATACGGTATTTCTGCTATAGCAGCTTTATTGCATGATATTTTGATTTTGATATCTGTATATGCAATTTTCGGCTTCCCAGTCAATTCACCATTTATTGCTGCAATTCTAACAGTTGTAGGTTATTCTATAAATGATACTATTGTTGTCTTTGACAGAATTCGTGAAAATATTAGAGAGAAGAAAAAAGAATCCCATGCGGATCTTGCTAATGCAAGTATTAGATCTACCTTGGCGCGTTCGATTAACACTTCTTTCACAACTGTAATCGTAATTAGTGGTCTTTACGTCTTTGGTGTACAGTCTATCAAAGAATTTGCATTGCCATTGATGGTGGGGATTACTGTCGGAACATTCTCTTCAATCTTTATTGCATCCCCAATTTGGGCGCTTGTTATGGATTATCAAGAAAAGAAAAATAAGCACTATGACACAGTTGTAAAGTAATTGTTTTGCATTGACATTCAAAAGAAGTTGAGAATTTTCTCAGCTTCTTTTTTGCCTAAGGGGTATGGAAGATAGAATTACGAGGTAATCATATGAAAAATTCATTGCTCAGCATAAATGACAGAAGGTGGATTTCCCTAGCGGAAGTTCCTATCTCAAGCCATTTAGAAAACGAACACTATTCAACGATATTAAAGAAAATTCTTTCAAGAAAGTTAGATGAAAAAACTAATGTCAGACAATTTCTTTATCCAGATTTGGAAGATCTTTATGATCCCTATCTGTTAAAAGGTATGACCATAGCCGTCGAAAGAATTCACAAAGCCATAGCAAATCAAGAGAAAATTTGTATATACGGTGACTATGACGTAGACGGTATTACCAGCGTGTCTCTGCTTTTGAAATGCTTTAAACAATTAGATTACCCAGTTGAATTCTATATACCCGATCGTCATGAAGAAGGGTATGGCCTCAATATGAAAGCCATACAGATGCTTAGGGATGAAGGCATTACAGTTCTGATTACAGTAGACTGTGGTATTTCCTCCGTCAATGAAGCCGCATTGTCTCGCGAAATTGGTCTGGACATGATCATTACAGATCACCATGAGTGTCAAGAGAGCGTTCCAAATGCCTATGCGGTGGTTAATCCAAAGCAATCAGACTGTAACTACCCCTATGAAATGTTGGCAGGCGTAGGTCTAGCTTATAAGTTATCACAGGCGTTACTAGGAGAATTAATTCTTCCCATAAGAGAAGAACTCCTTGAACTGGCGGCTTTTGGCACCATTGCAGATATAGCTCCACTGGTAGATGAAAATAGGATTATTGCAAAACACGGGTTGGCTGCTTTGTCTCAAACGAAAAACTTAGGATTGGCGGCGCTAATTGCTTGTTCCGATTTAAAGGGTAAAGAGATTACCGCAGGGCACGTAGGATTTATGCTTGCGCCCAAAATCAATGCGGCAGGGAGAATAGACGACCCCAAATTAGGCGTTGTTCTTTTAACGACAGAAGATTTAACAGAGGCTGAGCATATTGCCAATATATTAAAAGAGACCAACGATAAGCGCCAACAATTGGAAAAAGAAATAGTGGATGCCGCCATTGCCCAGTTGGAAAATCGGGAAGACTTTGGTGAACAGCATATTAGCATTGTCCAAGGTGAAGGCTGGAACAGCGGCGTCATCGGCATTGTAGCTTCTAGGCTTGTAGAACGGTTTCACAAACCCGCTATCGTCTTCAGCATATCAGATGAAAAGGTTAAAGGTTCTGCCAGAAGCATTGACGGTTTCGATATTTTTAAAGCACTTTGTTGTTTTGCCCCAATGTTTGAGAAGTTTGGCGGTCATGAACAAGCGGCGGGTTTAACAGTACCTTTGAATCAATATTATGATTTTAAAGCTCAATTGGAAGCCCATTGTAGAACGCATTTACCTCAATATTTGCTCACACCAGGGATTAAAATTGATGCAAATGTAGAAGTCAGTCAAATCAACTACGATTTAGTAGAAGAGCTCGCATTGCTTGAACCTTTTGGAATGGGCAACGCTAGACCCATATTCAGAGTAGAAAATGCTCAAATTAGAAAAAAAACACAGATTGGCAAAAATAAAGAGTATACTAAGTTTGAAATTGCAGACGGAGTCAGAACTTTTGAAGCCATTTCTTTTGACAAATCTGGGTATTATGAATTATATAAGCCAGGGGATTTGGTGGACTTGGTTTGCCACATAGACATCAACGAGTTTAGAGGCACGCAAACCATCCAGTTTCAATTGAAGGATATCAGGGGCTACAGAGAGAGCCTTGTTAAAAAAAGCCAAGGGCTGTCCCAATTTTATAATGCTGAAGCCTTGCGTATTGCAGCTTTTGCGACAAAAGAAGTAAATCTGCAAATGCCTACGCCTACTGAAGAACAGAAAGTTTGGACGGTTGATACATTGGAAGGATATTACTATTTTTACAATCGTGTATACGATCAGGTTTTGTCAGAACTTCAAGTGCATTATAATCAATTAGGAACACTGGAAGATAAGAAATATCATTTGATTATATGTCCTAAAGAAGATTTAAGCGACAATGAGAGGGTTAACTCCATTGAAAAATCATTCGAGCTCGGTGTAGAAAAAACTTCAAATGCACTTTATGCCAACTGGATTCCAGACCGCTTGGTCTTAATCGATTTTTATAAAGAGGTCAAAGAGGGCAAATACAAAGAAGTTACACCAAAGACCGTTGAAAAGTGGTTGTGTGCTCTTATTATGGAAGCTGCAGAACTGGTAGAAATAAGCTCAGATCAGATTGTTTTGAAGCCGACTCCTGCCCAAAAAGTGGATTTGGAAAAATTACCATTATTCACCGCTTTACAAACTTATAAAAATGCTCTTAAAAACGGGTAATTCGCTCATAAAAACTCTTTTATTCTTTATATTTTTTTGATAATATAATTAAGTCGCAATAGCGGCAAAGATTCTGAGAAACACGGGAGGAAGAACATGAATCTTAAATCATTAATCAGAGAAGTTCAAGACTTTCCAAAAGAAGGTATTAACTTTAAAGATGTTACAACCTTACTTCAAGATGGGCCCGCATTCCGTTTTGCTATTGATGAATGTGCGAAATTAGTTGAAGACTTAGAGTATGACATCGTAGTAGGGCCTGAAGCACGGGGCTTTTTAATTGGTGCGCCATTGGCATACTCGGCTTCTAAGCCATTTATACCAGTACGCAAACCTGGAAAGCTTCCCTATGAAACTTTAACTTTTGAATATGAACTGGAGTATGGGACAGACAGTTTAGAAATTCATAAAGACGCAATCAAACCGGGACAAAAAGTATTGATTGCTGACGATTTACTTGCAACAGGTGGGACTGTTGCGGCGATTGTTAAAATGATTGAAAGTTTAGGCGGAGAAGTTGTGGGACTTTTATTCCTCATGGAGTTAGATTTCCTTGAAGGTCAGAAGAAACTAGCGAACTACCGCTGCAATTCACTGATTCACTATTAGTCATAAAGAGTGATCTGTGGTATATTGTATACAAATCTATATGTTAAAAGAAAAGCTAGAGAATTCTCTAGCTTTTCTTTTAACATACTGCTTTAATATGGTATAGTATTTACAATAGAAATCTAGTAAGGTTTTCCCAGGGTGGTCATATGAATTTAGAGACTTATATTTTAAAAATTGAACAATTTAATCCATATTTAAATTTGGATCGCATCATAAAGGCTTACCAATTTGGAGAGTCTGCTCATAGCGGACAATTTCGTAAGTCGGGCGAGACCTATTTTATTCATCCCATACACGTATCCCTGATTTTGGCAGAATTGGAATTGGACGAAGATACGATTGTTGCAGGTTTGCTTCATGATGTAGTGGAAGATACCAAGTACACTCTGGAAGATGTCGGTAAAGAGTTTGGACAACAAGTTGCCCTTCTTGTAGACGGCGTGACAAAATTGGGACAAATTCATTATGATACAAAGGAAGAACGTCAGGCAGAGAATCTTCGGAAAATGTTTCTTGCCATGGCAAAAGATATTCGCGTTATTCTGATTAAATTAGCGGATAGACTCCATAATATGCGCACCCTGAAATACATGACCGATAACAAGAAGAAAGAAAAAGCAGAAGAAACACTTGAAATATACGCACCAATTGCCCATCGTCTAGGGATATCCAAACTCAAATGGGAACTGGAAGATCTGAGTTTCCTTTACTTAGATCCAGAAGGCTATTATGATTTGGTCTCCAAGGTGAATAAAAAACGTGAAGAACGTGAAAAGAACATTAATAACGTCATTCAAGAATTAAAAAAAGCAGTTAAAGAAGACGAAATCACTTGTGATATTACAGGAAGACCTAAAAACTTCTATAGTATTTACAAAAAAATGGTCTATCAAAATAAAAATTTTGAAGAAATCTACGACTTAACCGCTATTCGTGTCATTGTTGACAATATCAAAGACTGTTATGGCATTTTGGGTATTGTTCATAATCTTTGGATTCCACTTCCGGGCAGATTTAAAGACTATATTTCCATTCCAAAACCGAATATGTACCAGTCTCTTCATACGACGGTTATGAGTGGAACGGGAGAACCATTCGAAATTCAGATTAGAACGGCTGAAATGCATCGTATTGCTGAATATGGTATTGCAGCTCACTGGAAGTATAAAGAAGGACTTGAAGCTTCCCAAGGCGACATGGAAAGCAGACTGTCTTGGCTCAGACAAATGATGGAATGGCAACGAGATTTATCCGATCCTAAAGAATTTATGGATTCATTAAAAATAGACCTCTTCACCAATCAGGTATTTGTATTTACACCTGAAGGAGAAGTTATTGATTTACCACTGGGTTCAACGCCAGTAGACTTTGCATACAAAATACACTCCGCTGTTGGGAACAAGTGTGTGGGCGCAAAAGTAAACGGCAGAATAGTACCACTTAATTTCCAACTCAGCAATGGACAGATCATTGAGGTTCTTACAGCCAATAATGCTTCTGGGCCAAGCAGGGACTGGCTAAAATTTGTTAAGTCTACTCAAGCTAAAAATAAAATCAAAAATTGGTTCAAAAAAGAGAGAAGAGACGAGAATATTAAAGAAGGCCGCGACATGCTTGAAAAAGAGATCAAGCGAAACGGTTTCCAGCCCAAAGAGCTTATGAAAGATGACTGGATTGATCCAATCATTGAAAAGTTAGGCATGAATGTTCTTGAAGACCTTTATGCAGCAATCGGTTACGGCGGTATTATGCTGAATCAGGTTGTTCCTAAATTAAAAGAAAAGCATCGACTTGAAAATAAACCTCAAACGAGCTTGTTAGAGCAAATGGCAGAAGGGTTTGACCCAGACCATCAACCTAGGGAGAGAGATAAGAAGAAAAAGAATAAGGCAGCTAACGGCGTCGTCGTCGAAGGTGTTGATGATATGCTGGTTCGTTTTGCCAAGTGCTGTAACCCAGTGCCGGGAGATGAAATTATAGGTTATATCACCAGAGGCAGAGGGGTAACCATTCACAGAGCAGACTGCATCAACTTCGAGAAGACAGATGGTGCTCAAAATAGATTTATCGAAGTGGCTTGGGATTCTAAAGAGCAAAAGACTTCCTATAATTCCGAAGTTCAAATTGTAGCGCCAGATCGTAAGGGTCTCTTAGGGGAAATTACAGTGCTTATTACAGATTTGAGCCTAGTTGTGACTGGCGTCAATGCAAAGCTTTCCAAAAACGGCATTGCGATTATTAATTTAACTCTTGAAATTTCAGATTCAGAGCAGTTGACCAAGCTGATCAATAAAATCAGATCCATGCCTGAAATCATTGAAGTGAAGCGTAACAGCAATTAAGGATATCACTTTACTCATATGACGTCGCCCTTGGTTTTCAATGGCGGCGTTTGTACGTCTATAATTTGTCGGTGAAGAATATGTAAGGAGGCAGTTATGAGAGCAGTTGTTCAGCGTGTTTTAGAATCCTCCGTTAGTGTGGATGGGGAAGTTGTTGGTGCAATTGGAAAAGGCATTATGGTCTTACTGGGCGTTGAAGAAGGCGACACAGAAAAAGAAGTTCAGTATATTGCAGATAAAGTCATGGGACTCAGAATCTTTGAAGATGAAGAGGGTAAGATGAACCATTCTCTTCAAGAAGTTGAAGGGGAACTCCTTGCAGTTTCTCAATTTACTTTGCTAGGAGATGCGCGCAAAGGGAGAAGACCTAGTTATTCCAATGCGGCTAGACCTGAAGAGGCCAATCGATTGTATGAGTACTTTGTTGATAAAGTAAGAGCCACAGGCACAAAAGTAGAAAAGGGTGTTTTTCAAGCAGATATGAAAGTATCACTTATCAATGATGGACCAGTGACCATATTGCTTGACAGCCAAAAAGTATTTTAAGACTGAGAGGAATTCTAAATGATTCAAATAGAAAGAATTGTAGCTGGCGTATATGCCATGAACTGTTATATTTTATACAACGATGAGACCAATGAAGGTTTTGTGGTAGATCCAGGCGGTTCTGAGGACAAAATTATCAATTTTATTGTGGATAAAGGCATCGAATTAAAAGGGATTTTGATTACCCATGGTCACGGAGACCATCATATGGGATTATCGGGACTTAAAGCTGTGTACCCTGTGCCCGTCTATATGCACGCCTCAGACGTTTACATGGCTCAGAATGCAGAGATCAATCTATCATCCACTATGTACGGCCCAGACTCTGTATTTACGCCTGACGTGACCTTGCAAGACGGCATGAAGATTCCTTTCGGAGAAAGTTTTATTCGCGTCCTTCACACGCCGGGGCACACCAAAGGGGGCGTTTGCTTCCTTTACGACCGTTTTGTCATTACGGGAGATACGCTTTTTGAGAGCTCTATTGGCAGAACAGATCTTGACGGCGGCAACCATGATCAGTTGATCAAAGCCATTAAAAATCAATTGCTCAAGTTAGACGACGAGTTGATTGTTCTTCCAGGGCATGGGGGTGCCAGCACTATCGGTAGAGAACGGGCTAGAAACCCTTATTTGGTGCGCTAATATGATCAACTGGAAGATTCAAAACAGCGACCTTGACCTTGCTTATGACTATGGGCATATGTTTCAAACCTTTATCCCTAGGGAAGCAGACGGGGAGACTGATGAGATTAACGTGGCTCAAGTCGTTAAAGAGAAGACCATAGAAGGCACGCTGACTTTTAACGGAAAAACCTGGTGTACAACGACTTTATTTGCTGAACTTGGAGACACCCACCGAATTCAACGAGACTTGAAAGTCTATTTAAAACTGAATCTCTTTGACCTTCTCAGCCAAGTGATGACGCCTTGTAACCCTTACGGCACCCTTGTAGGGATTAGACCAGTCAAACTGGTACATGAAATGTTAAGGCTGAGTCGTTCAGATATAGAAATTACCAATTATCTGGAAGAAGTGTATCGGGTCACACCAGAGAAAATCTCTCTGATGTTAGGCATTGCGAAATTGGAGCAACCCATTTTAGAGAATGATGACGACCAGAGTATTTCCTTATATATTTGTATTCCGTTTTGCCGTACGCGCTGTTTGTATTGCTCGTTTCCAGCCAATTCCGTGGCTCAAAAAGGCCATTTGATGGATCGCTATATCGAACAGCTTACCCATGAGATTAGGGAAATGGCTATGGATCTAAAAGGGCGCTCGTTGACAGTAGACTGCATTTACATCGGCGGAGGAACCCCAACAGCCCTTACAGCACCGCAACTAGAGACATTGCTGACTTGTGTGGACGATAACTTTGACAGAAGCAAAGTTCTTGAATATACAGTAGAAGCAGGCAGACCAGACACTTTAGACGATGAAAAACTGGATTTGATGTCACGTTTCAAAGTAGACCGAATTTGTGTCAATCCACAAACCATGGTGGACCATACCCTTGTGGAAATAGGCAGAGACCATAACGCTCAAGCGATTCATGATTTATATGACAAAGCCAGAACTCATGGATTTAAACATATCAATATGGATTTAATAGCAGGACTTGGGACTGAGACAGAATCTGACATGGTTTATACCATAGACAAAATTTTAAGAATGAGGCCTGAAAATGTGACGGTTCATACTTTGGCGGTGAAACGAGC
Organism: uncultured Peptostreptococcaceae bacterium; assembly: GCA_964404895.1. Lineage (GTDB taxonomy): Bacteria > Bacillota > Clostridia > Peptostreptococcales > Acidaminobacteraceae > JBGSUZ01. The sequence goes on along the minus strand of CAYOLV010000002.1, from coordinate 182,574 downwards.
TTCGAAACTCAATGAACTGAAAGAGGATATGAATCTTCAATCGGCTCAAACGGTTTCCAATATGGTGGGTTTAGCCACTGAAAAATTATTAGAAGCAGGCTATGAGCCTTATTATATGTACAGACAGAAGCAGATGATTGGCAATTTAGAAAATATAGGCTTTGCTTTACCTAATGAAGTTTGTGTATACAATGTGCGCACTATGGAAGAACAACATAGCATTTTAGCCCTTGGGGCAGGTGCAATCAGCAAAATCTACTTTAAAGATGAAAATCGACTTGAACGGTTCTCTAATTCTAAAGGCTTAGAAGATTACTTGGCGAGAACGGACGAGTTGATAGAGCGCAAAAAAGAGTGGTTGACAAGCCGTTACGATTTTTCTATAATTAAGTAAATTCATAAGACTCGTTGAAAGAGTAGGTCAAAGGAACATTAAAGAGAGTCAGGGGCGGTGGAAACCTGATATGGAAGTTTGATTGAAGACATCAGCATACAAAGAGTCAACCAACAATGAAGTGGGTATTACCAATTAGGGTGGCACCGCGGGAAATCTTAGCTCTCGTCCCTATGCTTAGGCATGGACTGAGGGCTTTTTTGTGCACAAAAATAGCAAAAAATGTCAACCAGACTGTCTGAGCACCAACTAAGTCCTAAAATATTGGCAAGAGTGAAAGGAGCATGAACATGGGTGAATTAATGAATGGTATGAAAAGAAGCCACATGTGCGGTGTCCTTCGATCAGAAAACATCGGAGAGCGTGTCACATTGATGGGTTGGGTACAAAGAAAGAGAAATTTAGGCGGATTAATTTTCGTAGACCTTAGAGACAAAATGGGTCTTGTTCAAATCGTCTTCGATACAAAGGTGTCCCAAGAAGCTTTTGACAAAGCAGAAGGCTTAAGAGGGGAATTCGTTATTGCCCTTACAGGTGAAGTCAAGTTAAGAGAATCGGTAAACGATCAATTGCCTACGGGTCAAATTGAAGTATTTGCCGACAGCTTAAAAATACTCAATGAATCAGAAGTACCGCCAATCCATATTAACGATGACGACAAAGCCAATGAAATGCTTCGTCTGAAATACCGTTATTTAGATCTTAGAAAACCAAAAATGCAAAGCAAATTGCTCTTCAGAAGCAAACTGGCTAAAACAGCTAGAAACTTCTTAGACGATAACAATTTTACAGAAGTGGAAACCCCAGTATTGACTAAGCCAACACCAGAAGGGGCAAGAGACTACTTAGTGCCAAGCCGTGTGAACCAAGGCAAGTTCTATGCACTTCCACAATCCCCACAGTTATTTAAGCAAATCCTTATGGTCAGTGGCTTTGACAGATACTATCAAATTGTTAAATGTTTCAGAGATGAAGACCTTCGTGCAGACAGACAACCTGAATTTACTCAAATTGATATCGAAATGTCTTTCGTTGAGCAAGACGACGTCATTGCCATCAATGAGCAATTAATCAAAAAAATGTTCAAAGACGCTATTGACGTAGATGTTGAATTGCCTCTTCAAAGAATGCCTTATAAAGAAGCGATGGATCGTTTTGGCGTGGATAAACCAGATATTCGTTTTGGTTTAGAATTAGTGGCCATGAACGACCTTGCGGCAAATTGCGGTTTCAAAGTCTTTACAGATGCCATTGAAAATGGTGGAGACGTTAGAGGTATCAACATCAAAGGGGCTAGCGAAAAAATCAGCAGAAAAGACCTTGATAAACTTCAAGATTTTGTGAAAACATACGGCGCTAAAGGCCTTGCTTGGGTGAGAATCAACGAAGGTGAAATTGCTTCACCTATATCAAAATTCTTCTCAGAACAAGAAATGGCAGCACTTGTAGAAAGAATGAATGGTGAAGTAGGCGACGTTCTCGTCTTTGTAGCAGATAAATCCAACGTGGTTTACGACGCTCTAGGCAACTTGAGAAATGAACTTGCTAAACGTTTAGAACTTACTAAGGACAACGACTACAAACTCCTTTGGGTAACTGAATTCCCACTTCTTGAGTACGATGAAGAAGCTAACCGCTACGCAGCAAAACATCATCCATTTACATCGCCTATGGACGAGGACCTTCATATGTTAGAGTCTGACCCTGGGAAAGTTAGAGCGAAGGCTTACGATATTGTATTAAATGGGGTAGAAATTGGCGGCGGTTCAATTCGAATTCATAATGCTGACCTTCAAAAGAGAATGTTCAAAGCCCTTGGTTTTACAGATGAAGAAGCCTATGACAAATTTGGTTTCCTTATTGATGCCTTCAGATATGGCACACCGCCACATGGTGGGATTGCATATGGCTTAGACCGTTTGGTAATGCTCATGACGGGCACAGAAAATATTAGAGAAGTCATTGCCTTCCCTAAAACTCAAAATGCGACTTGCCTGATGACTGAAGCCCCTACAAATGTAGACGCAAACCAGTTGTTAGAACTTGCAGTACAAACAGTTCTTCCTGCTAAAGAAGAAGAGTAAGACAATAAATTGTCATAGAGTTCTTCTATAAGCGTGAATATAATATCAATTATTTTAATTTCACCTTAAAGATGATATGATAACACTAGCATATTATTGTTATTGTTAATATAATTATAGTGTTGTAAAAAATATTTTTATAACACTATAATTTGCTTTTGAAGTGAAAGGTGGATACAGCATGTTTAGTATCGGCGTTGTTGAATCTTTGAAGGGACAAATTGCAGTTGTCAATCTAACCAGAAGCACAGCTTGTGGTGACTGTGGCGCTTGTCAAATGGGCAAAGAAAATCTGGAACGACAGGTGGAAGCCCTTAATTTGGTAAATGCTAAGGTCGGAGACTTTGTGACCATGGAAATGGAAGACAGTAAAGTGCTAAAGGCAGCATTTATGGTCTATATCATTCCATTGATTATATTAGTCGCTGGTATTTTCGGCACGATGTTTGTTCTTCAAATGTTCCAAATTTCAAAAAATGCAGAATTATACGGTTTTCTAGTAGGACTTGTCGGAATGTCTATCAGTTTTATGCGCATCAAGAAGAGAGATAAAAAACTCGCTGAGCGCGGCGAAATGATGATTACCATTGTCAAAATTAATGAGGAGGAAAGTTCATCATGCACAATCAAAATTTAGAAGCTTTTGATCAAGAGGTTTTCGAATCACTCCAGAACGAACTCAAAAGACAAAAAACAGGTATTGAATTGATCGCGTCAGAAAACAATGTAAGTTATGCAGTTATGGAAGCAATGGGAAGCGTTTTCACAAACAAATACGCTGAAGGTTACCCAGGAAAAAGATACTACGGCGGTTGCGAACACGTAGACGTTGTAGAAAACTTAGCCATTGACCGTCTTAAAAAATTATTCAATGCAGATCATGCTAACGTGCAACCTCATTCAGGTGCAAATGCTAACTTAGGCGTTTATTTTGCAATGCTTAAACCAGGCGATACAGTTCTTGGTATGAACTTATCACACGGAGGTCACTTAACTCACGGTTCACCAGTAAATATTTCAGGCATGTACTTCAACTTTGTGGCCTATGGGGTTTCGCCTGAAACTGAAACCATCGACTACGAAGATGTTAGAGCAAAAGCACTTGAATGCAAACCTAAAATGATTGTTGCAGGGGCGAGTGCTTACCCAAGAAAAATCGATTTCAAAAAATTCAGAGAGATTGCTGACGAAGTTGGCGCACTCTTAATGGTAGATATGGCTCACATCGCTGGTTTGGTTGCAGCGGGTCTTCACGAAAATCCATGTGATGTGGCTGACTTTGTAACAACAACAACTCATAAAACACTTAGAGGTCCAAGAGGTGGCGCAATCCTTTGTAAAGCAGAATACGCTAAAGCAATTGATAAAGCTATCTTCCCTGGTATCCAAGGTGGTCCTTTAATGCACGTGATTGCAGCTAAAGCAGTCAGCTTTAAAGAAGCCCTCCAACCAGACTTCAAAGCTTATCAAGAAAACGTGATTTCAAACTGCGCAGTGATGGCAGATGCGTTGAAAGCGAGAGGCTTTAAGTTAGTTTCTGGCGGCACTGACAACCATTTATTCTTGTTGGACCTTAGAAACAAGGGTTTAACTGGTAAAGTGGCAGAAAAAATGTTAGGGGAAGTAGAAGTGACTGTCAATAAAAACACAGTACCTTTCGAAACAGAAAGCCCATTCATTACTTCTGGCGTCAGAATCGGTACAGCTGCAGTAACTACTCGTGGCATGGGTCACGCTGAAATGAAAGAAATTGCAGAAATCATTGCAGATTGTTTAGAGAGCAAATCAGATATCGAATCGTTAAAAGCTAGAGTTCACGCACTTTGTGATCAATATCCACTTTACTAATAATAGGAGGTCTTCCTTTTGGACCAAAAGCTTATTTTCGACTCGATGCAAAATATTTTGCACGAAATTGAAGAAGGCATCCATATTGTCGATAAGAATGGCTTTACGGTGATTTACAATAAAGCTATGGAAAAAATTGAAGGCCTTGAGGCAGAATCTGTAATCGGGAAACATCTCTTAGAGGTGTTTCCCGATTGGACTAAAGAGAACAGTACGCTTTTAATGGCGATGTCATATGGACGTCCAATTCAGAAACAAATGCAAAATTATTTGAACTTGGTGGGTAAGAAAATTACAACCCTGAATACGACCTACCCAATCTATCATGAAGATGAACTGATTGGAGCGGTTGAAGTTGCAAAGAACTTAACGGATATGAACAGCATGTCCGATCAAATTTTGGAGCTTCAAAGTAAATTAACAGGGAACCCTAAACTCAAATTCAGCGCTAAAACATATTATACTTTTGATCAGATTATTGGGAAAAATGCAAAACTCATGGATGCCGTCAAAATTGGCAGGCGTGCTTCAAGCACCAGTTCTAGCGTTTTAATAGAAGGTGAGACTGGTACGGGGAAAGAGTTAATTGCACAAAGTATTCACTCTGAAAGCCCACGGTGGAATAAGCCTTTTATTGCACAAAACTGTGCAGCTCTTCCACCGACTTTACTAGAGAGCATTTTGTTTGGTACGACAAAAGGCAGTTTTACGGGTGCCCATGACCGTGCAGGCTTATTTGAACAGTCCACTGGCGGAACACTCTTCCTAGACGAAATCAACTCTCTAAGCTTAGACCTTCAGGCGAAGCTGCTGAGAGTCCTTCAAGAAGGCTATGTGAGAAGGCTAGGGGGTCAAGACGACATTAAGATTGACGTGAGAATTATTGCGGCAACAAATGAAGATCCTATTCGCCTCATGAACGAGAATCAGTTCAGGAAAGACTTGTTCTACAGACTGAACGTCATCAGTATTAAAATTCCGCCATTAAGGGATCGGGCAGATGATATTCCAACCCTTGTAGACCATTTTATTCGAAGGTATAACGAAATTCTCAACAAAGACGTTTGGATGATTTCAACAGAGCTATTGGAAGCTTTTAAAGGGTATCAATGGCCGGGAAACATCCGAGAACTTCAAAATTTTATTGAAAGTGCTATGAATATGATTAGTGACGAGCACGTCATCAATAAAGAGCATTTGCCAAGTCACGTTGAGGAACTTCTAAAACACAAGAGAAGTCTTGAATTACCTAAGTTTGAAGTCTGTTCAGACTTAAATGCTTATCTTGAAGAAATTGAAAAAGGCATCTTAAAAGAAGTTTTAAATGCCAGTTCCAATAATGTTTCTAAGGCAAGTGAAGCCTTAGGCATTTCTCGTCAAAACCTTCAATACAAAATTAAAAAGTACTTTGAATAAGAAAGCGCAAAATATTTTGCTGTACAATAGCAAAATATTTTGCGCTTTCTCTATATAAAGGGTATTTTTATGCCATTTAGACTGCATACGCAGTATGAATATTCAGAATATTGAAAAGTCTATCGGCAGTTGGAGGGATAAAAACACATAATATCCTATAATGTGGGAGTTTTAAATAGAAAATTTGCTAGATTGTGAGGAAATTCTGTCAATTTTGAACTAACAACTTCAAGTTGGCACGGAGATTGCTATATATAAAAGTGTATAGTTTTTCAACTACTTGTGGAGGTGTATATTTTTATGGAAAAGCAAAATGTTAGAGTAGCGATTTGGGGTTTAGGCGCAATGGGAAGCGGTATGGCAAAAATGCTTCTTACTAAAAAAGGCGTAGAAATTGTTGGTGTATGTGACAGAGGCGAAAATCATGTGGGCAAAGATCTTTACGAAGTTCTTGGCGTAGCAAGAGGCGACAGAAAGCCTGTCATCATCAATCCAAATATTGAAGAAGTGCTTACAGAAAAATGTGCAGACGTATGTCTTTGTGCAACAGATTCTTTCACACAAAAAGCTTTCCCAAGACTTAAATTTGTACTTGAAAAGAAAATCAACGTGGTTTCAACTGCAGAGCAAATGGCATTCCCTAAAGCTCAAAACCCTGAGCTTGCAGAAGAACTCGATAAAATTGCAAAAGCAAACGGTGTTTCAATTTTAGGAACTGGCATTAACCCAGGCCTTATCATGGATCTTCTTGTAGTGGTTATGACGGGCTGTATGTTAGACGTAGAACATATTGAATCTAAGAGAATCAACAGCTTATCTCCATTCGGCCCTGCTGTAATGGAAGAGCAAGGCGTTGGTATTACAGTAGAAGAATTTGAAAAAGGCGTAAACGATGGTACTTTAGCAGGTCACGTTGGATTCCATGAATCTGTAGGCATGATTGCAGAAGCTATCGGCTGGAAAGTAGAAAAATTCGAACAACAAATGAAACCAATCGTAACAGATGTAGATAGAAAATCACCATACGGTTTTGCTAAAGCTGGCGACGTTGCTGGTGTTAACATGACTGGTCAAGGCTGGGTAGATGGCGAAGTTAAAATCGACATGATTCACCCACAACAAATTGAACCAGAACAAGTTGGCGTACAAACAGGTGACTATGTCATCATCAAAGGTACACCATCCATCAACATGATCAACAGCCCAGAAGTAGAAGGCGGTCTTGGCACAATTGCTATGTGTGTCAACATGATCCCTCACGTAATCAATGCAAACCCAGGTCTTCACACAATGTTGACTCTTCCAGTTCCTAGAGCAATCATGGGTGACATGAGAGACCTTATCACTAAATAGTTAATTTTAAATGGATCAAAAGACGTCGGTTGTAGTGATGCTATAACCGACTGTGGTCCAGTCCCATTGCGAATGATATGATGAAGGGCCCCTATGCCCTGAAACATATTTATGTTAGAAAGTAGGTGTCTTATGGCTAAAATAGGTGATTGGGTAAAAATCCACAATGTGGTTTTGACCTCTGAACAAAGAGCGCCACAAGTTCCTGATGATACAAAAAAAGTACCGTTAGAAACTTGGGTTAAAGGATTTTTGCAAACAGACGGAGAAATTGGACAGAAAGTCACTGTGAAAACAGTCAACAATAGAATTGTAGAAGGTACTTTGGTTGAAGTGGAACCTTCTTATTCCCATTCATTTGGCAAGTTCGTACCAGAACTTCACCAAATTGGTCTTCAACTCAGAGAAATTCTCTTCGGAGGTGAAGCCAATGAGTAAAGATATGTCGTATCAAGGGGTTATCGCCAGAAAAAGCGAAATTGTTAAAAATGCTGTAGGCATTGATTACAACGATTTCGAATATGAAGGCGTTGGCTTTGACTATGAAAAAATGATGAAAGAAACAGGCTATACCCTTGAAGAAATTCAAAAGATTCAAGGGGAATTCAGTGTAGGCAATACACCTATCTTTGAACTTAAAAACTTGACAGCTTTGGCTAGAAAGTATGCTCCAGCAGGAAAAGGCGCTAGAATCTTTATTAAAGATGAAGCAGGCAATCCTTCAGGCAGTTTCAAAGAAAGACGTGCGGCTACGGCTGTCTATCACGCAAAAAAATTAGGCTACAAAGGCGTTATTGCAGCAACTAGCGGCAACTACGGAGCGGCAGTGGCTTCTCAAGCGGCTATGCAAGGTCTTAAATGTATCGTGGTTCAAGAATGTTTCGACTCAAAAGGTATTGGTCAACCAGAAATCGTTGAAAAAGCTAGAAAATGTGAGGCGCTTGGTGCTGAAGTTATTCAGTTGTCTGTTGGGCCAGAACTTTTCTATACCTTCCTTCAACTTCTTGAAGAAACAGGGTACTTCAATGCATCACTCTATACACCATTTGGTATTGCTGGGGTTGAAACTTTAGGTTACGAGCTGGCCATTCAAATGAGAGAAAGAGTTGGCAAAGACCCTGACGTAGTGGTTTGTACCAATGCAGGTGGCGGTAACTTAACAGGAACGGCTAGAGGCATGATCAAAGCCGGTGCTCTCAATACTAAAATTGTTGCGGCAAGTGTTAGTCTTGAAGGGTTACACATGGCTTCAGATGGTCAATTCAATAAAAAAGCTTTCACAACAGGTCATACTGGATTTGGCGTACCGTTTACAACATATCCAGACCGTTCAGACGTTCCTCGTTCTGCGGCTAGACCTCTCAGATACATGGATCGTTATGTGACGATTGCCCAAGGGGAAGTCTTCTACATGACGGAAGCACTTGCTCAAATCGAAGGCATGGAAAGAGGTCCAGCAGGGAATACAGCTCTGGCTGCGGCATTCAGCATTGCCCAAGAAATGGATCAAGACCAAATCATCGTTGTCCAAGAGACAGAATACACTGGTGCTGGAAAATTGCCACAATCTCAATTGTCTTTCGCAAGAGAAAGAGGAATTGAAATTATCATTGGCAATCCTAGAGAAGAAGTCCCTGGCAAAAACATTATTTTGCCAAAAGACCCAAGCTTTATCAAAGCTGTTGACTTAGACATGGACAAGTTGAAAAAATCTTGCATTAAAAACGCAGTGGCTCACAGACCTGTTGAAAAGGTTAGTGAAACGGGCATGGCCTTCTTAATCGCAGAATCAAATTCCAATGAAGCCTTTGTTAAAAATGAACTGACTAAACTTGGAATCGCATTTTAATTTGAAATTTTAAATGAGAAAGTAAATCCTATAAAAAAGAAAAAATAATGGAGGTATTTACATGAAAGGTTCATTAAAAAGAGAAGATGACTTTCAACAAAGACGTGCCCATTTGGCTGATATGACAGATGCGCAACTGAAAGAAAGATTTTGGAATTTGACTGAGCAAGTTGTAGATCCACTTTTAGAGCTTGCAAGAACACACACTTCACCATCCATTGAAAGAGCAGTTCTTCTCAGAATGGGCTTCTCTAGTTTAGAAGCACAACCCCTTGTTAATGCTGCAATTGACCACAATTTAATCGGTCATGGTGTTGGTCATGTGGTTTATAAGATTTCAAAAGAAAAAAACATTCCACTTAGACAAGCGGGTATTGAGCTTATCGAAGGCAAACACTGGGATGACGCGATCACACTCTTCAAGGGAGGTAACAAATAATGAATCTTGAACTCGATAAGATGATAGACGTTGAAGAAGTACTAAAAGACCTTGAAAGCTACAGACCTAAGAGACGTGGCTGGACTTGGAGAAAACCTGTTCCTAATCAAAAAATCGGACCTTTCGAATTCAGTGATATGTCTGAACCACTTAAAAACGGTATCGGCATTCCATGTGACCTCCAATATTTCAACAACTTAGACCCACAACCAGACAACACCATTACAACTGAAATCGCTTCTGGTAGATTTGAAGACGATATCCGTCGCATGAGAATGGCTGCTTGGCACGGTGCTGACCATATTATGGTTATCCGTACAGCAGGTCAATCCCACTTCGATGGCTTGATCGAAGGAACGCCACAAGGTACTGGTGGTATTCCAATCACTAGAAAGCAAGTAAGAGCTCATAGAAAAGCTCTTGATATGATTGAAGATGAAGTGGGCAGACCAATCAATTACCATTCATACGTTTCTGGTGCGGCTGGTCCTGATATTGCGGTTATGTTCGCAGAAGAAGGCGTTAACGGTGCTCACCAAGATCCACAATACAACGTTCTTTACAGAAACGTTAACATGATTCGTTCATTTGTTGACGCAGCTGAATCTAAGACAATGATGGCATGGGCAGACATGGCTCAAATCGATGGTGCTCATAACGCCAACGCTACAGCTAGAGAAGCTTGGAAAGTAATGCCTGAACTCATGGTTCAACATGCAATCAACTCTAAATACTCCGAAAAAGTGGGCATGAAAAAATCAAACATCTGTTTGTCGACAGTGCCTCCAACATCAGCTCCAGCCCCTTGTATGAAACTTGACCTCCCCTATGCAGTCGCTCTTAGAGATTTCTTTGACGGCTACAGAATGAGAGCTCAAATGAATACAAAATACATCACTTCTTCAAACAGAGAAGCGACTGTAACTCACGTTCTCAACATGTTCATTTCTAAACTTACAAGTGCAGATATTCAATCGACTATCACACCAGATGAAGGCAGAAACGTGCCTTGGCATATGTACAACATCGAAGCTTGTGACACAGCTAAACAAACATTTGCAGGTCTTGACGGGCTTATGGAAATGGTTGAACTTAAAAAAGATGGTTTCTTAGCTGAAAACACTCGTGATCTTAAAGAAAGAGCTGTATTGTACTTAGAAGAAATCATCGAATCTGGTGGTTATTTCGAAGCAGTAGAAAAAGGCTTCTTCGTTGACTCAGGAAAATACCCTGAAAGAAACGGCGACGGTATTGCCCGTAAAATCGATGGTGGCGTTGGCGCTGGTAAAGTCTTCAAAAGAGAAGACGACTACATGGCTCCAGTAACAGCTCACTACGGTTACAACAACGTTGAGCAATACGACCCATCAGCTAAAACTAATCCATCAAAATTAATTGGTGGCTGTACTTTTGAAGATGCTAACAAAATTGTATTCATCGACGAACTCGACGATACAGATTGCGTTAAAGTCAGAATGGAAGAGTCTAAAAAATACAGAAATTCAAGCATCATCAAACCTGAAGTTCAATGGTTAGGCGATGGCGTGGTAACAATGGAAGTGTTCTTACCAACTTCTAAGCGTAAAGCTGAATTTGCAGCTATTGAATTCGCTAAGAAAATGAACATGCAAGATCCAGAGGTTATTCACTCAGAAATCATGCATCCAACAGAAGGTACAAGAGTACAAGTTAAAGGTGTCCTTGGCTTCGAGTTAGATATGGACAAATTGGTCATTCCGCCAGAGCCAGAAATCTTAACAGATGACGAACTCAGAGCAGATGTAGAAGCTAGACCGATGATGGTTGTTGCTGGTACAGTTGGCGAAGATGAGCATTCAGTTGGTCTTAGAGAAATTATCGACATCAAACACGGCGGTATTGAAAAATGGGGTATTGAAGTAGAGTACCTTGGTACATCTGTACCAGTTGAAAAACTTGTAGATGCAGCGATTGAGTTAAAAGCTGACTGTATCCTTGCTTCAACCATCATTTCACACGATGATGTCCACTACAAAAATATGAAGAAACTTCACGATTATGCGATTGAAAAAGGCATCAGAGATCGTATCGTTATCTGTGCAGGCGGTACTCAGGTTACACCTGAAATCGCTAGAAAGAACGGCATGGACGAAGGTTTCGGCAGAGGAAGCCACGGTATCAACGTTGCGACAGCTATGGTAAAACGCAGAAGAGAAATCCTTGGTTAATCAATTCAATTAGAATAGATTGAAATGGGTGCCAATGGGCACCCATTTTGACTTTGGAGAAGGTAGGCCTATTATGAAATTTCATGTGCTGGTAGCAGAGATTGGAAGTACAACAACTGTTGTGAACGCTTTTAAAGACTTAGACACAGACCCTACATTTGTCGGACAAGGACAGGCACCTACCAGTGTGGTTGAAGGCGATGTGAGAATCGGTCTCAATAGCGCTATTGAGGATTTGAAAAATACGCTGGGTGTTGACAGTATCACCTATGATGAACTATTAGCAACCAGTTCCGCCGCTGGTGGACTTAAAATGACCGTTCATGGACTGGTCTATGACATGACGGCTAAAGCGGCTAAAGAGGCAGCTCTTGGCGCAGGCGCCAACATTCACCATGTAACGGCTGGGAAACTGAGAAAGTCTGATTTAAAGCATATTATGGAGATTAAGCCTAATATTATTTTGGTAGCTGGCGGGGTGGACTATGGCGAAAGCGATACAGCTCTGCACAATGCTGAACTCATTGCAAAATTAGATTTAGAAGTACCTGTCATCTACGCTGGGAATATTGTCAATCACGACGATGTAAAAGACATTTTTGAAGAAGCAGGGAAGACTCATTTACTCTATATAGTAGAAAATGTTTATCCGAAAATAGATATTTTAAATGTTGAACCTACAAGAAAAGTCATTCAAGACGTCTTTGAAGAGCATATTGTCCATGCCCCAGGCATGAGCCATGTGAGAGACTTGGTCAATGGCCCTATTATTCCAACCCCAGGCGCGGTTATGGAAGCTTCGAAACTCCTTAAAAATGAACTTGGGGATTTAATGACCATCGACGTAGGGGGTGCGACCACAGATATTCATTCGGTGACTGATGGCTCTGAAGAAATCAACCGCATCTTGATCAGCCCTGAACCTGCAGCGAAAAGAACCGTTGAAGGGGATCTTGGGGTTTACGTCAATATGAGAAATGTGGTTGAGCTCATAGGTAGAGAAAAAATGATGAGAGATTTACAAATTACAGAAGAACAATTGGATCAGCTGATCGAAGAGCACGTTCCCATTCCTGTGACGGATTTGCAGCTTAAATTTGTGGAACGCATGACTAAAGAAGCTGTCGTTTTATCTTGTGACAGACACGCAGGGGGCTTTAGAGACCTGTTTGGCGGTTCAGGCAAGAAGACTATGGCAGAAGGCAAAGACTTAACAGGGATCAAATACATCGTTGGAACAGGTGGTGCATTGACACGTCTTCCAAATCGGGTAGAGATTATGAAAGCCATTGCCCGCAGCAACAAAGGGCACAAACTTCTGCCCAATGCAGAAGCTGTTATTCTGGTAGACAATGATTACATCATGGCTTCCTTAGGGGTTCTTTCAAAGGAATATCCCGAGGCAGCACTAGCTCTTATGAAAAAAAGTCTCAAAATCGATTAAGAGGAGGCAACTCATGTACCCAGCTTTAGTAACAGACTTAAATAAATTGAAGCATAACACCCAATTTTTAAAAGATAAATGTCAAGAACATGGCATTCAAATCATGACCGTCACCAAAGTTTTTTGTGGCGATGTCAAACTCGCTCAAGCCATGGTAGACGCAGGGGTTACTATGCTTGCGGATTCCCGTGTTTCTAATTTAGAAAAGCTTAAAGACATTAAAGCGGAAAAAGTTTTGCTCCGCTTGCCTATGATTTCAGAAGCGGCAAAAGTAGTTCAGTTTGTGGACATCAGCTTAAATTCTGAACTTGTGACATTGAAAGCCCTTTCAGAAGCGGCAGTGGCTCAAGGTAAAAAGCACAAAGTCATGTTAATGGTAGATTTAGGAGACCTTCGTGAAGGGGTCCTTCCAGAAAACTTAATGGAACTCTTTGAAGAGGTATTAAAACTTGCAGGTCTTGAAATTGCAGGTCTTGGCGTGAACTTAACTTGTTACGGCGGTGTTATGCCTGACGCTGACAATTTAGGTCAATTGGTGACCCTTGCCAAAGAAGCCGAGAATAAATTTGGCATTAAGCTTCAGTATATCTCAGGAGGCAATTCCAGCAGCCTTTACTTGTTAGACAAGGGCGGCATGCCACCTGAAGTAAACTTGCTCAGACTTGGGGAAGCCGTTGTATTAGGAAGAGAAACAGCCTTTGGTGACGTGATTGAAGGTACTCATACGGATGTCTTCACCCTTGAAGCAGAGATCATCGAACTTAAGGAAAAAGACTCGCTTCCTAAGGGTACTATTGGCATGGACGCTTTTGGAAATCACCCTACATTTGAAGACAAAGGCAGAATGCTTAGAGCCATTTTAGCCATTGGCAAGCAAGATGTAAACCCATCGGCATTGATTCCTCACGACGAAGCCATTGAAATTATTGGTGCCAGCAGTGACCATCTGCTCATGGACTTCACAAAAGCTGCAGGCAAATATAAAGTTGGCGACGCTGTGAAATTTAATGTAGAATACGGCGCACTGCTTAATCTGTGGACTTCGGCATATATTCACAAGCAGTACAAATAGATAATGACAGAAAATGTTTTGGGGTTCAGTAAACAAACAGACCTTATAGGCTGAAATAAAAAAATCCTTGACATAAGCTTCAAACTTGTTAAAATATGATTTAAGAATTTAATATCTCTTATCAAGAGTGACTGAGGGACTTGGCCCTATGACGTCCGGCAACCTGCGAAAGCAAGGTGCTAAATCCAGCGGTGTAAACCGGAAGATGAGATTCGCTAAAATATTTAGCTCTTCCTTCGGGGAGAGCTTTTTTTATGAAAAGCGCTCAAATTTTGGGCGCTATTTTCTTTTCTTTGAAAGCCACAAAATAGAAAATATAGCATAATAAGGAGAATGATGATGAAAACTAAATTATTGATTGAATACCATTCGAATAACGTTAGAAGACCCATCCTGTCAGAAGCCATTAAGAAAAGCGATGTGGTTCTCAATATTTTAAAAGCCAGTATTAACGGTCAAATGAATGGTCGTATTTTTGCTGAAGTAGAAGGCAGTTCATCGGAAATCAGCGCCTTTATGAATTATCTCAGTGACAATGAGGTTTCTACAGAAATTAGACAGAGTTTGTTAGAAATTAGTAAAGACCGCTGCAATAACTGTGGCGAGTGTTGTGAAGCTTGCCCTACAGGGGCTTTAACGCTGGAAAACTCTAGGGGAGGAAAAGTGGAAAACAGCTCTCTAAATGAGGCGAAAGATGAGGCAATCGGAAAAGAACTCCAATTTGATCCCTACAAGTGTGTATCCTGCGACCGATGCATTGCAGTTTGTCCCGTAGAAGCTATTAGAGAAGTTTAGGAGGTTTGTATGTCTATTAAAAATTTGTTTGAAGAAAAAAAGCCCATCCTCTCCTTTGAAATTTTCCCGCCTAAGCCTGAGTCAGACGTTTCAGTGGTCTACAGAGCCATTGACGGGTTGGTGGACTTGAACCCAGATTTTATCAGCGTGACCTACGGAGCCCTTGGGACGAATAAAGGCAATACGGTTGAAATGGCTTCTTATATCAAAAATCATCATCATAAAGAGGCTTTAGCACATTTGACTTGCGTGGGAACCACTAAAACTGAAATCGATGAAACCCTTGATCGGCTGGAAGCGCTTGAAGTAAAAAATGTATTGGCGCTTAGAGGGGACAAACCCGCGGCAAGTCAGAATGGTAAAGAAAAAGGCAAGTCTAAAGCCCTTCAATGCTCAGACTACAGCTTTGCAAAAGATTTAGTGGGTCATGTGAAAGGAAGAGAGGGCTTCAGTGTAGGGGCAGCTTGTTACCCAGAAGGACATTTAGAGTCACCAAGCCCGGAAATGGATATTCTCTATATTAAAGAAAAAGTGGATCTAGGGGTAGATTTTCTTGTGACTCAGCTTTTTCTAGACAACGATATGTTTTATGAATACTTCAATAAGTTGAGACGGAATAATATCAATGTTCCAATTATTGCAGGTATTTTACCCGTGCTGAATAAAAACCAAATAGCAAGAATCACAGAACTGTCTGGGTGCAGTCTTCCATCGAAATTTAAAAGAATTTTAGAACGTTATGAGTCAGACGAATTTGCCCTGAAGCAAGCAGGCACCGCTTACGCCATTGAGCAGATCATTGACCTTTACTCATGGGGGATAGACGGCATACACCTTTACACCATGAACCGCATTGATACGACTAGAGAAATTATCAACAGCACTCATTACATTAAAAACCATTTGCGCAGAGCGAAATAATTCAGTCGATTTTATCGGTTGAAATAGGTGAACACAAAATAGCGAACATATGTTTACAAATAGTCAAACATCTGTCACAATAAGGATTGGGAAGTGATGAAGATGGATTTATTTGACTATATGAGAAAATCTAGAGAAACCTCTACAGCCCCACTGGCTGAACGCATGAAACCGAAATCCCTTGAGCATTTTTTTGGACAGGAACACATTATGGGGGAAGGCAAACTCCTCAGAAGATTGATCCAGTCCGACCAGTTGACTTCAATTATATTGTACGGGCCTCCCGGCTGCGGCAAAACCAGTTTGGCAAGAGTCGTGGCAGAGACTACAGGTTCAGCTTTTGAATCGGTCAACGCAGTGACCTCTGGGGTGAAAGAACTTAGAGAAGTTGTAGCGAGAGCAGAAGAACGCCTAGGCTTTAGCGGACAAAAGACCATTCTATTTATAGATGAAATTCATAGATTTAACAAAGCCCAACAAGACGCTCTACTTCCTTTTGTAGAAAAGGGAACCGTTGTCCTCATTGGCGCGACCACTGAAAATCCTTATTATGAAGTGAATGGAGCCTTAATTAGCCGTTCCACCATGTTTAGGCTGAACCCCTTAGATGAAGAACACGTGATACAGATTATCAACCACGCCATCACTGATCCCAATGGGTTAGGGGCATTAAGCCTTTCTGTAGATGCAGACACCTTAAAAGCATTGGTACGCCTGACTGCAGGTGATGCCAGAAGGGCACTTAACGCCATCGAACTGGCAAGTCTCACCACACCGCCTTCTTCAAACGGGGTCATTGAGCTGACAATAGAAGTCTTGAGATCTTGTTTCCAAGACAGAGGTTTTAGTTACGACAAGTCTGGTGACAGCCATTATGATGTGATTTCTGCTTTTATCAAGTCCATGAGAGGCTCAGACCCTGACGCTGTCCTTCACTACTTAGCGAGAATGATTACTGGGGGAGAAGACCCTATTTTTATAGCCAGACGAATTGTCATATGTGCTTCTGAAGATGTTGGGAATGCTGACCCACAGGCGTTGATACTTGCAACCAGCGCACTTAAAGCTGTGGAAACCATTGGTATGCCAGAAGGTCGGATTCCTTTGGCTCAAGCGGCGGTTTATGTGGCTTGTGCTCCAAAATCAAATGCATCTTATTTGGGAATAGATGAGGCCTTAGAAGACATCAAACAAGGAAATTTCAGTCCTGTACCTATCTATTTAAGAGATGGCACTGCACTGGGAATGGAAAAGAAACGCACTGGAAATTTTGAAATGGAAGTTTATCAGTATCCTCATAGTTTTGAGGGTCATTATGTGAAACAAACTTACTTGCCAAAAGTTTTGGAAGGCAAAAGATATTATGAACCAACGGATTTAGGTCATGAGGCTGAAATTCAAAATTACTTGAACAAAACCAGTAGGAAAGAATAAAATAAGAAAACCAGTAGGTAAGATATAGAGAATAAATCACAAGAAAAAAACGCTAGAAAAAATAAGGATTCCGATGAGGGCAAATTATAGACCTCATTGGAATCCTTTTATTTTTCGCAGGCATAGCTAATACAGAATGGCTCTTTTCACATTCATTGAATCTTCCTTAGACTTGAGGTGCTTGATCAGTTTCAAAGAAAATTCAACTGCCGTTCCAGCAGCCTTAGAAGTAATGATATGCCCATCTCTGACCACAGATTCCTCTGCAATTAAGGCACCTTTCAATTTAGATTCGAAACCTGGGTAGCAAACAGCTTTTCGGCCTTCAAGAAAACCCAAATCTCCAAAGATTGTAGGTGCTGCACAGATAGCGGCTATCATTTTTTCTTCACTATTGGCGCGAACCAGCAAATCTATAAGGGCTTTGTTTTTGGCTAAATTGGTTGTACCAGGCATTCCACCCGGTAAAATAAAAGCTTCGCATTGATCGTAATCGACATCTTCCATCACAAGGTCTGAAACCATTTGGATTTTATGAGCCCCCATCACCAAGCGATCCGCTTTGATGGATACGGTTTTTATATCAAGTTCTGCACGTCTGAGTAGGTCCACCACCGTCAGTGCTTCAATTTCTTCAAATCCATCTGCCAGAAATAAGTAAATCATGTTGGCCTCCTCGTTTTGAAAGCAATTAATTGGATATAATAAGTATATCAAATCTTCATGAGTATAAATACCATCTTTCTCCAAACTTTAATCTATAAAAAGCAAAGGAATTATTGCATAATCAAAATAAATACCTTGTATTATGAGTCCATTTGTTATAGAATGTAATTTGGTTATTAAATTCCGTCACATAATCGGACATGGTGTTCGATTTTCCATACAGTTTTACAGTGAATAAAGATGAGGAAGGTATATATTTATGGAAAATGAATTAAATGAAATGCAAGTCGTCAAGTTTAAAGAGCTAAAAATCTCTAATCAAATATTGAGCGCAATCGAAGACATGGGATTTGAAGAAGCTACGCCAATACAAGCTCAATCAATCCCATTAATTTTGCAAGGTTTCGATGTTATCGGTCAAGCACAAACAGGAACAGGTAAAACAGCGTCATTTGGTATTCCAATGCTTGAGAAGATCCAACTTAAAAATCGAAAAACACAAGCTTTGATTCTTTGCCCAACACGTGAATTAGCTATTCAGGTTTCAGAAGAAATCTCAAAATTAGCTAAGTATATGAAGGGTGTAAAAGCTGTTCCTATATATGGTGGCGCTCCAATTGACAGACAAATCCGTGCCCTTAGAATGGGTGCACAAATCGTAATCGGTACACCTGGTAGAGTCATTGACCATATCAGAAGAAAAACCCTAGATCTTTCTGGCATCGAAACAGTTATTTTGGATGAAGCAGATGAAATGCTCAACATGGGCTTTAGAGAAGATATTGAAACAATTCTTCAAAGTGTTACATTAGAGCACCAAACTATTTTGTTCTCAGCAACTATGCCGAGAGAAATTATGGATATTGTTAATCAATATCAAAATGACCCTAAACTTGTTAAAGTGGTACATAAGGAATTAACAGCTACAAATGTTGACCAGTACTACATTGAAGCTCATGACAGAGACCGTGTAGAAGTATCTACAAGACTCTTTGACCTCTATCAGCCAAAACTTTCTTTGATTTTCTGTAATACGAAAAAGAAAGTAGACGAAGTAGTGGCACAGCTTCAAACGAGAGGCTACAGCTGTGAAAGACTTCACGGTGACATGAAGCAACAACAAAGAAACTTGGTTATGGATCGTTTCAGAACGGGTAATATTGAAATTCTTGTTGCGACAGACGTTGCGGCTAGAGGTCTTGACGTTAACAACGTTGAAATGGTTATCAACTTAGATATTCCTCAAGACGAAGAGTATTACGTTCATAGAATCGGTAGAACGGGTAGAGCGGGTCACTTAGGTAAATCATTTACTTTGGTCAGCGGTCGTGAGTTCTTACTTCTTAAAGACGTTATGAAATATTCTAAGAGTAAAATCAAACGTCATGAAATCCCTTCAACATCAGATATCGAAGAAATTAAAGTAGGGGACTTGCTTTCAGATTTAGAATCCACTATTTCAGAAGGCGGCCTTGAAAAATACTATGGCATGATCGAAAGTATGTCTGAAAAGAACATTACTTCTATTGAAATTGCAGCAGCTATGCTTAAGCGTGAGCTTGAAAAATACAAAGATGAGTCTAAGAAAATTTCAGACCTTTACGGCATTTATGAAAAAAGTTCTGAAGATGGCATGGTCAGATTCTTTGTCAATATCGGTAAAAACGCTAAAGTAACAGCTAAAGATATCACTAAGATGATTGAGTCAGACACAAATCTTGCTGAAGAACTCATCGGCAAAGTAGATGTTTATGAAACATTCTCATTCTTTGAAGTGCCAGTGGCTTATGCCAATGAAGTATACGAAATTCTTCGTTACTCACGTGTCAACGGTCATAAAATCAGAATTGACAGAGCTAAAGGCGACAAAAAGCCAAGTGGTTCTGGTGGCGGCTACAAGAAAGACTATAAATCAGATCGTCCACAAGGCAGCAGCAACTACAAGGGTGGCGGTTACAAGAAAGATGGTGCATCTGGTAGCACTGGTGGTTATAAGAAGGATTACAGCGGCACTGGTGGCGGCTATAAGAAAGATTATAACAGCACATCAGGCGGTTATAAAAAAGATGGTGCGACAACTGGAACAGGCGGCTATAAAAAAGATGGCGCTACTGGCAGTACAGGTGGCTATAAAAAAGATTATGGCAGCACAGGTTATAAAAAAGACAATTTCTATTCAGATAAAAACAAAGACATTCGTAGAAAAGACGATGGCTTTAAAAAAGAAGGCCCTAAAAAAGAATTTACACCTAAATAAACAGCTAATGCATAATAAAAAACGCCTCTCAAGTGGGCGTTTTTTTCTTTTGTGATTGATATGCCGATTAAACCTTGTTCAGTTGGAAGTTTCTTTTCCCTAACTTTTGACGATTTTTTGACGTTTCAATGTTATATTAAAACCAGCCATCCAAGCTAATTTTTTTAAAGAGGTGAAAATATGCTCAACAATCAACAAATCGAACAGGCAATGCGCGTAAAATTGAAAGATATTTTCCCGGTACTGCCTGAATACCCAAGCTTTGTCGAAGGTATTCGAAGAGCGCCAAAAAGAGAATTCACTTTAAATCAAAACGAAGTGGAACTCGCGCTCAAAAACGCATTAAGATATGTGCCAGAAGAATGGCATGAGCAGTTGGCAACAGAATTTTTAGAAGAATTAATGACAAAAGGCAGAATTTACGCTTACAGATTTAGACCACAAGGTAATCTCAAGGGTCTCCCAATCGATGCGTATAAAGGTAGAACAGTAGAAGCAAGAGCATTTCAGGTCATGATCGACAACAATCTTGATTTTGACATTGCACTTTATCCATATGAACTTGTCACTTACGGCGAAAGCGGTCAGATTTTCCAAAACTGGATGCAGTACTGGCTCATTAAGGCTTACTTGGAAATCATGACAGAAGACCAAACTTTAGTCATCGACTCTGGTAACCCAAGAGGTCTTTTCAAATCATCGCCTGAAGCACCAAGATGTATCATTACAAACGGTTTAATGATTGGTATGTTTGACAACCCTAAAGATTTTGGACGCGCGGCAGCCCTTGGTGTTGCTAACTACGGTCAAATGACTGCAGGTGGTTGGATGTACATTGGCCCACAAGGTATCGTTCACGGTACTTACTCAACTATTTTAAACGCAGGTAGAAGAAAACAAGGTCTTGCAAACGATGCCGACCTTAAAGGTCAACTCTTCATCACGTCAGGTCTTGGCGGCATGAGTGGTGCTCAAGGTAAAGCTGCTGAAATTGCAAACGGTGTTGCCATCGTTGCAGAAGTAGATGAGTCTAGAATTATTACAAGACATTCACAAGGATGGGTTTCATCTGTTGCGAAAACACCTGCTGAAGCCTTTGACATTGCTGAAAAATACAAAGCACTTGGTGAAGGACATGCCATTGCTTTCCACGGTAACATTGTAGACCTCCTGGAGTATGCCTTAGAGAACAACAGAAGCATTGACTTACTCTCAGACCAAACGTCTTGTCACGCAGTCTATGAAGGGGGCTACTGCCCATCAGGCATTACTTTTGAAGAAAGAACAAGACTTCTCGCAGAAGACAAAGTTCAATTCTGTAAATTAGTCGATGAAACCCTTAGAAAACACTACAATGTCATCAAAGCATTGGTAGCAAAAGGGGTTTACTTCTTCGACTACGGCAATTCATTTATGAAAGCCATTTACGACGCAGGCGTTACAGAAATCTGTAAAAATGGTGTCAATGAGTTAGACGGATTTGTCTTCCCATCTTATGTAGAAGACATTTTAGGTCCATTACTCTTCGACTATGGTTATGGCCCATTCAGATGGGTTTGCCTCAGCGGTTCAGACGAAGATCTTCGAAAAACAGACCATGCGGCTATGGCTGCCATTGATCCAAACAGAAGATTCCAAGACATGGACAACTACATTTGGATTCGTGATGCAGAAAAAAATAAACTAGTTGTTGGCACAAAAGCAAGAATTCTCTATCAAGATGCCCTCGGCAGAATGAATATCGCCCTTAAATTTAACGAAATGGTTAGAAAAGGTGAGATTGGCCCAGTGATGTTAGGCAGAGATCACCATGACACAGGCGGTACAGATTCTCCATTCAGAGAAACCTCTAATATTTACGATGGTTCAAATATCATGGCAGAAATGGCGACACAATCCTTTGCCGGAGATGCAGCAAGAGGCATGAGCCTGATTGCACTTCACAATGGTGGTGGTGTTGGTATCGGTAAATCTGTCAATGGTGGATTTGGATTAGTTCTCGACGGCAGCCTTAGAGTGGACGCAATCATTCAACGTGCGATTCCGTGGGACGTTATGAACGGTGTTTCAAGACGTGCATGGGCAAGAAATGAAAACTCTATCAGCACTTGTGTAGAATATAACAACATCAGAAACGGACAAGATTTTATCAGCCTTCCTTATTTGACTGACGAGTCTCTCGTTTCAGGTGAAGTAAAAAAAGCATGGGATAAATACATGAAATAGGCACCACCCATAAATAAACAAAAAAGCCTCGGGAAATTAATTTTTTTCGAGGCTTTTTTGTACAAAGTTTCTTCTCTACAAGGATTTTAAAGGCTCTGAAAAGTGGTATAATTGTAACAGCTATAATTTGGAGGACGATTTATGAATCAAGCAGGAATCAAAGTGACGGGCTTGCCAGGCATTTTTTTTGATGGACAGAAAGTACAACTTTCTCTCAAAAAAGCGGAAGCCATCGTTTTCTACCTTTCAATTGAAGGGGAGTCCACGCGAGATAAGCTTAAAACTCTTTTTTGGGAAGAGTTGGATGAAGAATCTGCATCCAAAAATTTAAGAAACGCCTTTTATTTGATTCGCAAAGAACTTGGAGAAGATTTTTTGCTGACGCCTAACAATACCTATGTCTCGTTGAATCCTGCCGCTTACTTTCAATTTGAAGACAGCTATGAGGACTCGAAAGACCTTCTTCTAGATGATTTAGAACTCCTTAGAGATTATGCCTTTAAAGGAGATGAGACTTTCCGCGAATGGCTTTTATTTAAACGAGAAGATGTTAAAAAAAATCAAATTCAAAAATTATATAACAAATGCAATGAATATCAAGGCACGGGACTCGTAGATGACGCCATCCATATGTTGGAACACATTATGCGTATTGATCCTTATTCAGAAGACGTTATTCGACGAATGATGGAAATTTATTTGGGGAGTGGTCAGTACAACAAAGCAATTACCACTTACAATCAATTATCCGCTAAGTTAAAAGAAGAATTAGGGGTTGTGCCTGATCAAATTACGACAGAACTTTACGACAGTATTGTGACCCTTAGAAACTTTGCTGAGCGTACCCACAATACCCATAAACACGAGTACTTCTTTGGAAGATATGACGAAATTGCCTGTATCAAAGATGAATTGGATCGCTTTTTAACGGGAGCACACTACAAGCATATCCTCATAGAAGGGGATGCAGGGCTGGGGAAAACCAAGCTGATTGACAGAGTTGTAGACACCTATAGAAATGTACAAGTCATCAAAGTGAACTGTACCTACATGGAAAATGACCTGCCATTTAGACCTTGGCACTTTCTCCTAAGGGAAATATTCCGCGTACACAAAGGGGCAAGCAAGACCAATAGCCGTTTGATTGCAGGCGGTGTAGTGGGGACGGACGTGAAGTGGAAAAATGATTTTGATGCTTACAGCATTGAAGGAGAACAAAAAATTAGTTTTAGAGAACTGGTGGAAGATATGGCCAATATTCTCAAACAAGCGACCTTGGAACGGCCGCTGATTGTGGTTTTTGAAGATATTCACTGGGCACAGGGGAATTCCATTCAATTACTTTTAGAAGTAATTCGAGAAAGACTTGACCATGTGATGTTTATTCTGTCTACAAGAGATTTGAGAACTGTGACACTGAACAAGTTCAGTACTTTAGGCGCTAATGAAAAATGGCTGTATCGCATTCAGCTCATCCCTTTCTCATTGGGTGAAACTAAAGCCTTTCTAAAAAATGGTTCTAAAAAAACAGTTTCAGAAGAGTGGCTGGAACATTTGTATAAAGAAACTGAAGGTAATACCTTCATGCTGAATAGTTACTTAGACTTATTCAATAAGAATGCCGACATCAATTTGTCCGATTTAAAACATGAAGATCTAATGCAATCTCGTTTGGTGGGACTTAGTGAGAAAGCTTTGAGAGTACTGGACATTCTGGCTATTTTTAAGGAATATCCAGACTTTGACGGCATTAAAAACATCACTATTTACGATGACATTGAAATTGTAGAAATTATTGATGAGCTTAAAAATAACCACGTCATCCGTGAAATTGCTTCAAGCACTCGCCTTTATTATGATTTTACTCACAATAAGTTGAAGGAGTATGTCTTCAATGTGATTTCGGAGACTCGAAAAGTGGTCATTCATAGAAAACTGTGTCTTTATTATGAAGATAAATACAGTAAAAAAGCGGACAATATTGCTATTTTGCCGTATATTATTTATCATGCGAGACATGCGAGGGATTTTGTCATAGAATACAAGTACCAAGTGATTTATGGAAAAATGTATTTGGATATTTGGCATGAAGTCTTTAACGCCTTTTACGATGGACTTGAAAAAGAACGAACTTTTGAGGACAAGGTCTTAGACGATATTGAAGAAACGAGGAAGCGCCTTGAAGAAGGGGCTGGAATTGATCAAAATATAAAAGTGTATGACTATCAAGTCATGTATATCAAAGGCAGACGGGCAATTCGAGAAGGTCGATATGAAGAGGGTTTAGACTTTATTGAAAAGGCCGAACGCTTCTTTGAGAAAAGCGACGACGTGGAAATGTTGATCAATTGTATCTTACAAAAAATTTATCATCAAATACAAACCGAAAATTTACCAGCGATGGCTGAGGCTTTGGAAAAACTTAGTTACTTAGTTAAACGAGAAGAGAGCAAGGATCTCATTTATATTTATTGGAGACTAAAAGGGCTTCATTGCATTAAAAGCAAGAATTTCGAAGAGGCAGAGCGCTATTTGGAATTGTCTAAAGAGTATCTTGAACCCCTTTGCAACGATAATATGAAATACAGCCTTAACTTAGCGGCGACTTATAATTATTCAGCAGAAATTGCCATGGCAGTGGGGAATTTTGAATCTGCAGCCACAACCCTTGAAATTGCACGGGAACTCGCAGAAAAGGCTAAACCGACAAACGGTCTAGCCCTGATTTATACCAATTTATCTATTGCTAATTACCATCGGTCCAAAATAGAACTGTCACTGAACTACATTGCCAAGTCTAGCGAGGTTTACGAGCTGACCGGCAGCTATTGGGGCAGGGGCAGGTCAGAGGCCCATATGGCAAGATTAATGTACTTAGCAGACTTTAAAGACAGCGCCCATGAACACATTTCAAAAGCCATAGAATTTGCCTCACTTATGCAAAATCCAGTGGAGTTGTCATATGTTCAGGATGTTGCAAGAGAAGTGAAGTATCATTAAGAGAGACGTAATGTTAAAAATAATACTGCAAACTGAATGCTTCCTAATAAGCAATTTCTTTGAAAAATGACCAGGGCTCAATAGACCAATCTGGAGCTTTGGTGAATTTAAGGGGCTTGTTTTGAGCAGGATGATAAAAACTCAGGAAGCCTGCGAATAATGCGATTTTGAACCAGCCATCTTCGCCTGAAAAATTAGAGTTGTACTTGGTATCGCCCCAAATTGGACAGCCAATTGCACTCATCTGAACCCTGATTTGATGATGTCTTCCTGTAATCAAGAGGACTTCAACCAAGTTGAGTTCACCGTAAGTTGGAGACTGAAAAGTTTCTAAAATCCTGTATCTGAGGGTGGCTAGTTTTGCACTTGGGTGAGAGGCGTCAACCACTCGAGACGTATTAATAGCTTCGTCTTTGACCAAGTAGTGATTGAGTTCACCTTGCTCTTCAGGCAAATGACCTTGAAGTACGGTTAAATACTTTTTACGAAGCTTGCCAGTCTGTACTTGACGACCAAAATCCGCCGCTGCTTCTTTGGTCTTACCATAGACCATAATGCCACCAACGGGGCGGTCTAGACGATGGATCACATAAGCTTGTTTCTTGCCTTCATTATTGGCTTTCATATGGGCATTGATTTCGTCTACAATGCTAGGTGTACCTTTTTTATCGGATTGAGAGATTTCACCGCTGGCTTTTTCAATAACGATGATATTTTTATCTTCAAATAATATTTTCATAATACCTCCATGGTAAAGTTGATTATAAAAGCATAACAATTTATCTGCGAGAACACAAGGTAAACCAACAGAATTCAGGAGGAATGAACATGGCAAGTGACCAGAAGTCATTTATTAAAAAGTTGGCGATCATCAGTATCGCCATAATTGTAACCTATGCGATTGCTACAAATTTGAACATTCTCTATTCAAGCATTTCAAAAATTATAGGCGCACTAACACCATTTTTTGTAGGATTTGCAGTAGCGTATATATTAAACCCCTTAGTTGAACGTTTAATAAAAGCCACTAAAATGAAAAGAGGTCTTGCAATTGCTTCAATTTATGTAGGTATTTTGCTAGTGGTAAGTTTGTTTGTGAATATGGTCATTCCGTCTATCGTTTCGGGTAGTGTGGAAATTGCCAACGAGTTGCCAGGACAAGTGACTCAGTTTTCCGAAGATTTGAAGGCACTCAACCTAGACAACCCACAAATCAGCTCCTATGTAAAGTCAACAGTATTAGCTGTTCAAGAACAATTGACCAAATGGGCGGACGTCATCCTTAAAAATGTTTCTGGTTTCTTTGTGGGCATTACCTCGGCCATTATGACCTTTGTATTTGCCACAGTGGTTTCCATTTATGGGTTGCTTGACAAAGAAAAATTCAAAAAATTATCTAAAACCATAATCGTTGCAACTATGGGCGATGAGAAAGCTTTGAAATTCTTAGATTTTATGACAACAGTGAATACCATTTTTTCCAGTTTCATATCTGGCTTGATTGTAGATGCCCTTATTGTAGGTGCACTGTCATTTATCTGTCTCAGCTTGATGGGCGTTGAGTATGCTTTGATTTTTGCTATTATCATTTGCTTTACCAATGTGATCCCGTTTATTGGACCGTTTTTAGGGGCGATTCCCGCTGTGGGCATTACCTTGATTTACGATCCAATCAAAGCTCTTTGGGTTATTCTGTTCATTGTTATTCTGCAACAAGTTGATGCTAACATTATCGGGCCTAGAGTCATGGGCAACTACATCGGCTTAGAAGCGATTTGGATTATTTTAGCCATTTCCTTAGGAGGGGCATTTGCAGGGATGTTAGGTATGATATTGTCGGTTCCTATTGCGGCAATCATTAAAATTTTGGTAGGTGGATTGGTCACTGACGCGTACAAGCGCCAACAATCTAAAATAAAGATTTAAAAACGACGTAAGGAGAATGAAAATGAAATTACCTATTTACCAGCTCGATGTATTCACAGAAAAGCAATTTCAAGGCAATCCTGCCGCTGTCGTTCCGCTTGAAACTTGGCTGCCTGAAGAAACCATGCAAAAAATCGCAAGTGAAAACAGCTTGTACGAAACGGCATTTTTCATTAAAAACGGCAGTGGGTATGATATCCGATGGTTCACACCACAAAAAGAGTCGGATTTGTGCGGTCACGCCACATTAGCAGCTGCTTATGTCATTCTCAATCACTTTGGGGACTTACTGGACCATGTGAAGTTCAATAATCCTTCAACAGGATCTATTGAAGTTTGGCAAGAAGAGGGTCTCTATTCCATGCATTTTCCTAAGTATGAAATCAACCGTTGCGAAATGCCCTATGAGTTGGTTCAAGGCCTTGGAAAGCTACCTAAAGCCTCTTATAAGTCAAGAGATTACTTATTAGTTTACGACGATCAGGATCAAGTGAAAGACTTAGACCCAGATTTGGAAGAGCTTCAACATATTCAAACTAGCGGCATCATTATAACTGCCAAAGGTGAAGACTGTGACTATGTCCTCAGATACTTTGCACCTGCCATGGGACTTAATGAAGATCCTGCAGGCGGTTCACCTCAATGTACCCTTGTTCCTTATTGGGCTGAAAAATTAGGCAAGAAAGATTTTGTGGTCAAGCAACTCTCTAAAAGAGGTGGAACTATTTACTGTTCTGACCTTGGGGATAAAATACAAATTTCTGGGAAAATCATGACCTATTTAGAAGGCGAAATTAATATCTAAAGGCGAGGAATAGAAAATGCAAGTTTCGTTTATGTTGTGGCTTCAATCCATTGAAAATCCAATATTAACAGCTTTCTTTAAGTTAATAACGGAGTTGGGTTCAGATACCATTTACATCATGTTTATCGCGTGGCTCTATTGGTGTGTGGATTCTAAAAAAGGCGAGAAGTGGGCCTATTTGGTCCTTGGAAGTGCGCTGCTCAACGGGATTGTCAAATTAAGCGTGAGAGGGGTAAGACCCTTCCAAGCCAATATTGGCGTTACAGCAATTGACGCGTCCACAGCAACGGGTTACTCATTCCCAAGTGGTCATTCTCAAGCTTCCTCCGTTTTTGGTAACTTTTTAGCTTTAGAGTACAAGGAAAAGTGGGTTAAAGTGATTGGCATCTCCATCTTTTTACTCATTGGTTGTTCTCGACTGTACCTTCGGGTACATTGGCCAATCGATGTCCTTGCAGGTTGGCTACTGGGCGGATGTGTTGCTCTTGCATTCCACTTCCTTTACGAGCGACATACAAAGTTAGTAAAAGGATCAGTTTGGTGTTTATTATTGGTGTCCATGATTGGGTTTAGAGATCCAGATCAAATTAAGCTATTTGGACTATTCATAGCAGTAGTTCTTGGCATGGGCATTAATAATCGCTTTAAAGCTTTGCCCATACATGCTTTTGGAGAGGGCGGCAAAAGAAAATGGATCAGCGGTATTTTAGTTGTTTTGACAGTAATGGTTGGACTTAAGGCGGTACTCCCTGAAACCCTCAATATAGTTAGGTATTTTGCAGTGGGCTTTACTTTAAGCTATGTATATCCTTGGATTTTTTCCAAGTGTTATAGGAAACACTAGGAGGCAACATGAAAAAGATTAAATATTTTCACGTAGATGCTTTCACCAGCGAGCATTTTAAGGGAAATCCGGCAGGTGTTTGCATTTTAGATGAATTTATTTCAAACGAAGAAATGCAGCAAATTGCAGCGGAGCTTAACCATTCAGAAACAGCTTTTGTGGTTAAGGGGAAAGAAGAAGAAAATAAATATGAGTGTCCACTGTACCATTTGAAGTGGTTCACACCAGAAATAGAAGTGCCACTTTGCGGGCATGCCACATTAGCAGCCTCTCAGGTCTTGCACAGTGAATATGGCATCGAAAAAGACTGTGTCACTTACAATACCTTGTCGGGTCTTTTGTATACAAGAAAGAGCGACAAAGGTATTACCATGAATTTTCCGTCTGACAAATACAGCAACATTGAACCATCGGATCAATTGTTATGGTATTTGGGCATCAGCAACTATGAACGGGCTATTTATTCTGAGCAACTTAACAAGTTGATTATTGAGTTAAGCACTGAAAAAGAAGTAAGAAGATTATCGCCAGACTTTGAAAAACTAAGACGATTAGATATGGAGTTTGATATCAGAGGCGTTGCAGTCACCTGTAAGGGTGAAGGCAAATATGACTTTTTGACCAGGTATTTTAACCCGTGGTTTGGTGTGGATGAAGACCCTGTTACAGGCTCAGTTCATACGATACTGGCACCTTACTGGTCGGAGATATTAGGAAAGAAGGAAATGCTGGCTTATCAAGCCTCGAAACGTGGAGGCGAAATTCATTTGTCCATGGTTGAAGACGACCGAATAGAATTGTCTGGAGAGGCAATTGTGGTCTTGGATGGCATTATCAGATTGTAACTCGAGAGATTATGAGCTACGAATCGGATACTAAAAGATGAAACGGGTATTAAAAAGTGAAATGTGTATTAAAAAAGGGATATTCATCATAATTGGATGAATATCCCTTTTTTAATATACATTTGGAAAGCAAATCTAGGCGGACGTGTTCAACTCAGAGACAATTAAAAATGTTAAGCCTCTGTGCCCAACTTCGGTCCGTCCTTGTGGATCAGAATAAATAACACTGCTCCCATGATCAAGCAAGCTGGAATTAACCAAAACGCCAAGGCAGTCCCGACATAGTCATTTAAGTACCCAATTGCAAAACTAGACACTAGAGACATAAAGTTGCAAACGGTTGATACCAAACTGATGGCGGTCACCTTGTGATTAGGGTATAAATTCGCTACATATATAGTTACTGTTGGGAAGATTAAAGAGAAGAAGAAGCCCGAGCCTGCGAGTATCAACAATCCAGATTCACCTGTCAGTAAGCCAACCACAAACAGCAGGCTGGCCGCGCAAAAGAAGAGGGAAACACTTCGGACATAGCCTAATTTTTCTGCAATAAAGCCTCCTAGAAAACGACCTACACTAAAAGTACCAAAGAAAATAGCGGTGTAAGTACCTCCGCGACCTTCGGAATAGCCATAAACTTGGTTGAGGTAGTTAATCAACCAGTTTCCAGTTTGAATCTCTGCCGAAACATAGAAGCCTAAGGCGATGCATATAAGCATGATAAATTTCTTGTTGGGTAAATCTCTGTAACCATTCTTGACGCCGTTGTTTGAAATAGTGGGGTACTGAATCAATGCTATCAAAACAATACAGATTGCATAAAGAATAGCCATTCCAATAAAGAAGTCCTGCCAGTTAAGACCGCCTTCAATGAAGTCGCCACCAAACTTTTGGCTAAAAGTGACACCTAGGCCAAAGAAAAAGTGCATCATATTGACGAGGACTGCTTGAAAAGAAACCTTAATGACCGTTACAATGGTATTGAGGCAAGTGATTGAAAAAGTTATGCCAAAAGTAATCACACTGTACCCCAAAGTAAATAAGAGAAAATCATCTGTTTGCGAGGTCAGATAAAAAGCGACACTATTTAAAACTAAACCTGCAAGGACAGTACCCTTATAGCCAATTTTAGCAGATAGGGGCGCTGTGAAAAAAGCTGCTAAGACTGAAACTGCTGTCGTTAATGAAAAGAGCAGTCCAATCTGATAATTGTTGACCTGAAAGTATTCCATAAAGTTGGGGACGAGAAGTCCTCTAATACCAGATGCAATCGCTATAGTAAACATGACGACAAAACTGGTCACGATACTGATCGTTTTTTTATAGTCCATATTTCCTCCGAGTATTTGAAAGAGAAGGGTTCTTGAGGCATATTGTATTCAATGTATGAATTTGCTTTAAGCATAATCAGTTTTTAAATCATTGTAAAGGACATATAGCATCCGGAAAATCATTTGAAGGACAATTGTCACAAATACTTAGCAATGTTCGGCATAGTACGAATATTAAACTAACTATATTGTATAATAGTTAATATGTGTGTATAATAATCGTGACTAGAATTTAAGGTGGAGGTTTCAAATGAACTATAATGAAATGAGTCTTAGACTTCATGAAAAAATGATTGGCAAATTAGAAATTAAGTCAAAAGTTGCTATCGATAATCGCGACGATCTCAGTGTGGCCTATACGCCAGGTGTTGCAGAACCTTGCCGCAAAATTCATGAGAACAAGGAAAATGTTTACAAATACACCGCAAAAGGCAATATGGTAGCGGTGGTAACAGATGGTACTGCTGTATTAGGTTTAGGTGATATTGGGCCTGAAGCGGCGCTTCCTGTAATGGAAGGTAAAGCTATTCTGTTTAAAGAATTCGGAAATGTGGATGCTTATCCCATTTGTCTGGACACCAAAGAAACAGACGAAATTATTAGGACTGTTCAATTGATTGCCCCTGGTTTTGGTGGAATCAATTTAGAAGATATAGCAGCACCAAGGTGTTTTGAAATTGAAAAAAGACTCAAAGAAATTTTAGATATTCCAGTTTTTCACGACGATCAGCATGGGACAGCTATAGTGGTCTGTGCCGCCTTGATCAACGCTTTAAAAATCGTAAAAAAGGAAATGAAAGCAATTAAAATAGTCGTGAACGGTGCTGGAGCAGCAGGCACATCCATCATTACCCTCCTAAAATCTTTCGGCTGTAATAATATAGTGGTTTGCGACAAATGTGGCATTGTGGACACAGATAATGCAGGGGATAATCCTTTTAAACAAGACTTGGCAGTGACAACGAACCCAGAGCATCTCAAAGGCGACTTAAGCGTAGCAATGGCTGGTGCAGATTTGTTTATTGGGGTTTCAGCTCCAAATGTAGTCACAAAGGAAATGGTTGCCTCTATGGCAAAAGACGCCATCGTCTTTGCAATGGCAAACCCTGTACCAGAAGTTATGCCAGATGTGGCATTTGCAGGTGGTGCAAGGATTGTTGGAACAGGCAGAAGTGACTTTGACAATCAAATCAACAATGTATTGGCTTTCCCAGGGATCTTCAGAGGCGCATTAGACGCCCGTGCATCTGATATTAACGAAGCTATGAAAATTGCGGCAGTCTACGCCATTGCCAATATCATTGAGGAAAAGGATTTGAGCGAGAGCAACATTATTCCCAATGCCCTTAACAGATCCGTTGGGGCGGCAGTAGCAAAGGCTGTTTCTCAAGCAGCTGTAGAAAGTGGCGTTTCAAGAATTTAAGTATAAAATTCATTTACGAACTTAACTATAAAATGAAAAGCCCACATTCCAGAAAACAACATTTCTGTAAATGTAGGCTTTTTTATTTGGCTTAGTCTACATAACACAATTATGTAAACTAAATTTTACTTTTTCAAAAATAACTTGTCAAAACCTGACAAATCTAAATAATCATAGTTGTCCAGAATAGAATAGACTTTAAAGGCGATTTCTCTCACACCATTTTCAACATTAGACTCAATATTGATTGGAATGACTGGGTCGTGAAGAGACATTCGGATCAAGAACCATCCCTCTTCCTTTTCGTCTAAGCACTTGAAGCGTATACCTTCAAAGTTATCTGCAACGGGCATCCAACCAGAGAAGAAGGCCGCGTGGGCTCTTAAATCTTCAATAATTTTTTCGCCAATGACCTTAAAATCATCGTATAAGATTTTGACCCTGACTTCTGCAGAATCCAATGGCTCAGAAAGGGATGCAATCAAATCTGTCAACTTTTTATCTTTCTGCTTAAGTCGAGCCATCTCAATTAAGATTTTTACTGCCATATAAGCGCCATCGTCTAAGAAGTAATTTTCTTTAAGGGCACCGTGTCCAGAGGTTTCAATGGCCAATGAACTTTCAATGCCTTCATTATTTAAACGAACGGATTCGTTAATGACGTTTTTATAACCGCGTTTAAAGCGATGATGTTTGCCGCCCAGTGAAGTGATGAAATCTGCTAGACCATCTGAAGTCACAGAGTCTGTAACGATGGTTGAACCAGGCTGTTCTTGTAGAACTATGGCA
The DNA here is from genome assembly GCA_964404895.1 of uncultured Peptostreptococcaceae bacterium. GTDB lineage: Bacteria > Bacillota > Clostridia > Peptostreptococcales > Acidaminobacteraceae > JBGSUZ01. The sequence goes on along the minus strand of CAYOLV010000002.1, from coordinate 149,206 downwards.
CTCATCATAGCAATCAGCTTATTTCGATTGATTTCTGAGCCATCGCTGAGAACCACTGCAGAGCGGTCTACATCGGTATCAAAAATAATCCCTAAGTCGGCTTTTGCGAGAAGGGTTGCCTCTGTAACGGAAGCCATTGCAGCACTGTCTTCAGGGTTCGGCTGATGATTTGGGAACATGCCGTCTGGGTCAAGAAACTGGCTGCCAGTAGTATCTGCACCAAGAGGTTTTAAAACTTTTTCTGCAAAGAAACCGCCCGCGCCATTACCTGCGTCTACAATAACTTTAAAACCTTCTAGCGGTGTTTCGTAATGCAAGGGATCTTGAATGCCTTTACGAATCAGCTCAGTCAAGTGCAAGCTGTAGCGATCAATTAAAGCGTAATGATCTGTTTGAACTTCATTATAAGTGCAAGCATTGTTTTGTTCTGCTTCGTGACATTGTTCTAAAATTTGAGTAATGTCAGGCTTGTCTAAACCACCATCTGCGGTGAAAAACTTAAAACCGTTGCGGTTAAAAGGTAAGTGGCTGGCAGTGATCATAATCGCGCCATCTGCTTTTATTTCTTCAAAGATTGTGCTCATAAAGAGGGACGGGGTTGTGGCTAAGCCACAGTCAACAGCCTTACCACCAGCAGCGTGAATCCCTGCGATAATTCCCGATTTCATGGTTTGTGCGGACATTCTTGAGTCGTGTCCAACAGTGATTGTCATTGGAGACGGACTAGATTTTTTTTCAGAAAGCCACTTGCAAAAGCTATAGCCAATCAGCATGGCTTCATTTTGTGTCAAATTGACGAGTTCGCCTTGAATACCTTCAAGTGCAACACCTCTAATATCAGAACCATTTTGTAGCTTACGCCATTTTTCCAAAATATTTACCTCCTATCTCATTGTCAACGCTAATATTATAACAGACTTTTGGTTTAAAACAGAGTATAATGGGAATAATCAGTGAAAAGGAGTGATTTAGACATATGATGGGCAATAGTGGGAACAGTCACAGCAGTATTGCATCTAGAAAGGCTACTCAGTTCGGGCCAACGATTCGAACCTTCAACATCAGTTTATTTAACTTCCATTTATTTAGCGAGAATAAAAATGCGCTCAATAAAACTTTTGGTAAAAGTTGTGAAAGGATATTGTTTGCCCTAGCTTGCATTATGCTTTTCAGTTATTTGAATAAAGACAAGCAACATCAAATTAAGATCAGCTATAAATAGAAATATTTATTATACTAGACTTAATAAATTTAAGGAGGAATTACCCATGATCGTCGTTAGAAAAAGCAAACTTCAAGAGTTGGAGAAAGAGAGAAAGCGTAAAAATGTCAACATGCTTCTATCAGGGGTGCTTATTGGTGCAGCCATCGGCGCAATTGTAACACTTTTATTAGCACCGAGAGAAGGTGCAGAAACTAGGGAACAAATTGCAACGACTGCTAAGAATTTAAAAGGCAAGTGTCAATCACTCTTCGGAAACTGCTGCTGTTGTGGCGATGATTTTGAAGACGATTTAGAATACGATGAAAAATAAGTAGCTATTAAAAAAGCTGTCAGATACCGAAAGGTAGTTGACAGCTTTTTTTATACACAATTATTTTTCCTCATTCCGCCAATAAACGCCTGGCGCTTTGGGATTTTTAGAGCCTTTTAGGAGCAAGTTGTCGTAATTTTCACCTGCAACCACTAAAAGGGCATAATAGTCAAATAATTCACCGTAACCAATAGGGCCAGGGCCACGAAGATCTTTGTTTTCAGCTGCAGCTGCACTTGCCAAGGATTTGATCATTTTTTCAGCAGCTTCCTTGGCTTGTCTTCGGTCTGCTTCAGGCGTAGTCATAATAATAAATCCGACCACATTTTTTTGAACCACTACCCCAGCCATTCGAACACCGGGCATTGATTGAGTTTCTTTAACGGCGGTATCAATCATAGTGGCAGTAATAGGTGGCAAGTCCTTTTTATTTTCTTCGCTGAGATCTGTGGTAATATCTTGAGACCACTCAAAAGCACTGGTATCGAAGGCAATTTCAAATTGAGATTTAGGTTTGTTGGCAATGGCTAAAGCAAGAATTAAAATTATTCCTACAATCAGGCCTAATGCAAGCCACTCGGATTTTGTGGGCTTTCTGAACTTGAATGTTCCATTTTTTATTTCTGAAAAATCAAAAATGAAAAATTTCATGTCAGACCATTTAAAATTTTTAATGTCTGCAATCATATGCTTAAAATCATTAAGGTTAGGTAGTCTCAAATGAAGTTTAGGCCACTTGATTTGCCTTCTGTTTTTTCTATGAACCACCGAGTCATCAGTCTCTACTATTTCTAACACGGGAACCTGATCAGGTTCTGGTGTAGGGGTGGGTGTAGGTACAGGGGCGGGTTCAAGTGTAAGCGCTGGAGTTGGAATCGGTGTCGGAACTGGAGTTGGAGTCACGTCTGGAACTGACTTTGGAGCTGTAGTTGGTGGAGCTTGAACGGTGGACGGCGTAATCACTGGCGCAGGCTCAGGTACAGCTTCTTTTTCATTGGACATTTCTTTGATGGGTTTCACGCGGTGACGTATCGGTTCTGAAGTCGGTGTTTCTTTTAATACAGCTTCATTTCTCATATCTTTATCCCGCGTTTCAGGTTCTGTTTTTTCAACAGCTTTTACTTCTTTGAAGCGTCTTCTAAAGAGTTTGAAAGGCTCTTTTTTATCTCCAGAGACATTAGCTTTACCATGCTTCAATTCGCCATCATAATCAGAACGGGATTTAATCCGCTGAATTCTTCTTTCGAAGTTATCTTTAACGCCAGTAATTTTTCCTTCTCCAATGAGCTTGATTGCCTTTTCACAAATTCGAATAGCTTCATCAAACCGTTTTCTCTTTTCTAACAAAATAGCAGGGCGCTCAAATAGATCAGAAGTATTTGGAAAGAATTTTTCATGAATTTCCAAATAAGTTCTGAGGGCTTCTTCTTCTCGTCCCATACGTTCATAACTTTTGGCTTTTTCAATTAATTTGTGCATTTCTGCGAAGTATTCATTGTTCATTTTCAGCACTCCTAATCAAAATCATATTATTGAAAATATCGGCATATTCTTAATTATTTTTAATGTTGACAAAAAAAGTCGGATATATTATACTTTAATCGAATTCCAAGTTATATACTCGGGATTACTAAAGGAGGTCGAAAGATGAAACTATCAACAAAGGGACGGTATGGCTTAAAAGCTATGTTTGACTTGGCCATTTTTGGTGGAGAGACCCCTGTTTCATTGACTGCTATTTCTGAACGCCAAAACATATCTGTCAATTATTTGGAACAGCTCATTGCACCCTTAAGGAAAGCTGGGCTTGTTAAAAGTGTCAGAGGCGCACAAGGTGGCTATTTGTTAGCCAAGCCTGCATCAGAAATTACAGTAGCAGACATTCTATTCACTCTTGAAGGTTCACTGGCGCCAACAGATTGCGTCAATGATCAAACGGAAGACAGTTGCACCAACGCAAACTACTGTGTGACTCGAATGATCTATGAAAAGATGAGAGACAGCATCAATGATGTGGTCAAATCCATCACCTTACAAGATATGATTGATGATCATAACCAATTAAAAGATGATAATAAAGTCATGACCAATATGTTTTGCCTATAATGATAAAGTGAGGGAATGTTATGTCAAAACGAATTTACTTGGACTATTCAGCAACAACACCTGTGAAACAGGAAGTCGTCAATGAAATGCTACCTTATTTTACAGAAAATTTTGGCAATCCGTCAAGCATTCATGGTTTTGGGAGAGACGCCAAGAACAGCATTACAAAAGCAAGAGAATCCATTGCGAAATTCTTAAACGCTTCAACCGATGAAATCTATTTTACTGGTGGCGGCAGTGAGTCGGACAACTGGGCCATTAAAGGGATTGCACATGCCAATAAAGCAAAGGGCAACCACATCATCACAACAACTATCGAGCACCACGCAGTTCTTCATACTTGTGAAGCGCTTGCAAAGGAAGGCTTTGAAATTACATACCTGCCTGTAGACGGAGAGGGTATGATTGACCTTAAAGCATTGGAAGCGGCTATAAAAGAAACAACAACCTTAATTACAATTATGGCTGTCAACAATGAAATAGGCACAGTTCAGCCCATTGAAGAAATTGGAGCTCTAGCAAAATCCAGAGGCGTCCTTTTCCATACCGATGCTGTTCAAGCACTCGGCAATATTCCCTTAGATGTAAAAGCAATGAATATCGATGCTATGAGTATGTCTTCACATAAAATCTATGGACCTAAAGGCATTGGCGCACTTTACATTAAAAAAGGCATACGCATTCAAAACTTAATTGAAGGCGGCGCTCAAGAGCGTAAGAGAAGAGCTGGAACAGAAAATGTACCGGGAATCATGGGCTTCGGAAAAGCTGTAGAAATGGCTTCCGAAAACTTTGAGACTCATGTTCAGCATTTAGAAACATTGAGAGATCGTTTAATGAACGGGATTATGGAACAAATTCCATACGCCAAATTGAATGGTCATAAAATCAAGCGTCACCCAGGAAACGTGAATATTTGTTTTGAATTTATAGAAGGAGAATCACTCCTCCTCAGCTTAGACTTAGTAGGAATAGCAGGTTCAAGCGGTTCAGCTTGTACATCGGGCTCACTAGATCCATCTCACGTGCTCATGGCTATCGGTTTGCCACATGAAATAGCACATGGTTCTCTCAGACTCACTGTTGGTGATTTCACAACTGAAGAAGATGTGGACTACACTATTAAGAATCTGATTGAAATCGTTGCAAGACTCAGAAGCTATTCGCCATTATACGACAAAGTGACTAAAAAATAGAACAATTTGGGGAGGATATTCCGATGTATACAGAAAAAGTAATGGATCATTTTACAAATCCTAGAAACGTTGGAGAAATTGAAAATCCATCAGGCATGGGTGAAGTGGGGAACGCAAAATGTGGCGACATCATGCGCATTTATTTGACTGTTGAAAACGATGTGATCACAGATGTTAAATTTAAAACATTCGGTTGTGGTTCAGCAATTGCATCTTCAAGCGTTTCTACAGAAATGATTAAAGGCAAAACAGTAGATGAAGCTTTAGCCCTTACAAATAAGCAAGTCGTTAACGAACTTGGCGGACTTCCAACCGTTAAGCTTCACTGTTCAGTCCTTGCAGAACAAGCTATCAAAGCGGCTATTTATGATTATGCGAAGAAAAGCGGAAAGACCTACGCTGGACTTGAAGGCTTCAACCCAGATTCAGATGATGATCATCATGATCACGGCGAAGAAGACGAACTTTAATCGTTTTTCAATATCATTTATGATAAAATTAAGAAGAGCTGAATATGAGCTCTTCTTTTTGCAGGTATGCGATCTTTCAAATCGCTTATACTAAGGCGGTGCACGTCGCACGGCTATAAATGAAAGGTTGTTATAAAAATGTTATTAGACAAGAAAAAAGTAGTGGTGGGCATGAGCGGCGGCGTAGACAGTACTGCAGCGGCTTATTTACTCAAAAAACAAGGGTATGACGTCATTGGCGTCACCATGAAGCTATGGGAAGCGGACGATCCTGACTACGTTGAAATTGAAGGGGGCTGTTGCTCTCTATCCTCTGTCAACGATGCTAGACGTGTAGCCGACAAAATTGGCATACCTTTTTACGTGGTGAATTTTAAAGACATCTTCAAGAAAAACGTCATCGACTATTTCGTAGAAGATTACAAGATGGGGAGAACGCCAAATCCTTGCATCGCTTGCAACAAGTATGTGAAATTTGACGCTCTTTTAAAGAAAGCTCACGAGCTTGGGGCTTATTGGGTCGCAACGGGTCATTATGCAAAAGTGGAATACAATGAAGCTACAGACCGTTATTTGGTGCGAAAATCGGAAGAGATGCGAAAAGACCAAACTTACGCCATCTACAATTTAACCCAAGAACAGTTGAAACACGTTCTCATGCCTCTTGGGGAGTTCCATTCCAAAGAAGAGGTCAGGGAAATTGCTTCTTCCTTCGATGTCAGTGTTGGATCGAAAGGAGACAGCCAAGAAATTTGCTTTATTCCAGACGACAACTATGGCAGATTCTTATCTGAAAATATGGGTGAACCCATTCAAGGCGGCGATTTTATCGATCAAGAGGGTAAAGTCATTGGCAAGCACAAGGGGATTATTCATTACACCGTAGGTCAGCGAAAAGGACTTAATTTAGCCCTTGGACACCCCGCTTATGTGACGGAAATTATCGCAGACAAGCGTCAAGTGGTGATTGGCACCAACGAAGATGTTTTTTCTTCTGGACTTATTGCAGATTTAGTGAACTTTATGCCTTTCGATACTTTGGAAGCGCCAATGGAAGTTTACGCCAAAATCAGGTATTCGGCAAAAGAAGCAAAAGCCTTGGTATCACCTATGCCTAATGGACAGATTAAGGTAGAATTCCTCGAACAAAAACAAAGAGCTGTTACCCCAGGTCAAGCAGTTGTTTTCTATACAGAAGACTACATGATTGGTGGCGCTACAATTGTTTCTGCAATCAAATAAGCGCAGACGAACATCGAGTTCGTCTACCTCTTAACGAGACTTTGTCTCGTGGCTCACTTCGTTCCCCTCTACAAATAGGCGTTCGAGGCATCGAGCCACTCACTTCCTCCCAGATTTGCTTTGCAAATGGGATAAATAAGGAGCTCAGGGCATCGAGCCCTTCGCTTCCTCCCAGATTTGCTTTGCAAATGGGATAAATAACGATTTTTATATTGGTTTTTCAGCCATCTTCTGATATAATAGCTCTAATATAGGCAAATAGAGAAACAGCTACGATGAAGACGAGTAATAGATTAACCTCAGAGAGTGACTGTTGGTGCAAGGTCACACAATCTACGAAGCTACTTCAGAGCTCTTGGTCAAAAGCCAAGCGTCGACTAACGTTATCAGTCTGGTTTATTAAACCTCTTGAGTGATCGATCGATAAATAGGGTGGTACCGCGGGCTATGCTCGTCCCTATTCGCTGATGCCAAGGGGTTTTTTTAATGTAAGTACAATGGAAAAACAAGGAAAGTCTAGCGAAAACTTTGAAAAAAGAAAAAACAGGAGGCGATAAAATGGAGAAAATGGGCTTAAATGAAATCAGATCACGTTTTTTAAAATTTTATGAAGAAAGAGACCACCATGTTGAAGCCAGCTACTCACTTGTACCGCAAAATGACAAATCGCTGCTTTTGATTGGTGCGGGCATGGCGCCTCTCAAGAACTATTTCATGGGACTTGAAGTACCGCCAAAACCAAGAATGGCAACTTGCCAAAAGTGTATCCGTACAGGAGATATTGAAAATGTAGGCTATACTTCAAGACACGCCACATTCTTTGAAATGCTAGGCAATTTCTCCTTTGGAGATTACTTTAAAAAAGAAACCATCCGTTACGGCTGGGAATTTATACTCAACGAACTTAAACTAGACCCAGACAAACTCTGGCCTTCAGTTTATGAAGACGATGATGAAGCTTTTGCCATCTGGAGAGATGATATTGGTATTCCAGAAGAAAAAATTACGAGACTTGGCAAAAAAGATAACTTCTGGGAAATTGGAACAGGTCCTTGTGGTCCATGTTCAGAAATTTATTATGACAGAGGCGAAAAATTTGGCTGCGATGACCCAAACTGCCGTCCAGGTTGTGACTGTGAGCGTTACTTAGAATTCTGGAACCACGTCTTCACACAGTTTGAGAAAGACGACCAAGGGGTTTACCATCCACTGGCTAAGAAAAACATCGACACAGGTATGGGTCTTGAGAGAATCGCTTGTATTTTACAAGATGTAGACAGCATTTTTGAAATAGACACCATTCGCTTTATCTTGGAAGAAACTTGTCGTATGTCCGGTAAAAAATATGGTGAAGATCCTAAGCAAGACATTTCAATCAGAATCATTACAGACCATATTAGAGCTGTAAGCTTCATGGTATGTGACGGCATTATGCCTAACAATGAAGGAAGAGGCTATATCCTCAGAAGACTCCTCAGAAGAGCTGCGAGACATGGTAAAATTCTTGGTATTGAAGGGGCATTCTTAAAAGATTTAGTAGAAGCTGTTGTTAAAGTTTCGGGCGAAGCTTACCCTGACCTGATTAAACGACATGACTATATTAAAAAGATCATTGAAATTGAAGAAGATCGTTTCCAACAAACCATCGACCAAGGTCTCAACATTTTGGTTGAATATATTGCCGAACTCGAACAAGCAGGCAGCAAAGTTCTCTCAGGAGAGCACGCCTTCAAACTCTACGACACTTTTGGCTTCCCATTGGATTTGACCAAAGAAATCTTAGAAGAAAAAGGCCTTACAGTCGATGAAGAAGCATTCACTAATGAAATGTCCGCTCAAAGAGATCGTGCAAGATCTGCAAGAGGAGACGGTGAAGATTTAGCTTGGGAAGAAGATGCATTTTCAACCCTTTCAAAAGACATTACTTCAGAGTTTACAGGTTACTGGAGATTTAAAACCGAGGGAACTGTCTTAGCCATTGCTGACGACACAAAACTTGTTCAAGAAGCTTTTGAAGGTATGAAAATTAGAGTCATATTGGATCAAACGGTTATGTACCCTGAAGGCGGCGGACAAGTTGGCGATCACGGACTTTTAGTTGCTGATGATTTTGAAATGTTGGTAACAGACGTGCGCAAAGGCAACAACGGTACCATCATTCATATGGGTAAAGTGACTAAAGGCAGCGTGAAAGTCGGCTCAACGGTTGAGTCTCAAGTAAACCGAGTTAGAAGACTGGATATTGCTAGAAACCACAGTGCAACACACTTGCTCCAAAAAGCCCTTAGAATGGTTTTAGGCGATCACGTCGAGCAAGCGGGTTCACAAGTAGACGACAAACGACTTCGTTTTGACTTTACACATTTCCAATCTCTTAGCAGTGAGGAAATCAGCAAAATTGAACACATTGTCAACAATCAAATATTCGACCCATCAGATATTGAAGTGATCAATACCAGCATCGATGAAGCTAAAAAAATGGGTGCTATGGCACTCTTTGGCGAAAAATATGGCAATGAAGTTCGCATGGTAAAAATGGGAGATTTCTCATTGGAGCTTTGTGGAGGAACGCACCTCAACAACACAGCTGAAGTGGGCATGTTCAAAATTGTCAGCGAAGCAGGGGTTGCGGCAGGTGTGAGAAGAATCGAAGCCATTACTGGCAGATCTGTATTTGAAAAGCTCAACCAATATGAAGAAAAAGTTGAAACTATTGCAGCAACCCTTAAAATTGCAGCGATGGATGTAGATGTGAAAGTGGAGCAACTCTTCAACGAGTATAGAAAGCTTCAAAAAGATTTTGACGAGATTAAGAAAAAAGCTGCTTCTGGCAATATTCAAGAATGGATTGATCAAAAACGTGAAATCAACGGGTTTAACGTTGTAACAGCAAGACTTGACGGTGTGGAAATCGACATACTTAAAGACCTTGGGGACAAGATCAAAGATCGTCTGGATAATGCTGTGATTACCTTAGGTGGCGTCAACGAAGATAAAGTGCTACTATTGGTCATGGCAGGTCAAGACGCGGTGGACAAAGGTGCTCATGCAGGAAATATCATCAAAGAAGTTGCTAAAATCGCAGGTGGCGGTGGTGGCGGAAAGCCAAATATGGCTCAAGCTGGTGGCAAAGATCCATCCAAAGTCGACGCAGCATTAAAAGAAACATTTGCGTTGGTTGAAAAAATTTAGTGTATTTCCACGAATGAAGTGGGTATACTGATTGAAAAGGGAGGACGAACCTATGGACAAAACGATGAAATTTAGTGTAGATCAACAACAGTCTGACGAACGTAAAGAAATTCTCAAGTTTGTCTACAATGCATTAAAGGAAAAGGGTTACCACCCTGTAAACCAGATGATTGGTTACCTTTTATCTGGAGATCCGACTTATATTACAACCCACAACGACGCTCGAAAAATGATTCGTCGTGTTGAAAGAGATGAAATTTTAGAAGAGCTTTTAAAATTTTACCTGGATCGCAACTTAGATTAAGGAGAAATAATGAGATATATGGGACTTGACGTTGGGGATGCAACCATTGGTGTTGCCGTCAGCGATCTACTGCACATTACGGCTCAAGGCCGAGAAACACTGAGAAGAATATCCATCAAGGAGGATATCGATCGTCTGGTAGACATCATTGTTGAGCAAGACGTAGATAAAGTTGTGGTGGGATTGCCTAAAAACATGAACGGCACAGTTGGCCCTCAAGGTGAAAAGACTTTGGCTTTTTCACAAAAACTTGAGAAAAAGTTGAGATATTCTGATAGAATAAAAGACAGAGAGATAGAGATCATCATGTGGGATGAACGTCTGACAACCGTTGCGGCTGAAAAGATGCTCATTCAAGCAGATGTCAGCAGAAGAAAACGTAAAGACGTAATCGACACTGTTGCTGCAGGGTATATTCTGCAGGGCTATCTGGATTCCCTTAGTCAAAACCGTTAGTACGGATTTGCATAAACTACAATATAATATTAGAAGAGGTGCTCAAATGAACGAAGAAAATATCGTCGTATTAGTAGATGAAGAAGGTAACGAATTAGAACATGAGATCGTGTTTACTTTCTCATTAGAAGAAAAAGAATATGCTGTACTGTTACCGCTTGATGGCTCAGAAGAAGCAGTTGTTTACAGAATGCAAGAAACAGAAAATGATGAATTCCTCTTTGAATTCATTGAAGATGACGATGAGTTTGACAGAGTTGCACAAGCTTACGAAGATCTTTTAGATCAAATGGAAAGCGAAGTAGAGCAATAAAACATTCTTAAAGAGGTGCCCTTATGGAAATGTCTTTTGATACCTTAAAAGAGAAACTTAAAAACAAGGGTTACAAGCTCACACCTCAAAGAAAAGCTATTTTAGACGTGGTTATGGCCAATCAGGGCAAACATCTGAGCACAGAAGATATTTATGATATCGTGCGCAAGGATTGCCCTGATATAGGCCTTGCAACTGTTTATAGAACTTTACTTTTGTTAAGCGATTTGGATGTGTTGTCTAAAATCAACATAGACGATGGCTGTGTGCGTTATGAACTCAATATTCATGAAGACGATCATCAACATCACCATTTGATTTGTTCAAATTGTGGTGCTATTTTAGAGGTTGTCGACGACTTATTAGAAGATTTAGAAAGACGAATTGAAAATGAATTTGATTTTCTAATCAAGGACCATAAATTGAAATTTTATGGAATCTGCAGTAAATGTAAAAAAACCTTGTAATCTTCGTATTACAAGGTTCAATTTTTGGCGCCAGTCGCTAAGCGAATGGTCTGCCCCGGGGCTCGATGCCTCGAGCTCCGTATTTATAATATAAGGTGGTGAAACAATGACAAAGAAAGTATCTGGTTTAAAAATTATCCCATTAGGCGGATTAAATGAAATCGGTAAAAACATGACAGTATACCAATATGAGGACGAAATGATCGTTGTCGATTGCGGTATGACTTTCCCAGAAGATGAAATGCTTGGTATTGACGTGGTCATTCCAGACATTACATTTTTAAAGAAAAACGCAGATAAAGTAAAAGGTATTATCTACACACATGGTCACGAAGACCACATAGGGGCAACCCCTTATGTACTTGGTCAGTTGAAGATGCCATTATATGGCACTCGTTTGACTTTAGGACTCATTGAACACAAGCTCAAAGAGCACAAGAATGTTGGTGCGGTACAATTCAACGTGGTTAAGGCTGGTCAAACAATCAAGCTTGGCGCATTTGAAATCGAATTTATTGCTGTAGGACACAGTATTCCGGATTCGGTTAGTTTATGTATTTCTACACCTGTAGGCAAAGTAATTCATACAGGTGACTTTAAAGTAGACTATTCCCCAATTGACGGTCAAAGAATAGATTTAAACAGATTTGCCGAACTGGGCAATGAGGGCATTTTGGCTCTTCTCGCAGACAGTACCAACGTGGAGAGAAAAGGGTACACCATGTCCGAAAGTTCCGTTGGACAAACCTTTGATGAATTATTCCATCATGCTCAAGGTAGAATTATTGTGGCAGCTTTTGCTTCTAATATTCACCGTGTTCAACAAATCATTAATGCGGCAGAACTCAACAATCGTAAGGTTGCTTTTGTCGGTCGTTCAATGATCAATGTTTCAGAAGTAGCTAAGAATTTAGGCTATTTAAAACTCAACGAAGATTCAATTATTGATATTCGTGACTTAGATCGTTACCCTGACAATGAAATTGTTGTGGTCACAACAGGTAGCCAAGGCGAACCTATGTCGGGGCTTTCTAGAATGGCAAGTGGCGAGCACAAGAACGTTGCGATTCGCTTAGGTGATATGGTTGTCTTCTCTTCTACACCTATTCCAGGTAATGAAAAGAGCGTTACAAGAATCATCAATCTTCTCTATGAGAAGGGTGCAGATGTCATCTATGATGATCTTGCAGATGTTCACGTTTCAGGCCATGCGTGCCAAGAAGAGTTAAAACTTATGCATGCCCTTACAAAACCTAGTTTCTTTATTCCGCTCCACGGTGAATACAGTCACTTGAGAAAACATGCAGAACTTGCAGAAGAATTAGGACTTCCAAAGAGTAATATCTTTATTATGAAAATTGGGGATGTTCTTGATTTACACCAAACGGGTGGCAAAATGCTTAAACCTGTTCCAAGTGGCAATGTTTTGATAGATGGACTTGGTATTGGAGATGTTGGCAATATCGTTCTTAGAGACAGAAAGCATTTGGCTGAAGATGGTTTGATGGTAGTTGTCATTGCCCTCAATAAAGAGTCTGGACAAGTGGTGAGTGGCCCAGATATTATTTCGAGAGGTTTTGTCTACGTGAGAGAATCTGAAGAATTAATGAACGGCGCTAGAGACAAAATCAATGAAATTCTTAAGAGATGTTTAGCCAATAACGTCAGAGACTGGTCAGGACTAAAGTCTTCCATTCGAGATGGATTGAAAGAACATTTATATGTCAGCACGAAGAGAAGCCCTATGATTTTGCCAATCATTATTGAAGTATAAACAAAATAACTGTCTTGGGGCTCTCTGCCTTTTGACAAACCTTTAGCGTTGCTATTGGTTCCAATAAAAATATTATCGGATAAACTCAGGAAACTGAGTTTATCCGTGCGTTTAGAGGTGCTTATGAAAAAGACAATCTGGTTGACCTTAACGTTGAGCGTTACATTGTTATTTACAGCTTGTGGCGTTTCTAAAGAAGATTTCAATGCCAAGGATCCAAACAATAATGAACTGACAGTCGTTGAAATTGCTTCGGGCAGTACAACAAAATCCATTGCTTCGGAGTTAGAAGAGGCAGGCATCATCATCAACGCAGATGCCTTTGTTTCTAAAGTCAAAGAATTAGATGCCGCAAGTGAACTTAAGGCGGGGAAATATCAATTGAGTCCTTCAATGAATGTGGAAGAAATCGTCCAAATCATATCGGATGGGGCTACTTATGTAGAGCGTATCAAGGTTGTTATTCCTGAAGGATATGAAGTCAGACAAATCATAGATAAATTAGAAAAAGAAGGCTTGATTGATCGTGCTGTGTTCGAGGACGAGTTGGTCAACGGTACATTTGACTATCCCTTTATCCAAGGCATAGACCGCAGTCATCGTTTGGAAGGGTATTTGTTCCCAGCCACTTATCAATTCAAAAAGGATATTACTGAGCACGAAATTATAAATGAAATGCTCAACGCCTTTAGCAAGGCTTTTGATCAAAAATTTTATGAGCAGGCTAAAAACCTGAATATGAGTGTTGAAGAAATAATCACTTTAGCATCGATTATTGAAAGAGAAGCTATGGTTGCTGAAGAGCGTCCAATTGTGTCAAGCGTCTTCCATAATCGACTGGATAAACCCATGAGACTTCAATCTTGTGCGACTGTTCAATATATTCTAGGTGAGCGCAAGGAAGTGTTGAGCATTAAAGACACCCAAATCCAGTCGCCCTACAATACTTATCAAAACGACGGTTTACCGCCAGCACCTATTGCGTCACCGGGGAAGGCGTCAATTGAAGCAGCACTTTATCCCTCTCAAACAGATTTTCTGTTTTTCGTGACCACCAATAATGGAGATGGCTCACATTATTTCTCTAGAACTTTAGAAGAACACAATGCAGCCATCAAGAAAAGTAAAAAGTAAGGGAGCCATTCACTTGACAGAAGAAAATAACCGTATAGTATATAATGAGGTAGTTTCTTATATCCGTGGGTTGATGCCCGTTAGAACTTCTTATTTTCAAGATTTAGAAGCTTATGCCGATGCATATCATGTCCCTATTGTACAACCTGAAGTCGCTCAACTTATACAGACTTTAGTGTACTTGCATAAACCGAAACGTGTTTTAGAAATTGGGACAGCAATTGGATATTCTGCCTCTTTATTTGCAGAAGCCATGGGAGTCGGAGAAGTCGTTTCTATTGAAATCCGAGAAGATATGCACCAAATGGCGAAGGACAATGTTGCAAAGTATGAGACAAAAGTCCAGTTTGATTTTAGACTGGGAGATGCTTTAGATGTCCTACCCAATATTGAGGGTAAATTTGACATTATTTTCATTGATGCTTCTAAAGGACACTATTTAGAATTTTTAGAACTGAGTATGTCAAAGCTCAATCCTGGTGGGCTGATTATTTCTGACAACATTTTGTATAAGGGAATGATTGCAAATCCTGAATGGGTAGAAAGAAGAAAAAAGACCATCGTCAAAAGAATGAAGAATTTTTTAGTGACACTTACTGCCATTGAAACGCTCCATACTTCAATCATCCCAATAGGCGACGGCGTTGCGTTGAGTTACAATATTGGAGGGAAAGATGAAACAAATTGAGTTACTGGCTCCTGCGGGGGACCTAGATAAGTTGAAGTTTGCCATCGAGTATGGTGCAGATGCTGTTTATATTGGTGGAGAGATCTTTGGACTGCGTGCAAGCGCTAAAAATTTCTCTTTCGAAGATATGAAGGAAGGCGTTGAATTTGCCCATTCTAGAGGTAAAAAAGTATATTTGGTTTTGAACATCATCCCTCATAACAGAGATTTACATTTGTTAGAGAATTATTTGAAAGATATTCGTGAAATTAATGTGGATGCAGTAATTTTATCGGATCCTGGCACACTTTTATTTGTAAAAGAACATCTTCCAAATATGGAAATTCATTTGAGTACTCAAGCGAATAATACCAACTATATGAGTGCCCAATTTTGGCATCAAAATGGAGTCAAACGGGTTATTTTGGCAAGAGAAATGTCTTTTGAAGAGATCGCAGAAATCGTTGCTAAAGCACCAGAGGGCTGTGAATTTGAAGCCTTCATGCACGGAGCCATGTGTATTTCTTATTCAGGCAGATGCCTCCTCAGCAATTACATGACAGGTCGTGACGCTAATAAAGGGGATTGTGCCCAGTCTTGCAGATGGAATTATTATCTGGTTGAAGAGAAGAGACCGAATGAGTATTACCCAGTAGTGGAAACAGAAGAGGGGACATTCTTCTTTAATTCTAAAGATTTATGCATGATTGAATTTATTCCTGAGTTGATTAAATCGGGTCTGGCCTCGTTAAAGATTGAAGGCAGAAATAAGAGCATTTATTATGTCGCCAATATAGTAAGGGTCTACAGAGAAGCGATTGATACCTATTACCGCGACCCTGAACACTTTGAATTTAAGCAGGAATGGTTGAAAGAAATTAAAAAAGCCAGCCATAGAGATTTTACAACAGGATTCTACTATAACCGCCCGACGGCCATAGATCAGCATTACAGCAGCAGTTCTTATGTCCGTGGTTATGATTTTACCGGTGTGATCAAGTCCTATGACCCTGAAACAAAGTTAGCACTTGTTGAACAGCGTAACCGTATGGTCTTAGGCGATGTCCTTGAAGTCATGGGTCCAAACTATTACAGTCATCAGCTGACAATCACTGAAATGTTCGATAAAGACGGCAAAGCCATTGAAACAGCACCCCATGCCCAACAGCTTATTTATATTCGAATGGATGAGCCAGTAAAAGAATTTTATATTTTAAGACGTGAGAGAGAGGATGATTTGTTTGAGTAGACCTATTCTAATCGGTATTTGTGGAGGTACTGGCTCTGGTAAAAGCACCGTTGCCAAGGCAATATTTGAGTCTCTTCCAGAAAAGAATATTTCGATCATAGAGCAAGATGCTTATTATAGAGATCAAGCGGAGCTTTCCTTTGAAGAGAGAGTAAAGACGAATTATGATCATCCCTTGGCTTTTGATACGGATTTGCTAGTGAAACACATGGCAACGTTACTGCAAGGGCAAGCCATTGAAAAGCCTAATTATAATTTTTCAAACCATACGAGAGAGACGTTCACAACGCGCATTGAGCCGAAAGACATTATCATTCTTGAAGGCATCATGATTTTAGAAGAAAAACGCCTCAGAGAACTCATGGACATTAAAATCTTTGTGGATACAGATGCAGACGTTAGAATTATTAGACGGATTGTAAGAGATATACAAGAAAGAGGCAGAACACTGGATTCCGTCATTAATCAGTATTTGAATACAGTTAAACCTGCTCACGAGCAATTTATTGAACCGACTAAAAAATTTGCAGACTTAATTATCCCTGAAGGTGGCTATAACAAAGTTGCCATCGATATAATGGTGGCAAAAGTGAGAACCATTGTCAGCGACAAGTATTCGGGGTAGTTCATATGAAATAAAAAAAAGCGCTTATGCGCTTTTTTTATTTCTTTCAATTGGGAAGCCAATCAGAGAAGGAGCAAAAGGCTAAATGCGCTATTACTCCTTGATGGTTCAAAGTGTTTTGTTTAAATCTAGGTCATAAGGACCCAAATAATTTTCAATTTCTAAAAAGAGTCTTTCAACGCCAACACCCCATTTAGGATCTTCTGCATAGGTTTTATTGAGCCATTGGAAAGGATTTTCGCCTTTTTTTCGATCTGATAAAATATTTTTGACTGTTTCTGCAGCAATACTTGAGGAATCCTCAATGTTGGTATTGTACTCAATCCAACTGGTATAGACATTAAACGGATTATTCACAATCAAGGCTGCATTTTCTGAACCTCTTTTGACAAATCCTTGTTCCTGTCCGGTAATAGCAAACAACAGAACAGGGTGTATGTCTTGTAGTGCCGCACTGTGGAGAACTGCAGAAAAATAGGGCTCATTGGCCAGCAAAGAATTTTTGCGTTTTAAATAGCCTTGCATGCGTTCACGGTTGATAAGTTCGTAACTTAAGAAATCTGGAAAACCAGTGGACTCTTTTGCACTGATGACCCTGACAATCAATTTCATTTCAGTAGGCCGATAAGACTCAATATTGATTAATGAAGAGGCGTCGGCAAACCCCATATCGGATTTAGAACCCAAAGGTTTGGTTAAAATGAACACAAGAACAGGGAGGACTAAAAGTCCTAAGCAATAGATTAAAATACGTCCGTAGTTAAACTTGTATTTAAGTCGGACACTGGCAACTGCTTCTTGAGTGATGGGATCAGCATCTTCTTCGGTAACGATTGACAGGCTTTCTATGGATTCATCAAAAGGTGCTTCCACGTCATTATCCAGTAAAAGAGATATTGACTCTTCTGGTATGATATGGAGTTGTGGATTTGTTGGAAGACTTTCTTGATAAGCGGTTTGAAATTCTGCAGTTTTAGAATTGGCTTCTTCTAAACACAATTGGGCTATTTCCGAACTGGTGAGACTAAATTCAGTACTCATCAAAATCCAGTTTTGGAAATTAGTTATAATTTGATTCACTGGTAAATCTAGTGATATTAGAATAAGTGCCGCATCATAATAAGTAATTTCAAGATCGCTATTTGCTGAAAAATGGGTTTCAATCAATTTTTGACGGACTTGACGCCGGGTTTTAAAATCCATCCCTCTTAAATGATCGTTGATCAAGCCATCTACTTTGTCTAAAAAAAATGCTTGCGGATTGGTGCTAGTTTCCGCTGCTGTTTGCTCTCTAAGTTGATAAAGAACAGAAGCGTTAATAATACACTTCTGCGTCAAATGCCTGATATTGATCACAAATGCCGCTCCTAACATAATTGATATGTTTATAAAAAAAATATTATATTATTCATGCCTCTTTCCATACCGATTATAACACAAAATACCTATTCAGCGTTGAAATTTCAATAGAATTTAAAAATTTGACAAATTCTGCTTTATGCTATTGAAAACATTGGGATAGAACGGTTAAAATGGATATACAGATTAATTTACATTAGAATATAGGGTTTTAGGACAATGTTATTTTGTTCATTAAGTGTATTTGGCTAATTTTCTTTAATTAGCTTTTCTTAGTTTTTGAAATAGATGAAATAACGGAGGGCGATTAAAGTGGATATGAATGATTTGTTAAGAATGGGCGTAGAAAAAGGGGCATCGGATATTCATATGACAGTGGGGATTCCGCCTGTGTTTCGAATGGACGGCGAATTGATTCAATTAGACGAGCAGGCAAAGCTTTTGCCAGAAGACACCCAGCGTTTTGCCTACAGTATTATGTCTCAAAGTCAAATTGCACATTTTGAAGAAATTGGGGAAGTGGATTTTTCGTATTCAGTTCAAGGATTTTGTCGCTTTAGAGTTAATGTTTATAGACAGAGAGGCTCCATTGGTATGGTCTTAAGAGCAGTGCCTTTGACTGTGCCCACATTGGACGCGCTGGGACTGCCGAGCATTCTCAAGGAGCTATCTGATTTGAAGCGAGGTCTAGTTCTTGTGACAGGCCCTACTGGCTCAGGAAAATCAACTACACTGGCGGCCATGATTAATCACATTAATCTGACTAGAAATGCCCATGTGTTGACACTGGAAGATCCGATTGAGTACCTGCATCACCACGAAAGAGCCATGGTCAATCAGCGTGAACTTGGCAGTGACACTAAATCTTACGCCAATGCCCTGACATCCGCATTAAG
Source organism: uncultured Peptostreptococcaceae bacterium (assembly GCA_964404895.1). Lineage (GTDB taxonomy): Bacteria > Bacillota > Clostridia > Peptostreptococcales > Acidaminobacteraceae > JBGSUZ01. Next base: position 130,221 of record CAYOLV010000002.1, on the reverse strand, counting down.
ACAAGATCCTGATGTGATTTTAATTGGAGAGCTGGACGATCTAGATACTATTTCGACCGCAATAACCGCAGCAGAGACGGGCCATTTGGTACTCTCAACCTTACATACCAGTGGGGTCATTGGCACTATCGATAGATTGATTGAAGTGTTTCCACCAGAAAAACAACAGCAAGTCAGAGTCCAACTCTCAGAAGTTTTGCAGGGGGTTGTGTCACAACAACTCATTCGAAGGTTGGAAACCACTGGCCGCGTGGCAGCTATGGAAATCATGATTTGCAATCCTGCAATTCGAAATCATATTAAAGAAGGTAAAACACAACAGATTATCAACTCGATTCAAACGGACAAAAAAGAGGGTATGATACGAATGGATTCGGCTATAGCGGAACTATATAAAAGCAAATTGATCAGCTACGAAGATGCCATTGCTCATGGTGTGGATAAAGATAGTTTGGTAAAAATATTATAAAGGCGGACACATGACACTTTTAATTATTGCAGCGTCTCTAACAGCGGGCTTTTTTGTTAATAAGGCAATATGGAAAATGCTGCTTCATCTGCCAAGGAAAAACGCTGCGGGAGCTGTTAAAGGGCCGACTTTAATGTATCAAAGCACGATTTTCTTTGTGTCGGCCAGCTCAATTCTTTTGGCTTATCAAACCTTTGAATGGTCAATAGCATTTTTGACAGCCTCTTTTTTAATGATAACGGGAATCTTAATTTCGGCAATTGACATTCAATGTCATGTCATCCCAAATCGATTGTCTTTACTGACTACCAGCGGTGGGTTGCTCTACGTAATGTGCCAAATCTTCGTGACGGGAGAGGTGACCTTAATGCCCTTATTCAGTGTGCTCATTGGAGGTGGTTTTATATGCCTCTTGGCGGTGACCAGTTCCATGGGTGGGGGCGATGTTAAATATATGGCAGGCGCCAGTTTATTCTTAAGTCCAAGTTTGTCAGTTTTGGCACTATTCATAGCATTTATTTCAGGCGGTATATTCTCTATATATGCTATGGTGTTTTCTAAGGTTAAAAAAAATGCAAAAATAGCTTTTGGTCCATTTTTAGTCATAGGTATTTGCACTGCTTTTCTATTTGGTGATGGATTTATACAAGCATACCTTTCTTGGCTTCAATTTTAATAAAATTCAACTGATTTATTCTTAATGATGTGCTATTTTTAAGGATTATGGTATGATTATTTTATTAGGCATTAATTGGGTATAAACACAGCAATCATTAAAATTTGAGTGCCAATAGCAAGTAATCATTAAATTTGAGGAGGTTACAATGGCTTATAAATTGGAAAACTATATGGAAATTGCAGTGGATCATATTATTCCTCATATATTAAAAGCTTTCCCAGACATTTGTACTTGCGAACACTGCTTGCTAGACATTAAAGCCATTGCTTTAAATCAGCTCAAGCCTCACTATATTGTTTCTGAAATGGGAGAGGTGTATTCTAAATTAGATGAGCAGGGAACTCAATATGAAGCAGATGTGATGAAGGCTTTGGTTGAAGCGATTATAATGGTAAAGGCTAAGCCAAGACATGAGTAAAACAATTGCATTAATTGGCTTGTCAGGCTGTGGAAAGACTACTTATGGCAAAGTTTTGGCGGAAAAATTAAATAGATCCTTTTATGACATTGACCAAATTATAGAAACAGAACAGGGCATGTCAATCTCACAAATTTTTTCTGAGAAGGGTGAAGCATATTTCAGAAAAATCGAATGGGAAACTTTTAAAAAATACTGTCAAGAGCCACTTTCCATTATTTCTACTGGCGGGGGATTAGTCCCTCATGCTGTCCAACTTAATTTTCAAAAGCCAGAACATATCTTTTTTCTTTATATGGATACTCCAATTCAAACAATTGTTAATCGCTTGTCTGACCCAGATGCCTTGAATGTAAGGCCTTTAATGTCTAAAAATAATGATTTGTATAAACAAATTGAAAGGCTTCGTAATGAACGATTGCAGGCTTATTTAGCTTGGGCGGACGGAAGATTGTCTACTAATTAGGTTGACAAATAGCCCCAAGTTATAATATTCTCTAAGGGGTGCGATTGCTGTGCAATCGAATGAATTAAAATTAAGTAACGGAGGGATTTATCAATGATAGGAGCAAGTGATTTTCGTAAAGGCGTGACCTTCGAAATCAATGGGGAACCATTTGTAATCGTAGATTTCCAACACGTAAAACCTGGAAAAGGCGCAGCGTTCGTAAGAACTAAGTATAAGAGTTTAATTTCGGGTGCTATCCGAGAAGAAGCATTCAATCCAAATGTAAAGTTTCCAAAAGCACATATCGAAACAAAAGATATGCAATACCTTTATTCGGATGGTGAACTTTACTTCTTCATGGACAACGAAACATTTGAGCAAATTCCTTTGTCACACGAGCAAGTTGAAGACGCAATTATCTATTTAAAAGAAAATGATTCTGCTACGCTTAAATTCTACAAAGGCAAGTGTTTCCAAGTTGAAGCACCAAACTTTGTTATTCTTACAATTACGGAATCTGAACCAGGTATTGCTGGCAATACAGCTTCTAACACAACAAAGAAAGCTACTGTTGAAACTGGTGCAGTTGTTGATGTGCCACTCTTCGTTAACGAAGGTGACAAAATTAAGATCGATACACGTTCTGGCGAATACCTTTCTAGAGCATAGGTCTTATCAGACTGCACATTTTCATATCATCAAGTACTTGTGTTAACACAAGTGCCAAGTGGCGCTAAATGCGCTAGACAAGCGCTAGAAGCGCTAAACCATCAAAGGAGGGTTACCATGAGCGTACTTTTTGAAAGAGTATCTTACCTACGAGGCCTTGCAGACGGATTAGATCTTGACAAGTCTAAGAAAGAAGCTAAGCTTTTGGCTGAAATCGTCAACGTTTTAGAAGAAATGGCTTACGCAATTGAAGATGTGGAAGGCAATTTGGAAGAAATGGACGAGTTCGTTGATGCTATCAACGAAGGCTTAACAGATTTAGAAGACGATTTTTACTCAGACGAAGAGTTTGACACGTTTGAATGCCCTGATTGCGGAACTGAGATTTTCATTTCTGAAGATGAGTTCGATGAAGATTTATGTGCGGAAGTTAGATGTCCAGGATGTGGTTCTGAGTTTGTTGTCTGCGATGATGACGACGAAGACGATTGCTGTTGCTGTGGCGACGACTGTGATTGCGACGATGAGTGCGATTGCGATGTTGAATGCGAAGATGGCAACTGCTCATGCAACTGTGGCACTGATTCTGAAAAATAAGCCATACATTGACTTGAACCCGACTCCAGCTTTGGTGGTCGGGTTTTTTCATGTTTAAGAGAAATGTTTAGGATGTGAAGCCTTACCATTAGGAAAGATTTCATCGCATTGTCATCATTATGCTTTTTTGATATAATGGAATTTGAATGGAGGGAATTAAAATGGCTGAAAATACTCAAATAGATACTTTAGAATACGGAAATGTTAATATTTCGGATGATGTGATTGGAATTATCTCTTCAATCGCTGCTGCTGAAATCGAAGGCGTTAATGGTCTTTCGGGAAAACTCACAGAAGATTTGGTTGAAATGTTTGGTAAAAAGAACTTTTCAAAGGGCGTTAAGGTAGAAATCGTAGAAGAAAAGGTCATTATTGATTTGAACCTGATTGTAGACTACGGCGTTAAAATACCAGACGTTTCTTGGCAAGTACAGGAAAATGTCAAGACAGCAATTGAGTCGATGACAGGTCTTTCTGTTTCTGCTGTCAATGTCCATGTGAATGGTATTAATATTCAAAAAGAAAAAGCAGATAAAAAGACTACAAATGAATAGTTCAAAACTAACTCTCGTCACGAGAGTTAGTTTTTTCTAATAAACTTTAGGAGGCGGCAATGAGTCGTAAGTTAACACGAGAAATCGTCATGAATACACTGTACCAAATGGAGATGCACAGCAGTTTTAACAAAGGTGAGTTTGATAGCTATTTGTCTGACAATGTTTTAGATGAAAAAGAGCTCGGATTTGCAAAAAAAGTGGTAAATGCTTTTGCGGAAAACAAAGAAGCAGTCGATGATGGATTTAAAGGCTACTTAAAAGGTTGGACTTTAGATCGTATTTCTAAAGTGGATTTATCCATTATTCGAGTTGCAGTTACTGAAATTTTGTACATCGAAGAATTAACACCTGCAATCTCCATCAACGAAGCTGTCAATCTTGCTAAGAAGTACAGCGACGAAGAATCCGCGGCTTTTGTCAATGGTATTCTTGGAGAGGTAGCACGTCACTTGGAGGCATAGAAATGGAAACTTGCTTTCTTGGAATAGACACCAGTAATTACACGACTTCGATCGCATTGGTCGACGTAACAGGCAAAGTGTTGTTTGATAAAAGAATGGTTTTAACCGTTAAACCCGGAGAAATAGGTCTACGACAATCCGATGCATTTTATCAACACGTCATGAACCTGCCGGGTCTTTTTTTTGACTTGCCTTCTGAGTGGATAGCGTCCATTCAGTGTATTGGTGTCAGTACTCGGCCAAGAAATGTTGAAGGATCGTATATGCCAGTTTTTAATGCAGGGGCTCAATTTGCGAAAGTCATAGGCAAGAGTCTCAATTGTCCTGTTTATGAATATGCCCATCAAGACGGGCATATTATGGCTGGCCTAAATGATGCTCATGAAGTCATGGGCAAAAAAATGTTGAACATCCATATTTCTGGCGGTACAACAGAAATATTTAACAGCCGTTGGTCTACAGAGAAGCAATATTTTGAAACAGAAATCATTGGCGGGACAAAAGACATCAGCATTGGACAATTGGTTGATCGTATTGGCGTATTTCTAGGTTATCCGTTCCCCTGTGGACAGCCGATGGAAACCTCTATAGCCCATTTGAAATCTGAAAGTTATACAAAAAGTCGCTGGTTGCCTTTTAAAGCCACTGAGGGCATGTTTAACTTGTCTGGAATTGAAAACAAAAGTAAACAACTTATTGAAGGAGGCATGTCAAAGGAGGATTTCCTTTTGGTATTCTTTAATGAGCTAGGTGATTTTATATTTAAGTTGCTGCAAGAAGCCCTTGTCAAAGAAAAGCCCGATATGCTGATCTTAGCAGGTGGCGTTATGAGCAATTTTTGGATTCGAAAAAGATTGGAACCTCTGTTTGCCAATAACTCAGAGGTGGAAGTTATCTTAACCCCTGCAATTTATTGTACGGACAATGCCGTTGGCATAGCCAAAATGGTTTCCAGACGAAAATAAGAAGTGGAAAGGGTGAGTCCTTTTGAAAATAAGAGCCTTAAAAGTAACAGAAGTCAATCAGTATCTCAGACAAGCCATTTCAAGAGACCCAATCCTGAACCGAATTTCAGTCATTGGAGAGCTTTCAAACTTGAAGTTTCATACAAGCGGACATGCTTATTTTGCCCTTAAAGATGGAGAAGCTAAAATCAATTGTGTCTGGTTTAATGCAGCTGAAGATCCTAGCAGCAGAGGTTTAGCAGATGGAATGCAACTTCTATGTCAAGGTGCCATTACCATTTACGAAAAAGAAGGCAAATATCAGCTTTCGGTGAAACTCGTGGAACGACTTGGTGTTGGTGATTTGGCGGAGCAATTTGAACTATTAAAGAAAAAATTGACAGGATTAGGCTACTTTGATGCGTCGAATAAGAAAGAATTACCCTTTTATCCTAAAAAAGTTGCTATAGTCACCTCGCCAACGGGTGCGGTGATTAAAGACCTTTTGGTTGTATCGGGTAGAAGAAACCCTAACATTGAAATCATCGTCGTACCTGCCGCTGTGCAGGGAACCGACGCACCTATAAGTATCAGCAATGCCATTGAGCGGATTAATGAATTGGCACTGGCAGAGGTTATTATTTTAGCTAGAGGTGGTGGCTCCATTGAAGAATTGTGGGCTTTTAACACAGAAATTGTTGCCAAAGCAATTTTTGACAGCCATATTCCCATAGTTTCTGCTGTGGGACATGAAACTGATTTTACAATTTCTGATTTTACTGCTGACCTCAGAGCAGCAACACCTTCAGAAGCTGCTGAAATTGTATTTCCTTCCTTGGAGCAACTCAGAGAATTGGTAGAGCGATTGAACCAACAGATTTTCGAAAAAATGACTAAAAGGTTAAAAGATTTGAAAATGACATTGTCGTTACACAATCCAGAGCGCGAATATGGTAAAATGATGTCAATGACGTTGAATTATCGTGCATATATGGATCAGCTTATAATCAGATGCCGACAATCCTTGTTGCAAAACATCGAAAGAAAAAAAGCTGTTTTGGCAGGTCAGGCTGAGACATTAGAAGCCTTGTCTCCACTGAGAACATTAACGCGTGGTTACGCCATTGTCACAGATGAAAACCATAAAAGAGTTCAGTCTGTCAACCAAGTCAAAATTGGTTCTCAGTTGCAAGTTCAGTTGAAAGACGGCAATATAGAGACCCTTGTAAAAGCTATTGACTGTAAAATGATGGGAGAATAACATGGCGAAAAAAAATCCTACTTTTGAAGATCAATTATTGGAACTGAAAACCATCACCAAACAAATGGAAGATGGGCAACTTCCTTTAGATGAAGCCCTACAACTTTTTGAAAAGGGAATAGGACTTTACCGCAATTGTACAAACCTTTTAGAGGAAACAGAACGCAAGGTGAGTTTACTGATGGAGAACAACGAAGTAAAGCCGTTAAAAGATTTGGAGGCTGTCGAATGAATTTTGAAAAAGAATATACACTGCGCTTAGAGCAGATTGATTCTTACTTAAATAATTTTTTTATAAGAAGTGATAATAAATTTGTGGAGACCATCAACAAGTCTATGCGTTACAGCTTAATGGCTTCAGGCAAGCGATTGAGACCTATCTTACTCATAGAATTTTCGAAGCTTTTTGGTAAACCTTGTTTTTATATAGAAGATTTTGCTGCTTCCATAGAAATGATTCATACTTATTCTCTCATTCATGACGACTTACCTGCCATGGACAACGATGATTTGAGAAGAGGAAAACCTACAAATCACGTCGTATTCGGTGAAGCGACTGCTATCTTGGCGGGAGATGCGCTCTTAAATTACGCCTATGAGAATATGATGGAATGTGCCATTAAAGACTCTGAAAATGCAATCAGGTACTTAGAAGCTAGTAAAGTCATTGCAGAAGCTTCAGGGCATAAAGGGATGATTCTCGGTCAAGTTGCAGATCTAATGAACGAAGGCATTGAAATTGATTTAGAGACATTAGATTTTATAAATTTGCATAAAACAGGAGATTTACTCCGTTCAGCGATGGTAGCAGGGGCAATTTTAGGTGGTTGTGATCAGGAAGAGCTTTTAATTGTTGAAGAAGTTGGTAAAAAAATCGGATTATGTTTCCAAATTGTTGACGATATTTTAGATATTGAAGGCTCTGCAAAAGAAATGGGCAAGACCCCTGGCAGCGATGAAAAAAATGATAAAGTCACTTATCCGAAGCTTATTGGCATTCAAAAATGCAAGGATATTGCAGCGGATTTAGTGGAATCCTCTATTGACCGCTTACAGGATTTAGAAGCAGATACGTCCTTCGTTGAAGCCTTGATCCGCTTTATAGGTGAAAGGAATAAATAATGTATACGCATTTTTGGGAAGGCATCTATCACAATGAAGTTTTTCAAGTCGCGTTTATCAGCTGGTTTTTAGCTCAGTTTGGTAAAGTGGTTCTGACACTTTTTAAAGAAAGAAAATTGAATTTATATAGAATGATTGGTTCGGGCGGCATGCCAAGTTCACACAGTTCCTTTGTCACTGGTCTGACCACAGCGGTTGGACTTACAGAAGGTTTTGACAAGCCTATTTTTGCTGTGGCATTGGTTCTATCACTAATTGTCATGTATGATGCCTCAGGTGTAAGACGTGCGGTAGGGACACAAGCCATTCTGTTGAATCGCATTATAGAAGATTTTTATCAAAGCAAATTAATCGACCATAAACGCCTAAAAGAATTAGTGGGTCATACACCTGTTGAAGTATTCTTCGGTGCGGCACTAGGTATAGTGGTCGCCAATATCATGATTTAGTGAGGATATGCTATGAAATTCTTAAACGAAATCCAGTCGCCTAAAGATTTGCGGAAACTATCGCTGGAAGATTTAGACAGACTATCCACTGAAATCAGACACTTCCTTATACAGAACATCAGCGAGACTGGGGGACACTTAGCGTCTAACCTGGGAACCGTAGAATTAACCTTGGCCTTACACTATAGCTTTAACTCCCCTCATGACAAATTAATTTGGGATGTGGGACATCAAGCTTATGTTCATAAAATAATCACAGGGCGTCGAGATACTTTCAATACCTTGAGACAATTAGACGGTCTCAGTGGTTTTCTAAAACGCAAGGAATCTGAACACGATATTTTTGAAGCTGGACATTCCAGTACCTCAATCTCAGCAGCATTAGGGATTGCAAAGGCGAATCATCTTGAAAATAAAAAAGATCACGTGATTGCCATCATCGGAGATGGTGCTCTAACTGGAGGAATGGCCTTTGAAGCCATGAACCACGCAGGTCATTCTAAAGAAAAGGTCATTATTGTACTAAACGATAACGAAATGTCCATTGACGAAAATGTGGGCGGCTTGTCCACTTACCTAGGACATATCAGAACTAATGATACCTATTACAAGTTAAAAGTTGGAACGGAAAAAGCCCTTGAAAACATTCCAAGTATGGGGATGCCTATGGTTAGGGCCATTAAGCGTTTTAAAAAATCTGTGAAAAGTTTCTTTGTCCCCGGAATGCTCTTTGAAGACTTAGGAATGACTTATATTGGGCCAGTAGACGGTCACAATATTAAGGATATGATTGAAGCGGTTGAACGTGCTAAAAGCGTTGAAAAATCTTGTGTCATTCATGTGATTACTAAAAAAGGCAAAGGATTTATACCTGCTGAAAAAGAACCTGACACCTTCCACAGCGTCAGCCCGTTTATTATTCACAATGGTGTCTCTAAAAGTGCTAAGAAAAAGGGTTATTCCAATGTTTTTGGTGATGCGCTTTGCGAGGTCGCAAAAACAGATGATAAAATAATTGCCATGACGGCTGCAATGTGTTCAGGGACAGGCTTATGCAGATTTAAAAATACCTATCCAGATCGATTCATCGACGTAGGTATTGCAGAACAACATGCAATCACTATGGCTGCAGGGTTAGCCATTGAGGGCTTCAAGCCAGTCTTCACAGTCTATTCAACATTCCTGCAAAGAGCGTATGATCAAATTCTTCACGATGTTTGCATACAGGAGTTACCAGTCCTTATTGCCATTGATCGCGCGGGATTGGTAGGACAAGATGGGGAGACTCATCAGGGCATTTTCGACATTTCTTTCCTAAGCCACATACCGAATATGTCCATTTATGCTTCAAAAGACGCCGCAGAATTGGCTGAAATGACACGTCATTTATGTGAAAATCTCACCGGACCCACTGCTTTGAGATACCCAAGAGGAGATGCGAAAACTTTAATTCCTTTTGAAGGAGATCCACTTAGACCTAGATTGGAATTCAGATACGGAGACGACGTGGTATTGATCCCTGTTGGAAACATGTTTGAGAATGCACTCAAAGCATTGGAACTGTTAAATGAGAAGGGTATCAAAGGCAAAATAATAAATCCAAGAAAAATTCATCCGTTGGAGTTAGATGATTTTTGTCATTTGGCGGGAGAAACAACACATTGGGTGACCATTGAAGACCACGTAGGGCACGGCGGGTTTGGAGAAATGCTTCAAATCAGACTCTTAGACGCCTGCAGACCTATTAATTTAAAGCGTCTTAGTTTGCCAAATGCCTTCATCGAACATGGGAAGGTAGATGAGCTTTACCAAATCTACGGATTGGATCCTCAAGGCATCGCCTTATCGATTCAACATGATTTGGAAAAATCTAAATAGAAAAGAGATCCTATGAAAAAAATAAGAATAGATTTGCAAGTTACTAATTTGGGTTTTTTTGATTCCAGAGAGAAGGCCAAGCGAGCGATTATGGCTGGCGTTGTGATGGTTAATGGGCAAATAGTGGATAAACCGGGAACAGATATTCCCGACGATGCCATTATTACCATCAAAGAAAATCCGAATAAATATGTCAGCCGTGGTGGTTTGAAACTTGAAAAAGCCATGAATGAATACGGGATCGACCTAAATGGAAAAGTGTGTATGGACATTGGAGCTTCTACGGGAGGCTTTACAGACTGCATGTTAAAAAATGGTGCAACCAAGGTCTTTTCAGTGGATGTGGGTTATGGCCAACTAGACTATAGTTTGCGTACTCATCCCTCTGTGGTCAACATGGAGCGTACGAATATTCGTCATGTGACCCTTGAACAAATTGGTCAGTCTCTAGATTTTGTAAGTATTGACGTCTCCTTCATTTCCTTAAAGTTAGTTTTGCCGGTAGCTATGCAGCTTATGGCAGAAGAATCTGAGATTGTCTTTTTAATCAAACCTCAATTTGAAGCGGGCAGAGAGCAAGTGGGTAAGAATGGGGTTGTCAGAGAACCTAAAGTCCATATGCAAGTGCTAAAAGCCGTCACTGAGATGGCAGAAAATTGTGGACTTCAAATTAAGGCTCTGACCTTTTCGCCAATCCGAGGGCCTAAAGGAAATATTGAGTTTCTGTGCTACGCCAAGAAAACGCAAATGCCTTCTGAAGAGTCAATTATTAATAGTGCTCAAATTGAAGAGCTTGTTAAGCGAGCTCATATTGAAGCAGAATAAGAGAAAAGCAGCTGATTTTCAAATGTGAATATTATTTAACATATGATTGTCTGTGAATTTAAAGGATTAATTATACCGTTTGACGAATATACATGAGATATGAATATATGCATTTTTTTATGCATGTATTAACATAAGCAGCATATGACTTTTCTGGGGGGAATAAGTTTGAAGTATTCAAGACATTCAAAAATTCTAGAAATTATCGAAAAGCAAGAAGTGGAAACACAAGAAGATTTAGCAACAAGCCTTAAAGAAGCAGGATTTAACGTTACACAAGCGACTGTTTCAAGAGACATTAAGGAGTTAAGATTGATCAAAGTATTGACCAAAGAAGGTCGGTATAAATATGCCACAATCAAGCAACAAGAGAACGGCATAACAGATCGCTTCATGAAGCTTTTCAAAGACTCAGTTTTGAGTATTGATTATGCGGGCAATATCGTAGTGGTAAAAACATTGATAGGGGCTGCAAATGCAGCTGCAGCGGCAATTGACGCACTAGATATTAAAGAAATTGTAGGTTCAATCGCTGGCGATGACACGATTTTTCTTGTTGTGAAGGATCAGTCAGGCGTGGATAAACTGATAGTCACTTTTAATCAAATGATCAACTAATATAGGTTTGGGTGGATATATGCTAATCAATCTTCATATTGAAAACTTTTTAATTATTGAAAAGACCAGCATCGATTTTGGTGAAGGTCTTAATATTATCTCTGGTGAGACCGGTTCGGGTAAATCCATTATTTTTGATGCCATTGGCCTTATTTTAGGTGAAAAAGGCAGCAAAGATTTTATTAGAAATCAGGCTGAAAAGGCGTTTCTGCAAGCAACATTTTTGTCTGAGGATCGTCGAGCACAAGAAATCTTGACATCAGAAGGGTTTACTAATGAAGATTTGATTATCATTTCCCGTGACCTTTATGCCAGTGGGAAGTCTTTGTTCAAAGTCAACGGCAGATTGGTTACGAGCCAATTTGTCAGACACTTGGGACAGTTTTTAATCAATTTATCTGGTCAGCATGAAAATCAAGTGTTGATGGATATTGAGCAGCATAGACGTATTGTAGATGAATTTGGACATGAGGTGCTTAAGAAAGAGTTAATTAATGTATCTCATGACCATGGACAATATACGGAAATTATTGAGGCCTTAAAAGCCTTTCAAATGACTGATGCTCAGTGGCAAAAAGAAACTGATTTTCTTGAATTCCAAATTACTGAAATTAAGAGTTCAAAGCTCAAAGAGGGCGAGGAAGACCAGTTAGAAGCCCGTTATACATATTTAAAGCACTTTGAAGCTGTTCAAAATGCCGCTGAAAGTACGTTAAATCAGTGTAAGGAAGATAGGGGTATTTTAAGTGCTCTGAATCGTGCTAAGAAAAATATTCAAGAAGTATTGGCTTATCAAAAAGAATTGGAAGGTCCTTTCCAACAGCTTGAAACTGCCTATTATGCAGTAGAATCTGCGACAGATGATTTAAGACATCTTGTCGAAAATATGGAATACGACCAAGGGGAATTAGAACAACTGGAGCAGCGGATGAAGCTGATTCACGACTTAAAACGCAAATTCGGAAAAACTGTACAAGATATATTGACTCAACTTAAAGATTTAGAGAACAAATTTGAAGATCTTCAGCATTATGATGAAAACAAACAGAAATTAGAAAAGAAAAAGCTGACTGTTATGGATGCGTACAATGTTCACAGCCAAGCTTTAACGGAGCTTAGAAAAAATGTTGCCTTGAAATTTAAAAAGGAACTCATTGAAGAGTTAAAAGATCTTAATTTCAATCAATGTGAGTTTTTTGTAGAGTTTCAGGCACTTGAAAACATAACAGAACATGGGAATGACCGCCTAGAATTTTACCTTTCGACCAACCCTGGCGAACCTGCCAGACCGCTCAGAAAAATAGCATCTGGAGGGGAACTTTCTCGAATTATGTTAGCGGTTAAGTTGGTGAATCGTAAGGGTGAGTTTGCAGCTACACAAATTTTTGATGAAATAGACTCTGGAATCAGCGGGCGGACTGCTAATGCGGTGGCAAGCAAACTCAAGGCTATTTCTAAAGAAGGGCAAGTCATCTTAGTGACTCATTTGCCTCAGATTGCAGTTCAAGGAGATCATCATTTATTGATTGACAAAGCAGTTCAAGCACATCAAACAAAGGTCTCTATTACAAAGATGAATTTTGAAGAACGTGTTTCTGAAATTGCCAGAATGATTGGCAGCGGAGACATTACAGAATTAACACTCATGAGCGCAAAAGAAATGTTAATGAATGCTCAAGCGTAGTGTAGTGGAGGTAGGAGAACTATATGTTGCAAAATCCATTAAAAATAGTAGTCATAGATGACAATGAAGCAATGGCAGATCTTCTAGCGGATTTACTGGACAATATGCCCAACTATACGCTGGCAGGAATTGCCTATGATGGGAAACAGGGAATTGATCTCATTAATGAGAAACGACCTGATGTGGCTATTTTGGATTTGTGTATGCCCTATATTGATGGGCTTGGCGTTATGGAAGCCTTTCATAATAAACCAGATGAATATAAGCCCCTCTTTATCATCTCCACTTGTGTGGGACAAGAACATATCACTTCGAAGGCCATGAAGTTAGGGGCGAGTTATTATATGATCAAGCCTTTTGATTTTGACCACTTTGAGAATAGGTTAAACGAATTGGCAACTGATTATTATAACGATAATTTAATGAAAATGCCTGAGTTAGCTGAATCTCAAAATCTATGTGGAGAAGCTGCTCCCAATAAGCATTACGAACTCAAGATTAGAGAAATGATGCACGCCATTGGTGTGCCTGCACATACAAAGGGTTATGTCTATTTAAAAGATGCCATTAGCCTAGTATTAGAAGATGTAAAATACATGATGAAAATCACCAAAAATCTCTATCCTACAATTGCTGAACATCATGACACCACTGCAAGCCGGGTGGAACGGGCAATTAGAAATGCTATAGAGTTGACCTTAGTCAATGGCAACAAAGATGTTATTGCCAATATTTTTGAGTATCGGGTGCAAAATTCAAAAGCTAAACTGACAAATTCAGAATTTATAGCAATCATTGCGGAAAAAATCAAGGTTGAAAACTAATCATCTGGGGGAGAAAAACCATGATGTTCTTTTTAAGTAAGGTTTCACTGGCAGCGTTAGAAACCCTATCCTTTATTATCATTTACCAGCTCTGTTTGTTTAAAAGGAGAGACTCGAAGCAAAAGCTTGGAGTTTTCTTTAGTTTGATTTTCATCATGAATTTATTTCTCAACAAAGATATTTATTTTCAGACGATCGCTTTTTATGCCTTGTTAATTGTAATCACAAACGGATTGCTTAAATATGAAGTGAAGGTGAGTTGCTTCTACTCCGTCCAAGCTTTTATGATTACTTTATCCTGTGGATTACTGACGGGAATCATGAATTTGTATGCAGGTGGCTTGCCTGTGAATGCCTTGTATTTTTGGAAGACGGCCAGTTGGTTAGATCTTATTTTTTACATGTCGCTGATTCTAATTATTTCTTATGGATTAAGCTACCTACAAAATCGAATTCGGAAGAAGACCGGTATTTCTAGAATGATTGCGAACAAGGTAAGAGGACAGTTGAATGTGGTATTCGTAGTATTTATTTTGATTACTGTATTTTTGTACAGCTATCTGCTGAAGTACTGGGTAGCCATTGAAGGGATTCCATTTTTAAAATATGTGCTATTGATTGGCTATACGGTGTCTACCACTTCTATAGCTTACTTCGGATACATGAGTATCTATAATATCAACTTTATGCAGAAGTTTGACCGTATTTCTCAAATGGCTGAAAATGACCCTTTGTCAGGGCTAATGTCCAGAAGTGCAGGTATGAATTTCCTTAGAAAATCCTTTAATTTAGCAAAGGCTTCGGGGCAACGATTGACCATTGCTTTTATTGATATTAATGATTTGAAAGTGGTTAATGATAAGCATGGCCATCACACGGGAGATTTCCTGATTGAAAAAATATCGGAAGTCCTACGTGCAAATATCAGAGACACCGATGGTGCCATGCGTTTTGGTGGAGATGAATTTGTTTTGATTATGCCGGATTGTCCACAGTACCGAGCTGAAGAGATTATGAAGCAGATCAATGTCTATTTAAATCGATACAACTTATCGGGCACTTATTCTTTTAAATTGGGCGTTTCTTTTGGGCTTGTGGAATTTAATCCATTAAGACACAGCAGTGCACTAGATATGCTTGCTGAGGCCGATACAGAGATGTATAAAAATAAAAGAAAAAATAAGCGGTCAAATATGTAAAAATACTTTGAAAAATTGAAATATGATTGTATAATAGTCTTGTTCTCAAACAACGACTTGTTATTTTCGTACAACAAGATCGTACAGAAAGTGTGAGGAACTTTGATGCAAAACCAAGTGAACTTATATCTCAACTACATTCGGTATCAAAAAAAGCTTTCTGACAATACACTTGAATCTTATAGCCGTGACATGCGCTGTTTCTGCGAATTTGCAGAAAGTAATGGATTGAAGCAAGCTTCTGAAGTCAGTTTGACGGATTTGCTAAGGTTCGTTCGTGAGTTAGAGGCACAAAATAAATCTAATGCGACAATTTCGAGAGTTATTGCATCGGTTAGATCTTTTTTTGGGTATATGTACGACGAACGTGCTATAGACAATAACCCTGCAAGACAGTTACAAAGCCCTAAGTTTGATCGGAAACTGCCTGAAATTATGACCATTGAAGAAGTAGAGCGCTTGTTAAAAACGCCTGACGTTTCTACGCCTACGGGGATGAGAGATCGAGCCATGCTTGAACTTCTATATGCCTCAGGACTTCGGGTAACAGAGTTGATTTCCCTCAAGTTAGACAGTGTTAATTTAAACCTTTCATTTGTTAAAACCAGTGGTTCCCAGAATGATCGAATCATTCCAATGACGGCATTTGCGACACAGGCTGTTAAAGAATATTTGGAAGAAGCGCGACATTATCTGCTGAAAAATGAAAATGAAATGGCTTTGTTCTTAAATGTTTCAGGCGCTCAATTGACCAGACAAGGCTTCTGGAAACTCATCAAACATTACGCCAAAGAAGCGCAGATTGAAAAATCCATCACGCCGCAAACCTTGAGGCATTCCTTTGCATCACATTTGATACAAAACGGAGCGGATTTGAAGTCTATTCAAGAAATGTTGGGGCATGCGGACCTTACGAGTACTCAAATGTACTTGGAAATCAGCAAAGATCAGTTGAGACGCGTGTACGAAAAAACCCATCCAAGAGCCTAAGGGCTCGTCGTTAATACCTAGGAGGTTTTACAAATGATCAACCGCGTTATTATATTTGTAATGGACAGTATTGGCATAGGCGGCCTTCCAGATGCAGAAGCATTTGGTGACGTTAATGTAAATACCCTCGGCAGCATTGCCAGAGCAACCGACAATTTTAAAATTCCAAATTTGGTTAAATTAGGCCTCGGACATATCGATGGCATAGACTATATTGAAAAAACAGACGCACCTATTGGCGCCTTTGGGCGTTCGGCAGAAGTGTCAAACGGAAAAGATACTTCAACAGGGCACTGGGAAATAGCAGGTCTTTATTTAAAAGAAGCTTTTAAAGCTTATCCAGATGGATTCCCAAAACACATTATGGACGCTTTTGAAGAGAAGATTGGCAGAAAGACTCTTTGCAACAAGCCTTATTCTGGTACAGCAGTGCTGGATGACTTAGGTGAAGAACATGTGAAAACAGGTTCACCAATCGTTTACACATCCGCAGACAGCGTTTTCCAAATCGCTTGTCATGAAGAGGTTGTTCCACTTCCTGAGTTATACAAAATGTGTGAAATTGCTCGTGAACTCCTCATGGGAGAAGATCAAGTGGCACGTGTTATTGCCAGACCTTTTGTTGGCAAGCCAGGCAATTTTGAAAGAACACCAAACAGAAGAGACTATTCACTTAGTCCGTTCAGAAAAACAGTTCTTGACCATGCGAAAGAGGCAGGGTTAGATGTTCAAGCCGTCGGTAAAATCGTAGATATTTTCAACGGTGTAGGCATTACAGAAGATGTGCATACCATCAGCAATATGGATGGCGTGGACAAAACAATCGATTACTTAAGAACAGATTCTAAGGGAATCATCTTCAGTAATTTAGTGGACTTTGATGCTAAATTTGGTCATAGAAGAGATATTCCAGGTTATCAACGTGCAATAGAAGAATTAGATGCTCGTATTCCAGAAATTCTTGAAAATATGAAAGACACTGACCTGATTATATTCACCGCTGACCACGGCAATGATCCAGGCTACAAAGGTTCAGATCATACCCGTGAATATATCCCAATGTTGGTATATGGTAAATCCGTTAAAGCAGGCGTTAACCTCGGTACAAGAAAGACTTTTGCCGATATTGCTGCAACTGTTTCGGATCTCTTAAACATAGAAAAACCTGAAATAGGGGAATCTTTTAAGTCATTAATCTTAAAATAACTTTTCCATCAGGTTTTAAGGAGGACAAAAACATGTCTCAAATGAATTTAGATGCAAGCGCAATGCTTGCGGAAGCAACAGCTTATATCAAAGAACGTTTACCATTTGAACCAGAAATTGCATTGATTCTTGGCTCAGGTCTAGGTGACTTGGCAGACGAGATTGAAAATCCAGTCAAGATTAAATACAATGACATACCTCATTTTCCTATCTCTACAGTAGAAGGACATGCGGGTCAATTTGTTATTGGTATGTTTGAAGGCAGAAGAGTTATTGCCATGCAAGGCAGATTCCATTTCTATGAAGGATACAGCATGCAAACATGCACATTCCCTGTCAGAGCGATGCATCTCATTGGCGTGAAGAATATTTTAATAACCAATGCTGCTGGTGGCGTAAATACTGCATTTATCCCTGGTGACTTAATGTTATTGACAGACCACATCAACTTTGCTGGAACTAATCCGTTGATTGGTAAAAATGATGAGAAGTTTGGTCCAAGATTCCCAGATGCTTCAAATGTTTATGACAAGGCAATTAATCAAGAGATTAAGACCCTTGCTAAAAAACTAAACATCAGAATGCAAGAAGGGGTTTATGCCATGACGACTGGCCCTTCATATGAAACACCTGCAGAGGTGAGAATGTTAAGAGTCCTTGGCGCCGACGCAGTAGGCATGTCTACAGTTCCTGAGGCGCTTGTGGCAAACCACATGGGTATGAAGGTAACAGGGATTTCTTGTATTACCAACATGGCAGCAGGTATTTTAGATCAGCCATTACACCACGGTGAAGTTGTTGAAACTGCTAACATGGTAAAGAAAACATTTACAACCCTCATCAAAAACATTGTACCGATCTTAAAGTAATTTTTAGACAGTAATTTAATAGTACCTTTGGGTATTGTAAACTCACGAGAGGGGTTCCGTTTGGGTATGGGACTCCTCTCTGCTTTTTTTGATCAATCTATTTAATTGAGAAGGATGGTATAGGATATGAGAATGTACGATATTATTGCAAAGAAGAGAGACGGCCTTGAGTTAAGCACTGAAGAAATCAATTTCTTTGTTACAGGTCTTACAAAAGGTGATATTCCAGATTATCAGGCATCTGCATTATTGATGGCAATTTTTCTTCAAAAAATGACGAATCGCGAAACGGTTGATTTAACTTACGCTATGATGAAGTCTGGCGATACAGTGGATTTATCTGCTATTGCAGGCATTAAAGTTGACAAACATTCAACGGGCGGTGTTGGCGATACAACGACTTTAATATTAGGTCCAATGGTTGCGGCGTGTGGCGTTCCTGTAGCTAAAATGTCAGGTCGTGGTTTAGGTCATACAGGTGGCACCTTGGATAAATTAGAGTCTATTGAAGGATTCTCTATCGAAGTATCTCCTGAAGATTTTATAGATAACGTGAATCAACATAAAATTGCTGTTATTGGTCAAAGCAAAAACATCGCACCAGCTGATAAAAAGCTTTATGCTCTTAGAGATGTGACAGCGACTGTAGACAATATTAGTTTGATTGCTGCCAGTGTTATGAGTAAAAAACTTGCAGCAGGTTCAGACGCTATTGTTTTAGACGTTAAAATGGGTAGTGGTGCTTTCGTTAAAACATTTGACGGCGCTGTGGAACTCAGTAAAGCCATGGTGGACATCGGCACAAGCATGGGTAGAAATACCATAGGTGTCATTACAGATATGGAGCAACCTCTCGGATTCGCTATTGGTAACGCTTTAGAAGTTAAAGAAGCTATTGATACGCTTTTAGGAAGAGGACCTGCGGATTTAACTGAACTCTGTAAGCGTCTTGCGTCTTACATGGTCTACCTTGGAGAAGGTGCGCCGAGCGTTTCTGAAGCAAGAATTATGGTTGAAGAAAATTTAAACAACGGTAAAGCTTTCGAAAAGTTCAAAGAGTTTGTCCGCATTCAAAAAGGTAATGTGGCGGTCATTGAAAATCCAGAGTTATTGCCAACTTGTGAGCTGATTGTAGAAGTGAAATCTGTTGAAGAAGGTTATATCAGCAGAATTAAGTCTGACGATGTGGGCATTGCAGCGATGGTTCTTGGCGCTGGAAGAGAAAACATGGATACAGTTCTCGATATGGGCGCAGGAATTGTCCTCAGAAAGAAAGTTGGCGATTTTGTCAAAGTTGGTGAAACAATTGCGACACTTTATACAAATAAAGCTGATAAATTAGAAGATGCGACGAAGAGACTCCTAGGTGCGTATTCATTCAGCGCAACAGAAGTAAAAGCGCCAGTACTCATACATGCAGTTGTTAAAAAAGATGGCATGGAAGTTTTTGAAGCTTAAAAAGTTGCGTATCTTCCCTAACTTCGGGTAAAAAGTAATTGTTGGTGACGACAGTCTTTCTGGGGAGGAAATTTTATGCGAAAAGAAGAACTAAAAGTTATAAAGAAAGCTATTATCAATGAGTTAGAAGGTTATGAGTTTTATAGAATGGCTTCTGCTCAAGCACAGGAAAAAGATGTGAAAGAGGCGTTGAAATCCCTTGCTGATGAAGAACAGAAACATATTGTTTGGTTAGACGAATTGTTCAATAAAATTAAAAATGATCCTACTGATGATTTTCAATTGGCTTCACTAGAAGATATGCCAAGTCCGGGTATTTTTACGTGGGATAGTTTAGATCGTAAAAACTTAGGCTTATCGGTTTCTGTTTTCGGCATTGCCATTCAAATGGAAAGAGCTTCCATGGAATTTTACTCAAAAGCAGCAGAGTTTACAACTATTCCAGCGGCAAAAGAATTGTTTAGTACTTTATCCAAATGGGAAGAAGTGCATATGAATATTTTTGCAGATGAATACGATCGACTTCAAGGAGATTGGTGGTCAGAGCAAGGATATGCACCATTCTAACAGCATTAAATAAAATTATAGACTGTCATAGCAAGGGTTTGATTACTCATGCTATGACAGTTTTTAATTTAATGATATAATGGAAAAGATAGGGGTGACACCATGTACGAAGTTAAATTAGAAAATTTTGAAGGTCCAATGGACCTGCTTTTCCATATGATTACGGATCAAAAAATAGATATTTACAATATTCCAATTCATAAAATCACAGCCGAATATATGAAATATCTTGAAGCGCTCAATAAGGTGGACGTGAACTTGGCAAGTGAATTTTTAGTCATGGCGGCCACGTTGCTGGAAATTAAGTCTAAAATGCTTTTACCAGACAGCGAACTAGACTCACTTTCAGAAGATTTAAGCGACCAAGACCCAAGAACTGAATTGGTAGTTAAATTACTGGCCTTTAAGAAATACAAAAAAGCTTCCCAGTTTCTTTCTGAACGGGAACAGAATTTAGGAAGTCTCTTCTATAAAGAACCTGAAGATCTAAGCCATTTAATGACCACGGATCAGTTGGAAGACTTAAATAAGGACATGGACACGTCTTTACTCGTTGAAGCCATTAAAAGAGTACTCGCCAATATTGACCGAATTGACAATCACAGAGAGGTGTTTTTCCAAAAATTACACCGAGAAGTCTATTCTGTAGAAGAAAAAATGGAGTGGATTGAGTCCTTAATGGAAACGGCTCAGGCGATGCCTTTTTCTGCTTTATTCAGTGATGCACCTGTTAAACCCGAAGTTATTGCCACGTTTTTAGCCATCTTAGAACTTTTAAAAATCAAAAAAATCAAAGTCACGCAGGATGCTCAATTTGATGAGATCCAAATTCAAAGAATCGAGGAAGCCTATGCAAGAAGTTAATTATAAAAGTGTGATTGAGTCTATTCTTTTTGCAAGTGGCGATTCAGTCAGTGCTAAAAAAATATCTCAGGTCTTGGATTTGCCCCTCAATTGGACGCGGGAAATCTTAAGGGACTTGATGCAGCAATACAATCAACCTGACCGAGGCATTCAAATTATTGAAGCCAATGATTGTTTTCAGTTTGTCAGCAACCGAGACAATGCGCCATTTTTGGAGCAGATGTTTAAGACGACAAAATCAAAAGGATTGACCCACTCAGCTTTAGAAGTTTTAGCCATCATTTCTTACAAACAACCCATCACCAAGAGCGAAATTGACTATATTAGAGGTGTGAAGTCAGACAAGGCTTTACAATCTCTTTTAGATAGACAACTGATAATGGAGAAAGGACGTCTTGAAAAAATCGGCAAGCCCATTATTTACGGTACTACCGAAAGTTTCTTAAAGACATTTAATTTTACTTCCTTAAAAGAATTACCAGAAATCAGTCATTTCGAAAATTATCATCTCTTTGAAACCTTAGAAGTGGCTGAAGAAGATGACGAGCTGGAAAATGAAATAGAATTAGAAATTGAAACCCCAGAAGAAGGCGCAGTCCAGCCTATTACTGAACAGGAATCTGAGGAACAAGGCGGTACACTCAATGATTAGACTGCAAAAATACATGGCAAACTGTGGCGTGGCTTCAAGACGTGCCAGTGAAAAACTGATAGATGAAGGCCGCGTCAAAGTAAACGGCATTGTCATCAAAGAGCAGGGCACCAGCATTGACCCTGAAACAGATCAAGTTGAAGTAGATGGCAGTTTAATACAAGCAGTCACTTCTTCGGTCTATATTTTACTCAACAAACCCACGGGGTATGTGACTACAGCCAAAGATCAATTCAACAGACCGACTGTCATTGATTTGCTAAAAGGTGTAGAAACAAGAGTTTATCCTATTGGCAGGTTAGACTATCAGACTTCCGGTCTTTTAATCTTAACCAACGATGGAGATTTAACCTTGAAATTGACCCATCCGAAGCATGAAATCTACAAGACATATGTTGCAACTGTCACGGGTGAAATCAGTGAAGAGAAACTTAATCAGCTAGAAAGCGGTGTAGATATAGGCGATTTTGTAACTTCTCCTGCCAAGGTGACGCTGATCAAGGCAACCCCTTCAGAGAGTCTTGTGAAAATTTCCATCAGAGAAGGTAAATATAGACAAGTTCGCCGCATGTTTGAAGCCTTAGGGCATCCAGTTCTGGAACTGCAGCGGACGGATATTGGCAAATTAAATCTTTCAGGTCTGAGAGAAGGCGCATGGCGACTTCTAACAGATGACGAAGTGACTTATTTAAAAAAAATGTAAAGCAGGGACGGAAGGTCTAGCATTCCAACCCTTATGAATTTATAAGCTATGGAGGCCATCATGTTAAGTATTAGAAATGCTGAACCAAAAGACTACGAAGCACTTAATCAGTTTTTAATTAAAGAAGGCCAGCTTTTAGAGGGAAAATCTCGTGACCTTGAGCTTGTTGAAACCATGATTTTAACCGATGATGAACAAATATATGGCTACGCAATGGCAGAGTTGATTGATTTTAAACCTTGTTTGACAGAAATATTCATTCCAGAAAAATTGAGAGGACACATGTTTGGAGATGCGACTCTGAGAGGGCTTCTATTCTACCTCATGAACAGAGGGTTTGAAAGGACTTACGCAGAAAAGTCATCTTCAATTTCTGATTTTTTAAAGCATGAAGGTTTTTCTGAAGGGGAAGCCTATTTAGAGGTTGTCATGAATGATTTCTTTAATCAAAAATGCAGAGGTTGCAAAGGGAATGAGTAACAGATTACCCTCAATAGGACATGTTCAAGTCTTTGAAAAAATGCTGTTAGAGAAAAGTCTTTTACCTGGAGATGTGGTCATTGACGCCACCATTGGCAACGGCAATGATGCTTTATTGTTGTTAGAACTAATAGGAGAAACGGGTTTTCTTTACGGATTTGATATACAGGCACAAGCTTTGGAAAACACTCGCTTAAAGTTAAAAGAGTCAGAATACGACAACTTTAAATTGATATGTGCTTCACACGCTGAAATGAAACAGTACGTTGATCAGCCTGTGAACGGGATCTTATTCAATTTAGGCTACCTGCCTGCAGGAGATAAAACTTGCACAACGCTTTGGGAGACCACTCAAACTGCTATAGCTCAAGGAATGGCATTAATTAAGCCCAATGGATTTGTTGGCGTTATGACATATCCCGGGCATGAGAGTGGTAAAGAAGAAGATTTAGCAATTGAAGCCTTTTTTTCACAAATTGATCAAAAACAATTTCAAATTGCCCAAATTGCTTTTATCAATCAGAAAAAAAATCCACCTAAACTTTATTGGTTAACGAAACGAACATAATTATATTATGTAAACCAATATGATTTTCATTCATAAAGGAGTTCAAAATGAAAATATTTATTGTCAATGACGACAGCATCTTTGCAGAAGGTTTGCAAACTCTTGTCGAAATTCTTGCACCACACCACGAACTTTATGTCGCAGCGCCAAGATTTCAACAAAGTGCAAAGAGTCACGCGCTAACAATGTCAGACATTGTTTCTGCAACAGAAGTGAAGGAATTTGATCACCCAAATGTCAAAGCCCAATGGGCTATTAACGGAACACCTGCAGACTGTGTCAAAATTGGAATCTCAAAGTTTTCAGACATAGAATTTGATGTACTATTGTCTGGGATCAATCATGGTCCAAACCTCGGAATAGATACAATATACTCTGGAACTGTTGCCGCAGCTATAGATGGTAGCTTCCACGGATTGCCTAGCATTGCATTGTCTCTTCTTAAAGAGTCAACAGAAGGCTTTAAGGCGGCAGCAGAATTTGTAAGAGATCATCTCAGTTTTATGCTTGAAAATCATGAATGGAATGGCAGCATTTTAAATGTGAATTTCCCTGAAAATGCACCTTATAAAGGGGTACAGCTTACGACTTTAGGTGAAGTCTACTACGACAATCCTGTACAGAAGCGTATGAACCCAAGAGGTAGTGAGTACTATTGGATTGCAGGCGATGTGAGAATTCCTGAAGACCAGCATGGAAGAGATGTCCAAGCGATTAAAGAAGGTTACGTCAGTGTATCACCATTGAAATTCAGTTTTGATGATCCTGCAGGGACAAAGTTAGCTTCTGTCAATTGGACATTATAAACGAACTATTATATGAAGGAAAATCAGAAAGCACTCGGAGAAATGGAGTGCTTTTTTTATGCAAGTTTTTTGCGCCAGACCGCCATTGTATACATATATACGTGTGACCTTAAAAACAAAATGACCTAAAAGTTGCAAAATGATAAATATTGTTCAAAATATGAAATCTATCTTGCAATTATCTAAACAGATTGATATGATTAATTTAGAAAATGAAAACAATATCAACCGCAGCAAACAATAGAATGAGTAAATGGCAACGAATACTTGAGGGGGTTATTACATTGAGCAATGCAAAAGATCAAGTTGAGATCAAGATCAACAAATCTTGGTGTAAGGGATGCGGCATATGCGTAGCATTCTGTCCAAAGCAAGTCCTTGGTTTTGACGAAAAAGGCAAAGTGGAAATGTTAGATCGAGCAAACTGCATCAAATGCGGACAATGTGAATTAAGATGTCCTGATTTTGCGATTTTCCTTGGAGGTATCGACCATGAATAAGAAAATTAAATTAATGTCTGGTAACGAAGCCTGCGTTGAAGGCGCACTTTATGCAGGAATGCGTTTCTATTCTGGTTACCCAATCACACCTTCAACAGAAATTGCAGAAGGTTCTGCAGAAAAGCTCCCAAAAGTTGGCGGCAAATTTATTCAAATGGAAGATGAAATCGCTGGTATTGCAACAGCAATCGGCGGATCTATAGCAGGTTTAAAAGCCATGACTGCTACAAGCGGTCCTGGTTTCTCATTGAAACAAGAAAATATTGGTTATGCAGCTATTGCTGAAATTCCATTGGTTATTGTCAACATTATGCGTGGTGGCCCTTCAACAGGTCTACCAACATCAACAGCACAAAGTGATGTTATGCAAGCAATGTGGGGCACACACGGCGACCATCCAGTTATCGCATTATGTCCTCAATCCGTTACAGAAACTTTCGAGTTGACAGTTCGTGCTTTTAACTTAGCTGAAAAATACAGAACACCAGTTATTCTCCTTTCAGATGAAGTTGTCGGTCATATGAGAGAAAAAATCGTGATTCCTGAACCAGGCGAATTAGAAGTCTTTGACAGAATCAAACCTGAAGCGGGTGCACCTTACAAAGCTTATGCTATTGAAGAAGGGGATATCGTACCTAAAATGGCGGCTTTCGGTGAAGGACATCGTTACCACATCACAGGTCTTTTCCATGATGAGTCAGGTTTCCCTTCAAACAGCTCAAAAAATGCTGAGATCATGATGCAGCGCATGATGGATAAAATCACAGATAACCTTGAAGATATCGTCTCTTACGACGAATACATGACAGAAGATGCAGATTTCTTAATTGTAGCTTACGGCAGCACTGCCAGAGGCGCAAAAAACGCAGTCAATACATTAAGAGCTTCTGGCATTAAAGCAGGTCTTTTCAGACCCATTACCCTTTGGCCTTTCCCAACAGTAAGACTTGAAGCATTGGCAAAACAAGTCAACAAAATCCTAGTGACTGAAATGAACCTTGGTCAAATGGTATTGGAAGTTGAACGTGTTGCCAAATCAGACGCCAAAGTCTTCCACTTCGGACGTGCAAATGGTGAAGTATTGGTTCCTGAAGAAATCGTCAACAAAGTAAGGGAGGTCCTCTAATGAACAGTGAATTAGTTCAAAAGTATATGCGCGAAGAAAAAATGCCTCATATCTGGTGTCCAGGTTGCGGCCACGGTATTATAACACATGCTATCATTCGCGCAATTGACCAATTAGGCTTAGATAAAGATAAAGTATGTATCGTATCAGGGATCGGCTGTTCTTCAAGAGCACCTGGTTACATGGACTTTAATACACTTCATACAACACACGGTAGAGCCCTTGCCTTTGCAACAGGCATCAAACTCGCTAACCCAGAGCTTCACGTTATCGTCATTTCAGGCGATGGTGATGCATCTGCTATCGGTGGTAACCACTTAATTCATGCTTGCAGAAGAAACATTGACCTGACTACGATTGTATTTAACAACAACATTTACGGGATGACAGGTGGTCAATATTCGCCTACAACACCAACGAATGAATTTGGTACAACAGCGCCTTATGGTAATATTGACAAACCTTTTGATATTGCTAATCTTGCAGCAGCGGCAGGTGCAACTTATGCAGCAAGAGGAACGGCATATCACGCCAATGCTTTAACTGCCATGATCAAAAAAGGCATTGAGCACAAAGGGTTCTCTTTAATTGAAGCTATTTCAACTTGTCCAACCTATTATGGACGTAAAAATAAAAAAGGTTCTGCAGTTGCCATGATCAATTACTTAAAAGAAAGCTTTGTTGATGTAAAGGCAGTTGAAAAATTACCTCCTGAAAGCCTTATAGGCAAACATATCATGGGTGAGTTCAAATGTGTAGATGCACCAGAATACACAGAAGAATATCAAAAAATCATTGATCGTTTAAAAGGAGGTAAATAATCATGGCTAAACACAGCGAGCTTAGATTATCCGGTTCAGGTGGACAAGGCTTAATTCTTGCTGGTATAATATTGGCAGAAGCGGCTTTACTTGAAAATAAAAATGCGATTCAATCTCAAAGTTATGGCCCAGAAGCAAGAGGGGGCGCAAGTAAAGCAGAAGTCATCATCAGCGATGGCGAAATTGATTTTCCAAAGGTTCAATCACCTGATATCGTGTTGGCACTCACTCAAGTAGCCAGCGACAAATATATCAGAACGGTTAAGCCAGATGGAATCGTCATTGTAGACGATGCGATTGAATTGCCCGCTGATTTAAGAGCTGGGAAAGTATATAAGTTACCTATTCTTGAAACTGCAGCAGTAAAAGTTGGAAAATCAATCGTTGCAAATATTGTAGCTGTTGGACTTCTTGCTGAACTCACTGGCGTTGTTTCAAGACAGAGCGTCGAAGATGCTGTATTAGCGAGAGTACCGAAAGGTACTGAAGACCTTAACAGATCCGCACTCAGAGAGGGATACGAACTGGCTCTGCAAAGTAAATAGCAGAGGTGTGTAAATTATGATAGAAAATAACAACGATCTTTTGAATCGAATTGAAAAGAATTACATCAAACTAAGTAAAGGTCAGAAGAGAATAGCAGATTTTATTTTATCCAACTATGATCGTGTTGCCTTTATGACCGCGTCTACACTTGGAGAAATCGTTGGCGTTAGCGAATCCACAGTGGTGAGATTTGCCAATGCGCTCGGTTATGATGGTTATCCTAAGCTGCAAAAGGGGCTTCAGGAATCCATCAAGACGAAATTAACAACCGTACAACGTTTTGAAATGACCAAAGAGTTTGATAAAGAAGGCAGCTCTATCAAGAAAGTCATGAATGCAGATATGGACAACATTCGTCGGACTGTAGACAATTTAGACGAAGAAGTCGTTTATAAAATTGTCGATGTCTTACATTCTGCCAGAAAAGTCTATATTCTTGGGATGAGAAGTTCATCTGTTCTTGCAAATTACCTTGCTTTCTATCTTAATTTTATTTTAGATGATATCCATGTCGTTCCAGAAGGTGCACAAGATCCATTTGATTATATGCTCAATATCTCCTCAGAGGACGTACTGATTACCATTTCGTTCCCAAGATATGCTAAAAAGACATACGATGTCGTCAATTATGCAAGAAGCCAAGGTGCGACCATAGTAGGCATTACTGATAGTGCTGGCTCTCCATTGGTACCTCTTGTGGAATATTGTTTATTCGCAAAATACAATATGAATACCTTTATTGATTCAATGGTTGCACCCATGAGCCTGATTAACTCCTTAATTTTTGCCATGTCTATCCGTGAAAAAGAGAAGGTAGAGCATAACTTTAAGCGATTGGAAGGGCTGTGGAATGAATTTAGAATTTATAACCCAAAATAAGCGAGTTGACTTGTTTAGTTGGGTACACTAAGGTATAATAGATGAGATGAACAATAGACCACCGAAAGGTGGTTTATTGTTGTTTATTGGCACTGATAGCACAGCCAAGGAGGGCAAATCGTTGAAACGAATAGCTTTAGATGGTCCAGCAGGTTCAGGAAAAAGTACAGTTGCGAAAATAGTGGCACAACGATTGGGTATCGAATACCTTGATACGGGTGCTATGTACCGTGCTGTAACTTTGTACTTAATGCGTCAAGAAATTGATCTAGACGATGTATCTGCTATTCAAAATGTCCTCGGACAGATTTCCATTGATTTTGAAAATGGGAAAATATGCTTAAATCATGAAGATGTTTCTGAAGAAATACGTCTGCCTGAAGTAGCTGTGAAAGTTTCAAAAGTAGCTGCTCATAAAGTGGTTAGGATGGCAATGGTAGAACAGCAGCAAGCACTTGCAGCTAAAAAATCTATAGTAATGGATGGCCGAGACATTGGTACAGTTGTTTTGCCAGATACTCAGTACAAATTCTTTTTAACAGCTTCCATTGAAGAACGCGCAACGCGTCGCTATGAAGAAATGAAAGCTAAGGGGTTAACTGTAGATTTTGAACAAATTAAAATGGAAATTGCAACAAGAGATGATTTAGACAGCAACCGAGCTGAATCGCCCCTTAAACAAGCAGACGATGCCATTTTGATAGACACAACAGGACTTACCATTGAAGGTGTTGTCACTCAATTGTTAGAGTTGATTCAACAAATTTCGGAGTAAATTTATGAGATTAGCGATTAAGTATTTGATTAGATTTTATTATGCCATCATGTTTCGAGTAGAAGTGGTTGGTCTTGAAAATTATCCTTTAAATACTGGGAAAGTCATATGCCCTAATCATATCAATGTCCATGATCCTGTGGTATTAGGTGCATTTTTACCGGATTTTGTTCATTTCATGACAAAAAAAGAAGCCTTTAAGTATAAAATTTTTAACTGGTTTTTATATTATGCAGGCGGCTTTCCTGTTGACAGAGAAGGTACAGATGTGAGTGCCATCAAGACATCTCTTCGGATTTTAAAAGATAAAAAAGGACTTATGATATTTGCTGAAGGTACACGAAACAAGACAACGACTCCTCTTGAAGTAAAAGCGGGCGTTGCTATGTTGGCGGTTAAATCCAAGGTACCGGTCGTTCCAATCACAGTGGATTCCACATTCCGACTTTTTTCCCCGATTAGAATTGTGATACATCCTGCAGTTCATTTGGATCATTTATACGATACAAAACCTTCTCAAGAAGTATTGCAGGCCGAAACACAAAAGATTGTTAATCTATTGTATGAAAACTTGATCTATTACAAAGGACGGATTTAAATGGAAATTTTGGTCGCAAAAGAGGCTGGTTTTTGTTTTGGCGTCAAACGTGCCATTGATTTGGCATTAAAAACAAATGAAGATCAAATTAAATTTAATACTTTTGGAGAAATAATTCATAATAAACAAGTAGTTAGTATGTTAGATGACTTGGGTATACATGCAATTGAAGACCTAAAGTCTATACAGTACAACACAATATTTATCAGATCCCACGGCGTGCCTAAGAAATTTTACGAAGAAGCACAGGCATTAGGACTTCAAATTATTGATGGTACTTGTCCTTATGTAAAGAAAATTCACAAGTTAGCGGAAAAATACAGTCAACTTGGATATGCTATTATAATTATCGGCGATGAAAACCATCCCGAAGTAATGGGTATAAAAGGTTGGTCTGAAGGACCTGTCTATGTAGTGAACTCCAAAGAAGCAGTTTCATCCATACCAAAAGAAATAAAAAAAGCCTGTGTTGTTGCTCAAACTACAATCACAGAAGAAAAATGGGAACAAGTCTTGAGTGAAGTGCAGACCCATATAATTGACCTAGTCATAGAAAATACCATTTGTGAAGCTACCCGCGTCAGACAACAAGCGGCTGAAGAATTATCAAGAGATGTAGACATGATGCTGGTAATTGGTGGTAAACATAGTTCAAATTCCATCAAATTATATGAAGTTTGTAAAAAAAATTGCAAAAATACCTATCATATTGAAACAATAAATGAAATTCAGATGATTAATTTCGTAAATTGTGATAAGATAGGTATAACTGCGGGTGCATCCACTCCAGATTGGATTATAAATGAAATATTAAATGCATTAAAGCAAATGCATTAGAAAAAATTGAAGGCGAGGTATTAACCCTATGGACAACAACAACTCAATGGCACAATTTATGGATCAAATTGATCTTGCAATGAAAGTGCCAAGAAGAGGTCACGTACTTAAAGGAAAGATCGTTCAAGTCACTGACAATTCACTTATCGTGAATATCGGATATAAATCGGACGGTATTGTGCCTTTGGAAGAGATTTCAAGCGGCGCATCTTCAGAAGTTCTTAAAGCTTATGAAGAAAATCAAGAATTAGATGTATACATCATCAAAACAGATGATGGCGAAGGCAATGTTCTTCTTTCACTCAAAAGAGTATCTATGGATGCTGACTGGACTGAATTAGAAGAAATCTATGCAAAAGAAACTCTAATCGATGTTAAGGTTACTGAAGCTGTCAAAGGCGGCGTAGTTGCTTACTATAAAGAAGCTAGAGGTTTCATCCCTGCATCACAACTTTCTGTTAAGTTCGTTGACGATGTTAGAGAATTTGTTGGTAAAACCCTTAGCGCTAGAGTGATTGAATTTAACCGTGAAAGAAAAAGAGCGGTATTCTCACACAAAATCGTTATGCAAAAAGATCTTGTTGCTAAAAAAGCTAAAGTTTGGGAAAAAGCGGTTGTGGGTGCTACAATCGAAGGCGAAGTTAAGAGAATCACTAACTTCGGCGTTTTCATCGACCTTGGTGGCATCGATGGTATGGTTCATATCTCAGAATTAACTTGGGGCAGAATCAAATCTCCACAAGATTTAGTAAAAATTGGTCAAACTGTTGCTGTTAAAGTTATCGGTGCTGATCAAGTTAAAGAGAAAATTTCTCTTAGCTTGAAACAACTCAACAACGATCCTTGGAGCAATTTCGAGTCTAAATATGTTGTTGGTCAAATTTACACTGGTAAAGTTGTAAACTTAACTGATTTCGGTGCTTTCGTTGAATTAGAGCCAGGCGTTGAAGGTCTTGTCCACGTTTCTCACATCTCTAAAAAGAGAATTGAAAAACCATCAGACGAGCTTAAAATCGGCGATTCAAGAGAAGTTAAATTGCTTGAAGTTGATGTAAACAGCAAGAAAGTTAAACTTTCTATCAAAGAAGCTCAAGAGCCAACTGCTGAAGCAGAAGAAGCTGTAACTGAGTAAATATGAATATGTCTCTGGACCTTAGTCCTTTGACTACCCAATAGCTTTGCTGTGGGTATGAATAACAAATGAATGACCGTTTTTTAACGGTCATTTTTTTACACCGTTTAGAATGCAACACTTTGGATATACTTTAGTAAAGGGCATATTTTATATGTACTAGAAGGGGTGGTCAGTATGGATCCATATGAGAAGTTTAAAGGCCAAGTATTGAAAAAAACAGGATTGGATCTTTCACTTTATAAAGAAAGACAAATGAAAAGAAGAATCGAGTCTTTAATCAAGCGACATAATATCAACGATTTTGACAGTTATTTTAAACTGATTGAAAGCAATAAAGAAGCTTTCGACGAATTTATGAATTATTTGACCATCAACGTTTCTGAGTTTTATAGAAATCCCGAACAGTGGGAAATTATGTTAAAAGAAGTCTTCCCAGAAGTCATTAGTAAAAATAAGCACCCCAAAATTTGGAGTGCTGCTTGTTCTACAGGTGAAGAACCTTACACCATTGCTATGGTCTTAAGTAATTTAATGCCGTTGAAAGACATTAAAATTTTAGCTGCAGACATTGACAAAGAGGCTTTAAGAAAAGCTCAAATTGGTGTATATACCGCCAAAAGTTTAGATAATGTGCCAAAAGCTTTTGTGGAAAAGTATTTCGAAAAAATCGGGAATACTTATAAAATCTGTGATGAAATCAAGAAATGCGTAGAATTCAAACAGATGAACTTACTGGACGATGCCTATCCTAAAGATAATGATTTAATCATTTGCAGAAATGTAATGATTTATTTCACTGAGGAAGCAAAAGACGGTATGTATCACAAATTTAATGGAGCATTGATTGATGGCGGCATTCTATTTGTTGGGAGCACAGAGCAAATCATCATGCCTGCCCGTTACAAATTTGAATCTAGAAAAACATTCTTCTATAGAAAAAACGGCAAATTATAGTCTTTTCAATCAAACTGCTCATTTCGGTGAGCAGTTTTTGTGTATGTTTTAGGGAGGGATAGGATGCTTCAATTTATGATGATGGCCTCTATTGTTTTGCTGTTATGTGTTTTCAGCAGTAAATTTTTCTATCGATTTGGCGTACCATCCTTATTGATTTTTCTGATTTTAGGAATGCTATTTGGTTCAGATGGTATTGTGGGCATTGAATTTGATAATTATTCATTGGCAAAGGACATTTGTTCTATTGGGTTGGTTTTTATTATGTTCTATGGTGGGTTCGGAACCAATTGGTCCTCTGCAAAACCCGTTGCCTTACCGGCAGTACTCATGTCGACTTTCGGCGTTTTTATTACGGCAGGGCTCACAGGTCTGTTTTGTCACTTTGTCTTACATCTTGAACTCCTTGAGGGACTTCTGATTGGCGCCATTGTAGCTTCAACAGACGCTGCCTCGGTTTTTTCTATTTTACGTTCTCGAAAGTTAAATTTAAAAAATGGTTTGGCCCCACTTTTGGAAATAGAGAGCGGCAGCAATGATCCTTTTGCCTATATGCTGACTTTAGTCATTATCATCATGATGGGTGCTTCTTCAACTCCGATTGGTTTTGTTATATTAAAACAATTATTCTTTGCTGTCGCAGTAGGACTGAGTTTTGCTTTATTCAGTGCCTTTTTCCTAAGAAAAATTGTATTGGAAATAGAAGGTCTTTATCCAATTTTTACGACGGCAGTGGCATTACTTGGTTTTTCATTAGCCGAATATTTAGGAGGCAATGGATTCCTAAGTGTCTACATATTAGGTCTTATACTAGGCAACAGTAAAATCATTCATAAACGAAGTTTGGTTCATTTTTTTGACGGGATTTCATGGCTGATGCAAATCATGCTATTCTTTACTCTGGGATTATTATCAAACCCATCCCATATACCCAATGTGATTATTCCAGGTGCATTAGTTGCTCTATTCTTAATGTTAATTGCGCGACCAGTTGCAACCTTTTCAATATTGTCTTGGTTCAAAATTCCAATGAAAGATCAGCTATTGGTCTCATGGGTTGGGCTAAGAGGAGCGGCCTCACTGGTTTTTGCAATTTATGCAATGGCAGCAAATATTCCGTTAGAAGCAGATTTATTTCATCTGATATTTTTTGTAGCACTGTTTTCAGTAGCCGTACAGGGAACGTTGATGCCAATTATAGCCAATCGATTGGATTTGGTTATAACTGAAAAGGACAATGACGCTGTTCTTAAAACCTTTAATGATTACCAAGATGAAATGCTTAATGAGATATTGGAGCTTAAAATAACCGAAGGGCATCCATGGGCAGGGAAATCTGTTATGGAAGCGGATATTCCTCTGTCTATCTTAGTGTTGATGATTAAGCGAAACAAAGAATATCTCATGCCGAAGGGGTATAGCTTAATCTTGCCAAATGACATTTTGCTCCTCAGTGGAGACCAAGTTGAGGAAGATTTGAAAAACTTAAAGAATATTGGTAAACTTCAAGCGATTAAAATTGATTAGTCATTTAGATTCTGGAATTAAAAAGGAAGCGAGAGACCCCGGCCTCTCGCTTCCTCCTAGATTTGCTTCGCAAATGGGGTTAAAAAAAGTCATAGCTCGAAAGGAGCTATGACTCGTTTATCCATAAGGATAGAATTGACACTTAAAATGAGATAAAGGTTTAACCCTTCATGTCGAAATTGCCGCCTATATGAGGGGTTAGGCTTTGTTCTAACAGTTGCCGGATTGCATCTGAATTTTGTTCAGTTTGATCCATGGTTAATTTTTGAACCGCAATGGATACTTGTGAGGCAAACATAATCTGACCCATGCCAGAAGTACTTGAAACTTCCATGCAATCACTCCTTTCTGCTCTGATTCTTATTTTGTTTATACGAGGCAGTCCTAAAGGATCGAATTCCACATAAAAAGTACATTAATGTACAATCCTTATAACATTATGATATAATATTTCAGCACAAATTGAAATAGAAAATAGATAAATTTGACATATAAACGAATATTTATGTCTTTGGAATTGTTGAGCAGGAGGAACAAATGAGCAAAAGAGAAGTATTTGAAACATCGACTGAGACCCTTTTGAAAAATCAAATTATGGTCAATGAGGTTCGTCAAAAAAACCAGGAGATATACGAAAAAATAGGAAGAAAATTTAAGTTCATCATACTGACCTACGGTTGTCAAATGAATGAACATGACTCGGAAACCATGATTGCCATGTTAAATGATATGGATTTTGAACAAACAGATCGAAAAGAAAAGGCAGATTTGATTATTTTCAATACCTGTTGTATTCGTGAAAACGCAGAACTTAAAGTTTATGGCAACTTAGGTTCTCTTAAGCGACTTAGAAAAAAGAATCCCCATTTGAAAATAGTGGTTTGCGGTTGTATGATGCAGCAACCACACATTGTTGAAGAAATTAAAAGCAAATACAACTATGTCAATCTCATATTTGGGACGCATAATATTCACAATTTCCCATTTTTATTCAATCAAACTTATGGGGCGTCTAAAATGTTGACAGAAGTTTGGGACGAAGAAGGTCAATTAATAGAGGGGCTTCCAGTGGAACGAAAGATTTCTTCCAAAGCCTTTGTAAACATTATGTACGGCTGCAATAATTTTTGTACTTACTGTATAGTGCCTTATACCAGAGGAAGAGAACGGAGCCGCACGCCAGAGGCCATCATTCATGAAATTACCACTTTGGTCAATCAAGGGGTAAAGGAAGTCATTCTTCTAGGTCAAAATGTGAATTCTTATGGAAAAACCTTAGAGTCGCCAATCGATTTTCCGGACTTGTTAAAACAGGTAAGTGATGTTCCAGGTTTAAAGAGAATCAGATTTATGACATCTCACCCAAAAGATCTTTCAGAGAAACTTTTAGAAGTGATGGCAAGCAGAGAAAACATCTGCAAATACCTGCATTTGCCTGTGCAGTGCGGCAGTGACAAAATTCTCAAGCAAATGAATAGACATTATACAAAAGAACAATATATTAAAATAATCGAGCATGCCCGAGCCTTAATGCCGGAAATCAGCATTTCGACGGACATTATTGTAGGTTTTCCAGGTGAAACTGAAGAAGATAATGCCGAGACCATGGACTTGATTCGAAGAGTTGAGTACGATTCTGCCTTTACGTTCATGTACTCCAGACGGACTGGAACACCCGCCGCAGAATACGAGGAACAAGTTCCTGAGGATGTGAAGAACAGACGGTTTAAAGAGGTTCTAGGGGTTCTGAATCCTATTGCTATACGAAAGAACAAGTCTGTCAAAGGGCAAGTATTTGAAGTTCTTGTGGAATCCTACAGCAAAACCAACGGTACGATGCTTTCTGGAAGATCTCAATATAACCATGTCATTAATTTTGAAGGGGACGAAAGCCTCCTCGGTAAAATTGTGAAAGTAAAAATTACCGATCCGAGAAATTTCTCATTGAACGCTGAAATTATCGAAATTTTAGAATAATTCTTGACATCAAAAATGAATTGGATATAATGAGTTCAATATATAAAATAAACTTTACAAATCGTTGATTGAGAAGAGTAACTGATCTAGCAAGATTTCAGAGAGCCGTCGTAGGTGTGAGTACGGTATCAAGCAGAGAAGCGAATGGGCTCATGAGAGCGACCCGAACCCACAGGGTGTAGGCGTCGACGGCAAGTCAATCCGTTATTTTGGCAGCGTATGTTTGTACGTGTGAAGTGGACGCTATGCGTCAATTTGGGTGGTACCGCAGGATAACCTCTTGTCCCTTTTATTAGGAGACAAGGGGTTTTTTTATGTCTAAAAAAGTGAGGTGTGTTTATGAAAATCAATTTTTCAAAGTCTGTTTTAGAAGATGAGGATCAAGTCTGGCGTCATTTAATTCACCAGCTAGATCAAAATTTAGGCTGTTTCTTTGCCTGTGATTACACCTATCCAGGAAGGTACACCCCTTGGCAAATTGGGACATGCGACCCTCTAATAAGAATTCAGTCCAGTGGACTTTACTTTGAACTTGAAAGTTTAAAAGTAGAAGGAAATTCGGTTTTGATGGAAGTCTATGATTTTTTGAAACCAAAGACTTTCCTTCAAGAGATTAACATAGGCGTTTACGCGTCTAACTCATCTAACGATCCATTAACAGCTGTGATTGGCAGCATTCATATGCCAGATGAAAGTGACTATGTCGAAGAAAGAGAACGCAGTCGGCAAAATAGTATTTTTACACTGCTTAGAGCCTTGCTCGGCTATTTTGAAACAGATTGCCCCCTCTTTGGGGCTTATGGAAACTATGGTTATAGCTTAATTCATCAGTTTGAAACATTAGAAAGAGGCATCCATTGTCAAGAAGGGAAACCTGACTTGCTACTGTATCTGCCACAGGTTCTTGTTTACAAAGCAAATCCCTATGAAAAAGCAGTGGAAATTCGCTATGAATATGAATTAAGTCAACAATTTGAAGGGGATGCCCTTCTCCAAATGTTAGAAACTCAATTAGAAGATCAACTGCCTTCTGAAAACCCTATAAAAATGAACCTGGAAGATTATGAAAATATGGTGAAAGCAGTGAAGCCACTATTTGAAAAAGGCGACCTTTTTGAAGTTGTACCTTCTTACGACAGGGAACATACCTGCAAAAGAAGTGCTTCAGAAGTTTTTGAAAATTTGAGGGCAATAAACCCGAGTCCTTTTCACTATCTCATTAACACGGGAAGCACCCATTTGATTGGAGCGTCTCCAGAAATGTATTTAAAGGCGGAGGCGGGAAAAATAGAAACCTGTCCCATTTCTGGAACCTTGCCAAGAGGTCATGACAGTTTGTCAGATGCCAAGCAAATTCGTCAATTACTCAATTCTCAAAAAGATGAAGACGAACTGACCATGTGTACGGATGTGGATCGAAACGATAAATCAAAAGTCTGTGAGCCAAGTACCATTCAGGTTATTGGACGTCGTCAAATTGAGATGTACAGCCATTTGATACATACGGTAGATCATGTAACTGGAATTTTGAGGCCAGAAATGGATGGGATAGATGCCTTTATTGCCCATATGTGGGCAGTCACCGTGACAGGCGCACCTAAAAAAGCCGCAATGAACTGGATTGAGACTCATGAAAAGTCGCCAAGGGGCTGGTATGGCGGCGCCACCGGCTATATGACTTGCAATGGGAATATTAATACCGGTCTGACATTGAGAGGTATTCTTCTGAAGGATGAAAAAGCAATCGTTCGCGTGGGTGCTACAGTCTTATACGATTCTGATCCCGCCTTGGAAGCCATTGAGACAGAAGTCAAGGCACGAGCCATGGAAACAGTCATTTCGATTATGAATAGTGAACAAAATAGGAAAGATGAAAACTGTGAACAGGGAATTAAACAAGGAATTAGAAAGAAAACGAAAATAGAAATTGAAAAAAATATGGATGTATTGGTGATTGACCACGACGATTCCTTTGTACACACCCTGACAGGGTATTTTGAAAAACTAGGTTGTAAAGTCAAAACCATACGGCAATCCAAGGCAGCAAAATATTTTGAAATGATCTCAAGAGAAGGGATTACTCCGTTGCCAGAGCTTATGATTCTATCTCCCGGTCCAGGGACTCCAGAAGATTTCAAACTCCATGACAGCATCGAGTGGGCAGTGGAAAACAGCATTCCTATTTTTGGCGTATGTTTGGGGCTCCAAGGCCTTGTGACTTACTTTGGTGGCAGCTTGGGACAGTTGGAAACGCCAGTTCATGGGAAAGCATCTCAACTTTATCCCGCTAAGGCATTAGGGTTTGAAGTGTCAGATGTAAGTTGCGAATCATCCTTTGAAAATCCCACAGATTTTAATGGTTTATTCCAACTGAATGCTGGGACACAGCTTCCCCGCGTTGGCAGGTATCATTCCCTTTATGCTAAGACCCTGCCAGAAAGTTTATGTTGCTACGCCGTAACAGAGGACTTTGTGCCCATGGCAATTTATCATAAAACACTGCCGATTTGGGCAGTACAGTTTCATCCTGAATCCATAATGAGTTCGGAAGACAATTTTGGAAAGGGCATTATCGAAAATTTGATACAGAAAGTGAGGGCCATTAAAGATGTTTAAAATACTAGATTGCACCCTTAGAGACGGAGGACTTGCTAACAACTTCCAATTTTCAGAGCAAATGATCCAGAATCATATTCTCTTAATGGCTCGCTCCTCAATCGACTGCATAGAACTTGGGTACAAAAAAACAAGAATGGGAATGCCCTTAGAAGCTTGTGAGGATCAGTATATAAAAAAACTGCTTGAGCCCATCCAGTCCCAAATTACACAGGTTAAATTCGCCTTTATGGTGGATGCGGGGGGCTATGACGAAACCTTATTGGTGAAGCAATCCGAGTCGCCCTTTCAAATTGCACGACTGGCTTTTTATGAATATGAATTTCCAAAAGTGGAAAGGATCAGCAGGACTTTGGCGGCACTAGGTTACGAGGTTTGGCTCAATTTAATGGCCGTTTCCACAGTGTCCTTTGATCGACTTGAAGAACTGTTGAGTGAAATTAGCCAATATCAATGGATAAGAGGTTTCTATTTGGTAGACAGCAACGGAGCGTTATACCCACAACAAACCCAAAAGTTAGGGCAAGAAATGATTCTGAAAATGCCTCATTTTCAACTGGGAATCCATACCCATAACAATTTACAACTTGCTTTGGCCAATTCGCTCGTCGCCAAGGAGCTTGGGTTTAATTATTATGATGGCAGTTTATATGGGGTGGGACGAGGGGGTGGCAATTGCCCCATAGAGTTGCTAATTCCAAGCATTAAAGGAGAAGGTGCAGATTTTGGTGCCATTTTTGACAGCATCTGCCCCCTTGACCCTCTTTATAAAAAACAGCGCAGCTTAATGACCGGACTCTATAACGTTCACCCGTTAAAGGGAACACAAAAAGAAGCTTTGTCAGAAATTTTTAAAGACCTTAGAGCAGGTCTTAACCTAAAGGAGGATCAACATGAAGTACATACAGTCTGATGAAAAGGGCCATTTCGGACCTTACGGTGGTGTTTATGTTTCAGAAATGCTGTACCCCGCAATTGAAGAGCTTCAGATAGCTTTTCGAGAAATTGTTAGTGATGAAGCTTTTATGCAGGAACTGTTACAGCTCTATCAAAACTTCTCGGGTCGACCGACGCCCTTGACACCTGCCAACGGGTTGAGCCAAATCTTAACAGGTGGTAGAGCGTCTATTTATCTTAAGCGTGAAGACCTCAATCACTCTGGGGCTCATAAACTGAATAATGTGCTGGGGCAAGGTCTCCTGATGAAAAAAATCGGTAAGACAAGGGTAATTGCAGAAACTGGGGCAGGGCAACACGGCGTGGCAACAGCAATCATGGCAGCAAAGTTTGGATTTCAGGCAACCATTTACATGGGAGCAGAAGATATAGAAAGACAATACCCAAATGTTTTTTGGATGCGTCAGCTAGGGGCGGAAGTTGTATCTGTGGAAAGTGGCTCTAAAACACTGAAAGATGCTATAAATGCAGCGTTGGGAGATTGGGCAGCGAATTACCCAACGACCCACTATTGTCTGGGAACTGCGTGTGGTCCAAATCCATTTCCAGAAATGGTAAATTATTTTCAATCGATTATTGGAAAAGAGATTAAAAGTCAACTTTCTAAGCAGGTTCCTGATCGTATTTATGCCTGTGTAGGCGGTGGTTCTAACGCCCTAGGCGCTTTTACTCATTTTTTAGAGTCAGGTCAAACGCGACTGATTGGAGTAGAGGGCGGCGGCAAAGGTTTGGAAGGAACAGCCCATGCCTCAAGAATTGCTGGAGGGTCAGGTCGGTTTGGGGTCTCTCAAGGCTACGCCACTTTATTTTTGCAGACAGAGGAAGGTCAAATGCGAGATACTTGGAGTATTGCCGCTGGACTGGATTATGTGGGTATTTCGCCCATATTGGCAGAACTACATCGGCAGGGGAAGGTCGAAATGACCGCTGCGTCAGATCAGGAAGTCTTGGACGCCTTTAAGCTCATGGTGAAAACAGAAGGGATTATTCCAGCCCTTGAATCCAGTCATGCTATTGCGGCTATGATTAAAGATGCGGACACCTTTAAGGAAAATGAAACCATTGTGGTGCTTATATCGGGTAGAGGGGACAAAGATTTTTTCAATATCTCTAAAATATTGGAAGCGGAGGGCTGTTAAATGAACAATATAAACCAGAGAAGCGTTAAACTCATGGGGCATCAGATTATTGGGTACCCTGACCTTGAAACCAATCGAAAAATGTTAAAGAGACTGGAAATTCACGGATTTGACATGGTTGAACTTCAATTGCCTTTTTCTGAACCCGTGGCAGACGGCCCTCTCTTTCTAAAAGCCAATCAAGGGGCCTTGGCAAATGGCACCACCATCAAACAGGCGATTGAATTTATTGAAACCCAAGTTAAAGAGCTGAATATGCCTGTCTATGTCATGACCTATTACAACCCCGTAATTGCTTATGGTGAAGACGCTTTTATTAAAAAAATGAAAGCCATCGGCGTTGCAGGTCTGATTATTCCAGATGCGCCTTATCACCAAACGGAGAAATTATGGGTAAGTTGTAGAGAAAATCAACTTGAAATCGTTCCAATTGCAACCTTTAGAACTGAGGAAAATCGCTTAAAAGACTTGTGTCATGCAGGCAGTGGATTCTTATATTATGTGCCTCGACTAGGGGTCACGGGAACGAAAAGTAAAATTGAAAAACCCTTATTGGATCAGTTGGACAAGGTGCGTCAGTGGACATCTCTGCCTTTGGCAGTAGGCTTTGGACTTGAAGATGATCAAGATTTGAAAGCTCTTGAAGACCATTGTGACATTGCTATTTTCGGAAGTATTCTTTTGAGAACACTGGAAGAGACGGGTTTAGAAGGGGTAGATGAACGTCTTTCAAAACTGAGTGGTCATTTAGAGACCCTTTACAAGAAGGTTATTGCAGGTGTTTCGCTGACAAAAAAGGAAGCATATAACCTGATGCATGCCATACTGAATAAGTGTCTACCCGAGGCGAAAATTGCTGTGATTTTAAGCTGCTACCACAGCCAACTGCCAAGTGCAGAAGAGCTTTTAGGCTTTATGAAAGCGATTAAATCCCTTCAACCCCCTATTAAGCTTCCCGAATACGACGTATTAGACAATTGCGGAACTGGTGGAGATGGTCTCGGCAGTATTAATATATCCACAACGGCGTCTTTAGTGGCGGCAGCGGCGGGGGTAAAAATAGCCAAACATGGCAACCGAGCCATGACCAGTCAATGTGGCGCCGTAGATTTACTTGAAATATTGGGCATACCCTTTGGCGATCAGGGCAATCTTTCCTTCTATTTTGCTCAAGATTGCCATCCTGCTTTGAAATCAGTCGCAAGTTTGAGAAAACAATTAGGGTTCAAAACCATTTTCAATATTCTTGGCCCTTTGCTGAGTCCTCTCAACGCGCGTTTCCAATTAATAGGTGTTTATGATGAGGCTGTGATGTCTTTAATGGCAGATTGTCTGTCTCAGGATTCAAAAAAACATGTACTTCTGGTTCATGGACATGATGGATTAGACGAGTTGTCTATCAGCGGGCCTTCGACTGTGATTGAAGTTAAAGAAGGTCGTATCTGTAAAAAGACAGTAAACCCTGAGTCTTTTGGACTGACTCTTGCGCCACTTTCCGCTATTATTGGGGGCACGCCTGCAGAAAATGCAGAAAGACTCGTTAAAATTTTAAAAGGCGAGGGGACTTTGGCAGAGCGTCAAATTATTCAACTGAATGCAGGTGCCGCTATTTATCTCTATGGCATAGCTGATTCAATTGAAGAGGGCATTAAGCGAGCAGGGGAAATACTGGACAGCAGACAAGGGTATGATTTACTCTGCCATTTGCAAAAGGGAGGCAGTCACAATGACCTTGCGAAACAGATCGGTTGAAAGAATACCTCACATTTTAGAGGATATTGTGGCCGCAAAAAAGAGGCGTCTTGAAATCCAAAAGGAACACATGCCCATGGCGCATTTTTCGGAACAACTGTCAAAAGAAAATGCCCTTCAATCATTGGGAAGATTTCACCAGAGTCTTGTAGGTAATCCCATTTCAATCATTGCGGAAATTAAAAGAGCTTCTCCCTCTAAAGGTATTATATCCATTGATTTTGACCCTCTTAAAATAGCCGCCGCCTACGAAAAATTAGGTGCTTCTGCTATAAGCGTTTTGACGGAAGAGGACTATTTTTTAGGCAGTGCTTCTATTTTTAAAAAGGTCAGAGCATTGGTGAAATGTCCGCTATTGAGAAAAGATTTCATTATTGACTCCTATCAAATTTATGAATCTGCAGTCCTTGGCGCAGACGCAATCTTACTCATTGCCAGACTTTTAGATAAGGAGACTTTGAAAGAAATGATGGGGCTGAGCCATTCTCTTGGCATGGATGTTCTTGTGGAGGTGCATCATCTTGCTGATCTGGAAAAAGCCTGTTATGGAGGGGCAAAGATCATTGGGGTTAACAATCGGGATCTGAATACATTCGAAACTTCCTTAAGCCACAGCGTGGAACTTAGCAGCGACCTGCCATCTGACGCACTTTGGGTCAGCGAAAGCGGTATTACATCTGCAGAAGATATTCGCCTGCTAAGAGAGGCGGGCTATCAGGGATTCCTTGTGGGAGAAGCCCTCATGAGGGATTCAAAGGAACTTAAAATATTGAAAGATATTTTTGTTAAAAATAAAGACGCTTGATAAATAGACATAGGAGGTGTTTTCACATAATGACTGAAATCAAATTTTGCGGCCTGCAGGATATAAGTACTATAGAAAATCTAAATCGGCTAGACTCGCCATTTCTAAAATACGTGGGTTTTGTATTGGCACCTAGCAAAAGACAGGTTACTTTGCAGCAATTGAAAGAGTTGACTGCCTACTTATCGCCCAATCTTAAGCCTGTAGGGGTCTTTGTGAATCCAACTATTGAGGCGTTAGAAGGGGCATTAAACTCAGGTGTACAGATTTTACAATTTCATGGGAATGAAAGTACTGAAAGCATTAAGCAACACTTAAATCAATTATTTGGGAAAGAGAAACCTTCACATATCCAAATATGGAAGGCCATACCTGTTAGTAGCATGGGCTTAAATCTTTCAGAGCTGTCTGAGGATGTATTAGAGGATTTGTCTGAGGGTTTATTTGAGGAGACAAGTTCGATTTATGACAAATACCTACTGGATAAATGGGCGCCTTCATCCTATGGTGGAACGGGCAAAGTCTTTGATTGGGACTTGCTTAAAACTATTTCCTTGCCACGAGAGAAAGTCATTGTGGCAGGGGGAATCCATTCTGGGAACGTGGGAAAACTTTTGGAACACTATACGCCAGGGGGTATTGACGTCAGCAGTGGCATCGAAACGGCAGGCAAAAAAGATCTTCAAAAAATCCTCGCCTTTCTCAGCGCCATTGAGGAAACCTCAGGAATTCAAAGCCAAACTATGTTATAATAGTTGTACTTAAAAGCTTTGTATTTAGGAGGTCCCATGGATATCAATCAGCTTACACCTATGATGAAACAATACTTTGAAATAAAAAATCAATATAAAGATTTTATCGTTTTCTATAGACTGGGCGACTTCTATGAAATGTTTTTTGACGACGCCATTACAGCGTCCAGAGAACTGGAACTGACTTTGACGGGCAGAAACTGTGGTCTTGAAGAACGTGCGCCTTTATGTGGAATCCCTTACCATGCGGCGGATGCTTATATTGGTCGAATGGTGGACAAAGGCTATAAAGTGGCTATTTGTGAACAGACGGAAGACCCTGCGCTGGCAAAAGGACTCGTCAAACGTGAAGTGGTTAGGATCATTACGCCGGGAACGGTGATTGACCCCACTATGCTTGACGAAAAGCGCAATAACTACGTCCTTTCTCTGTATAAAAATAAATACCACGCCATCGCTTTTGCAGACATTACCACTGGGGAATTCAAGACCACTTTGTTTGACCCTTCCATAGACAGTTACAGGCTCCTTGAAGAAATTCAAAAGGTGGAGCCCCGAGAAATAATTGTAGACCCCGCACTTGAAAAGCAAATGCCATGGCTGTATAAAGCCCTCGGCAATCAATATACCTTGAGCCACTACCATGAGTCTTGCTTCAGGTCTGAGTTTGCTCAGTCCATTATTAAAAGAATATTTGGCGTCTTTTCTGTAGAAAGTTTAGGCTTAGTGCCTCAAGAAGAGCAAACCATTGCAGTAGGCGCCCTCCTTGGCTATATAGAAGAAACACAAAAGGTGCCATTAAAACATTTCGACCGTATTGAACATTACAATTCCAACAGTTACATGATGATAGACCGCTTTACCAGACGGAACCTTGAACTTGTGGAAACCATGAGAGAAAAGGGCAAGAAAG
This sequence comes from uncultured Peptostreptococcaceae bacterium, assembly GCA_964404895.1. Taxonomy (GTDB): domain Bacteria; phylum Bacillota; class Clostridia; order Peptostreptococcales; family Acidaminobacteraceae; genus JBGSUZ01. The sequence continues at coordinate 85,347 of CAYOLV010000002.1, read as the reverse complement.
GGGCGCTACTTGGTGTCCTCGATAAGACTTGTACTGCCATGGGTGGGCGTAAAATCAGACAGTGGATCGAACAGCCTTTAATCGATGAAATGAAAATTGAACAACGCCTCGAAGCGGTGGCTTGTTTCCACGAAGACCTATTTTTGCGAGAAGAGTTAAAGGTCATTTTGAGACAAATCTATGACCTTGAAAGACTGGCTTCAAAATTAGTCTACGGCAACATTAACCCTCGGGACTTGGTTGCCCTCAAGCAATCCATTGCACTGCTTCCAGACTTGAAAGCTTTATTGTCTAGCAGAGATTTGCCTTTGGTTGATCAGTTGGCAGAACAACTAGACCTTTTAACCGATGTCTATGAGCGCATTGATACAGGCTTAGTCGACGAACCCCCCATCACCATAAAAGAAGGTCGTATTTTTAAAGACGATTACCATGAGGACTTGAAAGACTACCGATTGATTTTGTCTAACGGCAAAGCGTGGTTGTTAGATGTGGAAGAGAGAGAACGCCAAAGAACAGGAATCAAAACCCTGAAGATTGGCTTTAATAAAGTGTTTGGCTATTACATTGAGGTTACCCGTGCCAACAGCAAGTCCGTGCCAGAAGATTACATTCGTAAGCAGACCCTTGCCAATAATGAACGGTATATTACCCCTGAGTTAAAATCTTTGGAAGAAAAGGTTTTAGGGGCAGACGAAAAAATGATGGCGCTGGAATACCAGCTCTTTACTGAGCTGAGAGAAGACCTGCTTAAACAGGTTCAACGGCTGAAACATACTGCAGATGCCATTGCCAGCATAGATGTGCTTTATGCTTATGCAGAGGTTTCCTATCAAAATAACTACGTTCGTCCTGTTGTGAAGGATGAATGCCTCTTGGAAATCAAAAATGGCAGACACCCCGTGGTGGAACATCTGATGGATCCGGGACAATTCGTGCCCAATGATACTTTCCTCGATCAAGATGAACATCAGTTCTATATCATTACAGGGCCCAATATGGCAGGTAAATCGACCTACTTAAGACAAGTGGCTCTGATTACTTTAATGGCTCAAATCGGCTGTTTTGTTCCTGCAGAGTACGCCAAGGTCAGCATCGTAGACCGTATTTTTACCCGTGTCGGTGCTTCAGACGACCTTTCTCAAGGTCAGAGTACCTTTATGGTAGAAATGAACGAACTTGCTAACATTCTCAACAATGCCACTTCAAAGTCCCTCATTATATTGGACGAAATTGGACGGGGAACCAGCACTTACGACGGCCTCAGTATTGCTTGGTCGGTAGTTGAATTCCTCTCTAAGAAAGACGGCATAGGGGCGAAAACTCTCTTTGCAACCCACTATCACGAGTTGACAGAGCTTGAAGGCAGATTCCACGGCGTTATGAACTACTGTATTGCCGTTAAAGAAATTGGCGATGACATTGTCTTCCTTAGAAAGATTATTAGAGGAGGCGCCAGTCAAAGTTACGGTATTCAAGTGGCGAAACTGGCAGGGCTGCCAAACGAGGTTATTGAAAGGGCTAAAGGCATTCTTAAGAAGCTTGAAGCCAATGACATTAATAATAATTTAGTCGCGCTGAGAGAAGATCACCTGACTGAGGAAAGCGTTTTGAGAGACGCTCAAGTAACAGAGCAAATAGCTCCGAGAGAAGAAAAAGTCTTTAAATCAGAAAAAGTTAAAGAGCAAATCACGTTCTTTGGCAGCAGTGAAGCAGAAACTTTAGCCGATGAAATCGCTGCTCTTAACGTCATGGAAATGACGCCACTGGCGGCAATGAATTGTTTATATGAACTGATGACACGGGCAAAAAATATAACTGGGGGTAAAAATTGATGTCCTCTATTATGATACTAGACCCTTTAGTTGCCAATAAAATAGCCGCAGGCGAAGTCGTGGAAAGACCTGCAGCTGTGGTTAAAGAATTGGTTGAGAACGCTATAGATGCTGAGTCCACTCGTATTTACGTTGAAATTCAAAATGGCGGCAAAAAATTGATTCGGATTACTGACAACGGCAAAGGCATATCGCCTGTTGAGATGCAGTTGGCTTTCGAACGCCATGCCACCAGCAAAGTTTCAACTATAGAAGATATATACGCCCTGACCACTTTAGGGTTCAGAGGGGAAGCCCTCGCCAGTATTGCTGCTGTCAGCCATGTTGAAATGACTTCTAAGCAAAGGGCAAACGATATGGGGCAGTTGATCAAACTCTCTGGTGGGAAAGTCGTTGAACAATCGGCGACGGGTACCCAAGATGGCACAACGATAGTAATTAAGGACTTGTTCTTCAACACCCCTGCCCGTATGAAGTTCATGAAGTCTACAGCGGCGGAAACCAGTGCTATCAGCGACCTGATGATACGCTTATCCCTTTCCCACAGCAACATTGCCTTTACTTATGTGGTAGACGGCAAGAACATCTTTAAAACCCCGGGGGATGGTGACTCTTATAAAGTCATGTATTCTGTACTGGATAAGGAATTGGCGCAGAATATGGTGCCGGTAAGTTTTGAAGAAAACGGCTGGAAAATGACAGGCTATATGTCTAAACTCAGTTATACAAGGGGCAACCGAAGTCAGCAGATCTTCTTTGTCAATCAGAGGTACATCAAAAGTCGAATGATGTTGGACGCAGTCACTGGTGCTTACCTAGGTCAATTGCCTATCGGCAGATTCCCAGGGGCTATCTTGTCCCTTGAAATTCCTGCAGATCAAGTGGATGTGAATATTCACCCTGCAAAGACTGAAGTCAAGTTCCATAACGAAATGGCTATAAAGGATTGGATCCTCTTAGGACTGAGAAAAGCCATTCGCTCCTTAGATCAAATTCCTGAAATTTCAGGTTTTAAATACAAGAATGACAATGGGGCAAAAGTAAACGATGGTGGGACAAAAGTAAACGATAATGGGTCAAGTTTAAAGAATGATGACCTAGAAAGTTTGCCGCCTCATAATGGGCGAGAGTTGTATAAGGCGCAACAGTCGGGTACTGCTCAGGAGAAAAAGACTGGTGCCACTCAAGAAGCGCAGGTACCTACATCTCCTGCAACGTACCAGAAGGTAGGGAATACGTCTCCCTTAGAGACCCATAAAGCCCATACATCCATAAGCCAAGCACCTGCACCCCAAGTGACAAAACCTAATAGCAATTTCGATGTCAGCCTGTTGGCACATCTTAAAATGGAAGAACTGGTAAAAGAAAAGCCTGCGGAAATGACCACGGAACAGACCACTTTTATTAAGACCTCAGAAGGGTTGTACGACGATTTACAATATATTGGTCAGGTCTTCAACTCCTATTTACTCTTTCAAAAGATGGGTCAGCTGTATGTGATTGATCAACATGCAGGTCACGAAAAGATATTGTATGAACAATTTAAGAAATCCTTTGAAGAAGGTAAAATCATTACTCAAGTACTTGCAAAGCCCATCTTGTTGGCATTTAACCACTCTGAGTGGACAACCCTTATGGAAGCCGCCCCTAAGATGGCGGAATCAGGATTTATTTATGAGTCCTTTGGAGATCTTGAAATTGTAGTCAGAGAAGTACCGTTAGTCTTCTATGCGCCTGGGACTGAAAAATTCTTTAAAGATTTGATAGATGTTATGTTGCATACCAATTTGTCAGCTGCAGATATTTGGAAAGACAGATTGATTAAATCTGCCTGCAAAGCTGCAATCAAAGCCAACGATAGTATGCAGGCCTTTGAAGTTAAGAGGCTGGTTGAAGATCTGAAAGGTTTGAAAGATCCCTATACTTGTCCACACGGGCGACCGATTATTGTCTCCATCACTCAGGCAGAATTTGAAAAAATGTTTAAGAGGACTTAAAATGAACAAACCAAAAGTAATTATTATAGGTGGACCTACAGCTGTGGGCAAAACCAAGACCTCCATCGCACTGGCAAAAAGGCTGAACGGCGAAATCATTTCAGCGGATTCGATGCAGATTTACGAGCATATGAATATTGGCAGTGCTAAACCAGACATGATGGAACGCGACGGCATTGTTCATCATTTGATGGATGTTATAGACCCAAGGACGCCTTTTACCGTATCGGATTATAAACGATTGGCTGAGGAGAGAATTTACGACATTCATTCAAGGGGAAAAGTCAGTATCATCGTAGGGGGAACGGGGTTGTATATCAACGCACTCCTATACGAAATGGATTTTTCCGACGTGAGCAGAGATCATTCTAGAAGAGACGAACTGCAAGCTTTTGCCGATGGATTCGGTGGAATGGCTCTACACAACAAATTGGAAGAACTGGATGCTGAAGCGGCTGAGCGCATTCACCCGAACAATGTGAAACGGGTTATTAGGGCAATAGAAATTGCAGAGAAATCCGTAGAGGGCGTCCCAGATTTTAAAACAGATTTAGTACCGAACGAGCGTTTTGATTTTTACCTCATGGGCTTGACGGGAGATCGCAATAAATTGTATGATCGTATCAATAGGCGCGTTCTTGAAATGTTTGACTTAGGCTTGATTGAAGAACTTATTTTTTTGAAAAACTTAGGTTTAGATGATAGTTTTACCTCAATGCAGGGTATAGGCTATAAAGAGATTTTCCCTTATCTCGATGGTAAAAAAACGCTAGACGAAGTGATTCACGACATACAAATCCATTCGCGTCACTATGCCAAACGTCAACTGACCTGGTTTAAACGATATCAAAGCCTGAAGTGGTACGATATTGACACCCAGCCTGATTTTGACACTCTTATAGAGATAATAGAAAAAGAGATTAGGGCACATTACAACATTTAGGAGGGGTTATTTATGAAAACGGCACTCAATTTGCAGGACATTTTTCTAAATCAAGTGAGAAAAGAAAAGACACAAATCACAATCTTTTTGGTGAGCGGTTATCAAATCAAAGGTTATGTTAAAGGATTTGACAGCTATACCATCGTTATGGACAGTGAAGGCAAACAGCAAATGATTTACAAGCATGCCGTTTCAACAATTATACCGACTAAAGCTGTGAATTTTGGAAGCACTAGTACGCCAAATGGTACGACGCCAAGAGTGGATGGATAATTAAAAAGAGTTTTTTCCGGAACATTAATGATTCATATACCTATAGCCCGTCATTAGACGGGCTTTAATTTGCAATTTAGCCACACTGCGAACACATGTTCAGCAGTTGGTTAAAATCAGGTTATTTATATTGCTGTTAAACAGTTAGGAGATTCAAATGACTTACGATTTGTATTTAAAAGAATTAGGCATAGACGAAGCACTGATCACCTTAAGTAAAAAAGTAGAGGCAGCTGTTGCCCCTTCACATAAAAAAATCGATGAAATTGCTTCATTTAATCAGTTAAAAGTTTTGAAAGCCATGCAGAATCACAGACTGAGTGATATTCATTTTTCGTGGAATACGGGTTACGGCTATGACGATCAAGGCCGTGAAACTGTGGAGAAAATATTTGCCGAGGTTTTTGGCGGAGAAGATGCCATTGTCAGACCGTTGATTGTCAACGGAACTCATGCTTTGACCCTTTGTCTGCAAGGTGTATTAAGACCCAATGATACCATGCTTGCCATTACGGGGAAACCCTATGATACATTAGAAAATGTGATAGGAATTGCAGAGAATTCAGAAGGTATGGGAACTTTGAAAGAATTTGGTATTCACTATCATGGTATAGATTTGTTGGAAGATGGCGCCATCGACCTTGAAGCTGTTAAAACCTACTTAAAGGAAAATACGGTTAAAATGGTCTATTTGCAAAGAAGCGGCGGTTATAGCTGGCGTCAGGCTTTGACCATTAAAGCTTTAAAACAGGCAATCGATGAAGTTCGTTCTATTCAGCCAGATGTGGTCATTATGGTGGATAATTGTTATGGTGAATTTTTAGCCATGGAAGAGCCCCTTGAAGTAGGCGCAGACTTAATGGCAGGTTCCTTGATTAAAAACCCAGGGGGCGGTTTAGCCCTGAGCGGCGGCTATATTATTGGCAAAAGTCAGTGGGTAGAAAAGGTAGCTTACCGCATGACCAGTCCTGGTATTGGCAAAGAATGTGGTTTAACTTTTGGACAGACCAGAAGCCTTCTCCAAGGTTTATTCATGGCACCAACCGTTGTGGCTGCGGCATTAAAAGGCGCTGTGTTCTGCTCCAAACTCTACAGCGACCTAGGTTATGATGTTTGCCCTAAATGGGATGCAGAGCGCTCTGACATAATTCAATCTGTAAAATTAGGCACACCTGAGAAGGTCATTGCCTTTTGTGAAGGGATTCAAAGTGCCGCCCCAGTAGATGCCTACGTGACACCAGTTCCATGGGCTATGCCAGGTTATACCTCAGAAGTAATTATGGCGGCAGGTGCATTTGTTCAGGGATCTTCCATAGAACTGAGTGCCGACGCACCTATTCGTGAACCCTTTATTGTGTACTTCCAAGGGGGGCTCACATATGAGCATTCAAAGTTTGGCGCGATGAAAAGCTTAAACAGGATGATGGAAAAGGGACTTGTGAAACTATAGGTGCATGAATAGGTATTACGACCTACTCAAGCATATAAATACGATAAAAGCGGCAACAATTCGATTCTCATCGATATTGTTGCCGCTTATTTTTTTATAGAAGTTAAATTAATTTTGATGAATCTACATCTTTCTAAAAACGCCTTTGACAATGCCTAAAACTGAGACTTCGTTGGCGTAAATAGGGGACATGGTTTGGTTTTCAGGTTGGAGACGGAAGCGGTTGCTTTCTTTAAAGAAGCGTTTCACCGTTGCAGAGTCTTCCACCATAGCCACGACAATTTCGCCGTTAATGGCTTCAGCTTGCTGTTTGACAAGGACATAGTCTCTGTCTAAAATACCTGCTTCGATCATGCTGTCACCTTTAACACGAAGCATAAAATAGTCACCGTTAGAGGTCAAGCTTGCAGGCATTGGGAACTCCTCTTCAATATTCTCTACAGCTAAGATAGGTGTGCCAGCAGTAACTTGGCCCACAACAGGAATATAGTTGGTTTCAGGGTGCAAGTCTTCAATTTCGTAATCATTGTCACCCAGAATTTCAATAGCTCTAGGTTTTGTTAAGTCACGGCGGATAAAACCGAGATCTTCTAATTTAGTCAAATGACCGTGAACAGTAGATGTAGATTTTAAATTTACCGCTTCACAAATTTCTCTTACGGATGGCGGATAACCTTTGGCATGGACTTTTTCTTTTATATAATCAAGGATTTCCATTTGTTTTTTGCTGACGCTTTTCATATTGATCACCTCAAGGCCTTAATTTTACTTAATTATAGCATAGAGAGAAATATTAATCAAACATTAGTTCGATTTTTGTTGACACAGAACATACGTTTGCTATAATTAAATTAGAACAAACGTTCGCATGTATTTACAGCAAACGGATTTCCATTTTGGGAGGGGTTTTTGTGACAAGTATTCAACGTATAGAAAGAAAATACAATCAAAAGAGAAAAACACGTATAACCATATGGGTGGTAGTTCTAGCAATCATTCTTTTAAGTTTAAGTGCTCAAGCCAACACGCCAAAAGAAGAAGATAAAATTCATTATACAACCCTAATTGTTTCGGAAGGGGATACCCTTTGGGATCTTGCCATTGACATTAATAAACTTTATTATAATAACCAATACGACTTACATGATTTAGTCAAACATATGCGAGAAATCAATCATTTGAATTCCGTGGTCATTAATAAAGGTCAAGCACTAATTGTGGCTATGGATCTGCCAGACGAAGAATAATTCTTAAATTTTAAAGTGTTTAGACCAATGGTCTAAACACTTTTTTGATTGCGCCTTCCACTGAAATTAATTTTGAGTCGAGTCATTGGTAATACAGAAGTATAGACATATCAAAAACATATAAATGACACATAGAATACACAAGGTTTTCACATCTTAGACATAGTGATTAAAAAACTATTAAGATTGAATAGTCTGATTGTTTTGTCATTTTTTACGTGTTACGATATGGTATATTAAATTGTTTATAGGGGGAAGGAAAATTGAACATCAAACGAAAAAAGAGAATCAAATTTAGAGTTTCCGTTATGGTCATGACGACACTCTTAGCAGCTCAAATTCCATGTTTTGCAGCAACAGAGGCGGAGGTGCCTTCTAGATCAGAAGTTTCCTCAAAATACAAATGGAACTTAAGCGAAATTTACAAGACTCGCAGTGACTTTGAAGCAGACCTTAAGAAAATTGAAAAGGACTTTATTCCTAAATTATCAGAGTACAAAGGCAAGTTGAATACAGTAGATTCTTTTAAGGCATTTAAAGCATTAGATGAGCAAGCGAGCAGAATTCTGTTTAGCGCATATGTTTATGCTTACATGAGTGCTGACCTTAATGCTTCTGACAACAATGCCACTGAAATGACAGAAATTGCTGAGGCCGCTTACAACAACTACATAGAGGCAACTTCGTTTGTATCGCCGGAGTTGAGCAAAATGTCGGACAAAGAGTTTGAAGCTTTATATACAGCTGACTCACTCAAATCATACAAAAGATTTTTAGACACTATTAAATCAAACAGAGCACACATTCTTTCTGACTCTGAAGAGACCATTATTTCGAAGTTCGGAGATATTATGGGTGCACCAAATACCATGTTCAGCAAAATCACATTGGCGGACTATCAAGCGCCAGTGATTACAGACAGCAAAGGCAAAAAAATTGAATTGACTGACGCCAATTACTCAGTCATTTTAGAATCTAGCGACAGAGCGCTTAGAAAAAAAGCATTTGAAGCAATTACAAACAGCTACAAAGAGCAAATCAATGCTTTATCTACAAACTATGCAACACAAGTTAAAGCAGATGTCCTCAACGCAGAAATTAGAAAATATGACTCTGCATTGGATGCTTCTTTAGCGAGTGAAGAAATTCCAAAATCAATTTATACCAACTTGGTAAGTGCCGTGAATAAGAACTTAACTTACTTGCACAAATACAACGCCGTTAAAAAAGACTACTTTGGCTTTGACAAAATGTACAACTACGACACTTATTTGCCACTCAGTAAAGATGTGAATTTGAAATACAAATATGACGATGGGGTTAAACTCATTGAAAAAGCTTTAGCACCTCTTGGGACTCAATACGTTGCAGATTTCAAAAAAGGCATCAACAGCAACTGGGTAGACGTTTATGCAGACGAAAATAAATACGACGGTGGTTACAACTGGGGTTCATATGACACTCATCCATACATCCTCATGAATTATGACAATAGCTTAGACAGCACATTGACACTTGCACATGAAATGGGTCATGCTATGAACTCTAAATATTCAAATGCAAAACAGCCTTATGCAACTGCGGATTACACTATTTTTACGGCAGAAGTTGCTTCTACAGTCAATGAGCTTCTTGTAATGGATTATCTCATTAAAAACGCTAAAACGGATGATGAGAAATTAGCACTGATCAACATGCAAATTCAAAACATCAGAGGTACAGTATACTCACAAGTCATGTATGCAGAATTCGAACAAAAAACACATGAAATGGTAGAGCAAGGCAAACCATTGTCACCAGATGTATTGAACAAAACGTGGTTAGACCTTGTAAAAAAATACAACGGGTCAAGCTTGACTGTTATGGATCAATCTAAATATTCTTGGTCAAGAATTTCTCACTTCTATACGTCGTTCTACGTTTACAAATACTCGACTTCAATGTCAGCAGCTTATAGTATTGTAAATCAAATGAATGGCCCTAACAAAGAAAAGGCAATTGAAAACTATCTCAATTTCTTAGCTGCAGGCGGTTCAAATCCACCAGTTGAAACCCTTAAACTTGCAGGTGTAGACATGAATAGTGCTGAACCAGTGGACAGTCTTTTGAAGTACTTTGGCGATTTAGTCAACGAGTATGAAAAATTGCTTAAAGCTAAAAAGGCAAGTGTGAAAAAAGCAAGCTAATTAAAACGCAAAATAAAATAACTCAATATTTTAAAACGGTTTACATAATTAACTTATGTAAACCGTTTTTTTATCTAAATATCTTATTCTTCAGGAGCTAAAACAGTAGGGGCTTTAGAAAGAGATTTTAATTTCTCATCACTCTTTTTTTGAGAGTTATCAAACTCATCAATCAGTTCGTAATTTTTAACAATATCCCTTTTGACGTTCTTTTTGTGGGCAGCATACAGTTGGGTAGTGGTCACATTATCGTGATCCAGTAAGTTTTGAACATCATAAATAGAGAAGCCGTATTCAATAAGGGAAGAAGCTGCTGTAGCCCTTAATTTATGGGGGCTGTAGCCTTCACTCCGAGAAGTGCCCAGTGGAATAGAAGTGTACTTTTTGACCAATTGACGAATGGCTCTGACGGTGATTCTTGTACCTTGTAAGGAGAGGAAAAGGGCGTCCTCATCGTTGGCCTTATCTAAGAGAAAAGGGCGTTCTAGCTCAACGTATTGATTGATAGCCATTATGGTAGATTGATTCAGTGGCATGTTTGTTTCCTTGCCACGTTTTCTATAAATCATAAACTCGCCTCTGTTAAAATTGAAAGAGCTGAGATTCAGTTGTTGAAGCTCACTGAGTCGCAAACCGAAGGTGGTGAAGAGCAGAAGAATGGTCTTGTCTCTAAGTTTAGTTTTTTCCCAATATTGACGTTCTTTTTCAGTTAAACCTTCACCAAGATCCACAGCGTCTAGCATAATGGCAACTTCATCAATTTCTAATTTTTTAATAGCATCTGGCTGAGGTTTTGGCAATTTTATAGGATTAAATCCGTCTGTTATATTTTTGTCAATCAATTCATCCCGATAAAGATACTTAAATAAGCCGCTTAAGCTGGATTTTTTTCTAGAAAGTGATCGATTATGATTTTCCATAATGTAGTCCCAATTTTGACCGCTGACCACATAACGACTGCAAAATTCGCCTAAATAGCGATTGATGTCTTTAGCACGGATTTTATTAAAGTGTTCAACGGTTAATTGGCTAATATCTGATACGGGAAACATTTTAGATTCCAAAACCAAATACCTGCAGAAAAAGTGAATATCTGATAAATAAGCTAAACGCGTATTGATGCTGACAGCGCTTTTTAAATATAAAAAGAAGTCATACATAAAGCCAGGAAGTTCTGATTCAATTTGAGTGCATTGTTCAATAATTTGATTTTCCTTCAAAACGATGTTGTCAGGTTTAGAAGATTTATTGTGAATTCGAATAGGTTTGCCAGCCATGATTAAAAACCTCCAGAAGTGCTGAAATCATTAAGGGATACATATATTGTACACCAAATAAAAAGCCTTTGCAACTATTCCCTAAATAGACATTTAAAGAATAGTTGCATGACACGAAAAATTGAGAGGTTTTCGCCTCTCAATCGTCTTTAATCGAAATTTTAGTCAATTTAGAAATCGGTCAAATTAGAAACCACAAACTAAATCAAATTACACTTTTAACTCTGGCGCTTCTTCAATCAATTCACTATAAGTATTAATGATTGGATCGATGCACTCCGTAATAAATTCCATGACTTGTTCAGGGCTGCGGCCAACGTATTTGCTAGGATTTAATAAATCTGCTAATAACTCGTCTGACAAGTTAAAAGCTGGATCTGCTTTTATACGATCAATTAAGTCATTTTCTAGGCCTTCAACCTTAACACGTTTTCCAGCTTCCATTGAATGAATTCTGATTAACTCATGTAATTCTTGACGGTCACCGCCGTGTGTAACCGCTTCCATGAGGATGTTTTCAGTGACCATAAATGGAAGTTCTGCCATGACGTGTTTGGTAATCATTTTTTCGTATACAACAAGGCCTGAAACCACGTTGTGTGCAATATCCAAAATTGAATCTACTGCTAAGAAGCTCTCAGGGATTGAAATTCTGCGGTTAGCAGAGTCGTCCAGAGTTCTTTCAAACCATTGTGTGCTGGCTGTCATAGCTGGATTCATCACGTTTGCCATTACCAAACGGCTAAGAGATGCAATTCTTTCGCTTCTCATTGGATTTCTTTTATAAGCCATAGCTGAAGATCCGATTTGATTCTTTTCAAAAGGCTCTTCCACTTCTTTTAAATGCTGAAGCAAACGCAGGTCATTTGTCATTTTGTGCAATGACTGTGCAATTTGAGACAGTAAATTCAAGACTCTTGAGTCTGCTTTTCTTGAATAGGTTTGACCTGTAACAGGCATGCTCTCGCCAAAGCCAAAGGCCTCAGTTACCATTTTATCCAGTTGTCTGCACTTCTCATGGTCGCCTTCAAAAAGAGCTAAGAAGCTGGCTTGTGTACCGGTTGTGCCCTTTACCCCTCTCATGCGTAGGGTTTCAATGACAAACTCTAACTCTTCAAAGTCTAAGAGTAAATCGTTCATCCAAAGGGTTGCACGTTTGCCAACTGTTACGAGCTGTGCAGCTTGGAAATGTGTAAAACCAAGAGTTGGCAGGTCTTTATATTCGATTGCGAAGGTCTTTAAAGAAGCTAAGAGATTGATCAGCTTTTTACGAATCACGTAAAGTGCTTCTCTCATCAAAATAATATCTGTATTGTCTCCAACATAGGCACTTGTCGCCCCTAAATGGATGATACCTCTTGCACTTGGGCAACTATCTGCATAAGTATGGACATGAGCCATAACATCGTGTCTAAGCTTTTTCTCATATTCTGCAGCTTTGGTATAATCAATATCATTGATGTTATATTTCATTTCTAGAATTTGTTCTTCTGTAATAGGAAGTCCTAAGTCTTTCTCGGCTTCAGCCAATGCGACCCAAAGTTTTCTCCAAGTTGTGAATTTGCTGTCGTCTGAAAAGATTTCAGCCATTTCGCGGCTTGCGTATCTTTTGATTAACGGATTCTCATAATACTTGCTCATAAAGTACACTCCATTCCGAACATTATTTGGTTGCTGTGAGTTATCATTCGTTTTTATTATACTAAACATCCCTTCTGACTTCAAGAGTTCATTAAAAAAAGCTTGTGAAACAGTATGACTTTATGTCTCACAAGCTTTATGATTATCTAGGTTGAACAATGAGTTTAATGGCCGTCCGTTCTTCCCCATCTATTTCTATGTCCATAAATGCGGGAATGCAAACCAGATCAATACCTGAAGGCGAAACAAATCCTCTGGCAATGGCGATGGCTTTAACTGCCTGATTGATTGCGCCTGCTCCAATGGCTTGAATCTCTGCTTTACCATGCTCTCTAATAACACCTGCTAATGCACCGGCAACAGAATTCGGATTCGAGTTCGACGAAACTTTTAATATTTCCATAACGATTGCCTCCTTTTGAATGTAATCATCCTTTAGTGTTCAATAAAACAGACCTATATATTGCGTCGTCCTACTTTTATCATAAGGAAAACCGACTTGAAATGCAATCACCTGGTAAGGTTAAAATTAAAATAATGGCAAGTATTCTTCTACAAGCCGCTTCATCAGTTTTGGCGTATTGGTTTTGTACTGCTCCGCTTGGTCTTCTTGGGATAAACTTGGATTTGGCAAGTCTGAAATCCCTCTAAAAATAGTGATGGGCACTTGATTAAGCTTTGCAATCAGAGCGATGGCACCACTTTCCCAGTCAGCGACCATAATATTGTGTGGCATCAGGATCTCTCTGACGGCAGCATCTATGTCTTGATCGGCTGTGGCAATTTTGCCAATCCAAGTTTTTTCGGGCAATATTTTACCCTTTAAAAAGTCAAGGTTCATCATCGTTCTAAAATTTTCTGGGAACAAAGTTTCTTGTATTTCCAGTCGATCAATGCAGTCATAGATGACAGTTTCACTAGCAATGACCACATCGAGCAAAGCCGCCCTTTTGTCTACCCCTCCGCTTGTGCCGATGACGAATAGGTGATGAATATTGTGTTTACAAAGGATATATTGAACACACCCTGCTGCCTTCTCTTTTGAATAACCGCTAAAGTAAATGAGGGCGTCTTCCTGCCAAAATTTAAAGCGATGTGTAAAATATTGTCCATAGGGACTTTCCAGTAATTGACTGGGTTTACAAAGCTGAAGCATGCTTTCCCATTCCAAATTTGAGTTGATATGGATTCCGTACATGATGCATCACTCCCCTTGAATTCATTATAACTCAATCGTTTCTTTTTTGCCATTTGGGGTAAATATATAACGCAACTGAAATGAAATTTGTTTTGCAAAGGAGGTATTTCATGTATTCAAGAAGTGAAAAAAATAACCATGACAGAGGGCGCAGTACCCTTAGAGAACGGGCTAGAAAGCAGTTTTTCGGTCAACGAAAAGAAATGGAGCATGAACTAAGCGAAAACCGTTCGCAAATTAAAAAACTATTCAACGAGGGCTATCAATTTGACTCTGTCACCCGAGATGACAATAAATATCAAGTTCACTTTCTTAATCCCAACACTTCCGAGCGCAGAGATTGTATCTTTAATTTCGAAAGCAACTATAATACTCTAGCAGCTGAATGGAAAACTGCGAAAGAGCGCAGCAAAGCATAGAACTATGGCTCAATAGCATCAGTACAAGTAATATACCCATCTAGGCAAGTTTTTGGACCTCTGGGTCTGAAGGCTTGCCTTTTATATGCAAAAAATAAGTTGTAAAACAATTGATTTTTTTTAAAAAAAGTCTACTTTTTTTCTGAAATTAGTGGTAACATATCCTAATGTAAAAGGAATACAATATGAAAAAACTACAAAATAACGCACAACGAGGTGCGAAGGAAAGAGAGTGAGACCAACATGAAAAAAGGTTTTGATTCAGAAAAGTATTTAGAAGAGCAATCGAAATTCATCCTGGAACGTGTTAATGATTACGACAAACTGTATTTGGAATTTGGCGGCAAACTCATGTTGGACCTGCACGCAAAGCGTGTTCTCCCCGGTTTCGACGAAAATGCTAAAATCAAGTTACTGCACAAACTAAGAGAAAATGTAGAAGTTATTATTTGTGTCTACGCCGGTGACATCGAAAGAAATAAGATTCGGGGCGACTTTGGAATCACATACGATATGGATGTCATGAAAATGATTGACGATCTTAGAACTTATGAATTGGATGTCAACAGTGTTGTCATCACCCGCTACGCTGACCAACCTTCTGCGACTGTCTTTATGAACAAGCTGGAAAGACGCGGCATTAAAGTTTACACTCACAGAGCCACTAAAGGCTATCCGTTAGATGTAGACACAATTGTCAGCGACGAAGGTTACGGTAAAAATCCTTACATTGAAACTTCTAAACCAATTGTGGTTATGACTGCTCCCGGTCCTGGTAGCGGAAAATTAGCGACTTGTCTTTCTCAACTCTATCACGAAAACAAGTTAGGCCGCGCTGCCGGTTATTCAAAATTTGAAACCTTCCCTGTTTGGAACATGCCTCTAAAACACCCTTTAAACATCGCCTATGAAGCAGCTACTGTAGATTTAAAAGACGTCAACATGATTGACTCCTTCCACTTTGATGCTTACAATACCGTTACGGTTAACTACAATAGAGATATTGAAACCTTCCCTGTCTTAAAAAGAATTATCGAAAAAATTACTGGCAAAGAATCTGTATTCAAATCACCAACGGATATGGGCGTTAATAGAGTTGGTTACGGCATTACAGATGATGAAGTGGTCAAAGAAGCTTCTCGTCAGGAAATTATTCGTCGTTACTTCAAAACAGGTTGTGAGTATAAAAAAGGCTATGTTGATATAGAGACTTTCCAACATGCACAGCGTATTATGGAAGAAATCAATCTTAAAGGCGATGATCGTAAAGTTGTCATTCCTGCTAGAGAAAAAGCGCTTACTATGAAAGCTACAGATGCGCCTGAAAATGAACCGTTGAAGCCTGCTATGGCAATAGAATTACATGATGGGACTATTATCACTGGAAAATCCACTGAAATTTTGAACCCTTCTGCTGCGGTTATTTTAAATGCGGTTAAACATTTGGCAAAAATATCGGATGACATTCATTTAATTTCTCCGGTTATTTTAGAGCCAATTATCAATTTAAAATCTAAAACTTTAGGCAACAGAAATATTTCTCTAGATTGTGAAGAAATATTAATTGCCCTTAGTATTTGTGCAGCGACTAATCCAATGGCGCAAGTGGCTATGAAAAAGCTTCCTGAATTAAGAGGCTGCCAAGCCCATTCTACTACTATTCTCTCTGCTACAGACGATCAGACCCTACAAAAATTAGGAATTGATGTGACAGCAGACCCAGAATATGCATCTGAGAGTCTCTTCTATAATAACTAAATTTAATTTAAGCTTTTTTGTGAAGCTTATAATGAAGTCAAAAAATCCCCCTTTGAAGGATAGCCTCCAAGGGGGATTTTCTAATTACAACATAAATTCTACGCGGATAACCTTGCCAAGTATTTTCAATTTTGAAATTTCCACAGGAACTCCCTGTTCCTCTTTAACACCTTTGCTGAGAATCAACTTGTTAGATGTATCTTTATGAACCACTCGCAAAAGGACTTTCTGATCCATTTCAATCAGGTAAACGCCCTTTCCGAGTACGTCTTTCATCTGATGCACCATAAGGACGTCGTTCTTGCAAATCCGCAGGGCTTCTAGCTCTTGAGTTGTACATTTAATAAAGCTCAATTTGTCCCAAGGCAATCCTTCAACTTTTTTACCAAGGATAGGTAGTTCCTTATACCCTGCTATTTTTGTTGTGCCCATTTCATAAATGGGATACTTCTTTATAATATTTGCTAAAGCGCCAGCCCATTGCGCATTAGGTTCAACGTCATAAAAATCTGGCTGAACTGCTGGCTTCTTCTGTTCTATCTTTCTTTCAGTTATTTCATCTTCGTTTCCGTTGTCTTGGAAATCAAAACCTACTTTTTCACCAAAGACAGCGAGAATAGTTTCTGCTGTTTTTTCATTGATAATCTTTTTTCCCGATTCAATTTGTATGATATAACTTGGTGCTACACTGCATTTTTTGGCGAGGTCTTTTTCACTCATCCCTGCCTTGATTCGAGATTCTTTAATTTTTATTGCAATTGGATTCATAAGTCACCTCTTTACAGTCATTAAAGCAATAAGGATTTTATGCCTTCATAATGTTGAACAGTATATGTGGGTTTAATTAGGTGAGTTTCAATATTTTCAGGGTTATACCAACAAGTATCAATACCATATTGTATGCCCCCTTGAATATCAGAACTCAAAGAATCACCAATCATTATAACTTCAGATTTTTCAAAAGGACCATATTTTTCATTCCAATATTGAAAAATTTCGGGGTTAGGTTTATTGCAACCCGCTTCTTCAGAAATGACAAGACCTTTTATCAAGGCCATGATGGAAGCATGTTGGAATCTGCCAGTTTGAACGGTAGTAATCCCATTTGTAATGATATAAATATTATAAAATTTGCTGAGGGTTTCAATCAATTCATGAGCACCTTCAATAAGGATGCCTTGTTGTGACAAATTCTCTAAATACTGATCGGCTACTGGGTTGGCATCTGCATCGATATTTAAAATTGAAAAAAGGTCCTCGAAACGTTTGTATTTCAATATCGCTTGTGTGGTTTTTCCTAATTCTAAATCCGTCCAATGTTCATTATTGATTTGTCTATAAAGCTGATAGGTTTCCTCGGTACACTGGACACCATAGTGCTCCAATGTCATTTTCAGGGCCATTTTTTCAGAGGCTACAAAGTCGAACAAGGTGTCATCTGCATCAAAAATTAGTGTCTTATATTTTCTCATATGGACCCCGCCATTCTAAAAGCTAATAGTTACACCGCCACGATTCATATACAAACTGCTCAAACCCTTTGTTGAAACGATAAAGACTTCTTTAAAATTATAGCGTTTTTCAATTTCAGATTTAATTTGTTCCGCTTTTTCTAAGGCTTCACAATGAGAGATGCCTAAGATCATTTCTGAAAAATCATTGCACTGCTCACCGACAATCTCCACTAATCGTTGTATGGATTTCTTTTCGGTTCTGACGTTCTCAATTAACTCAGGTTCGCCGTTAGGGTTTGCATAAAGTATTGGGCGGATATTCAGGGCATTCGCAATGAGACCCTTCAATTTAGAAATTCTACCGTTTTTGATCATGGTGTCTAAAGAACCTAACTGGAAAATGTAACGATTTTTCTCAATGTATTCATTCACTTGATTGACAATTTCCAACTCAGGCAAGCCTTTTTGGATTAACTCATCAATTTTTAGGGCAATCAAGGTTTCTCTCGCGGAAGATCCTTTTGAATCAAAGACGTGAATAAATTTCTCTTGGTGATCCTGAATAAACAAATCTTTTGCAATCATGGCGCTGTTGTATGTGCCACTGAGGGCTGCAGTTAGAGTCACGACAAAGACGGAACCTTGTGCCATAAATGCATCCATAAAGGCTTGTGGCGAAGGACAAGCAGACTTAGCCGCTTCATGATAGTGTTCGATGTCGTCTAACATTTCATCCAAATCAAGGTGCTCATCGTCAATATAATGATGCTCTCCAACAGATATAGTCAGAGGCACAATAGTAATCCCGTGTTTTTCTTTCATTTCTTTTGTTAAATCACAACTGCTATCGGCTACAATTCTCATAAAATCCTCACTTATTCATTAATAATTTTTATTATAACACAAAAGCTAGATTTGAACGTGAAAAAGTGAGATTGTGAAAAAAGCTGAGATGTTTATTTTGAACGGTGAGAAGCACGCATATAGACTTCTGCAGGAATGAGTAAGGCAATCAGTAAAACGCCTAAAACCATGTGTGCGGTAAAAATGTCTACCCTATCCATCAACAAGCCTTGCAGAGGCATAACAAGGGCAATGCCTAAGTTAATGACAAAGCTGATTGTTGATAAAACAGTTGCTCTAATATCTGAAGGTATGCGCTTATTATAATACTTGTAGAAGATAGGACGACTCAGACCTCTATAGATTTGTTGAAGGCCAATAAGCATAACACCAAGGTACATATGAACCATGCTAAGTCCAAAGTATGAAGCAGCTACCAAGAAACCCATTGCAATTAACGTCCAAGATTTAGTCAGCTTCATAAAGTGATGCGCCAGTTTAGATGACTGTGCGGCTATGATATTAAAAGCAAAGAATATCCAACCGAACCAAACGACATCAATCTCAACGGCCTTCATATAAGGCTGATACATTGGGAAGGAGCCTCTAAAGAAAACAGACATCAAGGTAATGGTCGCTACGGTACTTAAGAGCTTCGGATTTGTTAATATAACTTGGCAACCCGTTTGGAATTGTGCTAAATAGGATTTAAGTCCAGAGTCTCTAGGCTTTTCGTCGACGTCAGGTACAATCGGTTCTTCAATAAAGCGATAAGCAAACCAAATTGAGCATAAGACGAAAATAAAAGAAACAGCAAATGGCAGGCGCATATCCATTTTATATAAGTAACCCGCTAGAATCGAACCAATCGCCTGACTGTAGAAGACAAGGGACATAGATCGCCCTTCGATTTTTTGATACTCCCCTTCTCTTCCGTGAGTTTTCAGCGCGTCATAAAGAAGGGCTGAGTCAGCACCAGAACCAAAGGCCGCGCCTATACTAAAGAAAATTTCTCCAATAAGGAATACCACAAAACTATTGCTGACCATATAAATCAAGCATGTAATCGCCCAGAAAACGGCATTTAGAATTAAACTGTACTTTCTTCCGATTCTGTCAGCGAGCATGCCTGTTGGCACTTCAAAAATTACTGTTCCAATAGCGGAAACGGCACTGATGAGCATGATTTGGGTAAAATTAAGACCCTTCTCCAAGAAGAAAAGGGTCAATATAGGACCTAAAATCAAGAGATTTGAAAAAGTACTAAACCCATAATACATATGAATGTTATGCTTGATGGTGCTCGGGGGTGATTTCTTTGGTATTTCCATTATATTGCCCTCCTGTCTAAGATATTGTTATAGATTATATAAATCTTAGATAGGTTATGTCAAGAATTATTTATACATAATTATTTACTGAACGCTTATAATTTTTAGAACATCTAAAATAAGCGCAAATTCATGTTCATTAATGACGGCAACGCCTTTAAAAACGGAGTCGTGCTCTTTTAATTCTTCCACGGGATTAACGAATACCCCCATTTCACGGATAACGCTTGAAACGGGCAAAGCTTTCAAGGTTCCTAATATAGATATGATGAGAATATCATCTTTCATCAGGGTCTCGTAATCATCTTGTTGTTCTAGGACCGTAATTATAGGCACAAATTTTTCTTCTTCTGAAAGATAAATATGTTTGCATTTATGGTTGTTAATGACCCACTCCACGGTTTTGGAAGGCAGCACTTCTTTAACGTATTCAGACGGCACAATCAATTTCTCGTCTCGAATAGTTACCAAATAACCCTGTAAGTTTTCAGTGTGTAAAGGGATATTCAACACAAAAGACACCCCGTGATCGGGTTTGTTTTGAATTTCGATATGACCACCCAGAGCCTTGATTTCAGTTTCGACTATATTCATGCCCATTCCTCTACCGGAAATATTGTCTGCGGCTTGAATGGTTGAAAAACCAGGTTCAAATATAAAGTCGATGATTTCCCAGGGGGCATAAGTTTTATTTTTGTCTGCAATATGCTGTTCAATCGCCTTATCTAAAATCTGATCTAAATTGAAACCTTTGCCATCATCAGTAATGCTGAGGAGCAGTTGATCCTTATCAATTCTCCCAGAAACTTTTAACAGACCTTGTACCCGTTTCCCTTTACTTTTCCGCTCTTCAGGCATCTCAATCCCATGATAAATTGAATTTCGAACCAAGTGTAAAATAGGATTTTGGAGTCGTTCCACAATACTCTTGCTGACTTCAACATCTGTGCCGTCTAACTGGAAGGCGACGTCTTTGCCTAAATCTTTGGCGGCACTTCGACCAATAATTTCAACCTTTTTAAAAGTATTGTCTAAGGATTGGAGTCTAAAGCTGACCGCCTGATGTTGCAACAGAATTAACATACGGTCAATTCGATCGAGTTGAACTTTTGCACTGTCATCTCCTTTGATCCACCTACGTCGCAGCTTTTCTTTAAGTTGTGACTGCATGACCATAAGTTCCTCCATGCCGTCGAGAAGGACATCTACCCGTTGTTCTGGAATTCGAATAAAGGTATAATTGTCGCTTTGTTTCTTTAACTGAGTTTGGGCTTGAAGGGCATTGGCAACATCTCTAACCTTTACTTTATTTTCAGAGACCAATACTTCACCAATTTTCATTGGAGCTTGACTGTCTCTTTGTTTGTCTATAATTTCTAAAATATCGTTTTCTTGAATTTTGCCTTGCTTCACTAGAATTTCGCCTAGCCTTTGAATGTCATCAGCATGGGGAACGAAACGGTCTTCTTGGAGTTGCTGTAAATATTCTATTCGTTGAGCCTGCATCATATCTAAATGGACCAAGAAGTGTCTTTCGTCTTCTTTGCTTAGTGGTTTGGTCAAATCGATAAGCTGCATGGCCCAGTCAAAAGTCTCCATAATGAGTCCTTCTGCCAGATGATCCAAAACCTTCCCTTGAGCTTCATAGTAAGTGAGAAAATCTGTCGCTGTTTTAAACAGCATGGTCAACTGTTCAGATTGCAATGGCGCAGCATCTTTAGAACAGGTTTCAAAAGCGTCTTTCATGATTTGTGGGTCAATAGCTTTCGCCTCGCTGTCGATCATTTGCAAATAAGTGAGTTCTGACTTTTTAAGGGAGTTATAAAGAATCTGACGTGGCGGAACTGTCTCAACTTTACTTTCATTGATGCAGCTTGCCAGTTTTTCTTCAAGGAGATCCATACGTGTGTTGTAGTTTTTCAAGTCGAATAATTGACTGCGATCCTTTTTTAAACTGGAGATGTAAATTTCAAGCGCTTCTCGAAAATCGATCATCATTTCCACAAAGCTAGGGTCTAGCTGATTGTGAATTTTCCCACAAGCCTGTATAACGGTCTCTAAGCGATGCAAAAATGTACCTAGCTCTTGATACTCCATTGTAAAGAACAGGCCTTTTAAGCTGTGACAAGCGCGAAATAAATTGTCAAAGTTTTCAGGCCGAGCACTGGCTCTCTCGATTTCTAAAAAACAGTTGTCTAAATATGAAAGCTGTTCGTAAAGATCCTCAATAAAAACTTCAAATAAACTTTCATCATCTCTCAGCATAAAATCTCCTTCGTTAAGACGTCATAGCTATATGGCTAATTTTACCCTTTTACAACAAGCATACAACAAACTAGGCAGAAAAAAAACAGAGGTATGAACCATAAACGGCACACCTCTGTTTGATAGATTAACTAACTTTATTAATTGAACTAAATTTGATTGAGTCCACGTTCTAAATCTGCAATGATATCTTCCACGTTTTCAATACCAATGGATAGGCGGATCATTTCTTCTGAAAGACCAAAGCTTGCCAACGCTTCACGGTCATAACCCAAATGTGTCATGGCAGCAGGCATTTCGATCAAAGTTTCACAATCTCCAAGTGAGACAGCTAACTTTAACATTTCAACACCATTGACTACTTTTTTAGCCGTTTCAAGATCCCCTTTGACTTCAAAGGCAATGACGGCACCAAAACCTGACATTTGTTTTTTCGCCAGTTCGTGCCCTTTAAAGCTTGGCAGTCCAGGGTAATAGACTTTTGTGACTTTAGGGTGAGCCTCTAAGAATGCTGCAACCTTTATGGCGTTAGCTTCGTGTTGTCTCATACGAATGCCTAGAGTCTTAAGACCTCTCAGTAAAAGCCAAGCATTGAATGGGCTCATGGCACCGCCTAGCTCACACATATACTCAAACTTCAATGACTGAACATAATCAAAGTCTTTTGCGATGGCGACCCCTGCAATGACATCTCCATGACCACATATATATTTGGTCGCACTGTGAACTACCACGTCTACCCCTTGAGTCAGAGGTCGTTGGAAGTAAGGCGATGCAAAGGTATTATCGATTACAGTCTTGCAAAGATTGGTCTTCGCAAAAGTGACGACCCCTTCTATATCTATAATGTCTAATGTAGGATTAGCTGGGGTTTCAAAGTAAATCACTTTTAAATTAGGATTGCCTTGATAGGGTTCCAAGTTTTTAAGATCCGTAAGATCAACAAAAGCGTAATCCACTTTATACTTTGTGAGAAGCTTCTCGATAAAGCTGTGGGCTGATCCGTAAAGGGTACGATGAGCCACGACCAAATCCCCTGGGGCTAATAAAGAAAGCAATACAGAACTGATGGCAGCCATACCAGAGGCAAATGCGACTGCTCCTGCCCCTTGTTCTAACTCAGCCATGCGAGTTTCAAATTCTCTTAAAGTGGGATTATTACCCCTTGTATAGACATAGTCATCGCTTTTAAAGGACATGACGTCTGCCACGTGATCCGTGTTGTCGAAACAAAAGGTAGAAGTCATAAAAATTGGCGAATTTAAGGCATTTGAAGCATTTTTCTTATGACCATTACCGTGAATTGCCAGTGTGTCTATTCCGATTTTGTTCAAATGATTGCTCAAAGGCTCACTTCCTTTGTCCATATGAATTGAGGTAAAAGTTTCTCATGGCGTCGATGTCTTCTTGAGACAAAGGTACTACACCGCCCATAATAGTTGCAAAGATAGTCGCTTGAGCAGATTTTTCAACGACATTGACAATTTTGTATGCTTCGTTCATGTTTGGACCTGCACCAATTAAACCGTGGTTCGCTAATAAAACGGCATTGCGGTCTGCCATAGCTTTTACGGCAGAAAGTCCTAATTCTAATGTACCAGGTAAAACATATTCTGCTACGCGTACGTCGCCGCCTACGATCTGAACCATGTCTTCACAAGCTCCCGGAATGGGTTTTCTCGCAATAGCCATTGCGGTGCAATAAGCACTGTGAGTATGGATAATGGCATTAATTTCTGGTCGGGCTTTATAAATTTCTAAATGCATGTGCCATTCAATGGATGGGATCATGTCTCCACTAATGATATTGCCTTCGAAATCCATAATGGGGATATTTTCAGGCTTAATGGTGTCATAATTCACGCCACTAGGTGAAATCGCCATAAGCTCTGTACCTGATACACGAGAACTGATATTGCCCCAAGTACCCATGACTAAACCTGTTGAAGCTATTTTATTGCCCATGTCCACAATTTCTTGACGGGCTTTTAAATACTCAATCATTTGGAAGCCTCCCTAATTAAAGTCGAATTAACGACTGTCCACAATGGCATTTTTTATCTTTTGATGGCTGTGTTAAGACTTCAATAAACATTTCTGTTAATCGTATTCTGTTAAAGTTAATGGCACCTTCAATGTCATGCATTTCAACGGCACCTTTTTTGACGCCTGTGCAGTAATTTGTCACAAAACCAACCGCCGCATAACACAATCCCAATTCTTTGGCGAGAACTACCTCTGGGAAGTTAGTCATCCCCACAACGTCCCCACCTAGCATTTTGAACATTCTAATTTCTGCTGCAGTTTCAAAACGAGGGCCTTCAGTACACACGTAAACAGCCTCTTTGTGAATAGGCATGTTCTTGGCAAGGGTATATTCCAAAACGCGGTCTTTTAAATGACTGCAATAAGGTTCTGATACCTCTAAGTGGGCAACCCCTTCCTTACCATCAAAGTAAGTTTGAGCACGGCCTTTAGTGAAGTCTAAAAAGTCACCCATTAAGACAAGTTCCCCAGGTGAAAGTGTATCGTGACAAGAACCTACAGCACAAGTAGCGAGAACTTCATCTACGCCTAATTGTTTTAAGGCCATCATATTGCCCCGATAATTGATCATATGAGGAGGCGTTTTATGGCCTTTGCCATGTCTGGCAAGAAAGACAATTTCTACCCCATTTATTTCAGTTTGTTCCATTGAAACGGTTCCATAAGGCGTTTCGACTTCAATGGTTTTCATAGTGCCAACGTTTTCAATTTGGTAAATTCCAGTTCCACCGATAATGGCTTTCAATGTACAAACCTCCAAAACCTACTGTTTAGTGTTTAGGTTCTATTTTAATTGTGATTGCAGTGCTTTTATATTTTCAAGATAAGGTGGGTGAATAATCCCTAGCTCTGTAATGATTGCAGTAATATTTTCATTTGGAGTCACGTCAAAGGCAGGATTGTAAACACAAATGCCCTCTGGAGCAATCTGTTCATTGCCAATATGTGTGACTTCTGTAGAATCTCTTTCTTCTATTTCGATATCTTTGCCTTGAACCATTTCAAAGTCAATGGTGGTCGTAGGCGCGGCAACGTAGAAAGGTACGTTATAGACTTTCGCAAGAGCAGAAAGCATAAAGGTTCCAATCTTATTGGCAGTATCTCCATTTAAAGTGATTCGGTCTGCACCCACAATAATACAACTGATTTCTCCGTCTCGAATTAATGTGGCAGCAGTCCCTTCTGTAATTAAACAGGCAGGTATTTTTTCTTGAACCAATTCCCATGCGGTGAGGCGAGCTCCTTGGAATCTTGGTCGGGTTTCATCGGCATAAACTTTTAAAACCTTGCCCTGTTTGAAAGATTCTTTAATAACGCCTAAAGCGGTTCCTACGCCGGTGGTTGCTAAAGACCCCGTATTGCAATGGGTTAAAATAGTAGCCCCATTAGGGATTAAAGTTGCACCAAAGTCGGCTATTTGCTGGTTCATTTGGATATCTTCGTTATGAATTGCAATAGCCTCTGCGCAAAGGCGCTCCACTTGTGCTTCAACTGGCAATGTACAAATTGTTTCAGTGACTTGTCTCATTCGATTGACAGCCCACATGAGATTTACGGCTGTAGGACGAGCTTGATAAATTTCTTCACTGGCATTTGCCAGTAAGTCTGAATAATCTGCTTCATTTTTAAAACCTTCTGCGGCCATATAATAGCCATATGCAGCGGCGGCGCCAATAGCTGGTGCCCCTCTGACTACCATTTCTTTAATGCTGTAAATCACATCTTGATAAGTCTTGCACCTAAAGTAATCTACTTTTTGTGGCAAGTCCCTTTGATCTAGTAAAACCAGGATCTTATTTTCAAAAGAAAGTGTACGAATCATGCTTCCCTCCATATTGTCTGACGACTGACATCGCTGTTATTTTATCACAAAAGGGCACATGCATCAATTGGAACTACATGTCTACTTGTTCTAAAGAAAACTGATAATGTCCACAAGTTGGGCAAACGATTACGCTCATGATGTAACTTTGATCGACAATGCCTTGCAACAAAAGGGACTCAAAAGAGCCCATTACATATTCAGGATGAATAGATAGCGTAACGGGTTGCCCTGCCTTTGTGAAAACATAAAAATGCCCTTCTAAATAGGGCACTAACCTTTTCTTGCCTCTAGGCTTTGGCGGACAAATTTCACAGTCGTCTTCAAAATACTCAATTTCATAGGCATCTTCAGGCATATAGGACATCCAAGAAGCGACCAGTTCATAGGTAAGCTCGTGGATAGGAGCGATTTCATCATTCCAAATGCCTAGGCATTTTTCTTTTAATAGCGTGAGTTCATATGCATCCGTTTTAATACGATAATTCAATGGTTTTCACCTCCCAAATTTTCTTCTATTATACGAGATTTACCTTGAAATAGCAAAATTCTGAATGGATTTGTAAAGCCCTTGTTATTATGGGGATTTCCCTTTAAAATACATCAAAACTAATATATAATATAGGAGTTGAGTTGAGGATGTGAATATAAGCATTTTCAACCCTTTCTGAACTCATTTTCCTAATAATATGAACTCATTTACCTAGTGAAAGGTTGTTATATGTTAGCTTGGTTCAATTCCTTACCAATTGTTAAGCATCTATCAAAAAGTTTTATTAAAAAATTGATGGCAATCACACTGATTGGCCTTTTTTCATGTTTCTTATTAAGCATTTCTATCTCCAATCAGGGACTGCAACATTTAAAAAATGAGTCCATGAATGATATTCAAGCTAAAAATCATGAGAATAATCAAATCTTGCTCAAATCCCACTTAAATAGCCATTCTCAATATGTGGACTATCAACTTAAGCAAATCGCCAATGAACAGCAAATTTTAAGTGGTTTAGTGCAAAATCAGTTGGATGCAGAAAGTGATTTGAATAAAAGACATTTAGAAGTCTCCCCTGCCACCCCTGAGAAACTTCAGGACTATGGCAGTTACCTTCAAAATGACGAAAACTCAAATACGGTTGTTCTTGTTCAAAATTATATGCTGGATGGAAAGCGCAGTCCTAATGCGACTACTCAAAAACTGATTGATAAAACCTTATTTATGGACAGCATTTTTGTACCCTTTTATAACTATGGGATCCCAAAAGCTAATGTTTACTTTACTGGGAATAATCAAGGGACGTTCTATAGGGCAGCGCCTTGGAGTGACTTAGGCGGTGCTTTCAATAAGATTTATCCTGACAACAGTCAAAAATCAAATTGGGACATGTTCTACCCTGGGTTATTAGATCAATGGGAAGCTGCTCTAGCGAGTCAAAAAAATGAAATCAACAGCTCAACCCCACTTTACATGGAACCTTCTCAAGATGCTGTTACAGGTAATATGGTAATCTCTGTTAAGTCTGCAATTTGGGATAAAAGTAGAAAACGCATTGAAGGAACAATTTCATATGATTACAGCCTTGAAGAATTACTGCGACAGATTGAACGCATAAAAGTCAGTGAAAATTCATTTGCCTTTTTAAGTCAGTATGACGGAACTTTGCTTGCTATCAATGACAGCGGTTTAAAACAACTTAAAATAAAAATTGATCCTTTGAACATTAAATCTAATCGAACGACTCTCAATTTTATAAAGCAATCTTTTAGAGACAGTGAGTATTACGTGGTGCAAAATATAAGGGCACCTAAAAATAATACCCCCGAGTTTCAGTCCATAGAAATCAACCATAAAAAGTATTGGGTGATTTCTAAACAGCTGTCTTCTTTTAACGGTTGGAGTGAGACAGGTGGCGTACACAGCGAAAGTTGGATACTGGGCTTTGTGGTACCTGAAACAGACTTTTCTCTTCCTTACGAACGGATGAAGACCTCTATCGTCAACAACGCTAACGACATTTTACTCAAGCAGATTGCCATGATGCTGTTACTCTTTGCAGCCATTGCCACTGCTCTATTCTTCCTATATGATAAGCTGACTCGGAATCTCAGACTGTTAATTGAAGCCACACAGCACATTAAAAAAAGGCGATTTGATGTGAGCTTAGATATTCATACAGAAGACGAGTTTGGTATTTTAGCGGAGTCCTTCAATGGTATGACAAGTGAAATTAAAGCGACCGTTCAGCAACTAATGGCTCAAAATGAGTTGTTAAAAGGTGAAATGGGTTTAAAAGACCGAATGGATGAGCAAATAGCTTTTATGAAGCAATATGATACCTTAACAGCCCTACCTAACAAGCAGACTTTGTATAAAAAAATTGACGAATACATTAAACGATCAACGACAGAACACCATATTGGGGCTTTGATTATTATAGGTATTGATAATTTTAAGCGAATTAACGAAGCTTATGGCGTTGAACTAGGAGATGAGCTTTTAAAAGAAATTGCTGAACGATTAAGAAATGAAGGAACTGCCGACTCTATTTCCAGAATAACCGGGGACGAATTCGGCTTAATCTTCTATGGTTTGAAAGTATTAGACGATCTCATTCCCCGCTTAGACGCGCTGAGAATGATCATGAATAAGTCCTTTGAAATACACGGCAAAACCATTTATTTAACTGCCAGCTATGGTATTTCAACCTTCCCAGGAGATGCCATGAGTTCAAAGGAAATTTTAAAAAATGCCACTACTGCCTTGGTGATAGCAAAAGAAAACAAAGCAGACCACTATCGTTTCTATGACAGTACCATTGAACAAAACATTCAAGAAAAAGTAGAAATGATGAATGCACTTAGAAAATCTATTGAAAATAGAGAGTTGAGTTTGGTCTATCAGCCAATTGTAGATGCTTCTACAGGGAAAATGGTCAGTCTTGAAGCCCTTATAAGATGGCATAACCCGCAATATGGTTACATTCCCCCTTCTGTCTTCATTCCCGTAGCAGAAGAAATTCTCTTCATTTCTCAGATTGAAAGTTTTGTCGTTGAAGAGGTTATGAGAGATCTTAAGCGATTAAGTGATAATCAAATGGCTCATTTATATGTTTCAATCAACCTTTCCGCCATAGATCTAGACTCAGACGAATTTATGGATTACTTGGAAAATCAGATTAAGTGGCATCAAGTCGCTTACGGCAGAATACAGCTAGAAATCACTGAAGGGGTATTGATCAATCACTATGACCGCATTGTGCCAAGGTTAAGTAAACTGAGCAAGGCTGGTATTCACATTGCTTTAGACGATTTTGGGACAGGCTACTCGTCCCTCAAGTATATCAAGCGCCTACCGATCGACTGCTTGAAGATTGATCGTTCTTTTGTTAAAGACTACCCAGAACACGATGATGGCGGTATTGCCAAAATCATCATCAATCTGGCAAGTACATTTAATTTGGGCGTTATAGCCGAAGGTGTGGAAACCAAAGAGCAAGCACAGTTCTTACTGGAAAATGGTTGTAGCCTCCATCAAGGCTACCTTTATGGCAAAGGCATTACCATCAACCAATTGATTGAGCAACATCAAACGGAGATTAAGTAGTTATATGGATGTAAATTAAGGAGTCGGTTGTAAAACAGTTATCGTTTAAACAGTTGAAAATTAATAGCCCCCTTGAGAGAGATTCTCAAGAGGGCTATTTTTATGTGATCCATTAAACACTTATCAATATTAGACTCTAAACTTGCTGATGACAGTTGTCAAATCTTCTGCAATGCCTGTTAATTGTGCTGCAGATGCTGAAATTTCTTCTGAAACCGCATTTTGTTGTTGTGCAGAAGCAGAAACGTCTTGAGCATTAGCTGCCATGCTTTGAATAATTTCACTGATTTTTTCAACAGCATCAATAACATCAGAGCCCGCTGATTCTGTCTGAGAAATTGCAGACCAAACCGATGTAATAGTCTGAGCCGTATCGTTGACTTTTTCAATGATTTCATTGAACTTGACCTGTGTTGATTCGATGACTGTAATCCCTTCGCTGACTTGTACCCCTTCAGATTGAATAATCACATTGGCACGATCAATTTCAAGTTGAATTTCTTTGACAATCTTACCAATGTTATTAGCAGATTCTTGTGATTGAGAAGCAAGCTTTCTGATTTCCTCTGCAACAACTGCAAAGCCTCGTCCTGCGTCCCCCGCTCTAGCGGCTTCAATAGCTGCGTTCAACGCCAATAAGTTGGTTTGATCTGAAATGCTTGAAATGGCTTCTGTAATATTGCCAATCATTTTTGATGACTGAATTAAGTTAGTCATTACCAATAAGGATTGGTCAGAGCTTAATTTGATTTGATTCATTTGACCGATGGTTTTACCAATGACAACTTGACCATCTTTTGCACTGTCAATGGTTTTATTCGATTCTGACACGAGACGATCCATTTCTGAGACTACTGAATGAAGCTGCTCGATCATCGCCTTAACTAAACGGTCGGTTTCGTCTGCAAACGTAGTTTGATCTTGAGTGCCTATAGCCATCTCTTGAATTTTTTCTGCGATATCTTGTGCAGCTCTAGCCCCTTCGTCTGACGCTTGTGACAACTGATCTCCAGAGGATTTGATGGTATGAGACTGACCGTTGATTTCTGTAACTAAGCTTCGCAAAGACTTGACCATTTCGTCTAATGAACGTTCCATTTTGAAAATTTCATCGCCGTGTTTCAACTGACTATGACCTACTTCAACCAATAAGTTCCCTTGAGCCACTTCTTGAATGAGGCTTTGCATATGCGTAATTTTAGTGGTAATAATCTTAGAAACCAATACTGCAGAGATGATTCCAAAGACTAAGAAAATGCCGCCTACAATTTGAAGCGCCAGTTCCAACTTTTTAAGGGGTGCAAGAACTTCATCTTCACCAATGGTAACCAAAAGCACCATTTCGCCTAAAGGTGAGTAGTTGCAAAGTCTGGTTGCGCCTTTTTCTACATATTCCAATTGATTTGAAGAACCTGCGGCAATGTTAACCAACATATTGTCAAGGTTGCTGTCTGGTGTATCTGAGAGTGGTTTGAGTCTTAAGTTTGGATCTGGATGGTAAACATAATTGTCAGAACTGTCTACAAGGTAAACGCTACCCGTCTCGCCTATTTTAATTTCGTCCATGACTTTATTTATGTATTCCATTTTAATGACTGAACCGATAACCCCAACGCTTTGTCCCTTTGAGTTTTTAAGAGGCATACAGTAGAATTTTACTGGCTTTTGATCCAGTTTTGAGAGAACGATTTCACTCCAAGTGGTATTGCCACTCTTCGCCTTTTGGAAAAAGCCTCTGTCTATGAAACTTTGCCCCACGTAACTGCCTTGGCTGCCATCGGCTTTAACGATACCGTTATTGTCTGTAATAAAAATGGTATCCAGAAGGGTTTTATTAGCACCTACATAAGCTGTTAAAACCGCTTGTGCGTCTGCCGTATAGGCTGCGTTGTTTTCTTCTTTAATGTAATCTGCAAATAATTTAATGCTATCCGTATTTGAAATAATGTTTGCGTAAGATTCTACGCTGCTATGGGAAGTCTTCACTTTTTCATTAATTTTTTCGCTTAAAATGCTGAATTTTTCCATAGACTCTGATTTGATAATGTCACTTGCCTTATTTGTGGCAATAAAAAAGATCCCGCCAATAATAACTAAGAAGAGAAAACCATTAATTAAAGCTAACTTTAAACCTAAACTCATACTCCTTACTCCAGGAATATTAAATGAGATAGATTTTTTGCCCAATTTAATTTTCTTTTCTTTCATATTACTTGTTTTAGGACCTTTTTTGCGCTTCATTTTAAGATTGAATTTCAACTTTGGTAGCTTAATGCGGCGTTTCTTTTGCAAATTCATTTCCTATCCCCCTAAATGATTGACGAACCATAAAATTGCGCTAGTATTGCGACAATTCTCTCTATTCTCATTATAATTTTGTCAGGTGGGATAATCAAATATATTAATAAAAAGAAATCTATAAGCCCTGCAAATTCATAAAATTGTTTTATTATTTTAATATATATGCAAATATTTGAGAAAATATGGAATGACTATTGTAATCCATTGGCGCCTGTTCGGGAAAATACAAATACAGTCTGTAGGCGTACACCGTTACAAAGGCAATAAAAATCCCCCAAATTAAAAGATTCTTCTTATGGCTCCTGTTTGGACGTTGATCTAATACCCAATAAACCATTGGCCCTAAAATTACAATAGGCCAAAGTGGATGCCAGAAAAAGGCTTCATGTAGGTGACCCTCAAAAAGAGATAAAAAGGCCCGTGTCATACCACAGCCTGGACAAGGCATTCCAGCATAGACTTTAAAAATGCATATGCTTTCGTTCCCGAAAGCATATGCAAATATGGCATAAACTGCAATTGCAAAGCCAAAAACAATCAATTTAATGGTTTCCTGTTTTGCAAGGTTATCCTGAGTCTTATTTGGAAATTTCATAATGATCCCACATTTTATTAAGTGAAGCTTGCATGATGATAGAGCCCACTAAACCAACACCTAATAAGGAAAGAATCAGATATAAAATACTGTTATCCTCTGGATAAGGCATATCCAATTCTTTTTGTGCTTCAAAAATAATTCTGCCGTATTTGTAGTACCAATAAAGTATATATGGTGGGCATAAAATACAGATTAGAAGTTCCAATACAGGTGTTAGGCTGTCAGTTCTATTGAAAGGTCTTAAACTTTCACTGGTTTGATAAAGCCAGTAGAAATAATAAATGCCACAAGTGATAACGCTTAGAATAAGTACAAGTGCGGGGTTTCTTCTTTGATAATTCATGTTATTCCTCCTCTGATGTTCATTTTTATGTTATTTGTTATTGCAGATATTTAGGAAAAATCAAACTGACAATGGTACCTTCTGGACTGCTGTTGATTTGAATGGTGCCGCCATTCTCTTCAACCAACTGTTTGGTAATTGAAAGCCCCATCCCGTACCCTGTTTTCTTGGTAGTAAAGTATGGTTCAAACACCATTTTCAATACGTCTTTTGAAATGCCAGTACCACTGTCGATAACGTCCATCTGAACGAAATTGCCAGCAGAGTGCAAGATAACTTCCAAAGTTCCCCCCGTTTCAGGAAAAGCTTCAATGGCATTGATCAATAAATTGATTAAGATTTGTTTCATTTGCTTAGGGTCAGCAAATATGACCTCGTTTGAAGCATTTGTAGAAAAACCCACTCTGCGATGAAGAAAGTCAACTTTTAAGAGAACAATTGTGTCCTCTATGAGTTTTTTTAGCGGGAGTACTTCTTTTTGACTATCTGTAAATTTCGAATAATCCAAAAGACCGTCAATTATTTTATTGAGTCTGTCTAACTCTTCTGGAAGAATACGCAGTGCCTGTTCCATAAATTTTGGTTGATCAAGTTTTCGAGGCATAATATTGATGTATTGTTTGATGGCGTTGAGCGGGTTTCTGAGCTCATGAGCAATACTGGCAGACATTCGCCCCATGGAGCTGAGCTTGTCATTTTGATGCAGGACGTCGTGGAATATTTTATCTTGTGTGTTGTCATTCAATAAGAAAATCAATTCGTTTTCACTATCGTTGTAGCTGACAGGAGTCAGATCGTACTTTAAATGAAGGGTATTGTCAAAAGAATTGAGATAAGTAGTCGTGCCTTGATAAGCGCTGTGGCTTTCAACAGCATTCTCAAAGATATCGATTCCGAGCTGTTGACACAATTTGATTTCCCACCAAGACTGACCACAACTTAAGTGTTCTCCAATCAATTGACGAGCCATTTGATTAAATAGGCTGACTTCACCGTTTTTGTTAAAGACGATAATCCCGTTGGAAATGTTGTTGAGAATTTGCCATTTTTGAGCATCTTTTTGCTCTATTAAATGTGTAAAGGTTTGTAACTCTCGCGTTCGATTCTCAATTTGTCTGTGAAGACGTTTGTTCACAAATATAATAAACAAAACAATCGCCAACAACCCCATAGTGAAAAAGCCCACTAGTATTAATAAGGTTTTCCATTTTGTATTGTCTGTAATAATTTCGCCAAACCACTTCTGATTAATTTTTGTCAGCGTTCCTTTGACTTTGATGAGTTCTAAACCAGTGTTGATAATTTCAAGAGTCTTTTTATTTCCTTTTTGTACAGCAACACAGTATTCGTTGACTGATAGAGTTTCTCCAACAATTTTAATATGTTTTTCAATGCCCAGTCGCTGCAAGTGATAAATACCTGTTGCACGATTTCCAAGGGTTGCAACAACTTCGCTAGAAGCAAGTGCACTAAGCGCAGATTCTTGATCGGGGTAGTATTTAAGGATAATGTCATCAAATTGGCTGATGACTTCCTCATTGATGTCCCCTTTTTGAAGGGCCACTTTCTTCCCTTTTAGGTCCTCAAGACTGTTGATGTCTTTGTTTCCAGTTTGAACAAATATCATTTGTTCGCTGATATAATAAGGATTGGAAAAATCGTAAAGATTTTCTCTGGAATTGGTTTTGATCATGCCTTGTATGGCGTCCACTTTCCCACTGTCCAGGGCTTTAATAGCGTCTGCCCAAGTCATGGGCACTAATTCAATTTCCACACCAGTTTCTATGGAAATAGCCCGCATGACGTCCACATTCAACCCTCTATAGTTCGATGGATTCTCTTTGGAGACAAACTCAAAAGGTGGATAATTCAAATCTCCTGCAATGACTAGCTTGAGATTTTTGTTATCCTCTAAATCAAATAAGCCATAAGAATTGCCAAAGCTGAGACAACTCAGGAGTAAAAACAATATAAACGAGAGAATCGTGAAACGTTTCACAAATTTCATAATTCATTTCTCCATTCTTCACTTAGTGTTACCATTATAATGTTTATAAGGTTAAATTGCATTACCTTTTAGATTAAATTCAACATTATTTAATTTTGTTCGTTCAAATAGAGGTGAAATTCAAAAAAGGCTTTTCAAAAGATAGATAACATATTATAATAATACTGTTATGAAGTGCGAGGGTGGCGGAATTGGCAGACGCGCAAGATTCAGGTTCTTGTGGCTGTAAAGCTGTGTGGGTTCGAGTCCCATCCCTCGCACCATTTTATTTTTTGAACATGATGAAGGTGGATCGATTATGGCGATTTTGAACAACGAATGGGCAAGCTATTTAGACGTGGAATTTGAGAAACCTTATTACTTAAAGTTAAGACAAATCCTCATAACAGAATATAAAACCCAGACGATTTATCCAGATCAGAATGACCTATTTAATGCCCTTCATTTTACCGATTACTCAAGGGTTAAAGTAGTTATTTTGGGACAGGATCCCTATCATGGGTCGGGTCAAGCACATGGCTTAAGTTTTTCAGTGAAGCCAGGTGTGGCAATACCCCCTTCTCTTCTCAATATTTATAAAGAGCTCCATCAAGATTTAGGATGCTATATTCCCAACAACGGTTATTTAAAAAAATGGGCAGATCAAGGGGTATTGCTTTTGAATACATCTTTAAGCGTTAGAGCAGCACAGCCTAATTCGCATAGCACTATTGGGTGGCATGTATTCACATCGGCAGTTATCAGTGCCCTAAATGCCCACGAGACTCCTATTGTTTTTCTATTATGGGGAAAGCATGCGCAAGATCATGCTGCATTAGTCACTAATCCAGACCACTTGATTTTGAAAGCACCTCATCCAAGTCCATTATCAGCACATCGTGGTTTTTTAGGATGTGGACATTTTTCAAAGGCAAATCAATTTTTAGAAGCTCATCAATTGGGTCCAATCGATTGGCAAATTGAATCTCTTTAACCTCATAAACAAGGCGCTTGGATCTAAATAGAAGTAATTTCTATTTAGATCCAAGCGCCCTTTTTAATTTATGCTATGAAGCAAGTCATATTCTATACCATCAAATAAGCCATACAATGAATAAACGCATCCACCAGGCTAGGATCAAACTGGGAACCTTTGCAGCGAATGATTTCTTCAATGGCTTCGTGCTTCGTCATAGATCTGCTGTAGACACGTTCATTCGTCATGACGTCAAAGGCATCGGCTAGCGCAATAATACGAGCCACCAAAGGAATATGCTCCCCCCTAAGACCATTGGGGTAACCTGAACCGTCCCAATGTTCATGATGATGCAAGACGGCTTGGGCGACTTCATTCACGTTACCGCAAGACAATAAGGCATTGTAACCAAAATCGCTGTGTCGTTTCATCATGGTCCACTCATCGTCTGTAAGGGCACCAGGTTTTAACAATATATCTGATGGAACGCCCATGCGCCCTACGTCATGAAAGTAACTGGCAAGAGTCACTTGGTCGATCTCGGTTTCAGAGAGACTGAGCTTTCGAGCCAAAGCGACGCTGTATTGCTGAACCCGTTTCAAGTGGTCATTACTTTCTAAAGTCTTCTTTTCAAGCTTGTCCTTTAAGGAAATGAGCTTATCACTTCTTAGGGTTTGAACAATTGCCTTCATATTATTTTTTTGATATTCTGTCGCATGTTTTAATAAATCATCTCTCGAAAGTTCTTCGCTGTTTTTACTGGCATATCCTAAGGCAATTTGTGGAATCACTAAAAGATCTGTACAGGACTCGCAGGACTCTTTCACACGGGTGCAAACTGTTGAGGCAACATGATCCTCAGCATCGGGTAAAATCATGGCAAAGAGGTCTTCAC
This sequence comes from uncultured Peptostreptococcaceae bacterium, assembly GCA_964404895.1. Lineage (GTDB taxonomy): Bacteria > Bacillota > Clostridia > Peptostreptococcales > Acidaminobacteraceae > JBGSUZ01. The sequence goes on along the minus strand of CAYOLV010000002.1, from coordinate 48,661 downwards.
CAATTCTGCAGACGATATCTGTTTGACGGCAACTGCTCTTCACAATTTCGGAGACTGCCATGACCAAATCATCGCCTAACTTTTGACCAAAGAGTTCACAGGTTTCCTTTAGTCGATAGAGTTGTCCCAATACCAAAGCGTAGTGACGATCGGTTTCATCGTCTAGCTGTTTTAAATACGCATTAAAATAATTGACGTTATAAAGACCCGTCAACTGATCGTGATAGCTCAAATAATGAATTTGCTGTTCGTTTGCTTTTTTCTGGGTGATATTTTGCCCAATTAAAAAAGTTTCATTTCTGAGAGATTCCGATTCTAAACAATGTGCCAGTATGGATAACGTCACAACTTGATTGGTCTTGTTTTTAATGTTGATTTCTATGGGGACACTGGGCGGCTCTTTAAATAAATCGAGAATCCTCTTTTCAAAAGGGTCTAGTAGCAATTGTGAAAGTGGCATGCCCATCAACTCGTGCTTTCGATATTCTAAAACATTGAGTGCTGCTTTATTGACGGTAATGATTTTGCCTTCAGAATCTAGTTGTATCATTAGGGTCGGCCCTTTTTCAAATAGATTTCTGTATTTTTTTTCACTGCGAGAAATGACTTGCTCCACCTGTTTTTGCTTGGTCACATCGTATAAAATACCAAGCTCTTTTACCACTTCTCCGAATTGATCTTTTTCAAAGATGACCAACTCTTCAACCCATTTCAAGCGCCCATTTTTGCACACCACTCTGTAATTATGGCGAATTTCTTTTTGTTGGCGCATGCGAGCGTCGTGAATGGCTTTTTTTGCTTGTTCCCTATCGGGCTCATAAATAAATTTCCAAAAATCAGAGAAGTCGCCAGTATAGAAATCTTCTGGGGTGTAGCCGAAAACAGATATACTATCAGATACAAAATTCAGTACAATCTGAGCACCTAACTCCCACTCAAATAATGCGATGGAAGATTTGTTCAATATGCTGATGGTTTTATCCAGTTTTGATGGCATATAAGTCCCCCTTTTAATGCGTAAACTCGCCGATAACGTTTCGACACCACTTTTTACTCATATATCTAAAATAACAAAAGACTGATTTAACAACTTCTTCCATGAGCATGGCAGTGACCGTCCATTCAACAGACCAATGCAACAGAACTGCACAGATAAATGAAAGGGGCACGCCTATAAGCCATACTGCAGCTAATTCAACCCGCATAGCAAAATGTGTATCTCCGCCGCCTCTTAATACACCGACGATCATAAGCAAGTTGAAACATTTAAAGAACGAGAAAATACCGTACAACTTAACTAGATTTGCCGCGCTTTTACTGACTTCTGGTGGCAAACCGAAGAGTGAGACATTCCAAGTCGCTGTGAAATAAAGCAAGGCGATGATAAAGAGCACACCAATTTGATTGAGCCAAATGAATTGTTTGGCATGAGACCGCGCCTCGTCTTCCCTACCGGCCCCAATACTGTTGCCGATCATTACCTGACATGCACTGGCAAAACCAATAAAGACCACTTCATAGAAGCGGTAAACAGAAATACCCACTTGATAAGAAGCAACGGCGTCTGCACTAATTTTTGCAATGGCGATGGTGTACATAACGTTGCCCACAGCCCACATGGATTCATTGACAATAACTGGGAGAGATGTGGTCATAACGGTCTTTAAGTAATTGCGGTCAAAGTTAAACAGTTCTTTGAAACGAGCCGCTAGAGGGCTGTTTTGACTGTAGAGAATAAAGATAATGGTAACCATTTCAAAGCCCCTAGCGATGGTAGTGGCTAAAGCGGCACCTGCAACTCCCATTTCAGGGAATCCGAATTGACCATAGATAAGTGCGTAATTCAGGACAGCATTGATTAAAACCGCAAAACCACTGACCACAGTAGGCATTGTAGCTTGTGCAATACTTCTTGCTGCTACAGAAAAAGCAAATGATATGGCGGTTAAAACGTAAGACCACGAGACAATTTTTAAGTAGACTGTGCCGTGTTCAATCAGTACAGGATTTCCATTACTGAGAATGGACATGACTTCCTCAGGAAACACTTGCCCAATCAAAAGGAAGATTGAACTGACAACTCCCCCGAAAATAAGGCCAATACCCATGGTTTTTTTTATGTTTTTAACGTCTTTTCTGCCCCAAAACTGAGCAATAAAGACGGATGCGCCACTATTGATACCAAATATCAATAAAATCATCACAAAAAAAAGTTGGTTTGCTAAACCAACTGCTGCTAGTTCATTTTTACCGACTTGCCCAATCATTAAGGTATCGATTAAGTTAAGTGCGGTTGAAAGGAAGTTTTGAATCATGACCGGAATACCGATCACCATCATGGTTTTAAAAAACGCTCTGTCAAATTTGAAATTTCTCATAATGCCTCCAAGATTGCTAAGATTACAATTCTATTATAACAGTAACTTAGCAGTTATTGGAGCACTTTTTACATATTCCAAAAAGTTCAACTTTATGCTTGATCACTTTAAAACCTGTTTTTCTTTCTAATTCTTGCTCGTATGTTTCTAGGGGACACCCTTCAATTCGGGTCATTTCTTTACACTGAACGCATTGAATATAGTGTCCGTGTTGATTAAGGTCAATGGCATAATAGGATTTTTGATCGATTGTGATTTCATGAATCACTTCTCTCGCCAGTAAAATTTCCATATTTCTGTAAACGGTTGATAAATTACAGGCCGTAAAAGTTGATTTCATCTTTTCAAGGATCATTTCAGCACTCATAGGGGCGTTTGCACTGAGCAGCACACCCATTAAAATTAAGCGCTGTTTTGTGGTTTTCAGGCCATTTTCCTTGAGCAAAGTTTCTAAATGGATTTCAGATTTCATAGATATCCCTCTTCTCAATTTTGTAAGACGAGTTTTCGGTAGCCATAACTTAAAGTGAAAAAGCATCCGTTCAGAATAACAATCGTCGCCCCAGATGGCAAATTAAAAACAAATGAGGACAGTACCCCAAGTACGACAGAGATGCTAGAAACCACAACCCCTACCAATAAGGTGGATTTAAAGGAGTTAGTGACTTGTAGCGCTGTTATGGCTGGGAAGATAATCATACTGGAAATCAGCATGGTGCCCACAATTCGAATGCCTAGCGCGATGGTGATTGCCGTTAAAATACTGAGCAAGTAATTCATATGTCGTATGTTGATGCCTAAAATCTGGGCATATTCTTCATCGTAGGTCATTGCAAAGAGTTTAGGATATAACCAGACAACAGCTATTACTACCGTTACCGCCAGAGTAATAGACAAAATTAAGTCCAGTTTACTGATGACCAATAGGCTTCCAAATAGGTAGCTGAACAAATCCACATTATACCCCCCGGAGAGGCTGGAAATCATAACCCCTATAGCGATTGCCATGGAAGACACTAAGCCAATGGCTGCATCGCCGTGAATATTGGTCTTTTCATGAAGTTTTAAAATCAACAGTGAGGCCGCCGCCACAATAGGAATCCCTACTACTAAGGGAGATTGAGCCGTCAGCATGGCGATGGCAACTGCAGCAAAACTCACATGGGCAAGTCCGTCCCCAATGAGAGATAGTTTTCTGAGGACTAGGAATGTGCCAAGCATAGAACAGCTGATGGCCACTAAGACGCCGACAATAAGGGCGTCCACAATAAAATCATATTGGAAGGACTGGAATAAGAGTTCTAAATAGTTATTCATTTCGCAGACCTCCCATGATTTTGATGTTCAAGTCCGTGGATGTGCTCTCCGTGGCTATTCTTTAAGTCTTGATAATTGCCAAAGAGGACTTCATCAAAGCCCATAAGCAGGAGCTTGTTCATATAGAGATCCATACTGCTGACATCATGGGAGACTTGCAAAATCGTGACTTGATGTTTTAAATGGAGATGGTGCAACATTTCATAGAATTCTTCTCTGATTTTAGGATCCAGCGAACTGGTGGGTTCGTCTAAAATTAAAAGGTCTGGGCGGGAAACCAAGGCTCTCGCTAGCAATACTCTTTGCTGTTGACCAATAGATAAAGTTCCAATTTTTCTTTTTAAGAAGTTCTCCATATTAAGGAGTTCTAAGGTATCCTTAATGCGCTTTTGTTTTTCAATACGCTTCATTTGGCGACCTTCCACGCAGCCCATTAACCCTGTGCCGACGATTTCATCCACTTGAGCAGGAAAGAAACTGTCATTGACCAAGGTTCGTTGAGGCAAGTAGCCGATGGCGGTGTCTTTGCCTCTTAAAAATTGTATTTCGCCACTGGTTGGAGGAATGAGTCCTAATAAGGCTCGAACTAAAGTCGTTTTGCCAGAACCGTTGGCTCCGACAATGCCCACATAGTCTCCTTTCTCGATTTCAAAATCCAAATCTCGAAGAATAGGCATTTTTCCATAACTTACATTTAATTTTTTTACAGATAAAATAGGATTACTCATGGGCACTCAAACCTTTCACAAGCTTTTCTAGGTTGTTTTTCATAATGTCTATATAGGTGATCTTGTTATTTAAATCTTCTTTTGAAACATTGTGTGCGGCGTGAAGCATAACCATCTCTGCCCCTGTTTCAGAAGCAATGACTCTAGCGATTTTAGGGTCAATCAGCTCTTCATAATAAACGACTTTTTGATTTTCTGATTTCATTAAATCAATCATAGCGGCTATATTTTGTGGCGAAGGTTCTGCGTCTGGGGAAAAACCTGCATAGGGAGAATGATAAGCAATATCATATTTTTTTGATAAATAGCCGAAAGCGTAATGACCTGCAAAAACAATTTCTTTATGGGCGATGGGACTTAATGACTTGGAAAATTCTTTGTCCAGTGAAGCCAAAGCTTCTTTATACGCCGTTAAATTTTGGGTATAAAGGGTTTCATTTTGAGGGTCTGCTTGGATTAAGCCCTTTGCCACATTACTTGCCATCATACTGGCATTAGCTGGGTCAAGCCATACGTGAGGGTCAACGCCTTCGTGAGCTTGGTCATTTTGTGTTGCAGGGTTTTCACTGCTATGTTCGTCGTGGGGCAAGCCCATTTCTTCAGAGGTATAATAAGTGACTCCCTCCGTAGCGTTAATGATTAAGGTCTCAGACCCTACTTCTGCTAGGATTTTTTCAACCCAAGTTTCCATAGCAAACGAAGTATAGATGAAAACATCTGCATGGCGAATGTCTACTAAGTCTTTTGGAGTAGGCTCATAACTGTGAGCTTCTGTTCCCGGTGGCATTAAAAGTCTCACACTGGCCTTGTCCCCTGCAATCTGTTTTGTAAAGTCATATTGGGGAAATAGGGTTGCAATGACTTTAATTTGAGCCTCTGTATTTTCTGAAGGGTTGGTGTTCCCCTCTGTATTCATTCCTTTTGTATTGCTGCAACCTGCTAATAGCAAAGTGGTTGCCATAAATAGCGCAATAAGTCCGCTATATGTCTTTATGAGTTTCATTATTTATGCCTCCTTAAATGAGAATACCTCGCATTTGCATTTACTGGTTCAGTATAACTCTTTTACCCTGAAAAGGCAATCCTATCACCAAGAAAAAAAGGCTACCACAGCAAATTGCCGGAGTAGCCTTTCTATAGTGAAGCGTAGCCCTTAAAATCATTAAGAAGTCACAATGTTGTTCTGTTGCAGGTCGTAAAATCTAAAGAAAGCACCTTTTTTATCTATTAATTCTTGATGGGTTCCCTGCTCTGTAATGCCCCCTTGATCCATAACCACAATACGGTCTGCACCTCTTATGGTAGAAAGTCTGTGGGCAATAATTAAACTGGTTCTGCCTTTTGCAAGAGATTCGATCGCGCTTTGAACGATGGCTTCGTTTTCATTGTCCAACGCAGAAGTAGCTTCATCTAAAATGAGAATGTCTGGGTTTTTAAGGAATAACCTAGCAATGGAGAGTCTCTGTTTTTGACCCCCTGAAAGCATAATTCCACGCTCTCCTACTATGGTTTGATAACCTTGATCTAAAGTTTCAATAAACTCATGAATATTGGCCTTTTGGGCGGCGACGACAATTTCTTCAAAAGTAGCGGCGGGATTGCCGTAACGAATGTTGTCTTCAATGGTGCCGTAGAAAATGAGAACGTCTTGTCCCACGAAACCAATTCGGCTTCTTAAAGATTGTAAGGTTAAATTTTGAATGTCTTGGTCGTCTATAGCAATGAGACCAGATTCAATTTCATAAAAACGTGGAATCAAATGGGCGATGGTAGTCTTCCCAACCCCCGAAGAACCAACTAAAGCCACGGTTTCCCCTTTGCTAATGGTTAAGTTAAAATCTTTAAGCACGTATTCATCTTCTGTAGAATACCTAAAATTGACATCGTTGAAGTCAATTTTGCCTTCCAGTTTTGTCAGGGCTTTTGCATGAGGTTGATCTTGAATCTCAGGGTCAATGTCCATGATTTCTACAAAACGTTCAAAACCCGCCATGCCTTGTTGCCATTGCTGTACAAAGTCCATCAGCCTTCTGACAGGTTTGAGCATAAAGTTGGCAAATAGAATGAATGCCACCAGATCTCCTAGGTTGATCCAGCCTCGGTACACAAAATAGCCTCCGAAGGCCATAACGCTGAGGTTGAGTAAGTCCGTCAAGAATCCGTTGATGGAAGCAAATATACCCATTTGATAGTAGGCACCATCTTTAGACTCATAATAAGCCTGATTGTACTCGTCAAATCTTTCTTTTTCAAAGTCTTCGTTACAGAAGGCCTTTGCTAAACGGATACCGCTGACACTGTTTTCAAGTTTGGCATTTAAGTCCGCCGCCTTTGCCTTTTGAGCTTTAAATGCTCTGCTCATATGGGTTCTTCTGTAATAGGCGAACCAAACCAACACCAATACGATAGAGTACATAATCAAAGTTAAGCGAACGTCTATAGTCAGGAGTAAAAGAAGCCCCCCGACCAACATGACTACAGAAATAAAGAAATCTTCAGGACCGTGATGGGTCAACTCCGATATTTCAAAAAGATCCCCGGTAAAACGGTTCATAATCTGTCCTGTTCGGGTCTTATCAAAGTACTTATGGTGGAGCTTTTGCATATGATCAAAAAGCTGATTTTTCATATCGTATTCAATGCGTGCCCCCATATTGTGTCCGTAGTAGGCCACAAAGAAAGTGCAGTACATACGAATAACATACAGCACAATGGCAATGATACTGAATCTCACTAACAGAGCCATATTCCCCGAAGGAATGATTTCAGAGACTACATCTCTGGAGAGCATTGGGAAGATTAAGTCAATTGCCGCAATGAGAAAAGCGAAAAACATATCTAGTAAAAATAATTTCATGTGAGGTTTATAATATTTTGCTAATTTTAGAATCATTATGATGTCCTCCTTCAAAGATTACTGATTCAAGACTATGATTACTGATTCAAGGGAATCCTCACCTTTTGAGACAGACAAACTGTCATTAAATCCAAAGCTTGCTCAAAACTGATTTTTCCGGTTTTCATGCCGTGATCCAGTTCCGCAAGGTCAATGATGACTTGTTTCAAATAGCTTTCAGAATAACGTCGGCATTGGCTGGCGTATTTTTTTGCTGAAAAGGGATGAACCCCTATTTTCTCTGCAATGACTGTCGGGTTATACCCTGCATCTAGCCAAAGGGCAGTTTTGTAAAGGTTTCTAAAGTGCTTGTAAAGCATAGAATTGATTTGAATCTCATTGTAGTCCTCAGACAATAATTGCTCTTTGATCCTAACCGCGTCCAAAGTCTTCCCATCTGAGACAGCGTCCATGAAGGCAAATATGTTGGTGTCTAAGGGTTTCTCTAACATGCGATCCAATAAGGCTTTAGTAATTTCGCCATCTGAGGCAGAGGCAATACGATCCACCTGTCCCAAGACCTCATATAAATCTCTATCTGCATCCTTTTCCAAGTAGCCCAGTAGGAAAACACAATAGCTCAGGTTCTCAGAAGTGATTTTACAAGAATGGCTTTGAATCCGTTCTCCAATGAGTTTTTTCAGATCAGCTTCATTCAGCTTTGAGAACTCGTAGAGGGCATTTTCCTTTTGAAGTAACTTGCCAATTTTCTTCCGCTTGTCAATGCCGTCGCACAACATGACCACCACTGAGCTTGGCGAAGGATTTTCCAAATAGCTGAGTATTTGTGCTTCGCCCTCTTCACTGATGGCGTTTTTTGTCGTGCCAAACCAAGGGACTTGGCGGAGTACTACTAAACGTTTATCTGAAAAGAAAGGTAGGGTTTCAAAGGCGTTGATGGCATCGTCCATGGTGAGTTTGCTGGCGTCTAAATTTTGTTCGTTAAAGTCCGCATAATCTGGTGGCACTATAGCTTCTCGAAGCTGTTTGACCAATTGATCCATCAAATAGGGTTCTGTCCCGTAAAAGCAGTAGACGGGTTTAAGGGTTCCGTTCGAAATTTCTTTTGAGAGTTTGCTAAAGGGCATATTTACTCCTCTTTAATCTGTGACTTATATGTAAGGGTTTCTCCATCGCTATAAAGAACAATACACCCTTTTGTGTCCGTTCTCATAAGGGGTATATTTTTAGAATTTAACCGAGATAAAGCTTTTGGGTTTGGGTGTCCATAGCGATTGTTTTGACCCACTTGTATGACGGCCGAGTTCAGAGGCAAACTGAGAAGCTCGTCGCCAGAACTACTGCCAGAGCCGTGGTGAGGCACTTTTAGAAAAATGGACTCCCCTTCGACCTGCTCTATTATATCACATTCAACCGTGGTGGAAATGTCTCCAGTGAACAAAAAAGAGGTCTTTTGGTAAATTATTTCGCATACCAAACTTTCATCGTTGGTGTTCTCAGAATCGTAACCGGCTGGCGGATGTAAAACCTTTAATGTAACTGCCGTATCCAAATCTAACCCAGCTCCTTTTTCCCAATAAGTAATTTTAGTCTGACGAGCCTTCGCTAATTGAAGCAGCTCATTTAACGCAACACTTTCTTCAACCGTATAAGTCCCATTAAATAAGGCGATTTCCTTCACCGTCAAATTTTCCAATATTTCAGGAGCCCCACCTATATGGTCGTCATGAGGGTGAGATAAAATCATCAGATCAACACTGGAAATGCCTAATTTTAAGAGGGTATCCATAACTTTCAGTTTTCCAGACTCCAGACCACTGTCTATTAAAATGGTCTTCCCCTTTGGCGTAATCAATAAGGTGCCATCTCCTTGTCCTACATCGAAGCAAAAGACTTGAACTTTGTCTTGGACACTGTAGGTCGGTAAAAAAAGGACGATGCTGAGAAACAAGCCTGTAGAAAGGAGAACCAGTCGCCTTTGGATTAAAGGGGTCTTGCTACGCTCTTCTAAAGCACAAATACCTGCTGCAACTTGCTTAAAATAGAGGGGCATTAAGAGTAAACTGTAGCACAAGAACGTTTGTAAGGGACTCAGATTTGGCAGATGGCTTTGGTGAGGCAGATAAGCACTGGTTTCTACAATCAGGGTCATGAATTTTAAGCACAAACCGTTCAGCACCCCTATGCTTTTTGCCAAAAATGGGAACATAGAAAGACCGCAACAAATAATACTGGCGGGCAGACTAATGGCGCTGGCAATTGAAATGGGAATATTGTAGAGAATGCTGAGAAAACTAAAGCTGTTGAACTGGTTCCTTAAAATGGGATACAGCATAACGGTTACGCAAAGAGAAATATTTACCGCTTCAATGGTGTTAGCAGCTCGTTTAAAGAGCCATTTTTTAAGAGGTGGCTCATGGGGTTCTAATTTTAGTCGAATTTTAAGGGGTGTTGACCAAACTGCGCCAACAAAAGGTGCGAGAACAACAATGGCATACATGGCAGAAACGGCCAGTTGCAGACCTAAGTCCCCAATGCTGTAAGGGTTTAATAGCAGCATAATAATTAAGGTAAGGCATAGAGCGTTTAAGCCATCGGTCTGCTTGTAGTGAATGCGCATCAAGTCTAAAATCATAAACATGACATAAGCTCTAAGGGCTGCAACATCCATGCCAATCAGCCAGATAAACCCGCCCAGTATGAACCAAACTAATGCTTTTTTAAGCCAAAATGAAAAGTTTCTCTGTCCTAATATAAAATAAATCCAAAAGATTAAAACCGCAAAGTGGGCTCCAGAGACGCTTAAAATATGGTTGACTCCTGCCGTTGAAAAGGAAGTCATTACCTCTTCTTCTATCCAGCCATCTTCCCCAAAGAGCATGCCCACGGCGAGTGGACCTTGTTTTAAAGCTGTTTTATACATCAGGTTTTCGACCAGTGGCTTGAGCAATTTTTGCCGATATTTTTCAAAAACATCCCCTTTTCCATTATCTGCTTCAAGGGTTTGGAGACTAATAGTACCAAAGGCTTTTTTGCTGAACAGCCACTGCCGCTCGTCAAAACCATTAGGGTTTCTTTCAGGACTGGCTTTGCTAAATTTACCACTTACAGCCACGTGAGTCCCCGAAGGAATTTCAGGATAAGTTTTGTAGGCACTGAATTGCAGCTTGCACTTACCGCCGCTGTCTAACTGAAGCCAACACTGTTTTTTGTCTAGTAAATTCTTTTGATAAAAAACACCGCTGACTTGAACTTGACCCTTCTCAGTGGAAAGGTGGGTCATTTCAGCTGTATGTTTTTCAAGGTTGGCTTTAGTACTGACTGTAAGACCATAAGCTAACAATAAGCCAAGTCCCACTACAAGCCATTTTTTCTGGCTTTTTTGAAAAATGAGGGCGCTGATCAACACCAGCAAAACCAGTGCCAAGGCAGAGGTGCCATAAGTATTGAAATCCGCCAGTTTTATGCCTATACACATTGCCAATAAAAAAATCACAGAAGGTCTTCTCATTTTCATCACCCATTATATGGTAATATATGGATAACGAGAATACAAGACTTTCTGTGATTTATTTGTTAAATAATTACATTTAATTTAATAAGCGATGACTTCTGTTCCCTCTTTCGTGACCAAAAGGGTGTATTCCCATTGTGCAGAAAGCATACCGTCTAAGGTAACCGCCGTCCAATGATCCGATAGTACTTTACATTCATAAGAACCTTCGTTGATCATAGGTTCAATGGTAAAGGTCATCCCAGGCAGTAAAACCATTCCCGGTTCTCCTGTGTCGAAATGGAATACAAAAGGATCTTCATGGAATTGACGACCAACGCCATGACCACCAAAGTCTTCTACCACAGAGTAACCGTTTAAGTCTGCATAATTTTCAATGGCAGCGCCAATATCATTCGTGGTGGCTAAGGGCTTGACGACTGAACGGCCAATATCCAAAGCTTCTTTTGCGACGTCTATTAAACGCTGAGCATTCTCACTGATTTGACCTACGGCGTACATACGGCTCGCATCGCTATAACAACCCTCTAGGATTGTGGTCACGTCTACGTTGATAATATCCCCTTCTTTGAGGACGCGGTCGGGGCTTGGAATACCGTGACAAATGACTTCATTGATAGAGGTACAAGTACTTTTAGGAAAACCATTGTAGTTCAGTGGCGCTGGAATGCCGCCCATTTCAAGGGTTCTATTGTGAACAAAAGTATTGATTTCTTCTGTAGTGACACCCGGTTTAATGAGGGCACCAACTTCGTTTAAAATAGTTGTGGTGATTTTGCCGCTAGCTCTCATGCCCTCAATGGTTTTTTCATCTTTGATGAGACTGCGTTTTGGAATTTTGTAGCCCTCTTTAGAATAGGCATCCAACTTTTCTGAAATGCCGCAATTACATTTTTTTGCCTTTAAACCACTGCCACACCAGCACGTTTCATTTCTTTCTAACCACTTCATAAAGCCTCCTGACTGTCGGCCATTCACTTTAGTTAATTTATTTGTTGTTGCTCATATACGCATTTAATTTTGGAAAATATTTTGTCTTCTCAAGGGCAATCAATACGGGCAGGCCGATGAGAGCGCCTCCGATTGCCTGAATAATATTGGCATAGATGGAAACCACCGCAGTTGCAGAACCGTATAAAAGACTTTCATAAGCGTAGTAGCCACAGACCATGATTGCGCCTCCGACCAAAGTTCCTGCAATATAACCCATCATCATGCCTTTAAAACCTTTGAATTGCTTCTGAACCATGATAAATATAGTTGCTGTGACAAAGGCATCTAAAAACTTGATTAAGGCTGTTCCAGGTGCATAGACTGCATAGCCAAATAAGTCTGCAATGCATGAACCGATGCCGCTGACAATACCGCCAAGAACCGGACCGAGAAGAATCCCTGAAAGATAAACCATGCTGTCACCAATATGAATATAGCCATTCGCTGGAATGGGTGTAGGAATTCGGATAATCATCGTTCCCAGCGTTACCATTGCAGCAAATATACCGCCAATTGCCATTGTTCTCGTTGAAATTTTCATCTTTAGACCCCTTTTCTTTATAATCAATTTGATTATAGCATCTCATTGTATCTATATAAATAAGAAAGGTCGTGGATTGTATCGGTATAATAGACACAAGTCCTATTTGGTATACCAATAATTCGATTCTATTTCTGCTGCCCCCATGGACTGATAATAGCCCTCGACGCCTTCAATATCCTCATGAGATAAGCCCAATAGTTCGTAAAACACACTATGAATGGGCTTCAAATGTTCCTCTGCGACGACTTCGTAAGCTACGCCCTTTTCCAGTGCCGACAACATGGATTGAATGCATAGAACGAGTTGAATATGCTGAGGATTTTCAGGATCAAATAACACAATGGGAATGGTTTTTAAAGGAGTTGCATACAATTCCAACATAGAACCCTTGCGTTTTCCCATGAGCGCTAACCAATAATAAACAACTGGGGAATTGAGATAAGCCATGGTCCAAAGAGTTCTCTCCCTACGCCAATTGTCATCAATACGATCAGAAATGTAGTATAAATCCGCACTGCCAAAAAGATGATTCTCTTCATAAGCAAAGACATTGACGTAGGCCCGTTGAGGTGCCGCAATCAAAGGGCCTGAAAATCGCCAAGACTCTCTAGGCCACTGGAGGGCATACCAAGGTCTAATTTTCTTGACCACTTCTCTTCTGGCAGCCAATCTTTCATAATAGGGCTGCAGGTGTGAGAAAAGGGCTTTTGAAGCTTCTAGTTGATCGTCGATGGTTTCGGAAACGTATAAAATTTGATATTGAGTAGGCTCTATGACTTTGTATTTTCTAACTTGGCTATTTTTATAAAAGGGTTTCAGAAAGTGATTTAGGTCTGTGTGCCCTTCTGCTTCTTTGTTTGTCAAGACAAAGACCCCTTTGTCTGCCTTAAAGTCACGATCAAAACCACTGACAATACCTTGCTGAACATGGAAGTGTTGTCCCAGCGTGGGTCGCTGCTCTCCTTCAAAAGTTTGCAGTTTTTCAAGAAGTCCCTGATGAGCCTTACTAGGTAACATTTTCAACATGCCTTGCTGGTCAAATAAACGTTCTCTTGGAATGTGTTCATAGTGCCATTGACTGTTTTCTTTCTCACAGACAAGGGCTTCATATAAACTTTTGAGGGAAACCACTTTTCCAGAGGGGTAACAAAGCTGACTGGGTAGATTTTTACCAAGATGGGATAAGACAAAAATAACATTGTGCTGCCCCAGAGCATCTTTAAATAAGGAACAATCATTAAAATTGATAATGCTGCCCCAATGGGTATTTTCATTGAAATATCGTCTTAAGAGCTTTGCACCATCTGCGGTGGCAAAATAATTAGTGGTAATCATACACAGTTGTCCGTCAGGCTTTAGGGCTTCCATTCCGCGATACAAAAAGAAATAGAAATAGTCCATTCGCCCTTCGTAGTACTTAGCGCCAAAGGCTGTTTTTCTAAGGGCTTGGAAAATATCTTTATGATACTTTTCACCTAAATAAGGTGGATTTCCTAGAACCAAGTCAAAGCCACCTTCCATTTCCTGTTGGAGAAGAGGGTGTTGAGAAAGAGCTTCATCGCTTAAGGCATCTAAGCAAAAGACGGACTGTTCAGGCGTTGCAACCCCATACAGAGTATGAAGTTCTTGGCAGTACAAGGCAAGAGGCTCAGGCTGTATGTCGATGGCAACGATTTGACTGGAAATTTGAGTTGCCAATTTTGTCAATTTATTCTCATTTTCTAATCCGTAACGCATCAAGCACTCGGTCACCACTTTGAGATAGGCTAAAGGAAAGACACCGCTTCCTGCACATAGATCTAAGACTTTTAAAGATTTCAAGACCTTACCCACAGCTTTGATTTTTGAAGGGGGTAATTCCTGAGGGCTATTTTCATGAACTGAAAATGACTCGGGCATGAGCATTTCCAAATAGGTTGCTTGACTGAATCCCTTTAATCGTTTTTCTAGAAGTGCAGACAGAGAGAGACAAACCATTAATTCTGCCAGCTCTGGAGGGGTGTAAAAGCTACCGGTCTCAATGCGTTTTTCTGTATTTAATGTTTTGTCAAATCTGAGCCGATCGCTACTACCCATTGCCACACATCCTTTAACCTCAATAATTACTTAAAATAAGTCATCCATTGAAACGATTTCATCTTTAAAATGAACGGCTAAATCTTGAAGTAAAATTTTGATTTTTTCTTTTGCCATATTTTGTCTAAATTCATCTAAAGCTTCAATTTCAACACGGTTACCGTCGATTACAATTTCCGCAATCAAATTTTCGTCTTCTGTATTGCGGTCCATAAAGAGTCGAGTGACCATAAAACCAGATTCTTCTAGAGTGACTTCAAAGTCAGGATCTGAGCGGAATTTGTCTTTGGCAACGTTAATTTCTCCGACTAAAAAGACGGTTTGATATACCCGATAGTCTTCTACTGCCTCATAGGCATCTTGCTCAACATTGTTGAGAATTTCAACGAATTTCATAATGACCAAAGGATGTTTTTTGATAAAGTTTTCTAGGCTGAGTGCCCCTTGTCCTTTGCAAAATTCATTGTATTTTTCCATGATCCCTTTGACAAAAGGATCTTTGTATTGACTTGGGAAGAGCATGAAGTCTTCGTTGATAAAATGATCTTGACCAATGCTGACCAACATTGCGACGATGATATCTCCTTCAGAGAGTTCGTCTTCTCCTTTGACTAGAAAATCTTGTTTGGTATAAAGATCTTTTAAACCCTTGCCTGCAGGGTAATTTTTAACTTCGTAAACACTGAAACGCAAGTCTGTGACCAAACTTAAAGGACTCTCAGGGTGTTTTTCCAAATAACGGTTGTAAAGGGTTTTGCCGTATTCATCTTCATAGTGGAAACAGAGATATTGGGTAAAGAAAAGGCCTTCTACGTTGTTATCAATGCCTAATTCATAGACGTTTTTTGCTTTCTCAACAAAAGCTTGATTTTCAATTTGCATGACTTCAAATAATATTTCGTTTAGATTTTCTTGAATATTTAACCAGCGTTCCATTCTTTCACCTCGATTATTAATTTGCTTGAATTATTTTATCATTAATACGGATATAAACCTATAGTCTTTCACCTAAAATCATTGGAAGTCTTGAAATTCCAATGATGCTATGGTATACAAAGTATAGGAACTTAATTAAAAGGAGAACTTATGATGACTGAACTACTTTATACAGGGCAAACTTCTAATGGCCCCATGTCTGCGATTGCCAATATTATAGAAGTTAAAGAAACATCCCAGGGTTTTGCATTGATATTGAACCAAAGTCCATTTTACCCTGAGGGCGGCGGACAACCTGCTGACCATGGAACAATCGGTAATGCACAAGTTACAGATGTTCAATGGGTAGAGGGTTTAGTGTACCACTATGTTGACCAACTGCCTAGTGAAAGAGAAAATCTAAATTGTGTGGTGGATTGGAACAGACGTATGGATCTGACTCAGCAGCATAATGGACAGCATATTTTGTCTGCAGTACTCTTCCGTGACTTTGACGCCAAAACCATAGGGTTCCATTTGAGCGAAACCTACACAACCATTGACATCGATCAAAAATTAGAACTTAGAGACGTTGAAAAGATTGAAAAGTCTGTGATGGAAGCCATCAGCAAGAACCTTAAAGTTGAAGCCATTTATCCTACAGACGAAGAACTAGAAGCACTTCCCCTGAGAAAACAGCCTAAGGTTGAAGATGGTATTAGAGTCATTGTTATTGAAGGCCTTGACCATTCTCCTTGCGGCGGCACTCACCCTCTTAGCACCTCAGAAGTCCTTGGACTTAAAGTAACCAAGTACGAAAACTATAAGGGGGGCACCCGACTGGAATTTGTTTGTGGTCAGCGCTATATGGATTATATTCAAAAACAATTTCGGATTTTAGAACAAATGACCCAACGACTCAGTGCCCCACTGGATCAACTTATTGAGCAACTTGAGAAAAAAGAACAGCAACTCAGCGACTTGAAGCTTCAAAATATAACTTTGACAGAGGCACTTCTTCAATCTGAAGTGGAGAAGTGGCTAGAAAAAATGGAAGATGATATGGAACTGGGCAGTTTCACACCTCTCTATATTTACCAATATGAAATGCGTTCTTTAGATCATTTAAAGCGATTAAGCCAAATGTTTACGGAAGCTCAAGATCAAGTTGGTCTCCTGCTATTAAGCAAAAATGAAGACCAGACACAGTTGGTTTTGGCTCGCCCTAAGAATCAGCCGACAATTGACTGTAAAAAGCTTTTCGCCGAGGCTCAAGGTAAGTTCAGTTTAAAAGGCGGCGGTGCACCTCACAGTGTCCAAGGCAGTTTAAGTGAACCCGAACAAACGGATGAACTCATTGAGTATATAGAATCTCTACTCATGTAAAACAGATGGTCTATACCTGAGAAACTGGCAGGTATAGACCATTTTCCCATTTTAAAAGTCCCTCTTCTAGACCCGCCGCAAGAAAACTTCTGACCACCCCATGGTTCAGGTGCCAATCTCCAAAAGACTCTTCCAAATGATAATGTTCGGCCATTTTTAAGTGAATTTCCCATTCGTTCATGGGTTGGAAAATATTTTCCATTAAAGCATGTTGATTATCTTTCAAGGTTTTAAGGGTATCTTCTACCAGTGGCAAATGCTCTGAATAATAAGCCCCGTGAGTCAAAATAACCCCTTTAAAAGTCTGAGAAGTTGCCCATTCTAAAGATTTTACGAACTGGCGACTGTCGTGTAAAAATAAAAGGGGATGTTTTTCCAAGATGATTTTAGGAAAGAGTAAATCTCCGCAGAAAAAGTAACCCTCCTGAGTTAAGATCCCTACCATCTCTCTTGAATGCCCTGGTATTAAAACCAGCTCCAAAGAAACTCCATCTACTATTCTCGCTAATTTTGAACCGATAGGCAGGGCTTCGCCCTTCTCATTTACAAATTCAATAGCGCAATTGACAATTGAGGATTTGGCTTCAAAAAACTTGTTATGAAGCGCCTTTGGTGCTTCTGCAGAAAATAGGTAATGGGGTTCTAAAAACGGATTTTCAATATAGGGTTTTTCTCCAGTACTGGAAATGACTTCGGTGTTAAAATTCTTTTGAAGATAGGCATTCCCACCAATATGATCTGCGTGGGCGTGGGTATTGATAACTGCACTCACCTTTAAACTTGAATCACCTGTCGCCCCATTTAACGCTTTTAAAACTTTCTTTGGAACATCGGCATCTACGCCAGAATCTATGAAAATCCAGCCGGTTTGACCTTTAATAAGTCCTACAGTTGCAGGGCCTCTATAATAACCTATCTCTGACTCCACTAACCATTCTAGTGACATAAGAACCTCCAATATGCGAATAAAGACAGAGCCTAGACTCTGTCTTTAAGATTTATAGGAAACTAGCAAGAAAATTTATAGAAACTAACAAGCTGCCGAAAGCAGTCTTTTAACTGATGTGATCTTTGGCATTTGTAATCATCAAAAGAATACGATTCATTTGATTGACTTCACTTGCACCTGGGTCGTAATCAATACCAGCAATATTTGCTTCTGGATAGGCTTTCTTTAAGGCCTTGAACATCCCTTTTCCTACAATATGATTGGGTAAGCAGGCAAAGGGTTGCAAACAAGCAATATTGTTGACACCGCTTTCCAACAACTCAATCATTTCTGCAGTTAGGAACCAACCTTCTCCAGTCTGATGACCTAAAGAGATCAGTTGAGAAGCTGCGTGAGCCTTTTCTTCAATTCGGCTAGGAACTGTAAATCGATTGCTGGCTTGTAGGGCTTTACGCATTTCTTTTCGATAATACTCAATAAACTTGATTGCCATATCACTGCTGTATTTCTTCATAAGGGAAGTGTCTAGCAATTGATTTTTAACGGTGTGGTTATAGCTGCAGTAGAGTAAGAAATCTGTCAAATCAGGAACAATGGCTTCTGCGCCCATATTTTCAAGGGTTTCTACAAGGTGATTGTTCGCTGTCGGATGGTATTTGACAAGAATTTCACCCACGATTCCTACTTTTGGTTTCACTTCTCCAGTGACAGGAATGTTGCCAAAATCTGAGACAATGGCAGCCATATCTTTTCTAAAAGCACCAAACTTACCCTTCACAACGTTGATTGTTGCCTTATCATTCCAAGCTTCATAGAGTGCCATCGTGTCGCCCGGTTGAACTTCATAAGGTCTCACTTGGTAAATCAAACGCATGAACAAGTCGCCATAAATAAGGCCTATTGCCAGTTTATTTAACAACTTAGGCGTAATTTTAAAACCTTCATTCTTTTCAAGTCCCCCTGCGTTAAGGGAAATTACAGGAATATGATCCATGCCTGAGTCTGTAAGGGCTTTTCTTAAGAATCCAATATAATTCGTGGCGCGACACCCTCCACCTGTTTGAGAGATAATGACACTGGTTTTCTTGAGGTCATATTCCCCAGATTTAAGGGCGGCCATGATTTGACCAATGGTAATAATGGAAGGATAACAAGCATCGTTATGAACGTATTGAAGACCTTCTTGTATAGACTTTTCGTCTACAGGTGGCAATACGACAAGATTATACCCTTCACTTTGGAACGCAGCTTCAAAGAATCTAAAATGAATAGGCGACATTTGAGGTGCCAAAATCGTATGAGTTTCTTTCATTTCTTTAGTGAACTGAATTCTGTCAGAAACAGGTTTTAAAGCTTTTTTCTTGACCGTTTTTTTAGTCAGTGTCAATCGCTCTTGAGACGTCAACGCCCCTCTTTGTAATCTATTATAGTGAACATCGCTTTTGTCTCGCTCACCCATGACGGCCATTAATGAACGAACACGAATTCTTGCGGCGCCTAAGTTATTAATCTCGTCAATTTTAATGACGGTGTGTGTCTTGTTTTTCTTTGACAAAATTTCCTGAACCTGATCAATGGTAACGGCATCTAACCCGCATCCGAAGGAATTTAATTGAACCAACTCCATGTCTCCGTGTTTGCTGACAAATTCAGCGGCATGGTATAAACGGGTGTGATACGCCCATTGATCCACAATTCGTAAAGGTCGGGTTAATTCTGATAAATGCACAATTGCATCTTCAGAAATAACCGCCATACCATAATTGGAAATCATCTGAGGAATGCCATGATTGATCTCAGGGTCTAAATGATAAGGTCTGCCCGCTAAAATAATGATTTTTCTATTTTCTTTTCGAGCTTGTTCAATCATTTCTTCGGCCTTCATTTTAAGGTCGTTTTTATAAATTTCGAGCTCTCCATAAGCACAGTCAATAGCTCTTTCAATGTCTCTAGGATCTATGTCATATCGTGCCATTTCTCTCTGGGTTATTTTAACCATCTTGTCTCGATCAAATAACGGCAGGAATGGATTGAAATAATGAATATTTGGATTCTCAATGTTTGTCACATTCAGTCGAATCGTTTCAGGATATGAAGTAACAATAGGACAGTTGTAATGATTGTCCGCATCTGCAGATTCTTTAATTTCATAAGGAATACTCGGGTAGAAAATAATGTTGACCCCACGTTCAATTAAATCTTCAATGTGTCCGTGAACCAGTTTGGCCGGATAACAGACAGACTCTGAAGGTATGGAATCAATCCCTTTTGCGTAAACTTCCTTAGAAGAACGTCTTGAAAGCTCCACTCTAAAACCTAAGTCTGAGAAGAAACGATACCAGAAAGGATAATTTTCATAGATGTTGAGAACTCTAGGAATACCCACAGTACCTCTAATAGCTTTTTCAGGAGAAATCGCTTTATATTGGAATAATCTTTGATATTTATAATCAAAGAAGTTTGGTCCTCTGTCTATAATCGCATGTTCTTTTAAACCTCTTTCACAGCGATTACCAGAAACAAAACGTTTGCCATTTGAGAAGGTTTGGATTGTTAACAAACAAGTATTTCCGCAAGACTTACACCTGTCATTAGTAATCTCTACGTTAAAATGAGCCAACTCAGAAGCTGGTAATACTGTGGAGATGGTTCCTTCTACAAAGTTTTCTTTCGCAATTAGGGCAGCACCAAAAGCACCCATTAGACCTGAAATGTCAGGACGAATAACTTCTACTCCTGTGGTGAGTTCAAAAGCTCTCAGAACGGCATCGTTAAAGAAGGTGCCCCCTTGAACGACCACTTTATCTCCCAACTCTTTTGTATTTTTAAGTCGAATCACCTTATAAAGTGCATTTTTAATAACGGAATAAGCAATCCCCGCAGAGATATCCGCAACACTGGCGCCTTCTTTTTGAGCCTGCTTCACTTTTGAATTCATAAAAACGGTGCAACGTGTTCCAAGATCTACAGGTTGAGTAGACAAAACAGCCTCTTTTGCAAAGGACTTCACATCCATACCCATTGCAATAGCAAAGGTTTCAATAAAAGAACCGCAGCCTGAAGAACAAGCTTCGTTCAGCATAATACTTTCAATAAAGCCGTCTTTTATTTTAAGACTTTTCATGTCCTGACCGCCAATATCCAACACAAAGCTGACGCCTGGCTGGAAGTATTCTGCGGCGCGGTAATGGGTAATCGTCTCAATTTCCCCTTCATCGATCATCAGACCTGCTTTTAAAAGGTGTTCACCATAGCCTGTGACCACACTTTGTCCGATGTAAGTTCCCTCGGGCATGACTCTGTACAATTCTTCCAAAGCTTCTTGAGCAGATAACAATGGATTGCCCTTGTTGGAGTCATAATGTTCGTGCAGAACGCTGCCTTCTTGGTCGATGGCTATTAATTTTGTGGTAGTAGAACCTGCATCAATGCCAAGGAAAATAGGCCCTCTATAAGACTGCAGGTCATTACGTTTGACCTTATAAGTCTGATGTTTCTTTTGAAATGCCAAATAGGCAGTTTCATCTTTAAACAAGGGTTCTAAGGCAACACTGTCAATACAATGAAGTTCCCCTACGTTTTGGATTTTGTCGAGCAATTCAGCCATAGAAAAAACAGAATCCTG
This sequence comes from uncultured Peptostreptococcaceae bacterium, assembly GCA_964404895.1. Classification (GTDB taxonomy): domain Bacteria; phylum Bacillota; class Clostridia; order Peptostreptococcales; family Acidaminobacteraceae; genus JBGSUZ01. Next base: position 27,379 of record CAYOLV010000002.1, on the reverse strand, counting down.
TCTTGCAGATTCAATCGCACAACCGAGTGCTACCATGTAGTGGGCAAATTCTGGCGCTATTATTTCATTTTCTGATAACCCAAGGGTTTGGTAAAAGCGCTCTCTAAGTTCAGACAAGAAAAACAGTGGCCCACCAAGGAAAGCCACTTTGCCCTTAATAGATTTGCCACAAGCCAATCCACTGATTGTTTGGTTGACTACCGCTTGGAAAATTGAAGCAGCTAAATCGGCCTTAGGAACCCCTTCGTTGATGAGGGGTTGAATGTCTGTTTTTGCAAAGACCCCACAGCGAGAAGCGATGGGATGGATGATTTGATGACTCTTTGCCAAATCATTGAGTCCAGCCGCATCTGTGTCTAGGAGTATGGCCATTTGGTCGATAAATGCACCTGTTCCCCCTGCACAAACCCCATTCATTCTTTGTTCTACTGGGGTAGAGAAAAAGGTGATTTTCGCGTCCTCACCACCCAATTCTATTGCCACATCTGTTTCTGGGAACAATCGTTCTACTGCTTTAGTTCCCGCAATTACTTCCTGTATAAATGGAATACCGAGTTGTTCAGCGAGTGACAGTCCGCCAGAACCGGTAATTTGAATCTTGAGTTGAACATTTCCTAATTTTTGATAGGCATTTTGCAAGATTTCTTCAACAGACTTTTTGATTTCGGATCCATGACGCACATATTCTGTATGTACCATATTCATTTGATCGTCAAGAACCACCATTTTTACTGTCGTTGAACCAATATCAAGCCCGCCCCATAGGCTTACTGACATTTGAAGCCACCTCGATTACATCTATTTTTAGTATTCTTGAATTATACGCCTCGCTCGAAGTTGCTTCAATAGCTCAAATGTAAATTATTTATGAACGAATTTGTACAATTATTACATTGCGTTAATATTTAAGTTGAGCCATTGTAAAACATCTCCATATATTTCCTCACGATTGACTTCGTTAGTCAGCTCATGTCTGGCCTCTGGGTAAATCTTAACTTGAACCTTTAAAATATGAGCTTTTTTAAATTGATTAAAAATTTGATGAATGGCTTCACCATGATTGGATAATGGATCTCTTTCTCCTGAAATGAATAGATAGGGTCTATCTTTCGGAATTTTGTCCACATTTTCTTGTTTGGACAGTTCTAAAATGCCACTTAAAAAGTCTACATAGAATTGGGAGGTGAAGACCATGCCACATTGTGGATCTTCTATGTATTTATAAACTTGAATTTCATCTCTGCTCAGCCAATCAAACTCGGTCTTGTTCGGCTTGAATTTTTTATTGAAACTGCCAAAGGAAAGATTGGTCATGAGGGTTGAACGGTGTCGAGGCCCCTTTTTTATACACTCTCTCTTTGCCATCCACAAGGCAACATGGTTTAACCACTTTGGATTATTGCCTGTGCCACAGATGATAGCGCCATTAATACTATCGCCATAACGGGTTAAATAGTCTCTTAATGCAAAAGATCCCATACTGTGCCCAAAGATGTAAACTGGCAACTCTGGATTTTCTTCTTTTATTTGTAGGGTGAGTGTATGTAGATCCTCCACAAGCTTATTCCAACCGTTTTCTGAGCTGAAATAGCCATAATCCTCAGGAGATTTGACACTGTCTCCGTGACCTCTGTGGTCGTGCCCATAAACGATAATGCCATTGCTATTTAAAAATTCTGCAAATTCATTATAGCGGGATACATGCTCTGCCATGCCATGAGAAATTTGAAGAACGGCTTTAGGATTTTCAACTTGATCCCATTTGATTCCCTGAAGCTCTAAATTGTCAGCACCTGTAAATTTGAACATCTTCATTAGTAAAACACGCTCCTTTGCGTTTTGTTATTTGGACAGTATAATGTTTATCTGTCATATATTTCTACATTAGATTAAAAAATCCTTCTTGTGAAGCACAAACAATTGCAATTCAGTGGTGAAACAGCTAATTCTGTGGTACAATAAATTGTAAATTAATCAGGAGGTATTAATATGAACTACTATTTGCTGTTACTAATAGTTATTGGTTATTTTTTAGGGAGCATTCCTTTTTCATATATTGTCAGCAAAGCACTTGGAAAAGTGGATATAAGGAAACACGGCAGCGGCAATACAGGTGCGACTAATGTTTATCGAACCCTTGGCAGAAAAGTTGGGCTTATTGCATTTGTGGGGGACTTCTTAAAAGGCGGCTTAACAGCTCTGATTGGTTACTGGGTTATGGGTTCGGACGGTGCGGCAATTTGTGCGACCGTGGCTGTGGTTGGCCATTGTTTCCCCTTCTCACTTGGTTTTAAAGGGGGAAAAGGTGTAGCGACTGCCGCAGGAATGGTGATGTTTACCCAACCTATCATTGGTCTTGTCATTTTAGTGGTTCACCTTACGACATTGAAAATCTTTAAAATAATGTCCTTGTCTTCTATAATTGCAGCGTTAATGTTGCCCGTAATGGCGGTTATATTAAATACTTCAAATGTTTACGTGGGTTGTACTGTATTCTTAAGCTGTTTTGTTATCTACAGACACCGTACGAATATTGAAAAAATCATTAAAGGCGAAGAAAATACTTTTAAGTTTTAAAGGATTATGGTAATATATCTTGGTGTGATTGGGGAGTTTTACAATCTTTTATTTGGGGGTAGATGGGTGCTGGTGTGTCCTCTGGTCTTCAAAACCAGTTTGAGGGGTTAAGAGCCTCTTAGGTGGGTTCGATTCCCACGTACTCCCGCCAAAACGCAATAAAAGGCTGTCTCAGAATGATTTGATATCATGCATTGAGATAGCCTTTATATTTTTACTGAGTAAAATAGACAAACGTGTATCTTCAAAATTTTAAAGCACTTCGCCGAGGCAGAGAACCCGATTAGATGACCATGTCGTAAATATTGAGTTCCCCTTCTTTTTCATTGAAGGTGGCAAGGAGTGGCACCAATCTTTGGAAGTGTTCGGTTTCCATATGGGCTTGTAAATGAGCTCTGCTCTCCCATTGTTCTACAAAACTCAAAATATTTGGCGTCTGTGTGTCTTGACAGAGGCTATATTGCAGGCACCCCGCTTCTTCTCGGGTTAAAGTCACTAGCTCGCGAGCAGTTTCAATATATTCCTCAACTTGATTGGCTTGTATAAATTTTTTTGCGACAACTTGAATCATTAGATCCATCCTTTCTCAGCTGACTTATTACAAAATCATCTTTTTTTATTTTTAAATTTATATGCAATTCCAAAGGGAAAATCATATATCATTAAGATAACACATATTTAGGAGGTTTTGCTCATGAAAGAATTATTTATAAAGAACCGAGAGAAATTAAATGCCCATTTAAACGATGGCGATCTTGTGATTTTATATCAAGGTAACGCACCTAAAAGCACTGCAGATGCCAATTATACATTTAAACCGAATAAAAACTTCTTTTATTTTACAGGACTCAATCAAGAAAACTTTATAGTCGCATTACATAAACAAAATGGTCAAATTGTGACTAATGTCTTTGTTGAAATGCCAAACTACGATGTTGAAAAATGGTATGGCAGAAAACTTTCTAAAGAAGCGGTTACTGAGATTTCAGGTATCGAAAATGTTCAGTATACCCAAGATTTTGAAGCTTGGCTCACACGCCTTGTCTATGCGGATAAGGTTAAAAAGTTAGTCTATGACTTAGAGAAATTAGGCTATTATGAAGCGGATTCATTTGGTCATAAGCAAATGGTTGAAATTCAAAAGAGATTCCCATTTGTACCAGTTGGAACCATTCACCCAATTGCCACTAAGCTTCGCATGGTAAAAGAAACTCAAGAAATTGAGCAAATGCAAAAGGCGATTAACATGACTCAAGAAGGCCTTGAAGCGATTATGAAGTTCTTAAAACCTGGCGCAATGGAGTATCAACTTGAAGCGACTTTCGCTCATTCTATCCGCATGAACGGTGCAGACGGCTCTTCTTTCCCAACAATTGCTGCTAGTGGTTCTGAAGCTGTTATTTTACACTATGTTGAAAATAACAGACCTCTTGAAGATAATACCCTTGTGCTCATCGACTTAGGGGCTCAGTACAAAGAGTACGCGGCTGACATTACAAGAACTTACCCGGTCAACGGCAAGTTCACTGATAGACAAAAACAAATTTATAACATTGTTTTAAAAGCAGAACAAGCGGTTATAGATATGATGAAGCCGGGGATCCCCTTCTTGACCCTTAATGAAACTTGTAGAAATGTTCTTTCGGAAGAATTGATTAAAATTGGTTTAATCCAGTCGATTGATGAACTTTCTAAATATTACTATCACGGCGTCAGCCATCACCTTGGATTAGATGTACATGATCTTGGTGACAGAGAAGGTAAACTTGAGCCTGGCATGGTATTCACTGTTGAACCGGGTCTCTACATCGCTGAAGAAGGCATTGGCATTCGTATTGAAGACGATGTACTCATTACTGCTGATGGACACCAAGTCTTGTCTGAGGGAATTATCAGAACTCCTGAAGCTATTGAAGCCTTCATGGCGAACTGTTAACTGTCAACTTTTTTTAAAATCAGAACTTAACACATAGCATGATTCATGTGTCAAATGCTTACCACCATATCAAATGATTATAGGAGATTGTCATGGCTTACTTTGCTAACGTACAAACTAATGGGGAACTTGGTATTATCGTTCTTCAAAGCTGCGCTGAAATGGGACAGAAAATTGATGAGCATATTCGTGCAAAAAGAGATGTGGATCGCTCTTTCTTGATTCGTTCAAAGGACATTCGCTTTTCCAACGGCGAAGGCAAAGTAATTTTAGATGAATCGGTTAGAGGAAAAGACATTTACATTCTTGCAGATGTGGGCAATTACAGTATTGCCTATAACATGTTTGGTTTTGAAAACCACATGGGTCCTGACGAACATTTCCAAGACATCAAGCGGACGATTTCTGCGATTCGCGGCAAAGCCAATCGTATTACAGTCATTATGCCCCTACTCTATGCTTCAAGACAACATAGAAGAAAAGGCAGAGAATCTTTAGACTGTGCCATGTCTCTTCAGGAACTTGAAAGACTTGGCGTACACGAAATCATCACTTTTGATGCCCATGACCCCAACGTTCAAAATGCCATTACCCTTACTTCATTTGAAAATCTCTACCCGACTTACGAAATTGTGAAAAGCTTTATCACCAATGAAAAAGAGTTAATCTTACACAAAGATAATTTGTTGGTCATCAGCCCAGATACAGGTGCTATGGACCGTGCTGTTTACTATTCTGGTGTTCTTGGTGTAGATATTGGTTTATTCTATAAGCGTAGAGACCATTCACAAGTGGTCAACGGCAAAAATCCAATTATCCAACATGAGTATTTAGGCCGTGATGTAACGGGTGTAGATGTTTTGATTGTAGACGACATGATTGCCTCTGGGGAGTCTGTTGTAGATATTGCTCACGAATTGAAAGCGCGAAATGCTAGAAATGTATATGTTGCGGCGACCTTCTCTTTCTTTACTGAAGGCACGGATAAATTTGAAAAACTCTATAAAGAAGGTATTATCAAACGTGTCTATTCAACGAATTTGACTTACATTCCTGAAAATGTGAGAAACGCTGAATGGTTTACTGAAGTGGATTTATCTAACTTTGTGGCACGTATCGTCAATAAGTTGAACTATGATCAGTCTATTGCACCTTACCTCGATGCAACTGGCATGATTAAAGAGCTTCTCGATAAAAAATAAGCTTAATCTTAGGCCCATTTTGTTGTATAATGACATATAAGCAATATTGACTAAAGAATAAGCAAAAGGAGTCTTCATATGTCTAGTAAAAACGTAGAAATGATGAAAAAGTTATTAGAAGAAAAGAAAACTAAGAACGCAAGCAACAATGCACAAAGACCTGATAAGAAAATTGGCAACGGGTCAAAAGAAAAATCAAATAAACGAATTGGCGTTAAGAAAGTCTAATTAGACAAAATTAAGGCTTAAAAAAGGGTCATACCAAATGGTATGACCCTTTTCTTGTATAGGAAACTTGAATAATCTAATCATCAGGTTGTTTTAGAATGTAAATGGCTATTTCTCAATATACCCTGCAATGGCTCCGAGTACCCTCTCCATGATTTCAAGGTCCGCAATCACATTCCCCGTTTCTAAGGCATGATTAGCGCCATCGAACTCAACGATCATAGATTCGGATTCTTTTTCTAAGAGTTTTTCATCGTAGTGTTCGTCGTGAGTACCCATGATGATTAATTTTTCTCTGAAATCCTCTTGATCAAAGGCTGGCGTTACTGGGGTAAGCAGGATGAGCTTTTGCGAGTACGAGTTGTAATCTCGTTTAAGCCGTTTCATTAAGACTGTCCCAAGGCTTTTTCCAATCCAAATGATTTCAGTGTGCCGAGGGGATTTAATCAATTCGATGGTCTCTTTGACTTCTTTGTAGAGAATCTCAAAATCTTCAGGAAAATGAGTTAAGGACTGGTCTTGCTGAAAGCCATATTGCACACTTAAAACATCATAACCGGCTTGGACTGCTAAAGAGGCGCTATAGTAGCACAAAGGTTTATAAATGCCATAATTTTGACCACCTAGAATGACGCACAAAACAGAACTGTTTTGATCGTGAAATTCATGAAACAAATGCTCACACCATTGTGATTTTGTTACGATTTTCTTTTTCATCGTCTGGTCTCCTTTCACCTGCATGGCTAATCACGTCTGACATGGTTAGGATTGATCCAACTGTACATGACAAGATCTTGATAGGTATTCCTAAAATAGGCATAACCTTCAAGCAGTCCTTCTCTCTTAAAATTTAGTTTTTCTAAAACTTTTTGTGAACCTATATTTTCAGGGTAAGTTAGGGCTTCAATGCGGTGCAGGTTCATAGCATCAATGCCAAAAGCACACATTTCCTTGACGGCCTCTGTGGCGTAACCCTGCCCCCAATGGTCTTTGCTAATTTCATACCCAATTTCAGCACGACGTGAACCTACATTCCAATTATGGAAGCCACAAGTCCCAAGAAATGCCCCTGTTGCTCTATGTTCAATAGCCCAACGGATGCCTCTATTGTCATAATAATTCATTCGCAAATTTTCAATGATCCGGATAGTGGCATCCATAGTTTCAAGAGGCATCATGCCATACCACTTCATGGTTTCTTCATCGCTGAAAATCTCATGAAGGGCGTAACTGTCAGTAAACTCAATTTCTCTTAACTTCAAATGAGGTGTTAACAATTCGGGGAATTTACTTTTTAAGCCCATAGTCTAATGCCTCCTTATCAATGAGTAAATGGTCTAATCTGACATTCTTTGAGGCACTAAATATGGAGTGTTCTACATTCTCAAATCTTGTAGACAAATCCTTTATCAAAGCTTTAATCTCGGCTCTCCTGCTCTCTTCCTTTTTTTCGGTAACAGAGCAACCGCAGTTCATAGGTTCAATGCCAATGTTTTTAATGAAGTGTAAAATATCGGCTTCTCTGACTAAATACAAAGGTCTAATTAAAGTCATTTCTTCGAAGTTTTGAGCAGCTATTTTTGGAAGCATGGTCTTAAATTCACCTCCACAGAGGACATTCATTAAAATTGTTTCAATCACGTCATCATAATGGTGACCTAGAGCCAATTTATTACAGCCAAGAGACTGAGCCTTTTCATAAAGAGCCCCTCTTCTCATGCGAGCACATAGAAAACAAGGAGATTGATTAGCGCTGGACATGTCTTTGGAAATGTCAAATATTTGAGTCTCAAATAGATGGGCTTCAATTTCCAGTGCTTTAAGGTTTGCTTCCAGTGCACGCCTCACTTCTGGTTTATAGCCAGGGTCCATGACAATACACTTGACTTGAATCTCACCTTTATAAACGCGAACCAGAGATTGCATCAGTTTTGCCATGAGGAGGCTATCTTTTCCCCCTGAAACAGCCACGCCAATGACATCCCCTTTTTCAACCATTTGATAGGTTTCCAGTCCCCTCATAAAGGGCGCCCATATTTTTTTTCGATATTGGTTATGAATTTTCTTTTCAATTTCCATAGTTAGATTTTAATCATTAGGGCAAATGGAACAAAGCCGCTGATCATCTCTTTCATATATTTCTTTACAACTTTGAACCCTGCTTTTTCATAGCACTTAATGGCACGTTCGTTAAATTGACGAACTTCTAGGCTGATGATTTCACCAGGAAACATTGCTTCAGCTTTTGCTACTAGAACTCTCATAGTTGGAAGTCCCAAGCCTTGACCACAACATTCAGGTTTCAACCCGATTCCTAAATCAATTCGATTTTCAGTTTTTTGAATTCTGCCAAAACCAATCATTTCGCCGTTTAAGTAAATGGTGTGGAACTGTTCTTTGCGAAGGTCTTCATCGGACAGAGACCAATGGTTTTCAACAATTTCTGTCCAAGGGACGAGGTTATAAACACTATAAATGCCAGGATATTGCCACGTGGAAACTTCTATAGCATGGGCTTCCGTGAAGGCGCCTAAGGTGATGCCTTTGATATTTTCTTCCATTTGCCTTCACTCCTTATAAGGATTTATATGATAAAACTGTTCTATTTGAACTCGGACGCAAACAAGCCCATAACCCATTCGTCATGGTATTTGCCGTCTTTAAAGATTTCCTGACGGAGAGTGCCTTCATGCACAAAGCCTATTTTTTGATAGCTTTTAATAGCCCGTTCATTGAAAGCATAAACGTTGAGTTTGATTTTGTGAATGTTCATTTGTTCAAAGATGAATTTGATTAAGACTTTCATGGAGTCTGTGCCGTAGCCTTTGCCCCAATACTCAGGTTCACCTATAAAAATCCCTATAGTAGCCACACTGTTTTTCCAGTCTAATTGGTTAATGCCGCAACCGCCAATATACTTTTCAGTGTCCTTTGTCTCTATGGCAAAATTGTAAAGATCTTTCATTGCCGATTGACCTTCATACCACTTGAATTCATCTTCTAAGGTATATGGGAACGGTACATTTGGCGCTAATAATCGTTTAATTTCAGGGTTATTCAAATAGGCTTGAGCTAAGGGAACATCATCCTTTCGATAGGCTCTTAAGTTGACTAAATTTCCTGTATACATATTATTACCCCCTGTCGGTCAGATTATATATTTTTTTAAAGTTCGATGGTCATGCCGTCGTATGCAAAAGTAATGTTCTCATACTGTTTTTCCATTTCTAAGTAATCATCATAAGATTTGCCCCAGTCTTCTTCCAAATGGGTCATAATCACTTTTTGAATATGATATTTCTCTTTTAAAGCAAGAATTTCATTCATGCTGAAGAGTTCATCGCTCAAAAAGTTCCCTGGCTTCAAGACATAGTCGTTTTTTAATTTTTCACAGGGTATGGTGTTGCCAATGAGCAGATAATCGGCGTGATTGAATACCTCATGATCAGGGAAGGGTTTTACATCGCAGGGGGCATAAATAAGCTTTTTTCCCTTCTGTTCAAAGACAAAAACAGTTGCTTGGCCGACTGGGATAAAATGAATATTTATGTCCTGAAGCTTTAGAGTTTCCACAACTGGAACTTGAATAATGAGGTTGCGAACTGCTTCATAATAGGCCATGAAAGAACCTAGCTTTGTCTGAATAGAATTGAGGTCTTTCAGGACTTCCGGCAGTGCGTACACAGGAATTGGGTCGTCGCAGTGGATACCTTCAGAAAGTTTCAACCAATCCAGCCTTAAATGTTCAAATATACGCATTCCGAGGGTGTGGTCAGGGTCCATATGACTATATAAAACGCCATTGATTTCTGAGATATTTGCAGCGTTAAGGGCGTGGCTAATGTCTTCAGGCGTGTCAACGAGCACATTCAATTCAGATAAAAACAAGCTACACCCAAATCTGGAGTAGGGTTTACCTTTTTGGCGTGCTTCTTTACAAACCGCACACTGGCATAGGGGCTTTGGAAGGGAAACACACCCTCCACTTCCTAAGACGATGAACTTCATGAAGAGACCTCCTCTATGGCGTTGCATATTTTAATTTCTAATTTAATTAAATCAGAGTGTTTTGACCATATAGGCACAAGGATTATCTTCGCCCCAAAGTTCAGTCAATATTTCTAGTTCTGTAAACCCAATGCCATTGTAAAAAGCTCTGGTTCTTGCATATTCAGGACATTCTCTTGTTGCAGCAAGGGTTTTGACTGTTAGGTAAGAGATTTTTTGTTCAACTAAAAGGTTTTCAGCCGCATTAACCAATTGTCTGCCAAGCCCGTGTCTATGAAATTCCTCTTTAATCCCCATTACGGAGACTTCAGCACTGTTGGGATTGTGGACTTTAATTGAAATAAAGCCTATGACTTTGTCTTCAAGTTTGGCCCCAAGTACTACTTCTTTTTCGGTTTCTTTTATATAATTTTCAGTAGCATCTGGGATGCCAAACCAGTCTGGCAAGCTGTACAAAACTTCTCTGCAGATTTCTTGTTTTTCAAGAGTATCTGTAACGCTGTAAATATTATATGTCATAATAAGCCTCCTAATTTATTGTCTTTCTCTCGCGAGCAAAGACATCATAATAAAATCTGAATATTCGCCTTTGCAGAAATATCCTTCCCGCTGGCGCCCTTCTTCTTTGAATCCAATACGTTTCCAGAATTTTAGACCTCTCTCGTTAAACCCTACCACGCCAATGGCTAATCGGTTAAGATTCAGGTAGTTGAAGCTATAGTCTAACATAAGAGATGCAACTTCTTGCCCATAGCCTGAGGCCCAATAATTTGAGTCCCAAATCACCAATGAAAAGTCAGAAGTCCGCCATGGCATATACAATCTTAGCAAGCCAGTTTCGCCAATGATTTTATTGGTAGCCTTATCAATAATTAAAAACCAAATCCGGTCTTCGGTTTTCTGACATCTTTCATAAAATTCATCAAAACTGGTTTCTGTCATAGGGTGAACTTCCCCAGTCAGGGTGGCAATATCATGATTGGTCATAAGTCCCATCATTTCGGGTAAGTCTGATTTTCGGATGGTTCTGAGTCCAATGCGTGGACTTTCTAAATAGTAACTCATGATAAATCTCCTTTTGGTTTACATAATTATATTATGCAAACAATCCGAAATAGCCCAATATGAGCACACCTAAAATAATTCTGTACCATCCAAATATTTTGAAGTCATGTTTCTTAATATAGCTCATTAAGAATTTGATGACGATGATTGATACTACAAAGGAAACCAACATCCCTAGTGCCAAGATAAACATTTCTGCACCTGTAAAAGCCATGCCGTACTTTAGAACTTTGAGTAAGCTCGCGCCGAACATAACTGGAATGGCAAGGAAGAATGTAAATTCTGCTGCAACGGTTCTAGAAACTCCAATCAGGAGAGCACCTACAATGGTTGCCCCTGAGCGGGAGGTTCCTGGGAATATAGCCGCAATCAATTGGAAAATACCAATAATCAGAGCTGTTTTAAATGTGATTTCTGCAAGGCTGTTAATTTTTGCAGATTTGCCTTTGTACTTGGTTTCAATAACAATAAAAGCTATACCAAAGACGATCAGCGCGATGGCAATTGGTGTGGAGTAATAAAATAAGGCTTCGAAGGTTTCATTAAATAGAATGCCAATGACAGCGGCGGGAATGCAGGAGACTAGAATTTTCATCCAAAGGATCATAATATCCTTATTAACGTAGGATAAGATCCCTTCTTTTGCCATAGGTGTCTGATTGTGCTTCTTCCCGAAAGGAAAAATCTGATGCCAGAAAAGAATGACTACTGCCATTATGGCACCTAGTTGGATGACCACTTCAAAGAGGCTCCAGAATTCCTTGGTGACATCTAATTGGATAAACTCATTTAACAAAATCATGTGGCCTGTACTGCTGATAGGCAGCCACTCTGTTACGCCTTCAACAATGCCTAGTAAAACAACTTTAAGTATTTCAATAAAATCCATGTTCAAAACTCCAATTCCATTATTTTTAGTTTTTTGTTATATCCTTGGTGATTAGTCTACCGATGACAATTGATGGTTAAGCCAGTCCTAAGCAATATAAGATGACCGCTTGTTGTACATATAGAAGATTTTTCTTAAAATCATAGCCCACAAAGTAGTCCGACGTTATGATTTCGCTTTGAATTTCTTCATTTCTGTAAAACGGCGGACATGGGTTTACTACTGCATTAGATGGGGCTTTCTTCATGACATCCATTGTGATTTGATAATTCTCATAATAGGCAGTTGTCTTTTTTTCAGAAGGTGCAGGATCCGTCAGTATCACGTTTGTTCTTTTGATGACTTTATCTAAATCAGTGAAAAATGAATAGTTTTTATTATCTAATTTGATTCGGTCAGTTTCGAAGAAGACGTGATTTAATTTAAAATCTAAAGTTTCTGCGGCCTCTACCCATGTTTTCGAAATATTGGCATCTTCACCAACAAAGGTGTATGTAAGATCTTTATAATTGCCATAAAGCTTGTTAAGGCTATAAAGGTCGGTTAGAATTTCACAAGGATGGCATGCAGATGTCATTCCGTTAATGACGGGCACACTTGAATGCTTTGCAATTTCCTTCACCATTTCATGGTTAGAATGTCTGACGATAATAGCATCAACCCAGTTGGTCATGTATTTGACGGTGTCTTCTGTTTTTTCCTTTTTGTCTAGCGCTGTTGGCGGAAAAAGTGAACAGGTTCCACCTAATGTGAGTATGCCCTTTTCAAAGGTCAAACGCGTTCGAATACTGGATTCTGGAAAAAAAAGAACAAAATGCTTTCCATCTAGAGATTTAGAATACTTCTCTTGATTTTCAATCAAATCATCTGCAATGGTAAAAATACGATTAACATCTTTTTGTGCAAGATCTGAAAAATTGATTAAATTCACAAGATCCTCTCCTTAATATGAAAATATCGCAGGTCATCATTACTTTTCAGAATCATTATTTTCATTTTCATCGTCTAGGGCACCATGCTTTTCATAAAGATTTGGGATGACTTTAGAAAGAATTATCGTCAATATCAAAACGAAATAATAGATGGCTGCACAAATTATACCAATCAAGTGACTGGCTTTTACACTGATTTGGTATTCGCTTAACATATACTGGCTCATACCTAAGTAAACGCCCCCGCCGAGAATCAGTAGGACGAATACAGCCAAGCCTTTAAATAAATTAGACTGTTTTACCATCTGTTTTAATCACCTTTCCAATTGTACAAAATAAAGATTAAATATCCATTAAAACATAGGGAAATTTGAATTATAGATTTTCTACTCTATGCTTCAGTAGATTCACCTTGTATAAATGCATTTTCTCTCCAATAAGTATCCATTATACAATATTCTAGCATGTTTTCTTCTAAAAGATTTGTAAATGGCTTCACATGACTAGCACCAATACAAACCAGTATATTTTCTGACTTATGGGCTTCAATCTGATTCAACCAATAGCGTTCTCTTTTTCTTGTGGAAAGGTCCTTGTCATTCTCGTCATCTAACCAAGTGATGGTCATGCCTAGTGCTGTTCTTACCTTCTGAGGCGGATCTACAAAACGATGGGCAATAGAGGCTTCTTCGGATATCAACTGCAATACCGAGTGTTTCACATGATTTAATTCTAAACAATCTTCATTAAACTCTTCTGCAATCATAGAAATGTCTTTTGCATCTATCATATTTGAGACATAAGATACAAATTCTGAAAACAGTTGGATTGGGATCTGTTTATTCACATATTGAATATAATGATTAATGCCAAGAATATAGTACATGGACACACTCCTTATTTACACAACTTGATGATCAACAGAACTCCTTGACATATGTTTGCTTGCATTACTGATTACTACAAAGCTCCAATAGGTAATGGTAATCGTATAAGCAATACCAACCATACTCGTAATTTGAGCCATACTGCTAAATGCCGTACTCGAAGCATTCATATAAAAATATAACCTGATAAGTCCATCAAAAATGTCTTTTCCAATATAGGCTAGCGCCATATACATGAAAGATTTTTTAAAATAAGGCTGATTGAAGTAAGATTTTGCATTTTCTTTAGAGTACCCCATTCGGAGCGCACCATTGACAAAGTAAAGCATTGGAACAGGTTTAAATACGAACCATATTATTGCCTGCAGGGCAATTGTGAACACGTTAAACCATACAAAATTTAGAATCAGCTGGGTTGTATCCACGGTTAAAAACGAAATAAGGCTAGATGAAACGGATAGTAATAAAGTATATACCACTATAAAATTAAATTGGCGATTTTTAATAAAATCTATAAGTGAATAAATAAGTCCGATTGATGCAATCATTAAAATTGTATTGCGATCCCCTATCTGAGGTGCGGCAAATCGCCAAAGCAATATAGGTAAGGCAAATGAAATAAGAAGGTCGTAGATCAACAAATTGGACTTATGAGTGGATTTCGTCTTTTCAAAAGTTATTTTAATCATTGCTGCTTGCTCCTTTTGTCTTTAAGATAACGTGCTGCCATTACAGATTTAGAACTTTATTCTCCGACAATCTTGTGTTTGCAGTTGTTTGAATCCATGTTTCTTATAAAGTCTTAGTGCTTTGTCATTTTGAGCAAGCACATTTAGATATACTTCTCCGTCTCCCTGAGCTTTACCTCTTTTGATGGAATCTATTAATATTTGATTGCCATATCCTTTGCCTTGTTCAGATTTTCGTGTAAATATTAAATCTATTTCACGATCCTTTACTTGAGATACGCCTATAATTTTATCCTTTTCCATATAGATTTTGATAAAATCCTTATTGGCATTAATAAACGCTCTCAAGTCCGCTTTGTAACTGTCGCTTGCTTCGGCATACCAATTATAAGGTTGAATATGATTCAATCTTCGAACTTCTTCAAAACATTCGCTTTCAAGTTCCATTTTTGCTTCAAAGTAATCATCGGTATAATCTATGACTTTCAGGTCAATCTCCGCATCAATGGGCGAAACGTGTTTAAGTCTGTAGACAGAATACCAATATTCAAATCCAATTTCTTTGAAGAGCGCTGACCATCGTGTATCTTCTTGAACATGAAAGGTTTTAACCGTGCTGATATGTTTCTCTTTAAGTTCAATGGATAGATAATTCCATAAACGTTTTCCAATTTCAACGATATTATATTTTGAATCAATGCCAATTTCTAGATAGCCGTTAGCGCCATTCAGTATGTAGTGAGCAAACCCAATGATCTGCGACTCTTCTTCATACACTAAAATTGAATCGGATTTAGATATCGTATCAATTTCTTCAGGCATTGCCAAATAAACTTCTGTGTAGATTTCTACAATCCTAGAAATATCATTTTGGGTAACCTTTCTAATCATGAATGTTTGCTCCTTCTGTCTTAAAATAACGTATTTTCACTTTTTTTCTTCAATAAGATCTCTCACATAATTGAATATTTCAAAACCGATTTCTATATCTGGAGCTTCCCAGGTTGCGTGGTCTTCAGTAAGTGTCCCTTTCCAACTGATCTCATTGCTACAGTTAAAATAGTGATCGGATGTTACGCGCATTTCGAATTTGTAAGGTGGTTCAAACACAGGTGCTGTTTTATTTTCAAGATCCGCCAGCGCTTCTAAGACACCTGCTTTTATCAGCGGGAAAGTATCTTGAGCAGATGGTTCCCATTGTTTACTTTTGGATTTGACGCTGATATGTGTCACTTCAGGGCTCAACTCTTTGGCTTCTTTTTCAGAAGCGGCACAACCAATATTAGCCACATAAGGTGTCCCACTGAAGTTTAAAACGGCTGATCCGATTTCTGCAATATGGATGCCATTGAGTCTAATTTCTTGAATGGGTGGACTTTGAATGGTATGCTCGAAGTAAGCATCCGGCTCCCCGAATCTAGCGTGTTGCCCTACTGTAATAATCCCAATAGGGTGCTGATTGGCTTGTCCTCTAATCCTTCTCCAGAAGAAACAGCGATCAGGGGTATCTGGAAGGATTACATTTGAAGGGAGCTTATCTAAATGGACGTTGTGTTCTGCAAAACCAGCAAAATGTCCATCATAGTAAAATATTTCATCTATCCCAAATTCGTTTGCTGCTTCACAAACCGCTAAAATATCCGAAGTCATTTGATCTTTTCCATATTCGCGCCATTCGGCAGATCCATGACGCATACTTTTAGCATTATTTTCAAAAATACCCGACGCGCCTTCCATATCTGATACGATAATTAATTGTTTAGTCATAAGCTTACGCCTCCAAATTCATAAAATTAGTATTTAAGATGCTATTGCATTTTTGAGTATTCATAGAAGTGTCCATAGGAAAACCATTAGCTAAGGCTTCTTCAGAGGTCATAATTTTACTGTGAATCAATTCACTATTCAGGTTCATTTTCGTAGCAAGCGTTTTATAAAAATCATAGTAACTTGCTTTTTTAGAAGATCCCATATGAAGCACACCTTGGTAAGAAACTTTGCACAACTCCGCTATGGCAGACGCTAGGTCATCTACATGTACAAATGTTTTAAAGATGTTCTCATGAAAATAAAGCGCCTGACCATTGGCGAGATTTTTCTGCAAGTTCATAGCTCGTTGGTCTGACCAATTGCCTTCTAGATCTTGTCCGTATAAAGGCCCTGTTCTAATAATGACATGGTTTATACTCTGATGTTGAACCATTTTCTCACCTGCTATTTTTGCATTGGCGTAATCTGATAGTGGATTCACCTCAGGGTAATTCAACATTTCTATGTCTTCCGCGTAATCTCCTTTTCCCTCTAGAAATGCATCTGTTGATACAAAGAAAAATTTTTCATGATGAACATGACGGAGAAGATGAGTCAGTCCCCTATCAATGAGTTCTTTTTCATTGTTTCGATCCATTAAACACCAAATGAGCACATCTGGTTGATGGACGTTAAAAAATTGAGAAACTTTTTCTAAATCTAATAAGTTGAGCTTTTCGAGTTCAGAATGTATGGAGTTGTAACAGGTTCCAATTACCGTTAAGGTTTCATCTTGCTTAAGTTTTGCATAAACTTTACTGCCTAAAAAGCCACTTGCACCTAATACAACAATCTTCATCAACCGCACCTCATCTTAGACACCGAGTAATACTTTAGAGAGACCATCAAAATTAGTGATCTCTATATCTGCACAACTGTTTTTTTCGCTCTTTTTATTAATCCAAACTGTTTTTAAACCCAGTTGATTAGCAGGGATAATGTCTGCGTTAAGACTGTCCCCCACCATTAGAATTTCTTCGTTTTTGAAACCAAAGCTGTCTATAATTTCTTTAAATATACGAAGGTCAGGTTTTCTGTAACCTCTGCTGTAACTGAATACAAATTTGTCTATGAATTGTTTCATGCCTTTGTCTTCAAAAACAGCTTCGTATATTTCATCAAATAAGATACAGTTTGATGCCACGGCTATTTTTGTGCCAGATTCATGCAGAGATTTGAGTATTTTCAATGCAGAATGGTGAACAACTGCCTCTTCACGGTATATTTTGTAAAATTCAGACATGAGTCTCAGATAAGCTTCACCATCGACTTGGAGGTTATATTTTTCTAAAAGGGGCTTCAGGTAGGCCGTCACATCTAACTCGATTAACTGAGCTCTCAAGTAAAAATCTGAATACCAAATGTCTAAAAACTCTTTTTTTAAAGTCTCTACGGGTACGAAGCATTGATGGTATTTCCATAAATGGTGATGCATGTTTTCCAGTCCCAATTGATCCTTCTCTTCGTCTGTATGGAGGCCTGCATGAAAGTTAATGAGGGTGTTTCCCATATCAAATATGACCAATTTACAATTTTTCATGATGTCCTTCCTTTGTGCTAAAACTTTTGCGGGTTACTATTTTTTAAAAAACTTATTTAAAAACCATTCAATAAGCTTTTTTAACCCAATTTTGCTCCCAAACCAATCTGCAAACTGACACCAATATTTAGCGACAATAATGTAAAATATAAGTGCAATAAATATGCCGGGAATAAAAGGAATTTCCATTGTTGTTATGCCTCCTTTTAACTAATTTTTAACTTTAAGACAGAAAGCGATCCTTTTGCAACATAACCTAAAACATTTAAAGCTTTTTCTAAAGGCTGATTCTGTGTGTCAATATCTGCAATCACAGTTTGGATTCCTGATTGGAACATGAGGGTTGAGGCAGCATCAATTAACGCGTAGACATAACCAGCCCCTCTTTTTTGGGGTACAACACCGATATAATTAATAGCGCCTTCCTCGTCACTGAATTTTTGAGGGACAATAAGTCCAACCAACGAGCCATCTTCTTGGTAAGCAAGTTTCCACCAGTTTTTGTTGAGATCGATTTCAGCCAATAATTCAAAATACATTTCTGCAGCTTTTTTTGAACCATTTAGTGCAATGCTTTCTAAATCTTCTCGATCTAGTGATCCTTCTGTGACTTTTTCTATAGCTTGAATAAAGGCAATATCGCCTACTTCTTCAAGGGTTTTGTAAGTAAGTCTGTGACTCTTTGTCTTATCTGATTGGATAATTTCCGTGGCTTCAAAGTTAATCTTCTCTTGTGTGATTTCGAATCCTTGAGCGATAAAGATGGATTTATAGTTTTCAAAATTATTTGAGGCATTTGCATATAAATGATATTCTACAGTTTCAAAGTTTTCCGATTTAAGTTGATTTATGCTCTCTTTCAATAATTGCATGCCTACTTCTTTAAAATTGTCGAGTTTATTGTCGATGATTAATTGCCATACTTTTAGGTCCTGGGGCTGGTCTTCAAAAACGCCAAAAATGACTCGTGCTAAGAATTCTCCGGACTCTTCAGCTATATAACACCATTCCAATTTTGTTCGTTTTGCGTCTAGCCACCTTTGCAAGTTCAATGTTGGTTTGCCGTCTTCTTGCATCCCTATTTTCTCAAATTGAGATATGTCTGCTGTCTGGATTCTTCTGATTATCATTTATGTCTCCTTTTTCTTGTGAAAGTTGGCTGTTATGATTAGGGAAATGGAATTTTGATTCACCTCTCACTCTTCATAAATCAGATGATAGGATCTTTAAGAAATTCTCTATTTCATTTAGATACTTTTCTGTTTCATCATCTGGGATCATATGCCCAGAATCTAGAAATTCTACAAAACTCACTTTTTCAATTTTTTCAGCATATATTGTTCTTGTTTCCTTAGGTAAATTACTTGGAATATCTGAATGTTCAGAAGTGCCATAAAAAATACGGACAGGTATTTCTATAGATGACAGTTCATCTGAAAAATCATATGTTTGAGCATCTCTACTGAGACCTTCAAATGCCAATGCGCGCATATGATTTTTTACGGGCACATTTTGATAAATCATATTACACCAAAATTCAAGGCTTTCTTGAGGTACTTGTCTGTGGATAGGGGCTTGATCCACTAATATCATTCCACGTATTGACGTTTCTTTTCTTAAATACCAACCTAAGGTATAGGCAGCGCCTCTTGAAAATCCTAGAACACAATAATCCTCAAGCTTACAAGCTTCAACAACCTTTCGAATGTCGGACAAGTGGTCTTCTAAATCATATCCTGAATCTGGGGTACTGCTAAGTCCACGTCCTCTAAAGCTAAAGGAAACCACATGTCTATTCAAGTTATGGATAGGCATGGCTCTCTCTGCAGATTCCCAAATGCCAACGACAACTAATAGTGATGGAATATCTTTTTTCTTTTCCCCACTTTCGATGACGTGTATAAAGGTTTCCCCGTTCTTTACAAAATAATTTTTCAATATAAGCACCTCGAATTCTGGATTCTAAATGGTTCCTTCTTTAATATTTATGAACATAAGCTATATAAAATCAATTATATCTATTAATTCTACAAATTCCCAGTGTATTATAAAAATAGTATGCTATTTTTAAAGATAGCATACTATTTTCGTCGTAATTAATGATTCCAGATATGCAGATTAAACCCAATAGAACACATTTATAATGCTTTTTTCAAAGATTCTCTTACACCTTTAGAATGATGGGCTAACGAGAGGCAATATGCTTACATACTAGTTTTCATCAGATTGCTTCCTTACGTAGTGAAGTTCTGCAAATTGATTAAACCGCCGAATGCTTTTTAATTCTAACTCTATTTCAAGATCCTGTTTGTTGAACAAAGGAATTCCTTTTCCAATAATAGTCGGTGCAATAGTAATTATTAACTCATCCACTAAATTCTCTTTTAGTACGTTGGATAGCAAGTTTCCGCCACCAACAATCCATATGTTACCACCTTCAACAGCCTTTATTGTATTTATAAATTTAACAATGTCGCCCTCAACAAACTCGACATTATCATTGGATTCATGTGTTGACTTACTGAACACATAACACTTCTTATTCTGATATGGAAAATTGTCTTTTTCTACGCTCATAATCCAATCATAGGTTCTTCTGCCAAGAATTATTGTATCTATAGTGCTATAAAACTCTGAATACCCGTTATCTCCTTCTCCTTCAACCTTAAATAGCCAATCTAGTGAATCATCCTCAGTAGCTATGTATCCATCCAAACTAGTAGCAATAAAAACGATCACTTTTCTTATCATTGTAAAGGCCTCCTCAATATTTTATTGTGTACACACGGGTCATAATGGCTAAGTTCCAGTTATTTTCCGTTAAGATCGTATAGGTGCTTGATTTTTCTTTAATCTTTATTTCGTTCCTTATTCATCTTTTCATTACCATGTTTGAAATTTCCAGTCACTTTTGCCATTACCAGTTGTTGTTCACTAACTGGAAGGTCTTTTATTTTTTCGATGAAGCTCATTGCAGTATTATTGCTGATGATTTTTACTTCTTTATCCTTGTAAAACAACCTTACCTTCTTGTCTTTAGTAATTTGATAGCTAAATGGTTCACTTTCTAATATTTTCCGCTTGTCTATTGCCATTTCATTAAGCCCCTTCAAGTCGATATTTAAACATTTTCCCACCTTCTCCAGCGGGATGATTATATTCTTCAAATCCTAACTTTCTAAATATATTAAGAGATCTTTCGTTGTTAGAATCCACCTCAGCACAGACATGACACGCATTTAACTGTTCGGCTGCATAACGTATGAATCCCCTAGTTGTTTCAGTTGCATATCCATTTCCCCAAGCATTTCGTCTCAATCTAAAACCAATTTCATAATCGTTGTCATTATCATATTTCATTATAAAACCCATTCCAATACCTATGTAATCTTTAATTGTTATACAAAATGCCCCATACAGTGGATGTTCCTCATAGCCATGAATCCATTTGTTTAAAACATTTTCACATTCAGTAAAAGACATTGAATCCCAACCATTAAATTTTATACATTCAGGATGATTATTTATTTCACAAATCAAGTCTAGGTCTTCCGTTGTAAAATCTCGAATGATTAATCGTTCTGTTTCAATATACACATGCGCCTCCTGAATTAATCCTTGCGTATTTTAGGTTTTAAAGCATACTCGACAAAATATAATATACAAAGCTTTTGGGTGGTCTTAGTCAATGGCTAAAGTACGGAGTTATGCTTATTTGGTCTGTTGCATTTTCTCTTTCTCAACCTGAACTGCAACTCTTCCAAAACTCAAATCATCTTTACTGCCATTTGCTACGAGGTATCCTTTTGTTAAATCCTCTACAGTCGATTCAAGCGTTGTGAAAAATTGAGTCATTGCGAATTCACGTTTTGAATCATTTTCTTCTCGTCCAAAAACTGAGTCTATTAACGACTCTATCATCTGATCCGTTCCCCACAGCTTAATATGTAACAGCTCGTGAATTACAAGTTCTTCTAGTATCACGCTGTCCATATAATCATCTCCTAAATTTCAATAATTTCTAGCATTTCATTCTTTAAAAAACTCTAAATTTTACTTTGGATTATATCTATCTTTTTGATTGAAGAATGTAATATCCGCATATCCACTGTATATTCTACCCGAATGTTTTACCCCACTAGGTATAAAGTATCTATCACCTTTTAGATATGTGTTCTTGACATCGTCTATTATTAAATCAATTCTACCTTCAAGAACAATTCCCATTTGACTTTCATGTGAATGCTCAGGCAATTCAACATCCTCAGAGAACTCCATGAATATAATTTGATGATTTTCACTCTGTGATAGATATGCATTTATACCTTTGATATCAATATCTGCTTGTGGAAGATTGAGTATTGGTTCAGGAAATATTGTTTTCATGTATAGTTCTCCTTACTTATACTAAGCGGCAGACTCAATATTTCATAGTCTACTACGACTCTATTTGTTCTCACTTTTCCAATAAAAGCACCTATTTTTTTATGTTCTGGATGATTTTAATAAATTCTGCAGATTCCTCTAGTTTCCACATAGCAATATGCTTTATCATTTAATTTTCCTCCAATAGATTCATTTAAATTAATTTTTCGATTGAATTTAACGTTTTAATTTCATATTTTGGTTTACTTATATGGGTCCACTCAAGATCTGTTCTATTAATCCAACAACTATCAATTCCAACACGATTAGCTCCATAGATATCTGCCGATGAATCTCCAATATGCAAAACGCGATTTGGCGAAATTTTATAGTGGTTAAGCACCTGTTTAAACATTCTATTTTGTGGATCGTTTTTATATGCTTTCACATCTTCTGATATAAATACCTGATCAAAGCTATAGTTTTGAAGTAAGTGTGTCATCATTTTTTTATCAGCATCACTGACAAGGCATATTCTCACTCTATTTTTTAAGAACTCAAAGACACTTTGCGTATCTTCATATTCAGTAGCGTAATTGTGTTCATTTAAGAATATTTCAGTAGCTTCAATGTAATCAAAATTTACTCCAATGTCACTGGATAATTCTTTAAAATACTTTGAAAAAATCGATTCTAATGTCTGAAATGTTTCCATTTTACTTTCATAATGAATGAATCCACCTAATGCTTTTTTAGAAAACTGATTTATACATTGACATTCCAGTTCTTCTGTATAACAATCTTTTAGAATTCTTTTCCATATACTTCTCGTGCGTGAATTCACATCTACAAGTGTTTGAAACATATCTATGCATACCAAATCATATTTCATGATAATTAGCTCCTTGAGAATCAATGGCGTAAGTTCGGAGTTAAGGGACGTTGACTCGCAACTCTTCTTTTAATAATTTGTCACCGTTTACTTTCTTTTTATTGTCATGATCCAAGTGGATTAGTGTCGACTCATTTTGAGTAAGTCGTAATAGATTTAAATAATCCCTTTTTTAAGTGAAAACGCCTATTTTTTTATAGCAAATAAAAATCTTGTAATAGATAATCTTTTAAATATTTCGTAGGCGAGCATGGTTAATGCAAAACATCCAGTAATAATAAGCACAACCTGCAAAAAGACAAAAGACGTCACTTGCAATACATAATAGGCAATTAATATTAAAATTGATTGATGGAAAATATATATAGTAAAGGATGATTTGGATAGATACTGAGTAACTTGATTATGAAAATTCAGATAATGTCTTCCTAGACCCATTAGCGTCAATATTCCTATCCAAGAAAGGAACTTATAATAAATGCTATAAAGGATTCCAAAATTAACAATATACATATTTTGGTAATATAAGTTCGTGGCAGTTAATAATACGAATCCTGAAAACAAATACCACCTATTTTTATCTAAAAGCTCCTGAATTATATCTTCTGACAATATTAAATATCCAAGCATAAATAGGGCAAAATATTCACCCAAACTTTTACCGCCAATATTTAATATGAATGACATGCCTACAGTGATTAAAAACAGTGGCAATATACTGAATAGAGTCAACTTTTCGATTGGTAATTTTATGCCACTATTTTTGTATTTTTTTATGAGCGGCATCGCTAATATTGAAATTAGAAATAAATACAGAATGAACCATAATTGCGCAGGTGTAAAACCGCCGGTTACTCCAGTTAAATCTGTTTTCTTGGTAAAAAATAATATGTATTGATGAAGGTATCCACCATCATAGCCATTATGGAACTTCTCAGCATAATATGTTTGAATGGGAACCAGTAATAAAATTCCTGATATCAGCGGTACAAGCAATTTTGTAACTCTCTCTTTGAGATATTGAGTTGATGTTCTTTTTTCAAGTGCATAACAAGAGCTTACTCCAGCTATTACAAATAGCAACGGCATAAACCAAGGAGAACATATTTGATTAAAACCACTTAGTACAGTAATCCCATTACTTTTTATATAAAAATTTTCACCCCAATTATTGTAAATCATACAAGTGTGATATGGAATCAGTAACAGTATGCTGATCCATCGTAAATTATCTAGATAGTATTTTCTCATCTCTTATCCTTTATATATTATATTTTTGCACATCTGCTTTTGAAAAGGAATTATTTTCGACAATCAATGGCGTAAGCTCGGAGTTAGGTGAGGTTGCGTTTATACTATAATTTCCATTCCATCATATCCAAAGCTTAAGTTTTTCAAGCTTTTTTCTTTTTCTGCAAACTCATCAAAGCTAAGTCCTAAACTCTCTTCTATATGAGTCATTATACTCTGTTTTGGTTTTAACTCTGAGATTTTAGTCATTGTATCTATTTCAAAGTCTGTGCAATCTTCTTCTGCAGCTATTTCACCCATACAACAAATGAATAAATCACAGCTGATAAATCGTTCTTCAATAAGTAAATGTTTCGTATGGCATGGACAATAGAGTACCTTCGTATTACCTTCTGTTATAAAGAACGCTGATGCATAACCGTTTGTTAATGGTATTCTTTCAATGCTAATATTTCCGATAGTTGAGATTGTCTGGTCCGTTATATTGCATATTCCCAAACTCGAATAATATCCTAATATTGAGTTCCCATTAATATTTATTTCTAATGAAGTCTCTGGAATGTTTAACATAATCGGCTGTGTTTTTTTGCCAAGTAATTCCACAATTCTTGTCCCCATAACATGGTCCGGATGCCAATGAGAATAAAAGATTCCTTTGACCATTTCAATCTTATTTGAGTTAAGAGACTCATTGATATCCTCTGGTGTATCAAATAGAATGGAAATGTCACTTATGTATAATGATTGTCCTAGCCGCTTGTACGGAAAACCTTTAATCCTTGCCTCGTTGCATACTTTACAATTACAGCAAGCTTTAGGAATCCTTTCTGCTCCTCCAGACCCTAAAATTATAATTTTCATAGTTGCTCTCCCTATAATGGATAATTAATTTCTCTTTTTTTCTTGAATAAATATTTAGAATTAGAAATGAGCTATTGGTGGATTTGTCAAAAAAGTGCAGTCGGCAAACTCACTAAATTGATAAAGGGGTATAACCCCATTGAATTAAATTGAGTTCATTTAGATCACTTTTCATTTTATGCTGCTTTATTGCTTGCTAAACTTTGAATACGATAGACAAATAGCGGAAGCCCTTGTGGGTTTGATGTATAGATCCGCTGTTTATTATGATAAACCATGATATAACGGAAGAATACTGACTTGACCTAGTGCCTTGTGAAATGTTCTGTTCCGATTCGGTTGAGTTTCACTTTTATCAAAGTAGCAAAGAAGCTCTCCATCCTTGCATTTTCATAGCATCGACCGGTGTCACGCATATTTTGTGTTGCACCATATTGGGCTAAGGTCTTTCTATAATCAATACTAGTAAATTGACTGCACTTTTATGATAATAGTCCAGTTTATTACGTTTCCATCTGAATAAAACTTTTATGAATCCGATCTGGTATTCTTATGAATCCACGAATTTTTGAATTAAGAGGCCTTCTCACTACAGACGATATATTGTTGATATTTCCTTCTGCTACCCTCAAATAGTCTTGACTTGTATCTACAATAATTCCAATATGATCATGTTCTTGATCTATAAATACGTTATCATATAACACGATATCTCCAATTTGTGGTTCAAAATCTGCAGAATTATACTTATAATAAAAGTCGTTATCTTCTATACTTGCCCATTTCTCCCATGCAGAACAACCTGCAAAATTACAATTAATGCTCTCGTGAGAATGCTTAACTGGAATATCATATCCAGTTTCGATGCAGCAATAAAATACAAATGCTGCACACCATTTATTGTCCCAATTAGTCAAATCCCATTTTGGAAATAAATCTGCAATTGGCTGAAGGTTACTTTCTAAACCCATTATATTCCCATGAAACGGGTAATATGCATTTTTAACTGCTACACTTGCTAAATCACTTCTAAACATCATAACTACTCCAATCATTAAGTAATTAATAATTCTTTAGTTAGCACTTATTTTGGTTTCAGTTTGAAATTAACTTTATTTTGATTGAAAATATGTATGGAGTTACAAATGTCATAAAACGAGAGACGAACTTACGACGTTGCCGTGCTTGACGCCGCAGCGGCAAGTTGGCGGGGCTTTTGCATGCGCAAAAGACATGACAATAGGCAATGGCGTAAGTTCGGAGTTAAGTGCTGGTTTTCATTACAACACCTGATTGTAGTATTCCATAAAATTATCTGGAAAGTAGTGACTAATTCCCTGCATCACAATCAATTTTGATTTTCCGCCCATTTCCAGTATTCGTTTATGTAATTCTGAAACGTTACCATAGTAGTCGTCTTTATCTCCAATAATAAAGCAATAACTTATACCTACATTAATCTCAATTTCAGGTGCGTTTAATGCTGGCATGATGCCTAGGTAATCATATCCTTTTTCAATTGCGTAACTTAGAGCAATCCTCCCACCTTGAGATGTTCCTGAAACTACAGTTATTTCTCCCTTAAGGTAAGTTAATTCATTTTCAATATCTTTATAAGCACGTTCATAGCTATTCCACGAAAATCCTTTACTGCTTTCTGCTATTGATGATTGAATGTAGATTGCATTAATTTTTCTATCGCAATAAATATTGTCAAAATACTTGCGATAACTCTCAACAGAGTCATTCTTCCAATGCAGATTTATGATATATTGGCTAGTTGAATTGTTTTTTACTTTTATATGATGACTTGAACTACATGCGATTTTATCTCTGCTCACATTTTCCATTCGACGTAAAACATTAATAAATTGAGGATTACTTCTAACATTTTTAAAATCTGATTCTTTACTTATTGAGTCAGTTGACCACCAGATGTTTTTTGACAGTGCTAGATCAAAGCAATGAACCACTTTATCTATTTTTTTGTCTATAGAATATAAGCATGCCGCCCAGTACAATGAATCTGTAAGATTTTCTGGGTAAAGATCAATCATGGATTCGGCTATTTCTATAGCTACTTTAATATTGTCATTCATAACATTCTCAATCATTTTATCAAATAGGGTTTCAGGTACCGTCAAGAATTTTTCGCAAATTAATTTAGCCGTCTGTTAGTGCCAATCTAAATAGTGAATAGTCTACACTTAATTGGACAGTTTTTTTAAGGTCAAGTAAAATTAAACAG
>CAYOLV010000001.1:98726-1195038 GCA_964404895.1 uncultured Peptostreptococcaceae bacterium | reverse complement strand
CGATAAATACATCAATTAACTCTTCCCAGTCTACCGACGAAGAATGGCGCATAACTCTCTAATGTGCGCATTGCGGGTAATCACCCTTTTCTTATTGTAATTTACGCATTGCGTATAGTGATTAGACCTCACTTTTACCTCTATATGTTAATATATGTATGTATTTAACATATGTGCAATCTATATCATCCTCATTTCCTAAGTTATTCAACTAATATATTCGTCATAACAACCTATTTATCCTTTAAATTTGTAAATTATTTTCCATTATTTTTATTCATGTCAATCATATCTAATGGGCTGCGTATCTTTGAAAGCCGTTTTTCAGTAACATGGGTGTAAATTTGGGTTGTTTTAGGGCTTTTGTGACCTAATAACTCTTGAATGAATCTTAAGTCTGTGCCACCTTCTAAGAGATGTGTTGCAAAAGAATGTCTTAGGATATGGATACCCACATCCTTATCAACTTCTGCTTTTATAAGTGCTTTCTTAAAGAGATGTTGTATGCTCCGCTCTGAAATATGGCTATCGGGTTGTTGACCTTCAAAGAGCCAGTGTTTAGGACCATAACACTTTATGTATATTTCCAAAACAGTCATAGCAGTTTCAGATAGCAAGGTATATCGGTCGTTCGCCCCTTTTCCATTCTCAACACGGATCATCATTCTATCCATTTCTATGTCACTGACTTTTAGACATGCGGCTTCTGAGACTCTTAATCCAGAAGCATAGACGGTGAACAGAATTGCTCTATGCTTTAAATTGTCTGGGGCTTTAAGTATGCGGATAACTTCGGCTTGGCTTAATACTTTTGGAAGTAGTTTATCTCTTCTGGGTCTTGGGACTTCGTTCAATGTTTTATGGACTCCATGACTTTTCATAAAGTTCTTATAAGCACTAATAGACTGACTCACATAGCTTCTGGAGCAGGTTTTTTCTATAAAGCTTGAAACAGCATATGCTCGCATAGCATTATCATCTAAGTCTTGATCTGTTGCCATACAATATGACATCAATCTTTTGGTATGACTCATATAATTTTTAATGGTTTTTTCGCTATAACTTTTCATTATTAAATACTTACGAAAACGTTCAAGCTCACTTTCCCAGCGTTCTGTTAAACGGGTCACAATGGCTTCTTTGGCAATTAGCTCATCGTGGGAAAGAATATAGTACCTTAGTTGATAATGGTCAAAAAAATCACACAGCGCCTCTCTTCTCACGTAATCTTTTGATACAATCCAAACTTTTTGAATTTCGTTCCAATGGCAAGTTCTTAAACACTTAATGATTCTAATCATATCTGCGTCATACTCAAAATCTATCCAAAATTCATGTGTTGATTCAATCACTGTAATCATTTTTTCCCTCCACGACTCACATAATTATATACATTTATATTCTTAAATGTTATTTTATACCATTTTGTGCCAAATAAAAAGCACTTTGCCTAAAAATTCAAACAAAGTGCTGTATCACGTTATTTTTGATATAGATTAACTGCTATAACTAGCAATTTTGAACTACATTCCTAAAATATCTTAAGACAAATCCCCCGTTTAACGCACAACTCGTCAAAACTGCTGCACCCACTTTTTTCAAAGATATCAATCATAATCTTCCCACAGGCTCTCGCATCGTCTAAAGCTTGATGGTGGTTGAGAGATATTCCTAGGTGCTCAGAGACTGTGCTCAGGCGATGATTGGATAAGCAGTCATAAGTTTTGCGCGCCCCTGTCACGGTGCAAGCATAGCGTATAGAGGGCTGATGCAGATCGTAGTCTGTAATCAAAGCTCTGAGTACACGCATGTCAAAGCTGGCATTATGTGCGACCAGTGGCAACCCCTTCATGAAAGGTAATATTTCCGTTTCCCAAAGGGCATCGAACTGAGGTTGATTAACTACGTCTTTAGGTCTAATGCCATGAATTTGGATATTCATGGGATCAAAGACCATTTTGGGCGGTTTGATCAGGGTATAATATTCTTCTGTGATTATTAAGTTTTCTACCCGAACCATTCCCACTGAACAAGCGCTATTGGGGTATCTATTGGCAGTTTCAAAATCGATGGCGACAAAATTCATAAGAATCCCCTTTATGTGATATGAGACGTTTTTACATCGACTAAAAGATTACTCATTATTGCTTAAGCTGTCAAAACCTACACCGATACCCCAAACTGAGCTAACTTGTTCCACGCTGACGAAAGCTTTTTGGTCCACTTCTGAGATTTTTTGTTTGATGAGCATGGACTCCCTTTGAGAACAGATGGTGACTAATTTTGTACGCATCAAATTTGAATATGCCCCGACGATTGGATATTTGGTCACGCCTCTTTTGATATGGCTTAAGATAAAGGCTTCAATTTCATCCACTTCTTCACTGAGTATTTCCAGTTTTACCAATTTGCTTGAGAATCCGTATAAGACGGCTTCAACTGATTTCATGAAGACTAACTGTGTTAATACCGCATACAAGGCTGTATGGATATCGAATACAAAAATAGATGAGCAGATAACCATTATATCTAATCCAGCCATAAGTTGGCTCAGTGAGATGAATGGAAAAAGTTTAATATGGAGTATTTTGGCAATAGAGTCGGAACCCCCTGAGGAATAGCCCCTGATAAAGAAGAGCCCTACACCGATTCCCCCTAAAATACCGTAATAGATTGAAGATAGGAACATATCCCCTTCCGTTAAGTTTAAGTTGCTGTCCTTAAACAAAACATCGAAAGCGATGAGCACCACTGGGAAAATAATAGAAAGCATCAGTATTTTTTTAGCTTCATTTTTACCTAAGGTAAAATAGGTTGCTGCTAAGACGATCATTGAAAGTCCGTAATACAGCCAAGTATAAGGCACCCCAACTACTTTCTCAAGGACGATGGATAAACCCGTTATGCCACCTGTGATGAGATTGTTAGGCTTAAGTATCACTGTAATTGAGAAGGAAAGAAAAATACAGCCTAAAAGAACATAGATTGCATCCACCAAACCCTTATGTAAATTGCTTTTTTTCTTTTTCATTGTTGCCCTCCATTAAATTGTATCACTTGCTTTCATGATAACAAATTACAAAAGAAAAGAGAACCATTTAGGTTCTCTTGTAACTTTACTTTGATTTGTCTGAATTTTCATCGTTTTCAGATGCCACAACTTCAAAATAGCGGAAAGGCACCCAGTTATCTCGTCCACGGTCGTCATGAATTTTATAACATTCTTCATCGGACTCAATGACGTCATACACATGACCGACGGTAGTGAAGTGAATTCTAAGTGTATCTTTAGCCCTTACTTTTGTGACAACGTTCATAGGACAAGCCTCCTCTTTGGTCATTTCTTAAAGTTAATTTTCCATTCCCCATCTTCTTCCACCATTTTGATCAGGTCAAACTTCTTAGTGACAAATTGCGGGTCCAGCTTGTCATAATTGACGTACTTAACATATACATGCCATGCACCCCCAAGTTCACCTGAAAAAGTAATGGTTCTCCTAAAGCCTTTATAGGCTCCAAAATGGGCTTCCGCCGCGGTTTTAAACTCATCGTATGAATAGCTGGCCTTGCTTTCCTTAGAAAGGTAGCCGTAGGCTTTGTCATATCTAAGCTCGATGATATAGTCAATAAACTCAGCTACAACATCCGAAGGAAACCGCCGCTTCACATAGATATAATCGTCATTTCGGGCTAAGGTCTGATTCAAGCTAATATTGCCAATTTTCACGTCTTTTTTCCGACCCTCAATCAGCACCTGAACCTTATGAACCCCTTCAATTTCTGTGAAGGTATTGACAATGGAATACAAATACAACATATTTTCTTCGTTTGCCAGCCATTTTTGATTGATAAAATCATTGGAAACACTGACATAGCAAATATTATTGCTGATGTTCACGTCTAAAATCTTAGAGCCTTCACCAAAAGGTGTTGAGAAATAAGTATTTTTAGGACCTTTCATCATTTGATCCATAACTGCCAACTCGATTCGGTCTTCATTCACCGTAATGACTCGTTCTTCAGTTCTGAGCTTATTCTGATAAGGGAAGTAAAACTTATAACGGACTTTCATATTGTCTGGTTTAGGATAGACGGCCAGTTCTCCGCTGAGTTCTGTAGCGAGAAAATCCGTGTTATTGATATAATACCCAGAAATTGTTGCGATAGCCAAAATGATAAAGAGTGCCGTCATAATGATAGAATACTTCAAGGATACTTTCATCTTCGACCCTCCATCACACACGATATGGCAGATGAATAAACACGGTCGTTCCTACATTGACTGTGCTCTCCACGGAAATGCTGCCATTGTGTAATAATACAATTTGTTTAACGATGGATAATCCTAGACCTGAGCCCCCAGTAGTTCTAGCTCTCGCTCGGTCAACCCGGTAGAATCGATCGAAAATTTTAGCATGATCTTCTTCTGGGATCCCTATGCCCGTGTCTTTGACTGCAATAACAACCTCATTTTTGTCCATTGCCAATCGTACCGTAACGTTACCACCTTCTGGCGTATACTTGATGGCATTGTTGACGATGTTGATGAGGCATTGTTGTATTTTCCCTTGATCTACTAGAATTTGTACCTTTTCATATTCCTCAAACTTCATGCTGATGTGCTTCCGATCCGCTATAGGTTTCAGGTGTTTGAGTACATTTTCTATCAAGTAGTTGATATAGCATAGTTGTTGATCTAGCTTCAGTTCTTTTTTCTCAACATCCACCAAATACAATAAGCTGTCGATGATTTCGTTGAGACGCTTTACTTCACTTTCAATATCTCCAAGAAACTCTCTATAAATAGGCTCTTCCCAGTGCTCTTGAAGGAGCAAAGACTCTGAAATAATATTCAGAGAAGTCAAAGGGGTTCTGAGTTCATGAGAAACGTTGGAAACAAACTGCTTGCGGTTCTCATCCACCTGATGGATTTGCGCCGCCATATCGTTGAAGGTTTCCCCTAGTTGTCCTATTTCGTCGTAACTATCCACTTGAATGCGGGTATCAAATTTGCCTTTTGTAAAGTCATTGACCAAGACTCGCATATTCTCAATGGGTTTAGAAATAACATCTGCAAAAACGAAGCTGATAAACCCTGTAATCAGAAGGCCTAAGGTTGATAACAACAAGACTCTGCTCATGATTTTGTCTACATTATCAATAATGTCGTCTATAGAATCTGACGCTAAAACCACGCCTATGACTGTATTGCTGTCCATAACGGGAACTGCCACATACATGACATTTTCGCCATTAGGCAACTTGTAAATATTGGACCTATTTTCACCGTAAATAGCAGCCCTAACTTCAGGCACTGCAATCAAATTTGTATTGAGCCGGTCGTCGTAAGCATCGGCTTGAACATTGCCTCTGACGTCCAGAAGCAGATATCTGGCGTTTATGTCCATACTAAAGCCTTTAATGAGTTCTTCAATATAAGCTTTGGTGTTCTCTTTTTGGATGCCATAGTAATTCGGAGCGATTTGGTTGGAGAGAATATTGGATTGCGTCATTAGATAGGTTGCTCGATCGTTGATGGACGATGTTTTAATGGTGTTGGTCATAAAACTCGTCATCAGGATCAGCGTTAAGACGACTAATAACAAATAGGTGGAAACGAGTTTCCACCTGATTGAAAAGAACTTCTTTTTATTTGTCTTTGAAAAAATATCCAACGCCCCATTTAGTCATTATGAACTCAGGCTGAGATGAATTTTCTTCGATTTTTTCTCTAAGTCGTCTAATGTGAACGTCTACTGTTCTCACATCTCCAAAGTATTCATAGCCCCAAATTTTTTCAAGAAGCTCCTCTCTTGAAAAAACTTTATCTTTATTAATGACTAAGAGTAAGAGCAAGTCAAACTCTTTCGCCGTCAAATTAATTTCTCTGCTCTTAATTGAAACTTTGCGACCTAGGGTGTTGATGATAAATTCCCCTACAGTAATGACACTGCTGGTCGTAATGGTTTCGGAAACGCTGACACGTCTGAGAATGGCTTTAATTCTCGCCTTCAGTTCTAAAATGTTGAAGGGTTTTGTCAGATAGTCGTCTGCCCCATATTCAAGTCCTAATACCTTGCTTGAATCTTCACCTTTAGCGGTTAAAATGATAATGGGAACCATTGAGGTTTCTCTCACCTTTTTACAAACTTCAAGGCCGTCTATCCCTGGCAGCATTAAGTCTAATACTACGAGTTGATAGGTTTGATTCATAATTTTGTCATAGGCTTCGTTGCCATCCATAGCAACGTCTACCTCATATCCATCTTGTTCTAAGCTGAATTTTAATCCTTTCAGCAAAATCGGTTCATCGTCAACGACGAGAATTCTGTCTTCCATGCGTACACCTTCCCCTAACTTATTTTAAACGACGTTGATTCTCATTTCTTACTGTGAACTTGATATTGTCAAAATACTCTAAGATCAGTACAGCAACTTTTCTGGATGTGCCGAGCAAATCCCTAAAATCCCCTAATTCAACAGTGTCATGTGTCTCAAAATACGTCGTCAGTTTCGATTTGGCTTCCCCAAGCCATTTCGAATGAATGAATAACCCCTCATCTAACTTAACTAGTTCGCCAATGGCAAGACAATAATCTACAATAGGTTGATCTTTACTGCCGAAATGCAGTTTTGTCAACTGTTCGACCGTATTGATCGGTGAGAATTTTGCTTCTAAATAAGTCTCTATCAGCAACTTTTTCTTGGCCTGTTGTTCCTTACTTAGCTCAATTTCAAAAGTCTTAAGCGAAATAAATTGTCCTTCAAGTCTAATCATATCTTTTTTGATATAAATATTCAATAATTCATCGAAAATCTTTACCTTAGAAGCTTTGAAAATTCGAGTTCTGAGCTCTTCTTTCCCCATCCCAGCCTTCAACGGATTTTTGGCATGGAAATCATTGAGGGTTTTGATCAATTCTTCTGCCATTTCCTCAATGAAAGCCATATGCAAATAGACATCGCCAATTTGAACTGCCATACCTGCTTCTATAAAGGTTCCCATCATGCGAAGGACTTCGTCTTTCACAATTCCAGATTGTTCCGTTAGAGCAGAAATATTAGGCAGTGTCGGGCTCAGTCGATACAAAGCATCCGCCATAAAGGTGTCATGGTCTCCGCTTTGTTTTTGAATGAAGGCCTCAATCACGTCCTCTTTAAACCTTTTATGCTTGATGGCATTGGGGTCTAATACTTTTCCGCCGCCAATGGTTTCCAGTGGTGAATAAAATCTGAGAACAAAGCGATCGTTGTACTTAAAGGCCACGGCTTCTTCCAGTCTCAACTGGGCATAACAAGTTTCACCAGGTTTTAAAACCTCTCTGTCAAGGAGCACCAAGCGGCAAAGCACTTCCTTAGTCCCCTGATACAGTCTCAACCTCGTCCAGTTTGGAATTTCTCTGTGGTAACTGCTGAGAAGCTTCATTTCCACGTCTATCATATGGCTGGTTTTGAGAGAGTTTGGCGCCGCTAGCACGTCTCCTCTGTGAATATCTGTTTTCTTCACATTGGATAAGTTCACTGCCACACGTTGTCCCGCAAAGGCTGTTGGCACCTCCTGAGAATGAACTTGAAGTTTCCTAACCTTAACTTCCATTCCACTTGGGAACAGATTCAAGGTCTGACCTTCCTGTAGTATCCCCTCGGTAAGAGTACCTGTCACAACCGTTCCAAACCCTGTCATTGTAAAAACTCTATCTACAGGAAGTCTTGCGGCATCTTGTGTCCGTTTAACGGGTACAGTCTCCACCATATCATCGATAACCTTTATCAACTCTTGGATCCCACTGCCGCTTACTGCTGAAACGGGGATCATTGGCGCACTTTCAAGAAAGGTGCCTTTTAATTTCTCTTTGATTTCTTCTTTAACCATTTCCAGCCATTCTGGTTCTACTAAATCGGATTTTGTCAAAACCACAATGCCTTTCTTGACTTCAAGAAGGCTTAAAATATCTAAGTGTTCCTGAGTCTGGGGCATAACGCCCTCATCGGCTGAAATAACTAGAAGTACTAAGTCAATGCCGCTGACCCCAGCCAGCATATTTTTGATAAAACGTTCGTGCCCTGGTACGTCTACAATGCCTGCTCGTTTCCCGCTTGGGAGGTCGAAAAAGGCAAAGCCTAAGTCTATGGTGATCCCGCGGCGTTTTTCCTCTTCCAATCGATCGGTTTCAATGCCCGTCAATCGTTTGATCAGAGTGGTTTTACCGTGGTCTATATGTCCTGCAGTGCCAATAATAACGTGACTCATAAACCCTCCTTATTCCGTTACGGCAACCAGAGCCGCCACAACTTCTTCAAGTTCGCCCTCTTGCAAAGTTCTCGGGTCAATGAGAATTTGGTCGGACTCTACCCTGACAATGACTGGAACAGGTAATTTTCTAAGTCTTTCCGTTGTCGTATTAATAGAAATATCGGTAGGCTTGATACTGACCAGTTTCGTTGCCAGTTTTTCCATCGGCATAGAACCGCCCCCTACTTCTGAGTAGCCCTCTGTCAAATGACAGCTTACTTTCTTGCTGAGTGTTTCATGGCTTTGAATAGCTTTAAGGAGTTTTTCTGCTTCAACCGTCACCGCTTCTTTTGTCAGGGTCAACATGCGAAGGGTCGGAATTTCTTGAACTGCAGTTTCTTCATCTAAATAGAATTTAAGGGTTGCTTCTAGAGCTGAAAGTGTTAATTTATCTACTCTGAGAGCTCTGGTCAGCTGATTCTTTTTCATTTTGTCTATCCAAACTTTTTTGCCAACCAGAATACCCGCTTGAGGACCTCCCAGCATTTTGTCACCGCTAAACATGACCACATCCATACCTGAATCTATGGCTTCCATAACCGTAGGTTCTTTGGTCAAACCATATTTGGATAAGTCGATGAGAGAGCCGCTCCCAATGTCTTCCATCACTAAAACGCCCTTTTCATGGCACATTTGGCATAGAACATCGGAATCCACTTCTTCTGTAAAGCCTAGAATGCGATAGTTACTGGTATGCACTTTTAAGACTGCTCCCGTATTTTCGTTGATAACGGCTTCATAATCTCTCAAATGGGTTTTGTTGGTAGTTCCAACTTCTACAAGAGTTGCACCGCCTTGTTTCATAACTTCAGGCACTCTGAACGCGCCACCTATTTCCACCAGTTGTCCTCTGCTAACCACTACTTCTTTGCCATTTGCAACGGTGCTCAAAGCCAGTAAGACCGCCGCCGCATTATTGTTCACGACTAAAGCCCCTTCTGCCCCAGTAATTCTACAGAGCAGTTGCTCCACGTGGCTGTAGCGAGAGCCTCGCTTACCGTTTTCAATGTCAAACTCAAGGGTGGAATAGCCAGAAGCCACGTCGTTAATGTGGGCCATCATCCCCTTAGGCAACAAACTCCGCCCAAGATTGGTATGCAGCACAACCCCAGTGGTATTGATGACCCGTTTGAGGCTGTAGTCAGACTCATGGTCAATTTGCGCCACTATTTTGCCTACAATTGCCTGCTGATCAAGACCCTTATGACTTTGAAGTTCGCTGTCACTGAGAGACAATATCAAGTCCCTGACTTGTTGTACGACTTCTCGAATAATGGCAATGACCAAATCTCTCGGCACCGTATCCAGTCTACTCACGATTTCAGGCACTAAGAGTAATTCATCTATTTTCGGAATACTTCTCAATAAGGTTTGTTTCATGAAAATGCCTCCGCAAACTCTATATTTTTAATGGATCGCTTAAACAACTTCAATAATGGCCTTTGTAGGATCAAAAGTTTCCACTTTGCCAATCACGGCATATGGCAATTTAAGTAGTCCCTCATAAGCTTTCATCAGTTGCGCCGCTTTTTCTTCAGGTAAGGCTATGAGCAGTCCCCCAGAAGTTTGCGGGTCAAAAAGGAGATCCGCGGCGTAGTCCGGAAGGTTGACGCTGAGTTTAGCCGCCTTGCCCACATGGTCTCTGTTTCTATAAGTCCCCGCAGGGATAATGCCCATTTTGGCAAATTCGATAGCACCGTCTAAAACAGGAATTTGGTCATAATACAGCGTCATATTGGTATGACTGCCCTCTGCCATTTCATAAACGTGTCCTAGCAAGCCAAAACCTGTAATGTCCGTACAGGAATTGGGTTTAATTTTAATCATTTCTATAGCCGCATCTTTATTTAAGGTCTTCATACAGTCGATGGCTCCTTGGAGCTGCTCATTTGTGAGAAGATCTTCTTTCATACAAGTATTCAATATGCCCAGTCCAATGGGTTTGGTCAAAATCAGTACATCTCCTGGTTTCGCATTGGCATTGATTAATACTTCGTCAGGGTGTACCATTCCCATAACTGAGAGCCCATATTTAGGCTCCTGATCCGTAATTGAATGTCCGCCGACTAAGAGTGCCCCAGCTTCCATGACCTTGTCTGCGCCCCCTCTCAGGATTTCTCCTAAGATTTCTATGTCGAGGCAATTTGGGAAGCCCACAATATTCAGTGCCAACGTGGGCACTCCGCCCATGGCATAGACATCGCTTAAAGAATTGGCGGCCGCAATTTGGCCGAAGTCATAGGGGTCATCTACCACAGGAGTAAAGAAATCTAGTGTTTGAATCACCGCTTGTGTGTTGTTTATTTTATAGACAGCGGCATCATCGGATGTTTCAACGCCAACAAGGAGATTCTCGTCGCTGAATTTAGGGAGTTTGCACAAAACTTGTGCAAGGGTCTCAGGACCTATTTTAGCGGCTCAGCCAGCAGTTTGCGCATATTGAGTCAATTTGACTTTTGTAAAATCACCCATGTGTTCACCTCCATCAGTTAAACTGTTTTTTGATCTTTTCCAGCAGTTTCGGGCCGATGCCTTTCACTTTATTCAGATCCTCAAAGGAATCAAAGTTTCCGTGGGCACTCCGGTATTCTAAAATACGCTGTGCTAACACTGGTCCAACGCCGTTAATTTTTTCGAGCTGAGACTGATCCATTTGATTGAACTCAGCCCAGGTCAAAGCATTTGCCATTGAAGGCACACTGGAATTTCCTATATTTGAAGATTGATTATTGGTTTCGGTGCCTGAAGGCGCATTCTCCTTTTGGGCACTAACACTAATTGTAGCATTTTTTGGTGCAATTTGCACCTCATTCTGGTTTTGACCTTGAGTTGAACTGACATTTTCTGTTTTGCTTATTACTTTTTCTGGTGCCCTAGGGATCTCTTTATAAAACAGTCGATCCACCTCTGGGGCGGCTAATTGCAGACCTACCACCATCATTCCCAAAATAATTAAGTTCGATTGCCATTTTGTCATAAACATCACCTTATTTGTTATATTTTGTCATTTATTATTGATTAAATCATGTTATAATAAATCTATCTATTTTTCAAGGGGTGAAGCTATGAAAAAAACCTTATCACTTATATTGCTCACTGCAGTCACCGTTTTTAACATGACTGTTCCTAATACATATGGGGCGACAGCAGGTTCTGCTGCAACAGTTCCTACTCCCTTAGATCCTACTGCGCTCACTGCTCAGGGGGCTACCGTCATTGATGCCGATACAGGACAAATTCTCTATTCTAAAAACGCAGATGCTGTACTATTCCCTGCCAGTACTACTAAAGCCTTAACGGCCCTCATCATTGCCGAAGACTTAAAAATGGACGAAGTAGTTACCATTGACAAAGAGTCTCCCTATACGACAGGCAGCCGTATCTACGTTATTGAAGGGGAAACTTTTACAGTGGAACAGTTACTTTACGCCATGCTTTTAGAATCTGCAAACGATGCCGCCGTGGCTCTCGCAAAGTATCACTCGGGGACAGTGGAACAATTTGCTGTCAAAATGAATGAACGGGCAAAGGCACTTGGGGCGACACATTCCAACTTTCTAAACCCTAACGGTTTGCCTAATGAGAAACACGTTACTACAGCTCATGACTTGGCACTGATTGGCCAAGCTTTTTCAAAGCAGCCAAAACTCATGGAAATAGCAAAAACTTATAAATTTGATCTCCCACCTACGAATAAGCAACCCGAAGTGAGACATCTTTTCAGCAGTAATAAGTTTCTTTTTGGGACTGGCTCAAAAAATAAAATTAATATCAACGGGCAGTCCATCGATATAAAATGGGACGCGGTTACAGGTCTTAAAACAGGCTATACTAATGCCGCTCAGCAATGTATGATCACCAGTGCCACTAAAGACGGACGCAATTTAGTTTCAGTAGTGTTAAAAGCTTCTGGCCTCAACCTTTATGCCGATTCCAGAAAGCTATTAGAGTACGGCTTTAATAATTACAAGTCCTTTACCTTTGCAACATCCGGTCAACTGATTAAAACCATTGAAGTAAGCGGTGAGAAAAAATCTAAAATCGATTTATACACCAGTAAAGATGTCAAAGCATTGATTCCAATCTCTGCGGACGAAACTGCTGTAACAAGTGAAGTGACTCCCCTTGCCGATATTAAACTGCCTGTTACTGCGGGACAAGTTTTAGGCACATTGAAGCTCGCCTATGAAGGACAAGTTCTTTCAGAATCTGATTTGGTGTCTATGGGCAATATCAGCAATCAAGCCACACTGGGCAGTGACACTAAAAAATACATCAACTGGCTTCCGATTGATCAATCCCCTAAAGGACTGACTATTTTAGGCGCCAAACTAGTGGCAGCCTTCGTGCTATGGCGTTTGATCATGAACAAACTCAGCGGCAAGAAAAAGAAGCGCAAGAAGAACGTTAAACGACCACAGAGACAAGGTTCACCGAATCCACAACACCGAGGTGTTCCTAACCCTGAGTGGCAAAGCTCAGCAAGTAGACAAACGCAACGTCCACTGTCAAATATGGAGATGCAGAGGGCTGGTCAGTCTTCAAACGGTCAGCCGTCTTATAGGCCTAGACCTCAAAGTCAATACTCACAAAACCAACCACAACCTCAAAGTTCTCAACGGCCACAACCTCAGCCACAAGCTAGACCACAAAGTCGTCAAAATACTAAAACCGTCAATACCCGAGAACGTACACGATAAATTAACCATTATAAAGCCTTATAAAATCTATCCATACAAAAAGCCGATGCTTATATGAGCACCGGCTTTCTTTTGTTTAAAATATTAATTGCGACTCAGTTTTGACCTATAGTAATATCAACTCAACACGGTTGACTGTTTACTATTCCACGTGAGCAATCATTTGAATTTCAATGATGGCATCTTTAGGGAGTCTAGCCACTTCAACAGCAGCTCTAGCAGGTTTGTGATCTACAAAGTAAGTTGCGTATACTTCGTTCATTTTTACGAAATCGTTCATGTCTTTCATGAAGATTTCTACTTTTACCACGTGGTTAAGTGTAGAGCCAGCCGCTTCAATAATCGCTTTACAGTTGTCAAGAGATTGAGCTGTGGCCGCTTCAATGCTGCTAGAAACCAATTCTCCAGTAGCTGGGTTAAGGGGTAATTGACCTGAAACATAAATAAGGTTGCCTACTTGCATGCCTTGTGAGTAAGGACCTACTGCCGCTGGCGCATTTGTTGTGTGAAGAACTTTTAACATGAAAAAACCTCCTAGTATGTGTACATGAGTTTTATGACCATGAGGCGAAACCTACTTGGTTTCGCGGATCTCATCTAAATAATTGTAAATGGTGTAACGGGAAACACAAAGGACTTCCGCCACATAATCGATGGCACCTTTGATTAAGAATGCCCCTTTTTGATCAAGTATTTCAACAATGCCCACCTTTTCTTCTTTGCTCAAGTAGATGATAGGCTTGCCATTGTTCTGTATGGTGTCATTGACAATGTCTTTAAGGACGCTGCTGACGATGTTTATCACTTCGTCCCCTGAGTCAGACAATTTTTCACCGACATTGGTTCCGGAAACTTTCATGAGCTCATTCATAACTCTTTGAACCCCAACGAGTTCTGTTATATCGAAATTGATACAGAGACATCCCAAAACCTTGCCCTTTTCATCTTTGATAAACATGGTTGACGATTTGAGCACACGGCCATCAGCGCTTTTGCCGGTATAATTGATATTATCTTCATCGACTTTGTCATTGACATAGAGTTTCAATGAGGCTTCTGTCATAGGACTGCCAATATTTCTACCTGTCACATGACCGTTCTCAATAGCGATGATTGAATGTTGGAGATCTGTGAGATCATGGAGAACGACCTCACAGTTACTGCCAAATGTTTCTGATATCCCTTTAACAAAGGGAATAAAAGCACTTAATGTGGGATGAATTTTTGAACTCATGAGCTGAGCCTCCCTATTTCACGACGATATTGACGAGCTTGCCAGGAACCGTGATCATTTTCACCACTGTCTTGCCAGCCATTGCCTCTTTGATCTTTTCTAATTCAAGAGCAGCTGCCTCTTGAACTTCTTTTGTAGCGTCTTTAGCAATCATCATCTTCTCACGAATTTTGCCGTTGATCTGAATAACCACTTCGATTTCATCTTCTACTAATTTAGAAGCATCAAATTTTGGCCAAGGTGAATACGCCAATGCTTCTTTGTTGCCCATTTCTTGCCATAATTCTTCTGTAATGTGCGGTGCAACTGGGTTAAGCAACATTACCAATATACCCATTTCTTTCTTGGTTATCTTGCCTAATCTATAGAACTCGTTTACCAAGCTCATCATTTGGGCAATCGCCGTATTGAATTTAAGGGCTTCGTAATCGTCTGTAACTTTTTTAATCGTCTGATTTAAAAGTGTTTCCACCTCAGGCTGAATCGTATCTTCAGTTGTCATAAACTCAGACATCGCCCAGACACGGTCAAGGAATCTTCTCGCCCCTTTAACGCCATTTTCTTGCCATGAAACAGGTTTTTCAAAGTCACCAATGAACATTTCATAAAGTCTCATGGTGTCTGCGCCAAAGTTATTGATAATTTCGTCAGGGTTGACCACATTCCCTCTCGACTTAGACATTTTTTCCCCATTCTCACCTAAAATCATACCGTGAGAAGTTCTTTTTTTGTATGGTTCAGGCATGCTGACTACGCCGATGTCGAACAAGAATTTATGCCAGAATCTTGAGTAGAGAAGGTGTAATGTCGTATGTTCCATACCGCCGTTGTACCAGTCGATTGGCAACCAGTAATCTAAGTTTTCTTGGCTGGCAATAGCATCTGGATTATGAGCATCGATGTATCTGAGGAAGTACCAGCTTGAGCCTGCCCATTGAGGCATGGTGTCAGTTTCTCTCTTAGCCGCGCCACCACAGCAAGGACAAGTCGTGTTGACCCATTCATCAATCTTAGCTAATGGGCTTGAACCGTCTTCTGTTGGCTCATAACTTTCCACTTCTGGAAGTGTAAGCGGCAAATCTTTTTCGTCCATTGGCACCGCACCACATGTTGCACAGTGAATGATTGGGATTGGCTCACCCCAGTAACGTTGTCTTGAGAAGACCCAGTCTCTGAGTTTGTAATTGATTTTTCGAATGCCAAGACCCTTTTCTTCGATGAAAGCGATCATCTTTTCTTTAGCATCTGCCACTTTCATGCCGTTGATCATTTCTGAGTTGACCAAAACCCCGTCGCCGCTGTAAGCTTCAACACTGATGTCTCCGCCTGAAATAACTTCAACAATGTCTATGCCGAATTTTTGAGCAAATTCATAGTCTCTTTGATCATG
This sequence comes from uncultured Peptostreptococcaceae bacterium, assembly GCA_964404895.1. Classification (GTDB taxonomy): domain Bacteria; phylum Bacillota; class Clostridia; order Peptostreptococcales; family Acidaminobacteraceae; genus JBGSUZ01. The sequence goes on along the minus strand of CAYOLV010000001.1, from coordinate 1,179,421 downwards.
TCCAGGAACCGCCATAATAGCCCCAGTACCGTAACCCATCATGACATAGTCTGAAATATAGATTGGAATTTGTTTTTCTGTGATTGGGTTGATTGCACTGATGCCCTCAAGTTTAACCCCAGTCTTGTCTTTATTGAGTTCAGTTCTCTCAAAGTCAGATTTTTTCTTAGCTTCATCTTTATATGCAAGAATCTCTTCCATATTTGTAATTTTTGAACCTGCTTCAGCAATCAACGGATGCTCTGGTGCAATAACCATATAAGTTGCACCGTAGATCGTATCAGGTCTTGTAGTATAAACGATTAAGCCCTCTTCCATGCCTTCAACTGGGAATGTGATTTCTGCGCCGCTGGATTTGCCGATCCAGTTTCTCTGTTGAAGTTTGACACGGTCAATATAGTCTACAAGGTCTAAATCGTTGATTAAACGCTCTGCGTAAGCTGTGATTTTAAGCATCCATTGGTCTTTTTCTTTTCTCACAACTGGCGAACCACAACGCTCACAAGTCCCTTGAACTACTTCTTCATTGGCAAGTCCGACTTTACAAGAAGTACAGAAGTTGATGTCCATGCTTGTTTTGTAAGCCATGCCTTTTTTGAAGAGTTGGAGGAAGATCCATTGTGTCCATTTATAGTACTCAGGATCAGTTGTATTGATCTCTCTCGACCAGTCAAATGACATTCCTAAGGCTTTAAGCTGTCTTTTAAAGTTGGCGATGTTTTTCTCTGTAATCACTTTTGGATGGACTTTATGCTTAATGGCATAGTTCTCTGCCGGTAAGCCAAAGGCGTCCCAACCCATTGGGTAAAGAACGTTATAGCCATCCATTCTTCTTTTTCTAGCCACTACATCTAAAGCAGTATAACTTCTTGGATGCCCTACGTGTAAACCTTCACCTGATGGATATGGAAACTCTACCAGTGGATAGAATTTAGGTTTTTTCTTGTCATTCGTCGCGTTAAACGTGCCTTCTTGTTCCCATTTGTTTTGCCATTTGGCTTCAATTGCTTTGTAATCATACTTTGCCATAGGTTTTGCCTCCTTCTAAATGAGTCTGGGCGTGCCAGCTCTTTGATCATCAAAAAAATAAAAAAGCACCTCAAGTAAGATTCATAGGGGTGAGCTTTGCCCACGGTACCACCCTATTTGGCAATGAAAAACATTGCCCTCTACAGTTAGATAAAGGTAACCAACCTGAATTCATATGCTCAGACGAGTTCAAGACCTATTCTTGCTGATTCACACCTGCCACCAGCTCTCTGAAAAGATTTGATCTTTACTACTTCTGTAAATTCTATCTGCGCCGAATTGCTTCTGCATGATTAATAAAATACGTTTCGGGGTTAGCCCCACCCTTTTAAAAAAGAGTCTTCGGTGAACCAGTCAGTCCACCGATTAAACTCATTTTAAAGACTTTTTTAGAATGTGTCAACTTTTTTATAGAAAGAACTCTAATTAAGCGAGTTTTTCAATGATAAGCGGCAAATTCTTTGCATCGCTCCAAAGACGTTCTAATTTGTAGTATTCACGGTCTTCGTGGTGGAAGACGTGTACAATGATGTCTGAGTAATCTAAAATAACCCATCTGCCTTCACGGTGACCCTCTTTGTGTTTTGGCTCGATGCCTTTTTTTGAAAGCTCATCTTCAATATGCGAACAGATTGCAGATACTTGTCTGTCTGAATTACCAGACGCGATAACGAAGTAGTCTGCTAAAGACGTTAAGCCTTGAAGGTCTAACACACGAATGTCATCCCCTTTGCGGTCGTCAATAATATTTCCAATTTCTAATGCCAATGCTTTTATTGAATCCATATTTATTCTCCTCATTAGGTCTCTTTTCACTCAATTTAGCTTGTGAAAATTCAACCGATTTCCTGTTTTTATCATTATTTGACTTTAATGACTGACTTCCCATATTTGGAAACCAATTCATTGTATAAAGCCACACTGTTTGGATGAATGATGAACCCCCGCTCCAGCACGTAATTCAGTGTGCTGGTGACAGAAGCCAATATGCCTTGGTCTAAATCTTTATAAGCGATTTTTCTCAAAGCTTCCAGTCCTGGGTACTCACTTCTTCCAGGTTCAATAGCGTCTGCCAGATAGACGATTTTTTCCATTAAGCTCATCTGGTTTCGTCCAATGGTATGATAGGCAATGGCATCCAGAATTTCCTGATCCTCAATGCCCAGTTCAAACTGAACCATTTTCGCACCGACAAGGCCGTGCATGAGTTCTGTTGAAACTTTCATAACGCTATCCACTTCTATCTGATGCGTTTCTGCATATTCTAATAAAGCTTCAGGACTCATATTTTTTGCATAGTCGTGTAGGGCGGCTGCAACCATTGTTTTGTGTATATCTATACCGTGGTGCAATGCCATTTTTCCTGCAGTCTCAACAACACCGCAAGTATGTTTAAACCGTGAAGGTTTCAATCTTTTTTCAAGAATTTCTAAATAGCCGATGACGATGGAATCTCCACTGCAATAATCACTCAGGGTCTTTTTCATATACGCCCTCCTGAAGAATATAGCGTTCAACAGAATCTGGTAAAAGGTACTTTACCGTTACCCCTTTCAGAATTCTTTCACGAATTTCTGTAGAAGAGATGGACAGACCCGGAATGGCGATTAATTCAATGTCTGCATGGAATTTGGCTTTAAGGCGTGCTGCCATGTCAATCAAAGCATCTTCAACATACCCTGGACGAGTTGCACCTACAAAGGTACATAGTTTTAAAACTTTGTCTACTGCATACCAATTTTCCAAATCTAAAAGGGTGTCGGCTCCTGTAATAAAATACAGTTTGCTGTCTTCTCCATAAAGTTGCTTCATTCGTTCCAAGGTATGTAGCGTATAAGAGGTTTCACCTGAGTCTATTTCCACGCGAGACACTTGGAAATAGGGATTATCCGATATAGCCAGTTCTACCATGTGTAGACGAATTTCAGGATCCACCATTTTCATACTGGATTTATGAGGGGCTTTGCCCACTGGAATAAAAATAACACGATCCAGATCAAAATGCTGTCTGACCTCTTCCGCCAACACCAGATGTCCATAGTGAATGGGATCAAAACTGCCCCCCATAATACCTATTTTCTGAACGCCTTTCATGGCGTATTTCGTATTTATTTGTCCTGAACTTTTCGAATGCTGTACCAAGCCATCCATTCTTAAGCCTCCACGTTGTTAAAGGCAGGTCTTAATCCCACCCAGTCCATACCCAAGGCAATCGCCCAGATATCATTGACAAAAAGCCCTGACATCATTTTAATGCCAAGGCTTTATTATTATTGACCTTTTTTACTGCTGGCGCGGCCTTTACCAGGCTTTACATTAGCCCAAGTGCCCTTGCCAGCTTTTTTAGCAGTCACACGTTCGTTGTCTTTTTTTCTCGCCATGATTTTCTTACCGGTTCCTGATAATAACTTTTCAGAAAGTTGGTTTTTCTCATGACGAATGCCCATTTGACTGATGTCCAATTTAGGATCATCGTGGTTTTTTCTATAGATGGTAAAACGATTGCCGATAGCTTGTACGAACTCCGCACGACATAAACGGCATACTTCTACAGCTGTTTCTCTTGAACTGAGAACTGCAGATTCTAATATGGAAATTTTAACCAACTCATGGGCGTCTAAAATTTCACTGATCTGTGCAATGACTCTATCGTTGATGCCATCTTTACCAATCTGTACAAGTGGTTTCATCGGATTGGCAAGACTCTTTAAATAACTTCTTTGTTTAGCTGAAATCATGGTGTTCCCCCTGATTAATCGTAGAATTCAAATTCGAAATCAAAGATACGAACGGTGTCGCCATCTTGGATTCCCATATTTTTAAGTTCAGTGAATACGCCTTTTTTGCGTAAAATGTCTTGGAATCTTCTAAGTGAATCTATATCTTCAAAGTTTGTGGAGTAAACCAAACGCTCAATTGAGGTTCCGTCAACCACATAAACTTCTTCGTCCATTGAGTAAACCACTTCTGCCAACACCAAATCGTCTTCTTCTGAGAAGAGGTCTTCGTCGGTATAAAGCGCTGGAAGTTCAACGGTGTCTAATACTTCTGTCACATACTGCATAAGAGGCTCAATGCCATCTCCTGTAGCGGCTGAAATCTCAAAAACTTTGTAGCCTCTGCCTTCAATTTCTTTGACAAAAGCGTCTACAACGTCTCTCTCGTAGACTAAATCCGTTTTGTTGGCTGCAACAACTTGAATACGGCCTTCTAACTGATTGCTGTACATGCTGAGTTCTTTATTGATGATGTCAAAATCTTCAATTGGATTTCTACCTTCAATGCCTGAAACGTCAACGACGTGAATAAGCACTCGAGTTCTTTCAACGTGTCTGAGGAAATCATGACCAAGGCCAATCCCTTCACTCGCGCCTTCAATAAGACCTGGTATATCTGCCATGACAAAGCTTTGTCCTTTGATGACTTCAACTACACCTAAGTTTGGTGTGATAGTCGTAAAGTGGTAGTTGGCGATCTTTGGCTTTGCCTTAGTGGTTACCGATAAAAGTGTAGATTTACCTACATTCGGGAAGCCAAGTAGTCCAACGTCTGCAAGCATTTTAAGTTCTAAAATAACTTCTCTTTCGCCACCGTAAGTCCCTTGCTCCGCGAAAGTTGGCGTTCTTTTAACAGAAGACTTGAAGTGGGTGTTCCCTCTTCCGCCTTTGCCGCCTTTGGCAATGACTCTTTGCTCGCCTTTATGGGTCATATCCGCAATGATTTTGCCTGTTTCTTTATCTCTAATCAAAGTGCCTGCTGGTACTCTGATATACAAATCTTGTCCCGATTTGCCTGAACGAAGTACTGGGCCCCCAGGTTCCCCTGGCTCTGCCTTGTAACTTCTTTGGTATCTAAAGTCCATCAAGGTTCTCATGCCTTCATCTACAATAGCAATGATGCTGCCCCCACGACCGCCATCGCCGCCGTCTGGACCACCTTCTGGAATATACTTTTCACGTCTGAAACTTACTCTGCCATCGCCACCTTTGCCGGCTTTGATGTGAATTATTGCGCGATCTACAAACATTTGTTTCACCTTCTTTTCAATATTGCAAGTGGAGTACACATTTTTCTGTGTCTCTAGAATGAGAGAATAACATAGAGAATCGTCGCAGACTGCGGTGATTGTCTATGTCATTCTCGGGTGTGTGTATGGGGTTGTAGCTTTGTATGCGCGGGGCGGAAAGATTTAAAACCAAATCCCGCAGCTCCTGCGGAGCCTCGCTCATTAATTTGCGCCCTTATAAGGGGGGGCGCAAAAGATTAAAACCAATTCGCACAGCTCCTACGGAGCCTCGCTCATTAATTTGCGCCCTTATAAGGGGGGCGCAAAAGATTAAAACCAATTCGCACAGCTCCTGCGGAGCCTCGCTCATTAATTTGCGCCCTTATAAGGGGGGCGCAAAAGATTAAAACCAATTCGCACAGCTCCTGCGGAGCCTCGCTCATTAATTTGCGCCCTTATAAGGGGGGCGCAAATTAAAAATGTCCACCACGAGAGGATGGACATTCATTGTAAGTGAATTACGCTTCGTAAACACTAACTTGTTTTTTGTCTTTTCCTTTTCTTTCGAATCTAACAATTCCGCTAGTTTTCGCGAAAAGAGTGTCATCTCCACCCCTACCAACATTGTTACCAGGGTGAACTTTTGTTCCTCTTTGTCTTACAAGGATACTACCAGCAGTTACCATTTGACCGTCCGCTCTTTTAACGCCAAGTCTTTTCGACGCTGAGTCACGACCGTTCTTTGAACTACCTACCCCTTTTTTCGAAGCGAAGAGTTGCAAATTAAATTTAATCATCATCAGATTCCACCTCCTCAACCATATATTCTAGATGTTTCGGATACGCTTCTATAATACCGTTTAAACCAACGATTAGACTTCTAAAAATCACATTCGCGTCATGTCTCTGATGATTGTCGATCTCACCAGGGAGTTCACAGTACACATAGGCTTCATCCACTTCGTAAATGATGTCCTCTATACCAGCCACTTCGTTTAAACTAACGAGGGCGGTTTGTGCAAGTACCGATACAGCGGAACAGACTATGTCTTTTCCTAACTCATCGTACTCAGCGTGTCCATCAAATTCAAAGGCGACAAAATTGTCTTGCCTTTTAACAATAACAACGGAAACCATAATTATAAGCTGATTGATTCAATCTTAACTTTTGTGTATGGTTGTCTGTGGCCTTGTTTCTTTCTATAGTCCTTTTTACGTTTGTATTTGAAAATTACAACTTTAGGACCTTTGCCGTTTTCAACGACAGAAGCTTTAACAGTTGCGCCTTCAACTACAGGACTTCCAAAACTTAAAGAACCGTCTTTAGACACAGCCAATACTTTGTTGAATTCAACAGTATCTCCTGCATTAACATCCAATTTCTCGATGAAAAGAGAATCTCCTTCTTGAACTCTGTATTGCTTGCCACCTGTTTCGATAATAGCGTACATAGATGCACCTCCTTAATAAGACTCGCCGAGTATAGGTATTGTCAGCTTTCTCCGAAGAATTAAAGCATAACAAATTTAGGAACCCTTTTCGTGCGGTAACCGACAATTCATGATATCACAGGCCTATGGCCGTGTCAAGCATCTTTACTTGCAAATTCTTTTCTTTTGCCCATATTGGTCATTTTAAAACCACCGTGTAAATAAGGCTGCTGCTCGAATTCTATATCACTGGTGACGCCATCGAGCCACTCTTCAACTTGTGGCATTAGTGGCTCCATAAAAGCAAATAAATGCTGATCTATTTGATATTGCATCAAATCTGCAGGATTATGCTTGTATTTTTTCCAGATATCTTTTAACAGATCGTCTAACTGACGTTCATGAGACTCGTCTGTCAATCCCATACAGCAGTGACATTGCCCGTTGTAGAAATCTGAAACCCGCTTCCCCGCCTTTTTTCTGGTCATTTCCAGAATACCTAATGCGGTAAAGCCCATTACATTGATGCCTACTCTGTCCTTAAAAGCTTGCTCTTTGAAGACTTTCAAGACCTCTTGTCTGTCCGATGGATGATCCATATCTATAAAGTCAATCAAAATAATGCCACCAAAGTTTCGCAGTTTAATCTGTTTGGCAGATTCAATAGCGGCTTCTAAATTCGTCGCCAAGGCCAATTCTCTTTGATTATAGCCCACTTTGCTCTTCCCGCTGTTGACATCAATCATGGTCAAAGCTTCTGTTTCATCTATAATCAAAAATCCACCCTTTGGAAGCGCTACTTCTCTTTGAGTTAATTGTTTAATTGGGCGGTCTAGCCCTTCGTGATCAAACAGCAAAGGATTTTTAATCAAAATTAGTTTACTGACCAGATGCTCCAAGCCATTATTTTTGAGAAAAGCTTCTATATTTTCGTACATTTCCTGTGTGTTAATTTTGACAAACTCAGTTTGCTCATTCAAATGATCCAATATGGCTCTTTGAATGGTACTTGCCGTCTTTGTCAAAAGCTTAGGAACCTTTGTGGTTATACGCTGATTAAACAAGGTTTGCCATCTACTCCAGAGGCTGCGTACTTCTTCTTCAAATTCTTCTTCCGAAGCTCCAACTGCTTCCGTTCGAATGATATAGCCCACTTCTGGCGGTACAATCTGCTGTATTTTCTTTTGCAGCAACTTTGCCACCTTGCCGTCTTCAATCTTTCTTGAAACGGAGCGCTGGGTAGAAAGTGGCATGAGGACAATATACTTTCCTGGAAGAGCCAATTTCATAGTAACCTTACAACCTTTGTACTGACTGGCATCGCCTATAATCTGCACAAAAATTTCCATGCCACATTTAATATGCTTCCCAATAGAATTGCTCTTTTCTGACCAACTCACACCATTTGCTGACCATGGAACTGAATCACGAAAATGTAAGTAGGCGTTTTCCTTTTTCCCAATATCAATAAAAGCCGCATTCATACCCGGAATAATTTGACTGACTCGACCCAAGTAGACATTACCTTCTTGGATTTCTTCGTTCATTTTTTCAAAATAAAGATGGGCTAAATCGCCATCTTCAACAACCGCAGCCCGATTAAGGGAAAAGCAGCCATCTATATAGATTTGATTCACTATACCCATCTCCTTTCGTCTTTTATATACGCACTGAGAATTTTAAACTTAGCTATAACCTTACAGACACTGTCTAAAATTAAGCAAGGACATAAAGCTCAGTTTTACCTTCATCTCCAAAGAGCATCACCCTGTGAATTCTAAGATTTTCTGGCTTAATTTCTAATTCGCCCATTTTTGCAATTTGAGCTACCACGGTTTCTGGTTTTAAGTTGCCCACAGACCCTGAAGCCAGCTTCATTCTAAGAACGACTTCTTCTGCGTTAAGGTCAAGAACAGCAAATTCTTTAATCAAGGGTCTGATATTAATTTCCTTATCTGCTTTTCGCTTCTCTTTGTTCTTTTTAATGACGACGAGTTCATCTTGATCTAATAAACACTCCGAAATTTTTGCGAATTTGGAGAGGGTCTCAGAATCGCCCATAACTTTCACGGCATAAGCACAATCGCTGACCATACTCATAAGGGACTTAGATTGCTCGAGCAGGGTGCATCTTACCATTTGAATGCCTGCTGGGAAAGCCGCTAAAAACTTTGCTTTAAAAGCTTCAAGATCAATTGCTTCTGTCAACTCGATGTCTACGATTTCGTAATCCGAAGTCAGCCCTACCGATAAAGGTGCGGCGAAGGCGATTTTCGGGTGAGGATTATAACCCTGGCTGAATTTAAGAGGCATCTCAGCCCGTCTCATGCTTCTTTCGACCAATCTCACCATATCTAAGTGTGATAAGAATTTCATCATGCCATTTTTTCTATATTGTATTCTGAGTATCATTTAGCAAAGTCCTCCTATAACACCCGTGTTAATGCCACAAGCTGTACAGCCTTGTCTGCAGTCGTGTGTGGTCTTGCCTGCAATAGCTTCTTCATTTTCACGAATAAGGAATTCTTTGGTCACGCCACAATCGATATGGTCCCAAGGGAGAATTTCATCATAACTTCTTTGACGGTGTGCATAGAAATCTACTGAAACTCCAGTAGTTTCAAAAGCATTCATCCATTTATCAAAGTCGAAGTACTCCATCCAGCCATCAAACTTACAACCCTGTTCCCAAGCTGCTAAAAGGGCTTTACCTACTCGTCTGTCTCCTCTTGCAAAGACAGCTTCTATGACACTTGATTTAGCTTCATGGTAGTTGAATTTAATTTTCTTATTGCGTATTGTGAGCTTCAAGTGCTTCTGTTTTTCTTCAAACTCTGCCATGGTATTTTGAGGATACCATTGGAATGGTGTAAAGGGTTTAGGCACAAAGCAAGAGGCGGAAACCGTTACAGTAAGACCGTCCATTCTTTGCTCACGTGGTGTGATTTTATGCAAATAACAAACCTTTTCAGCAAGTTCGTTAATGCCGTCAAGGTCTTCAACCGTCTCTGTTGGCAGCCCCATCATGAAGTAAAGTTTGACTTTGTTCCACCCAAGTGAGAATACTTGTTCCATGGTTTCAGTCAGATTTTCCTCAGTAACACCTTTATTGATAACGTCTCTCAGTCTTTGCGTTCCTGCTTCAGGCGCAAATGTGAGCCCGGTTTTCTTAATTTTTTGAATTTCTGTCAAAATGTCGATTGAGAATGAGTCTAATCTCAATGAAGGTAAAGAAATACCTATCTTTTGGTCTTCGTATTTTTCTACAAGTCTATGCACCAATTCTTCAATTTGAGAATAGTCGAGTGTACTGAGAGAAGCTAATGAAATCTCTTCAAAGCCAGTTTTCTTCACAACGCCTTCTACAATGTCCATAATATTGTCTACAGATCTTTCGCGAATTGGTCTGTACAGCATTCCAGCTTGACAGAATCTGCAACCTCTTGTGCAGCCTCTGAAAATTTCAATCATGGCACGGTCATGAACCGTGTCAATATTCGGAACCAGGAAATTTTCAGGGAAGAAGGCTTCATTGAACACAGGAAGAATTCTCTTGTGAATGCTGTTTGGAATGCCCGCTTCTATAGGTGCAAAATTAGCAATCGTGCCGTCTTCTTTATAAGAAACTTCATACAATGCAGGCACGTAAACCCCTTTAATCGCTGTAACAGCTTTCAAGAACTCTGCTTTTTTGCCTTTCCCATATTGTTTGAAGAGTCTCATGACTTCCAAGTTGACTTCTTCTCCTTCACCAATAATAAACAAATCGACAAAATCGGCTAAAGGTTCAGGGTTATACGCACAAGGCCCCCCTGCTAGAATTAATGGATCTTCTGCTGTACGATCTTTTGACAGCAGAGGAATACCTCCAAGGTCAAGCATATTGAGAATATTTGTATACGAAAGTTCATATTGAAGTGTGAAACCTAAAAAATCTAAATCTTTGACTGGAGAAAATGTTTCAAGGGTGTGCAAAGGAAGACCATTGGCTCTCATTAAGGCTTCCATATCTGGCCATGGTGCAAAAACACGCTCGCAGTACAAGTCTTCTTGCGCATTTTTTAATTGATAAAGAATGTGCATTCCTAAATGGGACATACCTACTTCATAAACATCGGGAAATGCAAATCCGTATCTTACCAAGTCTGATGTAATTTCTTTTTTGCACATGTTCATTTCTTCACCAATGTATCTTGCTGGTTTTTCTACTTGATACAAGAGTGATTCTAATCTATTGATCATTATTTCCTCCAACCTTCTAAATATTATAGCGGACTGACAACATATAAAATATTACAGCCTACAGTTTACACATTGTAACTCGTTCGTTTCCGACGAATATGGACATTCATTGCAAGACCTACTGCCATGACCGATATCATAATAGAAGATCCACCGTAACTTAAAAATGGTAAGGTAACCCCTGTAACAGGCATTAAGCCTATGGTCATACCAATATTTTCAATGATTTGAAACGCAAACATAAACGTGACACCCACAGCAATCAAAGAACCAATTTCATCTTTCGCTCGAATAGCCACATTGTTCAGTTTTGTTAAAAATAAAAAATACAAGAAAATCGTTATGCTGCCGCCGATGAAGCCCGTTTCTTCTCCCAATACAGAAAAAATAAAATCTGATTCTTTAATTGGCAAATAGTCCGACTTATGATAGACCCCTTTAAAAAGTCCACGACCAGTCAATTGCCCTGATCCAATTGTTATTTTGGATTGCATGACTTGATAATTTCCTTGAAGTTTTGGGTCATTGGGATTTAGAAAGGCATCAATACGCTCTCTTTGATGAGGTTCCATAAATTTATATGAAACAGGCATTGCTAATATAGTGACAATTATTACGCCTAAGATCAACTTTCTGTCCACACCGGCTACATAAACCATGCCGCAAGCGATAAATAAGAATACCAATGCTGTTCCAAGGTCAGGTTGCTTAAGGAGTATCAATAAGAAAGGCGTTATAAACGCGCCTATTTTTAGCAAATCGAATATGTTGCTGATTTTTCCTTTTTGGTTTTCTAAATATTTAGCAAAGCAAATGATAAATCCAAGTTTCGCTATTTCAGCGGGCTGGAAATACATAATTTTTAAATCGATCCAGCTTCGAGCACCCATTTGATTGACACCAAGTCCTGGAACATAGACCGTTAACATCACTAAAAGTGAGATGACATAGACAACCTTATAGAGTTCTGCCATGGTTCGATAATCAACCATGAGGAGTAGGAAACCTAATCCGCCACCGATGATAAACCCGAGTACTTGAATGATGACTCGGCGATTCAATCCCGTTTCAGCAACGCCTGTGGCACTGGCGATAATGGTTACGCCAAGGATAAATAAACAGAATACTAAAATGAGTAATCCAAAATCTAAGTTTTTTAACATACTTCTATTGAACACGATATCACCTCAGAAAATTATGTCTCAAGGTATTGAACCCTTCAACAGACCATTCGCTTTGCGACTGGCACCAAAAAGACCCCCTGCAAGAGGGGGACTCCATTATGCACGCTTCATATTTTTGATTGGAATGCTTGCCACTAAGGCAGGTCTCCCGTCAGTTCCCTCGTAGGAACGAGTGATTTTGATTTCGAGACCGATTTCATCAATCTCTATATAGCCCGAAAGTGCATCTAGCAAGTCTCCCTTGACCATCTCTAATAGCTCCGGGGAACAGTTAGATCGATCATGAACAAGAACAAGCTTAAGTCTGTCTTTAGCTACATCCTTACTGGAATTGCTCTTGCCCAGGAATTTAAACAAATCAAACATAAGCTCCTCCTTACTTACCAAAACTAAAGATCTTAAACAGCTTACTAAATAACCCTTCTTGAACATCTAATTCAAGATAAGGTACTTGTTCACCCATAATTCTCTTCGTAATATTTCTATAAGCTTGACCACAGATTGAGTCTTGATTCCCAGCTGCAGGTTCGCCTCGGTTTGTGCTGATAACAATTTCTTCATCATCTGGCACAACACCAATCAAATCGATTGCTAAAATATCTGTAATATCTTCAATGTTCATCATGTCTCCACGCTTTACCATATCTACGCGAAGTCTATTGATGATCAATTTTGGATTTCTTAAATCTGCTGCTTCCAAAAGCCCGATAATTCTGTCCGCATCTCTGACAGCAGAAACTTCAGGCGTAGTCACAACAATGGCACGGTCAGCTCCGGCAATCGCATTCTTGAAGCCTTGCTCAATGCCTGCTGGACAGTCTACAATAACATAGTCAAACTCTTCTTTAAGTTCTGTACAAAGTTTAATCATTTGATCTTGATTGACAGAGTCCTTGTCTTTAGTTTGTGCAGAAGGCAATAGGAACAACCCGTCAAAACGTTTGTCTTTAATTAAGGCTTGTCTTGCTCTACATTTTTCAGAGACAACATCTACAAGGTCAAAGACGATTCTATTTTCTAATCCAAGTACAACGTCTAAATTTCTAAGACCGATATCTGCGTCAATAACAACGACTTTTTTCCCCTGCATTGCAAGTCCAGCTCCAATATTAGCTGTAGTAGTCGTTTTACCAACACCGCCCTTACCAGACGTTATAACGATGCATTCACCCATTCAGTTACCCTCCCAAATTATATTAAAAATGTGTCTCAGGGCATTTATAGCTCTTCGACGAACCCTTAGCTGTGCTATTGGCCCCAATAAGGTTCAATGACAATCATATCCCCTTTGACGATTGCAATCTCTGGATCTGCCCCATCCACTTCGTCTGGTGGTCTGGTAATTAATTTCCCAATTCTAAGTTGAGTTGGATTAAGCTGATTGGCGCAAATGTAAGCTGCATGATTGCCGTTGGCACCTGCATGCGCTACACCTCTTAAATGTCCCATGACAACAATATTACCATCTGCGATGATTTCCGCACCTGGGTTTACGTCTCCTAACACGACTACATTCCCATTAAATACTACGGATCTTCCCGAGCGCATTGTTCCTCTTACGAACTGTGTCATGCCTTCTTTCAGTCCTGTGAACACTGTATCAGCTCCTTCCGCAGACTCCGTCTTTTCAATGACGGCTTTCTTGTCTGATTTGCTTGTATCAGTTTTATCAGAATTCGCTTCACTATTCAATGCATTTTTTGTTGAGGATCGTGTACTGGACTTCGTCACCAGATTTAATGACTCGACAGACATCTCAGCCTGACTTGCCAGAATGCCTTCAAGTTGCTTCTTTTCAGCTTGTGTAGCAGTTCGTCCGTCTACACCGATGATTTTTGCACCTTTAAAGAATCCAGCCGATTTTGCAATTTTTTCTTCTAACTTTCTGAGAATATCCGAAAATTCCAATTCACTGTCTAATTGAAGTATAATGCCTTCTTTAGTGCCTTTGAATTCAACTGAGTTTTTTGGACTCATTTGTAGCCCCCCATCTGCTGTTTTATAGATGAACTTCTAATTCGAATTCAGTTCTTTAACGTTAATAGTGCCAGCCTTTGTAGCGGGTACTTTGAAGTAGTCTCCAATAATCTCCCTTGCTACTGGTGCACCGTAGCCGCCGTGACCCCCTTGAGGAATCATGATGACAACTGCTATTTCAGGATCTTCTACTGGTGCAAATGATACAAACCAAGCAAAGTTATCGTAGTCCGCACGAAATGCATTAATAACTTCGTCGGTTAGATTTCTGGTGCTCAGTGATTTAATAGCGACGCGCATAGCACTTTCATCTTTAAGATAACCTTGTACTACAAGATTGTTGATTTTCTTTTCGACTTTAGCTTTTTCAGCTTCATCCTTAATGGTCTTCAAACTGCTCTTCATTTTGGCTAATTCTTCATTTCTTTCTTGCAATATGCTCTTAGTCTTAGCCTCAACCTGACTGAATGACAACCGACTGTCAATTCTGCTCAAATACTTTTTAAAATAAGCAATTTCATCGACAGGAGGGATTTTTCCTGATTTTTGAGCCGTCCCAGTCTTTGCACCAACAGTCACCGGGAAATTGCCAAAAGTACCTCTCGCTGTTCCATGAGCGCCTTGAGTTACATTTGTCATGGCTTGTCGAATATACTTGAATGTATTCGGATTATCTGTTTTAATTTTTTCTGCACTTGTATTTTGAGCTTTTTCAGTGCCGCCTACAGCTTTGACCACCGTTAAGGGGTAAAGATAGCCATCATTAGCAATTACCATAATGTAACGCGCCATTTGGGCAACTGTATATTTGTGATCACCTTGTCCGATGGCAAGGTTAAGTAAGTCGCCTTCATGGAATTTCATTTGATTGAAATAATCATACTTAATTATATCAGCTAATTTCTCTAAAGTCCCTTCATTTGCACCAATATTCTCTAAATTTTTAATGACTTGGGTTCGATTAGGTGAATCGTCAGACCATCTAACTATTGTATCTGCCAATTTATCAATTTCATCGGCTGTATCCACTCTATCTTTTGGGAAGTAATCTTTAAGAACATACTTCAATTTAGACTTTAACAAGCTCTCAATGGCCTTCTTTTTACTCTCTGGGTCTGGAATGCCAGATGCTACTTCTTCAACTTCTAATCCCGTCCGATCATTTAGACCTAAGTCTTTAGAATAGTTTAGTAGTTTATTGGTGGTCATTGTGTAATTCAAATTCTGTTTAGATGCATAGTCATAACCTGATGCAATATCAAAGAAGTAATAGTTGCATGACTGTTCTAATGCAGTGAAGAGGTTGACCGAACCGTGTTTCTGGTGGTATCCATTCCAAAACCAACAACCAAAACTGTGTCCGCCTAGTTCAATGTAACCATCATCATATAAAGATTGGTTTGGATTTAAACCCTCTTCCAAAGCGGCATAGGCTGTCGCCATTTTATAAGTGGAACCTGGCTGTACGCCTGACATGGTCGCTGTATTGTAAAGAGGTCTTGGCGACAATGGATTTTTAGGGTTCTCAGGCGATAGCTTATTCCAGTCTTCGCTTGAAATGCCTGTAGAAAACAAGTTAAGGTCATAGTCTGGATAGCTGGCCATTGCCAATACTTCCCCATTCTTAACATTGACTACAATCCCAGCTGCTGTACTTGCATTTGGATAAGCTTCTGAATATTTATAATTACCGTATTTACTTTCGAATGTACTGCCTGTGCGAATGGCATCTGAGGCACTTTTTAAATAAGTTTGCAGATTTTTTTGAAGGTTGGCATCAATGGTGAGTTTTATGTCTTTACCCGCTTTTGAGGGTTCACCTGCTTGACCCAAAGAGTCTTTCTCAACTTCTCTGACCATTCTGCCTGAAGCATCTATTTCAATAAATTTATAGCCATCTTTACCATTGAGATCTGTTTCGTACTTACCTTCTATCCCAACTTTTCCAATAATACGACTTTTTTCATAACCTAATCCATCTACATAAGTTTCAATCTCATCTTCACGGGCAATTTTGCCCATGTAACCTAAAATATGAGATGCCAGATTATTTTGAGGGTATATCCTAACGGGCTCAACGCCTACAGAAACACCTTTTAAGTCCATGGTCATTTCACTGATTAGGATAGCTGTTTCCTTTTTAATATTGCTCGCAACTTTAATTGGCTCGTATTTTAAAAAACCTTTTTCCTTAAGTGCATGCCTCAAAATCAAAATTTTGTATGCATCTTGATCTGACAAAGTTGTGTTAATTTGAAAACTCTTATAATTTCTGATGTTATAAAATGCCTGTTTAGCAGAAACATCTGGTTCCATTTGATATAGTTTTAAAAAATTCTTTTTTTGCAATTCTTCCCAGAAAACCATTTTACTAATGGAAATCGGCAAAATGATGCCCTTTTGAATCATGATTGAATAGGCATCTTGGTCATTCAATGTTGCAGAAATCTGTTCTTTTTGTCTATAATCGTCAAAAACTTGCTTTGCAGTGTAATCCAATGGATAACCGTTTTCAGTCAACCATTTCTGTATTTCTTGATCAAAGGTGTAAATATATTCTCCATTGACGATATGAATTGGAAAATCAATATGCTTTTCACCCTTCATTTCCAATAATTCTATTAAATCTTTGGAAACTTTGTTCATTTCTTCTTTCGTTAAGTTGCTACCCATTAAACTTACTGTAAATGCAGCTTGGTTGCCAGCTAATAAAACCCCATTTCGATCATATATTTCGCCTCGTTTAGCATATTCAGGTATTTTCTTGAGTCTGTAGTTAAGTGACTTTTCAAGGTATTCATCCCCTTGAACAATGGTCACTACGGCCAATCTAACAACTATGATTAAAAAGACAATGCTAAAAAAGAGACCAATATGATATCTTCTGTCATTTAAGCGTTCAAACATATGATCTCCTCCTAACGTAATTCATAACCGATCATTTTCTTGATTAAATTGTTATAAATCAGCAATCCAAATACAGTATTCATAAATGTTTCTATGAAAAAGTTCATGAAAATTTGTTGCCAATCTAAGGATACACCCAGCAGAAGCATGAAAGCTGAATGAACGATGTAATAGAATAAAGTACTTCCTACCAGTAAGACCAAAGGTGTCAAAGACTTATCTTTAAACACTGAGTCGTCTATCATATCAATTAAAATCGCCAAGAAAAAATAGATAAAAATATTCACGCCAATAGCCCAACTGTAGTAAATGTCTTGGAAAAGTCCGCTAATGACTGCAGCAGTCAACGCGTTCCGATTGCCAAAGACAAGTGCCATAAAGACGACCAGAACGAGGGAGGTGTTGATGGCAACACCATTAATTCTCAACGCATCAAAAACAGTGGACTGAAGGATGAAGTTTAAAATTGAAATCAGTAAAACATACACCCATTTCATAATCGTCCGCCTTATTTTGCTATTTCAGTTTTTGGAATAATCATCAGCTTACCAAGATCGCTAAAATCAACGGCTGGCTTAACTTCTATTTCTGGCAGTAAGTCATCTTTGTTATTCAGCACTTCAGACACTTCACCAATCGTAATTCCTTTTGGAAATATTCCAAGTCCAGAGGTAATCAACTTATCGCCCACGTTCATGGTTGCCTTGGTGTCAAAAATTTGACCTCGAATTAAACCATCAAAATTGCCTGTAATCTGCCCATCATATGGAGCTTTGGCAGACAAGGATGAGAAACTCACATTGGTTTTGTTGTCTATAATGGTGACTACTTTAGCATAATGTTCCCCAACTTCGTAAACAATGCCTACAAGCCCGTCTCCGTTTATGACAGCGCTGTTCTTTGTGACGCCATTAGCTGAACCCACATCAACAATAAAATTCTTGTACCAGTTGCCTACATCTTTAGAAATAATGTTGCAAGAGACGTACTGATTCACTTTATTTGTACTGACGTAATTCAAAGCTCGTTTTAAATCTCTTAGTTCATTAAGCTCTGCCTGAGTCAAAGTCAGATTTGTAATGGCTTGTCTCATTTCAGATATTTGCTCTTCATACGTTTGGTTAAGCTGCGCAGCTTCCAACATATTGAAGTATGGTTCTACCCCATTTTTTACGCCTAAGTTAAATTGGTTAATGCTTTTTTGCACAGGAAAGATAACCTCACTAATGAGATTTTCTACATAACTGATCCGTGAACGACCACCAATTGATATACCCATGATGACCAATAAAGTGATGCCCGTTATCAATATGAGTGCTTGTTTCCATTTAGGATATTCGTTCATGAGCCTCACCCATTAGTAATGATTTTTTGTTCTTTGGAAAACAGATTTTAACTTGTCGAAGTTTTCTAATGCTTTTCCTGTACCGATTGCCACACAATCCAAAGGAAACTCTGCGATATGAACTGGCATACCCGTCTCTTTGCTGATGAGGAGGTCTAAATTTTTAAGCAGCGCCCCACCACCTGTGAGCATAATGCCCTGACACATAATATCTGAAGATAGTTCTGGAGGCGTTTTTTCTAAGGTTGTCTTAATCCCTTCAATAATAGTATTTATAGGTTCTCTAAGGGCAATTCTCACTTCTGGAGATGTAATTTTCATGGTTTTTGGAAGACCCGTCATCAGGTTTCTACCTGTGATATCCATTTCCATTTCATTGCCACCTTCATAAACAGATCCGATTGTCATTTTAATTTCTTCTGCAGTTCTTTCACCAATTAAAAGGTTGTATTCTTTTCTGATGAAGTTTGCAATAGCTTCATCCATTTCATCGCCACCTACGCGGATAGACTTGCTTGTAACAATCCCACCCAATGAGATGACTGCAATTTCAGTAGTACCACCGCCAATATCCACGACCATACTGCCGTTAGCATCGGCAACAGGAAGACCTGCTCCAATAGCTGCTGCCATCGGTTCTTCCATAACGAGGGCATCTTTCGCACCTGCTGACAAAGCAGCATCAATGACGGCACGCTTTTCTACTTCTGTTACACCGCAAGGAATCCCCACAATTACTCTAGGACCACTGAATACAGAGGTATTTGGGTAAGCTCTCAATATGAAATACTTAAGCATTTTTTGTGTGATGTCGAAATCTGCTATAACGCCATCTCTGAGTGGTCTTACAGCCACGATGTTGCCTGGTGTTCTTCCGATCATTTGTTTTGCTTCTAGACCCACTGCATGAACTTCTCTGTTATCAGTTGAGATTGCTACTACAGAAGGTTCTCTAACAACGATCCCCTTCCCTTTCATATAAACTAAAGTATTGGCCGTTCCAAGGTCAATTCCCATTTCCTTACCTAAAAACTTAAATAACGCCATTTTGTTCTCCTTTCAATAAAAGCAACTGCCATCCAGTCCATCATAATAATCCTTGTTCTTTAAAACTGTAATAATTGCCATCACCAAGGATGACGTGATCTAAAATAGAAATGCCAATGATTTTTCCGCTTTCAGACAGTCGCTCGGTTAACATGTGATCTTCTCTGCTTGGCTCAGGATGCCCGCTGGGATGATTATGAACCAGTATGATACCATTCGCTGATTTCCGAATGGCGCGACAAAAAACTTCTCTCGGATGTACCAATGAAGCATTCAATGTCCCGATTGTGATTGTTTCAATAGCCGTGACTTGATTTTTAGTATCTAAAATCAAGACGACAAAATGTTCTTGTTTTTTATATCTCAAATCTGCCATCATCAGTGTTGCCACATCGGCAGGATTAGATATTTTCGTTAGACGTTCTTGACTGCCGTGATAAACCCGTTTGCCCAGTTCTACACTGGCTAACAATTGACAAGCTTTGCCGTTTCCAATGCCTTCAATTTTCATAAGTTCGTCTACACTGAGATCAGCAAAACTTTTAATGCCACTCGGTAGATGGTCGACGACCTCTGAGGATAATGTCAATACGGATTTTTGTGCGCTTCCAGTTCCTAAAATAGCGGCAATTAGCTCCACGTTGCTGAGTTGATTGACGCCTTGTTTATGAATTCTTTCTCTTGGATAATCTTGTTTTTCAATTGTATCCATTGATCCTTTCAAAAGGATACCTCCTCTAAATTTTTAGAGGGCTAATTCTGTTAGCATCTGATCCAATGTGGCCAAGGGTAAACCTACAACGTTGAAAAAGTCTCCATTTACAGAGTCGACAAGTCTCGATCCAAAACCTTGAATCGCATAAGCACCTGCTTTGCCTTCATATTCCAAGGTATCTAAATACCAGTCAATTAAGGACTCATCCATCTCTCTAAATTTAACGTCTGTTGAAACGGCCTTAACAACTTTTGTGCCCTTTTTTAAGTCTACTATGGCAATTCCAGTGTATACCTGATGAATCTTTCCGTTGAGCTGCATCAACATAGATTTAGCTTCTTGACGATTTTCAGGTTTTCCAAAAATATTGCATTCAATAGAAACGACAGTGTCTGCCCCAATAAAACAGGCGTCTTTGTTTGTTGTTATGGCGGCTTCGTATGCTTTTTCAAATGCCAAGGCGCACACAGCTTGTTCAGGTTTCTCTCCTGGACGAATGACTTCATCAATGTCTACAGACATGACTTCAAAGGGTCTGTCTAAAAGCTTGATCAGTTCTCTTCTTCTTGGAGATTGTGACGCTAATATCAACGGTTCCATATAGACTCCTAGATTAATTTTTTAAATAGAAATGCACCTAAAAGCAGTCCCAAAATCCCCGCTAAACTCAGTTTCATCGTAAACCCAATCGTCAATTGGATAATACTCAAATCTATTTTTACAGGGCCAAATCCAATGGCATCTCCATAGGATAAAAAAGGTACAAACTTACTGAACACCTCACCTATTATACCACCCAATATGGCACCTACCAAAATAAAAAAGAGTAACAAAAGGTTATTCTTCCTCAATCAGTACCTCCAAATATGCCCACTCAAAATATACCATATTTTTACATTTAGTACAAAGGCATATTTTTATGGGCTTTGCATAATAACACACTTCAGTTTATCATTTTAACCTGCTATTTTCAAGGCTTCTTCCACTTCTGTCATTTAGTTGATGCATATATAAAAAGAGCCTGCCCTATTTTCATCTAAATGATTATAGGACAGGCTCTTAAATTTTAGCATCACTTTGCTTCTATACTTCTACTTGAACAGGTTTTTTGGATAAATCTCCTGCGATAGCTTTCGTAGGGCATTTTTCAACACAGGCCATGCAAGAAGTACACTTGTCATAATCAATCACAGCGCAAAAATCTTTTACATGAATGGCATCAAACTGACAAGTCTTTTCACAAATGCCGCAAGCGATACAAGCAACGCCACAGTTTTTCTTCACATGTGCACCGCGTTCCTTATTGCTGCAGTTGACAATGACTTCTTGTCCGTATGGAATATAAGTGATAACTTTCTTAGGACATTCTTGTATACAAATGCCACAAGCCATACACTTATCGTCATCTACGACTGCAATTCCTTTTTCATTGATATGAATTGCATCAAAAGGACATACCTTTTCACAAGTGCCGTAACCCATACAACCGAAGCCACAAGCTTTGTCACTGCCTACTAACATGGCAGCTTTACAATCTCTGATTCCATCGTATTTGAACTTCGTTTGACACTGTTCTGAATCCCCTTTACATATAACATGAGCTACTTTTCTAGCAGAATTATCCGCAACCAAGCCCATAATTTCTGCAAGTTTATCCGCAGTATCTTTGCCACCTACTGGACAGCCATTTGTTTTAGCTTGTCCTGCAGCAACCGACACAGCGAACTGATCGCAACCAGCAAATCCGCAGCCACCACAGTTTGCTCCTGGTAGAGCCTCTCTGATTGCAACTACTTTTGGATCCACTTCAACGGCAAACTTTTGGGAAGCATAGGCAAGTGCGCCTCCAAAAACAAGCCCCATCGTACCTAATGTTCCGCTCGCAATGATAATACTTGAAATATTCATCTCCAGCACCTCCTAAACCAATCCGGTGAAGCCTAGGAAGGCTATTGACATTAAGCTTGCTGTAACAAGTGCAACCGGGAAACCTTGGAAAGGCTTCGGTACGTTTGCCAATACCTGTTTTTCACGAATACCGGCAAATAAGACGATTGCCAATGAGAAACCAATTGGTGCACCAATTGAACTTACTACAGTTTCTAAAAAGTTGTACTCATTCTGAATATTGATTAATGCTAAACCCAGAACCGCACAGTTTGTTGTAATTAATGGTAAGAATACACCTAGCGCTTGGTATAAGTTTGGACTCATTTTCTGTAAAACGATTTCAACAAACTGAACCAAAGAAGCTATAACTAGAATAAAGGATACCGTCTGTAAACTCTCTAGCCCTAGCGGTACTAAAACATAATATTGGAGCAGGTAAGTTAAAATCCCAGAGATGGCAATAACGAATGTTACAGCCATGCCCATCCCAATAGCCGTTTCTACTTGGCGAGATACGCCTAAGAAAGGACAAATACCTAAAAATCTCGACAGAACAAAGTTGTTAACCAGGATTGAACTGACGAGGATGACAAATATTGCACCAACATCCATGACGATCCCCTCCTATTTCTTTCTCATTTGAATGTAGTTGTAGACCGCAAGTACCAAACCTAGTGTTAAGAAACCACCTGGAGGCAAAATCATCATAAGTGCAGGTTTAAAATGACCTGCAAATACTTCCATGCCAAAGAACTTGCCACTTCCTAAGAATTCACGAATCACACCTAAGAGCGTTAACGCCCAAGTGAAACCTAAACCCATACCAATGCCGTCTAACGCTGAGTCTACAACACCATTTTTGAATGCAAAGGACTCCGCTCTTGCTAAAATGATACAGTTAACTACGATCAAAGGAATAAAGATACCCAGAGCTTGATCTAGTGATGGCACAAATGCCTTTAAGACCATACCAATAATAGTTACAAACGTTGCAATAATAACAACGAAAATAGGTATTCTGATTTTATCTGGTACAATTTTTCGAACTGCTGATATGATTGCGTTTGAACAAAGTAATACAACTGTCGTTGTAAGTCCCATTCCAAGTCCATTTTGAGCACTTGTCGTAACTGCAAGTGTTGGACACATTCCAAGAAGTTGGTAGAAAGTAGGATTTTCTTTGACCAAACCATTCGTTAAAGAACTGATTTTCATAATCCACCTCCGCCTTATTTAATAAAATCAACGACTTGAACGGCCGTATTGACACCAAGAGTCACTGCTCTGGAAGTAATGGTTGCACCTGTCAACGCTTGAATTTCGTTTTCTTTAGGCGTTGATTTATTGACGCCAATTTCTGTGCTTGTTGACTTTCCTGTGTATTGCTCATAGAATTCTGGTTTCTTAGCTATGTCACCTAATCCAGGTGTTTCAGTCATTGCACCTATACGAACACCCGTCAATTTAGCATCTACAGAAATACCTGTAGTAACTTCAATTTTTCCACTAAATCCACTAGGCATGGTTTTAACAACAAAGCCAATCACATCACTGCCCTTTTTAGCGTAATAAACTTCTTCAAGAATTTTGAAATCTGCTTTCAACTCTTGAAGTTGAGCTTCATCTAACGCTTCAAAAGCGTCCGCTTCAGGGAATACACCTTTTCTGGCGAGTTCATTTGCCTGATCAATCTGCTTCTGAATTGGACCCGCTGTAACTTGGTCGGTAATCATAAGAGCACTTGCTGCTATGACACAGAAAGTAAAGAGTATTAAACCTAATTTAATAATATCTTTCATTATTTGCCACCTCCAAACACTTTCGGCTGGACGTATCTGTCAATAAGAGGTGTGGCGACGTTCATGAGTAAAATGGAGTAAGAAACCCCTTCTGGATAACCACCAAATCGTCTGATAATGATGGTAATAAATCCTGCACAGAGGGCAAATATAATATGCCCTTTTAGTGTAGACGGAGTCGATGAGTAATCTGTTGCCATAAAGAAGGCACCGAGCATAATACCGCCCACTGCAATTTGATATACAGCTGCAGATAAATCAAAACCATAGAACATGAAACCAAACACAAAAGCTGATCCTATGAAAGCTAACGGTACTTTTATGTTGATGACGCCTCTGTACACTAAATATAAGCCACCTAAGATGATTAAAATTGCAGAAGTTTCGCCAATACAACCACCGACATTACCCATAAAAGCTTGCGTAAAGCTTGGTAAAGCTCCTTCCGCAGAACCTTTTAAGATTGCTAAAGGTGTTGCCCCTGTCGTACCATCTGACAAAGGAACCGGCCAAGTTGTCATTGCAATTGGCCAAGAAGCCATTAAAAAAGCTCTCGCAGCTAGGGCTGGGTTTATAAAGTTATGTCCTAGACCACCAAATACTTGTTTTGCAATAGCAATGGCAAAAATACTACCAATAACAGGGATATACCAAGGCACACCTGCTGGTAAGTTGAAAGCTAATAATAAACCTGTGACTGCTGCACTCAAATCTGAAATGCTCGGCTTCACTTTTAACATAAATTTTTGAATCAAATATTCTGTTGCCACTGCTGCAAAAACTGCAAGAAAAACAGTTTTAAGTGCAGGCAGACCGAAGAAGTAGATTCCTGCTATTGTAGCAGGTGTAAGTGCAATCAGAACATCTCTCATAATTACATTTGTTTTATTGCCACTGTGGATATGTGGCGATGAAGATACCCAAACTTTATTTTCCATCTTTATGCCCCCCTATCCCTGTTTTCTTCGCTTCGCAAGAATTTCTCGCTTAGCAACTCGAATTGAAGGCAACAATGGTCTGTTTGCAGGACATGTGAAAGAACATGAGCCGCATTCAATACAGTCAAGGGCTTTAAATTTCTCTGCGTTTTCATAATCATCTTTCAGCGAATACCCGCTGATGTAGAGTGGTTGCAAGAAAGCAGGACAAATTTCGACACATTTGTTGCACTTGATGCAGTTAGATGCTTCTCGAGGTGTTGCCTCAGCTTCTGTCATAAGCAGAATGCCTGAAGTTGTTTTGGTAGATGGTATGCTCAACGTATAGGAAGAAAGTCCCATCATCGGGCCGCCTAAGATAATCTTACCTAGATCGGATTTAACCCCGCCACATTGTTCAACAATTTCGTTGAGCGGTGTCCCAATTTTAATTCTCAAATTTTTTGGAGATTGTACACCGCTGCCTGTGATGGTACAAATACGTTCAATCAACGGCATGCCCAGTCTAATGGCATCTGACACAGCTGCTGCTGTTGCCACATTGTTGACGACAGCTTGAGCGTCCATTGGCAAACCACCTGAAGGTACCATTCGCCCAGTGCAGGAATAAATCAATTGTTTTTCAGCACCTTGCGGATATTTGGTATGTAAGCCCGTAACACTGATTCTTGAATCACTTTGTGCAGCTTTTTTCATTGCTTCAATGGCATCCGGCTTATTGTCTTCAATGCCAATGTAAGCTTTTTCTACATTCAGGATCTTCATCATGATTTTGACACCGTCAATAATTTTTTCTGGTGTCTCTAGCATCAATCGGTGATCTGCAGTTAAGTAAGGTTCACATTCTGCACCGTTGATGACAAGTGAGTCAATTTGTTTCTCTTTTGGTGGAGCCAATTTGATATGAGTTGGAAAGCCGGCGCCACCCATACCAACAATCCCTGCTTCTTTTATGAATTTAAGCAATTCTTCACTACTTAAACCCATAGGATCGCCTTTCGGTACGATTGACTCATGTAATGTGTTTAACCCATCGGATTCAATGACCACACATAATTCGGAACCACCTAAGGTCTCCATAATTTTCACGTCAACAACTGTTCCAGAAATACTGCTGTGAACATTTGTAGATACGAAAGCTGAAGCTTCCCCGATAATTTGTCCTACTTTTACTGTGTCACCTTTCTTAACGATTGGGTCACATGGCGCGCCAATGTGTTGGCGCATTGGGATGAATACCATTTTCGGTTCCTGTGCAGGTTGCACAGCAAACGTCTCCGTCGTCTTTTTTTGATGCGGCGGATGAATTCCCCCTTTAAACGTTAAAAAGCCCATTTCATCACCCCTTGTAGCATATTGTTTGATTTAAACCCACTTAATATTTTACTATATGCCGTGGGCATGTCAATGAAAACCGCTATTATCAATAATTTCACAAATAGCTTGGGCAGCTGTTTGAACATGTTTTTATTTAGTTTAACCTGTTGGACAACCTTGAAATACTGCATCTAACTAATTCAATATATTAAATTTTCTTATAATTTTTAAATCAAAAATACATTATTAATGAATAACCGCAGTTCTATGATAAAATAAGATAGATATATTTATTAGCAATTAGCACAATCCTTACCATTGGAGGTATTTCATGCGTATTGTTCCAACCAATTGCGTCAGCGGAGAAGCATATTTAGCCAAACATATTTATAATGAAACAGGCAACATCTTGCTAAAAAAAGGGACAAAGTTAACAGACACTTTGTTGAAAAGAATAGAAGAAAATTTAATATACACAATTTATATAGATGACGAATACAGCATTGGAGAAATCCAAGAATTAGTGCGACCTGAATTAAAAGTCAAAGCAATTCAAGCCCTTAAAGAGACATTTACCTTTATTGAGAAGTCCTTTGCGCATGATAAAAAAATTGACCTCGGCTTAAAAAAACAGCTCAACCTTAAAAGTATGGAAAAATACATTACAGGGCTTAAGGCTGTTTCAGAAATGATTATTGAAGAGATTAGTTCAAATCATCAGCTCATGATTAATCTAGTGGATATTAAAAATCTCAACAACCACACCTATGAGCATTCTTTAAACGTAGCTGTTCTTTCTTTAGTTGTAGGTATTGAAATGAAATTCAGCTCAAAAGAACTGAGCCAGCTTTTTCTCGGTGCTCTGCTGCACGATGTTGGCAAGACTCTGTTACCTAAAGATTTGGTCAACAAATCAGACCCTTATACAGATGAGGAAGATCATATTATGAAAGCTCATCCTTTCTTAGGATATGAGTATCTTAAAGATAATTTTTCTTTTACAAATGGATGCAAACTATCCGTTCTTCAACACCACGAGCGGTTTGACGGAACAGGTTACCCAAAGGGAATTCCAGGGAGTGTCATCCATAGATATGCAAAAATTGTTGCTGTAGCTGACACTTATGACAACATGACCAGTGATACGCCTCAAAAAAGAGCATTCCCGCCCAACGAAGCTTTAGAATACATTATGGGTGCAGGCGATTCTCACTTTGATCATGAAATCTCTACTATCTTTTCAAGAAAAATTGTCCCTTACCCTGAAGGGACTCTCGTCAGACTTTCTAACGAGAGTTATGCCATTGTCACAGGTGTAAACATTAACTATCCTATGCGCCCTATCGTAAAAATTCTTGAGAAAAATGTGCCCAGAGAACAGTTGAAGACGATTGATCTTATGAAAGATACCAACCTAACAATTCTCAACATTCAATATGCCGTACCACAACAATTGGCTGAGCACAAATAGTAAATCACACTCTATTCTTAATACAAAAAAGCGCTAAAACATTCATTGTGAATTGTTTAGCGCTTTTATATTTTTTTATGATTGGAATTATTTATAACCTCATATTCACGGGGTTCCAATTAATTTCTGAACAGAATCAATAACCTTGTCCTGTTTAAAGGGTTTTACAATAAATCCTTTTGCACCCGCACTGACCGACTCAATAACCATACTTTCCTGTCCCATTGCACTGCACATCAAAATATTGGCATCTGGAAACTCAGAGATGATTTTTTTCGCACCTTCGATACCACTGGTATTCGGCATTGTAATGTCCATGGTAACTAAATCAGGATTCAGCTGTTTGTACTTATTAAATCCATCTTCCCCATCTTCAGCTTCGCCTACGACATCATACCCTGCCTGACTTAAAATATCTTTAAGCATCTTCCTCATAAACAGTGCATCGTCTACAACTAAAATTGTTTTTGCCATAATCATCACCTCTTTATTGGTTTACTGTTTTAATTATACCCAGTTTTACAACCTCACACATTAGTTATTTTTACAGAATATCAAATTTCTTTCGAAAATAATCTATAAATACACTTGCACTGGTTTTAATTCTGTGTTAGTATTCATTACAAGTTAAATAAAGCATTTTATCAAGAGTCGGGATAGAGAGTTAGCTCAGTGACCCCGTGCCAACCTGTTGCAAAGCAAGGTGGACCCGCTAACATCGATGAGACTGCAAAATAGGCTATTAAGCTTTCTCGTCGTGGATGAGAAAGCTTTTTTTTATTCGTAAAAATCAAAACTCAATCTAAAGATGAAGTGCTTAAGGGGGCGATTCATCGACCCATTTAGCATTTCATCTTTAGATTGCAACGTCGCGACAGCGACAAGGTTGACTGGAAGTCAACCGAGTTTTGGTTGCACTTAGCACAACCAACCACAACTTCATATCGCCTATCCAGAGTGGCTGAGAGACTGGCTCGATGACGCCCGGCAACCTGTCTAACGACGTGGTGCCAATTCCTGCGATTATTTCGTAAGATAAGCAAACTGATTACCTCAAATCATTGCTTTGAGGTTTTTTATTATTTAGGAGGACCATATTATGATAATTTTTCAAGATTTAGTAAAAGATTATGTGCAAAAGAAAGAATCTTTCAGAGCAGTTAACCAAACCAACTTTCAAATCCACTCAGGTGAAATTTTCGGAATAGTAGGTTTAAGCGGTGCAGGTAAATCCACCTTACTCAGATGTATCAATGGTCTTGAAAGACCTTCTCAAGGGGATGTTCTTGTAAACGGTCAAGCTGTGAGCCAGCTCAAAGGAAATCATTTACGAACCTTTCGTCAAGATATAGGCATGATTTTCCAACATTTTAACCTGCTGAACAGCAGAACGGTATTTGGCAATATTGCCTTTCCACTGGAAACGATAGGCTGGTCAAAAGAAGAGATCCAAACCAGAGTGGATCAACTTCTCGATTGGATAGACTTGAAAGATAAAAGAGACGCCTACCCTACACAACTCAGCGGTGGTCAGAAACAACGCGTTGCTATTGCAAGAGCACTTGCTGGAAATCCAAAAATACTTCTTTGTGACGAGGCTACCAGCGCTCTAGACCCTGTCACCACTCGAAATATTTTGAATCTCTTAAAAAAAATCAATGAAGAATTCGGTATCACCATTGTCCTCATTACCCATGAAACTGAGGTTGTACAACAAATCTGTAATCGGGTAGCAGTCATGTCTAGGGGCAATGTCACCCACCTCGGTTCACCAGAGGAAGTCTTTAAAACAGACAATAATGAACTATATCAAGCGGTATAACACTTTGAAAGGAGTTATTTTATGATTCAATCCCTATTTGAACTGCTATGGCTTCCCACTTGGGAATCTATATACATGGTCGTTCTTTCGACCCTCTTTGCCTTTGTTATCGGCACACCCATTGGTATTGCCCTTCTACTTTGGCATGAAAATGGTTTATGTCCTAATTCAAAAGCATTTGTACTTCTCGACAGTATCGTCAACGTCTTAAGGTCTTTCCCCTTCATTATTTTAATGATCCTGCTTTTCCCAATTTCCCGTTTTATTGTGGGAACGACCATTGGAACGACAGCAACGATTGTACCTCTTGCCATAGGCGCTGCCCCGTTTGTGGCAAGAGTTGTCGAAAGTGCCTTGAAAGAAGTCGACCCAGGGGTTATTCAAGCTGTGGTGGCTATGGGTACACCCGTAAAGGACATTGTATTTAAAGTCATGATTCCAGAAGCCTTACCTGGCTTGATTTTGGGGTTTACCCTCACTGTCATTAACGTCATCGGTTATTCTGCTATGGCTGGTGCCATCGGCGGGGGCGGTTTAGGGGATCTTGCCATTCGATTTGGATTTTATCGTTTCCAAACCGATGTCATGATTGCCGCAGTCATTGTCATCATTATAATGGTTCAAGGCGTCCAAGCTTTTGGAAACTTTGCAGCCAACCGAGTTCTTAAGATCCGCGGACTCTCATAAGTCGTAGCGTTTCAATATATTTATTCACTCAACATATCTTATTAGGAGGAACTACCATGAAAAAATTACTCAAATTTGGGCTTACAGCCTCACTGCTTATTAGTTTATTGGCTCTTGCAGGTTGCCAAAATGACCAGCCTGCAGCAACTTCTAAAACTGCTCCAACTGCAGAGCTTCAAGTCCTCAAAGTCGGCGCAACGCCTGTCCCTCACGCAGAACTGTTGAACCTTGTCAAAGAAGATTTAAAAGCTCAAGGAATCGATCTTCAAATTGTAGAATTTACAGACTATGTAAAACCAAACTTGTCACTAAACGACGGCGAGATAGACGCAAACTTCTTCCAACACGTTCCTTACCAAGAAAGTTTTAATAAAGACCACGGAACTGAAATCGTTTCAGTCGCTTCTGTTCACGTAGAGCCTATGGGTTTGTATTCTAGCAAAGTTAAGACTCTAGAAGATCTGCCAGAAGGCGCACAAATTGCCATTCCAAGCGACGCCGTTAACGGTGGTCGTGCCCTAATCCTTCTGGCTAACAAAGGACTCATTACATTAGCTGAAAATGCTGGTCTTGAAGCAACTGAAAAGGACATTGTGGAAAATCCTAAAAACTTTAAGTTTACAGCCGTAGAAGCTGCCCAACTGCCTAGAGTCTTAGCCGATGTAGATGCATGCGTCATCAACGGTAACTATGCCCTTGAAGCTAAACTCAATCCTTCAACAGATGCCCTTTTATTAGAAGGCTCTGAATCACCTTACGCCAATATTATTTCTGTTAAAAAAGGAAATGAAAGCGACGAGCGCATTACAAAGCTCATTCAAGCCCTTCACTCTGACAAAGTTAAAGCTTTTATTGAAAGCAACTACAACGGTGGCGTGGTTCCCGCTTTTAAATAAGCAGATCAAAATAAATGTGTGATCAGTGCACATAAGTTATCGATAACGCCCATGTTTGCTTTGCATGTGGGGTAAAAAAAAAAGCGATGAATGATTTTAACAATCATTCATCGCTTTTATCTTTGGTGCGAAAGGCGGGATTTGAACCCGCACGCCCTGCGGACGCTACCCCCTCAAGATAGTGTGTCTGCCGTTCCACCACTTTCGCATGGTTTGCCGAATCACTCGACAAACTCTATTATACGGACAGCACTGCCCTCCGTCAAGCTTTTTCTTTAAGCAGTTTTTCAATCAATTCTGTTCCCAACTCTTGAAATCTTTCTAGAGTTGCATTATTTTTAAGCACATAGTCAGCTAAGTTTCTTTTCAGTGCCAATGGCATCTGAGCCTGAATTCGAGCAACAGCTTCTTCAAAAGTAAAATGGTTTCGCGCCATTAACCTTTCCACTTGTAAATCTTCATCGATATCAATCAAGATAGTCCCGTCATAGTCCTCTTGCAAACCGCTTTCGAAAAGCAGCGGAACATCTACAAAAACTAAGGCTTCTCCCGATAGTTTATAAGTGGTCAATTCTGCCTCTACTAAGTGACGTATAATCGGATGGGTAATCTGATCCAGCTTCGCCCGAGACTTGGGATTATTAAAAATCTCTTTCCCAAGCAACTTCCTATTGATTTGCCCACTGTCCTCTAAATAGATACTCCCAAAATGCTCAAGAACAGCTTTATAAATTAACCCTTCAGGCTCATAGGCTTTGTGCACCAAAGCGTCGCAATCTATAAAAGGTAGTTTCTTCGCTTTGATTAATTCACAGAATGTGCTTTTACCACTGGCAATGCCTCCAGTAACGGCGTACTTTTTCATAACTGTCACCTGTCCTATTTCGTCTCGTACCAACTTGGCCCACTGTGAATTTCTACAAGCATAGGGACATTTAAAGTCATGGCATCTTCCATATTGCGTTTTACAAGTTCGTCAACTATTTCCACTTCTTCCAACACAGTGTCCACAATCAATTCATCATGTACCTGTAAAATGAGTTTAGATTTCAGGCCTCTTTTTTCAATTTCATTGTAAACCTTGATCATAGCAAGCTTGATAAGATCTGCAGCACTGCCTTGTATTGGCGTATTCATAGCTGTTCTCTCCGCAAAACTTCTCACTTGGAAGTTAGATGCCTGAATGTCTGGGATGTAGCGACGTCTACCTAATATAGTGGTCACATAACCTTGGTCACGGCACTCTTCTATTTTGCCTTCCATGAAAGATTTAACGTTAGGATAGTTCTCAAAGTAACTGTCGATGTAGAGTTTAGCCGTCTTTCTTGGAATTCCTAAATTTTCAGATAAACCAAAGTCACTCATGCCATATACAATTCCAAAATTAACAGCTTTTGCTCTGCCACGCTCTAGGCTGGTCACCTTTTCTACAGGCATATTGAACACTTGGCTGGCCGTGATGGTATGAATGTCTAACCCCTCTTTAAAGGCCTTAATAAGATTAGGGTCTTCAGAATAATGGGCTAATATACGGAGTTCAATTTGAGAGTAGTCCGCATCTACAAGGGTGTTGCTTCCTGTAGGTACAAAAACTTTTCGAATTCTTCTGCCAAGAGGAATTCTTACCGGTATATTCTGCAAGTTGGGCTCAGTACTGCTGAGTCTCCCTGTTACCGCAACCGTTTGATTCAAACTTGAATGTATTTTAAGGGTCACAGGGTTAATGACCGCTTTTAGGCCGTCCAAATAAGTGCTCTTTAACTTGGAATAGGTTCTATACTCCAGAACCAAAGGCACAATAGGGTGTGCACTGACCAATTTTTCAAGAACGTCAACATTGGTGGAATACCCTGTCTTGGTCTTCTTTCCGTGGGCCAGTCCTAATTTTTCAAACAGCACTTCTCCAAGTTGTTTTGGGGAATTTAAGTTAAATGGCGTCTCTACAAATGAGAAAATATCTCTTTCAATTTCCACCAACTTGTCTGTGACAGCCACATTGATCTCGTCTAATTCTTTTTGATCCACGCTAAAGCCTTCATATTCCATGCTGGAAAGCACTTCAACCAAAGGCATTTCAATCTCTGTAAATAAAGTATTTAAATCTTCTTCCACTAATTTTTCAGTGAGGGCTTCTTTGAGGCGTAAAGAGACAAATGCTCTTTCACAGGCATATTTGCTGGCTTCTTCCAGTGTGAGCTGGCTGAATTTTCTCAGCTTTGCCCCTTTGCCAATGACTTGTTCGTCTGAATCTATGGTCAGCCCTAAATAGTCAAAGGAAGTGTCTTCAATCGTATAATTACTTCTTCCAGATGCTAAGAGATAATGGGCGATGAAACCATCGAATAATTGCCCAAAGAAGTGCTTGTCGTGATTCATAGCGACCAGCCACTCTTTTTTAAGGTCAAAACCGCTGATGGTCATATCCTCAGTAAAGAGCCAACTCCCATAACTGTCAGCAAAGTCTTTAAAACTGTATTGGCTGAAATTAAAATAATAGCCAGTTCCATCATCAGTTGCAATTGCAAGGCCTGTAGGTTCATCTGTACGAACGTTGGATTTGTCATTTAGAATAAACAGCCCTATAGATTTATGCTTAGAAAGGCTTTCCATGTACAATGCCAGTTCTAAAGCTTGGTCTATGCAAACAATCTTCATTTCAGGTTTTTTAACTTCCAAGGCTTCTGTTGAAATTCTTGGAATGAAGGATTTGAGTTCATAAAGCATTAATAAATCTACTAAAGCCTTGGTATTCGGTTGGTCAAATTTGAAGTCCTCTTCAACTAATTCCAGAGGCACATTCACTTCTATGGTCGCTAGACGCTTGCTCATCATGGCTTGATGGGCATATTCTACTACAAGTTCTCTGATCCGTTTATTTTCAATGGTATCAACTTCTTCGATTAGTTGTTCCACGCTATGATATTGCTTTAAAAGTTTGGTCGCCGTTTTAGGGCCAATACTTGGTATTCCCGGAATGTTATCTGAAGTATCTCCGCTAAGACCCTTTAAGTCGATGATTTGGGCAGGCGTCAACTCATAATCTTCAACAATTTTCTGCGGGGTCATAACATCTATATTGGATATACCCTGTTTTGTAATCAATACAGTGATTTGCTCGTCAGCTAATTGGAGAGCATCTTTATCCCCAGTGAGCACCATAACTTCATGACCGTGACTCCCAAAATGTTTGGCAATGGTACCAATCAGGTCATCGGCTTCAAACCCGCTGAGTTCTGTTCGATGGATGTTCATCGCATCTAAAATTTCTTTCAAAATAGGCATTTGCACTGCTAATTCATCTGGCATGCCTTTGCGTGTACCTTTGTAGTCTGAAAAAGCTGTGTGCCTAAAGGTGGGGGCCTTCATGTCAAATGCTACGCTTAGGTAGTCTGGTTGGTAGTCTTCAATGACTTTGAAGAGCATATTAAGAAAACCATAAACTGCGTTGGTTGGCACCCCGTCTTTATTGGTAAGTCTCTGCTGTATTGCAAAAAAAGCTCTATTGATCAAGCTATTGCCATCAATGATAATCAATCTTTTAGACATCATTTGCCTCCTTGTGATATATCTGAAATTTGCTTCAATACTTTATTATACCACATAGCGCAACTAATTCCGCACAAGTAAAAAGACCACTTACAAGAGAATTTCCTCATTGCAAATGGCCTTTTTTAGTTAGTTATTAAAAGTTTAGTACTGGTATTCCACACTGATATTAGCTTCAATGTTGATAGTGCCTACTTCTACAGGTGTTGCCGCATCTGCCATTTTTGCCATGGCATTGGCTTCTCTGTAAATCATACCGCCGCCATAGTTGTTTTCTGTGATTTTAGATGGTTTGCCAATTGTAATTTCGCTGTAAGCAGCAATCGCTTTTGCTTTGTTTCCAGCGTTTTTTAAAGCTAAAGTGATGGCTTGAATTTGATATTTTTCTTGATCTTCCACTGTAAATCTTACAGAACCAAGATCATTTGCACCTGCATTAACTGCAGTGTCAATCAATTCGCCAATACCGTCTAAATCTCTAGTTGTGATTTCAACAATATTCATCGCCACATAATATTCATTTTTTACTTCTTTAACGTAATCTGCTGTTTTATATAGACTGACATTCGTCGTCTTAATATCTGCGTCTTTAACCCCTTTTTCTTTGAGAAGTTTCAAGATAGCAGCCATTTTTGTTTTTGCTTCTTTTTGTGCCACAAGAGCCTCTTTATTTTGGGCTTGATAGCCTACTTGAAGATAGGCAATATCCGGTTTTACAACCACGGTACCTGTCCCTGTGACGGAAATCAAGTGTTGGTTATTTTGTGGTGTTGTGTCTGCAAATGCAGGTAATGCAGTGCTTCCTACTAACAAGGTAAGTGCTACCATCATGCTCATCATTTTTTTAATCATTTTTACGCCTCCATTTTTTATATGATTTAGTGTGTTTGAGTCCAAAGAATCCAAGTACGGCTACAATGATTACTGGCAGCCATGCGACTATGCCAACAAACAGTGCTTCAAATAAGCGAATACCTGTATTGATGTTTTTGATCAAGGCTTGTTTAGCACGTTCCATGAGGTTGCCATCAATATTTTTAAATTGACTCCCAACTTCAGGACTCACTTGAACGTTAATATAAATTGTAGACAAACTGACTTGCTGTTGTTGTCCTTTTAAACTAGATTCCAGTTGATCGATTTGTGTTCTGACTGAGCTGAGTTCTCTTTCAACTTCCATGATTTCTGTCACATTTTTTGCTTTTCCAAGCAAGCTTCTGAGACTTGTTTCACGGGCTTTTAGATTAGTCAAAGTTGCTTGTAAGTCTGCAATTTGAGTTGTTACGTCTTGAACATTTTGTTGTCCTGACTGAAGCACCCCTAGTTTTTTCACAGCAGCATATGTGTTTTCAAACTGATCTGAAGGTATTCTCAAAACGACGCTGGCAGTCATTTGGTCGCTTATGAACTTATTATTTTCATAATACGGGGTCATTCCAGTGTAACTGCTTTCAATATAACCACCTGTCTGAGCAATCAACTTTTCAATTGCGGTATAGAAAGCATCGTAATCTGCGATTTTTAAATTTACGTCTCCGGATCGGATCAAATCTCGATTAGCAGTCACGTCTACTTTTCCAGTACTTGCGGAAGTATCTGCAGTTCCTGTAACCATTGGGGCTACTGCCATTTTCTCTGTAGTTGTTGTTTCTGCTCCTGTCCCACCCGGGGCTGCTTGTCCATACAAAGTAGCATCGGCTGTCTGATTGGTAATTGCAGAATCGTTGGCCGCGCCTTCTGTACGTGCTTGTGGCATAGGAGGCATATTTAAGGGTCCGCCTGCATCTGCAACATTGTAAGCAGCTTCTTGTTTTGCCTCTTGACTCCACCAAAGCTGATCTTTCACCTGATAAGCGGATACGGCTATTAAAGCAAATACTGCTGCTGCACCTATATACTGGGAAAATTGTTTTTTGGTAAAGCTTAATCTATTTTTCTTTTGTTTACTCTCTTGAAGTTTATCTTTAAGATTAAAGCCAGCTTTTACCTCTTCTGCAGCTATGATGAGTTTCTCATGAAGAGACTCATTAAAATCTGATGGCAGCGGCATTAATGGCATTTCTCCCATCACCTCTCTTATTTCGTTTAAATCTGCTACTAGCATTCGGCAAGATTCACATTCAGCAAGGTGTTTTTCAAACTTTGCGCTATTTTGAGGATCAAGTTGTCCTTCCAAGTAATCGTCTAACCAATCTAAAATTAAATTGCAAGTCATCTAAATCCCCCCCTCTCTCGCGAAGTCAGGATCATTTTGAAGAAGCGTTCGCAAATAAGTTCTGCCTCTATTGATCCTCGATTTTACCGTACCCACTGAACAGGACTCAATGACACTGATTTCTTCATAACTAAGACCTCGAATGTCTCTCAGGACAACTGCAGTCTTGTTCGCCTCTGGCAATTGTTCTAACGCCTGAATGATTTTGCTTTGTATCTCTTTGCGCTCTAGTTGTTTTTCTGGCTGCAATAGTTCTGAGTCTGGTAATTCCGTTAAATACGTTTCACCTTCACCAGAAGTATTTTCCATAGATGTTTCTTTGAC
This sequence comes from uncultured Peptostreptococcaceae bacterium, assembly GCA_964404895.1. Lineage (GTDB taxonomy): Bacteria > Bacillota > Clostridia > Peptostreptococcales > Acidaminobacteraceae > JBGSUZ01. The sequence goes on along the minus strand of CAYOLV010000001.1, from coordinate 1,142,634 downwards.
CGAAGAACGTTTTCTTAAATAGTCCTTACAAGTATTGATGACGATGCGATAGAGCCAAGTGGAAAACTGAGCGTCCCCAGTATATTGAGAAAGATTCTTGAAGACTTTGATAAAGGCATCTTGAGCTGCGTCTTTAGCATCTTCTTCATGGCCAAGTGTTCGAAAAGCAATGTTATAAACATAAACTTGATATTGATGAATCAACTTTTCGAAACTTGCGACGTCGCCTTGCAAACTTTTCTCAATCAGTATTCGTTCCACAGGATCACCCCTTTCTGAGTGTATTCTAGTACTTAGACGTTGAGTGTTTTTAAAAAGTTCCATTATTGATTAAAATTTTTCTAAAAAGTATGCATTACGATTTTTCTAAAAAAAGAGGCCTGTGGACTATATGCCCAATCAGAACCTCTTCATGCATTATAACTGATAATTTAATTCATTTGAAAATATCGAAATTGAATATTTGTTTCTTTAGTTAATCTTGTACCCTGCATCAAATCGATTATAGAAGCTTGTGCACTGTGTAATTTCATGAATTTGATTGAAAGATACTTTTGTTTTGTCCACAATAACCCCATAGGTTGGGTTTGCCTTAATAAAGTTGACCATGTCGTAAGCATTGCCTTCATAAGTGGTGAAGTCAATCATGATGTTGGTAATGCCTAATTTACTCAACTCCTTATACTCATCTATAGATTGAACACGGTATACAATTCGCTTCTCAGCGTCCTCAAAATTAGAATGAATGTACTTGGCAAAATCAACAGTGCGTTCATTCGGTTCCGCTAAGAGTACCACATCTTCGTGAACGCTTAACCAATCTAATACACGACGCAAATCCATTTGTGTTAACTCAGATTTTAACTTGCCTGTCATAAAAGCATTTAAGCTTTGATCTATCAAGGGTTGCTCAAATAAAGCAGCAGCATCGTCCCAGCTTTTCAATGCCACGATTTCATTGTCTTGAGTCCAACTGAAGTCAATTCCGATAGTTTTACTGCCTCGCTTATAACTGTCTTCAAGAGCTTCAAGGGTGTTTGTGTCTTTGATTTCATTTACCGTACCGCCACTGGTTGGAATGAATTCTGACTTCACATTGAGCACCACTTTTTTATTAGGGTTGTATTGATCACCTAAATAAGTAGTTGCCTTTGATAATAAGTTGTTGTCCATAATGTATTTCGATTTTTCGAAGTCAGCTTTTGCCTTATTGAAGAGTTCCAAACAGAGATTAATGTCAACAGGTTCTCTCGTAATTCTGTCATATGCCTTTGCATTTTCAAAGACAAAATCATTAGACATTTCAAAGATGTACTTGTCACTGATAAATGAACCGTATGGCACATAGCGTTGGAAAGCCGCGTAACTGCCTTCAAACGGACTGTTATTTAAGTCTTTTCCAAAAATCAAATAGTTGTCATTTTTAACGCCAAGTAAATTTAAAATTGTAGGTAAGAAATCGATTTGAGAGCCGATTGTCTCAACCGTCTCAGTAATACCAGAACCTGGCATATGAACAATCAAAGGAATTTCTAACATATCATCAAATAAAACGGGTCGTCCAAACATTTTTTCAAGAACAATCTTAGATTCTTCATCGCTGGTATTCAAACCATGATGATCACCATAGAAGACGATAATAGAATTGTCATACAACCCGTTTGCTTTTAGTTCTTCAATGAACACACCGATAGCTTTGTCTGTATAATTAATGCCGTTCAGATAATCCCCTACCAATGTGCCTGACTCTTCATCTCTTAATTTAATGCCTTGATACTCTTTAGGCATTTGGAATGGATGGTGGTTTGAAAGCGTGATCATGAAACTGTAAAACGGTTGTTTCTGTTCTTTTAAAAACTGAATATTTTGCTTAAAGAACGAAACATCTGAAATCCCTAAGCCTAACTTCTCGTCTACATTGTAGTCCACTTCACTGTAAAACTTCTCAAACCCTTGAGCAGGGTAAGCCGCTTCTCTGTTCCAAAATTCAGGTTTATATCCATGGAAAGCCATTGCTTTGTAGCCTTGGTCTCTCAACTGCCATGGCAAACCTCTAAAGGTATTATTTGTGTAAAGTCCATACGACTGACCATAGGCCGTAGGATAGGCACTGTTATTCGTTGCAAATTCTGCGTCCGAAGTATTTCCTAATCCTAAATGTTCATAGTAATTATTGTAATAAATAGACTGATCTTTGATTAACGCATTTAAGTTCGGCGTGACTTCCTGCCCATTGTATTCATAATTGATTACGAAATTTTGGAAGGATTCCATTTGCACGACAATCAAATTTTTGCCCTGTGCCACAGCGTTGTACTTTAATTTTTTGAGTGCCGACTCATCTGTATAAATTTTGTTTCTGTAATTGATTTCTGCAAGCAAATCGTTCTCACTAACTTCACCGCCTCCAGCACCTGTCGTTGCGGAAATGACATCCATCACGTGGTAGCTGAAAAACTCTCTTTTTACAACTGTCTCAGAAAAAGTTGCTCTAAACGGTGTAATCACAAGAATACAGGCAAGTGTAATTGGAAGTGCAGAAAGAACTTTCATATTGATTTTAACATCCAATTTAGCTCTTTTAATGTAGGCAGTTAAAGCAATCCAGAGCGGAATGTCTAAGATGGCTACGAAATGATGGATCGTGATTAACTCATTAACACTGCTTTTAACATCTCCAACCAGTCCTAACTGATGAAGAATGATGACTGATGCCCGCGCATTGAACTGCTTGTAATAGACAACATCCACCAAGAAAATAATTGAAAAAATAGTGTATAAAACGATGAAGACCACGTCTCCACGGGTTTTGAAAACCTTATTCATAAATAAAAAGAGCCAAATGGTAAAGACGACTGTGAGTAATACTGGAAGAGCCAGCCCCCCTGGTGTCTGAACCATGTTGTAATACACCGACCACTTAAAGGCCATAACTGCTACAAGTGCCAATAAAAAACCATAGAATTTTTTCATTTAAAACTCCTTTATATCCTTCACATCATTGGAAATCAGTTTCTTCAATTCATATTTATATACTGTTAGCCATATTAAAGTATATATCAATTTAACATAAATTCAATCAATTGTGGCTTTTTTTAATCCTTTTTTCATATATCGATGCTAATTTCAAGCCCTATGACCTTCCGTTTTCACCTTCACATACTTCTGAAATGGGCTAAATAAAAAGAGCAAACCTTTTCAAGGTTTGCTCTTTTTATAAGGCGCCATTCATAAATTACTTTTGCTCTAACTCCTCTACAACGTCAATTTCGCCAGACACCATGCCCATCCAACAAGTATAAACTAATTTTCCTGAAGCTGACGGTGTAAACTCAACATAATTGTCACCAGGTTTCAAATCGAGTTGAATCCCATAATCTGGTATGACCAGTGTTCCGTTACAGCCATTAATCTGACTCTCCTCTGCGTGAAAATTTATGCGAAGAGGAATGCCTTTTTTTACGACCATATTGGGATACGCCCTTGATTGAATTTCGCCAGTCACCACTTGAACGCCATTTTCAACTTTGGCAATTGCAGAGGGACTATCTGACTTTAAAGCATTACTGCTTTGAACCACTTCTTGGAGGCTAGCCATAGACGGCAAACCCAATCCGCTTAAGTTGAAACCTCTTCCCATCATAATAATTCCTAATAAAGCAACCAAAAGACCACTGAGTTTCAATAGATTTTTAGTGAAATTCTTGCTCATATAGGTACTCAATAGACCAAATCCAAACATGAGAGGTACTGTTCCTAAGCTAAAGAACAGCATGGACAAGGCACCTGAAAGGACGCTGCCACTTCCTAGAGCATAGAGTTGCATCGCTTGAAGGGGTCCACAGGGCATGAGTCCATTGAGAATACCTATCACCAAAGGACCTCTACTCTTATTTTTACCGAGTAATTTCTGGCGCAGTCCTGAGGGCAATCTGACTTGAACTTTTCTTAAGAAAGGAAAAATACCCAGCATATTGATGCCCATAATCATCATAAAAAGTCCTGCGAGAATAGCAATCAGACCTCTAGCACTTCCAGTAAATTGTATGACCGACCCAAGGCCCCCAACTATGCCACCTATAATAGTATAAGACAGCACTCTTCCTAAATTGTATTGAAAACTGGGTCTCCAATCCGCTGTGAATGTTCCGTTTTCTCTGGGAACCAGACACTGAGAAAGATTGATGCCACCACACATGGCAATGCAGTGAACCGAAGTTAAAAGTCCAACAACAAACAACATGCCATAACTCATTTGCACACTGAGCTCAGGAATAAAATTAAAGCCTATGGTGAGCTGAATCAGAAGTATAAAGGCTGCCAAAACAACTCCAATACCTGCCCATTGAAAAGTTTTAATCGAAGGTTTTACATTATTTGAGTGATTTATAGTTTTGAAATCATAACCTGCGTCCTGAACGATTTTGTGAATGCGTTCCTCGCTGATTTTTTCAAGGTCGTACACAATCGTTGCAGTCCCTTTGCTGTAACTAATCTCAGTGCTGACTATACCTTCTTCTTTTATCAGCTTCTTTTGTATAATCTTTTCACATTGACCACAGGTCATTCCATCTATTTGGAATGTTTTATTTACAATTTTGGGCATCTGCATCACCTACATTTCATGGCTTATTTAAAATCATAAGGTTTGAGGAACTTGTCTACCATTTCCGTTTGTCCTTGATCATTTTTGACTTCAACTTGTGTAAAAATCCATTCCTCTACTTTTGCAGGATCTACCCCTGCCTCAATAAGAGGTTGCGGATTCAATACAAAAACAAGGTCTTTGTCATTAGTCGCCATGTCTTTTGCCCATTCTACCATATTGCCATCACCTAGTTTTACCCCGTAATGGTCTAAAACTTCATGGTAGCCAATTCGATCTCTATGGTTCTTCACCAACAGTTTGAATCCATCTATAGGCTGGGGCTCCCCATTGTATTTAGAAACTTCTTCCCCTGCCTCAGCATGAATCATAAGAGTGTTGCTTGCAGCGTCAAATAAGTACATCTCTTGATCTAATGTATCAGGTTTAAGTCCTGCATTAAGAAAAGGTGTCGCGTCCAATGACATCATTAAATCTGGAGTATTGGCCGTGCTGAAATCTTTGCCCCAAGTAAAACTTTCGCCCCCTGGAGATTTCAAAGCCCAACCGTTATTGACTTCATCAAAGGCAACTGGACTCGGTGCAGCACTTAAAATCGATTCAAAAGAAGTCACAGAATATTTGGCAACCACATCAGTTTGAGCACAACCCGCTAAGACCAGCGGTGTTATGACCGATAATGCTAAAATTATTTTTTTCATAAAAAGCCTCCTCATTAATACCCCTAAGGTGTATTTGTTAGATTGAGTATCTCAAAATTTAATGTAGATTTTATGAAGATTAGCCCTTTGGAAAATAAAATTTAAAAGTGGTGCCCCGATTCACCTGACTCATAACCTCTACAGTGCCACCGTGGGCTTCAACTATGGTTTTTACCAAGGATAAACCTATGCCAGAGCCACCTGTCATTCTATTTCGAGAAACGTCTGCACGGTAGAATCTTTCAAAAATTAAAGGCAGGTCGGTTTCCGAAATACCTACTCCCGTATCTGATATGACCAGTTCAACGCCACCAGGAAGTTGCTGTCCCTTTAAAGTAATAGTTCCCCCTTCTGGTGTAAACTTCACTGCGTTTGACAATACGTTAATAACCACTTGGCTGATTTTGTCTTTGTCTCCCCATAGCGAACTGTGGTCACAGAAGATTTGGGCATTGATTTTCTTTTGAGAAAAAGCTGACTCAAAGGTCATTGTAAGCTGATGGAGCAGCTCCTCTAAGTTCAATGCTTCTTTATGAAGCATCATATTTTCACTTTCAAAATGAGCCAACTTTTCTAAATCACTGACCAATCTTGTAATGCGGGTTATTTCCTCGTGACAACTGGTCAGGCGCTCTAGCGAAGGTTCCCACACCCCATCAATCATCGCCTCAAGATGGCTTTGAATGGTGGTTAGAGGGGTTCTGAGTTCATGAGCCACGTCCCCAGTCAATCGTTTTCTCAAGTTTTCCTGCTTCTCCAAAGTCAGAGCCAGCTGATTGACCGTCTCTGTTAGCTGCTTAATTTCTATGGTATTGGATTCTTCATGGACTCTGTCGTTATATGTGCCTTTAGCAATGGATTGGGCGGTTTGAATAACCTTTGTAATGGGCAAACTGATGCGCTTTGACATATAGGCACCAAAAAGTATGGCTAATATTGAAGAAAGGAGCCCCACTACAATAAATATTTGATTTAAAGTTCGAATAAAATGAAGATCCAATTGATTATAAGAAAGGGGTTCATCGTAGGCGATGGTTACACTGCCAAGCTTTTCTCCATTTTTAATCATTGGAAAAGTTTGCGAGATATGAGGTGCGTCTGCAGAGTTATAGTCCCCCATACTTTGACTGGCCGACTGGATATTTTCATTGTTGTAAGCATCCCAAATCAACTGATTCTTCTCGTCAAAAACTTGTATAAGCAACCCCTGTTTAAAAGCAAAAATGCCAATACTTTCAATGGTTTGAACGTTCCACCCAGTCTCTTTGTCATGAACCGATGCCATTAACTGAATAATTTCGTAGTTCTTCTGATTTTGATTTTGCTTGACGTACTCCTTAAAATGGTATTCCAGTTGAAGATTTGACAATACACCAATGAGAATGACGCAAAGTATTGCTGTTACGGCAAACGCTGCCGTCAGCTTCGTTCTGAGTTTATACATTTACTCACCGCCAAATCGATAGCCCACGCCGTGAACTGTCAGCACATATTTAGGAGATTTAAGATCTGTTTCTATTTTTTGCCTGATATTTTTAATGTGAGTATCCACCGTGCGGTCATAGCCTGCAAAGTCTTCTCCGAGGGCGGCAATAATGAGCTCTTCTCGGGTAAATACTTTACTCGGATAGGCAACTAAAGTCATGAGAATCTTAAACTCATTAGGGGTCAAAGCCACCACTTCGCCCTGCTTTTTGATTTCGTGTTTCAATGGCTCAATGACTAATTCGCCGTTGTTAAAACTGAGTTGATTGGTCAGGGGCATGACTTCTGAACTGCTTCTGCGAAGCAGGGCTTGAACTCTCGCCACTAATTGTTTCACACTGAATGGTTTAGTCACATAGTCGTCCGCCCCCATGTCTAGCCCTTCTAAAATATTCATCTCCTCTACCTTTGCCGTCAGCATAATGATGGGTATTCTGGATGTCTTTCTGATTTTCTTGCAAAAGGCTTCCCCAGTCATATCTGGTAACATCAAATCTAAAATCATTAAATCGGGTTGCTTGTTATCCAATAATTTTTGAGCCTGTGCACAGTCCCCAGCTTCAAAAACAATATACCCATCCTTTTCCAAATAGGATTTAATCACGTCTCTAATTTTCACTTCATCATCTACAATTAAAATTTGCTGTGGTTTCATATAGTTGCTCCTCATGACAGAATTTGTCCTATCTGATTTCATTATATATGTATCCAACAAAAAAATCCGCCTCTAAGAGACGGATTTTTCTAGTAATCTTTTTAGTAACTATATATTTTTTAAAACCTATTCCATTTCTTTTACAAATGCACTTAAGGCACTTGCGGCTTCCGCTTCATCTTCACCGACTGCAGCAATTATCACTTCACTGCCACAAGCCGCACCAAGGGTTAAAATCCCCATAATGGACTTGCCGTTGACAGTATTATCTTGATATGTCAGGCTAATTTCAGACTGATAGCCATTTGCCATTTTAACGAACATTGAAGCAGGTCTTGCGTGAAACCCTTCTTTTGCAATAAGCGTGACTATTTCTTTAACCATTGTATGCCTCCTTATAAACGACCTCTAAAATCTCTTTGACTTCGTCCTTACTTTTCGATGATAGCACTTTTTCCACAACTGTTTCCAATTGCGACTGATTTAATTTTCGAAGATTGTAACGAGTCTCTAAAATTTTAGAAGGAGAGACGCTGAACTCGTCCATGCCCAGACCTAACCAAAGGGGAATCAGTCTAGGATCACTTGCCGCTTCACCGCACATTCCAACCATTTTACCCGCTTTATTCCCCGCTTGAATAACCTTTGCAATCAGTCTAATAACTGCAGGGTCAAAAGTAGAATACAATTCGCCAAGCTTTTCATTCATACGGTCCGCTGCCAAAGTGTACTGAGTCAAATCATTAGTTCCTATGCTGAAAAAGTCTACTTCTTCAATAAGCACATCTGCCATAACCGCTGCAGATGGGACTTCTATCATAATTCCAACGGGAACTTGCTCGTCAAAGGCAATGCCCTCAGTTCTCAGTTCTTCTTTAACTGCTTCCACCACTTCTTTTGCCCGTCTAACTTCTTCCACACGGGCAATCATAGGGAACATGATTTTAGCTTTACCGTAAACGCTAGCTCTGAAAATGGCTCTCAATTGGGTTTTGAAAAGTTCTTGATCATCGAGACAAATACGAATCGCTCTATACCCTAAAAACGGGTTCATTTCTTCGTCAATATTGAGATAAGGAATATGCTTATCGCCGCCTGCATCTAATGTACGAATGATAACAGGCTTGCCGCCCATGGTTTCAAGGACGTGCTTGTAAGCTTCAAACTGTTCTTCTTCCGTTGGAGGGGTTTCTCTGTCCATAAAGACAAATTCACTCCTGAAAAGACCTATGCCTTCGCCGTCATTGGAGACAATCAGTGCCACATCTTTGGGCTTGCCAATATTCCCTGCAACTTCGATTTGACGTCCATCTAAAGTTATGGTTTCAAGACCTCTGACTGTTTCAAAAATACTTTGTTTGTTTAAATAGTTTTTTCTTCTATTCTCAAAATCAGCAAGTTCTTTTTCTTCTGGTGCGATGATCACATCCCCCGTAGAACCGTCAATTGCCAAGAGATCTCCATTTTTAACGTTTTTCAGAATTCCTGAAAGACCTACTACTGCTGGGATTCCCAAAGTTCTGGCAATAATGGCAGTGTGAGAAGTGGTATTTCCCATTTCCGTCACAAAACCGATGACTCTATTTTTGTCTAGGCTCGCCGTTTGTGAAGGCTGTAAATCTTTTGCAACGAGAATGACCGGTTTTTCTAAGTTCTTAAGATCCATTTCCTGCAGATTCAAAAGTCTTCTTAAAAGCCGCTGACTCACATCTTTCAGATCAGCTGCCCGTTCTCTCAAATAAGCATCTTCAATAGCTTCGAATAATTGAATAAACCCTTGAGTGACTTTTTCCACCGCATAACTGGAGGCTTTTTTTTCTTTTCGAATCAACGCTTCAATTTGCCCAACCCATTCCGGATCTTGCAGAAACATTTTGTGGGCTTCAAATACGCCCGCTTCCTTTTCTCCAACGTGCTTCGCTGTTTCAATTCTTAAATTTTCAAGTTGTACTTCTACAGAAGCTAAAGCGGCTCTAAAATGAGCCACTTCTGCTTCAACATCTTCTATTGTATGGGTTTCAATCACCATTTCTTGAACTTCGATCATCAAGACTGGTGCAACGCCAATGCCTTCTGATGCTGGAATACCTTTCACTTTTCTTCCTCCTTACAGGAATGAAAATTCTATTTATCCCATTTGCGAAGCAAATCCGGGAGGAAGCGAAGGGCTCGATGCCCTGAGCTCCTTATTTATCCCATTTGCGAAGCAAATCTGGGAGGAAGCGAAGGGCTCAATGCCCTGAGCTTCCTATTTCTTTGTTTTTAAAGCCGATAATATCACTGCAGAAACAACTGTACCCACAATAATGGATACCAAGTATAATGGTAAATTCGTTACTGCGTGTGGGATTGCAAGTACAAATAATCCACCATGAGGAACCGCAAGTCCACAGTTGAATGTCATTGACAATGCGCCTGTAATACCTGCACCAATCATGATTGAAGGAATAACTTTAGCTGGGTCAGCTGCCGCAAATGGAATTGCGCCTTCAGTGATAAAGGATGCACCCAGTGCCCATGCGGCTTTACCCGCTTCTTTTTCATCTTCAGAGAATTTATTCTTTGCAATCGTTGTGGCAAGTGCTAATGCCAAAGGAGGTACCATACCTGCTGCCATAACTGCTGCCATAACTGCCGATGGTTGACCAGCTGCCAATGTGCCTACACCAAAAGTATACGCCGCTTTATTGACTGGACCACCCATGTCTAATGCCATCATAAGACCAAGAATCAAACCTAGGAAGGCTGCATTTGTACCGCTGAGAGATGATAACCAGCTGTTAAGACCTGCGTTGATAGCGCTTACTGGGCCACCCAATACATAAATCATGACTAAACCTACAAATAATGTACTGAGAACTGGTAAAATTAGAACAGGCATAAGACCAGCCATAGATTTAGGCAACTTGATAAGATTTTTCAAGAAGACAACAGTGTAACCTGCTAAGAAACCACCAATAAGACCCCCAAGGAATCCTGCACCAATAGATGATGCCAACATCCCTGCAACCATTCCGGGTACTAAACCTGGTCTGTCAGCAATGGAGAATGCAATGTAACCTGCCAAAATTGGAACCATAAGGGCAAATGCATTACCGCCACCAATGGTCATAAGTGCTGCAGCAAGGGTTCCTTCTTGTTTAAACGCTTCAATACCGAAAGCAAATGAAAGGGCTATCAAAATACCACCTGCTGTTACAAATGGAATCATAAAGGAAACGCCCGACATTAAATGCTTGTAAATACTATTTTGTTTAGCTTTATTTTCTTCTTTGATTTCTTGAACTTGATCCATTAATGCTTTACCATAAACGGGTGCATTCTGTGCCTTTTCAATCAGACCTTTTGCGTCTTTGATTGCCTCTTTTACTGAGACTTCTATCACTTTTTTACCAGCAAATCTTTCCATTGGTGTACTGGTGTCAGCTGCTACAATGACTGCGTCAGCATTTTTGATGTCTTCATCTGTGAGTGGATTTTCAGCCCCAACTGAACCTCTAGTTTCAACTTTTATTTCAATGTTCTTCTCTTTAGAAGCGATTTGAAGGGCTTCCGCAGCCATGTAAGTATGGGCTATCCCCGTTGGACAAGCTGTTACTGCAACAATTTTCATAAAATTTCCCCCTTAGTGTTACCAGTCGCTGTGCGAATGGTGTGTTGAGGGGCTCGAAGCCCCCGAAACATATGAGTTGGCTTATTCTAATATTTGAATAATTGCTTCGTATGAACTTGCGTTCATGAGTGACTCTCTGACTTCTTGATGCATTAATTTTCTAGATAAACTGCTAAGTACTTTTAAATGGGTATCTGCACTTTCTTCAGGTACAGCGACTAAAAACAGAAGATAAGTAGGTTTTTCGTCCATTGAGTCAAAATCTACACCTGCTTGACTTCTGGCAAATACAAGACCTGGTGTACTAACCCCTTTGGATTTCCCATGAGGAATTGCAACGCCCATGCCAATACCTGTGCTGTATTCTGCTTCTCTGTCCAGTACCGCTTGGAGATAGGCCGCTTTATCGTTTAACAGACCCAGTTCGTCCAACTTTGAAACCATTTCTTCAATTGCACCTCGCTTAGTCGTGGCTTGAAGCTCTGGCAGGAACAATTCTTTTTTCAATAACTCTTGGATCATTTTAGACCTCCTGACCAATCGGCTTATTTATGGAACACATTCACTTCCACTTGTTTTTCAAAAGCTTCCAAATTCGCTAAAGTCCCTGTTTTGCTACCTTCCGTCATAACCACAGAAGTTGCAGTTGCAATGGCTAACTTTACAATGTCACCTTTTGATTTTTCTTGACTGAGACCCGTTACCAATGCAGCTACAACAGCATCACCAGCACCTACAGTGGATTTAACATTTACAGTTATAGCGTTTGCTGTAATGATTTGTTTCTCATCGACCCAGATCAGACCTTCTTTGCCTCTGGAAATCACTACATTTTCAATGCCTTTTTCAATCAAAGCTTTTGCCGCTTCAACAATTTTTTCCTCAGTTTCTAAGGTCTTGCCTAAGTAGGCTTCCAGTTCGTCAATATTGGGTTTGATTAAAGAGGGCTTGGCTTCAATGGCATACTTTAAATAGTCTCCGTCTACGTCTACTATGACCTTGACGTCTTTGCCTTTTACCGATTCAATAATTCTTTTGAAAATATCCTCTGGCATGCCCGGCAAAGCTGAACCTGACAAAACCAAATAATCCTTTTCACCAACACTGTTTTGAATGTCTGCCAGCAACCTGTTCACCATGTCTTCATCGGCTAAAGGTCCGCTTTCGTTCAGGTCTGTATACTTCAGTTCAACGGGGTCCACAATCTTAATGTTTTCTCTCGTCTCCCCTTCAACTGGTACGGTGACCAAATCCAGTCCCAGCCGTTTAGACTCTTCTAAAATCCATTCGCCATTTCTGCCACCTAATACGGCAACAGCCTTTGACGTTCCACCTAAAGCTTTGATGGTTTTAGAAACGTTTATCCCTTTTCCACCTGCATCTCTCTGGATGCCCTTTACCCGATTGACTTTGTCGATGGAGAATGACTCCACAGTTACAGTTCTGTCAATGGCTGGATTGAGTGTTACGGTTACGATCAATGCTTTCACCAACTTTCACTATCACATCGATTTCCTTTTGTTCACAGATTGCAATAAATTCTGAAGGCAGGTGTTCATCTGAAATGATACCGCTTACCCCTTCAAGTTCTGAGATCAAACAAAATTGAGTTTTTCCATATTTGCTGCTATCTGTTACGACAAATGCCCGATCTGCAATTTCGATCATTTTCTTTTTCGTTTGTGCCTCAATCATGTTGGGTGTTGTAAAACCCTTTTCATTGAAACCGTTGACTCCGACAAAGGCTAGATTGACTCTAAAAGCACTCAGGGCTTTTTCTGCCACAACGCCTACCATGGCTCTGGTGTTCCATCTGATTTGACCACCTGTCATAAACAGTTCAATTTCTTTGTTGTCTTCTAAAACAGCTGCCACATCCAGTGAGTTTGTGATTACAGTGACATTTTTCGCTTTAATGTTTTTTGCGATGGCTACTGTTGTTGTTCCTGAGTCTAGAACGACGGTATCATTGTCTTTGATCAAACTTGCCGCTAGGCGTCCAATAACATCTTTTTCATGACTGAAACGATCCATTTTGTCCGTGAAACTCGGTTCATCTTCCACAGGATCAATGCCGATGGCGCCCCCGTGGGTTCTTACCAATAAACCCAACTCTTCCATTTCGTTAATGTCGCGGCGAATGGTGGGTTCTGATACGTTAAACAGTTGGGAAAGTTCCAAAGTTTTTACTTTTTTATGAATACCTAATAGTCTCAGGATTTCTCTTTTTCTTTCTTCTGCAAACATGTTGATCGCTCCCTTTTTCTCATGTGATGGGCCTTAACAAATGATGTTTTAGTTTAGTCTATCACATTCCGTTTTTGATTGATATGTTTTGTTTGCTTTCGATTAATTTTAATATACGCTCGTTTATTTTCGTTGTCAATCATTTATGTTATCATTTTGTAAATATTTTTTCGTATTCGAAAACATACGAACAAAAAAGAGAATGGATTTATAAATCCATTCTCTTAATAATGATTGAGCAACCATTTTTTTGAAATTTCCTCGGGCCATGAAAGCAGACTGTTTTTCTCAATCTGAAGCTCTTTTTCATCATAGAAGTTCAAATTACAAAAATAATTGTGATAATTAGCAATCCATACATACTTATCCCAAACTTTTATGTTTTCTTTATGAAGATTCAGCATCTCTTCTATTTTCATTTTATGTCTGAACAATAAGTTAATCTTGATAATTTCAAACTCATACTCATTATTACATTTTGTATAGTACTTAAATATAGTATTCAAGTAATTTAAGAACAATTGACCATCACTATCCACCAGTATTTTGCTATGTTGAGTGGAACTATCATAATCACTCATATATTTTTTTAATTTATTTGCAGTTTTTTCATCTAATACAATTCTCGGATAACATGCTAAGGCACTCTCTGTATAATGGGCGTCTAGGAGCGCAGGCCCGAAGACAATATCGTCATTAATATAAAAGTCTCCAACGCTTATTCCACCTCTGACAAAAAGCCCATCTAATGACAGGTTAAACTGATACTCTGAAACGTTGTCAAAAATTTCGTTTAACTCCGCCTCACCATCGTCATTAATAGGATAACCCACAATCATATTGTCTGTATAAATTTTTATTTTGCCACGACTGTACTTATTAGGAATAATACACTGCTTATTCTTGTTGATCAAATAGCTGACTTCTTTTAACAGTTGATTGCCATAACCTTTACTGCACGAATCTATAATCATCTGAGAAAATCCTAATATATCGATGGCACATACTATTGAATTAACAAGTTCTGAATTATCTTGGTCATATTTTCGCATATACAGTTCAACACATCCTCTTCTATCAAGTGTAATTCTATTTTAGCATTAAACTGAATCTTCTATACCTGAAAAAACGCAGATGAGCAACAAGTTGTCTGCCTCTAAATTAGCTTAAGTCCCTCAACTTGGATCACTGCCGTTTTTCAAAAAAAAAATCCTTACGATTTCTCGCAAGGATTTTTCAATTTGGTACCGAAGGCCGGACTCGAACCGGCACGGTCTCCCACTTGATTTTGAGTCAAGCGTGTCTGCCATTCCACCACTTCGGCTCATTTGACAACAAAGTTATCTTAACATATGCAAAAAAAACTGGCAAGTACTTTTGATTATTTTTTTTTAAAAACATTAAAATAAGTTTTTTATGAATTTTCTAACAATTAGGGTATGAGTAGTTCAAGGAGTGATTTTTATGAATAAATGGGGCAAGTTATTCTTTATCTTATGCCTTTCAATCCTTTGGCTTAGCGGTTGTTCACTCAGTCCCGATTCTGAAATAAAAATCGGTATGATTCCTGACCACAAGCCATGGGAATATCAAGGTAGTGAGCAAGTACCAACAGGTATTACAGTGGATATTGTGAACTCTTTTTCTGAGTTTAGTGGTCGATCTGTGAAAATCATATGGTATGACCAGTCTACTATTTTCAAAGCTCTTTCTAGCGGAGAAATTGACTGCGCCATCTCTTCCCTGCCTATTACGGAAGAACAGCAAACCCTATACGATCTAAGCGATCCTTATACCAAAACTTACCCAATACTGTTAATTCGCAAAGATTCACCCGTCATCAGCAAACAACAGCTCAATCAACAAACGACTTCAATTGCAGTCATAGAATATACCAAGTATGCTGAATTTGCTAGAAGTGAGTTTTCCAGTGCACAAATTGAAGGCTTTCCAAATCGTACAGCTGCTGTCAGCGCCGTTAAATCAGGTCAGTGTGATGTTTTTATAGACGATGCCCTTTCTGTCGTCGCTCGATACAAAGAGTCTCCTGAAGCCTTTAGAGTCAATCCTGCTCCTTTAACAGACAAGTTCCAATACTATGCTGTATTCATTCAAAAGGACAACAGAGAGCTCAAAGAACAGTGGAACGACTTCTTTACTCAAAAAAGAAATGATCAATATTTCGAAACACTTTCCGAAAAATACATTACCCCAGATCAAGAATTACTCAAATTTATAGATATTGTCATTACATTATAAAAGAAGTCCTCAATTTGAGGACTTCTTTTCACTCTATTTATATGGGGGGGAATAAAGTGTTTGCATTCAGTTGCTATTTAAAAAGGTGGCTACTCGTTTGAATTCTGTAATTTAATTGAAAGGGTCAATTGTTTGCTCTGATCTCTAACGACTTTCACTTTTACAGTTTCGCCAACCTTGAGTTTTGCTAAAAGAGAACTGATATCTGCCATAGAATTAATTCTGGTATCATTAATGCTGATAATAATATCTCCAGCAGCCAACCCGCTTCGAGCGGCACCTGAGTTTTCAACAACACTTCTCACCAACACACCTGTAGGAATCTCATATAACTCTGCCGCTTCTTTTGAAACATCTGCACCGTAAATGCCCAGATAAGGTCTCGCAATGTAACCCTTAGTCAGTATTTCTTCAATCAGCGGTTTAATGGCATCGATTGGAATTGCAAAACCAATACCTTCAACTTCCTCATTGGAAATTTTAATGCTGTTGATCCCTATCACTTCACCCTTGCCGTTTACAAGAGCGCCACCGCTGTTACCTGGGTTGATGGCTGCGTCTGTCTGAATCAGTTTTAAACTATTTTGAGATTTCAACTCACGATCAAGAGCGCTGATGACACCCACCGTAACTGAGTTGCTGTAACCTAAAGGATTGCCAATTGCTACGGCTGTTTCACCAACTTTTATACTGTCAGAGTTTCCAAATACGGCAGTTCTAAGGGAATTAGCTGTAGTAGATTCTACATCTTTCAAAGACACTTTGATGATGGCTACGTCTGTAGATTTGTCTCTGCCTACCAATTGGGCATTGGCGTAGATATTTTTTTTAAGCTCTACAACCAGTTCTTTTGCATTATCAATAACGTGATTATTGGTAAGAATATAGACGTTTTCTCTATCCATTTTAAAGATGACACCTGAACCAGCACCTTCTTGGTAACTTACATTATTAAAGTAGTCTTGATAGGCCACTTTACTGGTTATTGCCACTACACTTGGCCCCACACTTTCTACTATGTCTACAATATCTTTGTCATTTTTGTTAAAAGTCGCCATGGTCTGTTCCCCAGTTCCAGGAGCACTTTCCAGGTCAGCGGACTCTATATATGGTGCTCCATAGATTCCTGTCCCGCCAAGTTGAGACTTGGCAAGTTCACTGCCTGCCCCAATAGACATCCCGCCTGTCACAGAACCGATGAGCACTAACGCCAGTGTCTTCTGCCACTTTTTGCCGAAGCTCTTATTGCCATTATTAGAATCATTTAAAGATAGTCCTTCAGTCGGGTTTGACTCTCTCAGGGGAGGTGTTTGCGAATCAGGGGCTTTGTCTTGCCAGATGCCTTGAGCAGCTCTGTCTTGTTGAAATTCGTTTTCAATGAGCAAATCGTCTTCTGTTTTGTTTCCATTTTGTACTTTCATTCTAATCACCTTTCCTTTATTTTTATCCAATTTTATTTTTTTTAGGCAACACGATGGTCAACAACCCATTCGTCATTTCATAAGTTAATTTTTCGAAATTCACGTCTTCAATAATAAACCGTCTGAATAGATGGCCCTCAGATCTTTCTTTCCTTAAGCAAGATGTACGGGCATAAAGTGTGCTCGGCTCTCTCTTTGCATATATAGTAAAATACTGTTCTTCTGATTGGAGCTGTATGTCTCCAATGCTATACCCTGGCAAATCCGCGAGAAGATAATAAGCGTTTTCATCGGTTAAAATATCCACTTTAAAGCTGCTAGACTGAATTTCATTGGTATAGGAAGGCTTAAAAAAATCATCGGCTAAATTGTCAAAGAGCAGCGGATTCGACTTTCTCTCTTTTAAGACGATTCGGATTAAATTCTCACCTTTCAAGCGGTTAAACATAGTCTCACTTCCTTATGGATATGCCCGTTATAATGATTTACTTTAGTTCATTATAACGAAGAAGTTTGAAGAAGCTGTGAACAAATTGTAAATGTGTATAACAAATGCGTTAACAAAGAACTTAACCCACCTGATCTCTCTTCTCGCCAATTTGTCTTTTAAATGGCGCAATTAAAAAAGCCTAAGCAATATGCTTAGACTTTAAACAGTTGGCTGGCCATAGAAAATACAAATTGAACCCCAATTTCTGGGTTGCTATAAACCTCAATTTTCTCACCTTGGGCTTTGACCAGTTCTTTTACAATGGCTAGACCTAGTCCCGACGAAGATTTCACTTCTCCTCTAGAATGGTCTAGCTTTACAAATCGATTCCAGATTTGGGCTAAAACTTTCTCCTCCAAATAAGGACTTGAGTTTCGTATGCCCACCACAAATTTATCGTTTACCAACTCAGAACGTATCTCAATCATGCCATCCACTTCAACAAACTTAACGGCGTTGTCAATTAAGTTGTGTACGATTCTTCGAGTGGCCTCTTCATCGCCATGAGCAAGGGTTTTACTCTCTTCAAGTTGGATGGTCAGCCGTATATTTTTGTCAATAATGCGAGACTCAAACTTGTCCAGTTCATGAATAAGGAGCTGATTCAGGTCAAAATCACTCTTCATAATACTGATATGGCCACTTTCCATCTTTGACAAATCTAAAATGTCATTGACCAGTTTTGTTAATCTTTCACTTTCATCTAAAACAATATTCAGATAACGGTCTTGACGTGTTTCGTCGATAGTGCCGTCTAAAATTGCACGAGTATAGCCCGTTATAGACTGTAAAGGCGAACGCAGGTCATGAGATAAATTGGAGATAAAATTCCGTTTCATAATTTCTGACCGTTTAAGTTCCTCCGCCATGTGGTTAAAACTTTCCATAAGTTCACCAAGCTCATCGTTTCGATCCACTCGAATAGTTTTATCAAAATTGCCTTTTGCTAAATATTTCGCCGCTTGATTCATATCTTTGATCTGTCTGTTCATTCGATTCGTAAACTGCAATAACATAATGGAAGCGATGAAGGCTGACACCATCAAAGAAATTAATACAATCAGGTTGATACTTTTGTTCGCAGCTCTGATTTCTGGAATGGAGGAGGTCAAAAAAAGAGCATAGGCTGGTTTATCGTTTAAATAGATAGGGGTTCCAATAACTAATATTTTATCTTTTGATATACTTTTAATGTAACCTCTAATTTTAACCGTTTTACCCTCAAATATTGAAGCAATATCCTCAGGGGTCAAGTTAGATTCACCTATAATCTGACCCACTTGAGCATCGCTCTCTATTCCTTTTCCCTGAGTGTCCGACAAAATGACTTTGGCTCCAAAGCTGCTTTCAAGGGAGGCAATTTCTGTATTGATTTTATTGATGTCTATAATCCCAGTTACTTGGGCTTCGTCAAATATTTTTTGAAAACTCTTAGATTTTTCCAACAGCACTTCTTCACGCTGGGTTAAAAACATATTATTTAGGGCAGTATTTACCCCAATCATAATAAGCGCATAGCTAAAGATGATGACCAAAATGTTAATGCCTGTTATTTTTTGATAAATTGTCTTTTTCATGATTGACCCCTAATTACAAAATAAACTTATAACCCACGCCCCATACAGTTTTAATTTCCCAACTATGGGAACCTTCAATTTTTTCTCTAATTCTTTTAATGTGAACATCTACTGTTCGAGATTCTCCAACGTAGTCATAGCCCCAAATTTTGTCTAATAGTTGTTCCCTTGTAAATACTTTGTTAGGATTGTTGCATAAAAAGTACAGCAACTCGATTTCTTTTGGTGGCAATTCCATTTGGGTCCCCATATAGGTAATGGTATATTTATCTAAGTCGATGGTCAAATCTGGTATAACCAAAACCCGGGACTCTTCTGTTGCTGAGCCATACCTACGGAAGACCGCCTTGATTCTGGCAAGGAGTTCCTTGGTATCAAAGGGTTTAACCAAATAGTCGTCTGCACCCAGTTCAAGTCCTAAGACTTTGTCAAAAGTTTCACCTTTTGCGGTAATCATGATAATTGGAATATTACTGAACTTTCTGACCTCGGATAGAAATTGATAGCCGTCCATGAGGGGCATCATAATGTCGAGCAAAATCAAAGCTGGGGCATCTTTCTTGAAATTGTCAAACGCTAACTTGCTAGAGGTATAGGGTAAGACTTCATAGCCTTCTTTTTCTAAATATAAGGAGACTAACTCCACAATGTTAGGGTCGTCATCTATTACCATTATTTTTTTCTTCATAGTCCCTCCGATTTGAATGCGTTAAACCCAGGCATAATTACCTTAAAGGTATTTGTTTTTCTAATGTTTAGGAATTTAACTTTACCCTTTTCAGCAAAGGCATTTTGAATGAGTTTCAGCCCGCGGCCACTTCCTGTAAACTGGCGTTTCTCATCAAAAATAAGCATTTGATGGTACAGCCAATGATTTCGCCTTCCAGGATTAGGTTCATTCATAATATTAGAGAGCCTCTCATTGCCAAAGACAGCGCCAGGATTGCTGATCTGAACCGTATCCCATGCCAATAAAATGACAATTGATCTTGAAGGATCAAAATAATCACGGTGCAAGATGGCATTCTGAGCCGCTTCTACAATTGCTTCATAGGGATATGGGTTTTTCATCGCCGTGAAGTAAGCCTTCAAATGCAAAATCAAGCTTTGAATATTGCCACCTAAATGTGTTGTTTCAACGCTATCGTTTAAATGATTAATAATTTGAATACCCAAATAGGGCATGTATTTTTCAGGTTCATCTGCAAAAAGGAGTAAGCTTCCCATGGTTGGAAAATACTCCAAACTGTCAGAGTCATAGTGATAAATGCCCAACTCGCAGAGCATATCCGCATTATCTATTTCATCTTCCAGTCTGCGTTTTTCTAAGTATTGAATCAACAAATTTCGATTGAGTACAGAGCAACTCAGGTTGAAAAGAGGAATTTTCTCGTTGCTGAGCATGCCGTTATATTGAAGCATTCCCGCAATTTCATCTCTTCTTGCCATGTCCGTCGTCGAACCTCTTCTTAGGTAAAAAGCCCCCGTCTGAAGCATTTGATGGGGCTTGTTGTAACTTCTAAAAATAGTAATGACTACTAATAGTTTATTTTCATATTGAACTTCTTCTGCCCGAACGGTTACGGGCGGATCACACCTTAGAGCTAAAACTTGCTGTATGCGCTCTTCAAAATGGACGTCAGATTCAACCCCAATCACTTCTTTTGTCTTATCTCTAATGCCTAATACGATGTGACCTCTTCCACCTTGGGTATTTGCAATAGCAAGAACGTCTTTTGCAAGTTCTTTCTTTCCCGACTCTGTGGAGAGGTCTAATTTTTCTTTAAAATCCAACTTGGGCCCTTCATTTTGTTTAAGCAAAGCTTTCACTTTTGATTTATCCATTGTGGCCCCCGCTTCCTATAGAATTTGCTGTGTTTTACAGCGCTTCGATTAAATTTTACCCTAGAAATAAGGTAATCACAAATAATTTTTAAATACGCAATTATTTGTGGTAATATTAAAACTACAGAGGTGATTTATTTGGATTTCAAACAACTAGAAAGTTTTGTAACTATAGCAAAACTAAAAAGTTTTTCAAAAGCGGCTGACAAACTCTATTTAACACAGCCTACAATCAGCAATCATATTCACCTGCTTGAATCTGAGCTAGGGACCATACTCTTTAACCGTACGAATAAAAACATTACGCTCACTCGTGCAGGCGATATTCTTTATGAATATGCCATCAGTATTTTAAATAAGAAAGAACATGCCTATTTTTCTTTGAACGCTTTTAAAGGAAAAATAGAAGGCATTTTAGAGATTTCCTCCAGTTCTATTCCCGAACTGTACTACCTGACAGAAATGATTTGTAAGTTCAGCAAAGCCTACCCTGGGGTTAAATATAACCTGATGAAATATGACACCAAACAGGTCTTAGATAAAATCCAGAATGGTGAAATCGACTTTGGCATCGTAGGGGCTAAAAAAGAAATACCTCAGTTAGAATACATAGATGTTATGGACGATGAAATTGCTTTAGTGATTCCTGTTAAAGGTGAACTTTCAAAATTTAGTGAAATGTCTCTTGAAGACCTTGCGTCCCTCCCAATCATATTAAGAGAAGAAGGCTCTGGTTCTAGAGCCGCTGTCATGGACTATTTGAAAGAGAGAAACATCGATACAGATGCCTTGAATATTATTGCAGAAGTAGAAAGCAATGAAGCCATTAAAAAGTTCGTCGAGTATGGTCTTGGCATTTCTTTTATATCTACCCGTTCTATTCAAAAAGAAATCCGCGACGAGGCATTAAAAATCATTCCAATTGGCGATGGTTCCATTCGACGAAAATTCTACTTTGTTTATCATCGAAAAAGAGTATTGTCTCCTTTATCTGAAACTTTTAAAGACTTTATCCTTAGCGATAATATTGAAGGGTAAAAGTAATCATTTTGAGCTGCGTGCTCCTCGGTAGACCATTCGCCGTAGGGATTGGCACCACTAAAAAAGCGAGAGGAAATCCTCTCGCTTTTATTTATGAAACTAACAAACCGCCGAAAGAAATGTCACTGGTTTCAAAGGGACATTTTGTCAGCGGTTTGTGTTCGAACTGAACAAGGTTCAGTTCGAAGTTTCTTGTATTAAATTATCTGTTCATGAACGCGTGGTAACCTTTGATTGCCATGTAAAGGTCAGCTTTGCTGATCACTTCATATGGTGCGTGCATGCTAAGGACTGGAACGCCACAATCTGTTACTTCTGCGCCTTTGTTAGCTAAAATGTACGCAATTGTACCGCCGCCGCCTTGATCCACTTTGCCAAGCTCGCCAATTTGCCAAATAACGCTATTGGCATCGAAAATGTTTTTCACTTTCGCTACAAATTCGCTGTTAGCATCGTTACAGCCGCCCTTGCCTCTAGCACCAGTGTACTTAACAAGTTGTAAGCCATAACCAATCATGCCAGAATTCTTGCGGTCGTAAGCTTCGCCGTAGTTAGGGTCAAAGCCAGCGCCAACATCAGCAGAAAGAACTTCTGTGTTTGCAAGGCATCTTCTGATCATTAAATCGCTGTAGTTGCTTGTTTGCATGTTGATCAATTCTGCAATGGTATTCTCAAGGAATGCAGATTCAGCACCTGTATTACCCATGCTGCCCACTTCTTCTTTATCAGAGAAATAAGCAATTGCAGTTTTAGTCGGTACTGCTTTAATATCGAAAATAGCTCTAAGACTTGCGTAAGCACACACTCTGTCGTCGTGACCGTAAGCAGAGATCAAGCCGCGGTCAAGACCAACGTCTCTTGCTTTGCCAGCAGGAACGATTTCAAGTTCAGCTACAGTGAAATCTTTTTCACCGAAACCATACTTTTCGTTGAGGAGTCTCATCAAGTTTAATTTAACTTTGTCTTTTGTGTCTTTGTCGCCGTAAGGAATGCTACCCGCTAAAACGTTAAGACCTTCACCAGTAATACCGTCCGCTAATGTTTTAGTCGATTGGTCTTTAGCAAGGTGTGGCAGCAAATCTGTGATGACGAAAACTGGATCGTTGTCGTCTTCCCCAATACATACGTCAATTTTCTTGCCTTCGCCGTCAATGACAACGCCGTGAAGTGCAAGAGGAATAGTTGTCCATTGGTATTTTTTAATACCGCCGTAGTAATGTGTTTTGAGGAATGCCATGTCAGCATCTTCATACACTGGGAAAGGTTTAAGGTCAATACGCGGTGCATCGATATGACTGCCTACGATGTGAACCCCTTCAGACATTTCTTTAGAGCCGATGTAGAAAAGGGCTACAGATTTGTCTTTGTTGATGGCATAAACTTTTGTACCAGCAGTCAATTTACCAGACGCCATAACAGTGTCGATTGATTGATAGCCGTTTTCAATCGCCTTGCGAACGATTTCTCTTGCAGATGTTCTTTCAGTTTTGCCGTTGTCTAAAAAGTGTTTGTACTCTCTAGAAATCACTTCAATCTCAGCCAACTGGTCATCTGTAAGCTTTGTCCAAACATTTGTGAAGCTGTGTGTCAATTTCTCTTGAAGTTCTTTGTAATTCACTTCTGACATTTACCTCTTCCTCCAATACCTAAATTTGCAAGTGGACCACTTGGTCGCGCTCGCTTTCGGTCAAAATTTTCGCAAGATCTAGTACGATTACTATTTCTTGCCCAACTTTACCGACGCCGTCAATGTACTCTTTATCCTCACCCTTAATAATGTCAGGCGTTGGATCAATGTTTTCACTGTCAATCTTGATAACTTGATTGGCTTCATCCACTAAAAAGCCGATTTCAGATCCGTTCAAATTATAAAGCACCACACGACAGTCTTCAGCTTTTCGCGTCTCAGCAATGTTGAAACGCTTCTTTAGGTTGACGATTGGGATGATATTCCCTCTTAAATTGATGACACCTTCCACAAAATAGGGTGATTCAGGAACTTTAGTAGCTCCTTTGTATTCGGTGATTCCGCCGATATTCATGATGTCAACGCAATAGTTTTGCTGGCCTAACTTAAAAATAACAAATTGTTTCTCTGCCATTGTCCTCACCTCATCATTTTTTTGAATTGATACCCATATTTTTAGGAACTAATTCTTGATGTCATCTACGTAAGTAACTTCAATATTTTCGAGTTGCTGTCTGAAACCTTCACGGAACTTGGCAAGGTACTCCTCACGGAGCACCTTTTGTTCAGCCTTTTCAGCATCGGTTAAACCTTCTGCCTTAGACTTTTTTGCCAGTTCATTGATGCGATTCATTTTTTCAATTGGTAATATTGGTTTTTCACTGCTTTGCACTTGTATTCACTCCTAGCACTTTAACTGGCCAATAGCTGCTTCAACCGCTTCTACAATGACGTGTGACTTCACAAGTTCAGCCACTTTGTTGATATCAATGTACATTGGACGGTCATCTACTAACTTGGCAACTTCTTTTCTAACAACATCATAGGCAGGTTTAGTACCTTTACCTAATTTAGCAGGGTCTTTAAAATCAATCCCTTGAGTGGCACTGAGGACTTCAATGGCAATAACATTGCTCACATTTTCCAAAATGTCTCTTGCTTTTCTTGCTGCAATTGTACCCATGCTCACATGGTCTTCTTGGTTTGCAGAAGATGGAATTGAGTCAACGCTTGCAGGATGCGCCAATACTTTGTTTTCAGAAACCAAAGCAGCTGCAGCATACTGAGCGATCATGAAGCCTGAGTGAAGACCGCCTTTTGGTGTCAAGAAGGCAGGTAATCCGTTGCTGAGTTGTGGATTAACGAGTCTCTCAGTTCTTCTTTCCGATGAATTTGCGATTTCAGCTAAAGCAATGCCAAGGAAGTCAAAAGCTAATGCCATTGGCTGTCCGTGGAAGTTACCGCCAGAAATTGCAGCTTCATCGTCTGGGAAAATTAATGGGTTATCTGTAACAGCATTGATTTCGATAGTCACTTTGTCAAAGACATAATTGATTGCATCTTTGCTAGCACCGTGAATTTGAGGTACACATCTAAGGGCATATGCATCTTGAACGCGTACTTCACCTTGACGTGTGGTATTGCCGCTGCCTTCAAGCAAACGAAGCATATTCGCCGCAGTATCAATTTGGCCAAAGTGTGGTCTGATTGCGTGAACTCTAGGATCGTATGCATCTGTAATGCCGCCTAATGCTTCAGCTGACATTGCTGCACTGATATCTGCTAACTTGAGAAGTTGAACAGCATCATATACAGCTAAACAACCTGTAGCCGTCATAACTTGTGTACCATTGATCAAAGAAAGGCCCTCTTTAGAAGTCAATGTAATCACAGGAATACCTGCTTTTTCCATTGCAACACGACCTGGCATGATTTCGCCTTGGTACATCGCTTCGCCTTCGCCAATCATCACAAGAACCATATGTGACAATGGTGCTAAGTCTCCACATGCGCCTAAAGAACCCTTTTCAGGAATACAAGGTACAACATCTTTGTTGAGCATTTCAATTAAGGTTTCAACCGTTGAAGGTCTAACGCCTGAGAACCCTTTAGACAAAGCGTTTGCTCTGAGTAAAACGATTGCTCTTGAAATTTCTCTTGAGAAGTTAGGACCTACACCACATGAGTGGCTGATGATGAGATTTCTTTGAAGATCTTCTGTTTCTTCTTGAGAAATAGCCACATCTGAGAATTTACCGAATCCTGTTGTAATGCCATAAACGTTGCGTTTTTCTTCAACAAAACGGTCAACAATCGCTCTCGATTTAGCGATAGCTTCTCTAGCATTAGGATCTAATTCTACTTTATAACCTTTTCTTGCAACGAGTACAACTTCTTCTACTGTTAAATTTTTTCCATCAATAATTACTTTAGACACCAAAATCTCCCCTTTATACGATTAAGTCAAGTTGATCATGTTTAGCCATCCGTTTTTTATTATAGCACATCCATTTTCTAATGACTTTTCCAATCAGAATATAATTATTTTTTTTTCTTATAATTTTGGGAGCTTGCTGTTTTTTTTGAATGTTGAGGGGCGGAATTTCTGTCGCCAGTAGGTCGTTTACCCGCCGTTGCAGGTTTACCTCCCGACGGACTCTTGCCTGCCGTAACCGGTCTATCGCTAGACGGTCGTTTTCCTGCCGCTACGTTTTTATCTCCAGACGGTCGCTTACTCGCCACTACGTTCTTATCTCCAGACGGTAGTTTACCTTCTGCTTTTCTTCTGGAATCGCTGCGGCCTTTAATAGCCTCTCTCTTTTTCTGATCTTCCCTCGGACGAATCAAACATTTCGGACCAAAGCCAATTAAGTCTTGTCTTTCCGCAATCATGAGAGCTTTGTAGACAATGTCGTAATTTTGAGGTCTTCTGTATTGGAGCAGTGCCCGCTGCATGGTTTTTTCTTCATAAGTCTTTGGCACATAAACCGTAGAATTGTCTCTTGGGTCAATACCTGTATAGTACATGGCTGTAGACAACGTTCCTGGTGTCGGGTAGAAATCCTGTACTTGCTCAGGTTGATAGCCAATGTCTCTTAAATACTCCGCCAATCGGATGGCACTCTTTAAAGTACTGCCCGGGTGGGAACTCATCAAATAAGGAACCAAATACTGCTCCATACAGAGTTTTTTGTTAATGGCAAAGAACTTGTCTACAAAGAGGTCATAAGTTTTGCCAGCTGGTTTTCCCATGCGGTCTAATACTTCATCCGCTACGTGTTCTGGGGCTACTTTCAACTGACCGCTGACATGGTGTTCAACAAATTCTTCAAAGAATTTATCATCTTTGTCCGCCATCATGTAGTCATAGCGAATACCTGATCTGACAAATACTTTTTTAACCCCTTTCACAGCTCTGAGCTTTCTGAGAAGGGCTATCAAATCTTTATGATCGACTTTCAAGTG
Organism: uncultured Peptostreptococcaceae bacterium; assembly: GCA_964404895.1. Lineage (GTDB taxonomy): Bacteria > Bacillota > Clostridia > Peptostreptococcales > Acidaminobacteraceae > JBGSUZ01. The sequence goes on along the minus strand of CAYOLV010000001.1, from coordinate 1,115,761 downwards.
TTTGCAAGGCTCAGGGTATAAGCACTGTCTATCCTTACAAGCGCCGTATTTCAATTGTTTGCTGCAGGCTGGGAATCTGAAGTTGGCAGTCGGTCCACCTACATCGTGTATATAGCCCTTGAACTTAGGGTCCTGAGTAATCTTTTCAGCTTCTGCCAAAATACTCTCATGGGATCTGCTCTGAACAATACGCCCTTGGTGGAACGTTAAGGCACAGAAGGAACAGGCGCCAAAACAGCCTCTCTCAGAGATGATAGAAAACTTGATTTCTGTAATGGCTGGAACACCGCCCGCCGCTTCATACATTGGGTGATAATTTCGCTGATAAGGTAGTTGATGGACGTCGTCTAACTCGATTGTATTAAGAGGCATGACAGGTGGATTTTGTACCACATACTTGTCTTTATGCTTTTGTACCAGTGTTTTTCCTCGGATAGGGTCCTGCTCGTCGTATTGAACTTTAAAGGCTTTGACATAAGCCTTTTTGTCCGTACTAACCGCTTCATAACTTTCAATTTCTATATAGTTGTACACTTCTTCCAAATGGTCGGCTACATAACACGTGCCAGGAATGTGCCGAATGTACTTGGCTTCAAAGCCATTGTTCAAGTATTCGGCAATTTCAAGAACTTGGCGCTCCCCCATGCCGTAAATCAGCAAGTCAGCTTCTGCATCGAAGAGAATAGAACGTCTCACTTTGTCGTCCCAGTAGTCGTAATGGGCAAAACGTCTAAGACTTGGCTCAATCCCCCCTAAAATAATAGGCACCTTCTTGTAGGCTTGTTTAATCATGTTGGTATAGACGATGGTAGGGCGATTTGGTCTAAGTCCCATCTTGCCGCCCGGTGAAAAACTATCCGTGTCACGTATACGCTTGTTCACTGAATAGTGATTGACCATGGAGTCAATATTTCCACCTGAAATAAGGAAACCCAGTCTTGGTCTGCCTAGGACTTTGAAAGCCTCTACCTTTTTCCAATCTGGCTGAGGAATAATCCCAACTTTATAACCTGCATTTACCAAAACTCTTGAAATGACCGCATGGCCAAAACTAGGATGGTCCACATAGGCGTCTGCACTGACAATGATGAAATCCAGTTGATCCCATCCCAATTCTTCCATGTCTGCCTTACAGACAGGCAAAAAACGATTAATATACATACTAACTCCTTATTGCTATAGTGTTCAATAAACCACTCATAGTGCTTACAAAATTGTAATCGGCAAAATCAAATTCCTTTTCCGATATAGGGACTGAGAAAATCATGACAGCTTTTTCGCCTTGATCTAGCTTTTGCGGGACTGAGATAATGGACTTCCATTTAGGAATGCCACTGTCTAAGTCGATATCGTCTAAATCATTCCAGTTAATGTAGTACTCACCTTGTTCTTTATTTGCCAGCTCATCTACAGTATTGGTATCTAGAGGTAACTGATTTAACCAATCTGGTGAGCCTTTTGCTTTTCCATACCAACGCTCTAATCTGCCCTCTTTATAAATCAGGACGATACCTTGTGTAGCTTCTGTGACATCAATCAAGTTGTCCATGAAAACTGCCATACGCTCGATGGGGGTACTCAACTCTCGAATAATCCCCAGAACATTTACAATCGCTTGTACGTTTCTTGTGTCTTTTGAAATATTCCCACTTAAAATACCAGCCAGTTTGTCAAAACGTACCCCTTCGTTACCAATATTAGGATCCCAGAGAGTCGTTTTGTTTCGTCCGTTATTTTTCGAGAAATAAAGGGCTTGGTCAGCTTTTTCAAGAAGCTCTTCTTCACTGGTGCCATGGTCTGGGTATGTGGAAATACCAAAACTCATGGTCAATGGAAACTCACTGCCTAACATTTTCTGCTTTTCTATATCTATCCTAACTTTCTCACAAACCTCAAGAGCTTCTTGAGAGCTGGTCAAAGGCAGCAAAATAACAAATTCTTCTCCACCATAACGGCCGACTAAGTCAGACAGACGCAATTTGCTGTTAAGGGTCTGTCCAATCCTTCTCAAGATTTCGTCCCCTTTTCTGTGTCCAAAACTATCATTGACGCTTTTGAACTTGTCTATGTCACACATAACCATAGAATAAGTGGTACCGTTGGCTTTGGCTCTGTTCATTTCTAACATCATCAAATCTTCAAAATACTTTCTCAAATAAACCCCTGTAAGCTTATCAATACTGGAGATTTTTTTAAGATTATAACTGTCAATCATGACAAACAACAAGTTCATTAAAGTCTTAATATGCTTGTAACTCTCTCTTGAGAAGTTGTTGAAAATGTTATCTGTTTCCAAATAAATATATCCAAGACGGTCTTTTGTAAAGGGCTGATACATACTTCGTCTTCTATCCATTTCTGGTTCTGGTAAATCCATCCCCTGTATTTTAGAAATTGGAATACAGATTAAACCTTTTAAATTCCGGGCTAAAAGCGGGGAATTGGTATTTTGTTCAATAAAGCTAATCACAAGGCCATCATCGTCTGCTGCCATATTCTTCATCAGAGCGTTTACATCGGGCTCAGGAATGGTCAAGGAAGACTTGATAATCTCCTGCTGGTTGCCATTCTCGTCCACCACAATGACATAACCTCTATCTGCGAAACAATACTGAACAAAATATAAAAGCATTTGCTTGATGTTGTGAAGTTCATCGCTTTGCAGACAGCGAATCAAGTCATTTATATGTTCAAATTTCGTGTCGTATTTTTCGAAATAAATCTGTTGAACGGTCTTTAAAAACTTTTGATTTTTATACAAATCCGTCAAGGCGGTCAAGTTGAAGAATTCGTCTGAAGAGCTGATTTCAAACTCGTTGTAAAAGCCTGACTTCTCAGTGGTCTTACTGCCTACAATTCTGCGCTTCAACTCATTGATCCGATATTTCAAATCCAACTTCATTTCATCGTTCATAATGTAGGAATCCCTGTGATTGACAGGAATACGCTGGGTCAATTTGTGTAAAATATCTATTGCCATCATATAATTGGAAATGGACTTAAAATAATTGTTCAGCGTAAAATATTCATCCCCAATGGCTTTGAAGACCACCCAAGCATTTTCGTCGGCTATATGCTGTCTATCGCTTTCCAAAAGCAACTCGTAATGTTGCTCTCGGTTGTTTTCATAAGCAATACCAATCATTTTTCTGAGGGCTCTCAAATACTGGGTATCATAAACCGAGACAAATTGATTTTCAATGGCGATTAATTCTTGAACCAAAATAAATTTTCTGGAATGAATCATATCCATGCCGATTTCTAAAATAAGCTCTCTAACCAATTTTATATTGAAGGCCGACTTGACCCTTCCACAAATATTTTTTAACCAAGGCACGTCAATGTTTTTGCCTGCATTAAGATAGTTTTCTTTATAATAGCGAAGTTTAAAATTCAAAATTTCCATGATAATCTCTACAGATGCAGGCGTGTCACTTCCTGCCGCTTGGTAGGCAGTGAGCCAGCGCTCTGCTGAGTCTAGATTTTTAATCCGCAAGAAATACTCAACGTGGACTTGATAATAGTAAACAACGTCCAAACCCCTATTTTTATCATTTTGATAATCCACTTCCAATTTTTTCAACAGTAGATAAGCTTTGTCGTAATCGGCAGTCTCAATATAGTTGCGGCAAAGGTTTGTGAGCAGCAAGAACCCCATGTGATCGTCATTTGTCTCTTCCGCCAACTTATAGGCGCTGTTGAATAAATCTTGCGCTTCTGTATATTTATTTTCAAGAAAATAGGTCTCACCTATGTTGTTGAGCATGATGGCCTTATCTCTGATAATATTATAAGTTTCGTAATACTCAATGATTTTTTCGAAATTTCTTCTAGCACCGTCGATATCCGCTTTTTCATCTAACAGAACCACGCTCAAGTTATTCAAAGCACTGGTACTGCTAATGTGCTCCCCAATTTCAGAAAGCATGCGGTAACTCTCATTGAAAGAATCAATTGCCTCTTGAATGCGGTCGTCTGTATATGAAAGAGATATCCCTTTTTCATTTAAGAATAAGCCGATGTATTTCTCGTTGCCAATTTCTCTTGCCACTTCCAAATAGTGATTTGCCACCATGCCAATGCTGTCTAAATCGTTTGTGACCAAGAAAATTTTACATTGATGATAAGCCGCCTGTAACTCACCCACCGTATAACCGTGAGCAACCGCTGCTCGGTGTGCCTCATTGTAGTAATTATAAGCTCTGCTGAGCTCTGATTTATTCGTAGCAATTGCAGTTAAGCCGTTTAGAGCGTCGATGTATTCATGGCTCCGACTATTCTGTCTGGCCAATTTGTAAGCGTCTTCATAGTTAAGCTCTGCATCATGAAGCTGACCTAGAAGCATATTAATTTCTGCAATCTTTAAGAGTATTTCAGGCACCAATTCTTCCTGATTTTTTTGCATCCGCAACTCAATCGCCCTTTTATAAAAGGAGATTGCTTGAGAATAAATATTGATTTCTTTCATGCGCTGTGCTGCTAAGAAGCAGTATTTAACAGCTTTGTCAATCTGATCGCTCAATCTGAGGTGGTAGATCAAGGACTCCATGACAAAATGCTGTTTCGTCATGAAATCATCTTCTAAAAAGGCTGCAATTCTCTCATGGTATAGTCTTCTGGCTTCTTCTGACAACAGTTTGTTAATACCATCTGCTAAATGTCTGTTATTAAAATTATAAGTATAACCAAAGTCTCCAAACTTCTCGCTTAGAATATTGATTTCAATTAAATTTTGAAGATGCTTTTGTAAAGAGACGTTGCCATTTAACATGCGATCCAGAATATCAAAATCTACTGCATCAGAAAAAACACTGGCAATATTGAGAATTTCCCTTTGGAAGGGGTCTAAAACTTCCAAGTTGATTGAAACGCTGCTTTCCAAATCTCTTGAAAATTCCAAATCATCCATATTGTCAATATCTGCAATATACCATTGTTTGTGTTCCTGCACATAAATTTTCTTATTCAAATAGAGATTCTGAATGATTTCTTCTATCCGTCTTGGGTTTCCTTCCGCATCTCTCATGACACGCGTCGTGAAATTGATGGGCTTTTTATTCATGCCAAGAATGTATTTGACCAGTTGGTTTGCATCTTCATAGTTGAATTTATTCAACTGCAAATAGTGCAGTCTATTGGAATCTTCCCACAAACTGACACTGGTATTCTCATCTAAAGTGCTTTTATTGACGGATGTCACTAAGTAGAGTTGTAAATCTTTCTGATTTCTGAAAATGTAGTCTACTATAATTAAATCGTATCGATTCGCCAAATCTAAATTATCAACAATCAACAATAGAGGCTTATATTGGCTATAATCGATTAAAAAGTTAAAGATCCGATTGGCAACTTTAAGATTTTCTCGCTCACCTTCTAAAACCTCGCCTGGGCTGACTTTATACCTTTGACTAATTTCCGATACCAGTTTAGAGAGCTCTCCGCCATATTTGTGAACCAGTTCCTGAGGCACATCTCCACGTCTAAAAATGGTTCTCAATATTTGAGTAAAGAGGGCAAAATCCTGATGATGTTCTACCGTAAGGTCAACTGTAATGTTGTCATAGCCTTTCATTTTCAAAATGTAGGACAATTCTCTTAAAAATCGGCTTTTGCCTATTCCTGATTCTCCTGAAATGATGATGCCGTTGCCACTGTTTTTTTTATCGATTTTATCCACGACATAACTATAAACTTCATCAAAATCTTTTTCCCTACCAATTAATTTGGAGCCAAAATGAATTTTATTATAATAAAGATGATCGTCAAAAGGAATGCCCATTCTGTGGATTTGACTATAATCTTCCAGCAAATGACTGATGTCATAACTGCGATCTTCCACGTAGTTGCTAACCATTTTTCGAATTAATTTATTGATTTCATTGTCATTGTAACTGTCTTTATCGAAGATATCATTTAAAGGGTATTTTTCATAATCCATGCGGTAATGCAAATAGTACAAAATATGGCCTAAGGCATAAATGTCTGAGGAATAATCAAAACGCTGGCTCCAAATAACTTCCGGCGGTATAAAAAGGCTGATTTGGTATTCAGAAATGGTTCGATTGTCTTTAAAAAGACCTATGGATATCAGATCCTGTAATTTTACATGTATTCTCTTATTTTCAAAATAGAGGATGGTTGTGATAAAGTTCAAGTATTGATACACAATACCGCGGAAATGAAGATAGGATATGACACGCATCAATTCCACAAAAGCGTCTTTGGTATCGTCTACGCTTAGATTTCGATAATCTTGAACTTCAAGATCCTCTAAGTATTCATAGGTGTAAAAATATCTAATTTTGTTAGAAGACTTGTGGTCTACAGTGGTCAGTCTGTCAAACTCGTAGAGTTCTGTTAAATTAGGGTGTCTGACTGACTTTAAAAACATAAAGCTGCTGACAAGACCTTGAATATAATCAGTTTTAGAATACTCAGAATTAAAGAGTCTTAAACAAACCTGCTTATCTTGTTGCAGCATATCTCTTACAGAATAGACAGTACCACAATTATCCGTGTAGAGCTGATGATCTATTTTGTATCTAAGATTAAGTATTTTCAACGTTTTAGCCCCCTAAAACTTAAAAAGTCATATGCTTGTTCAAGTATGAAAAACATTTTTCTATTTCATCTACAGCATCACTAGGAAGTTCTTTGATAATAGATTCTATATATTGACACCTAACGTATAAGATTTCTTCTATAAGTTGATGTCCTTTATCTAAAACGTGAATTCTGACAATTCGCTTGTCTTTTTCATCCTTTTGTCTTTCGATTAAGGCGTTGCGCTCCATTCTGTCAAGCAAATCTGTCACTGTGCTGCAGGCTAAATACATTTTGGCACTGAGCTCACTTGTCGTCATATCTCCATGATCCAGCAATTCCAAAAGGGCGGCAAATTGAGGCGGTGTAATTTCAAACTCGTTGAATATACTTCGCCCTTTCATTTTAATTTTAGTACAAACTTGCCTAAAATTTTCTTCAATCTCTATGACTCTTGGATCCATATCTTTATTCATAAAATCCCCTAACTTACAATATAGGTTTGCTTAAGTCTTTGCTAAAACCTTGCTTCGATATAAACCATTCGTGAATGATTTGCATCATCGACTTAATACCCTCTTCAATATTTTCCTCATCTACACCTGCCATAGAAAGCCTAAATGAACTGCTTTTGATTTGAGTATGATAAAAAACGCTGCCAGGAACAATAGCAAATCCGTGATCACTTAATCGCCAAGCCAGTTCGTCTGAACTGAACCCTGCAGGCATGGTGATCCAAAAATTATAACCACCCGAAGGGGCAAACCACTCTAGCTCAGCAGGTGCATATTTTTCCATTGCTGAGATCATGGCCAAATAACGTTTATAAAAAATCTCGTTCATGACACGCATTTGACGGTCCCAATATCCCTTGCGGATGTATAAGTCAAATGCTCTTTGGATGAGTCCAGAAGTGCTGATATCTGCACTGTGCTTAGCTACTGAAATGGCATCTGTAAGCTGCTCAGGCACAATCATGAACCCCAGTCGCAACCCAGGCATAAGGACTTTAGAAAAACTTTTTATATAGATAGTTTTATTATAACTGTCATTGGCTTTCAATGCTATCGGACGTTCGTGAATATAATAAAGGTCAGTGGTGTAGTCGTCTTCCATAATCCATACATTGTACTGTTTGGCAAGCTCCAATACCGCTTGTTTATTTTCTGCTGTGTAACTGATGCCTGTAGGGTTTTGACTATTGGGCATGAGGTAAATTAATTTAACACGGCCTTTTTTCAACTGCTGACTTAGTGCTTCAAGATCCATGCCATCCTGATTCAAAGGTATTTCAACAATGTTGGCACCTTTCAATTTAAAACTGGCTATGGCGCCCGTATAAGTAGGCGACTCAACAATGACCGTATCTCCATAATCTAAAACAGCTTTACTCACCAAGTCTATCCCCTGCTGAGCCCCTGAAATAACTTGAAGTTCTTCTGGGGAACAATGTATGTCATGCTTCTCTAAATACTGACAGAGAGACTGTCTGAGAGGCATAAAGCCTTTGCTCTCCTGATATCCGAAAGCAAAACCCTTGTCTCTTTCAAGGACTTCGTTTAGGACATTTTTGAAATCTTCCACGGGAAACAAATCAGCTGTAGGACTGGAAATCGAAAAATCATAGGGGATGTACTTCGCCTGCGGAACAGCTTCTGCTGTATTGTTATCATCATCGACGGGAGAAACAAAGGTACCGCTCCCTACCTTTTTATAAACTAAAAAATCTTCTTCAAGGAGCTTATAGGCGTTGACTACGGTCACATTGTTGACCTTAATGTAGTCCGCCATTTTGCGAATAGGAGGTAATTTTTCATGGGGTTTCAATACAGAATTAAAAATCAAAGTTCTCAGATTTTTATACAATTGAACATAAAGATGTTCAGATGCCTCATGATCCACTTTAATATTTTTATATTTTTCCATGAGTTACCTCCTCATTTTTCGCGATTTTGTTTATAGGAATGTCAAAAGACATGTCTTTACAATAGAAAAAAGTCTTCATTCAATAATGAAGACTCTGCTCCAGAGTGCCGTCACTTAAAAATTCAGCACCACACCTAGTCAGGTGGGTGTACTATTCCATACGTCTGAAGTCCACAGCAAGGCGGCATGTCATAAGCAAGGAAAGTCGTGCTCCCTATATAAAGCCAGTGGTTGAATTTTTAGACGTTAACGAACACCCCAGAAACTTAAATAAATTATACCGCAAATTCTATGATTTTACTACCTTTGAGAAATATTTCGGACGTTTTTAATAATATAGTTGACAGTGCCGTCCCCATTGTATTTGATTTCTATTTTCGATGGGTCTTGGAATAGGTCTGTCGCCCCTCGAATGGTAAAACCTGTGTCTGTTTTAAGGGCTTTCGCCTTCAGCTTTTTCTCCAGATAAGGTTTGTCCAGTTCAAATTCCTCATCAGTATCAAAGCCTGATAACTCCAAGGTTTCAATGAACTTTTCTCGTTTTTCTTGATCGTCAATGAGATCATTGGCCACATCTTGAACCTTAACTTCCACCGAATGGGTCAAGAGCTCTTGCAAATCTTCCCGAATGCCGATGGCCTTGTCCATTTCATTTTTGACATTTTTGCGAACCCAGTTTTCCATCTGTTTATGGAAAATCTTCGTCTTGTCTAAATGATCCACCACGCGGTTCGCTTGCAAAATTTCACGGACAAAGAATTCAATTGGTTCTCCATCTTCGCCTTTTACTATGCGCTCCACTGCCACTAAATCATCTAGGTCTTCTCCCGGCAATTTAATAACCGCTCCGCAAGACACTTTCTGTTTGGCACTTGGCAATGAAGTTTCCTGGAAAGAAAGGTTAATTTGGAAACCTTCGCCTTCAAAATCGATTTCGTGTTCCACCGATTTTTGATAATCCATTTTCAAAATGCAAATAGCAGGAATACCGTCTAAGCTAATTTGAACGACCATAAGATCGCATGAAAGGATTGGGCCGTATTGCTTAATCACTCTAAAGAAATAATCTGCTATTTTCTGACTGGCTTCGACAAAGGAATTTCCATCTTCAATCATAGAAATGACAGCGTTGTAAACTACCCCTCTGTCGTTGAACATTTTGGCTTTGATATTGTCTTCGTCTGATAAAAGCTTGCCAATATGTCCTCCAATAAATTCTAATACATTTGTGTTCAGTTCCAGTTCGGCATGATTGATGACTGGTTCATCACTGTTCTTATCCAATACGTGGATAATGGCTCTTTCGATTTCGTATTGATCTGCGCGACGCAATTCCATTTTTCACTTCTCCTAAAACTTGATTTTTTGACCAAGTCGCAATTTGGTATCCATGACCAACTTGTCGCCTGATTTGACTCCTGATTTGACAACCATCAACGTATCCGTCTTAAAACTGACCTGTATTTCTTTCTCTGACAAAACACCGTTCACATTTACCCAAACTGTATATTTGCCGTCTTTCTCAAAGACAAGCTCCTTCGGAACAACTACAGCATCTTTTTGAGTCAAAACTACCAATTGGCATTTTACTGTTGTAAAGAACTTCAATGTAATTGTCGGATCCATTGAAGCAGTTACCTTCACACATTTTAGAATACTGCCGTCGCCTTGCATTTGCTCTGTGATTACATTGTCAATTTTGCTGACCTTGCCTTTAATGACAGTGCCGTCAGTTCCTGTAACGCGAACCTCTGCACCCGACCGAAGTGCCATGATTTGATCCACAGGCACTTCCATTTCTAAATCAATCTGACTGGAGTCTGACACTTCAATAATGGGAGTACCCTTCAGAACAAACTGTCCATTTTCAGTGCCAAGTCGAGTAACAGTACCATTTTCCAGAGCCAGAATCATGGTTGGTTCTACTGCAAACTGTTCTGCTTGAGTAGACTTACCATCTTCAGGTTTTGCTGACATTAAAGTGACAATGGACGCCATTACGGTCCATTCATTTTTTAGCTTTGTCATATCTGGGTTGTTTTTTGATAAAGTTTCGCATTCATTTTCAAGCTTTGCAACCAAATCTCCAGTTTCTTTGTTGTAATAAGAAATTTGATCTTTCAATTGGGCGAGGGACTCTTTTGTCGCACTTTCAGTGACCGCTTTAGACTCAAATAAAGTCAGCACTTTTTCATGTGCCCCCCAGCTGTCGTACATCCCCTTGTTAATTTCTGCAAATTGGGTTTGAATTTTGCCAATACGTTCTTGATCGGATAGTTGTGTTTGACTGATCAGGGCTTCGCATATTTTATTAAAAAGCGCGAATACCGTTCCCTGTCTTTTTTTATAGTCAATGGTCTTCATTTCATATAAAACATCTTTCTGCTGAATTTCTTCACCAGCAGCTAAGCTGATTTTCGTAATAATGCCATCTGTTTGAGCCGTATACCATTTACTGGTCTTCGGTACTGCTACTCCATCGGTTGAAATGATTTGCTCTACCGTTTGCGTTTTGACTTCATAATAAGCGACCTTGGTACGCCATTGAAACTGCCATAACCCAGCAATTACAATAACACATAGAGCAATTCCGAATGCCATTTTCTTTTGTTTGCTTAAATTTTTCCACATATAACGCCACTCCTCTATTAGCACTCAGCCATTTTTGAAATCAAGTCTTTAAAATCGAAAGGCAACTCCGCTTCGAGTTCAACCCATTCATGGGTTCTTGGCAACATAAATTTCAAGTAGTAGCTGTGAAGTGCTTGTCGCTGAATTTCGGTGGATGGACAACCATAAAGCTCATCCCCAATCAACGGATGGCCTAAATGTGAAAAATGAACACGTATTTGATGGGTTCTACCCGTTTCTAACCTGATTTTTACAAGGGTCGCCTCTTTGAAACGCTGCACAACCTCATAATGGGTCACTGAATCTTGACCGTCTGCCATGACAGAACGCCTTAAATCCTCAGGATTCGGTCTGCCGATAGGTAAATTAATAGTATCACTGTCTTTTTCAACAATACCCGAAACCAAGGCCATATAGCGTTTTTCAACTTGATCGTCTCGCATTTGATTGGAAATGATTTGTTGGGCATATCCATTTTTGGCAACTAACAACAAACCTGATGTGTCTCTGTCCAGACGATTAATAAATCGGATCTTCCCGTCAAAGCCTTCATTTTTAAAATGATTGGCAATGCCGTTTCCAATAGTTCCATCAGGATGCCCCTTAGTGGGGTGAACTACAACATAAGGCTGCTTGTTCACAATGAGTAAATCTTGATTTTCGTAAACCACATCAATCGGCATTTCTTGTGGCTCGAATATATTAGGTTCTTGTTCCAGAATGACCGTGACCACATCGTTAGATCTGGTTTTTGCATTAACGGAAACTGGATATCCGTTGAGTTGAATGCTTTTCCCGTCCTTTGATTTTCGAATCATTCTTGAAGAAACATCCATGCGTTGGCTTAAGACTTCAATTAAAGTCATTCCTGCTTCTTCCTTGGACACTTTATAGTCCAATCGGTTGGTTTCAAAATTAATAAACATAATAATCCCATCTTCCCATGACGATGAAAAAAGGACTATGCGTCCTTTATTCTTCACTATTAAAAGCCTGCTCTCAATCTAAAGGCTATCCTTCGATATGATATTTCAATAAGAGGTAAGCTTCTGTTTCCACTTCTTTTACAATGATATAATTTCCAAATTCCAAATCGCAATATTCATAAAAAGCCATAGTCCGTTCTAAGGTTTTACCAAAATCGTAAACCGAAACTTTTATCTCTTTCCAGCCGAAAGACTTTAATTTTTCAGCGCCGGAAACTGGGATTAACTCCATTGGAACCGAACCAAATACGTTGCCATGAATGACTGTATAATTCATCCAAAACTCGTTGTGTTCGTCCATCACTTTAGCATTTTCCAATTGATCCGATCGAACCTTAACAAAATTAACTAAGTAATCATCAGAATAGGCATTCGTGACACTCACGGTTTTAACTAAAAAAGTTATATCATTAATAAAGGTACGCTTGTATTTTGAATGGTATCTGGCTTGACTTTTTTTATGATAATCTATGTCTTCTTTAAAGGTATTTTCAAGATGATCACATAACAGTCTTATATTCTTCAAACTGAACTGAAAACCTTCCATATCGCCACTGACAATATTTCGATCCAACTCAGTCAAAAACTTTTGCATTTGTATGATGTTATTGTGCATTCACGCCACCCCTTGACTGACTTCTCGTTCGATTATACCAAATTTTTGATTTGTCGACCATAGTTGCAGGCATAAAAAAGACGAGGGTCTGAAAAGCTTCAAACCTTCGCCTTTTTGAAAAGAGGGAATTCTCTTTAATAACCTACTTAATACCCTAAAATAAAATAACCGCAATCTACGTGAATCACTTCTCCGGTTACCCCCGTACCCATTGAACTTCCTAAGAACAATGCCGTATTGGCAATTTCCTCAATGGTTACCATGCGCTTCATTGGAGATTTTTCCACAAATGCATTTGCAAGATCATTAAAGCCGCTGACACCTTTTGCTGCTAAAGTCTTTACAGGCCCTGCCGAAATGGCGTTGACACGAATCTGTTTTTCGCCTAAGTCGTGAGCTAAATACTGAACACTGCTCTCAAGGGCTGCCTTTGCAACACCCATAACATTGTAATTTTTAACCACTCTCTCTCCGCCTAGATAGCTGAGTGTGGTTAAGCACCCACCCTCAGGCATCATAGCTTGAGCCTGTTTTGCTACGGCTACAAAGGAGTAAGCACTGATATTTTGTGCCATCAAATAGCCTTCTCTGCTGGTATTGTAATAATGGCCTTGAAGTTCATCCTTATTGGCATGGGCGATGCTGTGCACGACGCCGTGTATCAGTTTATATTTTGCTTCAATTTGACTAAAAGTCTGCTCAATATCCTCATCTGAAGTAACATCGCAAGAAAAATAATCACAATTTTGAAGCTGCTCTTCTTCCACAAGTTTTTGTATACTTTTTAAGCTTTTATCGCCATAATAAGTGAAAAGGACAGTGGCGCCTTCATGAGAGAATTTTTTTGCAATACCCCAGGCGATACTCCATTTATTTGCAACACCCATAACTACAACGTTTTTATGATTCATTAATAATTCCATTGAACACCTCGCATAAATTAGTATCTAGTATTAATATCTAAGCTTATTATAAGATATAAAACCTTGTTTGACAAATAATTTTAAAACTTAATTCTTTTTTTATCAATTCACCCGTATTTTTTGATAAAATCAGAATAACTAGTAGTTCGAAAGAGGTTAATATGAATAATGTTGTTTTGTCTAAAGTGCTGACACCTTTACTGATTGTGGCGGCAATCGTTCTATTTTATATTGGTATGATTAAGTTGTTCTTTTTACTGTTACCCTTTGTCATTGGTCTACTGATTTCAAAAATCATTACACCGGTGGTCAATTTTCTTCACAAAACCATTAAACTGCCTAACAATCTGAGTACTGCCATTATGATATTTACGGTTATAGGACTTGGTGCTTATTTGGTTTATGGTCTTTCAATGCTGGCAATCTATTACATCAACGAATTAGCGGGTGTATTACCGGACTGGGCGAATGCCATCATCGCCTTCGGCACGACCCTATCGGAAGACTATAAGAATTTGACTTACCAACTGCCATTTGACCCCGCGGCCTTCTTGTCTAAGGGTGCTGCAGGACTCATCAGCGATTTGGGCACCTGGGCAACTAAGTTTGCTAGTCGAGGCGTTTCCTTTGCAACAAGTCTGCCAAAACTTATGATTACCGTCATTATTACCATGCTCTCAGCCTTCTTCTTCACAAAAGACAGAGAACAGATCGATGCCATCGTTTTGCCTTACAAGAAAAAGTTCTTTACCGAAAACAAGTACTTCATCGACTTTAGAAACGATGTCCTCTCTGTTATTATAGGTTACATTAAAGCTCAAATGATCTTAATGAGCGTCACCTTTACAATTTGTTCTATTGGACTCATAATCATTGGGGTTTCAAATCCCATTCCAATTGGTTTCGGTATTGGCTTAGTGGATGCCCTCCCAATTTTCGGACCCGCCTCGGTTTACATGCCTTGGATTATTACCACACTGATTATGGGCAATAAAGTATTAGCTTTTAAGTTGTTTATTCTATACCTGTGCACCACCATCACCCGTCAGATTTTAGAACCTAAGGTGGTCAGCACTCAAATTGGCATTCACCCATTGCTTACTCTTACGGCTCTTTATGTGGGAGTTAAATTGCTAGGTGCACCAGGTTTAATTCTTGGGCCATTTACAGGAGTCACTTTGATTGCCACTTATAAGAGATATTACAAGAAAGATACAAAATTAAATATTCCCGAACAATAACTTGAAACCGATATGTCATAATTCGTGATATGTCGGTTTTTTTGCGTTTTATTCCGATTTTAATATGGTTTTTTTGCATAATTGTATTTACACATTTTTTGTGTGTGCTATAATGAGTCATTATAATTCGTTTTTATTGCATGGCATCTGAGATAGATTGCACTGAAAACACATAGGAGGCCACATGAAAGATTTACTTTATGTCATTTACCCCAAAAACGAAACCCCAGATACCTTAAAAGCTATGTTACTTGAACACAGCGAGGTAAAATTCGTCTCATTGGTTGCCGTGGATCTTGGAAACAACAGTACTGACGAAAAAGTTCCTGTAGAAGTATTTCTCGAAGATGTGGAAGGCTTCTTAAAAACAGGTGTACAAACAGATGGTTCCAGTGTTTACCTTCCTAAAATTGCGGAAATCAACAATGCCAAAGTAGACTTGATTCCTGACACAGAAGTAAAATGGATTGTTGACTACAATTGGAACAATCTTTCAGAAGACGGTACACCCGTGGGATCCCTTCTCATTCCTGCATTTCTTACTCACGACGGTAAATTTGTTTGTTCAAGATCAATTCTCAAACAATCTACTGCCCATTTTGAGTCTTCTATCAAGGAACTCTTTAAGACTTACCCATACTTAAACGAAGAATTTGGTATTCTTCCAACCGAAAGCATTGCCTCTGTTAATCTTACAATGGCAACTGAACTAGAGTTCTGGGTCAAAACCCCTGACAACAGAACAGATATAGAGAAACTTTCTACTTCTCAAATTTTAAAAGAACAGTACTGGAAAAGAACTGTAGGTCCTGTAAGAACTGCTCTAGAGCAAAGTTTAGTTCTACTAAATAAATATGACTACGAAGCTGAAATGGGTCATAAAGAAGTCGGTGGCGTTCCTTCTAAGCTTGCAGGCATGAGTAAATATTCTCATATCATGGAGCAATTAGAAGTGGACTGGAAATATGACCTGACCCTTCAATCAGCTGACAACGAACTATTCTCAAAAGATATCATTCGAGATGCTTTTGTAAAAAATGGCTTAGATGTGACTTTTAACGCCAAACCTATTGAAGGCGTTGCCGGCAGTGGCGAGCACCATCATATGGGCGTGGCAGTGAAATTGTCTTCTGGTAGACGAATTAACTTATTCTCTCCTCTCAATATGACGGATCATTTCCTTAGCCGTATTGGTTATGGTGCTTTGATGGGACTTTTGAAAAACTATGAAGTCATTAATCCTTTCGTTACAGCGACAAACGATGCCTTTAATCGACTGAAGCCTGGTTTCGAAGCCCCTATCTGTACGGTGACTTCTCTTGGACACTCTGCAGATAAACCTTCTAGAAACCGTACTATATTAGTCGGTTTGGTCCGTGACCTTGGCAATCCTTTTGCAACACGTTTTGAGCTGAGAGCGCCTAATCCACATACAAACACCTATTTGACTGTTTCGTCTTCATTCCAAGGGATGTTAGACGGTATTAAATTCGCGATTAACAGCCAACTTTCTTTAGATGCACTTCTCGGCGAACTGAGTAAAACGCCTGAATCTAAAGGTCAATATTTAGAGTTAAATCGTATGTACCGCAGTGAGTTTGACGTTTTCGAACACTATTCTGAAGAAGAAAGAGATGCAGTATTCGGCATTCCGCCTAAAACCGTTTGGGAAAATATCAATGCACTCAATTCACATCCTTCAAAAATTGAAGTCTTAAAAGATGGCGATGTCTTCCCAGAACAAATTATTGAGTCTTACAAAGCTTCCATGTTGGCTCAGTGGGCATCCGAATTAAGAAACCGTTTGATTCCAGAGAACATTACTCAAATGAGACGTTTTGTAAAGTGCCACAACGACGACGATGTCAGCGATTTGGATTTGGTCAACTGGGAACACGTTAAAGCCATGCGCATTAAGCTCATGAAAGATTCTCTTAACAAAAAATCCCTCATGACTAAAATCAGAGTAGCGATTGATAACAATGATTACGACACAGCTTCTCGTCTTCAAGTTGAAATGAACCAAATGATGACTGAGATTAACCACCTCTATCAAGAATACCGAAACAACTTAGTCAATATTAACGATTAATTTTAGACATATAAAAAGGCACTCGGGATTTTCCTGAGTGCCTACTTTTATGAATATTACAAACCTAGAAGGATAAAATAATCCCCTGATTGTCACAGTACAAGCTGCTTAACCCGCTGGTCTGAATCACAATGATCTCTTTAAAGTTGCAACGCTTAATGAGTTCTTCCTTGATCCAAAGAGCTCTCTCTAAGTTATTGACATGAGAAATAGCCAAGACTCTCTCTTCAGCATTCTTCCCATTTTCCGCAATCAGATCTATCATGCGCTGGAAAGCTCTCGCTGACCCTCTGGCTTTATCAATCAACTTAATTTCCCCGTCTCCGTCTGCACCCATTATCGGTTTGATGTTTAAAGCAGTGGCTATCGTGCCCTTTAATTTAGACATTCTGCCATTTTTCATAAGGTTGTCTAAAGATTCTGCAACGAAATATGTAGTCATGCCTGCAATATATTCGTTGACCTTTTCCACTAACGACTCTCTTTTAAAGTTCTTTTCATTCAATTCGAGTATTTTCATAGCGACTAAGGTTTCCGCAATTGAAGCACTTTTGGAATCAAAAACGTGTATAAATTTTTCTGGAGCTTCTTCCAAATACATAGATTTTGCCAACATAGCGCTATTGTACGTTCCACTAAGTTTTGAACTGATGGTTACTATATAGCAATCCTCATCACCCTCAAAATGCACTTGGAAATCATTTGGCGCTGGACAGGCGGATCTGGGAACAGTTGCTGATTTAACCATTTTATCTATAAATGAAATAACGTCCAACTG
This sequence comes from uncultured Peptostreptococcaceae bacterium, assembly GCA_964404895.1. GTDB lineage: Bacteria > Bacillota > Clostridia > Peptostreptococcales > Acidaminobacteraceae > JBGSUZ01. The sequence goes on along the minus strand of CAYOLV010000001.1, from coordinate 1,098,025 downwards.
ATCGTCATCTACCATCTCTACTTCGTTGACATACAATTTGAATGGCACGGATATAATCGACTGAGTTGATCTTAATTCAGCTGGTATTTCACATGAACTGTCTGCTAGTACTTTAATTGACATGTTATCACCTCAAATATATTATATGCTATTTATTCCATTTTATCAACTGAGACATGTTAACTCAGACTTTCCAGTATTTCAATTAGTACAAAAAAGAAAGAGATGACGTTAATCAAAATTAACGAACATCTCTTCTAATTATAATTCTAAAGCTATAGGAATATAAAATTTATACGCAGAATTTATAACTTAACCAAACCAAGGATTCTTGCTTCGATCTCTTTTGTTTCATTTTCCATTTTATCAATTTCAGCTGTCACTTCTGTCACATAAGCTTCATCTTTGATGCTGCCAAGATTGATTCTTACGTTGTAGATCGCACCTAAAACTGCAGCTCTTGCCATCATCGCAGCAACTGCTCCATCTGTAACTGCATTGCTGTTGCCTCTGACAACAACCGCTTCAATCATTCCCATTAAAGAGAAAGCATCTCTAGCTGTTTGAAGTGGCACGTTTGCAGATTCTTTAATGCATTTTTGCATTTCTGCAGTTCTTACTTTTTTATCTTCATCTGTTTCCTTAGGCAATTTCATGGCTTTCATGTAGCCGTCAAAAGCTTCTGCATCTTTATCAATAGCTTCAGCAAAAATACCTTTGTAAGGGCTAGCTTTAGCTGATATGCCTTTCATTTCTTCATCTACTGCTTCGTAGTTTTTCTTACCGATTGTTAAATTGGCTACCATTTCTACTAAAGCCGCAGATATACCGCCAGATACTGCAGCAACACTGCCGCCGCCTGGTACTGGAGCGCTTGAAGCAAGAGCATCCATAAATTCAGTAATTTTCATTTGTGCTAACATGATTGTTCCTCCTAGGATTATTATAAAATCTGGATTTGTGTTGCGTCATATATCATTCTACCTTTTTTGATAACTTTTTCTACAGTAGAAACTGCTATATGATAAGGCAGGAATTTGTAAGAAGGAAACTCATGAATGACCAAATCCGCTTGCTTGCCAACATCGATACTGCCCACTTGGTCAGCACGACCCACCGCTGCTGCACCATTGATGGTAAGGGCTGTCACCACTTCTTCAATGCTCATTTGCATATTTAAAGTACATAGGGCAATGGCAAGAGGAATCGATTCTGTAAAACAGCTTCCTGGGTTGAAGTCTGTTGCTACAGCTACTGCACAACCTTCGTCAATCATTTTTCTAGCACGGGCAAAGTGTTCTCTGAGACTAAAGGCAGTGCAAGGTAAAACTGTTGCAATCACGTCTTTATCTGCCATAGCTTTAATGCCTGCATCTGAAGCTTGAAGTAAGTGATCTGCAGATGTACAGCCCACTTCAGCTGCAAGTTCTGCGCCGCCTAATTGAACGATTTCATCTGCATGAATTTTCGTTTTAAAACCCATCTCTTTAGCAACTGTTAACAAATGACGAGACTCTTCAATTGAAAAAACATTTTGCTCGCAGAAAATATCGCAGAACTCAGCCAGTTTTCTGTCTCTCACTTCTGGCATAACTTCTTTGATGAGAAAATCTACAAATTCACTGCCTCTGCCCTTGTAAGGCACAGGAACTGAGTGAGCCCCCATGAAAGTAGTCACTATGTCCATAGAGTGGTTTTCTTGTAGGTCTTTCATGACTTCCAACTGCTTGATTTCAGTTTCATAATCAAGACCGTAACCGCTTTTGCCTTCTACCGTTGTCACGCCAAAACGCACCATGCTGTCCAGTCTTTTCTTACCTACGGCAAAGAGTTCTTCTTTTGAAGCCTGACGGGTACCATTTACAGAATTGGCAATACCGCCGCCTCTGTTCATTATATCCATGTAGCTGTCACCTCTAAGGCGCCAGCTGTATTCGTCGTCTCTATAACCACCAAAGACAAAGTGGGTGTGTGAGTCTACAAAGCCCGGCATAACCGTTTTGCCTTTGCAGTCGATGACTTCTGCGTCTGAGTAGATGGATAAGTCTAAGTCCCCGCCTACAGCCACAATTTTGCCATCTTGAACGACTACTGATCCGTTTTCAATCACGCCGATATCGTTCATTTCTTTTGTGCCTTTTTTAGCTTTGAATCCGCTACAAGTCACGACTTGAGCAGCATCTTTTAATATCAAAGTTTTCATCTGACTACTCCATGATTCTTTTTTCAAGCACTTGATCCATTGAGAATTCTTCAATGCCAAGGTAGTATTCAGCTGTTTGAATAAGCGCTTCCATAGGCACTAAACCGATGACTTCGCTGCCTACAACGTTAACGCCGTATCTTCTTGCTTCAATTTTGATTAACTCGATTGATCTGTAAAGTGGTGTTTTAGTGTAATCTGTCATGTTCATAGAAACTTGAACTTGACCTCTGTCTTCTAAGTCGATGCCAATGGCTTTACAGTATCTAAGACCACCTGACAAGTGTCTTACATTCTTAGCAATTTTGTTGGCAATTTCCAAATTATCTGTATCTAAATTTACATTGAATGCGACAAGTGGCATTCTAGCACCAATAGCTGTAATACCTGCAGTTGGATGAATATCTGTACCAAAGTCTGGCGTCCATTCAGGTTTCTTCACTTTTTCTGCCATGCCTTCAAATTGACCTTTTCTTACTTCTGCAAGGTTTTCTCTATGTGGCGCTGAAGCTGCTTTTTCATAGAAGAATGAAGGGAGTCCGTGTGTTTCATATGCTAATTGAGCTGTCTCTTTTGCAAGAGCTACACACTCATCCATGGTTACGTTTCTAATTGGAATAAATGGAACAACGTCAGTCGCGCCCATTCTAGGGTGTTGACCACTGTGTTTTGTCATGTCGATCAATTCTTTTGCAGTTCCCATTGCCGCTACGACAGCAGCTTTAAGAGGTCCAGGTTCACCTACAACAGTTACAACTACTCTGTTATGATCTTCATCATTTGAATAGTCCAAAAGTTTCACATCGTTTTTGCCTCTGAAGTTCTCAACAATTTTCTCGATAATGTCTAAATTTCTTCCTTCGCTAAAGTTAGGGACGCATTGCACAATTTTGTTCATGTTTTATAGTGCCTCCTTGTCAAATTTAGTTTTCAGTTTGCTGAGCATGTCAATCGTCATTGATTCCAGATCATATACCGGATTCCAACCCCATTCTTTTCTTGCGGCTGAATCATCTAAAGAATTTGGCCAAGAATTTGCTATGGCTTGTTTCATAGGATTGACATTGTAATTTATTGTAAAGTTTGGTATATGCTTTTTAATTTCCCGATAGATAATATCTGGGGTAAAACTCATTGCCGTTACATTGAACGCATTACGATGGATCAATTTAGAAGGATCAGCTTCCATAAGATTTACTATGGCATCTAAAGCGTCAGGCATATACATCATATCCATTTGGGTATTGGCTTCAAGCTCACACTCAAAACTACCTTTTTTAAGGGCATCATAATAAATATGAACCGCATAGTCTGTCGTGCCACCCCCAGGAAGCGCCGCATTTGAAATAAGGCCTGGGTATCTGACGCCTCTGGTGTCTACACCAAATTTTTGGTGGTAGTAATCACAGAGCAATTCCCCTGCTACTTTAGAAACCCCATAAATGGTAGTTGGTCTTTGAATAGTGTCTTGTGGCGTCAAATCTTGTGGCGTTGACGGGCCAAAGGCAGCGATGGAACTCGGTGTAAAGACTGCTAACTTTTCTTGTCTTGCCACTTCTAGAACGTTGTAAAGACCGTTCATGTTTACATCCCACAAAAGAGCTGGATTATTCTCACCTACTGCAGACAAAAGTGCTGCTAGGTGAATGACTGTATCGACTTGGTACTTTTTAGCCACGTCGAATATTTCATTGGCTTTTGTGACATCTAATTCTTCAAAAATTAAATCTTTGCAAGTGACCGGATTATTGCACGAATGAATGCTAGACGCAATGACTTGGTCATGACCATAAATCCTTTGCAAATGTCTAACCAACTCTGTTCCAATTTGTCCGACTGCTCCTGTTACTAAGATTCTTTTCATATACATACACCCCTTTTGACAAGCAATTTTGGTGACCTGTAATGTTCATTTTTCTGTGCACCTCTATTATACTTCAAGAAACTGCAAGTTTTAAGGCATTTTTCAATAATAGTTGTTACAAAATTCTCAAATATAGCTTAAAATGTTATCTATAACTTGCAATTACTTTATTCAAAAATGAATAAATGATTTCATTTCTTTGGGGTACTAATATTTTATAGCATAAAGAAAGCGGGGATGTTCATGGACACTTTTGGATTAGACCTTGATATGATCATCAAAATACTATTGGCTTGCTTCCTAGGTGGGCTAATTGGTATGGAAAGAGAGAGCATCAATAGACCTGCGGGCCTCAGAACCCATATTTTGGTTTGTGTCGGTTCCACATTGGTCATGACAGTAAACACCATACTGATTGTCAACTATTCCAACGTTGTCAACCTTGACCCAGGCCGATTTGGTGCCGCAGTTCTTAGCGGTATTGGCTTTTTAGGTGCAGGGACAATCATTAGAGAGGGCAATAGTGTTTCAGGACTAACCACTGCCGCCAGCCTTTGGACAATCGCCTGTATTGGTATTGCCATTGGTGCAGGTCACTTCTTGCTAGCCACTTTCACCACACTGACTGTTCTAGTGGTCTTGCTCGGCTTTGCCAGATTCGAAAACAAAATTACTTCTGCCAGCCGTCTTAAGGTTTTCACTATTGAAATTCAAAACCGCCCAGGACAGCTTGGTAAAATTGGTGTGATCACTGGAGAACACGACTGCATCATCCATGACATTAAGCTTGAAAACCTCAATTCCCTCTCAAGTGTCATTAACATGAGTATCAAATATCCTAAAAATTTTGATACGGTCAAATTTATTGATGACCTTTATGATCTTGAAGGCGTCAACAGTATCACCGATCTCTCAAATTCAAACGCTTAGGAGCTGAAAACCATGACAGAAGAAAGAATGCTGGAAATTATTGATTCACTCAGTACTGAAATTGGTCTTCCCAAAGAAGATCTCTTTGAACTGTATGATACTTTTATTGAGGAAATGACAGACGAGATATTTAAAATTAAAATCGCCTATCAAAAAGGCAATTTTGAAAACATCAAAAATATTTCCCACAATATTAAAGGGGTCAGTGCCAATATGAAGTTTGATGAAATGTTAGTTGAAGCCAAAGCCCTAAATGATAAAATGAAGGCTGAAGACTTCGAAGACCTTTATCCTCACATTGAAAGAATGAGTTCCGCTTTCAACGGTTTCAAAGATACTTTTTTAAAATATTACAATCGCTAATAGAGGTGACCTTGAATGGGTGAAATGAAACGTATTTTAATCATAGAAGATTCTCCCACTGTTATTGAAGTGATGAAGCTGATGCTTAAAGATATGAATGTTAAAGTTTTTACAGCAGGCAGTGAATTTGGCATGTTTCAGGCGATTGAGTCTTTTGGGAAAACTGTTGATTTGATTTTAATGGACATTACATTAAAATCAGAAAATGGTTTGGATCTTGTCAGTCGGTTAAGAGAAAATCCTCGTTACTTAGACCTCCCCGTCATTGTGGTCACTGAACATGCCAAAAGTGATTTTGTACTGCGTGCAAAAGAACTTCAGGTACGCTCTTTCATTAGAAAGCCTATTGAAAAAGCTGTATTTATTCAACGCTTAGAAGAAGCAATCCAGATTGAACCTTTGCCTAGCAGCAGAGAACCGATCTACGCGGCAAGTCCAGACGAAGAGTATTCAGAATCAGAAGATGAGGTTGGTGGCAATAACGCCATTGATCTAGAAGACCCAACTGATTTTAAAGATCCAGAACAGCCAACCGGTCTAAATAACGCCGGAAATCCTGATGATACAGACGGATCTGTTTAGACATTAGCTTTTAGCATTTTAATCAAATATTTACAACACAAATTCAAACAAAAAAAGGATCGCGTCTGCGATCCTTTTTTATATTAATCCTTAGAAATTTATATTACTTATTTACTTCATTAAAACTCAGCGTTTTTAACCGTTCTTGGGAAAGGTACAACGTCTCTGATATTGCTCATGCCTGTTAAGTACATGATTGCTCTTTCAAAACCGAGTCCATATCCCGCATGTCTTACAGAACCATACTTACGAAGGTCAAGATACCACCAGTAATCTTCTTCGTTGAGATCCATTTGTTTGATACGGTCCAGTAAAACGTCGTAACGATCTTCTCTTTGAGAACCACCGATGATTTCACCAACGCCTGGTACCAAAAGATCCATTGCCGCTACTGTTTTACCATCATCGTTAAGCTTCATATAGAAAGCTTTAATGTCTTTTGGATAGTTAATGACAAATACAGGTTTCTTGAAAATTTGCTCTGTAATGTAACGTTCGTGCTCTGTTTGAAGATCGATACCCCATTCTACAGGATATTCAAACTCTACAGGTGCCTTTTGTAGCATTTCAACTGCCTCAGTATAAGTTACAACACCAAAATCTGAATTTGCAACACTTTCAAGTCTTTCAATCAATCCTTTGTCAATTCTTTCATTGAAGAAGGCCATCTCGTCTGGACACTCTGCCATGACGTATTTGATAATGTATTTCAGCATTGCTTCTGCAACTTCCATGTTATCTTTGAGTTCAGCAAAAGCCATTTCAGGCTCAATCATCCAAAATTCCGCAGCATGTCTCGCTGTATTTGAATTTTCAGCTCTAAAAGTTGGACCAAATGTGTAAATATTTCTGAAAGCCATGGCATAAGTTTCGCCTTCAAGCTGTCCAGAAACGGTTAAGTTAGTTTCTTTACCAAAGAAGTCTAAATCAGTATCAATTTTGCCCTCTTTTGACTTAGGGATATTGTTCAAGTCTAAAGTTGTAACTCTGAACATTTCACCAGCACCTTCAGCATCACTGCCTGTAATGATTGGTGTGTGTACATATACGAAACCTTGATCTTGGAAGAATTTGTGGATCGCATAAGCGGCAACAGATCTTACTCTGAATACTGCTGAAAACGTGTTGCTTCTCGGTCTAAGGTGCGCAATGGTTCTTAAGTACTCCATTGTATGGCGTTTCTTTTGAAGGGGAAACTCAGCCGATGATGTACCTTCTACTTGAATTTCTGAAGCTTTGATTTCAAAAGGCTGTTTAGCATCTGGTGTGAGAACAATTTCACCTGTAACAATCAGAGAAGAAGCAATTTGCAATTTGACGATTTCTTGGAAGTTTTCTAATTGATCATCAAATACAATCTGAATGTTCTTAAAAGTTGTTCCATCGTTGAGTTCAATAAACCCAAACGTCTTGCTGTCTCTCATGGTTCTGATCCAACCGCCAACTTGAATTTGCTGACCTTTAAGATCGGAATACGTGTTAAATAAGTCTTTAAAAAGTATCATATTTTACCTCCTCGTCTTTTTTGTTGCAATAAAAAAACTCCCATTCCTCCTATGTGTAATAGAAGGGACGAAAGTTATTCGCGGTGCCACCCTTATAGTTGTCTTACAACAACCTCTCATGTTGATACTAACATATCAACTTCCCCGTAACGGAGGAAATCCGCTTGAATCTACTCTGAATAAATCATTTCGGTCAAGTGCTCAAGGATGTTCTTCAACTGTAATCCGCCATTGGGCTCTCACCATTCCCAACTCGCTAAGACTACCATACAGTTTACTCTTCCTATCAACGCAAGTATTATATTACTATTGAGCATATTATATACGAGATTCAGGACCTTGTCAAAAAAATACTTTATTTTTGCTTCAGTTGATAGTCTCTTCAAAATATGGATATTATGTTAAAATGGAAATACAGATAGTTTAAGGAGATGCGTTCATGTCAATTATTCTAAGTTTACTCATACAATGTGCTGTTATTTCCTCTGCAGGTCTCTTTTGTTCTGCATACACCCATAAATCTCTTAGTCCTGAAATGAAAATTATTGGTCTCAGCCAATTATCCCCCGTAATTCTTTTAGGCTTTTCAGGCTTGTTTCTCACCAATACTCCTATTTTTATTAAGTTATTTTATACCATATTGTCTAGCTTAATGATGTTATGTATTCTTTCTTTGCAATTACCTAAGAAAGAGTCTGTACACTTGACCTTACTGTCCACATTGATTCCCGTCATCATTTTTATATTTATTAAAACGCAACCGTACCTATTAACCTTCTATTATAACAATATCTTACTAACTGCAGTCGCCATCTTCCTTGGCGGACTTGCCATATTTTATGTAAAAAAATTAGCACTCAATCGATTCTTTACTGTTTATTGGCTGATGCAGTTTGTGGCTTTTGTCTGTGTCTCTATCAACATGAATGAATGGGTTTTATGGATATCTCTTGGGGTCATAATTGCATCTACATTGTTAGGGCTTTATATGATTACTCAAGACATCAATCAATTTTACCAAACGGTTCATCACGAAGCTAGCTACTATAAAGATCAATTTGAAGAAGCTGTTGAAAAGGAAGTTAAAAAGAGAACCTTCTATGTGGAAATGAGTAAAGAACGCATGGTTGAACTGAACCGTACCGATCACCTCACAAAATTGCTGAACCGCAAATCCATTCTAGCCGACATCGACTCTTTAATTTTAGATCGAAATACCACCAAGTTTGTGTTGTTTATTTTCGATATCGATTACTTCAAGCAAATCAACGATAAATTGGGACATGCCAAAGGTGACAAGTGTCTTAAAAACCTTGCTGCCATCATCAAAAATTGTATTCGTGACACGGATTTGGCTGGGCGCTATGGTGGAGATGAATTTTTATTGGCATTGCCAATGATGGGCTATAAAGAAGGCATCGCCTTTGGCGAAAGACTATTAGAAACCGTTTACAAAGAGTCAGAACCAAGAATTACAATTTCTCTTGGAATGAGTGTCTACCCTTGGGATGGTGAAGATTACAAGGCTTTATTTGAAACTGCAGACAAAGGCTTGTACCAAGCCAAAGCTGAAGGACGTAACAGAATAGGTTATAAGGGCTATATTAAAATATAGCCCTTTTTTTCATTTAGAACACATTTTTTCGTTTTGAGATTAAAGCACGCCCATGACCCTAGTAATCACTCATCAAACGAATCATCTGGATTACCAGTAATGAAGAGATGTTGGCAGAAACTTTCTCAAAAGTTTCATAATCCATCGAAGCATTTTGGTCTGCACTGTCAGAAATACTTCTAATTACAACAAAAGGTACTCGGTTACAATAGGCAACATGGCCGATTGCAGCCCCTTCCATTTCTACACAGAGAGCATCAAATTGCTTTATAATCTGTTTCTTTTTACGATCGTCTGCAACAAACTGTTCTCCTGAAACAATTCGACCAACTTTGTAGTCCCAATTTTCAGTTCGGGTTAGATCACAGGCATGAATGGCATAATTGATTAGCCTCTGATCGGCGTAAAATCGCTCTTTATTCGGGAAACAAGAAATCATCTGATCAGGATTGACATCGTGATAGGTAACATCATCTGAAATAACCACGTCACAGTAACGCAAATCAGAATCTAAAGCGCCTGCAATTCCAGTATTAATAATACAATCTACATTATAATGATCAATCATCAATTGGGTGCATATTGCGGCGTTTACTTTTCCAATGCCACTGACAGTTAAAACAATCATCTTGCCATTTAAACTGCCTGTAATAAAGGTGAACCCTGCGTAATTGTCAGTGCCTGCAATGACTAAATGTTCTTTAATTCCTCTAATTTCCAGTGCCATCGCACCTATAATCCCAATCTTCTTCATGCTAACTCTCCCGACTATTTCTCTCGATTTTCTTCATAACTGTGTACATACCAAGTTTCTCCTATTTTATCAAGCCTATAGATCCATTGATATTCATAGACATTGGTTTCATTACCGTCAATCTGCTGCATTTTTTCATAAACAGTTGCATAGGCTTTCCCATCTTGTATATTCACATTTTGTATATCAATGCTTAGGTATTTTTGCCTGACTTCATTTCTCTGAAAATCTAGAATCATCTGAGCCACAGGACTATCCTTCGCAACATAATCCATGACCCCAGTATCTCCTTGATTGACAAAATCAATCCACAATTCATCAAATTTGAAAATGACCCCTTTGATTTGATCCGTCTCTGAAACCAAATCATTTTGCTGACGATTTTTATCTGGCGGCAGCAATTGATCTAAATGGTATTTAAGTTCCATCGTTTGATCCTGATATTTCAGGGTTTTAACAAACTCAATCACGCCTCGCTTAACCTGAATTTTTCTAACTTCAGAGTAATCAGATTTTGTTTCTTTATATAGTATTTTATAAATGGTTCCTTCAGGGTGATTTTCTACATCGATAATTTCACTTTGAATTTCTACTTTTTTGCCTTGTGAGTCTACAACCATCTCTTTCCAGCTCGTTCCTAGAACTAAAGGACTCATAATCAAAGTTACTTTATCGTATTCAGAATCCATTAAAGTGTCCGATAATTTCGTTTGAACCACACGATCCCCTTCTATTGCGTAGGTGACTTCTAACGAGTAATCTGAATGGGATTGTCCATTTGTGATATCTTTTACCTCGCCATTTAAAGTGAGTACTTTCTGAGAACCCGCTTCATAAACTTTATCTAAATGCATGTGATGGGCATAATCGGTTGTCCCAGTATATTCCCATTGCCAACCCTCTTCTAGAGGGAATAAATCTGAAAGGTTTTTGTCATAACTCCCTGTCACAACAATAGTTGCTGCTTCTTCTTCTTTGCTGCATGCCGTTGAAAATGCACAGACTAGAAACAATGCTAATAAAACCATCAGTTTTCTCTGCAAATATACTCCCCCAATGTCTTTTTACTTTTTGACTTGTCTTTATTATAGCTTATTTCTCTAAGGCATTGCAGAGAAAATATGAGCATATATATTATTTCTCTATGAAAATTATACAAAGCCTCTCGGACTTCGTGAATAAAAAATCAAAAAAAATCAAAAACGCTGTTAAAAACTCTACCTTTTGTTAATAATTTTATTTGAACGAAATATTAAGATTTTTTCTGTGGTTAAATTGATTTGAATACGATATAATATGGATGTATTAAAAACAAAACACTCGAGTTAATAAATTTTTACAAAAATTATTGATTTTTTTTAATAATTTTTGTGAATTTATTAACACCACTAAGGAGGATTAGCATGAATTTTTCTCTTACTCAAGAGCATGAAATGCTCAGAGAAATGTACAGAAGTTTTACAGTCAACGAAGTTAAACCCCTTGCTGAGGAAATTGACGAAGAAGAGCGTTTCCCAGTAGAAACAGTTGAAAAACTAGCAAGATATGGTTTCTTCGGCATCCCGTTCCCTAAGGAATACGGTGGTGCAGGTGCGGATAATATCGCATATGCCATGGCTGTAGAAGAGCTTTCAAAAGCTTGCGGTACTACTGGTGTTATCGTGTCGGCACATACTTCACTTTGTGCGGCACCAATTTACGAATTTGGTACAGAAGAACAAAAGCAAAAGTACTTAGTTCCCCTTGCAAAAGGCGAAAAAATCGGTGCTTTTGGTTTAACTGAAGCTGGCGCTGGTACGGATGCGGCTGGTCAACAAACTAAAGCTGTTCTCGAAGGAGATTACTGGATTCTTAACGGTTCAAAAATCTTCATCACAAACGCTGGTTACGCAGACACTTACATCGTTATGGCGATGACAGACAAATCTGTAGGCACAAGAGGTATTTCAGCATTTATCGTAGAAAAAGACTTCGAAGGCTTCAGCGTTGGTAAAAAAGAAAAGAAAATGGGTATCCGTGGTTCTTCTACTTGCGAATTGATCATGGAAAACTGTAAAGTTCCAAAGGACAACTTGCTTGGCAAAATTGGCCAAGGTTTTAAAATTGCAATGAAAACTTTAGATGGCGGCCGTATTGGTATCGCATCTCAAGCACTTGGCCTTGCTCAAGGTGCAATTGACGAAACAGTAAAATATACAAAAGAAAGAAAGCAATTCAACAAGCCAATTTCTGCTTTCCAAAATACACAGTTCCAACTTGCAGACATGCAAACAAAAACTGAAGCAGCTAGACTCCTCGTTTATAGAGCAGCTTACCTTAAAGATCTAAAAGTAGATTACGCTAAAGAAGCAGCTATGGCTAAACTCTACGCTTCTGAAACTGCTATGGAAGTTACTACTAAAGCCGTTCAACTTCACGGTGGTTACGGTTACACAAGAGAATATGGCGTAGAGCGTATGATGAGAGATGCTAAGATCACAGAAATCTATGAGGGTACTTCTGAAGTACAACGCATGGTAATTTCTGCGGCAATGCTTAAGTAGGAGGACCTAGAACATGAAAATCATCGTTTGTGTTAAACAAGTTCCAGATACCAATGAAGTTAAACTTGATCCAGTAACAGGCACCCTCATCCGTGACGGTGTGCCTTCAATCATCAACCCTGATGATAAAGCAGGTCTTGAAGCTGCTTTAGTTCTTAAAGATAAATATGGCGCTCATGTAACAGTTCTTACAATGGGCCCACCACAAGCTGACAAAGCTCTTAGAGAAACACTTGCTATGGGCGCTGACAGAGCTATTCTTTTAACAGACAGAAAATTTGCCGGTGCAGATACATGGGCAACTTCTATGACTATTGCTGCTGCCATCAAAAATATCGAATACGATTTGATCATTGCAGGTCGTCAAGCTATCGATGGTGACACTGCTCAAGTTGGCCCACAAATTGCTGAAAAATTAGGCATTCCACAAGTCAGCTACGTTCAAGAATTAGATGCGACTGAGTCTCACATCACAGTTAAGCGTATCTTTGAAGAAGGCTACCACAAAATCAGAGTGGCTATGCCATGCCTCATCACTACACTTACTGAAATGAATTCACCTAGATACATGTCTGTTGGCGGTATTTTTGACGCTTACAGAGAAAAAGAAGTTGAAGTTTGGACTGTAGATAATCTCACTATCGATCCTGAGCACCTCGGTTTAAAAGGATCTCCAACAAAGGTTAAAAAATCTTACACTAAAGCGCCTAAAGCGCCTGGTAAGAAATTTAACACTGATCCTGAAGCTGCTGCGAAGATCATCCTTAACGAACTTAAAGAAAAGTATATTATCGAATAGACCAGAGAATTTAGGAGGATAATGAGATGTCTCATTTAGAATATCAAGACGTATTGATTTACGTTGAGCAAAGAGACGGCCACATTCAAAAGGTTTCCCTTGAGCTCATTTCAAAAGGTAGAGAAATTGCCGATCAAATCGGTTGTAAATTAAAAGCTGCTGTACTTTGCAAAAGTATTGAAACACCAGCAGAAGAATTGATTCACCTCGGTTGTGATGAAGTAATCGTGGTTGCCGATGAAGCCCTAGAGCCTTACAGAACTGAGACTTATACAAAAGCTTTGACAGCAATCATCAACGCTCACAAGCCTGAAATCGTATTAGTTGGCGCTACAACAATCGGTAGAGACCTTGCACCTAGAGTATCTTCAAGACTTAACACAGGTCTTACTGCTGACTGTACTTCTTTGGAAGTCGATTTAGAAGCGAGAAATCTATTGATGACACGCCCTGCTTTCGGCGGAAATATTATGGCAACAATCATCTGTCCTGACAACAGACCTCAAATGTCTACTGTTAGACCAGGGGTTATGGTCATGAGAGAAATCGATCCTACAAGAGTTGGAACAGTTACACCTTTCGAAGTTAAATTCGAAGCAACTGACCTGAATATTGAAATTTTGGAAGTTGTTAAAGAAGATAAGAAAAAAGCAAACATCGAAGATGCGAACATTCTTATTTCAGGCGGTCGTGGTGTTGGTCACCCTGACAACATGAGAAACCTTGAAGTTCTTGCTGAGAAACTCGGCGGTACAGTTTCTGCTTCTAGAGCAGTCGTTGACGCTGGCTGGATTGACAGAAACAATCAAGTTGGTCAAACAGGTAAAACAGTTAGACCTGACCTTTACATCGCATGTGGTATTTCAGGCGCTATTCAGCATTTAGCAGGTATGGAAGAATCTGAGTTCATCATCGCTATCAACAAAGACGAATATGCTCCTATCTTCGACGCTGCAGATCTTGGCATCGTTGGTGATGTAAACAAAGTTATCCCTGAACTTGTAAAATTACTCGCAAACGAAAAACATAAATAAATCAAGTTCACCCATCTATATCGCCTAAAATGTTCCCCAAAACATGGTCTGGCAATGTAGTTGCCCCACCCTCATACCAAAAGAACCGCAGCCCTTATTGAAAGGATCTGCGGTTCTTTTTATATGGATGTTTATAAGTTCAAATTATATTTGTGGGCTTTCCTTGCTTTTAAATCCATTCGGTGTATTCACACAGAGTAATTTGACAACTTTATTGGTATAATTTGCCCAACTGTGAACGATATGAGAATCATAATGAACACAATCTCCTGGGTAAAGGTCGTAGCGCTCATGATTGATATACAAGGTGAAAATACCCTCTAACACATAAATGAACTCTTCACCTTCGTGGCGGTCTTCTGCAGGTCTTTCATCGTCCATTGCAGGTAATACTTCCAAAAGTCTTGGGAATAGATCCTTATCATTTAAGTCGTTGCTCAAGTGATAATGAATGAAATGAGACGTGTCAATTTGTGCTACTTCTCTCTCGAAAGATCTGAGTACAAAATGATTGCTTTTTTTCTTCATTGGGAAGAAATAAGAGAGGTCTACTTCAAGTGCCTCTGCGATCTTTTCTAAAGATGTAATAGCTAGTGCTGTCAGTCCTCTTTCTACCTGAGAGAGAAAACCAATAGATAAATCTGTCATTTCGCTGAGATCTTTTAAAGTTAACTTTTTGGATAATCTTAAATCTTTTATTTTCTCACCAATATTGTTAGGCATAATAACAACTCCCGATTTTCTTCGTATTTTAGTCCCTATTTCATTATAAACAGAACTCAAATAAATTACCATGTCTAATCGAATTTTTTTATATATTTGAAAAGAAAAATATAAAATTATAATATAATGTGAAAATACTTAAAGATCGGTTTACTTTTTAGAATATATTAAAATCATAAGATTTTGATAATGCTTCTAATATATTGAGTCCACCGACAGAATTTCCTTTTTCGTCAAGGGCAGGTCCAAAGACACCTATACCATACCGATGGGGTACAACGGCAAGAATTCCCCCACCTACACCACTTTTTGCAGGAATACCGACTCTTATTGCAAACTCTCCCGAACCGTCATACATCCCACAGGTCATCATATAGGATTTTGCAATTTTTGCATATCTTGCAGGAAATAAGGTTTCACCTGTCACATGAGAAACCCCATCGTTAGATAGAACCATGGCGATATTGGACAAGTCACGGCAATCTATTTCTATAGAACACTGGCTAAAATAAACGTCTAGCACATCATCAATATCACTTTCCAAATTACCTATGTCCTTTAAGAAATGGGCAATCGCACGGTTTCTATTCCCAGTTGTCTTCTCACTTTCAAAAACCGATTGGTTTATTTTAATTTCACTATTGTGAGCAATTTTACGGATAAAGGTTAAAATTCGCTCAGTCTTTTCTTCTTTGCTTTTACCTTTAATCAGTGCTGCTATGGCAATGGCACCTGCGTTGATCATGGGATTATAAGGTTTTTGCTTTTTATAAGTTTCTAAGCGGATAATAGAATTGAAAGGATCTCCTGTAGGCTCTTTACCAACCTTTTCAAAGACCAGCTCTTCTCCCTGATCCATTAGAGCCAATATGAGAACCAAGGGCTTAGAGACGCTTTGGATTGTAAATTTTTCATGGAAATCACCCGCACAGTACATCTGATTGCCATCACTGACACAAACCCCTAAATTGGATGCATCTGCCATAGCCAGTTCTGGAATATAAGATGCAACATTCCCGTCGTTTGCACATTCTTTATTCAATTTAACTAGTTCTTCTAAATATGACTGCATAATTAGACCGCCGTTTCTTATTATATTAATTAATATAACTTAATCATACTTCTGTTTGACTCATGTTTCAACTCTTTAATGCAAATTTGGATATTATAATTATTTAAGTTTTTGGCGTGTATTTTGATACACGAAAAAGAACCGTTGCAATATAGCAACGGTTCTTGTAAAGGGCTCGTAGATCAATGATGATTTGGGGTACATCTATTGATTATTTAGTTTGCGCGACAAAGAGCCTTTCTTACAGTGTATTTGTTAATATGCTATGAACAAACAGCTACTGTGTACATTATAATTTTAGCGGTCAAACCCATTCTCGTCAACGAGTTGGAGTTGTATATTAATTACAATATGTCGCGTTTTAAAAGTGCTAATCGAACACTTTTGTTGTATCTTATTGACGATGATTATTCCGGTTTAATCATTTTACGAATAAGCTCATATAAGGTGGGCTTTAATTCATCAATTCCACAAGGCTCGTTCCTTATAATTGTGGTATACGCCAAGGATGTGGTCATTTCAAGCAGAATAAACATCCTTTTTTCAAAGGTTTCATCAGTAACATGATCATTTCTCTTATATCTTTTTTCATCTTTTTTCAGAAGGTCTAGTAAACTTTCACCACTTTCCTTCTTCATTGCTTTTCGATATAGCGTCCAAGTCACGTTTCTATGAATTAAACACAATAATGCAGGATTCAGCCTCAACCTCTCAATGATTTCGTCTAGAACGGCAATGACCAATTCCTCAAAACTCTCATATTCGTCTGCAATTTTTTCAGTGTAGACTTTTAGAATAATTTCTCCGGCGGAATTAATGATAATTTTATCTATCAAATCATTCTTATCCTTGAAATATAGATAAAACGTACCTTTAGCCACACCAGCCTTTTTTACAATGTCGTCTATACTGGTATTCTCGGCTCCTTTTGTCAAAAAAAGCTTGAAGGCTGCAGTCAATAAATCAGATTCCTTCTTCTCTTTTTTTTGAGTCACCTTTTTGCTAGATCCTTTTAAAGGCATTTTAGTCGTCGTTGCCAAACATAGAGCCCAATACACTTCCAGCCAAGACTGCACCTGCTGAATTACCTAAATTAAGTCCCTGTTCTCTGTTCGTTGCAAAAGAAGCCCCTATCCGTTCGGCTAATTTTGAAATCGGAAGAGACTGAATATAAACTATCCCAGGACCTGTTAATGTTGCCAAGAATAAGCCTTCTTTTCCAAATAAGGCGTTTTTAAAACCGCCCACAAATTGAATATCATAGCTGACCGAAGGTTCAAAACCAACAATACAGCCTGTATCTACACGAATGACTTCTCCAGGTTGAAGTCTCTTTTCAATGATTGTGCCGCCTGCATGAATGAAAGCCAAGCCATCTCCAGTCAATTTTTGAAGGATAAAACCTTCTCCGCCAAAGAAACCGGCACCTAATCTTCTGGTAAAGGCAATGTTCACATCCACACCTTTTGCCGAACATAAATAAGAATCTTTTTGACAGATAAAACCGTTGCCATATTGAGTCAAATCAATAGGAATAACTTTGCCAGGATAAGGTGCGCCAAATCCCACGCGTGATTTTGTATTGCCTAAATTCGAAAAAGTAGTGATAAAGAAGCTCTCTCCAACAAACATACGCTTAAAACCCCCAAGAAGGCCTCCTCCAGCAGTGTTTGTCTCCATGTTAATGTTCTGTTCCATATAAGTCATTGTACCTGCCTCAGCTCGAACGCCTTCTCCAGGATCTAATTCGATCTCCACAAGTTGTAAATCATCGCCTATAATTTTGTAATCTATAACGTCTGCCATATCTCTTCACTCCTTAATTTTTTTCTACCTTAATGTTACCACAAATAAGTACTAGCAATCATTGAATTTTAAATTCTGATTGCAAATTCGCTTCAATATTTGGTATGATGTTGAAAGGTGCAGGAGGTATTATAATGAAAAAAGTACTTTTAACAAAATCATCATTGGAAAAAATGAATAGAGAGTTGGACGACTTGATTGTAAAGCGTTCTATAATCAGTGAAGAAATCAAGAAAGCAAGAGGATTTGGCGATTTATCAGAAAACGCAGAATACCATGCTGCGAGAGAAGCTCAATCCTTGAACGAGACTGAAATCATAAAGGTAAAAGAGATCCTCGAGAACTATGAACTTGCAGACGAAGACAGTACATTTGAAGGCGTCCGCATTTATTCAAAAGTCACTTACTGTTATGTCGGTGATGATGAAGAAGAGGAAATTGAAATTGTCAGCAAAGTGGAATCAGATCCTCTTGAGAGCAAGATTTCAGTAGAATCTCCTATTGGATCGGCTTTAGTTGGTAAAACGGTTGGTCAAGTTGTTGATATTGTTGCCCCAAACGGTTCTGCAAAACTTAAAATCTTAAAAATCGTCAATAAGTAAATTTAAGCATTCAAAAAGGGTTCTCATTGAGAACCCTTTATTTGTTAGTATAAACTTTGAAATACCGAGCAAGCGTATAATTACATTTATCGCTTTGGCGCTTCAATTTCATTGCCACGAACAAATCGCTTAGTAATTTGACGATCATCGCCAATATAAATATAACGCTGAATTCTTTCTTCTAAGCTGCGTCCAGGCGTAATGGCAAGTTCTTTATCATCAATAATTAACGCATCAAAATCAAAGCCCTTTTCAAAACTCCCCACATTCCCAAAGAAAGCACCGCCTCCTTTTGTTCCTAAATAGAAGGCTTCAGAAGTGCTGAGCGGAGCTAGTGTCGGATCTTCAACCCATTTCAGTTTAGAAGCTTGCAAAGCTGCGGCCATTACGGCTGCTATGGAAACTTTATGACCTGCACCAACATCGGTTCCAAGTCCTACGGATATGCCTTTTTCCATAAACTTTCTCACAGGCATAATACCACTGGCTAAATTATTATTGGCATTTGGGCAATGAGCTGCAAATACGCCATTTTTTTTAAAGCGTTCTAATTCTTCAGACGTATTGTGAACACAGTGCGCCATTATCGTCTGATGGTTAAAAAGTCCGTGCTGTTCGTAAACATCTGCATAGTGCTTGCTTTCAGGATGCAGCTCTTTTACCCAAGCACATTCATTTCTATTTTCACTGATATGACTTTGTATTGGCACATGATATGCCGAGGCCAACGCACTGAGTCCGTCCATGAGTTCAGAGGTACAAGTTGGCACAAATCTTGGTGTGATAATGGGTTTGACCAAGTCATATTTGTTGCCATATGTTTCAATCCACTCTTTAGTTTCAGCAATAGATTCAGACGTTTTTTCACATAAGAATTCAGGTGAATTTCGATCCATGTTCACTTTGCCAATAAAAGCACCTAAACCCGATTCATTGAATATATCCATTAAAAATTTTGTAGTTTCTGTGTGCAATGTACTAAACAAGACCACTCTCGTAGTGCCATTACGCCATAAGTCATATGCTACTTTTCTATAAACACCTTCAGCATAAGCTAAATCCTTATATTTTGCTTCTTCTGGAAACGTATAGTCGTTTAACCAAGGCAACAGTTCTTTATCTAGTCCTAAGCCTAAATTGGCATATTGAGGTGCGTGAAAATGCAAGTCCACAAACCCTGGAACGATTAGACAATCGCCATGGTCTTCTACAATAGCTTGAGAATAGCCTTCTGGAATTTGCTCCCCAACAAATACCACACGACCTTCTTCTACACCTATAAATCCATTTTCAAAGACTTTAAAAGCCTCTGGTTGTTCTGTAAATATAATGTTGCCCTTGTATATTTTCAATACAAGCACCCTCCTTTGTTTATTCTTCGTCACCGCTAATTCTACCAAAACTCAGTGGAAATAACAAAAAATAATCTAGGGCATCAAAAATTGCTTTGTATATAATATCTAAACACTAGATTTTGCCGTACCTCTCTCTGTCAATAAGATTACAGCCAAAGCAATCAATAGTCCACCTAATACATTTTTAAAGATGATCGTCTGTCCTAAGACAAGGACTTCCAACAAGTACACAAACGCAGCCTCTACTGTGCTAATAATTGTCGCCGCTCCTGATCCCACTATTTTTAGACCTGAGAAAAAGGCAATAGCTGGAATAACAGTCCCGCCAATTGCCAATAATACCAACAAGCCTATACTATTGGTATCACTGAGAACAAGTGGCGTTCCATTTTGTAAACATTCTATAAGATTGAACACGGCAGAAAGGGTGGTTACATAGGCCGTTACTGCTAAACTGTTCATCTTTCGCGTATGGGGTTCGGAAAGACCCAAACAATAAATGGCATAGGTCAATGAAGACAAGAAGCAAAGAATCAGACCGTACGTGCTGTACTTCATTCCCGTCTCATAGACGATAATACCCAAGCCTACAAGAGCTAAAACGATTGCTATGAGTTTATTTCTGCTGGGGAAACGCCTTTCCATTGTGGCTTCCCCTAAAACAACTAATATCGGATGGGTAAATAAAATCATTGTTGCCACAGAACCTGATACATACTGATAGCCCATAAAGAGGACTTTTGAACACAGGGTATAACCCACAAACCCGATTGTCAGCAAGTATACCCCATGCTTAAAACTCGTCTTGAAAGGTATTTTTTGAAGCCATATGACCGCCCAGACAAAGATTGCTGAGATCACAAATCTATACAAAAGTACCTGACTTACATTTAGTCCTCTTTCATAGGCCAAGGTGGAAACAGAAGGCATGATTGCGTAGCCAAATGCAGAAATAATAATCAGAATGACGCCCTTCAACTTTTCTCGATCCATAACAATGTCCTCCTTTTCATAACAATTCTATTCTAACAAATGCCTTTGACTAAAACAAACTTTAGCTGCCATTAAGTACCATAAAAAAAGTCTCCCGAAGGAGACTTTTAAAGGAATTATTCGTTTGACGTATCTAACACCAATCTAGCAATATTCGCAGACAGATCAGAAACTCGTTCAATATTTGAAATTATATCGTTAAAGATAATCCCAGCTTCAGAACTACATTCATTACGATTCAAACGATCAATATGATGTTTTCTGCAAATTTTTTCCAAATGATCTACTTTCTCTTCATATTTTATAACCACCAAAGCTTTATCTCTATTGAGTTCCCTTAATGATTCTAAGGTCAGTTTAAACGCGTCTAAAGCATAGTCATACATTTCTCTTAACTCTGCTAATGCATCTGTTGAGAAGTGTATACGTTTCTCTATGGCGCTCAATGAAAGTTCTGCAATATTATCTGCATGGTCACCAATTCTTTCAATGTCATTAACAGCATTGAAAAGACCATCTACTTTAATACGGCTATTTTCTGTAATTTCTCTATTGGAAAGTTTAACTAAATATTCTGTAATGCTCTTTTCCAAAATATTAACTGTTTTTTCAATCTCAAATGTATTGTATGCGTGTTCCTCTTTATTATCAAAGAGAGCAGACATAGATTCAACAAAGGATTCTTTTGCAACATTACCCATATGAAGGGTTTCCTTAATTGCACTGTTTAATGCAATGGAAGGCGTTTCCAAGATTCTTTCGTCAATGTACTTCGTTGTTTTTTCAGTTTCGCCTTCTTTTCCGTCTGGAATTACCCATGTGGCTATTTTAATAAGTACGAAGGAGAACGGCAATTGTACAACGACGTTGATCAGGTTAAAGAACGTATGAGCATTCGCAATCTGTCTTGGAACATTACCCGGATCAATAGAAACAACTAGATGCTGAATCGGTACTGTTAATACAATCATAAACAACAGAGATCCTATAACATTAAAGCTCAAGTGCATTATTGCTGCACGTTTTGCATTTTTTGTTGTTCCAATAGAAGACAATAACGCGGTCGTACATGTTCCAATATTGTCACCGTATAAAATTGGAAGCGCAGATTCTATAGGCAATAAACCTTGAGATGCCAATGCAATTAACATACCTATTGAAGCACTAGAGCTTTGTACTATAAAGGTCAAGCCGAAACCAATCAATAACCCTAGTAAAGGATTAGATCCAAAGCTAACGAGCAAATCTTTAAAAGCTTGAATCTCTCTCAACGGCGTTAATGAGTCTTTTAAAAACTCCATACCGATGAACAAAATACCAAAGCCTAATAGAATTTCAGCTATATGCTTATTCTTCTGCTTTTTGCTAATCATAAACATGAACATACCAATACCAACTGCAACTGGGGCATATGCTTCCAAATTAAAGGAAACGATTTGTCCTGTCATAGTCGTACCAATATTTGCCCCCATGATAATGCCTACAGCCTGTGTGAGATTCATAATACCTGCATTAACAAAACCAACAACCATAACTGTCGTTGCAGAACTTGATTGAATAATTGCGGTTACAGCAGCACCAACGAGTACTCCTATAAATTTGTTCTTAGTAAGTGCTTCAATAATTCTTTCTAATTTTTTACCTGCAGCTTTTTGGAGCCCTGCAGCCATAAGATGCATTCCGTAGATAAAGAGACCCAGTCCCCCAAATACACCAATAGCAATTTCTAATGCCATGAATGTTCCTCCTCTGATTTCGTATAAATCCGTTGCTAATAAATCGGTATATAAACCGTAACCTTTATCGTTACTATTCTATACGAAAGTAGAATTCAAGTAAAACATATGTTTAAGAATTTATGTTAAATCTATGTTAAGTGCAATCTTGTAAACGTTAAAAGGCTGTTAAACTTTTTAGTTTAACAGCCTTTTATAATAAAACTTTGATGAAATTATAAATATAACTCTAACGCTTTTGCCAATTGATCTGGACAAGAAGTAGCTTTGTCGCCACATTTAATGCCTTTCAATTTTCCAATAACGTCCTTAACCGTCTGACCTTCAACTAATGTTTTAATTGCCGACAAACTCCCCGGACAACCTTTTACAAACTCTACATGCTTAACAACGCCATCTTCTATTGAAAAATTGATTTCGCTAGAACATACACCACTAGTCTTAAATACTTTCATATAACACCTCTACGCCTTCTTATTTCTGTCCGATCTATTAAATGCTTCAATGATCAAATAAAAAATCATCATAAATATAAATATGCCTGCCATGCCTTGAGCCATTACGCCCAAACTTTCCATTAATAATTCAGTATGCATTCATTAGTCCTCCCTATTTAACCAGTGCCAATATAAGACCGCCTGCAATAATGGAGCCTATCTGACCCGCTACGTTTGCACTGATGGCATAACTTAAAATAAAGTTCGTAGGATCTGCTTTTTGCGCTTCTCTTTGTATAACACGAGCAGACATTGGGAAGGCTGAAATACCCGCTGCACCTACCATTGGATTTATTTTTTCTTTAGTAAATAGATTCAGGAACTTTGCAAACAAAACCCCGCCTGCTGTGTCAAATATAAACGCAATCAAGCCCATTGCAATAATCATCAATGTTTGAAGTTTCATGAACTCTGCAGCAACCATAGTCGAACCCACTGTAATCCCTAAAAGAATAGTCACTAAGTTAGCCAATTCATTTTGAGCTGAATTTGAAAGACGATCTGTAACACCACATTCTCTGAGTAAATTACCAAACATCAAGAAACCTACTAAAGAAACGCTGACTGGAACAAAAATACCAGCTACCAAAGTAACGACAATTGGGAAGAGAATTTTAGTTCTCTTAGAGATGTCTGATTCTTTGTAAGGCATTCTAATCTGTCTTTCTTCAAGTGTTGTCAAAGCTCTAATAACAGGAGGCTGAATAATCGGAACCAAACTCATGTATGAATAAGCAGCTACCGAAATTGGACCTAATAAGTTTTTTGCAAATTGATTGGCAACGTAGATCGATGTAGGACCGTCTGCTGCACCAATGATACCGATTGAAGCCGCTTCTTTCATTGAGAAACCCATCAAAGTGGCAATCGTAAGCGTGAAGAATATCCCAAATTGTGCTGCACCACCAAATAGGAGCATTTTAGGATTCTTCAATAGAGGCCCAAAGTCAATCATGGCACCCACTGCCACAAAGATTAATAAAGGGAATAACTCCGTCTCTATGCCGGCTCTAAAGAGAATGCTTAATGGACCGTGTTCTCCAACTGCAGATGACAAAGGAATATTTGCCAACATCGCACCAAACCCCATTGGTAAAAGCAACATTGGTTCATATTCTTTTACAATTGCAAAGTAAATTAATAATAAACTAATTAAAATCATAACGCCTTGTTGCCAAGTAAACGCCATTAACCCTTGTGTTAACGTCTCCATTTTAGTCCCCCTAAGTCTTTTATTGATAATGAATCAAATGATGATATCTATTAAATAATAACTTTAATTGAGGTGAGACTCAAGACTTAAACAAAATGTTACAATAATGATATATATTTATTAAAACATATAAATTATTTTATTTAATTTTTACTATCCAGAGGGAGTGTTACGTTAAACCTAACCCCGTTTAATTCATTCACCACGCCTACAGAACCACTATGTTGTTCTACAATTTCCTTAACCAGAGCCAATCCCACGCCAAAGCCTTCTGCAAGACAGTTTCGAGCTTCTGTTCCTCTATAGAAGCACATCCATATGGCTTCAATTTCCTCTTCAGGTATGGGCTTTCCATCATTGTAAACACTTATTTCTGCTAGGTTATTAACCGCTTTGAGACTGACACATACCCATTTGCCCTCGCAAGTGTATTTCAGCGCATTCTCAATCATATTTCTCAAGACTTGTTCTATACGCAGAGGATCACCATTCATTTGAATTTCGGGTTCCAACTCAAATTGATAGTCTAACTCTTTTGAAGAAAATTGTTCCACATAGTGTCGACTAATACTGTCTGTCAAGTTGCTCAGGTTAAAAAGCTCTTTTTTGATTTTAAGCTGTCCTTCTTGATAGGCAGACATATCTAAAAGATCTTTGATCAGCTGATCCATTTTCTCAGACTCTTGAATAATAACATTGCAATAGTTCTCTATCTGTTCTGGGGATTTTGCCACCCCAACTTTCAAACCATCAGCATAGCCCATAATCATGCTGATAGGAGTTTTGAGTTCATGAGAAACGCTGGAAACAAACAGACGGCGCATTCGCTCTAATTTTCGTTCTTGTTCAATTTCATCTTTCAATTGACTGTTTGCAATTTGAAGGGCATCTATAGTCCCTTTTAATTCCGATGAAATCTGATTGACCGCTCTTCCCAGTGAACCAATTTCATCATTTTGATGGATTTGGTTGTCCTGCTCAAAATCTAATTTAGCAATGCGATTGGCATGTGCTTCAATATCTACAATGGACTGGGTGAGCTTTTTAGAGAGCAATAAAATAACAAATGAGCCAATTGAAACTGTTAATATACCTGAAATAATAATATACTTTGTCAATAAATTGGAACTGTCATGTATGATGTTTAAAGGTCTCTCGCTGATCATGACCGTATGATCCCCAACATTTCCTGCAAATATGGCAAGTGAATCAAAACCTTTGTGATCTTTTCGAATCTTTGTGTAGACCGAGCCAACAGGCATTGCTTTAATTTCTTCAGCAACTTCAACATAGAAGTCGTTTCTCATTTCAGGAGGTTCAGGCGCTTTTCTATTTCGGATGGTCGTAATGATGACACCACTTTCATAATCTACTAAAGTGATGTTACAGTCCCAAGTATAGGCTAATTCATCGATTAGATTTTGTTTCTCACTGACTGAAAGGACCTCGCTGTCCTTTTGAACAGCCATATAATCTTCTGCTATATTTTTTATTTCTAATTTGGTGCCATATACCATGACAGATTCAAGCACACTGGCACTGAACACCCAAAAAACGAGTTGTAACGCTGAGACAATCAGCACAAAAATGAGTGAAAGTTTAAAGCGTATAGAATGTCTCTTTCCAAATACTTTCATGAGATTTCACACTCCATTCGATAACCGAATCCTCTAACCGTTTTGATTGAGGTTCCCAGTTCTCCCATTTTTGAGCGAATATTTTTTACATGAGTATCTAAAGTTCGAGGGTCTCCGTAATAGTCATAACCCCAAACTGCGTCTAAAATTTGTTGCCGCTCTAAGGCTTGGTTCACATGATTGACAAAATAGAGAAGCAAGTCGTATTCTTTTGGACTGAGTTCGATGAGTTCTCCTAAAATTGATATTTCTCTGCGATCATTGTCAATCAAACAATTTCCAATTTGCCAACAGCTTTTTTGTTCTCTGGTAGATCTTCTTAAAATTGCCCTGACTCTAGTCATGAATAATTCATAACGGAAGGGTTTTGTCACATAATCGTCTGCACCCAGTTGTAGTCCTCTAATTTCATCTGCTTCTGTGGACAGAGCGGTTAAAAATAAGATAGGAACTTCTTCGGAAACCATGCGAATTTCTTCACAAGCCTCTAAGCCACTTTTGATCGGCATCATCACGTCTAGAATAACCAAATCAAATGTAGGCTCCTTTAGAAATAAATCTACAGCTTCTTGTCCATTTTTAGCCTCAGTTACATTCATATTTTCATGATTGAGATAGTCTTTAATCAGTTGCCTGATATGGTGTTCATCTTCTGCAATCAATACTTTAAAAGGCACTCCGCCCACCCCTTTCAAGAAACTTCTTAACAGAAATGACCCTTGATTGATCAAGGGTCATTTCACTGTTTATTGTATCATCATTAGTTGTAATTATCTATTGCCCTGTAGTTGTACCCGTAGTATTTGCAGGTGTGGTAGAAGTTCCAGGTTTTTCGCCTCTCATTCCTTTGCCACCTCTCATATCGCCAGGGCCACCGTGTCCGCCGCCAACAACTTTCTCGACGGCATCATATTCAGCAGTTGTCAGTGTACCGCTATCCACAAGTGCAGATACTGCGCTGGCTTTTTTAGCCACTTGTATTCCAGCAGTAGTTCCTGCAGCTTTTTCTGCAGTTCTTGCTGCTTCCATTTCCGCTTTTTTAGCATCCATTTCTTCCTTAGTTAAAAAAGCCATTTGATCGTGTTCTGCTTTACGAGTCGCTTGATCTGTTAATACCGCCTGATACACTGCATCCGCTTTAGCTTGGGTCAATGTACCGTTAGTAACCAGCGCTTGAATGTTTGCTTTTAAGGTTTCCAAATGATTAGCTTCTGCTTTTGCCTGATAAGTGTCAATCTGCGCTTGCGTCACAACACCATCTTTTAACATAAGATCCAGAATGCCGCCCGTTCCTTTTCCAAGAGCCGACGTATCTGCAAATGCTGCTACAGATGAAAAGACCAATGCACCTGCTGTTACCATTGTTAATCCTAATTTCATTTTCTTATTCATGTTGACATCTCCTTCACATATTAAATGTTTGTTTATCCTTGGGGGGATAAGTCAATCATAGACTCTCAATGTGAAGGTTATGTGATCAAAATATTTCAATTACAAATCAAAGGCTGTGGCAATGGCAGAGACCATTTGTTCACAATCTTTTTCTGCGATGGTATAAGAAATACTGATCTCTGAGGTGGTTACCTGATAAAAATCTACATCGTGCTCACAGAACAATTCAAACAATTGTGCCGCGACACCTGTTTGACTGACCATGCCAAGCCCTACGACCGACAGCTTTACCACGGTGTCATCAAAACCGTATTCCATGCTTGGAAAATGTTCAGAAAGATTACCGAGTACTTCTACGACCCGCTTGCGATCTTCCTTTTTTGAAGTAAAACTGATATTTACAAAACTGTTATGCGGCGCTGTTTGGCTGATCATATCGATGTTAATATGTTCCTTCGCCATTGCCGAGAAAATTTGTGCGATGTGTTTCGTTCTGTAAGGAATGGTGTTCACTGTTACCATTAAACAATTATCATCTATAGATACGCCTGTTACCGCTTTCTTTTCCATCTGCTCATCCCTCTCTTTAATCCAAGTGCCTTCAATAGTCATGGTATTCAGCGCTACTAAAATAGGAACTTTAAACTTGCTTGCCATCTCTACCGAACGGGTTTCCAGTACTTTTGCCCCACGGCTTGCCATCTCCAGCATTTCTTCATAACTGATTTCATTTAATTTTTTAGCCGATGGATACGCCCTTGGATCAATGGTATAAACCCCGTCTACGTCGGTATAAATTTCGCATTGACAACCTAGAACAGCTGCAATGGAAACGGCTGTTGTATCTGAACCGCCTCTGCCCAGCGTGGTGATTTCCCCAGACTCTGTCATCCCTTGGAAACCTGCTACGATGACCACTTTGCCATCATTTAAATGATTTAAAATCATATCTTTGTCTACGTGTTCTATTCTCGCTTTAGTATGAACGGTATCCGTCTTTATACCTGCTTGAAACCCCGTCAGGGCTATCGCCGGACAGTCTTCTGCATTCAAGGCCATGCTCAGCAGAGAAATACTCACCTGTTCTCCTGTCGCCATTAACAAATCCATTTCTCGATCCGTTGGGTCAGAGGTGACATTTTTAGCTAAATTGATCAATTCATTTGTGGTTTTTCCCATTGCTGAAACTACCACGACCAGTTGTTCTCCAAGACTTCTTCTCTCTTTAATTTTCTGAGCTATTTCCTGTATGTGCTCAGTGGTAGCCACTGAACTTCCTCCAAATTTTAGTACACTGATTTTCGCCATTTTGTCACCTCCATTATAGACAATCATTTTTGATCAGATCTTCATAAGTTTCTCTTTTAACAATCACTTTCGAGTTTCCATTTTCGACCAAGACTACAGCAGGATTTCTCAACCGATTATAATGACTTGCCATACTATAGTTGTAAGCACCCGTAGAGGCAATGGCTAAAAAGTCATTACGCTGTGCTCTAGGCAATTCAATCGACTTGATTAGAATATCCCCAGATTCACAGCACTTGCCTGCAACCGTGTATGTTGTATCCGACGGGTCTTCCATTCGATTGGCCAAAGCTGCCTCATAAACGGCATCGTATAAAGCCGTTCTTGGATTGTCTGCCATGCCACCGTCTACGAAAACATAATTTTTGCCCCCAGCAGTCAATTTGGTTGCACCTACTTTATAAAGGGTGGTTCCTGCATTGGCAACAATCGCTCTTCCTGGCTCAATTAACAATTTTGGAAGTCTAATCCCTTTGGTCTGACACAACTTTTCAACCGACTCTACCATTTCTGGTAAAAAGGTTGCGAGGTCTGGGGCTTGATCTCCTTCAGAGTAATAGACCCCAAAGCCGCCCCCCATATTGAGCACTTCCGTTTCAAACCCACATAAAGTTTTAACTTTTAACAAGAAATCAGTCATCACATCTGCAGCTTTTGTAAAGGAAGACACTTCTGTGATTTGGCTGCCAATGTGGTAATGGAAGCCTTTTAAGTGTAAATAGTAGCTCTCTCTAATTGATGAAATGATTTGACATAAATCTTCTTTTTCTGTGGAGATGCCAAATTTAGAATCCAAATTGGCGGTTTGAATATATTCATGGGTATGTGCTTCTATACCCGGGTTAATTCGTATTAACACATCTACATGTTTGTTCATTTCACTGCAAAGGTATTGCAGCATATCAATTTCCATTTCATGATCTACAACAATTTGCTGGATGCCGTAATTCAGCGCCATAATCAACTCTTCTACCGTTTTGTTGTTGCCATGGAAGTAGATCTTATGGGCTGGAAAATCTGCCTTCATAGCCGTAAATAATTCTCCTCCGCTGACTACATCTAGGCTAAGTCCCTGCTCTTTGATCAGTTGGCACATAGCTATATTTAGAAATGCTTTAGAGGCATAAATAACCTCAGTTTCTGCATGTTGTCCTTTAAAACCATTTTTGAATAAAGCGCATTGAGTTTTAACCCATTTCCCGTCCATGACATAAAGGGGGGTTCCATATTTATAAGCTAAATTAACAGTGTCACATCCGCCAATTTCAAGGTGCCCAAGGTCATTGATTGCCATAGTGCCTAACAGTTTCATAATTGCCTCCTATTTACATTTATAGTATTTTTTGTAATATACAAAAAATAAAAAGTGCCCAAGGCAAAAGAGAAATGGGCACAAAAATATATAGGTCACACTTCGATCCTTTTACCCTGCATGATACAGCACTCCTTGCTTAAAGTGGGGCTTTAAGCAGACAGTCTCATACTTGTTCAGCATGAGCCCAATACGATAAATCGTATTTCGGCGATAGCCCCTTTCACTTTCGTTACTCTTGGCGAACCGCATCCTCTGTATCATACATGTACCGAAATGATCGCTTTCGGCACTGCACGTTCTATTAAATTATAACTATAATAACTGAATCAAATTCTAATGTAAAGAACTTTTTTACATTATGCATTAATATTTATACATTGGATTTCCTTCGTATTCCTTCAGCTTTCCACTCTTCCTTATTTCTGCAATAGGCAAAATAACTGCCCAGAAAAGCAAAACCCGTGGCTAAGATGATGACCATCAGCCTTTGACTTTCGGCGACGTCCCACCCTAATAAATAGGTTGCCACCATACTGATCAACAGGACTATTGAGCCATTTACCCATTCTCGCCCTTTTGAAAGCCGCCCACTGAGATAATTTCCACCCATAGGCAAGGCACAACAAATAGCAATCATTGCCCAATTAATAAATGTACTTTTATAAAAATATTCAAAGATAAGCCCAATATCTGCAATATGGAGCCTGTTTAATATAACGTTGTATCCAAACATAGCAAAATTAAATACAAACCAAACGCCTAAATATGCACCGACGTTGATTAATATACCAATCATAATTGCTTTTGGAAATATCCACTTGATCATATGCCCTCCTAAAAAAGGAACTCGAGATGCCGAGCTTATCACTAAGAACCACAAGATTGATAGTGTTTCACACCTTGATACCATATTATCATACATGGCACTAAGAATAATAGCCCATAAATGGGAGAAGCAACATAAAACCATTTCGGTTCTAAACGATCCAACAGCACCAACAAAGGGTAGTATGTTGCCATCCCAAAAGGTACTACAAAAGTAAAGAATTTTTGGAAGGCCGATTGGTAAATATTCAGTGGAAACTGACTCAGTTCTCTCCCCCCATCGGTAAATATATTGGCGATTTCAGTACCTTGAACCGTCCAAAAGCACATGGTTGACACCAAAATAAATATGCCTGCAAAGACTGCACTGCCTCCAATAATCATCATCAGAAGTAACACGCTTTTCCACCAAGCCCAGCTCACTTCTAAACCAGAAAAGGCGACGAAGAACACCACTATGCTTTGAATTATTCTGCCAATTCTTGAAAATTCAAACCGGCTGCCTAAGACCTGCAGTGCTAGATTTCTGGGTCTTAACATTAGGCGGTCAAACCCAGCCTCTCGAATGAGTGAGGCGAATCCGTCAAAGCCTCTAATGAAACATTCCGAAAAAGCAAAGGCAAAATGAGCCACGCTGTAGCAAAGAGCCATTTCATAAAAACTGTATCCTTTTACACTGCCGAAACGTTCAAACAACATGGTAAAACCTATGAATACAGTGAACGGAACGAAAAACTGTCCTATGGATAACAATATGAAAGAGGTTCGATAGGCCATTTCAGCCCTTAACAACATTTTTAAATACTTCATATAAAGTCTCATCTCATCACCCACCCTGAATGCAGACGCGTTTGACCTGATATCTCATCCAGGCACTGCCTGCTGCAACTAATATGATCAGCCATAACCATTGGATACCAATACCGTATAAGGCATCGCCTACAGGAATATGACCTGAGTAGACCCTAAAGGGAAAATCCGCCACATATCTAAAAGGCAGTATTTCCACTACTTTTCTAACCCCATCAGGCATGAGGGGTATTGGCAAAATGCCGCCAGAGAGAAAGTCGCCTATGATGGCAAAGAGTAGCAGTGACCCCATCCCTGACATGGTTTTCATGGTCAGTAAATAGACAAACATACTCAGTGCCACAATAACCAAAACACCTGTCAGCAAAGCACATAAAAACAAGAGTCCGCTGGCAACTGAAGGCGGGGGCATCATTTTAAACGGCTCTGGCAATAAAAAAGCGACGATTAAAATTGGGGCAAATCTTAAAACTGCTGCTGACAGCCTTTTTGCCAGCAACTTCGCATACCAAAATCGATAAAGATCTAGGGGGCGGCATAATTCATATGCTAAATTTCCACTTGTAATTAAGTTAAACAATTCTTGATCTCTGAACCAAATCATAATGAGGGCTAAGAAAGACTGCTGGAGCCACAGATAACTGACAAGTGACTTAAAATCAAAATCTGTGGCACTGCTGTTATTCATGTAAAAAGCGGCGTAAATCATGAGGTACATGAACCCCCAAAAAAACTGAGTGGCCACTCCAGCATATGCAGCAATCCGATACTGCATACCTGTCATCAAATTTAACTTGAAGTACTTCCAATAGGGCTTCATAACTGGTGTACCTTATAAAGACGGGCAACCATTTCGTCAACAGGTGCTGTCTTCACTTCCAAGTCTGCAATTTCAATGTGTTGACCAATACCAGTAATCAAACTGCTGACGCTGACAATGTTCGGATTCAGTTGCAAGCAGAAGTCTGACTGTCCTGTGGACATAATTTTCACACTCTCGTTGGGATAGTGTTTTAGTAAAGACACCAGTAATTCATGAGAAAAATCTACACCTGTTTGTACTTCTATGTATCGCTCTGGTGCATGGGTTTTTTTAAGGGCGTCAAAGTCCCCATCGTACAAAATTTGTCCTTTACCAATGAGCATAACCCTTTTGCACAAAGCTTCTAAGTCAGAAGTGTCGTGAGTGGTCAAAATAACTGTGACATTTTTCTCTCTGTTAATGGTTTGAATAAAATCTCGAATGGCCAGTTTAGAAACGGCGTCCAGCCCGATGGTAGGTTCGTCTAGGAATAATATTTGCGGTTCGTGAATCAGAGAGGCCGCAACCTCACAACGCATGCGCTGACCTAGACTTAATTGTCTTACTGGGGTACTGAGAAGCTCTGCAAGATTAAGGGTTTCAGTCAATAAGGAAAACTGTTTTTTGTAAGCTTGATCGGAAACGTGGTAAATTTCTTTGAGGAGTTCAAAAGAGTCTATGACGGGGGTGTCCCACCACAGTTGACTGCGCTGTCCAAAGACGACGCCAATTTGAGAAACGTGTTTTTTTCTTTCTTTCCAAGGGGTTCGCCCGTCGATGAGGCACTTGCCTGAGTCTGGGGTGAGAATACCACTCATGACTTTGATGGTGGTGGATTTCCCTGCACCGTTTGGTCCCATGTACCCAACAATTTCTCCTGGGTCAATGTGGAAATTCAGATTGGAAATAGCGTGAACTTCGTCAAAAGTGGGCTTAACAAACTGCTTTAGGGCAGCTTTCATGCCTGAACTTCTGCGACTCACTTTGTAAGTCTTTGAAAGATTTTGTACATCGATCATACGAGAAACCTCCTTTGGGCTCTTTTCAGCCACTGTTCACCAGATATCGACGCAAATAGAATTAGGTTGTCATAAGACAGGGTTTCATTCTAGCATTTGGAAATTTCAATGTCAAACCAAAAGACCGCCATGTAACAAATTTGTTATATGGCGGTCTGATCATCATATAGATTTAGATTAGAATGAAGGACAGGTTCAATATAACCCACTATTCAAATTCAAAGTGGTATTGTTCCAAACCCAGTTCACCTTTCAACTGAATCATTTGTTTTTGAAGGGCTTCTCCTACGGGAACCCCTTTGTCTTTTCGATACAGCCACGCTAAATGTTCCTTTTCCCCTGCGGTATAAATTCGTTCACACCCCGGCGCACGGTTAGAGTTTCTTAAGTCTCTTAAAATATCTCCCGTTGTTTTCTTGAATTCTTCTAATCCAATAAAAGCTTCTACATCGATGGCGATAAAGAAATGACCCAATTTGTAGGGTACAGGTTTCCCGTTTTCCATGCCAAGTAGGCCCTTCATAAAAGCTCCCCCTTGTAGGGCTGCAGAGAGAATTTCCACCACAGTGGCATAACCATAACCTTTGTAGCCGCCACCCTCTTCTCCAATACCGCCAAGAGGCGTCAGTGCCGCTTTTCCCGTGACCAAATCTTTTAAGACTTGAACTGTATCGGTACGGGTATTGCCTTGATCGTCAATGACCCAGCCCGGTGGCAAATCCTTGCCTTCTCGTTCATACACTTCTATTTTTCCCCGTTGGGTAATAGAGGTGGCGCAATCTAAAATAAAGGGAAAATCTTCGTCAGAAGGCATGCCAAAGACCAGCGGATTGGTGCCCAGCATATTTTCCACCCCAAAAGTTGGGGCAATGGAAGGTCTGGCATTGGTGCCAGTTATGCCAATCATGCCTGCATTTACAGCCATGCTGGCGTAATAACCTGCAATGCCGTAGTGAGTAGAATTTCTCACCGCTACCATGCCCATACCATATATTTTCGCTTTATCGATAGCCATTTGCATGGCTCTTTTTCCAATCACATGCCCCATGCCGTTGTGTCCATCTATGACAGCCGTTGTAAGACCTTCTCTGACCACTTCAAACTGAGTGACAGGTTCTTGTATGCCTAGTTTGATGCGGTCGTAATAGATGGGTTTAAGTCTGCCTACACCATGGGAATCAATACCTCTTTTGTCAGATTCGATTAAGACATCTGCACACACTTTTGCATCTTCCTCTGGAACACCGACTGCCATTAAAACGTCTTTCATGAACGATTCCATTACTTCAAAAGGTACCCAGTACTTTTTTTCCATATGCGTCCTCCTCCACTTGAAAATACGTTGTTGCACTTAACTGCTGAGCACAGCCTACCTCGTTTGAAGTTGGGCTGCCACAAAAAGAGACGCCTTACCATAAGACGTCTCTATATCACTTAATTCAATTTCAGTTTATGCTCTTGTTGCGTGAAGTTCAAGCATTTTAAGGACTACTTTTACAGCCGCATCCATAGATTGGATTGGAATGTATTCAAATCTGCCGTGGAAGTTGTGTCCACCCGTGAAGATGTTTGGACAAGGAAGACCCATGTAAGAAAGTCTAGATCCATCTGTACCGCCTCTAATAGCTTTAACAAGCGGTGTTACCCCTACCAATTCCATTGCTTCTTTAGCAATATTGACGATTTCAATGACTGGCTCAACTTTTTCTTTCATGTTGTAGTAAGAGTCTTTCACTTCAATTTCAATAACTGCTTCGTTGTACTTGTCTTTTAAGAAGTCAGCCACTTTTGTAACATAGACTTTTCTGTTTTGGAATTTTTCCATGTCGTGGTCGCGAATAATCATGGCAAATTTAGTTTCTTCAATGTCACCAGACATATCTGTCAAATGATAGAAACCTTCGTAACCTTCTGTAGTTGCAGGCGTTTCGTAAGCTGGCATCATAGTCACAAATTCGTGGGCAATGAGCAGTGAATTGATCATTTTGTTTTTAGCGTTGCCCGGGTGAATATTTCTGCCTTTGATGGTCACTTTCAAAGATGCCGCGTTGAAGTTCTCGTATTCAAGTTCTCCAATTTCGCCGCCATCTAAAGTATAGGCAAAGTCTGCACCGAATTTTTCAACGTTGAAGAAATCTGCACCTCTGCCCACTTCTTCGTCAGGTGTAAAGCCGATTTTAATATCGCCGTGTGGCATTTCAGGGTTGTTGATCAAGGTTTCAATAACGGTCATAATTTCAGCAATACCCGCTTTGTCGTCTGCACCAAGAAGAGTCGTGCCATCAGTCGTGATCAAATCCAAACCTTTATAGTTTAAAAGTTCTGGGAAGTTTTTTGTGTCCATGACAATGCCTTTTTCAGCGTTAAGAACGATGTCTTTGCCGTCGTAGTTCTTGTGAATCAAAGGCTTAACCGCGTCTGCGTTAAAGTCAGGAGATGTGTCAACGTGAGCAATCAATCCGATAGTCGGTGCGTTTGCCACATTGCCTTTTAAAGTACCCATCACATAACAGTTCTCGTCCATGTGGGCATCTGCAATGCCTAAAGCTTTAAGCTCGCTCACTAACATTTCTGCTAAAACGAATTGTTTTTTCGTTGACGGTACTGTTTCAGATTCGTCGTCAGAACGGGTGTCCACAACCACATATCTTAATAATCTTTCATGTGCTTTTTCCATTTTAATACCTCCACTTATAATTCGTCAAATTGATCTAAAGAGTCATTCATAATGGCTCTGTAACGCTCTAAAAGTTGCTTCACAATAGGATGCTCACTGGTCTGATATCGGTATTCATCGATTTCCGAAACCGGCAACAAGTCAATGGAGGTTCCTGTAATAAAAACACCTTCCATATTTGGTAAATCTGCAATTTTAATTTCTGCTTCCTTATAAGGAATGCCTAGCTCAATAATCGCTTGAATGAGCTTCACTCGGGTTATACCCTTCAGTGCCAGTTCCGCTCTTGGCATAATGACCGTGTTGCCTTTAACGAAGACTACATTTGAACGGCTACCTTCTGTAATTCGATCTTCATCGTCTACTAAAAGGGCTTCAAAATAATCTGTGGTCGCTCTCAATTTTTCCACGCGCTCTGCAAGTGATGTATTGATGACCTTAGCCTGAGGGTTATGTCGCGCTTCGTGAAGCAAAGTGGTTTTAACTCCTGCTTCATACCATTCCTCTGGTGGATAAAATCCTTTGACGCCAAAGACCAGCCAAGAAGGTTGTGCCTCTTCGCCCCAGTTGCCAATGACAATTTTAATATTGTCTGAGTCCATTTCCAGTGTAGAAATCAGCGTGCGTACACCTGCTTCTATACTTTCATCAATCCATTCAATAGACTGATCTAATAATTCTGCTGACGTCTTGAGTCTCGACATATGATCCTGGTAAAATAGGGGTTTTCCATGGATCACGCGGATAACTTCATAAATCAGAGGTTCTTGCAGTGACGTTTTTTCGAGAACGTCAGTTGGGACCACTTTGCCATCGATGACGGCGTAGGGATACGTTGAATTGAATGCCATTTTATCATCTCCATTCAGGAGCTCAAGACGTCGAGCCTTTCGCTTCCTCCCAGATTTGCTTCGCAAATGGGGTAAAACAATAAGGTGATGTCTCTCGACACCACCTTTAGTTTACCATAAACATGTTAAATTTAATTATGACTTATTTTTAATACTTGCTATTCGTTGCGAATGGCTTCCAAAGCGCTGAGTTTCATAGCTCTGAGGGCTGGGTAATAACCAGAAACCAGTCCTACCACTGTGGCAAAACCTAAAGATGCCAAAGTCAGCCATAGTGGAATGATTGACATCATAGATTTGGTACCGTCTTCTGAAGGTCCCATCATGCCGCCGCCGAGAAGATCCATCCCCATGGAGTTCAGTCCGAAGGATATGAGATAGCTAATGGCAATCCCAAAGAGTCCTCCAAAGAAGCCAATCATGCCAGCTTCAAATAGGAACAATCTTTTTATGTCGCCGAGTTCTGCTCCTAGAACTTTCATAACTCCAATTTCTTTAGTTCTTTCGTAAATAGACATGACCATTGTATTGGTAATCCCAAGGGCTGCTACAAAGAGGGATACGCCGCCAATACCACCTAAAATGGCTCTTAATCCTGCTGAAGTCTTTTTCATTGAATCCAGAATATCTGCAAGGCTCCATGCTTGGAAGCCCATCTCTTTGATTTGGGACTGTACCTCTTGTACTGCGTTAATGTCATCTACCTTGACTTTGAAATTTGTGTATTTGTCCTGCTGTTGCTGTTTGGAAGAGGGTTTTTGACCTGGATCAGTACTTTTATTCTGACGCTTTAATTCAGTGGTCAGTTTATTCAAGTCCGCAATGTCCATATAGACACTCCAGTCTTTTTCGTCATTGCTTTGTTTCAAGATCCCTGAAACAACAACTTTTACACCTCTTGGTTTTTTGCTCATATCTATGCTGTCAGAATAAGCTACAATTCTTGCTGTCAGCGGGTCAATCACCGGAGGTGTAAAATTGCCTCTTGCGTTTGGGTTATAGAAATTGCTGCCTGAAGAAAATCCAAAGAGCATTTGATAGTGACCGCCTTCTTCTGGCAAAGTCCCTTGCTCTACTTGATAATTAAATTCTTCTAATTTGCTGAAATCAATGCCGTTCACATTGGCATACATCATGTATCTGCCTGTAGATAATTGAATGCTTTTTTGCATGATTGGCATAACGACATCAACATGAGGAATTTGCTCAATGATCGCTAAATTTTTATCGTCTAGTTTTGCAATCACCTTATTGGGATTGGGCGTTTCTTCATATGCATACTGATTGGAAGAAACGTCTATCGTATTCAAACTGCCCATGGTTTTGAGTTGATTCTCAAAGTTTACATTCATTGCAATCCCTAAAGAAAGCATTACTATAATTGAGGCAGTTCCAATGACAACGCCTAAGACCGTCAAAACTGTTCTGGCTTTTCTTCTCAGCAGATTCCGAATACCCATACTGATGAGATCGGCACTATTCATCTGCATCCTCCATATTTTTAAGAGCGGCTTTACGTTCTGATCTGCGTTTGTAAAGTACTGCACCTCCAAAGGCCAATGCAATCCCTGCCAATATACCGCTCACGATTAACTTTGCCTTAGGCCCTTCCATCGGCATAATGCCCGGTTCCTCTGGTGTTCCGCCTTCGCCTTCAGTAACTTCTCCAGTGCCGTTAGGATCAACCGGTGCACTCATAACCATCATGGTAAATTCTTTTTCATAGACTCCTGGCACGCCGTTTGCATCTTCATAAAGGAAGGTTATTTTTCCCTTGTTTTCACCCTCCACTTTTGGAGTCACTTGAGCTTCAAAGAAATCATTTCTTCCTGGTTCAAAATTCCCTACAAAATAGCTGCCACCTTGAATATCAAAATCTCCCTCAACCTTTACCATTAAATTGGATACGGTTGATTTTCCGAGGTTAAAGAATTCCAACGAAACTGGCGATGGGACACCCATGTAATTTTCAGGGTTAAGTGTGATTTCTCCCGTTTCAATTCGAATTGGCTGATTGACTGGAATCGCAATGGATTCTTCTTCTTTAAAAGCATTTTTTTGAGAATCGTATGCGTTCCCTTTGCTGTCTTCATATTGGAATGTAACAACCAAATTATAAGCTTTCACAGCGGCGTCATTTTTCGTTTTCATTCGGATGACTTTGTTGACACGTTCTTGACTGCCTATGCTTTCAATAAAGAAAGAACTGGAAGTATCTACTGGTAAGAAAATACCTTCATCGGCTTTCAGTGAAACTTTGATGTTTTTAATACTTTCTTCACTGCTGGTGTTGAATAAATAAAGGCTTAAATCGAATTCCTGTCCTGATAAAACAGTCGTTCCGCCAAAGTCATAGTTTTCAATAATGACTTTAGGACGGCCAAGCCCTACTGCGCCGTCGATGAGAATACCTGCAAATTCTTTATAGGTCACTGCATCTGCATCTTTTCCACCTTCAATGTTGTATTTAAGAGCAATGTAATGGTCATAAAAACCTGAAATTGCGTCTTCTTTGGCAACGAAATCAAATTTAAAGTGTTGCTGTGCGCCACCTTTAAGTGACTTAATCATCTTTTTAGGGGTGCTCTTTGGAATGACTGTGGTGTTTGGATATTCAACCCCTACTTCCACTTGCTTCGCTTCAATTTTACTGGTGTTTTTCAAATCAAATTCTATACTGTATGTGCCTTTTGCTTTGACTTGAGAAGGCATTTTCAAATTGAGAACTTTAAGCTCAACGCTGGCAACGTCATTCCCCGTGACTTGTATATATACCTTCGATGTGGTTTTATACTCTTTTCCGTTATCATCTATGTAGCTGATTTCTGCGGTTAATTCGTTAGAATCTGTCTTTGCAGACGGCGAAGCTGAAATTTTGTAATTGACTGTGGTCTTTGCCTTTCCCGCCATAGTGCCCACACTCTTAGTGTCCGTGTCTCCCGCTAAACGAATGTGATCTTTTTCAAATCCGATTAATTTAACGCGAATATCATTGGCATCGATAGTACCTGAATTTTCTATAATTAGACCTAATGTGGCTTTTTCTCCAGCTGCAATGGTTTTATCAGCTAAATTATGATCGAGTACGTTTACATTAGGTTCAACTTGCCCACTTTTAACCCGTACGAAATAGCTGTTTGCCGTATCATCTACAAAGGTTACTCCCGTTGAGGTGGTGTATTTGAATTGGATTTTTATCTCGTAGAGTTTCGCCTTGGCTAAAGGATTAATTTTTATATTAAAGTCCGCAGTAGCGGGTTGATCCTTGCTGATGAAACCAATAGTCGTAGTGTAGTCTGTATTTTCAGTCTGGAAAAGAGTTTCATCTTTTGGACTGGTAATAATGGCAGTGATTTTTTGGATTGGCGAATTGTTGGCGATTTCAAAAGGTACAGAAAGTGTGGTTGATGTACCTGCAACAATTTCTCTCGACTTAGCTGAACTGATTTTAAAGACATCTGTCGAAATATTTTCGCTTCCGATTTTTACAAAGTTAGGCACGGTAACCGTCGTTGTAAAAACCCCTTCCTCATCGTTGAGCAATGGGTAAACTTTAATACTGATGCTATCCCCTTTACCCAGAGAAGTCATTCGGATATTATAAACGCTCATACCCGACGTGTTTGAATAGACATTCGTATTGTTGTCTAGCTTAAAATTAGATTGATCGTCTACTACAATTCTTTGTGCAAAACCGTTAAATTGAACTTTTAAGGTGAATTCATCCCCTGGGTATATTTCTATGTCGTTTGCAATACTGACTTTGTAAACTGATGTGGCATAGTCTGAAGCAAACGAGGCTTCGGGCTTAATCCAAGGAATCATACCTAATAAAATAAAAAATACCAATACTTTAGCCGTGATGCGTTTCAATGTGCACATATTCCCTTGTGTCCTCCCCTTGTTTAAGTTCAATTTTTTCTACATTGCCATCAATAATATAGACTACCTTATCTGCATACTCTGCAATATGCGGATCGTGGGTAACGATGATGAGCGTTTGATTCTGTTCTTTTGCCATTGTCAGCATTAATTCCATAACGGTGTCCGTGGTCTTGGAGTCCAAGTTTCCGGTGGGTTCATCTGCAAATATAATCGCTGGAGGGCCTACAAAAGCCCTTGCAATACCCACCCTCTGTTGTTGTCCACCGCTCATCTGATTGGGTTTGTGCAAGATATACTTTTCTAGTCCAACTGCAGTCAGCATTCGCATAGCCTCTTCTTCTCGAGCTGCTTTTGGGACTCTTCTAAACATCATTGGCATTGATACGTTCTCAATTGCAGTCAATGGGGCTAAAAGATTGTAGGACTGAAAAATAAAGCCCACATGACGCTGCCTGAAGCGTGCCAATTCATTTTCAGTCATCTTGCTGATGCATTGATCTTTAATATGAATTGTTCCCTTACTGGGTTTTTCAAGGCCTGCCATCATATTCAACAGTGTCGACTTACCAGAACCAGAGGTCCCTAAAATACAACAGATTTCACCCTCATAAATGTCCAAGTTGATACAATCTAAAGCCACAACTTTCTCTTGACCCAGCTTATATACCTTTCTCAGATCACGGATTTTGATCATAGAGTTTCTTTGTGTTTCTAATTTTGTCTCACTTTGATAAATGTTCATTGTTTCTGACATTTTTAACCTCACACCTTCGGCATATTGTTCCATCCATATTATACTATATAGAAAAGTATAAATGGTTAAAATTGTATTGCTAAAATAATACAAGTATGTTATTATGTGAACACAGTTCACAAAGAGGTGATTTATCATGCCAAAAATTATTGAAAATGTAAGAGAACTTCTCTTAGAGGAAGCGCGAACCATGCTTCTGGAATTAAATTATACCGAACTTAACATGAGAACCATTGCCAAGCGTTGTCATATCGGCATAGGTACTTTTTATAATTATTTTCCAAATAAAGAAGCCATTATTGGAGAGATATTCCGAACAGACTGGCTGTTGGTTTCAGAAGTCATAGCCGCAGCCGAAGTCAATGACTTAAGTTTTAAGGACAATTGCCACTTAATATACAATGCCATTGATACTTTTATGCAAAAATACGCAGATGTGTTCTATGAACTCTCTATGACCACAAGCCGCCCCAAGGGTTGCCCTTCCAACGATAAACATGAAATGATTTACAGTCAAATGGAAAATCTTATTAATCAAGGACTTCACAATGGTACTGTTCACACCCTTTTGTCTTCAAAACAATTGAGTCGGTTTTTAATTTCTAATTTCATTTATGCCAGTAAGCATAAATATATTGACTTTGAAACTTTGTATAGTGGCTTTAATCTATAACGTGTTTCAATAACGACAAAAAGGATCGGCCTCTCAGCCAATCCTTTTTTTAATGTTTCATAAACCTTAAATTTAAACTGATACTGTTCTATACTTGCTTTTCGTCATAATGAACAATTTCTCCAAAGGCTTCTCTCATAAAGTAATTAAGTGAATTTTCATCGAAACTGCCACTTTCATGTACCATCCCCACTTTTTTGGTATGGCACTTTTTCTCACCTGGAACAATGTACGCAATGATAAATGTTTCGTTCAAATTAAGACTTTCATCGTATCTGGAAATCTCAACCTCAATGGCTGTTGGTCTTCTGATATACCGAACGTAATTGTCAACAATAGAAAATTTGACAATGTAGTCTTCTGAATCATAATCCAACTGTACTTCATTGCTTGCCGCAACCAATACTTCTTCAAGTTCAACAGCTACGACTTCATAATAGTCTCGAATGATGCTCTCAGCCTCATCCAACTGAA
The DNA here is from genome assembly GCA_964404895.1 of uncultured Peptostreptococcaceae bacterium. GTDB lineage: Bacteria > Bacillota > Clostridia > Peptostreptococcales > Acidaminobacteraceae > JBGSUZ01. The sequence goes on along the minus strand of CAYOLV010000001.1, from coordinate 1,055,414 downwards.
TTTGAAGGGCTTCATCTTCCTTTCTGAGCTCTACAATAGTTGCATAATGTTCTTTCAACTTCTTAACAAGATGTTCTCTATAGTTGAAGAAAAAATGAACTGACATAAAATCAACTCCCTTCTGCAGGTTTGTTAATTTTATACCCAATCTTATGGATTCAATCACTAACTTTCATTTTTATTCATCTTTTATTCATTTTATAAAATAACTTTTAAAAACAAAGCCAGCAACTCGCTAAAATTTAAAATAACCGTCACAATCAAGCTCAATATTCCGCACAGTGCTCCAAAGATGTAAAAGCGATCTTTTTTCTTGCTCCTCTTATAATGTTCTAATTCATATTGCCAAAGATACACGTTGTCGTCAGTATTTTGTGCCATTGCCATATGTTCTGGTTTCCCTGTCAATTTTAAAATTTCAAGTCGATTTTTTTGCAATTCTAACTCTTCTTGAGTCATTGATTTCATGACATTCTCCTTAATTTCATATAGAAATAACAGTGCCTTCAACAGCCGCTTCCATCTCTTTAATTAGCCAGTCATGACAAGTGAAAAAGATAACCTGTCTCTGCTCCGCTAATTCCTTGATAACTTCATATAATCCATTTCGTCTGGAGTGATCAAAATTTATAGCTATTTCGTCCATGAGAATAGGGTAATGCCCCAATGGGTCCAATCTAAAGGTCATTGCTAATTTTAAAGCCAAATACATTTGCTCCCTCGTCCCTCTGCTGATGGTTTCAATAATAGGGATAAGCTCGTTGCCCATTTTCAGAACAAATCCGCCTGACTCTGACATTAAAACTTCATCGTACTTGTCGTGACTCAACATTTTCATATACCGAGAGGCACGAATTAAGAAATCTGGTTTTTGTGACTTTCTATATAAATGTTCTGCTTCTGCAATAATTTTTGAAACCAATAGTAAACGATCTCTTTTGAGTGCACTGTCATATATATTTTTTCGACTGAAGTTTTGTTGTTCAGAAAGTTCATTAATTCTAAAGTCAATTTCTTTTACGCTGAGGTTAGTTCCATGAGAGAGTTTTTGTTCTTGATCAAACTTTAATTCTATCAAGCGATCTCTTTCGTCTAACAGAGCTTTAAGCGCTACTTCTTCAGGCGCATCTTTTTGACCCATATCGGTAACTGTCATCAAAAAACCTTCTGGATCTTCCTCTGCTTCAAGCAACTGATCCATCGCCACCGCTAAGTAATGTCCTTTGCTAATCCACTCTTCAATCTCTTGTGGTCCACTCATATTCATGCGTTCACAATAAGCTTCCAAGGGTTTTTTAAAAGTTTCAATTTCCTCGAGTTCATCTTCAAAATGATGGTATTGCATTTCAGCTAAGGTAATACTGGAAGTAAAGTAATCCATTTTCTCATCGTAACTCTTTCTTGAAGCTTTTCCCTTTTTCGTACGAATGATGCCCACGTTAAAGGCTAGTCCGAATCCTAGGACGGTCAATAAACCAATGCCCACTTGTTCCTGAGCAATAATCCCCTCTGGTAAACTGTAAACGCCTAAGCCAATCGCTGCAATGAACATGAACATACTCAAGACTACCCTTAAAGTCGGCCATTCTTTTTTACGGGTTTGCCATTGATTCTCTTCTTTTTTAAGAGCTTCTCTCAATAGCTCCAACTCACGAGAGAGTCTCTCTGTCTCTTTTCTAACAATTTGTTCCCGTTGAATTTCTACCAGCCATTTATCCACCAAAGTCTTTTCAGGCAACTCTAATATTTCAATCTGTTGGAAATCCTTCAATTTTTGACGATACTCACGCCTTCTCCTAATACGCAAATGATTTTCTTCATAATTTCTGATTTGAATGTCAACTTGCTGTATTTTGGAAACCAGATTTTCAATGTCCTCTTTTATATGTTTAATTTCTTCTTCTGATCTGACTGCGTACGCTCGTTCAATTTGCAATTGTCTGATTTGAGCATCAAGCTCATCGTGCTTACTCTGCAAATCTTTTAATTCAAATTGACCTCTTCCATTTTCTTTATAAATTTCAGAAGCTTTAGTTTGAACTGTTTCCTGGGTCTCTGCTGCAGATTTAAAAGCGCTATGGTTGTAAGAGTCTGTAAGGGACGCAGTCAGCTCTTTCCAAGATTTTTTGTCTATGCTTGCCAACTCGTCCACACTTATAGAAAACAAGGATTTGTAGAGTTCCAAATCAATCAAATGACCTTCAATCGGCTGATTGCCAATGTTCTCAGCTACATGACCTGCTAGCGTGGTCCCTCGAATTTTACTGCCGTAGCGACGTGTAACCAACAACTCTTCAGATTTGTGTGATATCAAGCATTCGATTAAAGTTTCCGACTGCTTCCAATTTGCGTATTTCCAATCTTTCATTGGCTTAAATCCAAAATAAGCCGTCTCGATTGCTTTCATAATTGTAGATTTGCCCGCTTCATTTTCGCCGCAGATCATATTCAATCCTTGATGAAATTCAAATTCAGAGGGCTTGTCAAATTTACCTACGCCTTCCAATTTCAATTGCTTGATTTGCATTTCTTAACACTCCTATATCCAGATTAACGGTGTTTACTTCGCCTCTTCATCACGTAAAAGATGACGGATCACATCTTTGTCTATATGTTCAAGAAGTGCTTTTCTATAATGTATTTCTTCCTCACTGCTTTGGATAAAACTGGCCGCTGCGAAGGATTGAACTTCTAATTGATTGATTACACCCTCAGCAAATTCTGGATTTTTCAATAGTTCCATACAGAATCCTGGAAAGGAGCCGCTCTGAGCTATCATACTCATATCCACGTCAGGGTACAAGTCATTTGTATTGATAAAGACTTTCTCAATCCACTGTCTATCTTCTAAATGCTCTTCCAAATATTTCAATGCAGAAGAGTCATTTAATCGATAAAACAAGTTGCTCCTGCCTTCAATTTTTAGGTCAATTACTAACCTCAAATTGTCTACACCTGTGTCAATTTCAGTTTTTTTTCTGACACTTTCAAATTTCTTATTCAGATGAATCAAGAGCTCATCTATAGAATGTCGATCTGAGTCTAATTCCATTACCATTTCTATTTTCTCAAAAATAATTTCTGATAAGGGTATAAATTCATAACTCAAATGTCCTTTTTGAATTTCGTAATAAAAACCGCCTTTTGGGCCTGTCTCATTTAACTTGTTGCCAATTAGACTTCCTGGATAAAAAGCATTGATTTCTCGGATTTCCTTGCGTTTGTGAATATGTCCCAAACACCATAGATGATATTCTTTTGCAAGCAAGTCTTCTATTCTGCAGGGCATATAAGGGTCTTCATCGTCTACCCAACGCTCTATAGTGCCGTGAAGAATACCTATGTTGACCATTTTAGGTGCTGCTTTTGGATAATTAATACCTCTATTTTCAAGTATGCCATAGACCTCGTGACTGCATCCGTTTAAACTGTATTTTTCGCCGTCTGAACTGGTCAAAATCACCCTTTCAGGATCTGGACCAAAGACAATACACTCATCTGGAAGTTGAATATCCCACTGATCATAAAACTCCATTGGATCATGGTTCCCCATCACTATAACAGGTCTGACCCCGTGGTCGATTAAATACTTCAGGGCGTCGTTTAGAAACATGACAGATTTAAGGGTAATCTTTTCACCGTCAAATAAATCACCTGCTATGATAAATAAATCTGCGCGCTTTTTGATTGCTAAATCTACAGCCCGCATAAATGTATCAAATCTGTTGGCTTCCAATCGATTTTTGAATGCAGGCAATTGACCATGGTCAAAGTTTTCCAAATGAACATCTGCAATGTGTACAATTCTGATCATGTAACGCCTCCTTGTTTACTGTTGATACCTTATTTTATCAAACTATCCCACTCAGCGCATTAAATCTTTATCTTTAAGTATTAAAAATAGTTTATAATATCATTGAAAGGAGTCGATTCGATGCTAAATCATAAAGACAAGTACACCCACTTTCAACTATATCAGCAAACTGACAGTCAAAAGCTATATACTGCTTCTAAAAAGACAAATCCTGAAGAACAAGTTATATTAAATGTCATCCAAAAAACCGCGCTTGCTCAACCCCTAGACGTCCATGGGGTAATTAATGCCACCCAACATTTAGAAATGTTGGAAGAAGATAATGAGCATTGGTATTTTGTAACTCGCCATTTAGAGGGTGAACCGGTTTTCGCGCGTGGCGTTGAAGGTCTTGTTCATGCGTCTTCTTTTACAACGGATCATTTACTTCAACTTCTTAATTTAGTTAAATCCTACGATTATTTGACGCCCTATTATCAAATGATCTTATTAAATGAAAAACAATTCATTATTTCTAATAATCAACTGGAGACAAAAGAGGTTTTCGATCTTTCTGTACTTTCCTCAAGCATACCAGATTTCAGTGCTTCTTTGATGCAGTTGTCCTTATTGGTCAAACAATCAGTTGATTTATTAAAAGTACACTATCCCGAAACCTATGCCATGGTTAATTGGCACCTTCTATTTGAAAAAGCGGCACTTTGTCATACGCTGAATGAGGTTGGCGCCTTTTGGGAAGAGGAAATTCAAGCACTGACTCATAGAGTTAAGCCTGAGTTGCTAGAAAACTTATATGCAATCCAGCCTGTTAAAAATGAGAGCTCCTCTAAGGCGAACGCTCAAAAAAACTATCAGTCTCTTCAAAATGAAGGCAGACCTTCTAAAAAGAAAATGAATACCGCCATTTTGATAACTTGTATATTAGCACTTCTACTTGCTTTTGCCAGTTTTGCTCCCCTTTTAAAGGATTTGTTATCTGGAAAAGGCACTCAAAATGAAAGTGCTATACAAGACAAAAACCAAGCGCCCGCTTCTAAAGATACCACAAATAGCTCATCTGCAGAGACTGTGCCTCAAGATTCTACAACGGGAGACAGCTTAAAAGCTGTTACTACCTCACCAGATGAACAACTTGACCCAGACCAAATCGTCTTCTTAACAGATAATTGGTTGTACAGTTCAAAAGAGTTACACACAGGAGATCTCAGCCTGAAACTCACCTTAGATCAACAGAAGCCTTCTGGAAAGTTCAAACTTTCTGGTTTAGATATACCCAAAGACAGTTCCTTCAGTTTATGGATGCGTTCCTCTGAATCCGGATCGGTTCTTGGCACATTTGTTTTTTACAAATCTGGAAAAGTGCTTAAGTCCTATGAGAGTACCCTAAATTTTGAAACGGCTGACCAATGGTTTTTAATGAATCCCTTAAGTGGTGTTTCTATGAAGACCTTGTCGGAAGCAGACAGTCTTGAGATTGAGTTTGAAGGATCTCCTCAAGTTCTATGGTTAGATGATATTTTATTTGAGAGTTATAAATAGCATCTGCAGCTATAAATAAAACCAACAAAAAAGGCGGTCTTCCAAAAGTTCTCGGAAAACCGCCTTTAATACATTTGTTCCAAACTACACATAAATCTAATTCCTACTTCATCTATTCAATTTGTTCAAATGCTTCAAACATGCACGTTTGTAATGCTTGTTGCAAAAACATTTGTTACGAAATTCTTTACTTAACCATAACTCAACTTACAACTACTTGAGTGTTTCTTGTTACAGTATTACAACTTAGTGTTTCTTATTACAGTGTTACAACTTCATGTTGCTTGTTTCAATGTTACAACTTCACATTTCTTGTTACCGTGTTCAACTACCATACTACACATTCAAATACCTTGTTCATTTCAATGTTACAATTTAACCTTTAACACTTACATACTTCTTAGTTACACATTTCACTGTTACATACTTCTATGCTACATTTTAAACCACGTGGTTGGAACACTTTGTTCAGGAACCTATATTGACGTAATGCACCCTATAACCCAATAACTGTGTTGGTGGAACCATCTCCTTTAAAGAACCAAACAGAATCAGTTGGACGACTACAACAAGTAACCAAATATACATCAAACCATTTTAAATTTCGACACTCACTCCCTTTTGAAGTTCTATAATGTATTGCTATGAGATGATTATACCACAATTATCAGAATATTCAATCATTATTTTTAATAAATATTATTGATTATTTATTCACATATAAATCGAGCCATATTCTTAGCAAATGCGGCAGCTTTCTCTCGTATGTCCTTTATTTCCAAGATACTCAGAGGATCGCTTGCAATTTCACTGAGACAAAATTGAGGCGGCAACAAGTAACCTTTGTTTAAATTTAAACTACCTATTAACTGATTAGCTACTGCATCTGTTCCAGAGTTACCCGAAACAATAACGGCATACACACACTTATTGGAAAGATCACGCGTTCTGTAAAAACCGCTCATCCGGTTAATAACAGCTATCATATCTGCACTGAGCGTATCATTATAGTTTGGGCAAAGCCAAACAATTACATTGGCCCATTCTAAGGCAGGCATAACTTCTTCAACAAACTGGCCACCTACAATGCAACTCAATTTTTTAGCTTCGCTTGTGCAACTCAAATAATGACACCCAATACAATCTGTTATAGAACCTCTCGCCACGTAACTCTCATGGTACTTAATTTGAGGCGCTTCTGCTTTTAGCTGCGCCTCTACCAATCGCCAAAGAGCTAAGGTATTTGATGTTTTCTCATTGCACGAATGAATTACCAAAAGTCTAGGTTCTTTTTCAATAGTCCTATTAAAATCCCCAACTCTTTGAATCAAATCCGTCACTCTTAGTTTTGCGATAGCTTCAAGGCTCAATTCACTAGTCTTTTTCCAAGCTACAAAATTGTTGTAATTGGGCAAAATTTCTACCAAGGCCTTTCCTAAAATTTCAGCTCCTAGCTCATTCATAATCAAAGCCATACTTCTGGAATAAGTTTTGGTGTGCCAGTCGTTCTGAGTTCTGCAAATCAAACCTACCCGTTTTCCTCTGAGGGATTGACGTTTCCAATTTTTCACCATTTGGTCAATCCCTTCGTCTCTTCCGATCTCATTCAAATCGCAAATAATGATTATGGCCTGAGTATGAATGGTGCTGACCTCATAAACCGATGAGCTTTCTACCCAAAATGTGTCGACACTGTTCTGATCAGAGGTTTTTAGCCAATTTAACCACATCGGGTCACATTGACTGCTAAAAATCATCGTGATTTTTGCCATTGGGCGTTCATCTCCTCAACCGATGCCTTTATTTTTTCTATCAATTCAGGGGCACTGTCTAGGCGCTCATGCAAGTCCATCCCTTTGACTCTTTGATTAAGGCACCCATAGTAAAACCCATCGAAACTGATGCAACTGTAATGTTTTTCTCCTATCAGTGTTTTCACAAGACTAATCGCCCCAGAAGCTACAGCAGGTGCTATATAAGGTTTGTAACCTAACTCTCTAATTCTTAAATTGGCGGTCATGGTTTGTTCCGTCCACTTATTAGAAAACTCAGCATTGTAACAACCTTTTCGCCAATCGTTGGCGACCACAAGTCCTTTTCCGTGAGGTCCGTAAACACGGCCATTAGGATTAAAATCAATGCCATCAAGCTTTGCATAATAAGCCGCTCTGCCATTCATAACACCAAGACCATAACCTCTTATTTGTTCAGGACTTAAACCCTGACCCTGCCAAATTCCTTGTTCGTCGGTATTGGTAACTTCAAATGCATAGCGACACAATTGATCCACAGGATCAGATACAATGGCAAAAATACCTTTAAATTGAGCCTGAACCGCCAATTGAGCGAATTCTCCCACCAGTTTGGAATTGCCTTCAAATTGAACCATCCGCACATCTCCCTCCGTAACGCTGATTGGAGGCACACCCACAGAAGCAGTAAATGCAAATAGGTCGCAATTAAACAAATCCTTCTTTTCGATGGGCACAACCTTTGGCAACTTGTCCTGAAGGGGTTCTGCTATTTGATTCAGCTCTTGTTCCCATCTCTTAACCCGATTTTCATCTAAGTCGTAAATTCCAATTTCAGAGATGCTGCCCTTTCCATAGAGGCACAAAGCCAAAGCCATTGTACTGCCCACATCACCAAGTCCTAAAATATGAATCCTTCGACCACCCTTTTCATTTGAACCGATACAGGTGCCCTCTTTAAAATAAGGTTCATCAAAGCCTTTTTTTTCAGCTGTTGCTAACCAGCTCCCAAAGTCTTTGTGGGCTGTATTTATTCTAAATACCCGATTTTCCTGAATCAGTCTCATCAGAATAGGTTCAACACCCTCTGGTAAATCGCCTGAACACCATAGACTTTCCACGGACTCTGAAGCCGTTAAATCTCTAAAATCTCTGACAAGAAGTTTAAGCCTTCCTTTTTTTCCAAAGTCATCTAGCCAATAAACATATTCACGTTCTTCGCGAACCCAAAACTGATGTTCACTGATTTTAAAAGGTTCTTTTCCATATTGAATAATCATTGGTCTTCCCCACAACTTTCTTTTGCCATATACATTTTTCTCAAGCGATTCAGATTTTCCAAATCCAAGTCCAAGTATTCTGAGGCCTTTTGATTCATGTCGTAGCCAATATAGCGTCCTTTGTCAGGATATCTTGGATAGGTCATCACTTCTCCTAACCTTGCAACTGTTAGCATGTGATCATTCTTTTCCTGATATTTGTCTTCGATAGCCCTTAATATAAGAATAGCGTTTTCAATTGCTGTTTTAGAAACTTCAAACATTGCCGACTTACTGGTTCCTTTAATATAAGTTGGTGAAGCATAAGGCAAAATTAGATTAACCGAAGGAATCATGTTGCGTTCAGGTGTATAATCTCTCCAAACCGCATCTCCGCCAAAGAAAGGATAGAGTTTGCCTTCGTTGAACCAAACTCTGAGTCTCGGAATAAAGTAAGCACAATCCACCTCAATATCTTTAGAAGCCATGAGCGCTTTTCCATGACCTGAAAGAATGCCGACAAAAACCTTTTGAATAGGAATCTGATGTCGTCTCAATGCAGGTTCAATGACCTTTATCCGATAACCTTTGTCTAAAATGTCATCCACCATTAAAATTGGGCGATTGAAGGATTTTAGCATTTCCATCTGATTTTCAATATCCAAATAGTATGGGTAGGCTTCTATTTTATAGCTGTCCAGTTCAGGATAAAAATACTTTTCAATATGGATGGCTTTTGTAACTGTATTTGGTAGAATCCATCTTTTAATAATGTCACCAAAAGGAACGCACATACTGCTCCCTACCTGCTTTGGATGGAGTGGCACTGTAGGCATTTGATTTTCGTCGCATATTTTTTTAATCAAAGTTTCATAAATCATAGTTCTATCAAAACTCAAGACCAAATGTCCTGGGTAAAGTTTGATGATGGCTTCCTGCATCCTTTTCCGAGTTAAACCAATTGCCTTTACCACATCTGGATCGTTTCTGAAAGGCTCTTTAATCAAAGACTTGATATCTAAATTAAGGGTACACGGTGTACTCATGTTTACCGCATATATATGTCCCGGATTATGAGACGACGGTACTTTTACAAAACCTTGGTGTACCAGTACATGAGCCAATTCAGGATCAATATGATGATCAAACGCATTATGGCAAATCGTATAGGTATAGTCTCTTGCCAAACAATGGGCTAAAGTCTCTGTCAATACCAGCTGATAAGCATTCTTAAAGACCCCCTGATCTCTGGCGCAGATTCCATCTATAACCAACATACGCCCCACTACATGATCTCGAAAGTAATTGAGCACATTTTCATCGGAAAACTCTGTGTACATTTGACTGGATCTCAACCAGTGGAAACAGGCAAACCCAATAATAGATCTTTTTTCCGCAACACTTCTTAAAATCAAGACTTTAAAAGATTCTTTATCTCTTAAAAGCTTAAAGGTGCTGTAGACCTTTGAAAATTCAACGGGCATGGTTCTCGCCAATTCTTCCATAGTATCTGAGGAAAGCTCTGTTAATATCTCGATGACCGTAGATTTGGTCGTCATCACTTCTTTGAACTGTGGCTCCCTTTGATAGAGCCCTCTTTCGTAAATATATCTTTGTGCCAGAGGATCTACCAGTTCAGAGATGTCCCTGCTCTCATCAATATAATTTCTAATTTGAGTAGAACTGATTTGCTCGTATTGGGCCGGCAAAACCAATCGAATGCTTCTCGGATCCAACTGATTAAACGCTGCTTCAAAATGTTCTTTGTGAGTAGCGTCTTCGTCGATCAATCGCTCAAAAATAACATGAGGAATGCTGTTGATTAGGCTCTGAGTTCCAAGTTTATAAGCTGAAGCGTGAACGAGTACATCGCTGCCCACCACCATAAAGACTGTTCGGTCTTCAAAGCTGGCTTTGAGTTTTTTCAAATCCTTTTCATTGGATAAATTAATCGACAAATCTCTAGGATATGAGTAAATCCCAATTTCATCTGCAATGGACATTTTGATAATATCTCGCCTGATTAAATTAGGTTGGGTTCGCTTCGACCAAGAAAATTCATCCACTGCCAAGTAGACCTCAAATCCTAAGTTTCTAATTTCTTTAGCAATTTGCTTGTGACTGATTGAAAAAGGATCAAAGGAGCCTGGGAAAAAGGCTACACGGTTATTGACTGGCAACAAAAGCATGCCAAATTGATGTTCATAGTCACTGATGAGTCGATAAATATACTTGAGTCCCGAAGCGTTGCTCATGAAAATAAGCTCTTTGTTTTCATCCGTTACATTGAGCAATGACAATACCTTTTTGAGGGATAAATCTAATAATACTTTCTTTTCAGAGATTGGCATGACAGAGTCCGACAAAATTTCTCTGCCTAAAACCGTCATTGCAGTCTGAGTTATAGAGGGTACATGGCTCACAAACCCATTGAGCAGAATGCCAACCAATTTTTCCAAGCGTTCTCTATTGGACTGTTCAGTCTCTAAATCAGCGTATTGATAAGTGCCGTAATGTCTAATTATTTCACTGACAGTTCGGGTCAGCAGCATCCCAAGTTGTGCCCCAGAACGTTTGATTTTATCTTGGAAATCTTCGACCACCTCGTCCAATTCAATTGGCTTGATTTTCAACAGAATTCGACCTAAATAGCCTGGAATATACCTTGTAAACTGGTAACTCTCCATTTCTAACGATCGAAGCAATTCGACGACAATGTCATTGCGCTGTTCAACAGTCAACTCATCAATCATTTCAACAAGGCTTTCGCCTGCAGTGTTTCTGACCGACTCCAAGGCACTGACTTTTAATAGGTTACACAGATGCATGGAAGTGTAAAAAATACTGGTTGGGTCGATGATTTTAGCATAGTCCACTAAAAATTTAATTTGAAACTTCTTCACCACATCATGAGTAACGGATTTCAAATTAGTCAGGTATAAAGTAGATACGTCTACATTTTCATTTAGGCAGAGGTTTTCCACATAGGACAGGCGATTTCCAATGCCTAATCTTTCTAAAATTAGCCTTCTCCCATAACGTTCAACAATTCTCAGTTCACCTAAATCCTCAGAATCCAGGTTTTTTATGATTTCATCAAAAAATCCAGTGACATTGGCTTCCATCTTTGAAATATCACCTAAAGCATTTAAGGTCGCCATTCTGATTTTTTCGTCTTCATGACCTAGACCCTTCAGTAAAATACCATTGATCCACTGAAGTTCTTTCTCTTTCATAACTTCCAGCGGCAAGCTTCTTAAAGCATGTAAAATATACAATTGCTTTCCGCTGTCATCTGCATGGCGCTTCAGGTGTTGCAAAGTTAATTCCATACTCTTGTGCTGTTTCTCTTCGTTTTTTTGGTAAGAGAAATAAGCCTTCAATACATCTTTTAAGCAGTAAGAGGTCCAATGCCTGTGTTTTCCAATAATATGTAACTCAGGATTCAATAATTTTTCAATATAACGCTCTAACAGGTCATATCCTTCAACTTCAAATTTTTCAATTTCTGCGCCTGCAGGAATTTCCTTCCGCAATTCTTCATCAAAATTGCCAATCAATCTGCCAATCACCCAGGAGCAATGCTTTCGAATGTCTTCCTCCGGGGTCACTAGCAATCCATAAAGAAAACTAATTGCGATTTGCTTTTGTTTCTGTGTCAAATACGCGCTGTAATCTTCAATAATATCGATGTAACCCCTGAGGTCATTAGTATTTTTCATACTCCTTGCACTTTCTAGGAGTCGGTTCATTGAGTTTTCGTCTCTTAAAAGATACATAAGGCGAATATTGTGTTCAATCGAAAGATTTTTGCAATAGTTCACAATGTCTTGCCCTGTTAACAGCGACGGATGAATTCTTTCTCTTTCATAGTGTTCAGGAAGCTCTCTGCTGTCATCAGGATCTAAGACAACTCCAAATTGCAACATGTAGTCTTCAAAATCTTTTAATTTGCTGTACACGCGCTTGTAACGATTTTCCTTTGCTTCATCAACTTGATCCAGTTTATTTAAGATGACTTGGAATGAATCTGCCAAATCATAAAACTTCATATCTCCATGATCATCAGCCTTGACTCTAAAATCTGCGTAAATTAAAACTAGTGCTTCAATTGGCAAATTGTCTAGTTCCAAATCCCAAGTCGAGTGATTAATAGCCACGCGTCTAATATATGTGATGTTTCTCTTTTCAAACCAAAGTCCTGTATAATGGTAGTGGTAATAGGCAACCCGTTTCTTTTCCTCACCTCGGCAACCATATTTGCCCACATCATGGCCTGCTGCAGCCCCAGCCACACGCCCTAAGTCCAGTTTAACGCCCGCTCGTTTGAGTTGACGTGCAACTTTCATGGCAATATGATAAACACCACAGACGTGATCTAGAGTGGTGTAGCCCATCACATCCTGATTGATTTTCATCATTTCATAAACGTAATCTTGTTTAAAGAAAAATTTAAAGCGCTCATATTCTTCTGTTGACTCTAGTTCGCTTTCTTCTTTGGATGTTAATTCTACAATTGGATAGAGACCTTGCCAGCTTTTATCATCTAAAAGACGCTGAAGATCACAGTAAACTTTCATAATTTTTAAAAATAATTTGGCTAGAGGCTCTGCTTCATTTCTAGCGTCAAATGACTCTGTTCCAGGAAATGATAAATTTACTGCATAATGATGAAACTGTGCCAAGTAGTCCACTTCTACCCCAGTGGTGGCCAGTGACCTGATTAAGGGCTCATACAGACTGTAAATTGTTTTTGTATGATAATTGCGCTGAGCGATGATGTTATCAATCCCCCGCAGATGATCAGGGTGTTCCAGATAGGCAATAATCCATTCTCTGTTCCACTTAGACTCTTCAATAAACGAGGCGTTTAGCACTTGCTTCTTTAATTGATGTACCACGTCCATAACTTGATCTTGTTCCATTTTTGAACCTCCTCGTTTATCTTAATTTAAAGTATTTTAACATATTTATTTCATCTCCTGTAGATGTATTAAGAATATTCTGCAAAATGCCGACATATATTATAACAGAATGCACAAGGAGGTGCCTTACATGATGCTCACACGTGTTGAAAACATTAAAAAGGTTACAGGAATCAAAGGTAAACTCATTCAGCGTTCTTCTTTTAGGCAACAGTATGTTGGTATTAACAGCGTCACACATGAGCCGAAAATTGAATCCGTTGACATGATCTCAAGAATCAAAAAATACACAGATAATCCTGGTATTTATAGCAATAAGTTTGAACGCTTGGTGGACTACAAAGAAGAGTTCAGACACTATTATATGCTTGAGCAAAGCTTGGAAGAAGATTTTGAAAATCCCAAAGAAGGTGTTGATTTCATTGAACATCTCTTTCAAGTTTTAACCGATATCAATGAAGTCATTCAAGCCGTTGCTATTTTTGACAAAGCCTTTGATACATTTTATTCCCATCATGTCACCTCAATTATCAAAAATTATGAGGCAGACCTGACAAAAGCCACTATTTTGGTTCATGTAGACAGTACCCTTGGCTTTTTTAAAGGTCGTATGAAGAAACTCTATGACACTTCTCCAGAGTCTTTTGATTTTCTTCTCACCAGCAACACCGGGTTGATTCCTATGCTCATTTCAGCTTTTCGCGTGATTAAAGTGATTATTCCCGATAAGATAGAAGAAATGTCTGGAAAACAAGATCAAATGGGTGCAGTGATAGATCAAAAGTTATAACGCAACATGACATAAAAAAAGAACCCTCATTTAGGGGTTCTTTTCTTTTTCAGCATTTGTTAATGCCTAATTAGTATAATCTCGCCAGATCATATTCGCTTTTAAAGCTTGTTCTTGCCTGATTTTCTCTCATCAGCTGGTTTTTATATGCCGTTCTCAATTGTTGTTGTTTTTTCTTTTCACTTTTGTTAACACCTAGATATATATCAAAACCATTTACTTTTATATGTAAATTTCTTTGCATTTTTATTTCCTCCGATCCAAAAGAACAGGTAATTGTGAGTGTTGAACTGCCATACATTTTGTGGATAATTTGTCATAATATGCCTCCTATAAGGCATAAAAAAACCACAGCTGCAAGCCTGTGGAAGTGACCAATAAGTATTGACTTATTTGTGTCCCTTGTCAGGTTCTGCTTTAAAAGAGATGATTAAATTTCCATTGGCGATTTCTACTTTAATTGTGTTATTCATTGTACAGAACCTCCTTTTCATATTTTTGTATGTTAATAACTTTAACACAAGTTAATCATAATTGAGCAACTGGAAATTGGCAAGAAATTATTTTATATTGTAATTTGTTTGTAATATAAGTATCTAAATATTAAGAAAATTCCTAACTATTTATGGCTTTCATTCCAGTTCATCAGCACTGCATTGATCTCTGCGCCTAGCATTAGCAATATGCCCACAAAGTAAAGCCAGAGCATTAGCGTGATTACAGTTCCCAGTGACCCATAGACAAACGAAATATTGCTGAAGGATTTTACAAAGAAAGAAAACCCAGCAGATAAAGCTATAAGCCCTGCCATAGTAATAACGACTCCCGGTAAAACCGATGTAAGTTTAAGCTTTCTATTGGGCATAATGGTATAAATCACGGATAGGACAAAGATAAAGACCCCTATCATGAGCAACCATCTGCCATAGTCAAAGAAAATTTGAAATCTATAGTCTAGGACAATATGTTCCTTTAAAAAATCTGAGAAACTCTTGCCCATTGATGGCAGTGTTAATCCTAAAATAAGTACGGCCATGACAAGTGTAGTCATCAGAACGCCAATGACTCTGCCGTAGAAGTATTTTCGCGGCTGGGACACCTCATAAGCTTGATTAAAAGCCCGTTCTAAGGCATTCATGGCTTTTGATGCTGTAATGAGAGAGGCCACCAATGAAATAGGCAGTACTGCTTCCAGATTAGCTTCTAAGAGCTGTGCAATGTATCCATCAATAATTTCATAAGCCTCATAGGGTACAAGCTGCATATAAGCCATGGAAGCCAAATCATAAGTGAACTGCATCTTACCTAAGATGGCAAACATCAAAATCAAAAAAGGAAAGATGGAAAGCAAAAAAAAGTAAGCCATTTGAGCGCTGTAGGAAGTCAAATTGTGTTCTCCGACTCTTTTATACAGTTCTCTTAAACAATAGCTTATTTTTTCCACAAGTCCATCTCCTAACGGTCGTATATATGATCAATGATTTGGTGATAATAGTCTGGCGTTAAAGATTGCGGCCCGTCGCATAAAGCTTCGTCTGGACGAATGTGTACTTCAACCATTAGTCCGCTGGCTCCCGCTGCAAGTGCTGCCCTGGACATGGGTTCAATTAAGTTTCTAAGTCCCGTGGCATGAGACGGATCTACAATGACAGGTAGCCCCGTTTCCAATTGCATAATAGGAACAGCGGCTAAATCCAATGTGTTTCGGGTATAGTTGTCATAAGAACGAATCCCTCTTTCACAAAGAATAATGTTGGTATTTCCGCTAGTCGCAATGTACTCTGCAGCCATTATCCATTCTTTAATGGTAGCGCTCATCCCTCTCTTTAAAAGAATAGGTTTGTCAATTTGCCCTACTGTTTTTAACAGAGAGTAATTGTACATATTTCTAGAACCAATTTGTATGATATCTGCGTACTTCATCACTTCTTCAAGCTGGCTTTCTTCCATGAGCTCGGTAATCACTGGGACTCCGGCTGCATCACCTGCTTCCCTGAGCATTTTTAACCCTTCCAGTCCTAGGCCTTGGAATTCGTAGGGGCTGGTTCTTGGTTTAAAGACACCACCTCTTAAAATATCCAAACCTTTTCCTTTAAGTGCCATGGCTGTTTCCATGACTTGTTCACGAGACTCTACTGAGCAAGGTCCTGAAATAAAAATAGGTTTCTCACCTATTCCAATTCTGAGGTTCCCTACTTCAATGACTCGCTTTTCTCCATTGAGTATTCTACCAAGTTTCATCGGTCATCTTCCTAACTTCTTGGTCGGTCAATTGACCGCACCAATCTAAAACAGTCTTGCCAAAAACGACAAGACACGGATTCAATTCACACAGTGGAATCATTACAAAAGCTCTTTCACACATTCTCGGGTGTGGCACAGTCAAAAGATCAGAGTTACTTTGAAATTGATCATACCAAAGCAAATCCACATCGATTGTTCGCGGTCCCCAATGAATGCGTCTAACCCGTTTAAGGGTCTGTTCTATACTTTGACAGGCTAACAGGAGTGTTTCAGGCGTCAGAGTAGTTACAATTTCTATTGTGATGTTCACAAAATCTTCTTGATCTAAATAACCTATAGGCGCAGTGGTGTAAAAAGCAGATTTTCCTGTCACAGTAATTTCAGGATTTTCCTCTAACAAAGCAACAGCTTCTTTCAGATACCCCACTCGGTCGCCTATATTGCTGCCAAGGCTGAGATAAGCTTTACTCCACATTTCTATTTCTCATCAACTGAATACCCATGTAGTCAAAGATCCCTCTGACAGGCGCTTCAGGTTTCTTAATTCGGATGGTCACTTCACTGATTTCTACATATTTTGCCAAAAGCATATTGCAGATATTTTCACCGAGAGCCTCAATCAAATTGTATCGTGCTGACTCGACAAAGTATTTTACATCATCATAGACATCGGCATAACTTACTGTATATTCCACAGAATCCGATTTGCCTGCTGTAGATAAGTCTAGCTTCAATTCTAAATCCACAAAAAATTTCTGTCCTAGAGATTTTTCTTCTTCTAAAACACCGTGAAAACCATAAAAAGCCATATTTTGCATGAGTATCATATCCATTTTAGCGTCTCCTTACAATTGCGTCAGTCACTTTAATTGCCCTTACATGTTCAAGGACATCGTGCACACGAATGATTTCCATTCCTTGCATGACCCCAATCACGTTAGTGGCAACCGTTCCTTCTACACGCTCTTTAGGTGGCAAATCTAAAATTTTGCCAATCATTGACTTACGAGAAGTCCCCAATAATATAGCATACCCTAGACAGTGGAGTTCTGTCAATCTTCCCATGACTTCAATATTTTGTTCTGGTGTTTTTCCAAAGCCTATACCCGGGTCTAAAAAAATATGTGTGTCAGGCAATCCTGCTTCTTTTGCTATAGCGATGGAATTTTCAAAGAAGGCAATCATGTCTAAAAGTATATCTTGGTCGTAGTGTGTCCCCTTTTGATTGTGCATGGCAATGACAGGTGCCCCATAACGAGCCGCCACCTTGGCAATTTCCGGTTCTCTTTGAAGACCCCAAACATCGTTGACCATATGAACCCCTGCTTCAAGTGCGGCTTCTGCCACTTGAGCTTTATAGGTATCTATAGAAAGAGGGACATTCACCTCTGGGTGAGCTACCAAAGCTTTGATAACTGGAATGACGCGTTTGAGCTCTTCTTCTGCAGATAATTCTTCAAATCCTGGACGAGTGGATTCTCCTCCAATATCAATAATATCAGCGCCTTGAGCAATCATTTCAAGAGCATGAGCTACAGCGGCATCCGTATCGTTATGGTCTCCACCATCTGAAAAAGAATCTGGTGTCACATTGAGAATCCCCATGATAAAGGTTCTAGAACCTATTTCAAGCTGATGTCCACGGCAATCTAAGGTATAAGGTTTATATTTCAATTGTAAGTTCAACATAAAGTGCTCCTATTTTCCAAAATTGATCAATGACATGGCTTCTGCTCTTGATTTGGAATCGGTCTTAAATATGCCTCTGACACCTGACGTAATCGTCTTGCTGCCAGGCTTCTTAACGCCCCTCATAGTCATGCACATGTGTTCTGCCTCAACCACAACAATTACGCCGTGAGGCTGAAGTTTTTCCATAATAGTGTCTGCAATAGTAGACGTGAGTCTTTCTTGAAGCTGAGGTCGTTTCGCAATAGTATCTACAACTCTAGCTAATTTGCTGAGACCTGTTAATTTTCCTTTTTTAGGAATATATGCCACATGGGCCTTTCCAAAGAACGGCACTAAATGATGCTCGCACACTGAGTAGAACGGAATATCCTTTACCAAAACCAGTTCTTCATGGGCATCTTCTTGGAATATAACTTCTAGGTGCTTGCCCGGGTCTTCATGAATGCCTGAGAAAATTTCTTCGTACATTCTAGCAATACGATCAGGTGTGCCCACTAGGCCTTCACGGTCTGGATCCTCTCCAATTGCAAACAGGATTTCTCTAACGGCATTTTCAATACGCTTATTATCCATTTTTATTCTCCTTGAATTTAACAGTCTTATTTTATCAAAAGACGTATAGGATCTATTTCATTATAATTCATTAATCCAGCGGTTGTTTTTACATCCCAGTTGGTATTACCAAGGGATTGGATTGGCATGATGCCCATCAAAGCATTGGTCAGAAAGGCTTGCTCAGATTGTAACAAGTCTTCTAAACTAAACTTTCCTTCTATAACTAGCGAACCTTTTCCATTGAGATAGGCGATTACCCGCTGACGTATAATGCCGTCTAAGAGACCGCACTTTACCTCTGGAGTCATCCACTGTCCTGCTTTGCAAAAGAAAACATTGCTTGCAGAGGTCTCTGTAATTTCAAGGTTCTCGTTTAAAAATAACACTTCTTGATAACCATTTTCAATAGCTTTTTGCTTTTCTATCCAATTTTCGGCATAATTTAAGGTCTTATGTCTTTGGATTTTGGAGGTGCTGTTGCGACGCACATCGGAAACTACTAGCTTAAAACCCGTCTCCAATTGGTGTTTAGTGTATGGAAAACTTCTTTGAGTAAGCATCCATCGACTAGAATTGCCTTGTTTCATTAAAGTAAGTTTTAGAACGCTAATTGGGCACTTCAGCGGATTAATTTCAATCGACTCGACTACTTCTGCCGTTTCAACCCTTTCAACCCATTTAGCCTCAATATATGCCTTTAGCAAGGCTTCGTCTTCAAACTCCTTTGGTATAGGAATTTCAAGTTCCTTAGCAGATTCGGTCATGCGGCTCAGGTGGGCGTGAAAATCCTCTATGCCGTCAGGTAAGAGTCTCATGGTTTCAAATACGCCTATGCCAAATTGAACGCCCTCAGACAGGATAAAATCTTTTAGGGCAGGTTCTTGTTCCAGTTGAATTTCATTTGCCATGGCGGCCATCTTCAGCGCTCCCTTATTTAAAGGCTCAAAGCGTTCATCATCGCTTTTGCTTTGTCTAATGTCTCCTGATATTCACTTTCCTCGTCACTGTCCCACACAATCCCGCCGCCGGCTTGGAAACTGGCTTGGTCATGGTGACAGATAATCGTTCTGATGGCAATATTAAAATCCGTTTGCCCGTTAAATCCAATATACCCAATCCCGCCCGTATAGACGCTTCTTTGTGTCGGTTCAAGTTCATCGATTACTTCCATAGCGCGAATTTTAGGCGCTCCTGTAATGGAACCTCCAGGGAATGTAGCCATAATAACATCTAGAGGATCTAGTCCTTCTTTTAATTCGCCTCTCACTGTAGAAACCAAGTGAAATACCGTAGGATAGGTTTCGCAGACCATGAGTTCAGGCACTTTGACGGTTCCCGTTTTTGAGACTTTACTCAGGTCATTTCGCTCAAGGTCAACGATCATTAACAATTCAGAGCGGTCTTTTTCGCTGGCAATGAGCTCTTCTTTCAACAAAGCATCTTCTTCTGGGCTACGTCCTCTAGGTCTTGTGCCCTTAATAGGCCGAGTTTCAATTATATTCTTGTCAATCTTTAACAAACGTTCTGGTGAACTGGATATGACAGCGCCTCTTTCAAGAAGAATAAACGCCGCAAAAGGTGCAGGGTTCACTTGTCTCAACTTCATATACAAAGCGGCGGGCGACTGAGTCATCTCCGTTGTAAACCGTTGAGTTAAATTAGCCTGATAAATGTCCCCCGTGCGGATATAGGCTTTTAATCGACTGAGGGCTTTGATATAGTCCTCTTTTTCAAAATTCGATTTGAAAACTGGAGACTTTTCCATTTTGGGTAATTCTATAGAAGGCTTCGCCATATTTTCAAGCCATTCAATGCGACTGAGCACCCGTTCTCGCATGCCTTCACGAATTCCTGAATCAGCTATATAACTGAGGTTGGTCTTATGATCATAGACGTAAGCCCCGTCGTAAAGACCCATAAAGCAGTCGGGCAAGCCAATGTCGTCGATTGTATGAGTTGGCAATTTTTCGATTTGATGACATAAGTCGTAGCCAAAATAACCCATGAAACCACCTACAAAAGGCAGATCAGTTATGATGTCCGAGGCATATTGGCTGTAAAGTTTCTTTAAAGCCTCAAAGGTATTGCCGCTATATTCTATAAGCGATTTCTCGTCCTGTATTCGAATCGTTTTTCCTTTAGACTCAAAGGTTAAGAAGGGCTCCCAGGCGATGATAGAATACCTGCCTAAGTGCTCGTGATCCATTCCTGAGTCTAGAAAAATACAATGCTTTTCATCTTTAAGTTGCCAAAAGACCTCTTCAGGCTTTAAGGTTGTATTAAGGGCATTAATCTGCATGAGCGGCTCCTTTTTTAAAGGCTTTTGCCAAATCTAAAAAGTTTTTCAAAAGTTCTAAGCCTTGTTCGGTCAATAAGGCTTCAGGGTGGAACTGTACCCCTTCAATCAGATAGGTTTTATGACGGAGTCCCATTATCTCTCCGTCTAAGGTGGTCGCTGTGATTTCAAGGCACTCTGGCAAGGTGTCTCTCTCAACGACTAAAGAATGATATCTGGTTACGTTGAGGGGTTCATTTAAGTCTTTAAATACCCCTGTGTTAGTGTGATGAATAGGGTGTACTTTTCCATGAACTGGGGCTTTTGCTTGTACTATATGGCCACCGTAGACTTGCCCAATGGTCTGGTGTCCAAGACAGATGCCCAAAATTGGGTATTGTCCTTGAAGCTCTCGCACAACTTCTTGGCAAATGCCAGCTTCATTAGGTGTACAAGGTCCTGGTGATAATACAATCATCTCTGGGTCCAGTGCCACAATTTCTGTTATACTGATGGCATCGTTTCTCACTACTTTGACCTCTTCATTTAAAGATTCTAGGTAGTGTACTAAGTTATAAGTAAATGAATCATAATTATCAATCATTAAAATCATTTATAGTCACCTCAAATAGTCTAAGACATGAATAAATTATAACCGTCGAGCCTTAGCCTTGCAACTCCAATTATGGGTTTGATTTTTATCGTATGTTACTTTTTAACGAATAATTTTAGGAGAAATAAAAATGAAGACTGGAATGACCTATTTTGAAAAAATGATTTTGCCCCACCAAGGAGAGGGATATCTTGAAACCTTAGCAGCTTCTGGCTATAAACATGTAGAATTTTCGCCTCACCCATCCCTGATTTCGAATACAGACTTAAAGCGACTGATAAACAAGGCGGAGTCCTTAGGACTCTCTGTTGGCATTCATAACCCAGATTTTGCAAATCCTTATTTGTACAGTGTGAATCATTTTAAGAACCATTCTCAAATGCGAAAGGCTATGGTGTCCTTATTTGAACACTTAATAAATATATGTCAAAACACTGAGCCTTTAAAATTCGTCATCCACGGTGCATCTGCTACGCAGCATAGGTTCTCAACAGCAGATTCTGAGACTGCTAAGGCGCAGCTAATGGATCTCAACCTTTCTGCTTTTGATTACTTTGCCAATCAAATTATCAAAAGAAATTTACCCATACAGCTTTTGCTAGAGAATACCTGCCAGTTAGATGAATTTTCAGCTACTCAAACAGCAGCTGACCTCAGAACTTTCTTTAATAAAATTCAAGGTGCGCCCATTGACCTTTGTTTAGACCTGCCTCATTGGTTCCGGCAATGTAAAAGTCAATCAGACGCACCTGAAAGTTGTTTTTGTGAAGAAAATCAAATTTTCTTTGATCGAATTTCCTATGCCCATATTCATGGAGTGAGTGAAAATTTAGAAAAATCTCACTTAGCCATGGATACCGAAAACTCGTTCTATTTTGACTTTGTCAAGGGATTTTACGCAAAGAAAGACGAAATTATTTTTAACCTTGAAATATTTGACTTGCAGGGTATTGTAAATTTTTCCACCTTCGAAAGCGTTGCTATTAAAAGCATTCAGTCCCTAGTCGAAATTTGTCGATAATGATTTTTTCTTATCTTTTCTATTGACAAGTACATTTCAGTTTACTCGGCTTTTTTTAGTCACTAAACTAACTTGTTGATTAAAGACACCTTTCGTTTAAAATGACGGTGTACACCGTGTGGATAAGTTATTCTTCATTTTGTTCATTTTTAGAGAGATTTTTTAGCTCTAAAACTTCATCTTGAATCATAATGCGCATATTGGTTGGGACATTTTTCAATTTTGACAAGGACAATAAATATTTTCGCGCTTCATTATACAAGCCTTCTTCTTTGCACAATAAAGCAAGCTTAATGGTCAACTTACACTCGTCTTCTTGTTGGGTAATTACCCTGCTGCTGTACCAACACTCTTCAATCATAACTTTCAATACCCGTCGAGCTTTATAGGCGGCGTCCTTATCTTTAACGTCTTCTAGAAGCCATGCTAAGGACTGCCACAACCTTACTTTTACAGTGCTGTCAATATTGTAGAAGGAAATCAGCTTATTAAAATGAAAATAATCTGCCAGAACTTGATTGATGTCTCGCTTGATCAACTTATATTCCGCAGGCACTTCATTACGAGGCAAACTTTCATATAAGGTCTTCTTCGCATTGGGTCCGATTTTAAAAAACTCGTTTTGAAAATTGGTGTAGCCACACCTTGGACACCTCCACAGTTGATACCATAACTCATCAAAACCCTTGTATCGCTTTCTAAAGTCTCTGTCCACGCAGTCCAAGAGGAGCTTGCTACTCCTAATTTGATTGGCCATGAATTTCTGTTCACAAATGGGACATTCTATTTCTTTAGGATATAAAAACTCATCGTGTGCCATTGGCAAAAGCATAGGGTACTTCTTATCGCTTTCTATTTGATAGTATTTTTCCAGTTCGACGATATCTGTTTTCCCTCTACCGCCGCCACCCTCTCCATTAAGTCTCTGCCCTACCGCCATTTCCAATTCTTCATTAAGCAGTTTCAGCTTTTTAGACAGACGCTTAAGAATATTCATCACATACTGAGGAAAGGCTTCAATAAACACGTCGATGGAGGTCTCATCGATTTCAAGGAGTTGACATTCTTCGGCAGCTTTTGCTTGATAGTCGTATTTCTCCTTCAACAAAAACTCTGCTTCACCGATAGTCATCCCTGACTCAAGAGAATATTCAAGCGTTACACCATTACTGTGAATTTTATATACCTCAATTTTCCCTTTAACGATTAAATAGAAGGATGTATATAATTGATCAGGATTAAATAAAATTTCGTCTTTTTTAATTTTAAGAATCCTATTGTTAAGCAGTTCATTGGCATCCATCACGAATCCACCCTTTCCCTGATTTTTTCTCTTGTGGTATTGATTCTGCGACTCAATGAACAAAGCAGGCCTTTAGCGTATTTGGGGTTCATTTTAATAAATTCAGTAAAGTTTGATTCATTGATTTTTAGAGCTATGACTGGACTGATGCACTTTACAGTGGCCGCTCTAGTTGAGACGTCCAACACAGCCATTTCTCCCACAATGTCCCCTTCACCAATCTCTGCAATGACAATCTCGCTGCCGTCATAAATACTGTTGAGTATCACGGCAACCTTTCCTCTTAAAATTAAAAAGGCGTAGTCCCCTTTTTCTCCTTGTTGGAATAAGATTTCGTCTTCCTCATGATTGACAATTTCACCTAATTTTCTTAGCGCATCAATGCTGCTCATAAAAAGCACCCCCATTAAACCTCATTAATGAAATACCCAGTGAGACAAAAAATAAAACAATCCCTGAAGATGTATTTTCTAAAGGGATTGTCTTTTTCGATCATTTATTTTGTCTTGTTATTTTTTTCAATCATTTTTTGAACTTTCTCTACAGCTTCTAAAAGACCTGAAGACAAGCTGTGTCGAATAATCATTTCATAAGTGCGTTGATTTACACCATAATAAATGTGATACCCATGCTTTTTTTCTTTAATCTCCAACGAGGTGATCTTGCTTAGTGGAATCCGTCTAAGATTATTGAAAATTCCGTTTACCCCTATCTCTTTGAATGTAAAAGTATAAGACAAGAAGAGTACTGCGTAAACGAACATTGAAACATCTTCGAACATGATATCCATGACCACGACACTGGTTCCCAAAATAACCATTAAAACCTTAAACCAGTTTTCTTCAGAAGCTAGAAAGAAGACATCTTTGTTCTTTCGGCGTTTCGTTAAATAGAACTCGTAACCGAAAAGAAAAGCTAAATAAATGACAAAATTGACAATACTCATTGCTAGTTTCATGTTTTTCTCCATTTCATTCTTTATTATGATGATGTTGCCTTGTTAATTTTATTGAGACAAAGCATCTACTCCATTGTCTTCATTTTTTTTCTTTTTTATTTCCACATACATTTTATTTGGCAGACAGACGATCATTTCACCGCCAAGCTTAATAGCCTTTGTGTGTACGCATATTTGATCTCTGCAGTCTGCATCAATGACGCTGACCACACCCTCTTTAATAGCGACTTTAATGAATCCGAGGTCATTTTTTACTTCAAACTCTTGATCTGCTGCAGGCAAAGGAATACTCTTTATCACTTCGCCATCGGAATAAACTTGAATTTGATCTGCCGTTGCATTGATTTTATCTTGAATGACATACACTGTCATGCCTATGGTGAGCACTATATATATTATCAAAAGAAGGATATCGTTTTTTTTCATGTATGACCTCTTTGCTTCTCTTTTAATAGGGTGAACACTTATTTCCAATGTTCATTTATAAGTTTCGTAATTAATAGTTGTTTTCAACTACGAAACTATTATATGATACTTAAGGTATCCATTTCAATTAAAGCGGAGGAAAATCAATGAAAAAAAAGATTTTGTATTTATGGACTTTGCTGTGTCTCCTATTCACTTTGACAGCATGTTCCACTAATGAGAATACTACATCTATTACAGATACTCAATTTAAATTTAATACCGTCATGACAATTACTTTATACGGTTATAACGATCAAGCTGTTTTTACAGAGATCTGGGCGCTCTTTGATGAGATGGAAAACAGCTACAGCGCTAATATTGCAGACAGTGACGTCTCTAGATTTAATGACAGTCTGACGACTGAACCTATTGAAATGCCTGCCGACATTGTTGAAATGGTAGCTCTTGCAAATTCATACAGTGCTCAATCACAAGGCGCTTTTGATTTGACTGTTGAGCCAGTTGTAAAACTTTGGGGTATTTCTACAGAAACCCCACGTGTGCCAACTCAAGCAGAACTTGATGCCGCTTTGCCACATGTGAATTATACAAACGTGGTTGCCGACACTCAGAAAAACACTTTAACAAAATTAGATCCCAATGTTCGCATTGATTTAGGCGCAATCGCTAAGGGTTACGCCGCAGATAAGACTGCAGCCTTCTTAAAAGATAAGGGCATTGATCAAGCCATCATTAACCTTGGTGGTAACATTTACGCTTTAGGAAGCAAAACAAAGGACACACCTTGGAACGTGGGCATTCAAAGTCCTGTTATCGGGGCAACTGGAGAACTCATGGGGACTGTACAAGCCAGTGACAAGAGTATTGTCACTTCTGGCAGCTATGAGCGTTATTTTGAACAAGATGGCAAAACCTATCACCACATTCTCAACCCTGCTACTGGCTACCCTGTTGATAACACCTTGATCAGCGTCAGCATTATTTCTGACCGTTCTGTAGAAGGTGACATTCTTTCCACCACTACATTTTCATTAGGTCTTGACGAGGGTCGTAATTTGATTAATACTTTAGACAATATCGCCGCTATCTTTATCACAAAAGACCACAGTGTATACTTTGCAGGCGATTTAACATTGCTGGAAACATTCGAACTCAGCGAAGGTGATTTTCAACTGAAGGAGTGATAGTTTTGGATCGAAAACAACTCAAAGAATGGTTTTCAGAATATCAGTTTAAACAAGACGGCTTTAAACACTATGCCGTTATGATTCCGCTGATTCAAGTGGACGATGAAGTTCACTTGCTCTACGAAGTCCGTTCACAATTACTGAGAAATCAGCCTGGCGAAATTTGTTTCCCAGGAGGTCGTCATGAAATTGGTGAGTCTTATTTAATGACTGCTATTCGAGAAACCAGCGAAGAGTTAGATATTCCTGCTGAAGATATTGAAATATTAGGGCAGTTAGACGATGTCATTACCCCTTTTAATATGTACATTCATGTTTTTTTAGGCTTCATCCCCTATGACCTTGAAGAATTAGTGCCTAGCGAAGATGAGGTGAAAGCTTTATTTACTGTCCCGCTAGATTTTCTAATGGATTGTGAAGTGGAACTTTATCAAAGCAAGGCCAATATTATGCCTCCAGAAAACTTTCCTTACGAAAAAATACATCCTAATTATGAATGGAAAGTGGGTAAATACGCCATTCCATTTATCACCTATGGAGATTATGAAATATGGGGGATTACAGCTAAAATCACCGCCAACTTTATAGACACATTAAAAGACCTATCTTCATAGTTATTGGAGATAGGCCTTTTCAGTTAGCATCGGCACGGGAGTTTGATGCATATTCAGTTGTTTGGCATTCTTCTCTTTCGATACAGATATACCTCCTAGCATTTTGTCTAAGGGTTCAAGATCTATTAACGAATGAACAGACTTGCTTGAACATTGAACTTAAACATTATGATTTTAATCTTAAATCTTTGAATCATTGTAACTTTACACTGTAGCCATACATTTTGTAACTGTTGATCAGATTCTTGGATCTTTTACCGTTCGTACTACATGTCCAACACACTTTCAAATGAAGTGTCAGATAAACTTAACTTACCACTGTTTGTTTGCCGTCCCGATAGCCAACCTCTATATAAACCTTCCACTGAAGGAAAGGTTCATACCTTAAATTTTATATTAGATATATACCCGACTTAGTAAAATATAATCAAAAGTTTTAAATTATAAATGAATTTCTTCAAAAGGATTTTCAAAATAATCCATATCTCCTACACGAAGAGTTCTGTGCAACGGTTCAATATGAAGTTCTAAGTTTTGAACTGCCATATTCTTTTTATAGAGCATTTGAATATTGCGATTATCCTTCTTATACAGCTTGAAATCGTCAACCAAATGGCCTCTCAACAAGCGCTCTTTGAATACTTCTCTGAGGTTTTCAACCATAAAAACGTCTACCGTATCATCTACAATTTTCGCCTCGTTGAGCAGCTTGACGATTTCTTGGTTGATTCGTTTGATTTCTATAATGGTGGCATACAATTTGATGGTTTCAAACAAATAACCAAAAATCATAGTGACTAAGAGTGCAATTCCGACATAAATCAACATATTGCTCACCTACCCCTTGCATAAGTCTTCGTTTTTTGGATATGATATAGAATAACCAGCTGCCCCAATCTCGAAAGCTGATACAGAGATTCATATTTTATATATACCTATTATCCGAAAATTCAAACTATTTTTCAAGTAGTACAACAAAAGGAGGTCTGCACATGAGTAAGAATATAGGTGCTTTTTTCGACATTGATGGCACGCTCTATCGAGGTTCATTGATGATCGAACATTTTAAAAAACTCATCAAGTATGAAGTTGTGGATCCCCTTAGCTGGCATCACAATGTAAAAAAATCTTATGAGGATTGGAAAAAACGTACAGGGGAGTTTGACGATTATATCGACAGCCTTGCTGAAATTTACATTGCTTCTCTCAAAGGGATGAATAAGAATAAACTGGAATTCATTACCGAACAAGTTATACATCTAAAAGGGGAACAGGTTTATTCCTATGTACGCAACCGAATCGAATATCATAAAGAAAATGGTCACAAAATATTCTTCATTTCAGGCAGTCCAGACTTCTTAGTTGAAAAAATGGCTGAGAAATACGGCGTCACAGAATATATTGGTACAAAGTACCTTGTGGACGAGCTCGGTTTCTTTACAGGTGAAATTCTTCCTATGTGGGATAGTGTGAACAAAAATAAAGCCATCGATCATCTTATAGAGCAATATGATATCGATATAGATGCCAGTTTTGCATACGGGGACACCAATGGCGATGTCTCTATGCTAAAGCGAATGGGACACCCAATCGCCATCAATCCAAATTACGAACTGGTACATCAGCTAAAATCGGATGAAGAATTATCAAAAAGAACGTTAATCATTGTGGAACGAAAAGATGTCGTCTACCAACTCAATGCTGACGTTGACATTTTAAGCAAATAGAGACGGAGGTATAACCAATGAATTTAGAGCATATTCTGAAAACAGGTACACTGATTGAAATCGAATACACCGATAAAGATGAACATATTCAAAAACTCAATACCCTGGTGGATTATCCCTTTAAAGAAGACGTCTTCACCATTTACGCCCCAATGATCAAGGGGGCTGTCTACCCTATGCAGGAAAACGATTTACTGTTTATCTACTTCATGGTGGACAATTCAGATAAAACGGATAAAGATATTTTTAAAATGAAAAGCAGAATAGAACAAAGAGGCTATACCAATGGTATAGCCGTTTACAAACTTCGCCGCATCAGTGAACCTGAAAAAGTTCAACGTAGAGGTGCATTTAGATTGCCAATTTTGAAAGATTATATCATTTTGGTTGGAGAAGAGCGTCGTCATGTGGAAATCACTACTACAAATATAAGCGGTACAGGCGTGAAGTCCATCTGTCATGAAAAATTAGAGGCTAAGTCTACCATTATTCTTAGATTAAACACAGAACCTGAAATTTTAGAAATACCTTGTCTTGTCATAATGTGTAACGCGATTCCCGATTCTTTGAATAAGTTCGATTTAAGACTGCAGTTTATTATTGATAAAGATGTGACTTCTCAAAAAATCAATGCCTTTCTCTTTAAAAAACAAGCTGAAGTCATCCAAAAGAACATTGGCCCAGAAGGCTATAGTGACTTGTATTATAGAGTAAATGAACCTGAGGCCTATGACCCAGAAAAGGAAGCTGCAAACAAACAAGGTACTATCTTTGTCTTTATTTCATTGTTTTTAACTATTGTTGCACTCTCCGCTTATTATTTTGCAGTTCCTAGAGATCCTGCTATTATTTTCCGCACCCTGATTAAGTTGAACATTGCTTATAATACATGGAATTATTCCTATCTTTTATTCGGCATTATAGTTTCATTGGTCAACTTAGTTGTATGTGTCATAGGGCTCTATGTCAAACGAAAATATCGCTTGCCAGAACAAATGCCTATTCATGTACCCTTATTCTCATTGTTCCTCGTAAATGTCGGCGTATTTTTCTTTGGCGTCTCCAATTATTTCAGATAAGCAACAGGGTTACTCAATTGCCAAACTCAAAACCACAATTCTATAAGCAGTGGTTTGAGCGGGGTAGCTCATTGCGGCGTAAGGCGCGGTAAACACTTGAACGATACTGCCTTCGCAAAGTTGATCAAAGTCGACCGCTTTATTATTTTGATCCACAATAACGGTTTTATCATTGATGTGCAAAATATAGTCTGAATTCCCAATGACTCTAAGTTGTTTAATTGGGGCAGCAATTGAAGAATTTCCAGTACCAGGATATTTTTCAACAGAGAGCTGTTTAAAA
This sequence comes from uncultured Peptostreptococcaceae bacterium, assembly GCA_964404895.1. Classification (GTDB taxonomy): domain Bacteria; phylum Bacillota; class Clostridia; order Peptostreptococcales; family Acidaminobacteraceae; genus JBGSUZ01. Next base: position 1,025,356 of record CAYOLV010000001.1, on the reverse strand, counting down.
TAGACTTTGCCTTCAAATACAGACTCATCATTTAACAGGGTGACTTGAAGTCCCTGACCCATAGGCGGCATACTTCTTGTCACCCCTTTGCTATATTCGATATAAATAGAATCCCCTACTTTTAACTGAGTCAGTTCTAGTATTTCACCATTTGATTTTTTGATGACTGCGTTTCTAGAAAGGGCTACAGAAATTTCATTATAACCGTATTCTCCATACTTTTGTCCCTTTACTAAAACCTGAATGCCATCTTTTCCTTGCGTCAAATCTGTAATCTCACCTACTGTAGAAGCTTCATCTGGAGAATAAACTTTAGAATCTATTCTGACTTGATTCAGGTGATCCGTTACAGTTACAAATCCTAAAGCTTCATGGAAAAAATCCCCTTTAACATAATAACTACCAAACTTAACACGGGTCTCGTAACTTATGCCTTTGTCATCTTTGAGAACCCATCCTGATGACACTTTTGAATCTGCAATAATTTTAAAGATATGAGTAGCGCCGTTGCTTGTAATTTCAATGGCTTTATCTTTTTGATTCCACTTCACAATTCCATTTAATGACTCGCTAAATTTTCTTAATGGTAAATAAACATCCCCAGCAGCCGTTTCAAAAGGCATCACCAGTCGATCAAATTTTATGAGTTTGTCATTTAATACATAGCCACTTGGCATTGAGCTATTTGCAGCAATTGGAGCACTAATCAATACAGGTGCATCAGCAAAAGCTGTGAGCAATCCAGTTGTAGGCAGTGCAGAACCCATCATTATTGTAGCCAGTGTAAGAGGCAGTACTTTGTTGAGTTTCGTATTTTTTATCATTTTTATCCGCTCCTTGTCTCATCATTATCTTAAGGGTTTACAAAAGATTAGACGCAAGCGATTATCTTTTAGTTCCATGCTTTTGCATTAATTTTTAAGATATTATTTGAGATTTCCTAGAACGCTTCTCTTGGTACATTTTCAGGTCAATAAGGCGTTGAAAATCGTCGGCAGTCATATTGAATGAAGGATCATAAACCGCATAACCCATACTCAATTCTAATCTAAACGGAGAGTTAAATTGTTCATTATAAGAAAGAATCTTACCTTGAATTTTATTCACCATATTTTCCAATTCATTAGAATCTTCAATATCTAAAACAATACAGAACTCGTCCCCGCCATATCTGGCAATCATGTCGTCAATTCTCACACATGATTTTAGAATAGCTGCTGTAGCCCCTAGCGCTATATCTCCAATATCATGACCCAAAGTATCGTTAATGTTTTTGAAATCGTCTAGGTCTACTAAAATGGCGCTGAAGGTCTTTCCTTTTCGCTTTGTTATTTTTATGCGTTCGTTCAGGTAAGATTCTAATTTAGTTCGATTATAGACTCCCGTTAAAAAATCTGTGTAGACCCTCTGGTTTTGAATACTGATAAAAACCATCAATTGGGACATAACCACCCCAGCTAAGATTAATGAACTGCCATAAATTTGGTATTGCAGGAATATGCAGACCACAGGCGGTAAAGCAAATAACATGAGGGCTTTAAAATATTTTTTAGTAAAGGATTCTCTGTAATTAATGGCATACCAATAAGAGAGCAGTGTTAGAATCAGCGTCAAAGCAACGGGCATCAAAAAATAAGGCCCTCTTTGATAAACATTTGCACTATCTATGCTGTACAACCAATGGTATTTTAAATTTGCAATGTTTAATATCAGATTTCCAAATAAAAGGGCTTTAAATCCATTAGATAAACGTCTCAATGAAAGAGGATCCTGGGAGCCTTGAACTTTGATATAGTATACCCAAAGCATGGCTTGTAAAGGACTAAGGACAAAAATTGCAAAATTGCTGACTCTGTTTATAATTTCAATTGGTGTCCCCGGGTGACCATCAAATCGACTGCCAATATCTAAAATCAGCAGACACATAATCAGTTGAACCATTTTCATAAAGATCTCATGGCGATGCTTAACAGATTCATCATTGGTTTTGAGCTGATGGTAAATCATTAGCAAGATGAAGAACGAATATGTATTTATAAATACATTTAAGAGTAAATTCAATAAACTCACCTATTCCTTATACTTGATTCTTTATTTTTTACTAACTTTAAAGTTGATTTCGGATGTATTCAAAAAGTGTCTCAGGAGACTCAGCAATATAGTCTGGTGCGGTTTCTTTAAAGGTTTCAAGTGGCAGTAGCGTCCACCCTACCAGAATAGTTTTACAACCTGCCCTTTTGCCGCTTTCAATGTCATGAACACTATCTCCAACGAAAATGGTTTTATCTACCTCTGTTCTGGACCCGCCTAAACCTTCCAAAGCCGCGAAAATCCCCGCTGGATCTGGTTTTGGTATGGTGACATCATTTTTAGAAATAGAGATATCAATCCACTCTGCCATCTGAAACATATCCAAACCGTGATCAATGCCACTTCTTCCTTTATTGGAAACAATACCAATTTTAAGTCCCAGCTCTTTGAGCTTAATTAACATTTCTTCAACGCCTTCATACGCCTTTGTTAAGTGATCTCTAACCTTTCTATATTCGATTCTATAAAAGTCTGTGAGATCATCAACTTCCTCTTCCGACAAGATTTTGACCTGTTCTTCGATGGGTTTTCCAAGTATTTCATTAAGTTCTGCGTCTGTAAAGGGAGTTCCTCTGTGTTTGATAGCGGTTAAATTTAAAGTGGAAATAACCGCTTCGTTTGAATCTATTAAAGTGCCGTCAAAGTCAAACAATATATATTTTGTAGACATAGATCCTCCAAGTTAACTGAACCTTCTCTTTAGCTAATAAAACATCTTTAAGTATATTGTATATAGTATATGATAAATCAGGATTAAATGCATTAATAATGCACAAAATTGTATCTCCTAACATCCATTTATAGTAAATGTTGTTATTTTTAAAAAGTTGAAAACCACTAAAAAAGACTCCTTTCAGAGTCTTTTAAATTATTCACTTATTGGGTTTGTCATCTCATAAAGCGGTTTAAATTGTAAAAATCTTGTAATAAAAGTGCCGTTCTCAGAGTAACTTCTTCATGATCTAAAATATACTCGGCCATTGTCTTATCTATTATGACAATTTCTGCGTCTTCGTTGTCTTCTTGGTTCATTTTAGAGAGCTGACCTGAATAATATCCATAGGCCACACTGGCCTTTTCGTTGACAATGCCAACTGAAATATAGCGAGGCGGTTGTACTTGAATGCATTCAAAATTCATGCCCGTTTCTTCAAAGAATTCCCGTTCTGCAGTTTTTGCCAGATCTTCTTCTCCGTCAGACAAACCTGCTGGCAACATATATAAATACCTGCCAGCGCTCACCCTAAATTCTTTGAGCAACACCACATGGGTCTTATCCTTATTTGTTGCGAAAATAATAGCGCCATCGTTGAAACTTTTATGTTCAAAAATTTCTGATTCTAAGCGTTGCAAATCTCCTCTTGAAGCAATTTCCCAAACCTTTTCTTTTCCAGTTTTGGTCAGATAATGAATGGCATAGCCCTTTAAATATTTTAACCGATCTAACGCTTCAATACCCGTCACTTTGATTGGCGATTGTTGCTCCTCTGTTGGTTTATAATTCAATGAGTTCATATTTATCCGTCCCAAATCCTATTTTAAGCGCATGTTCAATGGATTCTCTTCCACTGTTGAAAAGAGGGGTTCCATGGTTTTTCTGAAGCATTTCAATACAGGCTGCATCTAATGCTACAGGGTCTTTTGAAGCAAACACCCCAATATCTTCAGCGATAGGATGCATGATTTGACCATTGCAGTCGCACTCTTCAGTAATGTTCATTAAGTAAGTGATGTAGATGTTATCTTTGCCTAACTGGGCACCATAGGCATACTCTGTTATTTTTTCCTTAAAGTTGACTTCACTCCAATTATTACGGATGGCACCCACTGGACAAACCGCAATACACCCTGCACAACCTACACAAATGCTTGGGTCAATTTTAGCTTTATCCTCCATTTGAATAGCATCTACGTCGCATTTTTCCACACATGCACCACAAGAAATGCACTTGTTCTCAACGACATACGGACTGATGCCAGAGTGTTGTGCCAGTTTGCCGCCCCTTGAACCAAAGCCCATTGCAAGTTGTTTGAGTGCACCGCCAAAGCCAGCAGAACCGTGTCCTTTAAAGTGACTCATAACAATAAACTGATCGTAATCCTCAAATGCTTTTCCAATTTTACAAGATTTTATACAAGTTTTATTAATTTCAATCTCATTGTACTCATCGCCATATTCCCCGTCTGCAATAATAACTGGAAGCCTATCAAAACCATGTTCCAAGGCAATCGATTTATGGCTTGTTGCAGTCGTTCTGGCACCTCTATATAAAACATTGGTCTCAATATAGGCTGATTGAATCTTGTGATCTTCTAAGTAATCCATAACGCCTTGGTAACAAGCTTGTGGTACGTAAGTAATGTTTCCTTTTTCTCCAAAATGTACTTTTAATGGAACTGTTTCTGTAAATTTGTGATTCTCATTTTTAATCAAAGTTTCGAATACAAGTTTTGCTGCCTCACTAAAATCTTGATAATTTTTAGATGTCACTTTTTTAAAATAAACAGCTTTCATTTCATTTCCTCCACATCAGACAATGTATTTTTATGTATTATTAAGTATTATTTTAAATATTGTTAAGTTTTTTAGTATTGTTAAAATTTTATCTTTCTTCTGAATTCTTTCAATGTTATAATCATTTTGCTGAGCAGAAACAACAGTACTGTTATCACCAATCGTATGATATACCCGCATATTGAAAGGAGAATACAAAACACATGATCTCTGCACTTATCAAAATTTCACCAGTATTTTTGATGGCTGGTTTAATGATGTCTGGAATGGATGCATTACTTGCTGCGCCTTTAACGACTATTTATGCAGCAATCGTTGCATCTATTTCAGAAAAGCTTAAATTTAATGAGTTACTTGACGCCGCAGTAGATAACGTCAAAGAAATGCAATTGGTCTTCTTTATACTTATGCTTGCATACGCTATGGCAGAATGTTTTATGTCTACAGGTGTTGGCGCTTCTATTGTTATATTGGCACTTAAATTAGGTCTCACGGCAAGAACAGTCGCTGTGACAGGTCTTTTGGTAACTGCAGTTTTATCTGTAGCTACAGGGACTTCATGGGGCACATTTGCTGCCTGTGCACCTATTTTCTTATGGCTTAACCACATCGTTGGTGGAGACGTGGCCCTTACCACTGCAGCCATTGCAGGGGGTGCTTGTTTCGGTGACAACATCGGTCTTATTTCAGACACCACCGTTGTCAGCTCCGGCATACAACGTGTAGAAGTTATCAGCAGAATTCGTCACCAAGGCGTTTGGTCAATTATTTGTTTAGCTTTAGCAGCTGTTACATTTTTCATTGTCAGTACCGTTATGCAATTGCCAACTGAAGTGGGCAGTGCCTCAGCAGCTATTTCACAAATTCCACCATCGGTTTGGACACAACTTAGTGAAACAAGAGCATCTGCAGTCGAACTTTTAAATCAAGTTCAATCGGGTGTACCAATGTATATGATTATACCACTTTTATTAGTACTTGCATTTGCTATTCGAGGCGTTCCTACATTAGCTTGTTTAGCAGTAGGTATCGGTTCATCAATGATTCTTGGCTTATTTGCTGGCACAGTTGAAAGCATTCCAGCTTTCCTTGAATTAATCACAAGTGGATTTGCAGACGCAGGTTCATGGGTTATCGTCATGATGATGTGGGTTGGCGCTTTCGGTGGTATTATGAGCCGAATGAAAGCTTTCGCACCACTCTCTCGACTGGTTTCGAAAATTTCTAAAAATGTCAGACAGCTCATGTTCTGGAATGGTATGCTTTCCATTGCAGGTAATGCTGCTTTAGCTGACGAAATGGCTCAAATCGTTACCATCGGCCCAATCATTAAAGAATTGGTGGACGATAACGTTGTGGGCAGTGAGGAAGACATGTATACCTTGAAACTTAGAAATGCAACCTTTGGCGATGCCCTTGGGGTATTCGGATCGCAGTTGATTCCTTGGCACGTTTATATTGCTTTCTATGTTGGAATTGCTTCCCTTGTCTATCCGCTTTATGAGTTCACAGCCATGTCGATTATTAAGTACAACTTCATGTCGATGATTGCTGTATTCTCTATTTTAATCTTAACATTAACAGGTTTAGACCGCTTTATTCCACTCTTTAAACTGCCGAGCGAACCTCAAGTCAGACTTAAAAAGAACATTCCCCCAGATGAGCTTGAAGCCATTATGTTGGAAATGAACACAGAAAAAGCTGTTTAAACTGTTTCCCTCATTATTTTAAGGGATAGCTTAAAAAAAAGATACTTTCAAATCAAATCCCCAAGGACTAGTTTTTTAGTCACTCGGGGATTTTTTTTATGATTTCATTGGCCGGTTCAGGTTTTCCAAGATAATAACCTTGAATATGGTCGCAACTCATTTGCTTTAAAATATTATACTGAGCCTCATCTTCTACACCCTCTGCAATAATGACTAAGCCGATGGTCTTACTCAGATCAATAATGCCCTGTACGATACCTCGATCCACTTTAGAGGTGACAATATTGTCAATAAAAGCCTTATCAATTTTAATATAATCAAATCTAAGCTTAGATAAATATTTCAGAGAGGAATATTCAGAACCAAAGTCATCTAAAGCAATACCAAAACCGATTGCTTTTAATTCATCAATAAGCTGATTCGTTTGAATGTAGTCCTCCACTACCGAATGCTCTGTTAATTCTAGAGTAATCTGTCGAGGATTGATTTTGTATTTAGGAATGACTTCGTCTAAGAAAGCCTTCAATCTTACTGAAGTTAGCGTTTGGGCAGAAAGGTTTATTCCGACCTCTAATCGATTATGAAGATTCTTGTCATCAATCCACCTGAATACATTCTCTATCACCCAAAAATCCACATCGACAATCATACCTGTTCTCTCAGCAATTTTTATAAAATCTATAATGGATTCGTAGTAAAAAGAAGGTGTGTAACTTCTCAACAAAGCTTCTGCCCCTCTTATTTCACCACTATTCAAATGCTGTATAGGTTGCATGTAGATTTCAAGAAAATTCATATCCAACACGGTCCTGATTCTCATTTCTGCTTCAAGTTCTTCTTTAAATTCCATGCCAATTTGTTCATTAAAAAAGGAATAGGTCTCCATCCCGTGGCGTTTTGCATATAGGTTTGCGTAAGAAGCAAAATTGACGAGCCCCTCAAAAGAATTACCCTCTGCAGGAAATTGTGTTATCCCAAATCTGATTTTCAGTTCTATTTCTTTGCCTTCAATGAATATTTTCCTTTTATGAGCTTTCTTAATGCGATTGAAAATTTCCGATAAAATAGTTTTAGATGTTTCTGGATACATGACTACAAAGGAGCCTGAATGCCATCTGTATATATTTTCTTCACCGAAGTATTGAGCCAAAACTCGATAAACATATTGAATCAGAAGGTCTCCTGTATGAATGCCAAATTGATTGTTTACTTGGTTGAGTTTGCTGATATCTGCCAAAATCATTGAAAAAGGGTCTTTTTTCTTAATCAACTCATTGCAGTCCAGTTCTAACTTGACAGCATTTCCAGACAGGGTCAATTTATCATAGAAGAGCCAATTATTTCTTTCAACTTCCATTTCTCGCTCTTTAGTCACATCAATACCAAATGAAATAATTAATTTGTGCTGATTTTCATCGTGATCAAAAATACGGTCATTCCACAAAATTTCCAAGACTTCTCCCGATTTTGTCAGTACTAAATTTTTACTATTATTAATAATTCCTACGGTTTTAATGGTCTCATAGACTTGATTATAAACATCTTCACGGTTTTCTTCCTCAATAATGAACTTCCAGTTTTGACCGATGGCTTCTTCTCGAGTATAACCCAATAATTCTAAAAAATATTGATTGCAATCTACAATTTCACCTCTGTCATTCCAGACAAAGATGACACAATTGATTCCATTATAAATTTGATTAATAAATGTATTTTTAGATGCGAGTTCCAAATGTGCTTTTCTAATTTGATCAAATTGAATTTTTATAAAGAAGTAGAGAAACAATCCTGTAACCAGAACAAATAAACCACCCTTAATTGTTTGAACTTGGTTTAAAGTGTTTGGGTCTGCAAATAGTATTGAAACCAACTCATCTGAAAATAGAATCCAAAGAGTCCCTACGCAAATATAGCCAAGGGTAATTTTGAACGCAGGATGATTGTTTAATTTTTCAAATAGGCTATCTATTTTCCCCATATTTCTCTCCCGTGTAGCAATTTTGTATGCTATTTTTATAATAGCCAATTTTCGCTATAAGAAACACATTTATGACATAAAGAAAAAACCTCGAAATTTTTCGAGGTTTTAATCACCAATTTATAAGTTTTAAGCAGCTTCTTCTTTGCGGTAGAACAATAAGCCAAGAAGCAATACAACTAACGATACAATGAGATATAAGCCAATACTTGGATTAGTTATGCCACCATAAAGAATGATTAATGATCCCATAATCGCACATACAGGAATGACATATCGCTTCACAAATCCCAAATCTTTAAACTCTCTAATATACCAAATGTATAAGAAAATATACAAACCATAAATCAGTACAATTGGAATTTCATCAAGTCCAATGTATCTTCCAAAAAGTTCGTTGATGCTTGCATACCATAAAGATAAATAGATTGCTGATAAACAGCCTGAGAATAATACAGAATAAACTGGCATATTTGTCTTAGAGTCTATTTTTTTCATCAATTGAGGCATTGGCCCTTGATTTCTGATTGCCAGCGAATACGGAATTCTAATAACGGAAAGCACAAGACCATTGAGCGTTCCCAAGCATGAAATGATGACAAACACTGTCAAGATTGAAGAGGCAGTTGCCCCAAATAACTTAGTTGTAGTCATAGCTACGGCATTATCACCTTGTGCCATGATTTCACTAGTTGGCAACACACTTGCAATGCCTAAGAAATAGAGAACGTAAACTAAAAATACGATAAAAGCACCAAGAATCAAAGCTTTTGGCAAATTTTTCTTCGAGTCTTTAATTTCACTGTTAATAGTGACGGCTGCAATCCAACCTTCATATGCAAAAGCTGTTGCAACAACTGCATTAGCCAGTGTACCCCCTGCTGTTCCCATATTGTTAAAGGCAGTAGAAAAATTTGAAACCGTTACGCCGTTCACAACACCTGCAATAGTACCAACAATAGCTACCAGTGACAGTGGAATGAGTTTAATAATCGTTGCACTGACTTGTATTTTACCTGCTAGAACGGGAGAAAAATAATTAATTGTATAAGTGCAGATCATGTAAATTCCTGCAAAAATCCATGTTTGTGGGCTGTTAGAAGGATTTTCGCTTCCTAATAAAATCATTGTATAAAGTGCAGCAACCCAAGAGAGAATCGCTGATAATGGGGCATAATACAGTACACCCTTAAACCAACCCACCAAATAGCCAAATTTTTTACCATAGGCCATTTCTGAGTAATCTACAATCCCGTTGGATTTCTCAATTCTCTGAGCAAATTCAGCAAAAACTAAGGAACCAAAAATCATCGAGAATGCCCCTAAGCCCCAAGCCAATAAAGCGACTACCAAATTACCGTCTGTCAGCTTCAAAACATCGTCTGCTTTGAAGAATACCCCCGACCCGATAACAACACCGACAACCATTGCAATTGCCGTTGCTAATCCATACTTCTTTTCTAATCCTTTTTCCATAAGTAGCCTCCCATGATTTGTCTTTGTTTTAAAACTTCCTATAAAAAAAAGTTTCCTCTCGGAAACTTGAATTATATTAAATAGCACACTTTCCATTTCCGTATATATTACAATATTTTAATGATTTATGCAGTATATTACGCGAAATATGAAGTTGTGTCAATATTTTTATTATTTTTTTCTATTCAACCAGCTTTTTACTTTTTGAAGAATGCCCATTTTGGCAGTTTCAACCGCTGGTGTATGAATCTCTTTTACCGTTTCCGGAACAACTCTTTCTACAATAACTCTATTTTTAACTGCCTGTTCCTCAATATTTCTATGAATAGGTTTTTCGAGCTTGTCTTTTTCCTTTATAGGCTTTTCAACCGCTAACTTCTGTGGCTGATTACGAGAAGGTTGGCTTGTTTTTATGTCTGTTTTGGGCTTAGCATCAGTTTTAGGTTTGTTATCTTCCTTTAGCTTTCCTTCTGTCTTTGGCTTAAAGTCTGTCCTCGGTTTACCCGCAGTTTTTGGAGAACCTGACTTGCCCGACTCTTGCTTCTTAACAGTTGGACCACCTATCGGAGCAGGTCTTTGCTTTTTAGGTTTTTGAGCAGCCTTTTCTATAGCCTCTCTCAATGCTTCATCCGTAGGCAATTCTATTTCTTCAATTAATGCGCCTACATGTTCTTCAATCTCATATAAGCTCATGATTTCGTCAGAGGTCACAAGAGATATGGCCTTACCCATTTGCCCTGCTCGTCCAGTACGACCAATTCGATGGACATAACTGTCCTTCTCCAGTGGTACATCATAATTGATTACCAATGACAAATCTTCCACGTGTATGCCCCTAGCCGCTACATCTGTGGCAACAAGAATTTGATAACAGCCCTTCTTAAAATTATTAATGGTTCTAAGGCGACTGCTTTGGCTGTTAGCGCCGTGAAGAGAATCTGCAGTATAACCCTTCTCCATCAAAAACTTCTGAACACGGTCCACCGTAGCCCTTGTATTGCAGAAAATCATACAGGTTTCTGGTTGCTCCACTTTTAGAACTCGGTCTAGCTGTTTTCTTTTTTCATTGACTACCACTCGATAGTAAACTTGTTCAATAGCGTCTACCGTTTTCGTCTCAGAAGCAATTTCAACCGCTTCCGGATTTTTCATATGAGTTTTGCATATATTTTGAATTTCAGGCGGCATAGTGGCTGAAAACAGCAAGGTCACTCTATCCTTAGGTAAAGCTTTGATAATTCTAACCACTTGGTCGATGAAACCCATATCCAACATGCGGTCCGCTTCGTCTAAAACTAAATATCGAATCCCGCTCGTTTTAAAATTGCCCTGACGAATGTGATCGTGAACTCGGCCAGGAGTCCCCGTAAGTATAGATACACCTTTTTGAAGGGCTTGAATTTCAACATTCATATTGTGCTGACCATAAACTGCCGCAGTTGAACATTTAACCTGTTTTGACATGAGTTTAAGGTCACTGTCTACTTGTACTGCTAACTCTCTCGTTGGGGTTAAAATAAGAGCTTGAGGATTTTTTGCCTCTGGATCTACCTTTTGAATGATCGGAATACCAAAAGCACCTGTTTTGCCACTTCCAGTTTTGGATAAAACAATCAGATCTTCACCTTTTAATATTTTGGGAATAACTTTCTCCTGTACTTCTGTAGGCGCTAAAAAACCCATTTTTTCAATACTGTTTACTATATTTTCTTGAACGCCTAAATTACTAAATTGATTTTCCATAGTCCCTGCTTCCATTATTATATTCATAGTAATCCATTGTGGACACTGCTTCAAATCCACAAGAATGGTAAAGCCCTAAAGCATTTTCATTTTCAGACTCCACTTGCAACTTAATACTTTTTGCTTGTTGACTCAACAAAATGCCTACGCCTTCTTTAATGATTGCTCTCCCAAATCCCTTGCCTCTAAACTCTGGCAAAATACCAACACCATATATGGCTCCACATTCATTGCTCAGTTCCAAATGAATTTTCCCGATGCACTGACCTTCAAATTCTGCCATATAAACGGTCATACCTCTTTTTTCTTCCGTTTCAGGCAAAATCAACTCGGTTTCATCATAGCTTTGATTAAAGTAAATTGCATTTTGTCTTGCAATGGCTTCAGCATCCTGATTGCTGGCTTTTCTCAAAAGTCGGTTAGTCGAAAGTTCAAAGGATTGAAACTGCCCCTGATTCAAAAACATTTCATACTCAGAATGGGCTAGTTTAAGGTTATCCCCTAATCGATTTTTTATAAAGCCTTGCCCTGACTCACTCACTCGATCTGTCAGTAATAGCCCTTGATCTTTTTTCAGGCGATGAAGTTCCTCAATAGCTAAAACGAATAGCTTGCTGAAAACTCCTTGTCGTCGACACTCAGGATCCACCATCCCATTGAGTTCTGGCTTTGACCCACCAAAACTACAAATACCAAGGTAGCCTACTAAAATATTATCCAAATAATATAGATAATCAGTAATCATTTCCTCTTTATATTCTGCATCTTGTGCTGCTGCCAGTCTATAATCTAGTTCTAATTTCAAGGTGCCCTCATCATGGGTCAGACACTTGACTTCAAGTGCCTTTACAGCTTCCAAAAGGTTCTTGTCTATCTTTTTAAAACATTTAATTTCATGCAAAATTATATCCCCCTTCCTAGAAGGCGTTTGAATTGATTAATATCTAACTCTGTAGGAATCCCCTCATGGTGCCAATGTCCTTTGCATCCGCAATAATTAAGCATGACACATTGTGCAGGTATCCCTTGATCTGAAAGCATCCAACCGCCACTAATTAAATTCAAGACACAAGCTACGCCTAAAACACCTACATCCTCCATATTCACTGATTCTGGACGTTCTTTTAACGATGCGTTGTGAGGTAACATATATAAATGAAAATTATACTCATTCTCTAGCATACTCAATTGATTAACCTGACACTCTTCCTGACAGTGCATGCAAATTTGCCACTCACCTACAGATTTAGCCTGACAGGACTGCTCATCTAGAAGCTTTAAACATGTCGGCACAAAAACCAGCCGATTGGCCTTCTCTAAGAAACTCTTCCTATAAGCCATATTTAGCCATTCAGAAGCAATCATGTTTAAATGATACTCCACTCTCCTTCTGCCACAAAAAATGACATCCTCTTTCCAGTAGCGTTTAGGTCTAAACTCGTTCAGATATCGATCCACTTCTTCTGTATAAACGCCGAGCACAACTTCGCTGTCTTGCTCAAACCAAATGCCTGTAGATATAATCAACTCTAATATTTCTATAGCCTTAGGTTCTGTCACATCATCTAAATACGTTGCCCAATGCTGTAGGCGCTTAACCTCATAAACAAATTCTCCGGTCGCTTCTAGCCAATCCAACAGTTTCTTAAAATTCTCTCTCGTGGGAGAAGCAACGCCCATATGGTCATATAAATCTGGTGACATCATAAAAGTTAAACATATGCCTCTAAAAGCATCCACAAGTGGCTTAAGTCTTTTGTTGCTTTCTCTGAGTTCAGCCATTTTCTGAAGCAGGTCATTGGTAGTTTCACCTGAAACCAATGCATCTCCACTATAGACAAGCCAGAGAACACCAATGCTGAGCATCTCTAAATACCCTTCTTCGTGGCTGTATAAAAGATCTAGCCCTTCATGTCTTCTATATCTAAAAAAGCCCATCAAGGCATCATAAAGCTGCTCATCAAGCTCTTTATAAACCAGATGGCTATATGTTTTCAAATCTTGGTAAAAAGAATCTGATGTCATTCCGCTTTTTTTCAAATTATAAGTGATGGTATACATGTATTAACCCCTTTGTACGTTCATTGACAATCCTATACCTATCATAACTTAATGGTCTCGGTTTATCAATTAGTCCCTTGCATGCATATGAAACTATTTCTACAAAATAAAGGGAGCCATCCCTTTCAGAAAAATTTCTGAGAAAGACAGCTCCCTAGTGACCTTTTACCTATTTGACGAATAATGTATCAAATACGACAACAAAGTCAATTGCAGTTGCTTTAAAGTTACCTTGAATTGATTTCTTTTCATAGTACTTAGTTAAAGCTTCCATAGCTGCTTTTTCTGCTGCAGCTTCTGTTTTGTAATTGCCTTCAAATGAAATCGCTTTGTTAGTTGTTTTTGATGTTTTTTGAGCCATGTAGATCTTAGCCATCATATCAACCAATTCATTACGAGTCATTTCTTTTTGTGTAGAAACTACTTTAAGATCTTTAGTAATACCAAGTTCTTTAAGAGTACCTAAACTTGAATCGCCTTTATCTACTGTGATACCAAAGGCTTTAACAACTGTAATTGCTAAAAGTCCTTGAGTCAATTTAGATGATTCATTAAAAGTAGTACCAATAAGTTTAGAAGCTTTAAGTTCATTTAAAGTTTCTTTTGCTTCTGGCTTCAATACTTTAGTGAGATCTACTTTAACTGGAGTAGTTGTAGGTGCAGTAGTTGGAGCTGGTGTTGTTGTGCTTGTGTCTTTAGCTGGTGCTACTGGTGCTACAACTGCTGGAGCTACTGGTGTTGTAGCTGCAGGAGCTGGTGCTACTGAAGAACTACCACCACCACTGTAAATAGGTGTTGGAACAGCTTTTCCTTGTGGCATTTGATTTACAACATATGTTGTTTCTTTCTTGTTGCCAGCATTATCAACTGCTTCAATAGTGATAACATTTTTACCTTCAACAAGAGTAATCACTACATCTTTAAATTCTGATCTAACTTCAACCATCGGTTTTGCATCCATCTTGCCAGAAACATTACTAATCATGCTGCCGTTGACGAAAACTTTTAAACCAGAGAAGTTATCTGTTGCAACGCCTGACAATTTTACTGTTTTTACTTCAAATTGAACATCTGCAGGTACAGCATTAGTAAGTGTAATTACTGGTGCTGTTCCATCTACATAGAATTTCTTCTCATACTCAGTTTTATTGCCTGCAAAGTCAGTCGCAATAACTTTTACGCCATGTGAACCGTCTTTGAATGTTAATTTTTGCGAGAAGCTGTATACAGAAGTTGCTGCATCAAATGTCACAGGAACTTCAGTACCATCAAACGTAAACGATTTTAAGCCCGCAGGATCTGTAACTGTACCTTCAAATAAAACTTCGTTAGTTCCAACTAAATCAGTTGAAACTGGTTTAGGCATATCTACTGCTGGGCCAGTTTTGTCGTCTACAACAACTCTGTTGATTGAACTAGACACGCCTACGTTGTAAGCATAGTCAACAGCCAAAACTTCAAATGTTGTATTGTCTGGAAGAACATCAGGAAGTGTAAATACAACTTCTGATAAACCAGTCCCATCAACTGTATCTACCAATTTACCGTTGATTAATAAATGAACTGTTTTCAACTTTTTAAAGTTATCATTCGCAGTAGCAGTAATTGTTTTAGCATCCTTGTTATAAACTGGTGTGCTGACAACAGGTTCTGTAATATCTACTGTGATTGGGTAAACTTGCGTTTGCCATTCAGCATTTGGATAATCTACTTTTGATCTGATTTGGTAGTAGTATTGACCTTCAACAATTTGGTTGTTTACTTTGCCATCCCAAACGCCAAAATCTTTAGCTTTTGGGTTTTTAGCATCGCCGTCGAAGTAATTTTTTGTAACATAATTAAGTAATGACACAGTACGAACAGGTTTCATTGTACTGTCTAAGATAGTAACATCTAGATTTTTTGCATTTCTCAAGAATGTGAAGTAAGAACCTGCATAATCATAGTAGCCATCTGCATTTGGAGAAATCGCAATGTTTTCTTTAATAAATTTACCTTCATAATTGCCACCTAAGAAAGGTGCTTTTTTAGGAATTTCTGTATAAAGACCATTGTATCCTTCACCGTAGAAGCCTGTTTCGCCTTCTGCCATATCGTAGATTGATTTGTCTATGATTGGAGCAGCTGTCCAGTCACCACAGAATCCCATGTAAGGAAGACCGATTGATGGTAAAGCATCAGCTTTGTCAACCAATCTCACAAATCCGTCTACGAAACCACCATTAGGGTAAACTTCATCAAATGCAGTTCCATCTACAGTTGCAGTTGTAACGTCTACATTTACTGTAAAGTCAACAGTTTTACCTGGTTCAACAGCCAATGAAGTGATTGTTTGACCATTTTGTGTATAAGTGATTGTAGCCTTACCCATTTCAATTGGATAAATAGTGATTTGGCCTTCTCCTGCGTAATCTGTTTGAACTGTACCACTAAGATCATAGTTTACAGCTTCTGTTCCCATGTTGATAACAGATAAATCAAATGTAGCTGTTTTGCCAGTCATTTGTTTCAAATTAACTTTAGAAACACCTGTTGATTTGTCAACAATGATGACATTACTTGTTGCTGCAGCTTGAAGATCCATTATACCTGCGCCACCTTGTCTAGGTGAAACATATGCTCCAGTATAATCAACCATTACTGGATTCGCAGTTGACATCATCAAGTTTTTAGCCATTTTTGAACGATTAGCTCCTGTTACACCACCAAAGATTGTTGGCTGGCTGTCAATTCTTTCAAGAATTAAAGCTGCGCCCCCAGCAACGTGAGGTGCTGCCATTGAAGTACCGCTCATTAAACCGTAAGCGCCACCTTGAAGTGTCGAATAAATATTGCCGCCTGGCGCAGTGATTTCTGGTTTGAAATCAAGGTTTGGAGTTGGACCCCAAGAAGTAAAGTCACTCATGATGCCACCCTTAGGGTTAACAACACTTGTCATTTCAGTTGTGAATTTAAGACTCTTTACAGCAGCATTTTTCAAAGCTGTACCTTTGGTCAAGCCAACGAATACGGCTGGAATTGTAATGCTCGCTTCTTCAGCGCCGAAGCTCATGCCCATAAGCGCATCGCCACCAGCTGCACTGTTAAAGATAATAACGCCCGCTGCTTTTGCATTTTGAGCATTGAGTACCTTAACACCAAAGCCAAGTGATCCTCTTTGAATCAATGCAATTTTCCCTTCAAGGTCTTTACCAGTAAAGTCAGTAGTATTACCAATACCACAGTATACATACTCTTTTTCTTCACCATTAAAAACAGTAATTGGATCAAAAGCACCACTTGTCTGGAAACCAACTCTAATAGCGCCACCTGAAGTAATAATAGTAGGTGCCATAACGTGAGTGTTTTCGATAGAAGCTACTGAGAACGAATCTGGATTAACAGATGGCGAACCAAGTACGCCTGTGTCTGGAACAGTGCTCATAGGGTTGCCGTTACCTGAACCAAAACGGTCTGAGTTACCAGCAGAAATTGAAATAATAATGCCTGATTCTGCAGCTTTTCTAAGCGCAGCTCTGGCAGGGTCTTCTTCTTCAGTTTGAAGGAAGCCCGCTGTTGAACCTAAGCTCATGTTGATGGCATCGGCACCTAAAGTAATTGCATCTTCAATTGCTTTGATGTAGATATCATCATAAGTAGTAGAAATAGATGGGTCATTACCAAATACTTTCATGCCCAAGACTTGCGCTTCTGGCGCAACACCTTTGATACCACCAGCAGCTGTATCGCCGTTAGCGGCAACTGTACCTGCTACGTGAGTCCCATGATCAGAAGCAGCTGCAAGTACATCTGAATGATCATAGTAGTTGTATGCATAAGGCATTTTTATGTTGTAGAAGTGACCTGGAAGTCCTCCTGGCAAATCAGCTTGAGTTTTAATAGCAGCTTTGCTTGGATCAGTGATCGTTTGCATCGAAGGATGGGTAGGATCAAAACTAGAATCGATAACAGCTACTAACATACCAGTTCCCTTTAAATCAAGATCCCATGCTTGTTGAGAGTGAACCATTTGATTAGAAGTTGTCATGCTAGGTTGTACTGGTTCTGGTCTTGTGTATTCATTAGAAATCAATACATTTTTTACATTTGGCAATGCTTCAATTTTCTTTGCGTCAGCTATAGTAGTCGTCGCAGAGAACCCGTTGATAACACTGACAAACTCTTCATGAATTTCTACATTAATGTCTTCTTTTGCAATTTCTTTTTGAACAGCGTCCATTTGATTAACTAAATCATCTGAAACTTTTTCTACTTCAGCTTGATTCATATCTGCTACTGATACGCCTTGTTGAATTGCATAGTCAATTACTGCTTTGTCTTCCAATTCAACTATAATTCTCACTTCTGAAGATTCTGATTTGCCTGATAATTTGAGATACTCCCAAACTGTGTTGTCCGCTTCTTTTTCTGCTAGGTAATTCAATACTTGAGTCTTCATGTCGACAGACTCATTTGGTGTAGCTGCCATTACCGGTGAAAAAGTAGTAAACGTCATAATTATTGCCATTGTCGATGCTAAAAAACGCTTGCTAATCAATTGATTGCCCCCCATTTTTTTGATTTTTCTATGATGCCAATTTAAAAATTAACCTCCTTTCCTCCCGTTTAGTTTTTTTTGTATTGCAAGAGTGTTACAGAGATTATAACAATTTGTAATAATCGTGTAAATACGTTTCTTTACTGATTTCGAAATTATTTGTACGTCTCCATTAAGTTATATCGCCTTAAATACAAGTAATTACGGGCTATGTCTGTTTATTTATAATAGTCTGAAATATAAATAAAATTATATATTAAACAAGAATTTTCTTTGTTCTCTTTTAGTTAAAACGTATAAATTAAGCAATATTAACACAAAAATGCCTCATTCATTAATGAACGAGGCATTTTTACTTATCTATTTACTTACTCACAATTTAAATCTATATCCTTTAATATTTGGTAAAGCAATCGATGAAGATGCTGTAAATCTTCTGTTGGCATCTTTAAGCAGTTTCCTATTTTAAGGGGTATATCCATACACTTATTTTTTAGTTCTAAACCTTCTTGGTCCAAATGAATAATGACACTCCGTTCGTCAACCGCACTTCGCTCCCGCTTTATTACGCCTGCACTTTCAAGCTTTTTTAACAAAGGCGTCAAAGTTCCTGAATCCAAAAATAGTTTTTCACCTAAAGCTTTCACTGACATATGATCTGCTTCCCACAAAACTAATAACACAAGATATTGAGTGTACGTCAGACCAAAAGGATCTAAATAAGGTTTGTACAAACGAATAACTTGTCTAGAAGCTGCATATAGAGGAAAACAAAGCTGGTGATCCAATTTTAATGCTTCTTCTTTTTTAAACAATTAATCACCACCATTTACTATGACTATGCACCTTAGCCTATCGCTTACTACAATAATGTTTCAATTTTTGACTTAATTTTTTCAGGTTCTACAATAGGAGCAAAACGTTCAGTCACGTTTCCATCACGATCCACCAAGAACTTTGTGAAATTCCACTTAATTCCCTTTCCTGCAATCCCAGGTTTCGCCTGTGTCAAGTATTGGAACAACGGGTGTGCTTGATCTCCGTTTACATCAATTTTTTCAAATAGAGGGAAGGTTACGCCAAAATTTAACTCACAAAAACCTTTAATGTCTTCAGAATTTCCAGGCTCTTGATTTCCAAACTGATCGCAGGGAAATCCTAAAACTTCAAAACCCTGCGGCGCGTATTCTTTGTAAAGTTCCTCAAGCCCTTTGTACTGGGATGTAAACCCACACTTGCTCGCAGTATTGACAATGAGCAACACCTTTCCTTTAAATTCCTCCATAGAACGAGGGTTTTCATCAATATCCACTAACTTAAAATCATAAATTGACATTATCTATCACCTCATAGTTTAAACAATAACAGTTAATTTCACAATATTGTATTTTATACAATTTAATTTTATAATACTAATTTACATGATTTCTTTAATTTTGTCAATGTCAGTTTCGAACCAAAAAGCATCGCAAAGTCTTTTACTTGATCCTTTGCGATGCTTTAGAAACTTTTTATTTTGTTGGTTTTTCGCCTCTCTTGTAATGTCCGCTAGTACCTCCGTCTTTTTCTTCAAGGAAAATTGGGCCAATCACCATATCTCTATCCATTGCTTTACACATATCATAAATTGTAAGCGCAGCTACTGTCACCGCAGTCAACGCTTCCATTTCTACCCCAGTTTTACCAATGGTCTTAACTTTCGACTCGATTTTAATTTGATGGTGTGTCTCGTCCATTTCAAATTTTAAATCAGCACTGTGAATGAAGATTGGATGGCACATAGGAATTAAATCGCTGGTCTTTTTGGCACCCATTATTCCTGCAATTTGAGCAACCGTCAGAACATCACCTTTATAAATGCCACCGCTTGTAATACGCTCGAATGTTTCAGCACTCACATATATAGAGCCTCTAGCAATTGCAGTACGGCTTGTTTCTTTCTTTTCTTCCACTGAAACCATTTTTGCAAACCCTTGCTCGTTAAAATGTGTCAATCCCATGATTAATCCTCCTATGACATATGGTGTAGTTTATTTACATTTACCCGTATCAATCGATTACATTCAATAATAATTATTAAATTTCTTGAAGGATTAAATAAGCTCCTTAACAATTAAAATCATGTCATTCTAAAGAAGTTAGGCAGAACAAGTCTATTTGTGATATAATATACCCATGTCTTTTAGTGGCGGCTGGACATTTGTGAAAGTTCCAGCAATTCTATGAAATTAAGAGCCTATAGGCGGATTTCATTTATGGCTTATATCGTGTATTTTACCGTTTAACGAACCTGAGAACATACACTGTTTTCTCCGATCATTCGTTAAGCCTGCGGACATCTTGTCCCAAGGAGCCAAAAATGAATAATCTTGTTTTAAAAGCAACAGCTAGAGAAAAGCAACCTGGAGTTTACAATAACGAAGGTTTTGTACGTGGCGCAATCTACGGCAGCAAAATTAACGCTTCTCCAGTAACACTTGACGCTAAGGCTGTAGATGAAGTTTTGTTTAATAGCGGTGAAAAAGCAGCAGTTACTGTTGAATTTGGCGGCGTTACAATGACAGGTTTTATCAAAGAAATTCAACGTAACGTTTTAACAAAAGCCGTTTCTCATATCGATATCCACATCCTCGGATAAGCGGGATGATTAAATCATCAAAAAAGCACCCAGCTATTGAATAATAGTTAGGTGCTCTTTTTATACCCTTAATAAAGGTTATTGTTTTTTCAGGCTTTTCTCTTTTGTTTTTTGATTTGCACGATGCTCATCTACTATAATGGCAAAACTCATTAACTGAATTAAAATTTCTTTGAAATTCCCATTGCCAAATTCAACAGTTGCGCCATTTTCCCAGCAGCCAAAGTTGATTTTATTATCCTCAAGTAAATGTGGTGCTCTTTCTTTTATCAGTTGCTTTAATTCATTATTAAAATCAAAATGCTCTCTCTTGAAATACTCTTTGATATTTAAACTCATGCATGTTTGCTTTTCATCCATTTCCAGAACTGTACTTAAGTCTAAAGACAATACCACTTGTCGATTGTCTACATCGTCTAAAGTGATTGCTAAAATAGGTGCACCAAGGTCGTCTGGTGACAAATCTAAGCTGATGAGCTGATGATTCCCTTGAAAATCTCTGATTAAGAATGCACGTTGGGATACATTGGCTATTTTCTCTGAACCAAATCCCGTCAATTTTTTTCTAAGCCCGCAATCCCCTACCAAACTGATGCCACCAAATGATATAGGTGCGCATTTGTCCGATTCCTTTTTAAGAGCGCGCATCCAGTCCATGATGATGGGTTGTAATTTAGCTGGTGTTCGCTTAGAACTGAATTTGGGTTGAATCGTTTTTACTGCTTTTGCAGGTTTGACAGGTGCTTCACCTTCAACTGTATAGCTTTTTTGGATTGTTTCATAATCAGGAATGTTGTCTATTTTCCAGAAGGACAAACGATCTTCTCTTGAAATGTAAGAATCTACTTCACTGCCATTAGTTACAATTAGATAATTCACATGATTTTTCTTTGCAAAGTCTTCAATGTGAGAAGTCGTTGTATGACAAAGTTTCAAGCTTGTGGATTTACACTCAATAATAGCCACAGGTTTGATTTCACCATTGATATGGTCATGGATGACGAGATCCATCACTTTGGAAGAATCCATGCCATATTTTCTAAAAGATTGCTTTGTATAAACCATTTGTTGAGGTACGCCCATGACTTGGATGGCATACGCTTCCATCTTGTATAAAAGTAAATTTTCTTGAGTGAGTGGCACTAACATTTGTCTATATGGATCTAAAAAGTGTTTAACACCATTTCTCATATACATTTGTTTCGGTACAAATTTTTTCAAATCAATTTTTAAATCCATTTTGATCCCCTATTCTTTAACATTAAAATGTTTAGTACACTTGCTTCAATTATAGCACTTTAAAGTGCGCTCTGCCGTTTATTATTTATTTTTTCTGATTTCTACCTGCAGTATTAAAGATTTATGAAATGAAATGCGTATTTTGGGTATTTTTATTAAAGAAAAAATATATCTATTGGAGGTGTCTTATGTCGAAAGTTACACATGCTCATGAGTCATTAGAAACATTAAAATCAGAACTTCGAGAAATGGAAAAAAACTTTTGCGATGCAGCTTATCATGACGGTGCCATCGGTTGGGCAAGATATTTTTCTGAAACTGGAGTTATGCTGTCTGCCTCCTCTAATCCAATTTCGGGACCAGAAGCCATAGAAGCAGAAATGAGAGATGCCTTTGCTACCAAAGACTTTAAACTCGTCTGGCGACCCCTTCATATTGATGTCTCACCTGATGGCACTTTAGGTTATACCTACGGTACTTATCTCCGCACTTGGACAGATACAAGTGGTAATCCTGTAGAAGCCACAGGAAAATATATGACAGTCTGGAAACGCCAAGAAGACGGCCGCTGGCTCATTGAAGCCGACATTGGAAATTGATTCTTCCAGGATTATATTGCCTTTTGTTTTCTAAATATGATAAAATATAATCTGAGTTATACTTACAGAAATTACGGAGGAAATTGCAATGGCATCTTTGCTTATGAGAGCAACCATTTTAGATCAATTGCCAATTGCTATGTGTGGCATTATCCACAATTTAGCATGTGAACGGGCAACTGTATCTAAATACTGGTAAATCTTGTAAGTTTCATTTCCTGTAAATTAATTGCCGATATAGGAGATCCGAAACGACGGGTCTCTTTTTTTCTGCCCTTTTTACGAGGAATGATTTCTAATCTTTCTAACGATAAGGAGAACGAAGATGTTCAATGTAAACGCAGCACAAACAAGTTCCGAAAAAATGTTCCAACAAGCTCTGAAAAAAAATATTAACAAAAACTATATCTATATTCTCTCCAACTCAATTGCCCTTACTGAGGCTATTTGGATGCTTTTCCTAGCACACAGAGGCATGAGTTTGGTACAAATAGGACTCTTAGAGTCTGTCTTTCATATAACTTCCATGGCTATGGAGTTACCTACAGGCATGATTGCGGATCGCTTCGGGCGTAAAATTTCAAGAATTTCCGGCAGATGTATGGCACTTCTGTCTACCCTAGTCATGTTAGGCTCTCACAGCTTTTGGGGATTTTTCATTGCCTTTGTCATGTCTGCCATCAGTTATAACTTAGAGTCTGGCGCTGGAGATGCTTTAATTTACGATTCCATGCTAGAACTCGGCGAAGAAAATGACTATATGAAAATCAAAGGCCGCCAAGAAGCCTGTTTTCAAATTTCAAGAATGGCTTCTCTAATCCTTGGTGGTTTTGTCGCCATGTACTCCTACGATTTGGCGTACCTATTGACCCTTGGCGTTCATGGGTTTACAATCCTACAAGCCTTTGGCTTTACAGAACCCACTATTGGCAAGCGAACAAAGGAAGAGCGTCCAGCACGAATGTCTCTTCATATACAAGAAAGCCTCAAAGTCATTTGGGATCATAGACATGTGCTCAGGTATATTGTTTTCATCGAAATGTTCTCTATGTTTATGACGACAACTTATTTTTACTTGCAAAATGCAATGAAATCACAAGGGATTCCCGAGGGGATGATTGGTGTCAGTTTAGCAGTGGGTTCCATTCTAAGCTTAATCTCTTCAACTCAAGTTCACCGTTGGGAGAAAAAATTTGGACCGCGTTGGATTATATGGACAAGCTCCATCATCGCCTTACTGTGCTTTGCATGGAATGGGTTTACTGAGTATACCGTTTTAGGCTATTTAGGCCTGGCTTTTGTAGATGGACTCCTATTTGTCACTTTCTGCGACTATATCAATCAGCTGATTCCTTCCTCACACCGAGCGACCTTGCTGTCCTTCCAAGCCATGGTTTTCAGTTTCTTGATGATTGTCTTCTTCCCAGTTTTCGGTGCTATAGCTGAAAATATGAGTTTTTCCACGGCTTTCCGTATTCTGTTCATTATTGCACTGCCAACTATGATCTGGACTTTGCTCAAACTGGATCGAGTCTTTAAAAATCAAAGTATTAGTGAGTGACAGCAGTAACTTTGACTGTATTTCTCATATAAAAAAGCTTCGACTTAAATCAGAGATTAATCTCTGACTAAGTCGAAGCTTTTAATTTCTTGTTGAATTTTTTTGCTAAAAGAGTTTAAAATGAGTTCATAGGACTCGTCAATCACGTCCTTAATAACCGCCTCAGGCACCTCTCCATTAAGATCTATAGAGACCCACAGGGTTTTATTCATGTAATAACCTGGTCTAATATCTGGATACATATTTCTAAGTACCAAGCTGTTCTCAGGGGCTACTTTTAAAGTGATGATTGACCGACCTTCCTTGTCATGTCCTATCATGCCGAACATTTTGTCTCGTATCATTAAACGCTGAACTTCCCATTCTAGCTTGTATTCACTATACGCCCCAATTTTTTCAGAAGCATAGGTTTCAAATCCATCCCACTTGTTCATAATGTCCTCCTTTAAATGATTTCTTTAATCAATATGGCCGCCGCAGTCCGATTGTTGACTTCCAGTTTATTATAAATGGTGGTCAAATAGTTTTTAACCGTACCCAAACTGATGTACAAAGCATTTGCAATGGATTCATTTTCCATGCCTTTAGCCAGTAAATCGCAAATTTCAAGTTCTCGTTCTGTTAGTTTATATTTTTCTCTAAGTACCTGATTGATTTGTGTCTCACGGTTCTCCTGAGATAGGTTATTTTGAAGATAGGGTGACAACTTAGAAACCAAGTCTTGAGGCATAATCCATTGCCCTGCCAAAGCTCTTCGAATGCTGTTAATCAAGTCATCTGCATCAATGTCTTTCATCATAAATCCACACGCCCCATATTTCAGTGCATGCAGCAAATATTCATCTTCATCAAATGTCGTTAGAAACAATAATTTCAAATCTGGAATTTCACTTTTAGCTTTTTGAAGCATGTCGATTCCGTTCATTTGAGGCATGCGAATATCACTAAGGACTAGATCTGGTTTCAAATTTCTAATCACTTCTAGCCCTTCTAAACCATTCATAGCTGTTCCTATGACTTTCAAATCAGTTTCAAGCTCAATAATGTTTTTTAATCCTGCCAGAAACAAGCTCTGGTCTTCTACAATAACAATTCTGCTCATAGTTGCCTGCCTTTTGCCAAAATAAGAATTTTATGAAACCCTTTTCAATGCGATAATCGCTTTAAAACCCTTTTCATGTCCTGTTTCAAAATTAAGGGTTCCGTCCATTTCCTTAACTCGATTGGTAATGCTCTCGAGACCAAATCCCTTTTCAATCGCTTTACATCCCACGCCATTGTCCCAAATCAACACTTCCAAGTCTGGAATTTCTCCTCGTAATTGTATAAACAGTTCTGTGGCGTTTCCATGTTTGATGGCATTGGTAGCTAGCTCTTGAACAATTCGATAAAGATGAATGGCCTGATGCTGATTAAAAAAACATTGGGATGTTGTTGTAGTCTGTACAAGATGATCCTGAATGGAAAATTTTATTCCTGTTTTAGACTCTAATTGTCTCAGTCTGGCAACAAATTGAACCAAGGTGATCCGCTCATTTTTATTAGAATTTTCGCGAGTGCTTTCAGGGGTATTCCTAACAAACTGACGAATTTCTTCATAGGATTTTTTTAAATGCGCCCGTACTTCAGCCAATTGATTCCTTGCCATTTCCGGTTCTTTATCAATAATCTTTTGAATATATTGGAGCTGCATTAAGCTTGAAGCCATGGCGTGTCCCATGTGGTCTTGAAGCTCGCCATTGAGCCTAAGCCGTTCATTTTGAGCAGCTATTTCTTCTCTGACAATGGCATTTTGAAAAAGCTCATCGTAGGCAGCTTCTAAAGCCTCATGTTTTTGTGCAATGACTTTCTGTTGAGTCTGTAACTGATATTTTTGATGATACAGCACATTCACTATTTTAGAATAGCCTGCAATAATAGCCAAATTATATACTGTCGTTAACAAGCCATCAGAAAGGGCTTTGAAATTTTCAATAGAGACAAAGTCGTTTCTAATCCATTGAAAACAGAAGGTTGAAAACACAAATATAACGCCTATTTGAAATTTATTATCGTTAAAGCAACCTAAAGCCGTTAAGGAAATAATAATCGGAATCAAATCATAACTGTTCCCAAAATAAGAAATACCAGTGACTAAACCAATGTCAAAGATCAGATGGAAGAATTCCCAAAAGTTATCCGTATAATAAAACCCATCTGTTTTAATGCGGAGTCCTGTGGAGACAATAAATACGCCTATGAGCAATACTAAAGGCATATTGGTTACCGGCTCAGAAAGTATAAATGTGATACTGGAAAATAGATAGGTCGTCACAATAAGGACGATTCCCATTTCTACTGTAAATAGACTCCGCACTTTGAAGGGATTGAACTTGATCACTTGAAAGCTCCTTTAAGTCATATAAAATAACCATAATAATATTTTTTGATATCTATTATGGATTATTCTACCACAATTCTTTCGGAATACTGCCATCTTTCATTTTTCTTTGAAGGAATACATGCCAATCAATGTCTTTCATCAGGGTTTCCAACGTGCCTTCAAATAGAGGTGCTTTCATTACCTTTTGAATTTCAAAAATATCGTTGGCCTCTCCAATCAATCGACTCAATTCTGAATTGGTTTCTTTGAACAAATCGGGTGTCAATTCTACGAGTCCCAGTTGTGCCAAATATTTAAGTTTTTTTGTGGTAATTCTCAGCGCGTGGAGGCTTCTTTGTTGATTCAGTTTTTTTGAAGCTGCCTGCTTGAAAAATAAATTCAATAGCCCTTCGCATATTTTTTGCAAATCAACTTCGGGCAAATATTCAACTTCGGGCAAGTCCTCAATCTCGGGCAAGTCCTCAATCTCAGGCAAGTCCTCAAATTGTTCAGACAAATCTCGGAACAACTTTGTTAAAGCATCCAATTGATTGGGCCAATCGTAATCCTCTTGAATTTCCTTGTACCCCAAACTTACTTTTTGTTGATAGAATTGATAGTCCTGGGTTCCTAAGGGCACTTTTTGGAGTATCACTTGATGCAGCCTGATACTGTCTAGACGCTTTGCTATTTTTTTGACAACCTGATCTGCTACCACTGCTGTTTCTTTTATTTCAGGGCATTCTATGGCTTTTACTACCCATAAAATGGATCTCAGTTTACGGATAGCCACTCTTAAGTCATGTACCCAGAATTCTGAATGGGCTTGCAGTGCTACTTCATCATTCACAATCCGTACTACTTTTTGAAGACATTTATCTCCAGTTTGCTTCCAATTTCCCCAAGGTGCTGCCAGAATTTTAGGCATTTCATTCTCTAGGGCAGTGATACGCGTATTTTCATACTGATCTTGAATTTCAATCATATCTTCTTTATAGTGTGCCAAGCTGTCTGCATCCTTGATCAACTCTGCGTAGCGTCCATGAATTTTATCCTTTTGGTTGTGTTTCTCAATCGCCCGAATAATTTGCTTTTTTTCCTTTTGTGTAAAATCAGAGGCTCTTAAAAGAAGCTTCATGATTTTAGCCCCTTCTTTGCTGTGCTTTTTGCCTAAAACGCCGTTTTTCAGTCTCCCAAGGTCATGACCATAGGCGATTGCCAAGCCCATTTCTATGGATAGCCCTCTGCTTTGACATAGGACCAAGGTATACTTTGCAACATCCTCTAGGTGACGTTCTTCAAAACTCCGATTTTTCGACTGATGGGCATAACCTTCTGCCAACCCTTTTATATAATTTGTCACATCCATTTCTTCCACCTCCTCAATCCATAGTTTATATTTCATCTACTTATGTTCTATCTTACCCTAAGTTGTTTGATTTTTCCGAATTTCTTCACATAGAATACATATATCAGTCACAGGATGGACAAAGTGTTTAAAAAAGAATTAACTTTGTATAAAATTAGGATATTTTTCCTTGAAACGGGTTAAAATTGTTGTATAGTTAATAAGGCTAAAAATAAATTATTATAGTTAGGAGTACTCTTATGAAAGCAAATAAGAAATGGCTCAGTCTGTTGGTGATTGCTTCTTTATTGGCATCCACTGGTGCAGGCTTTGCAGATACAACCTCCACAGGCATAGCTGCAACTTCAGTTGTAGAAACGAGCTCTATGGTCGTTGGCAATACTTACGAAGGGTTTAAACTGGTAAAAAAACAGTGGTCAGATGAAGCCGCTTCAACCATTTATCAGTTTGAACACGAGAAAACTGGCGGTAAAGTTCTCTATTTCGAAAATGAGGATCGCCACAAAGCATTTGATATTTTCTTCAAAACACCTGTTAAAGACAATACAGGCGTAAATCATATCCTTGAGCACAGTGTTCTCTCTGGCTCAGAAAAATACCCAACAAAGTCGCCTTTTATGACTATGGCGCAAACATCTGTCAATACCTTTGCCAATGCTTTGACTTACTCAGATCACACGGCTTATCCTTTCTCCAGTCAAAATGACAAAGACTTTAGCAACCTTATGAGCGTTTATTTAGATGCGGTTTTCGCACCTAAAATTGTCACTGACTCAAAAATCTTTGAGCGTGAAGGCTGGGGTTATGAACTAGACCAAAAATCTGGCAAGCTCAACTACAAAGGGGTTGTATTCAGTGAAATGAAGGGCAGCATGTCTGACCCTACTTCTATCTTGTACGACGCTTTCGACAAGAACTTATTCCCAAATACTTCTTTTGCTTATAATTCAGGCGGCGATCCAGAATCAATCATTACGTTGACTCACGCTCAATTGGTTGAGACTTATAAGAAATACTACCACCCGAGCAATGCTACAGTCTATCTCTACGGCAAAATGGATATCGGCAATAAGTTGAAACAAATCCATGAAGATTACTTTAACAAGTATGAGAAAAAAACCATCAACACTGACTATGGCAAACAAAAACCTTTTGCTAAAACAAAATACGCCAGCGTCAACTATCATGTGGACAAAGGCACTAACTTAAGCAAAAAAACAATGATCAGCGTAGGTTACGGCTTACAAGATATGTCTAAAAAAGATATGTTGGCCATGGGCATGCTGGTGAGTCTCCTCTCAAACCTTGAAATTTCTCCGATGAAGACTGCCTTTATGGACTCTGGCATTGGTCAAAGTTTCTATGGTTCTATGAATATGACCACAAAGGCCCCTTCTGTAGAATTCTGTTCACCAGACACCGACATTAATCAGAAATTGGTTCTTGAAAAGTTTGTTCAAACTCAATTGAATAATATGGTAAAAAATGGGTTCGATAAAGAATTAATCAAGTCTTCACTGAACAGCGTTGACTTAAGCAATCGTTTGACTAAACTCAGCGCTGATAAAGGGAACAGTTTAAGAGATACTGTTGAAATCGGTCAAGTTTGTTATGACGATCCCCTTTATTTCTTGGATCAAGATGCCATGGTTGAGGAAATCAAGCAAGATGCCCTCAACAATCGTTACTTTGAGAATTTAATCGATAAGTACTTACTTAAAAATACCCATAAGTTAGTATTGACCCTTGAACCTAAAGTAGACTACAACAAAGCTTCTGAGCAACGTTTGAATGCTAAATTAGCGGCTTATAAGAAGAGTCTTTCACCTCAAAGTTTAGAAGCTCTCAAAACTAAGCTTGGGGCTTTTGAAAAGTGGAAAAACGAGCCTGATACTGATAAAGATTTAGCTACACTTCCAACACTAGAATTAAAAGATATCAACTGCAGTGTTAAAACTGGGGACTACGAGATAAAAAACATCTCTAATATTCCTGTTATTGAACACTTGGGTTCTACCAATAAAACGGTTGGCCTCTCTTACTACTTTGATTTGAGCACCCTCACTAAAGAAGAAATTAGAGACTTGGCTATTTATACTGGTACTTTCAGTGTGATGGGGACAAAAAATAAAAATCTAGATGCCCTCACTAAAGCTGTAATGACTGAAACAGGTGGCGTAAGCGTTGATACGAGTCTTGTGACTTCTGATGATTACTACACAATCAAAAGCAATAAGCTGGTATTTGACAGCGTCTTCCTTGAGTCTAATACAAATAATGCCATGGCTCTTATTAACGAAATGGCTACAAGCCATGTTTATGACGATGTAGATATGCTCAAATACTATATTGAAGATTTATCTGCCCGTTATAATTATTACTACATGAACGAAGGCGACGACCTTGCTTGGGAAACATTAAATCAAACATTAACACCTAGCGGTCAATACGGTTATATGGATGCCAAAGATACTTTTGAATACTATGACAGCCTTCTGAAAAACTGGAAAACTGAGTCTCCAAAATTAATTGAAAGACTCGCTGCCATTCAGAAAAAAGCATTAAATATCAACGGTCTTCAAATCTCTCTTGTTGGTGAAAAATCCGCTATGGCGGCTGCTGAAAATAATATTGCCGAACTTGCCAAAGGCCTTCAACAAGAAAAGTTCCCAGAAATTAAAGTCGATTTTAAACCGTCATCTCCAAAAATCGGTTTGACTATGCCTTCACAAGTTCAATATGTCTACAAAGGTTTTAATACCCACCAAACAGGTGGCAAAATCGAGGGAAGTACTTTTGTATTCACTCAATTCATGAACAATGAATACCTTTACCCAATGATTCGTGTTCAAGGTGGTGCTTATGGCGGCAGTATGTTTGCCTCTAAAAACGGCAACGTGGTCTTTTCTTCTTACAGAGATCCTGGTCTTGCAAAGACCCTTGAAGCTATTGATCAAGCCCCTGCTTATCTTAAAAAATTGAATTTGACTCAAGCAGACATCAATCCTTACATCATTGCTGCCCTCGGCTCCTTTGATACACCTATGAGTATCTTTGAAATTGCTTCAAGCGATGACTACCGTCTATTAGGTGGCAAGACAGTCGCCCAAGAAGAAGCCCTTATGAAAGCTATTATGGCAACCACACCTGCCGATCTTAAAGCCTTTATTCAAATGATTGAAAGTGGCTTAAAGAAAGCAACAGTGGTTGTAACTGGCTCTGAAGCTGAACTTCAGAAAAATAAGAAACTCTTAGAAACCATCAAAAACTCAGTAGAATAACAATACTTTAAAAAGAAAATCCCCCTAAGATTGTGGAGGCTATCAAGCTCTCAAAACACATATCTTAGGGGGATTTTAGTTATCTTCAAGTCTCAAATCTTCAAATCTCTAAAATTTCGAAATTTCAAAATTCTTAAGCGTTCCAGCTGACAATTTTAAAGTAGGCTCTGACCGTCAATCTGTAAATACCGTAATAGAATATCCCGAAAATTAAGGAAGTCAGTGCAGTACACCCGATAAACAACGGTGTATTCGTAAAACTAAAAACTGCTAATAATCTATTGACTACGTTGAAGGCAAAGGCCACGTGAATCACCGCTACCACTAAGGGCAAGAAAAATACCAGTACCGTTTGACTCTTGATGGTCTTTCTGATTTCTTGATGACTCATGCCCACTTTTTGCATGGTTTCGTAACGCTGCTGATCGTCATAACCTTCAGAGATTTGTTTATAGTACATGATCATAACCGTGGCTACAAGGAATATCGCCCCAAGGAAGAGCCCTAAGAATAAAAAGCCTCCATAAATCATGCAGAAATCTGCTTTAGAAGAGGTGCGACTTTCCAAAGATGCCTCAACTCCAGAGGTTTTTATACCCGCTCTATAGGCTTTTGCAAATGCCATTTTCTCTGCATCGCTTCCCTTGAGATCAAAATAAACCGTCAAACTAGTGCCTTCAAAAGATTTTTTTGAAGCAGTCTCATAGATTCTTTTGATTTCATTTTCATCTTTTACAATCAGATAGTAAGTCTTTACCAGATGATCTGTGTAATTTGAAGCACTTTTAATTTCATCTAGTTCTTTCGTTACATGGATTTTGGCATCCCCCAGAATTAGCTCATTTGCCCCGTAAGCCCCTCTGTTGCAGTAGAGTATGGTCTCCCCTTCATTTGGAGCCACCAAACCTTTTTCCTCGCCTCCTACCTTGACATAATCATTCCAGGCAATGAGTTGGAACAGATTGGTGTCTGCGCCGTAAAAGTCTTCCGTTTCAACGACGAACCCATTTGGCCCCGCTTGCGCCAATAAAGTCGCAAAATACTCGGATTTAAATTCTTCAACACCTACACCCGTTTTCTTAGCGGTTTGATCTGCCAATCCTTTTAAAGCTTCCAAGTCTCCCATTTTGGATACGTTATTGGAAACCACCACTTCTGCAGGGTACCTGTTCATGAGCATATCGTCTAGACCTGCATACAACGAAATTGTCGTAGTTAAAGAAATGATGACCATGGAACTTAAGATACAAATATTTGCAAGGCCTACAGCGTTTTGCTTCATTCTATAGAGCATGCCGGAAACTACAGTAAAATTCTTCATTTGATAATAAAACTTCTTATTAGCTCTCAATGATTTCAGTAAAAGAATACTCCCTGTGGTAAACAAGGCATAGGTGCCCACCATTACCAAGATTACTGCCACAAAGAAAAGCATCATGGCTTGAAGTGGTGTTGTTACGGTGACGGCAATCCAATAACCTGCAATTAGAGCAATCATGCCAATCAAGCTGAGTAGCCATTTCGTTTTAGGTTCACGCTCGCCGACAGCAGAACCTCTAACCAGTTCAATAGGGTTTGCTAAGTGGATGTGTGCCAAGTTGAACACCATGGTTGCTAAAAAAATACAACAGAACAGAACCAAGGTGGTACTGATAGAACCTAGAGAAATGCTTAATGTAAAACTAATAGGAAATCCTAAAAGTTTTAGAAAGAAGATATACATCAGCTTGCTGAATACAATCCCTGAGCCGATTCCCACAGATAAGCAACCTATTGCAATGAGTAAAGTTTCCAAACTCATCATTCTTGCGATATGGTGTTTACCCATCCCGAGAATATTGTAGACCCCAATCTCTTTTTTTCGACGCTTCATAATAAAGCTATTGGTATAAAAAACCGTCATGGTTGAAAAAATGCCGACGACATAAATACCAAAGTACAAGATGGGCTGCAAAGAGGAACCGCCGCTCATTTTATCAAGCCCTGGATCATTGGCAATACTGTGCATAATGTAGAACATGGCAATGATGATGATATTCATGAGCGCATAAGGCAAATATATTTTTGAATTCTTTTGAATATTTGTCACTGCCAGATTGGCGTAAAATGATTTAGACATTGATGCTTCCCCCTGTTGCAAGAACGGTCAGGGTTTCAGCAATTCGTTGGTACATTTGCTCGTTGGTCAAATTGCCTCTATAAAGCTGATGGAAGACTTCGCCGTCTTTAATGAACAAAACTCGCCCTGCGTGACTGGCGGCGGTGGTACTATGGGTTACCATTAATACCGTTTGCCCGTCTTTGTTTATTTTTGAAAACATGGAAAGCAACTGTTCCGTGGATTTCGAATCTAAGGCTCCTGTCGGCTCATCTGCCAAAATAATGTCAGGATTTGTGATTAAAGCTCTTGCTACTGCTGCTCTCTGCTTCTGCCCACCAGAGATTTCATAAGGAAACTTTTGGAGCAGATCATCTATGCCTAATTTCTTTGCTATTGGAACTAACTTCTTCTCCATCGTCTCATAGGGTTCTCTCGCTAAAACGAGGGGTAAAAAGATGTTGTCTTGTATGGAAAAGTTATCCAATAGATTAAAGTCCTGAAAAACAAAACCTAGGTGTTCTCTTCTAAAACTGGTCAATTGTGACTCTTTTAAATGGGATAAATTATTCCCAGAGATAATCACGTCTCCACTGGTGGGTCTATCTAAAGATGCCAATAAATTTAGCAGGGTGGTTTTCCCAGAACCTGACTCCCCCATTATGGCAATGTATTCGCCCTCTTCTACAGTAAAACTCACATTTTTTAAAGCCTGTACCTGATTGCCTCCGAAACGGTTCTGGTATGTTTTCTTTAAGTTGTTCACAGTTAATAACGTCATGGTTATGCCTCCTATGCATTTGGGAAGGTTTAATTTACCTTCTCAGTATAAAAAAAATGAAAACGTTCAGCCATCGAATGACCTTACATTTTCATTTCTAAACTTACATGACTGTAAGGTATGAAAGTCAACTGCACTTGAGTGCCCTGATCCACTTGAGACACAATGCGAATAGAGAGGCTTAATTTTTCACAAATTTGCTTCGTCAAATACAAACCAATCCCTGTGGCACGCTTGTCTAACCGTCCGTTATAGCCTGTAAAACCCTTCTCAAAAATTCTAGGAAGATCTTCAGCGTGAATGCCAATCCCCGTATCTTCAATATACAAAACATGAGGACTGTCCACTTTGTTGTAAATGCGTATTTCACCTTTCGGCGTGTATTTCAAGGCGTTTGAGATCAGTTGTTCCAAGACCACCATCACCCACTTTTCATCTGACACAATAGTGATGGGGTGGACTTCTAAGTTCAGTTTAATTTTCTTTTCGATAAACAGACTGCGGTACTTTTTAACTGCACCTCCGCAAAGGGTTTCAAGAGAACATGGACTGAGCATCCAGTCGGAACCCGACCCTTCTATTCTCATAATATGTAGCGCCATTTCAACGTATTGCTCTATTTTGAAAAGTTCCAATTTCATTGCCCGAGATTTCTCCGTGTCCGGTTCTGTCTGAAAAAGGAGTCCCAGCGCAGATATGGGCGTTTTCACCTGATGTACCCATAGGGTGTAGTAATCCGTCAACTCACTGAGTTTTATATCTTCATCTGTAATACACTTCTGATGAGAAGCCATCAAATTCAGCACCAATTCCTGATATTGAGTCTCCAATTCATCTAAAGGAACAGGCAGCGACTTGGAAAGTAAATACAATTGTTCAGCCCCTTGGTTGATCTTCCTGATTTGGAAAAAGGACTTATAGTAGTGGAGAACGTAAAGCAAAAGTGCCACTGTCGTTAAAAATGCACATAACACAAAGCTATAAGCAATGGCTTCAACGGGTAATCCGTAAAGGTAATAGATGATTGAAAAGGACAGGCTCGTTATGAAAATTAAAACCAATCCATGTATGACTCTTTTCATAGGTCAACCCCTCTAGCTTGGACAGAATAGCCAACGCCTTTCTTGGTCATAATGAAATCTTCTAGCCCCATGTCTTCTAATTTCTTTCTCAGTCTTGTAATATTCACTGTCAAAGTATTGTCGTCTATAAAACTGTCACTTTCCCAAAGCCTGGTCATAATGGCACTTCTGGAGACGATTTCTCCCGGGTTTTCCATGAGGATTTGCAAGGTTTTAAAATCATTTTTAGTCAAATCTATTTTGCGATCCTTATAATGCAAAGTGGCCTCGGTCAAATTTAAAATAACCCCTTCAAATTCAATCAAGTTGGTCTGCCCCACATAGGCATAAGTCCGCCGCATCCACGCCTGAATTTTAGCGACAAAAACATTGAGGTCAAAAGGCTTTGCGATAAAGTCGTCTGCCCCCATGTTCATTGCCATAACCATATTCAAATTGTCTGAAGCAGAAGAAACAAACAGAATGGGCACTTTGGAATGCTTTCTGATTTCTGAACACCAATGATAACCGCTGTAATAGGGCAAGGAAATGTCCAATAACACCAGTTGTGGGTCATAAGTCACAAATTGAGTCATCACTTCTTTAAAATCTGTCACACAGCAAACGTCATAGTCCCACATTTTAAGCCGTTCTTCCATGGCTCTGGCAATAGTTTGCTCGTCTTCAACAATCATAATTCTGTACATGTTGTTCA
This sequence comes from uncultured Peptostreptococcaceae bacterium, assembly GCA_964404895.1. Lineage (GTDB taxonomy): Bacteria > Bacillota > Clostridia > Peptostreptococcales > Acidaminobacteraceae > JBGSUZ01. The sequence goes on along the minus strand of CAYOLV010000001.1, from coordinate 989,542 downwards.
CCCACTTTGGTTTGTCTGATAAGGGGGTTTTATGTCTTATTCCCCGACAATAATTTGAAAATCGTCTTCTCCGTCCTTTGCAATAAGAACTTTGCTAGGAAGGGTTTCGTTAATTTTATCCAAATTGATATTGGCACATATGACAGCCCGCTCGCATGAATAATCCAAGCGGATGGAGCTGGTCACACATTGATTATTAGTCAATATAGACTTAAATGGTTTTGTCACCCAGACGTTTAAAATGGTGTTATACAATTGCAAAAACAAGTCTTTAGATGAAAAATCCGTTCCCTCGCTGTAAATTTGGAACATTGAAGTCTTCTTCAGCATAAAGTCCTTTTGATTGACATGATTGCTTCCAACTTGTACGCCATGTTCATCTAAAAACCAAAAATTTTCTACCATAGGATAAGCATTAAAAATAGCTTCACTATCGACTTCCAATTCTTGATTTCTATGGTCGTCTAGCCATTCTTTAATGCCGTTCATGATGACGTAAGCCTTTGTGGTCATGAGTCGTGTCAACTCACCGCGCGAACCTTCCTCCACCAAATGGGCCTCCATCAGGTGTCTGTAGCGATCTTTGATGGTATAAAGTGCCTCCGTTGTTAAACTTACAGGTTTAGAAATATAGTAACCTTGCATAAATTGAGCGCCGTTTTTTAGAGCAAATCCAACATCTTGCTCGTCTTCAATCCCCTTTGCCACAACGATGATGCCTAAAGACTCTGTAATAAATTTCAAAGTCTTTATCATATTTTCAACATAGGTTTTATTTTCTAATCTTCTTAAGGACCTAAAATTTATTTTAACAATATCTGGACTCAGGTAGAGAAGTTTATCGATATTGCTATAATCTTCCCCTAAATCGTCCATACTCATGTAAAAACCCTTTTCTTTATAAGTATCTACAAAACACTTCATTGCCTCTAATCGTCTTGGATCAAAAGCCGTTATGTCAAAAAAGATACTGCTGAAAGGGATATCAAACTGAGTAATCGATGATTCTATAAAATCATTGTTCCGGCAGATTTCAATGAACTTGGAACCCATATTCATAAAGAGCAATAAATCCGGATTGGCATTGTGCAAGGGTTTAAAAGTTTCAAGCGCTCTCAAAAACATGAGCTTTTCCAGTTCTTGAAGCAAGCCCTCTTCTTCGGCGTTGACAATCATTTCTGTAGGCGAGACATTGTGTCCCGTATCAGGATCAATCCCTCTAGACAAGGCTTCTAATCCCACGGCATAATCCTGGTTAGGAGAAATAACCAGCTGCATCATTGTGTCTATGCCTCTTTCTTCAATCAATTTATGAATATCTACTGCCATAGGATCCTCCTCTTACTACGAGAGCATGTTTTGACGCTTCAAAAGGGTTATGCTAAAGTCATTATAAACAAATCGTCCGATAGACTCTAGCCTATTCGCAAATATTGTGGAGTCTAGAACCAAAGGATGATAAAATACCCCATAGAAAGAGAGGTATTCCGATGAAAAATTACAGACTGGCACTTACCTTGCTAGCCTTAATAATAATATCATCAATTGCATTTACAACTGCAAATGATGGTTCTACTGAAGATGTTTTAAATGTAAAGACTTCTTCAGGCAACCTAGACACAACTTTAAGCAGTTCAAATTCAGTTGCTAAAAAGCTGCCCCCTCAACGAGAAATTGAGGTAAACTCTGTTCAAGAATTGATGTGGACAGTTGACACTTGTAAAGACGGCAATGTAACCATTCTAATTGCTGATGGCACCTATACAATACCCAACAGTTTGTGGATCACTGCTGAGAATATCACCTATAAATCCAAATCTGGAAATCGAGACAAAGTCATACTCAAGGGTGATTTTAAAACCAGCCACATTTTCTGGATTGCCAGCGATTATGTGACCATACAAGACCTCTCTATTGGTCAAGTCAACGATAATGGCATTCAAATCCTTGGAGAAAAAGACGCAGATTTTGCCCTCATTAAAAATGTCCGTTTCTTCGACATTAAAGAACAGATGCTGAAAAGTTCTGGGGCTGAAAATAATATATACAGCGATTATACCCGTATTGAAGACTGTTTATTCGAGTTTACTTCAGGTGTTGCTTACCAAAGTTATACGGGGGGCATTGATGTGGCTAAAGGCACTAATTGGGTGGTTACAAATAATACTTTTAAGAACATTCAATACCCAAAAGGTAAACTGACCGAAGGTGCCATCCGTTTTGGGGAAGGTTCTTCTGGCACTCTGATATCTAAAAACACAATAATCCAATGCGATTGGGGTATTATTCTTGGATCAGATGACAGCAGACACGACCAAGGTACTCTAACAGACAATGTCATCGAAACCACTCGAGAAGTGGGGATTGCCCTCTTCAACGCCACTGGCACTACAGTGAAAGGCAATCAAATCAAAGTTCCTGCCACCTATCCCAATGCTATAGAGTACCGCTTTAAAACAGAAGGCACTGTCATTGAAAACAATACCGTCAATCAAAAAATCACCAGTCGAAATGGAGGCAACGCCAAAGTCAGCAATAATGGCATAATTATGCCTGTTTCTAGCATTCAATAGCCCTTTAGAAATTTAATAAAGCCTCTTCCGTTAAGCTTTCAATCAATTTCACTGCCCAATTAAAAGTAGCTTCATAGTCCTCATAAGCAGATATGCCAAAATGAGTATGGGCATAGCGCACAGGAACCCCTAAGACGATGGCTGGAACTCCCTGATTGGTCATATGGTAAATGCCACCGTTAGTTCCACCTGATCTTCTGACCGCCTCTTGGAAGGGAATTTGGTGGGTCTGAGCCAGTTGGATGGCAAAACGTGTAAATTCTGGGCTAGAAATCATAGAGTTATCTCTATGCCGGATTTGAGAACCTCTTCCAATGCCCCCTTGTATTTCACAATCTTCGGTAAAAGTATCGTCTGCAGGGGTGCCTTCAAAAATAATAGCCGCCTCAGGCAAAATATCAAAACTGGTCACCCGCGCGCCTCTTGAGCCAACTTCTTCTTGGGAAGATAAAGCCCCTACAAGTCGCACGCCTAATTCCCTGTCTTTAAAATGGTTCATGAGGTCAATAACTAATGCACAACCCATGCGATTATCAAAAGCCTTACCAATAATTCTGTTTCCAAGCATGATTTCCGTTTTTACATCTGGCACGATAGGTGCACCTAATTGGATTCCAAACTGGTCCACTGCTTCTTGATAGCTGCTAGCCCCTACATCGACTAAAAGTTTTTCAAAGGAAGTATTTTGCTTCATTTCTTCCTCTGTTATAAAATGTGGCGGTTTAGATGAAAATACCCCTTTGATCCAGCCGTTTTTTTCAGTAAAGACTTGAACGCTGTGAGCTGGAACGTTTCGAACGTCCCAAGAACCTATGGGAATGATTTTGATAAGTCCTTTACTCGTAATAGACTGAACCATAAATCCCAATTCATCGGAGTGGGCATCTAAAAGCAGTACAGGCTTTTCTTCTCCACCTTTTTGGAAGATGTAAAAGTTATTGAGTCCGCCCCAACTGGTTTCAAGACCCTCCATGACAAACTTTTCAGCCACTTCCACCACTTCTTTTTCAAAACCCGAAATTCCTTTTGCATTGGTGAGTGCTTCAATCAATGGGTAACTTTTCATAACTTGCCTCCTTTGGTTTTCTTCGTTAAAATATAGCCCCTTCTGAAATATGTATGTCTGTTTTATATTCAATAGCAGCTTCAACGGCTATTTCTAGGGCCTTAGTGATACTTCCGAGACTCATTGAGGGCATATTGGGCTTGTCCACTACCTGTGCTTCACAATAGGGAACGTGTATAAACCCGCCACGGCAGTCTTTAAATTCTGTATGGATCATATGCATTAAACCGTACATAATATGGTTGCAAACAAAAGTGCCTGCAGAGTTGGATACTGAAGCTGGTATACCGCCCATTTGGATGGCGCGACTCATAGCTTTTATTGGCAGATTGCTGAAATATGCCGCTGGTCCTTCTCTATGAACAGGCAGATCTATTGGGGCATTACCTTCATTGTCAGTTATGCGCGCGTCATCTATATTTATAGCAACTCGTTCAAGGGTAATTTGAGCTCTGCCGCCTGCTTGACCTACACAGATGACCACATCTGGCTTATGGGTTTTCATAGCTTCTAGGAGTACCTGAATTGATTTATTGAACACTGTAGGGACTTCCATTTTAATAAGTGTATGCGTTCCAATTAAATCAGGCAAGGCTTTAACTGCCTCATAGGCAGGATTAGTACTTTCACCACCGAATGGATCAAAACCAGTTACCAAAATTTTCATATTGGGTCTCCTTCTCATGTGAATGTTTTTATAATGTTGGTTCTCATTAAATCGCTTATCCATACATCTAACACCTAATTCTTATTATAGGGTAAATTTTCCCTTTTAATCATTTTATAAATAGTCTTGTATTTATATTTTTTTAATGATATTATATGAACATGGTTCACTTAAAATAATTCGCCGTGGTCGCGAATTATTTTTAACACTTTTTATGAACGTTGTTCGTTATTTGAGGAGGCTTATTATGTTAATTACTGCAATTCTTTTAATCACATCTGCTTTAGTTTTTTATACCGTTGGGGTATGGGCAGAAAAAATTCAAGGCACTTTGAAACCTTGGCATACCGTTATGTTCTTTATTGGTTTATTCTTTGACACAACTGGCACTTTGACCATGGAAGCCATTGCAAAGAGCCAGCAAATTTCAATGGCCACTGCAGGCTTTAACCTACACAGTTTCACAGGTCTTGCTGCTATATTGTTAATGATGGTTCATGCACTTTGGGCTTTATGGGTACTCAAGAAAAAAGATCTTTCTAAAAACAAAACTTTCCACAAATTCAGTTTAGTCGTCTGGTGTATTTGGCTCATTCCATTTTTGTCAGGGGCTATTTCTAAAATGATGTAACTGTTCAAAGAATTAAAAAGGGATCTGTCATCAGTTTTATGCTGAAGACAGATCCCTTTTTTAATAGATTGATTAGATAATTTGATTGAGCGCGTGTTCTAAGTCGTCAATGATATCATTAACATTTTCAAGACCTACGGCTAATCTTACCAAACCGTCAGAAATACCCGCTTCCATACGCTCTTCAGGAGAGTATGGAGAATGTGTCATAGATGCAGGGTGCTGAATGAGCGTCTCTGCATCGCCTAAGCTCACGGCCAATTTACAAAGTTCAACAGTATTCATAACTGTAATGCCTTCATTTAAGCCGCCTTTAAGTTCAAATGCAATGACTGCGCCTGGTAAAGACATTTGTTTTTGAGCCAATTCATACTGTTCAAAACTCTTAAGGCCTGGATAAAAGACTTTGTTAACTGCAGGGTGTTTTTCCAAGAACTCTGCTACTTTCATGGCATTGGAGCAGTGTCTTTCCATTCTAATTTCAAGGGTTTTCATCCCTCTAATGATTAAATAGGCATCGAAAGGACTCATTGAAGCCCCTGTCATATCTTTGACGCCGTATAATCTCACTTTATTGATGTATTCTTGCTTGCCTAAAACAAATCCAGCAATAACATCGCCGTGTCCGTTAAGGAATTTTGTACCTGAATGAACGACAATGTCCGCACCCATTTCAATTGGTCTTTGTGTGTAAGGCGTACAGAATGTATTGTCCACCATCAAAACACAACCTTCTACTGTATGTGCAATATCTGCAACAGCTTGAATGTCTGCAATTTCTAAAGTTGGGTTGGCAGGCGTTTCTAAGTAAACAACCTTCGTGTTAGGTTTCATTGCTTTTCTAATATTTTCAGGGTCTTTAGAGTCTACAAAAGTAACTTCAACACCAAATTGTGTTAAGCCATGGTTGAGGTAAGCAAATGTACAGCCGTAAAGGGTTTTAGCTGATACAATATGATCTCCAGATTTTAAAAGTGTCCAGAAAGCAGAAGAAATAGCGCCGATTCCAGATGCACAAGCAATTGCTGCTTCTGCCCCTTCAAGCATGGCCAATTTTTCTTCTAAAACTGTACAAGTTGGGTTGCCAAGTCTTGAATAGATGTAGCCTTCTTCTTCTAGTGCAAACCGTCTGCCACCTTGCTCAGCGTTGTCGAAAATAAAAGTAGCCGTCTGATGGATTGGTGTTGCAAGTGCACCAAATTGATCTTTAACTTGACCCCCGTGAATAGAACGTGTGGAAAATCCTTTGCTTACCAATTTTTCCTTTTTCATTTTATGTCCTCCCCTTCAATCATCCATTTTGCCTATTGCCCAACTGAGTGCATAAGCTTTCTTTAGTAAACGCTTAAACGATGTACTCACTTTAATACAATCGCAATTTTCGTGCCAAGGTGATATTTAAAATGACTTCCTTGAGATGGAAGGTTTGTAGAGAATAAATATAAATTCACAGCAATATTTGGCACAAAAAAATGCCGTTTTCGTTTAGAAAATGGCATTTTTTATTTACAGTGGCAAATTTATTTTACACTTTTATGGAATTTAATTTATTTTACAATCTCATAACGTTTTAATTTATTTTGGATAGTTGTGTGAGAAACACCTAAAGCTCTTGCCATCGCTCTCACACTGGTATATTTTCCAACAATATGGGACAGGTACTCCTTTTCATAAGCCTCCATAACCTGTTCAAGTGGCAGGACATCGCCTTTTGGGTTCTGAAGGTTTTGATCTGTCTTATGAGTACCCGCTTGACTTACTCTATTTTCTGGGTAATTATTGCCTAGTTCTTCCCACTGACTCATGCTGAGATCTTTATAAGTTAAAATATTGTATTCACAAAGGCTGACAGCTCTTTCTATGGCATTTTGAAGCTCTCTGACATTGCCAGGCCACTGGTGGTTCACAATCGCTTCCATAAAGCTGACGTCATAACCAATAATAGGCCGATCCATTCTCCTGCAACAAGTGTGTATAAAATGATTGACCAATAAAGGAATATCTTCTTTGCGGTCTCTTAGACTAGGCAGTTCAATAGGCAAGACATTTAACCGATAATACAAGTCTTCTCTGAACCGATTGTCCCTAATCATTTTCTCGAGAGGTCTATGGGTCGCCGCTACAATTCTTACATCAACTTTTTTCTCTTGACGGCTTCCAATCCTTCTCACCACCCCATCTTGGATAACTCTGAGCAATTTCGCTTGAGTACTGAGGGGCATTTCTCCAATTTCGTCTAAAAATAAAGTGCCACCTTCCGCTTCTTCAAACAAACCGCTTCGTGACTGGAACGCCCCTGTAAAGCTGCCTTTCTCGTATCCAAAGAGTTCGCTCTCGATTAACTGTTCAGGCAAAGCCGCGCAGTTGATGGTGACAAATTGCCCTTTTCTTTTGCTAAATTTATGGATGGCGTGGGCAAATATCTCTTTCCCAGTGCCACTTTCACCCCGAATCAATACGGCGGCATGACTAGAGGCTGCTGATTTTGTAATCCTCTTACAATTTTCGAGGGCAGGACTGTGACCAATTAATTCGGAGAACACTGTAGTTTCATCTGGAGATATGGCTTGTATTAAGGCTTTTACTTTGACAATATCTTTTATGGAGGCTACGGCCCCTTGAATATCCCCTTGATCGGTGATGATGACTCGACCCGTCGACAAATAATTAACTTGCCCTGAAGCCAAGTTCAAAGAGCAGGCGGCATTGTCATAGGCAGTTCCTTCATGAACTAATTTAACAATTCGAGCTTCTTCACCAAAAAGTTCTTCTACCGGTTTTCCAATCACTGCTGACTCGTCCATTTCAAAAAGCTTTTCACAGTAGTGATTGAACAGGCGAATGTGATTGTCTTCATCCACCGCTAGGATGCCTTCATCTACAGCATTAATAATGGCTAATAAATGTTTATTAATTTTCTCAAACTCTAAAAGTTCAATGGCTGTTATCGCCTGAACGCCTTTAATTTGCTCAACTGCCTGCTTAAGTTTGTTTAACTGCTGGGCATCTAGCTGACCTACCATCATCCCAATTCTGTTTGCTTGTACTTCCATTGAAATCAAATCAATTTCCTGGCGATGCAGTTCTTTGAGAATATCTTCAGTCATTCCTATTCGGTTTTCAGTCAATATTTCAAGTCTCGTATGTTTTTCCATCATTGCACCCCTTACTTGTCTGCTTCCATTATACACGGCTCGATACTGGGTATACCATATCATCTAACTATCAATTTACTTTTTTGTGGCATTGTTATAAAAGAAAGCGTAAAATGAAAGGGTTAGTAAATTCTTCAGCATACAGTGCACAGACGAGGAGACGGATTATGAAATTAGAGAAAAAATCAGATAAAAAGATTGAAATGAGCGACAAGGAGCGCAAAGCTCTCTTAAAAGCACAACAAAGAGAGATGGACGACATGGCACTCTATACAAACTTAGCTGCAAAAGCAAAGAATAAAACTCAAAAAGAAATGCTTAAACTCATGGCAGATGAAGAAGGCAAACATGCCAGTATATTAAAAACATATACCGGAGAGACGCTCAAACCTAAAGCTTTCAGATCTCTTTCAGTACTATTCTTGTTGAAAATTATAGGTATGACTCGTCTTGCAAAACTCTTGTCTAAAGACGAGATAAAGGCTTCTAACCGTTATGAACCTTATGTTGAACAGTTTAAAAAAGTTAAAGAAATCATGGCTGACGAAAAGAAACACGCTGAGCGTATTTTAAAACTTTGCGAATAAGAGTTTCTAGTTGAACAAAATTGAGTCAGAATACAAACCGTAAAATTACAAACCCCTTTTGCAGATAAAATCTTTTAATTAAAGACCTGAAGTCTTTTAATTAGAGACCATCTGCAAAATGGGTTTTTTCTTTTATTCGTCTATTAAACCTAGCAATTATAGGTCAATTAACTTTCCTGCTATATGTCTAACAACTTTCCAATTATAAATCGACTAAGCCTTCCAACCGAAGCAGTGCTTCTTTTTTATCTAGGCCCCCAGCGTAACCTGTTAACGCTTTACTTGTTCCAATCACTCTGTGGCAAGGAATAATGATAGAAATTGGATTTTTTCCTATAGCTCCACCCACTGCCTGTGCAGACATGGTAGGCTTTCCCATTTCAACAGCTACTTTTTTGGAAATATCTCCGTAGGTAGAAGTCGTGCCATATGGAATATCTAGGAGATGTTTCCAAACTTTCTTTTGAAAGTCCGTCCCCTTCGGTTCAAGTGGAATAGTGCAAATAGGATTTTCGCCATTAAAGTAGGCCTCCATCCAGTTTTTGAGTGCTTTAAAAACTGGTTCTTCTGCACTTTCAACCCAATGCTCACAATGCTCTGGAAAATGTTTTTGACCCATAAACCAAACGCCTACCAGTTTTTGATTCTCGGCAGCCGCTATCATTTGTCCAAGAGGTGTATCAAATCGACATGAATACATAGTAATCTCTCCTCTCTCTTACTGGATATTATTTAATGACCAAATCCAAATGTCTTAAAAGTCCTGCCAACTCATTGCTTGAAAAAATAGCTTTTTTCAATCGATTGATTGAGGGATCAATGATAAAATCTGAGGCGTCTTCAAAATTCGCCTTGGTTAATTCACATTCGGCAAATACGGTTCGCGACAACACAGAACCCATAAATGATGCCTCCATCAACTTTGTTTTATAGAAATCACACTCAAAGATATGAGAATTTTCAAATTTGCACTTTTTCATATTCAAATCAGAAAAACTACAGTTTCTCATTAAGCACTTATCAAAATAGACTTCCAAAATGAAGGCATCGCACAAATCAAAACGTACACCTTCAACTTTACATTCATTAAATTTGACATTCATCAACTTGGCATTGGTGAAGTTTCCTAAAGCTAAGTTTGAATCTTTAAAGGCGCATCGATCAAATGTATAATTGGAGAAATCCATTCGTTCAAAGTTGCATCCATTGAATTGACAATTATAAAATTCTATGGGGTGGGGCGGCATTTCTTCCGCTTTAAGTTGTGTAAATGATTCGTTTTCGTAGTAATCCGACCATACTGCTTGCATAAAATTCTCCCTTAAAATGTGCCTCTGTTCAGTCCACTTGGTGTCTGATTATTTTCCTTACTTAAAAGTATAAAACTATCTACAGGAGATTAAAAGTTAAGTTTCATTCACTTGCAATCTTATAATATGGAAATGTTTTCATGTGCATTTATTGTTTGTAAAACCCTCAGGATGGTATAGGATAAATAACCATTTCTGAAAAGGAGGTTTTGCCATGAGAGCTATTCCAATTGAATATGTCAAATCTAATGCAATTTTAGGCGATACACTTTATACGGTTGAAGGTGTTATGCTGGCTAAAAAAGGCGCTGTACTGGGTGATAAACTCATTGAAAAAATTAAGCAAAATCAAATATTCACCATATACATTGATGATGAACATTCGGATGTGGAAATCAATCGGCTTCTGCACCCTAACATGATCAATAAGGCCATGCTCCTAATTAAAGATATTTTTCAGGCGGCGGGCTTTAGAAGTGCTGGTGGTGAACTTAAATCTAAATCAATAATGGAATATAACTCCCCCCTCAGTACACTTGTAGATGACATGATTGATGAAATTTTCAGAGTTAAAGATAATCCGTTAGAGTATATCAATATAAAAAGTGTGGAAAACTATTTGTATATGTCTTCCTTGAATTGTGGCATTCTCAGTGCTTTGATAGCTATGGATCTTGGGTATAATCGAGAGATGATCAAGAATATCTTTATGGCGGGAATTTACCATGATATTGGAATGGCTCTCATTCCCAAAGAAGTTTTCTCTAAAAAGGAAAGCCTCACTTTAGATGAAAAAATGCTGATTATCAACCACCCCAAAATAGGTCACGAGTTTTTGAAGGATAAGAATTTTTTAAGCGCATATGTGAAACAAGCCACTTATCAGCACCACGAACGACTCAATGGTACAGGGTATCCTAATCGAACCAGTGGAGAAGAAATCAGCATCATCTCTCAAATTATTGGCATTACAGATGTCTTTGATGCTATGATCTCAGATAGACCCTATAGCCGGGCAACCAGTCCCAGTGAAGCGGTTGAATACTTAATGGCCTGCGCTGGAACTTCCTTTGACAGTGAACTCATTTCAATCTTTACCAAGAAAATCAATCCTTATCCTCCAGGTTCACTTGTTGAATTAACCACTGGACAGGTTGCTGTCGTTGAGTCTGTTCCAACAGGTTTTCCTCTTCGACCAAAATTAAGTCTAATCACAGGTAAGGAAGGCAATTATCGATATGAAATTGTAGACTTAATGGAAGACCAAACTTTGGTTATTAAGAAAATGATTTTTACAATTGACTAAAAAAAGCCTTCGGACAGGAATCCGAAGGCTTTTTTCTATTCTTGATCTGAAAAGACCATTTTGATCATCACTTTATTGACAAAGTAAGATTTACCGCGGTAGTCCTTACAGGGTACAAATTGATCTGCTTTTTGAATCTCAGTAATGACGTTTTCCAAAGTCTCCACAGATTCGTAATCAAAAAGCGTATCATCTTCTAACTTGATTTTATATTTTGCCATGGCCATTCCTCCCAATCACAATTAAAATCATTTTATCCTAAGGTTTTGATTCGGTAAAGCTTTCCTTTGATCTTCTTTGCTTTCAAATTTTTGACAACCATGGCTTCCTTGCCATGATATATCTCAACCTGAGTCACATCGCTGCGCATATCTATTTTGCCAATATCATCATTGTTAATTCCAGTTGTGCTTCTGATAGCGGCTAAAATATCTTTAGACTTCAATAGGTTATTGCTGCCTCCGATAATTTGAATCGCAACGCCTGCATCTCTTCGCTTGGTGGGTTTATATTTTTCTGGACCTGTTCTGCGTTTACTCTCTGCCTTAGGTCTTTTATCTACATAACCACCCCTGCAAGGTATTTCATAGCCTAAGAACTTCTGCAAGTCATTAAAACGATCCATTTCACTTGGTATAACCATTGTAATCGCTACCCCGCTTTGATCCACGCGGCCTGTTCTACCAATACGGTGAACATAGCTCTCGTGTTCAAAAGGAACACCATAGTTGATAACGTGGGTTATCCCGAGAACATGAAGCCCTCTAGCAGCAACATCTGTCGCAATAAGCATACGGTATTTGCCCTTTTTAAAGTCTCTCAGCTTTTCCGTTCTAAGACCTTGATCCATGCCACCGTGAACGGCGCAAGTTGTAAAATCCCATTTTCTAAAGATATCGAACAAATTATCCACTTGTTCTTTCGTGTTACAGAAGATAATACATTTTTTAGGCTGTTCATGACGAAGCATTTTCTTCATGAAGTCCACTTTTCTCAGACCGTCTACTGCATAATACAGTTGTTCAATCTTTTCGATGTTAGGCACATCAGATTCAATTTCAATATTTTCAGGAGATTTCATATACTGCTGGCTTAAAATTTGAACTTCTTCAGGCATCGTTGCTGAAAACAGCAGTGTTTTTCTATCTTGTGGTAATTTTGAAATGATGGCCTCTAATTGATCTTTGAATCCCATAATGAGCATTTCGTCAGCTTCGTCGATGACTAAATATTGAATATCTTGGAGTTTGATATTCTTATTCAAAATGTGATCCATCATCCTACCAGGCGTACCTACAATGACATGAGGATTCTTTTTCAGTTCTTTTCTTTGAATTTCCATAGGTTGCTGACCATAAACTGCGCAAGTCCGAATGCCTTTGAATTTACCAATGTCTGCAATATCCTCTTTAACCTGCGCTGCTAACTCTCGTGTAGGCGCTAGTACCATCACCTGAGGTCTGTCTAATTCTACGTCGATTTTTTCGCATAGTGGAATCCCAAATGCCGCTGTCTTTCCGCTACCCGTTTGAGACTTAACAATTAAGTCTTTACCTTTTAAAATCAAGGGAATTGTAGTGGCTTGTACTTCTAGAGGACTTTGGAAACCGAGCTCACTTAGAGCTCTTTTAATTTGATTGTCTAAAGGATAATCCTTAAATTTTTCAATATTTTTTTCAACCGCTTCTTGGATTGGATTCATAATAACCTCTTCTCTCTCATTTGACCAGATGTTTCAACCACTAATCATATCATATTCTCTTCTGTTTGAACAGCTTTTTAGAACGAACCCTCAGCAAATATCAAGCATTATTAGTATTTTAAATACATATCGGGTTTTCATCAGATATATTTATTGGTTCAACGTCCTAATGAATGTTTAAAATGAGAGGATGAAATTTGAAATAGGAGGTTTTTAAATTGTCTGAACACAAGCAAGCTTTACTAGACTCACTAAAAAATTGTGTAATTGAAATGGAAGATGAACAGATTGTGCAGGTTGCTGAAAACTATGTTGCAAAAAGCTATGATCCCTTTGAAGGTATTCGGGATGGTCTTTGTAAAGGTATGGAACACGTGGGTGAGCTATTTGAGTCCGAAGAGTATTATATACCCGAACTGCTCATATGTTCTGATGCCATGTACGCAGGTATTGAGGTATTAAAAAGAAATATTCCAGAACAAGATGCTGCTGACAAACGGATTGCTGTTGTTGGTGTCGTAGAAGGGGATACCCATGACATAGGCAAAAATATATTCAAAATCATGTTAGAGTCTAATGGGTTTGAAGTCATTGACCTTGGCAGAGATGTTCCCTGTGAACAATTTGTTGAAACCGCACAGAAATTTAAACCTCATTTAATTGGTATGTCAACTCTAATGACCACGACTATGAAATCTATGAAAAAGGTTATTGAGTTATTGAATGAAGAACATTTAAGAGAAAACTTGGTCGTCATGGTAGGCGGTGGTCCAATTTCATTAAACTATGCTAAAAGCATTGGTGCAGACGGCTACGAACGAGACGCTGGACTTGCCGCTAAATTGGCCAAACAACTTGTAGAAGCTAAAATCCTCTCATTGGAAGATGCAGCTGTGAAAAATGAGGCGTAAAAAATGAATGAAAAAGAACGACTCTTTAGTGCTATCCACGGTGAACCTCTAGACCGAGTGCCTTGCATCTGTCCCGGTGGCATGATGAATATGATCGTCACTGAAATCCTTGACGATGCTGACCTGAACTGGCCCAGTGCCCATATAGACCCTTTAAAAATGGCTAAACTGGCTCTAAAAAGTTATCACTTAGATGTATTTGAGAATCTAGGGGTACCCTTCTGTATGACTGTAGAGGCCGAAGCACTAGGCGCATCAGTTGATTTGGGCAACTCACATACAGAGCCAAAAGTGACGGCTTATGCTATCGACCGCATTCAAGACTGGACACAACTGAAACCTATTGCTTATCAACAAGGGAGACTCAAGACTGTCTTAGATTCTATAGAATATCTTAAGGTGAATACTGAAAACATCCCTATAATAGGTAATCTTGTAGGCCCAATTAGTTTAGCCACTTCTATTTTAGATCCAATGGTCTTTTATAAAGATCTTCGTCGAAATCCTGAAGATGTTCATCCGTTTTTAGAAATGATTTCAGATGTCAGTATTGAGTTTGGCAAAAGACAATTAGCGGCGGGGGCGGATTGGATTACTATCTCCGACCCGAGTGGCACAGGTGAAATCCTTGGCGAGAAAAATTTTAACACTTTTGTCTTACCCTATTTAAATAAAATAATTGATGCTTTAAGCGAGATTCGACCCAACTGTGTCATCGTTCATATTTGCGGTCGTCTCACCCAAGTCTTTGGCTCAATTGGGGCAATTCATAATTCTGTCATTAGTTTTGATGCTGTTACCAGCGTCTCATCAGTGAAAGACAACGTGCCTAATAAAATTCTAATGGGCAATGTGAGTACCTATACATTGGAATTTGGTACTGAAGAACAGGTTTCTGAGTTGGCAAAAAGAGCTGTGCTGGATGGTGTACGCATCCTTTCACCAGCTTGCGGTCTTGGTATGGATACGCCCTTACAAAATTTATGTGCTTTAAAAAAAGGACTGCTATATGATTAAAATCACTCGACTTCAGGGCAATAAAGCGGTGGAAACATTTCAACATATAAAAGGTCATACCCTCTTGTCCATGTTGAGAAGTCAGGGTCATGACCTTGAATCACCCTGCAACGGTCAAGGGGTTTGTGGTAAATGTAAAATACAAGTTCACAGTGGCAATGACTTCCTTTGGACAACGGAAGAGTTGATTGGCTTGTCCAATGAAGAAAGAGCCAACGGGTGGCGTCTCTCTTGCCTATATCAACCCCAAGAAGATCAGGTCTTCACCTGGGACTGCAACCCCACATGGGCGGCTCAAGAAGAGACTTTTGTGTTTTTAAAAACTGCTGAACTCAAAAATAGTGACGTCCATGATGACCTACTAAAATCAAGCGATTATGGGATTGCCGTGGATTTAGGAACCACAACTATTGTAGCCAGTTTAGTCTCACTAAACAATGGAAATATCATTGAGGAATCATTTGCCATCAACCCTCAAAAACAATATGGCCTAGATGTCATGTCTCGGATTGGTTACCAGGAACAAAGTCTCGAGGCTTCCATAAACCTTAAAGAAGCTGTTCTTTCCTGTCTTAATAACCTCATCGAATCCCTACTTCATCAAAGTCAGCTATGTCCCAATCAAATTTCCAAATTCACCCTTGTCGGCAATACACCCATGCTTCATTTTCTTTTAGGGTTATCAGCATCGAAATTAGGAAAAGCACCTTATCTCTCTCTATTAGAAGGTGCTCATAAAACAGATGGGGCATCCTTTGGTTTACCTATTTTAGGAAATGCTGAAGTCTATTTACTGCCCCCTATTAAGGGCTTTGTCGGTTCAGACATCAGCGCAGGGATTATTGCTTCTGACTTATTGCTTCAAAAAGGAAATGTGCTTTTAATCGATATCGGTACCAATGGTGAAATTGTTTTGAAAACCGATCAGGGTCTGTTTTGTTGTTCATGCGCTGCGGGTCCCGCTTTTGAAGGGGCAAATATTTCTTGTGGAATGCGGGCAACCGCTGGGGCAATTGAATCTATAGAGATTGATATTGAAGGTTCGCTTCAATTGGGAACTATAGATCATCGTCCGCCAATAGGCATATGTGGCAGTGGTGTTCTTGATGCCATCAGCCAGCTTGCTAAAAGTCATTTGATTGGTAAAAATGGAAGATTAAAAACCCCTTCCAGTGTTCCAGAACGCTTTTCACCCCTCCTCAGCGAAGATGAATTTGGACGCTATTTTATCCTTGATCCGAACAATACATCTCTAAAACTGTACCAATCTGACTTAAGGCAGATCCAACTGGCAAAAGGCGCTATTCGGTCTGGTATTGAAGCACTTTTAGCTCATCAAGGTATTCTTCAAGAAGAGATTTCTCAGGTTCTTGTCGCGGGTCAGTTTGGCGCTCATATCAAACGTGAAAGTTTAACAGGTTCAGGTATGCTGCCTTCATCTTTCAAAGACAAAGTGAGCTATATTGGGAACAGTGCTCGCCAAGGCGCAGAAATTTGTCTGATCAACGAAACAGACAGAAAGAAAATTGAAGTTTTAATCAACAACATCCAATACATTGAATTATCAACACTCCAAGGTTACGACCGATTATTTGTCAACTGTCTCAATTTTGAATTAAACGAGGTGTCTTTATGAGCGATTTAAAAATTCCAAAAGATGAAATGACGCCAAGGGAAAGAATGGAAGCTTTTTCTGCTGGCAAGCCCTATGACCGTGTACCTTGTTGCCCTTTTAATGGCGAAAGCTTCGCCCCCTATTTGGGTTATCGCCTCAGTGACTTTAACCATCAGTCTGAAATCATTTCAGCTGTGGTCATTAAAACTTTTGAATTGTTTGGCGCAGACAACTGCAGCATTGGCCCTGGTTTACATGGTTTACCAGAAGCCATGGGCGCAACGCTCTTTTTCCCCGAGTACGATATTCCAAGAGTGATTGCACCTGCTATTGCTAACTACTCTCAAATCAGCCAATTGAAAATAATTGATCCTCATAAGGATGGTCGTCTCCATCTATTTATTGAAGCACTTAAACGCATTCAAGATACGGTTGGGGATCAAGTCTGTATTGGCAATACCATTGGAGGCCCTTTTACAACGGCTGCTTTTTTAATTGGCACTGAGAAATTTCTCAAAGATATTCACAAAGACCCTGAGGCTATTCGTCAAGTTTTAGAAATAGCCACAGAAAGCACCATCGCGTTTATGGATGCTGTTATGGATTTAGGCATTGCACCGGGCATAGCCGATCCAATTGCGTCTTGCACCATGATTAGTCCCAAAATATACAGAGAGTTTGCAATGCCCTATGCAAAGCGCTGTCAAGACCACGTAAAGAAAAGAATGGGCAGTGGCAGTGTCATGCACATTTGTGGCAAAACTAAAGGGATATGGAACGATATGGTTGCAACAGGGATTACTGCCCTCAGTCTTGATAATTGCGATGATATCGGCGAATTAAAATTGGCCGTAGGCAGCCAAGTTACTTTGGTGGGTAACGTGGATCCCGTTGAAATCATTATGAAGGGTTCAAGAGAAGAAATAGAATTAGCCGTTAAAGACTGTATCGAAAAAACAAAAGATAGTCCCAACGGCTTTATCTTAGCTTCAGGCTGTGATATTCCTATTGGAACTGATCCTCAAAAGGTACATGACTTTATGAATGCTGCTAGAAAGTTTGGTCGCGTCTAATGAGTGTTATTAAATGTGTTCATGGCGTAGAGTGGCAGTCTGAAAACTGCCCTCTCCCTTCTTCAAATTGGTTTGAGCAACCTGAGGCAATCGTAACCATTGCTTGTGAAATCAAACAATTAAATAATCAAGGATTTGTACAAGTTCCTTTTGACACTACGCTTGAATCGGAATGTCTGGGTATTCAAACAAAATGGACAGAAGGTTCAATTCAGGGAATTACAGTGAACCCTGTCACTACACAAGCGCCCTTTAATTTCGATCTTTTTTTTAGCCAACTGAGCGCACAAATTTCAGGTGAAGCTTGGCAGTCCCTACCTCGATTTGTTGGAAACCTTGAAGCCATTCGCATGTTAAAAGTTAAAGGACATCCTGTAATCTTTAATGTGACAGGACCCATTACCCTCCTAAGTGCGCTTATGGGGTTTGATAATTTTCTACGAGTTTCCAGAAAAAGTACTGAGCAGTTAAAGTGCCTCTTCGCTGTATTAGATCAATTTTACATGGGCTATTTGCAATCCTTCAAAGAGGTGGGAGTTGATTTGATTTCCTACGCCGACCCTCTTGGAAATTCAGAAGTACTTGGACCCCTTTATTTCGAAAAGTGGAGTCTTCCAATCCAACTTCAACAAATCAATCTCATGCGTTCAAAGGGTATTTCTATTCATGTTTGCGGAAATTTATCTAATGCTATGTTAGAAAGAGGTTGTTTCCCCTATTCAGAAGGCCATTCATCAATACTCAATGTCAACTCTTCAGTTCAGAATACAACGGGTTTAAATTGTGTTCACACTTGGAAATAGGGAAAAAAAAAAGAGCAAACCAATTGTTCACGGTTTTGCTCTTTGTAAGCTCGACTTCACGTCAGAAATCTTTGAGCTTTGAAGTAGTGTTGCTTAAAACAAGGGATGGATAAGGGTGAAACTGTTATATTAACTATAAAAGCTAACCTGCATAGGGTAAACCCTTAAATACTTCTACACCTGGTTTACCTTGGATTTTATTGGTTTTATCATCAAAATAGAACCAACCTGTTTGCCCTGAACTATTTTTGACTTTAAACCACCCTTTGCCATCAGTTTCGACAATGGTCAGTTTCATGCCTTTTGTTGTTTTAAAAGCCATGTCTTTATTTTTCGGAGACTTTTGCAACTTGATTGCTGTAGATATTGTTACGTTCGTATCTAATGTATAACTGCTTTTGCTTATATGGGTAACGGTTTTCCCATCGTATTTAAAACTTTCCTTATAAAACCATGTATAGAGATTTTGATTGACATAAGCATGTGTAATCGTTCCTTTTCCGTCATAGGAAGCATTAACTGTCATGCTAGGATCTGCTGGGCTTGGAAGGACTATAAAGCTTATCGTACCGTTATTGTAGTTCAATAATTCTCTTCTCGCATAGATGTCGGTTGTTAATTCTCTAAATTCCAACTGCTTGGTTTTGTCTGATTTAATTAAATCGACAACCCTTAAGTCTAGTGCGTCTGGATCTCCAATGCCACATAATGACAAAACAACTTCAATTTTGTTGATTTTCAAAATAGCATAATAGGCAGAATGATACGTTAGACTAATTGATTCCTTACTGCCATTGCCATCTAAATCGGTTGAAATTGTTCGAATTACCTTAGGTTTTAGAACACTCTGGGTATTATAACTTGTCATATTTATAAGGTTTTCCTGAGAATAACTGATCAATGAGGACGAAAGCAATGAAAAACCTACAAACAGCGCCATTATTTTACGTTTCATAAGATTCTCCTCTGTCTTTAC
Organism: uncultured Peptostreptococcaceae bacterium; assembly: GCA_964404895.1. Classification (GTDB taxonomy): domain Bacteria; phylum Bacillota; class Clostridia; order Peptostreptococcales; family Acidaminobacteraceae; genus JBGSUZ01. Next base: position 970,150 of record CAYOLV010000001.1, on the reverse strand, counting down.
TGAATTCATTACTATTTATGCCCATCTTACCACGTTTCATCCAAATAATTAAGCGCTCTGCCCAAACTATTATATAAAATATATTTTATAGTTATTCTTCTTCATCAAAATAGATTTTTCCTACAACCGCTTCCAACTCTAAATTGATTTGAGCATTGTCTTTAGCAATGAGCTTAATGAGATTATTACCCTTCTTAAGAGAAACTTTTAGTGTCTTTTCTCCAACAGGAACCTCCGATATTGCAGTACGTTCCACCAACGTAGTCACCTGATTATAATCATCTACTAAGATGAGTTTTGCCATGCCTGATTTTACTAAAAAGGTATAAGGCAGTTCCACGGTCTGATCCTCGTCTGCCTTCATTTCCCAAATTTGAGTCCCGCCAGTCATTTTAAACTCACCATAATAGTGATTGCCGTCGAATTTTAAGTTATAACGATCTGCATTGTAGGAGGTTAAGTCTACCAATTTTTCATCCATGTTATAAGCTTCATTTAATTCCTCATTGCTTAAAATACCCAGATAAGATAAGTCGTTATCAGAGAAAGAATCTGCTGTTGTTTCACAAACTTCTTCTGCATATTCCGTAAAGTCTTCTTCAATTTCTAACCCGTCTTCTGACCAGTAGGCATTGGCTGAACATCCTGTCAGCCCCAGTGTTGCAGATCCGATTAAAAAAATACAAAATGTTTGGGATAAAATCATGCGATAATTTTTCATGAGAACCTCCGTATAGGTTTTTTAATATCTCCAAATTACCATTTTGTATTACACTAATGCAATAGTTTCCAAAAGTCTTAATTATTGTTTAATAAGTTGTTAAGAATTTGTCTACTTTGCACGTCACTCTTCTATTTGAACTGATTGAGTTTTTCCCCCAACAAATCTACTTGAGCAACAATTTTTGTCAAAGACCTTTCCGTTTCAAGAACCAGTTCTTTTTGCTGCGTTACAGACGTACTGATTTCATCCCCTGAGGCAGCAGTTTCTTCAGAAACAGCTGCAATATTAGTAATCGCTTTCTCAATCTCGCTGTTCTTGTTGTTAAGGTCATGAAGCTGATGGTTAATTTGCTCAAACGCTGCTTCAAAGGCTTTATAAATCTCACTAGAAGCATCAAATGATTGACTGACATTTTCTGTGGACTTCACTTGTTCATCTATAGCTTGATTCACATCTCCAATAGCGTGTGCCACTTTTCCTGAAATGAGTTTAATAGAATCTACAATTTCGAAAATCATTTTAGTGGATTTGCTAGTTTCTTCTGCTAATTTTCTGATTTCGTCTGCAACAACTGCGAAACCTCTTCCAGCCTCCCCTGCTCTAGCCGCTTCAATAGAAGCATTCAGTGCAAGTAAATTTGTTTGTGAAGCAATGTCATTAATCGTATCAATGATATGACCAATATTTTGAGAGTTTTCGTTTAACTCCACAATGACGCCTGTTATCAGATTGGAAACTGTCTTTGTATTTTCAGATTTGATCTTTAATTCTTCAAGATTTTCATAGTTGGAATGGTTAATTTCATTGACTTCTTTTGTTTTAACCACTAACTCAGCCGTATTATCATTAATATCTTCAATCAGCTTTGAAATAATGCCTACGTTATTAGCGCCTCTCACAGCATCTTCTGATTGATCATAAATACCGCTTGAGACTTCTTGAACCGTCATGGTGATATTGTCCGAAAGAGTCTTCACGTTATTCAAGTCTTCCTCTGTTTCATGCAGGGTACTATACACTTCATTGAAGGTCTTTTTAGTATCATTTAATGCATCGTTAACGTTGGTGCTGGCAAGATTAAGCTTGTGGAAGACTTCATTGAAGGCTTTGTGTTTTGACTTTGTATGATATGAGAATCGACCGTGAGCCATTTCATCAATATGACGGGTCATGGTGGATAATACGCTCATTAAATATCGATAAGCAAGGAACAACAGCCCAATTAAGATAGGAATAAACACATACATAATGGTAAAAGAAGTTTTATTGACTGCGTTCACGTACCCTGCAATATCTTTGGTGTCTACCATGCCAACCAAAGTCAAATTCGTTTCTGGCAATTTTATGGCGATGGCTTTGTATGTCCCAGGGTACATTTGATCTTTCTTCTCTTTTGTGAAGACTGCCATCGGAATGTCGTCAACTACTTTGCCGTCACCATTCATATCTTCTATTGTGATCCCAGAAGCTGCAACATCTTCTTCTGTTTTAGCTGTAACAAGGGCTTTGGGTACAAAAACCTCATTATTTTTTTGAACATCGAAGAACTGAATTTCTTGTTGTTCCTTGTCCATTGCATAGTTTACAATGTCCTCGTTAAAGTGAAATCTTCCTGCAGAGGACTTTTCTTGTTCAGCGTTGAAGTTCTTATCAGAAATAATTTTTCCGTTCCAGTCAATCAACTGATAAAAGCCATTATCTAACAATTTTTGTGTGGCGACAGAATCGTTAATCTCATTTAAGAAATAATCCACACCCATAGCACCAACCGGTGTACCTGCTTTGTCCATTACTGGTACTGTCACGGTAATCATTTGGTAATTTGTAAAAACATCTCGGTAAATGTCTGACCAATAAGTATTTTTTGTCTCTACCGGTGTCCAGTACCAAGGTTTCTTAGAACCATCTGCTTTGAACTGAGGGTTATAACCTACCAAATCTTCATTTTTAGTTGTCGCTGAAAGCATTCGGGCATTTTTATCCCCTATGTAAATATCGTAAATAATATCTTTCTTCGTTTCTTTTGCACCCAGCAATATGGCTTCTACAGTGTTCTCATATGCCACATCTGGCGCATAATTTTTAAACGCTGGATTGCTGGCTAAAACATAAGCGGATTCTTCATAACCCTTTAAAATGTGTTCAACACTCTCTTTAGAAATTTGAATTTCATCTGTTAAGATTTTATTCAGCATGGCATCGATCTGTTGTTCTGTCTTAAAAGAATATGTTAAATAAATTCCAGAGAACAGCGCAATAATTGCCATAATAAAAATGACAATAATGTTGCGTTTAAATGCTTTTAGTTTCATAATAATTTCCCCCTACACTTCCTAGTGCTTCAACTGAAGACTTTGTTAAATAATTAGCGCATCGGTTTTCAATTATATCACAGAAAAGACAGACAAATTATGAACAATATTAAACAATATTTTACATTTCATTTCTGAATTTTCTTATTTTCAAGCAAATAAAAAAACGTGTCTAATAGGGCAATTCACCCCATATGACACGCTCATCCAACGCAATATTTATCATCATTCAAACTTAGAAAGTTGCCAATTTTGAGAACCATTGGCAGTTTAATAAGGCACCGTGAATACAATAGTAGTCTTTCAACGTTCCCTCTAAAACAAAATCATTCTTTTTAAGCACCTTAGCAGAGCCCACATTGATTTCTACTATTCTCGCAAAGAGTTTTCTAAGTGCCATCTCATTGAAGGCATAGTCACATAAAAGTTTGACCCCTTCTGAGGCATACCCTTTGCCCCAAACCGCTTCATTAAAGACATAACCAATTTCTGCGTGATTCGCCTCTTTGTCAAAACCAAAAATCATTAAAGTTCCAATGACTTTACCTGTTTCATTTTCCACAACAGAAGCATAGACATGGGTTTTTTCTTCATGTCTAGAAACCATAAGTGCAACAAACTCTTGGGTTTCCTCTAGACTCTCCATCAACTTCCAACCCGTGTACTGCTTGGCATTGGGGTTCGATGCATATTCATGAATAGCCTCAGAATCTGCAATTTCAATGGGTTTGATACTGATTTTATTACCTTTTCTATAAAGACTCAATGTATTCACCATCCATTTAGTTAAAGAGTAAGTGCGTGGGAAAACATCTGCACTTTTCAGTATTATACTATATTTCTATAGATTTATGCATATTCACTTTTATACTCATTTTATTTGTGATAAACTGGAAATAGTGTTTTTTCATTCACAGTATTATTTACCAGAGAATGATCAAATTCTATAAAAAATAAATGGAGTTGAAAATCATGAAAAAATTAATTTCGCTAATTACTGCTGTCGCTTTGATTTTCCAATTTGGAATACTTAGTGGATTTGCAGCAGCTTCACCTGACAAAACCTTATTTAAGGACATATCAGAAATATATGGTGTTTACGATTGTTCCTATACCTATATTTCTCTTTTGGAAGTCACAAAAGAAGGTATGACTCCTTATTTAAGAAACTTTTCCGAAAAGGATTTTTATGTCTCAGAGGATTTCACATTCAATGGCGCTACTTATGTAATGTCCAAAGATAAAAAAGCGGTCACTGCAACCTTTACCACTTACTTAGAAGGGGTTCAATATCAAGGGCAATATATTTTCAAAAAAGATGCTACTGGCAAAATATACTTTAATGCGACCCTCTATAATGGTGTTAATAGAACCGTTACACGCTCATTTGCAAATTTGGATGCTTGTATTGATTATATTTACAGTACGGCATTTTCAAAGACTTATCTTGCAGAGAAGTCTTACTATAAAAAAGCAAAAGCCGCAAATGAAGCATTTGAGGCTCAAAGTAAAAAATTTGAGGATGCAAAACCCATCAGTACCCAAAACCTATTGCAAGGTTATTACCCCTCTTCGGATTCAAGCCAGTACGTTACAGTTTATACTTACTCGGACTGCAATCCTAAAGATTACTCAGGTTTTTACAACTATACAGAAGTTCAGTATATTGTAGGTGCTAAAACTTATCAGATTAAGGCAAAGAGCTTTACTGTAACAAATGGCGTTGCCCTTTATCTTGAAGATTCTAAGAATTATGCGGAAATCAAATCTATCAATAGAGGCACCCTCGCTAATATTAAAATCGTAAAAAATGGTAAAGTCGTCGTTGATAAAGCTGTTTCTCTTACCCTCGAAAAATAATGCTCACAATATAATAGAATGGAGATTCACATGATGAAAAAATTAATTTCCCTGCTGACCACCGTTGCGCTACTTATACAGTTGACAACTTTTTCAGCTTTTGCTGTGACACCAGTTGCTGACAAAACACAGTTTACAGACCTATCTGAAGTTTACGGTGCTTATACTTATGATGGTGGTAACTTTAACAGAGACGTATTGGTTATTACAGCAACTGATTTTGCTCAGTTCTTCAGAAATATGAATTCAACGAAACTCATAAAAGATAACCTAATCATGACTTCTACACCTCAATATACTTTATCTAAAGACAGAAAATCCGTAACGGCAGCCTATGCATTAAATCTACCAGGTTTTGACATCAAAATGAATTGTATCACCGTATTTATGAAAGACAAGTCAGGTAAAGTATTTTTCAACGACCATTATGCAGATGGAGAAACGTTCTCAAATTACAAGACTTATGCCAGCTTAGAAGACTGTAAAAAGGATATTCTCAGCAGCCGATTTGCGCCTGTATTGGAAGCAGAGCAAGATATTCAAAACCAAATTGATCAATATAACAAAGATATTGAAACACTTAGAGCAAATTACAAGAATACAGAAGCCTTAAGTGAAACCAATCTTCTAGACGGCTACTACCTGACTGAAGCTGAAGATGTCGCTCTTGAATTTGAATTCATGTACGACTATGACGACACAACGTATGAAGACTTTAAGAAAATGACCTCAGTTACTCTGAGCACTTTAGAAGACAGCTATACCATTGACGCACCTTACTATATGCTTGAAAACGGCGTAGCCTCTTATATGGAAAACGATGACTATTATTTAGAAGTCACAGCAACAGACCGCCATCACATTTCAAAAGTTAAGTTTGTCTACGATGGTGAAGTCCTCTTTGAAAAAGAAGTACGTTTCATCTACACCGAAGATTAAAATCCTTGTACACAAAAATAAACCCAGTGAATCTGCATTTTCATGCCGATCACTGGGTTTTTCTAATTTATAATCCCTTTTGCACTCAATATTATTACAGTTGACATCAACGCAAACACAGCTAAAAGTGCCCACATTGAAACAGTAAACATGGCATTCCAACGAAGCTTTTCGCACTGGTTGGCTTCAACCCATACCTGGTCTTCAGCGTCTAGAGTCTCTACTAAGGATTCGTTGCTGTAGTAGGCATTTACCCAAGTGAACAATTTAAACAATACCCAAATGGACAAAGCTGCTAACAGAAATGTGACACTCCAGTTAGTAGGACTGTCAATTGAACTGTTCATGAGACTAAAATCAAGTTCGCTTTCCAAAAAACAGAGAAAGTTGTTAAGAAAATGAATCCAAATCCCGCTCCAAATACTTTTAGTGACAATGACCGCCAAAGCTAAGACCATTCCTATAAAAAGACTATAGCTGAACTGATTTAAATTTTGATGGAAAACACCAAATAAAAAACCATTTACTATAACTTGCGCAGGCCATCTTAAGGGTTTGTATAAATGCAGCACAATTCCTCTGAGGAAAAATTCTTCTCCCAAAGCAGGCACAATACACAAAGTAAAAAACAAAATCAAACTAGGTTTATCGTACAAATCTTTGAATATAAACGTCATGTGATCACCAAAGATGGATGTTGAAATCATCAACAATAGAGTGCTGATAGGCTGAATTGCTAGAGCTATTATGGTCAGCGGTATAAAGGCTTTCAGTTTTACAGGATTTAATTTAAAAACTTGTCGAAGTGAACCCCTCCATTTTAAATGAACGTACAACAGAGGAATGGCTATAAAACCTACTAGGCTGATCGTATCTGAAAACATTTCTGGTAAAAATAAGTACACGATAATCTGCAAAATAGGAATCCACAGTAAAAATCGGTTCGCTACTTTTATTGAAGCCTTTGCTGACATTACTTGAAGCTCTTTTGTTTCCTGTTCCATAAGAAATCCCATAACCTTTCAATCATCTTTAATTAGGTCGTCAAACAACTCAACCCCAAACGTACAGTACAAATTATACGGTACAATTCCCAGTTTAAGTTATTAAAAAACCATTAAACTATAAGATGACTGAAATTATATATCTCCTAGACCGCCTTCTTTTATTGTGTAAACTTGATATTCATTTTTAAATCTATAACCAAGTTTCTTGGCCAACTCAACAGACTCTAGATTTGCTGCATCCCATCTTGGGTATATGCCTTTTTCTAAGCACGCTAGTATGAGTTTCGATGCACATTTTAAAGCCAGTCCCTGCCTACGATAAGCAATATCTGTGCCTATGGTAATATCAATTGCCCCACAACAGGCACTGTAAGAAGATGCACCTGCGATTATTTCCTGATCTTTGATAATACAATAGCCTATCCCTTGTCTCATAAAAGCTTCAGGGGATTCAAAAAACATACAGTAATCAGCTGTGAAGTTATTTTCAAGTGCTTTTTCTGCGGTAGCCAGTGTAAAGGGCATGACTTCAACAGAGGGCTCTTCGGCTTGAGCATAGTTCTGTAACTGCTTCTGATCAAACCTTTCAGGCTCCCAATAAAAGGAATACCGCTTAAAAGGTATGTGGTTATCTGGAAATTCCTTTATAATGACTTTTTCCCAAGAAGGTTGACCACAAACTATAATCTGATTCCTTCCAAAAGTTTCAATCAGATCCTTCAATTCAGAGTTAACTTCAATTGGTGCGCAGCCCAATAAAAAAAGAAAATCCGCGACTGCAACAATACCATAGGTTGGATGTTCTATATCATTAATCCAACTGCGACCCATAATGCCTTCTATACATGACCAAATGCAAACTTCATCTTCTGGTAAAGACAATGCCGTTAATCGTTTTCTATCTTCTGAAAAAATTTCTATCATATTTGTCACCTCCTTATAATGCTAATATTCGTACCTTTTTAAAGAGATAAAACAGCGACTACTTCATCTCCACACATTTCACCACTTTCAACAAAACCAAAAGCGGCATATAATTTTTGGGCCACTTTATTTTCAGGTTCATAAGAAATAGCCACTTGCTCAGCTTTACCGTGAGGGAATGACTTGATAATGTCTAAAGCCATACGAAATGCTTCTTTTCCATATCCTTTGCCTTGATAGCGCTGATCAATCATAAACCGCCAAACGGAATAGGCACACTGATCATTTAACTCCTCGCACTTTTCTTCATAAGTCAACATGATAAAACCAATCATTGTGTTTTCTTCATAAATGGCGTAGGGCATTGGAATGCAACCCTCAGTTGTAAGGGCTACATAAGCTTGTGCCAGACTCATCAGATTCTTGGCTACAAAATGATGCTGCGCTTCTGTGGTATCCAACGAAATGCATTCGCGAAAGTTATCATTGGTGATTTTTTGCAGTGTAAGCATCGGAATCCTTCTTTCTAACGTTTTATTTTGTTTAACGTTAATATAATAAAAACGGTGATATTTGTCAATATGACTTTATTACAGCAAAACAATAATTGACATTGTCAAACGCCCTCATCGGGTGATAGGGATTATCTTTATTGTAGCTTTCAAAATACTGTGTCGTAATTTCTAAAGGCGTTAAATGCTCATAAATCATAAATCCGCACTCAGAAAGGATTTTTTCTAAATCTTCGTAAGAATAACTTGCCTTCATGGTTTCTCCAGCAGTTTCCGCCATTGCCGCTTGTTTTTGAGCACGGTCACCACCTTCTGGCGTATATGCCAGTGCATCGTTATAGTCAAAAACGATTGTACTGCCCTCTGGCGCTACCCTGTGAATCTGCTCAAGCAGGTTGCGAAAGACCTCTTTAGGCAAATAGTAGACAATTCCTAGCAGACTGAAAAAGCTGATTTGAGCAGGGTCAAATGTATCCAACTGAACTAACAACTCAGCTAAATTTTCTTTTTCAAAATCGATTGGACAATAGGTCAAGTTGTGGGGGAGTTCCTCATTAAAACTGGCTACGCGATTTTTCTTGTCGCAAATCATATCTGGGTGATCCAACTCAAAAATTTGCATTTTCGACGCCCACTCTGGCTGACGATAGGCAAACGTATCATAGCCTGAGGCTATCATCAAATATTGTTGCACACCAAATCGACTTGCCCTATAGAGTGCATTTTCTGTAAATGCGCCTCTACCTAAAGGCGTTGGTGACAACTGATTGTCCACGATCCAGCGCAGAGCTTCCTCTTCCGTCCCTATAAAAGTAGGGTTAAAGAAGGAAATACCTTTTTTTAAATGTGCAGACATCGTTTGAATTTCTTCTTCTGTCAGAATGTTTCGGGCTAAAAAGTCATCAAAAATCTTAACCACATTTCAAGTAGAATGATAGTTTCTGGAATAGGCACTCATAAGCGCTGTCATACTTATACGTTTCATAAAAATCACATCATATACTCAATACACCTTTTTTACTTTTTTTACAATTACTTACTTTTAGCCGTTTTTGTGGTATGGTTAGTATATTAAAACCCTATTGTATTTTAAAAAATCAGTTTCAATAATGCTATTTTATAAATAAATTGGGTATCAATAATGTGGGTATTAATAAACCCGATTTAATATACATTTCAAGGAAGGTGATTTTGTGAAAATTCAAATGCATTCAGATGTGCTCTCTTACTTGGACTATCACGATTACACTGTAATAACGGTTACTGCAGACCATGAATGTGTTGGAACGAACTGTTCAGATGCCTATTCTTACCCAATCATTCATTTTAAAGCACCTGACCCTAACCATTTAGATAAGTACGATCAGTACGAGGTCAATCACATTACTGTATACTTTGATAAAGTACTAGAAACTGCGCCTGAAGTTACTTTTATTAGAATTCATCACTTAATCCACGATAAGATTGAAATAGAAGGACTCCATCTACCACCAAGAGTAACTCATAATAAACTGTAACTCGTAAAAAAGCCTCATCGTTTCTCAACGATGAGGCTTTTCTTATATTTATTTTGCTTGAATCGGAATCCAGACTTCACAGAAACAGCCTTCAGGCAGTCCCTCTGAGTAAAGTTCAAAATCTGTATCGTCTAGAATATTATAGTCTGAGCCTGGTAGAAACTCAGAAAATATTTTTTCCCAAATTTCTCCGATGCACGCCCCATCTTCTCCCATACACTTAAAAACTGCCCACTCTGTGGGTTTAACTTCCCATATTGTGAATCCCTTTGGCACTTCGGTTCCGTTGTACAAAACCCCTATGCCATAGTCGAAGCATTTGCTCTCTTTTGAAACTGGGGCACACAAGCCGTAAAAATCACTCGTTTTTCCAGCCTTGTTTAAAATGTCAAAGGTGCCATCTGCCTTCGATTGTGTCCAAAATTCCGGAATTTCAGTGTTCCCTGTCTCCGTGATTGTCTCATTTGTGAATTGCTTCACCATCGCCAACAAAGTAAAAGGTTCTCTTTTCTCAATTCTGTAGTCCATTGCCATACCGCCTTCCAATTTGATTTTTATGAGCAGGCGATTAAACAGTTTCATTTCAGCTCCAGACTGCTTAACTAAGTGAGGCGTTGTGCCGTGGAACCTAGCAAATGCCTTTGCAAAGCTCTCAGGTGTGTCGTAACCGTATTTTAAAGCAATATCGATCACTTTATAGTCAGACATTGAAAGTTCCTGACCCGCCAAAGAAAGCCGTCTGTTCCTGATATACTCATTTGCTGTCATCCCGGTGAGCAAGCTAAAGGTTCTATGAAAATGATAGCTAGACATAAATACAGATTCTGCCACATTTTCATAAGTAATGGGCTCTAATAAATGCCCTTCCATATAGTCAATTGCGTGCTGCATGCTTTGAATGAAATCCATTTTTCTCACCTCCCTTAATCAAATTATAGAGCCTTAGGCTTATTTATTCCTGTCCTAGCTTGCTCGCTTTTGTCTGAACACAAGCTATAATCGGTTCAATATGCTTAATATTGGTAAAGTCCACCGGATGATCATAAGCAGCCAGCATGCCACTCTCGTCAGGAGTTCGGTCTTCAGCCTTTTTACGTTTGATCATTCTTTTAAAGAGGCTCATGAGTATTCGATCCACCATCCCTAGCAGATTGTTGTCAAATCCGCCACGCAAGTAGAAAAACTGGATTTTGTTTTGTTCTTCCAAAGGAAAGTTACCTTGGATCAATTCAGGTGCAACCTCTTCCCGCGGTGGGGTCGCCCCAGTAGCAAAATAAATTATCTTATCTTTTGAGATGCCCTGCGCTAAGGCATTAAACTTTTTGAGCCCGTTGATGCCTCCCGCATAAAGTCCGCCGCCATAAAGGAGCAAATCACATTCTCTTAAATGAGCCGCCGTCACTTCGTTTAAAGGCAACAACTCTCCTGATAAAACCTCGGAAAGCCATGTGGCATATTTTTTCGTAAATCCAGATTTAGATGCATAAATAACGGCAATTTTCATGAGAATACTCCTATCTTTTTTCAAGAATATGTTCTGGGTCTTTTCCAATTGCAACACAAAGAGAAACACCCATATTGGTCACTCTAATCATGGCATCGGGTTCAATAGCACCAACTTTATCATTTTTAGTATGGTAGTCTTCATAAGGACCATTTTCAAATAAAAGAGACGGGATGCCTGACATGGCAAATGGCACGTGATCGCTGTTGTCCGTTTCCCCTACCTCATAAGTATACCCCAACTTTTCTAGTGCCGCACTGGAAAGGTCTTTGAGACCTGTATAAATCTCACCAGTAGCCGTATAAACGCCAGTCGATTCACCGCAACCTACCATATCAAAGTTCAACATCGCTATAGGTTTTTCAACTTTATCACTAAAAACATGCTCTACGTAAGTACTGGAACCCAGTAACCCAATCTCTTCCGCACCAAAAGCTACAAACTGAATATCACAATTGAGAGGTGTTTTCAGTTCAGAAATAACCTTTGCCATTTCAATCATCGCAGAAACACCTGAGGCATTGTCATTGGCTCCAGGCGTATTGACACTGTCGTAATGGGCACCTACTACCAAGGTTTTTCCCGATGGATTTTGTTTACTTTTTAATGTCCCAATAATATTTTTAGAAATACTTGCTTCACTAATACAGTTTACCACTACATGAGCGGAAGCTTTTTTATTGCTGCCTAAGTTTTCTAAAATTGACTGTGCATCGGTTCGAGAAATGCACAAAGCAGGAATGTCTGACAACTCTCCCAAAGTAGCAGAAATGGCATTTTCACCGTTAGGGTCGTAGAAAATAGCCCCTGCAGCCCCTGCCCCAACTGCCCTCGCTACTTTTGTTCTAAAGAGTTCTCCTCCTCTTTGGATCAAGACAAACTTACCTGAAACCGATTTTCCTGAGTAGTCTGACATAGCGCCCATACCTACAAAGACAATTTCCGCATTTAGACCATCTTCTGGCGTACTGCCACTGTAGTTGAGCACCATAGCATCCTTTAGTTCTTTTTCAACACCCGTATTTAGACTGATTTTAAAGTTCGTGCATAAATAAGCTTGGATTGGAAATTCCTGCTCACTTACTTCAAGTCCCATGTCCTTAAAGCGTTGACTGATATATGCCCCAGCCTGAAATTCACTTTCAAACCCTGCAATACGTCCCTCTTCAGACTCAGATAAGGCTTCAATAGAGGCCACCATACGTTCTGAAGAAATTTGCGAGGAGTAGTCTTCAAAAACAACTGGCAATCGTTCTGACTTTCCTGCCGTCTGCGAACTGCACCCTGTACTCATTAATACAACTGCAAAAACAATAAAAAGGATCGGCAACTGATGTCGTTTGAAACATGCAGGCCTTAAAAAACGGTTCATAGAAAAACCCCTCTCTGTTTAGACTTGCTATATTTTTTCCCCAAAACGGACATCTTACGCTGCCGATCCTATCTATTAAGTTTTTATAATATTTGACAAATTAGTGTTCCAATATAAACTCATCTTCATCGCTGTAAGGGGTTTCCTTTTCACCAATAAAGCTGATCAAAATGCCTGTAACTTTACCAAAGGCAAAGGCAAGAACCACAGTAATGACCACAGCCAGTACCTGAACGCCTACATTGCCAGTGACTAACGCCCCAATCAGACCGCCTAAAACACCGGGCATTCCGTGAAGGTTGTGAACACCACAAGTATCTGTGCCTTTGATCCACTTTTCAACTTTAGGAGCAAGAATTGCGTAGCCAGCTGTACTAAGAGCACCTGCAGCAATACCAATCAACATGGCATAACCCGGTGTTACTGCGTTACAAGTTGAACCGATGGCAACACCACCTGCCAGTGCGGCATTAGCAATGTCTTCCACTTCAATTTTGCCGCGGATAAGACGTGTGAAAATGTATGTAGCTAACGTCGCACCACAAAGGGCAAATACTGTATTGATTGCCGTAAGCGGCACTTCTTCAGGTGTTACCAATGCCCCTGTGAAAGATGGCCAGAAGATCCAAAGCACCATGCTACCGATGAGACATAATTGATTGCTGATTTTATCGGCTTCACTGCCCGCCTTGTCCTTAAACTTGAAGTAAGTATTTGCCACCACACCCAGTCCAAAATAAGCACCAAAGGCGTGAATCACCACAGAACCCCCTGTATCTAAAAATCCTTTGAAGAAGCCGCTTTCAAGCATGAGCCATTCATTGAACATATATGCGGGAATAAACAAGAATGCCAAAGCTATGTATTGATCCATTTTCAGTCGACCCAGCGGTGCACCTATGGCGATGAGCAAACTTGCCGCCGCAAACTCAGCAAAGATAAACGTATCTATGTTGACCACAGTCATTTGGAACTCACCTGGTCCAAAGCTTTTGATCAGCATGTACAAAGGTAAGCTCACACTGACCACTAAGAAAGTAGCCGTTACTGAGCTGAAGCCATGTTTTCTGACAAAGACCATTAAGAATCCAAAACCGAGTAAAAGCATGGCAAGAATATGTATGGATTTTTCATATTTCAATGAATCCAATACAGGTCCAAAACCTGTCTCGCTGACAGTGTCAACAGCAGTTTTAGCAACATTTGTAACTGTAGGGTTTAGTGCTGGTAAAAATCCGATTGCCATGAATATGGTAACCATCAGCAAAATTGCCAAGCCCATTTTGTTCTGTTTCGTTTTTGGCGCTTGTTTGCTGTGTGTAGCAACTTTCTTCTTTTCCATTATTAGCCTCCTCAAACATTTACAATCTATAAAGCCGTAAATATACCTTACACCTTTATCAACTGTATGAGAATGGATGGACTAAGTTTGTCCCGCATTATTGCGTATAAAATAAAGAAATTTCAAAAAAAACTTTATTTTATTCTGTTGCCCATTGAAATCGTTAAAAATTTATCTTGGTTTATTGTCATTTTCGTCCAGCCATCGGATAATCGACAGGACGATTTCAACCGTTCTCTGGCCTACCATTACCCCAGTATGAGTGGCATCTTTGACACTCAAATACGCCCCCTTTAAAAAGGTTGCCATCTCCTGTCCACGGCGTTCATCTGTCTCAGAATTAACAGCTTTAACCACTAAAACTGGACACTTTATACGACTTGAGTCAACGCTAATCCCTTCTCTTGTGCCATATGCAAAGGAAAACGCCCTCATGGCTTGAGCCGATTCCATACTTAAGTATTTTCGTTGGAAGAGTATATCCTCACTAGACTCATCTACGCTCTCATGTTCTTCCCTTAAAGGTGCTGGTACAACTATTTCTGAAGGTATTGGCTCCACTGGAGGGTAGGGTACGAGCTGATTCACTTCGCGACTCACACTGCTGTCAATAGTCACAAGGGCTTCAATGAGATCTTCTTCCGCAATCTTTTGACCCAATAGACCACCCATGCTGTGACCGATTAAAATAGGCTTAAACCTTAAGGAAGCAATGACCACTCTGATATCTTCCAAATAGTCGTCAAAAGTTAAACGGGTCATGTCTTGGCTTCTGCTTTTATAATGACTGCTTAGGTTCATTCCGTAGCAATCATAGCCCGCCTCTAAAAACTGAGGAATGTATTTGCACCACATCCAACTGCCGCTATAGGCTCCGTGGACAAATAGAATGGGCGTTTTGGGGGGATTTTTACCTATCCCTGCCTTAAAAACTTCCAAATAAAGATCCTTTTCTCCAACAAATTCGCCTGAGTGCGCAGGCATGGTTTTAACATAATCCATCATTTTGGTACCCTCCTTTAAAATTGGTGAAGTAACACAAGCAAGGTTTAGTTTGATATCAAACTAAATAGATAAAAAGAACTAGAAATTGCTGTAAATTTTCATTAAAACCTGAATGAGTTGCTGCTTCTCTTCCTCTGAAACACCTTGATAGAACACTTCCATCAACTCTTTTGAAATGTCTTCAAAGATGGGCTCGAGGGTTAATCCCTTGTCGGTAAGACTTACATAGATGACCCGATTGTCCTCCGTGTCCCGGTTTTTCTGAACATATTCCAGTGTCACTAATTTATTGACCAAGGCAGTCACTGTGGACTTATCCTTGCCAATCTTATCAGCAATCTCAGCCATGGTCATTTGAGGTCTTTTGAAAAGGGCATAGAGAATATCCCCGTGGGAAGTTACAAGGTCGTTAATGCCTGCTTTCGCCATTTTAGAAACAATGACCCCATTAGCGGCTTCTCTGATTTTGGATATCAATGATAATGCGTCTCTAGTCTTCATAAGTTTATTATAGTTTGATGTCAAACTATTTTCAATCCCCTTTACTATTTAATTTTCCAACCTTCAATCTCTGATCGTCGAATCGCCCCAAATAAGTTGTTCTTTGCCTGTGGGTTTTCTAAACACATGGACAGAAGGAGCTGTTTCATATCTTGCCGTTTTGTAGTGCCGTTAGCAAGACAAGGGTTGTGTATCGGCATAATGGCATTGGCCTTGATAAATGCCTTGATTTCCCTCTCTTCAAGGTATATCATGGGGCGTATTAAAGTGACCCCATCTTGATCCAGTTCCGTTACAGGTGCAAAAGTGTACAAGCGACCCTCGTAAAGGGAACATAGCATATAGGTTTCAAGAACGTCGTCCCGATGATGTCCTAAAGCAATTTTGGTACACCCATGCCTCTTCGCCGTCGTATTCAAAGCCCCTCTTCTGAGTTTGGCGCACAAAGAACAAGGATTGGGCTCTTTTCTCTCTTCAAACACTATTTTTCCAATTTGAGTCTCCTCAATGATATAAGGCACGCCTAACCGTTCACATAAAGATTGGGTGTAAGATAGGTCAGTTTCGCCTATTCCAAGGGTTAGGGTGATAGCAATCAATTCAAAGGAAACACCCGAGAATTGCTGGAGCTGCCTCAAGACTATCAAAAGACTCATACTGTCTTTACCTGAAACCCCCACAGCCACCTTGTCGCCCTCTTGAATCATGTTATAATCTGTCACCGCTTTTCGCACTTGCCCTAAAAGTCGCTTTTGTTTATCAAATCCAATCATGCTCAATCTCTCCAAGATTTTTCATAATATCTTCTTTTTTACATCCTTGCTCAATAAAGTCAGCCTCAGTGGTCGCTCCATTTAGTACAGCTTTAAACTGAACCCCTGCATTTCCAGCGGCGAAATAATCAAATAAACTGTCTCCAACAAAGACCACTTCTTCTCTAGTCCGTCCAAGTCTTTCCATAGCGATGATAATCCCTTCGGGATCTGGCTTATGAGAGTGCACATCTTCCCCGCCTACGATCACGTCGAATAATTCGCTCATTCGGTTCGCTTCAAGGGCTTCCAAAATGCGATATCTATATTTAGTGGAAACAATCCCCGTTTGGCAATCCTTATCCTTTAAAAAGTCCATGAGATTTCTAACTTCAGGGAAGAATGTGGTGAGTTTTGTCGCCACTAAGTCTGCCTCCGCAACGTAGTTGGATTTGACCTGTAGAATCAAAGCTTCGTCTGCCTGTTCATATAAGGCTTTAACCATCCCTTCTAGGGGCATGCCAATGAGTTTTTTGATGCTGTCCTCATCTGGCTTTGGTAGGCCTTCCTTCTCAAATGCAGCATGGAAGCAGTGTATAATTGCTGGCGATGAATCTACCAATGTATAATCGAAATCAAATAAATAGGCTTTCGTCATGATGTCCTCCTTGATAAGTCCTTAGGTTATACCTCATAGATCCTTAGGTTATACTTCTATATTACAACAAAAAAGAAGGTTCTCAACTGATTAAATCGTTTGAGAGACCTTCCATTTTTTTATATTCACATTGATGAATTCCAATTCTAAAGTTGCACAGTATTTATCAATGAAACAGACTAAATAAGATTCCTTGAATTTTGGTAGTGTCATATTCAAAGGCCACATATGCTTGATAATGATGTCTTGTTCTAGTCCATTGAGTTCAAAACGTTCGATGGCATTGCGATGTGCAATTCTAGAATGGACAAAGCCGTGAAGCCCTTCTTCGGTTTTCGTATGGTGCCAGTCGTAGAGGAAGAAATCGTGAAGGAGTGCACCACGAGCAGCTGATCTGTAATCCAGTTTAAATTTTTTACTGATTTTAAAACTGGTGTAAGATACTTCTAAACAATGATCCAAACAGCTCACATCTCCATGCTGAATAAAATTCTGCATAGACAAAACCATTTCATCTGATAGCAAATCTTCAACACATTCCAAATACTCTGGGTCATATTGCTCACCAAATTTCACTCTCAATAAATGATGGCTCATATACATCTCCTTTCATAAAAATACTTTTTCTCTTACTCCTAATATACACCAAAATCAGAATTTTATCTACCTCGATCCCCTATTACGAGGCAATCATTCATAATTTTTATAATTGCTATGAACAACTGTTGCATTATACAACTATATGTGATATAGTTCAATTAATCCAAAGAAAGAGGTGACTATATGCAATTACCAGAGCAACTTCCCCTTAGAGAAAATTTACGACACTTAGTAAGACTTCTAGGCTTGCTTGAAAAAAGCGAAGCCGCATGTTGTTCCTTAAGTTTAACCCAATGCCATGCCCTCACCGAAGTTGGTCGGACTCAGTCCATGTCCCTTAATGAACTAGCCGATACCCTTCAATTAGACAAGAGTACCTTAAGCCGCTCAGTGAATCAACTGGTAGACGATGACATTCTCAAACGAACTGCTCAGTCAGAGGATCGCCGTTATGTTGCCATAGAGCTCACAGAAAAGGGTCAAACTATTTTCGACAATACGGAGCGTACTATGTATGACTACTACTCGAAAATAATGGCATCTATTCCTGCTGAGAAAAGAGCTCAAGTCTTAGAAAGTCTCGAGCTGCTAAACAGTGCTTTAGCTGACTCTAAATGCTGTTTGTAACTCATAGTGCTCGTTAGGGGTCCCTATGTTAGAACTCATTAAAAACACTTTGCTTTACGTTGTCTTTACCCTTCAGCACAACGCCCTCTGGCTTGCTATTGGTATTTTAGTTGCTTCTGGCATACGGGTCTATGTAGACCCTGAAAAATTGCGGAAGATGCTCATGAAGTCTTCAAAAGTCTCTATTCCCTCAACCGTAGCCTTTGGCGCATTCACCCCATTTTGTGCTTGTGGTACCATGGCAATAGTGGTTTCCATGCTGACGACCGTTCTCCCTTGGGGCGCAATTATGGCCTTTCTCACCTCTTCTCCCCTTATGAGTCCTGATTTCTTCATCATGCTCTCAGGCATAGTCAGCGTTGAGTTTGCAGTCGCTTTATTACTCTCCTCAATTGGTATAGGCCTCAGTTCAGGGTTCTTAACCCACCATATTGAAAAAAATACTACATGGCTTCACAATCAAGCGCGTTTCAGTTCAGGAAAACCTTCTACAGCCGATGATACTGCCTTTTGCTGTGTGAATGGCGCAATGGCTGTTCCTCTCGTCAATAAAGATCCCTATCAATTTAGAAAACTCATGACTACTATAGTAGACATCGGCCTTAAGCAAGTGCTCTTGTACTTTACAATCTTTGCCGCTGTGGGGTATTGGATTAATCAATTTGTGCCCACTGAAGTCATTCTCACCCTCTTTGGCTCAGACAATCCCTTTGCAGTCCCAATTGCTGCACTGCTAGGCATTCCACTCTACGTCAGCGGTTCTAGTTCTATTCCTATTTTAAACAGTCTGATTGCAGGCGGTGCAAGCAGTGGCGTTCTTTTAGCCTTCATGATCACTGGCCCAGGGACAAGTTTAGGAGCAATTACAGGGATCCTCACCATCATGAAGAAAAAAGCAGTCATTCTCTATATCTCCTATATATTTTTAGGAGCTGTCCTTGCAGGATACTTCTATAATTTTGTATCATCCATTATGGGGTAATCTCAGTTACTGTCTATGAAGTAAGTTTATAACTAATCATTTTATGAAGGAGGCAAACCCATGTCTATACAACTTAGAACTTTAATATCAAGCGATTGGGAACAAGTTTCAGCCATTTATTTAGAAGGTATTCTGACGCGTCTAGCTACATTTCAGACCTGCGTGCCTACTTGGGATCAATTCGATGGGTCTCACACCCCATCTTGCCGACTGGTCGCCTTCGACGATAAATATCCTGATAAGTTGCTTGGATTCGCAGCCTTGACACCTGTCTCTTCACGTTGTGTTTACTCAGGCGTGGCAGAAGTCAGCGTTTATGTGTCGGCGTCTTCAAGAGGCAAAGGCATTGGCAAACTCTTATTGAAAAACCTAGTAGATTATTCTGAGAAAGAAGGATTTTGGACGCTTCAGTCCTCCATAATTTCTAAAAACATTCCCAGCATTGAAATGCACTCAGGTTGTGGCTTTCGAATTGTAGGCTACAGAGATAAAATTGCAAAAATGGAAGGTGGCACTTATATGGACACCGTCCTTATGGAACGCAGAAGTCTTGTGATTGGTCTTGAATAGAAAAAACACCTCCTGATTGATTTTATTTAATCTTCAGGAGGTGTTTCTATTTGTCTATTCATTATTTGGTTGACTGACATCTTTAACCTCATTCAACGTTATTACAGCTGATTCTTACCCTTCATATAGACTCCGAAAAGTTGCCAAATGACTAGGGCGTAAGCCATCGCCAAACCGATTCTGAGCACCATGCTCTTCCCAAAGACTGGGAACATGAATAAGAATAAAGTCACTAAAATTAAAAAGACTAGCCCGCCTACAACCCCGTAGAAATCCTTTTTAGGATTCGGAGCTCTTCTTAACTGCACTTTGCCGTTGCTTTTTTTGCTGTCTGTTTTCATAAAACTTTCTCCTGTGGTTTTAATCCCCAATATGCTTTACTCTGCATGAGTTTTTTCTAAACCAATAGCGACGACCTGATCTCCTACTTTTGAAAAGACGCAAGCACTTAAAGACTTGTCTATAACATATTTGGAGTCTCCAATCCGTATAACTGTATCTGGGTGAATACTGTTTATTTTTACTTTCCCCTGATTAACATTTCTGAGTGCGTCCATCAGTTCATCCTGTCTATCTTGTTTTTCTTCCAGTTGAATTAAAATACTGAGCAAACTATCTTCATGCTGCTTCAGTAAGTCTTCGTGCACTCCAACTTCAGGTTGAAGCAAAACATTTCTTTTTAACATCGGTATTTTCGCTTTCAAGCGATCTTTAAGAATAATCAAAGCTTGAATTGATTCTTTCAACTCTTTTAACTCGTGAATAGCTGAAGCGTCCACCCCAAGATTGATACTGGTAATGACACCTAGTTTTGAGCCGATTTGATTGGCCTCTATCATATATTTAGAAGTGATTTCTCCACCAATAATTAAACCTTTTTTTCCTTTGACAATAATTTTATTATCGCAAAGAACCTTACTGTTGATGATTTCACCTGTTTCAATGCCACCTTTAACATATAGGTTTGCATTCTCAATAAACTTAGCGATTAAGTTACCACCCACTACTATGTCAGAGACCCCGTGACCATTGATACCACCACTTATAGTGAGATTTCCTTTGACCATAATAACAGCACCCTCAATAAATCCTTGAATTTGCAGATCACCATCACAGTGAATGGTATATCCACCTAGGACATTCCCCTTTACAAGAACGTCACCCCCAAAATAAATATTGCCAGTGGCTGGACCAACTTCATCAATTTCGATATGTTGAGAGACCGTTATACGGTCTTTTATTATTTTAGCAATGCCATCAATTTCAGCTATGACCTCATTCCCATCTTCACTGATTTTCACATTTTCACCGATTTTCCAGATAGCATCCTTGCCAGGTTTGTGTTTGACGGGTTTTCCAGTCACTGTGAGCCCATCAATACCTTCTTTTGCTGGAGTTTTTATCGATAGAACGTCTCCTGCTTTCACCGCAGATACTTGAAGTAAATTTTTAAAATCCACATAACCGTCTTCTTGGATAATCGGTTTAGAGATGCCTTCAAAGTTCACGATGGGTGTCATATAGGCGTCTGATCCGTTAATGTGAACGACTCCTCTTGCAATTATTCTGTCTACATAATCCACACCATCTGCAACAAATAAGGTAATCGCTTCATAATCCACACCATAGATTACATTTCTTTGTCTCAGCGCTTCTCTGATGGCTTCATGAACGTCTGTATCTGCAATGCCTTTAGGCCGCCTCATCGTCAACGTTGCTTCATAGTAATCCTTTGAAATTTCAATTTCAATCGATAAAGCTGATATATCCGTCATCATGGCGTTCACTCCGCTCTGCCGATTCTAGTGTAATAGGCGTTTTTTAGGGTTTCTTTTGTCTCTGGATCTAAACCATGCCATCTGATTCCTCTTATGGCACCCTCTAAAGCGTACAGCTTATTTAAGCAGCTTTCATCTAAAACAGTCCCATTAATTTGAACTAGAGCCTCTAAACTACCCATTTCAATTAATTGTTCTGGTTTGTGGATACCCGCTTGTTTCAGTTCTTGCGCAATTTTAGTGCCAATGTTTGGCATCTTACACATTTCAGATGTCATTTTATCCACCTCATTTTGATTTGTCAAAATTTTATATAAATGGCAAATAGAATTTATAACAAGGTTTTTCCAAATGTTCCTAATCTTAATATAACACATAAAAGAACAATTAGCATAAATAATCCCTGAGTCAGGTCAAATCTGCTGTTTTATATGAAATTATTTTATCAAGGTCAACAGTCTGAATGCACAGTTGTAAACCTATTCTTCCCGCGCTAAAAATCACTTCGTCCAGCAGAATAAGGGTCTCATCAAAAACTGTTTGAAAACTTTTCTTCATGCCGATGGGAGAACAACCCCCTTTGACATAACCCGTCGTCTTGAGAAGATCCTTCATCGGAATCATTTCGACATGTTTTTCACCTACTGCTTTTGCCGCTTTTTTAAGATCTAATTCGGAGTCTACGGGTATGACAAAGACGTAGTTACTTTTGCTCGATCCTACGGTTACCAACGTTTTAAAAACACTTTCAGGAAGTCTTCCAATTTTAGCAGCTACAGTCATGCCATCTAATGCACCGTCACTGCTGTCATATTCATATAAATGGTAAGACACTTGGTGACTGTCGCATAACCTTACCGCATTGGTTTTTTCTGCCATGTTAAACCTCCGTCGTGAGCCAATTTTTAGCTTGATCTAAGGTAATCACTTTGGCATATCGTTTATCCCAAATCATTTGGTGATAATAGGCCAGTAATTTTTCTGCAGGTAAAAAAGCATTGTCATAAGTCGTATTAGTAGCTTCAGGAATCAATACGTTATAGCCCAAGTCAAAAGCGCTTCTAAGTGTTGCGTCGATGCAAAACTCCGTCTGCATGCCAACGAGCATTAAGTTTTCAATTTTCTTGCTTTGAAGATAAGCTTGTAAATCTGTCTTGTAAAAAGCACTGTTATATTGTTTATCGACAATTTTTTCATGAGGTTTAGGGGCGACGGCCTCATAAATTTTCCAACCTTCTGACCCTGCAGCAAGTTCTGTCTCTGGACCATCGTCATGCCGAACGTAAATCACCTCTACACCCGCTAGTCTTGCTTCTGTAATTAAAGATTGAACATTTTCAATGAATTGAACCTCGTTATAAGGATGTTCAGCTATTAATAAATTCTGAATATCTACAACTAATAAAATCGTTTTTTTCATTATTTTTGCTCCTTTTCAACATGTATTTAAAGGGGATATGCTTTGTAAAATATACACAATTACACTTTTTGGTCAAAATTTGATATAATTAAGCAGTAAACGAATAAATAGATCTATTTAAGAGCTATTTTAAAGCTAGAGAGGAGGCTCTTTTAATGTATAAAGTTAATGAAAACGTATTATATACACTCCACGGGTTGTGTAAAATAACTGAGATTTCAGAGAAGTGTGTCGCGGGCGTAAAGACCAAATATTATCACCTTAAGCCAATTTATGATGAAGCCTCTACAATATTTATTCCTGTAGATAATGAAAATTTGACAATTAAAATGCATGCCCTACTGACTGAGAGTGAGTTGCAAAAGGTCATAGAGCAAGTACCTAGTGAGTCTTATGATTGGATTGAGAACGAAGGACTTCGCAAGCAGCTCTATAAAGAACTTTTGAATGAAGGCAAGCGCGAAAACTTAATTCGGATGGTGAAAACCCTTTTCCTTCGCCAAGAACTTCAACGCCAAAATAAAAAGACACTGTCGGTTGCAGATAAGTATTTTTTAAAAATTGCTGAAAAAAGTCTTTCAGAGGAATTGGCCTATGTGCTTAAAATAGACCGCAATCAAGTCTCTAACCTTATAAGAAGCATTTAGCAATCATTCACCTTTTATTGAATTTTACTCTATTGATAGACGAAATAAAAGAGCTCTTCCACAAACATATGTGAAAGAGCTCTTTTTAATCTTTATAAACAGATCCAATACCTAACATACCCATTACCCTAAAATATTTAACATCCCTGCATTCTGATTCATCTTTTGCTTCTGAGCATACATCTGAACATTTTGTCTCAAATTCATAGCTTTCAGTTCCGACATGGTTTTTGCAATATCTGTATCGGCTATTTTGGACTCCGATTCTCTTAAATTCTGAGCAGTCTTATTATTATTGCTCACCATGTTGTCAATGCTGTTATTAACACCACCTAAATCTGCTCTGGATTGAGAAACATTTTGGATGGCTTGGTCGATACTGTTTATGTCAAAAGAGCCTGTGACGTCAAAATTTTGGATGCCTAAGGTTTCTAAACTGGTATTTTCAATAGACATCGTCTTTCCGGTTCCCGACGGAGAAGAAGCAATATTCTTATTGCTGTAGGAACCATCTAATATTTTCATGGTATTAAACTCTGTGCCTACTGCAGTTTGTTTGATACCTTCTTTTAGCTGACTGACCTCGTTTTGTATGATTTTTTTATCATCGTTTGTCAGAGTGCCGTTAGATGCCTGTACCGCCAGTTCTCTTATTCTGTTTAAACTGTCTCCAATAGAAGATAGGGCACTGTCAGCAGTTTTAACAAGGTTTTGACTGCTTAAGGCATTTTCAGTCCCTTTATCATAACCCTTAACCTGTGCATTTATCTTATTGGCTATTGCAAGACCTGAAGGGTCATTTGCGGCACTGTTAATTTTTGAGCCAGTCGCTATTTGGGTGTACGACTGTTGTAACGAACTTTCTATTCTCATAGAACACCTCCTTATGTAAGGTTTAGGGGCGTTGTATTTATATTCGTTTCTACATTATAATTATACCACCAAAAGACATAAAAAAACAGTTGTTTTTAACCTAGTCTGATTTCCACCCTATCTCCCACTTCAAGCGTATCTTCGGTTACCCAACAATCCATGGCCAAGACTTTGACGCCTTTCTTTTCTGCACTTCTAAGTGCTTCCCCAAACGCTTTGTGAGTCTCATCATTAGGCATGAAGTAAAGCACGCCCTTCATTTGGATGACAAAGATAATATAAGCTTCATACCCTTCTTCCAGACATTCTGCCAATTCATTGATATGTTTAACACCCCGTTCAGTTGGAGCGTCTGGGAACATGACAACCCCATCTTTTTCAAGGGTTGCCCCTTTTACTTCTATAAAAATCTTTCTTGAATCTGTTTCAATATAGAAGTCAAAGCGTGAATGTTTATACGTCTTTTCTGGTTTAACATATTTTAAATTTGGAAAATAGCCGCTTGTTGTCAACCATTCCTGGACCACTTTATTAGGGGCTTGGCTGTCGATATTAATCAGCCGCTCACCTTTTTCAACGCCAATCAAATCATACTTTGTTTTTCTCAAAGGATTATCAGAAAAAGCCACATAAACTGTAACCCCAGAGATCAGAAGTTCCTTGCACCTGCCCGTATTTTTGACATGGGCTAAAACTTCTTCCCCGTTGACTTCAATTCTGGCAATAAATCGATTTAAACGTTCTTTAAAAATGGCAGGCATTATATGGAAGTATTTCATGACAGTTTCCTAAATCTTCTAATGACTTTGCCCTCATGTATGAGTGTTTCAAGGAACATTTCAATCGGTCTTGCCCAAATTTGGGTTTCGTCCTGAAGACTTTGATAAATAACCAGTTCCTCAAGCGTCTCAGAATGTGTTGCTATTTCTAAAATTCTATAGTGATTGCCTTTGTAGTGCTCAAATACCGCCCCATTGACAAGTTCTTTCTTTTCATAAGCCCAAACCCCTTTGGTTTTCACAGGCTCGCTAAAGACTTGTCCAAAAGTCTCCACGGTTATTTTTTCAATGATTTCAGGTTGTTCTGGTTCATTGACCACAACCCCTGGCAAGTCTGTTTCTACCGCTTTTAACGGGACAGCCACCAGTCGATCCACTTCTTCAAAACCATCAATAATTTTACCAAAGCCCGGGTACTTCCCATCTAAACGATCCATCACTTCTCCAACCACAATGAAAAAACAACTGCCTGAGGCTAAAGTTTCACCATCGCCACCCATGGCTACGGTATACTTTGAAAGGGGCAAATGGTTCTCAAAACCGTTGGCCCTAAATTCCCCTTCAATCATAAAGTCGCACAGATCGTCTTTTTCAAAGCTGTTGAAGCTAGGCTGAATAACAAATTCAGGGACAATGCGTTTGATGGGTCTATTGTCAAAAGCCCCTTGTTGCGCCAGCCAAATAAAACTGCTGGCCGTGTTAGGTGCTTCATTTGGAAAGATTTCAATTTGAATGGCCTTGCCTGAAGCCATGTGTATCGTAGCGATTGGATTATTTTGCATAGGGTTTTCCTCCTAAGAATATGTTTCGGGAATCTAGCGCCTCAGCAGACCCCTTGCTCAGGAACTAGCCTAAAAAGAAAAGGTCTGCAAAAATAGTGTATCACATTTTTTGCAGACCTTACATATTTGGATTGATTGTTATTTACTAAAGAAATGACATATCTTATTCGCCGCTGATGCCATACTTCTTTACTTTTGCCGCCACGGTTTTATGAGTCAAGCCAAGTGCCTTTCCCGCCGCATTAAAGCTTTTGTGCTTGTCCATAGCCATTTGAATAATGACCCGTTCATAAGCTTCAAATTTTTGAACCGTTCCTTGATGTGTTAAGTTCTGGAAGGGGTCCTTATCTTCTATGCCCTCCAAAACCTCCGCCTGACGTTCCTGATAAATTTCGTAGACACGGCGCATCTCTTTAGGCAAGTCGTATGCAGTAACGGTTTGACCTTCACAAAGGACAATCCCTCTTTCTACCACATTTTCCAGTTCACGAATATTCCCAGGCCACTGCCATGCTTCTAATACTTCAAGGGCATCGTCATCAAAATCAATAGGATCAAGCCCCATTTCCGTACAGATTTTACAACCTAATTTTTTGACCAGTGGGCGTATATCTCCCATCCGTTCTCTCAGAGGCATCAATTGGATGGGAATGACGTTTAAACGGTAATACAAGTCCTCACGAAACTGTCCTTCCTGAATCATTTCTTCTAAATTCCGATGGGTGGCGGCAATGATCCGAACATCAATTTTAAGGGTTTCATGACCCCCTACCCGTTGAATTTCCATTTCTTGAAGGACTCTCAACAGTTTGACCTGCAATTCCAAGGGCAAGTCACCAATTTCGTCAAGAAAAATAGTGCCTCCATCTGCCAGTTCGAACTTACCAATTTTGGTTTTAAGCGCCCCTGTAAACGACCCTTGTTCATGACCAAAGAGTTCAGATTCAATTAAATTGCTTGGAATGGCCGCACAGTTCACCGCAATAAAAGGTTTGTCCTTACGGCGGCTGTTGCAGTGTATACCTTTAGAAATCAATTCCTTCCCTGTACCACTTTCCCCTAAGATCAGGATAGTGGATTGGCTAAGGGCCGCTTTTTTTGCCATGATCAATTCAGCAATTAATTTCTGATTCTCTGTCACATAAAAGTCTGCAAAAGGGTTAGTCAGCTCGTAGCCATTCAAACGGATAGGCTCAGGTTTGCCTACCACAATGTCTTTGGCCTCTTCTAAGAGATATCGGGTCAACACGCCAGACATTTGACCGCCCACTTGAATCGGTTCTGCACTGACGGAAAGGTGCGCTGTTTTACCGCCTGCTGCAATAAGGGACGTCCCAGCGCCAAATTCAATCTTCCCGTAACTGGCGCGACGTGTTTTCAGGCATTGAATGGTCAGGTCATCGGATAGGGTTCTGTAAATGCTTTTCCCTACCACCTTTGACTTTTGCACCTGAAACAGATGGCAATACCCTTCGTTCACATACTGTATGTCTCCTATGGCGTCTGTCAGACAAACGGCTTCATTCATCGCTTCTAAAAGACGGGCGTAATGAAACACCGATAATTCTTGATCTAATCTATTGTCACCCACTGGCATTTGGATCAGATTCATTTGAGCCACCCCTGATTATTATTTGATACTGCTGATTTCTATTCAATGTTCCAGATGCTTATTTGATACTACTCATACTTCTTGTTGCAATCACGTCTACCCCAGTGCCTAATATATTGGAAATCACCACATCTCCTACAGAAATAGGTGCTTGTACTTCAACCTTGTTGATCACCTTCATGCAGTCAAAAATCAAATCTTTTGGAACAGGGTTCTGAGTTCTGACAGGTAAACGGTTCAACGTGCCATTTTGGATTTTTACAGTAGTTGGCAGCATTCTCGTTGGAGCTGTCATTTCTTTAATGGCGTAATCGTTGCCCCGCTTACATTTGTTACCCGACACCGAAAAGGCATTTTCTGTTTTATTGTCTTCGTTCATACACTCCAAAGTCATGCGACAGCCTACAGGACAGACAATGCACACCATTTCTTTCTTTTCACCTAGTTTCATGGGTTATGCCTCCTTTCTGACTTCTACGGTAAGGGTTTCGACGCCCATGCCTTCAAGCATTTCTTTGTCTAGGTCGATGCTTTCCATTTCTCCTGGTGCTAAGTGTTTTTTCTTAAACTCTCGCACCACCGTGTCTCCTGCTTTGACCACAAGGCTCACATTGGAGAAGGTTTGATTGACTCTCATAAAGAGAGACACTTTATCGTTCAAATTTTCTGGTCTGATTTTTTGCGGCACGATATAGGAAATACCTGTCCCCGGATGGGTTTTCAACTTTTCTTCGCTGTTAGTCAAAGTCCCCTGAACATACTGAGCCGCATAACTGCCTGCTCGTTTGCTCTCAGCGGTTACAAAGTCTACCAAGTCGTGAACATGAACCACATTCCCACAAGCAAATATTCCAGAAATGGAAGTTTCCATGGCTTCGTTTACAATTGGTCCATTGGTTGAACTGTCTATCATAATGCCAGCTTCTCTGGATAGTTCATTTTCAGGAATCAAGCCTACGCTCAGGAGCAAGGTGTCGCAGTCGTAGAAAATTTCTGTGCCCGGAATTGGTTTTCGGTTTTCGTCTACTTTTGAAATGACAACCCCTTCTACGCGGTCACGTCCTTTGATTTCTGTCACCGTGTGACTGAGCATTAAAGGAATGTTAAAGTCGTCAAGGCACTGAACAATGTTTCGCATTAAGCCCCCAGAAAACGGCATGACTTCAGCAACCGCAAGAACTTTCGCCCCTTCTAGAGTCATTCTTCTCGCCATGATAAGCCCAATGTCGCCTGAGCCTAAAATAACCACTTTTTTCCCTACCATATAACCTTCCATGTTGAGGTAACGTTGGGCTGTTCCCGCACTGAAAACCCCTGCTGGTCTTGTTCCCGGAATAGCTATAGCTCCTCTGGTTCTCTCTCTGCAGCCCATCGCCAAAATAATGGCTTTAGCCTCAATGTGCATGAGACCGTTTTTTCCATTCATAGCCGTAATGGCTTTGTCTTCTGTCACATGAAGCACCATGGTGTCTAGCATATAGTCAATGCCTTCGGTTTTTAACTCTTCTATAAACCGTTCGGCATATTCAGGTCCTGTTAATTCTTCTTTGAATACATGGAGTCCAAATCCATTGTGAATACACTGTTGCAGAATGCCTCCAAGTTCTCTGTCTCTTTCGATGACCAATATGGAGGTGACCCCTTTCTTCTTGGCTTCAATAGCGGCCGCAAGTCCTGCAGGACCTCCTCCGATCACAACGATATCGTAATTCATTACATAACCTCCTGATCGGCACTCTTAGTCATTCCCATCAGCACCTTAGATTCTTTGCTTTCTAAACAGATTTCTCTTATATCTTGTTTTAATTCTCTTGCCAATATTTCTAAAACCCGAGGACTGCAGAATCCGCCTTGGCACCTGCCTGCCCCAGGTCTGGCTCTTCTCTTAATGCCGTTAACTGTTCTGCCCCCTGCATTGCGGTGGATTACATCTACAATTTCTCCTTCGGTAATCATTTCACAGCGGCAAATAATTCTGCCATAACGAGGATCCTTTTGAATGAGTTCATTTTTCTCAGCGTCTGTCATATGAGCCATTTTCACACCTGGACGTCTAATAGGATTAAAATGAGGGTTAGGCTCAAATCTGCCCTTTGCCGCTACTAATTCTGCCATGTACTTGCCTATGGCAGGTGCACAGGAAAGTCCTGGAGATTTAATGCCTGCTGCATTGAAGAACCCTTCTGTTCTTGACTCTTCTAAAATAAAATCTCCGTTGTTGGGGTCTGCTCTCAGCCCTGAAAAAGTGGTGACGGTTTCTCTATAAGGCACATCTTTGATTAATTTAGAGGCTAACGTTCTCACGTAGTCTAAGCGTTCTCTTTCAGTCTCTACTGCTTCTTTATGGTCTGCCCCAAGAGGTTCAGAGTCTGGACCCACTAGCAAGTTTCCGTCAACCGTTGGCACGACTAGAGTACCTTTTCCAAGTTTGGAAGGGCAAGGGAATACCACGTGATTCACCCAAGAGCCACAGTTCTTGTCCAGTAAATAATATTGCCCCCTAATAGGCTGAATTTCTAGGTCAGCGCTTGGGTCAATCAATTTGTAGATTTCATCTGCATAAACTCCTGCGCAGTTCACCACATACTTGGCTTCTATATTCAGATCAGCGCTGCTGATTTTATATCCTCTCTCTGATGACTCAATAGATTTTACCTCAAAGTCTAAAAATAGCTTTGCGCCGTTGTCCATGGCATTTTCTGCATAGGCTACAGCAAGTGCCCAAGGTTCTGTAATGCCCGCTGTAGGGGCGTAAAGTGCGGAAATGACTGTATCGCTGATATGTGGTTCCATACTTCGCACTGTTGCTTGATCTATGATTTTAAGGCCTGGAATGCCTAATTTTTCCCCGTTGGCTTTTAAGTTTTCAAGAGTCACCAAGTCATCTTCTTCAAAAGCACAGACCAGTGAACCTATTCTGTGAAAAGGAACGTCTAATTCTTTGCAGACTTCTTCGTACAAAGCATTTCCCTTGGCATTGAATCTCCCCTTATTGCTTTCAAATGGCGCATCATAGCCTGCGTGGACTATGCCGCTGTTGGCTTTCGTCGTGCCCACCGACACGTCATAGCCTCTTTCTAAAATCACTACTTTTGCTTTATATTGAGTCAACTCTCTGGCGATGGCAGTGCCGATAACTCCTGCGCCGATAATGGCTACATCATACATTTCAAATAGTTCCCCCTTAAAGTTCAATAGAGTTGCAAAACCCGGTCGACATCTGTCGACCTTGTCGCTGACGCGACATTGCAATCCTCTGCCAAATTTGAGGTGCCTGATCAATCAGGCCCTCAATATTGGCTTCGTCTTGAGTTTTGTTTTATTCGCAAAAAAGCCACTACAAACTAGACCTTTTAAAAAGATCTATGTTCATAGCGGCTCTCATTCTCTTGCCTTTTATTCAGTTGCGTTCATTATAGCATAGTCGATGGAATTTTCCAACTATTCATTTTCCCATGCTTGTGAACGGCCTACAGCTTTTTTCCAGCCTTTGTACTTATCTTCTTTTGCAGCATCTGGCAATACGTGAGCAAAGGTTCTGTCTACTGCCCAGTTTTCTGCAATCTCTTCTTTTGAAGACCAGAAACCAACTGCAAGACCCGCAAGGTAAGCTGCGCCAAGTGCTGTAGTCTCAGTGACCTTAGGTCTGTCAACTTTAACACCTAAGATGTCTGATTGGAATTGCATCAAGAAGTCATTGGCAGTAGCGCCGCCATCGACTTTAAGGGTTTCAAGCTTAATGCTAGAGTCTTCTTGCATAGCTTCTAAAACGTCTCTTGTTTGATATGCGATAGATTCCAAAGTAGCACGGATGATGTGGTTTTTGTTAGCGCCTCTTGTAAGGCCTACAATTGTTCCTCTTGCGTACATGTCCCAGTAAGGCGCGCCAAGACCCGCAAAGGCAGGTACTAAGTAAACGCCGTTAGTGTCGGCAACCTTCTGTGCATAGTATTCGCTGTCTGCCGCATCTGTGATCAGTTTCATTTCGTCTCTGAGCCATTGAACAGAAGCGCCACCCATGAAGATTGAACCTTCCAGGGCATATTCCACTTTGCCGTCAACACCCCATGCGATAGTAGTCAAAAGACCATTTTTAGAAGGTACTAACTGCTCTCCTGTGTTCATGAGCATGAAACAGCCTGTGCCGTAAGTGTTCTTCGCCATGCCTTTTTTAAAACAAGCTTGACCAAATAAAGCAGCTTGTTGATCGCCTGCAATACCAGAAATAGCAATTTCAGCACCGCCAAAGGTATGTTTGTCAGTGACGCCGTAGACTTCTGAAGATTGTTTAACCGCTGGAAGCATTGCCATTGGAATATTCAATTCTTTAAGGATTTTTTCGTCCCACTTCAAATCTCTAATGTTAAAGAGCATGGTTCTAGAAGCGTTAGAGTAGTCCGTGACATGAACTTCACCACGGGTTAAGTTCCAAATGAGCCAAGTGTCAATATTTCCGAAAAGAAGATCTCCCTTTTCAGCTTTTTCTCTTGCGCCTTCTACGTTGTCTAAGATCCATTTGATTTTAGTGCCTGAGAAGTAAGCGTCTACCACAAGACCTGTGTTAGATTTTACATACTCTTCCAAGCCTCTTTCTTTCATTTCGTCGCAGATGCCTGCAGTTCTTCTACACTGCCAAACAATAGCGTTATAAACAGGTTTCCCTGTGTTTTTATCCCAAACTACTGTCGTTTCTCTTTGGTTGGTAATACCGATAGCCGCAATTTCAAAAGGTGAAATGCCAGCAGTTTCAATAACTTCTCTGGCAACCCCAGATTGAGTGCCCCAGATTTCCATCGGGTCATGCTCTACCCAGCCTGCTTTTGGGTAAAACTGAGTGAACTCTTTTTGAGCCACTTTCACAATGTCGCCTGCCTTATTGAATAAAATAGCTCTAGAGCTTGTTGTTCCTTGGTCTAAAGATAAGATGTACTTCTTTTCCATTTGGGTTTCCTCCTCAGTCTAGGGCTTAAGCCGTTTTTTCGCTTTCTTTTTCTACTGATGCTGGTTTTGATGTGACAATATATTTGCTGACGCCGTGGTCATAAATGAAGCCACCAGCAATTGCACCTAAGATAGGTCCTACGATTGGAACCCAGAAATAATTATTTGGCGCTGGAAGTGCTGCACTGCCCCATCCTGCAATTGCACAGAAGAGTTTTGGACCGAAGTCTCTAGCAGGGTTCATTGCAAAACCTGTTAAACAGCCGAAAGATGCGCCAATAATTGCGATGGTTAAGCCCACTAAGATTGGACCAAATGGAGCATATTTACCTTGTGGTGCGTTTGTATTTTTTTCATCGCCTAAAGCTAAAATCACCATAAACAGCAATGCTGTGATGCAGATTTCAACTAAGAGCGCTTCAATATTGTTTAAGTAAGAAGTTGGATAAGTTGTGAAAATGCCTGAAGTTGCTGTACTTGCTGCTGTGCCGCGAACAATGTTGTTAGCCGCTTCAAATTGTAAGAAACCGTTTTTGAAGAGTGCATATACCACCATTGCGCCAGTGAAACAGCCTGCTACTTGTGAAGCAATATAAGAAGGTACTTTCTTCCATGAAAAACCTCTAAATACTGCAAGGCCAATAGTTACAGCTGGGTTGATATGCGTTCCTGAAACTGCACCTGTAATGTAGATTGCCATTGTAACCCCAGCACCCCAGATCAAACCAATATCCCACATATTGTAGCTTTGTCCGTTAAGCACCATTGCAGCAACTGAACCTGCACCAATGAATATTAAAATAAATGCGCCTATAAATTCTGCGATTAATTCACCCATTAAATTATCTTTTTTGATCACAAATACTTCCCCCTCATATTTTATCTAAATTTACATATTCCATATGGCTTTACAACTGCTTGATATTCCGGTTGCTCCTGCGTTTAAGCTTGTTATCACATCCTCTTTGTCCATAATCAGCCCACCTGTTATAATGGGTTTCTGAGTTTGTCCCACAATCATTTTCGTTACTTTTGGCATCACGCCGGGAAGTATTTCGACCGCATCCGGATTATTCGATCGAATGGAATGGATCCCGGACTGTAAGTTGAGAGAATCTAATAGGAACAACCTTTGAATAGAGTAAAAGCCTCTTTCCTTGGCATGCCTGACCAGATGGTTTTTTGTAGAAATAATCCCGTCTGGCTGAACGTTGTCCAGTAAATAATTTAGACCCACCACGTCTTTCGAAAAGCCTTCCATCAAATCAAAATGAACGAATACCATTTTTTCGCTGGATTTAATTTGATCCACAATGGCTTTCAATTCAAAGATGGTTCCTGTCAAAAGAAAAATGACTTCGACGCAAGATTCAATGGCTTCACCGAGTTGATTCAAATCGTTTACCGCTGCTATAATCGGATTAAGTGCCAGTTTCTCTAAAAATAGATTTTCCATATTGTCCTCCTGATATAATTAATTAGCAAGTGTTATGCCAATTTTTTACTTGTCAAAATATTCACAAAATTATTCTGTAACGATTGGAATTGCTCATGTTATTCTTTGTCAAATTTCTTTAGATTTGCGGTATAATAGTCTAAGCAGACTTATAGCTGTTCCTTTTTACCAAGTGCAGTGGATTTACAGCTAACTGCTTGATACTTTTTACCAACTGCTGCTGACTTTTCAACTTCATCTTTCTAAAGGTTTTTAAGTTTCACATTTCCGTTGATTTTACTGTTTTCATACAAAAGGAGATTCTTATGCCCCAGTTTTCGATTCAATTCATAACGCGGCTAGTACGCCTTTTCTTTGGCTTAGCACTCTATGCCATTGGCATTGTCTGTACCATTAATGCTCATTTAGGGCTTTCCCCTTGGGACGTCTTCCACCAAGGGTTATCTCAGCAATTTGGAATCACCATGGGTCAGGCCAGCATCTGTATTGGACTTGTAGTGGTTTTACTAGACTGGCGCCTAGGTGAACGGGTGGGACTGGGAACCCTTTGCAATATGCTCTTTATTGGGCTGTTCGTAGACGTGCTCATGCTCAACCATCTGATTCCTCAATTTGAGTCCCTACCTTTGCAAATTGCCATGCTCTTCTCAGGCATGATGATCATCGGTCTAGCGACATACTTTTACATCAGCGCCAGTATGGGCTCTGGCCCTCGTGACGGTCTGATGGTTGCCTTAACGAAAAAAACCGGTCGCTCTGTACGCTTTATTAGAAACAGCATAGAGCTATCGGTTCTCATAATCGGTACCCTTTTAAAGGGACAAGTAGGCTTTGGTACAGTTGTCATGGTTTTTGCAGGAGGTTACTTTGTCCAATTTGCCTTTAAGCTTTTTAAATTCGATGTGAAAGCCATTCGGCACACTTACTTAGACGACTATTTTAAACCTATTAAGGAAAACTCATGAGTTTAATTTTCTAAGGTCACAAGCCAAATCATATGATCTGCCCCTTCACCCCAGTGGTCTTTAATAAGGTAAGCCGGTTCTCCGAACTTTCTTGTCCAAGTTTTTTGCGCCAGTTTATAACCACTGTCTAGGCAGTATTGCGTGTAGCCATTAGCTCTTAAATAAACTTCAATGGCATCAATGAGCTGACTGGCAAGACCTTTTCCCTGATAGTCAGGGTGAACAAACAAGCTGCCTATTTCAGGAATGCCCTCATAGGCATGTGCTGTACATTTTAATATATCGTCATTGGCAGGACCGCTGGCGATTGTACCAATAATGACACCCTCTTCTGTTTTAGCTGCTAAGAAATAGGGTTTGTCCTCGTTCTCTAAAAGATCATCGCGGATATAAGCTTTTTTCTGGAGAATTTCTGAATCTCTCAATTCTGCTAAATCCAAGTAACCATTTTTTTCAAAAGTATCGGTTAAGATCAGCTCGAAAAAAGTATCTAGGGCAGGAATATCTTCTATTGTAGGTCTCGCAATATTAAACTTAGTAGTCATCATATTAAACGTAGTTGTCATTCGCATACCTCCTAGTGAAGCATATTTTTTCTTATCTTATCATACCGCATCAGAGGCTGTTTGTCAGTCTAATTCACCAATATTCAAGGAGGTTTCCATTGAAGCAGATTGCCGTTTTTACCGACCATGACTCAGAACTTGCAAAAGTAATGAAGGACAATTTAAAAGTGGTCTTTCAGGATCAAATCAAAATTAGCAATTATTTCTTTGATCACTTGGAGCCTCATGCTCAAATAGATGCAGATGTGGTTCTGGTCATGATCAATGAACGGGTTCTTCCTGTAAAAACCCACGTTTCTGACGTTAAAAAAATTACCGTTTTAAAACGAACCCTATATGA
Organism: uncultured Peptostreptococcaceae bacterium; assembly: GCA_964404895.1. GTDB lineage: Bacteria > Bacillota > Clostridia > Peptostreptococcales > Acidaminobacteraceae > JBGSUZ01. The sequence goes on along the minus strand of CAYOLV010000001.1, from coordinate 934,283 downwards.
GCATGAAGTATACAAGCTGTTTCGTATTCCTTCAGACACAGAAGTGTTGGTGGTCAACGACAAGCCCGAAACTACTTTGGACACCATTTCTATGCTCTTCCAACTTGGGATTGACCATCTGCGTTTTGTCCCACTTGAAAATTACCATTCAGGCATTCATATTGCCGTCACTCCCGGGGAATCTAAGCTTGTGCCAGAAGACATTTCTGAAATCATCGACTTAGGGCATCGGTGTATTGACGTGTCTACTTTTATAGAAATCATCAGCAAGCTTCAAATTGACGACAAGGAAATACATAAGCGTTTAATTCAGTACAGTGAGAGTATTTTAAGTCTAGACAACGGCATTAAGAACGCTTATAAGGAACTCTTTGTTAAAAACGAAGAGTTGGAGACTATTGTAAACCTTTCTGAAGAAGGGGTTCTCATGACAGACCTCACTGGTCGTGTTCAGCGCTACAACCGTTCTTTTGCCCGTATGTTCAACATTACTGAACCACTCAGCCAGCTCCTTATTCAGGACTTTTTCGACCCTTCCACCCGTGAAATCTTAGCCGATGAAACCCTTGTCAATCAGGTCATCAAATTCAAGGATAAGCTGTTGAACGTGAACAAGTGTCTAATGATGCAGTTCGAACAGCCAACAGGGGTCTATTATAATTTTCAAGAGATTACCTATATCCGAAAATTAGAACAGAACTTAAGCCGACAACTGAAAGATCAAGGGCAAGTCGCCCGCTACACCTTTAACGACTTGGTGACCCATTCTGAAAATATGAGAGAAAGCATTGCCCTTGGCAGAAAGTTAGCCACCTCTGACCTTTCCGTTCTTATTACAGGGGAAAGTGGTACAGGGAAAGAACTCATGGCACAGTCCATTCACAATGCTTCTCCAAGAGGGGCTCAACCCTTTGTAGCGGTCAACTGTGCCGCTATGCCTGAAACCCTTTTGGAAAGTGAACTGTTTGGCTACGAGCCTGGGGCTTTTACGGGTGCGCTAAAAGACGGCAAACGAGGTCTATTTGAGCAAGCCCATAACGGTACCATCTTTTTAGATGAAATTGGAGATATGCCTGTTCTGTTGCAAACCAAGTTGCTAAGGGTTTTACAAGAACAACAGGTCATGCGGATTGGTTCACAGCGAATTATCAGCATTGACGTTCGAGTCATTGCCGCAACCCATAAAAATTTGGTTTTTGAAATTGAACAGGGTCGTTTCCGTCAAGATTTATATTATCGATTGAACGTACTGCCCCTTCAAATACCACCATTGCGTCTTCGAAAAGATGATATTATTCCCCTTTTGCAAATGTTCATGGAAAAGTCCCTCACAATGGACGAAGCTGTTCGCAAAACTTTGTTAGACTACACATGGCCAGGGAATATTCGGGAAGTTAAAAATGTGGCCGCTTTTATTTCACTCATGTGCGAAACACAAATCAGACTGCACAATTTACCTCATGACTTACAAAAAGCTTCTCCAGAAATTGAAACTCATTTGAGAATGATTCAACAGTTAAGTGACCAACCCCTTGTGCTGGAAGCTTTAAAGGTTCTCGCCGAAATAACCAAACAGAGTCACGGCTGTGGTCGCTTGCAACTTGCCAAGTTATTAGAAGAGAGAGGCTTTACCATCAGTGAAGGAGAGGTTCGAGGGCTTCTAGGTAAGTTCAGTGAAATGGGGCTAGTGGAAACACACATAGGACGAAAAGGCTGTACATTGACAGAAATGGGACAACAAACACTGAACAGGTTGTGTAACCGGTAAACAAGGAAATAAATAAAATAGGTTGTATAATAGGCAAATCTTTAACCTATTTAACCCATTTCGCTTTTGATACCATTGGCTTCTGACCTGAAAATTTCAGTTGATTTTAAATAGTTAAAGGGTTCACAAGCCAATAAACAACCCACTTTCTTAGAAGATTTTTCAATTTCTAAAAGAGTGGGTATTTTTTATGGCACGATCCTTGCAATTATAAAAGAGCATATTCGTGAAAGGAGGCAACACTATGAGCAAAAAACCGATTATTGGCATATCCGGAAGCTTGATGTATGACCAAGGTGGTATGTTCCCAGGCTACGAACGGGCCTATGTCAATAACGATTACATTGAAGCTGTCCTTCGTGCAGGTGGTATTCCGCTGATCATTCCCGTCACAGATTCAGAAGATGCTATTCGTGCCCAGGTCAACTTAGTGGATGGCTTTATCTTCTCAGGCGGCTACGACGTGGACCCAGAACTTTACGGCGAGGAACCTTCCCAAAAGTTAGGGGATATTTGCCCAAAACGAGATCAGTTTGACGCGGCGTTAATTCGAGCTGCTGTCGCCAGTGGCAAACCCGTTCTTGGAATCTGCCGTGGTATGCAAATGCTCAATGTCGTCTTTGGCGGCAGTCTTTATCAGGACTTATCTTTTATAGAAGGTTGCACAATCAAACACGTACAAGGACAATTACCAAGCACACCTACACACATGGTAGACTTAGAACCCGGTTCACTTCTCCATGACATTTTAGGCGATGCAGTCCGCGCCAACAGTTTCCATCATTTAGCTGTTAAAAAAGTAGCATCTGGTTTTCGTGTCACAGCCCTTTCAAGAGACTCAGTTATTGAAGGGATCGAAATGACGGGCAAAGCCTTTGTCGTTGGCACCCAGTGGCACCCAGAAATGATGGGCGCTGAACATTCAAACATGCAAGCTATTTTCAATCGTCTTATTGCTGAATCTATACTTTCGGGGGTTAAATCATGAGTGAGCGACAGAAGAAATTTGGTTTTTGGAGCATCGTTCTGCTAGGTATAAACGCAATCATCGGTTCAGGGATTTTCCTATTGCCGAATAAAGCTTTTAGTTTAATTGGGCCAGCCAGTATTGGCGTTATTTTCTTTGACATGGCATTGGTCATCTCCCTTGCCCTTTGCTTTGCTGAAGCAGGTGGTTTATTTAAGAAAAACGGCGGTCCTTACGTCTATGCAAAAGAAGCCTTTGGCGATTTTGTAGGCTTTGAAGTTGGCTTCATGAAATGGGCAATCGGTATTATTGCATGGGCAGCTATGGCTGTTGCTTTTGCTACTGCCCTTGGTACAGTTATGCCAGCGGCACAAGAACCTATGGTTAAAAACATCATTGTTACTGTGATTTTAGTGGGTCTTGGTATTGTCAATATTTTAGGCGTCAACATTTCTAAAGTTTTAAACAATGTCATTACCCTTGGCAAATTAATTCCACTTTTACTCTTTACAGCCGTGGGCATCTTCTTTATCAAAGGCGCAAACTTCTCTCCAATTTTCCTTGGCGGTACTTACACACCTGGTTCATTTGGTGAAGCGGCTCTTCTGATTTTCTACGCCTTCACCGGTTTTGAATCTATTGCAGTTGCTGCAGAAGATATGGAAAACCCAGAAAAAAACATTCCAAAAGCAATCATTACCGTTATCGCTATTGTTTCTGTTTTCTATCTTTTAATTCAATCGGTTGCTATTGGCACATTGGGTCCTGCCCTTGCAGATTCTGCGACACCTGTTGCAGATGCGGCTAAAATATTCCTGGGTCCAGTGGGTGGTTTAATCGTTACTGCTGGTACACTCATTTCAATTGGTGGTATCAACATTGCTGCTTCGTTTATTACACCTAGATCTGGCGTAGCCCTTGCAGAAGATGGTCTTTTACCAAAAGCCATTTCTAAAAGTGGTAAATTTGGTACACCTTCTATGGCAATTCTGATTACAGTTGCCTTTGCACTTCCTCTTGCACTTTCAGGCAGTTTTGCTCAGTTAGCGGCAATCAGCGTGGTTTCAAGATTTGCTCAATACGTGCCAACTTGTTTGTCTGTCATTGTGCTTAGAAAAAAACGCCCAGAACTTCAATCGACTTTCAGAGTACCATTTGGTCCAATCATTCCTATTGTTGCTGTCGTCACAAGTTTCTGGCTCCTGTCACAAGCATCTATGGAGAAAATCACTTGGGGTCTTGGCGGTCTTTTGATCGGCGTACCTGTTTACTTCTTGATGAAAGCTCTGAACAAAAAAAGCGCACAAGCTTAATCCCTTAATAAACCCTATTAATTAAAATACATGCCTTAGGGCACAATAGCTTAAGCAAATACCCCTTTGCTTAAGCTACAAAAAGAAATGCGGGACTGCACCCCTATGGCAGTCCCGCATTTCTTTTATTGGATTAAATTAGGTCGTTATTAAAGCTTATGATGGGTTACATTTGAAGGAGTTGGCAAGCCTTCAATTCTGATTTTGTCTCTTAAAAGATGATGTTCTCTAACAAATGTAACCTCAGGAACAACTTCTAAGGCTTTTTCAAAATAGACGGTTACACCATCTACATTGAAGGTGTCATAGTCTTCAATCCGTTCGAATTTTGGAGCTTTAAAATCGATTCTTGGGTATTCATAAGCTGTTGAACAATTAGCGCCAACACATTCACGATCTGCACTGACTTTGATGACAGCATAATCATTTTTTTCAAGCAAGGTCCTTACTTCAGGTTGAATTTGAACTTTCATACATTCACCTTCTTCGTTTGAGAAAGACTTATTCCCTAATAAACACTTACTAATACCCACCGTATTTATACCCAAACTTTTATGTTTTATGCACTGTTCTAGGCATTAGAATTACTACTCTAGTTCATTTCCGTTTGGACACCAATACCTTATTTTGCCTTGAGTCTTGTTCTTATATTCAATAGCAGTCACAGGACATGCACAAATACATGCCATACATTGAGTACAATGATTCTCCCACTTAGGTTTCCCGTTTTCCATATGAATATTATTTAAAGGACAGATAAGTACACACTTGCCGCAATTTATACAGTCATTTGTAGCATAATATCCTTTTGCATTAACAAAAATTGAATAAAAAGCCTTATTGACTACCCCACTCTTTAAATGATCTGTAAATGACAGTTGTTCACTCTCAAAGGGTTGACCCGAAATAACCCTCTCAGATATTTTTTCGATTACAGGTTGAGCTCTCTGAATCATTTCTGTGATTTCTCCCTTTGGAGGTATTGGGTACATCGTAATATAATTGTCTGGCATGACCACAGGTCTCACACCCATAAAAGTTAACGAGAGCTCTTCGCACAAGGTTTGAATATACTTTTCTGCATTGCCAATGTCTGCTCCACAAGTCATTACAAAATAAGCTTTCTTATTCCCTGTAAAAGTACTGTTTTTAATGAAAGATTCCACCACCCTCGGTAACCGCCAAGCATAGGTCGGACTGACAAAAACGAAAGGCATTTCAGAATCAAAAACCCCTCCTATCTCAATTTTCATCAATTCATTTATGGAAATCAATTGATCTTGAGTCAAACTTTGAATTTTTTCTGCAACATGACTACTGTTCCCCGTTCCACTAAAATATAAAATCATAAAATCAGTCCTTTTCATCGGCTACGCTATGGCTTTTCCAAGCGTCCAAATGTATTTTAAAAGTGATTACAACTGAACAATTGTACTATTTATTTTATTCTACATCGTGTACACTGGTATAGCAAATCATTATCATTGGAGGAATTTATGAAAAATAAAAAGAGACTTATTAAAATTGCAATCATTTTGATCGCTCTAGCAGTGATTTTACACGGCGTTCATTTTTTGATTTTTAAGGATTTACACCACATTATGCTCTACCTACTCGGTGATATTGCCTTTATTCCGCTGGATGTTTTGATTGTGACTATTGTTATTGATCAATTGTTAGATAAGCGTGAACGGGAAGATCGAGTGAAAAAGTTAAATATGCTCGTGGGACTCTTTTATCAAGAAATGGGACTTATTTTACTCAAATCTTTTTCCCATTTGGATGCCGAATATGCAGGCTTAAAATCTTCTTGTAAAATTAGCCATAACTGGAAAGCTGAAGACTTCAAAAAAGCCCTGCAGCATGTGAGCAAAATGGATAAGAAAATTGAAGTCACTCGGTTGGATATCCCGGCTTTAACTGAAACCCTCAAAAATCAAAAAACCTTGCTCATCAACTTGATTGCAAACCCTGCACTTCTAGAACATGAGACTTTTAGCGAACTTCTCATGTCGGTGAGTCATCTCTTAGAAGAGCTTCAACTGAGAGAAAAAATGCAAAAAAAGAACCCAAGCTACGACAATATGGATCATATTCAGATCGATATCGAACGGGTCTATGGGCACTTATTGGTTCAATGGCTTCATTATGTAGAACACCTTAAAAACGATTATCCATTCCTCTATTCAACAGCTATTATGACGAATCCAATTTATGATGTGGACGATTTATTGATTTTACAATAAGGATTGGGATTTAGCTCTAAGTTTGAGACTTTGCAGTTAGTTTTGGACTCTTCAACTGCAATTATTAAAAATCTGCCTCATACTTCTTAAAGAAATCGAAATAGGTTCTTACAGTTCCAAGCTCTGTCCATCGCTTGACGTCAACTGGGGACTCATCTAAGTCATATATTTTTGCCCCTCTCATCGCCATGAGAAACGGCGAATGGGTGGCGATGATAAACTGACAGTCTTCTCGTTGTGAAGCTTCTTCAATCAGAGCCATTAGTTCAATTTGCCGTTTAGGAGAGAGGCTGTTTTCTGGTTCGTCTAACAGATACAGCCCTCTTTCTTTGATTTTCTCACTAAAATAGAGAAAGGCATTCTCACCGTTAGAACGTTCACGAACATTGTCCATCAACTCACTTCTCACAAATTTTGATTGTGTTTTGCTTCTGGCTTTGTTTACCCGTCTCAATTGTTCGTAGTCATCAATGGATTTCATTTGAAACTTCGAATATTTAACATCTAAATAATCGTCAAATAATTTTTCTCTCTTATCATCGATGCCTTCGTTGATATGTCTCACATTGATCATATAGTCAAAGACGTCATCGCTTGTAATAATTCTGCTGTTTGATGGCAGTTCCATTTCGAGGTCCGCCCCGCAAAATCTCACATAGTCAGGGAAAAAGTTGGATTTATTGTAAATGGTATCTCTGGAAATACCCATTTTTTCTGCAATCACATTGAGGGCAGTCGATTTTCCCGAACCATTGCCCCCATAGAGTATGGTCACTGGCTCAAAGTCCAGTCTTTCTAAGGCATTTCTAGATAAAATTTTAAAGGGATAAAAGGAATCATAGCAAGTACGCTTGATTTCCATAAAAAAGTCAAATTCCAAATCTTCATTTGGAAAGGTAAATGCGTTCAGGTATAACATTTCTGTGTTCTCCTAATATCGAATGTCTGCATAGGCAGTTTCTTGATCAAAGACTTTTGCCGCAAAAGGACAAATGGTTTTGATTTTATAACCCTTCTCACGGGCATACTCAACCACGTGCTGAATTAATTTTTTACCTATGCCTTGTCCATTAAAACCTTCAAATACCTCGGTGTGGTCGATTGCTATTTGATCTTGTTCTTCCCATTTATAAGTCACTTCGCCTGCTTTTTGATTGTCTATCAACAAGGTAAAACGGCCGCCTTCTCTACTTGTCGTCAATTCAAAATTAATCTCCAACTTCACCCACCTCCCAATTGATGTGTTTTTTTGTTGCTAATCGACCCTGGCTAACACTAAGTTTATCATATTTAGACATAATATTTGAATCCTTTTAGACGAACACTATTCCTTATTCAGTTTCATAAGCATCGCTACCATCTGCCTCTGAATTTCAGGGTCATCCTCAGTCTTCAGAGCACTGATTGGTTTACGAATCAGCCTTTTTAGAGAAGACATGAGCATCTTGTCTATCAGAAGCATTTCACCATGTTCACAATGCCTCAGTTTCCTTTTTAAGATATGCATGGTATCTTCATGTATCATTTTTATTTCTTCATTCCAAAGATTCAAAATCACATCTGCCTGTACAGATTTAAGCCAGAGGTCAAAGGCCTGCACAGCCGCTAAAATTTGACCCTCAGCTTCGCGAGCTATAGCTTCCCTTCTTTTCCCATTCTCTTCTGATATATCCTTTAACCCGTCAACATTTAACAGCGTTACATCATACTTTTGAGCAATTTCAGCGTCGATGTCCCTTGGAACTGCTATATCCAGAAGTATTGCACCCGATTTAATTCCAAACACTTCTTCTGATTTGATCACAAGATGAGGCGATGACGTAGCACTGATGACAATGTCTGCCTCTTCTAAGTAAACATATCGATCATCATAAGACACAAACCTAACTCTCGGGTCATGACTTAAACCCTCTGGAACCTTTAAAGAATTCCGAAGGGCAATAACGACCTCATAAACATCTTCCTCAATAAGGGTTTTTAAAGCCAGCTGTCCCATTTTTCCCAGACCAATCATAAGAACCTTTTTCCCAGACAAACTTTTAAATTTATCCTTTATTTTTTTGATGCCGATGTAACTCAACGAAAGAGGATGATCGGAAATTCGCAACTCTGTTTTGATCGCTTTAGCAGTTGCAACCGCCTCTCTAAAAAGACAGTTAAGTATTTTCTTGCTGCTGCCCACTTCCATGGCAAACTGATGCGCTTCTTTGATTTGCCCGAGAATTTGATCTTCTCCTAAAACAGCCGAATCTAGTCCAATGGCAACTCTAAATAGATGCCTAACCCCATCATTTGCACTTTTGACATAAAAATGTTCTCTCATGTCACGTTTGTTAAAATAGGTTTCCAAACTTTCAAAGACCTTATTCTCAATGGACTCTTCCTCAGTTTCTGGCGTTGCAATATAAAGTTCGAACCTGCCGCAAGTTGAAAGCAACACACTGTCTTCAATACCTAAATCCATAAGATCATTTAAAAAATCAACTTTTCTAGACGCTGTCAAACTAATAGCTTCCCGCCATGCCACAGGGGCAGTTTCATGATTGACCCCGAACACTCTGATAATCATTTAGAGCCTCCTGCATATATTTCTACTCGGTCGCAAATAACCTGTGCCAGAGTGGTGTCATATCCAATCACATCCATGTAAGTAAATGAAATGCCATCAAACCGCTGCTCCAATTGGTTTAACTGGGCAGGAATGTTCTCTTTTGTATGACTGCCATTTAATAAGAAAAACGGGAACACAATAATCTGTCTGATACCTAAGGCAAAAAGCCTATTCACAGCTTCCTCCAAATTTGGATTCATAAACTGCAAATAAGCTTTTTCTACATGCTCAAAAGATAATCTTTGAGCGATGTCTTCAATGTATCGAGACATGATTTGATCTGTTTCAGGAACTCTGCTGCCATGACTGATCACAATCAAGCCCTTTTCCATGTGCCCACCTCTATCTGTTTAATTCTTCAAGTAGTTTTTCAAGATTTAAACCGTGAATATTTGCTGCCATTTCAAGAGGCTCGCTTTGTGCCGATGGACAACCTAAGCAACCCATCCCGTTTGACATTAATATTTCTGCCGCACCCGGTTTAACGTTCAAAATTTCTGCAATAATCATATCTTTCGTAATCATGTGTTTTCCTCCTAATATTAAAAAGTAAGTGAGTTTATTATAGATTTCGTTATAAAACTTATCGATTCATCTGGTAGTAAGTGATCCCGTTTTCTACCACGCGTTGGTATTTCAAGTCTCCCAGTTGTTTTAAGAAACTGCTGTTGAAGGCGTCTCTGAAAACATAGTGGTCTGCTGGGTTTCCATCCACCGCTACCCAATACCCTTGGTGAAGACATCTATCGCTTTTCCACTGAAAAAGATCTGTTTCGTTGATGGTCACTGCGCCAGCGTGGTCACAAGGCATGCCCTCTAAAATTTGGTCGTGGAGTATTTTATGTGCCCCTTGTAAGCTTTCATCCCAGCGGTCTTCTGCATTAATTTGTCGCGCCGTTTTCTCGCCGTAGGCTGCAAATACAGGTTTGACCAGTTCTAAAACCTCATCTCCATATTGCGTTTTGAGCTGAGTGACTTTTCCTGCAAATCTTGTTTCTGCAAAGCCAATGCGCTTTTGAAGCCATCCGTGGATGTTGTCCTGGCTGATAACCTCCTCCAAATTTTCACTCGGATTAGGTACGCCGTAAAGATCGTCCCATTTTTGAAGGGTTGAAAGGTCATACCCTGCGTCTTTGAATTTTTGTTCAGCGGCAACTTCCATCGCCTCTTGTAAGGCTATCTTTGAATGAAGCCAAAAGTGAATCGGTCCTAAAAATTTACTCATGTTTACCTCCAACTTTCTTTTTCTCATATCGTTCAAGTACTTCGTTTTTAAAGGTTTCCAGACCTATTCGGTCTATGGTGTTTCCCAGTTTCTCACCCATTGGGGCTTTTTCGCAATAGTAATCATAAACGGCTTCCACCATGATAAAAGCCTGATCTTCTGTGAGTTGTTCTGCAATGCGGTCAGACAATCTTGGGTGATACCCAGCGCTTCCTCCCGCTATGACTATGAAACCGCTCTCATCGGCCATAACGCCTATGTCTTTAGAATGGACACTGGTACAGGCATTGAGACAACCTACGACTCCTATTTTTGTACGGTTTGGAGCAGGTGCCCCGTAAAATCGTTTTTCAAGACGCATGCCTAGTGCCAGAGAGTTTTGTCTGCTTCTTTTGCAAATTTCCCCTGGGCAGATCTCAACATTTTTGACAGAGTACTGACTTTTCACCGAAGGTTCCATGCCAAGCGCCTCATAGGCTTTCGGCACATCTTCTTCTTTCAGACCAATCAACATGATCCGTTGTCCCGATGTGAGCTTGATGGCACATTTAAAGGTTCTAGCCACTTGGGCGAATTTTTCAAGATTGCTCGGGCTAATAAAACCGCCTGGAATTCTTGGGGTAATGCTATACACACGCTTACCATTTTTTATTTTTTGAAGATTGCCGTACATCGGTTGTGCCATGATAATCCTCCTCTTCTCAAAAGATGCTGTGGTTTTGATCTGCTGAACTTGTCCTTATCATATCCGATTTAATCAGTCGGGTATGTAACCTTAGTTACCGTTTTAAAAGTTTTTCAATAAATTGCTTCTTTTTTTAATAAAATTTCATCCTCTTTATTAAATTGCCTCTTTTTCTAATACCCTTTATCAAACAGACAAACAGCCAAAGTTGCCTTTCAGAAGAATTATTTCATTCTCATAGAAAAGTCCCTTTGGCTGCTATATTTTAGTATTTAATCCCGTTCCAGTAAATTGGAGAGGCTATTTCTGCGCCCTTTGGCAAGACCACATCTTTTAACGCCCAAGTTTTGAACGTTTCAAATCCAGTTCGATCAATGATATACCCTATATGTTCCTTACCCCCTGGGGCATTTGTGTCAATATGGGCTTTCACATAGTCGTAGGTATTGAGAATAATTTTGATAATAGTGGGCTCATCCACCCATTTAATGAAGTCCTCCCCAAGTCTTGGGTTTTTCTTCCCCGTTCTACCCATTAGGGTTAAGCGATAGCGTTTCTCAGCACTTCTCGTCCACGCACCCGTTGGGCACGCCAAGACACATTCTCCACAACCGATACACCGCTCTGCATTTCGGGTCACTTTATAGTTCACCGTTTCCAATACTCCTACAGATTTTCGGGTACAATTTTTCACGCAGGCACCACAATCGATGCACCGATTCATGTTGTACTCTGGTTCAGACATGCCCATAATGCCAAAATCATGCATACGCACTTTGGCACAGTCGTTCGGACAGCCTGTTAAAGCAATCTTAAAATGGAGGTCATTTGGAAAAATGGCGTTTTCAATTCGCTTAGCAAAACCAGAAGTTTCATAACAAGCATATGGGCAAACTTTATTGCCAATACAAGCCGTCACATTCCGCGTCCCTGCAGCTGGGTAGCCCGTTCCTGGGTTTGTCTGATTAATTTCAAGCCCTTCAATGATGGGCTGTAAAAGCAGATTGACCGCGTTTACATCTTCAAAAGCGATTCCCGGAATTTCAAAGCCTTGACGACTGGTAATATGAACGGTTCCGTTACCGTAAGTCTCTGCAATTTCTTGAAGTTTAGAAAGATACTCCGCTTTTAAATGGCCTCCTGGCACTCTCACTCTAGACGCTGTCACGCCACGGGTTTTGGTAACGCGAAAGGCATTCTTTTTCAGTACTTTGGTATTCATGTCCATTTCCGTTACCCCCTTAGTCAATCAAGTGTTTGCCCTTAGTGTAGTTGAAGACAGGCCCATCTAAACAAATGTAAGTGTCGTTGACTTTGCAATGACCACATTTTCCAATGCCGCAACACATTTTCCGTTCTTGAGAAATCCAAATATTTTCTTCTTTTAGACCTTTTTCAAGGAGTCCCAAAACAGAGAAGTGCATCATAGCAGGAGGACCAACTACCACGGCAATGGCATTTTCAACAGATTCCAATTCCAGATTTGGAATATAGGCCGTCACCAATCCTTCAGGATAAGAAACATCCCCCTCATTGGCGTCCACCGTCATAATAACCTTCATGTTCTTTTCCCAAGTTATAAAATCATCTCTGAACAAAATGTCTTTAGGGGACTTAAACCCTGCTATCAAAGTGGTGCTCAGGGTTTGGTCTGGATTTTCCGAGAAGTGTTCAATAACCCCTCGTACAGGTGAAACCCCAGTGCCTCCAGCGATGATGACCAACTCTGCACCTTTATAATTTTCGACTTCAAATCCATTTCCGTAAGGACCTCTGAGGAAGAGTTTGTCCCCAATATAATTTTCAAATATTTCCTCTGTGACTTTTCCAACCTTACGAATGGTCAAGTCTACGGTTTTTTCGCCAATACCACTAACAGATATGGGTGCTTCACCAAACTTCGGCAGAGAAACTTCAAAAAATTGCCCTGGCTTAACGTCCCCTTCAAATGCCATTCTAAAAGTGTATTCAATCTCTGTATGTTTAATAACGTCCTTAATTTCTGAAATAAACGGAATGTATTCGTTTTTATTCATTGTCCTTGACCTCCTTGACTGCACTTTCCAGTTTGTTAATGGTATTTGAGAACGAAATGTATTCGGGGCAGGCATCGTCGCATCTGCCACAACCGACACACATATGGTAACCAAATTTTTCACTGAAATCGTACACTTTATGGAGGGTTTTGAATCTCATTCGCTGGCCATTTTTCTTCCGATATTGACCGCCGCCTGCAACATCTGTATAGCCGTCAACCATACAAGAAGACAGGACTCTTCTTCTTTCGCCAGCTTTACCATTGTCAGTATAGAAAATATCTTGCATAGTGAAACAGGTACAGGTCGGGCAAACAAAATTGCATCTGCCGCAATTGATGCATCTTGCATCGTATTCATCCCAAATTTTAGACTTTGCCACTGCAATGGAAATGCCCTCTGGAATTGTCACTTGAATGTCATTCGCTGTGACGTAGGCAGCTGTTACTTGTTCTTCTTCTAAAGGATATTTTTTAAAGACAGCACTCATCTCATGGGAAGGGCAATCAACTTTATAACCGCCCTGTTCGCTTGGCGCTAAACTAAAGTCGTAGTCCGTATTTTGATTGGTGCCCATACTGACGCAGAAGCAATTGTCATAGGAATGGTCGCAGCCTATCAAAGCAAATTTGATGTTTTCTCTCAGTCTTTTATAGTAATAGTCTTCAAAACCATTTCTTAAATAAATTTCGTCTAGTCGTTTTACCGAGTGCAGATCACAACTTCTGAGGAAAACTATAGCACCCTTCTTAGGTCCGTCTGCTTCTTTGATCTGCTCTTCTGTAAAATAGAACAAGGTTTGTGAAAGAGGCAAGAGTACTTCTTTAAATGAGAAATTGGATTTTAGATCAAATTCAATGTCTTCTGCCTTTTGAATCTTTTCATACCTGACGGAGTCCGTGTCAGAAAAAGCGCCACCCCCTTGGATACGGGTTGGCGCATATATTTCATAAGTTTGAGATAAATCCTTAAAAATTTCATTCATTACTAAGCTGTCAATTTTAAATCCCACTAGGCAGCCTCTTTTCTCTTAGAAATAAAGTAATAAGGAATAGCCAGTCCAAATATCGCACCTGCCATATTGCCTACAACAACTACTAAGATATTGTAAAAATAACCATTCAAGCTAATTGCTGCATCGAAGGGAGAAAAGAGCGATACGGTCAACAAAGTCATATTGGCAACGCTGTGCTCAAAGCCCGTTGTAATAAAGGCGAATAAACACCAGAAAATCATAATGAGTTTACCGCTTTCCGACTGCAATTTGAAAGATGACCAAACTGCCAAACAGACTAACATGTTACAAAGAAACGCTCTTAAGAATAAAGGCAAAAGTGGAATGCTCATTTTAGCCGCCGAGGCTTTTGCAATAAACTCTCCTGTAGGACTATTGGCAAGACCTGTTCCGAAGAAAAATGCTGCCAATATTACGGCCCCAATCCAGTTTCCTAGAAGGCTATAAATCCAAATTTTCACTGCATCTGACCATTTAACAGTTTTTCCAAGTGCTCCCGCTGTCATGACCATATTGTTGCCCGTGAATAACTCCGCTCCAGCCATAATGACTAAGCTGAGTGCTATCCCAAAGGAAGCCCCCATAACGATTTTAGCTGAACCTTGTCCATTTAACAGACCGCCAATAGTAAAAATCAGCAATATTCCAAATCCGACAAAAATCCCTGCCATCGCGGACGCTAAAAGATAACCTAGTGGATTTTCCTTTAAAAAATCAATTTTGGTTTTGGCCGCTTTCATCATAGCGGTGTAAGCTTCTGTATACATGTTGATCCTCCTCGATTCCCTTAGATTGATAGAATAATAACAAAGTTAGATTTGATATCATCATAGCAAATACATCTATATACCGCCGTGATTTATATCACGGTTATGGTTATAAAATTCGAGGTTTATTGTAGCGCGTTTAGCCCTTTTTAAAATAAGCGCTGAGATTATCACAATTTGGAATGATAAATCGATTATTTTTATGAATAACGAGACCTTCATCGGTTAATAATTTTAGCTGCCTTGAAATAGTCTCACGCTTAGAGCCCATCATGTCTGCCAAATAAGTAATGGTCAGGTTCATGTCAATTTCTACCCCTTGGTCGCAAGGAATACCATAGTCCATAGATAATTTCCAAAGTTTTGCTGCTATTTTTTTGTCCATTCGAATAACGTTAGACGTATTTTTCAACTGTCTGTACAGACGCCTAATTTTAATGGACATGGAGTCCATAATGGCTTTGGTCAGTCCAAAGTCCTGCGCCATGATTTCTAGAAGCTGTGGGACGGGAAAGGAAAGAATGACCGCATCGCTCATGGCTTCACAACTGATAGAAGCAGGCAACCCGTTGAGAATGACCTCGTTGAGGGCTTTCCCTTTACCATAGACAAAGACGACCTTGTTCTCACCTAAACTGTTGGACTTGTATAAAGATACCATGCCACTGATGACAATATAAAAATTGTTCACCACTTCCTTGTCTACGAAAAGGTGCTCTCCCTTTTTTAATTTTTTCAGTCTGCCCATTTGTTCTAGGCTTTCCAAAGTCTTAGGGTTAGCATTTTCCAAGACTTCTGCTATTTCAAAGGCTTCTTTCAGGGTCATGGTATTTCTCCTTCTTGTTTTTTCGGACTTGCTTTATGTATGTACCCATTATAAAACATACAAACAGCCAAAGGTGCCTTTCAAAAGAATTATTTCATTCTGATGGAAAAGCCTCTTTGGCTGTTGAATTTTTAATATTAATTCCGTTCCAGTTCTTTTAGAGTATCACTTAGATAGCTTTAACTCTTCCAATTCAACCACAATACGCTTGTCATTTGACCTACCTAAAATAACAACTTTATCAAATTTTAAATTGTTAAGGTCAAGGATCCAAATTCTCTGATGGTCGGTATTGATGATTTTTGCTTCTTGTTCCTTTCCTGTTGCCGAATCTTTAACGATGACTTGCTCAATTTCAGGTAAGCCTACAACACCAAATAACAGCGGCGTTGAAGTCCCTTTGATTTCAGGAAAATACATTACCGTCATTCCCTTTTCATCAACACTTCTTTTCAAATCGCCTTGGCTTCCCGTATATACGAGTTTATAACCGATAATTGATTTCTGTAAAAGGGAGGCTGTAAAATCGTTTTGATTGGTATGTTCGTAGAAAACAATTTTCCCGTTGTCTACATTTGCTTGGCTGTTAATTTTATAAGGCAATGTGCTATTACTTTCAATCACTTCATTCACACTTTTGCCATTTAATAAAAACAGCGTTATAGCAGCTAAAATAATTACGCCAATTGCAATTTTTATTCTCATGAAAATCACTCCCATCATACTTAAAACGTATGAGGTAAGGTTTTGTTACACTTACTCTGCTTCATCATTTATTTATTCATTTCCCTACCCATTTGATCGCTATTGTATTTATTAACAGAGGCTATGATGGCTTTCTCTGCAATCTTCTTAGCTTCTCCAAACGTGCAGAGACCAATTACTTTTATGGTCAGAGTGCCTTCTATTTTGGTCTTGAAGTCCGTATTGTATTTAATGGTTGTCTTTTCCTGATCGAATACCATATTGCTGACATAATCTACCTTGTAGGTTTTATAAAAAGGTAAGAAATAGTTGCCGCTATATTTAGGTTCCTCTGTGACGGCTTTAAAGACGATGTTCATGTCCATGGCCTTAGGCGTCTCGGTTCCGTTTTCAAAGTGAAAGGACCCCACCTTATCCTTTTTATAATAGTGGTTTATTTCGTATCTGTATTTATCAAAATCTAAGCCACCGCCAAGATTGGTGCCCACTGACCCGTTATCCACTTGAGAACTGTACAAGTTAATGCTGATGGGTCCTAAACCCACTGTTGAGAGCAATAAGACCAGTACCAAGGCAATACCAATCCATTTCTTATAAGATTTTTTATTAGCTTTCATAAAATATTCTTTTATAGCTTCCATCTCACATACTCCTTTTAATAGGTTCCATTAGGTTTCAATGCAAAAGAAATCCCGTACAAATTTTAGTATATCAAAATTGTACGGGATTTCTCTTAACCTACTATTAAATTGAAATTACATTAATTAACAGGCAATAATCTCTTTGATGTTAAATTCTTTTCCGCTCAAAATTTCCCATTCCACACCGCCACATTTTGGACAAACCTGCTTGTGTTCAATCAGATTGAAAACAGTTTGACACCCATGGCAAAGCGCATTGCCGGGCATGACTTCAATTTTCAGCTTAGTGTCCTGCATGATTGTCCCTTCTACAGCGGCTGGGAAACACGCTTCAATGTATCTGGGAATCATGGAGGAGAGTTCACCAATCTGCAGAACCAAGGTGTCTATTTTAGTGACATTGTTCTGCTTTGCAAACTTTTCAACCGTACTGATCACGTTCATAACGATCCCTAATTCGTGCATTTGAGTTCACCTCCTCTTACAGTAAAATTAATTGCTTTTGTCTGTGTGCATCATAGATTGGATCATACGCTTAGGCGCTCTCATCAAAATACGGCCTTGACGCTTAAGGGCATGTTTGATAACGATTGGTTTCATTTTGTCGAAAGAAGTACCGCCAGTGTCGTATTTTCTTTCAAGGGTAATGGCTTCAAATTTACATTTTGTTGTACATAAGCCACAGCCTACACATTGGTAATGATCTGGTACTACTGCGCCACAACCTAAGCAACGCTCAGTTTCTTTTTTGATTTGCTCTTCTGTTAAAGTCACACGCAAATCTGTGAAAGTCACTTTTGACAAATTACCATCTACATGAACAGTTTTTTGTCTAGGCATTGCGTCATAACCTTCCATTTTAAGGTTATCTTTATCAAGGGCATGGTATTCACGTTCACGGCCAATGCTCAAGTTATCTCCATGAACATATCTGTGAATAGATACAGAACCTTGTTTACCAAGGGCAATCGCATCGATGGCAAATTTAGGACCTGTTAAAGCGTCACCACCTGCAAAGACGTCTGGCTCACCTGTTTGGAAAGTGATGCGATCCGCTTTAATGGTGTTATTTGGATTGAGTTCCATTTTAGATTCTTTTAACAAACCGCCCCAATCCATGCCTTGTCCAACTGACAAGAGAACGTGGTTGGCTTTTACAATTTTAGTGTCTTTCTCATCGTATTGTGGGTTGAATTTTCCAGCTGCATCAAATACTGCTACGCATTTTTTGAACTCAACGCCAGTCACCTTGCCATTTTCAGTCACAATGCGCTTTGGCGCCCATGAGTTGTTCATGACAATGCCTTCAGAAAGTGCTTCTTCAATCTCTTCTTCCAAAGCAGGCATTTGTTCTCTGCTTTCTAAGCAATAAAGATCTACTTGAGTTGCGCCAATTCTTTCAGCAGTTCTTGCCACGTCGATGGCAACATTGCCGCCCCCAATAACAATAGCTGGTCCGCTTAATCTTAAGTCTTCACCTAAGCTGACTTTACGAAGGAAATCAACCCCAGTGAATACGCCTTCAGCTTCTTCACCTTCAAGACCTAAGCTTCTGCCTGCTTGTGCACCAATTGCCACATAGAACGCTTTGAAGCCTTGGTTTCTGAGTTCTTTAAGGGTCACATCTTTGCCCACTTCTACGCCTGATTTGAAGACAATACCCATTTCTCTTAAAACTTCAATTTCAGCGTTAACGATATCTTTGCCCAATCTGAAAGCTGGAATACCAAGAGTCATCATGCCGCCCAGTTTAGGTTGTTTTTCAAAGACTGTTACTTGGTAGCCGTTTACAGCTAAGTAGTAAGCACATGAGAGTCCAGCAGGACCAGCGCCTACAACTGCAATTTTCTCAGGTCTGGTTGTGATTTTTTCTGGGACAAAACGATGTTCAGCTTTTAAGTCTTGATCTGCAATAAATTTCTTAATTTCATCTACTGCAAGTGGTTCGTCTAACTCAGATCTTGTACAAGCCGACTCACAGTTTCTTGGACAAATACGTCCGCAAATGGCTGGGAATGGATTGTCTTTTTTGATGAGTTCAAGGGCATCTCTATATCTGCCTTGTGACGCCATTTTAATGTAACCTTGAATAGCAATATGAGCAGGACACTCTGTTTTACATGGGCTTGTACCCACTGAGTCTACCATTTTACGATGACGGTACTCAGGGTTCCATTTATCTGCGCCCCATTTGGTGTCAAATGGTGTATCTTTCACTTTTTCTACAGGAACTGGACCTTTTGTACATAAGTTTTGTCCAAGTGTAAGGGCGTTAGATGGGCAATTTTCAACACATTCCCCACAAGCCACACATTTATCTCTGTCTACTTTTACAACGTAGTTTGAACGAGAGAAGTCTGGGTTTCTGTAAAGGTTGGCATTTCTAAGACCGAAACACGAACAACCGCAACAGTTGCAGATAGCAAGGGCTTCGCCAGGACCTGACAAGTTAGGAATTTGGTGAACAAGACCTTCTTTTTCAGCTTGTAAACAGATAGCGATGGCTTCTTCTTTCGTTACTTCTCTGCCTCTGCCTGTACGAATGTAAAAATCAGCCGCTGGGCCAAGTTGAATACACATATCTTCTATAGTATGACCACAGCCTTCGCCAATGATTCTCATAGAAGTACGGCAAGCACAATCAGCTACAGAGTATTTGTCATGTTTGTTTAAGAGGTAAGTGATTTCTTCATAAGAGGCTCTTCTCGTGTCCCCTTCAATTGCGCTTTCAATTGGGATGACACGCATAACGCCCATACCTACAGGCAAGTTCCCTGCTAAAAGTCCGCCTAAGTTACGTGTGTATTCTTCAAAACACTCGCCAATGATAGGGTACTTTTCAACGTTTTCTTTATTGGCAACCATATATTCCATAACACCTGGCACATATAGTTCCAAGAAAAATTCATCTTCTCCATGAAGCTCTTCCATTTTGATAGAACCGTCGATTGCCATTTTACGTAAAATAGCTTCAACTTCAGCTTCAGGCTTTCCACATAGAGCAGCAACTTCTTTGATTTTCTTAGGTTTTCTGATTTCAAGACAAAGGGCAATACTTGCCATCTCGTCCGTAGTCACAGGCTCAAGAATTTTGTATTCAGGGTCTGTATATTTGACTTTGACAACGCCGCCTGTAATCCCTGCAGCAATTTTATTAGCCAGTTCCAGTACTTTTGGTTTAGTCATTTTTCATTACCCCCACATTGATTTTTTTATGTCTATTTCTATATTATGCATTCCATGATTGAACTTGGTCTCTCAACCAATTCGTCCATTCTTGCATCCCTTCCCCTGTACGTGCGCTGATTGGAATGACCTTCGTTTTAGGATTGAGTTTGTGTACGCGCGTCTTTACCGCTTCCACATCAAAATCGAAGTGTTCAATCATATCCATTTTGTTAATCAAAACCACATCTACAATTGAGAACATGAGTGGATATTTAAGAGGTTTATCATCGCCTTCAGGAACGCTTAAAATCATTGCGTTTTTAGAAGCCCCTGTGTCAAACTCTGCAGGACATACCAAGTTGCCTACATTTTCAAGAACAGCAAAATCAATTTCTTCCGTCCCAAGACCTTGCAAACCTTGTCTTGTCATGTCTGCGTCCAAGTGACACATGCCACCTGTATGGAGTTGAATGACTTTCGTTCCCGTTTTAGAAATAGTGTTGGCGTCCACGTCTGAGTCGATGTCCGCTTCCATGACGCCAATGCGCATTTCATCTTTCAACGCCTCGATGGTTCTCAAAAGAGAAGTTGTTTTTCCAGAACCCGGTGACGACATGAGGTTTAGCAAAAATGTTTTTTCTTTTTTGAGATCTGCTCTGAGCAAATCTGCTTGTCGATCATTGTCTTCAAACACACTTTCTTTAATTTCAAGAATCTTATAAGGATTCATGCTTTCTTCCCTCCGCTCAATTAACATTTTACTGGTCATACCAGTTTTAGTATAACAATTGTTTGTTAAAACTTTATTATGATTAGATGGATATGTCAATGTAACATATGGTAATTTCAAGCTATTTTTAGACATTTTGATTGAATTGTATATTAAAAAATGATATATTAATAACTGGTATCTGGTCTGACCAGTGTCAAATATCAGGAGGTTTTTATGGAGTTTTCTAAATTAAGCGCACCGACCCTAAAAGAGTTATTTGTCAAAGAGCTGGAAAGTCGAATCCTCTCAGGCAAATTAGAAATTGGTTCACAATTGCCATCAGAAAGAGAGCTTGCAGAGATGATGCAAGTGAGCAGAACTGTGGTTAATGCTGGAATTGCAGAAATGGCTAAAAAGGGTTTTTTAACGATTAAACCTAGGAGTGGGACTTTTGTGGCCGACTATCGCCGGGAAGGGACTTTAGAGACGTTTATTTCAATAATGGGTTATAACGGTGGGATGCTTCGAAAAAGTGAAATCAAGTCTATTTTGGAGGTCAGAATGATTATGGACACCCTTGCTGTCCAATTGGCCATTCCTAAAATCACTGCAGATGAGCTGTCTAAGCTGAGTGACATTCTCGATGAGCTTAAGGCATCAACAACCCCAGAAAAGGCAGCTGAACAAGCCTACCTTTTCCACCATGAACTCAGCGTCATTTCGGGCAATACTTTCCTGCCATTGATTTTTAGTTCCTCAAAGTTTCCAATCCGAAGTCTTTGGGAACGCTATTGCCGAATTCATGGCATAGACGCCTTGTATCGAAATAATTATGAGTTGTATCAGTGCATTGCTGATAAAAAGTTAAGTTGCGCTATTGATAGCATTAACAAAACCATTCAGAGTATCATTCAAGGGGATCAGCAAATTTACACGGAGTAGTTAGGGATAACTCTCCGTGTTTCTATTTTCTCAAAATTTCCATGTATCTGTCGGGAAACTCAATATTTTCAAATCCAAATTGTCTGTATAAGCCTTGAGCGTCTTGGGTCATGAGGCATATGCGTCTTAAATTCTTGATTTCAGGGTGATCAAAGGCTTCTGCCAACATCCATTTAGAAATCCCCTTTGCCCGATGGCTTTCATCCACAAGGACATCGCATAAGTATGCAAAAGTTGCATAGTCCGTAATGAGTCTGAGCATGGCGATGGGCTGATTTTCATAGAAAACGACATAGACCAATGAATTTTCAAGGCTCTTTTGAATAATTTCCAGGGGACGCTGGTTCGCCCAGTAAGTCTGTTTGTACAGAGGTAATAAGTCCTCTGCGGTAAATCTAGTTTTGTCATGGGTCAGTTCATAGGCGTTTAAGTGAGCTGGTTTCATGGTTTCACATCCTCTTAAGTGATTTTGACATTTTTGAGTCTAAAGGTTTTTATTCTAACTATTTTCGAGTATTTTCTCTGCACAAATCATACCGTCCACTGCCGCTGAAATAATGCCACCTGAATAACCGGCACCTTCTCCGCAGGGGTATAGGCCTTTTATGCCAATTGCTTCACACTGCTCATCTCTTTTAATTCTAACAGGCGAAGAACTTCTCGTTTCCGGACCCGTTAAGACAGCGTCTGGATTGGCAAAACCGGGCATCCAAAGACCCATTTCTAAAATTGCTTCTCTTAGGGCAGAGGCCACAAAGTCTGGCAAATAGGACTCCACCTTGGCAAAATGGGTTCCCGGTTTATAGGTTGGTTTTACGACACCAAAATCTTTTGACTCTTGATTTAATAAAAAGTCCTCCAATTTTTGAACTGGCGCTTTGTAATTACTGCCACCTGCAATAAATGCTGCTTCTTCAATCTTCTTAAGGAAACGAATCCCTTCAAGTGGATCAGTGCTTTCCAAATCTGAAGTATTCACCGTGACGAGGAGGGCTGTATTGGCATTTCGTCCATCTCTGGCAAAATCGCTTATACCATTGGTCACCACAGCGTTTTCTTCAGAAGTAGCTGCAACCACCTCACCACCAGGGCACATGCAGAAAGTATATACCCCTCTCCCATTTTCCAAATGGACTACCATTTTGTAATCTGCCGCACTGAGGGCGGGGGAATTGGCAAAAGTTCCATATTGTATTTGATTGATCATGGCTTGAGTATGCTCAATTCTAAGTCCTACAGAGAAATTTTTCTGTTCTAAAGCGACACCACACTTTTGTAAGTGCACTAAAGTGTCTCTGGCACTGTTGCCTATGGCTAAAATAACACTTTCTGCAGAAAGACTTTTACTCTCCCCATTTTCTGCATAGACAAGACCCTTTATTTGACCCTCATTAATCTCTAAACCTGTCACTAAAGCATCAAAATGAACTTCTCCGCCCAAGTTAATAATTTTTTCCCTGATTTGCTTAATGGTTTCTTTCAATCGATCTGTACCGACATGAGGTTTTCCCAAATACATGATCTCTTCAGGTGCCCCTGCCGATACCAATTCAGTGAGTACCTTCATTTTACGGGCGTCTCGCTTACCCACTTTTAGTTTTCCGTCTGAAAATGTGCCTGCGCCACCTTCTCCAAATTGAACATTGGTCTTGGTGTCCAGCAATCCAGTTTCCCAGAACTGAGAAACTTTTTGAGTTCGTCGCTCCACATCTGATCCCCGCTCTAAAACGATTGGCCTTGCCCCAGCTTCTGCTAAAATAAGGGCTGCAAAAATGCCTGCGGGCCCAAATCCTATAATGACAGGCCTTTCTTTTAATTGTTTTGGAATAACTTGATAGGGCTCTTGTTCCTCATCTCTGGTAATGCCAAGTTTCTTTTTGCCCTGAATGACTTCTTTTTCAGAACCTGTAATGCTGACAATTACGGTCATTTTGAAACGAACGTCTTCTTTATTGGAAACATCCACAGAAAGATTTGTTATTTCAACGTTGGTCACACGACCTTCTTCTATTTGCAGTCTCTCTGCAATGACGCCCTTTAGGCTATTTTGATCATAGTTTAAAGGGACGAGTAAATTCGTTATTTTTATCATTTTTCTCCTTCAATTATGAGGGTTACTTCATAAAAGTTGTAAACAGCTTGTCAAATTCATCCATATCTTTAGCGGGTGCAGCGTAGGTCACGAACGTTGCGTCTGAGAAAATAAAGGCGTTAAGGTCTTTGTTAAAGGTAATAGGATGGTCAATTCTAGACGGTTCCCCAACTTTGGTTAAAGATCCTACATAACAATTATTGGTACTTGACCCCATATAATGAGTCACAAAGACATAGTGTTGACCGCCAATTGTCATCTCTCCAATAAATTCTTTATCAAAATGAAATGCTTTGAAGGTAAATGGCTTCCGCGTCAGTAGACCTTTCACCGTAGTTTCTGGGTAAAGGATACTTTCCCCCGTTCCAGAATGGGACATCATGACGTTGTGAATAGTGAATGTGACTGACTGTCGTTCTGGCCGCCTCAACACATTGAAGATACTGATAAGGACTACCATGACCCCGATTGCGATTAGAAGTTGTTTTTTTGTCTTGTTCATAGGAGGCTCCTCAATTAAGTGATTTTTTACTTCAAGTAAGTAAAGTATATATTATACACGTTAAAATTTGGTGATTTTTTTGTGACAAAAGGTTTTTGAAAAATTAACTTATTTATTTTCTATTGACATCTGAGACCATTCTGATTAAAATCATCTACATTAACTAAATAGACCTATGGCATGCCAATTGCATCGTATCTTTTACCAATTGTGACATATTCATAGGGCGATTCTGAATGAAGTCTCCGGAAGCTTAGTGCAACCGGTGTATGGACAGAACTCTGGAGAGACTCGAAAGGGCACCGAAGGGGAAAGCTGATTAACTCAGTGAAACTCTCAGGTAAAAGGACAGAGCTACGTATATTTGCAAATGGTCTCAAATTTTAGTTTTGGTCTTTTGACTAATGCCTAAAACTCGACCAACCATTCTATTGCCATATACTTTGCTACCTACAGCCCGTTCTCTTTTGAACGGGCTTTTTTAGTGCCAATAACTTTCAAAGAGGCCTTTAAGGATTTAACTTTTACAGACTGAAAGGAGATCAAAAAATGAAAAGTGTCGTGACTGTACTGGGCAATGACCGTGTTGGGATCATCGCTGAAATTTCAAAGGTATTCTACGAAAATGCCGTCAACATTGACAGCATTAACCAAGCTATTATGGATGACTTATTTACCATGGTGATGGTGGTCAATATGAAGGAAATGTCCATCCCTTTTGAAGGGCTGCAATCTGAACTTGCCCTTGTTTCTCAAAAGCTTGGCATCGATATTCGCATTCAAAAATACGAAATTTTCCAGAATATGCACTGTCTCTAGACCTTACCCACACCCATTAGGAGGCTCACATGGTCAATATTAACCACATCCTTGAAACGATAAAAATGGTAGACGAAGAAAAGCTAGACATTCGAACCATCACCATGGGCATTTCTCTTTTAGACTGTGCCGATGAAGACCCCAAAAGAGCTACAGCAAAAATCTATGACAAGATTTGCAGAAAGGCAGAGCGGCTTGTGGTCACAGGGGAAGCCATTGAAAAAGAATACGGCATTCCCATTATCAACAAGCGTATTTCTGTGACCCCAATGGCACTGGTAGCCGCTGCTTCAAACACTCACGACTACCTTCCCTTTGGCTTAGCCTTAGACAAAGCCGCTAAAGCCGTGGGTATCAATTTTATTGGAGGCTACAGTGCTTTGGTTCAAAAAGGTTTTACAGAATCAGACCTTAAGTTGATTCATTCTATTCCAGAGGTTTTATCACAAACGGATATTGTCTGTTCTTCTGTTAATGTGGGTTGCACCCGCTCAGGCATCAACATGGACGCCGTTGCCCTCATGGGGAAAATAATGAAAGAAACGGCCTTTCTTACGAAAGACCGTGACTCGATTGGTTGCGCTAAATTAGTGGTATTTGCCAATGCTGTGGAAGACAACCCCTTCATGGCAGGCGCTTTCCACGGGGTCGGTGAAGCTGAAGCTATTATTAACGTTGGGATCAGCGGTCCAGGGGTTATTAAATCGGCCCTTGAAAAAGTAAAGGGTGCTTCATTTGACGTCATGGCTGAAACCATTAAACGGACTGCCTTTAAAATTACAAGAGCGGGTCAACTGGTAGCCAATGAAGCTTCTGAACGACTGAATATTCCCTTCGGCATTGTAGACCTTTCCCTAGCACCTACCCCAGCGGTTGGAGACAGCGTGGCCAGAATACTAGAAGAAATGGGGCTTGAAGTCTGTGGCACCCACGGTACAACAGCCGCCCTCGCCATGCTTAACGACGCCGTTAAAAAAGGTGGCGTCATGGCGTCATCCCATGTAGGAGGCCTTAGCGGTGCCTTCATTCCAGTTAGCGAAGACGAGGGTATGATTGCGGCGGTTCAATGCGGCGCCCTGTCTCTGGACAAACTAGAAGCTATGACTTGTGTTTGCTCTGTAGGACTGGACATGATTGCCGTTCCAGGAGAAACCAGTGCAGCCACTCTATCTGCAATGATTGCAGACGAGGCGGCAATTGGAGTCATCAACAACAAAACCACTGCGGTCAGAATTATTCCTGCCTATGGGAAAAAAGTCGGGGACTTGGTGAACTTTGGCGGTCTTTTAGGCGCTGCCCCAGTCATGAAGGTCAACGATTTTGCCAGTGATGATTTTATTGCCAGAGGTGGCAGATTCCCAGCACCTATTCACAGTTTTAAAAATTAACTCCAATAATATCTCACCTCTTCGTAGGTTTTCATTCCAAGCATAAAAAATGCAACCATTCTATTTATTTCGGTTAAATTCTTTAACCCATTTTTATTAGGATGGTTGCATTTTAAAATTGAAATGAGTTTAGAAATATATGATCAGAATCCTTCCCTCTACACACAGGACAGTCACCATAAATCGCTACAGGCTCTGCTGCTGGCTTCTCTAACACTGTAAATATGTATTGTTTAATGCCGCTGTGGACAAGCTGAGTTCTTTGGCTCTGTATACTAAATCGTTTGAATGGTTTGCAATTATGCATTGCTGGTTCACATTCTCTACCTCCGTTTTAATTTCCAAATATGTAAGCTACCGACACTCTTATAGTAGCAAGTGTTTTTAAACCGAATCACTTTGCCTTCTGTCGCTCTAAAATTTGGCGCTCTCTTTCAGCTTCACGCGAGGCTTTCTCACTTCGTAGACGAATTTTGTCCTTTTCTTTTTTCAGTTTATTGGAGTTCCACCTGTGAACAGGTCTGCCTTTCAGTGCTTCGTTATAAAAAGCCTTTTCTTCTTTTCTGGTTTGACTGAACGATTTAAGGGCTTTAATCAATATAATTGGTATTGAAATTACTATAGATACTTTTTTAAAACGTGGATGCTTTACTGCAAGGTTTCCTAGTATTGAGTAAATAGCTCCAAACTCCAATTCTTTGGGTTCTGGAAAAGCTGGTATTTCTTTTAGGATGGTGTCACCATGAGTTCTGTAATATTCTTCAAGTTTACTTATTTTGATTTCTTTTCGTAAAAGGGGCAAAAAAACTAATCCACCAAAAATACCGATGAAAACGGGCGGAAGTTTTACAATAAAGGTGGATACAAGTTCATAAATCCCAATTCCGATACTACCCAATAACATACCCGAACCTTTGGTTGACCAAAATTCCATTTTCAGTCCTCTGCTCATTAAGTTCTTTGATTTTAAGTTATAGTAGTATAAGAGATATGGTAGCATTACAAATACAATAACCAGCATACCCCCAAGTCCCTCTGTCATAAAGTCAACAGGGTCTGAAATGGTTAACAAAGAACTTGTATTTAACATTTAATAGATTCCTTTCTATAAAAAATAAAATATACTTTTCGATTATTGCATAAATTTAATTATATGCAAAGCAGAGGATTCCAAGCATAAAAAATGCAACCATTCCTACTACTTTTCGGTCAAATAATATGACCAATTGTTATTAGGATGGTTGCATTTCAATATTTAAGTGAGTTTAATCATTATGATTGAATTCTAAATCCGTAGATTTATTTTTTGTTCGTTTCATCAATTTTTTCGTTAATCTTATTGATGGCTTCGTCTTTCATATCCGCAATTTTTTCTTTTGTTTCAACGACTTTTTTCTTAAGTTTACCTTTTAGTTCCAATTCCTCGTTGCCAGTAACCTTACCTACAACTTCTTGTATCTCACCTTCAGCTTTATCCTTAAGGTTTTCAATCTTGTTCTTTAGATCTGACATCAAAACACCTCCATTGGCGTATGAGCAATCTTGAAAAAACGAGAGCTCATCTCATTGTACGCTTATGAAAGCTATAAGTCAAAATTGGTACATTATCCATTTTTATGCACTCACTTTAAAACGCTTAGAATACTCTTCTAGCTTTTCATTGTAAATCTTTCTACACACTGGGCAGTCACCACAAATAGTTACTGGGTTCGATGCTACTTTCTCCACTACTGTTAAATATGTATTGTTTAATGCTGCTGTAGACAAGCTGAGTTCTTTGGCTCTGTATACTAAATCGTTTGAATGGTTTGCTATTGTACATTGATGTGTCATATGCTCTACCTCCGTTTAAGTTTCCAAATATGTAAGCTACCGACACTCTTATAGTAGCAAGTGTTTATTATGGAAGTATTGACGAAGTGTAAAGAATGAATGAAGGGTTTGTTAAAAAATTATTTAGGAATTATGAACTAAGTGTGAATGTGGTTAATAGTCAAAGTGTTCTGGATCATTCTCTTCTTTGAAAACATCCCAATCCATTTCTTCTGTGCCCATGTCCGAAATTTTATCGATGGCCATTTTGAAATACTTGCCAGTGGCAGTCACGGCGACTTCTCCATCTTCCAAAAGAATTTCACCTGAACCTTCAAAGGTTCGACTCTTTACATTTGTAATGCGTCCCACCACTTTTAATGGCACATTTAGAGGGACAGGTTTTCTATATTTTAGAGACAGTTCTACCGTTACGCCAAATAAATTAGGTTCTTGGATCATAATGGCTCTGCCGATGGTTTCGTCCAGAATTGCCCCTGCAATGCCCCCATGAAGTCTCCCCGGATAGCTTTGTAAATGGTTGTGGGGCTCAAAGATAGCTATCAACTCCTGATTCTCCAGTTCATAAAAGGAAGCTTTAAGGCCATAAGGATTTTCTAATCCGCACACCAGACAGTCTCTGCTATTTTCCTGCTTTCTCATAACTTTATACTTCATATACGCCTCCTAATATCCGTCTCCCACGATTTCAATACCTGCGCAATCGCTTTTTAAGACCTGTGGTGGGTGTCCCTTTCGCTTGAGGGTTAGAGTAACTTCCCCACTAAGACCTTCTTTAATGGTTCTTAGCATCTCCCCGTTTTTAGGAGCCTTTAACTCACCTGACTCCATAAGCACCCCTTCACAAGAAAGGGTCACATCCCCTTTTGTAAGGTCAAATCCTATGCGATTTGTTTCAACATTAAAGTTATTCACCTTCCCACCATTATAAGTGGCAAAGCGATATTCTGTTCCATCTACTTGTAAGTTTGCAACGAGTCCTTTAAAGGAAAAGAGCCCAAAGGGGATTGTGGCAATGCTGCACATAAAACTACAGTCGCTCTTTTCGAAATGATTTGCCTGAATCCAAATATACTCCCTTGGAAAGGAAGTTCCCCAATCTTTTTCAATGTAACCTTTCCCCCCATCAAAATCCAGACTCTGCTGTTTCCCAATCTCAATACGACCCTTCAACTGATGATTCATGCTGAGAACCCCATGATTACATTCCATATTAGGTATGTAGGCAAAAAAGCCCATCATATTAGGCATTAATAATGAGGACTGGATTGGATTAAGATTTGAAAAGTACAGATCACCATCGATTGAAATGCCTTGAGGGTTGCTTTGTGAGGTGTCGTTAAGGGCAATATGACAGCCTTCCATAGAAAAGACGCTTTCTCCCACCTTCACAGAAAAAGGTTTTTCCGTAGTGCTGAATTGATCTAGTGGATATTTAAAATAATAGGTTTGAATGTTCGGCGAGAGAATGACCTGTACAAAACAGTGACTGTCAGCGCCGTCCATGCTGATTCCAGGTATAAATGCCACGGTATGCTTGCCGTCCCCAGACACCTGCTTAAAATACCAGCCTTCAAAATAATGTTTTTTCTGAAGATTCCCTTGGAACAATGCTGGATTTTGAATTTTTTTTAGTGACATTAACCAATCTCCCTATGCGTTCTTTTTCCACTGGAAAATTTCTACCAATGCATCTTTGCCTTTTAGGTGCACCGAGCCATTGAAAGAAAATTGTTCTTGAAGTGCTACAGGTAAAGATGAAAAAACAGATTTTGAAATGAGCATTTGGAGAGGCGTTGTCTCAGTATATTCAAGTTCTTTAGTCAAACTTTCAAGTCGAGAAGCAATATTGACATTATCCCCTATAGCCGTAAATTCTCTTCGTCGACTGCCCCCTATATTCCCCAGAGATACTTCCCCATAATGTATGCCAATACCAATGCCTTCAACCATAGGCAGCTTCAAGTCTAGAAGCTCTTGATTTAATTTTTTAAATTCATGGTTAAACGCTGCGGCACATGAAACTGCTTGCTCTGCTGAAAGTTCAGGATTGTCATTGATACCAAAAAGAATCATGACTGCATCGCCAATATATTTATTAATAACGCCCCCATGTTGGGACGCCAATTGTTCCCACTGGGCAAAATAATGATTGAGCATGCCAATGGTTTTCCCAGGACCACTCAGTTCGGATAGAGTTGTAAAATTTCGAATGTCGCAGAACAATATAGAAATTGGCCTTTTTTCTTCCAAAACACCCTTGGAGGACAAGAGACGATCCCGAATAGTGGGGTCTACATAAGTTCCAAACAGCTCTACAATCTTTTCATTCAAATTGTTGACCTTTACTTTTCCAATGCCTAAACTGATGCCTAGCAAGCACCCGCCTAAGATTAAGTAGATATGTGTTTGATCCGAAAGGAACGTACTTGCATTACTGAAGATATGGGTAATAGAAACTTGAGCGGCATATTCAGTCAGCGGTTCACCCTTTTGGATAGCCATTTCCTCAATCTTGGTAAGTATATCAAAATACATATAAATAAACAGGAACATAATCACATTCATGAAAACGATGGCAAACTCAATCCAGTTTTTATAACGTCCTTTAAGCCTGAGACTGGCGCCATTCATGAGCCCCGTCAGGAGTGAGAAAACCCAAAAGAAAAAATGTCCTGAATTTAAGATGAAGGATTGAAAATCATTGGCTTCAAATAGCGTATACAAAATAGGACACAGAAGGCTCCCAAATATTCTGCCAAACGGCTTATCCCCAAAATGAACCAGAAAAATGATTTGTATCAGTAAGCCCGCGAGCATGAGGACATGTCCACTGTAGCTAAAAAAACCAATTCCAACTTTGCTAAAATTCATGAGTACATAGAAAAGCGCATACTGCCCTGAATAGAGAAGCAGCTCATCCAAATAGGAATGTACTTGACGTTTCATGGTTCAACAACTCCTTTGCAAGAATCAGTCGGTTTCCAGTTTGTTTTAGCTCATTTTAGCCATAAAGCTCTCGTATTTATACTATTAATAGTTTTGAGGGGTAAATAACAACTTCCCCTTGGAATCCCTTATTTCAGTAATAACACCAGTCATAGAGAGTCCATTATTTCCAGATTCAGTACTATAAATAAATTCATTTTTTTCATTGATACCCAACTTTTCTGAAAGGGGGTAAATATAATGAAGTCCCCTCGAATCTTGAATATCCGCATAGATGGAGTGGAATTGACCCGCTTTTATAGGCGCTTCGTAATTCAATTTCTCGACAAATTGATTCCCTGTTAAATTTGGATAGGTGGCAATTAGTTTTTTCTTGCCATCTAAATCTGAGTAAATATCAACTTGTGTTGCCTTCACAGCGTTTCCGCTAAAATCTAGTCTCACGTCGCCAGCATATTTTAACTGATTGCTACCCGTCATGTGTTCAACACCGCCATCATAACTTCCTGAAATTCCTAATGTGTATTTTTCCCAAACCATTCCAGGTTCCTCTAACAAAACAACTTCTCGGATATTGTCTTTGGTTAAAATAACCTCAATCGACTGGGCTTTAAAAAGATCTACACTAATTGTCTGTGTAAAGGCAGTTCCATTGTCCGCCATGGTCATACGGGTATCATTTATTTTTAACTCAACAATCGTCTGTTTTTCAAATTGTGTTGGAATTATAGTTACTGTCACTGGAATTTTCATGGTTTTCTGATCTAATGGGCCATACTCAACGTTATGGCTCGTAATCAATTGATTTTTAGGTAGCAAAGCTTCTTTAATTTCATTAATAGAACCATTCATATTGGCTATGAGTTCGTTCTTAGATGATTGTGTCGACATTTCCAGTTGATTCAGCCGATTTTCAATTTTGATCAGTTTTATACACACAAACCCTAACAATATAAGCGTTAGGGTTATGGCGATTGTTGTTGTTTTTCGGTTCATTATTTATTGCCTCCCTAAGTAGTCCCTTTTGGTTTGTATGTTACACTTTTTCAAGACCCTCGCAAAGTCGCTCCCGCTCTCCACTTTCATAGGTTGCAAGGCGGATTAGTGGCAAGCCGATTTTCTCTAGGATTGAATTTTTCTTTTCATCTCTGACCAACTGCTCAGGAGAATTTTTGTGGAAGGCAAACCCGTCTACCTCTACTGCAAGAACAGGTTCTTTATCATGTCTATTATAAAAAAGAAAATCTACGTGGGCATTCGGGTGCTTTGCAAAACGAGCTTCTTCATCGGTTAGAAGGTTAAAGTCCCCAACTATTCCGTGAAGTGGCGTGTGCAAAACACATTTAAAGGATTTAAAACGTTCTTCTTCCAAAAGTTCTTCAATAACAGCATAAAGCACATTTTCGGAGTCTACGTCACTCACTTCTTTAACCTTCTTTCGATGAGCCTGCAAGTGTTCCGAATACTCATTGTAAAGCAAGTCAAATACGGAAGTTTTAGCGCTTATAACAATTTCTGAACAAATCGTGTTGTACTCAATATGCCGAATTAAGTCTCCAATATGACTGCCATGACTCTTAAGTCCGTTATGAGGACAAAGTACCACAAGTTCTTTCACAGCCCTTGAAACAGCAACGTTTACAAGTTCAGGATTATCTACAAACTCATTGAGTTCATTGACCGTTGTCGAAAAAATAATGGTATCTTTCTCGCGACCTTGAAATTTATGAACGGTGTCCACTGCAATTTGAGGGGTCTTAATGCATTTTTCTATCTCTTCAACCTGACACCGATAAGGCGCAATAATACCAACAGCTTCAGAATTATAACACTCACCACCGCTACAAGTTAGGACTTCATCTCTTATAATCTCTGCTTGCCTTGTGTTAAACCAAGCTTTGCTAAGAGCTCTTGCATGATTCCCAGGCGCTGTTTTTATAAGTTTGAGCACCTTGTCGTCGTAGTGGCCTTCTGTCATAATAACCAGCTCATTTTTGTAATATTTTTCATTACAATAACGTATAATCTGAGGGTGACACCGATAATGTTCTGTCAGCAAAGTCGTTGGCACGAAGTCCTCTAGTGCACCAATTATAGAAGTAATCATGTTCTTTTTAGCGTAATTATAGGCCTCTGCCAAGCCCATATCAAAGTTCAATACATCACTTTCAGGGACTATTTTCTTATTAGGTATTTGATTCAACTGCTGCGGATCTCCAACAACAACCATATTATTAGCTGCTGACATAGCTAAATAAGCAGTCAACAGGTCTACTTGAGAAGATTCATCGGTTATGACCCAATCAAATTTATACTGCTTTGGACAAGAGCTTAAAAGAGAATGTGTTGTACTGGTCACAATCGGATATCGCTTTTTAAAACTTCTATATTGTTTTAGATACCCCTTTTTTGTATATGCCTGATTATAAAGTGGCAAGTTCATACGCCCAAGGGCATCTTTGAAGATGATTTCTGAAACTTCCGTATAGCGCTTCATTAGTTGAGACAAATTTCCCATTTTGATAACACTTTCACAATGTACTATTTCCTTGCTGATAAACTCAATATTCTGGTCATAAATCAATTGGTAACTGGACTTAATAAGGGCTAGTGCACTCTCTTCAACTTTTTTGAAATTATATATGCCAAAGTTAAAGAAAAATTGTGTCTTTTGAATAAACGTCATCTTTTGATCTGTCTCCGTGACGGCTTCTAACCTATGTACCAATTGGAAAAGCTTATCTTTAGACCATTTTTTTCGAATTGAAAGTTCACTAGGGTAAACATAAGTTTCACTATGACTGTACTCGTAATGGGTGCGCTCAGTCTGATACTTGATGAGAGCTTCCTTAGAACGCGCTAACTGGGCTTGTGTTTTTAACAAATTTTCCAATTGTGCCATAAGACTTACCAGTTCAGTTTCTAAAGTGACTTTCTCTTCATCAGAAATCTGGAAGGTTTCAAAATCTGGCAATGCTTTCAACGCTTTTTCAAAAAAACGTTCTTGATTTTCGCCACTTCCAAGCTGGGCTACTAAATAGCCATAACCGTACTTCTCCAATTTTTCGATGACATTTTCAACAGGAGAATTATTGTTAGAGACCACCGCCACCTGTTTGCCTCGCAATATTAAATTTGCCAAAAGGTTCAATATCGTTTGAGTCTTTCCAGTCCCTGGAGGGCCTTGCACGATACTGATTTGATGATTGAGTGCATTTGTAACTGCCTGTTTCTGACTCAAATTAAAGCCAAATGGAAAAATTAGCGGCTCTTGATCGCAGTAGGATATTGGCGGTTTTCGACCTAAGTAATGACCCAAAACCGAACTCTCAGAAATATGCACCACTTTATTGAACTGAAACTCTAAGAAGGATATTTTTTGATTTTCCTCATTCTCGTCTGTTTCCGAATCTGAGTTTTCTCCTCGCGGTTTGCTCAGAAGGACAAATAACTGCCTGAAATAAGCCTTAATTCGTCTAGTCTCTTCAGTTTCCGACATGGGCTTCTCTAAAAGTAATAGTTTCTTCTCTATGACCCTTGAATCCCCTGTAGGCGCCACTACTTTAATATGGCTATCGTAATCCAAAATAGTTTCTACATCTTCAATGGGCACGCCGTCTTCAAGTATTATTTCGTCCGTCATATCAATGGTGCCTTTCAAATCCAACACTTTGACACGACTTGCTGCATAGGTATAGCAACGCTCCCCAGCTATATACTGGATTTCAATCTTAGAGCGATTTTCCAACCATTCATAACGAGAAATTGAATCCGTGGCATCCTCAAATTGGTTCGTATCTTTATTGCGTATCAATATCAATTGCATTTGATCTTCCATTTTTATCGCCTTTCATAGTTCTATTTGCTTACTGGTTTTCCGCGACTTATGTCAAATTGAAAATACCTTTGCAAGCTGGGTATTTAGAGCATCCATAGAAGGTTTTGCCTATGTTTTCACCTTGTTTAGCGGTTCGCTTGATCATTTCCTCACCACATTTAGGGCAAAGTACCTTTTTATCCGATGATGGTTCTATCTCTGCCGCAATGGTTTCAATTTTGAAAAACTTGCCTAAATGACTTTCTATATCCTCAGCACTATAACTGCTTTTAGAATCCATAACCAGTAAGGGAACACCCGCCGCATTGAAAACCTGTTTCATATCTTGAATTTCGGCAAGCCTTTTTTCATCCTTAGTAATTCCTGAGATTATCCCACAAACAGGCTTAAAATCTATCGCTGAAAGCAACATAAAATCAACCGTGTGATAGACAAGTCGCTTGTAGTAGTACTGAAAACTATTGCCTTGCTGTTCTTTTACAAATAAAATATCCTTTAAATTCATTTTAGGACATATGATAGCCGATGATGGTAAATGTTGCTTGAGCCCTTTGTATAAGGATATTTCAGCACTATTTAGCACAACAGTTCTAGACCCATAAGGCCATGCCGTAGGCTTTTTCTCTGGTTGATAAGTCCTTTTATTCTTCACTATGTATACAATAAGCATAACAAAGCCAAACATAATCAGCAGGGGAAATACTGCTGAAATTGCTAGAATGATGATGTTCATTTGTGGTCTCCAATCCTATCTAATCTGATATTTATTGATAATACTTTTCATTTGTTTCTAACAGCATTATGCCTAGCTCAAACCCGCAGTCGATGAACATCTTACCCCTCCAAATACCCCATCATAGCCTCATCCACCGATGAGAGCATTTTGAACTTGATGTTTACTATTGGTAACTCAGCCCCTTTGTCATTCTTGATGGTCTTTTGAATGAAATCCATAGGTGCCATGTCTCCCATATAATAGAAGTCACTGCCCTCGCCGTCACTTTTCTTTACAAATAAGGAAATTCTGAAACCCTCTTGATGATTTTTAAGCTGAACGACTTCTGTTGACTCTAGTGTGACCTTGTTTCTGGTCATCCAATTAAATTGATCTTTATTTATGAAATGGTCTTCATATTTAGTACTGCTGCTAATTTCATCGGTTTTATGATAAGTGACAAAGATTGGGCAGGTGTTGAATTTAATTCTATAACCGTAAATGGTAGAGGATTCATCTTTCTCCCAACCTAAAATTCGACAGGCGTCTTTTCTAGAATATTTTTGATATAAAATAAACCCGTTCTTGAAGCGTTCTGGGGTATAATGGCTTTCAAATTGATAATGAGCATAACACATTGCATCCTGCAGATAGTCCTTGAAATACTGATTTTCTAAGGCTTCGCTTAAGGGTTTTGCTAAACACAACTTATCATATATACAGTTAACACTGCTCTCAATTCCGTATTTCTGCTGATCTTGTTCTTTAAAAAATTGTCCATTGAGCAGGGAAATGGCTGATTGAATGGTCTGAACTTCGGGCGCAAATTGGTATTTTTCCTTAACACTGTCCCTTATTTCTTCAATAGAGGCACTATCCTTTTCGATTAAGGTTTCCAAAATAATGACTTCTTCAATCCGTTTGCCATTCAATACTTCTTTGGAATAAAACTCTAATAACTTCATTGTCTTTGGGCTCATTGCACCATTTATTTCAGTTTCATTATCAGCAACAAATGCGTAATAAGAACCTTCATAAGTGACAAAAGCAAAAGGGTCTCTGCTGCCGTGAAGTGCAAAGTCCATCATGGTTGGAATTTTGCCCAATTTGTATTTAAGCAGTTTATAGTCGTTGGTTAAATCCTTTTTCAATGACAACTTTGCCATATTAATGGCTTCATATATTTTTTGATTACTGATGGTGTCGAAGTTAATGGTTGAAGCGCCAGGGATAAAGCTGCTCCCGCTGTTCATGAGTTTTCTGATGCTATCCTTGTTATAAGAATTATCGCCATAAAGAGCAATTGGCACTAAATAGTTATTGGAATAGTTGCCAATAAAGTCAATGACCGTTAAGTATTCTTTCCCGCCGCATTTTCTGAGGCCTCTGCCCAACTGTTGAACAAATACGATAGCCGACTGGGTAGGTCTGAGCATAATAATTTGATTAACGGAGGGTATATCTACCCCTTCATTAAAAATATCAACCGTAAACAGGTAATCCAATAAATCATTTCCGTGATCCTCTTCAAGGCGTTCAATACTCTTTTCTCTTAAATCCTCACTGCTAGAACCATCTAAGGCGATGGTTTTATATCCCCTCAGGTTAAATGCTTCTGAAAGCTCTCTGGCCTCTTCTACGCGACTGCAGAACACAAGACCCTTAACCCTTCCTCTGTCACAACCATAAAGTTCTGCGTATTTAATGATTTTATTGACACGTTCTTCACAAACCAATTTATTAAAAGCGGCTAGTTCGTTCATTAATTCGCCGTCAATCACAATATCGCCAACGCCATAATAATGAAAAGGTGAAAGCATTTTTTCTTCTAGCGCTCGGTTCAGTCTTATTTCATAGGCAATATTATAATCAAAGGCCTTAAAGATATCGAAGCCATCAGTTCTTTCAGGGGTTGCCGACATGCCTAGCATAAATTCTGGTTGGAAATGTTCTAGTACTTTTTGATAGGTATTAGCACCTGAGCGATGTACTTCATCTATAACAATATAATCAAAATGATTTTCTTTAAAACTATGTAAGGTATCCGTTTTGGATAAGGTTTGTATGGTTGAAAAAATATAATCCGCATCTGGACACTTAGAATAACCTGTTAGCAAACCCATTTTGACAGTATGCCCTAAAATCGCCCTGTAACTCTTCATGGCTGCCTTGGCAATATTTTCTCTATGAACCACGAATAAAAACTTTTTAGGATTGACATTTTTCACATCAAAAGCAGACAAATACGTCTTGCCCGTTCCAGTGGCAGATATGAGCAAGGCCTTTTTCTTGTTGCTCAGTCTCAAATTTTCTAAACTATAAAGGGCTTCTATTTGCATTTTATTGGGACTTATTCTATTTAAATAAGAAACGTTTTCTTCTGCAACCAGAAGTTCACCCTCTGGACTTTTAAAGGTGTCCTTTTGACGTCGGTTTTCTTGATAAATTTTGCTATACTGGTCAATCCAAAATTCACTGACTACCGTTGCATTATCGAAGGTGTACTCGAACTCTTGAAGGGTACTTTGAATTAATGCGCCATTGTTCATGGAAGATAACTTCACATTCCACTCTTTATTGCTGCTTAAAGCATTCTGAGTTAAGTTACTGCTTCCAATAATAAAGGAATACTCGGACTCCTTTTTAAACAAATAACCTTTTGCATGGAAATTTCCTTCTGTTACAATTCGAAGCTCAATATTTTTAAGCCCTAGCAAGCGTTTTAAAGCTCTGGGCTCTGTGAAATTTTGATATTGGGAAGCCAGTATTTTGCCCTTTACGCCTTTCTCTTCTAACACTTTAAGAACATTTATAAGGGATGCAACCCCGCTATTGGTCACAAAGGCGACAGAAAAATAGAACTCATCGCATTGATTCAGCTCTTGAAGTATGCTGGTCAGCACCTTCTTTCCTCGCTTATGGTCATTGACCAATAAATGAGGTTGGTAGGCATCGCTGGATGGCATTTTTTCATCTATAAACCCTGTATGTAAGCCTGCAAGGAGTTTTTCAGCACTATTCATTTTCTATGCCTTCCTTTAATGTTTAAATTTCCAGATAACTTGTCTGCTACCTTTTTCTATTCTATCATATTTCCCAATATTGGAAGGTGGATGGCAAAGATTTTTTAATTATTTATATGAAAAAAAGCCTCCCCAATCTATTCAAATTGGAAAGGCTTCCATTCCCTATCCCCCACCCTACTTCAACAACCGATAATTATTTTTAGGTCTGCCAACGCGTCCGTAGACAGGTATGACTTCAATCATTTCGTTTTCGACTAAATATTGCACATATCTGTGAACGGTTTGGTAGGCTAAACTGACTCCTGCGGATATCTCTTCAAAGTTCAGATCTTCACTGGCGGACGCCATGAAATCTGTAATCATTCTGAGGGTCGCCGCGCTAATTCCCTTTTCTAAATAGATTTGCTCCTTTTTATCTTCCATACGCTGTTGAATATCTAAAATACGCATATTCATTTTGATGCGTGAAATGAGGTCAGGCGCTTTTATCGGCTTGATAGAAAAATCATTTGCACCCATTTCTATGAACCGATCTGCCGTTTCCTGCTGTTCGTCTACGGTGAGTACCAATATGGAAATTTTCTCATTCAGACTTTTGATTTTTTTTACAGTCGTCATGCCATCCCAGCCAGGCATATGGTAGTCTACAATTACCATTTGTGGCTTTTCAGCCATGACCAGTTCATAACCTTCTTTTCCGTCGGAAGCCACCAAAGCTTTATAGCCGCAGTATTCGCATATTTCTTTTAAAGTGAATAAGATATCTGCGTCATCGTCTATGATTACAATTTTTAACTCGCTCTCTGTCATGATTAAGCTCCCTTCTTAGCGCAAAATTCTATTCTGACTTTTGTGCCTATGCCATACTGGCTTTCTAGATATATCAACCCATCGTTTTCTTCAACGGTTTGTTTAGCAAAAGCCAGTCCAAGTCCTGTACTATTTTTTCCAGAAAAGCCTAGGGTCCAGATTTTTTCCAAATCTTCCATCTGAATGCCCATGCCGTTGTCCTCAATTTCCAATACCACCAGATCTTCTTCCATTAAAGCTCTGAAGGTAATCACTTTGTACTCTGAAGTTTTAGGTGCCATCAAGGCATTTTCTATGAGATTGATTAAAGCCCTTGCTAGCCTTACCTTGTTGACGTTTAGTTTTGGCAAGTTTTCTGCCACCGCCACTTCAAACTTAAGGTACTCATCTTCAAAGGGAATTTGGGCTCTCAAGTAATCGATCAGCGTACCAATGTCAATGAGTTGTCTTGAATTACTGTATAAAAAGGAGCTGATCATGTCATTCATCTTTGTGACTGCATCATCAATCCGTTCACTGTAAACAAGGAGCTTACTGACATCTTTTGATAAAAGCAACAAACTGGACAAGCCGCGAATGGTGACTAAAGGCGTCTTTAAATCATGGGCTAGCGCGTGAATTTCTTGATAAATTCGATTATTCATGATTTTAGCCTGCATGGTTTCAATTTCTCGTTCTTTGCTGTAATTCTCACGTACAATCTGCATGTTTTCAAAATGCATCCGATACAGCATGGCAGTCATGAACGCAGCCAACAGCAAAGGAAGAAAGAATGCAATGCCAACTATATTTAAAATATTTTCATTGTTTAAGTAGTTGCCCGTCACTTTAATGCTGACAAACAGGTCCCCCCTGCCAAGACCCAGTCCAGACAATTTCGGCATGATGTTAAGCCACTGGAATGAGAAAAATACCTGTACAGCAATGAGCACTCTGGGAAGCAAGGTTTCCTTTGGGGTTTTGGTCCACTCAATCATGAACAGGATTACCGCTATGGACAAAGGCACTGTAATGATTTCAAAATACTGTGTACAGATTGCCCCTGCCCAAATACTGAGCAAAATAAAGACAACAAACTGCACCACTGACATAAAGCGTTCAATTCTACCCTCTAATACGATTCCCCCGTTCACTAGAAAAATTCCCGTCCCCAGCAAGCTATAGGTTACTGTCAGGGTCAAGCAGTTAAACATGCTTGCTAAAAACAGTTCGGCGCCGTTACCCGAATAGATGGATTGCCGAATCTTGACAATGGCATCGAATGCAATGTTTTCAGATCCTGCTGCCCAAAGAAATCCTGACAAAATTAATATAAGACCAAAATAAATTCTTCGTTTAGAACTGATGACTATCGCCATATGACCTCCTATCTGAACACAGACGCCAGAGGCTCTGTCATGTCCATAGATTGATTGATAAGAGATATGGGAATGCCATAACGATTGGCCATGCCTGAAATTTTTCGGTCTTTATTGCCTGAATAAGTTGCTATGACTAGATTACTCTGAGGAACGACCAGTTCTAGCAGTTGATCTGTTTCTGCCGAGCGCCTTTCTTTTCCACCCACATAAATAGCCACAATTGGTATTTTTGTTTTTTCTGCCTGCTGAATTAAGGCTTCGATACGTGTGTATTCATCTTCAAAATTCTTATTATGCAGTTTCATGCCTACCTCGCTATAGCCCACCACCACTAATATGGCTCGAGTCGTATCGATATCTATTACGGTTGCTTGGGGCATGAACAGATTGTGAAATCTAAGTTCGTTAACTGTATCCTGCAAAATATAGGTGTCTGTGCTCTGCCCCGCGGAGGTAATGAGCAATGACTTATCATCCATATATTTTAATGTGTAATTGGCTAGAGTTGGGTTGACGGAAGGTTCCTTTTTAAAGACTAGTACAATCAGAAAAATGGTCAGCAGCCCCATGAGAAAATAAATAGCTGGGAGAATTTTTGTCTTTTTCATTGTCATTTCTCCTTCACTAAGTTGACTGTCGTCAGAGGCTCAACGCCGCTGACCT
Organism: uncultured Peptostreptococcaceae bacterium; assembly: GCA_964404895.1. Taxonomy (GTDB): domain Bacteria; phylum Bacillota; class Clostridia; order Peptostreptococcales; family Acidaminobacteraceae; genus JBGSUZ01. Next base: position 892,660 of record CAYOLV010000001.1, on the reverse strand, counting down.
GAGGTATATAGCCAATAACTTTGTTGCTGACCCCCATAGCTGGCATGGTATGGACGAGTGGAATTGCCGGCGAATCTTCCGCAATGATTTCTTGAGCCTTTCTGTAAAGGGAGATCCTAAAGGCCTTATCTGTCGATTGCCGCGCTTGAATCAGCAGGCGGTCTACAATTGGGTTCTTATAATAAGCATAGTTGCTCACAACTCCTTCTGAGGCGTTGTCTGAAGAAAACATGGTGTATAAAAAATTATCAGGATCAGCCACGTCACCGCTCCACCCTGCTAAAACCATGTCATAATCGCCACTTTGCTCAATTTTAATGACTTCCTGCCACGGTACCGCTTGAATTTGGACGTCAATATTAGCCTTGGCTAAACTTTTTTTAATAAAATTGGCAAGTTTTAAAGGTTCAGGGAAGTAAATTCTGGGTTCATCCATAACGAGCAGATCCAGTTTGAAGCCGTCTTGAAGACCAACGCTTGCTAACAGCGCTTTTGCCTCTTCAACGCTGTATTTTGGCGATTCGATGGTTTCGTTATAACCCCAAATCATTGGCGGCAAAAAGGTATCTGCTGGTCTAGCGGAGTAATCAAAAGCTTCTTTGATCATGGCATCTTTGTCTATGAGTTTAGCAATCGCCTGTCTGACTGACTTTTCATACATGTAGGGATTTTTCGTGTTCATAGATAAGTAACCCACGTTAAAATAGGGTCTCATGACCAGCTGTGCCTGTTTAGAATACTTGACTTGGCTCACTTCTTCCTTTGACAAATCATATGCAATTTGAATTTCATTATTAAGAAGCGCCTGAATGCGTTTCTCCTTTTGAGTAATCGTCTTAAAAACCAATCGATCTACTTTGGCCTGATCGTCCCAATAATTTAAGTTTTTCTCTAAGGTAATGACCCCGTCTTCTGTCCATGACTTAAAAACGAAAGGACCCGTTCCAACAGGTTTGTATTTTAGATCTTCATTGTATTTGGTAATGGCTTCAGGGCTGGCTATGCCAAAGGCTGGCATGGCTAACGTGGTTAAGAATGGCGCATAGGGTTTGTTTAATGTAATTTCTACTACATCGTCTGAAAGGGCTTGGACGCTGTTTACTATTCCAGGAAAGCCGCCAAAACTCATATTCCAATAGGTAAAGTGTCCTGTATGGTAGGGGTTGTTCACGTCTTTCCATCTTTCAAAATTGAAGACGATTGCTTTTGCATTCAGTGGTGTCCCGTCCTGAAAACTGATATCTCTGCGAATATTAAAACGCCAGATTAAACCGTCTTCGCTGACTGACCATCTACTGGCAAGTCCTGGTTTTATATTCATGCCTGTCAGGTCGTATTTGACTAATGTGTCGTAAATATTAGTGGTGACACTGAGCGACTCTCTATCTGTTGTAATGGCTGGGTCTAGGCTGATGGCATCGCTTGACCTGCCTATGGTAATGGTTTTTTTATTGGCGGGAAAATACTGCATGACTGACATTTGACTTTGAAGTGAAAGCTGTTCGAAAGGATGTAGCGCCATTGAAGCATATATGATACACCCGGCTAAAATTCCTGCTAAATACCATTTTAAATGATTCATTCCAATCCCCTCTCGCTTTTTAAAACTTAAATATGAGCGACTGCGAATACTGAAGGATACAGCTTCCCATTTAATATTGTACATGAAACTTTCTGAAAAATCTTTCAATTTTCTCAGAGAAATATGTGATAAAAAAACAAATTTTATTTTCATTAGCTATAATCAACATAAATTCTCGACTCAACGAGAAAATTTTATCAAGGGGGAACAATTATGTTCAAAAAGCTTTTAGCAATTGCTCTATCGCTGTCAATGGTCATGACAGTGACTGCATGCGGCAAACAGCAAGCAACACCAGCACCTGCTGGAACCACTACTGAAACAGCTGCAGAGGCACCGAAATTCCACATTGGTATTGTCACAGGGACAGTATCTCAAGGTGAAGACGAGCTCAGGGGTGCTGAAGCCATGATCGCTAAGTATGGCGATGCAGACAACGGCGGTATGATCAAACATGTTACATATCCTGACAACTTCATGCAAGAACAAGAAACAACTATTTCAACAATTGTTGGTCTTGCAGATGACCCAGACATGAAAGTTATTGTGGTCAACCAAGCGATTCCAGGAACAAGTGCTGCGTTTGAGCAAATCAGACAAATCAATCCTGAAATTCTTCTTTTAGCAAACTCGCCTCAAGAAGATACAGCTATGATTGAAAAAGCTGCTGACCTTGCAATTGACCCAGATAACGTGAACAGAGGCTACCTCATGATTCTTGCTGCTAAGAAAATGGGCGCTAAAACTTTCGTTCATATTTCTTTCCCAAGACACATGAGTATTGAACTTCTCTCACTTAGAAAGACTATTATGGAAGAAGCTTGTAAAGACCTCGGTCTTAAATTCGTAGCTGAAACTGCTCCAGATCCTATGAGTGATGTCGGCGTACCAGGAGCTCAACAGTTCATTTTGGAAAAAATGCCTGCTTGGGTAGAAAAATACGGTAAAGACACTGCGTTCTTCTGTACAAACGATGCTCAAACTGAGCCTCTTCTCAAGAGAGTTGCTGAACTTGGCGCTATCTTCGTAGAGCCAGACCTTCCTTCTCCAATCATGGGTTACCCAGGTGCCTTCGGTATTGATCTTAAAGCTGAAGCCGGCAACTGGCCAGAAATCCTCAAAAAGGTTGAAGAAACTGTCGTTGCAAAAGGCGGCGCTAAGAGAATGGGAACTTGGGCTTACTCTTATGGCTATACAGCAACAGAAGCTTTAACAGAATTCGGTAAAAATGTTGTTGAAGGCACTATGAAAAAAGATTCATTTGAAGACGTTATGAAAGCTTTCGATATGTACACTCCAGGCGCTGAATGGAATGGTTCATTCTATGTTGACCGCGTCAGTGGCGAAGAAAAGAAAAATCACATCATGGTTTACCAAGACACTTATGTCTTCGGCCAAGGCTACTTAGGCAACTCTAAAGAAGTCGTTCCAGACAAATATAAAAACATCAAATAGTTCGTTTATAGAACAGACTGAGAGGGCTAGTCCCCTCTCAGTTTTTCATGAAAACGGCAAGAGAGGTGAAGAAATTGTCAAATAATCAAGCATTGCTTCGAGTGGAAAACATTGGTAAAGAATACGATGGCAACCGAGTCCTAAAAGATGTCAATTTCACATTGGAAAAAGGTGAAATATTGGGACTTGTTGGCGAAAACGGTGCCGGCAAATCCACCCTAATGAAAATCCTGTTCGGTATGCCAGTCATTGCTGAAACCGGCGGTTATGAAGGCGCAATTTATCTAGAAGACCAGCAGATTAATTTTAAAGACCCCGTGGATGCCCTTAAGGCTGGCATCGGTATGGTTCATCAAGAATTCTCATTGATTCCTGGTTTCACCACATCAGAGAATATACTGCTTAACATGGAAAAAACTAAAAGCTCTGTGCTTTCCAAAATGCTTGGCAAGCGCTTAGAAACTGTTGATTTTGAAGAAATTAGAAAATCCGCTCAGAAAGCTATAGATACCCTTGGTGTCAACATTAACCCAGACACCCTTGTCTCTGAAATGCCTGTCGGTCACAAACAATTTATTGAAATTGCCAGAGAAATTGACCGAGACAACGTTAAACTTCTTGTACTGGACGAACCAACAGCGGTTTTGACAGAATCTGAAGCAGAAATTTTGCTCACTGCCATGAGAAAACTGGCTTCAATGGGGGTCTCCATCATTTTCATCTCCCATCGCCTCCACGAAATTACTTCGGTCTGCGATAAAATCGTCGTCCTCAGAGATGGTTTGGTCATTGTAGAACAACCTGCTAAAGGTGTTGAAATCAAACAGATTGCAGAATGGATGGTTGGTCGTGAAGTTGACAATGCGGATCAGAACCGTAAACACGTCGGTCGTGACTTCAGCCAAAACGATATCATATTTGAAGCTAAGAACATGTGGGTGGATATGCCAGGGGAAACGGTAAAGAAACTCAATCTCAAAGTGAGAAAAGGTGAAATACTGGGCATTGGCGGGCTTGCAGGACAAGGGAAACTAGGGATTCCCAACGGAATCATGGGACTCTTTGCCGCTGGCGGAGAAATGAGTTTTGAAGGAAAATCTTTAAAACTTAACAACACTTACGAAGCCCTTCAAGCTGGGATTGCCTGTGTGTCTGAAGATCGTCGGGGTGTTGGACTGCTTCTGGACGAGCCCATTGATTGGAATATTGCCTTTAACGCCATGCAGGTTCAGAATAAATTTTTAAAACGTTACTTAGGTGGGTTGATCTCCTTTAGAGATGAACATGCCATGAAGACCTGTGCGGCAGAGTACATAAAATCTCTTGAAATCAAATGTACCAGCGAGAAACAGCCAGCTCGAAACCTTTCAGGCGGTAACCAGCAAAAAGTCTGCCTTGCAAAAGCCTTTGCCATGGAACCTAGTCTTCTCTTCGTTTCAGAGCCAACGAGAGGCATTGACGTCGGTGCTAAACAATTGGTTTTAGATTCTTTGAAAAAATACAATGCAGAAAGAAACACTACTGTCGTCATTATTTCTTCTGAGCTGGAAGAACTCAGAAGTGTTTGCGACCGAGTCGCCATCGTCTGTGAGGGTGAAGTATACGGCATTCTGCCGCCAGACGCAGAAATTAGCGAATACGGCCTCCTGATGTCAGGTGAGTTTAAAATCAACGAGGTAGGTGAAAAACAATGGTTGCGGTAAATCAATTTATTAAAAACTTTGGCTGGCCTAGAATTATCATCGGACTCTTTCTGCTTTCTTTGTTCATATTGGCACCTTTCTTCGGTGTTGCAATTGACTCGTCTATAAACGACGTCAGCGTTCGTTTTGGCATGAGTGCTATTCTTGTGTTGTCTATGGTGCCAATGATCCAGTCTGGCTGTGGTTTGAACTTTGGAATTCCAGTGGGTTTGGTCGCAGGTATGCTCGGAGCCGTTACCTCCCTTGAATTTGGTTTAAAGGGTCTTCCCGGCATTCTGTGTGCTGTTGCCATTGGACTGGTTGTCGCCGCCATATTTGGTTATTTATATGGCATGCTCCTTAATCGCGTTAAAGGAGACGAAATGATTATTGCCACCTATGTGGGCTTCTCATTTGTCTTCTTAATGAACATGATGTGGCTAATCCTTCCCTTTAAGAACCCTTCTAGTGTTCAAGGTTTCAAAGGCGAAGGCCTGCGTGTCACCATCAGCATACAGGACTACTGGGCTCAGCAAATCAGCAACTTTTTAAAAATCGATATTTCAAAGAATTTCATTTTCCCAACGGGGGTCTTTCTATTCTTTGCATTCATGTCCTTGCTCGTTTGGGCATTTTTTAAAACTAAGACGGGAACCGCTATTACAGCAGTAGGTTCAAATCCTGATTTTGCAAGAGCTTCAGGTATCAACATTGATAAAATGAGAATTTACTCTGTTGTGCTTTCTACCATGTTAGCGGCAGTGGGCATTATTGTCTATCAGCAAAGTTTTGGATTTATTCAAATGTACAACTCGCCTTTAGCTTTTGTCTTCCCTTCTGTGGCGGCAATCTTACTGGGAGGCGCGTCCGTCAACAAAGCTTCTATTACCAACGTCATTATCGGAACATTCCTCTTCCAAGGCATTCTCACCATGACGCCTTCGGTCATTAACAGTGCGATCAACATTGACGTTTCAGAGATCCTTCGGATCATTGTTTCAAACGGGATGATTGTCTACGCGCTGACTAGGAAAGCGAGGTAGTTTATGAATAGTAATCAGCTCAAATTTAGAAAAATGCTTACAGCCAGTGCGGTTCCCCTCTTGTTCCTCATCATCTGTATGATTGCAATTCCTTATGCAGGTTACTCGGGCAACTACTTAATGAACAACATCATCACCCGCCTGGTGAGAAACTCATTCCTTGTTTTGGCCTTGCTCCTGCCAGTTATGGCGGGTATGGGGATCAACTTTGGCATGGTTCTTGGTGCGATGGCTGGTCAGATTGGACTCATTTTCATTACAGACTGGGGCTTAAAAGGCGCTCCTGGTCTTCTGCTGGCAGCCCTTATTGCTACACCAATCGCCATGGTACTCGGTTATTTTGGCGGTGCTGTACTTAACAGAGCAAAAGGCCGTGAAATGATTACTTCTATGATGCTGGGTCTGTTTATTGCAGGGATCTACCAATTCTTTTTACTCTATATTTGCGGTTCATTAATTCCGTTCAAAGACTCAGGCATGCTCCTTTCAAGAGGATTTGGCGTAAGAAACGCATTGACACTGGATGTTGCTAAAGGCTTTGACAATTTGTGGTTTATCCATATTGGTAAAGTTGGAATTCCACTCGGTACTTTTATCATCATTGGCCTAATTTGTCTCTTTACCCTTTGGTTTAGAAAAACTAAATTAGGACAAGACATGAGAGCCGTCGGTCAAGACATGCACGTTTCAGGCTCTGCTGGGATTGCTGTTGAAAAGACTAGAATTCAGTCTATTGTCATTTCAACTGTACTCGCAAGCTACGGTCAAATCATTTACCTTCAAAACATTGGAACCCTTAACACCTATAACGGCGCTGACCAAGCGGCTTTGTTTGCAGCGGCGGCACTTCTAGTCGGAGGCGCTACAGTTGCAAAAGCTACTATTACCAACGCCATTGTAGGGACTGCCCTCTTCCACTTAATGTTCCTCGTCATGCCAATGGCAGGTAAACATATTACGGGTTCGGCTATGCTCGGCGAATACTTTAGAATGTTTGTCTCCTACGGTGTCGTTACCCTAGCGCTGATTCTGCATTCCTGGAAACGGCAAAAGGATAAGGAAATGGAGCGTAGTCAGTTTAGGGTAAGCTCATAACCGATCCCCCTCCCTTATGAGCTTAAAAAAGCATTCGCTCTTTCCTTTTCACTTTTGAATTTCATAAAAAAATCCACCTTCAAAGTTGTACTTGAAGGTGGATTTTTTATGTTTCTAATTGATTTTTTTTAGGGGCTTATCCAAGGTTTATGCCGTCCTTCATGAGTTTCTCGGCAATTGGAATGTCTGCTTCCGCCCAGTCCAGCGTTCCCAGCTGGTCTGTTGTCAGCCATAGGGCGTGATGGTGTTCTAGTTTTTCAAAGACTCGGTCTGTCACTGGACAAATATAGCTGTGCATAGTCAGGTAAAAGTCAGGGTACTGGTGCTGAACAGTCATGTAGAGGGCTTTTTCATCGACTGAAAGGTCTAGGTTCATTTCTTCTTTAATTTCACGTTTCAAAGCTTCCACAGAGCTTTCTCCATGCTCCAACTTGCCACCGGGAAACTCGTATTTATAAGACATATAGCTGAATTTACTCTCACCTCTCTGCATACAGAGAATTTCATTGTTATGTATGATAATGGCCGCCGCCACTTCTATTTTTTTCATTGTGCTAGCCTCCCAAAATATTCCAAAATAGCTTCATAGTAAACTTGCGCTGACTTTTCTGCGCCTGTCTCGCTACCCCACTGCTCATAATCTTCCAGATTATTGACAAAACACTGTTCAACCAACACCGATGGACACTTGGGGTTTTCAACCATTGCAATACCCGCTTCTGTTCTCTCAGTATTGGTATAGCTGGACTCTCTTATGTCGAGGGTGCTTCCTTTTTTGTCAGATTCCACATAGTACAAAAATCTGACCCCGTTTTCACCTCGTAGCCGATGACCTCCAGCGCCTATTTTTTCAGCTATTATAGTAGCAAATTTTACAGAGGCCTCGTGATTTTTCCTACCTGGTGGTGAGGCATAACATTCAAAGCCGCGACTCGCTTTATTGCTGCTAGAGTTTCCGTGAATGCTAATGAGAAGGCTTGCCCGACTCTTATCGGAAGCTTTAATTCTTTCTGCAAGGGTGTATTTGACATCCTCTTTAAATTTTCTAGTATAGACAGGTTTAAATCGTTTATCTTCTTTGAGTAGTTTATACAAATTCTTAGCTGTTCTTTCGTTCATGCCCGCTTCATTAATAATTCCTTTTGCGCCTATGTCAAGGCCGCCGTGTCCCGGGTCAATGGCTATAACAATTCGTTCTGAGTCGATCACGAAAAACCTAACGCCAAAAATGAGTATGAACAATAACAGCAAGCCTACGAATATACCTCTGCAGCCCCTGCCCTTTTTCTTTTTCTTTTTATTTCGATTTCGATTATTTGTTTTAAAGTTGTTGTCTCTGCTCTGATCTGTCATATGAAATCCTCCCAAAATTGATTTTACACTAAAAAGGAATCAATTTTGGAAATTTCATAAAGTCTTCATATTCTTTTTATTACAAATAGTTTAACAGAACCTTAAAGTAAAGTTAAACCCTTTATAATAACACAGGTGTATCCTTAAATAGATAAGAATACACCTGAGGAGGTTATTTAGAAGATGAAAAAGACAATCATTTTTGATTTCGATGGCACTATAATTAATACGAATAAGCTGATAGAAGAAGGTCTTGAGCACTTTGCAATCACTTTCAGGGGCGTGCCTCTTTCCAATGAAGAACACAGATATTTGCTGGGAATGCCCCTAGAAGATCAAATGAAATTTATTAACCCAAAACAGTATGAGTATATGACCAAGGCCTTTAAATCGTGGTATCTTAAGGAACATAAAAACCGTGTCTCTTCCTTCGATGGCATTGATGATGTGATCTCATTTCTTCACTCAGAAAAATATAAACTGGGTATTGTGTCTAATAATAGTAGAGAAACCATAACATTTGGTCTCAAGCAACTCAAAATGGAATCCCTATTTGAAGTTATTATCACCTCTGATGATGTTTCCGATAAAAAGCCGTCTCCTGAAGGACTTTTTAAAGCCCTCACACTGCTGGATTCATCTGCAGAAGAGAGTCTTTTTATTGGGGACAGCGCCAATGACATACTTGCTGGCAATAGAGCTGGCATAGATAGCGTTCTTGTAGGTTGGTCTTTAATGGAACCACAGCAAATTGAGTCTCTTGAACCGGATCATCTGATCGAGAGACCTTCAGATCTTTTGTCGCTTATCGGACTTGTAGAAAGAATTATTGCTTAGTTCCATATATGACAAAACCATTTACGATCTTCTTTACAGCCCCTAATTGACTTCTTTCAAATAAGCTTGATACATTCGCTGGATTGTTATTATTGACTCTTCCCGAGTAAAACACCTCTTTGGAGCAAAACGATTACCAGATATCCCCTGCATGATGCGTTGATTATTTTCACCGAACTCAATGGATGTTATCAACGAAACGCCTTCTTTGGCCCAATTATCAATAGACTTAGCATCTTTAAAAAGGGGTGCCGAACTGTTTTTTTCTACACCGATAATATTAGCCACTCGTGCTAAAATAACTGCAGCCTGTTGCCTTTCTATTGGCCTCTCTGGAGCAAATTTACCATTGCCGATACCCTTCACAATGCCAAGAGAAGCAACTAATTGTATGGCAGGATCCTGTGTATCTGTAAATTTGATTTCTGTCTTTTTAACCTTATTCACCTTTTCTAGTAAAGGTGCTATAATCCTACAAAAATCACCACGAGTACAATCATCTCTCCAATCCCTTTGTTGTTCTACTGAAACTAGCCCTTCTAAAATTGCTACTTTAATACCTTGTTTTGCCCATTCATGAGGTTGATAGATGTAAGGTGTCGCCTCTAATGACAACACACCATACTTCCCCTCTTTGTTTTGAGCTATGACGTAGTTTTCAACTTTTTTACCCTTAGCAACTACCCGTGCAGGCTCTAGTTGACTATAAATACCTTTAGGGATAAGAATATTACCCATCAAATCTGTTATCCAAGCACCATTAGTATTTTTATAGAATATCCATCCATTATTAAAATCTACCTCTCTACAACCTTCTTTCACAGAGAGTTTATAACCGTCTGCCATTAAGTACGTACTTTTATTTGTATTTGGATTGGTTACGGTAATCCCTTTTCCAGAATTGTCCTTCACCTCTCCTGAATCAAATGGAATAATTATTTCACCCCAGCGGTTCATTATCATGAGACCATTAGTTGGCTTAACTCTACTAGCAGCTGCAAAATAGGGTTCCATCACACCACCCGATACACCGCCATCGGCTACAACCTCTAAAATAACTTCACCTGTTTTAGACAATCCAATTAATGCATCATCAGCCTTGCGATTTACATAAATTACATTGCCACATACGCCCGCAACCCTATTATATGCAGGATTTGAAACGACTTGGCTACCATCTCCATAATAAATTGTAACGGGTTCATCATAAGCTTGATCCATTAGGCTTCCTCTTTTTTTTAGGGCATACAAATCACCTGAATAGCATTGAGCAGCTTGATACACTATTGGCTGTAACAACTTGCCAGAACCATCTATAGATGAGACACCCCATCGCTCTCCTTTTTTTACAATCACGGATTCACTAAGGACCTTTTCACCAATTTCATCGTATAAAGTAGGTACACATATTTTCCCATTTACATCTGCAACTCCATACAAATCAGTTTTGCAACCCAGTATTTTGTAGTAACCCTTTGAAAGGGTTGAGACTATCACAAAATCACTTTTATCGGTTATATCTTCTCCGCTCAGTGTGAATACGCGATAGGTTTTTTTGAACGATGTTTGGTTCGTATTACTTGCAATGATGTATTTATTGTCTCCGCTTATCTGCATATCATCATATTTGGGTGGAACCAACATTCTACCTGTTATAAGGTCGACTGCACCATACTTACCAATAAAGTACCCTGGCGGATGCCAACTGCCATCAGCAACGAAAGCTATATCTTGATTGGTCACTATAATGTTAGCGTAACTTTGCTCAAAAACTCGAGTGCCATCCTTGCGATAGACCGCCGATTTTAAAATGTCGTCAAAGTAAATTGTAATATAGCCATTTTCAATAGTTCGAGAGTTTTTTTCAAAGGGTATGTTGGATAGACGTTTACCCTCAAAGTTGTAAATACCGTGATCATCATCATATACCTGTATCAAATCATCGTAAACAATTGAAATCTTATGTTCAAATACAAAGGGTACTACAATAGTAGACTGTCCCTTTTGTTCCTCTGCATTTGCGAACCCTGTGATCAAGGGGAATAGCAAGAAGATGCCTACTATGTATTTAATGGTCTTTTTCATTTTTCCACCTCACTATTTTATTGAGTTAATAAATTCAATTATGCTTATCAATTATACCTATTAATTCAACAAATTCCCAGTCTATTACAATACCATTACACGCAAAAAAACGGAGAATCTTCTCCGTTTTTTAATAATAAATTATCTATTTTAGTATAAATATGCAGTTTTAACATCGTAAACATGATAGTCCATATCCAGTTGATCTGTCACAATTTTCCCAAATAACTGTTTAGATTTTAATAAATTGCTGATAGAGGTTACTTTCTCAACATCGAACTCGATAAAGGCGTTTACATCTTCAATGCCACTATTGGTATTTATGAAGAGTCTTCCTTCTTCACCCGTTTCAACTTTCCCGATTACATTGACTTTTGTCCCTTTGAGTTCGCCTTCAACATAGAATCCATTTTCGAAAACCATATAGCCCTTCATAATTTACCTCCTTCTTTCCGATTAATTATTTTTTATAATTATATATTTAAATTTATAATTATGCAATACATGTTTTGCTTTTTCATAAAAAAAGAGTTCGGATAGTCCGAACCCTCAATTGTTTCTTTTCTAACCTTATAGATCATCTTGAAATCACTTGTATGTCTCAAATGATCCGCCTCTTCTAAATACTCTTTCCAGATATGCCGAGTTATTATTTTTTCGTGGTTTCTTGAAGTTGTACATTTCTTTAAGTCTTTACATTCCTTACATTTATAACTGTTTGATCGATATAGTTTGTACCCGTCGGTATCAATTCTCACAAACTCCAAAGTCTCATCATTTGGACAAATATATCGGTTATAGTATTCATCATAGATAAACTCTGTAGGTCTGAACAGCTCTCCTTTATTGCCTTTAGGTCTTGTATATGGGAGTACAGGCATAATATTTTGCTCAAACAAATACTTACAACATCACACTAACATGAACGTTTCCAGCAGAGTCATCATAATAAATCACCTCAAAAGAAGTATTCGACACAAAAGTTCAAAATCCTTTTTGACTAACGAAAAAAGCCACCACAATTGTGGTGACTTTTTCATCAGTCAGAGAGACCGGATATACCAATCTCTTTTTTTATAAACCCACTTAAACTATTGAGCAATTTCAACTTGTTCAATTTTATAAGTCCAATCACAAAACGATGTAACTTCAAAGTTTTTCACTCTAACATTTGTCAAATCCCAAGAACTTGCTTGTGCAATAAACATATAAGGTTGTAATTCATTAATCTTTTTGAGATATTGATGCATAAGTACTTTTCTTTTATTGATGTCAAATTCTTTGTCAATATCGACAAGCAACTTATCTACTTGAGCATTTCTAAGCCCAACTGAATTATTGCCATCTGGCATATCGTTGGCTGAATGGAAAATATCTCTGGATGAAGGGTCTGTAGAAAGCGACCAAGCCATATTGTAAATTTCGAAATCTCGCTCAGAGTAAATTTTTCCTACCAGTTCGTTGAATTCCATTAAATTTGGTTCAACAAAAACGCCAATTTTTTGCCAATCAGCTCTGAGCATGGGGATCAAAGTTTCTACGTATGCAGAGTCTGTGTAAGTATCCCAAACAAAGCTTAATTTTCTGCCTTTCTTTTCTCGAATGCCATCAGCACCTAGTACCCATCCAGCTTTATCTAACAGTTTTCTTGCCCTTTCTGGGTCGAATTCATACTTGTTGATATCCTCTGTATTCGCCCAAGACAATTGTGAAACTGGGGCATTGCAAACAGTAGCATTCCCATCGTAATACAAATCTATAAAAGCCTGTCTGTTAAAGCCATAGGTCAGTGCTTGTCTCACACTGAGTTCAGCGAGTCGCTTGTCTCTTAGATTAAAACCAAAATACCCATAACTATTCCCAAGATATTGATTAATTGTGACAAATTTTATTTTTTCAATTTTACGATAATCATATCCCTTAGAACTAATTTGAGGCGCTATATCAATAGTCCCCTCTTCCAATCCGTCAAAGACGTCAACTCCTGAATGAGATTTAATACTCAATTTAGGTGTCTTGACTTGTCCACCGTACCAATTAGGATTGGCTTTCAATTCTAGAGAACCCTCTGGGTCATATCTATCAAAAAAATATCGCCCACAGCCTACGAGAACCATTTTGTCCTGAAGTCTTTCTAATCTCCATACTTTGCCTTTTTCGTAAGGATAAACGTGGGCAGGCATAATAGGAAATGAAGCTACTGAGTCAAAATTGTTGACTAATGCCTCTTTAAAGTTAAATGCTATTGTATAGCCGTCGATAACTTTGATCCCTGAGAACCCTTTGACTTTTCCATTCTTAAAAGACTCATAGCCCATTAACTTATCTACAACATAGGTGTAATTGCCGTCATAAGAAGAATCTCCTAAAAGAAGAAAAGTATTCTCAACATCTTTTGCAGTAAAAGATTTGCCATCAGACCACTTTACATCTTTGCGCAAATTGAAGGTAATTGTTTTATTTTGATTTGACATTTTATAGCTCTCTGCAAGTCTTGGTACGTTTAAACGACCTTCTTTGTCATTGGTATATAAAGGGTCAAAAATTAAACTGCCCACTTGTCCTTCGCGATTGGTTGGATAAAAAATAGGCAAGAAACTCATTCTAAGGGCATATATCGAAACCGACAATGTGTCCTTAGAATTACTTCTTTCCTTTGCAGGGTTAGGTACCCCGCTGTCTCCTGATAAAAGTATTTTTTCAAACTTGTCGCTTTTATTACTTTCTACTGTCAAATTGTTTTGTGTCGCATCCGCAAAACTTATGACTGTGGATACACTTAGTGTAAACACCAATATAAGTGATATCAATTTTTTCAATGTCTTTCCTCCTTCAATTATCAATGCTTTTAAACTTATAACCTAATTTCGAATAAAACTCTTCCTGCAGTTTAAGAATCAAATCCTCATCTTTTGATTTAATAGATACACGTACTTTCCTTGATTCCGTAAAGATGACTAAATCTCGTTTATTTATATAATAATGGACTTCGTTAATCATAAAATATGGAATCGATATGACTTTTGGAAAAGTGTTCTTTATTCCAACTCTTTTATTACTCGTCAGCTCGCAAAACTCTGCTTTTGATAAATCAAGAAAAGAATCTTTATTCAACTTACCAAAATATAAATCGCGTTCCGTAAAACATAAGTAAAAGTCTCTTCCTAAACTCTTTTTTAATATGCTGATTACTATACCCACGGGGAATACAATAATTTACAACAAAGTAAGTGGAAACAATAGGCAGTGTACCTTTGTTAATATTCCAATTGACCACCTGTATTTAATAGTTTTATTTTGCATTGCTTAATGCCTTTTTGATTGATGGGAACTTTCACGCTCAATTAAATAGTTCCATATTACTTCATCTTAAATTAGCTGCTTGAGTTCCGCAAAATTCAAGATTGTGTAATCTGCATATTGGCTAGTACTTGTCTCTCCATTAGTAAAGTAGCATGCGCATATACCCGCGTTCTTACCTGCCTCTAAATCTATGTCTCGATCACCAATCATTAAAGCAGACTCTCTAGGTATCCCATGTCTATTAATCAAGTCTAGTAGCGCTTCTGGATGCGGTTTCCTCTTAAAGTTATTATCTTTGGTTATAAAATCGCTGAAATATTCATACAACCCATGCCCTTTCATATGCTCTATGGCTGAAACACCTCGATGTGTATAAAGATAATTCTTTCCACCTTGTTCACAAACCATATTGCAAATTTCAAGTACATTATCAAAGGGTTTAAAATAATCAAACTCCATATCCCTTTTAATAATGTTATACGCCCTTTTCAATTCATCACCTACATGATATTGTTCTAGGCAATAACCCATTAAATGTGATTGAGAGACTTTCATGAGTTTCATAATTCGTTCATATGACTCTTCAATTCCCAAAGATTTCAGAGCTTTAATGAAAGCTTGAACCATTGTAGGATATGTATCAAATAAAGTACCATCGAAATCCCAGATTAGATGTTTACACATGTTAAATCTCCCAGTGAATTAGTATTTTGATCGGGATGGTACGGAACTTGCCGTCACTGGACAAGCTCCACGGTCAATTATTTCTTTCGCTGCTCCCATTCTTCTCTAAGTATGCCATAGCTTATTGAATCATAATATTCCCCATCTACAATTCGTGCTTTTTTATAGACAGCTTCACATTTATATGTAAGCTTTTCAGCTAATTTCATCATCCGTTTGTTCCCTGACCAAGTTGTTAATCCTAAACGGACAAGCTTACTGTTTGAGTCAAATATTTCGTCAGTCCATGTTTCTAATGCTAAATAGCCAATTCCTTTTCCCCAATATTCTTCATTGAATATTACTATACCGATTTCCATCCATAACGTTTCTTCAGATTTCCAATACCAATTTACTGTTCCAATGATTTCATTGGTTAATGCATTGGCTATGATCTTCTTTTGTCCAAGAACACCGTTTTCACCATTAACCAATTTTTCTCTAAGCGAAGCCACATGTTCACCAAGTTCAATTTCATTCATTTTCCCATAATAGGGTCCATTGTATTTATGAAATTCTCTTGATGGTAAATTCCAATAATGGTATGATTCCAAATCTGAAAGTTCTATATCTCTTAAAACTATTCTATCTGTCATTTGTCCTATCTCCATTTAGCTATTTAATAAATCCATTTATCCAATCCTTAGCTAGATAACTCATCTGAATTTGATTTCTGAATTCTCCATTTCGCAAACTTTCGCCGATGCATATGCCTTCTACACTAAAACCAACTTTCTCATACAATTTTATTGCACTTGTGTTATTTTCCAATACTCTTAACCAGACTCGATTGATTCCTTGTTCCAAAAATGCTTTTTCAAGCATTTTATTAATGGATTCAATACCATAACCTTTTCCACGCATCTGGGGCTTGATTGCAATACTAAGTTCGCCGCGTCTATTTTTCCATGAAATGTTAAATAGTTCAACAGTACCCACAAACTCTAAATCGTTGCTGATGATTGCATAAGCTATACTGTTAGGATTGCAGTAATCACTTATACTCGGAAGATTAATAGATCCCATCATTTCCCGAGTATGTTCATCCTTAAACATTTCAACAATATCTTGTGAATAGTCCTCACACAATTCCACCAAAGTTGTCCTTGACGGCATTTCAGACCGCGAAACTGTTTTTATCTGCGCAACGGGTTCCATAAAGTCATTATTATCGATTACAATGTCACAAATCGATGCTGGACTGTACGCCTCTAAGTATTGCTTCTGTATAGGAATATATTTATTTCTATATTTTTCTATAACTGTCTCACCAAGCAAGTCCTTGTCTCTAATTACAGCTCTGTTTAGAACTTCATCAAACGTAATATCTACAAATACTCTTAAATCAAAGTATTTATTTAATGGCTCTCTAAAAAGCAGTACGCCTTCAAAAATTACTATTGTGTCTGCGTCTATGTTGTACTCTTTCGTACGGGTATAAGCATCTGTTTTTAAATCAAGCAAATGAAGTTGTTTGCATAATTTATGATCAACAGAAATAGGTTCTAATAACTCTTTCTCAATTTTTGAAATGTCAAAAGCATTATTTAAATATGAGGTAATAGGATTTTTATCCTTGCTCCTTATACTCGATGGATTATGAAAATCATCTATTGAAATCACTTGGGTCTTAAATCCCAACTTATATAAATACCTGGACAGTTCATTTGCAAGCATAGATTTGCCTGATGTATCAACACCATTAATGCCGACGATTAAAGGAGATTTGCTTTTCTTCATAATAAATATTTGTTCTGCCATATTCCTATATAATCCATTGATTTTCTTGATGATTTTGGCAATATCAAAAGAACTATTTGCGATAAAATCCGCATGATGACATTCATGATTTCCGTACCCATAGGTTACCCCAATGGATATGCAACGTGCTTGTTCCGCGGCTTCAAAGTCAGTCAAAGTATCCCCGACAACAATTGCACTACAAGTCGCGTTTTCTTCAATAATTTGTTTGATGAGCTGATACTTATCCAGTCCCTCAATACGTGACTTTTTAAGATGAAAATAATGAGCCAGGTTGAATCGATTCAGTATTTTGTTCAAATACGCTTTGCTGCCATTTGTGCATATACATAAATTGTACCCCTCGTGGCTTAAAGAGATTATCGTTTCACGTATGCCAAAATATAATTCTGCAGAAGTTTCAATAAGTTTATCTTGGACTTCATTTACTTCTGATCTAATTCGTCGGATTTCTTCCTGGCTAATGTCAGCGCCAAATATCTCTTTAAAAACCTCTGATGATGGTTTCCCTATAAAGTGTAACAATGCCCCTTTTTCAATTGCTTCAATGCCTCTGTTAATACATACCTGTTGCATTGCCTCAATAAAGACAGTTTCTGTTTTGAATAGTGTTCCATCTAAGTCAAAGATTATTGTTCGAAAATTATACAATAGGGCCACCTCAAATTTGAACGATTCAATATCCAAAGTAATTTTATGTTATACCATTTCATTACTATATAATATTTTTTATGCGTTGACTAGCCTATATCCTATGCTATTTATCTACCCACAGAATCTCTACCATTTCAAAGCCCATAGATTTTAACAAGGATTCCAACGTATTTTGGGTTCTCATAATTGCTTGTTCAACAATCCCATTTTCCTTTGCCTGTTGATCCAAGCTCTTTGTAAATTCATCCAGTGCTTTCAGCGTATCCTCATTGGTAACTTCATTGAAAAAGCCATCTTTTTCGTCGTAGGCTTTATAGGATAATATTTCTTTAGACGTGATTTGAGGTTTGGGCAAAGTTATCGTTATCGACTTGCCTTGAATTTTGACCTCCTCTTTTCTCAGTGCGCTTAAGTCTACACCTGCTTTGACTTTAGCTTTCACCGTAAAAATAAATGATTTTTCTGTAAAAGGTATTTCGTATTGGTTGAACATTTTGGCGTTTTTATAGTCGATAATTTCGTTAAAATACATTTCTACTGTGTTGATCTCAGCTATGGACTGAATCTTCTCCACGACCCCAGTGGCTGTAATGGCTGTCTGTTCTGTCATTACAGGTTTTATGAGTAAATAACTCAGGATGCCAATTATAAAAATCAACAGACCCCATATTAAATAAGTTCGTATATTTTTTTTCATCATTTTATCCCTCCAAAAATATATCATAACACAGGCCGTCTCCCCATAGAGATTAAATTATCCATTTAATGAGTAGACACCTGTCAAATTGGGTAAAATAAACAAGAACAGGTTTGAAAGGAGTGTACTTACAATGAAAAAAATATCAGCAAAACCTACCCTACTCTTATTATGTTTATTATCAGTGGCACTTTTGCTGCAAGGGTGCGTGAAGAAAAATACAGACGGAAACACCCCTACTCAACCCGCTACCCAAACTGTCAATGACTACTTCCCCATGAAAGAAAATGTCCATTACGTCTATGAAGGCGTAGGCAATGAGTTTGCAGGGTACGATGTATGGAATGAGTACATTGAAGGCAACAAAATTCAGCAACGCGTAGATAATGGTGGCACGGTCACAACCAAAATTTATGAACTGAATAATGGCGTTCTGACCAGAATTTTTTCACAAGAAGAGACCTATTACAGAGAAAATCTTTTAGACGTTGCAGCAGCTGACCCTGAAGTCCTCTTAATGGATCCCATTAAAGTAGGTACAAGATGGACTTTAGCCGATGGCAGAATCAGAAGCATTGTCAGCACCAATGTGCGTGTTTCCGTTCCTATGGGTTCTTACGATGCCATTCAAGTCATTACGGAAGATCCAAAAAATGCTTCCAATAACACCAATGACTATTACGTTAAAGATATTGGGCTGGTCAAGACCGTCTTTTCCATGGCAGAAATGGAAATCAGTTCTTCTCTAAAAGAAATTTCTGAGAATGTGTTCCAAACTCAAACCGTCCAGTTTTATTACCCAGACATAGACACTGAAACCTACACAGTTATCGCAAAAGATTTAAACTTCCATACAAACGATGTTACAGCCGATATACTTGCCGAGGCTTACAAACAAGCACCAGGTGGGAACCTAAATGCTGTCTTTTCAAAAAATACCAAAATTAACACACTGACACGTGGCATAGACGGTCGAGTCTTATTAGACTTAACAGGTGCTTTTGAAACTGAAATGAACGCAGGTTCAGGTTATGAATCTATGATTCTCCAAAGTATCGCCAACACCTTTGGCGCTTACTACAATCAAGCACCAGAACTGGTATTAACCATAGAAGGTAAACCTTACAGCTCAGGGCATTACGAGTTTCAAGAAGGAGAAGGAATTCCGGCTATCTATGATGCTACACAGTAACCTAGATCTTTAACAAACTATCATTCCAAAATTAAATCCCGCAGAGCCATCTTTTAAGATCTGGCTCTGCGGGATTTTTGTGAGTTTAAGAAACAACTGACTCTTCTTCTCTTTTTAAGCTTTTTTCATAACTTTCATTTCTAGCACTTAATCTATCTCGCAAATGAGTCATCCACTCAGGCTCATTATCCCAAGACTCTTCCAAAGATTCTCTAACTCTCATATATGAATATAAATTAGCGAAGGATTTGTATGTTTCTTCATTTTCAAGATAATCAGAAATTGAAAGACCCTTTTCTGTATATCCTTCAATAAATTTTGTCTTAAATTCGAGAAAATCCTCAGATGAAACTTCTGACTCTAGGCTATTGATCGCCCGTTCAACATCTTGTCCATAGTAGCCATACATTGAATCATCAAAATCTATAACATACATTTGACCAGTCTCTGGGGCATACATAATGTTATCGAGTTCAAAATCATAGTGAATCAGACCATATTTTGAAACGGACCTATCCAGTTTTTTTAACGCTTCAGAGATTCTTCTCGCTTCTTCTAATACCTCTTTAGGAAGGTCCCTGTTACTCTGAAGTTTATGGGTCATTTCTTGAAGTATGTCAAACACTGTAGACCTCAATAGAAGATCGCTAGCGCTCTTCATTGATAGAAGATGAAAATCTGATAGCAATTTCCCATATTCATAACACAACGTAGGTGTTAAATCCGTATTTTCAAGACTGTTTTTTCCAACACCTTCTAGTACGATGGCAAAATATTTTCCCCAAGGTGTATCCCGCATCACAATCTTTTCATCGGAAATAGAATTTATAATGCTTGGTACAGGAAAACCAGCTGCCTTGAGTCTCTCCATTGTTTCCAACTCTGACTGGAGAAATTCCTTTACACTTTCAGCACAAGGTGTCATCCGAAGAAACATTAACTTTCCAGATGATCTAAATGGGTAAATTGCGTTGGATGAAATTCTAAAGTACTTGAATAACTCAGTTGATTCTTCATCATAGATCCAATTCTTAAGCATCATTGTTGCAAGGTCTTGATTATCAAATAGATATTTCAGTTTTAGCAATTATGTCTTCCCTCCTGATTGGGTTTAGAGATGAATTAAAGTTTATATATGTCCCTATTTAAGAAACAAATAAAAGGGCAAAATTCGGTTGCAGCTTTACAGTGACAACTGGTGTGTGGAGTACATCCACTCCACTGATCCACTCTTTTCGGTAGGCTACAATTGGAATTTCATGAAGGATTCTTGTTTTTGTCTGTTCAAAATAATCGCACTGCCACTGGGTCATTTGGTTAAGATCTAAACTGCTGTAAAGTGCTGCATGAGCTCGCCATTCTTCCAATTTTAAGAATAATGCTATTTCTTTGAGATAGACGGCATCCAGCTTATTTTCTGAAAAATACCCACACATAAAATATTTCATAAAGGTGTTTGCCCTGGCTTCTCTTTCTTTGAATAAATCATCACCTATAGAAGAAACTGCAGCGTAAAGATGAATGCCAATGTCCGCAACATACTTCGCTTCATTTTGGGCTTGTTTTTCAAAGACATCAATTTTACTTAAAATCTGCTCCAGCGCGGTTCTTAAGAACCCTTGTTTTCCATTTATTTCTGCCTCAAGTACTTGGCGGTTGTAAAGTTCAAACGGATTGCAATTGTCTGTGTTCTCTGCTAAATGAATTTTTGAAATACGATGTCGTCTTCCAACTTCTTTCCCTAATGCCTCAAATCTTTCTAATTGAACATTTTCATCCATTTTTATCACCTCATTTTCTAGCCATATGGTATATTATATATACTGAAATCTCTAAAAACTGGACAGAAATTGCTGGAGTTAATAAATATGGATCATTATTTGTTCACCATTACTAAAAAAACGAGCACTTATATCGAAGAAAATCTTTTTCAGACCTTGACCCTAGACGCTATTTCAGCCCATGTCAACTTGTCAAAGTTTCATTTGCTGCGCCTTTGGAAAGGGATCACCCATACGGGACTTATGGAGTATGTGAGACGCCGACGCCTTGCCCTTTCTCTAACGGACTTAATTCAAAATAAAAATAATATGGACTTTGTCGCAGAGAAGTATGGATTTGGCTGTGAGCGCACCTATACGCGCGCTTTTAAAGAAGAATATGGTGTAAGTCCATCAAAATGGCGTCGTCACCCCTATCCTCTTGAAATACTGGATCAGTTCAACCTTGACTTCTTGACCCAAGCAGGAGAAGGTCTTGTCTATTTTAAAGCAACCACTGTGTTGCCCGCTTTTTCTATAGCAGGTCTAGAATATCAAGTCGATGTCAAAGCCAATCTGGAAATTCAAATTGCCAATCACTACGGCACAGATTTTGCCAAATACCACTTGCCTAGAATTTTAGACCCCGTGGAAAACGATATCTATATAGGCTACACGACCCTATTGGCGACAGAAAATAACTATACCCTCTATATGCCTTCTACACAGGTAAATACAAATAGCATTGTGCCCTCAGATATGAACATCAAGCACATACCCGCTCATAAATATGGCGTGTTTACTTATATCGGTGCCCATCGCCCAGAAGAAATTTCTTCAAGAACCTTAGCCGATATTTGGGAGCATGTTTACCAAATTTGGATGCCTACAGTGGAATTCAACTTGAAACAATCCTTTAGATTTGAACGCATAGACCGTTCACGCTGTAAAGATGACTACTGCGAATGTGACTTGTATTATCCTATAAGCCCTTTATAGATTGCTGTCATTTAGGCTTTTATTTCTGTAGATTAGGTCTTTTCGACTGCTAAAACCGTGCTTTTCCCAGAAGTGGTTACCAATGCCATTGGTTTCAAAAACCACCAGGGCAGCTTTATGAATTCCCTCATTTTGTAGGCCTTCTAAGGCTTTGTCTAATAAGTTTTTGCCGAAGCCTTGACCCCTCATTTCTTCCTTGACTGCCATGTGATAAATATATCCTCGACGACCGTCGTGTCCGCTTAGAATTACGCCGACAATATGGTCGTCTTTTATTGCAACAAAGTTGGTCTCTGGGTTTCTTTTTAGAAACTTGGCAATGCCCTCTTGTGAATCGTCTAAGCTTCTCATTCCCATGCCTTTGGTATTTGTCCAAAGCTGATAAACTGCTTCATAATCTTCTAAAACCATCTGTCTGATCATGTGAAATCCCCCACCTATTTTGATTTATTCTGTAAATATTATACACCCTCTGCCTTGACAATTTATAGACACAGCAGTATATTAAATTTACATTCCGAACGTTCGTTATGTTTTTTAGAATATTCTTTTATTTTCGAACGAAGGGAATCAAATTTAAAGAAAATGAGGTATACACATGTTTTTATTTGAAGCAATGCCTTGGTATTCAGTCTTAATGGGCTTGGTTGTTTTAGGGGGCTTAATGCTGGTCAATGAAATTACCAGAAGAAGCAAAAAACTTTCCATTCTCATGTACATTATTGTACCCATCACTTTAACCGCCTTTGTTTGGCCGACTACAGCAGGCCCTGGCACCCCTGTTGGTTACTGGTTCCCATGGGTTAAATGTTACTCTGCCATTGCTGGAGTTCTTGGCTTTATGGCACTTCGCTACATTAAAGGAATGGACAAAAATAAGCTGATGCTCATTTTCCCAGCCTTTATTTTAGCATTTAACATTGCAGAAGCTGTCTTTAGAGATTTTCAATGCTATGGCTATAACGGCATTGTAGACGGACTCTTCATTCAGGGCGGCCCTTGGAATATCATGAACGGTATTGCGGGTATTCTCAATATTATTACCATTTCTGGGTGGCTTGGCATATTCGTTGGCAAAGACAAAAACAAAGACATGCTCTGGCCAGATCAGCTTTGGTTCTGGGTCATTGCATATGACTTATGGAACTTTGCTTACGTTTACAACTGCATTCCTGACCATTCATTCTACTCAGGCTTAATGTTATTGCTTTCTTGTACCATTCCTGCATTTCTTATCAAAAAGGGCGCATGGCTTCAACACAGAGCTCAAACCTTAGCTTTATGGGCGATGTTCTCTCTCACACTCCCATACTTTGCTGACACCTCTATGTTCGCTGTCAAATCTTCACATAACACTACTGCCCTATTCGTTGTCAGCGGTTTAGCACTTGTCTCAAATATTGCCGTCTTTGTGGTTCACTTCGGTAGAGTTATTAAAAACAAGAAGAACCCTCTTAAAGATGAAGTCTATACCGATTTAGACGCTTACAAGGAAATTGCTCGTTTTAAATAGACTCAAATCTTCCAAATGATTCCCTCTGTTTTGAGGGACTTTACAAATAAAAAAAAAAAACGACCAGCAAGGGGAAGCGCCGGTCGTTTCTTTTTTTTATAATCTGACGGCTGTGCCAGTGGCAACAACCATAAGCATAGATCCGTCAGCTCCAAGGACTTCAAAATCTATGTCAACGCCTATAACGGCATCTGCGCCCATTTTAGCGGCTGCAGCTTTCATTTCTTCTATCGCCCGAGTTCTAGCGTCAATCAGTTCATTTTCATAAGAGACGCTTCGACCACCAAAGAAATTGGTTAAGCCTGCTGCAAAGTCTTTAATAAAGTTGATCCCGTTAATGACTTCGCCGTTGACCAGTCCTAAATATTCTTTGACGGGTCTGCCTTCAATGTTGTTCGTTGTTGTAATAATCATTTTAATTCTCCTTCGTTGATTGAATAACCTGAGTTTATCAGTGAAATCTTAAAGGGGCATAAACGAAGGCTTAAGTTAGGCTTAAGCCTTCAGAGGTTTTGTTAAGAATTTTATAATAACTTTATTGTTACTGATGCTTTTTCAACACAACCTCATAACGCCCATAAACATCAGATTCCTCGTCAATCTCCTTGACTTCAAATTCCGATAAAATATCAAACTTCAGGGTTAACTTATTTTCGTCAAAGGTCTCAATTTTGAAAGTCCTAAATTTAAGACCCCCACCTTCATGTCCATCTTCAACGTTTTCTCTGCCATCTATGACAGCAAACTCTTTTGCTTCTTGACTGTTACTTTTGGTAACTGCCTTAACGGTTGAAAATTCAGGAAAGAGCATGTAAATTTGCTTTGTGTCACTCGGCACATCCAGCTCAAAGGTTTCTCCCAAATCCACATTATAAGCGACTTCATAGATCCTATGGGCTGCGTTTTGTACCGCCACAACATACACAAGTTTTTGCCCACTGACAGAATTGGAGAAAGCTTCTTTTTTTGTAAACTTGTCAAAATCAAAAGCAACTTTTTCTTCACGGGTTTTATAAATGTGGTTTTCCTTATTGTCTATTTCTACGTTTACTGAGTATGGATAAACAACTTGAGTTCCTAGTTGAATCTGATCAGCAGGAAGCCACTGACTTGTGACTATGAAAATCGGTAGAAAAATGAGAACTGCCAAACCCAGATAGGCTAATCCTTTCTTACTGTTGTCAATTCCATGTTTCATAAGCCGTCTCCTTTAAAAGTAAAACTTTAAGAGCCTTGTCTTTGAATAAGCCCCTGCAGATTCCATACTCTTTTTAGAATTGTGATTATAGTACCAGCAGCCTGATCTAGCAGTGTAACCTTGACTTTCTACAAGCTTTTGAAGTGCTTTAAGAATGTTCGCAGCATATCCCTGCTGTCTTTTTTCTGGCATAACATACATGCCCACGCTAGACATCGACTTCACAACTCGACCGTCTTCAACTACACCAAAACCAACCAATTCGCCCTTCTCTTCAACTTTGTAAACGTGAAAGTGAGGGACACCTTGAACGATTCTTTCGGCACTGTCTTCTTCAAAGAAGTCTGTAGTTAATGCTAACAACGCCGTATCTTCTTTGGTCAGAATTGGGACTAAGTCTAGCTGCTTTTCTTTCCCCTCAGCCAAGCCTGTCTCCGTGTAAGTGGTAAAGTAGGCCTGCTTTTCAATTCTGGCGTAATTGTCGATGGCGTGGCTTAAGAAAAATTCGTCCCCAGTTGGCACATAAGCGCTTGTGACTTGTTCATAGCGTTTTACTTTTTCAAAAATTTCTTGGCCAAATCTGGCATGAGACTCAAAGACGTGGAATAGGGTTAAAAGGGTTTCTTCGTAAATTGCAAAAAATCCTATGAGTTTATTCTGGTCGAATATTTGATAACACTGACTTTTCATAACGTGGTCTTCCCAGTAGGAATCTACTGTAATTTTATTAGATTCATAATACTGAGTCACAACCTCTTCAATATCTGTGAATTTACATGCTTTAATGTTCATTTATGAGTTCCCCTTTTCTAATTGTCATTTTATTATTGTATAGAGGTATTTTCAAACCCTACGGCATCGATTAATTTTTTCTCTTCTGTTTCCAAGTACTTAATGGTGACCATATCTTTTTCATGAGACAAGGCTACCAATGGGAACTGCTCGGAAGAAACCATAAATAATTCTTCTCTGCCTAATATTTTGACTAAATAATAGCCTTCTGAAGTAATACCCACTCTTGAAATTTCACCTTTGACTGTAAGAGCCTGATCTGTCTGTGCACCAATAGCATTGCTAGAACTGCCTTCACGAATAAGGGCTCTGGCATAATTGGTTTGGGCTTCTTTGAGGGTTTGTCCCCAAGCAACCGCTCTGTAATTTTGTACCGATGCAAAAGCGTAACCTACAATATTGTCGCTGTTCCCTTTAAGGGTAGAGAAGAATGTGGCCTCTCCATTGATATTGATTAAATAGGGATACTTAGCCGTATAACCTGCATTTTGAACCAGCTCTTCCATCAAGCCTACAGATTTGGTCTCTGTTGAACCTGAAATACGATTGTATTTGGCTTGCCCATTTCGCGGGTTGAAAATCATGAAGCCCGTTGTAGCTTCATCTCCACCGTAGGAAGTGATCCCCGTATAGAAATAGATATTGCCTTCGTTGAATACATAGCCATAGCCTTCAGTATTTTGAAGCTTTCCTGTATCCGATGGATTCCACCAGCCGTTGATATATCTGCCCCAGTAGTCAAGGTGTTCTTCAAAGATTTCTAAAGAATAAACACGGTCTACCCAAAGCGGCTGTTTGCCTACTTCATGGAAGACTGTTTTGCCGCTAGCTGCGTCTACTATGAGAGAACCTAATACTTGGGTTCCAGTTACTCCCGTTTTATGGGTATAAGCTGTGATTACCCAATAAGGCTTGCCTTCGTCGTCAACTTCAAAGGAATAGTCTGTCATACCTATAGATGGGAACTGGGAATAGACATAACGCTTTAAATCTTTTCCAAAATAGGAAGACGGCGAATAATCAAATGGCATTTCTACAAATTTTGAACTGCCGTTAGTAGCGTTGACTTGAATATAACCTGGAGATGTTTTATGTCCCATCCATTTAAAAAAGCCACTGTGCTCTAATGGGAATATCCAGTAAGGCTGACCCTCTACTACAGAAAGGGTTCCATAAGCTTCCGAAATGTTGAAAATTGACCCCAGAGCAGGATCTTTTTCTGTAATGAGTTTTTCACTGAATTTAATGGCATCAGACTCGTCTAAGATCACCAAATTGCCCATGTCCACGTTGGAAACAGACTCATTAAAAGCAGCCTCCTCCACTTGAAGCATGTTCTTTTTGGTTTCCCAGTTAAAAGCTGAATAAGAAACAACGTAACTTCCTACAATTGCAACAATTGAGATTGTTAAAAGCAAAATCCCTACGCTGGCAACCTTTTTAAATTTCGGATTGGTAAAGTCTGAAAACCCTACGCCTGCTATGACAATGCTGACTGCCAACAAGATGAAATAGAGATGTGTGAACCGCAAACTCAAGACTGGCATACATAACCAAATTCCTAATATAATGAGTAAAATAGACGCCAATATGCCTATTCCAATTCCTTTTTTCTTGTTCATATAAATCCCCCTCGTTACGTTAATATTTGCTAAACATGACACAAATCATAACATATATAAATCAAATTTATCTTATAGTTTCATTAAATTATAATTAATGGATTAAAAATATATGCCGGGGCATCGAGCCCTTCAACAGACTATTCGCCAAGCGGCTGGCACCAAAAAAAAGCCCGAAAATCTAATACAGATTTTCAGGCTTTTAATGCGTTCTTTGTGCAGGGCATGATTACTTCACTTGAATCTCAAATTCTCTAAGCCCTGCTGCATATGGCGCTATGTCATAAGGCTGATAGAAAAAGATCAGTTTTCCATCTTTTAAATAAAAATGCTCTGGGTTGTAAGCTGTGTCACAATCAGTTTCGTAACTTTCATAATACATAATTTCTGCTTTAGCTTCTTGGTTTTTAATGGTTTCAATCACCTGATTTAAGATGATTTCCTTTGTTTCTCCTTCACTTCGACCGAACAAATCGGATAGCGTAATAGGATTACCAGTCACCATATCAAAATTTTGTGCTTCAAAATAATTATTGGGATGTGCGCCACCCGTAAAGTCGCTGTACATTTGGAATATAGACAAATCTTTGCCATCGTTGGTCATAACCGAGTAGTTGATTTGATACCCATGCATCATAAAAGTAAGTTCTGGATCATCTTTATATAATAAATAACTGTCCTTTGCCGCATTTAAGTTCTCTAATGCGGCCCTCTGCTTCACTTCTTCAAATTTTTTCGCATAAGCTTCATTGATTTGGTTATAAACGGGATTACTCTCTAAATTTTCAATTTGCGGAAATGTAAAATTAAATTCTACGAGTTCCACCTTATCTTCTTTGAGAATTTCATTGTATTTCAAATCGGTAAAGACAAGGGGTTGTTCAGCCTCGACCCTATAATCTGCCGATGTATTGGTCTTTGAGACACAACCAGAAAGCAGACACAGAGACAGCAGCAGGAATAGTGCTCTATATTTTTTGGATAATTTTAAAGACATAGAAATCTCCCATCTTTGACGACTTGAATAGTTTTCTTTATATCATAACATAGGCCTTTCAGATGGGATAATATAATCATCTGTTTTTCTCTAAATATTCCTTAACATATTCCAGTTCGTAATCTCTTTTTTCTTCAAAAAGAGCTTGGATAGCTGTAGTGTCCAATGGTATTTTCAACTCTGGCACAACGCCACCCAAACGATCTTCATCGCTGTCGATAAGAACCTTGCCCTTCTCGTCTGTACAAATAATGCTTGGATAGAGAACAACAAAGTTGTCAGGCATTAAGATGCCCGTCTCAATTGTGCCAAAACTGCCATTAGTTGGCGTAATCCCCGCTGTAGTCACCTGTTCCAACTTGCCCATATTGTAGGCAAATCCCTCTGCTGCACTGCAAGAATTAGAATTGAAAAGCACTACTACCGGCTTGTCAAAACCTGCATATTGGCTGGTTGCAGTAAGGGTTCTCTTGGTTTCATAAGCCTTTGTTTTAGAGTTATATACAGCTTCATTGATATAGAATTGATCCTTTTTAGTAAAGAGCCCTGTAATGGCTGCCCCTAGTTCATCAAAGCCGCCGCCATTATTTCGTATATCAATAATCAAATCTTTCGCGCCTTGATTGTTTAGGTCCTCAATATTCTTTTTAAGGGTCCCAGAAATGCCTTTAAAATCATCGCTTTTAAAATCTTTTAGGAAGATATAGCCGTGGCCTTCTTCCGTCAACTTACAAGTAAGATTTTCTTTGCTATTTGTAGCCTCAATTCCATAAAGGGCATTGAATATTGGTGCGTATGTTCTTGAAGAAATAGGACTGTCTTTTACAGCTACAGTTTTTTCCTTTTGGTCTGACGAATCTATAAAAGTCACAGTCAAATCTTTGCCTAAACTGGTGCCCATGTAATAACTGTTGACCAATTTTTCGGTTTCCATATTTGGGAATGTCAAATACCAGACGGGGTTCTCAAAGGCTTCTGCGAAAGCTTGAATCTCCACTCCATTAAGTTGGGTGATAACACTGCCATTTTTCATGCCCTTCTGTGCCACTTCACGTTTTTCATCTACCAAAGTGGCTATGTATTGCCCTTCATCTGTTCTTGCCATTGTGAAACCGTAGTCATAATGTGAAATGTTGGCTCTGGCTTCTGCAATATAGTCTGGCTGTTTTTTGAAGGCCAATTGGGTCAGTGGCCCAAACTCCATGTGAGAATCCCCAAAAGAGTTTAGGTACTTGTTTAATGCGATGTAATACTCAGTCTTGCTCTTATTTTTCTCAGCAGATTCAAATAAAGGCAAATAAGTCTTATATTTTTGGTCAAAATCTATGTGTTTCCACTCTTTTAAGGCGTAGTGCTCTGAAAAGTAACTGTTCATTTTTTCAAAGGACTCCTCATAACTTAGTGAAGCATAATTAGCGCTAGGATAACCACTCTTCACTGCCACGGATGGCAATAAGCTTAAAAGCAATATCAAGCTTGTAACCAAGAGTTGAGGCAGTCTTTTAAGGGGTTTGATAAGTAATATCAGTAGAAGAAAAGACGCCAGATAGACGGGTAACATGAGGGCATTTAAACCATATAAGGCTAAATGTATGAGCGCTCCAAGGAAAGGCAGCCCCATCATAAAACGCCAATTCTTGTGCTTCATCATATTTTTATGAAAAAACCAACTCAATGCAAGACAGCTTAAAACCAATACAACCATACTTAGATCTCTTAATAACATAATGCCGCTCCTTAATTTTATTCGCCATAAAATAATTATCATATCTACAAATGTTTATCAATTATGATTGTGTTAAAAAACTATTATATCTTAATATTCCTAGAAATTACTTCAAAATAAATGAGCTGTTATAAAAGAATAATCCTTTTATAACAGCTCACAATGACTTAATAAGTTATTCTGTTTTAATTTTGTTTATTTCATAAACAACTCAACATCTGACTCTACAGTTCCCACGCCTGCAATGCCAAAGGTCTCAATCAATACCTTCGCAACGTTTGGAGACAAGAAGCCTGGTAAAGTTGGCCCTAAATGAATGTCTTTCACGCCTAAGTAAAGGAGTGCCAATAATACAATAACTGCCTTTTGCTCATACCAAGCGATGTTAAAAGCAATTGGCAAATCATTGATATCTGCAGCACCAAAAATTTCTTTGAGTTTGAGCGCAATTACTGCCAACGAGTAAGAATCGTTGCACTGACCTGCGTCTAAAACTCTAGGAATGCCACCAATATCTCCTAGCGGCAACTTGTTGTATCTGTATTTAGCACAACCAGCAGTCAAAATAACAGTGTCTTTAGGCAATTTGTTGGCAAACTCAGTATAGTATTCTCTAGACTTCATTCTGCCATCGCAACCTGCCATGACAAAGAACTTCTTGATAGCGCCAGATTTAACAGCGTCTACAACTTTGTCCGCCAGTGCAAAGACTTGTTCATGGGCAAATCCGCCTACAATGCTTCCTGTTTCAATTTCAGTTGGCGGCTTTGATTTTTTTGCCATTTCAATGACAGCAGAAAAATCTTTTTTGCCTTTGCTATCAGCTTCAATATGCTGACAACCTGGGAAGCCTGCAGAACCTGAAGTGAAAATACGATTTCTTACTTCGTCACTCTTAGGGGGCACAATACAGTTGGTTGTAAAAAGAATCGGTCCATTAAAGGTTTCAAATTCTGAAACTTGCTGCCACCAAGACCCCCCATAATTCCCAACCAGATTATCGTATTTTTTTAGTTCAGGGTAGTAATGGGCTGGCAACATTTCACTATGGGTGTAAATATCTACGCCAGTCCCCTTTGTTTGCTCTAGCAATTGTTCTAAGTCTGTTAGATCATGACCTGAAATTAAAATCCCAGGATTGGATTTAACGCCAATATTGACTGTGGTCAATTCAGGGTTCCCATAACGACTGGTGTTAGCGCCATCCAACAACGCCATAGCAGCGACTCCAAATTGCCCTGTTTTAAGGGTTAATGCCACTAAATCGTCTGCTGTGAGGGTATCATCTAAAGTACTACACAAAGCTTCATAAATAAAACCATAAATCTCTTTATCTTCTTTTCCGATGTTGAGGGCATGATGGGTGTAAGCCGCCATCCCCTTTAAGCCGTAAATAATCAGTTCTCTGAGAGAGCGTACATCTTCGTTCAAAGTCGATAAAACCCCTACTTTTGTTGCTTTTTCAAGCATTGACTGTCTGTCAGTAATTTCAAAGACAGCAGAATCAGTAAAGGATACGCCTGAAACCTTCCCTCTCAACTCATTACGAATACCTAACATGTGACGAATTTGCTTCTCTATGGCAATATCGTCAAAGTTGGCATTGGTAATGGTCATAAATAAACTTTTGAGGACTTCGTGGTTTGGAGTTTCTAAAGCTGCCACGTCTAACTTGCCTTTGACAACAATTTCAGAAATGCCTTTGCTGACATAAATCAGCAAATCTTGGAGTTTTGCTACTTCTTCATTTTTACCGCAAACGCCTTTGATTTCACACCCTGTTCCTTTAGCAGTTTCTTGACATTGGAAACAAAACATACTCATAAATAACCTCCTCATTATTGGGGTACTCTATTCAATAAAGCCCATAAGCTTTGCTGACACTGTGTACAAATAATATGCCCTTTCCCGGTTCTGCAATGTTCAGTCTTTCGTTGATTCTCTCACAAACTGACTCTGTAATCTTCTGCTCCACCACCATGAGTACCAATTCCTTCTCTGGCTCAATTTCTATAGCAAAAATTTTACTGGTCTCATGAATACCTGAACCTCTTGCATTGATAATTGTTGCCCCTCTTGCACCCACTTCTGTAGCAGCATCAATGACTTTCTCAGCTTGACCTTTTTCAACCACCGCGATGACAGTGTTATACATTTTATTTTCCTCGCTTTCAAGAGTCCTTAGGTTAGAGAGCGGCTCTTCATCAGTGTGATGGTTGCCCATGACCCCTATGACTGGAATAGAAATGGCAATCCCGTGGTTAGGTTTCTCAAACTTAAAATGTTCACTGGCTTTCTCTAAAAACGCCATTCCTTTTTTTTGCTCACATAAGAACAATATCAACTCTTTGCTGGACTCGTTCAGTTCCAAAAATTTTAGAAAGCTGTTTTTCACAGTTCCCTTTCCTAAAACTACAGTTGCACCCCTTATGCCTAAAGACTCTGCATAAGCAATCACTTTATTTCCCATACCACAGTGTACAATGACAATATTTAAATCATAGGCCAAGGAATTCTGACTAATGTTCATCTGCTTCAACCACCTTTTTTCTTGTCTTGATTTTAAATACCAGTCCTAAGAGTTGCAAAGTGATAATCGGCATCATCGCTACCATTGCAATCATGCCGAAGCCATCGACTAGAAGGTTTGCCCCTGAATACGCATCTGCAACCCCATGGGTAAAAGCTAATATAAAAGTGGCGGTCATTGGGCCTGTGGCTACACCCCCAGCGTCAAAGGCAATACCAATAAAGAGCTTTGGTACAACAAAAGTCAAACCGAGGGCAATTACATACCCTGGAAGCAAATAATGCCATAATTCTATACCTGGCACCACGACCCTTAGCATAGAAAGTCCCACGGCAATGCCAACGCCTGCTGATAAGGCAATTAAAACGCCCCTCTTTCCTACATACCCCGCTGTGACCTCCTCAATCTGATGGGTCAAAACGTGAACTGCAGGTTCTGCCAAAATGGTAACAACTCCCAGTACAAATCCCAGTCCTATTAACGAATAAGGCGAACCAAAAATAGCCAAATACCTGCCTAGAAGGCTGCCAATGTTCATAAACCCTGCATTTGCCCCTGTAAAGAACAGAGACATGCCTATGAAAGCGTATCCAAAACCAAAAGAAATTCTTCTGATTTCTGATTTTTTTAGACTTTTTGAAAAAACACACAAAAATATAAATATGGCAATCAAGGGAGAAAATGCCACCGCACTGTCAGTGAAGGCACTTGGCATGACTTTTAAAAACGTCATATATATAGGCACCGACTCCATTGCTTTAGTGGAAATGCTCCCTGTGTAAGACTGCCCTTTTGTCAAAATATCCAGCAACATCACAGCTATAATAGCACCTACGGAAGCAATTGCTACTAGTCCAAAACTGTCTTTTTCAGAGGCTTTGCTGTCCTTCTTTGTCATGGTAATACCAAGGGAAAGGGACAATATAAAGGGCACAGCTAGTATACCTGTTGTAGCTCCAGAAGCATCAAAAGCAATGGCCAAGAACTCAGGCGATGTAAAAAATGCCAATACAAATACAATCAGATAGGAAATGTTTAATATGATATACAGAGGTAAGTTATACAAAATTCTTAAAAAACCCAGAACAATCATAACAGCAATGCCTACAGACACCACCAATAATATTTTAGTACTGGGTATTCCCCCTTGAGTAATCCAGTCAATTTGATTGGCTAAAACCATTAGCCCAGGCTCTGCAAAAGAAATAAAAAAGCCAAGAATCAAACCGCCTATGACCACAATCCAAACTTTGTTCTTTTTAGTCAGGGCTGGCCCTAAAGCTTCTCCAAGAGGGGTAATTCCTAATTCAACTCCAATGAGGAAAAAGGTTAATCCCATAATGATGAACGCAGAACCGATGATAAATTTCCACATAAGGGAACTGCCTATTGGAATTAGAAAAAGATTGAGCAAGATCACAATTACAGTTACAGGCATAACTGATAGGAATACCTCTTTCAATTTGTCGCTGAACAAGTTCATTGTGATCACCTCTGCTCTCTTATTCCGCCAGTCTATGCCTCAGGTTGATAAAGTACTTTTTTCACCTTCAACTTAATCATTCCCTCAGGCACTTTCCAGTTGATAATGCTGCCTTCTTTAAAACCTAAAACAGCTGTGCCAATAGGGGCCAATATGGAAATTTTATCTTCAAGCAAGTCCGCCTCTTCAGGGTAGACCAGTTCATAAGGCATATCCTCACCTGAGGTCATGTCTCTGAGCAGGACTTTTGAGTTCATTGTAATAACCCCTTTAGGAATCATATTGGCTGGAACAATTTGAGCCAAATTCAACTCACTTTCCAGTTCTTTTAAATGCTCTTTCTTATCGTCAGAACCAAACTCTCTTTCCTTTTGAATCAATTGAACCAGTTTGGCGTAATCCTTTTCCGTAATCATTATTTTTCTTGTCATAGCAATAAGCCTCCTGTTTTATATAGATTGTTTAAGATTTAGGTTAGCGTAATGTTGAAATTTCAATCAAAACCTGTCCTAACAGTTCATTGAAAGCAATTTTCAATGGTTCAATTTGATTGATATCTTCCTCTGTTAAGGCTTTCTGTAAATTCATTGCCGTCTCATACAATGCTTTTGCTCCAATACTGCCAGAACTGCTTTTGATTTTGTGAACAATTTCGATAGCTTCCTTGTATTGAGCTTGTTCAATAGACCGATTGAGCTTAAGCGATGTATTTTGATTTTCTTCTGCATATTCTTTCAATACCAATAAATACATGTCTTTATTGCCACCCAAATACTTGATGCCCTCGGATATATCTAAGACACCTGCCGAGAGTTCTGTTGGTTTTACAGGTATTACGTCAGAGCTTTGGGTCTGCGTTTCCGCTATATGCCAAAGAATTTCTAATAGCTGATCTGGGTCGAAAGGTTTACTAATATACTTGCTGATTCCAATGGCTTCACATCTTTTATCGACTCCTGTTACGGCATCTGCAGTCATCGCAATGATTGTGATCTTATCATCTATTTTGCGAATTAGCTCAGTTGCTTCATAACCGTCCATAATCGGCATGTGTAAATCCATTAAGATCAGGTCAAAGACATTGGGGTTTTCTGTAAACAACTTCACCGCCTCTTGACCATTTTCTGCAATGCTAACCGTATAACCAGACTGTTCCAAAATCGATTTGGCAATAAATTGATTAGTCTTATTGTCTTCAACGACCATAATATGAAAAGCTTTTGTCACATTTAAGTAGTTAGTGCTTTTTTCAAGGGTTGAACGATCATGAATCTCCAATATATTAAACTTGAAAATTTCCAAAATGCCATTGTAAAGAATGGAAGGAATAACCGGTTTGGTAATACCTAAATCCAATCCATTGGCTTCAATTTTGTCTAGTAACTCTTCCTGGGAAAGAGGAATTAAAATAATGCTCTTAGGTACCTCTTTCAAGGTCTCAAGTGTTTTAAGCTTTAGGCAAAACGCAATCGCCCCTTCCCTTGGCGTTTCGTGATCAACAATTACAAGGTTATAAGGCTTGCTGTTATCTTTACTGGCAGACTCTAAAATTTCTAAGGCGCGTTCCTCTGTTTGGGCAAAGTCTGCAACCAAATTGAAGGAATTCAAGTAATCTTTGAGCAGGGTGGAATAAAAGAAATTTTTCTCCACAACCAGCACCCGAATATTTTGAAAATAAATGGAAGCTTTCTTGCGGCGTTCGTCATAGTCCTTATCGCGGTCAGCGTCTAAGGTGAGCGTTATGCTAAAAGTTGAGCCTTCTCCCACTTCACTATAAACCTGAATAGTGCCACCCATGAGTTCCACCAAGCTCTTGACGATGGACAACCCTAATCCCGTTCCACCAAAGCGTCTAGTGATGGTGGAATCTGCTTGCTTAAACGGTGTAAAGAGTTCCGTAAGATGCTCAGGGGTCATGCCTATCCCAGTATCTTTCACGCTGATTTCCATGACATAAGCATCTTTGACTTTTGCGACGAATCTTATATCAATAGCAACAGCACCTTCATTGGTGAACTTAATCGCATTATTGACAAGGTTTAATAAAATTTGCTGCATTCGCTTAGGGTCACCCCAAAAATAATTCGGTATATTGGGATCTTTTCGCATGGAAAAATCAATTTTCTGTTCTTCAATTTTAAAGGACACAATATTCACTACATCTTCAATGACCTCATCTAAATTAAAAGAAATTCGCTCCAAATCAATTTTGCCTGCTTCAATCTTTGAAAAATCGAGAATGTCATTGATAATGGTCAGCATATCCTTTGCCGCCCGCATAATTTTTTCTAAATAGAGCTTCTGGGTTGGGGTCAAATCGGTCTTCTTAATGATGTACGTCATGCCCGTAATGGCATTTAGAGGGGTTCTGACTTCATGTGACATTCTGGCTAGAAACGTAGATTTGAATTGATTGGCAATGATTGCCTCTTCTCTTGCCTTTTCTGCGTCTTCTTTGGCAATATTGAGCGCGACTTCAATAGCTTTTCTTACCTTGATTTCCTTTTTGAGCTTGACAATCCAAAATCCTGAAACGACAAAAATCAATACAACCGCTGCACTTACAAGCATGGCGATTTTTATAATTTCTGAGTAATCGGCTTTATTGGCTCTACCTAGCCACTTATTGTCTATGATAATTTTCTCTTCTTTAGTGATGGACGCTAATCCTTTATTCAAAATATTGACTAAGACTGGCCAATCGTTTCGAACTGCAAAATACAAGTATTGCTTCTCTTCTGAATCAATCATAACGTACTGTAAATTGGTAATGCCCTCTGACTTCATAAAATAGGTCGTCGTTGCCAAGTTTCCCACAAAAGCTTCTTCAGTTCCTTGAGAAACGGCTTGAATAGCCTCTTCTACAGTTCTATATAAGCTGAGTTCTATCCCCGCTTTCGTCTTCAAATAACCATGATGGGAGCTGTTTTGTTGAACTGCCACCTTCCTATTATTCAAATCACTAAAACGGGTAACTTCTTGATTGTTCTCATTAATGAACACCACCCGCTGAAAGGAATAATAGGGTGCTGTATACAAAAAATGAGCTTCTCTTTCCTTGGTCTTTGAAACACATGGCAAGGTGTCTACTTCCTTAAGAACACCTTTCTCATAAGCCTCTGTCCATGTTAAGCCTTCCTCAACCACAAATTCCAGTCCCGTGCGCTGACTCAAAAGGGCAATATAATCTGCTGCAATGCCTTTATAGACCCCATCTGTATCAAAAAATTCATAAGGGATAAATTGAGGATCGACGCCCAAATGGATAATTGGGTGGGCAGCAATAAAAGCTTCCTCTTCAACCGTTAATGCCACAGTCTGCTTATTTGTGAAACTAAAAACCGCAGTATTAAAGGCCATTAACAGAACCAAGACGACTCCTAGAAAAGCAAAGGTCTTTTTGAACCCCATCCCATATCACCCCTATATACTTTAGTGTTTAAATTCCTTCACAATGGCTTGAATCTGATCTTCAATTTCCAAAAATGCTTTGACAATTTCAGGGTCAAAATGTGCACCACTTTGCTCATTTATATAACCAATAGCTACTTCATGTCTCATTGCCTCTTTATAAATCCGCTTGCTGATGATAGCGTCGTAAACATCTACAATCGCCATCAGTCTTCCCGGCAGTGGAATTGCCTCTCCTTTTAAGCCTATTGGATAACCTGAACCATCATATTTTTCATGATGACCTTCAATGCATTCAATAGCGGTTCTAATAAACTCAGGAACCTCTAAATCTTGAAGTTCATATTTCAGAGCATTTGCTCCGAATTCAACGTGAAGCTGCATAACTTTATATTCTTCCTCATCCAATTGACCAGGCTTTAAGAGGATATGATCCGGAATACCCACTTTCCCTATATCGTGAAGAGGGGCAGTTTCCACGATTTCCTTGATATAATTCTCAGTAAGTAGTTCTTTAAAGGTTTCTTTTTTACTCAATTGCCCACATAGGGCTTCAATCATGAGCTGGGTTCTTTTGGTATGATTTGAGGATTCTAAGTCCCTCGCTTCTAACAGCCCAATCAGTGCGTGAATGGTTATATTTCTTGTTAAAATAAGTTCTTGTGTTCTCTTCAAAACTGTTTTTTCTAGTGAGGCATTGTTTTCTTCCAACAATGAACTGACGTTTTTCAGCTTCACATGGATTTCAATGCGCTTTCTCAAAGATTCCAAATTGAGGGGTTTGCGAATATAGTCTACCGCCCCAAGACTCAACCCTCTAATTTCATTTTCAAGCTCGTCAGAATTGGTCAATATCAAGGTTACAATTTTTTGGTATTGAGGGACTCTCCTCATCACTTCAAGGACCTCAAACCCATTCATGTTAGGCATATTCAGGTCTAAAATCATCAAATCGATGTTAGGATCTTTTTCAAGAATATTTAAGGCTTCCATTCCGTCATAGGCGTATTGTAAATTATAATCCTTTAAAATGCTTTGGATCATTATCATATCTACTTTAGAGTCATCTACTATCAAAATTTTTTCTTTCATTTATGTCACCTCACTGTTTACTATTTTTCATTAAGAATGATATTTCCCTGTGACTCTACTAAATTCAAAAAATCTTCTATAGAGATTTCACCTTTCACTAAACGATTTAAATTTGGAGCATAAATCTGTTCTTTAACAATTTGCCACTTCGCCACGGGTACATCTATGCTTGGGTCTTTAAATCCTTTTACAAAAGGCAAGTACTGTGGGTATTTTTTGAAGACCAACTGATCTGTCATATCCATACGCGTAGGTACACGGAAAGGATAATAAGCGTCATGTTCAGGGCTGTATTCTCCATCCATAATTTTCTCTTGGGCTTCAATAGAAATCATAAATTCTATAAATTTTATAGCTTCCTCTTGCTTGTTTATATCCATATTCTGAGGAACTGAGAGCATCATTGGGCCAACTTCGGACTTTAATCCAATATCCTCCAAATTAATAATCCCTATTTCAAAAGGATTGCCATTTTTCTCAATGTCCGTCACACCCCAAACCCCTTGAAACTCAAAGGCAATTTCTTGGCTTCTGAAAGACTTCATGACTTGGACACCCGTGTCGTCTTGCCAAGTCGGTTGGGCATACTTGCCAAGATGATTGATATAATAATCTAAAGCTTCTTTTGAGGCTTTTGTGTTGATTGCAACTTTTTTCCCCGTCGAATCTACTAAACTGCCTCCAAAACCATAAATGAACTGGTTGACCATCCAAGAGACGTCGTTATGATTAGCGCCTACTAATCCTACACCCTTTGCAGCTGTTGTAGCTTCAACCTTTTCTAAAGCATCTTCGAAGGTCTCCAAGCTCTTAATACTGCTTGGGTCTACACCTGCAGTTTCCAATAGTTCTTTGTTATAAATTAAACAGATAGAGTGTCCCACCCAAGGGATGCCGTAAGTCTTATCTGCCACAGTTCCCAGTTTCCACAATTCAGGATAAAAATAGTCTTTTTCTTTTTGAAAAGCCTCTGATAAATCCAACAGTTTGGATTCACTCCCAAGATACTTCACATAGCGGTAAGGTAATACCAAAATAGGGGCTTCATTTTCCACTGCCATGAGGTTATTAATATTTTCTATGTTTTCATCTCCACCTTGAAGAATAATTTCATATGAACCTGTGCTCTTGGCATTGTACATCTCTACAATTTTCTTAATGGCAACCCCACGGTCAGAGTAATCTGTCCAAGTAATACGAAAGGCCAACGGGGATTTAGGCACTTCTGAATCTGTAGTTGAATCGGCCTGAACCTGCTGGCGTTGACTACAGGCGGTGACACTCATAGCTAGTATGGCAATCAACAACAAACTTATATTTTGAATTGTTTTTGATTTCATTTGAGGTTTCATTTGCTCCTCCCCCTATCTATTTTGCATAATCATCTCATAGTTACCCTACTTCTAAAAAATAAGTCAAAATTTCTATAATATAGTAAAAGAAATACCCCGAAAATAATTCAATCTATTTTCGGGGTATTTCTTCTCAAAAATTAGCGCTCAAAATTAATTTTCAACAATGATGTAGGCTGAAAGTGTTTCATTCCGTTCTGGAATTTCTGCAACGATTTCATAAACGCCTTCCTTGCTAGGACTCATATACACTCCATTTTGGTCAATCTCGCCACCGTTTGGTTCTTTGATTTTCCAGTTGCAGGTGAGGGGTTCATTTTCGTAAAAGACGTTAAAACTGATTTTCTCGCGAGTCTTTATTTTCGCCATGGCAGGTTCAATGGCTAAAATGCTCTTATTTCCAATCAAAGACTCGTATTGTATAGTGGCTTTTGTTGCTTTCCATTTTAATGTCAGTTCATCGTTGCTATAGTTTTCAAGGAATTGCAGCCCTAACCTAAAGGTTCCCTTGTTTTTATAGACGATGGCAGCTGTTTTTACATTTGGTACTACAGGCTTGTAATTACTTTTTTCAAAAATATCATAGTTGCCGAAAACCATTTGGTTTTGATACCCGTAATTGGCATCTCCTTCTCTGGTTTCCGAATCAACAGCCAATTCAATAAAGACATCTCCAGAGCCTAGGTCATGGTTGATTTCTTCAGAGAAGAACTTATCTCTGGCATTCACTTTATGCCTGAAGTCAAAAGTAATTTTTCCTGTGCGGACTTCTAAGTTTGACTTGCCAGAAGGAGTTTCCCCTTTGGGAAGCGATTGTGAAATGGAGTCCCTTTCTTTTGAAGGACTATTTGCCATTTCCTTTTGGCGACTGAGTATTTTATTCAACTCCAAGTTGGAAATCAATTGGTTCAGAGGGTCAGTCATTACGCTTTCAATCACGTAGGTCTTGTCAGTTTTTAAAACTTTTAGTTTCGCCAAACACACCTTTTCGTTGGCAGATACACTGATTAAGTCGTCTAAAGACAACTTTTTAAATTTCTCAATAATCATATCCCGATTGGTTCTCGTGTCTAAGCTGACCACATGTTGAATGGTAAAATCCAAACAATCCATGCTGATCGGAAGGGCTTCCAACTTAAAGCTTCTCAATTCAATTAAATCATCTTGTGGGGCAACTTGACTAATGTCGTAAGCCCATTCTAAGTGGTATTGTTCCTGAGTTTCCACTTTAGTCTCATCAAAACTCAGCTGCATATCTTGACCATAGTTTATGAACCTAGATTTTAAATCCATTTGGAAGTTGAGATTTTCTCCGGCTTTTTTCTTAAAAATATCCAAGGATACTTTATAGGCTTCGCTCATACTTCCACAATGGGGAAGCGTCAAAATCATGAGGAGTTGCGCATTATCGATTAATAAGATCTTCTTCGCTTCAATCATATGGCTGAGTTGACGGTCATAATTGGGTGCCTGAGTCATTAAACTCACCTGATAACCTTCAAAAATTCGATTATGTTCCGCTTGCTCTGAAGAAGAAATATTATGTACAGCTTCTCTCGCTTCCTCCTTGTACGCAATGTATAAATAAACTTCACCGTGATCTTTGATGGTATCAAAACCTTCTAAAACCGACAATCTGCTGACAAAAGGAGTTTCTACCACAATTTCTCGACCAAGGTCGTCCATCGCCACGCCCGGTTCCACCAAAATGGTTTTGTCGTCTACGCTGAGAACGTTGAGACCTGCCAAAATACCAGGCCCAAGCAAAAGACGATTGATCAAACGTCGTTTATCATTGAAATAGCGCTGTTCCACTTCAAAATCTCTTACCGTCAGCAGTTTGCCATAA
This sequence comes from uncultured Peptostreptococcaceae bacterium, assembly GCA_964404895.1. Classification (GTDB taxonomy): domain Bacteria; phylum Bacillota; class Clostridia; order Peptostreptococcales; family Acidaminobacteraceae; genus JBGSUZ01. The sequence goes on along the minus strand of CAYOLV010000001.1, from coordinate 850,874 downwards.
AAATATCGATTGCGCTCAAATGGAATTACCTTTTGATTGTTCACTCTATGATCATCCTCTCTCACTCGCCAATGGTGCCAGTTGACAACAACGGCTGCTCATCCAGTTTGATTTCTGTTTGGTTGCAGATATTGGAGTTGACGCCCAAATAAGTGTAGTCTCCCAATACCATGTAAGGGCTCAACTTTGCAATCTTATAAATGACTTGAGCCGGAACGATTTGTTTCATAATAGCTTCTAATGCTTGAACTTGTTTTCTGTGTTTGACCACATCGGCTCTCACCAATAAAGTGAACCCGTAAGGTGAATCGGTGTAAAGCTGTTTATAAATTTTGCTATGTTCACCCGAGTCTTTCAACGACTTAAAATCTTTATATTCTACAATAAAAGCCTCTCCATCGGTGTATAAAGAAACGTACTTCAGAATACCTGCTCGCGTCCCTCTTGGCCTATTAAACTCAGGGTACTGGGACAAAATCAACCTCTTTTGAGCTTCGTTCAAGTAGGAGAATCCGTCTACGGGGAGCCACTCGTTCAAAACCTCTAAAAAGGTCGCTTCCGTGCTTTCAGGCTTGTAAACTGTAGCCATTTGGTCAATGACTTCTTCAATTTCTTCATGGACCGTTTGAAAAATCGCCAAATACTGTTCTAAAAAATCACTGTCTTCTGAATAAATTTGTGGGAGGTAATTGAGCCAAGAGAGTTTTTCATAAAAAACTTCTGCACCTGTAACGATTGCCGAATCCCCCTCAGAGATCAGTTCAAACCAATAAATCAAGTAGCGTCCTTTCTCCTGATATAGGAGAATATCTGACTGGTTGTCATGACAATGAGGCTGGCATTCTTGAAGCATTGTGGTGAGATTTTTAAGGGATAAATTCTGTTGTTCCAATAGTTCTTCAAGGTTATAGGGTTTATCTTCATATTCAAAAATTAAATAATCTACACTTAAGGTCCAAAGCAAAATACTGGTCTCAGAACGGGGTCTGGTGGTGTAGCGCATCCTTGACCACTCGTGTCCAGTTTCGCCAGAGTCAATGATTTCACCCATATACCATCCATGCTTGCAAATTTCTTTGTCTAAGAAAATACCCTTGTCTCCAATCTGAATACCCTCAGCATAACCTTTTTGCCAAGCGTGTTTCGTTTGAATTTTAATAGATGGGTTCAAAGATGCACCTCCTTTCCTTTAGTCGTGGACAAATAGGATTTCTATCTGATTGATGACCCCTATGCCGTTTACAGGTATTTCTAAATCTCCCAATCTGTTTTTGACAATGGGTTTACTGCATCTGAGGGCAATGCTCTGAATTTTGGAAACGCTGTCACATTGACTGAGGAGTTTATAAATCTGACTTTTGGAAATAGGATCGCCAAAATCGAAGTGAGTGCCCTTTTGAATAGCCTTCTGGACTTCTTCCACGGCCTTATCTTCTGAAAATGGGGTACTGATTTCGCAGGTCACATCTATATTGAAATATACGGGGTCTAAAATAAGTACTTCTGTGGTAATCAGCCGATGTTTTTCCATGTAGCTTTCAATATTTTTCCGATAAGATTGACTAAGGTTGGTCTGTGCCTTTAAGCCAAAGGGTATCACAAAGACTGAAACTGTATTCACTGACTTCTGATTAGGATAATCTAACAAGCCTGGTTTATAAAGAGGTAAGCACTTTGCCTTTTGAAGCATCAATCCCGGGGTTTCCATCAGAATTTCCTCGTAATCTCTTGCCGTCACACAAACTTTAGGTTTTCTGAGTTCCTCTAGCAATTTTTCTTTTAAGGCTGACAGCGTACTGCGTTTTCTACCTCCGCTGGCTGGGGTGAGACATCTGAAATAATGTCCCGTATGTTCATCTATCAAACTGTCTAGCAGAATATTCCCCTGATCAAAATAACTGCGTTCCATGTGGCTGATTCTAATCATGCCACTCCCTTTTGGAGGTATTTTCCCATTAATCCCGTCCCCAAAACAAAGGGTATTTTTCTGATGGTCGATGGCGAAACAGGGCTCATCTTCATTAGCTTCTGCTAGAAATGGAACCCGTTCCCATTTCCTCCACTGGAAGTCTCCCTCTTCCCCTTTTTCAAATACTTCAATGCCAAGGCTTTGGAAAATTAGATCTTCATGTGGAAGCTCAAAGACCTGATTAGGAAGGCCTGTGCTATTATAAGTGGGGACTGGGCTTTGAATGGTTTCTTTCTGACTGACCTCGAATACCCGATTGTATATATCGATTATTCTTGGAGGAATATCATAATCGGATGCAGTCAAGGTGGCTTTTAACCATACATCGTCATTGGGAACTTCAATCCCTATAAGTCCGCTTTGCATCATGCAGAAGGTGTCATCTCTGCTGATTATAAGGGGTTCCCAGTTCACATTGTCCTGACTGCCATACCAAGAGATTTGAGCGAAAGGAATGAACTCTTCAGGATTTTTAATAGGATTTCGCTTAACTTGGTAATTTTCAAAGACCTTAATATAAAACAGCAACATTTTACGAACTTGGAGAGGGGAACTCAGGTGAAGGTAAAAGGAACTCCCCACCGTGGCGTCTGGCCCAAAAGGATAGATGGTCAAACCATTGTCAATCATCTGATAAACCGACTTTTTCTCGCCCTCATAGTCCACAGCCACATCTAAAATTTGAGACGTTTCCAAGGTAATGTTTCTTGTGGTTTCAAAAGTAAATCTTCCGTTACTAAGCTTACTTCCCATTGGCAATCGATACATCTCATCTTTGCAAGGACTCTGCAAAATAACTTCCGAAGGCTGTCCTTCATCTAAGTCTATACCCAAAAGCTTTAAAAATTGCAGTTCGATGGCTTCAGTTGGCTGATCCATATAAAATTGGAGCATTTCTTTAAGCCATGCAAAGAGTTCAATCAATGTAATTCCTGGGTCATGGGCATTTTCGTCCGTCCACTGAGGCGCATATTTTCGAATCGCTTTACGGGCGTGATCCACGATCATATCATAATTTTGGTCATCTAATTCAATGGTTTTGATCATGATTTCCCTCCTGCGAACACTTATTTATTCTAAACCTAGTGTAATTTTATGGGTTCCGCCTTGAATAATGAAAAATGGACGTGCCTTCAAAGAGTCAATTGAAATTTCACGGCTTTCATAACCTTCTTGAACGATGGCGTTCAATACCAAATAATCTACCCCTTTCAGCCCTTCTGTGACTTGGAGGAGACATAAAAGATATTGTTGGTCAGGTATTTCTCCAATCTGCCAACCCGACTGTTCCTTGTTGCCTAAATAAGTGTCTAAGTATTGATGGATTTGATTTTCTATGGTCTGGTAAACGGACAAGTAATGGTCAATGCTCTCAATCACACCTTTAAAATGCACGTCTATCGTTACTGGTTTAGCTTCTACAACAAAGAAACTCTTTTCTGGAATCAGAGTACAAGGTAATTTGGAGTTCATAGAATGATATACCCTTTGTTGGATTCTTCTAAAATAATCTTGGTGTTGAACAGGGCGTTTTGGCAATATAGCACTGGTGATACAGCCTAGTTCTGTCTTACCTTCAGCGTTCAGGTGAGGCAGGGTCTTCACTCTGTGAATTTCATGATCCGCCGCCAGAATCAAATGGTCGTAGTCCAGAATAGATTTGGCACGTTGATTATGATGGAGGGCCGAAGACATTCGCGTCAGTGCTTCTGCTCTGGTCTCTGGTGCTTTCCCGCCGTATAAAGCCAGTGGATTGAAGACTTTATTAATATTGGGAATAGACTCTGCTAATCTTTGAATGGTGAAGGCCCCCACATTGCCTAGTTCTCCTTTGTTCACCGCATAGTCTACGCGAACATTCCGCGGAGTATTTCCTTGTGGCAGATAGCCCTGAATAGAATTTCCAAATTGGATGATGCCCTCATAAAGATTGACCAAGTAGCCTCTCGTTTCGCTGTTCATTGAACTGAGATCCTCATAAGGCAACCACTTAACCCAAATAGACTCTACAATACCGTCTAAATTCTTTTGAATTTCATAACTTAATTCTTCTGACTTAAGCCATTCTTCTGAAAGGTAAGGCTCATTGACCCATAATGCTAAACTTTCAAGGTTTTCGTGATCTAGTTTAAAAGTCTGATCATATTCATGCTGTTTCAGTTCAAAATACTGGCTCTGGACTGTTTCTTTTTGAGTCATGCACACAGTATTGAGGTAGATGCTTTTAATCCGAACAGGCATGATGCCCTCTTGGATTTCCATGACTCGAAGCCAGTAACCTTCCTTGCCTAACATTCTGACTTTCTCATGGTCTTCATCGCCTATGAAGGTTAAAAGACCTGTCTCTGCGAAATGTCTGGTCTCGTCTAAAACTTCAAGGTCTGACCATCTCATTTTTCCAGCGACTTTCTTTAAAATCTGCCACTTAAAACGAGGCATTTCAGGAGATTTCACTGTCCCCATTTCAAAGAGTATTTTGATTGGCCCACCTGTTAAAGGCTTGTCAAACACCAGATACAGCCCCTTCCCCTTTAAAGAACCGTAGTCGTTAAAAAGGGTCAGCGGAGGGGTTCTTAATGAAATTGAGGTCTCTTCCAAGAATTCATTTTTATACATAGCAGAAGGCATGACGCCTGATTTGTCGTATTGGTATGTAAGGGTCATCTTCTTTAATTTTGGCACATGGTAGTTCCCAAGAAGGGTGTAAGCGTTGTCTACCTGAAGAATACGCATGCGAAGCCATCGGTTGTTATATGCCCCTACATTGGTGCTTTCAAAATCTTCAGGGCAAATAAAGCGGATATTCGCCTTGGTAAACTCGCCGACTTCTACCTCAAACAGATGAGTGTCAAAGACTAAAGTTTCCAGTTTAGACCAGCCAATCCCGTTCCAGTATTCCAAAATCAAATCTGTAATGACGATTTCCTTTTCTTTCACTTCTTTAAGATCATTAACCTTTAACACATTTTTCCACTTAATATTCGGTTCAGGAATATCAAATGGAGTTGGAAACGATTCTATGACATAATCCAGTTGGATATCCACTAGGCTTCCGGGTTTGGTAAAGACTTCTTCACTTGAAATATAAAAAGCGTCATAAACATAAAATGGATTGCCATAAATTTGCCCATCCCGTTTAGAAACTTCAATTTCATTGACGTACAAAGCATCAGGCATAGAGGCAATCGCAATCGGTCTGAGTTTCAAAGCGTCACAGACTACCTTTTTAGCATTCTTAAGTGTTAGTCTGATGAGGGGCGATTCTAAATAAATCCCTTTATCATTGCGGAGGCGTAAGCTTTGGCTACCTCTTGTAACACTGTCAAATGCCACCCATTTTCCACCCAACTGATAAGACCAACTTGCTGCTCCTTTATCGGAAAGCAAATCTAAGGTCGCTTTCTCTCTCAAAGGATTTTGGGAATCTTCAATGACCAGTTCTATGGCCTCTGCACACTTCAAGTTTAAGACTTCAGAGTGTTCTATGGTTAATATATGAGTCTGCAAGTTCGGCGTGCTGTCCTCTGGCATGAGGTAGAAAGGTTGAATTTCAGGCTGTATGCTTTTATTGTATAGGGAGACCAATTGATCTTTTTCTGATTGAATCACAAACAAATTTTCCAAAGCAGCCGGAATGAGCATAATGTCTTCTGTAGTCTCAAAAACAAGATTCTCGCCGTCTGCATCGGCTCCAATAAGAGGTTTGCCCTGCTTTACCATAACCCCGCCTAGGGTTCCTTCACTAAGCGTCATAGTGGCATAGCCTTTTGCACCGCTGGAACTCTTTTGAGTCGGATTTTGCAAGTTGAGAAAATCAATATAGTGTTTTGCAGGAATTTGAGCAGTTTTTTGAATAAGATCACTGTACATATCTGCAAAAATCAGCGCCAGGGCAGAACCAAGCTCAGGATCGTCTTCTTGCATACGCCACTTCGGGGTATAAGAACGACTCAGCTTATTCATATAGGCAATCAGTTGTTCACGATTCATTTGCCTGAGCTCAAAATAGTTCATGTTCATCCCTCACCTTGCTTCTATATAGAGCCTTCGTTGATGTAAAACGGATAGACTAAATTAAACGGGTTATTGGTCGTTCTCACTACATAAGCGATGCGAACATCTACAAGATTTTCATGTTCAGGGTTAGCCTCTGCAGTAACTTCAATGTCTGTAATGCGAGGTTCCCAGTAAATTAGGGCATTTTGAACCTTAGCTTCCATTTGCTTCAGCATGGTATAGTCAATCACATCAAAAAGATGGTCATGGATTTCACATCCAAAGTCCGGACGCATAACTCTTTCCCCTTTTCGGGTCATGATGATGATGCGTATAGCCTCCAGAATGTCCTCTTCATATTCAGAAACAAGGACTTTTCCATTTTGAGCATCTACTTGAATTGGAAATTTCCAGCCCCTTCCTAAAAAGGAACCAAAAGATTGGTTCATAGGACGCCTCCTTTACTTGCACTTGACCTCTAAACGCTAATCAAGCTAATTCTAGTTAATGGTCACTGTGGCGCCTTTGATTTGAGCTACAGCTCCCGCTTTGACTTCTAAAGTTGCTCCAGATTCTAATTTCAGAGTCGTGTCTCCTTTTACGTTGACCTGCATCCCTTTCATTTCAACAGTATTGGACTTCATAGCCAGTTTATTTCCCGTCCCATCTAAGGTGACGGTGGTGCTGCCCGCTTTTAATTCCAGCTTCTTGTCCGCAGTAATACTGACCGTACCCCCTTTGCTGTCCATTTTGACACAATTAGTACCGCCAGAATCTTTAATTTCAACGGTTTCAGCTTTATCATCCATAGTGATTATTGCCCCTTTTGAGGACTTCACTTCTAGCTTTTCCTTGCCTTCTTCATCTGAAAAAGTAATTGTATGGCCACTTCTGGTCTTAATGATTTTGCTGTTATTTTTGCCTTTTTCATTGTCCACGGGTGGTTTAGAGGTTTTGCTCCACACTCCGCCCAGTACCAATGGCTTATCAATTTGACCCCCAAGAAACGCAATGACCACCACATCTCCCACGTTAGGAATCATATACATTCCCATGGTACTGCCCGCAAAGGGTACAATAACTCTTGCCCAGTTGGTTTCATTCTCTGCGCTGTCTCTGAGAAGCATTTTCACTTTAATTCTCCCCAAGTTTTCAGGATCTTCCGTGTTGGTGACCTCGGCTAAAGTAAGACCGTTCATTAAATTTTGACTCAGCTCGTTAGGATCTGTAAACATATCCAATAGACTCATAAGCGGTTCACCCCTGCTTCAAATTCTGTTCGATATTCGCCGTTGTTGATTTTATGGATCACTTTTGTCACGTAATATTTGTTGTCCACGCTAGTGTCAAGTTTCTTAATTTCGACAAACTTCCCTGGCACAATTTCAGGAAGACCGATACACCTGCCATAACCTATAATAAAGTTCATGCTCCTTTGGTTGAGTTCCGCTTCAGCTCTATCTTTTGCCTCGTCTACCGTGTTGATTTCGTAGTCAATGATTACTGTTTTAGAGGCGCTCAGGGTTGAGGCTAAGGACTCTGGTTTTTTCGAACCGCTGCCCACTTTAGTCGATGAAGATGCCGTGCTTTCCACAACTTTATGCTCGTTGTCGTCATAGCCCTTCACGGTCACTTTGCTGACATATTTGGCAAGATTTCTTTCTTGTTCAAATTCCAGCAGAACAGAGCCCCATTCAAGAGTTACTGTTGGAATGGTGTCGCTGTAAGCAGGCTTTCTAAAATAAACCTTTCCAGCGGACACGAAAAATTCAAAATTTACCGTTCGTGCCAATCGGCATAAAAAAGCGTAATCCGTTTCTTTGTTTTGTTGAATCTCACGTTTGAGGGTGGTACTGCTGTCCACGGTTTTCGTCCCTGCTAAGGAACCGTAAGTACCAAGAATTTTGTTGACCGCCTCACTGTAATTGGTGAAATTCATGACTGTGGATTTGATCCCATGCATCATGAGTCCTTTCACGTCTAGACATTCAATGTACAAATGGGGATAATCCTGTTCTGAGAAAACGGCTTTCACTGATTCAATATAACCCTTGAACACCAGTACGGTTTCAATGTAACCCAAATAAATCTCCACAGTTTTGCCTAAATCGAATTTCCCCGTTTGAGCAGTTTTAAAGGCGCGTTCGTCCAAGTCATAAATTTCGTAAACTTCAAAATGACACATACTGGCTTCAAAGCCCGTACTCAAATGAACCTCCACATTTTTAATTGTCAGGTCTTTGAGGGAAACTTCGGACCCATCAATTTTTATTTTGAAAGTTGGCACATCGAATTCTCTGTATTTTTTAGATAGATCGCTGACTGTCGCCATGTGCCCTCCTTAAAAATGTTTATTTATTCAATAGAAGGTATTTTGATGATTTGACCTGATTTAATAAGCCTTGGGTTAGCAATGCCGTTAGCTCTAGCAATGACCTTCCACATACGTGGGTCATTGTATTCCTGACTTGCCAGCATCCATAGGGCTTCGCTTTGCTTGATTCTCCTATGCTTCGTTCGATCAGGAGACTCAAGAGGTGTTTTCTTCAACTGTTCTTCCATGGTTTCCGTGCCTTGGATTGTCAACGAAACCCTTGCTCTCACAGGTTTTCCAGATTCTAAAAACATGGTAAAAGTATGAGTCGCTCTTGTAATAACCCCTTTAAAGTCCAGAGAACCCCAAACGAGCCTGACCTCAGGCGGCTCATGAAGTCCTGCATCTATCGACATGGCTTTTAGAATTTTGTCTGTGTATTTGCGGACATCTTCCTTTTTGCTTTCTTCCAGCGGTGTCATGTAGGTGTCAAAGAACAACTCAATTTCCAAAATTGGAACTTGGCTGCCCTTATACTGCTTCACAGGTTGATCCACACCGATGGGATTTGCCCATGCATATTGTTTTTCATTGGTAATAGTGTACTCGCTAGGGTTGAATAGACAATCAAATTCTTCTTTGATTTTGTCCCCCATAATGTGCAGTTTGGCTTTCTTAAGTGCCACGAACTCACCCCCTGACCCTTACTAAATCTACATGCCTCTGCGCTTTCGCTCACGTTCAATCTTGTCCGTCACACGTTTAAATACTTGGTCGGCTATTTGTTCAAGTCTAACCGTGTCCATAGTTTCTTCTCCCGATGTTGCCGCTTCATTTTTTGCCGCAGTGATTGGAGCTGACCCGTTATTGTCTTGCTTTTCAAATTGTTGATTTGTCATTTGTTGATGAACCATTTGTTGGTTTATCATTTTTTGATTCGCCATTTGCTGCTGCTCAATTTTTACAAGACTTGTTTCTCTGACAATTTCCTTGACCCATTCCTTGTCCATTGTTTTAGTTGGTGCTTGAACCATTGTACTAAATGTCTGATGGTGAACCACTTTTTCAGGTTGCATTTCTCTCTCCACTTGTTTCGCGATCAGTTTTTTATGCAACGTTTCATGACTTTCTGTGTGTCGTCTCTCTACTTCCAAGGAATATTGCTTAGTTTTCATGTGTCGTCTCTCTACTTCCAAGCGATTCTTCACAACTAGGTTTCGACTGGACACTTGAAGCAACCGCTCATGCTTTAATTCTGCCAATTCTTCTTCTTTTATCTTGGCGAGTTTCACTCTTAAAGCTTCAATTTCCTCAATTGAGGATTCATTCAGCCTCTGAATTTCACTTGTTGTCTGGACTTGCGGCTGACCTGTTGAATGGGTTTTGGTCAATCTTGTTGAATGGATATGGGACAGGTCTGTTAAGTGATTTAGGGTGCGAATTCTAGACTGGTCTGTTAAATGATTGGTGATTAGCTTGGTGACTATCTTCGTAGCAAGTGGGTTTTCTAAAGGGGTTCCCGTCATATTGAAAATCATTTGGGGCACCCTTTGATAATACTTTTCTTTGAGTTCTTTTTGTTGGGTTTGATTAATTTGTTTTTTCACGATGGTTTTTTCTAAGACTGACAACTTGGAAGTTTGATTTCTAGTCGAGCTTGTCTTGATATTCTCTTCGCCGCTCTGCGTCTCGTGTTGGAAGCTTTGTTTATAAATTAAGTGATGATGGTTTGCCGTGGTTTTGTGGATGATTTCGTTTGTTGTAAGTATTCGTTTTAGTTGAAGTCTCTTAATAAGGTCTGACTGGTTTCGCAGGGATGTTTCTAGTTGCATTGAAACGCGTTCTAAGATTTCTTTGATGTGCTTTTCCTGAACTAGCTTATCCTTAACCTGCTTTTCAAGATTGTGTTTTTCCATAACTGAGAACTGCGAAATACCATCTATGGTAGCGTTTTTTTTGAAATTATCTGATTGTGCTGTCTCGTGTTGGAGGCTTTGTTTGTAAATTAAGTGTTGGTGGTTTGTAGTGGTTTTTCTATTTGCTGTGTTAAGAGAAATTGTTGCATTAATTGTATTTGCTGTATTAATAGTATTAGTTTCATTAATTGCATTAGTTGTAAGTATTCTTTTTAGGCGAAGTCTTTCAACTAAGTCTGTCTGATTTCGCTGTGTCGTTTCCAATTGCAACGAAACACGATTTAGGATTTCTTTAATTTGCTTATCTTGAATGTGTTTTTCCTGAGTCTGCTTTTCCATAACCGAAAACTGATTCATTTGATTATGGGTAGCAATTGTTTTGATATTTTCTTCGCTTTGTGTCTCGTGTTGGAGACTTTGCTTATAAATTAAGTGATGATGGTTTGTGGTATTTTTTTTATTTGTTTCACCAATGATATCTGTTGTAAACATTCGCTTTAAACGACGGCTCTCGACAAGGTTCGTTTGACTGTGTTTAACGCCTGATTGCTTTCGCTGTGTTGTTTCCAGTTGCAAAGAAACACGTTTCAGAATTTCTTTGATCTGTTTTTCTTGAACCTGCTTTTCCTGAGTCTCTTTTTCCCGAGTCTGCTTTTCCAAAACAGAAACCTGAGAAACTTCATCTAGCGTTGTACTTGTTTTGAATTTATCTTCTTGCAGTGTCTCATGTTGGATACTTTGCTTATAAATTAAATGATTTTGTTTGGTGGTTATTTTGCTGTTTGTAATAGTTTCAGCCTCACTGCCTTTAATCCCTTTTAAAGTCTCCAAATTTTCTACAACCGTTGCTGTAACAAATCGCTTTAAGCGAAGCCTTTCAACAAGGTTAGTTTGGTTAAGTGCTACATCTGACTGTTTTCGCTGTGTGGTTTCTCTTTGTAACGAAACGCGTTCTAGAATTTCTTTAATCTGCTTTTCGTGAAACTGTTTTTCCTGAATCGACCTTTCCTGAATTTCCGTCCCCTTATGGAGACTTTGCTTATAAATCAACCGATGATGATTTGCGGTGATTTTGTTATTTGTATTTGTAATCGTATTGGTATGACTAGTAGTTTTTTCAGCATTTGTATGACTAGCCGCATTTACATCATCCGAAGTCTCAATGCCCTTTATCCCTTTTAACGCCCCTGATTTCTCTTCCTGAGTGGTTGAAAGCTTTCGATTTAAACGAAGTCTTTCAACAAGGTTAATTTGATTAAGCGCAACATCTGAGTGTTTTCGCTGGGTAGTATCCCTTTGCAAAGAAACACGTTCAAGGATTTCTCTGAGCTGCTGAGTCTCATTTATAGCGCTATTCAAATAAGATTCCCTATAAAGGGAACGGATTGATTTCACATTTTGCACAGTGTTTTGATCTTTGAGAAGGGCTTGAATCATCCTGCTATGAAGCCATTTAGCTTTAATGCTTTTTTGTCTGAGTACACTTTCCTTTTTCAACACAGAGGTTCGCTGAATTATATTTCTAATTTGAGCAAGAGAGACTTCATCGGTAGAAGGTGCTGTTTGCATAGATCCACGAAGGTTCCCTTTCTGCCTTGAATTTTGCTTCATCTGTTCAGCTGCCTGGGACTGCCGTGTTTTTTCAATTGCCGGGAGAAGTAATATCTCCAACTTTTTAATGACATCATATTCATCCACATTAAAAGAAGGTCGATTTTTGCCGTGGTTATGATGGGTCTCTAAACTGGAATAATTTTGGTAAATCAATTTTTGGTGTACCGCAGAAGGGTGCATCAAAGCTTGATTAAGTTCTTGGTATAACTGCCAAGTCCATTTTTTAGGATCTTGCTTTATAGGTGTGGTTCGCGGTTCCTTTCGCTCACCATTATGATCATCGTAATATTTTTCAACGGAGTGAATCAGTTTAATCAAGGTTTGTACGCTTTGCTTCCTGCCGCCTTGACGAAGTTCTGTCTTGGTGGCTAGAGGGAAAATCTTATTGGTATAGCTATGAGAAATATTTTTGTTGAATTGCTTTTTCGTTTCTTGCCGAATAGTTGTTTTAAGGGCGTTCAAAATAATAGGGTTTGTCTCCACCAGCTCTTTCACAAAGGACTCAGGGTCTATATTTTCTTGCTCCTGTTCAAGGAGATAGACGAGATCTGTGAAAGCCCACAAATAGAGTGCTTCCCATTGGTGATGTGATAGAATCTCCATAAAAAATTGTTGATGATTTTTCATAGAGATAGGCTTTAAAAGTGTTTTAAATAGCTGTTTTGTCATACTCACTCACCCTATACTGACTGACTTTAAGATTGAAAATTTTTCTTTAAGCACCGACAAAAGATTTCCCCTTGTCGGTGCTATAAATTTTTCTTATTTCTTGTCTACGGACTTTAATCCGCCATAACTTAATTCTACGACTTCCAGAGCGACTTCCTGCCCGTTAGCATCTAAAGAAGGCCCAGACCACTTCACAGGGTACGCATCTTCAAATTGCCATGACCGAATAGTTTTGCCATTTAGGTCTTTTAAGTCGATGGTACCGCTCTTTTTAACAAATTTTCCGATTTGTATGTCGTCGAACCATTTCAGCAAAGAAGTCACTTTACCTACACCTCTTTCAAGGACTAGGTTTCCGCTCTTTCTGCTAGTCAAGAATTCCAAAGAACCGTCATTGACGCCGCCTTCTTTGTAAGACTCAAATTCCAACTCAATATCCAATCCAGACACTTTAGTGAAGCTCATTTTGATTTCACCAATTTCAACCACAAAACGATGTGTTAATCCAAATTTATAGGCTTGCTCAGTCATGATTCACCTCACCTAATATCGAAAATATTGTCTGGTTGATTATTGACCTTCTTGTGAATCGCAGAGATTTCATCGCACCAACGTTTACGTTCCCTGTGCTCTAGGGACATGATTAAGTCCTGATCCCAGTGAAAATAATAGGCGATGAAGGCCGCTTCCTCATAGAGTCTCTTAATGGGGTAAGGTTCTAGTCTCCCTGTTGAAAAAAATCGACATGAAGACCAAATTTGTGGCCACAACTTGGACAGACAGCATCATAAGTTGGCACTTCCATCTGGTTTACCCGTGTGTACATATCTTGCAAATAGGCAAAATCGGAAGTAAACATGTTCTCAATGGTCTTCGTATCCACAGCCCTGAGACTCCCCAGTTTTGTGATGACCCTTGTCAGCAATACCACCGTCAAATACCCAGGGTTCTGTTGCACTCTCGGGTCTTTCATTGGTAAAATCTCGTCCGCTGCCGTGGCAAGTCTCATGGTGCCTTCTTTGTGCAGATTGCCGTCTTGATCCATAAAGCCTTTCGGCAACACAAAATTAAACTCAGTTTGGAATGCCATACTCTTGCTCCTCCTTATGCTGTGCTCTGCCCATCCAGCAAAGCCCTAGAAAATGTGTTGGCTTATGCAGTTCTAGTGAGGCCTTCATGAGCCATTTCAATGGACTCGAAGGCGACTTCAGAACCTGTTGCATTAAAATCTGGCGCAGTATATTTGACAGGCCAAGCATTAATGAGCTGCCAAGAAGCAGCATCATCGCCAGCTTCATCAATAGAAGTGATGGTCACTGTCTTTCTCTCAACAGTCCCTTCAGAAATATCGATGAGCCAATCATAAAGAACCATCGTATCTGCTGCGCCCCATTTTAAAGTGATGTTACCATATTTGATAAGCCCTGGAAGTTTTCTAGGGGTAATCACGTCATTGCCTTCACGGTATTCGATAACGTCTATAGATGCGTCAAAGCCAGAGACTTCAGAAAACTGCCCTGCTTCCAGACCATCTATTTCAACTCTGAATCTAAAGTTACGTAATGGGTGTTTACTCTCAGCCATTCTGTTTTTCCTCCTTACTTATACTATGAGAATAGGAAATCATCATTCACTGGTTTTTTGAGTGATTCTGAAGATGACAAATTCAGCTGGTTTCACAGGTGCTACGCCGATGACGCAGACCAGTCTGCCATTATCAATATCATCTTTAGACATTGTACTTCTGCCGATATCTACGAAGAAGGCCTCTCCAGGTGTTGCGCCCATTAAAGCGCCAGTACGCCATACACCAGTCAAGAAAACATCAATCGTTCTCTTAACCCGGTTCCAGAGGGCTTCATCATTTGGCTCAAAGACGACCCAGTTAGTGTTAGCACGGATAGACTCTTCTAAGAAGATAAAGAGTCTTCTAACGTTGATATATTTCCACATCGCATTGGAAGAAGCAGTTCTTGCGCCCCAAACACGAATGCCTTGACCTGTAAAGTTTCGAATCAAGTTAACCCCTTTAGGGTTGAGAATGTCTTGTTCACCCTTGCCATATAAACAACTTAGGCCAACAACACCTCTAAGCGTTTCATTGGCAGGCGCTTTGAATACGCCGCGCTCATTGTCGGTTCTTGCATAAATACCGATCATTGCCGCAGAAGGTGGGAAGAAATTGTTTTTCTTGTCCAGACCATCAAAAGTTTCGATCCAAGGATGGTACATGGCTGCATAATCGGAGTCGAACATATCTCTGTGAAGGAGAACATCTCCGACCTTAGCCGAATCTTTTGGCATGTCAAGAACGGCGAAACGGCTCTTCAAGTTTTCACAGTGGGCAACTAGAGCTAACTGCACGTTAGGATCTACATTCCCAGGAACTGCCATAATGCTGACTTGGTCGTTTTCAAGGAAAGCTTGGATTCCTGTACGTTTGCCAGGCCCGTTATCTGTACCGATGTATTCAGAAGCTGTTACAGCACTGATATCCCCATCTGCGCCTTCATATAAACCAAATAGGAATGTGCCGTCTTCTTTACCTGACAGGAGTTTGTACGGCGAACTTGCAGCACTTTCTTCTGCAATCGGTTCAATGTCGATGATAGATGATTTGGCTAAACGTTTGCCAATATAATTAGATCCAGCAATGTTCAGGGATAAGAACTCATAACTTTCCATAAGATCCAAATACCCGACTTCCATGTGGAACTCGCAAGTACTAATGGTCTTAGTGGCTAATAGTTTTTCGTCTACCACATCAGCCTTAAATGGTGTTTTAAAAGTCAAAACCCCATTAACAGCGCTTTCTACCACGTTTTCTTCTGTGGCTTCACCATCTGAGAAAAGAACCACATCGCCTACATTGAAGCCGTTGGCACTTTTCATTCTGTATTTTTTGCTGCCCAATTCATCTTCAATAACTTCTAACACTTGAGACTTGGCTTTGTTAGATGGACTGAGCTTCACGCGAATGCTGTTACCCCATGTTCCAGGGTTTTTAGCCTTCACCTTAATGAGGTCGTTAAGGGCGAGAGATGCCACTACGGCGTCCTCAGGCACTACTCTCATAACGTAAGCTCTCGATCCACCATTAATAAAGAATTGCTCGACGGCATAAGCTAAGTAACGATGTTCTTTGTAGACACTTTCAGGTAAATAACTGCCAAAATATCGTCTGAAATCAGAAACATTTGTAACGAGTTCAGGTGCACCAATAACAGGCCCCCTCTGTGCCATGCCAATGAATCCGGCAGTAGAGGTACTAACACCCTCCATAGGACGAGGACCGCTTTCAAATTCTTCAACATAAACGCCCGGAGCTAAATATTCGGCCATAGTTTTTCCCAGTGTGAACAAATATCACACCAGTTCCTCCTTTCAAAGGTTTACAGTGATTTAGAATTTTGATTTGAATGCTTCGTAGGTCATATTTCCTGAAATGATGCTTTCTATTGATTCTTGAAAAATATCCATGACATCCACAAACATAAAGAAGGTTTCAAGTGTTTTCATGGTATATTCTTCGTCTCGTTTGGACTCCGCTAGGACATAGCGAAGATAAACTTTGTTATTCTGGGTGCAAAAGTGACCCAGTGGCATTCTGATATTGACAAAATTCAGCATGGTCTCTACCATTTGCTGCTGACTTTCTTCTAACACCAAAGGCAGCTCAGTAAAGTACTGAAGAAGTGCCAAATTGGACTCTTCATCGGATAGATCATTGACATAAGCCAAATTGACGAAGGTCGTTCTTCCCTTATAGTCATCGTCTGCGGCGAGGAGTAAAGAATGCATTTCAAATTGTTCATTCTTTTCGATGAGTTTGGCATCGACCTCTATCTCAGAAAATGCGGTTTGTAAGTTTTGAAGTCTGCTGAGGGACAATTGCTCGTTTGGGTTCGTCATGTGAATCTCATCCTTTCTGCTTAGGTGTCAAATAGTTTTATGAACATATTGAAGGCTTTAGTTCTGCCTTTTTTCTTGTCTGCATCAGTACTGCTGGCTGCAACTGCATCGGCGTGTTTAAGCAGTTTGCTTTTATTGACCCCAGTTGCTGCAACCATGTCCGATGCCTGTGCATACTTGATTTTCAGTTCAGGCTTGTCATAAGTATCCGGCAGATTACCAATTACTTCCAGAAGGTATTTTGTATATTGACCACCTTTGTCTCTAGCGCCACGTCCACTGTAAATACCTTTGAGCATCCCGGATGCATCTCCAACCAGTCCTGCTGAATCCACGGCTAGTTCTATTCCGCCTGCCACACTTTCTGCAACAGCACTGCCCCCAAAGGTGCCCACCATCGCCGCGATCTTCCCTGCAATTGAACCCAGTTTCAAAACAATCTTGCCTACGTTGGAAAACTCTTTGTTCCGATTCACCCGCCTTAACCTGTCCTGAGTGGCGTAACTGAGAATGTCATTCAGTTCAGCCTGTTCAGCCTCTGAAAAGTTCTGAGGATCGCTTTTTCTTTTCTCAAGCAATTGATCCCGTCGGGCTTTCATCGCTTTTTCATCTACCGTTTGGTCTGTTTTTTTCCAGAGCCTTCTAATGTTGTACTTGCCCACCGTTTGAACCATTTTGGTCTTCTCTCCGCCACCCGTATCAACCTCTTTGGCTAAGTACTTCTCTTTGAAAAGACGTCTGCTGTCGTTCATCTTCACTCTGGCGTGTTCCGCCCTGACGATCCGATAAACTGAGATCCCAATATCTACTGCATCAATGACGATGCTCAGGCCAGGAATAACTTTCAGCCCTTTTAAAATTGTGCCGCCTAAACCTTCTATGGCATCCATAATGCCTTCTGCCATGTCCAGTGCTGTTCCAGCGGTTTCCTTAATCAAATTCCCGGCTTTTTCCTTCGCAGAGTCATCTGAAGACAAAATGTCATAGGCTTCTTTGATGTATTTAATAAATGACAGTGCAGCACCTACAATTCCATTACCGCCACTCCATTTTTCCAGCTTCTCTCCCGCCATTTCTACAATACTCTGAGCGGAACCATTGACTGTATTCCCCATATCAGTCAGGTCTAGACCCGTTGAGGTCACTTTCTCAGCTGTGCTGTCTTCGTCAGGCGTATCGATGTAACTCCGTTCATCACCGACTTTATAGCCTTTGAAGACTTGGTGCAGCTTGCTCATGCTTTGAATTTCCTTATCTCCTACCTGTCCTTGCTTGGCACGAGTTTGTTCATTCAAAAGCTCCATTTTAGACTTGGGCGGTGGTGCAGGTTGCTGTTGTTGCGGGGGTGGCTGTTGCTGTTGAGCTGGCTGTGTTTGCTGTTGGGTTCCCATTTGTGTCGGTGCAGTCGTTGTGGGTGGGACCGATGTTGTGAGAGGAACTACTGGCTTTTTGCCTCTATCGTGTACTAAGGGCATTCGATCAACTCCTTATCCCCACTTTGATCCGTCACATCGGTTTATTAAAATCGGTTTTTTCTTCAAGGGATTTAATTTCATCTTCAAGGGCTTTTAGCAACTTCCTCAGCCATACCCAAAGCCAAAATTCCTCATCTTCTGGCGTCGATTCGGGTACTTCCTTGAGTAATTTTTCAATCCGCTTTTTGAATTGAACTTTTTTTAACTGATCATCATAGATTTTTGCTCTTACTTTGGCAATTTCATGGTCAAACATTTCCCCATCAAAATCCGTCCCTTGATTTTTTTCTTTTTGACCAAGAAGCCATTTCAGTTGATTTAAATCTTCATCTGCCTTTAAGAAGGGAAAGACCTTTAAAATATCCTCGGTTTCTTCTTGATGTGCAGCTTCTTCTAAGTACTTTATAAAGTGACCTGCGCTATCCCCAGGTTCTAAAAAATGAAAAAATGCCTTTTCAATTTTCTCTGCATAAGTCACTTGTCCATTTTTAAAAAGCGCTTTTGCCCGTGCCATGTCTACATTTTTTTCTTCAAATGTATTCACATTGCTATTGCCGTCACTTTTCCTTGCACTTAGTATGACTTTCCGCCTATCGGGCAGTTCACCATAGCTAAGATCTGCATTATCGGATTCCTCTTCGCTGATCATCTTAATTTTAGGACTTTCACCCGCTTCAGATTTCACTTTTACACAGCCAAGTTCTTCTGCATCCGCTTCCGCACTGGACTTATTATAAGGTCCCTCTCGAATGCATCTGAACCTTCCCGTTTGATATTCCGTTGGTCCTCTAATAAATTTGGGCTCATAAATAGGATGTTCCACATTTTGGGCCATCTCTTGTTGTACTTTAGAGTTGTTTTTCTCCAGACTATTTTTTTTAGTTGCTATTTCATAATTGTTCATCATCATCATCCTTCATAGACTCTAAAAAAATCGAGTAAATCAGTGAAATTTGGCTATATCTTACTTGTAACCAAAACTGATAACCAATCTGAGTGAACGAGGTGTCTTATGAATCCTTATGTAAGTGTCGAGACGTATCTTAAAGATCTATTAAAATATGTGGATTTAATGTTTGCAGCTTATTACGAGTCAACCGCCCATCATGGCGGTGATTATGTACTGGGTTGGCAGTTAAAACAACGGACTGAACAAGCTTCTCAATATGAAAAACAAGCAAATCAGTTACTGAATGAAATGGATAATCGTCTTTTGGACACTGCTTCTACATCTGTTTTAATACCGCTTGAACACATTGTAGAAACATTTAAACTAAATTATTTTGAAAGGTTTTGTCTCAGAGTTTGTATTGCAATTGAGCTTGACCCTTCATTTGAGAAGAATATAAGGTTTTTTAACGAATCTTTAAATTCACCTTATCCTACTCTAGGGCTGCTGTTAAAAATCTACTCTGCTGACCTGAATCAATATTTGGAAGAACGAGTTAAAATCAGTTACCACCATAAACTTATCAAATATTTCTTCATAGAAAGCGTCGGCAATCGAGGTGGGCAGCCCCTCATCGGAATTCCACTTGAATTGGATGCAAACATTGTCGAATACATTCTCAATTTTGATGACTACAAAATTCTGAGTCCATTTATGCGCGCTGTCTTCCCTAATAATTGGGACGACGAACATCATTTTGCCGATACTGAACAACAGCTGAAGGTCTTTTTTGAAAAGAACCATGAGCAAGGATTGAATAAAAATACGTTGTTCTTCATTCATGGCTCAAAGGGAATCGGTAAGCACGCTTTGGTTTATCACTTTTGCAATCACTACAATCAAACGGTTATATTGGTAGATTGTAAGAAACTCCTTCCTGGAGTGAACCCGGACATTCAGATTGCTCAACTTTCCAGAGAAGCACTTCTTCACCGAGGCACCTTAGTTTTTGAACACTTTGATACCTTTACGGAACATATGGACGACCTTTATGTGTCTCGTTTTGTCTCTTCGTTGATTAACGAAATTCAAACATTTGCAAAGGTGAGTTTTGCCTTATCTGCAACCCCGTGGCATCCACAATCAGAATATTCTGACATTTCTATCATTGAAGTCCCCTTGAAAATTCCAAGTATGATGGAGCGTCAAGCATTCTGGAAATCTGCGGCAAGTGCTTACCCCCTCTCAGAGGATGTGGACCTTGAAGAGATTGCCAATACCTTTAAACTGACCCCGAAACAAATTGACAAATCCTTACGAGATGCACATAACAGTATGCTTTGGCATGAGAAAACTTTCATTGATCAAAAGCTCTTGCATCAAGCTAATTATTACCAGTTAGCCCATACGCTCAGTAACAATGCACAGCGTTTGGTCTCTCCTTATAACTGGCATGATTTGATTTTGCCAAAGGATCAGTCTGAACAACTGCTGGAAGCCTGCAATCAGCTTAAATATAAGCACATTGTCTTCTCCAAATGGGGCTTCGAAAACAAAATTACTTATGGCACTGGACTGGGCATGCTTTTCACTGGCCCTCCAGGAACGGGTAAAACCTTAGCCGCTCAAGTCATTGCCAATACTCTCAACTTAGAAATCTACAGAGTGGACTTGTCTCAAGTCATGAGCAAATACATTGGTGAAACGGAGAAAAATCTAAAAGCAATCTTTGATGAAGCTGCCCTCTCTAACGCCGTTCTTCTTTTTGACGAAGGTGACGCCCTCTTCTCAAAACGTACCGAAGTTGGAGACGCCAGAGACAAATACGCCAATGTAGAAACCAGTTATCTGCTTCAAAAAATTGAGGCTTATGAGGGCATTTCTATTGTGACCACCAACTTGCTCGGCAATATTGATGAAGCCTTTATCCGGCGATTTGCTTTTGTCATACACTTCCCCTTCCCTACAGCTGAATACAGACGCAAAATTTGGAGAAATGTCTTTCCAACTGATACACCTCTTTCAAAGACTATCGACTTCGAATACTTGGGCAATCGCTTTGAACTCTCTGGGGGCAACATTAAAAATATAGCCCTCAATGCGGCTTTTCTGGCGGCTTCCCATGAAAGAGAAGTGACCATGAAAGATATTCTTCGAAGTGTTTCAAACGAAATTTCCAAAACTGGAAAATCTGTATTGCCATCTGATTTTGGAGAGTATGCTTATCTACTGGACATGGAAGCAGGTTTTTAAATCTATTGCCAATTTTTTTATGGTACCATAATCGTTGTGACACTGGGGTTGGTGATCTGAATGACACCGCCCCAGTTGCACATAAGCTTACAACTGTTGTTCAGGGCTGGCATATTTTTGATTAACACTGTGGGCGAACCGGGAATCCAAGGGGCTGTGGTCACTGGGATACAAGGCATTGGAGTGAGTACTCCAAGTGCCGCCGCTGTAGCCGCTGCCACTGTAGGATTCGCCATAGAAGAACACATCCCAAAAGGCAATATGTTCACCATGGGAATATTGTCCATAATATTGGCTAAAGGCATTTTGTGAAGTACCATATTTTTCGGCAATACCATGAGTTGACCTGGTGCCATGCCAAAAGAACACATGAGCATCGCCCCACCGCTAACTGCAATTCCCAAATGGCTTCCCCTCCTTATATTTCCTCAAATTTAAAAGCCCCAACATCTGTCAAAACGCCCCTTTTTAGGTCAACTTTTAGAGCCTTCTTCTCTTTCCTACAGATAATTTCCAGTTCAATGCCAGACAAATCCTGTTCTCCATCCACATCATTTATCACCATAAAGAACTGTCCATTTGGGCTTATAGGCACATGGATGACTTCTAATATGTCGCAGTCTGCTGAAGGCGGTTTATCAAATGGTGGCGTGACATAGGTGCCGAAGTTGTCTTTTAAAACGGTTCTAAAAGGTTGGTCTGCCCATTTTTTCGAACCCTCAGCTGAGCTTGGCTCCGAAATCTCTTCACCGCCACCAAACCAGAAGGTTTTACCTTCTATGTTTCTATCCATGGACTGAGCCATTTCAACATACTTCTCGTTGACCACCGCCCCTTTTAAATGGTAATGATTGCGGCTTTTGGTATGGCGAAACAGCACTTGTTCTCCGCCTTCTATTCGTCCTTTTACCCCAGTGGGTTCCTCTGTAAAAGGATACAATTCACTGGGTAGGGCTCGAATAAAAATCTCATCCGAGGGGATGACTTTTCTGTCTCCACTGAGGTTCAGTATCATCGTTTCACTGGTGTAAAAGGGATTATCCCAAGTTAAGAATCCCTCCGAAATTTGAGAATACACGTGGAACTTTGAAGGATTGCTGAACACGTTGCTAAAGACAAAAAAACTGTCCATAACTTTAGAAGGCTTAATGGGGTGACCATCTAACCAGAAACGATTGGTGCCGCCTTTTACTCCCCGTTCCGTCATACTGTCCACAATTCGGAGGACAAAATCGACTTGATGATGGATCTTCATGTTTTACCCTCCTATCTCACATCGATATCAATTTCTTTAACCCGTTTAACCAGCTTGATCTTAGTCGATTCCAGTTTGACGGGTTGCACTTTGTAAACCATGGATAACTGATAGGGTATATTTGGAAATTGCCATAATTTGATTTTGTCTTCATATTTCAAATTTTCTCTAACCACTTCAAAACTCTCATCATTCTCCGATAAGCTTCCTACTAGGTCTGCCCCTTCCAGTCTAGGGTGATCTCCTAGAATCTGCATGACCCTCCCCAAAATTCTTTGTTCATCTATGGCTTTTGAATATTTGTCCGCCGTAGAATAGACGGTAATCAAATAGAATAGCGTCAGGGACTGAGGTGGAAATTGCAGTTCTCCGCTGCTTTTCTGAATCATGCTTCTTTGAACAAACTCGCTGTTCTCTTGAACATCGTATAAATGTATGCCCACCTTGACGTCTTCTTGCTTACTGGGAGCACAAAGGGCAATCTGTTCGTATTTTTTGATCACCTCAGGGGACAGTTCTCTTCTAAGAAGTTCTAAAATTGATTGAGACACTTCTGCTATAACGGTATATTTAGCCATTTAGAACCTCCCCGATACTTGTTCTGCTGAAATTTCAACAGTTTTAACAACTTTATCTTTTTGGTAAAGTACAATTTTCAATTTGCCATTTTTGATGTATTTGAGTGGGGCATGTTTTAAGGGTTCTCCTATCCACATTGGATTGCTTAATGGCTTTCCATCTATTCCAATGACTTGGTAATGGCTGATTTTCAAATTGTCTGGTAGTTTTAGAGAAAATACAAACCCATAAAAGTCATTAGGTGTTTCAATTTTCCAAACTCCTTCTTTTACAATAACACCCTTGGGGTCAACGACAGCCCTAATGGTCTCAAAATCTTTTAAAATTAACCTATTGGAAATAGCACCACTGCTGACAAAATCCAGTTCTGCTAAACTTTTATTCTTCTTAATTTGAAGCAACCGCTCACTGCGCTTTTCATCACTGACTTTAAGCATCAAAGCCTGTACTTCTAAATAATGTGTCATGCCTTCTAGATTAGATTTTTTAAGCTTTTCTAAAAGCGCTGTGTGTACGATGAGGTCTTCTCTCAATTGATTCAAGTCATAAGACAATTGTTGATACGCCTCATAAGCCGCTCTGTAATTTTTTTGGAGCGTAGTATAGCCTTCCGCTACCAACCCTTTCTTTTCATCTCTCTGAGCAAGGGCCGTTATTAAGGGTGACTGCTCTTCCATTAGGGTAAGCGCTGCAGGCTTTTCTTTAAAATACTCAGAAGCCCCATCTACTTTGTAAACGCCAAAGCGTAAGGGATAGGTCTTACTAGCCGCCTTATCTTTCATGGTTTTAAATTTCTCGAAAAACTGAGGAAAATCCACCTTTTCTACACGTATTGCAGGCGCAATCCATTCGGCTTCAGGGCCGTACATTTTAAGATAAATTTCATTGATTTCTTCAATTTGACACTGGGCAATATTAAAGTTCTTTTCCAGTCCTAGGAGTTGCCCGTCATGGTGGACAGCGTAAGGGTATAGCAACTCCAAGTCTGCTTCCGACAAGGTATACTCTGGCAATTTTCCCTCATAAGTCCAACTGCCAATATCGACTCCGCCCAATTGAGTGGTTAATTTCGCTTTCAATTGGTCTAAAGCAAGAAGAGTCTTTACTTGTCTTTCCTGAGACGCCTTATAGTTTTCTCTGTTGCCTTTGACAACTTCCGATTTCACCAGACCCTCCAAATATTGAGGATAAATCTCTAAATAAACCGTTTCGAGTTTTTCGGAATTCTGAATTTCGTAGTTATAGGCATCTGTATTTTCAAGAATGTCATAAAATAAAATCTTCACATTATAGATCATATTATTGACAGCACTGTCATACTGCTGTTCTAAAATACTTAACTCGTCTTGTTTCTGAGAAAGCGTCTTAATCAGTGTGACCTTTTCAATTGAAGGCAGGCGCTTGCTTTCCTCTATTTCCAACATTTCTAAAGACACTAAATCTAATCCGCTTTGATCCTTTGCTAACGTTTGATCCTTTCCTAGTCCTTGATCCGTTGTCACACGCTTTGCCAACGCCTGAATCTTGTCTTCAATTTCACCTATTTCCAGTTGCTTTGCCTGCCACTGATTTTGAATCATCTGAATGGTTTTGTTGTTTTTAAAAGCCAGATTTAAAGCAGCTTGTAAATTCAAAATTTCAGGTGCAGTAACCTTTGCAGTTATTTTGGCAGGAGCTGTATCAGCCGTCCACACACTTGTCCCTTGTGTACTGATTATAAGAAGAGCCATTAAAATGATGCCTATTCTTTTCCCCTTCCCACCTAAAATATTCATAGCTTACTCCTGCAAAAGCTCATATTCGACAAACAACAACCCCTCTGTATCCTCACTGAAATAAAAACGCACTTGATAACCTGACATTGGGACAACGACTCTGTTTAGCCTCTTTTCAGAGCTGACCCCATCATAAAGCAAATCATCTTTTAAAAGGCTTAAGTTCACGGTATCCTTCGTTAAAATAGCAGGGTCAAAAAGAGCTTCAATTTTAGCCTGATTCATCCCTAATTGATAATCTCCAATCAAATCCATATTTCTAACAAGAATCTTTTGTATGGTGGGCTCTGAAATCTCATCTGGGTAGTTCAGTTCAAACCAAACCCCAGTCTTAGTGAGCTGTAAGCCGTAAAGACCATCCATTTCAATCATTTTAGCTTTTTCAAAAAATTGCGTCCTTAAATCAGTGCTCATTTTGCCAAGCAACTGATCAAAAGCAACGGTATTCAATGTCCATAGACCTTCATACAATTTTTCATTGTTTGCAAAGTAACTGCCATTTCCACTGTATAGACCTTGCAGGAAGCCGCCTTCGTAAATCATTTGACTATTCTCGTCATAAAGACGACCAGTTCCGCTGTATAAACCCATTGAGAAAAACCCATCATAGGCTAGTTTGCCATTGCTGTAAAACAACTTGCCCAGCCCATCAAAGAGATCGTTGACAAAAGATCCGCTATACCGCTTAACACCCTCTTCATCAAACAAAATGCCTTCTCCTTGGTACTTCCCATTTAGGAAATCCCCTCGGTATTTTACAGTGCCATCTTCAAAATAAGTAATCCCTTTCCCACTATAGTAACCATTGGAAAATTCACCTTCGTAGGCCAAGAAACCACTTTCGTCATAAGCCTTGCCTATGCCATTTTTCATATTTCCAGCAAATTCACCTTCATAAGCCTTATTCCCGTTCAAATAGTATAAAATACCATCTCCACTGTAGGCATCCTCTATAAAATTACCCTCATAGACTAGAGCACCTTTATCATTAAATTGTTTGCCTAGACCACTACACTTGCCCAGTTGAACCACACCGTCATAAATCGTCACGTTTTCTCTGTTAATCAAATGAACTTTTCCTGAATAAGTAGGTAAATTGGGATCAGACAGTAACATTTCAGGTGTATAGAGGCGTCCTCTCAAAAATGGAAGAATCAGACTATTTCCGATAAGGAGCATAAATATGATGAACAGCACAAAAACCATGACCAGTCGCTTGGCAAAATATTGATTGCCAATGAGCACGTAGTCACTTTTTTTTGCAGGGGCTCGTTTAATGACCGCAAAGGCTTCTTTAATCGAAGCCTTAATTTCTGTCATAAACTTGCTCTTGAACAGCATATTTTTTTTGAAATTCCGCTGGATGATGCTGATCGGTTTGAGCAGGCCACCTATGGTGGTTTTTAGAATCGCATCTAAATAGTTTGCCACTTGCCTCACCTAACCTTATTAGAACCTCGTTTGAACTGTGTCAGTTCCTTTCTAAAACCCTCTTAGAATCTTCCCAGTTCCTTCTCAAATTGACCATTTTCGATCAGTGCACTTTCACATTTAAACAAATACTCTCTGGAAACCAAGTCATTATCGTTCATTTTAATGACTTGAATAAACTCAGCTTTTGCTTCCAAATATTTACCATTCATAAAGTGATCCAGTGCCTTCGTAAAGGCTGCTTTGCTCTTAAAGTAATCATTTTGTAGAGAAATATGAACGGTTTCAAGCCATTCGTTGACTTGAAGAGATTCGCCGTTGTGCTCGTCTATTAAGTCGCCAATATAGCGCATATTCGGCTCTGTAACCGATAAGCTGTCTACAAATTGCTGTGTCATCAGAACTGAACAATTGTATCTGCCTGCATACTTATCTATCGCGACAGCCTCGTTGACACAATTGCTAATGACAGCAGTGGTCATTCTGTTTTCATCGCCTACAACGCCTAAAATTACTTCGCCATAATGAATGCTCACCGTGGTCTTAATATTCTTATCAATTTCCTTCATCTTTTGAATAATGGAATAACCCGTATTGAGGGCGTCGCTTTGCTCAGTAAATAAGGCCAACATCCCTGCATTTCTGAACTCGCCTACAATCCCATTATGGGCATGGATAGCGCTTGCATATTCTTCAAACAAATGGTTGAGCAAATCCAACTGCTCTTTCGATCCCATCCCTTTGGACAAATCAAAATAATTATAAGTGTTGATGAAAACGATGGTCATTTCTTGTTTGGAATAGTCTCCAAGTCCCACTTCTATAATGGATTTCTTGTTCATCAACTCAAAGACTTTGAGGGGAATAAACTTATAGTAAATTTCATTGAGTTTAGTCAACTCGTTGATATAGTCCCGAATAAACAGGGACATGTTATTAAATACCAAGGACAAATTCCCAATCTCGTCCTGGGTTCTCACTGCAACCGTTGTTCCCCAGTTGCCCTCTGTAATGTCTTTGACTGACTCGTTTAGGATGCGAAGCGGTCTGATCATACGGATGATTACAAATATTACTAGCAATAATACGACACCAACAATCCCAAGGTTCAGCGTCACCAATTTGCCATAATAACTTTGAATAAAATACAGATAACTTTGCTGTCCCGTGCCCACTTCAAACAGCCCGATGACCTTGCCGTCATTATCATAAATAGGGGCTACCGCAAAGACCCATGTCCCAGTAAGATCTGAATTTTCACCTAGACCCGTTTTCGGTGGATTTACCGCATTTAAGTAAACTTGGTTACCCTTCTCGCCGTAAATATAGTCGGTAGTTGTCCAGTAGCTGGCCGCATCTCCAGTGACCACATGAAGCTTTCCATCGATGTATCGATACATGACCGAATAATACCATCGGTTATAAGTATCTTTATTCAGTTCATTGAAATCGTCCGCTGTAATGTTCCTAGAGTCGTTCAAAGTCTTAAAGGCATCGCTTTCATAGTCCTGAAGGCCGTTGACCTGTAAAAGGGCGTCTGAGTCGATTTGAGCTGAACGTTCGGTTGTAATGTGGTAAAGCTCCGCATACAAATCATTTTTAGCCAAACTGGTAAAGTATGTAAAACTTACAGATAAAGAAACAATTGGAATAATCAGCACCATAGGTAATAGCAAGGCCACAAATTTTACAATCAGTGAACCTGAACTCTTTCTATAAAAGTAGAAAGACAACCACCATAAGAGGGCTAAACTACTGAAAAAAGCCAAAACCTTGAGGAATATAATCCCTTGTATTGCCCTATTGCCTTTAAATTCTGAAATGACTTTAATGTTGCTGCCGTTGTCCAAAAAGATATAACGATGCCCTGCATTATTGATCCGCATACCGCCTGTGATAGATTTCTCATTATTGATATAAACAGTGTTTGCGTTGTCATAGGATAAACCATTGCTTTTACTGATGGTGTCCGTAGCTTTTCTCAAAACCATATGACTTTGATTTTCCAAATCAAACTTAATAATGTGATTGGACTGAACATCAAAAAATGCAAAACTGCTCTCGTTATAAGGCATCAGCCTTGCAGGTGAAAAAAGTTCTCCTGTACTTGAGAGGTTGATTAGCTTGAGCTTGCCATCTTTATACTGATAAAGTTCTCCTTTAAGTGTGGAAAAAACGATTCTTTGCTCACTTAAATAAAGAAGATCATTCGCATATAAATCAGGATCAATTTGAATTTCTTTGATTAGCCCGCTGACGTTGCTAAAAAGATTGATTTGTACAATATTCCATATATTTTCATCTAATGGATTTTTCTGCACCACATACATGGATCGACCTAAAGGATAAGCTTTAGAAATAAGAGCGTACTCCACATTGCCACCCTTCTTATAGTCTATGCTATACAAGGGCTTGAGCGTTTTCCCGTCTGGAGATATTTTTAAAATTTCTTCATAAAAAACATAATAACTGTCAGCGTTTTTTTGTGTGCGATGAATGTATCGGTTCCCTTGGGCATCGACTGAAAGGTTGTCATACTCTGAAAAGGTAGAAGGTTTGTCTTTAGGCAATTGGACTTGCTGGGTAATTTGACCATTGAGGTCTGTTACAAGGAGTTGGTAAGAGGGTTTTAAAAAGTTAGTAAAACTTTCGGCTAATTGGTCACTGGACTCTTTTTGAAGGACTAACATTTGCCCATTAGGCGCTTCAACTACATCTACAATCTGCTCCACGCTGGAATCTTCAACTATTTTATAACTGATAATACTCAGCACAATGACAATCAAAACCAACAACAAATTTTTTTTCATTCTTCATGCACTCCTTCTAGGACTAAGAAAAGTTTGAAGATTATCGTTTGTCTCAGCAGAATTGTGATATAAGTTACCTGAGGAACTAATTTTGCGTTTTTGAATAAAGTGAGGAGGTTAATATGCATCAGACTCTGATCAATGACCAATACCTAATCCATAAACCCATCTTTGAGACCCAAGGTTTAATTATTTATAAAGCACTCGTACAAAATGAATCAGAAGTTAAATACTACAACATACACTGTATTCATAATAAAAGGCTGATCAAATATTATTTGACTCAGTTGAACTATTTTTCACCCACCCTGCCCTTAGAAGACTTTTTTATACAAGGCAGCGATTTGTATTTGGTTTTTTCCAGCAAAGAGTCAGGTACCCCAATCAGCCACCTTTCCTACAGTGCTGCTGAGAAAAAAGGATTTCTACTGTCTGCATTAGCTCAATTTTCACTCGACTTACATTTACCCAATTTTGTAAAGTCTCAACTACTAAATTCGGATTGTTTGCTCATTGACCGCAATCAAATACTTCACATTGACGTTAAACTCAGTCATTTGAACCCTGAACAATTTAATGATTTTGAATCTATCCAGACAAAAGTTGCAGACTTAACCACCGCTATTTTCGAAGCCGATGACCGTGACCCAGGCATAAAAATCTTTATTGACAAGTGTACAAGCGGAGAATACTCGGACTATCTTTCCATGCTTATGGACTATAAAGCTTTGGTTGCTGCTTCCTATGACAATAAAGAACCTTGGCTTTACGAAAAACTATATTTAGGCTATCAAAAACTGAAAACCTACAAACGTCGTATAGTGATTGGCGCTTTGCTTCTTCTTTTAGTTTATTATGGTGTGCGCCAATTAGGAGCATCTGAAGCCAGCTTATTTGATCCTTATCAAAAGACCGCCATTGGCAGTACCCAGTACGACGACCCTTACAGTCAGCCCCTTGAGAAAGAAGAACAAATTACCATTCAACAACCAGTCAGTATAACGCCAGCAGTGCAACCGACTCCTGTAGCTGTTCAGCCAGTGGCACAACCTGTCACCGAAACCGACACCCTCCACACCGTAAAACCAGGAGATTTCCTGGTCAAAATATCAAAATCAGCTTATGGCGATGGAAAATATGCTTGGGCTCTCGCCAAGTATAACAACATTAAGAACCCAAGCTTATTGTATAAGGGAATGACTTTAAAAATACCGCCCCTCAAAACTATTCAGGAGATTTTCGCAAGTTCACAAGGTAAAAAATAAGACTCATGATTAAGGTTATTAATCCAATGACGCCAATTCCAAGCTGGTCACCAAAGCCAATGGCAAAACCAAAAGCCAAAGCGCCTAGCATCTTCCCTATCTGAGAAACGAATTCTAAATACCCCGCTGCAATAGATTTCCCAATGCGCTGAGACTCTTTAAGGGCTAGGAAATAAGTGGTGTATACCGTCTCTCCAAAGCTATCCGAAAGCGCCAATACCAACACCCCTACAATAGCCCCAGCCAATGTGCCCGTCACACCAAATGTCAATAGCGACAAACCTGTAAGAACACTTGCAAGGGCTGTCGCATTTTTTGCGCCTAAATACCGTTCGCTGTAAGTACTCATGGCAGGTCCAAAATAGACGATGAAAAGCCCATACAAGGAGAAGACAATCCCAACGATTGAAGTCGAAATGCCTTTGGACTCAGCAAAGATTGGGAAAAAATACTCTAGATACATATAGCATAAAAAGGCCGGCACTAAGATCAGCAAGAAATAGACAGCAACATTTTTCTTCACAAAGAAACGATACCAAGGTAACGGCTCCTCTTCAATAATAGTCAAAGCGTCCTTTTCCAATTCTTCATCATCTTCGTCAGGGAGCTCATAAGCCATTGTTTCGTAATGCTTGAGGAATACTCTCTCGAAGAGAAGCGCTACAACACCAAAGAATGCCATGACAAAGAAAACGTTAAAATAACCAAATTTATCCGCTAAGTTTGCCCCTAAAATAATTCCCAAATTGGTTCCAGCAATTGCGCCAGACATCATATGAGCAAAAGCTTCATTTCTCTTTCCATGAGATTTCCCCACATTGATAAAGGCGTACATGGTCATTTGGATAAAACCATTCCCAATCCCTGCAATACTCCGAATCAATATAAATAACGGCAAAGATCTGGTAAATCCTGTGGCAATCGCTGACAAAATCAAAATGACTGTTCCAAGTATGAAAATAATACGCCAGCCTTTTCTCTCTGCTAAAACTCCTGCAAATAGAATAGTAATGGCAGTGGTTAATACTTCAAAGAAGATTGGCAGACCTAAGGTCATGGTCATTGGCAAATTTCCAATTGGGGTATAAATCGATTTTGCCATAACTGGAATAAACGCCATACACATGAAAATAATGATATAGGTCAGAAGCGCTAAAGTTCTCAGCACATTCAATTCATTGAATTCTGTGGTTTCAGGACTTTCATGGAATGCCCTTCGCTCTTTCAGCCAACTGGAAAAGAAGGTAATCTCAGACACCAGTAAAATCAGAATAATAATCATGGAGACAATATCGATTACGATCTGCTTAACGATGTTCTTGTTCCACTCGTCAAAAATATACTTGTTCATGCCCACTTCAATAATGGCAGTGATTTCACCGTTACTGCCATAAACGGGTCCCATTGAGAAAATCCATTGACCGTCAGCATCCACCTCTGTCCCTTCAATGATCTCGCCAGAGAAGGCATTGCTAAAATAATCGTACTCAGGGTCGCCCTCATAAGCATTAAAAGGATAATAAGGTGTAATACCATTGTCGTTGTAAACCAAAGCATAATAACGACCATCTTCTACGTCATATAAAGCTGTGTAAAGATTCTCGTTCCAAGACTCTTGATTATAATTGATCAATTTCTGCAATTGATCTGAAACTTCTTGATAGTCCTCATTGTAAAAATCAGTCGGGTTTGTGATTTTTTCTACAATTTTGCCATCCACAATAAACTTAGAATTTTGAACCGCCATTTTCAAACTGTTCATGGCCTGTGTCTCAATGATGCTGCTATAGTAATTGATTGCTACCATAGAAATCAAAATGGCTGCTGCTGTAACTGCCATTAAAATAGGTACAGTCTTTCCCACTTCAGAAAGCTTGATTTTTTTCAGCAAGTACTTATAAATCCATTTAATAGTGAGAATGAAGGAAACCACCAATAACAAAATGGAAAACCACGCCGCAAATCGCTTTGCCAAAGTGGCTTCTGAAACCTTGAGTGCCCCAATTTCTGAAGGTTCCTCACCGTTTTTTTGAATAAAGACATGGTTATCGTTGACCCCAATTATTTCATTCTCGTTGACATGAAAATAGTAAATGACTTCCTTTTGTTGGAATTGATCCACTTTTTCCATTGCCATTTCCAACTGACCTTCTTGCAACTGAAAAATTCCAAAACGGCCTAAGTCGTCAATGAAAATTTGTCCCGATCTGGCAATTTGAAGGCTCCACAGATTCGATTTGGCTTCAATAGAACTTTTACTCGGGGCGAACAAAGTCGCTCTCTTATGCTTCGACAGATTGTAGTCATACACAAACCCATCTTTAGTCATAAAAATATAATGGGATTCGTCTAGCCGTTCCACATCTTGCACCATGACCTGGGCGTTATCATAAGGGATGGTACCCATTTTTTCGGTCTGACCTTCTAAGTACAAATCAATGCCCTTTTCAGTGATGATGGACCAACTTAATAACCCGTTCTCAAATTTCATTCCCTTTATGACTGGAATCAATTTCGATTGGGTTTCATCCCCTAAAGCAAAAAGTGTCTTCTGATATTTACCTTTACTGTCATAGGCTATAATTTTCTCTTCTTCTAAAAAAGAACCACTCTCGTCCCACATAGACGCCAGTACATAGAGGTTTCCTGCCATGTCCGTTGAAATATCATTAACTCTATAAAAGCCATCTTCTCGTCGTGTCCCACCCTTAAGGCTGTAGAGCAGCAGTTTATCTTTTGAAACTTTATTTATAGTTCGATTGGAGTCACTCATCACGTAAAGGTTGTCCTGATTGTCCGTCGTCACATGAGTGGTATTTTTAAGGGTTTCCATCTCCAAAGGGTTGAATTTAAAGTCTGGAAAAAATGTAAAAATCCCAGCGATTGCGGCAATCATCAAAACCAAAAAAGTAACGCCTTCCCAAATGTAAGCACGTCCATTACGCATCTTGATCCCTCCCGCATTGTTTTCTGAAATATAGGGTTCCTTTTTCAATCATGTAAGTGGGTTCGTACATTTTTTTAGCAGTTCTCAGCCCTCTAATCCCCATATCTTCTTCAAGACTGAGGTATTTGAAGGTTTCAAACCACTTGGACAAGTCCCTTTTCATCACATCGTAAATGCCTTTATAATTCCGATTCCCTTTTTCAAAATGAATTAGAAGAATTTCCGCTGTTAATTGCTCTGCAAGAGAAAAGCCAATAACTTTACCCTTTACCCTAAACACAAAACCCTTACAGCTCAACTCTTCATAATGTTCTAAAACATACTCAATGCCTTCCAACTCACCTGCTATGATAGGATCACTCGTATCTGCGTACTCATCGTACCAAGCCTTAATTAGGGCCATCACCGAAGGGTAGTCCTCCGTCTTATATTCGCTAAATGTATATTCATAGTGCATTTCAAAGGAATGACACTGTTCTTTTTTCCGCTTTAATTTTTTACTGGTATAATTGGCAATTTTTTGAGTTTCATAAATATATTCATAATCATTACGCTCTAAGTGGTAGTCAAAACCAAAAGTCAGCTGACTTTCCAATTCTGATTTCATTTGGGCAGTCACTGCGTTAATGGCAAGGGTTAAGCCCTTTTTATCAAAGTATTCTACAACACGTTGAATGACTGGCGTTATATCTCCATCACCGATTGGCATAAGAATATAAGACTTATGTGACAGAGGATCTGTTCCCCAAATCACCAAGAAATCTTCAATAATGGCATATTGATATTGAAATGTTTTTTTCCAGATATTCAGATGAGTAAAGTTATAATCGCTGACAGGATAGCCTTTCTTAAGAAACCATTTTTCAAAATACGCTCTATCTCCTATTTGTATGGGTTTCCAAATCATATATTCACTTCCTTTTGTTCACACGATGTCTACCGGTTCTTTTCATTTTACGATTGCCACATTAACTGATTTTTACCAGAGCTTTTGGCGGCATACAACTGCTGATCCGCCCATTCAAACATTTCCATTTGTGTATTCTCAGGTGAAGGTATCAGCGTCACACCTCCTAAACTGACCGTAATAAACTTCGCCGTAGGTGAGTATTCATGCAAGATCTTTAAATCACGCACAGCTTGACATAAGCGTTCGCCAATGACAAGGCCCCCTTCTTTCCCACATTCTGGCAACAAGATTGCAAACTCCTCTCCCCCAATTCTAGCCACAAAATCTGAACCACGATTAAGACTGCCGACAAAAGCATTGGCAATTCCTTTTAAGGCAACATCTCCAATACCGTGTCCATAATGGTCGTTAAAGGCTTTGAAAAAGTCCACATCTACCAATATGAGTGAAAGACAACTTCCATTTCTAGCAGCTCTGTCCCACTCATGGCTAAATTGATTGGTAAAACTTCTACGGTTAGGAATTTCTGTTAAGCCGTCTAGCATTGCTATTTTTTCTAGCAACTTACGCTGGCTGAGAATCTTCATATGGGTTCTCACTCTGGCTTTTATAATGGCTGCATTGTAGGGCTTCGTCACATAGTCTACAGCTCCTAAGAGAAAACCCTTTTCCTCATCTTCCACATTTTTTAGCGACGAGACAAAGATGACAGGAATCTCCTTAGTCAGCTCATTGTTTTTCAGTGCATTGATAATGCTGTACCCGTCTAAGTCTGGCAGTATGATGTCCAAAAGAATGAGGTCAGGCAACTGCTGTTCAGCTCTTTCAATTGCCCTTAACCCACTCTTTTCAACAATGAGCTGATATTCTTCTTTGAGAATGCTGATGAGCATATTGAGGTTTACCGCTTCATCTTCCACAATTAAAATGGTTTTTCTTTCATTTGCGCTCACAGGTGCCACCTCCTCCCTATTCTTTATTTATGTGCTCAAGGGTCTCTAAACTGATGAGGGCTTCGTCATAATCAAAATTCTTGATTTGGGTAATCAGACGATTTCTATAAACTGTTTCTTCTTTCTCTGGGAACAGTTCTCTGATTTGAGGAAGGAGATTTTCAACATCTGCTATGCCTTCTTTCAATTTTTCTCTTAAGAGACTTATGAACTGTTGCTTATTCAGATTTGCCAGTTCTGGCTGTGTCTGAGGCTGCAATTTACTTTTATCAGTCCGTATTTTTTCAATTTCCAAAAGAAGCTGATGCAATTCCTCTTTAAAGGCAATGACGGTAGGATGATCCGCTTCGACGCGCCCCTGCTGAATTTGAGCCTCCAAAGTTTGAGCCACAACAAACAGAGACATGCCACCTAAATTTCCAACTGTGCCTCTCAAACTGTGTACCAAGTTCAGCGCTTCCTTTTGCTGATTTTCAAGCAGCAACTCAGTTATTTTTAATCCTGCATCCCCATACTGCTTCCCAAAAGCTTCTAACAAGCTTAAATACTTATACCCGTCTCCTCTAAGATTGATTAGAGGCTGCTTGGTGTTGAGCGCTCTTAAGCCAATAAAGGGTTCTATCCGCGCCAAACTATCCTCGCTGTCCCATTGACGGATCACCATTTTCTTCTGCGGCATCCATCGAATCATCGTCTCATAAAGCACTGTGTCACTAATAGGTTTGCTGATAAAATCATTCATCCCAGCTTCTAAACACTTCAACCGATCTTCTTCCAGAGCGTGAGCCGTCATGGCGATGATGGGGAGTTTATCTTCATTGATATCTCGGCGAATAGCCTTAGTGGCTTCCAATCCATCCATTTCAGGCATCTGAACATCCATGAAAACCAAGTCGTAATTGTATTGGAGCATAGACTGAACCGCAGCAAAGCCGTTGGGTGCCATGTCTATCTTAAATAAAGGATGCTCTAACAAAACACGCAAAATCTGTTGATTGACTAAATTGTCTTCAGCAATCAAAATAGAAATTTCTTCAAGAGGTTCTAAGTAAACATGAGACTTTTCTACGGCTTCTTCTTTCATCAAGGGCCTATAAGAAGGCAGTCCCAGTATATTCCCAATGGTTGCCACCAACATATTTTGAATGATTGGTTTACTCAGAAATCCATCAATATGCTTGCTCATTTGATGGTTTCTCGCCTCGTCCAGGTCATAGCCTGTCAGCATTAAAACCATAGGTACTCTTTTCATATGTGCCAGATTTTTGATTTGCGCAGTAGCTTCTAGACCATCAATGCCACTCATTTTCCAATCCATTAAGATCAAGTCAAAAGCAGAATCTGATTCACCAAGCTGCTTAATTTTCACAATCGCTTCTTCACCTGAACTTGCTGTCACAATCTCGCCAAAATAATTTTTCAGCATCTCTAAAAGCACTTCTCTTGTAATCTCTGAATCGTCAACAATAAGGAGCTTTAGCGGTTTCAATGCCTCGAAGAACACTTCTGATGCCTCTTCCTTTTCTCCTTTTTTAAAGATCCCTGTAAAATAGAAGGTACTCCCCTCATTGGGTGTACTTTGTGCCCAAATTTCACCAGACATCAACTGGACAAAATGTTTGCACAGAGACAGACCAAGCCCAGTCCCTCCATACTTTCTGGTAATGGTGTCGTCGGCTTGTTGGAAGGGTTGAAAGAGCTTTTCGAGTTTCCCAGCTTCAATCCCAATGCCCGTATCTTTTACAGAAAATCTAATTTTAATCTCCTCTTCGTTTTGTCCTGCCAACTGTGTCTCAACCAATATTTCGCCCTTGTCTGTAAATTTAACCGCATTGTTGAGTAAATTCAGTAGAACCTGACGCAGCCGTAAAGGGTCTCCAATCAAGTTCTTCGTAACTAAGGGATCATTGGCGATGACTAGTTCAATATGCTTTTCTGCTGCCTTGAAGCCTACTTGGTTAGAAACCATTTCGAATACTTCTTCCAAATTAAAAGGAATGGCTTCCAGTTTAGACTTGCCTGCCTCTAATTTGGAAATATCCAAAACATCGTTGACAATTTCTAATAAATTTTCTGCAGAATTCTGGATTTTTTGAACGTAATCCTTCTGACGGTTATCTAATTTGGTGCGAAACATCAAATAGGTCATGCCCACAATGGCGTTGATTGGCGTTCTGATTTCATGGCTCATCATCGCTAAAAAGTGACTTTTAGACTGAGTCGCTTCATTTGCCTTGATCCACGCCAGCTCTAATTCATTGTTGGCACTTTCTAGCTGTAAGTTGCGGCTTTCAATTTCCTGAGTTCTTTCAGCTACTTTTATTTCCAAATTTTTGTTGTAGTCTTCTAAAATTTTGTTTTGCCCTTCAATCTTGCTAAAACTCAAGCTAAGTTCTTCTGCCATATGATTAAAGGTCTCTGCCAGCTCACCGACTTCATCGTTTGAAACTACCCTGACTCTTGAACTGTAGTCCCCTCCCGCAATTTTTTGAGCACCTTTTCTAAGAATTTCAATTGGTTGGGTCAATCGATTACTCAGGTATAAAATGGACATGGCCAAAAAAAGAGAAATGATCATAATACCAGCCATAGTCGTAAATTCCAAATCCGCTAAGCTGTCATTGATGATCGTTTTGTCGTAAAGGATTTCTATGATTCGATTCGTGTCGGCTAAAGTCTTTTCTCTGTATTGATTCAAATCTACGTAAAGGTATTTCTTGCTCAGAACTTCATCGATAGGCACGGTAAGGACTTTTTCTTCTTTTACCTGTTCTATCATTTGAAGCAACCCTTGATCTGGTTCCTTTTTTTCACCAGAATCACTGTACAAATAGCCGTAGAGATCGTATATTTTAATATCTTTGATTTGAGGTGAGACATCAATCATTTGCTCGATAATGCTATGAGGCTTCAGTTCCTCAGTGATATGGGTAAAGCCGTCAATGCTGTAGGCAACCTCTAGCAGAACTTTGTGATTTTGTGTAGGAATATAGGCAAACTTACTGAGCTTCCCTGTCCCTACATTTGTACGAAGCTGTTCAAACCATGTGACATTTCCCTCACGTATGGCATTGATCTTGGCTCCCAGTTCAGGTGAAAACTTGCTAAAATTAAAACCCAAACCTTCTGGCAGGGTGCTTAATGTAATTGTGGAAGATTCGTCAATAATCATAAAATCATAAGCATTTCCGTATGATTTTTTTAAGGCTTCAAGATCCTTTTGCTGTACCTGACCTTCCGCCTGATTATAAACCTTTAAAAACGAATCTGCTTTTTCGTTTAAATCGGCTTCAAGTTTGATTTCTAACATCCTATAGCCTGCATCAATTAAATAGAGGGTATCTACTATATGTGCCTCAGCACTTAACTGTGTACTCTCAAAGTCCTTGAGCAGACGCTCTTTTGTCACATTGTAATGGTAGAGTGAATTCCCAATCATCAATAAAATGGTCATCGGCATCATAACGGAAATGATTTTATGCTTCAAACTTCTTCTTCTCATTTATGAGTGTGCCTCCCTCCCAGGACGAACTCTGTAAACCCGCATAATGAATGTTTTATCCACTAGATACCCATTTTCTTGAATACAATCACTTTGTTCAAAATCCATCTTTTCCAATAAATGTATAGAAGGTGAATTATTCTCCTCAGTATAGGCCAGAATTTCACTTAAATAAAGGATTTCAAACCCATATGTAAGAACAGCTGAGACTGCTTCGCTCATATAACCTTTATGATGTTCTTTCAAAGTTAATCCAAAACCCAATTCTGCTGTTTTTTTCATCTGATCAAACTGCCATAAGCTAATAGTGCCTACCAGATTGCCTGAGGCTTTAGCTTCTATGCCCCAGATGAGCCATTTTCCCTCCATAACACCCTTTGTCATTTTATCGATGTACCTTTGAGTTTCCTCTAGGGTTTGGTCTGGAAGGGTATCTGTGTACTTGTGGTGCTCAGGGTTTTGGCGCATCTCGAATAAAGCTTGTGTGTGGTTCATATTCAAACTTACCAATCTCAATCTTTCTGTTTCTAATGTAGGTAAATCTTTTGGCATATTTATAGTATTATGTACTCTCGTTGTCATCTTACAGACCTTCTTTCAGTTTCTTTTTCTTCATTTTACAATAAAAAAACCTCATTGAGTCTAGTTGACCCAATGAGGTTTTTAATAATGATCAGAAAATTAATTTTTTATTAGTTTGATTCAGCTTGTACAGTTCTCTTATGAGAAATGTCGATGCTCTTGCCTTCTTTTTTCCACTCAGCAAATTCTGCTGCTGCAGTAAAGAGTGCATCTGTTGAAGAGTTAAGTGCTGTTTCACAAGAGTCTTGAACAACTCCGATGATGAAACCTACACCAACAACTTGCATTGCAATGTCATTTGGAATACCAAATAAGCTACAAGCTAATGGGATAAGAAGTAATGAACCACCGGCAACACCAGAAGCGCCACAAGCTGCTACAGCTGAAAGTACGCTGAGAATAATTGCTGTAGGAATATCTACTGCAATACCCAATGTGTGTACCGCTGCAAGTGTTAATACTGAAATTGTAATAGAAGCACCTGCCATGTTGATGGTTGCACCAAGAGGAATTGACACTGAGTAAGTATCTTTATCAAGGCCAAGTTCTTCACAAAGTTCCATATTTACTGGAATGTTTGCAGCTGAGCTTCTTGTGAAGAATGCTGTGATACCACTTTGCTTAAGACATCTGAGTACAAGTGGGTATGGGTTTTGACGAATTTTTGCAAAGACGATTAATGGATTGATGACTAATGCAACTAAGAACATACAACCTACTAAGATGATGAGTAATTTACCGTAGCCGAGAAGTGTGCCCAAACCATTTGTTGCGATAGAGTCAAATACTAAACCTAAGATACCAAGTGGTGCAAAGTTGATGACCCATCTTACGATTTGTGAAATACCATCTGCCATATCATTAATGAATGACTTTGTAGAGTCAGAAGCATTTCTAAGTGCCATACCAAGTACTGCAGCAAAAGCTAAAATACCGATGTAGTTTGCATTGAAAATAGCTTTAACTGGATTGTCTACAACGTTTAGAAGCAATGCTCTAAGTACTTCTACAATACCGCCTGGAGGTGTTACGCTCTCAGCGCCTGCAGCAAGTGTTAATGTTACTGGGAAGATAAAGCTTACGACTACTGCTGTAGCCCCTGCTATAAATGTACCAAATAAATAAAGGACAAGAATCGCTGACATATTTGTCTTGTGTCCTTCTTTGTGTTGTGAAAGTGCTGAAGTAACCAAGAATAATACCAGGATTGGTGCAACTGCTTTTAATGCTCCAACAAAAAGTGAACCAAAGATAACAACAAATTTTGCTTGCTCTGGAATGGCCACTGCAAGAATAATACCTACGATGAGACCAACAATGATTCTTTTTACAAGACTCATGTCATTCCATTTTTTTAATAAGTTTTTCAATGTGCTTTCCCCCTACAGAAATTGGTTTGCAAACATCCACAACAGATGTTTTTAGTTACAAGACTACCCCCAACGGCACTTGTAACTTTGATAATCGTATCACAATTCAGAAGATTTGAAAACCCTTTTTATGAATTATTCTTAATATATAAACAGTATAATGCACTTAAGTTTCATTATAATGATTAAAAGGCTTAGAATTGACTCATTCTAGGCCTTTTAATCATTAATTACTTTCATATTAAATAGCTATATAAGTATTTTTGTGCATGTTAAAATTACAAGCTGTTTTGTGTTTTTTTAACTACGGTAATTTATTTAACAATCAATTTTAATTCTACTGGAATAGAAGCTTCAACCGTTTCACCAGCAAGAACTTTAGCAGCAGTATCTACGCCCATAGAACCAATCAACTCTGGTTGCTGAGCAACTGTTGCTGCCATTTTGCCATCATTAACGGCTGCTACTGCATCGTCAATGGCATCAAAGCCTACAACGATAATTGATTTGCCACTTGCTTCGATTGCTTGAAGTGCACCTAATGCCATTTCATCGTTATGAGCAAATACTGCTTGAACGTCTGGTTGTGACTGAAGCAAGTTTTCCATAACAGACAAACCTTTAGTTCTGTCAAAGTCTGCAGGTTGTGCCGCTACGATTTTAAGACCAGCATAAGTTGCCAATTGGTCATTGAAGCCTTGACCTCTGTCTCTTGCAGCAGATGTTCCAGCAATCCCTTGAAGTTCAATCACGTTACCTTTGCCGCCTAATTTTTCGTTAATGAAATCTGCAGCCATTTTACCGCCTGCAATGTTGTCAGATGCAATGTGTGAAACCACAGTGCCACCGTTAGCTGCTCTGTCTAAAGTAATGACAGGGATTTTAGCATCGTTAGCTGCTTTTACTGCATTTGCAACCGCATCTGAATCCGTAGGGTTAAGAAGGATCAAGCTGACGCCTTGAGTGATCAAATCTTCTACGTTTGCCATGTCTTTTGAAGGATCGTTTTGTGAATCCAGTACGATCAATTCAATGCCGAGTTCTTTTGCTTTTGCTTCAGCACCTTCTTTTAAGGTAACGAAGAATGGGTTGTTAAGTGTTGATAAAACCAAACCAACTTTTTTAGCGCCTGTTTCAGTCGTTGCAGCCGGCGCAGCAGCACCCGCTTCTGGCTTGCTTGTAGAACAGCCTGCCATTAAACCCATTGTTAAGACCAACATCAGTAGAACAGAAATTACTTTTTTCATGATTCCCCTCCTAATTTTAATGTGTCTCAGGGCACCCCGCCCCTTTGACAAACCATTTGCCCCAATGTGGAGCATTAAAACATTTGGATATATAAAGGCATGCGCCTTAATCCCTATTGGTTTTTACGGTCTAACAAAACTGCCAGTAAAATAACCGCCGCTTTAGCAATCATTTGGTAATACGATGAAATTTCCATTAAGTTCAGGGCATTGTTGAGAATACCTATAATGAGCACCCCAATAATAGTTCCCATAATTTTACCTTTTCCGCCCACAAGACTGGTGCCACCCAGTACAACCGCCGCAATCGCGTCCAATTCATAGCCTGAGCCTGCTGTCGGTTGAGCCGAGCTGAGTCTTGAAGTGACAATAATCCCAGCCACTGCGGCTAAAATACCGCTGACTGTATAGACGAATATTTTAATGCGATCTGTGTTAAGGCCTGAAAGTCTTGAAGCTTCTTCGTTGCCCCCAACCGCATAAACATATCTGCCTATTTTCGTCTGAGTCAATATGAAGTAACCAAGTCCGAAGACTACAATCGTCATTAGGATAGGGACTGGAATCCCTGCAATGTTGCCATTGCCTAAGAAATAAAAGGCATCTGCACTTTTTGCTTTCCCAATGGTCAGCGGTGTGCCATTCGTAAACACAAGTGTGGCCCCTCGTAAGAAGGTCATCATGACCAAGGTCGCAATAAAAGGCTGAACCTTCCCCTTTGTGATGATAAGACCGCTGGCAGCCCCAGAAATAGCGCCTACAATTAACGCTGCGCCTACTGCAACAGGCAAACCAAAACCAGCAATCAGAAGACTTGCACAGACTGCTGAAGAGATTGCCAGCACTGAACCCACGGCTAAATCAATTCCCCCAGTCAAAATGACGAAGGTCATCCCACAGGCGATCACTGCATTGATAGAAGATTGTCTAAACACATTTAGTAAATTTGATACTGTAAGAAAACGATCGTTCATGAGTGCTATAGCACCTGAGAAAACCAACAACATGATGATCGATTGATATTGACGCAAAAAACCTTTTTTCATGACAAAATGACCTCCAATTATTGTAGCGCTACGCTCATGATCTGTTCTTGGCTCGCTTCTTGACGACTTAAAATGCCTTTGTTTCGCCCTTCGTGAACGACCATGATCCGATCGCTGATGCCGAGAATTTCCGGCATTTCAGATGAAATGACAATGATCCCCATTCCCTCTGCCTTCAATTGATTGATGATTTCATAGATTTCTTTTTTGGCGCCAACATCCACGCCTCTAGTAGGTTCATCCAGTATCAAAACTTTTGGCTGATTGAGAATCCCTTTGGCAATGGCCACTTTTTGCTGATTGCCACCACTGAGGAGTTTAATGATCTGAGACTGACTTGGCGTCTTAATGGACATTTTTTGAATATAATCAGCTACAACGCTTTTTTCTTTCCCATGGCTGATATTTCCTATTTTTCCTACAAATTGATCCAGACAAGAAATAGTCATATTTTCCGCTACAGAAAGTTCTAAAATCAAACCTTCAGATTTTCTGTCTTCTGAAATATAGGCAAGTCCATGCTTTAAGGCTTCTTGAGGGCTTTTGAAATGTGCCTTCTTTCCAGACAACAGCACTTCCCCTGAAACTATGGGGTAAAGACCATAAAGGGTCTTTGCCAGTTCCGTTCTGCCAGAGCCAACCAGACCTGAAATACCCAGTACTTCTCCCGCCTTAAGGTCAAAAGTCACCTCAGTGACATGTTCATTGGTTAAGCCTTTAACCGTCATAACGGTCTCAGCATCTTTATTTCCTTCTATATAAGGGTACTGT
Organism: uncultured Peptostreptococcaceae bacterium; assembly: GCA_964404895.1. Taxonomy (GTDB): domain Bacteria; phylum Bacillota; class Clostridia; order Peptostreptococcales; family Acidaminobacteraceae; genus JBGSUZ01. The sequence continues at coordinate 807,424 of CAYOLV010000001.1, read as the reverse complement.
TCTTCTAGCTTTCTGCCGACCATTTTTTCAATGATCATTTCTTTGGTAAAATCACTGACCTCCGCTTCGCATACAGGTTTTCCGTCTCTCAGGATGGTCAATTGATCACAGATTTCAAAAATTTCTTCAAGGCGGTGGGATATAAAAACAACCGCTTTGTTTTCAGCTCTCAAATCTTTTATCAATTTAAATAAACGTTCTGTCTCAGCTTCAGTTAAGGCATCTGTCGGCTCATCCATAATGATGACCTTGGCGTTGAAAGAGATTGCTTTTGCAATTTCAACCAACTGCTGTTCAGCAATGCTCAGTTCCCCCACTAAGGTTTTCGGCGAGCGCTTTAGCCCCAGTCTTTCCATCAGCTTTTCAGACTCACTGTACAGCTTTTTCCAGTCTATTTTTCCTGCCAACTTGACAGGTTCACGCCCAAGGAAGATATTCTCCCCAATGGTTAACTCCTTAATCAAGTTCAGTTCTTGGTGAATGATGGTGATGCCTTCTTGCTGTGCTTCTCTAGGATTTTTAAAAGCGACCGGTTTGCCTCCGTAAATCAATTCTCCAGAATCCAAAGTATAGACCCCGCTGATGATCTTCATCAACGTAGATTTTCCTGCGCCATTTTCACCTAGAAGCGCCATTACTTTTCCTTCATAAAGATGAAGATTGACGCCGTCTAAAGCCTTCACCCCAGGAAAGGATTTGCTGATATTTTTTATGCTCAAAATGGGTGTCTGCATCTTCCCCAACCTTTCTCACATTCCAAATCGTACTTCCTACTAGAAAGTCACGCCTGATCTTAAAATAATATTGGCATAAGGACTACATTCGCCAGTTCTTACAATGGCCTTTGCATCCCCAGAAAGAGACTTAAAGGTTTCATGGTCTACAAATTCAATTTCCAAATTTGGCAATGCCTTTTTTATAGCTTCCAAAACACTTGGGTTTTTTTCTTGAATTTCAGTTGCCACCACTGCGGATTCCACTTCCAACTCGCTAAGAATAATCTCCAATGTTTGTATGAATGTAGGAATATTATGAGTCAATGCCAAATCTACACGTTCAACGTGTTCAGGGATTGGTAACCCTGCATCTCCAATAACCAATTGGTCGGTGTGTCCCATACTGGCAATCACTTGACTCAACTGTGGGTTCAGTACTCTTCCTTTTTTCATGGATAACCTCCAGTATTTTTACTGATCTTAAACCCCTGCTTTTACTGATTTTTGATCAAAAGTTTCAACAATTCGATTGAAAAGCTTCAACCTCTTCCAAACGGGGCAATGAGCTTTGAGCACCTAATTTTTGAACCGTCAGTGCCCCAACTTTGCTGGCGAACTCAAGAGCCTCATCCATCGGTTTGCCTTGATTGATACAAACTGCCAGTCCTCCAGTGAAGCTGTCCCCCGCTGCAGTGGTGTCTATTGCTTCAACTTTAAAAGCTTTTTGGTAAAGGGTTTCACCTTTATTGTTAAGGTACAAGGACCCTTCACTGCCTAAAGTAATGATCAACGCCTTAACACCTTCATCGATGAGGGCCTGAGCCGCTTTTCGAATAGAGATCATGTCTGTGACAGGCATTTGGCTGATCAAGGCCAGCTCAGTTTCATTGGGGGTGAGCAAGTCTACATGCGACAGTATTTCTTGGCTCAGTCGCTGAGCTGGCGCTGGATTTAATATGGTGAACGCGCCGCCTTCTTTTGCAGTTTTCAGCGCAGTTGCCACTGTATCCATAGGGACTTCCAATTGTGCAACGACTATACCAGCATTTTGGATAGCCTGTTTATTCTTTAAAATATCTTCAGAGGAAACTTCCCCATTTGCACCAGGTACCACAATAATAGAATTTTCACCACTGTCCTGAAGGGTAATCAGAGCAACACCTGTAGATTTCTCCTCACAAGTTTCAATAGCAGAGGTATCGACGCCGTCCACCGCTAAAGTGGACAGCAAGGAGGTGCCGAAACCATCTTTTCCAACTTTTCCAATCATTTTAACCTTTGCACCAAGTCTCGCCATGGCTACTGCTTGGTTGGCACCTTTTCCACCGGGAATTTCATGAAAGGCAGTGCCCATGATGGTTTCGCCGCCTAATGGGAGTCGGCTGGCTTGAACCACTAAATCCATATTTAAACTGCCAATGACAACTATATTTTTCATTTGTTATTTCTCCTTTCCAACTGACACAGGACTTGCATTAAATGACCCAGCGCAGGCTTTACACGTTTGACGTACAACCAATTCTGTGGCTAAAACAATCTTTTTCTCAGGAATTGCTTCCCCACTGAGTAGTTTGACCATGGTGTCCACCGCTTGATAGCCCATTTGATACTTAGGTTGACGAACCGTAGTCAGTGGCGGATCCACATGACTTGCAATTTGAATGTCATCGTAACCTAAAATGGAGCAGTCCTCTGGAATATGTTTGCCTTTTTCTTTGATATATTTCATAGCGCCTAACGCGATTAAGTCGTTGCCGCAGAACACTGCAGTGTAAGGGAATCCCTTTTCGTCTGCTTCTGCCATAGCCTTATAACCCCAGTCCAGTTTAAAGTGCCCATACAAAATCAAAGATTCTGATGCTGGAATACTCGCCTCAGACAGTGCATTGAGATAGCCCTTTGCCCGCTCTTCACTGATTTTTCCTTTTTGGGGGCCTGTAATATGTAAAATTTGTTTATGCCCAAGTCCAATTAAATACTGGGTGCCGTCATAAGCCCCTTGAACGTTGTCCACCACAATTCCGGCTTTGACTTCGTCCATTTCGATTAAACGGTCTACCAATACAATGGGTGTGTTGGTATTTTTCAAAGTTTCCCCACGACCATTCTCCGAGGAGGCTGCCGTAAAGATGATCCCATCTACCATTTTTTCCATAAGACTCTTAATATATTTGCTTTCTTTCTCCGGTTGGTCGTCACTGTTACAGAAGAATAAGCTGTACCCCGCTTCATTGGCTCTGTCTTCAGCACCTCTCACCAATTCAGGGAAAAAGGGGTTGGTAATGTCAGGAATGACCAAACCTATGGTCTTCGTGGTTTTTGTCACCAAACTTCCCGCTAATTTATTAGGCACATACCGCTGTTCTTCCATAATGCGATTCACACGGTCAATGGTTCCTTGACTAATGTCATGGTCCTTGCCATTGATGATTTTTGAAACAGTGGTGATGGACACTTCAGCTAATCTGGCAATATCTTTAATGGTTATTTTCTTCATGAGTTTCACTCCTGTTCCATACAAGCTTGATTTTGTTGATAATCTAATCTTAATTGCCTCTAAAGCAAGTATAACACTGCATTGTATGGAATGCACGAATTACTGAAACGTTTTACTTAACCGTTTTACTAAAACGTTTTAGTAACTGTTTCTTCATCAATTTACCATAGCCATTTTAGGATTGTCAAGAAAAATATGTTACAATTGTTCTGAAAGAAATACACGATTATCACCCTAATATTCCAACAACAAGCGAGGTCAACATTGTGGCAAAAAAATTAGTCTTGGCAGAAAAACCCTCAGTGGGAAGAGATATTGCAAAAGTATTGAATTGTCATCAAAAAGGCAACGGCTTCTTTGAAGGCAGCAACTATATTGTGACTTGGGCACTCGGGCACTTGGTTACCCTTGCTGACCCTGAGGCTTACGACGGTAAATACGCCTCTTGGCGCATTGAAGATCTGCCTATGCTTCCAAGTCCTTTAAAGTTGGAAGTCATTAAAAAAACAGGTCCTCAATATAAAACTGTGAAAACACAAATTCTGAGAAATGATGTTTCAGAGATTGTCATTGCCACCGATGCAGGTCGAGAAGGAGAACTGGTCGCCCGCTGGATCATTGAAAAAATTGGCACAAAGAAACCCATTAAACGACTTTGGATTTCTTCGGTTACAGATAAAGCCATTCGAGAAGGCTTTGATCATTTGAAAGATGGCAGAGCTTATGAATCTCTATACGCTTCGGCTGCCTCTAGGTCTGCCGCAGATTGGTATGTAGGCATAAACGCTACCAGAGCCTTAACCTGTAAGTACAACGCCCAGCTTTCTTGTGGCAGAGTTCAAACCCCAACCCTTGCCATGCTGGCTCACAGAGAAATGGAAATCAAGAATTTCCAACCGAAGCATTACTACGGCATCAGTGCCCATACAAAAGACTTAAAACTCACTTGGTTTGATGCTAAAAGTAACAGCTCTCAAACTTTTGACACGGGAAAAATTGATACCCTCATGACCCAGCTCAGAAATCAAACGGCTCAAATCACAAACGTAGATAAAACCCTGAAAAAGACTTATTCCCCAGCTCTCTACGATTTAACCGAGCTTCAAAGAGACGCTAATCACAGGTTTGGTTTTTCCGCTAAAGAAACTCTAAACATTATGCAAAAATTGTATGAACAGCATAAAGTCCTCACATACCCGAGAACAGATTCACGTTATCTTTCTGCGGATATTGTCGATACCTTGAAAGATCGCTTGAAAGCCTGTGGCGTCGGTCCTTATACTGCCCTTGCCTTTCGCATTTCAAAAGCACCAATCAAGGCGGGCAAGCATTTTGTGGACGATTCAAAAGTTTCGGATCACCACGCCATCATCCCAACAGAAGAACGGTTCCTGTTAAACAATTTGAACCCAGACGAACGCAAAATTTACGACCTTGTGGTGAAGCGTTTCCTAGCCGTACTCTTGCCTCCTTTTGAGTATGAACAAACCAGTATTGTAGCGAAAATTGGTAGTGAATCCTTTAGAGCAAAGGGCAAGCGAATTCTTCAAAATGGCTGGAAAGAAGCCTATGAGAACGTCTTTGAAGAGGAAGACAGCGAAGACGGACTGAAAGAACAGTTACTCCCAGCCCTTCAAAAAGGTGATGCTTTAAGTGTCCAAAATTTGAGCAAAACTTCTGGGGTTACGGCACCACCGCCCCTCTTTACAGAAGGAACACTCCTGACTGCCATGGAAAAACCTGCAAAATTTATGGCTGTTTCCAATCAAGAATATGCTAAAATTTTAGGCGAGACTGGTGGCATTGGTACCGTTGCCACTCGAGCAGATATTATCGAAAAATTATTAGGTTCTTTCCTCATTGAGAAAAAAGGAAAAGCCATTCAAATCACCTCTAAAGGCAAGCAATTGCTTTCTTTGGTGCCAGAAGATTTAAAATCCCCTGCACTGACAGCTAACTGGGAAAAACAGCTGGAGCAGATAGCCAAGGGAACTCTTTCAAAAGATGTCTTCATCGGCAACATGATGCGTTACGCTCAAACAGTGGTCAGTGAAATTAAAGGCTCCGAAGCTAAATTTAAACACGACAACCTGACCAGAGAAAAGTGTCCAGACTGTGGTAAATACCTTTTAGAAGTCAACGGCAAAAAAGGAAAGATGTTGGTTTGCCAAGATAGAGAATGTGGTTACAGAAAAGGTGTTTCAAGGGTTACCAATGCACGGTGCCCAAATTGTCATAAGAAAATGGAACTGCGCGGAGAAGGCGAACAGCAAGTATTTGTCTGTCCTTGCGGCCACAAAGAGAAAATGGAAGCCTTTAAAAAGCGACGTGAAAACGCCGCTCCAAAGACCTCCATGCAGGATGTTAAAAAATATTTAGCCGAGCAAAACAAGGATGTAGAAACCCTTTCTCCACTGGCTGAAGCACTTTCGAAGTTGAAATTGTAAGATTCATAACGATTACTTTATAACCGTTAGAAACTTAGGTTCTAAAATTCCATTTTTCTGACAGTAATGCTTTCTAAAGCGTGCAATTCCTTTTCAAGGTCTTTGACTTCTGTCTCTTTCCCTGAAATGAATTCCAGAATAATCAAACCTTTAGACGCACACAAACCTTCTACGGTTGCTTCATGAACGCCCAAACGGGTCTTTATGATGCAGCCGTATTTTGTTAAAACTTCTTGCAACTTAATGGCATCGTGTTCACGATTGCCAACTTGAATTCCCATAATTACCATTTAAATAATCCTCCTTCAAAGGGTCAGCTGTTAACTTCAACTATCCCTAAAATACCCCATTTCCAATGTGACAAACTGGTAATTGACAAGAGTAGGAAATAAGCATAGGTTTAAATTAACCCTATAGGTGAAAGGAGTGCTTTTTATGAACATTGGAATCATTGTCCATTCTCAGACGGGCAACACCAAATCCGTCGCTGAGGTATTAAGCAAAAAGTTGCAAAGTAAAGGTCACGTCGTCACGATTGAACTTATCGTCCCAGATAATGAACAGGAAATGGATCCTTCTAAAATAAAGCTGGATCACATGCCTGACTTAAGCGCTTATGAAGGTATTATTTTTGCTTGCCCCGTCAGAGGCTTCAACGTGTCTGGTGCAATGCACGCCTTTATTCTTGGGCTTCCAAATCTGGATAATCGTAAAACGGCATTGTTTGTAACTCACTTTTTCCCCTTCGCTTGGATGGGAGGCACACCCACAATCAATAAAATGAAATCCCTGTGCAAAGACAAAAACGGCAACATAATTGGTACTGGCATTATTAATTGGAAGCGTTCAAATAAAGAACAACAGATTGAGGAAATGACCTCTAATTTGGCTTCATTTTTCTAAGAGAAATCTAGTATAAGCTTTAGGAATATGCTAATAAAAGCTATCATATTACACAAGAAAAGAGCTGGCGCTCCTCTAGTTTTCTAGATTAGCAACAGCTCTTTTTAATTTACATATTTGTATAATCCATTTGAGCCAAGTCTTCTTGATGTAAGTCGTGAGAGTCTTCTAAATGTCTCATTTCAAGGAATAAGAACAATGCAGTCACTACAAATGCAACAGCATCTGCAATCGGGCCTGCAAACCAAACCCCTTTAAGCCCATAGAATTTCGGCAAAATAATAAGCAGTGGAATCAGTACAATTACTTGTCTCAATAAACTGAGAAACATTGCCTTTGGTGCTTTGCCGACTGCTTGGAAATAGTTAGCACTTACAATTTGAGCACCCAATAGCGGCATCATTGAAAGGAATACTTTCATACCATAGCTTGCAACCTTTAAAAGTTCAGGGTCACTATTAAATATTTTTATCAAATTCACAGTGAAGAACTGCGTCAAGACAAACCCAAAGAGACAAATAACAGTTGCTGCAGTAATTGCCAATTTAAGTGCTTGTTTTACACGCTTATATTCCTTTGCCCCGTAGTTATATCCTATAATAGGCTGGGTTCCTTGATTAATACCAAATATCGGCATTAAGAAGAAAATGACTATTGCATTAATAACCGTCATTGCCCCAATAGCGATATCGCCACCACTGGTTTTTAAAGCATTATTCGATATAAGTGTCACAAGACTGGCTGCGATTTGCATTGCAAATGGTGAAATACCAATCATTAAAATACTTAAAATAACGGAGACTTCCAATCTCATATTTTTAAAGTGGAATTTGAGTCGGCTATTGCCTCTCATAAAGTGACGCATCACCCAAACCATTGAAACGAACTGGGAGAATATAGTTGCCCATGCTGCCCCGCTAATCCCCATATTAAATCCGAAAATTAAAATTGGGTCTAAGACGATATTGATGATGGCACCAATGAGCATGGTGTACATGGCAATTTTAGGACTGCCTTCCGCACGAATGATGTTGTTGATCCCAAAGCCAACCCCTTGGAAGATTGCACCGATTAAAATAATGGTCAAATACTGATCAGCGTAATCAATTGTCGCCGCGCTGGCTCCTGCTAAGTAAAGCAGCGGTATCTTAAATATAAAACCTAAGGCAGTTACCACTGCCATAATGATAATCAATAATGATACTGCATTTCCTAGTATTTTTTCTGCTTCGTCTTTTTTACCCTGTCCTAAACGGATGGATATAATTGACGCGCCACCTATCCCGACTAACATACCGAAGGCCATCAGAACGGTCATAAATGGTAGGTTTAGACCAATCCCCGTCATAGCCATAGGTCCAATCCAGCCGATATACATTCTATCGACGACGTTGTATAAGGCGTTTACCATCATCCCAATAATGGCTGGTATAGAAAACTTCCATAGTAATTTTCCTATACTTTCTGTTTTTAAATGTTCATTACTTGTCATTTGTACCGCCTTTCTTTAATACCGAATGCTTATATTTAGACGCATTCTCTGAGAGCTTTTGAATGATATGTTCCATCATTTTAAGCTCTTCATCGTTTAATCCTTCTTCCAAAATAGCTTTCCAATCTTTCGAACTCTCTCTAAGTTCTTTTTCACAGCCCCAACCCTTTTCAGTCAGAAAAACATGGTTCACTCTTTTGTCTTTCTCACTGGTGATACGTTTGACGTAATTCTTTTCTTCTAGTTTTTGTATAGCACGGGCTGTGCTGGCTTTATCAATAGACAGAGCTCTGCTGATCTCGTCTTGAGAGGCACCGTCATGATGAAATAAGTAAAATAGAAAGGTATGTTGTCCACTGGACAAATTCAAGCTCTCATTTAATTGAGACTCCATATGCCATCTTCCAATTCGGTAAATCATGGAGATGTAGCGTCCTATTTCAAAGCTAGATTTGCTCTCCTGATTTTGGTTATCGTTTCCCATTATAATCCCCACTTGCTTTTAGTTGCACACACAACAGTTGTGCATGCAACTATCATACTTGATATTAGTTGCATTGTCAACTAATGATTGTTGCAGTGCACAAAAAAGCCGCCCTTTATATAGGGCGGCTTCAAAATTTATTCGTATAATTTTTCTAACTGACTAACCAAACTCCCTACATAATCTACTGCTTTAACAATTGCATCTGGCTTTGTCATGTCAATGCCTGCAATCTTCAGAAGCTCATTTGGTTTCAAGGAACCTCCAGCTTTTAGTGTTTCTAACCATCGATCTACAGCAGGTTGTCCTTCTGTACGAATCATTTCTGCCATTGCAGTAGAAATAGTCAATCCTGCTGAATAGGTGTAAGGATACAAGCCCATATAATAGTGTGGCTGACGCATCCAAGTCATGCCTGCAGCTTCATCTACCTCTACTTCATCGCCCCAGAATTCTTTAATAACTTCCAGTTTGGTGTCGCAGAATGTCTTTGTAGTCAAAGGCAAATCTTGTTCCGCTATGGCATAAATTCTTCTTTGGAACTCCGCTTCTAAAAGATGAGTCACAAAGTTATGATAGTAAGTTCCCATGAGTTGGATGATGACCCAACGCTTCATTTGAGGATCATCGGTCTTATTCATCAAATGTTGACTGAGGAGCATTTCATTCATAGTAGATGGAGCTTCTACAAAATAAGTTGAGACCTCCATATCCAAAATACGCTGTTCTTTGTTGGCTAAGAAAAAGTGGCCTGCATGGCCTAGTTCATGAGCCAATGTAAACGCAGAACGCATATTGGGTTGGTAACTAATGAGGATATATGGATGTACCCCATAAGGTGTGGCACAAAATGCGCCCGTTGACTTGCCAATATTGTCACTATAGTCAATCCAACGCTCGTCGTAGGCACGCTTAATTATTTCTTGATATTCTTTACCCATAACACTCACAGCATCAATAATGGTCTCTCTAATGCTGTCATAAGTGGCTGCTGGGTTAAAACTGCTGTCCAGCGGTGCTTTTAAATCACAAAAACGTATTTGCTCTAGCCCCAATTGCTTTTCCTTGATTTTTGCAAAGCGACGCATATGAGGCGCTAGAGTCTTAAAGATGATATTTAGCTGATTTTCATACATTTCTGTGGTAATTTTGTGGGGTTCTAATAGCATTTCAGTGACTGAGCTGTAGCCTCTTAACTTGCTCAGGGCAATTTGCTTCTTGATTTCCGTGGCATATACGCTGGCATAAGTGTTTTTATAGCTTTCAAGGGTTTTGGTAAAAGAGGCATAGGCCTTTGTACGAATGTCCTTGTCTGCGTCAAACTCGTATTTGCCTTCAAACATGGCAAAAGAATTAGCCAATGGATTGCCATTACAGTCCTCAAAGGAATCAAACTGCATATCAGTGGCTTTGCTCATGCTGTAAATGTTATAAGGCGAATTAGTGACTTCTCCTAATGCCGCAAGCACTTCCTCTGTTTCAGCACTGAGCATATGTTTTTTTCTGTCGTATATATTTTGAATATAATTTTTGAACACCTTTAATTCAGGTTTTTGGATGTACAAGTTTTGATAATCAGAATCATCTAGTGCCACAATTTCAGATTCGATAAAGGCCATCAGAGTGGTAATTTGAGCTTCTGCAGCACCAAAGGCCATCATATCTTCTTGATTAGCTGTATCCATTGCATCTGCTGAATACTTTAAACTGATATATGTGGCAATTTGATAAGTTTCTGTAAAAGCAGTTTCCATTTCAACAAGACATTGATATAAAGTCTCGCCATCTTTGCAAGCAGTTCCTTTAAAGCGTTGTAAAGTTTCATAAGCTTTAAAGTTAGCTTTTAAACGGTCTTCCCAATTTTTTCTGTCCGAGCAAATATCATCTAAATTCCATGTTTGTTCAACGGGTACTTCTGATCTTGTCAATCGCTTCGCATTATTGCTCATTTTTGTCCCCCATTTTCATGTGATATTAAACAACGTGTACTTAAACTTGTTAGAAACTGCGGGAACTTCCGCCACCGCTACCACTACCGCCGCCTCCTCCGAAGCCACCTCCGCCGCCACCGCCACGTCCGCCGCCACGGCTCAATGCATAGAATAAAATACGGGTAATTCTCCCGCGATTAAAGATCACATCCAAAAGGATGAAAATCACCACAATAACCACTAGGACTGGGTTAGCCCCTGAGTCGCTACTGCTGTTGGAATCGCTGGACGTATAATATTGGCTGGCGTCCACATCTGAAGGCACTGCCAAATTATATTCTTCATAAACGACTTCGGTTATCTTTGTAAAACCACCTAGCATGCCTGTGTCAAAATCATTGTTTTTAAAATACGGAATCATGTATTCGTCTTGAATACGTCCCGTCTTCCCGTCGTTAAGTGCACCTTCTAGTCCATTACCCACTTCAATACGCATCTTGCGCTCATCTAAGGCTAAAAGGAGTAGGACACCATTGTCTAACTTTGCGTCTCCTATGCCCCATTTTCTCAAAACAGTCAAACTGTAGTCTTCCAGTGGATAACCTTCTAAGGAAGGCACCGTAACCACTACCACTTGAGCTTTCGTCGCCTTATATAGAGCTACGGCAGCGTTTTGAATTTGAGTTTCTGTGGTGTCACTTAAAGTCTCTGCAAAGTCGTTGACAAAGAAATTTGTTGTTGGACTGGGAATTGTTTTTTCTAATGAAGTTGCAGCAAAGACGGGCGGTAAAGCGGTTCCCGCCAAAGAAAGTATAATCACCGCCATGGCAAATATACGACTGCTCATTTTTTTCATGAATTTCTCCCTTCATGGAGCTTGAGACAAGTCCGTCTATTAGTTGCCGAAGTTGACGTTAGGTGCTTCTGTTGCCCCTTCTGCAGCTTCAAAATACTCTGCCTTTTCAAATCCCAACATGCCTGCAAAAATTACCGTTGGGAAGGTTTTCATTTTTTTGTTAAAGACATTAGCCACATCATTGTAATCTTTTCTGGCGACAGCAATTCGATTTTCTGTTCCTGCCAGTTCATCTGACAACTGTCTGAAGTTAGCGTCTGACTTAAGTTCTGGGTAGGCTTCTGCAATGGCAAGCAGTCTAGACAATGCGCCTGACAATTCTCCATCTGCAGCTGCTTTGTCACCAACAGTAGTAGATCCTGCCAACTTTGCACGAGCTTCTGAAACCCCTAAGAAGACTTCTTTTTCTTGAGCCGCATAACCTTTTACCGTCTCAACTAGGTTAGGAATTAAGTCGTTTCTACGTTGCAATTGATTATCTATTTGGCTAAAAGCAGCCTCAACGTTCTCATTTTCTGTCACCAATCTGTTGTAGGTAGAAACCCCAAATCCAAATAACCCGAATAAAAGTACCCCTACAATGATTAATGCTGTAAATCCTTTTTTCATTTTATTATTCTCCTATCTGTCTATTGACTTAGAGCTATTATACCTTCAAATTATTAATATTTCATTAATCAATTATAAAACCTTCAATTAGAAAATTAAATCGTGAATTTCTGTTATTTTTAGTATATAATTTACTGGGTCTGTATGCTTTACAAACCGCTTAAGGACTTTATTTTGTTGCATTTTATGGGGGTATTTATGGTATTTAGCAGTCTTGTCTTTATTTTCAACTTTTTGCCCATTCTTCTGATTCTTTATTTTTTAGCTAAAGAAGGATGGCGTAATTTTATATTGCTTTGTTTCAGTCTCTTCTTCTATGCTTGGGGCGAACCTACTTATGTGTGGTTAATGTTGTTTTCCATCGGTGCGAACTACTTTTTTGGACATAAGGTTCATAAGGACTACAAAGAACACATTCACAGAAAAATTTGGATTACTTTAACAGTGATCTTTAACATCGGCTTATTGGCTATTTTTAAATACACCAATTTTATAGTGGACAATATTAATTATTTATTTGGAATTTCTATCAATGTTCCTGAAATTTCTCTGCCCCTTGGGATCTCATTCTTTACTTTCCAAGCCATGAGTTACGTGATTGACGTTTACCGAGATGATGCCAAATACAATAAGAGTTTTGTTGACATAGCCTTGTACATTACGCTCTTTCCTCAATTGGTTGCTGGACCAATCGTGCGCTATCAAACAGTTGCCGATCAAATTTGCAAGAGAAGTGTAACTTTAGATCGCTTTGCAAATGGGACAAAGCGTTTTATTAAAGGTCTCGGTAAAAAAGTGATTATTGCCAATTCCCTTGGACTTGTGGCAGACCAATTGTTCCAAGCTTCAAGTGTTGACCTCAGTGTTACTTCTGCATGGATTGGTGCTATTGCCTACTCCCTTCAAATTTACTTTGACTTCAGCGGTTACAGCGATATGGCCATCGGCCTCGGTTTAATGTTTGGATTTGAGTTCCTTGAAAACTTTAACTATCCTTATATTTCAAAGTCTGTGTCTGAATTCTGGCGCAGATGGCATATGTCACTGGGTACTTGGTTCAAAGATTACGTTTACATTCCACTAGGTGGCAACCGAGTCTCTCCTATTAAGAAATTCAGAAACCTAATGATTGTTTGGGCTCTAACAGGTTTATGGCACGGCGCAAGTTGGAACTTCATGATGTGGGGTATCTACTTTGGCCTCTTCATCGTCTTAGAAAATGCTTTCTTAGGTGAGTGGCTGAAAAAACTTTGGGCACCACTCCAGCATGCTTATTTGCTCCTGATTGTTATTTTTGGTTGGGTCTTCTTTAGAGCACCTGACCTGACTCAAGCGGTCATTTATTTAAAGTCCATGTTAGGGCTCAATGCAAACGTGCTTTACGATCAAACTGCTCAGTATTTCATCACAGACTATTGGTACATGTTCGTTCTCGCTATATTGATCAGCATGCCTGTTTATCAATGGTTCTGTAAAAAAGTTGACCTTCGAGGTTCTCGAGAGCGTATGACCTACCATGTAGCAAGTTCAGCCCTGCATATGGGCGTTTTCAGCTTTACATTGTTCCAATTGGTGAACTCGTCATTTAATCCATTTATATACTTTAGATTTTAGGAGGAAGATATGCATCAGAAAAAAAGAACTTCACTCATATATATTCTTCCTTTTCTCTGCTTAATTTTCGTTATTCCCATTTATTCTTTAATCGATGAGGATGCTGAAAATAGTGCCAGTGAAAACAGAGCCTTGCAGCAAAAACCTACTAAAGCTGACCTGATGGATTGGACGTTTACGACTAAATATGAGTCTTATATTAATGATCAATTACCAAAAAGAGATGCCCTGATTAAAGGCTATACTCAGTATGAAATGGGTATAGGCAAACACTTGATCCGAAACCTTTACCTTACCCCTACAAACCAGCTCATTTTAGTACCTTCTAATTTAGATGATAACGCCATTCGCGTGGCTGCCAAAAAAACAAATGACTTTAGCAAAATAGCTGAAGCCAAGGGAAAAACTGTATTTTTCGCAATTACACCTAGAAAGAACACCGCCCTAAGAGAAATGTTGGTCGATGTCTTTCAAAAAAACGAGCTCGAAAAAGTGGCTCTGTTTGTAAGTGAGTTAGGATTGCCTGACGAACAGATCATAGATGTAGGCTCGGGCCTCAGAGAAGGATTTTCCATTGAAGAGCGGGATAACTTTTTCTTTAAAACAGATTTTCACTGGAATGCAAATGGAGCTATGAACGGCTTCAAACTTATTTACAATCAGATGAACCAGGTCTTATCCTTGACCCCTGAAGATTTTGACATTCAGCAATTTGAACAGGTTTCCCTTCCAAATGCTAAGTTTTTAGGCGACTTAAATAGGCGGCTCCAAAACCAGATTGATTTCCAAGAGCAAGTCATTTATTATGGACTGCCAAATGAAAAGAACCTGACATCCCATCTTTTGGTAAAAGAAAAGCTGAATAAAGTGGATGTCCGTTCAATCTATGCATCAAAAGCAGATCAGCCCGAAGTGAACTACAACGACATTTTCACTAATAACCTGGGCTATTATAAAATTACTAATTCTAAAGCCCTCACAAATGAAAAAATCATTATTTTCAAAGACTCATACCAAAACGCTACCTTACCCTTCTTTGTCCAATATTTTGCCCAAGTCGAAGTGGTTGACCAACGCTACCTTGGCGAACAAGATTGCTTAGAAGTTTTAGAAGAAAGCAGTGCAAATACGGTATTGATTATGTATAACGACGGAAACATTTGGGGACCTATGTTTGAGTTTAATAAACAAAATGACTAATCGTTGAGTTTATAGCTGACCCTTGTTTCTATATTATAAAAGCCTTGCGATTCATCATCGCAAGGCTTTCTTTCATAGCTAATATTAATTTAATAATGCATCCCGTTATCATAGTAAGCAAGAGGATCCAAAGGCGTAAAGGCAACCATTGTCTCTTCATAACCTAGTCCGTTGAGGGATTCGTGAATCATTTGAGCAACTAAATCTCTCGCTTCCTGACCTCTTTCAAACCAATGAATTTCAACCATTGGTGTAGCTTTTACTGCACTTCCACCAAAGTAAAAAGTGGTTTTCACGTGTTCAAGGGTAAAATAATCTTCTGGGCAATTGAGTACAAAAGCCAAAGCTTCTGGCAAATCTTCAGAAAGTTTTTGAACATGGGTCTCATCTACTGCTCTAAATCTCAAATGTGGCATATAACCTCCAAAGATGACTATTTGATCATTTTTAAGATTTGTTCTCTATAATTGATAACTTTAGTTAAATGAGCTGATTTATAGTTGCCATTGGCAACTGCTGCAGGACCTTTGTTGTAAGCTGAAATGGCTTTCTCCATGCTTCCAAAACGGTCATATTGTGCTTTAACATAACTTACACCAGCCTTGATACTCTTTTCAGGTGTCAAAAGGTCTGACTTTGTAAGCCCCATTCTCTTGCCAGTAGAAACCATGATTTGCATTAAACCCACAGCACCACTGCCTTGTAAATCGTATTCAAAATGACTTTCCTGCCAAATCATTGCTAAAATCCAAGTCTCGTCAATCCCTTTGGCTTTGCTTTCTTTGACAACCGAACGTACAATACGGTCAGCGTACTCGTTAGAAAGGGAAGGATTCGCCTTTTTTACAACAGCTACGAGCTTATCGATATAAGCTTCAAACTCCTGTGTTGCAGCTGTGGCTTCTGCTTTATCATTGGCTTTATCAACTGACGCCAAAACTGCTTTTTTTGAGAGGCTGCTGATATGTAAATCTCCAGCTTCGTCCAATGATACATAAATGTCCAGTTGTTTGAGAACACCTATGGTCAATGGCACATAAAATAAATCGTTACAACTAATTACAGGGTAGTTACCTATATCAAGTCCCTTATTTTCGATCTTTACAACAACTTCTTGGACTTGAGCCTTTTGTTTAGCGGCTGGGTTGTCATTACCTTTTGGTAAATTAACTGGCTCGTTTGATGGCATTGGACTCAAAATAATTGCGTCATCAAATTCATCGATGACTAGAGCAAAACCAATAGCGTTTATTGTGTTCGAGGCTAATGGGAAGTACAAGACGTCTTTGTGATAAACGAGGGGGCTTTCAAGCGCCTCGTTATTGTATACCTTATTATCAAAATAAATCTTATTGTCATTGATTCTCACGTCTACTTCTACCAGCCCGCTATCAGCAAAAGCTGATATCTGAGACATCATCATAAGTACTAAAACAATGATGCTAATCCAACGGGTTTTAGTCATTTAATCACTCCTTTTTTTAAGATATGGCTATTCTACCACAGTTGTGAAGGACTTTAAAAGTTAAATTTTGTAAAATACCCGTCATCTGACAACTTGTAATTGTTTGTCTAGTTGCTACAACTTGCTTTCAGCAGACGAAAATTTTTTTATTTTTTTTTCATAAAAAAGTGTTTAAGAAAGAAAATTAGCATTTTTTAAGATTATTATGGTCTGTTTTTATAAACTATATACAAATAGATTGCCTTTCATTCCCTATTTAATCTTTGTATAATGGTATAAGTATTTAAAAGAAAGGATTTCGCATATGTTATTCCATAATATTCCTAAAATTGAATTACATTGTCATTTAGATGGCAGCGTCCGCCCCTCAACCCTTTTTGAATTGACAACAAATGCTGGACTTACTGAGAAAACTACCCTTACAGACTTTGATTCACTCATTCGAGTCCCGTCAAACTGTCAGTCCTTAGTTGAATATCTAAATTGCTTTGCTTTACCTATAGCGGTCATGCAAACAGAAGAAAACTTAGAGCGTATAGGGAGAGAGCTTATTGAAGATGTGGCTCAGAGCAATGTAAAGTATATTGAAGTACGCTTTGCCCCACACCTGCACATGAAGAATGGTCTTACTTTTGACCAAGTTGTTTCGAGTGTTCTCAAAGGTCTAGATCAAGGTCGATTACTGACAGGTACCCGATCCAATTTAATCCTATGCTGTATGAGGCATTTACCCGTATCAGTCTCTATGGAAGTTGTTCACTTGGGTCAGCCTTTCCTCGGAAAAGGTGTCGTGGCGATTGACCTTGCAGGAGACGAAGCTCATTTTCCACCTAAACTTCATGAAGCCGCTTTCCAAAAAGCAAAAGACCTCGGTTATCACATCACGGTCCATGCTGGAGAAACAGGCATAGCTCAAAATGTGACTGATGCCATTCAGCATCTTCACGCAGAGCGTATTGGACATGGTCTATTCATCAAGGACGACCCAGAAGCCTACGCCCTTGTGAAAGAAAGCCAAACAGCCTTAGAAATGTGCCCCACCTCTAACGTTCAGACCCAAGGTGTCTCAGAACTTTCCGCCCACCCGATTTTGGCATTTTTAAGAGGAGGCCTTTTAACCACTTTGAACACGGATAACATGACCGTTTCTGGAATCACTCTTGAAACTGAATGTAACGCCCTCTCTGAGGTTTTAAACCTTCAAACTGACGACGTGTGGTTGCTTTACAAAAACGCCATAGAAGCCAGTTTCGCAAGCGTAGAAGATAAAGACTATTTAAGAAGCTTTATCCCCACAATCTAAGTCTCAATATATTTAAAAAAAGCGGCTGTATGAATAAGACGGGAATCCTAAATTCCACCCTTATCATACAGCCGCTTTTTAGACGGAACGATAACTTTCTTCTTTATATATCATTTTTTATTGAAATACTTTGCGATTGCCTTTTGGTATCCCATGGCCTCTTTCTCAAGACCCTGTTTGGCGACTAAATTAGCATAGTGGCTTAGGATGGGCTCTAAGGTTTCATCAGGTAGCGCATAAGTGTATCCAAAATCATCTTTTGAACTTTCTTTTAAGGCTGTAAAGTTATCTTGCAAGAGGGTCACCAAATCAGTCCCATAGTGATTTTCGAAATAGTAATTCAAACCCCATTCCAAGTATGCAAGGGCAGTGTCTATATCCTTTGCGTTTTCCTTTTCAATGGCTTTAGTCTCTGCAACCATAACCATAAGATTGGCCGTTTCAAACAGCGGCTGTTCATACCCCATAGGATACATCGATTCATCAGGCAATGCCATGGCTTCGTCTATTAAACCTTGATTGAGCAAATCTGTCATCTTCCCATAATAGTTTAAAGACGGATCTTGCCAGCCTCTCAAATAGAGATCCAACTTTTGATCTTTTATTCTGAAAAAGTAACACTCCTCAAAAGTGGAAAACGGCCTTTGTGAAACCAAAGCCCACTCACTGCCATCTGTTAACAAATATGTCTTTGGAAGGTTCACAAAATAAGCCGCTAATTGCTCACCGACGACAGTATACTGCCCATCTTCACCCTTCTTTAAAATCCCAAATAAAGTGTTTGGATTGTCTTTTCGATCTTTCATTACGGCTAAGAAGTAGGCTTGGCTTTCTTCATCTGAATATAATTTTAAATCCATTGTCTCTAAGTTTAGTTTATGAGATCTAACTTCTTCATCTTGGGCTAAAAATAGGCGAATTTGCTGATTTAAGGCGTTGTCCATTTCATCTTCAATAAAAAGCTCATCAATTTCTGTGTAGTTATCCAGTTCGTTGGTTAATGCAACCGCCGTTTGGGTAAACTCCTTTTGTATGACTTGATTGGAATCGTTTCGTTCAATAGTCCTAATCCCTTGGCATGCTGTCAACAAAAAACAAGCACTAGCCACTGAGACAATTAGTAATACTTTTTTATAAGTTCTTAAATATATGTAAATTTTCAATTGATCTCATCTCCAATATTTCTTACTTCTATTATATGCTATAGGCGGCTTCTATTGTAACCCCTTATTGGAATTTAACGCTTTTGTAACCATTGATTTTTCAAAGTATTTAGAATAATGTGAGTTCTTAATATCATAGATATTGAATTAATTACAACTAGATATTGTAATCAAACATCGCTATAATAGGTAATAAGAAATATGTATTGCTAAAAAAATATCAAAGGCCTTTGTGTCATCCATTATTAAAGGAGTGTGCCCTATGAATTGCAAGTTTCCCATCTCCAACAAAGTTCACTGGATAGGTGTCAACGACCGTGAAACGACTCTATTTGAAAACTATTGGCCCTTAGAAAAAGGGGTCAGTTACAATTCCTACATTATCAATGACGAAAAAGTTGCCATCATGGATACAGTGAAATTCAATAAAACAGATGAGTATCTTTGCAAAATCAAAGAAATCATCGGCGACCGCCAAGTTGATTATTTGGTCGTACACCACATGGAACCAGACCATTCTAGCTCGATGAAAGCGTTGATTACCGAATACCCTGACATGAAAATTGTGGGCAATAAGAAAACTTTTGAATTTATGAGAGGCTTCTACGACATCACTGAAAACTATTATGAAGTCGTTGAAGGTTCAGAAATTGATCTGGGTGAGCATAAACTCAAATTCTTTATGACTCCAATGATCCACTGGCCTGAAACTATGATGTCCTTCGACCAGACAGATGGCATCCTTTTCTCTATGGACGCTTTCGGCGGTTTCGGCGCTCTTGACGGCACCCTCTTTGATGACCAAGTTAACCTTGAATTCTATGAAGATGAAATTCGTAGATATTACTCAAATATTGTCGCTAAATACAGCCCTATTGTTCAAGGTGCCTTGAAAAAGCTAGGGGCTTTGGACATTAAAATTATTTGCCCTACTCACGGTCCAGTTTGGAGAGACAATCCAGGAACCATTATCAACTTCTATGACAAATGGAGTCGTTTTGAAGCTGAAGAAGGGGTTGTCATCGTTTATGGCACAATGTACGGCAACACCGCTAAAATGGCAGATTATGTCGCTCGTGTCATTGCTGAAAATGGCGTTAAAAACGTTCGCGTTTACGATGCTTCTAAAACTCACGTTTCTCACATTTTAAATGATATTTGGCGCTTTAAAGGGGTTATTTTAGGCTCTTGCGCATACAACACATACGTCTTCCCTGCTATGGACAACGTTCTCAGCGCTCTTGAACATACAGGTCTTAAGAATAGATACCTTGGGGTCTTTGGAAACAAAGGCTGGAGCGGTGGCGGTGTCAAAGGCATCAATGAATTTGCCGAAAAAATGAAATGGGAACGCGTGGCAGATTCTATTGAGGCAACCTTCAGTGCGAAAGAGGCAGAGCTTGCACAATTAGAGATCCTTGGCAAAACTATGGCTGAAATGGTTAAAAACAATCCTAAATAAGCTATTCACACCATCAAAATTGAATTGGAGCTGATTACATGAAGAAAATCGATATCGATCAATTCTGTCAGATCAGCTATGCAGGGGGCTTGTCTTCTTCTCCAGATGAGGACAAGCTCTGTTTTATAAAGAGCATAGCCAACCTAGATGAGAATAAGTATGAATCTAATTTATGGTTATACGAAAAAGAACAAGGCTTTAAGCAATTGACTTCTGGCAACTCAGACAAGAAACCCTTCTGGCTAGACAATGAAAAGATTGCCTTCTTCTCCAATCGAAAAAAAGAGGAAGATGATAAAACCCGTATCTACTCCATTCCCGTCAATGGCGGCGAAGCTTCCTTACTTTTAGAAACTTGTCATGAGATTTCTAGTTTTAAAGTTTTGGATCAGAGCCACTGGTTAGTTCACCTGACTTATCACCCAGACCGATTTGAATTACAACAGCAACAAGATACCGAAGGGTTAAAGACTCTAAAAACTTCTGTAGAGGGTTGGAAAGAATTCGAGGAAATTCCCTTCTGGTCAAACGGTGAAGGTCATACCAGCAAGCAGCGAAATGCTCTGGGTATTTTAGATTTAGAAACCTTAAAAGTTGAGTTGCTCACCGATCAACTGACAGATGTCTACCACTACGACCTTAGCCCTGACAAGTGCCAAGTCGCTTATATTTATAACTGTTTTAAAAATGTCATGAGTATTTACAACAGTATTGGGCTCATTGACTTAAAAACCAAAGAGAAAAAAGAAATCAATCACCATGAGGCTTTCATGCACGAGCGCTGTCAGTTTGATCCAAACGGTCAGATTGTCATGTTAGGCACCGATGGCCAGATCTGCGGTCTCAATGAAAATGGAACTTTCCATAAAATAGATCCTCAGACCATGACTGTGGAAAAAATCAGCAAAGATTTTGACGCTTCTACTGGTTCTTCAGTTGGTTCGGACGTCGCCTTTGGAGCAGACAGTGGCAGCGATTGGATTTTCACCGACAAGGGCATGATTTTCTCAAGCACACAAGGTCACGCCTGCAACTTATATTTACTCAGCCACGAAGGGGAAATTACTCCAGTCACCACTATCGATGGATCCATTTACGACTATCAAAAGATGGGAGATTCCATTGTTTTTAACGGTCTCTTAGACCATAAGCCTATAGAAATTTTCAGTTGTACCATCAACGGCATCCAAAAGCTTTCTGACCTTAACCCAGGTTACGGAGAAAGTCTTTTCTTATCCATTCCTGAACCTTTAAATTATGTGAACAGTGAAGGGATAGAAATTGAAGGCTGGATGATTAAACCTAAAGATTTCAACTCAAAGCGTAGATATCCTGCAATCCTTGACATTCACGGCGGACCTAAAACAGCATATGGCAGTGTTTACTTCCACGAAATGCAATATTGGGCATCTGAAGGCTTTGTGGTGATGTTCTGCAACCCGCGAGGCAGTGACGGCAGAGGCAATGCATTCTCTGATATTCGGGGCAAATACGGTACCATCGACTATTCTGACCTGATGGGCTTTGTGGACCATGCGTTAGAGCAATGTCCTTGGATCAATCATGAACAGCTAGGGGTCACTGGCGGTTCTTATGGCGGCTTTATGACCAACTGGATTGTGGGTCACACTGATCGCTTCAAAGGAGCTGCAACCCAACGTTCTATTGCAAACTGGGTCACAGAATATGGTGTGACGGATATCGGTTATTACTTTGTTCAAGACCAAATTGGCGCAAATCCTTGGGATAACATTGAAAAGCTTTGGAATGACTCGCCATTAAAATACGCGGATCAAATTAAAACGCCATTGCTGGTTTTACACTCTGAAGAAGACTACAGATGTTGGCTCACTGAGGGACTTCAAATGTTTACAGCCCTTAAAGTCAACCACGTCCCTTCTAAAATGGTCATGTTCCACGGTGAAAACCATGAACTCAGCCGAAGCGGAAAACCTAAAAATCGTGTCAAACGATTAAAAGAAATTACCGAATGGATGAAAAACTATCTTCAGCTTTCTACTCAGGAAATCTAAAAAAATCAAGGGCATCACTCTCATGATCGGTTCATGGAGTGGTGCCCTTCGCTCTTGCTCTTTAGTCATCGTCGTCCGAATATTTTTCTTCATTTTCCTCTTTATCGTTATCCTTGCCGATCATGGCACTGACCAAATCTGGAACAAAAGTTTGATCTGTGATAGGCGGTCTGACATAATTGTGATTTTCTTGCTTAGGTGGTAACGTTATTTTTGGCATTTCCACCTCTTCATAATCAAACAGACTTAGGAAATGGCCAATACAATTGATACGTGCATGACGTTTAATGTCTGCGTCTACCACATACCAAGGGGCTTGCTTAATATCCGTGTGTCCAAACATGGCATCTTTTGCCATGGAATATTCTACCCACTTAGTTCGAGATTCCAAATCCATAGGACTGATTTTCCAGCGTTTTGTCGGATCATTGATTCTTTCTTGGAAACGTTTTTCCTGCTCTTCATCGCTGACTGAAAACCAATACTTAATTAAAATAATGCCGGAACGTACCAACATCCGTTCAAACTCTGGACAACTCCGCATGAATTCTTGATACTCTTCGTCCGAACAGAAGCCCATGACATGTTCAACCCCTGCACGATTGTACCAACTTCTGTCAAAAAGTACCATTTCCCCTTTAGAAGGTAAATGAGCTGCGTAACGCTGAAAATACCATTGCCCCTTTTCTCTATCAGTAGGCGTAGCAAGAGCTACGACTCTACAAACTCTGGGATTGAGGGGCTGTGTGATGGTTTTAATAATGCCCCCTTTACCTGCCGCGTCACGACCTTCAAAAATAACGACTACCCTCAAACCTTTTTGTTTGACCCATTCTTGAAGTTTTACCAGTTCAATATTATATTTCTCAATTATTTTTTCGTATTTTTTCTTGCTGAGTTTAGCCGTCTTTTCCTTTGACATAAAAAATCCCCCCTCTTATTGTTATTGGGGTTTTTACCCATTATCATAACCTTCAAGCGGGGGGAATCATTTTAAATTACTTCATTCTCTTCAAAACTTCAACGAGGAACTTATATGTGCGTTCTGTTGAAGAAATGCTGAGTTTTTCATCTGGCGTGTGGACATCGTAAAGGTTTGGCCCGATGGAAACCATATCGATATTGCCAACTTTTTCAGTTAACAAGCCACACTCAAGACCAGCATGGATGGCATCCACATGCATTTCATTGCCAGTCATTTCTTTATAAACTTTACCCATCAATTCTCTGATAGGTGATTCCAATTGGAAGGCCCATTCTGGATAGTCTGCAATCAACTCAGACTTAGCGCCGCACATTTCAGCAGCAATTCTAATTCTTTCATTGATTTCAGCTTTTAAGCTCTTCACACTGCTTCTAACCGCATTGTTCATGCGAATTTCATCTGCTTTTGTTTCCAAAACACCGATGTTGTTTGAGCTTTCAACAAGACCAGGAATAACGTGGTTCATTGTTTGAACGCCATTTGGAAGCATTCTGAGGAAGTTTACGAAGTTGCTCAAAGTTTGAGCAGAAAAAACTTGTTCAGGTTTTTCTGTTGCAGCCATTTCAAAGAAGATGCCTGGGTCTGGCGCAGCAAATTCATTTTGGAACATAGCTTCCATTTCTTTGATTTTTGCATTAACCGCCGCTTCATCCGCTTTGTTAAAACCGATAGTCGCCGAGCAGAATTTTGTAATGGCATTCATTTTTTCGCCGCCGTTGACAGCCGTTACTTCAACTTTTAATGCTTCAAGCGCTTTCATCACTCTCGCCATTAATTTAATGGCATTCGCTCTGTTTTTAATGATTTCCATACCTGAGTGACCACCAAGGAGTCCTTTGATTGTCAACTTTATGTAGGTCTCTTTTGAAGCTTTTTCCCAAGCAATTGGCATTGTAACAATGTTGTTTACGCCGCCAGCACAAGAAGCCAGCATCACGCCTTCTTCTTCTGAGTCGATGTTGATCAAAGTTTTACCAGAAATGTTGGCAGGAATTAAAGCACCTGCGCCGTCCATACCAGTTTCTTCAGCAACTGTTACCAATACTTCTAAAGCTGGGTGCTGGAGGTCATCTGAATCTAAAATTGCAAGAGACATAGCAACTGCAATTCCATTATCTGCACCTAGTGTGGTGTCTTTTGCTTTTAGGAAGTCCCCATCAACCCATAATTCGATAGGGTCTTTTGAGAAGTCGTGGTTAGAACCTTCTCTTTTAACGCAAACCATATCCATGTGACCTTGAAGTATGACTGGTGCAATGTGCTCGTAACCAGGTGTAGCAGGTTTTTTGATGATAACGTTCATACACGGCTCTTGAATGGTTTCAAGATTTCTATCTTTGCCAAATTGCGTCAAATAATCACTGATGCGTTTCTCATCATCCGATCCTCTTGGGATTTGCGAGAGTTCATTGAAATACTTGAAGACTTTTGCTGGCTTAAGTTCATTAATCATTGTCATGTAAATCAGCTCCTTTGTTTCTATTGTACCTCTATTTTATAAAAAATTCTTAATGATAACTGTTAAAATTTCTTCGCATTTGCCGAAAAGAAAAAATTTGATTGTGAAATCTTCTAAAATATTGTTAATAAGACTGTTAAGTCTGTCAATTGAAGTCATCCGCCAATTGATTTACACTATAATCAGACAATTCAGATGACATTTTTTCATAGACTCAGGAGGTTTTTATATGGCAAACGTTACCCTTAAAGGCGTAAAAAAAGTTTACGGAGGCAAAGTCACTGCGGTACACGGTTTTGATATGGAAATTCAAGATAAGGAATTTATTGTATTGGTGGGTCCTTCGGGTTGCGGCAAAACCACTACCCTTAGAATGATTGCAGGACTAGAAGATATCACTTCAGGTGAATTATACATAGAAGATGCTTTGGTCAATGAAGTTGCTCCAAAGGACAGAGACATCGCCATGGTATTTCAAAACTACGCCCTGTACCCCCATATGTCCGTCTATGAGAACATGGCCTTTGGATTAAAACTTAGAAAACTTCCTGAATCAGAAATTAAAGACAAAGTCATGGAAGCGGCTAAAATACTTGAAATTGAAACCTTGCTTACCCGAAAACCTAAAGAGCTCTCAGGCGGTCAAAGACAACGTGTTGCCCTTGGTCGCGCCATAGTGAGAAACCCTAAAGTTTTCCTAATGGACGAACCCCTTTCCAATTTAGATGCCAAGCTGCGAGTTCAGATGCGAGCCGAAATTGCAAAACTCCACCAAAGACTCCAGACGACTTTTATCTATGTGACTCATGACCAAACCGAAGCCATGACCATGGGTACACGAATCGTTATTATGAAGGATGGCTACATTCAACAAGTAGACACCCCTCAAAACACTTATAAACATCCGAAGAATCTCTTTGTCGCTTCCTTCATTGGCAGCCCAGAAATCAATGTAACCGAGGCTAGAATTTTGGAAGACAGGGGCGATTTAGTTGCACAAGTGCCATCGGGTGAAGTCATTAAACTCTCTTCTGAGCAAAAATCAGCTCTCAAAAAAGGGGAATACGTGGGTAAATCCATTTACTTAGGCTTCAGACCTGAACACGTATTAGAGTATGACCCAGAGTCCTATACCGAACACACGAGTACTTTTAACGTCAATATTACCGTGGCTGAAATGATGGGCTCAGAGATTTACCTCTACTTCGATTTCTGCGGCAAACAAATGATTTCTAGAGAACAATCGACCACTGCTCTTAAGGTGGGTGACACTGCTAAAATGCGAGTAGAAAGCAAGCACCTCTACCTATTTGATTTAGAAACCGAAGCAGGGATTTACTAACTTTCAATTTTACTCAAGCCAACAAGAGTGCACGGATCTAAGTCCAGTGCACTCTCTTCTTGTACTTTTATATTTTTTGAATTAAGATGACCTTAGAATAAAAATTATATGACAGCTTAGAGGTGAACTCCATGTTAGATCCCCAGTTGCTTGTGACATTGCTGAATAAAAATCTTAATACTCAATTTGAAATAATCTCTTCTGCAGAGGTTTCTCATAAAAGAACCCAGCACCCCCTGTTGCACACGGCCTATGAGGTCAATGACTTTTCTGTTTTATGTCCTCCTCAGGACTTGACCTATCAGACTCTGTTGGCAGATTTGTTTGTTGAGCCAGAAATTCACAGTCTTAGCGCTACGGAAAAAGCTTGGCTGGATTATTTGCAGGGGCAGGCTTCGGGGCAGAGGAAGGGTCAGGGTCAGGGTCAGGGTCAGGGTCAGGGTCAGAGCCAAAATCAAAATCAAAGTCAAAACCAAACCGTGCCCCAATCACCTTTACTAGACAGCCTCGAGGGGTATCGCCTGTGCCAACTGTCATCATTTGAAACAACTGCTAAAACCGAAATCCTTGCTGCTGCTACGGAACTGTTACCCTGCCACATTTTGTACGCCACACAAGGGGAAATCCTGCTGGCGGTTGAAAATCAGCCTTCTTTCAAAGAAGCAACAGAAGCTTTTTTCCAAACCATGAGTCTGGAGTTTTCTCAAAACATCCAAATAACAGTTTCGCCACGCGTCTCAAAGCCTAGTTTATTCATTGAGGCTTACAGAACACTTTTGGCACTTGTTTCCCTTCCAGAAAAAAAACGAAACCCTAAAGGTCTCGTCTTTTTTGAAGATTATTTAAGTGAATTGATTTTGCAAGAATGGCTTAATTTAAGCGAAAGTCCGCTTTACAGCTCTATTTCAGAGATGAAAACCCATGGGACTTTAGACGATGAAACCCGTCGCACGATAGAAGTCTTCTTTAAAATGAACCTGAACTTAACCGATACCGCTAAAGCCTTATTTATTCATAGAAATACTTTAATTTATAGACTGGATAAAATCGAAAAGCAATTGGGTTTTGACCTGAGACATTTTGAAGATGCCTGCCAAGTCAAATGGCTTTTGAATCTATTATAAGTTTCCCTTTAGATAATCAAGGGTTTATAGGCTTCACAAGGCTTCCTAATGTTTCCCAACATTCTCCGCAGCTACTCAAAACAGAGCATTGCCGCACCAATAATCCCAGCATCATTTCCCATTTCTGCAAAAGTTAACTCAAAAGAAGGCGCCGCTCTAAAAATGCGGTGCTTTTCAAGTTCCGTCAACACTGCTTCTTTTAAGAAATCTCCCGACTTAGCTACACCGCCGCCTAGCGCCACAATATCTGGGTCAATAAAGACGACTGCATTAATCATACCAATCGCTAAATAATGAACTAGTCTGTCAAAGGTTTCCTTGCAAAGAGGGTCAAGAGCCTTCGCCCCATCCAGAACGTGCTTCGCCTCTATCTTTTCAATATCAAGGCCTAAACTTTCAATCCAAGGGGATTTTCTGCCTAGACGCAGTTGATTTTGAGTATATTTAATAATTGCTGTCGCCGATGTAAAGGTTTCCAAGCAGCCATTTCGACCACAATTACATACATAATCATTTTCCCCAACGACCATATGCCCTATTTCAGAACCCACACCATGAGAGCCGCTAAAAGGCTTGCCATTGACAATAAAGCCGCCGCCCACGCCAGTTCCTAGCGTAATCAAAACGCCGTTAGTACAGCCTTTTAAAGCGCCTGCATTTAACTCGGCAACTGCAGCAACTGTGGCATCGTTACTTATATGGATAGGCACTTGAAAATACTTATTCAAATCCTGTCTCAAATCATGAGGCACTTTCCAAAATAAGTTCACACATTCATAAACAATCCCGGTATGGTCATCTGCCAGACCGGGTACGCCTATGCCGATCCCTTTTAGAAGCTGACCTTTTTCCATTTTTTCAATCAAGTAATTGCAAACACTGACCATATTCTCTATGACTTTTTCATAACCGAGTTGGGCTTCCGTAGGGAGGCTGTAACTGAATAATAAATTTCCTTTTGGATCTGTAAGGCCTCCTGCAATGTTGGTACCGCCTAAATCTATGCCTATATACATTCTATGTCTACGCCTCCGTTAAAAATTGAATTAGGCGCTCAAAATCTTCTGCCATGTCCTGTATATACAAATGCCCCCCACGAAGCATGGTTTCGCTTCCTACTGCCACGACTTTCATTCCTCCTGCGATGGCCGCCTCTATGCCCGCTTGTGCGTCTTCAAAGACAATACACTCTTCGGGTTTCAATCCTAACCTAGAAGCGCCTAATAGAAAGACTTCTGGATCAGGTTTTGCAGTGGCAACCTCATTGCCATCTACAATAGCGTCAAAATAGGGGGTTAACCCAGTGCGTTCTAGAATAAGGGGTGCATTTTTACTGGCAGAACCTAAGGCTGTTTTAATGCCTAAGGTTCTGATATGACTTAAAAATTCTGTGACGCCAGACAAAACCTCAGTTTCGTCCATTTCCATAATATATTCTTTATACCATTCGTTCTTTTTATCAGCAAGAGTAATTTTTTGACTTTCCTCTAAAGTAACTTGTCCTATTTCCAAAATAATGTCCAAAGAACGCATCCGGCTGACACCTTTCAACCGTTCATTATCTGTATGGGTGAAGGTAATGCCAATCTCCTTCGCTAATCTTTGCCAAGCTAAAAAATGGTATTTGGCCGTATCTACCAAAACCCCGTCTAAATCGAATAAACAGCCTTTAACCATAGGACTCTCCTTTGAAAACCGCAGTAAAATACGTTACCTTACACTGATAGCCATTTTTTTGAGTTTTAAAAGACAAATTATGAATAAGTCACTTTTTCTAATAAGTTCTGAGGGATTGGGTTTAGTGCTTAACCTTATGTGGTATACACCTTCTAAAGAGACATAATGAAAAGGAGATGATTGTTTTGAAGAGCCTTGTCAAACGCGACGAATGGAAAATCATACAAGAAAGATTCGACCCAGACCATCATGAGTTTTTTGAAAGCCTTACCAGTATTGGCAACGGGTTTATGGGAATGCGGGGCAACCACGAAGAAGATTACTCAGGCGCCAGCCTTAAAGGCACTTACATTGCCGGTGTCTACTACCCAGACAAAACCAAAGTCGGCTGGTGGAAAAATGGTTACCCCGAATATTTTGCAAAAGTGCTCAACGCGGTGAACTTCATCGGTATTAAAGTCCTGATTGACGACCGTCCCCTGGACTTAGCAAAATGGAAAATTTTACATTACGAGCGCATACTGGATATGAAACACGGCCTATTGACCCGCTGTTTTGAAGTTGAAGCAGATAATGGCGTTATTTTAAAAGTAGATGCAGAGCGCTTTCTTTCCCTTGCAGACAGAGAAGTCGGTGCCATCAGCTATCATCTCAAAGTTAAAAAAGGCAATGCCAAAATTCAGTTAATACCTTATCTTGATGGTGACGTTTCCAATAGAGATGCCAATTATGAAGAGAAATTTTGGACGCCTATAGATGCCAGCGTGAATACTGAAAATGAGTTTGGTTATGTGACCATGGACACTCAAAAGACTCAGTTTCGAGTAGCTGCAGCTATGAAAACCGATGTCTTCGCCAACCATATGAAAGTCTATCCTTCAGAAGCCACTTCCGACGACCAATGGGCTTCCATCAGCTATGACTTTGAACTTTTGGAGGGTGAAAGTACCCAGCTTTACAAGTATATTGGAGTTGCCACTAACAGAGATTATCCAAATGAAGACGTAACGTTGAAGGCTGAAGAGGCCCTTTCCAGAGGTTTCGAACTCACCTATAACGGCATGCATCAAAAGCATGTAGGGGCATGGCTTAAGAAATGGGCTCACAACGACATCGTCATTGAAGGGGATTTGGCAGCTCAGCAAGGTATCCGCTTTAATATTTTCCATATGAATCAAACCTATACAGGAGAAGATCCGCGACTGAACATTGGCCCAAAGGGCTTTACCGGAGAAAAATATGGTGGCAGCACTTATTGGGATACGGAAGCCTATTGCTTATTTTTCTATTTGGGAACAGCAGACAGCAGAATTGCAAAAAACTTGCTAATTTACCGCCATGCACAGCTTGAAAAAGCTAAAGAAAATGCACTGAAGCTAGGCGTTAAGGGCGCTCTTTACCCGATGGTGACCATGACCGGTGAAGAATGTCATAATGAATGGGAAATTACCTTTGAAGAGATTCATCGGAATGGTTCCATTGCTTACGCCATTTACAATTATGTCAATTATACAGGGGACCTAAACTATATCCCTGAGCACGGCTTTGAAGTTGTGGCTGAAACTGCTCGCTTCTGGGCAAGTCGGGTCAACTATGTCCCTCAAAAAGACTGTTACATGATTTTAGGGGTTACTGGCCCGAATGAATATGAAAACAACGTGAACAACAATTGGTATACCAATACCCTCGCCGCTTGGCACCTGAATTATGCCCTTTCTCTGGTGAGTTTGCTTCAAACAAACTACCCGCTGGACTATTCTCGCCTAAAAGCTGAAATGCAGCTCTCCCAAGAAGAATTCCAGAACTGGGAAAACATCGCTAAAAAAATGTATTTTCCAGAAGACAAGGGGTTAGGTATTTTCCTTCAACAGGATGGTTATTTAGACAAAGAACAAATTTTAGTCAAGGACTTAGACCCTTCCCATTTACCGCTCAATCACAAATGGTCTTGGGACAAAATTTTGCGTTCTTGCTTCATTAAACAAGCCGATGTCCTTCAAGGTCTCTTCTATTTTGAGTCCAGTTTTTCAGAAGACGTCCTGCGCCAGAACTTCGATTTTTACGAACCAAGAACCGTTCATGAGTCTTCCCTGTCCCCTTGCGTTCACAGTATTTTGGCTTCTCGGTTAAATAAAAAGGAAAAAGCTTACGAAATGTTCCTAAGAACAGCTCGGCTGGATCTGGACAATTATAACAAGGACACTGAAGACGGACTCCACATTACTTCAATGGCCGGGACTTGGATGTCCGTTGTACTAGGATTTGGCGGACTTCGGGTTCAAAAAGGTCAACTTCACCTCCATCCTACTTTACCAAAGTCTTGGAAACAGCTGTCTTTCAGAACTGTTTTTAGAGGACGAACTTTACAAGTCGTTATTAGAGATTCTTCTGTAGATTGCATTTTGTTGGAAGGTGATGCGTTGACTGTCATTATTAACGATAAGGAAACTTACTTACAATGCTAATTTATTAAGGCTGATCTGTTTAGGATCATTTATTTAATCTCATTTATTTAATCTGAAATATTTTTTCAAGAAAACCGTTGACATTTTAGGCGGTTTTCTTTATATTAAGTATATAAGGATATGCTTATATTGTTATTGACCAACAAATACTTAATTCTCAATTTATCGTGACCCATAAATGATATCGACTATACAAACAGTTGTACTCAACAGCTTAAGGAGGCAAACACATGAACAGAACTCAACAAAACATTTCAGTATTCCAACTGCCAGAATTGATTGGCAAAATCAAATTAATCGATATCCGAGAACCCTATGAATATGAAAGAGGCTTTGTCCCAACTGCTGTAAACATTCCAGCCAATACCCTTTTAAGAAATGTTGAAAATTATATGGACGCTGCCGAAGAATATCATATTATATGCCAGTCAGGCGGTCGTAGTGGTCAAGCCACTGCCATCCTCAGAGAGATGGGCTATAAAGTTGTAGATGTAGCAGGCGGCACAGGGAACTACCCCGGTTCTCTCCACCGACTTTAAGCACTGACTTAACACAGCACTGCTATTATCACAAGCACAAACCCTACACAAAGAAAAGCCCATCGTGCACACGCAGGCAGATGGGCTTTTTTACGTTTTATAAAAGTAACTTCCGACTAAACCTTGTTCGGTCAAAGGTTTCCCAAATAGGATTGTGTAACAGGACGTCAAGCCTTAGCAGTCCAACTGTCCCATTAATCCTTCCAAGTAACTTCTGATTTTACTCTTATTGAGCACATAGTAGGCTTTTTTCCCGTCGTGCTCCCCTAGGAGTAGGATTTGTGCCAATACCAGTCGGTTGATATGATAACTAATGGTGGCCTTACTGAGCTTCAACCGATCTGCCAAATCTTTGGCACACAGCTGTTCTTTAGAGATAATTAAAAGCATCTGCATTTTCGTTGGATCTGCTAGACACTTGTAAAACTCCTCCTCTAACTCCTTCTCTTTTGATTCAGAGAAAACCTCAATACAGCCTACCCCTAAAATCATGTAAATTCTATTGTTTGTATGACTGTAGTTGATTGCCCACTCTAAAAATAAATCTGAAAAAACATATATATCGTGAGTTCTATAATCGGACTCAGGGGCTCTGAATAAAATATATTTTTCTTCAAAAACATCTGGATTTTCCAACTCTTTCAGTACAATCTGATGGTATTTCTCCATCAGACTTCTATAGGCTTCTAAATGGTTGTTCAATATATCATTTAAACAGACCAACAGCGCCTTCCATCTTTCAAAAATTTGCTCTGAGCTCTTGCAAAAGCCTTTATAATCTTTGAACGTAGGGTACATGGGTTCGTCGTTGCTGTTACGAATATTATCGATTCGCTCTTTAATCTCTTGGTCTTGAGTTTCATCCGTGGCTTTAAACAATTCCAAGCGATAACTCTTCGCAAAGGAAATGGCGTCCATTTGGTTGAGGGCTTCAATGTAGTCAGAGAGTTTCCAATCAGGATTTTCATAGGCAAAGTGTGTGCCGTGTTGGTAAATATGGTATTTGTTGACCATGGTCTCTAAATCATCCATCAGAAGATCTGGAATGTCTGCAATAATTGCCTTGACCAGCTTTTCAACTTCGGGATCTTGCACCACTTTGAATTTTTTCAAACCCTTTTCATACCGTTCATTTTGGCTGAGCCGAGTCATCAATCTGCAAATGGGGACTAATTCAGATTTATTATATACAAACATTTCTACACCTCTTGAGGTTCCATCGTCACTAAAGTATCGTCTAGTTCTTCAATATCTTTATTATAGTGAATTAGAACAGAAATCGCTAGGAGAATTACAGCAATCCCCGACAAAATCAACCATGAAGGCACCTTCCCAACAATCAAACTAACCAAGAGATAGCTCAGGGGCACAATCCCCTCACAAAGTGAACTCATGAGACCAAAGACACGTCCACGGTAACTCTCATCAATGTAGACTTGCATTTTAGAACTGAAAGGCACATTGACAAAAATAACTATTCCTGAGAGGGAGGCCATGGCAATTGCATAGTAAATCGGGTTAAATCCTCCAAAATCAACGCCTGGGAGTACAGGTACTACAAAGGTCACCATACTCACTGCAAATAAAATAATGCCTAAGGTAAAATTCTTTTTGGTAAAGATTAAATTGCGAGTGCCAACAACTATAGACATGACGATTGCCCCAATTGGGAAACAGCCTTCAATAAAACCTAATGCGCTTGAAGAAATTCCTTTTTGTGTAATCAAGTCATAAGGCACCACTACAGAAAAACCGCCCATAAAGAAGTTCAATACAAGGGCAAACAATACCAATACTAAAGCCCCTCTTTTTTTATTGAGATATGAAAAGCCGTCTTTAAAATCTGATAAAAAGTTATTTTTAGTTCCTGGCTTCTCTTTTAGAGTTGAGAACATTTTAAAGTCGATGAAAACTTCTGTAAACGCTGATAAAAGGAATGAAATACCGTTTGCCAATATAAAGAGTCTTATGTCTACCAAGGCAAATACCGCGCCCCCAGTCATGGGTGCCAAAACTTCAATAATAGCTGCCGCAGTTTGGTTCCAAGAGTTCATTTTGAGAACATTTTCTTTTTGAACAATCATAGCGGTTGAAGATGAAAATGCAGTTCCAAGAAAAGTGTATAGGACTGAAAGTACTAAACCTGCAATATAAATTTCCATAATCTGAAGATCTGAGTTTATAGTTGCTACATATAAGGCTAGCATGGCAATACCACTTAATAGGTCAGAGCCCACAACCATAGCTTTTTTACTGACTCGGTCAGCCAAATTTCCTACAAATGGGCTTAAAATAACCCTTGGCAGTGTGGTGACAATGAGCATGGTTGCAAAACTTTGAGCTGAGCCCGTCACCTTAAGGATATACAAACTCATTGCAAATCCATAAATAGAACTTCCTGCTAAAGAAACATTTTTCCCTGCAATAGCCAAATACATATTGATTCTTTCCTTACTCCACATTCAGCATCCCTCCGTTTAGTTCGATTGTTATCTAACTTATTAAGTATAATATACATCGTTTTATTTATAAGTTCAATAGTAATCTAACTTATTTAATTTTTTTTAAGAATTTCTATCTTCATACGCCCTTCTTTATGTCATAATAGATAAAAAGCACCCTTTTTCAAGGGTACTTCTCAATATTTTTGGAGGACTTCTTATGATTCTTTGGATTGATGCCGACGGTTGCCCCGTCGTTTCACAAACTGCCAACTTGGCAGAACAATATAAAATTGAACTACATGTCGTAAAAAACATCGCCCACCACATCTTATTAGATTATGGAGAAGTCCACACCGTAGATAAAGGGCCAGATCAAGCGGATTTCTTTATCGCCAATCGCCTGAAGTCTGGCGACCTTGTCATTACTCAAGACTATGGCTTGGCCGCCATGGCCATTGCAAAAAAAGCTATTGCATTAACTCAATACGGTCAAATCATTGATAAAGAAAATATTGATTACTTATTAGAAAAGCGTCATTTCAACAAAGAAATGCGTAAGCAAAATGGTAAATATACTAAATTCAAAAAAAGAACGGCAGATGATGACCGCCGTTTTGTTGAAGTCTTAAATTCATTGTTATCTGTCGCTACGTCGTCTCTTTAAGCTGGCTTTGTGTTGGTACATCATCTGGTCAGCTTCTACAATTGCATCATTCACCGACTGTCCTGTGACTCGAATAGCCCATCCAATAGCGGCTGTAGGAGAAACTGTATTATTTTCATTTATAATAATTTGTTTTTCTATACAATTATCTTCAAGTTTTGCAATCAAAACTTCTAAGGCATGGACATCGCAGTGTTCCAATATGACCAAAAACTCATCCCCACCCATGCGGAGGATTGTCCCATTTTCAAAAGTCTCCTGAAGACAATTTGCAAAAGACAATAAGAGTTGGTCGCCATAAACATGACCAAAAGTATCATTGACAGCTTTTAAGCCGTTGAGATCCATCATAATAAAGGCCTGTCGCCCACCTTGAAAATTGAGGTTTCTTTCAATCACGTTGAAATACAAGCGGTTATAGATGCCAGTTAAGCCATCTAAGTAAATGAGCTTTTGGCGCTCTTCTAATATTTTTTTCTGAGTTTTGTAATCAATCATGGCTTTTAATAAAACGGATAAGAAGGCCAGTAAAAAAATTAAAATAATGACCGTTAAAATCAACCAAAATCGTAACTTGGCGTTGAATACATTTTTTTGAGTAGGTACTTGTTGCAACGCCACGCTTTTTATTTTCTCATAAGGTATAAACCTCATGCTTTTATTGAATATGGACACTAAAGGTGCCATTTCTTTGTTCACACCAAAGTATAAGAACGAGTCTTGAGAAGTGGTTCCTTTCTGAATGACATTGCTATAACCTAAACCTTCAATATAATATCTGGCCACTGTGGGATTTTCAATAAAATAGTCAGCTTTCCCCGCAGCTACCAATGCTATACAATCTTGAATATCTTCCGCTTCGATAAAATCTACATGGCTTAGATTTTTAGTTAAATACTCTTTGTGCCAATACCCCTTGACCACGGCGACAGTCTTATCTTCGAGCTCGTAAATATCTTGAAGGACAGGTAGTTTTCGATCTCCGAAAATCTCGTCCCGTTCGTCACTGAAAGACTTAGTGAAGGTAAATTGTTCTTCTCTTTCTTCAGTCTTTGCCATGTTCATAACGTGAACTTTGCCTTCAAGGGCTTTCTGATAAAGTTCATCAAAAGACCCGTGGACCACAGTAAGCTTAACTCCAAGCTGATCTAAAACAGCACTCAAATAGTCTCCTGCTATACCGCGATACTTCCCTTGATCATAATAATCAAATGGCAAATAGTCGTCAGCCACACCTACAACAATTTCAGGCTGATTTTCAATCCACTGTATTTCTTCGTCGGACAAGCCTAAAATATATCGATTGTATATTTTATTTGAGTCACTGATAGCTTGAGAGATTTCCTCTGCTCGCTCCGTTAGGACTTTGTCCACAATCTGAGCCAGAATGCCGTCTTTGACCCCAGTTGCCAGCGTCATATCAGAAGTGAAGGTTGTGAGGTCAGCAATGATATTCATGTCTGGAAAATCGTTTGCAAACTTTTTTGACAGACCTCCATTTGCAGTAATGAAAACGTCAATTTGCCCTTCTCTCACCGCCTTGAATCCATATAATTGATTGTCATATTCTTTTTTTGTAAACTTAATATTCTTATATAATTTAGGAAAAACTTCAATAATTGCATCTTCTGCTAAAAAGCCAACTTTTTTTCCTTCGATGTCACTTAGTGTCTTAATGCCATTGTTCCGACTGGTATAAATAGAGTAGGGATATTGATAAATAGGTTTGGAAAAACGCATATATTTCAAACGTTCTTCTGTCACATTGGCGCCAAATAGTATGTCTATTTCTCCTGATTTTAATAATCCTAGAATGGTTTCCCAGTTGTATTGGTCAACTATCTCCAACTGAATACCCAAGTCCTGTTCTAGAAGCTTGGCAACTTCAATCAAGTACCCCTTTGACTGACCATCAATAACGAAATAATCCATCCCTACATAGGGATCCAATCCTAACTTTAAGGATTCACCTTTGTGACTGTCAATCCATGCTTGTTCTTCTTCTGTCCAAACATAATTGTTTTCGCTGTCAAACGTCACTGCTAAAACAGAGGCACTTCCCAACACCGCAAAAAAAATAAAAATGACAGTAAAAATAGGAACAATCCATTTTAGATGCGGTTGAATTCGCTTCATTCTGTGACCCCCAATTTTATTATCATATCTATTTTAATATACCACATTTATGAGTTAAATGAACAGTGAAGACAAAAAAGCTGACAACCTAGTAAGTTATCAGCTTCTTTGCAATTGAACAGGAAAGTTGGGTATGTGGCGAATTACATAGCCCAAATGTGTTCGTCAGTTTTTACTTCAACATTTTCACGAACCAAACCGATTCTTGAAATGTTGATCAAATGTTTATATGTGAAGTTTTCTGAGATAGAGTTGTTACCCCAGCTACCACACCCAAGAGTTGTTGTTGGTGCAAATCCATTGAAGAAGCTACCACCTGCAGTCGTTGCAGAAGGTGCATTTACAACCAATCTAGAAACGGATAATGTGGTTCCCGCTTTTTTGATGTGCTCAAGGTTGTTTGAGTGAATAGCCGCACTATGACCATTTCCTTCAAGTTCCAAATTAGTTTTAGCAATATTTAAAGCCTCTTCAAATGTCTTGTATTTAAATGTAGTCATAACAGGACACATTTTTTCTTTGCAAAGAATATCTGCATTGCCGATACCGGAAGCCTCTAACAAAATAACGCGTGTGCCTTCTGGAATAGTCACGCCAGCTAATTCAGCAATTCTTTGTACCGATTGGCCAACGACATCTTTGTTAAGGTGTCCACCATCGAAAATTGTGTTTTTAAGCTGTTCGTGCATTTTAGCATCTCTGACAAAGAATGCGCCATTTGCTTCGAAAGCTGCAATTACTTCATCATAGTCGTCTTCTTGAGCAATGACTGTTTGCTCGCCTGAACAGATGATGCCGTTGTCAAAGGTTCTGCCTTCAACCATTTTAGCTGCAGTTTCCATGTAATTTACATCTGTGTCGATGATGACTTGTACGTTCCCAGCACCAACGCCAAATGCAGGTTTGCCGCTTGAGTAAGCCGCTTTTACCATGCCCATGCCGCCTGTTGCAACAACCACGTCAACAGCTTGCATTAACTCATTTGTCAATTCAACTGAAGGCTCACTGATAATTTGAATTAAATTTGCAGGTGCGCCAAGTTTAGCTAATCTTTCATTGATTAACTCCACTGTATAGCAGCTGCATTTTTTAGCTCTAGGATGTGGGGCAACAATGATTGCATTTCTGCCTTTGAGGGCAAACATTGAATTACACATTGGCGTAACAATTGGATTTGTTGTTGGAGATACAGCGCCTACAACACCAATCGGTTTAGCAATTTCTACAATATTCGTTTCAGGATTATAAGAAATTTCTCCAACTGAACGTTTTCCTTTTAAGTCATTCCAAATAACCTTAGCTTTACCTTTGTTCTTAGCAACTTTATGTTCATATACGCCCATGCCTGTTTCATCGACAGCCATTCTTGCCAAAAGCTCAGCGTGGTCATAAACTACTTTGCCGATTTCTCTAACGATTTCATCCACTTTTTCCTGATTGAAACTTTCGAATTGTTTCTGAGCAATACGCGCTTTTTTCATCATTTCGTTAATCATTTTGTTACCTCCAAAATATTTAAACACACAAATTTCTCACCCTAAAACTGTAATGCATTCAAATGCTTTTCTATTTCTAGAATAAGCGGCTATAAATGCCTTTTATATCCGCCTCATTGAAAGCAACGTAATTATTAGCTAAAAGTCTTTGTTGACCTGTGAGTACTTTTTCAGTAAATCCTTCAATTTCTTCTGCAGTCATGCCATAAGTTTTTAAAGGTTTCTTTGGTAATAATTTTGAAAGCATGACTTCAAGTTCGTCAAATGCTTTGCTTGGCTCACAGTTCAATTGTTTTCCAATCAAGCTGCAAAGCTCTTCAATAGACCCTTTTGGCTGAAGTGCCATGTAGTGTCTGAAAACTTCTGTGAAGAATTGATAGTTGGCTTCCCCGTGAGGGACGTGGTATTTGCCACCAAGTGGATAAGACATGGCGTGAACCGCGCCTACACCAGCTGTTCCGAAGGCAATTCCTGCAAAGTTGCTTGCAATGGCCATTTTTTCAAATCTTTCAAAGCGATGGCCTTCCCCGTGTTGAATCAGTTCGCCATACACTTCAAGAATCATTTCAATAGCTTGAATACTAAACATTTTAGTATATGGGTTCGCTTTTGGAGAAACATAAGATTCTACAGCGTGAATCAAGGCATCTACTGAGCTGTAAAGATAGAAGCTGTATGGAAGACCTTTCATCAAACTAGGAATCAGAACTGCATCGTCTGGTAAAAGCAAATCGTCTGCAAGGCCCATTTTTGTTTGCTTTGTTGTCAATTCTGCAATTGTAATATTGGTCACTTCGCTGCCTGTACCACAAGTTGTTGGCACTGCAATAAGCTGAGGACCTTTCACAAGAGGAACACTGCGTTCAAATGCCTTTACGACGTCTGTCACGCCGTCAAGTACAAGGACTTTAGCAATGTCCAAAACAGTACCGCCACCTACTGCAACGATTCTGTTAAAAGGCTTCTGAAGAGCCTCTGTTAAAATAGCATTCATCATGAGGTCCGTAGGCTCGCCCGTTCCATATTGTTCTTGCAAGATCACTCTTGTCTTCAGATTAAGCGGCTTCATGAAAGGTTCATATAAAAATCCATTAGTCAGGATCAAATCATTTTCATCCAGTTTAAACTGTTCTGCAAATCCTGCGAAATCATCAAACTGATGAACTTTCGTTTTCATTTTTAAGAGTTCCATAGAGTCTCCTTTAAGGTTGTCATTTGTGAAATACTGCGATTTATTTACCAAAACGCTCTTCGTAAGCGGTTTTGAGTTCGTCTCTAAAATCAGGGTGTGCAATGGCAATTAATGCCTCCGCTCTCTGTCTTAAAGTTTTGCCCTTCAAGTTCGCAATCCCATATTCTGTAACCACATAGTGAACGTCGTTTCTTGAAGTCGTTACTGCACTGCCTTCAGTCAAAAGTGGCGTAATTCTAGATATTTTACCACCTGACGCTGTAGACGGCATGGCAATAATCGACTTGCCGTTTTTAGCCATACTCGCCCCACGGACGTAGTCCACTTGACCACCAACACCACTGAATTGTGCAAGTCCAATACTTTCAGAAGCTACCTGACCCATGAGATCCACTTGGATGCAAGAGTTGATAGACACTAGATTATCGTTTTTCATAACTGTTGCAGGGTGGTTGACATAGTCTACTGGGTAAAGGGCTACCATTGGATTATCGTCTACAAAAGCATAAAGTTCTTTACTGCCCATTAAGAAAGTAGAAATCATCTTCCCTGGGTGCAGCGACTTCTTGCTGTTGTTAATAACACCTGATTTGACCAATTCGAGAACGCCGTCAGAAAACATTTCCGTATGGATGCCTAAGTCTTTTTTATCTTTTAAGAACAGAAGGACTGCGTCTGGAATAGCGCCAATACCCAATTGAAGGGTTGAACCATCTTCAATCAAAGTTGCGCAATTCGCTCCAATTGCCTTCTCAATTTCGCCGATTTCCACTTTTGGAATTTCGTGAGGCGGGTTTGAGGTTTCAACAATCCAGTCGATATCGTTGACATGAATGTAATTGTCCCCATGAACCTTTGGCATTTTGTCATTCACTTCTGCAATAACTAATTTCGCACATTCAGCCGCAGGCTTAGTATAGTCACTTGAAAGACCAAAACTGCAATAACCATGGGCATCTGGGGTACTGACTTGAATCAGAGCCACGTCTACAGGCAGAATGCCTTCTTTAAAGAGTTTTGGCACTTCACTGAAGAAACATGGCGTAAAGTCTGCTTGACCTCTGCCAACCGCTTTTCTAGAGTTACCACCCACAAATAGAGCGTTATGAGTAAAATGAGCTTCCATGCCTTCTTGCATGTACTCGCCCTTTCCAAGACTCAACATATGAACAATTTCCACATTTGTAAAATGTTCTTTTTGAGCTGCCATAGCGGCCGCTACATCAATTGGACTTGATGCAGCATGGCCGAAGACAACGCGTGAGTTCGAGGGTATTTTTCTGGCTGCTTCATCAGCAGATATTTTTTTGGATTCATAAACTTTAGACCAGCTCATGACTGCCCTCCTGTTATACTTAAATTCAACATTTCTGGACGTAATCTTTAAGTGATTGACTCGAACTCTGAATCGATGAGCACAAAATCTACTTATTCAAAGTTTCGTCAACTTTAGCAATCTTTTTAGCAAATGCTTTCTTGCCTTCGATGTTGCCTTGTCTCGCAATCATGATTCTTTGCGCTTGTGGCGAACCAGCACCGTGCATTGACTCAGTTCTGTAGCCTACTGCCGCTGTTCCAAGTGTCATGTTTTCGATTAAACGAAGGACTCTCATTCTATTCTCTGTCGCAACGTTAGCTTTACCTTTAAAGTATTTTCTAACGTATTTGCCAAGCTCTGGGTGGTTAAGATCTTGTTCTGCTGGCATTGTTACCATTAAGCCCCCAGCAATGTCTTCTGCTAAACGAGCAATTTCATAAGGGAATCTTGTCACGTTTTGCTTACAGATGTTTGCAAGAAGCATATCGATTTGGTAGTTACCAGCTTTAGTTGCTTTACCCTCAGTTGAACAAGCAATACCACAGCAATATAAGGATTCATTTAAATGAGTCATTTCAATCAGTTTGTCTTTGATGTGGCTCACTTTTTCAACGCCATTGTACTCAGCAGCAAGCGCTGATGCACCAATAAGAACGTCGCCTACGCCAACTTTACAGCCACCGTAAGATTGTCTGTGGTAGCCAGCAAAACGTTCTACCAACATACCAGAGAATTCATACTCGCCACACATAAAGATTCTATCGTTTGGTACAAAGACATCTTCGAAGATAACCAATACTTCATGTCCGCCGAATTCGCTGTTGCCAAGGTCAATACAAGCATGCTCTTCTAATTTTCTTGTGTCGCATGATTGTCTGCCGTAGATCATGATAACGCCTTCTGCATCACTTGGAACTGCAAATGATACTGCGTAATCTTTATCTTTT
The DNA here is from genome assembly GCA_964404895.1 of uncultured Peptostreptococcaceae bacterium. Taxonomy (GTDB): domain Bacteria; phylum Bacillota; class Clostridia; order Peptostreptococcales; family Acidaminobacteraceae; genus JBGSUZ01. The sequence continues at coordinate 765,461 of CAYOLV010000001.1, read as the reverse complement.
TCTTTCATCGCCATAGTAGGCATGATTAAATGTTCGTGTGAGTTTACTGCACCTGTTTGGTGAGCTTTAGCCCCTCTGACAACAATCCCGTCAGGTCTTCTTTCAACGATTCTAAGGAATAAGTCTGGATCTTCCTGTTCTGATGGAGATAAGGCTCTGTCCCCTTTAGGATCGGTCATAGCGCCATCCACCACTAAATCGTTGTCTTGTACAAATTTCATATATTTTACGAAGTTTTCGTGGTATTTCGTACCACATTTTTCGTCGATTTCAAAAGTCGTGCTGAATACTGCGTTGAAAGCATCCATGCCTACACATCTTTGGAAGCATGAACCTGTTTTTTGACCAAGAATTCTTTGCATTTTAACTTTGTTTTTTAAATCTTCAGTACTTTGGTGCAAGTGACAAAAACGATTGACTGTTTCACCAGTAATATGTGACTTAGCAGTCATAATATCTTTGTACTCATCTTGTTCCGCTAATTCATAAGTCATTGCAACTGAGTTGAGGGACGGACGGATCATAGGATGATCTACTGGATTTTCAACGAGCTCACCCATCACGTATACTTTAAGGTTTAATTTTCTAAGACTCTCGATGTATGCTTCTTTCGTCATTAGTGCCATAATCAACTCTCCTCTACAGATAAACGTTAGTTTTTGTTCTCACACTATATAATAAGCAAGTACCGTGCCAACTTCATTTGCAAGTTTTTATTCTTTTCAATCATTTTGCAAAATCACACAGACGTATTGATATCACTTAATTCTATCATATACACATTCGTTAATTTATTAACCATTGCAACTTAAATTGCATTATTGTTTTCTCAAAAACAACAGACCTTGTTGCATAACTGCAACAAGGTCTGGAAGAATATAAAATAGAAGCCTATATTTACTTTACTTTGAACCTATAAGATACATCCGTTGCATCTTTGCAACATGTTGCGTTTTTGCATCACAATTGGTAATTATTGATTTTTTGATGCAAGTTGTGACTCGTATTTCATCCGCTTTCTGACAAAGGTGGATCCATCTATACCTAAAGACTTGGCTGCATCTCTTACATTTCCATATTTCTCAAAACTTTTGGTTATCATTTCCAGTTCTAAAGCTGCCACTGCATCTTTTAAGGAAGTACCATTCACATCAAAAGAAATGTCTCCTAAAGAAGAGGCTTTAAATCGCCGCAGTTCCACGGGCAAATCTATTTCTCTAATCCACTCCCCTTCGGTCATGACGAAAATTCGCTCAATCACATTTCTGACTTCCCTCACATTCCCTGGCCAATCATACCGTTCAAGACAAGCATAAGCATCCTTGGAAATTTTCTTTTCTTCCCCGTGCATCCCATTGAGCTTTTCAAGAAAATCATTAATGAGAGGCACTAAGTCTTCTTTGCGATTCCTTAGAGCGGGTATATTGATAGGGATAATGTTCAATCGATAAAATAAATCTTTTCTAAAAAGACCTTGATCCGCCATCGATTGAAGATCTCTATTAGTCGCTGCAATGATTCGCACATCAATTTTTATAGGTTCTACGCCACCAATCCGTTGAATTTCATGTTCCTGCAGAACTCTTAGCAGCTTGGACTGCAAGTTGATGGGCAATTCTCCAATTTCATCTAAAAAGAGGGTTCCTTCATTCGCTTCTTCAAAAAGGCCTATTTTCCCATTGACGTTGGCGCCAGTAAACGCACCTTTTTCATAACCGAATAATTCTGACTCAATTAGATTTTCAGGAATGGCACTACAATTGACTTTGACTAACTTCTTTTTCTTACGATCACTATTTTTGTGTATAAAACTTGCCATGACTTCTTTTCCAACCCCAGTTTCTCCAGTAATCAAAATAGTCGTGTCATGCCTTGCCGCTCTTGTCGCACTTTCCATTAGCTTTTTCATTTCAACGTTTCGTGAGGATGACTCTGTTTTGTGAATGATCCGCTTTCTAAGTCTTTCTAATTCGCTATTATAAAGGTCTACAGCCTTTTCCTTCTCCTTTAAAGCTTCTCTCAGTTGAAGCAATTCTGTAATATCTCTCACATTATTAACAACCATTTCAATTTTGCCTTCTTCATCGAAAATAGGCGTCCCAGTAACCAGTATGACTTTACCGCTGGCTAAAGTTTGTTGAATGGTGGTCACTTCTTTATTTTCAAGAACCAGCATGGTACAAGCCTGAGAAATGATGCCCTGATCTACCAGTACTGTGATACTTTTCCCGAGAATTGTTTCAGGCTTTATCCCTGTAATCCGCTCGTAAGCCTTGTTAACGCGCATGGTAATTGCATTGCCATCGGTGATATATATGCCATCATAAGAGGAATCAAGGACTGTATCCAATTTCCGAGTCAGTTTATTCGCACTTTTAAGTTCTTCTACGACCTGTAAGTAAGCTTCGCATACTTCTCTTCCACATAAGGGTTTAAACATGGGCTGATCCATACGCAAGTTCCTCCTTCATACTCAGACTACAACTAGAGCGCTGCCTATTTATTACAAGATAGCGCTCATTGGCTAATAATTAACTTTAACATAAAATAGACTAAAAAATAAACCCCAAGTCACCTTGGGGTTTATCAGAGTTAATGAGATTAATGAATCCATACCTTTGTGATGAATAGAATCGCTAAGAAATAAGCTGCTCCGAAGAATAATAAGATTGGCGTGATTGTCTGAATCGCTGCAATATAGATTGCAAAGAAATCAGACCTCTCTAAATACAACTCATCTTGATTCATGATGTTTTGTCTTTGCTTTTCATATGGAATCTCTTCAATGGGAACTACGCCTCTCAATGTTAATTTAAACATAAACTCACCTTTCCTATTCAGCGGTTACAGATTCAAGAAGGATTAACCTAAATTGTTTGTAAAGTGACAAGCAACTTGGTGTCCTGGGGCAATTTCTTTCAAGAGCGGAATTTCAGTTTTACAAATGTCTTTAGCATAACGACATCTTGTATGGAACTTACAACCTTCAGGAGGGTTTACAGCTGATGGAATATCTCCTTGAAGTAAAATTCTATCTTTTTTATAAGTTGGGTCAGCAACTGGAATAGCTGAAAGAAGCGCTTGTGTGTAAGGGTGACTTGGGCTAACGAAAAGATCTTTCTTATGAGCGATCTCAACCAATGAACCAAGGTACATAACACCTACACGGTCAGAAATATGTTTTACAACACTCAAGTCATGTGAAATGAATAAGTAAGATAAACCCATATCTCTTTGAAGGTCTTTCATCAAGTTGATAACTTGTGATTGAATAGAAACGTCTAGTGCTGAAACTGGCTCATCCGCTACAATAAATGAAGGATTGAGTGCTAAAGCTCTTGCGATACCAATTCTTTGTCTTTGACCACCTGAGAATTCATGTGGGTATCTGTTGACATGGTAGTCATCTAAGCCACACATTCTGAGCAAATCTACAGCACGATCGTCCAAATCTTGTCCTTTTTTGAATAAACCGTGGTGAATGAGTGGTTCTTTAAGCATTTCACCAACTGACATTCTAGGATTAAGTGAGCTGTATGGATCTTGGAAAATAATTTGCATTTGTTGTCTCATTACTTTTAAGTCGTGAGATTTCAAAGAGGCAATGTCTTGACCTTTAAAGAATACTTGACCAGCAGTTGGTTCGATCAATCTAAGAACAGTTCTACCCGTTGTAGATTTACCACAACCCGATTCGCCTACTAAACTTAATGTTTCTCCAGCTTTTAAAGTAAAGGAAACGTCATCTGTTGCTTTAACATGACCAACAACTTTTTTGAAGAAGCCGCCAGTAACAGGGAAATACTTCTTTAAGTTTTTAACTTCTAATAAATTATCTTCTTTTGAATTGTATTGATGAACGTTAGGTTGATTGCTCATTATAGTACACCCTCCTTAACTGTCACAAAGCAGCTTACTTTATGACCATTACCCATATCAACAAGTTCCGGTTGTTTTTCACGGCACTCGTCAGTTGCATACTTACATCTAGGATTAAAGTAACAACCTTGTGGGAGTTTGAGTGGATTTGGTACTGAACCTTCAATCGATTCTAACGACTCTAATTCATCTGTCAATTTAGGAATTGAATTCATTAAGCCTTTTGTGTAAGGATGCATTGGTTTAGCGAAGATTGTTTCAATATCGCCTTCTTCAACAACTTTACCAGAGTACATAACAACAACGTGGTCACACATTTCAGCTACAACGCCAAGGTCATGTGTAATTAAGATGATTGCTGTATCCGTTTTTCTTTTTAAGTCATTCATCAAATCAAGGATCTGAGCTTGAATTGTTACGTCTAATGCAGTTGTTGGCTCATCTGCAATCAACACTTTAGGTTGACAAGCAAGTGCCATTGCAATCATAACTCTCTGTCTCATACCGCCTGATAATTGGAAGGGATAGTCATCTACGATTTGCTCACATCTTGGAATACCAACCAATTTAAGCATTTCGATAGATTTCTTTCTCGCTTCTTCTTCAGACATTTTTTGGTGAAGAATTAGAACCTCTGCAATTTGCTCACCACATGTGAAAACTGGATTTAGAGAAGTCATAGGCTCTTGGAAAATCATAGAAATATCATTTCCTCTGATTTTGAGCATGTCTTCTTCTGTTACTTTTAATAAATCCACACCATCTAAAATAATTTCACCTTCAGTGATCTTACCTGGTTTAGGAATAAGTCTCATAAGAGACATCGATGTAATTGATTTACCACAACCTGATTCTCCAACGATTCCAAGTGTCTTACCTTTTTCGAGGCTGAATGAAACCCCATCTACAGATTTAACGACACCACGGTCGGTGAAGAAGTGAGTTCTTAAATTATTCACTTCTAATATTTTGCTAGCCATTTCCTTTTCCTCCGTCCTTCAATTAGTTTGATTTAGGGTCAAATGCATCTCTTAGACCATCACCAATGAGGTTGATACTCATAACCGCTAAAAGAATACACAAGCCAGGAGGAATCCATAACCATGGTCTTGATTTTAAAACAAACATATCTTTAGCGTACTGGATCATATTACCCCATGTAGGTGTTGGCGGTGTAACCCCAAGACCTAAGAAGGAAAGAGCTGATTCAGACATAATTGCGCCTGCCATACCTAATGTCGCATAAACGATAATGTAAGCAAGTGTATTTGGAAGTAAATGTCTTACTACAATTCTCATATCCGAAAGACCAAGTGCTTTAGCTGCACTCATAAATTCCATTTCTCTAAGAGAGAGGACTTGTCCACGAATCATTCTGGCAAGACCCGGCCAGCTGAGAAGACCGATAACCATCATTGTAACATACATTTTAAATTCACCTGGTACTTTAGTACCAAGAATAGCTTGAACTGAAATTGCAAGTGGTAAGAATGGGAATGAAGAGATAATCTCAGTGAAACGCATCATTAAGTTATCAATGACACCGCCGTAGTAACCAGCCATGCCGCCTACTAACGCGCCGAATACAATCGAGATAACTACTGCAAACAAACCTACCATCAACGATACACGTCCGCCGATCATAATTCTTGTTAAGTAGTCTCTGCCTAATTCATCTGTACCTAATAAATGTCCTGCCGTTGGACCTGCATTTGTATTCGCATAATCCATGAAGTTTGAATCATATGGTGACAAGAATGGACCAATGATAACAAATAATAATAAAAATATAAATATATACAAACCTGACATTGCGATCTTATTTTTCTTAAAACGTTTCCACATAAGGGTCCAAGGTGTTTCTATTTCCTCATGGGAAGCTGTGCTCTTTTTAGCTGCTTTAGCTTCTGCTCTAGATACCATTTCGCTATTTCCTCCCTATTCTACTTTAACGCGTGGGTCAACAAGCGCATAACCGATATCTTGGAACAAGTTTCCAAGTAAAGTTAAAAACGCTAAGAAGATGAGCATTGTCATCATCAGGTTATAGTCACGTGAGTTGATTGATTCAATCATGACTAAACCTAACCCTGGCCATCTGAAGATTGTCTCAAGAATTACTGCGCCTGAGAATAGGCCTGGAATGTAGAAACCGATGAGAGTAACAATAGGAATCAATGCATTTCTAAATGCATGCTTATAAACAACGACTTTTTCGTTAAGACCTTTAGAACGCGCTGTACGGATATAGTCTTGGCTAAGTACTTCTAACATACCATTACGAGTATATCTCAATAAACTAGCGAGTGAGCCCATGATGAGAACTATTGAAGGAAGAATCATGTGATGTCCAACTTCTAATACATAAGCTAAACCAGTGTTTTTAGTGCCCGCTTCTACCATACCACTGACTGGTGTCCATTTTAATTGAACTGAGAAGAGGTAAATCAATAATAAACCAAAGAAGAATGATGGCATGGATATTCCAAACAACGAGAATACCGTCCAGAAATTATCAAATTTCGAATACTTCCTAACAGCACACATGATACCCAAAGGAATTGAAATAAGAAATGCGATGATAAATTCAATTACGTTCAATAAGAAAGTGTTCCATATAAATGTACCGATAACCATTTTAACAGGTTTTTTGTAAGTGAGTGACTCACCAAAATCAGCCTGTAATGTTCTGCCTAACCAACGAACATATTGCTCTGGTATAGGTCTGTCCAATCCTAAACGATGTCTTTCTGCTTGTTTTTGTTCTGCTGTAGATTTTGGATTTAAATTTGCACCAACTGGATCCCCCGGCGTCAATTTAATGATTCCGAAGATACAAATTGAAATGATCAACATTACAGGAATCATATGCAATAAACGCTTAACTATATATTTTAACACACCTTTTTCCTCCCACCATAAATCTGAAATGAAGAGGGTTCAGATCAACTGAACCCCCCAATTTTAATTATTGAGCTAATTCAACTTTTTCGATGAAGTATGTCCAGTCACAGTAAGGAGAAACATCAAAGTTTTTAACTCTTACGTTAGAAAGGTCCCATTCATCTGATTGAGCGATGAACATGTAAGGCAACAATTCGTTGATTTTCTTAGCATATTCGTGCATTAACTCAGTTCTCTTAGCTTGATCGAATTCTTCTTCAGCAGCTACTGAAAGTCTGTCGATTTCAGCATCTCTTAAGCCAACAGCATTGTTGCCGTCTGGAATATCGTAAGCAGAGTGGAAGATATCTCTTGAAGTTGGGTCAGTTGAAAGTGACCAAGCCATGTTGTACATATCGAATTCTCTCTTAGTGTAAACTTTTTCTACAAGAGAGTTGAATTCCATAAGGTTTGGTTCAACTTTAACGCCAATTTTTTGCCAGTCAGCTTTAAGCATAGGGATCATAGTTTCTACGTATTTAGAATCTGTGTATGTATCCCAAACAAAGCTCATTTTCTTGCCATCTTTTTCACGAACGCCATCTGAACCAAGTACCCAGCCAGCTTCATCTAACATTTTGTTAGCTGTTTCTGCGCTGTACTCGTATTTGTTGATTTCGTTTGTAAATGCCCAAGAAACTTGAGAAATAGGTGCGTTAGTTACGCTACCATTACCATTGTAGTAAAGGTCAACGAAAGCTTGTCTGTTGAAACCGTAAGTGAGAGCTTGTCTAACTTTAACATCAGCAAGTCTTTCATCTCTTAAGTTGAAGCCTAAGTAACCATAAGAGTTACCAGGGTAGATATTCATAGATACGAAACCAATCTCTTTGATTTGTGCTTCGTTTTCTGTTTTAGCAGGTACGTGTGTTTGGATATCTGTGTTACCAGCTTGCAATTCTTGGAATTGGTTATCTGGTGTAGTGAATTTAACGATCATGTTTTCTACATTAACTTTTCCGCCCCACCATGTTGGGTTAGCTTTAAGTTCGATGTATTGTTTAGGAACAAATTTAACTAATGTGTAACGACCTGTACCAACGAATTCAAATTTAGCCATTTTGTCTTTGATTGGTTGAACGTTTCCTTTAGTGTAAGGGTAAACGTGTGCAGGCATGATTGGGAAACTAGCAACGTTAGCAAAGTTAGTAACGTTTGCAGATTTCATGTTGAAAGCGATTGTGTAATCGTCGATTACTGTAACGCCAGCAAATGTATCTGCTTTGCCATCTCTGTAATCTTCGTAACCAGCAAGTTTGTCAACAACTGTTACGTAACGACCATCATAAGCTTTGTCAGCCATGATTAAGAATGTGTTTTCAACGTCTTTAGCTGTGAAAGCTTGACCGTCAGACCATTTTACATCTTTCTTAAGTTTGAAAGTGTAAGTCAAGTTTTCGTTTGTGAGCTCATAGCTCTCAGCAAGTCTAGGAATGCTGTACTCGCCTTTTGCATCGTTCATGTAAAGCGCGTCGAAGATCAAACCACAAATTTGACCATCAGTTGAAGTTGAGTAGTAAACAGGCAAGAAATCGCCTTTAACTTCGCTCATACCAACAACGATTGTGTTTGCTGCATTTGCTCTTTCTTTTGCAGCATTAGGGATTGTTTCGTCACCAGGTACTACTTTTGTAGCAACTTCTTTTTGAGACGCTTCTGCGCCTGCAGTTGTAGCCGTATTCTCATTAGTTTTCTTTGCGCAACCTGTAAACATAGATGCAACAAGAACTAATGACAATAGGACTGACATGTGTTTTCTCATTGGTTTTCCCCCTCCATTAAGATATAATGTATTGGCCGTTTCCTCGTCCTATATACACAACTCGAAGTTCTTTTTACAAAGGATTTCAAATTGTGATAATATTTCGAGAATTCAGAAGGCACTTTTACCTTTCTGTTATTGGCCTTGTTAATCCCACAAATTGTGAGAGCAACGACAATATTGATTATATAAAAAAAATTCCATGTTATAAACCCCTAATCAAAAGAAAATTATATCAATGATCAAATATTACGTTAAACATCACTTTTTTCTTCTAAAGGTTTAATCACATGGTTTCTTTTACATCCTTTGCCTACTAACCTTGTCTTTATTTGATCTTACAAGATTTATCCGTTTAGTATTTTCAGAAAATATGGAATTCATTGCAATTGTAATCTTTTTGTTTTAATTTATTACTTATTCTATCCGTTCAAATTATTTTAACAAAGTTAATTATTAGTCTCAAAAAATACACACGTTGTACAAATGTTAACTATATGTAATATTTGTCCGAAACTCGACGATATTATGACGTTTTTTTTATTTAATTAGGAAAGCTTTGCAAACGTCAATATGTACGTGCAAAAAAAAATGCCAAATTTGACTGAATTCAATGACATTTTCGTTAGAGTACTTCCGTTCAAATTTTCTGAACAATAAAAAAAAGCGCCTTTACAGGAGCTTTTCAATTGAAATGACTATCGTTTGTCTAAAAGTGCTGCCATTTTTTGTAACTCATCGAGAACAATCTTTTTATGCCCATCCGTCATAAGTGAGGTCTGAAGAGCCTCTATTTCATCTACAACTGCCCAAGTAGGTTGTTGTAACGCTTTCCCTTTAGCCGTCAGCGATACCTTCCTCAGACGACCGTCAGACATTTCGCCAACACGTTCAACCAGCTGTTTTTCTACCAGTAGATCTATAACCCCAGTCAAAGTTGAAGGTTGGACACTGATGATGACTAAAATCTCCTTTTGTGTCAAATCTCCACGTTTCCACAGACAATTTAGAATTCTAAATTGTGAATAGGTTAGATCATAGGGTTCTAAAGCCTTGTTTAGCATGATGGTGGTTTTTCTATAGATTTCTTGTATATAAAAACCAACGTGCTGACTGAACTCACTGCTCATAATCTTCCTCCAAGCCTAATTTGATCTCTTTACTGCAAAACGCTATTCATCAGAGGATAGTTCCTCCCCCTAAAATTTCATTGCCTTCATATACCACACAAATTTGTCCCTTTGCAATTGCCCTAACGGGTTCATCAAAAACTACTTTCCAAAGATATTCATCTTTCAAGGGTTCAATTTTGCCTTTAAGATCATAACCCCAAGTGCAAATCCTAAAGATGCCTTCCCAAGGAAATGTCTTAGGTGGATGAATCCAGTTCAGATCGCTGACCAACATTTCTTTTTGATAAAGGTCTTCATCTCTTCCTAAAATAACACTGTTGTTCTCAGAATTCAATGAGACAACTACGGGGGATTGGCCCTCTAATTTAGGCAACCCTTTCTTTTGTCCTATAGTGAAGCGATAAAATCCGTCGTGTTTGCCCAGAAGAGTCGTCCCGTCTTTTAAAATAAAATGACCGTGTCCATAACCCGCACCTAATTCTTCTTTTAAGAACTCAAAAGCACTTTTCCCTTGGGTAAAACAAATCCCCAAACTGTCTTTTTTCTTGGCCACAGTCTGATCAACAGTGGAAGCAATATCTCTCACTTCGGATTTTGATTCAAACCGTCCCAAGGGCAGTATTAGGTGTTTTAAGCGTTCTTCAGGTAATCCGCACAAGTAGTAAGATTGGTCTTTACGATCCGTTTGACCTTTCATTAAGTGATAAGTATTAGAGGCTTGACGATGCTCTATTTGAACATAATGACCTGTAGCCATGAAATCTGCTCCTAAACCCAAAATGGCATCTAAAAACAAGCCATACTTAATTTTTCGATTGCAAATCACACAGGGATTAGGAGTACTCCCTTTCATAAACCCCTGAATAAAAGGCTCTTTAACTTCTTTGCTAAAAGCATCACGCAAATCAATCACATGATGCTGAATACCCAGTCGCCTACATACGTCCTTTGCTTCATTGATAAAATCTGGGGGTCCATAGGTGCCATCAGTCTTTTGAACATCAAAAAGATACATGGTGGCACCAATAACATCATACCCTTCTTCTATCAATAAGTGTGCGGCTGTAGCGCTATCAACTCCACCACTGATCCCCACACAAACTTTCTTCTTTATCATTTTAAGGCTCCTTACTCGTTTGCAGCAGGCTCAGCCATTTCTTTAATCTCTGTGGTGTTGCTATCGTAGAGAACAAAGTACCCGAATCCAAACTTGGATAATCTTTCTAACTGCTTTCCAAATTTCTTTTCTTTCTTAAATAGGGAAACTGCATCATAATCAGCTCTCAGCGTATCTGCTTTTTGAATAACATCTTTAATGGCATCATTTTCTGTATAAATCAAGGCCAGCTGCTTTGGTTTAAAGAAAGAATTCCCTTCTTCTTTTAATATTTCAAAAATCCGCTCAAAACCTATAGAGAAGCCTACCGCTGGAATATCTTGTCCAATGAAACTGCCAATCATTTTATCGTATCGGCCGCCGCCTGCAACTGAATAACCTAAATTAGAATAGGCAATTTCAAAGATAGTTCCTGTATAATAACCCATTCCTCTAACCAAGGTAAAGTCAAAAACAATATTATAGGCATCTTCTTTCAAAGAATTGATAGCTTCTATGATTTGCTCTAAACTCTCAACAGCCTCTGGGCAAATGCTTTTGTCTTTAAGTCCTGTAAGCCCATTCTTTTCAATTTCAGACATGATGTCCATGAGTCCTTGAACTTTTTCTTTTGAATAACCCTCTTTTTCCAATTCTTTTGCAACGCCATCATTTCCAATTTTGTCAGCTTTATCTAAAATAATACAAACCTTGCCAAAGTCAGTTTCGTCGTAACCACAGCTCGCTATAGCCCCAAGAAGCAAACGTCTGTCATTAATTTTTATAGTAAAGTTTTTAAGATCCAACTTCTTTAACGTGGATGAAATGGCGTGAATGAGTTCAATTTCTGCACCATTGCTAGGATCTCCCATGATGTCCATGTCACATTGAACAAACCCTCTGAATCTACCTTTCTGAGGTCTCTCTGCTCTGTATACATAGCCCGTTTGCATGGCTTTAAAAATTTTTGGGAGTTCATTCATGTTATTGCAATAATATCGGCTAAGTGGGAGGGTTAAATCAAATCTAAGTCCTAAGTCCGCAAGGTCATTCTCTTGTTGACCGCTCAAATCCAATTTAAGTTTTTCGCCACGCTTTAATATTTTAAAAATCAGTTTTGTATTTTCACCGCCATCGCTGTTAACCAATCTTTCCAAGTCTTCAATCATGGATGTTTCTATTTCCATAAAACCATGTTTGGTATATTCAGTTCTAATGATAGACATCATCTTTTCTCTTAAGGCTTTATCCTCTGGTAAAAAATCGCGCATGCCTTTTGAAGGTAATAAACTTCTAGCCATAATCTTGAACCTCCTCTAATCATTTGATGTTTGCCAATAAGTCTTTATATATAAACAGACCCATCGATACTTCGACAGGTCCGTTTTGTGTCTATACTCTTTTAAAAGTATAGCGATTATGCAGTTAAAATGCAAGTCTGTTAGATTTTAAAGACTTCAGCCATTTTCTTTAACTTATCTGCTAATACAGCTAAGTCGTCACTCATTCTTGAAATTTCCATAATAGAAGCGGTTTGCTCTTGAGTAGATGCTGAAGTTTCTTCTGTTGACGCTGCGTTTTCTTCTGCAATTGCAGATAAGCTTGCCATGACTTCCATAATGGTATTTTTGTTTTCGAGTAATTGTGAACCCGACTCATCTATTTCTTCAATCATGGTCGCAATATGCTCAATGGCTTCTTTAATAGCTCCAAACTGCTCATTGGTCATCGTTACGCTGTTCAACTGCTCTTTGATGACCCCTTGCAGGTTGGTTGCAATTTCTACTGAGTGCTCTGCATCTACAATCAAAGTTCGAACGGCATTATCAATTTCAATCGTTGATTGTTTGGACGCTTCTGCAAGCTTTCGGATTTCATCTGCAACTACTGCAAATCCTCTTCCAGACTCTCCAGCTCTTGCAGCTTCAATGGAAGCATTTAAGGCCAATAAGTTCGTCTGTTCAGAAATGGATGCAATGAATCCGCTGATTTCTTTAATTTGATTAACACTGTTATAAGTTGCAACAATACCTTCTGAGATGATTGCAACTTCATCGCCTGTACGTTTTGCTTGAAGGCTGAGGTCTGCCATATATCTTTCGCCTTCTGAAACCACCAGCGTTACACGTTTTGCCTGGTCACTTAGTTTTGCCGCTGCCACTTGGTTTTGTTCAATAGTAGCACCTAAATCCATAACTTGATTAGAACCTCTTTCCGTGTCAGTAGCCTGCTCAGTTGCCCCTTTTGCAATCTCTTCAATAGTTTTTGCAATATCTTCAGCGGTCAGTGCCGATTGTTCCGAGCTTTCTGAAAGTTCAGCAGCCGATTTGCTTACTGCAGATGAATCTGCCAATAGGTGATTCGCCACTGTCGTTAAGTTAGTCTTCATGTCATCAAAGGCTTTAGCAAGGTGACCGATTTCGTCGTGGCGGTCAATTAATTTTTGATCAATTTCTACTCGTAGGTCGCCAGTTGCTATAACCGATGCCGCATTGGCAATCTTAGCAATCCACTTGGTCACGTTATTGATGTAAATAAATACGATAAACGCTATAAATAACAAGCCAAGAATGGTTGTGCCTATGGTAATTAATCGAATATTGACTGCTTCTTTACTCATTTCGTCGAGGGGAATTGTAGATCCCAAAATCCATATTGGGCCCGTTTCCGAGAGTTTCATAGGAACAAAAACTTTATAGGCGATCTCTCCAAGTGTACTTGAATACTTAAAGCCTTTATGGATTTCTCCGTTCATGACCTGAGCCAATAATTCTTTGCCCTCAGCCGCTTCAATTTCCTCAGCAATTTTCCCTACTTTTTCAGGATTAGGGTGAGCAATTGTCACACCCGTCTGACTCAATAATTTAACGTACCCTGAGTCAAACAGCTTGATGTCACTGATTTTCTTCAATAAGAAGTCTACCTCAATATCTATTCCAGCTGCCCCAATAAATTTTCCATTTGAAATAATAGGTGCTGTAATGGTAACCATGTTCACATCTTTACCACCAATTTTGTAAACGGTAGGTTCAGAAATATTTGGATTCATCGTATTTTTAGGATTAAGATAATAGCCGTCTGTATCGTATGCATAACATTTATCTAGGGCTCCCTTTTCTCCATCTCTGTAAATCAGAGGAACATAGCGCCCTGCTTCATCTGAATCCAATCTGCCAATGGCTGCTAGATCTTTGTTATCAAAAGTATTAGGCTCAAAAATGACCCAGACATCTACAATTTCTTTGTTGTTTACTAAGACGGACTTAAGAACTTCCACGCCTTCATCTCTTGTCAGTGTCCCCTTTTCACTGGCAGATTGGAAAACAGAAGCGACATTTTTAGCCACTTCTAAGTTTTCAGTAAATACGCTTTTGATTTCAAGAGAATCGGTTAATATGGTTTTTTCGATGTACTTTTCTGAAAGATTAAATGTACTTTCATAAGTCATCCAACTGATCATACCAATAATTAACCCTTGCACTAACAAAAGACTCCCTACAATTGACAAAATCATTTTAAGCTTCAAATTCACTTTAAACTTCGGACTTTTTTTCCCCATACTACACCTCCACTTACTTTTCTGCAGACTCTTTTTTTAATGTCTCCCACGTTTCGCTTGTTTGGTAGATACCCTTATTTATACGATCGAACCAACCATAATAGTTATCATATAAAATGGTTTGTATCCTTTTCAAGTCCAAATTTGTCTCGATCAATTCTTTAGGTTTTGCAGTTCCTTTTTTCTCTAAAGTTTCAGCAATCAATATCGACTGCTCCCTATAGGCAGTCATTACTTTTGTTCGATTGATACCGCCAATTGATTTTCCTTTTCTCTTCTTAAATTCTTCTTGAGTCCTATGCTTCTTTTCTCGATTAACCCTTTGGCTCTTTACCCGATCAAAAGGCTCTGCAGTTTGAACGACTTCAATAAATCCTTGTTCGCCTTTAAAATTAACCAATAGGAGTCCAATTTCCAACCGTCTGAGCAAATGACAAACCCGTTTAAATTTTGAGCTCTTCGTAAATTTTTTAGGTTTTAATACAGCAATGTATACCAAATCTGAAATCTTTTGACGCTCTGCAGCCTGCAAAATCACTTCCAAATTCAATGTTTTTTTAAGTTCTACAACAATCCATTCTTCTTCTTTATTAGCCAATAGGTCACAATCCTTAACTTCCCCGTTAACGGAATACCCCAAGGACTCTAAATACTCGCACACTGGCTGAAATAGATCTGATTCTTTTATGTCCTTTTTTTCTGTTTGAGACATGATGCTTTCCTCCAATAATGATTTATTGATACTCTTTATTTATCATTTTAGAGCTTTTGGGAAAAGAAAAAGGGCCAAGGCCCTTTATTTCTTCTTAATAGCGTTTTCTTCAATAACAATAGCGCCTTCTTTATATAATTTTCCAAGGGCTCTTTTAAAAGCTTTTTTACTCATTTGAAGCATGGATTTAATCAGTTCAGGATCACTGTTGTCACTGAGTTTTACTAAACCGTTATGTTGCTCCAACAAGGACATTATTTTTTGAGAATCTTCATCTCGTTGAAGATAAGATTTTTCTTTCAAACTCAGTTCGAGCTTGCCATCTTCATGAATTCGGGTTATGCGCACATCGACTTCCTGACCTATTTTTAAGTCTTCGTGGAGTTCTTTTAAAGGAATTCTACCACTATAGAGATTTTCAACTGCAATATAAGCCCCGTAAATTTCATGTGTATTGTAAACCACACCTTTAACCCATTGTCCTATTTCGTAATGAGATTCTTCAACAAGATATTTGCTGATATTCATTGTGGCACAAAGTCTATCCGATTTATCCAAATACATGGCAATCAAATAACGCTTACCTTTTTCCACTTCACACTTTTGTTCTCTGTAGGGCAAGAATAAGTCTTTTTCTAATCCCCAGTCTAAAAATGCCCCTTGTTCAGAAGCTGCAACAACTTCTAAATAAGCCATTTCGTTTAACTGAAGTTTTGGCGTTTCTGTCGTTGCCACCAATCGATCTTCAGAGTCTCTGTAAACAAAAACTTCTAGCAACATATCTTCTTTAAAATCTTCCTTCAAATACTTTTTAGGAAGTAAAATTTCCGGTTCATTTTCTTCAACTGGGATCAGGTACGCCCCTACTGTTGAAAATCGCTTAAGTCTCATATCTTGAATTTTACCAAGTTTCATCATCTTTTTCCCTCTTTATCTTCTACAATTAACGGATAATCATAAAAATTATATCCTATTTATATGGAGTTGTATCTATTTTTTTACGTCTGTCTAGTTTTGTTGGGAATATGGTTAATGAATGAACACTTTTGGGGTATCTATCCTTAATACTGAACTCAATAAAAGTTCCGTAATCTAAGGAGGTTCATCCATGAGGTTTGACACCTATAAATTTAGAGCTCTTATTGCAATTTTATCAGGGATTGTTTGCTTTTCCATCTTTACATTTTCTGCTTATCGAACTTACTCCTTTGAAATTTCAAATCAAAAACATGACAACGCCATTGAAATTCAAATGGTGGGTCAAACTATGGAAAATTTGCTCAATCTGCAAATTTACAAATCTAAAGGCCTCTTGGCTTTTTACTCAGTACACCCCGACATTTCTTATGATGATTTTACCCTTTATGCTTCTCTCTTATATGGCAGCGGACAGAAAAATTTACGCTCCGTGTCCCTTTTAAGAGATACGACAGTCTTTTTTGTAAGCCCCTTAAAAGGCAATGAAGCCGTTCTTGGAAAAGACCTAGCACAAGTAGCAGGTCAGAAAGACGATATTCTAAAAGTAAAACAGAATTTAGAAATGATAATTACACCTCCAATTGAGCTTATTCAAGGTGGAAAAGGGATGATTATTCGAATTCCGGTCATGTCCTCCAGTCAAACTTCACCCACCTATATTGGTCAAATGAGTGTGGTTATTGACTCTGATCAATTTTTGACTGATACAGGCTTAGAAAGATTATTTAAACGCTATCATATTCAAATCACTCAAAAAAGTGATAATCAAACCCTTCAAATGGTTTATGCCAATACAGAAAAACTTGCGTCTGATTTTGAAACTTATACGATGACGATTGGCAATATTGATTGGTGCTTATCTTATGCCCCAATTGGGGGTTGGAAAACAGCTACCCATCAATACCTTTTCATTTTGATGATTGGTTTTATTGTCAGCATCATCGTAAGTATTTTAGTTTCTAGATTATTAGGGGAAACTGGGCGGCTCAATACTCTGGTTAACGAGCGTACTGGTGACTTGATTAGAACTAATGATTATCTTGAGCAGACCCTTGGGGAAGTCGAGGAAAAGCAAGCTGAATTATTCTTATTGAACGATCAGTTGGAACAGTCCCTTGATCATTTAAAAGAGACTCAAGAGCAACTCATCCAATCCGAAAAATTTGCAGCTTTAGGCGAACTGGTTGCAGGGGTTTCCCATGAAATCAATACGCCTCTTGGCATTGGCATTACCCTAGCTACTTTCATACAAGATAAACACGAACACTTGGTTAAATCCTTTGAAGCCAATACCCTCAGCAGACATGAAGTTAGAGAATATAACGAAGCGCTAGATGAAGCTATTCATGTAATGGTAAATAGTTTGAATCGTTCGGCTGAAATTATAAGCAGTTTTAAGAATGTTGCTGGCGAACAATCTGCATTAGAGCTAAGACAGTTTAATGTTAAAAAATATTTTGAAGATGTGCTCCAAAATTTGAAACCTAGATTGAAAAAGACCCAGCACGTCATCGAATTGGTCTGTGATCCTGATTTGGTTATTTACCATTACCCTGGGGTTTTCTCCCATATACTCACTAACTTTATTGTCAACTCCCTGGTGCATGGATTTACTGAAGATCAAAAAGGACACATTGGCATTGCTTTTATGATGAAAAATGATCATTGTGTCCTTACCTATACCGATGATGGCGTAGGTATTCCCGATGAACACGTCTCCCACGTCTTTGATCCATTCTATACCACAAAAAAAGGACAAGGAAGTACTGGTTTAGGCCTCCACATTATTTACAACATTGTGACACAAAACTTAGGGGGCAAGATTCAACTAAAAACTGGTGTCGACAAAGGGGTTACCTTTACTATTAGCTTCACTGCCCTCCACCCTGAAGATTATACAGATCAGCTGACATAAAAAAAAAAGAGAGCCAACTCTCTTTTTTTTATCCGTTTTCTCGATAACATTTAATTAAATGCAAACTCATTGCAGCCATTAAAATGCCTTTGATAACAGACGTCAAGCTGATCGTCCACCATACCCCGCTAAGACCTAGCAATAGAGGCATAGATAAAATATAGGCAAGAGGCACTCTTGAACCTGTAAAAATAACAGACATAATAGCTGGAGGCTTAGTTTTGCCCATGCCATTGAAGAAACCTGACAAAGTAATTTCTACACACATAAAGAATTGTGACAGCCCCAGTATTTTTAAGTATTCTACACCAATCGGAATCGAATCCCCTTGGTTGATGAAAATTCGGTATAAGGGTTCTGCAAAGAAATATAGCAACCCAGTGGTTAGGAGACCAAAACCAGCCATCAGCATAAAGCCTGTTTTAATCCCTTCAATAACTCTTTCTTTATTTCCAGCACCATAGTTTTGCCCCGTAAATGCACCAACCGCCGCCGCAAAGCCGTTTGCCGTCATATAGGATATAGCTTCAATTTGAACGCCTACCTTTTGAGCCGCAATGGCATCTTTTCCAAAACCTGCAATTACTTTAGCAATTAAGATTCCAAATACGGTAAACAAACCACTTTGGATAGCTACTGGTACCCCAATTTGAGAAATTTTAGCCGCACTTTTCATATCTGGGTTTTTAACCCCTCTAAAACCTTCAAAAGGATGCACTTTGGTCAATAAATAAATGAGGACAAGGGTTACCATCCCTTGAGCTAAAACGGTTGCAATAGCTGCACCTGCAACACCAAGACCAAATGTAAATATAAACAAAGGGTCGAGAATCAGATTAGCTACCAATCCTACAGCATTGGCCTTGAAAGGTACATTACTTTTCCCAGAGGCATTGTAAAGCGATGAAAGTACCGGATTTATAAAGCTGAAGAGGATGCCGCCTCCCACAATTCTCAAGTAGGTCATGCCCATTTGTTCAACGTTAGGGTCATTTATCCCAAAGAATAGAATAAGAGGTGAAGCCAAACTTACAACTAATATTGAAAAGATGATGGCAAATATTACTGACATCCATATAGAGGTTGCCGCTAACTTTCCAGCGTCTTGTTGATCCCTTCTACCAATAGCTTGTGCCACCGTGACCTCGGTTCCTGTTTGAACCAGTCTCACTAAAGCTAAACTGAACCAAGTAAAGAATCCCGCTGTTCCAACAGCGGCTACAGGCCCAGCACCTAATTGTCCAATCCAAAGCATGTCAACTAAGTTGTAAGCCATTTGTAAAAAGGATGTTCCCATTATTGGAAGTGCTAGCCAAACCAATTTGGACAGAATATTGCCCTCGAGTAAATTTGATTTATTGCTCACTTATTTTTTTCCCCCTGCGAAATAGATTTATTCCTATAAAGATCATTAAATTGAGTAATAATATAACTGGCATGGTCCATAGAATGGCGTGATTGTCTAACTTTATAGAAATACCTGTCCCAATCATGGGAGAAACCATAAATCCTATACTGCTGACTAAACCTTGAAAGCCAAACAATGCTCCTCTTCGTTCTGGTGGTGTGTTTTGAGCTGTCAATGAGGTCATGATTGGATCAATTCCCCCAAGGAAAAAGAACATTATACCATAGACTAAGCCGAACCACATCAAGGAGTCCATGAACTGTACTGCTATAGATAAGATTAAGCCAATTCCAGTCAAACCTACAATCAACTTATACTTATTTTTAGAATCTCCTATCTGACTGATAGTAATCCCTGCTAGGGCTGTCATAAAGCCAGTGAAACCCACAATTTGTCCAGTAATCATCGCTGCACCATTTATAGAAGAAATGCTTTCTTGAATATAAAGAGGCATAAACGGACTGAAAATGCTGCGTGCAATTCTTTGAAGAAACATCGTGAGCAACATAACCATAATCAAGGGTGTGAAGATTTCTTTAACGGAGGATTTAGTTCTTCCTTTAAGAAGGGCTTCTCCATAAGTGTTTGGATCTTCCTTTACAAAGAAGACCACCAGCAAGCCACCAATAAACATTAATACGCCGCCTGCCATAAAACTAATGCGATAGCCAAATACTTCTGCAAAGTGCCCTCCAATTAAAGGTCCAATAGAGGATCCAATAAACGTTGAAGAAGCCATTAGCCCCAATCCGAAGGACATTTTCTCATCAGGCGTATTAGAGGCGACAAAGGCTGAAGATGCCGTAATCGTGCCTGTAAAGACCCCTTGCATCAATCTTAGAAAAATAATGTGCCATATATTTTGTGCAAAACCCATGCCCCCAATGACAAGTACCGCTGCAAACATAGCTCTTAAAATCATCATTTTCCTACCGAACTTATCTGCGACCATGCCCCATATAGGCGACATAATTGCCATAGTTAAGGCAGGCGCAGCAGTTAATAGACCTGTATAAAGCTTGACTTGTGCAGGATCAGTAACGCCAAGTTCTTGAATATAGTATGGCATAAAGGGTATTCCTAAACCAAAGCTGGTCATAGAAATAATTTGAGTAATCCAAAGTGCGTATAGATTTATCTTCCAGCGTGAGATAAAAATCACCCTCCTTAGCTGTATAAGAATTCTGTTAAAAGAATTTAGAAAATGTTCAAGCAAAAAACTATTTCGTTACCCAAAATATATACTAACATAAATATGAATACTGTGTGCGTTACATAAAAAATTCTTAATAATTGTTTTATCGTACAGATTATTTTTATGAGGATTTTCATAAAATATCAATTTTTTCACCTTTTTCAAACATTTTTCCTTGTACTCCACTTAATATTCGTGTAAAATTAGAGAGTTGATTTAAAATCGACCAAAATATTATATATTAATCACCCTTCTATATACAGATAAGGAAGTATAAAAATGAGTAGACAAGAAATTATCAATATTGCGGTTATCGCCCACGTCGATGCCGGAAAATCAACACTTGTAGATGCCTTACTTTCACAAAGTGGCGTTTTCAGAAGCAATGAAGAAGTTGTCGATTGCGTTATGGACAGCAATGATCTCGAAAGAGAGCGCGGTATCACAATTTATTCAAAAAACTGTGCGATTGAGCACAATGGCGTAAAAATTAACATTGTTGATACACCAGGCCATGCCGACTTCTCTTCAGAAGTTGAACGTATTATGAAAACTGTTGACTCAGCAATTCTTTTAGTTGACTCAAGCGAAGGCCCAATGCCACAAACTCGCTTTGTTCTTCAAAAAGCTTTGGAGCACGGCTTAAAGCCAATTCTCTTCATTAATAAAATCGATAAAAAAGATCAAAGAGCTGAAGAAGTTGTCGATATGACTTTAGACCTCTTCATCGACTTAGACGCAACTGACGAACAACTAGAGTTCCCAGTTGTTTACGGTGTAGCTCGTGAAGGTATTGCCATTAGAAAAATGGGTGAAGAAAGCACAACCCTTGATCCTCTCTTCGACGTCATTGTTGAGCACGTTAAACCTTACACAGATTCTTCTGATGAACCTCTCCAACTACAAATTTCATCTTTAGATTATGATGAGTACATTGGTCGTCTTGGTATTGGTAGAATCACTCGCGGCACGCTTAAAAAGGGCCAAGCTGTTGCACTTAGCAGAGTCGATGGTTCTGTCGTTCAAAATAGAGTTATAAAAGTCATGGTTAACGAAGGTCTTAACCGTGTTGAGAAAGACGAAGCTTATGCTGGGGATATGGTTGTCTTTGCAGGTATTCCAGATATTTCTATTGGCGAAACCCTCTGTGATCCACAAAACGTTGAGCCACTTGAACTCATTCACATTGAAGAGCCTACCCTTTCTATGAACTTCCTTGTCAACAATTCACCTTTCTGCGGCAGAAGCGGAAAAATGCTGACAACACGTCATATTCGTGCCCGTTTAGACCGTGAGTTAGAAGTTAACGTAGGTCTTCGTGTTGAAGAGATGGAAGGCAGCGATGGTTATAAAGTTTCAGGTCGTGGTGAACTTCACTTGTCTATCCTTCTTGAAAATATGAGACGTGAAGGCTATGAGCTTGGCGTTTCAAAACCAGAAGTTTTAATGAAGGAAGTTGATGGCGACATTTACGAGCCTGTAGAAAAAGTCATTGCTACAATGCCTGACGAATACAGTGGTACAGTTATTTCAAAATTGAACCAACGTAAAGGCCAAATGTCATTCATGATCAGTGAAGCTGGCTATACAAAAATTGAATACTTCGCGCCAACTAGAGGTCTCCTCGGTTACAGAAGTGAATTTATAAACGATACGCGTGGCGAAGGTACTTTCGTTAAATCATTCCACGACTACCAACCCCATTTCGGCGAGATTCCAGGCAGAAAAAATGGCGTATTGATTGCACAAGAACCAGGTACAGCTATGGCATATGCACTAGATAACCTCAGCGATCGTGCAACAATGTTCATCAATCCTGCTACTGAAGTATACGAAGGTATGATTGTTGGTATGAACAGCCGTCAAGACGATATGGTTGTAAATCCTTGTAAAAACAAGAAATTGACTAATATGCGTGCGTCAGGTTCTGATACAGCTGTTAGACTTCTTGAAGCAAAAACTTTCACACTCGAAGAAGCTCTAGAATTCATTGAAAACGATGAACTCGTTGAAATCACACCAGATGCGATCCGTATTCGTAAGAAAATACTCAACGCGACTGATAGAATTAGAGCTGGAAATAAGTTAAAATAAGACAATTTTCGACTTTAAATTTTTTCATACGATTTACAATTTTCTATTGCCATTTCCAAATTCCGATAGTATAATTACCTTAAGCTTGCATTCTTGAATGCCGATGTTTGGTAAACAACTGGAATCTCAGGTAATGGGTACATCCGAAGTTTTACGAACGAGCATCTTAAGATTGAAGTAAATTTAATTTCGGAGGTATTCCAAATGGTAAACGGAACAGTAAAATGGTTCAACGCAGAAAAAGGTTTTGGTTTCATCACAACTGAAGAAGGTAAAGACGTATTCGTCCACTTCTCACAAATCAACAAATCAGGCTTCAAAACTTTAGAAGAAGGCGAAAAAGTATCTTTCAGAATTGCTGAAGGCGCTAAAGGTCCTCAAGCTGAAGAAGTTACACCTTTATAGTAGCACTAACAAGCCCAAGTCATTGACTTGGGCTTTTCTTTACGTCATTTTTACTTCGCTTTTACGCCATTTCCGCTCCACTCTTGCTCCATTTTCATAACTATTTTAAGAAGAAGCTTGCATCTCAGTAAGAAAATGCCAGTATTTTTTTGGCATATTTTGTCTTCTCAACTTCTCATTCTTCCGTTCCTCAATGGCAATATGCTTGTAGTATTTCTTCCATAAATTTTGGAAAAGTGACTCATCTTGGGAAAGTTGAATCCCAAAATTCTCAGGCATTTCACCCATATGCCACTGCCCTTTCTGATAAAAAGCCCCAATTCCCCGTTTTGTGTCATGAATAACCCAGACCTGATTCCCTAATCTTTGGGAAAAATGGGGTGCTAAAATCAACACTTGGTTGTATGTTGAATCATAAGCCCCGTATAAAATCCCATTGCTGAGTTCGACAAACCGAATCATTCCAATCAACTTATGACTCTCTCTAGAAACTGCTGTAGACCTTCCTATAAAGGCAGCCACCCGTGGATCTGACAGATGGTTGACCACTTGCGCCCCCCTTTTAAATCCATAGTCGAGGAACTGTACAATAATTTCAGCAATTTTTACATCTTCGGAAAAGTAAGCCTTAATGAGCAATTCAAAAATTTCTTTGCCCAGCTTATGAACAATCCCGTCTGCTACTTTCTGAGCTTGATGAGCGTCCGTTACAATAAATTTAACGTTGGAGAGCAAGTCTTGTTGAAAATTACCTTCCGTTACCATTTTACAGGGCTTTTCTTTAGCATAAAACCAAGCGTACACCACGGTCATTAAACCTTCAAAACTATCTTCATAGACCCAAACGTTCATAGCGGACACCTCCTATTAACTGAGTCGGTTGCATGATTTGGAATGCATCTGGATAGAGTTCAAGAAAATTCATTTGTCCGTCTGGCAGTTTTGGTAATTTATCTGTTAAGAGCAACTGATTTCTCAGCAAATGTGGCTCCATATCTCCTATTCCAAAATATTTTCCGCCACAAGTAATAAAGTACCTCGCTCTTTTAACGACGACTCCAAGGGCTTTTAAATTGTCAAATGTCAAAGCGCCAAAACGTCTAGCTGCAATAATTTTTCTGGCAGAAACGTTGCCGATTCCTGGTATTCTTAAAAGGGTTTCCAAATTAGCTCGGTTGACTTCAATGGGAAACTGATCTAAATTTCTAAGCGCCCACTGACATTTGGGATCTATGGCCATATCTAAATTTGGATCTTCTGGCGTCAATATTTCATCCGCTGTAAAATTATAAAATCTTAACAGCCAATCAGCTTGATACAGCCGATGTTCTCTCAACAACGGTGTCTTTACTTCTTTGGGCAAGAGTTGATTATTTTGAACCACTGGAATATAGGCTGAATAATACACACGTTTAAGAGCCAAATTATCATACATCGCCTGAGAGGCTCTCATAATGGTTCTATCTTGATCTTGAGTTGCACCAATCATCATTTGAGTGGTTTGACCTGCGGGAACAAATTTTCCCAAACCTTGCTTGACACTTCTTGCCGTGACCAAGCCCCTTGGTTGATTTTCCAGTATGCTCGACTGAATGTATTGCATCGGTTTTGTGATTTGTTCGGGTGTTTTCTGTGGCGCAAGCAATTTTAACCCAGCCGCAGTGGGCAACTCTAAATTAATGCTCATGCGGTCTACTAAAAATCCTGCGGCCTTGAGTAGTCGATCATCTGCTCCTGGAATGGCTTTGAGATGAATATAACCGTTGAAATGCTCTTCTTCTCTCAACTTTCTAATAGCTTCAATCATCCGTTCCATGGTATAGTCTGGACTTACAGTCACCCCAGAACTCAGAAATAAACCTTCAATGTAATTTCTTTTATAAAAATTCATGGTCACGCTGACCAATTCGTCTGGAGTTAATTCAGCTCTTGGAAAATCATTGCTAGCACGATTCACGCAATAGGCACAGTTATAAATACATTTATTTGAAAATAATATTTTCAGCAAAGAAACACATCGACCATCTTCAGCCCAGGTATGACAGATCCCTGGAAGAGCTGTACTGCCAAGCTGTCCATTTTTTGAACCTCTCTGACTGCCGCTGGATGAGCAAGAAACATCGTATTTAGCTGAATCTGCCAATATTCCAATTTTATCAATCAGTTCCATCTTCACACCTCTTTCACAATAGAACATACGTTCTGTTTCTATTGTACATCGCTCTTCCAAATTTGTAAATAGGCGCTTATGGCATAAAAAAAGACACGGCTATCTCTACCGTGTCGTGAATCCTTTTATACTATTTTTTAACTCTGGCCTTAATCTGCTCTAGAAAATCTGCCCGTCTTTCCGCGAAATGATTTAACTCATTCACTAGCAACCCGTCATGGTTTCTATCCTTTTCAATGAAGTACATGGAAAGACCTCCCAGTCCTACGTGGGTCCCTACAGAAACACCCATTTGCATGATGTAAATTTCACCCTTGAAATGAGTATCTTGTATAATTTTAAGCTTTAAGTTTTCAGCGTATGCCAAATCTGAGGTATAGCCTATAATCACAAAAGTGGTCATTTCAGAATCCATGCGCTTTTCAAATTCCTTCACGTAGTGATCCAAAACATTTTTCCTGCCACGTTCCTTTGCAACAATAACCCCTTTTCCATCTCTCATGGTCATAATCGGCTTTATTTTCAACAGCTTGCCAATAATTGCACTGGCGTTAGACAGTCTGCCGCTTCGGATTAAATTGTCCAAGTCGTCTACAGATAAAAAATGTTTCACATGCTTCTTAAAAGTTTCATTAAAGGCGACGAGTTCGCTAAAGGTGAAACCCTCGTCCCTGAGTTGAGCTGACTTCAATATGAGATAACCGCTTCCATGGCTCATTGAAAGACTGTCTACAATATGAACTTTGTAGGCTTCTGGGTCATAATTTTCATAAAAAAGCTCTTGAGCTAAAACCGCTGACTGATAAGAACCGCTAGTTCCACTAGACATACAAATACATAGAAATTCTGTACAGCCTTCTGCTATTCCATCTTCCATACACTTTAAAAATTCTGCAGGACTAGGCATAGCCGTCGTCGGATTTTTTTCCAACTCCATCATCATTTGAAAGAATTGATCTGGCTGTATATCGATGCGGTCTTTATACGAACGCTCGCCAACTTGTATGCTTAAAGGGGCTATACTAATATTGTAACGCTGAATAACTTCATCAGACAAATCGCAAGTAGAATCGGCAATGATTTTAATCATGAGCACCTCCGTGGGTTATTCATTATACTATAACACAGCTTATATGATGATTAAAGCATCTTAAATATTGTTAACAATACCCACTGAAAGAGGTCTTCATTCTTCACTTATCAATAATATGTATACATTTTATAAACAATTTGCAATAATTGTGATATAATTCAGACAAATTACATTCGACAGATTTTATACAGGAGGGTCTTTTATGAAAATGCCAAAAATTCAATTTACACCTGCAAAAATGCCTAGGCCAAGGACAAAACATAAATTGAACTTTGGTGCTCTTAGAAAATTAAAATTACCTAAAGGAAAGTTCTCTCTCAGCAAGCTTTCTAAGGGAAAAACACTCTCAATTAAACTTCCAAGTATTAAACCACCTTTTAACAAACTGTCTCATAACCCTTCTCCACTTTTCAAAATGACTATAAAAACAAAATTGTCTGCAGGATTTGGTATTTTAACCGCTATCATTATTTTTATTGGCGCTTTTTCACTGTATAACATGAGCAGAATTAACAGCGTTGCCAGCGAAATCTCCTCGGATATTTTACCAGGCATCAACGCTTCCTACTCCCTCAATAAAATGGCCTCAGATTTTAGGGCTTTTGAATATAAACACATCCTTGCGAAAACCAGCAGCGAGAAGAAAAGCATCGACCGTGACTTAGAGAAAATGGCGGCTTCCATCGATGAAACCCTCACCCAATATGGCTCCCGAGTCAAAGATGAAGCAGACACCAAACTCTATACCAATGCCAAAGACGACTGGGCACAGTATATGACTAAACACAAAGCTGCCATGCAACTCAGCAGTCAACTTCTGAACGATCAAGCTGTCACCATGCTTAATGCCAGTAAAATGGACTTTGACCGCGTCTCAAGTGCCCTCTTAGAATTGGTTGATTTTAATACGGGTAAAGCTCAAGCCAACAGCCAATTCGGTTCAAAACTGTACAAAACCAGCACTATTCTTTTACTCTTCACCATCCTGATCTCTGCAGTTGCTGCCATCTTTATTCTGATATTGACAACTAAAGGCATTATTCAGCCGATTAATCTCCTCAAGCGAAACTTAGACGATTTGGTTGAAAAAGGCGGCGATTTGACCCAAACCATCGACATTAAAACTGGAGATGAGATCGAAGCCCTTTCCACTTCATTTAATCAATTTATCGCCAATTTAAGAGATATTATTGCGCAGATTATTCAAAATTCTAAAGAAATTCACAACATAGGTGACCAAATGAGTGAAACTTCTGGAGTCCTCAATACCAACGTGGCTGATATTTCTTCAACTACTCAACAATTAGCGGCTACCACTGAAGAAACCTCTGCCACCACTGTTGAAATGAATAATTTGGCTACAGATTTAGAACTTGTAATCAAAGAAATTGCCAGCAGAATAGAAGCCAGTTCCGAGAATGCTTCCACAATTAGTCAAAGAGCTATTCAGGTTAAATCTACAGCAGTTAAATCTTCTGAAATAGCAACTCAAGTTTACAATGCCACTCACGAAAAGCTAGGGAAAGCCATCAAGGACGCAAAAGCGGTTGAAAATATCAACGTCTTGGCAGATTCAATATTGGCAATCACTGGACAAACCAACTTATTGGCACTGAATGCCGCAATAGAAGCGGCTCGTGCAGGCGATGCTGGTAGAGGCTTTGCAGTTGTTGCCGATGAAATTCGTAAACTGGCTGAAGAATCTAAGAACAATGCCAATCAAATTCAAGCTGTTACAGGGGTTATTGTAGACGCAGTTCAATACCTGACCGCTAGCGCCAATGAACTTTTACAGTTTATTGACAACAGAGTTTCCCCTGACTATAAGCAAATGGTTGAAATTGCAGAACAATATAGCGTGGATGCAGGGTACTATTCAGATATGTCTACGGACTTGAATGCCAGCATCGAAGAGATTTACGCCTCTGTTCAAAACATGGTTAAGTCTATTTCTGAAATTTCTCATTCTGCAGAAGAATCCGCAGAAGGCACAACTAACATCGCCATGAAGTCTTCAGATATGTTGGAAAACGCTCAAGCTGTTCAAAATGTTACTCAAGAGGCTTTAAGACTTTCCGAAGGCTTGTTGGAAACTGTATCTAAATTTAAAGTTTAACCCAATATAGGATTGATAGTTCTTCTCTTCAGACTAACTCAACGTATAAAAACAAATAAAAACGAGCAGTCTTACCCAAAATGGGCATACTGCTCGTTTTTTATGAAGATATGGGTATATATAAGTTACTTCAGCCAGCCCTTAAAATCTTCTGAAGGAACCATATGTCCTCCTGTCGCCCAAAAGATGTGAGTTCCTTCTTTAAAGGATTCACTCTCACCTCTGTTCTTGAGGAATAACTGGCATTCTGGTTCGCTGCTGAGCATAATAGATCCCCAGAGACCTGCCAATGCCGATGGTTCCAGCTTGATGCCTTCGGTCTTATAAACCTCTTTTAGACCCACTAGGAGCTGTTCATCTTCTACTGTATACAAACCTTCTAGAATGGGTGTCATCAACCTGGAAACCATGCCTGAAGCACGTCCGACCGCAAGGCCATCGGCTAGGGTTTTATTGTCTAATCCTATATCCTGAACACTATGAGCTTCGTGGGTTTGAGTGCCCAATCCAAGAAGCATGCACGGGGAATGGGTAGGTTCGGCAAAATACAGATGTACCAAATCACCATAAATCATTTTAAGGCCGTAGGCCACACCTCCCGGTCCGCCGCCAACTCCGCAAGGCAAATAGACGTATAGAGGGTGCATAGCATCTACAATCACCCCACTATTTTCCAATTGTTTCTGCAGGCGTTTAGCAGCTACTGTATAGCCTAAAAATAGGTGTTTGGAGTGCTCATCATCTACAAAGTAGCTTTTAGGGTCTTGGTCAGACAGTTTCCTGCCCGCTTCTACCGCTGCACTGTAGTCGTCTTTATATTCATAAACGTTAGCGCCATATTTTCTAAGCATGTCTTTTTTCCACTGTTTGGCGTCGCTAGACATATGTACATTAACAGTAAAACCTAATACAGCACTTATAATGCCAATGCTTAGTCCTAAATTTCCTGTAGAGCCTACCGCAATAGTATACTGCCTAAAAAACTGTTTAAATTTGTCACTGGCGAAAATACTATAATCGTCTTTAAGAGTAAGGATGCCAGCCTCTATTGCTAGCTTTTCAGCATGAGTAAGGACTTCGTAGAATCCGCCTCTGGCTTTAATGGAGCCTGAAATTGGCAACTCACTGTCACATTTAATCCACAGTGATTTTGGGAGACCCTCGTATTTAAGGCTAAGTTCCGCTTGAAGTGTTTTTAATTGTACCAATGGAGACTCTATGAGTCCATTCAGAGGAATTGTTTCTGGAAACGCTGCTTTAAAAAAAGAACTAAACCTTTCAAGTCGATGAGCAGCTTCTTCTAATTCTACCTGTTGAAAATAGCTTTCATCAGCTGAAATACCACTTTGTTGATAAGGGTTAAACCACATAAAAGGCTTTAAGGATTGAAGTTGTTTGACCAATTGAGACTCGGTTTCATGATTTTTCAAATGCATTTCAAGACCTCCTTGTACATATAATGTTAACCTTATTTTATAGCGATTGTCTGTAGATGTCATCTTTTAATTGGAGGTAGTCTCATGTCATTAAAAACGCCTATCAGCCAGCACTTGATTGCCGTCAAATATAGAGTTTTGCAATCTCTGTTAATCACCTCCATTGCTGCTTTTATTGTGGTGGCTATAGTGAATGTCATCAATCAAAGACCTTTTGCAAACTTTTTCGCTCCAGTTACTTTTGCCGCTTTTACTTATATACTGTATTACTTTTCAAAAAATATAAAATACCGCTTAGTCGTGAAACTTATATTTATGACACTATTGACAATTATTTACTTGCCTATTTCTTGGGTTACTTCCCCAGGTTCCTTTAGCGCCATGTCCTTTTACTGCATTTTGCTCATCTTTGTCAGTTTGATATTAGCTGAAAGACCTGTAGAGTTTATCATTCCAGCTATAGGTGTCATTGAAATGTTATTCTTGCTCCATTACGAAACGCTTCACCCAGAACAATACAATCTCTATGTGCCAATGCCTGCCAGAGCATTTGACCTATCTGTAAACTTTATCATTGTAATCGCAGTCTTTTTTATTATTTCACTGACCCTCAACCATCATTTCGATGATGAACATCAGCGTCTGTTTAAAATTTCTATCACAGATCAATTAACCAAATTATATAACCGAAGGTATCTCTTTCAAAAGATGGAAGAGACCCATTATATTGCTTCCAAAACAAAGCGACCCTTCTCCTTAATCATGATTGACATTAACCATTTCAAGCGAGTCAACGATACTTATGGCCATGCTGTAGGGGATGAAGTTCTCAAAAGCCTTGCTGCTGTCCTAATGCATTCTTGTCGTAAAAATGACGTCCCTTCTCGATTTGGTGGAGATGAATTTATCGTGCTGCTTCCCGACACGGACTATGGACAGGCAAACATGATTGCCCATCGGATTACAGATGCCTTCAAAACCACTACAGATACTTATTCCGACATAGGTTTAGCTTTAGCCATTGGCATTACAGAAAACAATGATTTAGATATCAATCAAATGATTCAAGTGGCAGACGATCACCTTTATAAAAATAAACGAGACCTAAAAAAAGATGAGGGCTATTAAGCTCTCATCTTTTCCATTGTGATTATCATTTTGTACATCATATCATGTAGCGGTGTGTCAATCCCCAGCTCATCGCCTAAGTTGCAGACTACCCCTGCAAAAAGTTCCACTTCCGTTTTTCGATTCGCTTCCATGTCCTGATGGGTTGAAGATTTCCCTTCCGGATCAAAGGTAGGAAGCAGCTCCATATAGCCGTTAATATCTGACTGGCCAAGGGCAATGCCTTTGGCATTGGCAATTTTCATGACTTCTTTCATGACGTCAATCATCAAAGATTGTGCCTCAGGAATATTTTGATAGACCCCATAAGGTGCTAAAAGAATGGCAGAAGTTAAATTGCTGCCACAATTAATCATAAATTTACGCCACATAATTCTTAAAAAGTCGTCTGGGATTTCATAAGGAATATTATTGTTTTTAAAAGTCTCTTCAATAGCCATGATGCGTTCAGTCTTTTCACTGTTTTCAGCTTCGCCGAAGACGATTCTGCCAATGTTACCATATCGAACTTCGCCATTTTCTCTAACGGCGTCAATGCCAAAACAAATGCCGTAGACCGTTCTGTTCCAGCCGTACTTACCTGCAATAATTTCCTCTGTGGTAATGCCGTTTAATACAGATAGAATTTGTGTTTCATGACCTACAACTGGCTCAATTAAGTCTAGCGCTTCCCTGAGTTGGTTATATTTTGTCGCCAGAATAATCAAATCTGCCTTTGGGGTAGAGTCCGTTGGAACGACATACTCAAACTGGATGGCTTCACCGTTGACAATGACGGGCTTCCCGTTCATCCGCTCAAAACGTTGAGGATCCACCAGTACTTTAAAGTTAGAGCGCTTAGCCGCTACAAATCGAGAACCAAAAGACGCACCAATAGCGCCAAGTCCTACCAAATAAACATTTTTCAAAAGGAACCTCCTGATTATCAATGATGTTTACATACATCATACCCATAAGTCCTCTCCATTTCAATATGAGTTGATGATAAAGTAAAAGTTTGACATCTCTTTGAACCCTTTTGCCTGATATTAATCTAGACGCTTATGATACTTTTTAATAGCAACTACCAGTAGGAAGGTTCCGATGATCATCACCCACATCACATCTTCCCAAATCGCTGTAATATCAACGCCTTTAAGAATAATCCCTCTTAGGATGTTCAGAAAATAGGTCAGGGGAATCACGTTGCTGATCCAATAAATCAGCTTCGGCATACTCTCCCGTGGGAACATAAAACCCGACAGGAGGACAGAAGGCAAAATCGTTAAAAAAGCAATCTGCATGGCTTGAAGCTGATTCTTAGCTTTCGTAGAAATCAGCATGCCAATTGCAAGGGAGCAAATAACAAATCCGAGGGCGAGGACGAGCAACAATGGGATACTTCCTTTAATCGGTACATGGAACAACCAAGTGCCAAACCATAGTGCAATCATAAAATCCATTGAACCAATACAGACATAAGGTACCATTTTTCCCAAAATCAATTCCCAAGGTCTGAGAGGAGAAACCATCAACTGCTCAATTGTTCCCTTTTCCTTTTCTCTGACCATGGAAAATGCTGTGAGCATAATGGTAATGTTTTGCATAATCAAACCAATCAAACCGGGCACTATAAACTTCGAACTCTCTAAATTTGGATTATACCAAACCCGAGTCTTCATTTGAGGCAATTGGTATGTACCATTGGTCATGGACATTTGGTAGACATTGGAGATCATAGTGCCATATTGCAGTGCAGTCCGTGCAATATTAGGATCTGTGCCATCAATAATTAACAAGGTTTCGGGTTTCGTGCCCTTTTGCAAATCTCTACTATAACCGTCTGGAATCAACAGCGCCGCTTTAATCTTACCCTCATCCATTAAACGTTCAATTTCATGTTGGCTGTTTACAGATGCTTTGAGCAGGAAATAATCTGCGTGAATAAACTTTTCTACCAAGGTACGACTTTCCATTGTATGGTCGTTATCTAAAACAGCTAAAGGTACATGGTTGACATCAGTCGTCACAGCATAGCCAAAAATTAGTGTAAAGAGGATTGGCATCATCAGAGACATTCCAATGCTAGGCGGATCTCTGAAAATATGAATAAATTCTTTCCAGACTACCGTCATAAATCGCCTGATATTCATAGACCCTTCTCCCTTTTCACAAGATTTTTATGTTCAGCATCTATTTTAGTTTCATCTTGCTCAGAATTCGTTAAAAAGCGCAGCGCTTGGAAAGAGCTCATGACACTTTGCCCCGTGGTTTTTTCAACATAATGAATAAAGACATCTTCTAAATTTCGCCCTTCAATTTCCTGAATCAATTCCTTAGGTGTGCCTTCGGCGATGACCCCTCCATCGAAAATAAAAGCAATTCGGTCACAGCTCTCCGCTTCATCCATATAGTGAGTCGTGACTAAAACGGTAATCCCTTGAGCCGCCAATTTAAAAATCAGCTCCCAGAAAATACGTCTAGCCACAGGGTCAACTCCTGCTGTAGGTTCGTCTAAAATCAACAAACTGGGTTTATGAATCAAAGCACACCCTAGGGCAAGTCTTTGCTTCCACCCGCCAGACAAATTGCCAGCCAACTGATTTTCTCTGCCACTGATACCTGCCATTTCAATAAGTTGCTTAATTCTTTCGTTTCTCTCTTTTCCATAAATTCCATAGAGGCTGGCATAAAATTTTAAATTTTCCATAACTGTTAAATCGTCATACAAGCTAAATTTTTGGGACATGTAGCCAATCCGCGCCTTAATGGCCTCTGAGTCGGAATAGACGTCCATGCCGTCTATAAATGCCTTTCCTTCTGTAGGCGTCAAAACACCACAAATCATGCGAATAGTGGTAGACTTCCCCGCGCCATTGGGTCCAAGCAAACCATATATAGTCCCTCGCTTAACCTTCAATGACACTTGATTGACCGCTTTAATCTTTCCAAATTGTTTTGAGAGATTTTCCAGTTCGATGATGTTTTCCTTACTCATTGCGCAACACCCCAAAATCCGCATCTAAATACATACCCGGCTTAACGATGCCATTGGGGTCGTTAATATCAATATGAACTTCATAGACCATTTCTTGCTTGCTCTCTTTAGATTCGATATTCTTAGGCGTAAATTCTGCTTCTGAAGCGATGTAACGAATAACGCCACTAAGAGGCTGCTCCGCTTGATAATCTCCTGAAATAGCCACTGGCATACCCTCTTTAATCAAAGCCAAGTTTTTGCTATTAACGTAGACTTTTAATGTCAACTCAGAAAAATCTACCATACTGAAGAGTTTTTGCCCCGCAGTCACGTATTCACCTGCAGAATAGTTAACCGTCTGAATATTTCCCTGACAAGGTGCATTTATCTTAGTTTTTTCAATTGCCAGAGCCATTTGATCAAGTTCATTGGTCTTTAATTTGATCTCTAAAAGAGCCTGCTCCAGTTTCTCATTGACTGCACCTTCTAGAACAATATTCAAGCCCTCTTGAGCGACTTTCTGCTGATCCATCAACGCTTCTAGTTTTGAATTTTGTTGATCGATAGCTCTTTGGATTTCTTCTGCCTGATTTTCAGCCGTAGCACCACTTTCAGTAAGACTTTGAGCATCGCTTAACTGATTTTTTAAATAATCCAGTTCTTTTTGAACCCCTGTAACCTGGGCTTTAATCTGATCTCTATTGGCAATGGCCTGACGTATACTTGCCTTGCTGCTGCCATTTTTTAGGTCTTCATATTTTAATTCTGAAATCTGGCGCACCATTTCTAAATTGGCTTTTTTCAGCTTTAATTCTCGGTCATCTAGCTGGGCTAAGCCTTGATTCGCCTTGACCGCTTGCCCTTCAACGACAAATAAACCTGTAATTTCTCCAGAGGTTCTGGCGACCACATCTACAGATTTTCCCTCCACACTGCCTGTCAACACGAGGTTCTCCTTCGATTTCTGACACCCTGTCATTAAGGCTGCGACTAATAAACTGATTCCAGCTAATGCTAAAATTTTATGCTTCATTCTCAACGACCTCCTTGCTAATAACCCCATTAAGGAAAATATCAATGACCCAGTCAATTTCTTCATCTACACTCATTTCTACCATACCGACCTCAGGCAGGTATTTTCGCTGGAAGATCATCAGAGCAGCTGCACCCATAAAACTCCTGATTGGAATAAAAGAAGGCAATGCTCTAATTTGACCTGTACTTGAAAAATGAGCAATTAACTGATCACCGTATTTTTTTACGCCGATGAGGACCTTATCCATGAATACTTCTCGTAATTCAGGGTGATATTGTATTTCATTGAACATAACCTTTAAAAAAGGTGCTACTTTGTCGAATAATATCATTCGATCTAGAATAATGGCTTTTAAAACGACTTTTGGTTCTGATCCCTTGTGCTCTTCAAAAATAGCCTCTAAGGGTTTTAAAATAATCTCATGACTCTGTTTTTCTATAAACCAAATTAAAAGCTTGGAAAGTAAATCTTTCTTCTTAGGGAAATACTTAAAGACCGTACCCTCTGAAACCTCTGCTTCTACAGCTATCTGACTAGTCGCAGTTCCCGAGTAACCTTGTGCGGCAAACAATTTTAAGGCAGCCTCCATAATACGATCTTCCGTTATTTCACTTCGTCTCTGTTTATTTACCATTTCTAAAACCCCTTTCTATAAGTGAGTACTTACTCATATTTTCTGACTATTTGTTGCTTTTGTCAAGGGCGTCCAAGAAAAAATATTTTAGGTCAGCAAGTTCCTCGATAGACCCTTCACTTAGGTATTGGCACAAAAAAAGATCCGGTCACAATAGACTGGATCTTTAAGATGGTTTAGGTTGATTTTAATTATATTTTCATTGTATTTTCTTTTTTAAATTCTACCGCTTTGAATTCTCATGTGGCCTTCGCTCCCCTAATGACAGCTGCTGATAAAGCTCATGAGGAATTCTCAAGTCTTTGTATGCTGGTAATTGAGGAATTTTTAATGGGAATGAGTTATAGCGTTCACTCGGCCTAATTAAACCTGAAATTAAACCTGAAGCCGCAATGAACATGAGTCCACCTTGCGGGGTTAAAATCGTAAAATCCACTGCCCCATGTCCGACGACTAATGCTTGTATTGCCGCAAGAAGTGGTAACAACTTGCAACCCATCGCTTTAATCTTCAACAAGCCGTTATAAAGATACAGCTTCATGCCAAGATAGAGTCCAAAACCTGCAACACCCAGCATTCCTAATAGAGAAATCCAAATGTTATGACTGTGAATTTCACCAGTTCTTTCATAAATACCCATAAGACCCACACCAAAGAGGGGATTATCTTTATAAAGTTTCAAGCTTTTTAACCATAGTGCATTTCTGTAATTTGAGGCTCTGTGAATTTCTGGCAATACAAAAGTTGCCCCAATGATTGCTAAAATCGTTACTCCAATGACCCATTTGGTTTTCTTCTTTTTGCTGAAAACTGCATAGACCACTAATCCTATAATAAGCCCCATAATAGAGCCTTTAGAACCTGTAAAGAGCAGTGCCGAAATAAAGAGTCCCATTGCAAAAGCATAAAAACCCTTTTTCTTATAAGGGGAATGCTCTAAGAAATAGACGCTGATCAAAGCAAGTAATGCAAACCAATCGCCAGCTACATTCGGGTTCCCAAATGTGGAATAAATCCGATAAGCGGCTTTGTCGGGCACATAAGTAGGACTCCAAAAAAGTCTCGAGATCCATGTAATGTCAAAAAACAAAGAGACCAGTTTCTCCCCTATCCCAAACGCTGCGGGTATTAAGGCGTACTTGTGGAGCTTCCGCAGAAATGTCTCAATGGTCGGGGTATCGTTAAAGCGATTTTGACAATAGATATTGACACAAAGATAAACCATAAAGATGCCCGATGCAAATAACGACAGCCAAGATCTATTTAAAACGCCAGAAATACCTGCCCAAATAAAAAGCCCTAACAGTCCAAAGTTATAGGGCGTCAAATATACTCTATATTCATTTTTTATAATGGTCCAAAGAACCAAAGGGATGATCAAAGCCACTGTATAGGGAGAGGCTAAGGTCAAAATAATTCCTAAATCCAACATATGATTTCTCCTATTTTCACCTTAGCCATTCTACCACAAAAACCTTAAATTCAACACCTTATTTGCAAAAGTTGTTTATTTCTTAACATTTGGACAATTAATTGTCTTCCTTTATTAACAATAAATTTGCTCTAAATACAAGTCCTTATATAACAACCCCACCGTTAGGACTAATGACTTGTCCTGTCATAAAGCTGGCTTCCTCTGAGCAAAGAAAATAAAGCCACGCAGCTATTTCTTTTACATTACCTAGTCTGCCTAAAGGGGTTTCCATCAAGAACTGAGAAACAGCTTCCTCGTCATGACCATCGTTCATAGGGGTTTCTATCCAACCTGGAGCCAAGCAGTTGACGCGAATACCTGAAGGTCCTAATTCTTTAGCCATAGCTTTGGTCATGCCTATTAAAGCCGCTTTAGCCGTAGAATAATGAACTTCCATAGCGCCTCCTGTCATGCCCCAAATAGAACTAATTTGGAGAATCACACCCTTCTGAACTTGGAGCATGTTCGGTACAGCTCTTCTGCTGCAGTAAAAACTGGCATCTAGATTAACTGCCATGGTTTGACGCCAAGAAGCGTCTGAAATATCTTGAAACAGAGCCTGTTCTGAATACCCTAAGGCATTAATTAGAATTTCAACAGGACCTAATGCTTTTTCAATCTCATCAAACATAGCATCCACTTCTTCGCTCTTAGTCAAATCTCCTTGGCAGCAAAAAATAGTGCCGCCTAATGCTTCAACATCTTTAACAGCCCTTTCAGCCTTCTCTTTGTTTTCATTAAAATGATAAGCGACTTTGTCTCCACGGGCTGCAAAATAGAGTGCAGCTTCATTGCCTATTCCACCCGATGCTCCAGTAATTAAGACAACTCGACCTTTAGAAATTTTTTTTTCCATCTGACCTTCCCCTTTGAAATGAACGGCGTATAATGTAAGTATAATGTATTATACTCATCTTAAACTAAGGAGGTCTTTTATGGAAGGGGCTAAGTTACAACCGTACGCATTGCTCTTGGCAGTATTGATTTTTACTTTAGGCATTGTATTTTCTACATACAAAGTAGCTGACAGTATTATTGCCGTAAAAGGAAACAACAGCATTACCGTCACAGGTTCCGCTAAACAGCAGATTAAATCCGATCTAGTCGTATGGCAGGGCACTTATTCCAGACAAGCTGCAACCACTGAAGAAGCTTACAATTTGCTTGTAAAAGACAAAGAAATCGTCATGAAGTACTTAACAAAAAAAGGGATTGACGCTAAACTCTATACCGTTTCCTCAATCTATACCATGCCTCTTTATGAAACTAACTTTAATGGCATGACAACCAATAATATTATTGCATACCGTTTAAATCAGACTGTCGAAATTCGTTCAGACAAAGTTGAAGAAATTACACAGCTTTCTAGGGATATTACAGAACTGATTCAGCAAGGTGTGGAATTCCAATCCAATATGCCACAATATTATTACACTAAAATTGCTGATCTAAAAGTGAGTATGTTGGCTGAAGCTACAAAAGATGCCAAAATGCGTGCTGAACAAATTTCTACTAACACTGGCAGTAAGATTGGCAAGCTAAAATCTGCTAAAATGGGGGTATTCCAGATTACACCCCTTTATAGTACTGAGGTATCTGACTCAGGCATTAATGATACTTCCTCTCTAGACAAAGAAATTACCGCCGTTGTAACTTGTTCTTTCGAAGTTAAATAATTTTGATAAATGCATAATCCCTCTGAAAATATTTCATTTTTCAGAGGGATTATTTTATTTTCACTGAAATAATTATATGTTAAGGAAATAACACAAACAATGGTAAGTAATGCATTTTATTGCTATCTATTAATATAAAAAAGATTATTTGCGTATTTTGTTACGATTATTTGACATTTGCCCTTTTGGATGTTACTATTTTTTTAACCCTAACGAATACACGCACTCATTTACTAGGTTAGGGAAACAACTCAAAAGGGAGGGTTTACTTTGGATTTATTGCAATTATCAGCATTTTTGGACAACTTGTTCTGGGGAAAAATAATGATTTACCTTTGCCTCGCAGCAGGCGTATGGTTCTCAATCCTCATGAAATTCCCACAAGTACGTTTAATCAAAGACATGGTTGGTCAATTATTCAGCGGTAAAAGTTCAGAAAACGGCGTATCCTCATTCCAAGGTTTTGCAATGGCTCTTGGCGGTCGTGTAGGTACTGGTAACATCACCGGTGTTGCTTCAGCTATCTTCTTCGGCGGTCCCGGTGCAGTATTCTGGATGTGGGCAATTGCATTCTTAGGCGCAGGCTCAGCTTACGCAGAATCAGCTCTCGCTCAAGTTTGGAAAGAAGAAGTTAACGGCGAATATCGCGGCGGCCCTGCTTACTACATTGAAAAAGGTCTCCACAGCAAGCCACTCGGTATTGCATTCGCTATCCTCGCTCTTGTTTCATGTGGTATCTTACTCCCAGGTATTCAAACAAACTCCTTTGCAGTAGCAGGTCAAGCTGCATTCGGTATCCAACCATGGATCATGGGTGCCATTTACGCAGCATTTACTGCATTCGTTGTTTTCGGCGGTGGTCGTAGAATTGCAAAATCTGCTGAAATGATTGTACCTTTCATGGCGATTGGTTACATCGCATTGGCATTGATCATCCTCTTCGTAAACTTCGCTAAGATTCCTGAAGTCTTTGGTTTAATCTTCAGCTCAGCTTTCAACATGAACGCAGTATATGGCGCAATCTTTGGTCAAGCTGTAGCATGGGGTGTTAAAAGAGGTATCTTCTCAAACGAAGCTGGTCAAGGTACTGGCGCTCAAGCGGCTGGTGCTGCAGAAGTTTCTCACCCAGCTAAACAAGGCTTGGTACAAGCATTCTCAGTTTATGTTGATACACTCTTCGTTTGTACAGCTACAGCTATCATGATTCTTTCAACTGGTTCTTACAACGTAATGAACCTTGATCAATCTGGTTTCATCACTGAGTTAATTCCTGGTATCGAAAAAGGTAACTTCACTCAAACAGCTGTAAATACATTCTTGCCAGGTGTTGGTGGCGGATTCGTTGCAATCGCACTTCTCTTCTTCACATTTACAACTGTATTGGCATATGCTTTCTACTCAGATTCAAACGTAGCGTACTTATTTAAAAACAATCAAGGCAGCACTGCTCACAAATTATGTACACAATTATCTAGATTTGGTATCGTTGCTATGGTATTCATCGGTTCTATCATGTCAGCGGACGTAGTTTGGAACTTTGGTTCTGCTGGCGTAGGTGCAATGGCTTGGTTCAACGTCATTGTTATCTTACTCCTCACAAAACCTGCAATTGCAACTCTTAAAGACTATGAAGCTCAAAAGAAAATGGGCCTCGATCCAGTCTTTATCCCATCTAGAATTGGCATTAAAGGTGCAGAGCTTTGGGAAACAATTGCAAAACGTTCTTACCAACCTCAGCTCGATGCTCTTAAAGAAGCTGAAAAAGGTAAGAAAACCGTATAATTTATTGAGTTAAAGACTCACTTAAAAAAGGCATCTCGCAAACTGCGAGATGCCTTTTTATTGAGTTTAATCTTCATAAATTCAATTTCTAAAACAGTCATTTACAGCATATACTCTTGAATAACGTGAGCCACACCATCGGCATCGTTTGATAAGGTAATGAAATCCGCCGCTTCTTTCACATAGTCAAAAGCATTTTCCATAGCCACGCCAAGGCCTGCATATTGAATCATTGCCATGTCGTTGCCAGCATCGCCTACACAAATAACCTGCTCTTTTTCAATACCCATTTCTTTAGCAACTGCCGCAACACCAGTGCCCTTATTGACACTTCTGTCTAAAAACTCTAAAAAGATTTCTGCACTTCTCACGATGGTGTATTTTTCAAGTACCCAGAGTGGCAATTCTTCAAATGCTGCATCTAGCTTTTCAGATTCGTCTACAAACATGACTTTAACAATGGTGTAATCCTTCGGTACTTCTCCTACAGGCAGAATTTCTGTTTCAATCAAATTGATCTCCGCTTCCACGTCTGTATAGGGGTTAGGTACAGGAGTCGTTACATGACGTTCTGTAAGTGCGTGTATATGGACACCTAATTTCTTGCTGACCTCATAAAGATCTTGATAATCTTGCCATGCCAAAGTCTTCATATAAACGACACGACCCGTCTCAGCGGTCTGTACAAGGGCACCATTGAATGCGATCACATAATCCTGATCGGTCACCATGTTCAACTGTTCTAGATAGCGTTTAATGCCTACAAGAGGTCTTCCCGTGGCGATAACGACATTCTTACCTTGTGCCTTAGCCGCCGCAATCGCCTTTTGGTTACCAAGAGATATTTCCTTTTTATGATTTAACAAAGTGCCATCCATATCGACAGCGATTAATTTATACATATTTTGCTCCTAACTCTTCACTTCGTCCATATGAGACTTTCTGAGCTGACCGC
Source organism: uncultured Peptostreptococcaceae bacterium (assembly GCA_964404895.1). Classification (GTDB taxonomy): domain Bacteria; phylum Bacillota; class Clostridia; order Peptostreptococcales; family Acidaminobacteraceae; genus JBGSUZ01. Next base: position 723,923 of record CAYOLV010000001.1, on the reverse strand, counting down.
AAGCGGCGTTAATATCGCTTCCAAGCTCTCTTCGGACTGTTGTTTCTATACCCGACTGCTTCAATATATTTTTGAACCGTTCGATCGATCCATTGTCAGAAGCTTTGTAGTTTCTTTCTTTGACGTCGTTTATCGGGATTAGGTTGACGTGGCAGAGCTTGCCCTTAAGGCGTTTTGCTAAGGCTCTTGCCCTTTCTTCCTTGTCATTTTTACCAAGAATCAAAGCGTATTCATAGGTAATTCTTCGTCCTGTTTTCTCTGTATAGTAGTCGCAGGCTTCTAAAAGCTTTTCAATTGGATAGCTGCGGTTTATAGGCATCAACTCAGAGCGTTCTTCATTCTCAGCACTATGAAGGGATATGGCTAGAGTGATTTGAAGCTTTAAATCTGCCAAGGCATAAATTTGAGGCACAATCCCACAAGAGGAAAGGGTCATATGTCTTTGAGAAATATTGAGCCCGTCCTTGTGATTGACAACTTCAATGAACTTGACCACCTCATCAAAATTGTCTAGGGGCTCCCCGCTGCCCATCAGCACCACATTGGAAATTCGATCCCCAATATGGTTTTGAATGTCTAAAATCTGACCGAGGATTTCTCCCGCGGTCAAATCTCTCACCATGCCCCCTAAAGTTGAGGCGCAGAAAGTACAGCCCATTTTACAGCCTACTTGAGTAGAGACACATACAGAATTCCCGTGCTTATAACGCATGAGCACCGACTCAATGACGTTGCCATCTCTCAATTTGAAAAGATATTTTCTAGTGCCGTCTGTCTCTGATTCTAATACTTGTAAAATTTCACCTGAATACACATAAGCGTATTCTTCTAGGGTTTTTCTCAGGTCTTTTGACAAGTCAGTCATTTCTTCAAAGTTTTTGACCCCTTTATTCACCCATTTAAAAATTTGTTTGGCTCTGAACTTAGAAATGCCCACTTTCTGACACAAACCCTCTAAGGACTCTATCGTCTGTCCACGCAATTCAATTTTTTCACTCATTTTATTGACCCTTTTTCCATGAATCCTTCAGTGCCACAATGCGATTAAGAACAATCTTTTCCGGTGTACTGTGTTTGGAATCTACTGTAAAGTAGCCATGTCTCAAGAACTGGAATTTATCTTCCTTTTCAGCAGACTTAATGAAAGGCTCTGCCACACAGTTTTTAAGAACCACCAAAGAATTTGGATTGATTTTTTCTTCCCATGTCAAATCAGGATTTTTCGCAATATGGTCATCTTCAAAGAGATTCTCATAAATATTCACTGTTACAGGAACGCCTTCTGTTGCACTGACCCAGTGAATGGTTCCTTTAACTTTTCTGCCTGTGAAACCTGAACCGCTTTTAGTTTCAGGGTCATAGGTACATCTCAGTTCAACCACTTCACCATTTGCATCTTTAATAACTTCTTCACATTTAATAAAGTATGCCCCTTTAAGACGCACTTCTTCATTCGGAATCAATCGTTTAAAGCCCTTCATAGGTTCTTCCATGAAATCTTCTTTCTCGATGAAAATCTCTCTCCCAAAAGGTACTTTTCTCGTTCCCACTTCTGGATTTTCTGGATTGTTTTCAATTTCCAAATATTCCAATTCACCTTCTGGATAATTGGTAATAACAACTTTGAGAGGATCCAGTACCGTCATGAGTGCAGGTACTTTCGCCTTAAGGTCTTCTCTGAGATAGTGCGCCAAGAGAGAAATGTCCACCGTGCTTTGATCTCTTGAAATACCGCTGCCTTCAATAAAGTTTTTAATGCTATCTGCAGTAAAACCTCTTCTTCTCAAACCTCTAATAGTAGAAAGTCTAGGATCGTCCCAACCATCTACGAAATTACCAAAGACTAATTCTTTCAAGTAACGTTTACTGGTGACAACCCCTGTTAAATTCAAACGGCCAAACTCTCTTTGTTTAGGCGGTTCAGGCCATTCTACAGCTTCAAGAACCCACTCATAAAGAGGTCTGTGATTTTTAAATTCAATGGAGCAAAGAGAATGAGTCACACCTTCAATGGCATCTTGAAGTGGATGTGCATAGTCGTACATCGGGTAAATGCACCACGTGTCTCCAGTTCTATAATGGGTTTCAAACATAATTCTATAAATTACTGGGTCTCTCATATTGAGGTTAGACGAGCTCATGTCAATTTTTGCTCTGAGGACACAAGTTCCTGCAGGGAATTCACCCTTTCTCATTCTCTCGAATAAGTCTAAGTTTTCTTCAACGCTTCTCTCTCTATAAGGGCTATTTTTTCCAGGTTCAGTCAAAGTCCCTCTATATTCTCTCATGTCTTCTTGATTTAAATGGCAAACATAAGCCAAGCCTTTGTTAATGAGTTTCACAGCACATTCATAGAATTTTTCTGAGTAGTCCGACCCGTAAAAAATACGGTCTTCTTCAAGGAATCCCATCCACCGCATATCGCTAATGATGGCATTTACATACTCAATATCTTCCTTTAGAGGATTGGTGTCGTCGAATCTTAAATTGAAGTGCCCATTGTATTTTTTTGCCACTGTATGACTGATGTTAATGGCGTAAACACTACCAATATGAAGGTAACCGTTAGGTTCTGGCGGGAACCTTGTGCAGATATCTCTGGAATACACTTGATTTTTTAAGTCCTCTTCTACGATTCTATGCAAAAAATTCTCAGCTGTTGATTCGTTAACGATTTCTGTTTCTGGTGTGTTTTTGTTCATTTTGAATCCTCCTTTTTAATATTATGGATGAAATAATTAAATTAGTATTATTTGATGAGTGGTTATGAAAACAAAACTCGGTTGACTTCGTCAACCTTGTCGCTTTCGCGACTTTGCAACCCATTAAAATCCAATTGCTTGAGTCGGTAAACCGCCTCATTCAATTGGATTTTAATGGGTTGACTTTTGGTTTCACGTAAAAAAACTCCCGATCTTCAAGACGATGATGTCTTGAGGACGAGAGTTGAATTCGCGGTGCCACCTCAGTTGGTTCTTGATGAGTCTTATAACGCAGACCAACCCGTATTGCCATCAGATTTTAAAAAACGCTGTGCGTCATCCGGCAAAATGCTCCAAGTCTTGTTTCAATGGTTGTCTTTTACCTCTTTTCACCTGCCGAGGCTCTCTAATAAAAAACACTTTCCACGAGGAAAGTCCACCTACTCTTCTTTTCATAGCAATCCTATATGTGTTGGGTAGAAACCTAACATAATTTTAAATAAGATTATCAGAACTTTTACCTTTCGTCAAGCGGGGTGGATTTTTAAAATTCATTTTATATTTCGAAAAATACAGCCTGTATTTTATAAAATACAGCTATTGTTCAGTCTCTTCGGGTAAAATAGTATTAATTATGGAAAGGAGTCCTTTATGTTTAACGTGCTTCTCGTAGAAGATAATATAAAAATCAGTGAAAATGTAATCAGTTATTTAGGAGACAGCTTTTCGATTACCCCAGTCTATTCCGTCACAGACGCTTCCCTTCACCTCAGCGCGGCAGAATACGACATTATTATTTTAGACCTCATGCTGCCAGACGGCGACGGCCTAAGGATTCTTAAAGCCGTTCAAGATCGAATTCCCCAAATCGGGGTCATTGTCCTTACCGCAAAAGAAGCTCTGGACGAGAAACTGTTAGCCTTTGACCTTGGGGCACAAGACTATTTGACAAAGCCCTTCTTCATAGAAGAATTAAAAGTTCGAATTCTGCGAATTTTAAAGAATCTAGGCAAAATTCATGACTCCAATACCCCAGTCTTTCTCAATTTAAAATTGGATCAGCGTACCAAAACAGCTTCCATCGAGGGAGAAGTTTTAGAGCTTAACGAGAAAAGTTACCATTTACTCGAATATTTTGTCGCAAACAAAGGTACCCTTCTATTTAAGGAACAAATTTTCGACCGCATTTGCGGTATGGATTCAGACGCCTCTGTTGAAATTGTTGAAGTTTATATTTCTAGGCTCAGAAAACAATTGGCGCCTTATGGCTATGACAAGTATTTGATTACGCGCCGAGGTATGGGCTACGTACTGGAAGAAAGGGGCAACTCAGAAAATGGCAACGCCTAATCCATTGATCCGAAAGACCTCCCATAAAATTTGGTTGTTCAACACCCTGATTGTCTCCTTTGTGCTGATTTGTTTCAGCGTTGTGGTCATGGGCATTTATAACGCCACCTTGTTCAATAGTACAGATCGTCAGTTGTTCGAGCAAATTATACAATTGGAAAAGAAACCAGACTTCCTAAACCCTAAAGACATTTTTGAGAAAATGCCACCCCCCGTTTCCAGAAATATGATTATGCTCGTTTATCTAGGCGATGAAGTGCAATATGTCAATCCTAATCCCTTCTTTGACAAAGAGATACTGCCTGTCTTAGAATATGAGGATCCTATATCCATACAAGTCTTTACTTTTGATGGTTCACATTATCGGGGTATTGTCGTAAAAGATTCTCAAAGCGGTTATACCTATAAATTTATATCAAATGTAGACAATCTAATCCACTCCAAGGGAAATTTGCTGGAGGCATTGCTAATGAGTTCAATTTTACTCATTATCTTCTCCAGTCTGATTGGGTACTTAATGGCAAAACGCACTATGCGTCCCATTGAGAAAAATTTCAATGAACAAGTACGCTTTGTTCAAGACGCCTCCCATGAGATGAGAACTCCCCTAGCCATATTGCAGGGCAAATTAGAATTGGTTTCCAAGTCCCAAACAGATGCCGTAGAAACCCATCTCAGTTCACTGTCACAAATGATGACTGAGATTAAAAACTTAGAAAAGCTCACCAACGACCTTCTCCAACTGTCCAAACTGGATTTGATCTCTGCAGTCAATCCCACAGAGGCTCAGGTCAACGATTTTCTCAGCGATTTTTCCAGTTACTACGACGACCTTGCGGAATTCCAAGAAAAACAGTTTACGGTGGAAAAGCTTCCAATTGACCAACGCGTCAATTGGGATTTACCTAAGGTAAAACGTATGGTGAGTATCCTACTTGAAAATGCTTTTAAATATACCTCTGCCCACAATCAAATTTCATTAACCGCTGCAACGAAAGGCAGATACGTTATTTTAACAGTTACAGACAACGGTATTGGCATTTCCAAAGAAGATCAGCCATTTATTTTCGAACGCTTCTACAGAAGCCCTCAGGTCAGAGCAGGCGATGTAGACGGCAGCGGCATAGGACTCAGCCTTCTCAAAGCCATCTCCGAGCAAATTGGAGTCACCATCGAATTAAACTCTGAACTTGGGGCAGGAACTAGCTTTACCCTGTCTATCCCGATGCAAATAAAAAAGAGCTTATAGCAATTGCTATAGCTCTAACGTGCGCCAAGTATTTCCCACGGAGTCTAAGAATTTGTTAAAATCTTTTGTCTGAATAGACACCGTAGCCGTATTAATATTGGGGTGGAAATTGATGTATTCATAAGCTAGAATGTCTTGGTCTAGCAAGACAATAATATGAGATTCCTCGTCATGAATAAGCCCAAAGGGTGACACAGACCCCGGTTCAAGCTTTAAATATTGCCACATCTTATCCGCTTCAGCAAAAGACAGTCTCGTTGATCCAATCAAACGAGCTGTCTTTTTTAGATCAACAGGCTTGTCATGTGGGGCAATCAGCATATACAGTTGATCTGCCTTAGAATTTTTCAAAAATAAATTCTTACAATGCTTGCCTCGAATCATATTTTCTAACTCTGCAACATGTTCTACTGTAGGTGCCGCTTCATGTTGATAAACTAAATAGTCGATGCCTAAAGCATCTAAAAATTCATATACGATCGCTTCCATTGATTTTCCTCACAGGTTCCTATATGCTTAAAATTAGAAAACAAACTAAAGGGGTGTTCCTTATGGATTATAATTTTAGACGCATGCAAACAGCAGATTTGGACAGTGTATGGACCTTGATTGAACATCTTAAGCAAGAAGGGTCAGAAATTTCCTTTGCAGAACTGGCCGCCAAAGAAGAAGCCATGCAATGGGTTAATAACCCTTCTCATTTAACTTATGTGGCAGTAGATCCTCAACAGGAAGACCGAGTGCTTTGTTTGGTAAGAGGTCGCAGAGAAATGACCAGTGAAAAAGCCCATGCTGCTTTCTTAACTGCTGCAACCCATCCAGATGCCAGAGGTACTGGACTTGCCGCTGAGTTGACTGAATTTGCCCTTGAAGCCATGAAACACGAAGGTGTTACCATTGCTCGCATTTACGTCTACAGCGACAATGAAGCCTCTCTAAATGCCGTGAGAAAACTCGGCTTCATTCATGCTGGCACAATCCTTCGACATCATAAAAATGTAAAAACAGGAGAATATATAGACGACCTGATTTTCCATAAGCTTTTAGATTTATAAGCGCTTAATCCATAAATAGTTTTACCAATTCTTGATTGCTCATTTGATTGAGCCAAGTTTCTCCTGGTTGGATCATATCTTCAATCAAGTTGCGTTTTTTCAATTTTAATTCATCAATTTTTTCTTCAATCGTTCCCTTGGTAATCATTCTAAAGACTTGAACTGCTTTGGTTTGACCGATTCTATAAGCCCTGTCTGTAGCTTGATCTTCTACTGCAGGGTTCCACCAAGGGTCAAGGTGAACGACCATATCTGCCCCAGTCAAGTTAAGACCTGTTCCTCCCGCTTTCAGGGAAATGAGGAACACACTGCCCTCGCCTTCATTGAAGGCTTTTACCCGATCAATTCTATCTTGAGCGGAAACCGATCCGTCTAAATACCAAAACGGAATTTCCGCTCTTACCATTTCATTTTGAACATGACCGAGGAGTGAGGTAAACTGGGAGAATATCAGCAATCTGTGACCTCCAGAAACCGCATCTTCCACCAATTCCATAAGCTGTTCCAACTTGCCGCTACCCCCTTTGTAACCTTCTACAAAAAGTGCTGGGTGACAAGCAAGCTGTCTTAAGCGTGTGAGCAGCGCCAGTATTCTGATTTTATTGGTCTGTCCATTATTTTGACTCACTTCTTCCTCAAATTCCTTTTTAGCCCGCATCTGCCAAGCCGCATAAAGTTTTGACTGTTCAGAAGACATTTGATTGTACATAATGCTTTCAATCTTTTCAGGGAGTTCAGTTAGAACATCCTTTTTAAGTCGTCTCATGACAAAAGGCTGAATATGTCTTCTTAAATGAGCTTTAACTTCCTCATCATTGTCTCGCATGATCGGCATAGAATATCGATTAACGAATTGGGAATTTTGGTAAAGGTACCCTGGCATAATGAAGTCGAAAATCGACCATAACTCCGTCAGTCCATTTTCAATAGGTGTCCCCGTCAAAGCCAAGGTATTCTTCGCTTTAATACATTTCACGCTCTTAGCACTCAGGGTATTGGCGTTCTTAATATGCTGGGCTTCATCTATAATGCAGTATTCAAAATTCAGCGCTCTGTAATAATCTAAGTCTCTCTTTAAGAGTCCGTAAGTGGTGAGAACAATGTCCACCCCTGTTAAGTCACTGAGTCTTTCATTTCTTTCGTGCTTTTGACCCACAACAATTCTTGGTGTTAAAGAGGGTGCAAACTTCTCAATTTCTGCTTGCCAATTATAAATGAGAGAGGTTGGCACCACAATCAAAGCCTTGCCTGCAACAATGCCCTGTCTCTCCTTTTCCTCTTTTTCAGACAAGAGGAACGCCAGAATTTGCAGGGTCTTTCCAAGACCCATATCGTCTGCTAAAATACCTCCAAACCCGAACTGAGTCAATACCTTCAACCATTTAACACCTGTCAGTTGATAGTCTCTCAAGACTGGTTTTAAGGCTTCTGGAATATTAACTTCTACTTCCTCAGGGTTTTCAAGGTTTCTAATCAGGCTTTTAAAAGCTTGGTTTCGTTCAATTTTAAGACCTTCACGGTCTTTCCCCAAAGCTTCCAAATAAACCGCACGGTAAGCTGGGAGTTGAATGGGCTCTGAAATCAAGGTATTAATTTTCAAATTTAAGTGGGTTGAAATTGCCTCTAAATCGCCAATAGGCCCATCAGCACTGAGCAAAATCAAATCTCCACTCTTTAGGCGATGGTAACGCTTTTTTAGTCGATAAGCTTGAATTAACGAAAGTAACTCTTCTTTAGATAGTCCCTCTGTTTGGATTTCCATTTCAAGCAAACCACTTTGTTGCTCCATTTGACACTGTATTTTAAAAGGATTCGGCACTCTCACTTTGATGTTTAAGAATCTTTCTGTTCTAAAAACGGTGGCCATTGCTAGGAGTTCATCCAGCCCAAACTGGAAAAAGTCTCCCATAGTTTCTACATCTTCAAGGCGAAGGCTAGACTCCACCCTTAAGAAACCTTGATTTTTAAACCACTGCAAGCACTCTTCTTCTGCGTTAAAATCTCTTATAAGCTGTGCTTTTTCCATATGAATATTTCCATTATTGTTAAAAGGCTGTATTTCATGTTCTCCATATTTAAAGACCACATCTGCTACAATCTCAGACTTCCACTGGTCTAAATAGACTTCAACTTCAAGGGGTTCTCTCACTACTTGTAGTTCCAAAGCTGGGGATAAAGCTACATTCGACTGCTGTTCCAATTTAGGCAGTATCCGCGAGAAGAAATAATCCGTTTTCTCTAAATCTATACCTACTCGAATATCCGGAAGTTCAGAAGCTTGTGCAAGTAGGGGGTTCATAGATTTGGCATAGGCAGGGTCTGTCTTATAAAGCTGTCCTTTATAGAAAATAATTTCCCCTTTAATATCCAATACCCGAACGGTTTTCTTGCTCTCATTGACAGTGAGCAACATCCCCTTTTCATCTTCACCCACATGAACTTCAATGGACGGATTTTCGTGTAGGGTCTCAATCTGATAAACATCTTTTTCTAAATAACTTTCCATTCTCAGCTCAAAAGTCTGCCCTTCTACAAGTTCTAAAAACTCATAAAGACTTTTATCGGTTAAGTGAATCTGTCTATTTTCAAAAATAGACGCCATACGACCATAACCTGAACCGCTAAGACTCTCAGCCAGTTGTCTTTCGTTCCAATAAAGGTTTTCTAGAAAATCCATTAACCGCTGACTGGCCAAATCCAGTTCTGAACCATTAGGGTCAAACGTATAAGCTTTGCTTAAGGCGATGAGCTGGTGCTGTGCTACTTGTAAAATAAATTCTCCGGTATTTTTGATGACATATGTGCGATTGGCTCTTATAGACAGTTCCAAGGACTTACTCGGCCCCAAAACGCCCCCGTCTCGAATCACTAAAGAAGGGATCAGTAAAACTTCTCCTGTCCCAATTTGATTTTTCTTGTCTAGCTGTTCAAACCCTTCATAAAAACGCTTTGTCGCCCGCTCTTCCAGTTTTTTACGGAGTTTTGCAACGTGCATCTCTTCAGCTTCTGCCTTTCGGTCTGCATCGGACTGCCACACGCCTTCTCCTGAGCCGCTTTGCCCAAGGCCGTATTGCCCAGTTAAATGAAGACCCTTGGTAACCGATTCTAAATTTGGAACAACTGCGTCATAATTTTGCTTCCAATGTTTGTCCCAGTTCATTTGAATAGATTTCAGAACTGCCACAATATGCTTGCAGGCACCCTTATAATTAGCATAAGCTTGACACTGGCAAGTCGCCGATTGAACCTTTTGAAGCTCGCTGAAATAGACCTTCACATGATACCGCTGTTGCCCAATGACATCAGCACTGAAGATCTTTTCTTTGGGGTCAAAGGACAAATGAGCGACCTTGCCCTTGCTATAATATTGAACGCCCTTTGTGTAGGTCACTTCATGAACGACCTGGGCTCTGATTTCTTGATTGCTGATCATCGGACTCCTCCTTTGATGACCTGTTTTGAAGTCTCTTATATGAGTCTATCACAAATACTAACTTTTTACATGGTTCCAATTTTTCGAATCATATGGTATAATTTATATAGTTTAGCGTAAAGGAGTGACCAGACTGTATGACACCTTCTAAGATGTAGCTCACACGACAACAAAACAGATTTAAACATGGCGTACTTGCATCCTTGCAACAGCACGTTTTTTTGTTGTACTTTCGTTCTATTTGGACGAGGTATTGATCTGTTTTCAACGAGCGCATCTAAGAATTAGTCAGCAGATCCGGTTATTTTTATGCCCATTTTTATAGGGCACTTTAGGCTCTTTTTCTTTTTTTGCGCTCATCTTACCCAATGGAAAGGGGGATTGAGCCTATGACTACGCCTTCATACATGACATTGTCTAACCAAAACTAATCTTGGGAGGTCGCTTCTCTTATGAAGCCAACAATGTCGAAAAAAAATAAAAATGTCCATTGTGTACCTCCCGTTTCAACTATAGGGAGGAAAAACAATGGCATCGTACAATACAATCAATGTACCAGAAGTAAAAAGTTCACTGAAAACAGTCAACTGCAACACCATTCAAGAAGCAAATTCAAACAGCACCCTAAAACTCACTTGGACACTGGGCTCAGATGCTACAGAAGTCGTTGCTAGATACTGTTCACACTGCGGTAAAGTCGTTGATTTTTCAGACTCAGGTTACAGACGTCAAAATGCTAATGGAAAAAACATCTTCCATTTTGCTATTTTTAAATGTGAAAAAGGTCATACTTGGAACAATAAGATTGAGCAGTTTACAGCAAAATCCAATTTGACTAATGTGCCTTTGAAACTAAGGGAGTTAGAAGCTTCAATGCAGGTGCAAACTGCTGAAATTCTAGAAGAAACTATGGCAGTTGAAAATACGCCAATCCTTCTAACCGATGTAAAAGCTCAAGGGTATGACCGTCTTCAAATTCATGTAGACATATTTAAGGGCAAACACAGATTGGATAAAATCCTTTCTGAAAGGCTAGAAAACTTGAGCAGAACACAGTTAGTCAAACAGATCGACGCAGGTTTCATCTCTTTAGATGGGCAGCCGGCCAAGGGTAAATCTACCCTACACAGTCAGCATGTGATTGAGATTGATTTGGAAGCTATTATTCTTTAAGCATTTGATTGATTAACGGATTACTATTTTGATTGATCATTCTATAAGCACTAAAACCGTCTGATATTCCTTCAGGCGGTTTTTATTTATGACTTCACCTGCCCGTTTAACTTGTACAAAAATTTTTAAAATATTTCGAACAAGCCATTTCTTTTTTTGATTTTTCATAGTATACTAGGTTTAATGAATGGTAATCATTCTTTTTTTTATGTCACACAGGGACAAAATATGTCCATAGGGCAAATTATAGCCCGATAAATTTTTAACTAACTTAATACGAAAGATTCAATTTTTCTAAACCATTCAACTCATCCAAAATCGTTCACCCAAATGGTAGATACATAATCTATTTAATTTTATATAAAACTTAGGAGGCTATTTTATGTTAGTATCAGCAAGCCAAATGCTTAAAGACGCAAAAGCAGGCCAATATGCAGTAGGCCAATTCAACATCAACAACTTAGAATGGACAAAAGCTGTTTTAACAACTGCTCAAGAAAATAATTCACCTGTTATCCTCGGTGTTTCAGAAGGCGCTGGCAAATACATGGGCGGCTACAAAACAATCGTTGGTATGGTTAACGGTATGATTGAAGAAATGAAAATTACAGTGCCAGTAGCCCTTCACTTAGATCACGGCAGCTTTGATGGTGCTGTGAAATGTGTTGAAGCAGGTTTCTCTTCTATTATGTTCGACGGTTCACACTACGCAATCGACGAGAACATTGCTAAAACAAAAGAAATCATCGCTATTGCAAATGCAAAAGGTGTTTCAGTTGAAGCAGAAGTCGGTTCAATTGGTGGCGAAGAAGATGGCGTTGTAGGAGCTGGTGAAATTGCAGATGCTGCAGAATGTAAATTGATTGCTGATCTTGGCGTAGATATGCTTGCAGCAGGTATTGGCAACATTCACGGTAAATACCCTGCAAACTGGGCAGGTCTTAACTTTGAAGCCCTTGAAAATATTAAAAACGCAACAGGCGATATGCCTTTAGTTCTTCACGGCGGTACTGGTATTCCAGCAGACATGATCAAAACAGCGATCAGCCTCGGTGTTGCTAAAATTAACGTCAACACAGAATGTCAGTTGTCTTTCCAAGAAGCGACTAGAAAATACTTTGAAGCAGGCAAAGACCTTGAAGGTAAAGGCTTTGACCCTAGAAAAATTCTTGGCCCAGGCTACGAAGCCATCAAAGCTACTGTTAAAGAAAAAATGGAACTTTTCGGTTCTGTAGGCAGAGCTTAGTACAAAATATTTAAAAGATGCTTTTGAAATGAAACCCATGTCCCCCCTTTAACATGGGAAACACCCCATCGTTTTTTAAACCCCTTAAAAAATAAAAAGAGACGACCATGCATCCGTAAGCTGTCATGGTCGTCTTTTTCATTTTTGATTTATAATTTTTTAATTTCACTTTTTTACTATGACAATTTCGTCTGTAAGCCTCTAAGAATCAAAACTCAATTTCCAGTTATAAAATCCCGTTTCTTCATTTTTCTCATAAGTCAGTCGAGCGCTGAATTTATTGCCTTTTTTGCTGATGAAATTGTTGCTGTAGACACTCCCTTGGTCGAGAAGTTTTACAATGGTGGAAGCCGTTGCTCTGACTTTTAGGCTGGCGAGGAATTTATCATCTTTCCAAATAATGAATTTACAGCCACCCTTCCAGTTGGTACAGCCAAAACCTTTTTCTCCCTCTACCACGTCTGAACCGCAGGCAGGACATTTTCCAAGGGACTCTTGATCTTCTCTCAGAGGGCGACTTTCACCTTCGTAAATCAAATGGAAATCATCTTTTTTGATGCGTTCTACAGACTCAGAAGTAAAGCCCTTAATGGCTTCTAGGAAGGTTGCCATGTCCGCCTCTCCTTTTCCAATTTCCGAGAGGATTTTTTCAAGACGTCCTGTATACTCAAGGTCAAAGAGTTCTTTTACGGGGAAAAGTTCCACCATCCGTCTGCCCATGTCCGTGCAGTAAAGATTCTTGCCCTTCACATCTATATAGCCTACAGATTTTAATTTGCTGATGGTCTCCGCCCGTGTTGCCGGGGTGCCAATACTAAAACCGCTGAGAATAGCGGCTATCATTTCATCGTCTTGATCCCCTTCTTTGTATTTCTTGCCACAGGTCTCCATGACTTTTAGAAGGGTTTTTTCAGTATGTTTTTTGGGTGGACTGGTGACTTTAGAATCGATTGAACCTTTGATACAGAGAACTTCATCGCCTACTTCCAGTTTTGGAAGTTCCTTGTCCTTGCTCTGGATTTTTTCAACCTGTTTCCAGCCTTGAACCAGTTGTATTCTACCCTTTGTGACGAAGACCCCCGTTTCTTCCACATGCTTTAGTTGAGTGGTTAGGCTGGCCTCTTCATGCTCTGCAATAGGCATAAACTGCATGACAAAACGGTTCCGAATGGCCTCATAGACAATAGCTTCGTCTGGGGCTAGATTTTTAGGCATCACATAAGTGGGCATAATGGCGCTATGGCTCTCAACCTTGCTGTTGTCAAAGACCCGCTTGTTGGTGTGAAACTGAATCTCTTTTTCATATGGCAGGCCTCGTTTGACAATGGAGAGCACCTTTTCTGCCTTTTCCGTGAGAGATTCTTCCAGTGCTAAACTGGCAGTTCTAGGATAGGTAATGAGTTTCTTTTCGTAAAGGCCTTGTGCCACCTTCAAAACACGGTCTGAAGTCCAGCCCTTTTCCTTGCTGGTAATGTGACCTTGAAGGTTGGACAGGTTAAACAAACTAGGTGGGTATTCTCTTTTTTGTTCCACTTGTTTGTCAATTACCACACTTGGCTGATTTTCCATTTTTTCCAGTAAAATTTCTAGAGCTTCCTTTTGTGGGAATTTGTCTTGTCCCTCTAGCTCATAAATGCCTTCATAGTCGGTTTTATTTGCTGCTTTAAACTGCCCTGCAAGCTTGTGAAAGGCTTCTGGTACAAAGGTTTCTATTTCCATGTCTCTGTCGTATATAATTTTTAAGGTCGGCAGTAAAACCCTGCCTACATTTAAGGTCTTTGACGCCCGCTGATACTTAAGGGTCGCCACAGAGGTCAAGTTGATGCCAATAATCCAGTCTGCCCATTGTCTGCTGATCCCTGCATCTCTCAGGGGTTTCATCTGCTGATTGTCTATAAGCTTTTGAAGTCCTGACTTGACTTCGTCTGGAGTCCATTCGTTGAGGAGGAGTCTTTGGACGCCTTTGCCTGTATTTAAAAATTCCAGAATAATATCCCCAATGATTTGACCCTCACGGTCAAAGTCGGTAGCGGAGATAACGCCGTCTACATCGTCCCTGAGAATAAGGCTTCTAATGATTTGGAGCTGTTTTTTTGCCCCTTCGTCCACCTGTTTTCGGTTCTCTGAGCTGGCTTTAACCTGATACTCAAAATGTTCAGGAATAAAGGGATAGTATTCTAGGCGCCAACTTGCCATTTTTTCGTCGTAGTCCTTGGCGTCTTTGAGTTCTAGCAAATGACCAAAAGCCCAAGTCACTAGGTACTCAGGCCCTTCCAAATACCCATCTCTTCTATTTTTAGAACCCACTGCCTCCGCAATATTTTTGGCGACAGAAGGTTTTTCTGCGATAATCACTTTCAACATAATTTGCTCTCCAAACTAAAATTACTCTACTACCTTATTGTATCACAGCTTTCGATTGACAGAATGCCGATTTATAGATAAAATTTTAAAGTCAACATCATGTGAATTCAAGCCGACAATTGTGTTGGCTTTTTGTTTGTATACGCCATAGATAAGGAAGATGAACATGTCTGAAATGAATAAACAATTGGTTGAAGAGGTTCAAAGAAGAAGAACCTTCGCCATCATTTCCCACCCGGATGCGGGTAAAACAACTTTAACAGAAAAATTCCTCCTTTACGGAGGCGCTATCCATATGGCGGGCTCGGTCAAATCTCGTCGTTCACAGAAACACGCTGTTTCTGACTGGATGGAAATTGAAAAACAAAGAGGGATCTCGGTCACTTCTTCCGTTCTTCAATTTGACTACGACGGTTACTGCATCAATATATTGGACACACCTGGTCACCAAGACTTCTCGGAAGACACTTACAGAACCCTTATGGCAGCGGACAGCGCTATCATGGTCGTGGACGGCGCTAAGGGTGTGGAAGAACAAACGAAGAAACTTTTCAAAGTTTGTAAAATGAGAGGCATTCCAATTTTTACATTTGTTAACAAAATGGATCGTCAGGGGAAAGATCCTTTTGAACTGATGGAAGACATTGAAAAAAGCCTTGGCATTCGTTCGTACCCTGTGAACTGGCCTATTGGTTCTGGCAGAAACTTTAAGGGCGTCTTCAACCGTCAGAAAAGCGAAATCGAACTTTTTGGCGATGGAAACCACGGTCAATCTATTGCTACATCTGAAATGGGTGACTTAAACGACCCTAAATTCAGAGGCATGTTAGGGGATATTTTACATGACCAGCTTCTCAGCGATATTGAGCTTTTAGATTGCGCTGGGGACAATTTTGACATTGACCAAGTCCTTGCAGGAGAATTGTCGCCGATGTTCTTTGGTAGTGCCCTCACCAACTTCGGTGTTGAGCCTTTCCTCAAGTCATTCCTTGAAATTTCAACACCACCACAACCGAGAGAAAGCAACTTGGGTCCTATCGACCCTATGAATGACAACTTCTCTGGCTTTATTTTTAAAATTCAAGCCAATATGAACCCTACTCATAGAGACCGTATTGCCTTCCTAAGAATTTGCTCTGGTAAATTTGAAAAAGGCATGCAGGTCAACCATGTTCAGGAAAATAAGAAAGTCCGTTTGGCTCAGCCACAACAATTCATGGCGCAAGATCGTGTCATTGTAGACACAGCTTACCCAGGGGATATCATCGGCATACACGACCCGGGTATTTTCAGAATTGGGGACACCCTTTCAATGGACGCTTCAAAGCTCCAGTACGAAGGTATTCCATCTTTCGCCCCTGAACACTTTGCAAAAGTATATACCAAGAACGCCCTTAAAAGAAAACAATTCCTCAAAGGGGTCTCTCAGCTTTCTGAAGAAGGTTCTATTCAAGTCTTCAAACGCCCTAACATCGGCACAGAAGAACTGATTATTGGGGTTGTTGGCGTTCTTCAATTTGAAGTTTTGGAATACAGACTTAAAAACGAGTACGGCGCAGATATTTTGATGGAAAGACAAGCTTACAGATACATTCGCTGGATTACCAACGAGAACTTTGACAGAAGCAATTTGTCTCTGACAATGGACACCATGGTGGTTCTGGACGAAAGAGAACGCCCTGTCCTCCTCTTCCAAAATGAATGGTCTATTCGTCAAATTGAAGAGCGAAATAAGGGACTTGTCCTTTCGGAAGTTTCGCCAAGATAGGTCTGCGAGCTTATTTAAAACGATTTAGATTTTCAATTTAAATAATAAAATAAATTTCCTGCTTTTCAATTGACCTTTTTTCAGGTACAATAGTCCAGTAGGAAATTTTTCTATGCGGGTGTAGCTCAATGGCAGAGCTCTAGCTTCCCAAGCTAGCTACGAGGGTTCGATTCCCTTCACCCGCTCCATTTTATTTTTTGAGGAAAAAACATGTCAGAAGAATTGCTGGAAACAGCTGAACTAAAATCTAAGTGTATGAAGGCACTAAAACCTTATATAACGAAAAAAATTGCGGAGTACCAGTCTGACTTCAAGGTGAAGCCTAAAGGTTTCGTCCTAGAAGACTCCAGGGTCCGCTGGGGCAGCTGCAACGGCAAAAGAGAGCTGACCTTCAACTGGCGCCTCGCCCTCCTGCCTAAGGAGATTGTGGACTACGTGATCATACATGAAATGTGCCACTTGGTTCATTTGAACCACGACCGCTCTTTTTGGCGACTGATGGGGAAGCTTTGTCCTGATTATAAAGAAGCTATGGCTTTTTTGGGGAATACGAAGCGGTCGGAGTAGATTGTTGGGCGTTTGAGGAGAATTTTAAAAGCAGTGATAAAAAGTGGGTTACTTTTTGTCACTGCTTTTTTTAATAATATGTTAAAAACTCCGAAAGATCGATTTATTGGAGATATAAGTAATCTTGATTATTCAATTACAAAGTATACATCATCTAGTTCACCATTCAACAAATATAACGGTTTAAACCAACCCACTATCTCTTCACCTATGTAAATATCCATAATGATAGCTATTAGTTCTCGTGAAAAATCTGGCAAGTCTAACTGATATGAAATTCTATCAAATTTTGCAATAACATTGTCTTTCCCATCAGGAAATACGGTTATATATTCTTCATAGTGTTCATTTGAATAATTTTCGAAACACTCCCAAAAAATCTCTAAAGTCCTGCTTAAAGCATTATTCTCATCACACCATTTTTTAATCCAATCTGTCATTTGTCACACCTCCGAGTTTACTTATGCGTTTTTTTAAAACTTCCTATGTATATCCTATTATGCCATTATCTTTTAATTCTTTGCCGGCATTATCGTCTACACTTCTTGCATATTTTGTCATTGCTTTGATTTTTTTGCTACTTAATTTATACTTTTGAAAATCCTAAAAAAAGAGCTTCCTCAAGGCGATGAAGAAGCTCTTAAAATTTACAGTAATGCTTTTCATTTCATTGATGCCAGAATTTACCTCTAACCCTTTACATTCATTCCGAAATATCAAACGCATAAAGTACTGCTTGCGCAAGCTGTCCATTTTGATAGTCCGTTTTAATATTGATATTTCTTTCTCTTATAAAGTTAAATTCTTGAATGTTATCGCAAATCTTTTGACTTTAAAATTTAAAACAATTTTGGAACGTTTTTGTATTGTGTCGAATCCGTATTAACCCACTTTGATTATATCAGTACTCTAAAAAGTACTCATCTGAAAAATTTCCAGTAGAATCATACTCTAATTCGTAAATATATTGGGGATTTTCAGAATTGTATTGATTATACAGATAAAACTGAAGTCTAAAATACGGCTCTCTCTCACATACATTTACGAACAACTGAGTCTTAGCGTAGACAACATTCAATTGTTTAAGAAAACAACAGTCATCTTCAAATTCTTCAGATAGGAAATTCGTATCACTCTCTTGTAGCGTATCTTCTATATATTTCTTTGAATCTATTACAAATTTATCAAACTCGAAGATTTCGTTAAATAGTGTTTCAACCTTCTCTAATCCCATTATTACTATCACCTCATTTTTTAATTATTAAATCAAATATCAATTCTCCATCTTCTCCAATACGACCATAAACCCTTGTATGTCCGCCAGCTGTTGGTACTTTGATTTTATAAATATATTCATATCCGCCTTTGTTAATAATTTCATTTCCAAATAATTCAATTATGCCAGATGTTCCCTCTCTTCTAGGTGCTAATCCTTTTTCCATTGCATTTTGGAATTTTTTGTCTAAACCCATTTTTTTTAATTCCTTTTGCACTGAACTAGTAATAAATCTACTTTCAGGAAGAGCTTTTGCCAAACCCTTGGCGACAGTCTTAACTCCTAACTCAATTCCATTCTTAGCCAGAGCTTTAACAGCTAGCGCATAAGTGAGTTTATCCAGAGTGCCATTCCTAGGTAGTTTTGCACCTTTCAGTTCAGCTGCTATAATTGCCCATCCTATAGGTGTAAGATCCATTATACTTATAATTGTACCCGGATCGATATTAATATACTTGTCTCCATGGTCCTCTGGATCATGCCCCGTCGGATCCACAAACATCACTGGGTTATTATCACAATAGGTATACTGGTTTAAACTCTGCGGGTTCGTCACTTGACCTTCGTAACTGTCCTTGCTGATGAACCTTGCTAGGCTTGGGTCGTAGTAGCGGGCACGGAGATAGTAGAGTCCTGTTTCTTCATCGAAATATTCCCCGGCGAAGCGGATTGGGTTTTCTATGGTTTCGACTGCTTCTATGGCATTGCCCCACTCATCGTATTTATAGCGGTTCACTGTTTTGCCCGACTCGTCCAGTATTTCCATGACGTCGCCGTGGGTATTGGTGAGGTAATAATAGGTTGCCCCGTCCACTTTTCTTGCTAGGATCCCGTTGCCCCATATGTTCTGAGCTTTTATACCATCTTCGGTGTATTCCGTTATGACTCTGCCCATGTTGTCACAGTTGTAGGTGGTGGTGCCCGTTTCTGTGGTTTTGGAGTAACGTATGCCAGTCGCGTCATATTGGAAGCTGGCTAGGGTTTCTTCGCCTTGTTTGACGTTTGAGAGTCTGTCCCATGCGTCCCAGCTGTAGGCGGTTTCGGTTCTGTCTTTGAATTCTGTCACTGGGCCTGTGGCTTTGGTGCGGTTGCCACGGCTGTCGTAGGCGTAGGTGCGGGTGCCTTTGTCTTTGAATGTGCTGCTTGCAAGCTGTCCACGGTTGTTGAAGGTGTATGACTTTTCGAGAACATCATTAACCTTTTCACCGATGATGTTCCCGTTTGGATCGTAATCATAGTTATACTTTACATAAGGTTCGCCGTTTTTCATATAGCTCATTTCGATAAGCCGTTTGGCGTTGTCGTAGCTATAGGTTATATTAAAAGCGTGTATTTTTGCCGTTTCTAGTGCCTTATTTTGTAAAGTCCAAAAAAAGAGCTTCTTCTAGTCGATGAAGAAGCTCTTAAAAGATTCTATTTCAGATTATTCACTTGGTACAGTTGGAACATTTTCATCATACTCATACCCATTATCATCAAATAGTTTTGATATCCTTTCTATTTCTGATGAAAGCCATGTCCACAAATCAGCCCATTCTTGAATGACATTTTTTGAACCATTTAGGCATCTATAGACTTTTTTGTTATCACTTTTTAAATCATATAGCATTTCAGAACCATCCCAAGAATAACTACCAAAGTAAAACCAGCCATTGGGTGATTTTCTGATTTCCTCCTCATTCAATGCTAATACATCATATGGTTGAACCGAATCATCACCTTCCCTAGAATATGAAGTCCGTAATCCCCATATACTTAAATTGTCCGAAAAAACATTTATCCCATTTGCTCGTTTAAGAAATTCAATATAGTCTTCTGGAAATTCAATTATAGAATCCTTTAGAATACTATTTATCTGTTCATCCGATAATTTTGCATATATTGTGTGTAACCAAGCTTTTGGAGCTAAAAGTGGTACGCTACAAATTAGCTCAGTTCCTCTTTCAAGTGTTTTTATTCCACACTTTTCCCTTTCTCTTAAAAGCTTGAAGAGCAATTCAAACTCATTATTCATACACATTCCTCCGCGATAGTTTATTCTCGTGATATTAAATTTCCATAAGTAGGATTTCTAAAATTACCTCCATGTTCAGCCAGATGATCCGTTCTTCCTTTTACAAACTTAATGTTATCTGGATTACCCGCCATTTCTGCATTATCTTTAACACTATTCACGTGATGCCCCTGATATCCTTTAACTTTCCCTGTTTCTAACAACTCTTTCTTTTCTGCTTTTGTCCACGGCCCTGTTCCTGCTGCTAGAATAAACCATTTTGCAAGTATTACCCGCACCCTCGTGGTCAGAAACAGTAATTATAAAATAGATAGTAGCAGCAAACTTACCTGCTACTATCTATTTTATTAGAACATATCACAAGCGATGTTAAAGTGCGGAATATTAGCAATTCTTTAAAAATCATGTGGTTCCGCCCATTCAAAATAGGCTGAATCTATCATTCCATTTTCATCCCATATAGCATATGTTTCTATTGAACTCATAAGATTTTCTATTGCATCACGTAATGCTTCATCTACTGTATTTCCTAATCCAGATATCCACTCTGGTGTACCATCTTCTAAATTTTTTATTGCAATATTAGGTATACCTATAAATCCGCCCCTACAACTCTCCAATATTTTTATTTTAAACTTTCCATACGGGATTTTTTCATAAGACCACACTTCAAATATAGTGACAATCCTATTTATTTCAGCTATACAATTTATTTTTATATCTTTCCATCTATCCATATTGATTTTCACCTTTCTACAGTTTTCCAAATGAAACAATAGTTCCATCAGGAGCTAAATCTATATATTTCCCAAGTTTCTTATATCTGATAACTCCGTCTACCGAACCCTCTACTTTACTTGTTTTGGCACCCTTTAGATTTTGCTTAAATGCTTCTGCTTTCCTTAAATATTGCTCAACACTTTCTGCACCTACCTCTCTACCATGCTTTTCAAAGTGTTTCTGTAAAGATTTTCCTCCAAAAGAACCTTTGGTGTTCCATGAGCTATTCTTCACCAACCCATCAGTTTTTAAACCATTCTTAACACCTAACTCAATGCCATCCTTAGCAAGTGTTTTAATCCCAAGCATAAAGATAATTTTATCTATAGTTTTATTCCTAGGAAGGTCTGCTCCCTTTAGTTCAGCTGCTGTAATTGCCCATCCTATAGGTGTAAGATCCATTATACTTATAATTGTACCTGGATCGATATTAATTTGCTTGTCTCCATGGTCTTCTGGATCACGCCCAGTCGGATCCACAAACATAATTGGGTTGTTATCACAATAAGTATACTGGTTTAAACTCTGCGGGTTCGTTACTTGACCTTCGTAACTGTCTTTGCTGATGAACCTTGCTAGGCTTGGGTCGTAGTAGCGGGCACGGAGGTAATAGAGGCCAGTTTCTTCATCGAAATATTCCCCGGCAAAGCGGATTGGATTTTCTATGGTTTCG
This sequence comes from uncultured Peptostreptococcaceae bacterium, assembly GCA_964404895.1. GTDB lineage: Bacteria > Bacillota > Clostridia > Peptostreptococcales > Acidaminobacteraceae > JBGSUZ01. The sequence goes on along the minus strand of CAYOLV010000001.1, from coordinate 702,273 downwards.
ACGGCTTCTATGGCGTTACCCCACTCATCGTATTTATAGCGGTTCACTGTTTTTCCAGACTCGTCCAGTATTTCCATGACGTCGCCGTGGGTGTTGGTGAGGTAGTAATAGGTTGCCCCGTCCACTTTTCTTGCTAGAATGCCATTGCCCCATACGTTTTGAGCTCTTATACCCTCTTCGTTGTATTCCGTTATGACTCTGCCCATGTTGTCACAGTTGTAGGTGGTGGTGCCCATTTCTGTGGTTTTGGCGTAGCGTATGCCGGATGGGTCATATTTGAAACTGGCTAGGGTTTCTTCGCCCTGTTTGACGTTTGAGAGTCTGTCCCACGCGTCCCAGCTGTAGGCGGTTTCGGTCTTGTCCTTGAACTCTGTCACTGGGCCTGTAGCTTTGGTGCGGTTACCACGGCTGTCGTAGGCGTAAGTGCGGGTGCCTTTGTCTTTGAATGTGCTGCTTGCAAGTTGTCCGCGTTTGTTGAAGGTGTAGGTCTTTTCTAAAACATCGTTAACCTTTTCACCGACGATGTTCCCGTTTAGGTCATACTGGTAATTATATTTTACATAAGGTTCACAGTTTTTCATATAGCTCATTTCAACGAGCCGCTTAGCGTTGTCGTAGCTATAGGTACAGCTGAGGGTTACCCCTGTTTTAAATGATGGGTATGTGGTGCTTTTTAGCAGACCGTTTGGATAGTAGGCGTAGGTGAAGGCTTTATCATCTGCAGTGAGGCTTTCGACCTGTTCCCGCAGGTTATAGGTGTAGCTTTGTACCAGCTTTTCTGGGGTAGTCATTTTGGTCACGTTGCCTGCTAGGTCGTATTCAAAGCGGGTGGTTTTGCCGTTTCTTGTGCTTTCAGAAATAAGACCTCTTTGGTTATAACCGAAATTTAGGGTGGATGTGGCTAGCCCAGATTTTAGGCTTTCTAGTTTTTCTACGCCATAAGTTCCATAGCTGGTTTTGAGACTTTAGTCACCGCTACTTATTTGTGTGATGCGGTTTAGGGTGTCATAGCTCAGTTTTTTAGTACGGCTGCCTGCTTCGTTAATTTCTATTGGCAGACCCATGGCATTGCAAATGAATTTGCTGATTCTACCGTTTGCTTCGGTTAACTGGGTTAAAACGCCGCGTTCATCGTAGTTTTTACTCTTGGTAAAAGCTTTCGCACCCTCATACTGTTTTTGTTCAGTAAGCCCACCAAAACTGTTGTAAGAGTAGTCCACTACGTCTCCGCTTGGCTCAGTCACTTTGATAAGTTCATTGGCTGGTGAGTATGTGTAACGGGTTGTTTCACCCTTGGGATTGGTAACATCTAACACATTGCCTACATAGTCGTAGTTAATGCGTTCTTCTAGTTTGTCCTGCTCAGTTCCAGTTGGGTAGGCGGTTCTTTTAACAAGTCTGTCCCATTGGTCATAGGTCTCAGTCAGCTGTTTTTCAGCACCGCTAGTTCCTGTTGCTAGGAATGATGTGGTTTTAGTTTTGTTAACTGGGTCATAGTCGCAAACATAACTGTTAGGATAGTAGGCGATATGAAAATCCTAAAAAAAAGAGCTTCCTCTAGTCGAAGAAGAAGCTCATAAAATTTACAGCAACGCTTTTCATTTATGTCAGATTTTACTTATAACCCTTTACGTTTACTCCGAAACATCAAACGCATCGAGTACCGTTTGCGCAAGCTGTCCTTTTTGATAGTCCGTCTCAATGTTGATATTTCTTTCCCTCACGAAGTCAAATCCTTGCTTTTTCGTATTAGATAGTAGGCTTCACGGTATATCCTTTATCTTTGAACCACGATAATGATACTAACAACAAATCTTTAGTTGCTTTAGTAAATCCTTTGACTTTAAATTACTTCTCTATAGAACACTGTTTGGAGTCTTCATCTGGTTCCATTGAATAGCATTGAGAAAACCCAGTCATTATAGCTTGTTCTAAAGTTTCAATATCATATAGGAGTAAAACCATGCATACTTTTATTAATCTCATTACTGTCGCTAACAAGACTCTTCTTAAGAAGAGCATGTTGATGAACTTAAGCAACACCAATTAGTCACTATTCTCTTCTTGATGAGCATAATTTAACCACTTCATCCTTTAGCTCATTAATTTCGGAAATATGCCAATCTATATCAGCCAAAAACTTATGAACAGTCATTAACTTATTTAACGTTTCATCACTTCCGATTGGCTCATAAGAGGTGTACGTCAATATTTCATCCGTATATTGATTTAGCACTTTCTTAAAATCATCTAGATTTTCTCTCTGCTCGTATATCTTGTCTGAAAACTTATCTATTAACTCATTTTCAGATAATACCCCCTCAATGTAGTCTAGTGTTTTCTCTAAACAAATAGCAATATTTCCCATCTCGTTACCATCCTTTAACTGTTCTTGCCTCTTTCAATGCCTTAGCTGTTTTATCAGCGTTTAATGTACCATCCAAATTCAAAACATAGATGACTTTACCAACTTTATTAACCACTTCTAAATGGTCTTTGTGAAGAGCATCTAAATACACGCCATACCCTTTTTTCAAATATTCATTTCCAGTCTTTCCTGTAACCCTATAAATTGACTGTCCTTGGAATTCTACAGTAGTTTTTGAAAGATTATTTTTGATTCCTTTCCCAAATCCTTCACTAAAGAACTCACCCATATTGGAAACAGACTTTACCGCACCCTTGCCTAGATTTTTAACACCAGTCTTAACCCCCAGCTCAATTCCATTCTTAGCCAGAGCTTTAACAGCTAGCGCATAAGTGAGTTTATCCAGAGTGCCATTCCTAGGTAGTTTTGCACCTTTCAGTTCAGCTGCTATAATTGCCCATCCTATAGGTGTAAGATCCATTATACTTATAATTGTACCCGGATCGATATTAATATACTTGTCTCCATGGTCCTCTGGATCATGCCCCGTCGGATCCACAAACATAATTGGGTTGTTATCACAATAAGTATACTGGTTTAAACTCTGCGGGTTCGTTACTTGACCTTCGTAACTGTCTTTGCTGATGAACCTTGCTAGGCTTGGGTCGTAGTAGCGGGCACGGAGGTAATAGAGGCCAGTTTCTTCATCGAAATATTCCCCGGCAAAGCGGATTGGATTTTCTATGGTTTCGACGGCTTCTATGGCATTGCCCCACTCATCGTATTTATAGCGGTTCACTGTTTTGCCAGACTCGTCCAGTATTTCCATGACGTCGCCGTGGGTGTTGGTGAGGTAATAATAGGTTGCACCGTCCACTTTTCTTGCGAGGATGCCATTGCCCCATATGTTCTGGGCTTTTATGCCTTCTTCGTTGTATTCCGTAATGACTCTGCCATTGTTGTCACAGTTGTAGGTGGTGGTGCCCGTTTCTGTGGTTTTGGAGTAGCGTATGCCAGTCGCGTCATATTGGAAGCTGGCTAGGGTTTCTTCGCCCTGTTTGACGTTTGAGAGTCTGTCCCATGCGTCCCAGCTGTAGGCAGTTTCGGTTCTGTCTTTGAACTCCGTCACTGGGCCTGTGGCTTTGGTGCGGTTACCACGGCTGTCGTAGGCGTAGGTGCGGGTGCCTTTGTCTTTGAATGTGGTACTTGCAAGTTGTCCGCGGTTGTTGAAGGTGTATGACTTTTCGAGAACATCGTTAACCTTTTCACCGATGATGTTCCCGTTTGGATCGTAATCATAGTTATACTTTACATAAGGTTCGCCGTTTTTCATATAGCTCATTTCAATAAGCCGTTTGGCGTTGTCGTAACTATAGGTACAGCTGAGGGTTACCCCTGTTTTAAAAGAGGGATAGGTGGTGCTTTTTAGCAGACCGTTTGGATAGTATTCATAGGTGAAGGCTTTACCATCCACAGAGAGGCTTTCGACCTGTTCCCGGGGGTTGTAGGTGTAACTTTGTACCAGTTCTTCTGGGGTGGTCATTTTGGTCACGTTGCCTGCTGGGTCATATTCAAAGCGGGTGGTTTTGCCGTTTCTTGTACTCTCGGAAATAAGACCCCTTTTGTTATAACCGAAATTTAGGGTGGATGTGGCTACCCCTGATTTTAGACTTTCTAGTTTTTCTACGCCATAAGTTCCATAGCTGGTTTTGAGGCTTTCGTCAACGCTATTGATTTGTGTGATTCGGTTGAGGGTGTCATAGCTCAGTTTTTTAGTGCGGCTGCCTGCTTCGTTAATTTCTATTGGCAGACCCATGGCATCGCAAATAAACTTACTGACTCTTCCGTTTGCTTCATTTAACTGGGTTAAAACACCGCGTCCGTCGTAGTATTTACTCTTTGTAAAAGTTTTAGCGCCCTCATGTTGTTTTTGTTCAGTAAGCCCACCAAAACTGTTGTAAGAGTAGTCCACTGCGTCGCCGCTTGGCTCCGTTACTTTGATAAGTTCATTGGCTGGTGAGTATGTGTAATGAGTAGTTTCGCCTTTTGGATTGGTAACATCTAACACATTTCCTAGATAGTCGTAGTTAATGCGTTCTTCTAGTTTGTCCTGTTCTGTTCCAGTTGGGTAAGCAGTTCTTCTAACAAGTCTGTCCCATTGATCGTAGGTTTCTGTAAGTTGTTTTTGAGCACCGCTAGTTCCTGTTGCTAGGAATGACGTGGTTTTAGTGCGGTTAATTGGGTCGTAGTCGCAAACATAACTGTTACCGTAAGGGTCAGTAACGCTTTTGGCTCTTCCCCAACCATCAAAGCTATAGAAAACTTGATTGCCATTTGGGTTTTTTGAGCTTTTTAATTGTCCGTAGTTGTCGTATGTGTAGCTGCTCATGCTGGGGCGCACGAGTTCTGTGGTGTTCTGTTCCCTTAAGTGAAGCTTGCCATCACTATCGTAATACTCTTTTTTCTTGTCGTAAAGAATTGTTTCACCACCGCTTACTGGCGTTTTTGTTTTTTGGGTAATCACACTGAAAAGCCAGAAACTTACAGGTTCTGCAAAGTCGAATGTTTGGTATTGGTAATTTTCTCGGTAAACATACTGTCCATCAGTTTCTGACACTGCCGGGTAGGTTACATCCGTTAATCTACCATTTGTATCATAACTATATTGGGTTGTATTTCCATTTGGATCCGTTACTGATTTTGGATTGCCAAACAGCATTTCATATTCAGTTCTGACTGTACTATTTGCTGTGATACTATTAGTTGCGGTTCCGTTTGACTTGGTATAAGGTGTTGTAGTTTCTGTAGGGTATGCAGTACCTCCACTAGCCCCGTAAGCGAAGGTTGTGATTGTCGAACTCCCTTTTCCTGTGAACTGGGTCTGTTTGGTTACTAGTCCTGGGTAATTTGGCAGACCATATTCAAAAGCGGTCTTCTCCCCCCTCAGGTTTATGATGTATTCTAGTTGTCCTAGAGCAGTATAAGCACAGGTCTCGCTTACCTGTCTGTCACTGTTTTGATAGTAGCTTGTTTTTGTTGGCAGTTTAAATGTTGGGTTGTACTCATAACTTGTGGTCAGTTTTTGCTTCTCACTGACATTAGCCAACTGTTCTGAGGTCATAGGTTTAGTGGTAGATGCAAGTCCACCCCAGTCATTGTAGGTATTTTCAATGTACTGCTTGGATTCCTGTAAGACAGTTTGTCCTGTTCCAGAATTATTTCCTGTTAGTTTTGCGGTTGATAAGCATATCTTTGTAGGAGAATCTTTAAATACAGGATGATAACTTTCATAAATAATAGCCTGTTCTAAATTGTCAGCATCCATTGTTGAAGATTTTTTTAATTTCGAACCTGCAAAGTCCCATTTTTTAACAATTCCATTCAACTGTGACATGGTCGTATTAATCTTGAATGATTCATCATCGGCAGAGATGTTATCAGGATAGCCAGTCTCGTTGGTATATAATTTTGAGTTTTTACTACTCGAATAGCTATATTTTTGATACCCAGTCTTATTTCCAATCTGCTGACCTGTATTTAGATAATTCGATCTTGATAATACCCTCCAAGTTTGAAAACAACCCATGTCTCCTAAATTTTTAATGGTCTCTTCATACTCAAAAGCGGTTTTCTCTCTCACAGTATTAGTACTTATTAAATTTAAATAGTACCCACTCCAAGAATCTTCTGTTAGTGACTTCTTGTCTGCAGAATACTTGCCTTTTCCATACTCGTAACCATAGATTGTTGTGTCCCCTGAAACTATAGCTTGTCGAAGGGAAGTAAACAAACGTCCTTCTTTACACATTAATGATTTGCTCGGTCCTAGCTTATCATATCCACTATACTCTAACTTTAATCGTTCCTTATCGTATCTAATGTTTGCACGTCTGCCATCATAAGGGTTTGAAACTGTAACTTCAATTGAATCTTTTCCATCAGTTGCAGTGTCATATAGATTGTTAGTGTAATTAAAACGAATAACTCTTCCAACAGAGTCTGTTATTTCATCAATTAAAGGCCACTCTTCTCCTAGTACAATATTGTCTATTCTACTAACGCCTTTTCCAGTATTTTTAAAGATTAGCCTTACATACTGAGTGTCTTTGCTCGTTGTAAACTTAATTTCGTTTTTTGTCCAATCCGCACTAGTTGCTATGTCAAACATCTTAGTATTGTTAATATAGCTTGAATCATTAACAAGGCCTCGATACTCAACATAACCGATTTGACTTGATCCATTAACTAATTGATTTTTAGTAAACGCTTCAAGTTTATAATTTTGTTCTGGTTTTACTTCTATAAATTGGCTATATGATTCAACTGCAGATGCATTCTCATTTCCAGACCAGTATTTTAATGAAGTTTTATCACCATAACCTGAAGTTGGGTCATAATCGCATCCCATCCCATTTCCAATAGTCTTAGTCCAGCCAAATCCATTTTGACCTTCGGAATAAGCAAAATCAAAATTGGGGACTAAATTGGCAACGAGTGTGTCTTTATGTTTAAAGGTCATCTTGTTATTAAAACGATCAACAATGCCAAGCAGTCGACCATCTTTAGAAAAATACTGTTTGGTTTGATCTTGAGAGATATATACATAGGCTGATTGGATCTGCCCATTTGAAAAAGAACAATCTCTATCAAACTTCGCATCGTTTTCATAATGCTTTTCTAAATTGCTTTGAGTTCCTCCAAAAACCACATGCTCAATTTGTCCAAATCCATCGTGATAATACAATTCTGAATTACTATTTTGTGTTCTTACTTCCACAGAAGGGAAATTAAACGACCAGCCACTTCCTAAAAAATATCTATTATTCAGATAGGTTGAGTTCTCTTGATACAGTATACCTTGTCTACTTAAGGCTCTGTCTCCCAAAAGGGATTGATTGCTTTGATAGGTTCTACCAACAGATAAGTCTAGTCCATTTCTACCCGGTAGAGACAGGTCTGTATAATTGAGTGTCAAATCTCCCGTAACTGGCGAAATTGTTTCACCAGCTGCTAACACATAATTTTTATTTCTTAAATTATTAATAGCAAATGGAGCCGTTAATGTGTTGAATTTACTATAGTTTGAACTGTCACTGCTATTTGAATCAGTTGATAATTCATTGTTCTTATTGTCTGTACCTTCACCTTTCTTATTTATCTCTTTGTCTACTGTTGTATTAAAAATTTGTGATACTACATCCACTTCAAGGGTAGTTGGACTTGGCGGAACTTCAAATGTCTCAACAGTTTTAGTTGTATTTTCCTCTGAAGAGAGTTGGGCATTAGCGTAATTTGGTTCAATTGGAATCATTTCAAATATCATTAAAGTTGCAATTAGTATGGCTGTTAACTTCTTAAATTTCATTTTGTATACCTCCATTTATTTTGTCGTAAATAACTTTAGAATCAGATTTCCCAAACTGTCATAATAGAAAGAGTCACTCGAATTTTGTTGCTCAATTCCCATGAGCATACTTGCGTTGTCATATGTGAAAGTCAAATTTTGCTCTTGCGATAGTGTTTTTCCAGTAACTTCTATTTCACTAATGAAACCATTGCTGTCCTTAATTCGTCCAATCAACTTGTATTCTGAACTAGGCTGTAAGTTCATAACCGTGTAATAAGGCAGTTTGCCCCACTCTGTCGCTTGTCCGTTAACTACGAACTGATAAGGAGCTTTGTCAAGTGTTGTAGTAGCCACAGATGGAGATAGTTTCAACTTTATGGCATAAGTCCCTTCAGTAACTTTTAAATAATTGATCAACGAAGGGCTTAGTGTAAGAATTGTTTCACTTGAAGGTACATTCTCATCATTTTTAGCCTTTATACTGACTTTACTGTTTGTTGCGGTAAGGTTCTCTATAACGTTAATCTCTTTAGTTGGAATAGCAATCCACTGTTCTGTTGCACTCATTTGACCGTTTTCAAGTACATATTTTTCTCCAATTTTGATTTGGTATTTTGTACTTGCTGGGTTTTTATCTAAAATTCTTAATTTTAAGATTGTGTTGGATAATTTCGTAACTTCCAAATTGGGTTTTTCAGCCAATGTCATTTTATAGAGTGTTTTTTCAACAACTTTGTCATTCAAACCTTTTAGCATTACAACAATTTTACAGCTCGTATTGGGTGCTATGTCCTTACTGTTAAATTCATAATATGGGCTTGTTTGCCATTTTGTTTCTACTCCATTTACTATAAATTTATATGGACTGCTGTCCAAATCTGAGGGCAAACTGTCTGTTAATATAGTTATTCCAAACATATTAGGCTCAACTTTAACGTTGACATCATTTATCACTGGTAGTGGAACCGTTCTAACAGTCGACAATCTTTTATAATAATAACCGTTGAAATGGCCGTCCATAGGATAATCACCAGCACCAGCAATAATTATTTCCTTATTTCCTTCGAATTTCCAGGCGATGTTTACATCAGTTTTGGAATAAATCACCTCGGTGGTGTTACCTCGAACAGGTACTACTGGGTCATGAATAAAACCGTCAGTAACCACTGATTGTGAAGTCATTTCAATGCTATCTAGTTTGTTTATTTTTATACCGCTCATTTCCTCATATGGAGGTTTGCTACTTAGATACTTACCATTAGAATCAACTTCAGCAATTCCAAATACATACTTACAGAACTGTTGATCTGTCTTTTTAATGTAAAATTCTATTCCAGTTAGTAAATCTGCGGTGGTTAGTGAATATGGGCTTACTTCTGCTAAAATTCCAGAAAATAGGTCTAAACTATAAGACTCATAGCACTCAGTTCCAAAGTAACTTTTAATGGATGCTAAAATTTGATCCTTACACTCACTGTAAAGACCCGGATAGCTTTCAAACTTCAAGTATTTAGGTTTTGCTACCTCCTTCACCGAATAACTCACCTTTGTCCTTTCAAATGAATACTGCTCCCCTTTACTAGGAGACACTCCTTGTGTCACTGCTTCAGTAGTCACCACATTATCTTCATTTTTAGCTTTTACACTGATTTTGCTATTTGCTTCTGTTAGATTTTCAATAATTGTAATCTGTTGACTTGGTATAAGAATCCACTGTTCTATAGGACTCATTTGACCGTTCTCAAGAACGTATTTCTCTCCAATTTTAATTTGGTATTTTGTACTTACAGGATTTTCATCTGTAATTTTTAATCTTATATCCGAAAATGTTAATTTAGTAATTTCTATGTTTGGTTTCTCAGCTAAGGTTGCTTTATTGAATTTTTTTTCAACAATTTTGCCGTTTATGCCCTTAAGTCTTACGGTTATTGCATAAATTTTATTAGGCAGTAATTGTTCTACTTCAAAATATGGTTTTGCCCACCAGTTGCTTGCTTTATTATTAATAATAATCTGATATGGCTTTGCATCTAAATCTGCTGCAATATTTCCAGTTGTCAGTGATACTGTAAATCCTCGTGTATCAGCTTTTATTTGCACTTCATTTATTAAAGGTGGTGAAATATTATTAATTGCAGATAACCGTTTATAATAGTAGCCATTCATTATGCCATCTAAGGGGTAGTCATTTGCACCAGCTATAATTTTTTCTTTGATTGGAGACAACGAGGACACGACATTTACCGCGTATATTTTACAAGTAATTTCGCAGTAGTCATTCTTCTTTTTCTTAGGTGGTTCAATAGGAATTAATTTCCCCATGAGCTGCATGCTCATATTGGCTTCGATGCTCGGCTCAACGTGTATTGCTGCAGAAGAGGTTATCGAATTTTTCTGTATATTGATATAACCTTCTGTCGATACTTCGTTCATAGGTTGACTCATCATGTATAAAGAACCGCCGTCAACCATTTCTATAAGTTCAAATGCATATTTGTATAAAACCTGATTAGTCTGTTGTCTGTACAAAATTGGGTATGAGCGCAAGTTGGTCTCGTTCACGGAATAGGGTTTAACGCCACTAATATTTCCTGTATTCTGATCTATGACATACTCGCCAAACCCAGAACGTCCATATTTTTTTTCTAATGCATCCAATAACGTTACCTTACAATCTTCAAAACGACCCGCAACGCTCACATTTCCATGTAAATTCCTCTGCTCCACCTCCTGAACCGAATAATTGATCTTTGTTCGCTCATATTCATACTGCTCTGCTTGCGCAAATACAGGACTTGTAATAAGTCCTTGAACAAGCATAATACTCCCTACTAAAACTGCTGTCACTTTTTTAAGCATTTCTGTCTTCTCCTTCTCCATACATTGGAATTATTTCTATATTTTAAAACGCACCAATCAATCGTACAATTTTATTTATACGATTGTCAATATATTCCTAGTCCGAAAACTAAATTTTGTGAATATTCTATGTTTTTACATCGTTTTTATTTTATTTCCCCCTTGACCTTCACGTAACGTAAAGGTGTATCATTAAATTATCAGGAGGTGGTCTCATGGAATATACCATTCAGAAATTGGGCAAATTAGCGGGGGTCAGTAGCAGAACCCTTCGGTACTACGACGAAATTGGCATTCTCAAGCCGGCGAGAATCAATTCTTCGGGGTATCGGGTTTATGGTCAATTTGAAGTTGACCGTCTTCAACAGATCCTCTTTTACCGGGAACTGGGGGTATCTTTAGAAGAGATTCACACCATTGTTACATCGCCTAATTTTAACAGTGCTGCAGCGCTGATGGCACATCGAGAGAGACTTCTTGAAAAACGATCTCAGCTGGATCAATTGATAGAAAATGTGAACAAAACTATTGCAAATACAGAAGGGAGAATCCTAATGTCAGATAAAGAGAAATTTGAAGGCTTTAAGAAAAAAATGGTCGAAGAGAATGAAATGAAATACGGCAAAGAAATAAGAGAAAAGTATGGGGAAGACATGGTCAACAGTTCTAACGAGAAAATAATGAATATGAGCGAAGGGGATCATGAAAAACACACTGCCCTCTCCAACGAATTGACCAGCCTCTTAGCAGAAGCTTATAAGCTAGGTGACCCTTCAAGTGAAATAGCTCAGAAAGTAGCAGACTTACACCGTCAATGGCTCAACTACTATTGGCCTGAAGGACAATATAACAAAGAAGCCCATTACGGCATCGCACAAATGTACACAGAGGACCCGCGCTTCACTGCATATTATGACAAAGAACAACCGGGTACTGCTGCTTTCCTCAAAGAAGCTATCCGTATTTATACAGGTCACTAAGGTAATAAATCTTTAGAATTTTACCTATTTAGCACTTCCATTATTTTTGGAAGTGCTTTTCTTTTTTTTGGACAAGTGGATTTTAAGCATACAAGGGAAAGGATTTTCTGTTATTGTATTAACAATGATAATAATTCTCAATTAAGAAAGGAGTGTTTCTATGTCTTCCACTTATAAAGGAGACATTTTTAAAGAACTATACATGGGCACACATTGGACTAGCCTGCTTTTTATGATGCTCATCCATTTTCAGTTTCAGTTGATTCCACATCCTGCAGGAAATTTCGTTATTGTACTGGCATTATTCTATTACATGATTGAAATCGTTTATTGGCTTAAAAATAGAGAACGTCGAATACATTCTCTTACTTGGGGGTATTTTCAATTTTTTGCAGATGTGCTTCTTATTACAACTTTTATTCTGATGTACCCTGCCTATCACGGTGCGATGATGCCTCTATCACTAATGGTAATTTTAACCCATAGTCTTCACAGCCCCAATGTAGACGTGACAAAAAGCAGCATGGTTTCTGCTTTGTTGATTTGTATAATCCAGCTAAAGCTGATTTCACAAACAGATCTATCCATCATTACCATCATTGTTCAAAGTATAGGCATCTTTTTCTGGGGCTTTCTGGTCTCCGAAATCAATAAAATATTTGACCGCTTGATGGATGAAAATCATTTTATCTTGCAAGAAATAGAATATAAAAATCGCCTGCTAGAGAAGTCTTCTAAAACTGATTTTTTAACCGATTTATTTAATCACCAAGCCTTTTACCAATCACTTGAAAACATTGCAGCGGTTAAAACCCCTTTGACCCTGATCATGATGGATATCGACAATTTCAAGAAAATTAACGATGACTACGGCCATATTGCTGGGGATTTTATTCTAAGAGAAGTGGCACAAATTATCAAAGAATGTGTCCGTAATACTGATATTGCAGCGCGGTATGGAGGCGAAGAATTTGCCATTTTATTACCAGCTTCCGATTTAGCAGTGGGCTGTCAAATTGCAGAGCGCATTAGGAGTCGAATCGAAAATTACCCTTTTGAAATAGACCAACAGCGAATACCTGTAACCATCAGTGGTGGCGTAGGCGTTTCTTCTATTTCATTGTCAAAAAACGAACAATCACTTTTTGTAGACTGCGTAGACGAGCTGCTTTATACGGCTAAACACTCTGGTAGAAATTTAATCATCTCACATGACAAGGAAGGTTTTATAAATGAAAAAATTGACGCTAAACAAACATATATCCAACGTGAACAATATGTATGAAACTTTGCGGGAGTTAGTCATAGACAGTGATTTTAACACCTTAGACAAAGACTTCTGTGATAATGCACGACCTGCTAATTGGATTCAGCCTATTTTTCAATTGCAGTTAATTCAATACGTCAGTGACTTGATTGATAGTGCCCAGAAACAGTTTCCACTTCCAAAACTCCTCAAAATGATTGACGGAGACTTTCATTCTCTGGCGGGTCACAATATGAGAAGTGCTGCGGTTTCTGTATACATTGCAGCTCAACTAAAAGGCTCACAAGAAGATCAAAAAATCGCAGGCTTAGGTGCCCTTTTGCACGATATGGGAAAACTGGTGATTCCTAAACTCATTTTGGATAAACCCAGTTATCTTACTGAAGAAGAGTTTAAAGTCATCAAAACCCATTCTGTCCGAGGATATTGTCTTCTCAAAAATGAAACTTGGCTGCCAAAGGAAAGTTTGCAAATGGTACACAATCACCACGAACGAATTGATGGAAGCGGCTATCCTTCTTGTTTGGAAGCTGATTCGCTTTCCATATTTGACAGAATCATTGCAGTTGCAGATGTTTTTGATGCTATTACGAGCAAAAGGAATTACAGGCCTTCACTGAGTTATGCCCAAGCATTAACTCACATTGAAAAAGAATGTCCAGAGAAATTAGATGCTTATGTTTTCAGTTCCTTAAAGTCTGTATTAAAGGAAGAACAGTTTGTGATATTTCCAAATTTACCAAACAAATTTAGTTTAAAGAGGATGACTTATGCCCCTAACCATGGTTAAAAGCGGCACCCACGTTAAAATTCAAACGCTTATTGCAGAACGTTCACTCAGGACAAAACTCATGAGTATGGGAGTTTTTCAAGGCGCACAAATCCGCGTTATTTATTCAGACCATCAGAGCCCTATCTTAATTGAAGTTTTTCGCACACAAATTGCCATCAGCCAGAAAGTTGCTGCTACTATTTTGGTTGAAACCATTAAGAAATCGTAGAAAGGTCCATTTCAATCTGATTCAAGTGATACTTGTAAACAATAAGCAACTCTTGAAGGGGCACTCGAGCCCCTTCATCGGTTTCCCAATCATCGTTTTGATCTGCCTTTTGAATAGCTTCAGAAAGTAAGTTCAAATGTTTCATATGCTCAAACATATCCCACAACAGTTCAAATTTTTCTTCATAGGGCAATATATCATTTCGATCAACTTTCTTAACTTGAGCTTCATCTTTATACAGCTTGAGTTCGTCTCGTAATGCCAATACTTTAAGGCGAATATTCGGCAGTTCCTCTAAGGGTTGGGGCTTCATTTGGCTTAAGTCCCTTTCCAAGTGAGGTACGATGTGAAATCTCATCAACTCAATCAATTCTTCAGATTTTTGTTGAATAATCTTGAAGTTATTATAAGGAAACACAAAATAATTCACTGAAATGCCAATCACAACGCCTATGAGGGTATCTATAAATCTTGAGGCGCTATAAACAAAGGGATCTTGTCCATTCATATTGACCATAATGGCTAAAAAAACGAAGGTGGATATTTGAATAGCTGTATTCCAGTGGGATTTGTTCATTATTAAAATTAAAAGCCAAACTCCTAGCGCTGCAAGTACAATATTGTCTGGTTGAATCAGTGCGAAAATCAGCCCTATAATCGTCCCGACTGCTGTGCCTATGACCCGAGCACTTCCCATCTTTAGAGAATCTGAAGTGGAGATTTGCATGGTAATAATGGCGGCCAAGCTCATGAAAAATGGTGACAGCAAAGGTGTCCAAGTTGAAATTAACATACAAATCAAAACAGCTAATGCTGTTTTAAAAGCTCTCATAGAGACCTCCTATTAAAGTATTGCCGTCAGTGTAAAGAGTAACTGGTATAACATATCTTCAAGAGCGATAGATTCATTATTAGAGAGTATGATTAAATCTAAGTCAATGCTGTCAATATGAATTTGGAACGCTCTAAACCCGTTGACACCACCTAAGTGATAGGAGATTTTTGCAATTTTCCCTGAAGTCATTTTAAAGGCTGTCAACATAACCCCTAAACCGTAGTGCTCGTCTATTAACTCAGTCCGATTGGTCTTGACTCCCGTTTTAAAGAATTTCTCCCAAGAAGCTTTCGTCAGCAACTTTGTATTGTTGTAATTTCTTTGCCATTTTAAGTAAGCTTCTGTAGTTCCAACCAAAGCCCCTGCTGCATAAGGATTGCTCATGTCAATCCAGTCTGCTTTTACCTTTTTACCCTCTACCACTTGATACCCTTCAGCTCTGTTTGGAATAATTGTTTTATTATCATCGTATTGAATACCGCTAATTCCAAGTGGGGTCAATATTTCTTTTTTCAGATAAGAAAAATAGCTTGTGCCAGAAGTTTTTTCAATCACATAACCCAGCAGAATATAACCATGATTACTGTAAAAATAAGTTTTACCCGGCTCATAACCTAACTTTTCAGTCTTAATCATTTCAACCAATTGTTCAGGAGTATGTGAAACACGGGTCAATTGTTCTGCCGTCAACCCTGTTTGCTTGGTCTGATCTGTTAACCCAGAGGTATGGTGAAGCAACATATCTAATGTGATTTCATCCCCTCTTGGGAAATCTGGAACATACATTGAGATAGGATCGCTTAGTTTTAACTTCTTCTGTTCTTCCAATTTTAACACGGCTACTGCAGTCAATTGCTTGCTGAGAGAGCCTATACGGTAAACTGTCTTAGGGCTATTGGGAATATTATATTCCAAATTTGCATACCCGTATCCCTTATTGAGTAACACCTTTCCCTTTTGTGCCAAAATAACCGAACCGCTAAACTGGCTGGACTTAATGTTGCTTTTAATGATTAAATCGATTTGTTGTGCTAAAGTTGCTTCACTTGCGTAACACACGGAAATGGAACTTATCAGCATCATGATCACTAAGATCAGAG
The DNA here is from genome assembly GCA_964404895.1 of uncultured Peptostreptococcaceae bacterium. Classification (GTDB taxonomy): domain Bacteria; phylum Bacillota; class Clostridia; order Peptostreptococcales; family Acidaminobacteraceae; genus JBGSUZ01. The sequence continues at coordinate 686,516 of CAYOLV010000001.1, read as the reverse complement.
AAATTCTCTTTTTCATTTTGTACCCTCCTCAAGTTTTATGTCTAGGTCTAGTCTAAACAGTTTTGTTAAGGATGCCAAGGGATTGAGAAAATTGACAATAAAAAGTAATATCTATGGGTATTCTTTACAAGTTATAATGGCTTTAGGCAGAGTTATCATTTCATGTGGTCATCTGCCTATTCAGAAAGGATGCCCTATGAAAAAAATTGAGCTTGGAGTTCGCCTTCTTTTAGGAGGTCTAGGACTTTTACTAATTATGAACGGTGCAGTTCTCAGTACAATCATCAACTTTAATATTGGACTTGTAGCAACCATAGGCCTTGGGCTTTTTTGCTTCTCATGGGCATGTTTATGGTCTTGGTTAAAGAAAACATGTACTAAGGGATGGAAAAAATGGATTTACACCTTGAGTATTTTGTGTTTTGCACTTTATATGGGGTGTATCTCATTTCTTGCAATCTACGGTCAAAAGGATACAGTAACTTATTCTGAGGATGCATTGATTGTACTGGGCGCAGGTATACACGGCGAACAGGTTTCAAGAGTTTTGCAATTTCGATTGGATACAGCCGTTCAATACCATCAAAAGAATCCTGAGGTCATTATTGTTGTCTCTGGGGGACAAGGCGATGGTGAAACTATTTCTGAGGCCTTGGCAATGAAAAGGTATTTGACACAAAAAGGAATCCCCCAAAATCAAATTATTTTGGAGGATCTTTCAACCAGCACAGTTGAGAATTTTAAGTTCTCAAAACACCTGCTGGATCAATATTTCAAAAAGGATTATGAAGTCGCATTTACGACGAATACTTTTCATATTTTTAGAGCACAACTCATTGCCCAAAATACTGGCTTAGAAGGTGGCTATTTAAACGCGCCTATAGACAGTTATATGATGCCCGTCGTCTATATTCGAGAGGTTATGGCTCTTATAAAGTATTGTCTTTTAGGGTAACCACAGAAATGCTTTTTTTGTCACCTTGATATTCTTGCCATAAAATGTACAACCCTGTGCCTAAGATCCCAATAGAAATCAGCAGTGGGAATAGGAGTACGCTTAAGCCTGTGTCACTGAAAGCTGTAAAAAAACGTCCTGGAGGGCTAGACCAACCTGATAACGAATCCACATAAAAGGACACTGCCAATAAAAAACACACGCTTGAAAAACTGCCTACTGCTGCTAAACAGCACCCTATAATTACTCTTTTCATTTTCATACCCACTCATCATATAATTTTTTTAATACAGTTATTGTCATTATATCTATATTTTTTTATATGGTCAATGGTCAATGCGCAGTTCAATACTTAATGCGTGTGCCTATGCGCTTTTCTATAGTCGCAACCGCTGTTGCAGAGCGGTTGGCGTAGTCTTCTGTCTGGTCTTTTCCAATATGGTTGACGTCAAAATACTTAGCCTTAGGGTGGGCAAAATAGAGACCACAAAGACTGCTGCCAGGATCCATCATATATGAGGAAGTCAAAGTTATTCCCGTATGGATTTCTCCCTGTAACAATTCCAGTAATTTGACCTTTTGAGAGTGGTCAATCAGTGAAGGATAGCCAATTGCAGGTCGAATCCCTCTGTACTCGCCTCTTAATAACGCTTCCTTACTCAGCGCTTCATTTGGCGCATAACCCCAATATTTTTTACGAACCTCTTCGTGGAGTTTTTCAGCAAAAGCCTCTGCCAATCGATCGCCTAAACTTTTTACTAAAAGTGCCGTGTAGTCGTCTCCAGCAAGTGACAGACTCTCCGCTATCCTTTTAATTTCTGCACCTGCAGTCACTGCAAAAGCCCCTATATAGTCCGTTTTCCCCTCTCCTGCTGTGGAGACAAAATCGGACAGGCACAGATAATCGCTGCCCTCCTTTTGCTGTCTGAACAACTCTAATTCAACCCACGGGTCACTGTAGATTCGAATGCCATCTACAACACTTTCTGCTTTAAAAAGACCAATTACCCCGCGCGGGACAATTTCATTTTTAAACCGTTCCAAGCAGGCAAGGCCATCTGCATAGAGTTTTTTAGCCGCTTCTCCCATTTCGGAATCTTCCAGTATAGCTGGAAATGGTTTATTCAACTCCCAAGCCGTCATAAAGAACGTCCAGTCGATGTAAGGGATTAAGTCTAAGACGCTAACATTTTGGATAGGAATAATGCCCAGTTGATTAGGTTTTTGAATGGTTTTCTCGTTAAAATCAAATACAGGTTTGTGATCTCTCGCATAAGCCAGACTTACAAGAGGACTTTTATGAGTCTCCGAAAGAGTAATAACTGCCTTATAGCCTTCATAAATTTCTTTCAAGAAGACGGGTTTTTGAAGGGGGTCCATCAAACTTTTCGCACAGTGTACTGCATGAGGGGCATCTGTGGAATAAATCACAGCTCCACTGTACTTTGGGGCTATTTTTAGAGCCGTGTGGAGTTGCGATGTGGTTGCCCCCCCAATAATCAATGGAATCGTCATCCCTTTGTGTGCCATCAGCTCTGCTACAGTTACCATTTCGTCTAAAGAAGGGGTAATCAAGCCGCTGAGACAAATCAAGTCTACCTTTTCAGCCACCGCCCTTTCCAAAATTTCCTCAGGTGGCACCATAATCCCTAGGTCGATGACTTCAAAATTGTTACACTGAAGGACAATACCGACAATGTTTTTTCCGATGTCGTGAACATCCCCTTTGACAGTTGCAATAAGAACTTTTCCAGCTGAGTGACTGGCTTTTCCCAGATTTTCTGCTTCAATGGAAGGCATTAAAAACCCTACAGCTTTTTTCATAACTCTGGCACTTTTCACGACTTGAGGCAGAAACATTTTTCCCTGTCCAAAGAGGTTGCCTACCGCCCTCATGCCGTTCATTAATGGTCCTTCAATGATTTCTAGCGCGGTGGGAATGGTCTTCTTGACTGCTTCCAAATCCTCTTCCAAGTATTCAGTAATGCCTCTCATTAAGGCCGTTTTAATACGTTCTTCTGGAGAAGCTTCTCTCCAAACGTGCTGACTAGATTCCTTTTCTTCCACATTTCCAGCAAAATTCTGGGCGTATTGAATTAACTTGTCTGTGGCATCCTTGTCTTTGTTTAAAACGACCCTTTCCACCTTTTCCAAAAGTTCTGGATCAATTTCATCATAAATTTGAATCATACCAGGGTTCAAAATCGCCATATCTAGACCTGCTTTAATGGCGTGATAGAGAAATACGGAGTGCATTGCCTCCCTCACAGGATTGTTGCCTCTAAATGAAAACGATAAATTGCTCAACCCGCCGCTAGTCTTGGCGTATGGCAAATGCTCTTTAATCCAGGCCACTGCCTTTATATAGTCCATCCCATATGAATTATGGGCTTCAATGCCCGTGCCAATGGCTAAAATATTGCAATCAAAAATAATATCTTCAGGAGCAAAATGAATTTCCTGAGTTAATAAATCATATGCACGCTTACAAATATGGATTTTTTGCTCAAAAGTTTCAGCTTGACCCTTCTCATCAAATGCCATGACCACAACAGCAGCGCCATACCGTTTGATTTTCTTGGCTTTTTCTAGAAAATCTGCCTCTCCGCTTTTTAAACTGATGGAATTCACAATACATTTCCCTTGTATGGATTTTAACCCCGCTTCGAGGACTTCCCATTTAGAGGAATCAATCATAATAGGGACTTTAGAAATGTCTGGTTCCGCAGCAATCAGTCTTAAAAAGGTTTCCATCTCTTTGACACTGTCTAAAAGACCGTCGTCAAAATTAATATCAATAATCTGACCACCATTTTCTACCTGATCTTTTGCAATGAAAAGTGCCTCTTCATACTGCCCTGCTCGAATGAGTTTGGCAAATTTCAACGAGCCTGAAACATTGGTTCGCTCCCCAATATTGATAAAGTTCTTAGATTTTTCAATGACTAAGGATTCTAGCCCTGCTAAAACAGTAGTAGGTTCTATATGGGGTGGCTTTCTTGGAGATTTTCCTTCTGCCACCTCTGCAATGGCTTGAATATGTGCTGGGGTTGTTCCACAACAACCTCCAAGGATGTTCACCACACCACTTTCAATCAGCTCATGAATGTAGTGCGCCGTTAGTTTGGGTACCTCTTCATAGAGCCCTAAAGGATTCGGCAAACCTGCGTTGGGGTAAACGCTGACCAGTAAGTCCGTTGATCGAGAAAGCTCGTGTATATAGCTAGACAAGTGTTCCGCACCAAACCCGCAGTTCAAACCTATACTGATGACAAACTCACCCTTCATAGATGCTACAAAGGCTTGTAAAGTTTGACCTGAAAGGGTTCTACCGCTTTTGTCGGTCAATGTGCCTGAAATCATAATAGGTAAGGCCTTTCCCATTTCTTCAAAGACTTCTTCCGCCGCAAATATAGCGGCTCTGGCATTAAGGCTGTCAAAGATGGTTTCAATCAAAAGTAAATCTACTCCACCTTGAATTAATCCTCGGACTTGTTCTGAATAGGCAGCTTTCAATTCATCAAAAGAAATATTCCGATACCCTGGGTTTTCCACCTCCGGCGAAATGGAAGCCGTTTTATTGGTCGGCCCTATGGACCCTGCCACAAAACGAGGTTTATCAGGGGTAATAGCGGTGTACTCGTCTGCACAAATTCTTGCCAACCTTGCCCCTTCAAAATTGATTTCTTCAGTCATGTGAGCTGTGAGATAATCTGCCTGTGAGATGGAGGTGCCGTTAAAGGTATTGGTTTCAATTACATCTGCCCCCGCTTGTAAAAAGGCTCTGTGAATGTTCTGAATCGCCTCGGGCTGAGTCAGTACCAATAGGTCGTTGTTGCCTTTTAAGAGCGTGGTATGGTTGACAAAAGCTTCCCCACGGAAATCTGCTTCCGTCAGTTTTAGATTCTGAATTTCGGTGCCCATTGCCCCATCCAGTATGATGAGCTTGCTTTTAAAAAGTGCTTTTATACTTTCAAAATGATCTCGATTGATTGGTTGAGTTGACTTTGATGCCATGATTTTTTCCTCCTTAATTAAAAAACCTCTTCTGTTGGAAAACAGAAGAGGTCTAAGAGTCACCGTATTCTATCTCCCAGCTGACCTAGGTCAACTGCAGGATTTAGCACCTTGCTTAATAGCCGGTTGCTGGGTTTCATAGGGCCTGTCCCTCCACCACTCTTGATAGATGTTATAAGCTCTGACAACTGTCAGAGTATTTGATTAAAACTGATTATAAAAAAAATGCTCTATTTTGTCAACATTAATGTTTTTCAGCGGCATAGCCACATTTCTTACAGAGAGACTCTACAGCACGCCTGTTTGAAAAGCCATCGTAAATAGCAACTGCCCTTTTGCCCTCAATAATCTCATTAAGGGATTGAGTCAAAATATTCCCAAGGGGGATACTCCCCTCAGAATCTAAACAACAAGGCACCACGGTGCCATCTACCAAAATACCAATCTGATCTCTAAGTCCATAACAAAAGACCTCCTGATTTTCTTCCACTTGATTCAAATCAGGCCATTCAAATTTTTCTGCCATGTTCAGGTATAAATTTTTAGCTATTTTAACGCTGTTCTTTTCGAGTAAGGCGCTTGCCAACTGGTCTGCAGGCAGTTCTAAATAGGTTTCCAACAAATTTAAAATTTTGCCATTAAACTGATTCTCGCCTTTTAAAGACGCCGTGTCCATATTCCAAAGTCTAACCGAACAAATAATACCCTTTTCTAAAGCTTTTTTTATAAAGTTGCAAACCTCTTGAAGATAGGTTTCAATATTTTTCGTAATGGTATTGGCTTCAAAACTGCTGAGAGAAATATTGATTTGTCTCATTGCTGAATTTTCAAGCAATGGCTGTCCTTTTTCAGTCAGCAAAGTCCCGTTTGTAGTAAGATTCACCTTAATACCAGCCTCATGACAACACTTTAAAAAAGCTTCTAAATTAGGATTGAGCAGCGGCTCTCCCATCACATGAAAATAAACATGGTCTGTAAAGGGTTTGATTTTTTCAATGACCTTTTCAAAAGTTTCCACAGACATAAAAGCCTTTTCACGATTGGTTTTCGGACAAAAACTGCAATCTAAATTGCATATGTTGGTCGTCTCGATGTATATTTTTTTAAACCGTTTCATTTGAACTTAAGTCACCTCCTGCTAATGTGCAAAAGCACCCTTGGCTAAACCAAGCGTGCTTTTTTAAGTTTTGGAAGTATATATACTGATGTAGATGCCACAATCACACTTAAAATCAGGTCTGGTACAATGTACGGCAAAAATCCAGAAGCAATTGCTGCCATCATGGTATACGCAGATTTACCCATATATAATTTTACAATCATATACAAATAAGGAACACCAATCAGATAAATGACGAATAACCCCACGAGTACTGATCCCAACATTTTTGGAAGGGTAATTTCTTTTATGTTCTCTGTCAACTTACCAACCGTATACCCACAAGCGATGAAACCTATTAGGTAGCCGAAAGTGGGTTGGAATATATAAGTAAAGCCGCCCCCATTAGTAAACACAGGAATACCAATTAAACCAATCACCACGTATACCAACTGAGACATCAAAGATTTTTTAGAACCTAAGAGAACACCTGAAAATGCACAGAAGAAAAACTGAAAGGTAAATGGCACAATGCCTATTTGAATTTTGATGAACGCCCCAATAGCAGTCAATGCGGCAAATAAAGAAATTAAAATCATGTCTCTGGTTTTCAAAATAACAATCCTCCAAAATTAATCATTGTCTTAATAAGTTATTGAATACAAAACCTATTGTAAAGGACTCACTTTTTATTGTCAACCTATAATTTTTAATTGGTTGACAATAAAAACAAAAACTATTTAATAATATGATTAATTTTGTCGTTTTGGGGTAGTATAAAGAATACCAAGGCAATTATGTCATTTTTTTAAAGAGGTGATTCGTATGACGACGCATCCAGTGAATATACCTGTCTCAGGCATACAAGCGACGCCGAATAAGATTGCGCCGCAAACGAGCACGCCTATCGTAAAATCAAAAAGTACAGGAACCTATTCTTCGAACGTTTCTGTCACTGCTCCAAAAGCAAAAGCTCAATTTATTGCTACAGAAGCTGCTTCACTAGATATATCTGCCGAGGGGGTCAATCGATTGATCAGTTCAAATCGTGCCCCAATACAAAATCGTGAAGAAGCAAAATCTCTCATGAATGAGGTCACTGAAAATATTAAGCAAAATACTGATCAGACCTATTTGCTTCACTCTAACTTACGTGCTATGAGAGTAAACCATTTAGTTTTTGACTAATCAGATTCGTCTTCAAAATTCTCTTGACTAATTTCAGTGATTTTGTAGATTTTATTTTCTTTCACATAAATCCGCTCTTTTGAGGTTTCAAAGAGAGTATAACTGCCGCTGGCGTAAGATTTAATAAGTTTTTTAACCATTTCGTCCAATCTTTGACTATCTATCCTCAATAAACTCACTTTTAGTATTTTACGTGCCAGAACACCTTGAATAAACCATTCAAGGTGTTTTTTTTCTACGTCTCCAGGAATGATATTTTTCTTTGACCCATTGCAAGACTTACAACTGGTTACTAGGTTGAACACCTCATCTGTTCCACCCATGCTCTTAGGCAAATAGTGGTCAATACTCACTTTATTATATGGCATAGACTTGCCACAAAAATAGCATTTTTGATGATCTCTCAGGTACAGATAATGTTTGTCTATCCATTTGAGCTTCATAGTTTTTTAACGAGTGTCACTAAATCAGAAAAAATACCGAACCCGGTCTGTTCAATTTCAGGATCATGCTCAATGACAGACAATTCCCCCATCAAGTCTGTTTTGATACTGATGATGGAAGAAGTTGCATCAATATTGGCGTAAATATCGGTTTTAGGTATTCGCATTGGCATGACAGAAGCCCTAATCCCCTCCTCTGTTCGTTTAGCATGACAGAGGAGTTTAATGCTGCAATTGGCATTGTTAGCATCTTTAATATCCGTAAGTGTTATGTCATTAATGCCTTGGCGCGTGACTTGGTCAGGGGTCATCTCAGCATCCATCAGGACATTCATTAGAGCGGTCAACTTAGCTGCAGCATCCCAACCCTCTGTATCCATGGAAGGATCCGCTTCAACAAAACCTCTTTTTCTGCCCTCTTCCATAATGACTTCATATTCAGTCCCTTTTTCCATTTCACCTAAAATGAAATTAGTTGTAGAATTAAGAATTCCCCTGATCTCCAATACTTTGCAATAAGGCAGGGTCTCTTTGACCAAATTAAAGACTGGCGTCCCGTCCATAACTGTGGTTTCATATAAAAACTGAACCCCTTGGCTTTCGGCAAGTTGTTTTAGTCCTTGATAATGCCATGCAATCGGACCTTTATTAGCAGTAATGACATGCTTTTGCCGATTCATTGCCTCTTCAATATGGCTAATGGCGGGTTGACCTGTAAAGATATTAAGTGGCGTCAACTCTACTAAAATGTCATAGTCAGCGGTACGAATAATTTCAAGGGTACTTTTAGGCGTTGAAGCGTTTGGGAAATCTCTAAAATGGCCATTTTCTTTTAAATAAGTTAAGACCGTTTCAGGGTCTGCACCTTCGCTAAATTCTAAATTACCCTTACTGCCAGTGGTCACAGCAGAAATTTGAAACTGGAAACCCTCAGCCTCTAAAACTTCTCGCTTATCAATTAAGAGTCTCGTAAAGGCTTGAGCGGCATTTCCATATCCCATAATAGCCAAATTCATAGTTTTCATCATAAACACCTTTCTTAACTTTTTTTGATTAGGTATAATGGTATTATTGGTGAAGGTTATTGTGCTTTATACCAATTATCGGGTAAAAACACGGATATGTCAAAACAATGGAGGCACTTATTATGGCTTGCAAAAAGTGTTCTAATGTTCCAAAATTTGATTATTGCCAAAGTAACGTTTACATGACCTCATCCACAGACCACCTTCTACCTAAAATGGTCAAAGTCTTAAAAATGCTAAAATACAGTTATACACTTTCAGAAAATCACATGGTTATTTCTGTTCCAAGCTATGAGCTGTTTCTGGAAGAACTGTTGAAAGGCGATTTCTTCAATGCTTTAGAGAATCGGGAAATCAAACTACTCCCCCTGGAAGGTACAGAAAGTTTAAGTTTTGACCACTTCGGTCGAACCCAAACTTTAGAAGAGTGGCTTACGATCATAACCCTAAGAGATTACATTCAACTGATTGACCAAAAACGAATCAAAACCTTGTTCCAACCGATTATTCGCACGTCAAACCTTGAGTGTTTTGGTCATGAAGCTCTTTCCAGAGGTTTATTGCCAGACGGTCGCCTCATGTCTGCAAAAACCCTTTTTAAAAATGCCAAAACCTTAGATTTGCTTTTTAATTTGGATCGCCAATGTCGTGAAACTGCAGTGCACACGGCCGCTCAAAAGGGGCTGACGGGTCACCTTTTCATAAATTTCATACCCACTGCAATTTTTGACCCCAAGGAATGTCTCCAGTCTACAGTTGAAGCTATAAAATCTTCACAGTTGAAAGCTTCCCAAATTGTCTTTGAAGTGGTTGAAAGTGAGCAAGTGGAAAGTCATTCCCATTTAAGAAACATTCTCAATTATTATAGAGAACAGGGCTTTAAAACGGCTTTAGACGATGTAGGGACTGGTTTTAGCACCATCGAAGCTTATCATGCACTGGACACCAATTTTATAAAAATTTCAATCGAAATCATTAGAAATATTGACCATGACCTAGAAAAACAAGCCTGCCTAGATCAAATCATGCACCTCAAATACAATAATGGCGTAGCTGTTATTGCAGAAGGTGTTGAAAAGGTTGAAGAATTCAACTATCTTAAATCTAAAGGCGTGGATTTTGTACAAGGCTATTACTTTGGGAAACCCGAGTAATTTAACATCAGCAAGGAGTGAAACACGTGTCAAACAACACTAAACAACAATTAGCCAATTCACTGAAAAAACTCATGTCTAAGACGTCTTTAGAACACATTACGGTTAAAGACTTAGTGGCAGACTGCGGCGTGAACCGCCAAACTTTTTATTATCATTTTCAAGATATTTACGAACTCTTAGGCTGGATCTTTAAATCTGAAGCCTTAGAATCCATCAACGATTTTAAAACCTATGCCACTTGGCAGCTGGGATTTTTGAAAATATTCCAGTATGTCGAACAAAACAGGGCCTTTTGTCTGAGCACATTCCATTCCCTGGGCAGAGATCATTTAGAAGGCTTTTTAAACAAACTGACCTTTAATTTATTGGAGAGTGTTATCGCAGAAATTGCTGCAGATCAGCCCTTATCCACTGAGGACAGACACTTTATTGCCCGATTTTACACATACGGTTTTGTCGGTCTAATGCTGGACTGGTTGAAACTTGGCACTAAAGAAAAACCAGAAGTCATTGTCGACAAACTCAACAAATTAGTTGAAGGGGATATTGCAAGAGCTATACAAAAGTTTTTGGAGCAAGCCTAATAAAATCTGAGTCAACGCAAAAAGCTGTCTCAACAGAGTTTATCTCTGACAAGGCAGCTTTTTTATGTGTTAAAAAGTCCCGTGTTCTATGTAGTTTTCCTCAGTCCAAACTTGGATGCCATTTTTAATAAAGTACTGTGCGGTAAGTCCATTGCCTTCTACCAACTGTTTTGAAAAAGTGCCGTCATAAACTTTACCACAGCCACAAGAAGGGCTTTTAGATTTTAAAATAGCATGTTTTACGCCTGCAGCTAGCGCAATTTCTGTGCTGATTCTGGCACCTTCAAGAAACTCAGCAGTACAATCCACGCCTTCTCTATTCACAATGATTTGTTGACCTTCTTTTTTTACAATTTCACAGCTGGCTCTTGGAATGTCCAATCCACCCAGTACCTCTGGGCAAATGGGAATTGCTTTCCCCTGTTTAAACAATTCTACCAAGTCTTCGTTAGGTAACTCATGTCCGTCGTATCGGCATCTAACGCCTACAAGACAAGCACTGATCATAATCATGAAATAAACCTCCTTAAAGTATATACACACCTTTATAAACGATAGGATTTATCTTCTCCCATTCCTGTAGCTTGTTTCACTTGATATATGTTTCCGTCCGGATCTGTAATTCTTCCTGTAAAATACCCAAAAGGTGCGTGATAATCCACTTGAAAAACGATCCATTGCTTGTGAATATTCATATGTTGCTGAGGTGTGAAGGTTAAGTCTACCAAGCCTCTAGCATCTAAAATACGCCAATCGCCATTTTCCAAATGCGTAAATTCAACGGTAGGCAGGCGATGCTGTTTGCCGTTGACCCACAGTCTATTTTCATTGTGCCGTTCTGGGTCTAATGCCTGATTTTTAGTCAAATTAAAACACAACCAATCTTCAACACCAATTTTTTCAAAACCCGTTACCCAATCATAATGCATTTTATAAGGATAAAATCCCTTATGATCGTCGAGAATCCCGTAGGCATCAGTTCCCAGATCATAATATTCACTGCCAATTTGCAACTGACCCTTCACCGCAAAAACTTCTTTATGTGTATAGAGACCTTTGTTTTTCCCAAGTGGCATTAATACCACTGAAGGGTTTGAACAACTGTTCCACTCTGCGTACAAAGACATTGCTTTTTTCAACCTATCTGGGTTATCAGACTTAGGATCACCCTTACTCCCTCGAATTTTACAATAACCCTTTTCCAGTTGATTAGAAATATTCAAATCAAAATTGCCAGCTTTAAATATATTGGCACTATTGTTCAACTGATCTGCCATTTTAAGCTGAAAAGGATTTCCAAAAGACTGCCATTTTTGAAGGGTCTTTTTTTCCAAATCCCAAACGGTAATTAGGTTAAACGCAGTCAGATGGGTCTGGTAAATGGCACCCAAAATGAAAAATCGGTCTGAAATAATCTGAAAAGCTTCCCATTCCTTCAGACGCAATCGATTAAACCATAAAGGGGTATGCCAGCCGAATGGTTCATAACTCTCTATTAAATTGACTGTGGTTAAGGGCTGATCAAAGGTTCCAAATTGAACCTTGCCTTGGACTACAGCCCGAGTGTCTGTCCGTTTTGTCTGGGACACATAACCATCTCCTCAGAAGGAATTGTCTAAAAAATTACCCTCATTATAACATAATATCAACCCTGTAAGTCAACCACCTCCCTAAAGTGCCTGTAATGAGAATTTAACCCTACTTTCTGGTGAAATGGGTATAATTAAGCTATCAAACTTAATACCTAACACGTTTAACCGTCAATTATTTCAAATAGAAAAGGAGCCATGCTATGGACGCAAAAAAAATTAGTCCTAATAAATATGAATTTTTAAAGACCACATTGCAACATTGGGTGTCCCACAACCAACTGACTGAAGAAAAAGCCTCGGAACTGATTGAGAGCTTTGAGCCTTCAAAGGATTTCAATTTTATACGGGTATTGACTGCTATCGGCAGCTTGCTGATTGGTTTTGGGGTCTTAAGTTTTATTGCTTCAAATTGGGAAGACATGACTCGTCCCTTAAAACTATTTGTCATTATCGGATTTGTTATCGCCTTTAACTTGGGCGGCTACTTCAATCGAAATAAGTACCCTAAAACTGCCACAGCACTCTTCTATGTAGGTGCACTCATCTACGGTGCAGGATTATTTTTAATCGAGCAGATGTTCCATTTATCTGTAGCAGAACAATATACCTTTTTCATTTGGGCAACTGGACTCATCCCCTTGGTGCTCATGCGTAAAGATCTTGTACTGGCTGCATTTACCCTGATTTTATACTTCATTTGGCTCATGACTGGCACTCTGGAATATAATCAGTTTCCCTGGTACGGATTTATAGTTGCACTTCCTTATTACTTTATGTGGATAAGAGACAAAAATCAGATACTTCTATTTCTAGTCAACACCTACATGCTGTTTTGGCTATTCTTCGGTGCCATCGATTTGGAAATCCACAATCTTTGGATTGCCTTATTCTTCTTGGCTCTAGGTGTCTTCCAAATTTACCAAAAGAAGCTCACACCTTATATTCACGGCAATATTCTGCTTGGCATTGCAGGGTTAAGCCTTACCAACCCTGTCTTGTGGGACTTGTCTGAAAAAGGCATTGAATATTCCATTCCCGCAATAGGGTTTGCAGTTCTATTTGGGCTCTATTTACTGAAGCGTATTCACAGTGGCTCATTATTTGCAATTGTACTCATCTGTGCATTGATTGTTCGTTACTATGTGGATTTAACTTATGACTTCTTGCCAAAGTCTGTGTTCTTTATAGTCGGCGGATTAATTTTACTCGGCTTTGGCTATTCCTTTGAGCGAAAAAGACGTCAAGGAGGACTGACTCATGAACTCTAAACCTTTAGATTTTAATCGTTTGCGACTTGACCCTCTAGTTGATCACATCAAAGGGCATGAACCTAAATACTTGATTTTCGCTTTGTTTATACCCGTCATCATTCTCCTGAGTTTAACCCTCAAGCCCATGATGACCCTCCAGTTAGGTCAAACCATTCAACTGCAAACATTGCCAGTTGATCCTACTGACTTATTTAGAGGGGACTACATTGATTTATTTTATGACATGACTCAAGTAGATATTAAAGAAACAGCTGTGGATGGTTTGCCATCAGACTATACACCTGAAAGCATTCGCGGAAAAGATATCTATGTGATTTTAGCTCCCGTGGCAGGTGGGACAACCTACCAAGTTTCCCGCTATTCAATGACCCCCCCATCGGATCCGCTTTATTTAAAAGGTCAGATTCGGTACGCCTATCTCAAAGGAATCTCCCCTCAAAAGGACGATTTGATTTTGAATATTGATTTTGGCATTGACCGTTATTTTATTGAGGAAAATTCAGGCGCACAACTAGACTTAGCCACCCGTTCTGGCAAAGTTCTCGTTACCTTGAAAGTTTATAAAGGATTTGGCGTTGTAACGAATTTGGAAATTCAAAAATAATCTGCGGACAATATAATAAACCTCCCTAATCAACGCATTTTCAGCCTCATAAATTGGGGCTGTTTTTTTTACAGAAAATTTGTATAATATTATATGTACATATTATAAATTTTAACGTTTTAACTTCTAAGGGGGAATACGACATTGAATCCACTCGATTTGCTACATGAACGAAACAAATTATTAGAAAAATTGCTCTGGTTTTCCGTCATACTTAGTTTTACCTTGAGTTTAGTCACGCACAAACCCATCGCAACAATTATGGGCATTGGACTTATTGGTGGCGGCATGTCCATTGTAATCAGCCTATTTGTTCGTTTTAAAAAAGGAATTGGCATTGTTAAATACTTAGTGACAGCCACCCTGTTCATTGTTTCCTTAGTGCTCATGATTGGGGTTCAACACATGACGGCTTACGTCATTGTCTTTTACGCCTTGGTTTTAGTAGCTCTTTACCAAGACTATAAAACCATATTGCTTTCAGGCTTTCTCAGTATTGCCAGCACCCTTTACGTGTTCACCATGTACCAAGAAAAAATGTTTCCAAATCACAATACCATCAGTTTGATCAATTATATCGTCTATATCGTTTTGATTACGGTAGTTCTTATCTTCCAAAGCCGTTTTAGTGAGCGCCTTCGCCAGCAAGCTATTGAAGCCAGTGAGCACGCTGAAAAAGAAAAGGAAAACTTATCCTCTTTAGTATTGGATCTTCAAAAGACTATATTGGCTTTGGAGGGTTTCAGTACTCAGCTTAAAGTTAATGTACACCAAACAAGTCATATCTCAAACGACTTGACCAATGTTTTTGATAACATTGCCCATTCTGTATCTCAAGTCGCTCAAAAAACAGAAGACATTTATCAAGCAACAGTAAAGTCCAGCAATCTTATTGAGGTCACCCATAACGCTTCTGAAGAAATGAAAAAACTCTCTCAGGACAACGTGCAATTCATAGCTTCTGGCAGCCATCAAATGCAACAAATGACCACCGATATGAAACAAATCAGCTCCATTGTCCAAAATACAGTTAATATGGCAGAGGATCTTACAAATAAGACCAATGAGATTGGTACTATCTTATCTACAATTTCAGATATTTCCTCTCAAACCAACTTGTTGGCATTAAACGCTTCTATTGAAGCCGCAAGAGCGGGTGAACACGGTCGAGGTTTTGCCGTGGTTGCAGATGAAGTTCGCGTCCTCGCAGAGAACACCAAGTCAGCGACTGAAAAAACCACGGTAATACTCAAAAATATTCAAGAGTACGTCGCAGTTGTTCGCGATCAAGTGAACAATGTTCAAGAGCGTGTTTTAAAAAGCGATGAAAATGCAGAGTTGGTCTCCTCTACCTTTATAGGTATTGTCTCTAACTCCAATGCAAGTATTGAAAAATCTAATGTTGTTGCAGAACAAATCTCCCAAATCAAAAATTACAGCACTCATATTCTAAGCAGTATCGGTGATATCTCTGCCAACACAGAAGAAAATACAGCTACAGTTGAAGAGGTTTTATCCAGTGTTGAAACACAAAATAACTACGTTAAGGAAATTGTTTCTAGCTTTGATCAGCTGGATCAAATGGCTAAATCCCTAAGCCAACACTGCCAGCGTCATTAAATTTTTTCAACCTCATTCATTAGTTACTCATTCCTAATCTTAAGCCCGAAGGTTTTAATAAAGCCCTCGGGCTTTTTAATGCCTAAACGCGAATACTTTTGAAAAAATATGGTATTATTAAAATAATGAAACATATTGAATTTATAACTTTGACTCCAATTAAGAGGACTTGCCTATGAAATTTCATAAACTAAGATTGCAGTCTCAACTCATATTACTCGTTGGCATCACAATGATCTTTGTCTTTTGGGGTATGTTTTTTGCCACGCGTTATTTGGTAGGAGAATTAAACAATGAAATATTGATTAAAACCACATCAGATGTCGACTTATCCATCGAAAATGTGGTTATTTCTAATGCCAAGCGGTTAAGCAATCTTTCCAAGACGCATTCCAATTGGACTGAATTGGTGGAGGCAACTGATCGAAATGATTTAGACTGGATTCATTCAAATGCTACTGCTTATTTGGTGGAAGACTCTACCTATGAAGTTGATCTGATTTATCTTAAAAATGCCATTAATGGCTTTACAGAAGCCTACGGTCCCTTGCCCGAAGAGCTATATACTCAAATGTATGCCCACCTTGGGGACAATTTGACAGAAAGTGACTTGGTGAGTTTTTTTGTTACTTATAATGAATCACATTACGTGATCAGCATAACGCCTCTCACGAACAGCGAAACCACTAAGACATACGGATTTATGGCTGTAGGTCGCCAGGTGGACAATGCTATTAAAAATGTCATTTCAGAACAGTTTAAGAATATTGCAGATGTGTCTGTCACATACATTCCCAGCAAGGAACCTCAAATTACACACTTACATTTTGATAATCTAAGCCACTACTTGTCTGCTCATATTAAGACTCAAGTGAGTAATTTGCAGCTTTCTTTCATGATTTTAGACAGTTCCAATCAAGTAATCTACGTAATTTTAGGCTTGCTTGTCCTAGGCATGATCGTTCTCTTATATATGCTTCTTAAAATATCTAATAATTTTAGAACTAGTATTGATCAGATCAAGTCCATTACTTATTCTGATTATTCCACAAAGATGAACTTATCATTTTCACAAGACTTTTATGAACTGAGCGAATGTATTAACAATCTTTCAGACCAACTCAGCAAGCGCGACCAGGACATTAATCGGAATTATATGGAAATTATTTCTATTTTGGTAAAAACTCTAGAAGAAGTCGATTATTATACTAAAGGTCACTCAGAGCGGGTTTCCCATTATTCAGTGGAACTGGCTAAAGCCATTCACTTTACTGACATTGAAACCGTAAAATTAAGCGGTTTGTTACACGATGTAGGGAAAGTCACTGTGGACATCAACATTCTCAATAAGCCTGGCAAACTCTCAGAGACAGAGTTTGACGAAATAAAAAAACACCCTGTGACAGGTTCTAATATTTTAGAAATGTCCAGTGTGTTTGATCCTATATTAGATATTGTTAAATACCATCATGAACGTGTTGATGGGAAAGGCTACCCTGAAGGTCTGACCCTGAATGAAATTCCAGTAGGGGCAAAAATAGTGGCTTTAGCCGATGTCTTCGACTCCCTTACCTCTAAACGTTCATACCGCGACCCTATGACCGTAGAGGAAGCTCTTCAAATTATTCAAGAAGGTTCAGGTACTCATTTCGATTCAGACCTAGCAGAAGTATTTATCCAAATTGCCCCTGAGGCTTATCAAACTTGGTCACTGTTGAATACGCCGCCTAATGTAGACGAGCTGATACTAGAAGTGGGACGCGTGATGAATGAACACCTTGAAAATAAAGGAAATTAGCTCCAATGATTGAGTGGTCCTCGTCCTTTGCCAATGTCCATTTTATCTTGAATTAATCTGCTTAAATAAACTTTAGCCAGATAAACCGATTCAGATAAGGATTTACCAAGGGCTAATTGACAGGCAATGGCAGAAGAAAGGGTGCACCCTGTTCCATGGGTGTTGGGGTTGTCGATTCTTTCGTGGGTGAACCATTTCAAATTCCCATTTTCCACAAGAAGGTCATTTGCACCTTCTGAAAAATGTCCCCCTTTAATCAACACAGAAGTCTTATGTCTTTTATAAAATATTTTTCCACACTTTTCCATATCTTCGGAAGTTTTAATAGCTACTCCTTCTAAAAATTCCATTTCTGGAAGGTTCGGTGTTATCACTGTCGCTAAACTAAACAGATGATCAACAAGGACTTGGCAAGCTTCCTGGCTTAGGAGTCTGTGTCCACTGGTGGAAATCATGACAGGGTCAATGACAATGTTTTTAGCCTCATATTGAAGGAGTTTGCTCACAACTACTTCAGCAATTTCCTTTGAAGCAATCATGCCAATTTTTACGGCATCAGGTTCCAAATCTGTAAAAATTGCATCTAATTGTTTACCTACCATTACACCTGACAATGGCTCCACAGCAAAGACGCCTGTAGTATTTTGAGCCGTTACTGCTGTAATTACACTCATGCCATAGACTTGGTGGGCCATCATAGTCTTTAGGTCTGCTTGAACACCCGCGCCGCCGCTGCAATCAGACCCTGCTATGGTCAAAACTTTCTTCATTGCTGACCCTCCAACTCCCAATTGCCTAATATTCTTGTAGCTGCTGCTATATCTGGTTGAGATAAAATCCCTGAAACAACTGCAATACCTGAAATACCGCTTCCCAATAATTGAGACACATTTTTTTCATGTATACCACCTATGGCAACCGCTGGAATTTCTACCCCTTGTATAATTTCACATAAAGCTGCCATGGAAAGCGCCTTGGCATCTGACTTAGTGCTGGTAGGAAAAACTGCACCAACGCCAATATAGTCGGCACCCGCTTTTTCAGCTGCTGTCGCCTGTTCAAGGGTCTTGGCTGTAACGCCTATAATCTTATCTGCTCCAAGAAGTTGTCTTGCTTTGCCCGCTTCCATGTCCCCTTGTCCCAAGTGAACCCCATCAGCGTTGATTGCTATGGCCAAATCAATGTCGTCATTGATAATAAATGGGACTTCATAAGCCCTTGCTATTTCCAACAATTTCTGAGCTTCTTCCATTTTATCAGCAGAGTTCTTAGCTTTTTCCCTGTATTGCAAACAAGTAACCCCATTTTCTAAAGCGACTTTTACCGCCTCTGCCAAAGTGCTCTGTTGAAGAGCGTTTTCATCTGTAATTAAGTAAAGTTTCAATACGTCCTTATTCAAACCATTGCCTCCTGCTAATCAGTGATAGAATTTACACTTAATTCTTGGGTCATCCACCCCTCTAGTGCGTGAGTTAATTGACTGATATAGTTTTCCAGTTTATCTGTTTGACCCTTTCTCAACTCTAATTCTATTTTTAAAGCCAAACGCTTAAGTTCCATTTCCCCAAGGGCATCAAACTGATTTTTAAGTTGATGTACCACAACTTCCAACATAGGCAAATTGCCCTCTTTGAATATTTTCAATATCTGATCTTGTCTTTCTCTAAGCTCCGTAAAATCTGTAAGATTTTCATTTGTTCTTCTCTCCGAAATGGGTTTAGTCAGTACCTCCATCCAATCTTTATCTGAAGCATTATCCTCGACCTCAGCCATTCTGCGCTCTAATTCTAAACGCCTTTCTTGCACAAGCTTTTCAATCGTTAGAGCTAAAAGTGTTTTGTCTACAGGTTTTGACAGATAGGCATCCATTCCCGCCTCCAAAAACTTCTCTTCATCCCCTTTTAGGGCAAAGGCAGTCAATGCGATGACCGGGGTCTCTGCATTCATATCTCTACTGGATCTAATTTGTTTCGTGGCATTGAGACCGTCTAAAACAGGCATTTGAATATCCATTAAAATCGCATCATAGGGCTTGTACATGCTCTTTTGGATTGCCTCTATCCCGTTGATTGCTAAGTCAACTTCATAACCTTCACTTCTCAGCATTTTATCTATGACAATTTGATTGATACGGTCGTCTTCTACCAATAAAATCATTCTCTTTTTACGGACTTCCTCAACCTTAATGTCTTGTTCAGGGGCTGTATTTTCCCAAGCACTGGTTCTCAACGGAATAGCGACTTGGAAACGACTGCCTACACCTTCCTCACTGGTAAAACTTAGCTTTCCAGACATCATTTCGGTCAGTTGTTTTGAAATAACTAAACCCAGCCCTGTTCCACCATATTCCCGCGTATAAGAACCGTCTATTTGAGTAAAGCTGTTAAACAGCAAGTTCTGCTTTTCCTTGGCTATACCGATTCCTGTGTCTTCTACAGCTATTGTGAGTTCAACCAGTTCCATCGTTTGAGTAGGAACTTCATTCACAATCACTCTGACGCTGCCTTTTTTAGTAAACTTGATGGCATTTCCCAGTAAATTATTAAGAATTTGCTTAATGCGAGTACTGTCACCTGTCAAATTAGGCGTTACCAAATGCTCATAAACCACATTTAGGTCAAGTCCCTTTTCTTTCGCATGTTTCAAGTGCATTTTAACCGCTTCTTCGATGACCTTATTCAGTTCAAAATGATGGGAATCGACACGCATCTTACCCGCTTCAATTTTTGAAAAATCAAGAACATCGTTGATCAAGTCTATGAGAGTCCCTACGCAATCTTTTGCCGTCAACAGATTATCTCTGTGTTCAGGTGTCAGTTCTCCCATGAGAGTCAAGTCAATCATCCCAACAATGCCATTCAGCGGCGTCCGAATTTCATGACTCATGTTTGCAAGAAACTCACTCTTTGCTTTATTTGCAGTCTCCGACCGTTCCTTTGCTAAAATCAGTTCAATTTCAGCTTTTTTCTTGAAGTCGATATCACTGATTAAAAGGGTGATGTAATTTTCTTCTGGGCTGTAAATGGCAATTTCAATCCATTTATCAATAGATTTGATATGGTGTTCTCTCAATTGAATATTTTCGCCACTTTCAACTACACGTTGGAAAAAGCTAAGTAGCAATTGTCGTTCATTTTCGCTGAACAAATCAATTTCGCTGAGTTTTGAACCAATCTCCATTTTTTTCTCATTGCCAAAAATGCGATAAGTTTCCAAGTTCATTTCTACAATGGAGGAATCAACGACTTTACCATTTTCATCAAATATTAATTTATGATAACTGATACTGCTTTCCATATTTTGAAAAAGCGAAAAATATTTATTTAAACTATTTTTATACAGGGTTTCAGCCATTTTGGCATCATGGATGTCAAGAAAAATACCTATCATGCCATCATACTGATTTTGGCTGTCGTAAACAGGTTTCCCCAGCCCGAGAACTGCGCGGTACATCTTATAAGGTGACAAGATTTGCACTTCAATATTAAAATCTCTTTGTTCACGGATGCTGCTGTTTAACTCATTGTCAAATTTAAGATAATCTTCTTGACTCATATGGGCTTTCAAAGCAGATAAAAAACCATTCTCCGTGATAGGCATATATTGTTTAAACGTTTGATTGATAAAGTTGCAATTATTTTCTCTATCGATTCTATAAATCATGACAGGCAGGCTGTCAAGAAGCTTTAAGTTAGCCTTTCTTGCTTGTAAAATACTTCTTTCAAAGACCATTCGATCTGTTACATCTTCAAAAGTTACCACAAAACAATTTTGATCGTCTAGCCAATACGGCATAGCACAGAGACTTAACCAAAACTTCTCTGGTTGCCCGTTTCTCAAAAAAGACATTTCTGCAATTTTGTTTCTGACCACTTCTCCATTTTGAATCATTTTAGTCAGTTCTGACCGAACACTGCATAGTTTGCAATCTAAAGCGTTCCCACAGCCGCTTTCAAAGCTGCGAATACACTTCATGACATTCCCTATAGTATCCTCTTCTTCATTGTCGTGATTTTCAAATTGAAACATTTCAATGAAAGCTTGATTGGCTCTTAATATTTTTAAGGTGTCGTTAACCACGATAATGGCGTTTGGCATTAAGTCAAATAACTTACGAAAATGCTCACTTTCATTCATGAAACTTCACCTCTCCTTTAGGACTTTGCTTCTGCTCTCAGACTGTGATAAGTAACTGAGCTGAGGACCACTACCCCACCTAAAACGGCAAAAATAGTAGGTTGCTCTCCATTAAATAAAAATACCCAAACAGGATTAAGCAAAGGCTCAAGAACTGTAATTAAAATGCCATCCAACGCGGTAACATGTTGAATGCCCTTTGCATAAAATATGTAAGCTGTTCCCAATTGAAAAATACCCAAAAGTAGTATACCAATGATACTCATTTGATCAAAAGTAATCTGGCCATAGAATGGAATGCCTATTACGAAGGTCACAACGTTTCCCCAAAAGACAATTTCAAGGGGTGATCCTGTCTTGACCCCTTTTAATGAAATGACCATAATTGCCATGGCTACACCACTGAGTATGGCTAGCCCATTTCCCAGCATACTCCCTGAACCTAAATCGCCTAAAAAGAAGAGCCCCATGCCTCCGAGAACCAAACATACGGTCAATAAATCTTTTCTTCGGATGGGTTCTTTTAAGAATATAGCGCCTAAAATCATGACCCAGATAGGTGCTGAAAATTGTAATAAAATGGCATTTGCTGCCGTAGTCAACTTATTTGCAAAGACAAAAAGCATGACCAAAGTGGCGTAATTTAAGGCGCCAAAACTCTTTTTTATATTGGGTAGGGGTGGTAATTGTTTATATGTAAAAATCCAATAAAAAAGAATTACCAATCCAGCGATACCACTTCGTATCCCTGCGATGGCAACGGGCGGCCACTGAACCCATTTGATAAACAAACCTGCTGTACTCCACAAAATTGCCGCAACTGCAACATAGATGACTGACTTTAAATGCATTTTGGACTGCTGACTTTGCTGTAACTCCATTTTCATGCCCTCCCTAGATGTGCCAATCACCCTAGGGGGAATCGGCTATGGTCGTTTAAGTCTAAACTGTGCTGCCATTTTTTTCAAAACCCCTGCTTGAGCCAGTAACTCTTGACTCGTCGCAGCACTTTCTTCTGAGGATGCTGAAGTGTTTTGGATGACGCGAGAAAGTTGCTCTATCCCCAAATTAATTCGACTAATTTCAGAAGCTTGTATATTAGAAGCTGCGGCAATATCTTCAACCAAATCTGAAGCCTGCCTGATGCCCTCAATAATTTCTGTTAAAGCGATGGCAGTTTCTTTGGCCAATTGAGTCCCATGACCCACTTTATTGAGGGAACCCTCTATTATTATAGCAGACTCTTGTGCTGCAAGTGCACTCCTTGAAGCCAAGTTCCGTACTTCTTCTGCTACCACTGCGAACCCTTTACCATGGTCGCCAGCTCTGGCAGCTTCAACAGCGGCATTCAGTGCCAAAATATTGGTTTGGAATGCAATTTCGTCTATCAATTTAATAATATTTGAAATTTGCTGAGAGGAGGCGTCTATGTCTGACATGGCGGTTACCATTTCATTCATCTGTTCGTTGCCTTTGGCGGCATTTTCTTTAGTCAAATGGATCATATCATTGGTCAAATTGGCGTTGCTGGCACTGTTCTTTGTCTGTTCTGCAATGCGACTCAGTGACAAGGTGAGTTCTTCAATATTGGAAGCCTGCTGTATAGCGCCTTGTGATAGAGATTTGCTACTGTCAGAAACTTGTTGAGCACCTGAAGTCACAAAATCTGCCGCTTGGTTCATATCGCCAAGAATTTTATTTAAGGATTGAATAATCTCATTTAAGGCATTTTTAATTTGGACAAAATCCCCTTTATATTCACCCTGCACTTCAAGCTCTAAATTTGAATGAGAGATGGCTGTGAGGTAATAGGCAATATCGCTCACATAATTTGAAAGGGCTTCTAGTGTACTGTTGAGCGATGTTTTTATTTCAGCATGATCTCCTTGATATTCTCCAATAACCCTAATTTTCAAATCTCCGTTAGACATTGCTTTAAGAACATCTGCGGCCTCTTTTACAGGTAAAATCACCGCATCCAATATGCGATTGACCCCTAAAATAATTTTAGCATAATCGCCACCATGAAGACTAGCATCAGCGCGCTTATCTAAGTTTCCTGCAATTGCAGAAACAGCCAACTCGTCTAGGTCTTTGATTAGGGTTTGTATGGCTTCTATCATTTGAATCATTGCTTTGCTTTGAACATCTTTCTCAGATTTTGGCACGACTTCAACTTGGAGTGAACCTGCAGCTATTTTTTCCATTGCCTTTGTATTGTGCTTCATATTCTCAGTCATTTTAACAAAAGACTTCACCAATTGACCGACTTCATCATTGCTGTCTATTTCTAATTTGACGTCTACATCGCCTACAGCAAGCTGTTCAGCTGCATTAGAAAGTTTTGCAATAGGTTTGCCAATGGAACGGCCTAACACAGAGGAGAAAAAGAGGGCAACCATTATACCGAAGCCCGCAATAAATGCCATACTGTATTGCATAATTCTCAGTTGGTTATACATTTCTGACTGAAGCATGTCGAAGAGGAAGAACTTGCCGTTCAGGGCTTTTGTAAATGAAACTAAATGCTGGTCCCCATTTAAACTATAGACGTACGCACCCTGCTCCTTCTTTATCATTTCCTCATAAAGGGGTGCATATATACCGCCTTCCGCTTCTAAAAGGCTGCTCCCTTGTTCAATTTTAGGATGGGATAAAACTGTCCCATCAGGGTCCACCATTGCTGCAAAGCCACTTTTACCCATCTTCATGTTATCGAGTGCCTCACTAAAAGCGCTAAAATTAATATCCACGCCCACCATCCCCACAATTTCACCGTCCACATAAAGAGGATAGGTGCAAGAAATCATGGCAATATTGAGGTCACTGTCCACATAAAGAGGCGTCCAGTACATGCCTTTGGCATCTATTGGACCGTAATACCAAAGCATGTCTTCATTGGTTCTCACAAACTCTTCAACGGCGGAATCATCTGGAGTCAGCACCATTTCACCCGTGCTTTCATCTCTGACAAACCATAAGGAATTAACCCTCTGGCTTATTTCTGGATCAAAATATGTATAAATACTCATCAATGCTTCATCTTGATTAGAAAAATTCAAGAGGATGCGCTCACGACTTTTGATAAATGCTTCGGCATAATCAGGGTCTGTAGTAAAACGAGCATAATCAATGCCGTCTGTAATAAGGGAAGACATGGCTAATACCGCCTGTTCAGACGTTCCATAGAGCTGATTCATTTTTTGAACTTGACTTTCTAAAAACCACTGATTTTTTTCCCGTATTTCGTCGGAGATGATCCGATTGCCTACTAGATTGAAGGTCAGCATCAGTACGCCTGCAAGCAAGAAAGTACTTACAAAAATAGACAACATGATTTTTTGACTTATTTTTTTCATACTGACACCCCTTTATAAACTCAGTTTATTTAGACTCCTTTTTCCTTTTACCCAATTTTTATCGTGAGTCGCCACTGGTTTTTTTGCAAAAAAAAAAAGCAGATTACTCTGCTTATCTAAAAAAACTATGCTTTTTTAACGTATTCAGACTTAAGTGACATAGCGCCAAACCCATCTATTTTGCAATCGATGTTATGATCTCCGTCTACCAGTCTAATGTTTTTAACCTTGGTTCCTATTTTTAATGGAGCAGAGCTGCCCTTCACTTTTAAATCTTTAATGACTGTTACAGTATCCCCATCTTTTAAAATGTTCCCATTGGCATCCTTAACGACGAGTTCATCTGTAACATCGGCGCTACCTAATGTCCATTCATGGGCACATTCAGGACAGACGAGATGGTCTCCGTCTTCATAGGTATATTCCGACTTACATTTTGGGCAATTTGGTAAACTTGACATATTAAAACCTCCGTACATTTTCATCAAAACACAACGGGCATATTTTATCATAAAAATGTAAAATTATCACCTATAACTGCTCACTTTTTTCAATGGCGATATAAAGTCTTTCAATATAATCTACAAATTGACTGATTTCTTTAGGGGTAAACTGATTAAATAAAGCTTCCAAGAGTGCCATATCCTCTTCCACTTGTTCTTCCCAAAAATTTTCATAATGAGGCGCTAGAGTAATTCGGATGACACGTTGGTCACTTGGGTCTCTTTTCATGGATATATAGCCATTTTTTTCAAGTTTCAGGGCAATTTGTTTCACATTTTGATAAGAACTGCCCATACAAGACGCCACATCAGAAAGTTTTGGCGGTGACGTAAACAACTTAGAAATAACTGCCATCATAAACCATTGCTTTGTGGTGAGGCTTCTGTTTTCAAAGGTTCTGTCCATAATAGTTTGAAGGCGATTGGTCAGCAAAAATAGACTGCCGACAATGTTTGCCATGTCATGTTTCACCTCATGAAACTTTGCATCATTCATTTCTAGCTTCATGGTTTCTCCTCCTACTGTATTGGATCTAATGGAGATTTTATCCTATTGGCAAGGACTCAATAATTCTGCCGAAACTAGTAAAATGCTCAGGGGTCACCCCCTGAGCTTGTTCCCAACTTTCGCGGAGCGATATGGGAGTTTAGAAGAAAGTTAGCGCCACCACACCAACTGACTCTTTTTCTATATGAATTACTTTTGCGGATGAGTTTATCGGATGACAGCCATGCCACCCATGTAAGGGCGAAGTGCCTCAGGAATGTTCACAGAGCCATCTTCATTTAAATTGTTTTCAAGGAATGCAATCAACATTCTTGGCGGAGCAACTACTGTATTGTTAAGGGTATGGGCAAAGTACTTGCCGTTTTCCCCGTCTACGCGGATTTTTAATCTTCTCGCCTGAGCATCGCCTAGGTTTGAACAGCTTCCTACTTCAAAGTATTTTTGCTGTCTAGGTGACCATGCTTCTACGTCAACAGATTTCACTTTCAAGTCTGCCAAGTCTCCAGAGCAGCACTCTAAAGTTCTGACAGGAATATCTAACGTTCTGAAAAGTTCAACAGTGCTCTTCCAAAGTTCGTCATACCATTTCATGCTTTCTTCAGGCTTACAGATGACGATCATTTCCTGTTTCTCAAATTGGTGAATACGGTAAACCCCTCTCTCCTCAACGCCATGAGCACCTTTTTCTTTTCTGAAACATGGTGAGTAGCTGGTCAACGTGTGAGGCAATGTGCTTTCGTCTACAATGGTATCAATGTATTTGCCAATCATAGAGTGTTCACTTGTACCGATCAGATATAAGTCTTCCCCTTCAATTTTGTACATCATGGCATCCATTTCAGCAAAGCTCATAACCCCTGTAACCACTTCACTTCGAATCATGAATGGGGGAATAACATATGTGAAACCTTTATCTATCATAAAATCTCTTGCATAAGAAGTCATAGCAGAATGAAGTCTTGCCACGTTCCCCATGAGGTAGTAGAAACCTTGACCTGCAACACGTCTAGCACTGTCTAAGTCAATACCTTTCAACTTTTCCATAATCTCAGTATGGTAAGGGATATCGAAATTTGGAACTAATGGCTCGCCAAAACGTTCTACTTCAACGTTATGACTGTCATCGCTACCAATTGGAACACTAGGGTCAATGATATTCGGCAGGGTGAGCATAATCACTCTTACTTTTTCTTCTAGTTCTGTTTCTTTAAGCTCTAATTCAGCCAATCGATCTGACGCTGCAGTCACTTCTGCTTTTTTAGCTTCAGCTTCTTCTTTTAATCCTTTAGCCATGAGTCCGCCGATTTCTTTAGAAATCTTGTTGCGGTTTGCTCTTAAATTGTCTGCTTCTTGCTTGGCTGCTCTTAGCTCTGTGTCTAAGGCAATGACCTCGTCTACCATGACCAACTTGTGATCTTGAAATTTCTTTTTGATATTTTCTTTAACCAGCTCAGGGTTTTCTCTGACAAATTTTAAATCTAACATAATGGAATCCCTCCTATTCAATCAAAAAAATATAAAAACCTTCTGTCCCAGTGTGTTACTGGGACGGAAGGTTATCCGCGTTGCCACCCAAATTGCCGGTTTCCTAAGAAACACGACCTCTCGTATAAAGTAAGATAAAGGTTACCAACCTTTCGATTCATCACCGACTGCTCAAAGAGTGGAAAGACTAATTCTC
This sequence comes from uncultured Peptostreptococcaceae bacterium, assembly GCA_964404895.1. GTDB lineage: Bacteria > Bacillota > Clostridia > Peptostreptococcales > Acidaminobacteraceae > JBGSUZ01. The sequence goes on along the minus strand of CAYOLV010000001.1, from coordinate 658,975 downwards.
ACACCGGTTCACATCAACCACCGGCTTTCTGAAGGAAGAATTCAATCGAAGCTCTTTTAAAACGCATTTTCTCTGTTATGTTAAAATTATTATACCGTTTTTTTCACGGGATGCAAGATTAATTTTCAAAAGATTATCATTATTTTATTCACACTCTAATTTGAGCGCTTTCAGAATCCATTTTGCAACTTCTTCTGAACATTTGAATGGAATATCATAACTCGCCCCTTTTATGATAACAGGCTGATTGGAGAGTTTACAAGCTGAAGTAAGCATTTGCTTACTTTCTCCTTCTCCAACAACAACCATGACCTTGCTAGAATCCACTTGTTCAGATTCGAAAGTCATGTTGGCGACAATCATATTGGTCAGCCACCCTGAGGACAACTTTCGACTGTCTTCACAGTAGTTCTCCAAATGCTTTGAAGGGATACCTTGGGACTCGGCACTCCGCTTGGCATACCAATTGATTCTGTTTAGGAGTTTTTTCTGTTTAGCACTGGATAAGGCTGACTTCATTTGTAGAGGTGAAAATTCATTGAGTGCGCTGATAGCAATCACTTGATCTACTGAATCTGATACTTTTATGGCAATTTGTGCCCCAATACCATGTCCCACCAAGCAGACCCTTTGTCCCTCTTTTTCCTTTTCAATCAACTGTCTCAATCGAGTACATTCCTGATGAATGTCTTTAAACATCCCAGGTGTTTTCCCAAAACCATTGTAGTCGTATGTAATTGTTTTTATAGACCCATTTACTTGATCATATAATGCCTTCGTAATATCATCCCACATCCACTGGCCGTATAACCCATTATTTACAAAAATGACCAATGGTCCTTCACCTTTTACCTGTGTTTCCATTTGAAAACCTCCTAAGGTCGACTTCTAATGTCAGCAATTAAATCATGGTTTTCTTCAGTTCTGCTCTGGCAGTTTTATAGTCGGGCATTATTTTCTCAACATGATCCCAGAAAGCCTTAGAATGGTTCATGTGAACCATATGGCTCATTTCATGAACAACTAAATAGTCAATGGCTCTCTCAGACGCCTTCATGCAATGTTTGTTGAACCTTAACTCTCGGTCTGAATTACAACTGCCCCAGCGGCGTTTTTGTTCTTTGATTATAATGCGACTAGGGGTCTGATTAAAATATTGCTGATAGTATTCTATCCGATTTTCCAAATGCTGTTTGGTGATTTGGCTCCGCCATTTTTCCACAGCATTTCTGACAATGTCCTCATGAGGGGACGCCGTCAGCACCTCGATACAGTCCTCTTCCAACTGAATGGCGGGAATATCATAGTTAGGGTCTTCAAGGATTTTTATAACACGACCCTTACCCAGAAATTGAACTGGACTACCCTCTTTATAGGTTTCAGGTTCAGCATTATTTTCAGACAAAATTCTCATTTGGTCTCTTTTTTGAAGAATCCAGTCGGCTTTTCCCAGTACCGCTGACATAATCCTGTCTTTTGATGTCCCCATGGGAACCGCAACGGTTACTACCCCAGGGGGTCTGACTTCTATGCCTAATGTTTTTCGCTTTCTGTAACTGACAGTAAATTCAACCGTTTCACTACGGTGTTCAAATGATAACTTCATAATAATCCCTTTTCTATACTATACTTTTCTGTGCTATACTTTTATATGATTTACGTCATTTAAATGTCCATTACTGCTATTATATCTGATTTAAGGAGAAATCCCAATGACCCAGCGTTACGAAAAAACCAGTCATTACTGGAACGATATTTATGAAAAAATGGAAACCTATAACCCGAAGAATATTTTAGCCTCCGAGGAGCTGGAAAGCGCCCTCAACTGGGTCTCTCAAAATGGGGGCACCCTTATGGACTTCGGTTCAGGCAATGGAGAAATGTTGCTGAGAGGTCTAGAAAAAGGCGCTGTTAAAACCATTGGCGTTGACTTGAGTTTCCACGCCATCAGCCTTGCCAGACGAACCGCCGCAGGTCACTATGAAAGCCTGAGAACCAAGTGGGTTTGGGGCGATGTAAAATCTTTGCACCCACTGCCTGACGCCTGTATTGAAGGCCTCATTTTGTCAAATATTCTGGATTGTATCCACCCAGAAGACGGAATGACCCTCCTTAGAGCCGCAGAACGTCTTTTAGATAGAAAGGGCAGACTTCTCCTGAAAATGAATCTGTTTTTAGAAGACGACTCCCTTAACGCACAAAATCTGAAGCCAGTGACTTCAGATGATGGTGAGTGCATTGAAAATGCCTATATTGACCCTAAGGGTCTCTTTGTGTGGAACTTAACAGACAGCCAAATTCAAAACCTCTTTGAAGATCAATTTGAACTTGTAGAGAGCAGTGTCATTGAACTGGAAAAAGGGGTTCAAAATCGCTTGTTCCTATTCCAGCTAAAAGCATAGAACTGAATGAGGATTCGAAACACCCTTAGTCCTGTTTAAACTTATTATTTGCCAGACTTGTTTACTTTTCGGAGTCTGCCTTTGATCGGCTTATCTTGTAAGGCTGTAAGTACATACTCCCCTTTGCCGTTGAGTATTTCTACAAAGGTGGAAATGTCCATAATGTTGATAATGCCAATATCTTCAGAGGTAACATCTTCAATGCTGCAAAGGGTTCCCACAATGTCTACGGCACGCATTTTTGTCTTTTTCCCTGCATTGATATGCAACTTCATAATACCTTCGTTTAACTTTTCGCCCTTGGTTTCTTTTAACTGAGGGCGTTCATTTTGCTTTTCTTCAAAGGCTTCTGCCGCTTCTAAAACAGCTTCCCGCTCAGGTAAAATTCCCAGTGGCACTTCTCTTTGTATATAGTCGTGGACATCGTCCATGAGTCTTCTTTCCGAAGGCGAGACAAAAATAACGGCTTTTCCACTATTTCCAATTCTCCCAGTTCTACCAATTCGATGCACGTAGTTTTCAGCATGATTGGGAACGTCGTAATTGACGACTAAATCTACTTGTTCCACGTCTATGCCTCTAGCAGCCACATCGGTTGCCACAAGGACTCTGAACTTGCCCCGTTTGAAGTGTTCCATGACTTTCAGTCGATCGCTTTGTTCCATGCCGCCATGAATACGGTCGGCGTAGATGTTCATTTCTTCAAGGGTGCTGGTAATGTCGTCTACCTTCAATTGGGTATTGCAGAAAATCATACAGCTGTCAGGATTTTCTATCGCCAGTAAATCTAATAGAAGGTTTTCCTTATTCCGCTCTGAGACTTCATAGCGAATTTGCTCAATGCGGTCAGCGACGGGGTCGGTGTCTTCAATTTCAATCATGGTCGGCTCATGGAGATAGTGTTGACATAAGGCGCGAATATCTTCTGGAAGGGTGGCTGATAACAAGATGCTGATCCGTTCCTTTGGCAGAGCGTCCAATATATATTCAACTTGCTCCACAAAGCCCATTCTCAACATTTCGTCCGCTTCATCTATGACCAAATACTCAATGGCTGACAGGTCTATGGTCTCCCGTTCAATATGATCAATAATTCGGCCGGGTGTACCTACAGCAACATGGGTTTTCTGTTTCAATTCTTTCTCTTGAATGTAGAAAGGCGCTTTCCCAATTAAGGCGCTTATTTTAATGCGTTTGAATCTGCCTAAATTAAAGAAGTCTTCCTTGACCTGCATAGCAAGTTCCCTTGTTGGGGTAATGACCAAGGCTTGTGGGCGATTTTCTTCCCACTGGATTTTTTCAATAATAGGGATGGCAAAAGAGGCTGTCTTCCCGCTTCCTGTTTGAGATTTAACAATGATGTCTTTGCCCTGAAGGATTGCAGGAATAGCTTCTTGCTGAACTTTTGTAGGGGCAGTGTAACCGAGACCTTCAATGGCTCTGAGTAAGGCTTCGCTTAAAGGGTATTCATTAAATAATTTGTTTTTCATAGGGCTTCTCTTTCTTCTGTTTGAGTGTGCTGAGCGTGTTCGTAATAGTCTTTTCCCCACTGGCACATGGCGCTGAGTATGGGCATTAATTTCTGACCTTGTTCTGTCAAAGTGTACTCAACTTTAGGCGGTACTTGTGGGTATACTTCTCTATGGATTAAAAGGTCGCTTTCTAACTCTCTGAGTTGTTGCGTCAACATTTTTTGGGTGATATTAGGGAGCATTTTTTTCAGTTCGCTAAACCGTTGAACCCCTTTGGTTCCTAGGTGCCATAAAATCAGAGGCTTCCATTTCCCCCCAATCAAGTCGATGGCGATTTCAAAGGAACAGGTATATGCCTTATTCCCCATTTGAATTTGACAAGTATTTGCTGCCATATGATCAATCCTTTCGTGTCTATGGGTTACTACAATTATTAAATTTCTCAAATGAATACGTGGTATCTTTTTAGGTACTATGGTACAAAGAAGTGCGTACTTGCACTAATCGGAATTACAACCTAGAATGATATCATACTACAGAACTGGAAAAAATACCATACGGAGGTTTATGAAAATGTTAGAATCGATCCAATCTAGAAGAAGTATCAGAAAATATAAAGCAGATCAAAAGGTTGAAGACGCCAAGTTACAAGAAATTTTAGAAAGTGCTCGCATTGCCCCATCTGGCTCAAATACACAACCGTGGCACTTTGTTGTGGTTCAGTCAGATGAAAACAGACAACAAGTCGCCAACGTTTCACATGACCAACAATGGATGATGGGTGCGCCTGTTCATATTGCCTGTGTGGCAGATATTAGTCCTAGAGTTGAGAATTCAGCTGACCTAAAAGTTAACGAAATCAGTACTGAATTTGAGCTCAAACAAGCTATCCGAGACGTTACCATTGCCACAGAACATATGGTTTTGGCCGCTGAAAGTCTTGGCCTTGGTACTTGCTGGGTCGCTTGGTTCACTCAAGACCAAATTCGACCAGTCCTCAATATTCCTGAAAACCAGTTTGTAGTCGCAGTTCTCACCATTGGTTACCCAGACGAAGCGCCGCAACCCCGCCCTAGAAAAGCTATGAGCGATATTATTCACTACGAGAAATGGTAATTTAGAAACCCTTTAACAGATGGGCTTTGTGCGCCCACTCCAAAATGATTATTAATGAAAAGCGAGGAAGAATTCCATGAAAGTCTTATTAATCAACGGCAGCCCAAGAGCTAAAGGCTGTACCTTTACCGCCCTTACAGAAGTGGCAACTTCACTTGAAAAACAAGGCGTGGAAACAGAAATATTCCATGTGGGCAGCAAACCCATCCGAGGTTGTACGGCTTGCGGCGCTTGCTCAAAATCCAATTCTGGAAAATGTGTCTTTGATGATGACACTGTAAATGAAGCTCTAGAAAAAGCCAAAGATGCAGATGGTTTTATCTTTGGTTCTCCTGTTCACTATGCAGGTGCCTCTGGTCAAATCACTTCTTTCCTAGATCGTTTCTTCTATGCTGGAAGTGGCTTTGCTTACAAGCCTGGGGCGGCTATTGTCAGTTGTCGCAGAGGTGGCTCAACTGCTGCCTTTGATCAATTGAATAAATACTTTACCATTTCAAATATGCCAGTAGTCTCTTCCCAGTATTGGAATATGGTACATGGTTCTACCCCAGATCAAGTTCTTCAAGACTTAGAGGGCATGCAGACGATGAGGGTTCTCGGAAACAACATGGCATGGCTTCTTAAATCCATTCAAGCGGGCAAGGATGCTGGTCTTGAGCTTCCAGAAAAGGAAGTCCGTACTTGGACGAATTTTATTAGATAGTTCGTGGCTCATAAAACCACGAATACAATTTGTAAATGGCTTACCTATTTTGTAATTAACAATATAAAAAGCGCTAAAATCCATTAAATGATTTTAGCGCTTTTCTATTAGAGCAAACTGCTTACTTCACGGTGATGTTTTTAATCACTTGATAAGTCGTTGGTTTGTCATCTCCATCTGTGCCGACACTACCAATTTTTTCAATAAACTCGAAGCCTTTAGTAACTTTTCCAAATGCAGCATAGTCCCCGTTTAAGCTGTTCACAGTTCCCAACATAATGAAAAATTGGCTGCCTGCTGAATTAGGGTCTGAAGTTCTCGCCATGGAGATAACCCCTTTTTCGTGCATCAAGCTATTGGCTACGCCGTTTTTCATAAATTCGCCTTTAATGGCATAGCCTGGACCACCAGTGCCATCCCCTTTAGGGTCGCCGCCTTGGATCATAAAGTCTTTGATGACTCTATGGAAAGTCAAGCCGTCATAGAAACCTTCATTCGCTAATTTCTTAAAGTTTTCAACCGTTATTGGTGCAATTTCAGGGTAGAGTTCAATCTCCACTTTTGCCCCAGAATTCATTGTCAGCACAGCAATAGGGTGAGTCACTTTTGCTTTTTGATCTGAAATGGCAACTTTGCTGTTGGCAGCTGTAAAGGCTACATTTTTGTTGAGCAGCGCTGCTACTTTTTTGATAGGTACATAAATTTCATTGTTATAAACCAAGGTATTTATTTTCTCTGTTTTCTTGTTATACGTTGCCGCCAAGGTACTGACAACCGCTTTGATTTCATTTTTGACTGCGCCGTAAGAAGCGCCAGCTCCCAATAAAACCACTAAGGTCAGCAACAGTGCTACTTTCTTTTTCGTTTTCATAAAAACCCTCCTGTGCATGATTGATAGGTCGCTCTTTCAGTATACCATTATTTATAGTTGAGAACCTTATCATCCACTTCTTTTTGGATGACCGCTTTATAGTCTGTTAGGGTCATTTGACCAAGATCTCCCTCTGAACGGCTTCTGACAGCTACCAAGTTGGCTTCAGCTTCTTTCTCTCCAACAACCAACATATAAGGTACTTTTTCAAGCTGTGCTTCACGGATCTTATAGCCAATCTTCTCGGCTCTGTCATCTAATTCCACTCTGAACCCTGAACGTTTCAAATCTTTCACTACTGACTCTGCGTAGTCTTGGAATCTGTCTGATAGTGGCAAAACTTTGACCTGAATTGGGGCTAACCAAGTTGGGAACTTGCCTGCGTATTTTTCAATAAGCATTGCCAAAGTTCTCTCGTAGCAACCGATTGAAGTTCTGTGAATGACGATTGGGCGTTTCTTATCTCCGTCTTTGTCAATGTAAGTCATGTCAAAACGCTCTGCTAATGAGAAGTCAATTTGTACGGTAATGATTGTATCTTCCTTGCCATGAACGTTTTTGAACTGAATGTCTAACTTTGGCCCATAGAAAGCAGCTTCCCCTTCGGCTTCCGTGTAAGTCATGCCTAAGTGATTTAAAATATCTCTCATGGTATTTTGTGTAGTTTCCCATTGTTCAGGGCTGCCAACGTATTTAGCCTTATTGTTAGGATCCCATTTTGAGAATTGGTAAGATACATCTTCTTGAATACCGAGGGTGTTCATCATGAAATTGATGAGGTCTACCACATCCTTGAATTCTTCTTCCAACTGCTCTGGGGTTACCATTAAGTGTCCTTCTGAAATTGTAAATTGTCTGACGCGAATCAAACCGTGCATTTCACCAGAAGACTCATTTCTAAAGAGGGTTGAAGTTTCCGCATATCTCTTTGGAAGGTCTCTGTAACTGTGTTGAGACGCCTTGTAAACAAAGAATTGGAAAGGACAAGTCATGGGTCTGAGGGCAAGGGCATCGTCTTCTGTTTCCCCATTTGGAATGACGAACATGCCATCTCTGTATAAATTCCAGTGTCCTGACATTTTGTAAAGATCAGATTTTGCCATTAAAGGTGTCTTTGTCAGTTCATAGCCTCTGCGCTCTTCTTCATCTTCTACAAATCTTTGAAGAATTTGAACGATTTTAGCCCCTTTAGGCATGAGCAGTGGCAAACCTTGACCAATGACATCTGCTGTTGTAAAGAGTTGAAGCTCTCTGCCCACTCTGTTGTGGTCTCTCTTCTTGGCTTCTTCCAACATTTCAATATATTCTTCTAGTTGACTCTTCTTAGGGAAGGTCACACCGTATATTCTTTGAAGCATTTTGTTCTTTTCGTCGCCTCTCCAATATGCCCCAGTAGCGCTGAGGAGTTTAATGCCCTTTACGTTTTCAGTGCTGAGTAAATGAGGACCTGCGCAGAGGTCTGTGAACTCACCTTGTTTATATAGGGAAATGACTGCGTCTTCTGGTAGGTCTTGAATGAGTTCAACTTTGTAAATTTCGCCCAGTTTTTCAAAGAAGGCTATTGCCTCAGCTCTTGGTAATTCAAATCTTTCAATTTCCAATTTTTCGCTGACGATTTTTGACATTTCTTTTTCAATGGCTTCCAGTTCTTCTGGTTTGAAAGGCTTTTCCACGTCAAAGTCATAGTAGAAACCTCTCTCAATAGCTGGCCCGATGGCTAATTTAGCTGCTGGGTAAAGACGTTTGACTGCTTGAGCTAAGATATGTGCCGAGGTATGTCTGAAGGTTTCTTTGCCGCCTTCGTCTTCGAATTTGAGTAGGTTGAGGTCGCAGTCTTGGGTGATGACTGTTCTAACGTCTACGACGGTGCCGTTGATGGTTCCTGCTAGGGCTTCTTTGGCGAGTCTGCCGCTGATGCTTTTGGCGACGTCTAGGACGGTTGAGCCTGATTCAATTTCTCGGATTGAGCCGTCTTTTAGGGTGATTTTTATGGACATGATTTTTACCTCCGTTAAATTTGTATGTTTTGGGACATGAGCATTGATGCATTAACACAAAATCTGAGCTACATAAAGTATCAAACATAAAAAAAAGAACCACGCAAAAACACCTTTCCCGTAAAACTGGGACGTGTATTGAACGCGGTTCCACCCAAATTGTTCGTCTAAACAAACCTCTTGAATAGTTGATAACGGCTCTCGCCGGCAAAATTTTCGTCTTGGACTACTGATTTGCAGCTCTTAGGTTAGTTTTCGTTTAAGGGCAAATGATACCTTACACCGTGTGGTATCTCTCTAAAAGTTGCGGCTTAAATTACTTGTCCTAATCAACGCTCATTTAATGTATATCATAGAATTTACAGTAATAATCTACGGGTGTCAATATCGAGATGGCTTTGCTGCAAACAATCCCCAGAGATTGAGGCGGTTTGACACTATTAAAATCCCATTCTATATTCCGTCGGAGAACAGCCTGTGTGTTTTTTAAACGTGCGTCCAAAATGGGTATTGTCGTTAAAGCCTGTTCTATACATGATTTCATTAATGGGTAACTCAGTGTTACGGATCATAGTGGAAGCCATGTAAATTCTGAGCTTGATCAAGTACTCCATGACGCTAGTGTGGGTTGCTTTTTGGAACTCTTCTGACAGTGTGGTGCGGTTCATGTGGAATTCTTCTGTCAACTGAGTCAATGTGAGTTTCTTGTCGTAATGAGTATGCAGGTACATGAGAATTTTTTTTGAAAGCTCTGAAGCTTCGTAAAGCTCGAACTGATTTTTTGATTCTTTGTCCGTCCATAAATATTGAATAAAGAATAAGATCTCCATAAAAATAGAACGGGTTCTACATCGCCAGAAATTGTTGGAGCATTCGGTGACTTCTCTCTCCACTGCGCTGATTAATTTCAATAGTTTCTGGGCGGCAAGCTGATCCAGTTGGATGATGCCGGTTTCTTCCTCTGTTCGCTCGATAAAGGGCAGCATTAAAAAATAGTCCCGGTGTTCCGAGTCTGAACGCTCTACGTTTTCGTCTCTCAAGTTGCTGATAGTGAGTACGTTGTTGACAATAATCGGGTCAAAATAAAGCCCCTGACCTTTTAGATTTTCCAGCTCCAATAAGTTCAACTGATCTTTTTCGTTCAGACATAAAATGGTGGGGGCCATGATAACCCTTTTCTTTCCATTGAGCTCAATAATAGCAGTGCCATCGGTTATCAAAATGAATTGAAAAGCTTCTGTGTCTTTGTATAGCAACGTTTCGTTTTTTTCATAATAAATAGAAAGCGCAGCCTCTCGTGATGGATCATAGGTGAACAATTTCATCGATAAACCTCCCTGAACATGGCTTTTGCACTTATTATACAATATTATTTTTACAGTAACTATTTTATTAATTTCACAATTCAAATTCCGCTAAAAAGCCCAAGGACATTGGCTCTCCTTAGGCTCTTTGGCAAATTTATTACTTAAATTTATGGTCGGTTAATCTTCAGCCGACAACTTTCACTACTTGTAAGACAGCATAACAATGGTCTTGCCCTTGGCTTGATCTACCGATTTTTTAGTCAGTGTTAATTGGTCAGCTTTTTCAACTTTCCAGCCCTTCATTGCTGTTATAAAAGCGTCTACTTTGGTGATGTCCCCAAACTCTGCAGGAAGGACATCCGTTTTGTAATGCATTGGAATGACCATTTTAGGATTGATCTGCCCTACTACTTTTGCTGCAGTTTCTGCGTCAATAGTATACAGTCCTCCAACTGGTATCATTAAAACGTCAACTTTTCCAATCGCTGTAATTTGCTCTTTTGTAAGGGCATGACCTAAGTCGCCTAAATGGCAAATTTTCACTTGATTAACGGTGTAAACAAAGATCGTATTCTTGCCTCTGAGTTCCCCTTTTTTCTCGTCATGGTAAGAAGCGATTCCCTTTACTTCTACATTGTTATGGCTAAATTTCTCAGGTGCTTCAATAAGATGGGAATACTTTTCAAGAGCCTTAAAGTTATTGTGATCAAAATGGTCGTGGCTCAAGGTTAATATATCAGTTGTCAATTTAGGCAATTCATATCCTAAACCTTCACCATACGGATCTGTGACTACTTTTGTTCCCTTTGAATCGCTAATGCCAAAACTGGAATGTCCAAACCATTTAATGGTCACGCTGTCAGCAGAAACAGCTTGAGCGCCAAACACAAAAGTACAGCTAAACAAAGTAAATACCAGCACCATAACAGATGACACCAAACGCAATTGCTTTTTCATAAAAAACACCCCTTATCTCTTTGATACTGCTATTGTACAGAGATAAGGGGCATTTAAAAACGGCTAATCTACAAGGACTTTCGGCTAATCTTCAATTTTATTGAAAGGATTGACGTTAATCTTGGGACTTGAGCCAGGGTTATTTATGACTTTCGAATAGAACTATTTAATGACTTTAAATCTAGCTTCTAAAGGCTGTGCTTCTTTTTCCCCAGGAATTACAGTAGGTTTTCCAAAAGGCATTTGAGCAATCAGCTTCCAGTTTTGAGGAATTTCCCATTCTTTTTTAACAGAGGCTTCAATGACTTCACCATAATGTTGCAAGGATGCGCCGTAACCTTCCATTTCAAGGCCTGTCCAAATTACATACTGATGCATGGCGCTGGTATGTTGAGACCAGATTGGGAAATTGTCTTTATAAAGACTGAATTTTTCTTGAAGGCCTGTCACCACGGATTGGTCTTCAAAGAATAAAACAGTCCCGTAACCACTCTTGAATGAATTAATTTTTGTTTCAGTCGGTTCAAAATTTTCAGCGGGTACAATGGCTCTTAAATTTTCCATGGTAATGTCCCATAATCTGTCGTGCTTGTCGCCTAACAAAAGGACAATTCGAGTGCTTTGAGAATTCATAGCCGATGGGGTGTGTTTCATAGCGTGGGTGATTAATTTTTCTATTTCTTCGTTGCTTAATACTTTTTCTTTGCTAATACCGTAAACGGATCTTCTGCCTTCAACTGCTTCGTAAAAGTTTTTGTTCATCATTGTGCGCCTCCATGTTCAATAAGTATTTGGGTTGTATGTTTCGAATCGTTTATTACTAATTAGTACTATATTTACAATATACGCCTCTGGTTCTTTCTTGTCAACACTAATTGAGAATTATTTTCAATCATTTCATATTTTTAATTCCCGTCACACAAGATTTGATGTTATAATTTTTATAAAGATGATGAAAAGGAGTTGTGTAAAGTGTTAAATAGTAACAATAACGCCCTTAAAAATATAGACAGCGAATTGAGATATTTGAAACTTTTATCTAAAGAATTCCCCAATATCGCCACCGCCAGCACTGAAATCATCAATTTAGAAGCCATTTTGAACCTGCCAAAAGGCACAGAACATTTTATGACAGATATTCACGGTGAATACGAGTCCTTTAATCATGTCCTTCGAAATGGTTCTGGTAATATTAAACGGAAAATCATTGAAGTTTACGGAGACGTTCTCAGCGAGAAGGAAATCAAATCTCTGGCTACCCTTATTTATTACCCTGAACAAAAACTTGAAATCATACATAAAACAGAAACCGAAATTCACGAGTGGTACAAAATCACCATTTATAGACTGGTGGAAATTTGCAGAAAAGCGGCTTTTAAATATACCCGCATGAAAGTCAGAAAAGCTTTGCCAAAAGACTTTGCCTATATTATTGAAGAACTCATGCACAAAAGCCCTTATGAGTTTGACAAGGAAGAATATTATACAGGGATTATTGAGACCATTATTCAGATTGGTCGGGCAGACGAATTTATCATCGAAATGTCCAAATTGATTCAGCGTCTGGTTATTGACAGGCTTCACATTATAGGAGATATATTCGATAGAGGCCCTGGCCCTGACATCGTCATGGACACCTTAATGAACTACCACACGGTTGACATTCAGTGGGGGAACCACGATGTCCTTTGGATGGCAGCCGCTGCAGGAAACGAAGCCAGCATTGCCACTGTGATCAGGATTTGTTCCAGATACACCAACTTAGATACCATTGAAGATGGTTATGGCATAAACATGTTGCCTCTCGCCACTTTTGCCCTGGCATTTTATAAAGATGATCCCTGCACAGCCTTTTGGCCTAAAGCCAAGGGTACAGATATTTTCACAGAAAACGACTTGGATCTAATAGCAAAAATGCATAAGGCGATTTCTATTATTCAATTTAAGCTCGAAGGAGAAATTATTCAAAGAAGGCCTGAATTCAACATGGCTGACCGCCTTCAACTGAATCAAATCAACTATGAAGATGGGACAATAAACCTTTATGGAAAAACCTATCCGCTGATAGATTCTAATTTCCCAACAATAGATCCTGCAAACCCTTATCAACTCATACCAGAAGAACGGGAGCTGATGGAAAAATTAAAATCATCTTTCTTCAACAGTGAGCGTCTTCAAAAACATATTCGCTTCCTCTATGCCAACGGCAGCCTGTATTTGAAGTACAATTCAAACCTCATGTACCATGGTTGTATACCCATGAATGAGGATGGCAGTTTTAAAGATATTGATATTTTCCCAAATACGAAAATGAAAAGTGGAAAAGCCTATTTGGATAAGCTTGAAATTTTAGTAAGGGAAGGCTACTTCCATAAAAATGACCCTGAAGCTAAAAAGTATGGCACGGATATCACTTGGTATTTGTGGACTGGGGCTGAGTCTCCTGTTTTTGGGAAAGACCGTATGACTACTTTTGAGCGTTATTTTGTCAGCGATAAAGCCACCCATGTGGAAAAGAAAAATCCTTACTTTAAGTTAGAAAACAATGAAAAAATGTGTGAAGTCATATTTAAAGAGTTTGGCATGAACCCAGATATATCCCATATTATTAACGGTCACGTTCCTGTAAAACTAAAGACTGGTGAAAGTCCTATTCGTGCCAATGGAAAGCTTTTGGTGATTGATGGCGGTTTCTCTAAAGCCTATCAAGGTACCACTGGGATTGCTGGCTACACATTGATCTACAACTCTTACGGATTGATTTTGGTTTCCCACGATCCCTTTGAGTCTACTCAAAAGGCTATTGAGGAAGAAAAAGATATTCACTCTACGACGATTGTCTTAGAAAAAGAAATTGATCGAAAACGGGTAAGGGATACAGACGAAGGGGTTAAAATTAAAACTCAGATTACTGACCTCGAAATGCTATTAGACGCCTATCGCTCTGGTGTTATCAAGGAACATTAATTTATAAAAAAAGAAGCACCGATTGGACTTGCAGTCTATCGGTGCTTTGTTTTAATAATACATTAAACTAATTTGTTCATTATTGCTTTTTAAGGGTTAATACATATTCAACAGCTGAAGCCATTGGCTTTTTATTGACCCATTTAATGTATGCAGTGATTTCAACAGTCCCAGCTTGGATATTGTTGTTTGAGTCCGTATTGCTAAACCCAATGATTGAACGGAAAGACTGACCTAATTTTAGATCTATGTCCCCTGCTGTCCAGTCCTGCTTAACAATACAATTGGAAGAAATCCATTGTGACTCCGTTTCTTGAGAAAGAAGCTCCATGCTGGTTACTTTTTGAGATACGGTTAAAGTCTCGACCCCTTCAGGACTGCTTGTTTGTCCCACCGTACTGCTTGTTTTCTCTGCTGTAGTGTTTGTTTCCCCTGCAGCACTGCCATCTTCCCCTCCTGTGCCTTCAATGCCCTCTGCCTTAGGCGGATTTAATGCGGCTGTCAGTTCGACCGACAAGCGGTCGAACGTGCTTTCCTGGTGAACGTTGAGACTTTGGAGCAATGCCGTCACTTCGATATTCGGTTGTTCCAATACATATTGCCCATTTTTGTAATCTGCAAAAGCCATGGCATAATCCCTATCAATAAAATTCTGTTTGACGTCTTGGCTTAAATAGACCCAGTAAGGAGTAATTTTCTCTTTTCGAACTTCCATCATAAACTTTGCAGGTATGTACTTCACACGGTTATAAGTGCCCTCATAGACGGAAACTTTAGTAGGCAGACTATTTACAGTAGTTTCTATAGTAATGGCAGGGCTTAATGTATTATTTGCAAAATAATCTCCTAGATATCCATTGTAATTCGTCATTTGTTTATAATTCATCATTCTGTAAGTCGCTGTCGAAGCGGCTATCCGCGCATATTTTTCAGCTTTTTCATTATAAGCTTTTAGCCCTAAATAGGGTCTCTCGTAATAAATCAAATTTCCTCTACTGTGGTATGAAGCTAAAAATCTAAAATCATAAGATTGAATATATGACATCATGCTTTGGGTTTCAGGCTCACTGCCTAAGTACGACCCTGCATAGTATGCTTTTGAAGGCCTGCTGGCATATTCACTTCCACCCGTTCTATAGGGTACTTTTGTCCATTGATTCTTTGCTACACTAAAATATTCTGCAGGATAATTTCTATTTAAGTCTACTCCCGTTGCCGATGCCTTAAACTCGGAGAAACTCCCCCGCCCAAATTGATTTAATCTTGTTCTTAGGTTTTCAGAGCGAATAGCGGCAGCTCCGAATTTTACAATGTCATAGCCGTCCGGATTGCTCAATGGCACAAAATGTAAGACCCCTTTGTCCAAAATTTTAGACATATTATAGTCGGGTATCGTTTTTTCGTCTTCCAAATCATTTGCATATTGTTCAATCATTTTAATCGTAATGTAAGGATTAACTGTTTCTTTAGCGTGAGTCCCAGACTCAACCAGTCCGTGGTAAACCGCATCAGCGACTGTTTGGTCTGCTTTATGTAATTGAATGGCATAAAGAGTTCTGCCATCTGAGGAAGTCCCTAACTTAACTTTGGTCAATGTCTTAGGGTGTTTTGCAACAATTTGATCGACCAATCTCTCAATTTGATTGGCATTCATTTTTGAGAAACTTGTCTTTTCGACTAAATTACTTTGAGCAAAGACTACTTGACCACTAATGAGCATAGCAATTCCAATTGCTACAATCACCTTTTGAAAAAATTTCATATTTAACCTCGCTTACAGCCTATAAAATTTCAAAACAATACATTTTCCCAGTTCTGGATGAAAAAACAATTTTATTGTTAAAGACAGCAGGTGTTGCTTCTAAATAAGTATCTACTTTCCCTTTCCAAAGTTCTTTTCCAGAAATCCCTTCAAAAAGATGTACCGTTCCGCTGTGGTCATTTTGCAAAATATAAGATTTTCCATTTTCATCATAGATTGCTACTGGCGATGACCACGCATAAGTTGACATGTTCTTTCTCCAAACTTGTTTCCCCGTTTTTTTGTCTAGGGCAATCAAGCTGCCTTGATCTATTTTTTCACAACGGGCTAAATTGAAGATGACCACATTATCAATGTCATTTTTACCTACAATATTGCTAGATAGGGCACCGCCGTTGGAAGGGCTCTCCCCAAATTTTGACATACAGGTATAGGATTTTTTCCAGAGGACTTTCCCGGAATTTCCATCAATTTTTAAAATTCGGCATGTCCCAATTTTTCCTTGCAAGTCCACTTCCGATGCAGTATAAACTACTGGCTTGCCCTCTTCAATATCCACGGTGACACAAGCATCTGTGTCATCATAATTATTCACTTCCCAAACCAGTTTCATATTTTGATCTACACACCTGACTTGTCCACTATTCGTCGCAAAATAGTATCGGTCTTTGTAAAAAGCTACTGAATTTTCAATGCCTTCACGAAGCGGTTTACCTTCTTTTGATAAGCTTATCTTAGCTTGATAGGTTTTTTTCGTTTCAGCGATGGACAAAGTTCCCTTCTCAGCGTCAAACTTGGTATTGAGTTTAAACTGATACAAAACACCATTTTCGCCCCCCACAATCAAACGATCATTTACACGATCAAAGACTGCAGAAGAGTCAAAAGCAGGCCATCTTCTAGTTGCCGCCAGATCTAAACCACTTTGGAAAAACAGCTCCTTTTGGTCTAAGAGGCTAAAAATTCTAAATCCTGCCTTATTTTTATCCGCAATGCCATCGCCTACATAAAGGAGTGGGACGCCCCTTGCATCTACTGAAGGCGTACCTTTGATAGGGTTCCCAATTTTTATAGCAGGTCTTGTGGGTTTGCCACTGGCCATATCTACAAAATAGACATTACCGTTAAGGGATGCTTGAATCACTTCTACAAAACTGGAATCATCTTTATACTGCTGAGAAATGTTCATATGTGCTTTTGTCTTCTGTGGCCACTGCACTAAGAGTGGCTGACCAGTCCAACCAGCACCTCCACCCCACTTTGACTCCCCGGGTGGCACTGAAAAAGTCCACATTTTTTGAAGGAGTTTCTTTTCAATAATTGCAGAGCCATAAGCACTGTTCTGACGCAAATTCCCACCTCTAAACGTGAGAATGCCCTTAGTATCTTCTAAACAGCTTATACTGATGGCTCTAGGTATCAAAGGTATAAATTTGGAAACCTTATTTTCAGGGGTTTTCAGCCATTGAGCCAAATTCGATTTCCATAATTCACCTTTTGAATCTCGAATGGTTAAAAGTTCATCTTGAATAGCAAAATCTACCACTTCACAAGGCATCTTTATTTTTAAGGTGCGCCCCGTGTTTTCATCGACTGAATATAAGCATTTAGCATTGTTCTTTTCTAAAAAGATCAAGTTTTTCTCTGTGGCTTCAATCTTTGAAACCGCTGTATCCGAAGCCGCCCGATAAGTCACTCGGTCTTCTGTTTGCTTGAGTTTGCCGCTAACAGGGTCAATCAGATAAAACTTTCCCTTTAACTGATAAAATTCGCTCCAACCTACTTCCCCCAGTACTAGCACAGTCCCATCAAGATTGATTTGACATAACTCTAAGGCTTCGTTTAAAGCATAAATACATTGATTGCCTATACTAAAATTTGAGAACCGACCCATGGCATCGGCTTCCGTCTTTGTCTCAAGATTTATGATTTTCAGACCCTCTGCCCATTGAACCACAACTACGTTGCCACTAGCATACGTAATGGATAAATCATTCAAATAGTAAACAGTCTTCCAGGTCAATAGTTTTAAATCTAGGGCATTGATTGTCAATGTTTGCTGATCGACAAAATAGAGGATTGCACCATTTTGCCATGTCAACCCCACGGCACCATTGTATAAAAGGGACTGGCTGCCATCTTCTTTGACTTGTATGATACCTTTTCTTTCACTTTCGAGTACCAGATATCCTTTTCCCAATGTCCATAATTGACCGCCTTGACTTCCCAGTTCGGGAGTTTTGAGGGGTTTCAAAGTTGTCTCGCTTTTGCTTACTGTTGTTGCAACAGTTGAAAGATTAGATGTCTGAGCAAAAGAGGGAAATAACCCTCCAAGTACAGTGATTACTAATATCCATGCGATGGCTTTTTTTTGAATGTTACGTTCCATAAATTTTCTCCTAACACTGTTTGTTCCTGAATCTATTTTAACATGTTTTGCCATAAGGATGTTGATGCATTTCGAACCATTAAGTCTATATATTTCTACTTCGTCCCTACATCTAAAAAAATCCCTAACGAATTGTCTCATTAGGGATTTCTTTGATGAAGTTCATTATGAATCTATAGTGTTCTAAAAGAACTGACTTCTCTATTCCATTTCTCTGCCTAATCGGTCATAAGCTGCGTTCATTAATTGTTCACTTTCAACAATAAAGCGATCATGCTTGCCTCTAGCAATAACTCCTACCTGATCATGCACTGTAACGTCTAGAGCAACTTTATTGCCCGCAACTTCCTCTACAGTTAAGATTACGTGTACCGACTCACCTAATAAGGTTGGCTTTTCATGAACGATTTCAATTCTGCCACCTACGGTAATATATCCATTTGGAACTAAATTATCTAACAGTTTAATAGCGCCTTCACTGACCATATTGACTATGGCTGGTGTAGAAAGCAGGTAATCCAAAACACCAGAACCAAAAGAAGTTGCTGTATCTCCTGCGTTGATTTCTCTGTTGTAGATGATAGACATGCCTTTTACAATTTTGTGGTCAACCATGTTATCCCTCCTGTTTCAAATGAAATATTAAAGTGCTTTGCACTATTTTAACATAGGAATCATCGTTACGTATACACCCGTTAGTATGGCAGACGTTATAACACCACAAATATTAGCACCCATGGCATGTTGTAAGACGAAAGCGTATGCATTGGCTTTTCTCGCCTCTTTTTGAGCAACCTTAGCTGTTGTTGGTACACAAGAGACCCCTGCAATACCTATAACTGGGTTAAAGTTTTTGCCATTGATAAAGTAAACCAAATAACCACCGAGAATACCGCCAATACCTGAAAGTAATAGGGCTACCATACCCAAGACCAACAAGACCAAAATTTTAGGATTTAAAATGGTGCTGGCTTCACAAAGTACGCCCAACATGAGTCCTAAGAAGAAAGTCGACGCATATAGGAAGATGTCTTCGATGAGCTTTGAGTACTTCGTCATGCCCGACTCACGGATGGCAATACCAAGGAAGAACGACATGAATAGGGGTGCTGCGACTGGGAATAAAATACACAATAAAGTATTTCCAACTACTGCAAAAATCAATTTTTCACCTGAGGAAATGTTCCGTGTATCTGCTGTAGACTTCATAGCAATCCCTCTATACTTTTTAGGGACTAACAATCGAATCAGATAAGGATACCCACCATAAGTGAGACTTAAGTAGAGGTATGCCACAATGGTAATCGGAACAAAGAGATTTTTAGCCAGCATTAATGAGGTATAAAGTACCATTGGTCCATCTGCAGTTCCGATCACAGCAACTGCCGCCGCTTCGCCGTTAGTGAGGCCCATTAATTTTGCGATTGGGAAAGTGGCAATAGTACCTAATTCAGCACACATAGCAATCAACATGCTGGTAAATGGATATTTTAAAACACTTCCAATATCCGAAATAACGCCTATGCCCATAAATACCAGGCAGGCGATTAAGCCGTTACTAAACATAAATGTATAAATTGGCTGAAGCCAGTCTATTTGAAGAATATTCATTAGTTCATTTGTATCTGTCACCATCGGATCAATAAAAATAGTTCCTGTCTTCGTTGGTGAAAGGAAGAGTACACCCGCGTTGACCGCAGACATACCAAAACCCATTGGAATCATTACCAAAGGCTCGAGAATGTTCTTTTTTCCTAAATATACAAGTAAGAAACCTAATAATATAAGTGCTATTCTTGCAAAAGCAATTACAGGATCTTGATAGAAAAGGGTTTCAATCCCTTGGAAAAGGTGCAAAAAATTCATAACAAAATCTCCTTTACGCATTCGGTTTATTTGTCTGAAGCATATTTTCTCAAAATGACAGTTAATCCTTTTATCATTGCTGCTATTGCTGTGGCAATTACAAAGCCCAAACCATAAATTTGCAATGCCACCATAATATCATTCCCCATTGTCCTACCCCCTTTTTCTTACTTTAGTTCTTTGCGGATATTACGAATAAATATAAAGGCGATTATAACAGCAATTAAGATGATTAGTCCAATTTCTAAAAACGAACCCATTTCCTTACCCCCTAATTCATTTTTTACAGTCGATGATTAATTAATTCCGCAAACTTATTATACCTTGTTTAAAAAAGTTTGTAGATTGAAAATTGTATATACCGTTTTATAAAAAGTTTTTAGCATAAAAAAGTTTAATTTATTTTCCGTCAATTGTATTATACTGGAATTAGTGTATAGCATTGTTATGAAATTCCATAATTGTATACAGTTATATCTCGAAACTTGAGCACAAGTAAATTCGCATTGTTGTCTTCAAATCGTTGAAATTTCAAGTATTTTTCATATTAAATCCATAAGTTTGTTTGTTTAAAAATTGTCAAGCTCTTTTAAAAAGTTTATGCATTTTTTGTAGCTAGGAACTCAATATAATCTATACCCCATTCTTCTAAACTTTCCAGCACTTTTTAGACCAAAACCCTATGATTTAATCAGATGACAGAAAAGACCAACATAAATAAGGGTCAGTCAGCAATTTCAAATTTGCTGACTGACCCTCTAAATGGTTTGAATAGTAACTGAGCTTAGTGACACTTACAATTTGACTGACTAGTACGCGACAATCTCTTTAATCATAAACTCTTTTCCCGACAGAAGCTCCCATTTATCACTTTTGCAATTGGGGCATACGCTGTTATTGGCTATTACATTGAAAACCTTGGAACAACTGCTGCAAAGTGCGTTTCCTGGAATAACTTCAATGACAAGTTTGGTGTGTTCAAGGGTCGTTCCGTCAACCGCAGCAGGATAACACGCCTCAATATACCTAGGAATCATGGCAGAGAGTTCTCCTATTTGAAGTACCAGTGTGTCAATTTTTGTTAAATTATTCTGAAGTGCAAAATTTTCTACCGTTTGAATCACTTCAATAACTACGCCTAATTCATGCAAATGAACGCCCTCCTTTCTGAACAAGTTATGAGCAGCCACAAAGGCTCTTGTTGGAAATTCTTCTTAATTTTTTGCGAAAACAGATCGAAGTGCCTTTTTAGTTTTTTTGATGGCAATTCTGCCTTTTCGTTTTAAAATGCTCTTGACAATAATTGGCTTCAAATGAGCAAGATCTACCCCTTCAGCCTCATATTTTTTAACGAGGGTAATGGCATCAAACTTACACTTTAAAGTACAAGCGCCACAGCCCACACACATAAAGACATCATTCTTAGTCGCGCCACAACCTAAGCAACGCTCTGTCTCTTTTTTCATTTGTTCTTCTGTAAAAGTAGTTCTGAGGTCTTTAAAGGAATGCTTCGCCTTTGACCCGTCTACATGACCAGTTGATTGTCTTGGAATATGGTCGTAGCTTTCTAATGTTAAGTTATGTTTGTCTAATGAATGGAAGGCTCTTCGATCTCTTCCAATGACTAAACTCTGACCTGGCTGAACAAATCTGTGTATTGAAATTGCAGCCTCTTTCCCCATGGCAATGGCATCGATGGCAAATTTCGGACCGGTCATTGCATCGCCCCCTGCAAAAATATCTGGTTCAGCCGTTTGTAGGGTAACGCCGTCGGCTTTAATTGTTTGATTAGGGTGAAGTTCAACCTTGCTGTTCTCAAGAAGTTTACCCCAGTCCATACCTTGACCGACTGAAAGAATCACATGGTCAGCCTTTACAATTTTTCTATCGTTTTCATCAAATACAGGAGCGAAC
The DNA here is from genome assembly GCA_964404895.1 of uncultured Peptostreptococcaceae bacterium. Lineage (GTDB taxonomy): Bacteria > Bacillota > Clostridia > Peptostreptococcales > Acidaminobacteraceae > JBGSUZ01. The sequence continues at coordinate 637,252 of CAYOLV010000001.1, read as the reverse complement.
TTCCCGTTTTTATCTATAACAGATAAACACTTTTTAAATTCAACCCCAGTCACGCGACCTTCTTCCGATAATATACGGGTAGGCCCCCATTCATTATTGATAAGGATGGCTTCTGCTAATGCTTCTCCAATCTCTTCTTCAAGGGCTGGCATTGTGTCTCTGCTTTCTAAACAGAACATTTCAACGTTTGCTGCACCCACTCTTACTGCAGTTCTTGCTACATCTATGGCGACATTTCCGCCACCAATGACAAGGGTATTGCCTGTTACATTTACCGAGTTTCCAAGATTAACTTCTCTTAAGAAGTCTACCCCTGTGAAGACGCCTTCTGAAGCTTCACCTTCAAGACCGAGCAATCTTCCACTCTGTGCGCCTATGGCGATGTAGAACGCTTCATATCCCTGATCTCTCAATGATTGAAGGGACAACTCTTTGCCCACTTCTACACCTGTTTTAAATTCAACACCTAAAGTGCGAAGGACATCGATTTCTGCGTCAATGACTTCTTTTTCTAAACGATAAGATGGGATTCCTAAAGTGAGCATCCCACCAAGGACTTTTTGTTTTTCAAAAACAGTGACCTGATAACCGTCGATAGCAAGGTAATAAGCACAAGAAAGGCCAGATGGGCCAGCACCTACTACTGCAATTTTATTGCCGTAATCATGTCTTTTTTCAGGCACGTAGCGGGTTGCCATATGCAAGTCTTTTTCTGCAATAAACTTCTTGATTTCATCTATTGCCACAGGCTCGTCTACGTCCCCTCTTGTACAAGCAGACTCACATTTTCTAGGACAAATACGTCCGCAAATGGCTGGGAGTGGATTTTCGTGTTTAATTAACTCTAAAGCTTCTGTATATTTGCCTTGAGAAGCTAATTTAATATACCCTTGAACTGAAATATGGGCTGGACACTCTGTTTTACAAGGGCTTGTACCCGTTTCCACAACATTTTCTCTATTGGTTCTGTGGTCTACATTCCATTTATCAGAACCCCACTCTGTATCCGTTGCAAATTCAGTTCTCACAGGCTCAGCAATCGGCGTAGTTGAACACAGTTTCTGCCCTAATTTTAAGGCATTGACAGGACATACTTCAACGCATTCTCCACAAGCCACACATTTGTCTGAGTCAATTTGGGAAACATAGTTCGAACGCACCATGTCATTATTGACAAACATGCCTGCAATTCGCGTCGCATAACAGGAACAACCACAACAGTTACAAATGGCGTGGGTTACGCCTGAACCCTCTGTGTTTGGAATTTGATGCATTAAGCCATTGTCTTCTGCTCTTTTTATAATATCAAAGGCTTCTTCTCTGCTGATGGCACGGCCTCTCCCCGTTCTGACATAAAACTCAGCTGCATGCCCGAGCTGAATACACATGTCTTCCTTCAGGTGACCACAACCTTCTCCCATTGCTTCCCTTGAAGTTCTGCAAGAGCAATCTGAAACAGAGAAAATGGTGTTGTCATTTAAGTATTTTGAAACTTCTTCATAAGACGCTCTTCTGGTTTCGCCTTGAATTGCTCTTTCGATTGGAATAACACGCATTGGACCCATGCCTACAGGGAAAATACCTGCTGTAACTGGCGCTTTTTTTCTGCCATAAGCTTCAAAAGCCTCTGCGATTTGCTTGTAATTTGGAATGGTTTCCTTATGTGGATGATTGACAATCATCTCCATGTGACCCGGTACCCAAATATCAAACCAGTATTTATCAACGCCATCTTTCTCACCTACAAAACAAACCCCTGCGACGGCTAATTCCCAAAGTAACTTCTGAGTTTCCTCAAGAGACTTTCCACAAAGTGCTGCAACTTCTTCTGCCGATTTAGGTTGACGAAGTTCTAATGCCAATCCTACTTCTGCCATTTCTGTTGTTACTACAGGTTCAAGAATTCTGTATTCTGGGTGCTCCGCTCTAACTTCATTCTTTGCGCCTCGCTTTGTCTGGCTTATTTTGTTGGCAAGATCCAATACGCGTTCATTTACCATGTTATTTCCCTCCGATATGATGTTAGAAGTTTATGTGGCTTTCCAAAGTTTGACTTCATTGCGGATCCAACCGATCCACTCTTCAAAACCCTCTCCTGTTTTAGCTGACATTGGAATGATTTTAATGTCTGGGTTAAGTTTTGTAACCCGCTCTGTTACCGCTTCCAAATTGAAATTGAAGTGTTCCATAGCGTCTATTTTGTTAATCAGTAAAACATCTACCATGGCGAACATTTTAGGATATTTAAGAGGTTTGTCATCCCCTTCTGGAATGCTGAGGATCATGGCGTTTTTGCTTGCTCCTGTGTCTACCCCTGCTGTACAAATCAAATTGCCGATATTCTCCAAAATGACAAAATCTAATCCCTTGGCATCCAGTTCTTCTAGACCTTCTTTTGTCATGTCTGCACTTAGACGGCACATGCCCCCCGTGTGAAGCTGAATGACCTTTGTTCCCGTTTGAGCTACAGCATAGGCGTCTACATCTGAATCAATATCTGCCTCAATGACACCAATCTGCATTTCTTCTTTAAGGGCATGAATGGTTCTGAGAACCGTGGTCGTTTTCCCCGACCCAGGAGAGGACATTAAGTTCAACATTAAAGTTTTCTCGAGCTTCATGCTTTCTCTAATCTCGTCTGCTTTTCTGTCATTGTCCTCAAGAATGCGTTTTTTAATTTCGATGACTTTGTATTCTTCCATTGGCTATACCTCACTTACACAAAATTTGTGAAATGTCATATCTACATCGTTATGAACATTTTGACATCTATATAGATTGTTATTTTTTTATCTATTTTTATTGTACAAATACTAAACATCCACTGTCAAATCCAACAAGATTGTTGAACCTGAACATTTTCATGGTTTTACATTCACTTGATGTTTACACACAGTATTATATTCTGAATATTCTATATATTGTGCAACATTCTGATTTCAACACTTTCAGAATGTATGAACGTAATAAGTGTTAATTGTCCTTGAATGTAATATTTTGTTCAGAAATCTATACTTAAACTAAAAAGGCCAACAGCTGCAAGACTGTTGGCTTTTAAAAATAAAGCAATAATGAAATTAAGCTCAATCATTAAAAAAACTTCGACACTAAATTTTCGCTGTAGGCAACACAATTTTCTAAATTAGGGCCAGCCAATAGCTCACCTGCATAGTAAATGCCGTTGACTCCTTGTAAAGCTTCAATCGCTTCAAAGAAACCTGTTCTCATTTCAGAGCCTTCAAAATGTGGAAAATGTCGCCAGCCTTTGCTGTTATAAAGATGAATATTTGAACAGCCCAAGCCTTCTAAATCCTCAACAACACGCTGAACCCGTTCTGCTTCAGTGATATGCTCATCTTCGTAGACATAGACGGTAATTAACTCAGAGTCCTGTTCCATTGGCCACCTGTAATACCAAACAGTTAAGTGTCCCACCCGTTCCTTTTTTAAGTTTTCGGGGACATAGCCACAAAGTTCTGGAATACCTTTAACACTAAAAGCGTAAACGTGAAACTTTTCCCATTTTACTTTTGCCAGTCCCTCTTGAATGGGCTCACTCACCCCCATTATTTGGGGCAGCTGAGTTAAATCTCCTGTAAAAATCAGTCGATCAAATAGCTGAACACCACTGCTTAGTTGTACTTTGATCTTGTTATTCCTTATTGAATCATTACTAAAATCTTCACTTACACCTTCATTAGAAGTCATTACTTCAATCTTCTCAACTTTTTGATTGAGATATAGCTCCGGCACCTGATCTGCCATTTTTTCCATTAAAGCGCCTGTGCCTTTGCTCCAGGTAATAATTCTAGATATTTCTAGGAAGCCAATCAAGTTGTCATAGGTGATTACTTTTAAGACGTAGCCCGCTGGAACGCTTCGAATATCCCCAAAGCCAAAGGTCGTAAAGCATTGCTCATATATTTTTGCCAGTACATTTAAGTCATGCTCCTGACACCAATTAAAAAACGGCTGGGCTAAGTCTTCAGGGCAGTGCTCATATCCGATGGTGTTTAACCAAGGATACGCCCCAAGTACTTTAGGCAACCTCGCCAACTGTTTGAAAAATAAAGCTCTCAGTTCCGAGTCTAATTGGGTGATAGGTTTACCGTCAATTCCATAGTGACCTCTGCTTAGGGGCACGCTTGAAGAATTCATGTGAAATCTTCTCATTAATTTTTTGACCCGTTCGTGTGAGGCGAGCCCCATAATCGCACCCATTTCATAACTTTTGCCTCTATAAGTCAGGGTATAACATTTACCGCCCACCTGTTGACTCTGATCCATGACGCAGACTTGGTCATATCCCTTTAGAAGTAAGTTATGTGCAACTGTGAGACCTGAAATACCTGCACCGACAATGCCAATCCGCATAAGTTACACCATCCTTAAATAGACCCATAGGGGCAATGTTTCGGGGTCAATCCCCTGTTCTCGCAAATAGTTCATGACATATTCAACAGGAGGCCTTCCATGGTCAGTTTGTTTAAAATTATACTGCTTTAACGCTTCTATAAGTTGAGTCTCCAAAATATCGATGCTAAGTTTACCCACGAAAGCCCCCGTTCTATACTGTTCCTCAAGGGAAAGCTCCATAGCTGCAAATATAGACTCGATAAATTGGTTTATAGGTTTCAAAATTTCCATATCATTAGAAGTCAATTCCCACATATTGCTCTTTTTAAATGTTCTAATACCCACATTTCCTGGTTGCCATCTTCTATCCCAATAATCTTGAAACACGGGTAATTGTTCTGAAATCACATTCATGACCTTAATATTGAAAGTTTTCATTAAAGGATCAATTTTTTGTGCATTCAATTCTGCTAAGTTGATGCTGTGTTTGTCTTTAAAAAGGTGAATCATGCCCCATTTTGAGTAGACATCATAAAGAGCATAAAAATAGAGCTTGCCGTAACCTTTAGCCAGTTGTCTCTCTCTCAGGGTTTCCATAATTAGAAAACCCGGAAACTGATTTTCCTCCATTTTGAGTTTGATGTCTAGTTTTGAAAGCTGTCGTAAACTGCGTTTCTTTTTTGCCTGTTGGCGCGCATAGGCAATGCGATCCTCTCGGTGGTTAAGTCCAAAACGCTTCATCACATTGTAAACTCCTGTCTCCCCAATCATTGTACCGTGTTGATTAAGGGTGTAACAAATTTGCCTTGGCCCATCTTTTGGCGTTTTTATGACTTGTTCCAGAATGGCTTTTTCAGTCTTTTTATCCACCTGATTGGGCATGGTAGGTTTTTGGGGCGATATATTCTCAAGTCCCTCTAAACCTAATTCTAAATATTTTTTTTGCCATCTATAATACAAGGTTCTGGAAATACCAAAATAGAGACATGCATGTTTCACATTCCCGGAGGCTTTAACGAATTGAATTATTTTGAGTTTTTCATGTGGCGTTAAAATAAGATCGCCTCCTTCTGGCAGATTCTACTGTTATTTTATTTCAATTTTGGAACAGTATCAACCGTTTGCTCCTTTTCAAAAAACTTCAGACTGAACCTTGTTCAGTCTGAACAAAAACTACCAAAAGAAAAACTGACGTGAAATTTCACACGTCAGCTTTTTTAGAACTATTATAGCATTTTAATTGCTATTACTATAACTTGAATTTCTGTACTTCTGACTGCAATGCATTTGCCAGTTTTTCCACCTGAGCAGACAATTGAGTCACTTCTTGGAGGGTATTAACTTGTTGCTCTGTAGAAGCCGCAACTTCTTCTGAGCCTGCAGCATTCATTTCTATAACATTAGAGATTTCATTGATGGACTTATTAATGCCAGTTGCTTCATTTTTAATGCCATCGTTACGCTGCTTAACTTCTTGGAATTCATTTTTCATGTCTTGGATAGACTGCTTAACTTCTTTAAAGATTTCAGCAACTTGTCCCACAGACTTTTCTTGTTCCTTAACAGCATTTTCCGCTATAACCGCTTGCTCTACAGCACTTTGAGTTCTTGAAATGATTTCTTTGATAGACTCGCCAATCAATCCAGTGGATTGAGAAGACTGCTCAGCTAATTTTCGGATTTCATCTGCTACAACAGAGAAGCCACGGCCTTGTTCACCTGCTCTAGCGGCTTCAATAGACGCATTGAGGGCTAAGAGGTTCGTTTGAGATGCAATCCCATCAATAACACTTACGATTTGGCTGATTTCTTTTGTTTTTTCATCTAACATATGAATAGCTTCATTTACACTGTCTGTGGCTTTGGTATTCTCAATCATGCTTCTGCTTTGAATAGCGATTGCACTCTCACCACGGTTAGCAAGATCATTGATATCAGCAGTCTTTTCATTGACCATATCAATACGTTTCGCAATTTCATCGATAGATTGAGTCATCATATTAATTTTTTGTACACTGCTGTTGACACTGTCAGACTGCAACTCAGCACCTTTTGCTAAATCGAAGACTGCATGCGAAATCTCTACTGCGATGTTTTTCGTTTTCATTGAAGCTTGGCTCATTTGATTAGAAACATCGTGGACATCTGTTGTTAAATGGGTAATGCCCCCAACTAAGTCCCCTAAGTTATCTGCCATGATGTTAAAGCTGTCTGCCAAATCTCCAATTTCATTATGAGCTTTGATATGAGCTCTTTGAGATAAATCTCCTTCGGCTAATTTATGAGTCGCTTTATTTAATTGAGTAATCGGTTTAGTAATTTTATTAGTAATAATCAATACTGCAACGACTGCAATTGCAACAAAGAACAATGCAGCTATAATAATGAACAGCGTTAAGCTATCTAACTCTTTAGTCAACTCTTTCATTGGCATTGTGACAACTATTTTCCAAGAAGTATTGGGAATAGAAGCGTAAGTTGCAATTTTTAAATCTTTGTTGTAGGTGTATTGATAAGAACCCTTTTCGTTTTGAGTGACTGTTTCTGTAAGTTTTTTAATATCATCCCCAAGATCAGTCAATCCATTTTTACCAATTTGTTCAACGTCAGGGTGGGCAACTATGACACCTGTATTAGTCATAATTATTGCATAACCGCTTTCGCCGACCTTCACTTCATTGATTTTATTGGTAACTTCGCTGAGCTGAATGTCTGCCGCCAATACGCCCTTAACAGTCCCATCTGGATTCATGACTGGGGTGGAAACTGAAGTAACTACTTTATTGGTTACCAAGTCTAGGTAAGGATCACCGTAAGCCGTTTTTCCAAGTGCTGTTGCGGCACCATACCAAGGTCGGACTCTAGGGTCATAATCCGCTGGAGCTACCCATCCACTACCGTCTAACATCTTCCCTTCGGCTGTTCCAAAGTAAATATCTGTTACCGCTGGATCTATCTTCATCATTTCGCCCATATATTCTAAGCGTGCTGCATCAGATAAAGGCATTTTTCCGTCTGTTTTACCGGACATGTCAATCAAAGTGAAGAATTTTCCAAGCCATATCCCTGTTTCATTGGACAAGAGCTGGGCTTGGCTTTCATTTTGACTGATAATCTGATTACTGATTTTTGTTTTTGCAACCTGATAGACAATGCCTGTACAAGCTACCAACGAAATCACCACAATTGGTATTAAAATAATCAGCATTCTTGCTCTCAATGATTTCATATAAAATCCCCCTTTGATTTTGACCCTTCATACGTCTCATTAAACGTATGCTTATACTTTCTGTATGCAAATATTTACCCACTCGTGGCGCTGAAAATCATTAGTTTACGAAGTCAAATCCTAAAAGTTTTTCAAAGAATCAAATTTGTTTAATTGTGATGAATGCAGAAACCACTATTTTTGTTATAGTGTAGCTAAAGGCATTCTATTTGGCTGAAATATAAACCCATAGTTAGAAGGGACTTGATTTATTTGAACATTAAAAAAACAGTTGCACTTCTTATTCTCATGACCGCTTTCATTATTACAGGTTGTACCACAAAGTCAGCTAAACCCTCTCCTTCAGGAGATCCTATAGAAATCAACATTTCTGCCGCCGCCAGTATGACAGAAGCTTTAAAAGAAATTCAAGTTCAATACGAATCTGAAAACAACCATATTTTACAGTTTAATTTTGGTGGTTCTGGGGCTTTGCAAAAGCAAATTGAAGAAGGTGCTCCCTGTGACTTATTTATTTCAGCCTCTAACTCTAATATGGATTCATTAGAAGAAAAAGGCCTCATTCTAACTGAATCTCGAAAAGATTTGTTGGGCAATCAATTGGTATTGATCAGTTCAAAAGAAATGAAAGAAAAACTAAATCATTCAAAGGCTTTGCTTACAGAAGATGTGAAAAGCATTGCCATCGGCACGCCCGAGTCTGTTCCTGCTGGGAAGTATGCCAAAGAAACGCTGACTCAGAAAGAACTTTGGGAGAAAATTCAAAGCAAACTCATATTGGCAAAAGATGTGAAACAGGTTCTCGAATACGTTGAAACTGGTAACAGCGATTGTGGTTTTGTCTACATGACAGATGCGAAATTACTTAAAACAGGCTTTATTGTTGAGGAAGATTTCAGCGACAGTCACAGCCCTATCCTCTATCCTGCAGCACTTATTAAAGACTCCCCACAGCTTGAAGCCGCTCAAAGTTTCTACGATTTTTTACAAACAGATTACGCAAAAAGTGTCTTTGAAAAATATGGATTTGTTGTCCTCAATTAAGACGCACTGAGTCACAGTAAAAGTCTTATCTAAAGCCACATCTAAAGTCAAACTCCCAGTAGGTAACTCAAATGATATCAGCTTTGGTTTTATCCTTAAAAATTGCTTTGATTGCTACCTGTTTTTCCTTTGTTCTCGGCTTGTTTTTTGCCTATTTCTTAAACAAGAAGAAAATTCCCGGCAAAAATATTTGGGAGACTTTATTAATTTTGCCCATGATCCTCCCCCCTTCGGTTACAGGCTATTTGCTACTGATTGCCTTTGGGAAACGTGGGATTATTGGTAAATTTCTGCTGGATTATTTTGATGTGCAAATTGTATTTACATGGCTTGGCGCAGTGATTGCAGCCTGTATCGTATCGCTCCCGCTCATGTACCAAAATGCTAAAGCCGCAATTATCAGCATTGACCCCATTTACGAAAATGCGGCGAGAACCCTTGGCAGCAGTGAACTGAAAATTTTCTACTCCATTATCTTTCCATTGGCACTGCCGGGAATTATCAGCGGCACCGTTCTTTCCTTTGCACGGGCTTTAGGAGAGTTTGGAGCCACCCTTATGATTGCGGGCAATATTCCCGGGAAAACTCAGACCGTGCCCCTCGCTATTTATTTTGCGGTGGAGTCTGGCGATACACAGACGGCAAATACTTTAGTCTTGATGATGACCTTGCTGAGTTTCCTCATGATTTTCTTATTGAATACTTGGCTGAAACATAAAAACTATGTCGGAAAACAGGAGTGAGCCCATTGACCATCTACTTTAAATTCAAGAAAAATTTGGATCATTTTCCTCTAGACGTTGAATGTGCATTTGAAAAAGGGGTTCTCGCCGTTCACGGGAATTCCGGCAGTGGGAAAACCACGCTGTTAAACTGCATTGCAGGGCTAACCTCTCCCGATGAAGGTCGTCTGGTTATTCATGATCAAGTGATCTACGACAGCCATGACAAGATTGACCTGCCTGCCAAGTCTAGAAATATTGGCTATGTTTTTCAGCACTATGCCCTCTTTCCCAATATGTCTGTCTACGAAAATCTGATTTATGGCATTAAAAATTTAAGCGATTATGAAGACCACAAAAAAAGAAAAGAGCTGCTAGACTACGCCGAATACATAATGGACACTTTTCAAATTCAACATTTGAAACACAAGTATCCTAAAAACGTATCTGGCGGAGAAAAGCAGCGTGTGGCTCTGGCGAGAGCCATTGTTAGAAAGCCCAAGTTGTTGCTGTTAGACGAACCCTTTTCTGCCCTTGACGATGACACAAAGGAAATTGTCTATAAAGAGTTTGCAACCTATAAAGAAACTTTTAAAATTCCGACTCTTTTAATTACCCATAACAAATTGGAAAGTCAAATGTTTTCGGATCAGGTTGCCACCATGAGTGAGGGTTCACTAAATCAGTCTAAAATCTATTCAGAAATTTTATAGACAAACACGTCAGATTCAGCCCCAGCAAAGGCATCTGTACCAAAGAGCTGACCATGAGTACCTCCCGTCTGGTAAATGAAGCCTTGGTCGTCTATGCCAATCTCCCTACCGCAAGTACTGAATGCTGGAATAAGCTCTTTTTTCCAAATTTCATTGCCATCGGCGTCAAATTTTCGAAGGAAGGCCTGACAATTGCTGTAATTTTGGCAGCCTCCAACAATGATGTCCTTTGGATTGCTTTTCGACTGGACAATTGAATGAATGCCGTCCCATAAATCTGTCCCAAACTGTTTCTTCCATAACACATCACCAGTTGCTGAAACTTTTAACAGCATTGCATCTCCAGCTCCCAGTTGTTTATCTGCAAAGTCCCCATCTGTCCAACCTGTGAGATAGCAGTTGTTGTCTGCGTCTACCAACACTTTAGTGCCTGTCTCGTTGGATGGAGACCCGTATTGTTTACTGAAATTCAATTTGCCTTCTGGGCTAATTTGACTGAGGAAAATATCCATCTGTCCAAAATTTGCCTCGCCCATAGTGCCATATGTATTGCCCATGGCGTATATATTTCCCGCCTTATCAAGATCTATCCCTTTCACTTCATCGGTTGACTCTGTTCCCCATTGGCAAGTCCAAAGGATTTCACCCTCTTTGTCTAGCTTCATAAGAAATGCGTCAGATACACCGAAGACCGCTTCACCCATTTGACCTTCTGTGGAACCCGAAATAAAGAGATTGCCTTCTTTATCTATTTTGATGGCATTGCTGGTTGCTCTTTTGTCTGGACCGTACTGTTTTGTCCACAAGACTTTTCCCTCTTTGCTGATCTTTTGAATAAACACCCTGCCTATTTCTGATGTATTTCCAAAGTTTCCAAGGGTATTCCCAGTTATGTAAATATCACCTTGGGCATCATATACGACACCATTGGCGACATCGCTGGCATCTGTTCCCGTTTGAAGTACCCATAATTTTTTACCCTCAGAATCTTGATTGAGGATTAAAAGGTCTTTATTCCCTTTGTTTTTACCAACCACATCTCCTAAAGTGTAACCGACAGTACAATTGTTACCCAATCCGTCTACTGCAATTGCCACCGTTAAATCTTCTGCACTGGTTCCCAGTTGCTGACCCCATACAATGTCTTTCTGGCTGCTAACAGGCGTTTCCACTTTGGCAGTTTGACTTGTACTTTGACTGCTCTCCGTTGGTACAGAAACTTTGTTTTTCTCAGGTTTATCCAGCCCTTTGACTCCGATTAGCATTGCCGCTGAAAGGCATACAACCGCAATCCCACCCACTAACAAATTGATTTTTTTGTTCATAGACCTCATTCCTCCTTGTAACCATCAAATTGACTTTTAACAGTATCACTAATATAATTGAACTATACCAGCAGATTGTGTAACGGTCAATATGTTTTTAGGAGGTTACTATTTTGGAATATCTCGTTATCTCATTTTTAAATACTTTCTGGTTTTTAACCCATAAAGAAAAAAAGGACCCCTTAAAGGATCCTGATGTCATACATTGGTTTATGAAAAGAATGGTTGGCACCGAAGTTTTTGAAGCCATTCCTCCGGATGAACTGCCTACTCATGGTAATAACCTGTTGCCATTTAGTGATGAACTCATCGCTTTTCGCAGTGAAATGATGGCTTTAATTGCCAAAATTGAAGCGGATAACTTTGACGAAACAGAGGCTATTGCTCTGCTCAATGGTTATCTCAGTCAGTCCGAAGGTCATCGGACTATTGTCACAAGGGGGGCGGAAGCACCTGCTCTGGGATTTAAACCCAATCATGCTGACAAAAACTTTTTGATTGCTCAATTGGCCTCTGATTTCTTTGAATTATTCTTTGAAATGGATCGGACTAGAATCAAAATTTGTGAGAACCCTGACTGTATCTGCTATTTTTATGACATCAGCAAAAACAAAACCAAGCGTCACTGTGCACCTAACTGCAGTAATTTAATGAAAGTACGCAGACATAGAGAAAAGAAAAATTTATGATATAATCAGACGTTGTGACCCCTTCACTGGCAAACAATAGAAATGCTACCCATTTAATGCAAAGGAAGAATATATGGATAATTTAACCGATTTAACCGCAATGATCTCTGAAAATGAAGGCTTTCTCAATGTAAAGGATGCCCTTCGCCTAGGCTTTTCAAAACCTACAGTGGATGAAGCTGTCACTAGCTTTAACCTGAGTAAACTGACACCGGGTTTTTACCTCACCCCAGAAGCTGCTAAAGACGAAATGTTCTTCATTCGCAAATTCAGCAACGACGCTGTTTTTTCTCATGAAACAGCCCTTTACCTTCACCGACTCACAGACAGCAACAGCTCAAAATGGGTTATTACTGCGCCTTCTGGCTATAGTGGTATTCACCTCAGAGCCATGGACGTTGAAGTTCACTTTATGAAGAAGGATCTTTATAAACTGGGCATGATTGAAGCCAAATCCAATTATGGCAGAAAGATATATACCTATGATATGGAAAGAACCCTATGCGATATCCTTCGAAGCAATAATAAGCTTTCCGCCGCTACTCTTGAAGAAGCCCTCACCAGATATGCTGCCCGTGAGGACAAAGACTTGGAACTGCTGGAATACTATGCCAAGCAATTTCACATTGAAGGTCTGTTGAAAAAATACAGCGTCTTCTTATAAACGATACCTTATTGGATCCCTTTTTTAAGTGCTGTTTCGACGGCCTTTTTAATGACACGACTTGAACCAGTAGCGCCGCTTACATCGTCTACTTCCATGGACTGCTGGTTCACGATCTGATCCGCAAGGACTTCTGCAGGTGCACCTTTACCGTTTTTATGTTCAACAATATCAATGCGCGTAATCTTGCCTGATTTGACCTGGACCTTTACCTTCGCGTAGATTGCCCCTGCGTCATAATCCCCTTCAAACGTTCCATCTGCCACTTTACTTAGGTCTACCGACTCTATCACAATGGCTTTGATATTCGCATCCGTCTTTTTAATGAGTGCGTTAAATTGAAAAGCGCCAACCCCAATGATGATTACAATAACGGCTACAATACCCAAAGCTACCTTTTTCCAAGTTTTCATTTTACACCTTATCCTTTCAACACTTGCTCAACAAACGACACCGCTTCTTGCAAATCTGTTTTATTGGGGTGGGTAAGCCCCATCACTAAGAAGCTCCCCTTACATAAAAACTCTTTATCGTGTACACCAATCCCTGATGATTCAAAGGCTTCACGAAGTTCCGTTTGTGGAAGATTCGTCATAGAAGAAGTCATTAAGACCACTTTCCCAGTGTTCGCCGTAGTCCAGTTTTTAAGATAATCTAATAACTCTGGCTTGCCTTTGCCACCATAGATACCGCTGACCACAAAGATTTGGTCGTAGCCTTCCAATTTAGGATTGTCTTTAAGATTAAAAACCTCGATCCCATGGGCAGTTCCAACTGCTTCCGCAATTTTCTTGCTGTGACCCGTCATTGATGCATACAAAATACCATTTTTCATTTGACTGCCTCCATTTCTCCTAATGTTTCATACAGGGTTTGTTGCGCCTTGCGCATGACATGAATTTCTTCTTTGGACAATTTTGAAAACATTTGATCAATAAATGCTGTAGCCTTGCCTTCGTTTTCCACATTCCATTGATCACATTTCTCTGTCTTGGCTATGCGAAGGGCTCTGCCATCTTCAGCATCTTTGTGAATGGTCACATAACCTTTCTCTTCAAGCTTCAATACAATTTGCTTTGTGTTTTGGTGGGAAGAATCACACGCTTTTGACAAAGCCTTAAGGGTTGGCGCGTCTTCAAAGGTTCCTAGTAAAGTTAAAACAAACCACTGCTTGCAGGTAATGTCTTCAATCTGCTGATCCATCACCATTTGAAGTCGATTCGCCATTAAAAAAGTCGTTGCGAATATCACATACCTAGGATCCATTTGTTCAATGTCGTACATTTCATCACCTCTCAAATGAGTTTTGCTCTATGTAAGTAGTATATTACCTAAATTATTAAAAAACAAATGCAGAAGGCTTAAAAAAGGATTAAGCTTCTGCATTATCAAATCACGACTTAAAATGACTTATACCCATTCAGGCACATATCGAATAAGCTTTATATCATCATTAAAGAACAAGAACCCAGTAGCATGAGCAGGAATGCGGCAGGCGTAATTAACACTAACATGAGGATGGCTGCATTGGTGCGCCTCGCTCTAAAGAATTTAACAACCGCAATGCCGTAAACCACAAAGACAACCGCACTGAGCAGCGCCTTTACTGTGAGTTGTATATTTAGAAATAAAAGGAGCCAAATGATGCCGTAAGTTACGGCCGCAATGGCGAGCCCTACTAACAAATCTTGTGTTGGGTTAGGTTCTTTCTTAAAATAATTCATAGATCATGCACACCCTCTCTTTTAAATAAATTCAGTATGTAATGCCTATTAATATAAACTAAGCTTACCATACACAACCACTGGAAATCTGTGAAACCCAGCAGACCCACATTTTCTACCCGAATAAACTCTAATAAGAAACGGAAACCTAAATAAGCATTCATAAACCATTTAAAGAGTTCTCCAGGCTCGACTCCAGCTTTTTTCCGCCAGATCAAGAAAAAGACCAGAAAGACATCGAAAACTATTTCATACACCTGAGTGGGGTGTCTAAAAATGTGATCTCCAAGGTCTATCCCCCAAGGCAAGTTAGTCGGCTGACCGTAGCAACAGCCCTGTAAGAGACAGCCAATACGCCCTACTGCCATACCTAGCGCCACAGGAATAGCAATTTGATTGCCTAAACGCACCTTGATTTTGAATAATTTCTTAGCTAAAAAAGTACCCAAAAAGCCACCAATAAGTCCGCCAACAATGGTTCTCCCTGACAATAAAATACTCATAGATTCAGGGTTTGAATTGATCTGATCCCAGTATATAAAAATGATGGGCAATTTTGAACCCACAAACCCTCCAAAGATTGCAAAAATTCCAATATACAAGGCATTTGATTTTTCAATATGGTCCAATCGAAGTTGAATCATATAAGCTATTAACCCTGTCATTAAAGCCAAAAACATAAAGACTGGATAGGCTTCAACGGGAAATTCTCCAATATAAAATAGGACGGGTTTGAGTCCCCAATTCTCGTTTGTCATGTTGTTTCCCTTTCCAATGCCTATTCACACTGATGTTTTTTAATTTTTTTGCCAACTCGGCAGCAGTTGCCATTGGGATTGTTCATACAGCCGTATAGTTTCATGGCACCGCAAAAGCCAAAAGCTCCAGAGGTTTTCAGTACTGCTAATACGCCCGTGGTCACCCATCCTGCAAAGGGATTTATAAAATACAATAACACTAGCGCCACACCTGAAAATACGGCACCTACGGTATGGGCGAACCAAACGGAATTTTCATCTAAAATAATGGGTTTGGATTTGAAAACCTTTTCAAGGGTTTGAGTATAAATAAATACTAGTGGTGCCCTTTTAACTTTTAAGAATGCCGAGAGTACTAATATCGCAAAGCACACTAAAACTAGGACTTTGCTCTGTAAAATGAGTGCACCCCACAAAAGGGTTGCAATGGTGTATTTGCAAAAATTAAATGCCCCATTGGTTATTTCAACAGGTTTACATGGCTTCATAGTTTAGTCCTTTCTCTACCTCTTTTTAGTCCCTTTGCTACCTCTGAACAATTTAGGGAAGAACATTCCAGTTTTTTGTCTGTATACAGTATACTCTGGAAACCAGCTGGTCAATAGAGTTTCTTCTTGCTTTGCCCGGTAATACATAAAGGGAATAAATACAAGTGTCACCGCTGTAAAACACAAAAGATTCTTATACACCAAACAAGCGCCATAAAACATAAAAATAATGGAAGCATACAAAGGGTGGCGCACGATTTTATACATGCCTGTCTGTACCAATGTATGTTCTTCGTAAATTTTAATTTGATTGGCCCAATTTCTACCTAAGTTAAATCTACCCATTATATTCATGATGCAACCTACCGCAATCATCACTGTTCCTAAGATCATTAAGATCTCGTTTAATAATTTAATAGGCAGCACTACAATGCCGACCCGACTTCTCAAAATGCCATAAAAGATGAGAAAAAACAGGGTCATGGTGCCCGTCTCCACAATGGATTTCTTTTCCTTATGCACCTGTTCCTTTCTGGAATACAGGGCAAAGTCCAAAAATATAGCAATGAAAACAGAAAAGACACAGAGACAAATGAGGCTTTGAATCATGACAATGAAAATCCCCTGACTGAGAAATGTATTCATAACCCTTGCCCTCTATGGATGATATTGTATGCAGAAAAGGGGATTTTCCTTAAATCTGGCGTAATGACATGAACACATTCCTTTTGCATGGATTTCATATCAAAATTATAGGCATCTAAAAATGAACTCACACTGATGCGGAAGGTATTCTGATCAATATAATCCATTTTTTGTTCCTTGGATTTTATAAAGAAGTCCAGTGGCACAATCTGCTTAAAGTCGCTTAAAAACTTGAAACAGTCGCAGGTTGTCTTAATATCTTTAATACTGCTTCCTGCATTTTTTAAAGCGTCTTCAATCGTAAACGCAAAAGTATTGTTAATGAGAGGCAAATATTCCTGAATCCGAGCATCTCTAGTGATTGGCGTAAATGCACCTTTTGAAGTCCTATACAAATAAGTCAGGGCAATGCGCTCCACATTGCAGGGCAAAGGTATAAAATCATTCATTCGGAGCATCTTGCTGGTCTGCTGTTCCAATCTTTTCAGTATGCCCGACAAGGTCACTCTATTTTCTATGACAGTCTGCTGAGTTCTGCCAAAAAAGGCCACTGGCTGAAAATTAATCCCTCTAATATAAGGCTGATTTAAGCCGAAAGTAAAAATTTGACCCAGTTCATCATCGTTAATCCCTTTGGCGATGGTAGAAACCAGTGTAGTCGGCACCTTGTACTTGGTCAAGTTCCCAATGGCTTTTTGCTTCTTCTCTAACAGGTTTTCACCTCTTAAATGCTCATAAGTGGATGCCTTGAAGCCGTCAAACTGCAAGTAAATTTCGAATCCACCTACAAATTGAGAGAGATCCTTCACAAAAGATTCATCTTCTGCCAACCGTATGCCATTGGTATTGAGCATGACATATTTAAAATTTTTAGTACGAGCTAAAGCGATGATTTTCAAAATATCTGGGTGAAGTGTAGGTTCACCTCCGCTGATTTGAAGGATTTCAGCCTGACCACTTTCTGAGTCTTGGAAAAAGTCCATCATCCTTTCAATTTGCTCTAGAGGTAAAAATTGACCCTTTCCTGCATCTGCATAGCACAAGGGACACTGCAAATCACATTTTGTAGTGATTTCAATTAAGCCAATACAGGCGTGCTGGTCATGCTGAGGACAAGTTCCACAATCAAAGGGACAGCCCTTTTCAACCTTCGTATGAACTTTCATTTTTGTTCCGGGTTTGTCGTATTGTCTCTTTTTTAAGTGATACGCGGCCACTTCTTCTAACAACTCTAAAGATTCCCCATGTTCAGGACAGTATTTAAGCAAATATACTTTTTCATCTTTTATAACGACCTTCCCAGGGATTGTGTGAAGGCACTCTGGACAGAGGGCATTAGTAAATTCATAAAAGAGATAGTCTCTATTCAGTGATTCTTGTTTCTTTTCAACTGTGGACATATACAACCTAGCCTTTCAAACCGTATTTTGACTCCTCATTCCCAGCACCATTCTGACCGGAAACATAGACAAAGTCAATGCCATTATGATAGTGTTGTACTAATTGATACTTCACTATTTAACTATTTTATGATAAGAAAAGGGGATAATCATGCTGAAACTTAACGCCATGTTAAGCAGCCTGTTGTTTATAAATACATTTATTATATTAATGCTTGCAGGCTATTCTTGGAAACAAAGAAAAGTAAATGGTGCCATTCCACTATTATTGTTGAATATTGCAGCCGCTTTTTACAGCTTTGGTTATGCAATGGAACTACTCTCAGACACTGTAGTCTCCATAGATTTATGGAGCCGTTTTCAATACATAGGTCTTCCTTTTATCCCTATTCTTTGGATTCTCTTGGCAAAATCCTATACTCGAAACTTGACCAAAAAAGACATTTTCATCTTATCTATAGCAGGTATTCCTAGTTTAGTCACCTGTATCATGCGTATGACTAGCAACTATCATGATTGGATGTACGTGGATATGTCTCTGGTCTCTAACGGCTACTTCAATGTTCTTGAATTTAGCAAAGGACCATGGTACTATCTCCATTTTATTTACTTTATATTATGTGCAGGTTATGCCATTTACTTATATCTTAACAGATTTAAAGCCGTTTCAGGCATTCATAAACATCAAATTCGCATTATGGTCATTGCTTCTTTAATGCCCTTTATCTCAATCTTCATAAATTTAAGCGGCGCCTTCCCTCTGGGACTGGATAGTGGCCCTTTCTTTATTCTCTTTGATTACTTGTTATTTACCTTAGGTATATTCAGATACAGTATGATTTTACTGATTCCATTATCCAGAGAACGGGTCTTTGAGTGGATTTATGACGGTGTTATTGTCATTGACTTGAACCACAATTTGATAGACTTCAATCAAGCTGCACATCACATTTTTCCTTCATTGAGCAAAAATATGATCGGTATGCCGCCTGAACCTATGGATGCTTTCCACCCTGATTTTATTCAATTATTGCTTGATCGCAAAAGCGGTATGCTTAAGCCCATTCACAATACTTCTGAGCCTATGGAAGACGCTCAATATGAGTATTCAATGCGTCATCCTAATACGGATAAAACTCATTTTTACAAAGTGCGTTTTAAAGACTTAAAAAACCACGATATCATTGTGGGGACGGCTATAATGATTTCTGACATCACCGCGACAAAAGAGATGATGGCTCAATTAGAACAAGCCGCTCAACAAGATGTCCTTACAGGTCTCTATAACCGACGCCACTTCATAGATTGTGCGAATAAAAAAATGAGCCAGCTCAATGCAGAGAATAAAGACGGTGTTTTGGTACTCTTCGATATTGACCACTTTAAAATTGTCAACGATACTTATGGTCACCAAGCAGGTGATTTGATTCTAAAGGTCATTGCAGAATTAACACTTCAAAAACTTGATTCTTCAGGATTTGCAGGGCGATACGGCGGGGAAGAATTTATTATATTTCTACCTCAAACCGACGTTGAAACCGCATGGCAAACTGTGGAATCTATTCGCAAAGCTTTTGAAATACAAAGAACGCCGTGGGACACAGCACTGATCAGCGTAACCGCCAGTTTTGGTCTCACAGCGTTTAAAAGTGCTTCTAATACAACTTTAAAATCATTCGACCAAATGGTCAAGGAAGCCGACGAAGCCATGTATAAAGCTAAGCAGTTGGGTCGAAACCGGATTGAAGACTACAGCGACTGCCTTTACGAATCAATAATAGACTAAGTATAAAGGTAACACCTTCTGTGGCAGGTGCCACCAACCACACCCCGGTCATTCCCCACAATGTAGGCAGTGTAAAAATGCAAATCAGTAAAACTACCAGCCCTCTAGACGCCGATATGAGGGCTGATTCTTTAGCCCGACCAATTGAAGTGAAATAGAAAGACGTGATGGTGTTGATCCCGGAGAAGAGGAATGAAATCATAAACAAGTACATTCCTGATTGAACTAAAACTTCTACATTAGCATTTTGAACAAAGAGCTGACCATATTGATTTGCGGAAAGACTGAGTATCAGCATGGCCAAAAGCCCTGAAATCAGCACAAATCCATTGGTCAGTTTTCTGATTTTTTGGCTGAGATCAAATTCTTTGGCTCCGTAGGCGTAGCTGATCAACGGGCTAGAACCCTGACCGAAACCTACAAGAACCATATTGAACAAGTACGCCGCATAACCAATAATCGTAAATGCAGCCACCCCAGGGACACCTGCAATTTTCATGACTACCCAGTTATAGGCAAACATGGAGATACTCATAGACAATTGGCCAATTAGCTCTGAACTGCCGTTGAGCAAGGTATTGATTAATGTCTCTCTCGAAAATTGTTCTTTTCTAAATTTGAAAACGGTGGATCTCTTTCCAAAGAAGTAAAACATACCTATGGCACCCACTCCGACCGAAATGAGAGAAGCGATTGCTACCCCTTCAATACCAAAGCCCAATTTATCAATAAACAAATAATCTAGTAAAACGTTTACTAAAACAGTCACCATACTGATTTGCATGAAAATTTGAGGCTTGCCTTCACAGCGGACAAACATGCCCATAGAAGCATTGAGCATCATGATCGGGTAAACAAAAATCATAATGGCGTAATAGCTGTGAAAATGAGTTGCCACATTGGGTGCCATTCCCATAAGACCCATCAGAGGCTTTAGGGAAACAAATGCAAGAAGAGTCAAGCTCAAGGAGGCAATCATTGTGGTCATCACCGTCTGATTAAAAACCCTGACACTTTGTTCAATTTCGCCTGCACCAAGCTTCATGCCCGATATGGCAACCCCTCCCACACCAACCATAATGCCCACTGCTAAAAACACATATAAGATCGGCAATCCTAAATTCACAGCGGCGATGCCTTCACGTCCTACATAGTTGCCTATGAAAAAACCATCTACAATAGTAATCATAGAACTCAATACCATTGCCAAAATAGAGGGTAAGGAAAACTGCATAATCATCTGTGCTGTTTTGGATTTCATACGTTCTAAATTCATAACAAACTCCTTTCAAACTGAACTGGGTATGACCTACAATTCAATTATACAAAGGGGCTTAATTTTAAACTTCTGAATTCTTGCTCTATTGAATGGGGAGACACATCTCCATGACCACATAATCTCGTTCACAGTCAATCATTTGGTAAATATCTAGCCCATAGCGTTCATCCATTACATAACCGCTCTCAGGTAACCACACGCTAAACAGCCCTTGGAAGGCGGCAAAAATATCTGAAATATAACCCTCAAACCGATAGACCGCAAATTTGCCACCGGGAATGATTCCCACATTTTCTAAAGCACAGTCTTCCCCAACAGTCATGCAAATGTCGTATAAACATTGATCTACAAGGGTTATGGTCGGGTCGTCATAAGACCTTTCAATAAACCGCGTTGCCTCAGTTTGATACGCCTTATATTTTTCAATGAACCTTGCCCACTGTTCCCTCAACTCGATGTAGTTGCCAATATACCTTTCATAAATGACGCGAAAGTCTTCTAACTCCTTGATTTCGACCTGCTTGTCGTAATCTTCAAAGCTTTGAAAAGCAACTTCCTGAGCCGTAAAAGGGTGGGAAACCGTTCCATTTAACAATCCCCTTCTAAACTCAACAGGTGATAGATTCCGATGTTTTTTGAACACTGAGCTGTAATTAGAAGCACTGTACCCGAAGTCCAGCCCAATCTCCGTGATTTGTCTGTCTTTTTCTACTTTGAGTCTAAAGGCGCTCTGATCCATCTTCAGCCTCTTAATAAAAGCATAGATGCTTTCCCCTGTTTCAGATTTGAACATTCTGCAAAAATGAAACTTGGAGAAATGACAATGGTTTGCTACATCTTCCACGCTAATATCTTCAGCTAGGTGCTCCATGATATAACTGATGGCTTTGTTAATGACTTCACTATTTATCATAAAGAGTCCTCTTTGGGCGGGCCTTGATTTTTGTCTTCAAAATATCCAATGCACCATTAGTGAGCATCTATATAGTCTTGCAATGTCTGATGGTAAGTCTCTAGATTCGCGTCCTGAGGCTCTGTTTCCTCATTGAGGAATAAATCCATCATATGATGGGCTGTCTTTCCTCCAATGGTCATCGCCTTAATGCAGGAAACACAATAGACCACCACGTCTTGGCATGGCATTTGGCTGGCGCGTTTTTTTTGAAATGCATGAACATCTTCTAGAGGAATTCGTCCGTAAAAATTGTCGCCACAACAAATAGATTGCGTCCCACTAAAAGCGGATTCAATGATCTGCACATTCATTTTCTTTAATAAACTTCTGACCGCCTCATGAACCTGTGGCTTTGGCCGATAAGAACAGGAGTCGTGTACGGAAACGATCAGCCCCGAGTGGTCTGGCAACGGTAAATTTTCAGCGGCGTCCAGCACTTCCCATATGGAGATGGTGTTGATTCCCTCGTAAAGAGAACGAAAACGACGGTCGCAACCTGCACAGTTGTTAATAATAGTCGACCCTTGAGGCAAATTCGGTTCATGTTGACAACAAATATTGTGCATTCTAACGGCTCCAAAATATTGATTCAGAACTTTTAGAACCTTCTCTTCCGATTCTGGCTTGTAGACACTTAAGGCACAGCCCGGGTTAAAATAGCACTGATTGAGGTCGATCTCTTTCAGCAGAATACTAGGTAGTCGCAACCCTGTCATTCCATTACCTCCAAGCGATTTCTACAAGTTTTTTGACTGTATTTGAATTGCGTATTGTGATTTGATCGTATACTGATGATTTAACCACTTTTGACCAACGGGTTTTTGAAAAGGTTTCTAACGGCGCTGTCCAAAAAATAACATTTTCATAATACCCTGTTTTTTCGTATTCTGGTTTACTTTCACCCACTTGTTTCAAGACCTGCTCTACGGTTGTTGGCGGGATGACAAATATGGCGTTATTTTTGGCTGTTGGGTCTATGTCCCACCAGTCTGGGGCATGGTCTAGCGCTTCTGAGAGTGCCTTTGCCGATACAATGGCCACTGACAATTCCAAATTAAAACTGACCAAAATGAGTGCCTCTATTTTCTTTTTTAAAAACTCATAATCTGTAGACTCGCTTGAGAAGATCACATTCCCGCTGTTAATATAGGTCGTTACATCTAAAAACCCATTCTCTTCAAGCAAGGCTTTTAACACCTTCATAGATACCGTGTTTTTTCCGCCCACATTGATGCCGCGGAGCAGCAGGATATATTTATGCATCAACTCACCTCAATCCATGTATTGGAAAGCATTTGAATCTAATTTATCAAACGCTTTCTTGCACATTCATTATATCGTATTGAGGTTACTTATTCTCTAATGTTTTTTAGCCAGTTTAGAGTTTCCTTATAGTCTGAGTCATCTTTGATGCTTTCCATTTGTCGGGCGACTTCTACAGCGAACTCCGCATAGGCTTGACCTTGTCCAGTGATGTAAGGACCGTCTACCACCACGTGTTCATCGTTTACGAGAAGGGTTTTCCCATAGCAAGGATAGGCGCTGTCCGTTTCAAAAACACCACTGGTATTGCCTGTGCACCTTCTGCCATCTAATAGTCCTAAAGCTGCCAATAGCTCTGAACCACCGCAGATTCCCGCCACTTTTCCACCACTTTCTACCACTTTTTCGATAAAGGTTTTTAGCTTCACATTATCAAACAGACTCCGCGAGTCTCCGCCTGGAATCAGGAGTAAATCAATCGTTGAAGGGTCTACCTCCTGCAGGGTAAACTCATTGCAAAACCACTGCATTTCCTCGCTTTGATAAGGTCGTTTTTCAAGTGCAACGGTGGAAATTTCACAGCTATTTTTTAACAATAATAGGGTCATAACTGTCTCAAATTCAGCAAAATGGTCATAATAGAATATCGTTAATTTTTTCATATCAATCACCTCATTTCTACTATAACAAGAAAACCCTGACACATACCTGTCAGGGTTTCAAATAATTGTTGACTAAAACTTGTATTTTTTCTCGAAGGGTCTCAATAAATGACTCAGGCTCTAGAACTTTCACCTTGTCAGGGTTTCTCATAACCAGCTCCATCATTTGGCTTTCATGGGCAAAGAGCTTAAGGGTAAGGGTTGGAGGCCTTTTACGGAGTAGTTTATGGTCTCTCATTACTGTATCTTGGAAGATTAGCCCATAGAGGTTTTCGTCCATTTCTACGGTATAACCTTTTTCTAAAACTGCTTTCTCTTCCTGTATAAAAGGCAGACATTTATCCCCTTCGCTTTTATAAGATGTCAACTCCACTGCTCGAATACGATCCAGTCGAAACATTCTCTTGGCTTCTCTCAAATGGCAATAAGCCACCAAATACCACCCGCCTAGGTCATATTCCAGTTGATATGGAGAAACCAGCCGATCGTTGAGTTCATTGGTCATGGGGGTGAAATAGCTGATTCGAAGCTTTAACTGTTGCTCAAAACTTTGGATTAAAGTCTTCAACAAATGATTAGGGTAAGACTCTGGCCGAATCGTTCCCGTATAAAAAACGCAGTTGTCTAAGAAATTTTTAGTGCTCTGATTTTGATGTGACCTCAAAGCATTTTTAAGCTTCAAGGACAGCATTTCATAGGTCAGACCACTCCCCGGGACTTGAATCTCTTTCCCTGCCATTAAGGCTAACATGAGCAAATTTAACTCTTCATCGGTCAATTGAATCGTGGGTAAAAAATAAGTGTCCTCAATTTCGTAACCACCCCCGACGCCTTCATAGGAAATGATTGGGACTTTCATTTGACCAAGTCCGTCAATATCTCTATAAACAGTACGCAGGCTGACTTCAAAATAATTAGCAATCTCTTGTGCGCTGATCCGCTTCCGCTCTTTAATTAAGTAGATAATGCCGCTGAGTCTTTCGGTTTTTTTCATGAGATGGTTTTCCTTTGCAGGGTCGAGGGCACTTTATGAATCGCCTTTTTTCTCATAAAGTTAACCGATGAAACAATGTAGCCTAAAAACAGGCCATTAATTGTCGTCACCACAAGTCGTCCTATTCCAAAATTGTCTTTAAAAATAATCAGACTTAGCCCCATAACAAAAAATCCAATGCACATGGCTATAGCATGATAAATCTGTTTGTTACGGATTGGGATATTTATACAGGAACTCTCTTTTCTCATTTTATAAAGAAATAGGAGAATAACAGTAAATCCTAGCAAAGTACTGCCGTGCTGGGCTATTTTATAGATATATATCTGATGACCTAACAGGTCTATTGAATTCGTAAGGAAATTCAGTCTCGTCACAAAGTACCCCGTATCATGTGTGAATGCATCCCAAAACACGTGGGTTACCATGCCCAGAATACAGGAGTACGCAAAAATGAACGCCTCTCTAAGGGTAGTCTTATTACGATGATTTTCTATAAAAAACGAGTAGTTTCTCGATATTTTCCTAGGTAAATTTAAGATAAAAGCCTCTTTAACATATTTACAATAGATATAATTTAGTAGAAAACACAAAGGCATATTGAGAATGAGTGCGCCTAAAAGGGTATGCCCAAAATGAGAACTCGGACTAAACAATAGGAAATACATAAAGTCTGGAGCCATTGCGCCTAGTATCAATCCGTTCAAATTTAGATGCTTATTTTTTATAAAAACGACTGCACCTGGATGGGCTAATGTGAATGGCATTTTTGTTCACCTGCTTTGGGGTTATAGGTCAGAGTAGTGGGATTTGTGGCTTGATTGTTTCTTATCAGTCATAAGTTTCTAATCAATTGGTGAGTACGATGCAACTGGTAACTGACACCAATTGCATCGTACTCACTTAAAAAGTACTTGTATTGCGACTGGAATTACTTCGCCGTTTTATTGACAAAATCAACTTTATATTGCCAATCGCCGTATTTTCTTTCATTGTCAGTAAGCGTACCTTCTGTGAGGGTGATCCGCAATACGATTGAGTCTGGACTCTCTTCGTCCCCGTGATCATCGAACCAAAGGAAGTATTTTTTCATCTTCGCTCTGATCTCCGCATTTTTTTCTTCTTTCACCCAGCCCAGATTTTCAGCCGTCCCCTGAGCGGTGAACAAGTCTAGTCCACAGACAGAAACCTCATTGTTCTTCTCTATCTCCAAAGTTTTATTTTTCAAAGCAGATGAAGAAACATAAAACTTGCCGTCTTCATAATAGGCGTCAACCATGCGGACAGCAGAACGAGGATTGCCAGCGGCGTTCGGCGACAGTGCTATTGTTCCAAGGGCAATAAGATTGTCTTTACCGCTTCCACAGAATTCCTCCATTAGTTTGATTGCGTTTTCGTATTTGCTCATTTTGGGTTTCCTCCAATCAAAATATGTATTTAATATTGCTATTAAATCCGATGATTAAAGCGCTAGTAAACATAAGTGAATCCTATGGGGTCACTAAATATTACAGCGTAAGTGGTAGAAAAATTGAACCATAGGGTGCTTCAACTTCATTTTTTCTGACATATTCAATAGTCTCTTTTTTCCCACGCGTCTATCCAACAATGCAAATATATTTAACAGTATATCTTTACTCTCAAGACTATTTTCTATAGACTCCGATAAAAATAAATTAGCTTCAGCATAGAAGTTTGATTTGCATAATGCCCCTTGAGCCGCAATCATTTCCTTTGCATAAATGATCATTTTTCGATCTCGCGCAATTACTCTTAGCCGCTCTTCTGGGACAAGTTCTCCCATCTCTTTTCTGAGGGTTTCAAGGTCTTCTTGGCTTATGGGAATAGGTGTCGTTGTACAACTCCTTATTTCCTGTTCGGTTTGAAACCACATGAGTTTGGCTGAATCTGTATTTAAGTTTAGAACTTCCTTTTTATCTACAGTAATATAGCATCGCCCAGGTTTATCAGGGGTATACCTATAGCCGCTTGCACAGTATTCCACACGACCTACAAGTGCAGGGCAAAGAAAACCTTCCAAATTCTGCTTTATTTTACTCCACGTCATATATTTCTCCTATCATATGACCTTAATTGCAACTTTAAAATAAAAGTTAGGCACGCAAAACTTCACTCCATTTTTCCAACTCTTTAAAATCTCTTCCCGCATCTTGGATTAAAACGTTGTCAAATTTGCTCAACTCACTTTGAATTTCCCTTACTAATCTTTGAACATCTTTATCTTTTGTTTTACCTGTTCCACGGATAAATTCACATAAGGCAGCATCGTTTACAATGATGGTTACCTCATGTTCCATGTACTTTGCCAAAGCCTTTAAAGTTCTTAGAAATGCAACAGCACCTACTACTGCAGGTTTTTTGTAATGGACTCTAATCATTTCCTTAGATACAAGACTTTCGTCCTCGTATATTGCATATCTAATTTCAATGTCTTCACCCTCATATAAAGATGTAATTCCTGCTAAGTAAGCCTTAATCATTTGTAACCTCCGTATTTTTGTTATATAAGTTTCCACAACTGTTTATGAGCGCTATTCTGGAAGGGTAGACTTCCATTCTTTCAAAGTAATTCGACGGGTGTGGTTGACCACCACAGGATCCTTGTCCATGATTGCCTGAGCAGCCAATAGCGACTCTGTTTTTAAAATGATAAGTCCGCCTGAATGATCGGTGAAGGGGCCTTTAGCAAATATTGTCCCCAGTGCAATTTGTTCTGCCAGATAGGCCTTGTGGGACTCTAAGATCTCAGCATCTTTTATTGGGTCGATGGTTTCCATTAATGCTACGAAATAGGGCATGGTGAGTTCTCCTTTTGAATTTCTTATTTCATATTATACAGCAAATTTACAACTCTGCTTCATGTTAGTCCAAATTCACATCTATGCCCAGCACACCGATTAGTTTTCCCTTCAAATAAACTGCTTTTGATAAAGTCAAAATATGCTTGCCAGAAACCTCATCCACATAAATCTCTGAAAAATAGTAGTCATGCTTTACCGCATCCAGATAATAAGGACGTTGGCGGCAGTCGTAGTCAGGTGGTAACTCAATTTTGGGCGCAACAACAAATTCACCTTTAACGTTGCCGTAATACAAGTACTCGTATTTCAATGCCTTTTCATTAAAAGCCTTAACCAGTATCGCTTCCACTTCTTTTGTACTTTTTGCGGACTGAATGGTTTTGCTAAGCATATCTACTTGCTGTGTCATAAGCCCTTCCATCTCTTTGGAAACAGATATTTCCACTTGAGTCGTTTCAGGTAAAGAGGTTGCCTCCGAGTGAGTCGCCGTACTCGTTGACAAACTTGTAAATATAATTAGTAATAGCTTAAATACTATACTCATGTACGCCTTCTCCTTAACCTAAAGTTATTTTAGATTCTCATTATATAATTATTTCTCTATAAAACCTATTTTTCCTTCTTGTACTACATTTTGTTAAGGATTATTCTACTTTGACCTCAACATTTATGAATAAATTTTCATCACCAGTTTTTCCAGGCTCTGTTGGTGATTTCAACTGAAATCTCATTTTCACTTGACCAGATTCAACCGCTCTATATACAAATTGCATTTGGTAGGGTGCTTCTCCTTCTTTATAAGATCTAAACAGGCCTTTTTTCATATTAATTGATTGTTCATCAACCAAACTTATGTAATTACTTTTAGAGGTAACATCAAACCATTTAGCAATATTAGTTCGGTTCCCTTCTAATGAAATAATAAATGTCTCACCCGTCTTCACCTTTAAAGGAACTGTCCCTCCCCAAGTGGTATCGTTCTTTTTCCAATCAGCCTCACCTATTTGAGTATAGAAAAAAAATTGATCTACATCGCGATTAACTTCAAATTTGTATTGAAAGAACTCCGTATAAATTAAACCCGCCACAAACAAGGATATAATAAAAATAAGCACATATTTCATTTTCAAGTTTATATCCTCCATCAACTCGTAATTCAGAGCTAATTGTGATATGATTCTGCGTACCATTGTATCTAAAGAGCTATCCCACACAGGATAGCTCTCATTTTTGTCTGATTTACTTCTTGAGATTACTCTTCTAAAAAGCATTATTAATAATATCTTTTAAAGCTGTAACCACATCTCCCAACAATGCTATGTCCACATTGTCAACGGTATCTTTTGGTGTATGGGAAATATGCATAACAACCTCTCTCACATTTGATGATGTTACTGCAATACAAGGGACACCCATTTGCAAAAACATTGAATGATCCCCTTCATACCATTCCTCTCCTTTGACTACCGTTTTGTAATTTCCAATAATATCCATCGTTTTATTAACCTGATGCTCAGACAGATTGTAAAAAGAAATCGCAGATTTTGAATCCTTATGACCCACCCCATCAATGTTGATTACCAACTTCACATCACTAAAATCTCCATTATTTTGTTGGATATATAACATTTGACCCGGTACTGCATAGTAGTCCTCACCATTAAAGGCAATCATTTCGATGTCATGAAGACCCTTGTATTCTATTAGTTCTTCTGCCAAAGCCATTAATACAGACACGCCAGCGGCATTATCTAACGCACCTGGTGTATTTTTTTTCGTATCTATATGGGCACATACTATAATGCTTCCTTTTCCGTCCCCTTTTTTTCGCCCAATTGGATTGTATGATTTGGCAGGAATTCTTTCACTTACGATGGATAACTCAATTTTTTCTCCATTGAAGTGTAGGAGCTTTTCAGCCTCTATGTCTTTCATATAAACTGATGGTATATCAAAATCTCCATCTTCAAACACTGGAAAAGGATAAAAACCGCCTGATATGCCTTCTCCTTGCCCAGTTACACAGACAATCGCTTTAGGCTTTTTTTCTTCTAATAAGGAGATTATCTGTTTGTGCTCCTCTGGATTATAAAATACAAAGTTTTTGGGCATAATTTGCTCTTTGCTCAATTCATTCGTAAGCGCCAGTATTTTGTTATAAGCCTCTACATTTTTTAGTTCGTCCAGTGTAGATACAACAACCATCTCTGAACTAACATTACAAGGTAGGGAGTACGGACTTGCATAAACTTGATATTCCTCGTCTCCAGCCCTTAAATGCACTTCCCCACATTCCCATTCCATACAATTGAATTCATCTTTTTGCATGTCATAGTCCCATGATTCTAGGGCATTATTAAAGAAATTTACAGCCGCCCTATTCCCAATGCTTCCCACATGACGCTCACCAATTTCTACCGCTAGTTTTTCAAGACATGTGTGGATGAGACCATTCTCTTTCATTGATAATTCCATAATCTACACCTCCAAAATTTGATATAACTCTTTACTTGCTGAATTGTATCATCTTAAATAAAGGTGGTGCTTAAGTGTAGGGTTTAAGTAATTATATTTCTATTTCATCTAGTATCTTAAAAATTTCTTCTGCTTTTTCTGCAGTTTTTTGTATCACAAATAACCAATGATCACCTGTCCACGCAACGTCCTCTTCATTAGGATGATGCAGTGCCTCTAGGGCTTCTTCACTGTAGCCCTTATCAAGTTTATTTAAACACCTATGTATAGCGGACATACTGTATCTTGATTGACGCAACATGTAGATAATTTTAAGTCGCTCCATTTCTTTTTTACTATATGTCCGATTTCGATTCTTCCCTACTCGTGGTATGTCAATTAGCCCATTTCGCTCCCAATTCCTCAGCGCTTCAGGTGTAACGCCAAGAACAGACGCAGCTTCTACTCTGTTATAAACACTGCCAAGCTCTTCTGCAGCGCCTTGGTCTGACCACTGCTTTAATATCTCGATAGCCTCTAAGGCTTTCTCTTTCTCAGTATTAATTACCTGAACATATTCTTCTACAAACTTTCTAGTTGCTTTCAAATCCCAAGACTTCATCGCCTCAACTATTTTCATAGAAGCGTTACGAATATTTTCACCCGGCCACTCGTCTAGGAAAATGCACCTTAAGACTCTCACTTGATACAAATGTTTATCATCAAACACTCTGTATCCATTATCACTTCTTGGCACAGGGGATATAAGCCCAATGCGTTCATAAAACCGAACCGTATTTGGATGAATATTTGTTTTTCTGGCAATATCGATTGTTTTGTAAAACAAGAGTTTGTTAAACATCTATTTTCTCCAATAAGAAATCAAATAAATTGACATGAACAATTCCATCTTTTGACAAATCAATTTTATCCATCGTAATCAGATATTTAGGATATTGATCATTAATTTTTAACAATGAATTCATTTCTCTTTCGTAAGTTAATTCATCTAAAGCGGATAAACTCACTTGAAAATAGAGTCTATGCATTCCTTTTACAGCAATAAAGTCTACTTCATAGGACATATTTTTACCTACATTGACTTCATATCCTAACCGCAAAAGCTGTAGAAACACTATATTCTCGATCACATGACCCGAATTTCCTTGTCTATAACCAATAAGTTTATTGCGTAGTCCAGTATCAACAACATAATACTTTCCATTTGTTTTCAAACGTTCTTTTCCCCGTATATCGTAACGCTCACATTGATAGAGCATATGAGCGTCACACATCAGCTGCAGATAATTGTCCACTGTATCCGAAGTGATTTTATGACCGCTTGAGATCATTGTGTTTTTTATCGCATTTGCAGACGTACTATTCCCTATATTTTCAAATACAAACTTGGCAACTTTATAAAATGAACCTTCATCTCTTATATTTCCCCTAAGAATGATATCCCTAGTAAAAATTGAATCAAATAAACCCGATAATATTGCTTCAACTAACTCTTGCTGCCCAGCCAGACTCACTGCTGGAAAAGAACCTATTCGAAGATATTCATTAAAATAGTCTTCTGCCATTTGTTCTTCATAACCTTTAAAATCAAGAAATTCTTTAAATGACAATGGCAATACTTTAATTTCGATATAGCGACCAGAAAGGTAAGTAAGGTGTTCCCCAGAAAACATTCTAGAGTTCGATCCCGTTACATAAATATCTGCATTAAAACTAACTCTAAGGCTATTGATCACCTTTGCCCATTCTGATAATTCTTGAACCTCGTCAATGAGAAAATACATCCTTTTCCCATCTACCTTTTTCTCCTGCAAATATACATGCAAGCTAGAACTCTCTTTCAAATCATCAAATTGAAACTTTTCATAATTTATTTCAATGATTTGCTTCTCTTCTACGCCTTGATTAAGCAAGTATTCTTTAAACAAAACAAGTAGAGATGACTTCCCTGAACGTCTAACGCCTGTAATGACCTTGATAAAGTCATTATCTCTATATTGAATGAGTTTATCTAAATAACTTTTTCGAATGATCATAATTTTCTCCTTTTTTCTGATTATATTTGATATAATTAGAAAAAACAATGCTTTTCATACTGTCAGTCGAAATATATGTATAAAATTAAAGTTTTCCTACCAATAATCATTCAACAGAGTTAGTAGTTTTATGATACGGTTCTCCGTTCTTAAACTAACTACAGTTTTTCCACATTTTTATTTAGATGAGGCATTATATCTTCCCAAATTGCACGTAGCACATCTTTTCCATACGCCTCATAATGTCCTGTA
This sequence comes from uncultured Peptostreptococcaceae bacterium, assembly GCA_964404895.1. Taxonomy (GTDB): domain Bacteria; phylum Bacillota; class Clostridia; order Peptostreptococcales; family Acidaminobacteraceae; genus JBGSUZ01. The sequence continues at coordinate 604,971 of CAYOLV010000001.1, read as the reverse complement.
ATCGTTACTACAGCATTATAATCTTCTAAAATTAAACAAGATTGACCATACATTCCATCAGCTCTATACGAATTTGGTACCGTACACTTCCATACCTGATATCCATAGCCTTGTTGTGATTCGGAATCCAATTTTAAAGATGTATCTATTAACCTAGAGTGCATTCTTTCAATAAAGTCTGACGATAAAATTCGTTTATTTCCAAACGTTCCTTTGTTAAGAAGCAAAATACCTATCCTTGAAAACTCCTCTGTTGTCAAAAATAAACCACCAGAGCATGCTGTATGACCCAATTGACAGTTGTGCCATTGTGGATTGATTATATTCAATTTTTCAAACAAACGTGGTTTCAAATATTCTAATAAACTCACACCACTAAGTTTTTCAATAATACGTCCTAGCATATAAGTTGACAAATCCTCATAGAAAAACCTTGTTCCTGGTTCTGCTTTTACATCTGTTGAGAAAAACAACTCCGCGCGGTCCATATCATTATATTTAGAATGATCCTCTTCCAAGTGACCAGATGCCATCATAAGAAGATGCTCGATTTTTATTTTCTCAGTACCTACACTTGCGATTTCACTATACTCTGGAAAATAATTAATGACATAATCATCAATAGATAGAATCTCCTCAAACTCAGCTATTCCTATAGCTACAGAGACAAAAGTTTTTGATGCTGAATACAAATTTTCTCTATCATCACTTCTAAATCTATGTTCTGCAATCTTCTTACCATTTTGATAAACATGAACACCATAAACACCTAAATTTTGCTCTAAAACGGTTAATCTAAAATCGGTTAATATGCCCATCACTTACCTCCAACAACTTTGGATATAATTATAATTATTGAAAAAAATGTATCTATTTATGATACGGTTCTCTGTAACGAAATAAAGGTAGGGGTTTTCTGCTTATATAGCATAAAGATATTTATTTATTATATTCTACTATCTTTTATACTGTTACGAGACAACATTGTAAAAAATCGCTAAAGTTATGATTATTTTCTTTAAAAATTGTTTTAATAGCTCCTTAGCCATTTTATTAATATCTGCCTCAAATTAAATGAAGTATTTCCTAATTTTCTTTGTGAATTTGAATACTCTCTCCTATTCTCATTGGCTAAATCTTTAAATAGTTCTGTGACCTCGCTTGTAACTTGTTCATCACCAATAATCATACAAAAGAATAAAATCAGAGATACCTAATGTTTCCTGAGTTGCATTTATCGGCCTTTTTCCTGGAATAAAGATTCCAAACTACTGGATGCATACTTCTTCACCGTGTAGGGTTTGTGATCACAAGTGAAGATTTCACATACCCCACCCTCCTCAGCGTAAAGATCAAAACTCCGATATCTAACTCTAATATCAGGTCCAAAGATATTTGTAACAACTTCGGTGTAATATGCGGGATCAAGTATCGAATCACTGTCAACTCCTGTTATAATTTAGGTTCCAACACGGTTGTCTGTAAGTCCACAGACAAAACATATCTGCCATGTTGCTGGCTATTGGCCATATCCATAATATTCGCAAGAAAACTTCTGAAGTCTGATTTCAAATATGCTTTCACCTTGAAATCCAAACATTCAGACTCGTGTTCATTTGCGATTATGTTTTTGAGTTCTTAAACATTCGTTGTTATACCCACCTATATAAACTCAAAGATTACTTCGTCATTGCATAATCAAAAACTCCAAGATTTCGACACGCTTCTAAAAACGGTACTCTCAAAAAATTCGTATCCTTATACAGTCTTTTCTTCGCACTCTCAAGTTGATTTATCAGACTTTCATCTATTGCTTTATTTTCGTCATGATTCCACATTTCAAAAACGCATTCTATCCAATCCTTCGCGTCTTCACAACATATTATTGCATAGCGCTCATCGATACCGAACAGTTCTCTCCAAGTGCCAATTTCCTCACTCAAAATATCCGGCCCATAAGATAGTATGACATCAGCAGGTTTAAGATCAAATAGGTGGTTGGTTCTGAAATCTATCTTTATTTCAATTGAGTGTGGTGCTGCCTTGTATGTATAAAAAGTCTTTCTTCGATCCCCATTTGAACTCCTTAATGGGTCTTTGGCATGTTTGTAGGAAGTGTTGCACTCATTACAAATAGGAGCAAGATTTGAAAAATTTATTGAGTTGAATGGGTACAGCGATTTAGGAATATAGTGGTCATACGCTTCACGTTTAGAATGGTATGCACTTTTAATTCTATGCAATCCACAAAACGGGCAGTACCCTTCCGTATTCGTTGCCATAAACGTATCGTAGTGCGCTCGAATATCACCGATTTTATCAGCTAATATTTTCAGTGCAAGTAAATCATTGGAATAGAGAGATTTGAAAAAAGTTTCAATTTTTTGAGCAAGCGTACTATTGAATACCCTTAGCCCTTTGTAATCGATGGGCAGGTAAGCTACATCATTATCACAGATTCTCTCCATACTATTGTTTGCAAGATACCAGTTTCTTAGTTGATCAATCTGACTAGGATTTAACACTATGAATTCATAGAATATTTCTTCGATTCCCGAAAGGAAGCGATTGCTGGGCTCGCGTTCCACGTAGTGAAAACCTTGTATTATCTCTTTTAGCTCTGGCAGCCCCTCATACAACTCATAAGAGTATGTATGAACGATAGGCGCCTTGCACCAAATTTCATAAAAGATATAGTCAATATACCCTTGCATTTTCTCAATATCGTGGTGAACGTATTTATATGGGAATAACATTATTCCCCCTCCATGCTGTTCATTATTTTGTTTATAAATAGTAGTTTTTCAACAGAATCGCCCAATCGATTTTCCGCTTCTTCGAGCAATTCTTGATGATTTATACCAGTGTCGAATCGTCTATCCATATCTTTCAAAATCGCTTCTGCATATTCTCCAATTGTTTCTCTTTTTTCGAAGGTCTTTGTGGTTATCTGATTGATTGAAGCACCCAGAGTATTGTAGTCTGGTCGTTTGACGTTAACGATTTTGCTTTCAGACGATTTACTGAATTCAAGAACATATTCCGGCTTACTGTCAGAAATGAGATAGGGCGTATGAGTTGTAATGAGCATATCACTCATGCCACGTTTTGAATTCTCACTATCAAAGCAGTCCCGTATACGGGCAATAAACTTGGCTCGCCAGTCTGGGTTAAAATGGGTTTCTGGTTCATCCAACAAAAACAAACAGCGCCTATCTCTATACAGCAAACACAACCCTAAAGTATGAAGAAATTGATGTTCTCCATCCGAAAGGGCTTTACTTAGCACCAGTTCAGATACCCCACTCTTTTGAAGCCACAAATCCTTAAACCTCATAATCCGGTGATCTGAAGGAAGTACAGGAATCGTTTCGTTAACATATAGACTGGAAGATTGATATAGCTCCTTCTTAAGCTTTTCATCAACGGTAAACAAGTTAAGAGTCAGCAGTATTTGAAATACTTGAAAGAGATCAATAGCAGATTCGAAGTTATGTGAAAAAGCCTTCTTCGTTTCGTCGTTTACCCAGTAATCAAGATACCATTCATCAGATTCAGAATCATAATAACTGCAGGTACTGCAACTTATCAACTTATCAATTATCGATTTCAGGTTCTGGGTAATGTCAATCCTATATTTCTCTTCACCAAATTCATCCTCGATGGTTTCAGTCATGCTTTTAAAATAACGGATAGTATCCTGTGGGTCTTCTGTTGTTTCATGCTTATCCAATTGAATATATTTTTTTATGATAATACGGAATTGTTTGATATCTTCAACTCCTACTTCCTCTTTATAGGGAGAAAGTAAACTAATATCTTGTAGCAAAATATTACTTAACACAATTGCCTGATTGAATTCATTGTTTAAAAACATCAACCGACCTTCAGGCTTTGAGTATGGATACTGTCGTTTCAGAAATTCTGTATACTCATCGAAATGGATAAAACGCATTTTGAAAAAAGGCAAGCTCAAAATCTCGTTTTCTCCTGAAGAATAACCTAAAATAAATTCAGGTAATACATCTTTAATCTCTATTCTTGAGAGATTAATGTTGCTTTCTTCGTCGAAAACAATCCGGTTCATCCACTTTACAACTGGAACTTTCCCATTTTCTTTTTCAATGAAAATATGAGCCAGATTTTGTGAACCTGTAAGATTTAACATACTTGGTACACGAGTTAAATACTCCAGTTCAAATCCATCTGGAGAAGCCACTTCGCTCCTAAAACCTTTTTGGTTATTTTCCTCATCAAATTCAAACGAATCAGGCTTGTTGTCAAGATAGATACATTCAATGTGATAAAAAATGGAAGCCAATGCTTCCAGCACATTGGATTTCCCGCTGCCATTAGGTCCAGCAAATATATATGGATTAAAGTCATTGGCTTCTTCAAAATCCCATTCTTTAAGGAAATAAACCTCAAAGCCTGGCTGCAAGCTCCTGAAATTATTTTCATCCGTTATCTTTAAACGTAATAGTTTCATATTCTAAGCCTCAAAATCATCTCATTTTTTTTATCATCATATTCTTGCAACAGCATTGGACTTGTTCCAGCTAACCTATTATAAATTTGTGCTTTCAAATAATCATAGTCTGGCATCACATGAAACGGTACTTTTACAATATCATTCATGAGAGATTCAAAGGTAAACCCATTCACATCTTGAGATTTTAGAATTGTATCCAATTCAAATTCTGAGTATTTTTTTGCTTCTACCATTTCATCAATGTCAGATATTGATAGTTGCATTTCCTGTTGGAGATCGATTTCATTTATTTTTTCCCCAACAACTATTTTGCTTAGATCCAGTTCACCATTAAACGCGCGCTGATTCAGTGAACCATACAAATTTTCTAGTTCGACTAGGTTTTGAGTGTACTTATTTTTCAGATTTTCTACTTTATTAGCAATGTCCGCAAATTTATTTTGGAGCTCAATTGGAGGTTTCCGTAATTTCGTTTCCTTTATCAATCCAAGATTTAAACCATTCATTATTGCACCACGGTTTTTACTTGTAAATTGATTGATAATGTATGGGTTTGAATGGATTGAGTATGAAAGAAATATGGGATTTGCTTTTTGTTTATCTAAGGTAATTGCCGCAAGATGTTTTGTGTTGATTGCTAACGGAATATCATCAGGGATCACAGCCGATCTTCCAACTGTTCCCATTATTGTTATGATTACATCTCCTGGAAAAACGCGATATGCGGTTAACTCACTATACTTATCCATCGTAATATAGCGTCGCTGATTCCATGCAAACTTATTTTGTACAGCATTGTCAATTCCTAATACTGCAACATCACCAGACTCTATAAATTCACTATGAAGAAGATTTGATCCAAAAGGTCCTGTTCGCATAGAACCTTTGTGTAATTCAGCTAAGTCTTTAATCTCTACTACTGGCCATTTGTGATATTCAATACTCTTCGGCCCAAACATCTCAAAAAAAACACTCTTCAAAAGCTCATCCAACATCTGAATACTTTTTTTTCTTTTGCCAATCAGATTTTCAGCCAGGGAGAGAACGATGGCAATTCGGATTTGGTCTTCAATAGAAGGTACTGGAATTATTAATGCCGCAAGTGATTTAGAATTAAGAGTAGTCCCCATTGCTGCTTGATTTCCACCGACAAAATTAATGCTTTTTAGTACATAATATAAATATTTTGAGTTAAGAATTGATTCATCCTTAATTAACAAGGATGCAATTGCTTCGTTTGTATACAAATCCGTTCCTGCAAAGGCTAGTTTTCCAATACTAAGTTTGAAACTTAACATTAGTGTCCCTTTTGGAATTTTTCTGCATCGAATTGATTTTATTGCACTTTCTGTAATTTCTTCTTTGGTTGAAGTTATAATTTCTTCCTTCATATCCGAAATCGAAACCCACTTGTAACCCTTTCCCCAATATTCACTGATATTTCTTGACGGAGTTCTTCCAATGAGGATATCACACAAATCTGATAACTTCATTTTCTTCATTTTATCATCTCCTCAAGCTCTCGTAACGCCTTGTTAATCTCAGCTTCCATAGTTTTGAGATTAGTGAAAATTCCAACTGGTTTTTCATAAAAAACATCTTCAAAAACATCCTCTTTATACTTACTCATGGATAGGTCATAGCTTTGTGTATCTCCGATGATTTCTTTTTTTGGCACAAAGAAAAATTTGCTTTTCCGATCACTTTCTAGGATTTGATCCCGCATTTTATACTGCGTTACAATATCCTGAAGATCTCCATAACCTTCTTGTTTATTACGCTTATCATCCAAGCTGTATCCATCACTTTGCATATTGTAGAACCACACATTCTCGGTTTCACCGCCTTTAGTGAATATCATAATAGCAGTACTAACTCCTGCATAGGGCTTAAATACACCACTGGGCATAGTAATTACAGCTTTTAGTTCACATTCTTCAACCAAGAGCTTTCGCGCCTCTACAAATGCTTTGCCTGCGCCAAAAAGAACACCTTGTGGTACAATCACACCCGCGGTACCACCCATTTTAAGCAGTTTATAGATGTTCTCAATAAACAAGAGCTCAGTCTTGGTGGTTCCCAGTGTAAGAGATTCGTTGATATCTCCCTTATCAATGCTGCCAGTAAACGGCGGATTCGCCATAATGATATGGTATTCATTAGTTTCAGTAAAACCCCTACTAAGGGTATCCTTATAGTCGATGTGGGGGGTGTCTACACCATGCATCATCAGGTTCATAAGCCCAAGACGAACCATGGTTACGTCAATATCGTACCCATAAAGACTATCGTTCAGAATCTCGCTCACTTCTTTTGTCAACAACCCACTGACTGAATTGCGGATAAAACCATCTTCATCCGGTGGGAGATTTTCCTTTTTCTTATCCAACTGAGTTACCATGTATTGATAAGCGCCTAGTAAAAATCCACCGGTTCCGCATGCGGGATCGGCTATTCGATTGCCTAGTTTGGGTTCGACCAACTCAGCAATCAGCTTGATGATATGGCGGGGCGTACGAAACTGACCGTTCTTTCCAGCTGAAGCAATTTCTGAAAGAAGCATTTCGTATACATCTCCTTGAATGTCTTGAAACGCCTGTCCGCCTTCACTTGCATCCTTCTCTATCTCCGCAAAAATCTCTTCTATCGTTACAATGGCTTCAACCAATAACGCAGGCTTTGGAATGATAAACACGGCATTCCTCATATGTTGGGTAAAAGGAGTTTCATCCCCATTGAGCTCTTTTAAAAAGGGAAATACTTTCATCTGAACATGGGTAAGCATCTCTTCAGCAGCCATGCGTTTGAAATGGCTCCACCGAAGGGTTTGTTTATCAACCGTTTCTTTCGATCCGGGCAAAGTAAATTCTCCGTAAAATTTAGAGGTGTATGGCTCCCCCGTAAATTCAGCATCTGCAATGCGTTTGAGGTCAATATCATCCAATCGTTTCATAAAAAGCAGGTAGGTTATTTGCTCGATAGCTGTGAGTGGATTGGATATACCTCCGCTCCAGAATTTATTCCATAGTTGATCAATTTTGCTTTTAAGTGCTGAGTTATTTTGTAACATATTATGCCGCCACCTTTTGCATGAGTTCTAAAATTTCGTTGATTTCCGCAGGTGTAAACAGCCCGCGAATGCCTTGAGGATGAAGTACTGTAAAGGGGGATTCTATAAGATCCCGCTTTTGTACCGTTTCCTTTTCCAATATAAATTCTTTGAGCAGGCTTAAAAAATCCAATTGCCGCGAGCTTAGATTGCTATGGCTTTGAATAAACTGTTCAAAAGTTTTGGTTACTGTTTCAGGAAAGCTTTCTAGAACTTCCAACCCCAAGATATGCCTTATGAATTGAATGAACTTAGCTTTGCGATTTTTGTATACACTTTTAAGTAATTCTTCCGTAATGTGCGGATGTTCATCGTGCAACAAGGTTGCAAGTTCCTGAGCCTCTTCTTCAGAAACCGCTTTTCCTTCTTTGATTTTCTGGAGAATTGGATTACTCTCTGTAAGCTCTGTAATTAGTCGTTCTACCATTTCACGGTACTTAGAAACGCTTACAGCTGAATGCTCCGGCCCAAACTCTACCATTTCTTTGGTCTTCAACAAATCGACAAAATCAAACTGAGCCGGTCCAAGAGGCTTAATATCACCATCTCGATATTTCATCAGGGGCGAAAGTTTTTCGGCCAGTTCATCAAAGGTCATATCTGTTGCCTTTGACCAATAGTGGTTTGTTTGTGCTAGCCGAATGATGATCTCTTCTCGGGCAACGATATTTACTGAAAGAGGCAACTCCCCAATGATTTCAACGATATTGGCCGTTAGTGTATCCAGCTTGGCCTTTTCATTTGCCAATTTTGCCAGTGATGTTTCCAGTAGATCTTTCCGGAATCGCATGGCTTTGAAATCGGTTTGTGAAACCGTTCGAAACAGTGGTTTTATTGTAGTGCGTAGGAATTCAATCTTTTCATGATTCAGTTTTGTCCAAAAGTTTTCATCTTCGATGGCATATAAAGCCGTTGCAGCTTCCTGAATAACCACTGAGTTTTTCGGCAGTTCCTGAATCTGCTCTCTAAGTTTTTGAATCTCTTTTTCGGTAATAGCCTCATTTTGTGTGTCTATGGCTTTTTCAATTTTATCCAACCTAACGCCGACAAAACGCACTGGAAGCGGAATCTGTTCGGTGTTTACTTTGCCTTTGGGATTGAGCTTAAAGTACTCGAAATTATCCCAGCAATCCATAATAAGGAATCGGTCTTTTTTAGTACACCATGGCTTGATTTTCTTCGGCTCCAAAAGGCGGGTTCCACGGCCAATCATCTGCCAGAACTTAGTGTATGAGTACACGGGCTTTGCAAATACCAAATTCACGAGCTCACGGATATCAATCCCAGTATCCAGCATATCCACACTAAGGGCGATCCGCGGCAAATCGTTATTGGTGAACTGATCCAACAAGCCGCCTTTTCCATAAACTCGTGGATCATCTGATACAAGTACCTTGGCCAGTTCGCCTTTGTATTCTGGATAGAGGGAATCAAATATAGCTTCAATTCGCCGGGCGTGTTTCATGGAAGAACAAAAGAAAATTGTTTTTCCAGGCAGTACACCATTTGCGTCTTTAATGGATTCTTCCATGAACTCTTTGACGATAAGTGCATTTGTGCCTTTGTTGGTTACGGTCTTCTCAATCTCGGTTCCTTCAAAATTGATCTCCTCAATTTCGATACCTTCGTGAATTAATCGCTTTTGGTCCTCAAGAGAAATCGTCCGCTTGCTGATGCCTTCATCCTGAAACTTGGTGTGAATCTTCATCACTTGAAAATTGCATAGATATGGCGGTGTATTGGTTACCGCTTCTTCATATGTATACGCAAACGTTGGAAGGCCATCGTCACAGTTAAAAAGCTTAAACGTGTTATGGTCAATGATGTCGGTTGGCGTAGCCGTTAATCCAAGGCTAATCGCTTTGAAGTAATCAAGCACTTCTGCATATGTATTATATATGGATCTGTGGCTTTCATCGATTACGATCAAGTCAAAGAAATGAGGTGAAAGCGTATTACCTTCTTCCCGTATGATATTCAGCATGGTAGGATAGGTTGAAATATAAATTCTGCGATCCTTGGAAATGAGCTTTTCGCCAACCTTCGGCCAGCGTGGCTCATTGGGAAGATGCTCTTTAAATGCGGATAGCCCCTGCTCCCGTAGCGCAATTCTATCCACCAAAAATAGCACTCGTTCCGCATGCCCCGCGCGCATAAGGGCATCAACCAGCGCAATACAGGTTCGTGTTTTCCCGGTTCCTGTGGCCATTACCAAAAGAAAGTTTCGTCGTTTGTTTTCGATGCCTTCCATTACTGCTCGGATGGCTCGGATCTGATAATCGCGCCCCGCAATCTCAGTATTGATAAGCTCATCGGCCAATCGTTTTCGGTGTTCACGTATGTATTGAAACCTTTCAAGATCATCTCGCGTTGGAAATCCTACTACTTTTCGGGGAGGGTAATTCTCCAAATCCCAAAAGTAAATCTCTAGACCATTCGTATAGAAACAGAATGGAAGCTTACCACCAATCTGTCTTTGAATGTTGTAGCAATATTGTTTAGCCTGTTCCCTACCAATCGCTGGATCTTTCAATGTCTTCTTAGCTTCGACAACAGCCAATGGTTTCCCATCTCGACCGATAAGAACATAATCACTGAACTGATGGCCTTCATATGGCGTTCTTGGCTCTAAAACACCTTTTGGGAGGGGAACAATAATATCAAACTCTTGTGCTACCTGGGTAAGGTTACAGACATCCCATCCTGCGGCATAGAGTTTCCCATCAATCAGTTCTTTTCTAGTTCCAGCTTCACTTTTCATCATTATGTACTCCATCAGAATATTGCAGTAAAAAATCATGGTTAAGATCTATTATATCTCATTTTCAGAAAATCCTGTTCCAAAATATTGTTGGTGTTTACAGTCATTAATCTACAAACATTGTCTAATCCCTTTATCGAAATGCACTGTTGCTTGACTTCCGGCTTCTAATCATTTGCCATCCAGTTGGTTATTCTAATTCAAGGAACAATTGATACGAAATTTGGTGGGCATTTACACAAAGGTAAATTTCATAGTATCAACACAATTTTATGAGTTATTCCAAGTCAAATCTGATTTAACAAGTTTTGTCCCTACCACGCTGCTTCTATCTGTTTACTCCAGTTCATACAATGCATGTCACTTTTTAAAACTCAAATACGAAAATATTTAGCAACAACGTTTCTACACAAAAACCTCCGCTACTTATGATACGGTTCACCGTTGTAGTTCTGGCGGTAAACAAATGAGTTTTTGATGATCACAAAAGCCAATTTAGCGAATTGACTATCCTTTATCACTCACGTCGTGTCCCTTTTCAATCCTTAGTAAGTAAAAAGTATCTTTGGATCTGAAGCCGTACCCTCTCAAAGCGTACTGATGAGTATAGCCCAGTCTAAATTTATCTATATCTTTATCAGCATGCTCAGAGTTAGAAAACCAATCTTCATCTTTTGAAGATGGTTGATATTTTTTATAAAAAAGTGGTTTATTACTTTTCAATATAGTTGTCCAATCTAGAGAGCAAAATTTTGCAAAGTACGAAAGCACAACTTCGATTTCAGCTTGTTCTAACTGCTCAAATCCGTATTCTGGTTGAATTTTCTCGAATGATAATTTATCACGATCAAAACACAGCATGCAAAATTTAACCAAATCGGTTTTCTTAAAAATTGTCCTCAAATAACTATTCATACTTTCTGGCGTTTGAACATTTGCAATTTTTTTTGATTCATTTTGGACTACTTCAAGTTCATCTAAAAAATTGCCATTTACAAATGAAACTACAGGGCATTCTCTTGCATAAGCCTCTGCTAGTCCTGTGCCAGTTACTAATTTTCCCAAATGGAAATAAGATAGATTAGAATCATGCAACTGATCTATCTCCCAGTAAGGTTCAGATAAAACAACTCGATGTAATAAACTTTTAAATCTCGTAACACGGTCATCTCTACTAACTAAGGCATCATACAAAGTTTTTTCTTCAGTAATTTTCGCCTGAAATAAATTATACGTCTTCAGTAAATTAATATTCTCAGTTTCAATAATCTTCAATATTTTTAATGTATTTTCTTGTAATGAGATGTAAAAGCTTTCACATGACTCAAATTGCGAATTTAAAGAAAGTTCATTAATTATTATATTCATAGTTTCAATCCTAGCAATTCATCTAAATCATCGTCAAATTGATCAAAAAGCCCAATAATATTATTCTCAACTACACCTGAGTCATTTATAAATACTCTACTAATCATAGAGTTATAATTATCATTGATTTTAAAAAAGTACATTGCAACTTGTTCCTTTTTTATAGTTCCCCTCAATATGCCTTTACGTACACCGTTGAAAACGTGATCGCTATGTGTCTCAATAATCATTTGAATGCCTTTGCTTGATACAAAAGATAAAAAATCAGTCAACTTTGATTGCGCTTTTGGATGCAATTGTATTTCTGGGTTCTCAATAAGTAGTAGGTCACCTGGCGTAGCCGACAAAGCAGCAATTAAGATACTTATTACATAACTTAACCCTGCGCCAATGTTTTTAGGTCTAATATTTCTTGAATTATTTAAACTATTTCCATAATAATAACTTAACTTTACTTTATCAGTTCCAGCAATAGATTCTGTTCGAATTTCTGTATCAAGTATTTCTTTGAGCCAATAATTCAACTGACCATCTAGTGTATAACCATAATCATTTTTTAGAATTAAATCAGTATGTAATTGATTATTCTTGTTTTTCTCAAAATAATCCACACTATATTCACCATTGATACCAAACATATGTGAATTTTCATAATTTTTGTTATATAAATCCTGTCCACCTATTCGATTAGATGATAAATAATTAATATGTTTATTATGATAATTGAGATAGGCTAGTAGATTTTCGCTATTATTTTCTGATTTGCACTGAATAGATCCATCAATATCGTCAAATGTTATTTCAACAAAACTTTCTTCTTCCTTAAGACACACAGAAAATTGTCTTGTATGCTTATTATAATTTTTCACTTCTGAGAATTCACCTAACGACACCAGCATTCCATTTAACGGATCGGTATAAGCGTTTGAGATGTTTTGAATCACCATCAAGATTGCTTGAATAATTGTTGATTTCCCTGATGAATTCATTCCTGCTAAGATATTTAAATTCTTTAAGTCGAGAATCTCGCTATCTATAGATTTCAAATTTTGTATCTTAATACTGCTTAACATGGATTCACCCTCCTGAAACAACTCTTTCAACATACGAAAGTCTTTTATCGATGACATATCTACTATCAGTTGCTGTGTTTAATGTCCCTAAAAACTCATCATTACATAATAACTGGGAGTACAAACTACTAAATTTATCAGTCTTTCCTTTTTCTATACAAAGGCTGGCTAGATACATAACTGATTCAAATAGCAACATATTAATTGGTCTTTTACGGCCGGTTTCCGAAGGTGGTAACCTGAAACCATTTCTATCCAAGTTCTCAATACAAAGCTTTGAAGCGCTAAAAAAGACAGCCTTTATCAAATTATTAAAATCATTATCTGAATTATTCAAAAAATCCATTACTTTACCAAGAAAATCATCAATATCACTCTTGTATTCAATCAATTGATTTTCATCATCTCTTAGATATTTTTTTCTCAAACAATAAAACGATATAAATCGTAAAATAATATAGGTATCCTTCATTCTTGTTGATTTTATTGAATTATCTGTTGCGTTCTTAAAATCATTATTTTGAGATAACTCCTTAAGTATCTTTGTAGCATTTCCTTGATATAAGGCATTTCTCATTTCTTGATTATTTAATTGAGTTCCTTTTCTGTTTACTCTATCAAATATTTCAAACTTTAACCTATCTGGAGTCGGGGGTTTAATGATATGCGCTACTATTTGAAAATCCTCAAAACTCGACTTGCTATTATCATCTAAATCATCGAATTTTCGATTGTTAAATTCTTTTAGAACGGTAAGATATCTCAAAGTCCATTTGTTTCCAAAAAACTCTTTGAAAGCTGTTAACCTTTGTCTTCCATCTACAACAATAATTTTCCCATCTTTCCGTTCTGCTAAATATATCAATGGTAACGGAATCCCCATAAACACAGATTCAACAAGTTCACACTTTTGTTTATATTTCCATACATCACTCCTCTGAAAATCAGGATCAACAACTATTCTTCCTTTGTTTATATTTCTCACTAACTCGAAGATAGAATACTGGCTACGATCTACTTTTACTACCCTGCTACCTTCATCATTATTACTACTTGGTTTAAGTGTTTCTTCTCCTTCAAATTCAATATCTTCAACATCTTCAACATCTTCAACATCCAATTTTTCTTCAAATTCTTCGTTTGTTGAAATATTACTAAACGTAGTTATTTCAGTATTCATAAGCATTCTCCTTAAAATTAACATCATTTAATTCAATAATTTAAGTTGATTTAATTGTATTTATCAATCTACTAATTTTGCTTTCATACGACAAAGTTAAAGAGTTTTATTGCTACGGTTTCAATGATCATCATATTTTAAGATATATCATTTATTATAACATATTAAATTATTGATATTTAATTAGTTATCCGCTCTAAGAATCAATTCTTCACTAAAGATTAACTTCATATTTTTTTTGGCTTCATCCCTAAAAAAGCAAACGCGCACACAAGTAGAACTTGTATGTGCGTTTGCTCTTAATCATTCTTTGGAAGTGTGCTGTTTGCTTTTTCATTGATGAATCACAAAAACATAAAGACAGATCACTCGATCTGTCTTTAATTAATCATTCTTAAGTTCAATAATCATTTTTTCCTTTTCTTGTGAATCAATACGACTTCTTCACTCCCCGTATCAACAGAGTAATTCTCTAAATCGTCACTTGTCAGAGCAAGACCCACCACGCTTCCAATAAGAAGCGGCCAAAAGAATAAACCTACTATTGCACCAATGCTAAACGCACCCCGTAGCTTTTCTTGCTTCCTGTATTTATCAAGTTCCCTCTTGATTTTATCAGCAATATCTCCTGAAACAATAATAGTTCCATACTTTGCTTTTATTGCATCTGTAAATGCCTTTTCATTATTTACCCTAATCGTATCAGCATATTTTGCCATGAAAATGTCCTCTCAATCCTATTTGATATTATCATTCAAGATTTGTCATCTATTTCGAAGATATGAGTTTTCTGATCCAACGATCAGAATATCCATATTTCCTCGCAAGTTCCTTTAGATTTGTACCATCATACTCTTCCTTCAATGCTCCAATTATGAAATTCTGGCTATAAAGTCTCATGGGGAAATTAATGTTAAGCCCTCTAAACGATTTAAAGAATTGTTCTGCAACCTCATAGCCAAATTCTTCAGCAATATCTTTGTACACGCCGTTGTATTTCGAAGTTTCATTTACCAAGCTTTTACTCATCCCCCTTTACCTTAATTATTGAATTTATCCGATGACTTATCATCTGAACTATTCAGTGAATTAAGCACTGCAAAGTTCACTTCGTTTTCTATTTTCAACATAAAGGGCATGAAAAAAGAGGAGCCTTCATCAGAAGACTCCTCTCTCAATAGCTGTTTTTGCATTGTTTCACTAAACCTCAGGTGAATGGTTTTAATGCTTCTCAAATTATCTGTCTCAATATGACTCACCACTGCGTTCAGAAGGCGTTTTTGCTGCTCTCTTGGCAGTTTGTCCATCAAGACACCTACGTTCTTTAAAAGTCGTTTGACACGCTCTACAGGCACTATAGTCGTAATTTCAGATTCATCAAGTTGTTTTATAAGCGCCTGTTTAAGCTTAATATTTTCTTTCTCTTCTTCTTCAAGTTCATCTAATCTTGCCTTGAGTGATTTTGAATCGATTATCGCCTCTTCATATAATTTGAACAGTCTACTTTTCCGATTCTCTGATTCAGCAGATTTTTTGTGCACGGCTTCCAGCTGACTCTTTATAGGTGCGATAGTTGACTCTACCTGTCTGTTCAATCCGCTAATAACATCTTCAATAACTTCGTCATTGAATGCGAATCGTTGCAGCATGTTTATCACCGTCTTCTCAGCCAACTCTGCTCTGATGGAATTGGCTGAACACTCGCAGGATCCGTAATTTTTATATCTTGAGCATTGGTAATAATTATAGTATCTTTTATCACCACCTTCTGTCTTACAGACTCTGCCTGCTACCATTGAAGAACCGCATTGTGGGCATTTTAAAATCCCCGTGAGAATAAAGACACCCTTAGTTACTTTTCTGGATTCACATTTGTTACTTTCAAAGATTGCAGATGCCTTAGCCCATGTTTCTTCCGAAATGATTGCTTCATGGTTTCCTTTGACAAGAATCGATTCCTGCTCATTCCCTTTTCTCCGTTTCTTTGAATGATTGACATATTTGTTATACCTAATGTAGCCAGCATAAGTTGGATTCATTAAGATATTACGTACAGCCTGGATGTTGAAGGAATTGTCTTTAACAGTTTTAACACCTAATTCATTCAACCTCTTGGCAATTCCTTTGTAGCCTATACCAGAAACATACCAATCAAAAATCCATCTTATAGATGAAGCTTCTTCTTCAATCACTACTATCTCGCTTTTGATTTTGCTGTCATCTGAAATCACAGATTTGTAGCCTAGCATTCTCCCCCCGTTAAAATATCCTTGCTTAGCTCGCTGCTTCATGCCACTCTTTACATTATCTACGATTGTCTCACGTTCAAATTCACCGATACAGCCTAGCATGCTGAAAAGAAGCTTCCCAGATGGCGATCCCGTTTCAAAACTTTCTGTAGATGATCTGAATGACACATTTACATTTTCTAGTATGTCGTATATCTTGAGCAAGTCAAAATGGTTTCTTGCTAACCGATTCAGCTTCCAAACCAATACCTCATCAAACTTGCCATTTTTTGCATCCTCTAACATTCTCAAGAGCGCTGGACGATTATCCATGCTCTTACCAGATATTCCGTAATCAACATATTCACAGACCACTGTGTTATTGAAAAACTCTGAGAATTTCTTTAAGTTCTCTAACTGTGCATCAATTGAGAATCCATCGTCTGCTTGCCCTTCTGTGCTTACACGTGCGTATATTGCAACTCGTTTTGAGCTATTCATTATCTTCATCCTCCCTGATTAAATCTTCAATTAGTTCAATAACAGTCTGTACTACATTTTCAATGCACATAATCATAACCCTGCTTTCATTCTGTCGTTTTGATTATTCAGAGCTTGAAAATCGCACAATGATTTTAAATTTATTTTAGAACTCACCTTAATCCTATTGCTTGAAGCAATTTCAGTCTCATTTGACTTGGATTCTAAATACTCAACAACTTTCCTCTTATCTAAAATCATATATCTGACTCGAACAGATCCATCAATGCGTTTCTTAATTGTGTAATTAACACCTTTGTCTCTTTTCTCAGTTTTTAGTATTCCAAGTTGCGCAAGTTCGCCATAAATAGCTTCCATACTAACTGGAAAACTAATTCTCTGTAGCTGATAGTATCTTAAAATTTCAGAAGTAATTGAAGATTGCCTTAAATAATAAAACTCACTATCTTCAAAGCCGTGCAATGACTTGCCATTGTCTTTATCCTTAGTTAGCTTTAGCTTAACCGCACCAGAATCTATCATGTCGACTAGCGCCTTCAAATAGAGGACAACAGGATTTTGATGCGCAAGCAATTTAGACATATCCGCTATATGCTGTTCCATAATCTCATTAAATCTATATTTTAATTCATGCAGCTCTTCAGTCGTATAAATTTCTTTACTTCTTAGGTATCTTCTAAATATATGAAATCCGGTTAATAGCAATGCTACATTCTCTGCAGTTCGTCCATGAGCGCACTTAAATAAAAATTTTGAACGATACTCATTAAATTTCCACCACATACTAACTTGATTGTTTTGATAGTCTTTTGAGAACCATTCTATAAAATCTTTTATTATTGTTGAAAAAACAATAATTTGATTTTGGCAAAATGATAATGACTCCAGACAAACGTCTTTCTTATATAATCTAACTGGATAACATCTTGCAAGCGACGAATGTCCTTCTATCAAGTCTTCTCCAGTTACTATGACGTTTCCATTTGTATTTGTATTCTCCATGGGTGTCATTTTCGCAGTCATTCGGCCTTTGCTTACTCTATCCCCGACAAAGCGCAAAACCATTTCTGCAGTTTCGTTCAACTGATCACGTTCATAAGAATTTTTAGGTGGATGATAATCATCTATTAGAAGTGTTGAGTCTGATGTTTTAGACATTTGATACTCAATCCGGCTCTTTGTGTCTTTAAAGCTGCACAATACATTATTTGCATTGCCTCTGCTTATATTAGCAAATAATTTGCAAATGCTCGTCTTTCTAGACCCTGTTTCACCGTAAATCCACATTATAAACTTAGGCTCGATTTCCTTCTCTTTCAAAGGCGTATTTAAAACCGAAAGTATAGTATGGCCTAATAAGGGAAGTATTAAATCTGTTGGTGCAGTCTTCAATAATTCGTCCATATACTTCCTCATTGCTTTTTTTCCCAAAAGTTCAGAAGTAATAGAATAACATTCTCTATTATTTTGAATTAGCAATTTACGTCCTTGGCTTACGTTATGCCCTATTTTTTTTTCACCATCAAAATAAAAGAATTCACCTTCATTTAGTATCCAGCCTGTCCTAAAAAGAATGGTTTCTTTTTGCAAATGCTCATTGTTAACTGTTGTAGCATTTATGTACTGCTTAAGCAGACGTCTATTGTCAGAGATCTTCATTTCCAGTCCAACTACTTCTTTTGTTTTTCGGATGAGTTGTCTGTCAATTTCGTTTATGTTGCATGTAAAGTGTTTTGAGTTATTTCTTTTGTTGCAAATAATCAGAAATTCAATTTCGGTACTGAATATTTCCCCATTACTGTCCAAGTATTGTCTTTCGACAACGGGTATCAATAGAGTGTTGCTTACTATCGTTCCGTCCATACTTCTTACTTCACCATTTTCTTCGATTTTCATGAAGTTTTCCCTAAATGTTTCATCCCATTTTTCTCTGAACTTTTCGAAGCTGATGTTCTTAGCACATTTTCTTGACTCAACAATTAATTTCATACTCAAGCCTCCTGTTTAATTGAATAACTTGAGTATATTAGTTTCAAAAAAAATTTTAGGGCGCCAACTTGTTAAAGTCGTGCCCCACATATATGCAATTATGAGTTAATAACAAAATTGATTGATGAGTCAATCAATCTAAATTCTTGAAAATCATTGAAATATTCTTTTCTTTTGTCGCTGTTTAAGTACAAGAAGCAAGTAGCGATTAAACTTATATTTTGTGTAAAAATTTCTTCGTACTTTCTTAACAATTCCCCATAAGCTACTAAAAAACGTTTATACTCATTTGAATTATCTTCATGCATAGATAGCATTCTAAATAAATAAGGGAAATCAGATTTCAATCTTAATCTGAACCCCTCTTTATTTTTCTTGAAATCAGACAAAAGAATATTTACATTAGTTCCTTCACTAAAAGCCTCATCGCTTAGTATTGTGTAAATAAGGATTTTTTTAAAATGAATTTCACATATTTTTTTTATTATGTAATATTCAGACAACCCGTGAAATCTACCTGGTGATTGCTCGTAAATCCAATTATCTAATGCCTTATATATCTTATTACTGACAGCTCTTCCTAAGTCGGGAATGCTACCTAAATCAGTACGCTCAATCAGTTCTATATATTCCTCTAACAGTATCAGCTCATCGATGACACTTCGGATAATGTTTTTTAGATATACTTTATTAGTACCAAAAAATCCAAAATTGTAAAAATAATCATTAAAACAAAGATTTTTATTCACTAACAAAGTCTGAATATACTGCTTAGAATGTTCAAAATACTCCTTCTCATTAAAAATGAGATCTTTTTTATCTCTTGAATATAAACAAAAAACATCAGCTAAAATTTTAGCACTGTTTTTGAATATCAGAGTTTTATCATTTCTAAAAAACTCCGTTTCACCTACTGAATTTTTTTTCACTCTCTCTTTTATTACCATTTCTGTATGTCCTAGATGCTCATACCCATTAGAAAACAAGTAAGTAGATAATCTCATATATTTTTTCCTATAATTGTCAATTTTTGCAGCATTTTTACTGTCAGGTTTAATTCCTTCTAGAGTTAAGCTATATGCTTTCATAAACTCTCTCCATGATATGGTATTTAATTCATTATAATTATAGTAGAACAGTAGTTTTGATATTGAACTTCTTGCAATTTCTTTACAGATTTGATCTGCTGATAGTTCAGAATCAAACTCCATTGTCAAAAAATTATATACCTCTTGACCGATATCTTTTGTTTGTTTAACTATGTTTATAATCATTTGAGAATAACTAATATTATCGTAAAATCCATCTATTCCAAAATTATTTACTTTTACATCTACATCGTACATAAATCCCAATAAGTAGTCATCTATTGAAAAATCATAATTGCAAATTTCATCCTCTGGATCAGATTCTATTTCTTTTTTTGGCTTTTTATCAGTCATATCTCAGTCCTCTGCCCACTGGCCCACTTAAAATACAATGTGTAAAATTTAAATTCTTTATACCATTATATTACTTTTAAGTGGGCCAATGGACAACTTTTAGTTCAATCGCAAAAGACTTTTCAATATCTTCAAAACTCTCTTGTTATTAATGACATCAGATATCAAACTTATCGCAAATTCTATTAATTGTGTCAGCGAAACTTCTCTTTTACAGTAATTGCAGTAGCATTTTTTCATAATATCCCCCTCTAAATCAAACCATTCTCTTTAAATGAATAGAATTCATTATTTTGTTCATCACCAACAATCACATGATCAAGCAAATTAATCCCTATTATTTTGCTGGCTTCTGATAATCGTTCAGTTAAAGCAATATCTTCTCTGCTGGGTTCAGTGCTACCTGATGGGTGGTTATGAGCAATGATAATCGAAGCAGCGTTTGTTACTATCGCCATTTTGAAAACTTCTCTTGGGTGCACAAGCGAAGCGTTTAGCGTTCCTTTGCTGCATAGTTCTACATGTGTCGGCTGATTTTTGGTGTCTAGACAAATCACAATAAAATTTTCACGGTCTGATCCATCCACCATATACTTGATTAATTCTATTGTGTCCTCTGGTGTTCCAATTTTTCTTGGACTGTACGTTATGCTGTCTTCTTTTACTAACTTGATTTTAACAATATCAATTCGTTTTCTACTTTCATTCATATCCACACTTCCTCAAAAAAAGATGAGCGGCGGATCTCTACCAATCCGCCGCCTTCATTTCTATACTGTATAATTGAAAACTAGCCATACCCAACTCTTCTACTTATGTATATTTTGTTGAACAGATAGTTTTTCTCGATATGTCAATATAATCAACTCTGCGCATACTTCAACATTTTTTCTTATATCGCTCTCCCAAAATCGTATGACTGTCCAACCTTGATTTTTAAGTCTATCATTCACGATATTATCTCTTTCAATATTCGTTGTTATTTTATTCTTCCAGTACTCTGAATACCCAGCAAGTTCATCTTCAAATGAACTTAAGCCTCTAATCCTCCAATTATTGCCGTGCCAAAAATCACCGTCACAAAAAATCGCTAACTTCACTTTTGTGAAAACGATATCTGGTTTTCCTGGTAATTTATCATAGTTTTTTCTAAAACGCATTCCTCTTGCCCACAACGCCCCACAAAGAAGTCTCTCTGGCGTCGTATTCTTAGACTTCAAAGAGGACATTATCCGATGTGTACTTTCAGGTGTTCTACCCATCTCATCACCCTCACTATACTTTTTACCATATCTGGAGTAAACTTAATATCATAACGAGGTGATTTTATGTCCGCAGTAGAGTTCAAGACAATTGTCAATTATTGTGTTAAAAAACTAAAAGAACGCTCTCATCATGATCCTGAGTATTTCACATCCTGCAAAACAGGCGATGCGTTTGAATTAAGGGTTGTAGAAGTTTTAAAAGTATGTCTAGTAGAATTACAATTGGATGCTGAAATTCAACACACATCTGGTAGTCATGTTTTCCCGGATATCGTAATAGCATTTCCAACAGGTGAAAAATATGGTATTGAAGTCAAATCTTTATCTTCTAAAACCAAGGGTTGGAAAATTAATGGTAACAGTGTCCTTGGTAGCACTCGCAACGAGGAAGTTCTTGAAACTTACGTTTTGTTAGGTAAAATATCGAGAGAATACTTAGATTTTCGTACAAGAAAATACGAAGAATGTATTTCGAATGTAGTAGTCACTCACAGCCCTAGATATCTAATCGATATGGACTTGGATGAAGGCAATACATTCTTCGATAAATCTGGAATAACATACGAAGAAATTAATGACTCTGATAATCCAATAAGACTCATTACAAATTATTACTTACGAGAAGGCATGCAAGCATGGTGGCTTTCTGACAGTTCTCCAGCAGCGCTTAGAATGTTTAGTGATATAAGTCAATTTGAAAAACGTCAATTAATAGGTTATGGACTTGCTCATTTCCCAGAATTATTTGTAGATAACTTAAATAAATACAAGCGGTTCGCCTTTTGGCTTGCGACTGATAAGAGTATCATTACTCACAATTTAAGGGATCTTTTCTCCGCTGGTGGACAAGTAGATCTTGAATTTGATGGCCAAATTTATTCAAAACTCCCTAAAAAATTCAAAAAGCTTGATGAATACAAGAGCTATCTGATTTCTTCATTAGAAGATAGTAGTCTTGAAGATTTATTATCCGATTGGAATTGTGATTCAATTGAAAATGTAATTAGTAAGTCAAAACTTGACTTATGGATTGAAGTTGCCTCCCAATTCATAAACAAAGATACTCTAGATAATATATCTCCTAGTGAATTGTTAGAAAACATACTCAAATAAATAACTGATAGAAGAAGAAAAAACAGCTTCTTCTATTTTTTATTGAAATATTTTTCCCAATTTTCCTCTAATCTTTTCGCAATGTGAAACGCTAGCAATGGTGGCACCGCATTTCCAATAATTTTATATGCCTCGCTAGCCGACACAGACTTATTCCCATTCATAGCTGGAATAACAAAATCATAATCATCTGGGAACGTTTGAATCCGAGCGCATTCTCTCACAGATAAACGTCTTTCCAACATGCCCATATCTAACTCATGAATATACTTACCCCCGTTACTTTGAGCTAGTCTTCTAAATTCAATATTTCCATGATGCTCAGATCTAATAGTTGGACCAATACCATTTAAGTCAACTTCCGTCTGTCCTTGACAATGCTTACCCATAAATTTTGCTTTTGAATAATGCTTATGCGTATAATCCTCACTTTCGTGCGGCTCTTGTAAATCTGATAAATACTCATAGACTCTTACATAATCAAGTTCACGTTCATCATAATTTCTATTTGTGTATCTATGTGTATAAACAGGATAAGGATCATATTCTGGATTGATGTCCAAATTCATTAACGCTTTTAGCGCCTCCTCATTTAGCGCTGACTTTTTAAATCCAAAAAAGAATATTCTTTCCCTGTTTTGTGGAACACCATAGTCAGCTGCGTGTAAGACTCTAGCTGGAATAACTAAATATCCCCCTTGACATGCATTAGCAAAATCAGCTTCAATGATATCCTTAACATCCGCTAGATTAGCTAATCCTTTTACGTTTTCGGCAATAAACATTTTTGGCTGAACCATCGAAATGACTTCTCTCATCCACATATATAGTTGCCCCCTACTCTCAACGCTTGGATGATCTTCAGTCCGATTTTGCCCTAAATGAGATTTCTTTGAATTAAAACCTTGTCTCTTACCAGCAATAGAGAAATCTTGACATGGAAATCCACCAGTAATCACATCAACATTGTTAGGAAAGATATTCTTACCATTCTCTCTTTCGAGTTTGACGAGGTCAACAATACTATCCACGCAATACACCGTTGGTGAAACGCCTTTCTTTGAGAAATAATTAGTCCAAGCCGTTTTTGCGTCCGGTCTAATATCATTTGCGAAAACAGTCTTGAATCTATTTTCAGGTAATTTACACCAATGAGTATCAATCTCCTTACACTTCCACTCTGAATGAATTCGATGATTTACAGAGCGTTTCAAAACACTAAACCCGCCTTCAAAACCTAAATCCATACCACCGCATCCTGAAAACAAAGAAAGCACGTTTAAATCCTTTAATACTTTGATTCCGGGTTTTTTTTGTACTGGTTTATCAAGACAATTTGGTATAAACCACACATTGCCTTGCTTTTCTGCGCCAGGAACCCTATTCTCCCTACACAATATTTGAACTCTACGCGGGGTGATTTCCCATTTTTCAGATGCCTCTTCTACTGTCATATATCCATTCATAATAATTACCCTCTCTCTTTCTTTTCAACTATATTCTATTCGTTTTAGCGAATATTCACAAGTCACATTTGATTAAAATACCTGATGTTGTTTCTATTCACTGTTGGATATAACTTGTCTAAAAAAAGCTCTTTTCTAATAAACTGGATAAGTTTTTTCATGAAATCCTCACAATTCTCATGAGAGTACTTTCTTTGCTCATAATAATTGCAATCAGAAAAATGAATCTCAATATTGATCGTATGATTATCTATAGGATCAATATACACTCTGCATTCTTCTTGAAACTCTTTGAAAATGATACTGGAGATTTCTTCTATCGTAGGAAGCTCTGAACTTACGATAGCTCCCTCAAGCTTTGTTGTTTTAATTAACATAAAAAACACCTCACTTTTCATCTTCTATTTATCTACCAGAAATCAGTTCACTAAAAAACAAAAGATAGAGTAATGGTTCATACTCTATCTTCTACTAGCATATCTAAAATGTGATCAACCAACAACCATATTTTCCCATATTTTTACCGTTATTTATGATACGGTTCCCCCTTCATAATCCTAAACCCCCTGTAAACCTGCTCCAACAGCACAACCTTCATAAGCTGATGAGGAAAAGTCATCTTACTAAAGGACAACTTAAAGTCTGCACGCCTAAGCACGTTTTGAGAAAGACCCAAAGAACCACCAATAATAAACACAATATGGCTGTCGCCGTTTAGGCCTAACTGAGCCATTTTTTCTGAGAGTTCCTCGCTGGACAAGTTTTTGCCTTCAATGGCGAGGCAAATCACGTAGGCGCTGTCGGGGACTTTTGCAAGAATTCGATCCCCTTCTTTGTCTTTGATTTGGATCTCTTCCTTTTCGCTTAAGGTTTCAGGGGCTTTTTCGTCTGCCACCTCAATCTGCTCTAGTTTGCAGTACTTAGAAAGACGCTTCGCATATTCTGCGATAGCGTCTGCATAAAATTTCTCTTTAATTTTGCCAACGGTAATCACCGTAATCTTCATATTTGCCTCTTTTCAACTACATTTTCTTTCTGTTCAATAGCTACTTCACTACAATTATTTCACCAAACATAAGTGTTTCACCAAACTATAACTGTTTCACCAAATGATCATAATCATGACCAAGGACTCTGAAAATCGAATCTGGAACGTAACCCATGCGTAAGTAGATTGCCTTTGCATTTGGGTTATGCAAGTCTGCCAAAATGGAAATTTTGGAAAATCCCTCTGCTCTAGCACGGGCTTCAAAAGCTTCAATGATCTTTCGAGAATAGCCTTTACCACGGAAGTCTTCAAAAACTGCCAAATTATCAATGTAGTACTCGTCTTCATTGGCTTCCTTGAAAGAGACCAAACGGTGTTCTTCCTCCACGTGGTAATTAGCGCCGATGGTTTTCATCTGATCTAACATATTCTGAGTCAGTTGTCTCATTACTTTGCCCGGGTAAGCAAATCCTGCACCTGCGACTCTGCCTTGTTCTTCAACTACTAGTCCATAACTTGCAGAAAAGCGAGTCTCTGCAGTATTAATCAGCATTTGCAGCCGATCACTGAGAGCCTCGCTCGTAGTCGCTTTGGTGAATTGATCTGCCAAATCTTCGATTGCCATTACAATTAATGTGCTTACAGGCTGGCTATCTTGAACTGCCATTGGTCTTAGAATTGGATTATTCATAAAAACACCTCAACAAAATATTATTCGCGTCCCTTTCCAGCAGTTCGTTTGAGTGCCAGATGGTGACTTTCCATTTTTTCGCTGATTTTCTTTTCACAAGACTTACAAAGGGAACCTTTCGCGGTCTTTTCGCCACAAACACTGCAAGTGTTGTTTCGTAAATCTTTCATTTCAACTTCGCCAATTTCTTGAATTTTATTGCCATTAATCCATTCATCAATAATTTTTAAAGGTACACCAAAACGTTCTGAAACCTTTACTTTTGGCGTTAATGGATTGGCATAGAGATATTCTCTAACAGTCTTATAAATGTGCTCTCTTTGAGTATCATTCATTTCCTCATAGTCAGCACGTTTACATTTTGGACAACTCCAATCCTCTTCGTCAAAAGGCGTAAACATCAAGCCACAGTGACATCGTCTTTGTGAATCACTGAAATGCACTTTTGGGACTGCCTGTTGGCAGCGTTCGCATAACTCATTTGTATCGTGATCAAAGTATCGTTTGCATGACGGACATTGCTTAAGCATCGAGACATCCCACCCTTAAAAACTTTGTATTTTCATTGTATATCCACATTCTATCATTAAAAACAGCAACCTGTCTTTATTTCAAATCTGAGGCAATTTTTAATATTCGGATCACATCGCCCTTTTCCAATTTGACGAATCCGCCAACCGAACCATTTTCAACAGTTTTGCCAGCCATTTCTTCAATTTTATCAGATGGCAAATTTGCATCTTCAAATGAAATTGGCATACCTAATCGTTTAAAGAAACGTTTCGTCGCTTCGATGGCGGCTCTGGCAACCGCTTCTTCATCTCTGCCCTCGGTTGGAATGTCCCAAACAGATTTGGCATACTGAACAAAACGCCCTAAATCATGTTGGTGAACGTACTGCATCCAAGCCGGGAACACAATGGCAAGACCTGCACCATGAGCAATATCATAAATACCGCTGATTTCATGTTCTATCATATGACTTGCCCAGTCTTCTGTTCTGCCAAGACCAAGAGAACCGTTATGTGCAATAGCGCCAGCCCACATGATTTCAGCTCTGGCATTGTAATCGTTTGGATTCTCCATTACTGCAAGCCCTTGTTCCACAATGGTTTTAAGGGTCGCTTCACAGAGTCTGTCAGTAAGGTTAACGCCCTTTTCATTGGTAAAATAACGCTCAAGAACGTGGGCAAACATATCCACTATGCCGCAAGCTGTTTGATATGCTGGCAAAGAGTAAGTGAGTTCTGGGTTAAGAAAAGCAAAAACAGGTCGCATGATCTTATTGCCCGCAGAACGTTTGTACTCATTTTCCTCGTTGGTAATAACGCTACCTGTGCTAGACTCGCTTCCTGCGGCAGGAATGGTTAAGACAACGCCAACAGGTAAAGTTTGGGTCACTTTGATCGTTTGCGTGTAATAGTCCCAAACATCGCCTGAATGAAAGACTCCAATGCCAATGGCTTTAGCTGAGTCGATGACACTGCCACCCCCTACAGCCAATATGAAATCTACATTTTCTTGTCGGCAAAGAGCTACGCCTTCTCGCACAAGGCCTACTTTAGGATTGGGTTTGACGCCACCCAGTTCAACAAAGTCGATTTGAGCTTCTGTTAAAGCGTTTTTAATGCGATCTAATAAACCACTTGCCACGACACTGCCGCCGCCATAATGGATCAAAACCTTCTTAGCCAAGCCTTTCAGCTTTTCACCAACTTTAGATTCAACACCTTTTCCAAAAATCATTTCTGTTCTATTTTGATATATAAAATTTTGCATGAGGACACTCCTTTTCTATTTCCATTATAACACATTTGCGTTCTGTATGACTCATTTAAAAAACGGGAAGACTCAACTAAGACCCTAATTATCAATATACTAACTGTTTCAATTTCATTTAAAAGTCAATAAATAAAAGAGAGGGGGAATGGACATGAACGTAATCGAAATCAATCATTTGACAAAGTCCTACGGTAAAGCTCGGGGAATTATTGACGTGAGTTTTAGCGTCAAAGAAGGCGAAATTTTTGGGTTTATCGGCCCAAATGGAGCCGGAAAATCTACAACCATTCGGACGCTTCTGGCTTTGATACACCCTAACTCTGGCAGTGCTTCTATTTTTGGAAAAGATTGTTTGGCTCACGCCTCAGAAATAGCCAATGATATTGGTTATTTGCCATCGGAAGTCTTTTATTACGATGGTATGCGGGTGATGGATCTATTAAAGTATTCCGCCAGTTTTTATAAAAAGGACTGTCATGACCGGATTAAGGATCTAGCAGCCTATTTAGATCTGGACTTAGATAAAAAAATCGAAGATCTCTCTTTTGGAAACAAGAAAAAAGTCGGCATTGTACAGGGTCTTCTTCACAGTCCAAAGCTTATTATTTTAGATGAGCCTACCAGCGGTCTTGATCCGCTCATGCAGCAAAAATTCTTTGATTTGCTCAAAAAAGAAAACCAACACGGAGCAACAATTCTCTTTTCTTCACATATTTTAAGTGAAGTTCAAAAGATGTGTGACCGAGTCGCCATCATTAAAGAAGGTCGAATTATTCAGGTGGATACTATTAGTGCTTTGACGGAAAACAAATACAAAAAAGTGGACTTTGACAGCCTAACGCCGTTGACTTTAAATGATTTTGACCTTAAGGGCTTGAGCGATTTTACTGCGTCACCTAACGGGGGAGCCTTTATTTTCAAAGGCAATATTCAAGATTTACTCAAAAAACTTGCCGAACTGCCCATGACGAACGTCAACATTACAGAACCTGACCTTGAGGAAATTTTCCTGCATTACTACAGCAAGGAGGTCTAGTTGTGAATATATTCAAATTTGAAATGAGAGCCCTTCTCAAAAGCAGTCTGGGTTGGGCACTGACCTTAAGCTGCCTCAGTTTTTTATTTCTCAACCTCTATCCAATTTACGCGGCGAACACAGACACCATCAAACAACTCTTCGCTGGCTTCCCACCCATTGTCCTCTCTGCCCTCGGCATAAATCTGAACAGTTTCTTTTCAATTTCAGGGTTTTACAGCTTTGTTTTTACTTATATTGTTCTCATTGGTGCTATTCAAGCCATGCAATACGGCCTAGGGGTTATGTCTAAAGAAACCCGTATGAAAACCGCAGATTTTTTAATGACGAAACCCGTCAAAAGATCCGTCATTATTTGGGCAAAGCTTTGGGCGGTCATTCTGAACTTAATATTTACAAACGTTATCTATATAGCTATTTCAAGCCTTGCTATTAGCCAGTTAGCGAAAAGTGATTATTCTGTGGTCACTATAACTTTACAGTTTTTATCCCTCTTTTTAGTCCAAATGATTTTCGTTTCTTTAGGTGCTTTCTATGGAATTTTTGCAAAACGAGTTAAATCGGTACTGTCCGTTTCCTTGACTACGGTCTTTGGCTTTTACGCCCTCAGTATGCTCGGCGCAATTATTGGAGACGATAAAATTCGATACTTGAGTCCTTTTAAATATTTTGACGCAGAGTACATCATATTACACGAAGCCTATGAACCTAAATTTCTTTGGATTACTTTTGCTTGGATAGCCATAGGACTCGGTCTCGGGTACTTTCATTTTCTACGCAAAGAAATCCACATTGGATAGGAGGCACATGAGATGACGATTTATCTTTTTGAAGTAAAGTCTCGGCTCAAATCTCTTCTGTTATGGAGTATTGGCATTTTAGTCATGGTGGGCGGTGGCATGGGGAAATATGCTGGGTTCAATGCCTCTCCTCAAGAATTGGAAATGTTTATTCAACAGATTCCAGAAATCATGTTGAAGCTACTGGGCTTTTACGGTTTTGATTTAACAAAAGCCATTGGTTTTTACGGCATTATGCTGGTTTATTTAAACGTGATGGCCGCCATTCACGCAACTATTTTAGGCACCGATCTCCTCTCCAAAGAAGAAAAGGATCATACCGCTGAATTTCTCATGGTGAAGCCCGTCACTAGAGCCCAAGTCGTTACAGCAAAGGCCTTGGCAGGTTTAACCCACCTTATCCTGTTTGACCTCATTACTTGGATTGTTTCCGTTCTAATAGTCACCGCCGTGGCAAAAGGTCAGTCTGTCCTATTGGAGATTACGTTAATACTTCTGGGCATGTTCTTCCTTCAACTTATTTTCTTCTCCCTAGGCATGATGTTTTCTGCCCTGCCCCTTACCTGTCGAAAAGCTACTGGCATCGCCTCTTACCTCATGTTAAGTTCCTACATGTTAGGGTACTTCACCGACGTTTATGAAAATATGTACTTCCTTCGTTATTTTGTACCTTTTAAATATTTCGATGCCAACGTGGTGATCTCAAGCAATAGCCTTAATCTGTTCTACGTATTTCTGAGTTTAGTCATTACGACCCTTGCAATGACTGTCACTTACGCTGCATATAAAAAAAGAGACCTCCATTTGTAACTGGAGATCTCTATCCATAATTGACTAAACTCTCTTCCTAAGCCACTTGCCCTTATGGAAAGCATAGACAATAATCAACGTTTCCACTATGTCCGCCCCCAAGAAACTGAACCACAGATAATGTACTGGCAATTTCATAAAGACGGTGAGAATGAAGAGCAACGGTACTTGAACGCCCCATCTGCCAACAATGCTGGAAATGAGGAAGGGTGTATTGTGACCTGAACCTGAAAAGACACTGCCAATCCCCATCATAATACCTGCAAAGACAAAACCAGGCATGGTAATTCGGAGCATAGTAACCCCTATGCCGATGACCTCTGGGTCACGAATAAATAGTTGCAGGAGTTGGCTTGGGAATATCATAACGATAGTGGCTGCAATGGCCATAATTGAAGCGCCATAGGTTGCCGCTAAAATAGCCGTATGTTTGGCTCGCGCTGTGTTTTCTTCCCCAAGACACTGACCAACAATGGCACTGCCTGCCATAGCCAGTCCAACAAGAGGCATGAAGGTAAATTCAAAGAGTCTGCCCCCAATTCCCATTGCCGCAACAGCAGAAGTCCCATAACTGGTAATGAGTTTTAGGGTGATGATGCCTACCATATTCCGCATTAAAACTTCTATACCATTAGGCAAACCGATTAACAACAGTTTTTTATCGATTTCCCAGTTCAACACGAAAAGACGTTTGAATCGAATTTCGACTGGGGCTTTGCCTCTTAACAGCAAAGAAAAACCATAGAGGAATGCACAGGTCACCGTAATACACGTTGCCAAAGCAGCTCCGAACACGCCAAGACCTAAGCCGTGAATCTGAGTTCCTGGAATGGTTGAAAACATCAGGAAAGGATCTAAAATCAAGTTGAGGAGCGCCGCCATCATCATAATTTTCATAGGACGTTTGGCGTCTCCTAAACATCTAAAAGCTGTATTAACGGTGTAGCTTGAGAACATGATTGGCAAGAAGAAGATTCTCAAATAACCATAATCCATTGCCGCTTTCATAACCTCTGGGTCTTGGGTAAAGAACCCTAAGAGAGGCTTAAGCAAAATGGAAAAAATGATGCCCGCCAAAATGGCGACAAAGGCTTTGAATACCAATGTTTGCTCCACGCATAAGCTGAGTCTTTCCTTATCCTTCTTCCCAAAACTCTGGGTGATCAAAGAGATTGAACTGCTTCCGATAATCTCGTTGAGGACATTGACCAACATAAACATGGTGGTAAAAATGGTCACCCCTGCAACTGCCTTAGATGACATATGTCCAATCCAGCCAATATTGACTAGGTCAAAAATCATTTGAAAGATAAAGCCAAGCATTGTGGGCGCAGCCAGTGATATCAAGTTTTTCGTGGGATTTCCCGTGGTTAAAAGATTCTTTTCTTCTGTCATTTTACACCTCTGCACGTACATATTTTTATATCGTTCAACTTATTTTATGGTAGCATAATTTGAACCTGCTGTACAATACTAAACGTGATTTTGAAAAGGAATTATTTCTTTATTCCTACTAAACATTCTATTTTTCTTCCCAGTCCATAGCCCTGCCAACTGCCTTTTTCCAACCTTTATACAAATGATCTCGTTGACTTTGAGTCATTTCACATTCAAAAGCCTGATCCATTGCCCACTGGGTTGCTATTTCTTCTTTATTCGACCAAAATCCAACAGCCAGTCCCGCTAAGTAGGCTGCTCCAAGGGCTGTAGTTTCTGTGACTTTCGGTCTGTGAACAGGCGTTGCCAAAATATCTGACTGGAACTGCATTAAAAAGTTATTCTGAGTGGCACCACCATCGACTTTAAGGGTACTCAGCTTAATGCCTGAATCTTCTTCCATGGCTTCAAGCACGTCCCTCGTTTGATAGGCGATGGCTTCCAGCGTTGCTCGAATAATATGGTTGCGGTTCGAACCTCTGGTGAGCCCAACAATAGCGCCTCTGGCGTACATATCCCAATAAGGGGCGCCTAGCCCTGCAAATGCAGGCACCACGTAAACACCATTTGTGTCCGAGACCTTTTGAGCATAGTATTCACTGTCTGCCGCGTCACTGATTAATTTCATTTCGTCTCTCAACCATTGAATCGCTGCGCCTCCCATAAAGATGGAGCCTTCAAGGGCGTATTCGACTTTGCCGTCTATCCCCCAAGCGATGGTGGTTAAAAGTCCGTTTTTGGAAGGTACCCTTTTTTCGCCCGTATTCATGAGCAGGAAACAACCTGTTCCATAAGTATTCTTTGCCATACCTGCTTTAAAGCAAGCTTGTCCGAACAAAGCCCCTTGTTGGTCTCCTATCATTCCTGCAATTGGAATCCCTGCGCCACCATAAGTATTGTCGTCTGTATAGCCATAAATTTCTGATGAAGTTCTCACCTCTGGAAGCATGCTCATTGGAATGTCTAGTGCTTTGCAGATGGTTTCATCCCACTGAAGGGTTTTGATATTGTATAAAAGGGTTCTGGAGGCGTTGGAGTAATCTGTCGCATGAACCTTGCCACGAGTCAAATTCCAAAGGAGCCAAGTGTCCATGGTGCCAAATAGCAAGTCTCCCTTTTCAGCCTTCTCCCTTGCCCCGTCTACATGGTCTAAAATCCATTTGACTTTGGTGCCTGAAAAATAGGCGTCCAGAACCAGTCCCGTATTTTCTCTCATATAGGGTTCCAAACCTTGTGCTTTGAGTTCGTCACAAATGCCTGCTGTTCTGCGGCACTGCCAGACAATAGCGTTATAAACGGGTTTGCCCGTGTGTTTGTCCCAAACCACTGTGGTTTCTCTCTGATTGGTAATGCCTATTGCTGCCACCTCTGCTGGGCTGACCCCTGCGGTTTCCAGTACTTCTCTGGCGACCCCTGACTGTGTCCCCCATATTTCCATGGCGTCATGCTCCACCCACCCTGCTTTCGGGTAGATTTGGGTAAATTCTTTTTGAGCCGTCTGAACGATATTGCTGGCTTTATCAAATAAAATGGCTCTCGAACTGGTGGTGCCTTGATCGAATGACAATATGTATTTCTTTTCCATAGGATCTCTCCTCATTTTTAGATTTGATTTCCTTTTCAGTTTATGCTTTTATGAATTTTATTGCTAGTGTTGTTGAGAAATGAAAAGAACCCCGCTTTCGCGGGGCAACAGGGTGTATTATCGCAGGAGTCTAATGCTACTGCTGATCTATGGCAACTGCAGAACTTGTGGGTTTGCGTTTGAAAATGCTTACGATGGCTCCAAGGATCGCCAAACATAGGGTGGGTAGAATCCAAGCGAATCCCATAGATGCAAAGGGCATCATTCCCGCAAACTGATACACAGGGTCTAACAGGTTAACCAGCGATTTCACAAAGCTGATGTCGATGGCTTTTAAGGCATCTAAAATACCAATAAAGGCTGCACCGGCAATTCCGCCTTGGAAGGCTTCTTTTGAAGTAATCCATTTGTCGCAGAGGGTAAAAATAATCAATACAATAGCCATCGGATAAACCAGAACTAAGAGAGGCACTGCAATCTTAATGATGACTTCAACCCCTACAACTGCCATGAGTGCGCTGAAGACGCAAGTCCCAATGACAATTTTCTGATAGCTGACGCGACCGCCGCTGAGTTTTTCAAAATAATCCCCAACAATGGCAGTGAGTCCGATAGACGTAGTCAAACATGCCGCTGAAACTGCAACACACATGACCAATTGACCGCTGCTGCCCAGTAGGCGATTGGTAATTTCTATAATCAATTGGGTCTTAGGCATATCGGCAGGCATGAGTCCGCTTCCAGTTGCTCCTAAATAAAGGAGTCCTCCGTAGACCAGTGCCAAGGTGCCGCCAGCTAAAAGTCCTGCAGCTGTTGTCATTTTCATTTGAATTTTTCGATCGGTATACCCTTTTTCCAACAAAGCGCCTAAAATAATGCCGCCCATAACGATTGATCCTAGCGTGTCCATCGTCTGATAGCCTTCTAAGAAACCCTTTGAGAAAGGATTCACTATTCCAGTGGGAACAGGGGCTCCAAGAGGTGTTGTAACTCCTTTAAAAATAATTAAGCCGATGACAAGCAATAAAATAGGTGTTAAGATTTTCCCAACTTTATCAATGATGCCAGAAGGTTTAATGACAAAGAACAAGGTGATGCCAAAATAAATCACAGATACGATTAATGGGTGTACATTTAACATCGGCTGTATGCCAATTTCATAAACCGTCGCTCCCGTTCTAGGAATGGCAAGCAAAGGGCCAATGGCTAATATGATGATGGTGCCAATGATGATTGAAAATTTTGGGCTGACCCGTTTAGCTAAATCATTGAGCGTTCCTCCTGCTTTGGAAACGGCTAGAACCCCCATAACTGGTAGTCCGATTCCTGTCACCAAGAATCCTAAAAGGCTTCCAATCCAATGATCCCCTGCACTGAGTCCAATAGCTGGCGGAAAAATTAAATTCCCTGCCCCAAAGAACATGGCAAAGAGTGCTGCGCCTATAACGATGGCATCTTTGTGAATTTTTTTCATTTTTGTTTCCCCCTTATCAAAATCCCCACTTTGATGGATGCTCATTTATAATTGCAACTCCCGTGCCAAGTTATTATTTTTTCGCAATTCAGAATATATTTTTTAATCTAATAAGTCTTTTCAGCCCTTCTGAGGACATTCAGATCTCCGTCATCATCTATTTTCAAACCACCCCTTATTAACAAGCATTCAAAAACAAAAAAGCGAGAAATAAACTTCCCACTCTCCATGGAAATTTATTTCTCGCTTTAAGCCGCTTTTCGCATCTGTAAATTAATCGATCTCTAAATCTTTCATTTTATTAAACAGTTGTCGTCTGGTAATGCCTAGTACTGCAGCGGTTTCTGTTAAATGTCTGTCGTTTTTTTCAAGGATCTTAATAATGTAAGCGCGTTCCGTCGCCGCCCTAAAATCTCTCAGCGTCTGAGGTTCTTCATCGTCAAAAGGCACTCGCTCCTCAGGGCTTTCCTTAGCGTAGCCGAATAAGTGTTGACTATGTATAACCCCATTTTCACTGAAAACTACCAAGCGATCTATGATGTTTTTCAACTCCCGAACGTTCCCAGGGTAATCGTAGGCCTGTAAGTAAGTCCAGACCTCCTCATCGATTTGAAGGGGTGGCTTATTCATGGTTTGACAGGCAGACGCCACAAAGTAATTTACCA
This sequence comes from uncultured Peptostreptococcaceae bacterium, assembly GCA_964404895.1. Lineage (GTDB taxonomy): Bacteria > Bacillota > Clostridia > Peptostreptococcales > Acidaminobacteraceae > JBGSUZ01. Next base: position 569,716 of record CAYOLV010000001.1, on the reverse strand, counting down.
GATTTGGTAAATCTTCTTTTCTCGTTCTCAGTGGTGGAATTTCCAATACCACAGTGCTGAGTCTATAGTAAAAATCCTCTCGGAACTGACCTTTTTCAATCATGGCGGGAATGTCTTTATTTGTGGCAGTAATCAGTCTGAAATCCACTCTTTGCAGTTCATTGCTGCCAATTCGCTCAATGCATTTATTTTCAATGACCCTCAGCAATTTTACTTGAGTAGACAGGGCAATGTCTGCCACTTCATCTAAAAAGAGAGTGCCATTGTCTGCTGACTCAAACCTTCCCATTCGATCAATCAAAGCCCCTGTAAATGCCCCTTTGCTGTGACCAAACAACTCAGACTCAAGGACGTTTTCAGACAATGCCTGACAATTGACTGCCACGAATGGCGCTGTGGCTCTAGGACTCATTTCGTGGATATACCTTGCAAACAGGTCTTTTCCAACCCCTGACTCCCCTAACAGCATTATATTTACGGGGGAATTGGCGGCTTTTTTCGCCATGTCTACAATTTGTTTGAAATGTGGGTTCTCTGAAACCATGAGAGGGGCAATGCTGTCCTCCGTATGTTCACGTTGCTGATTTTTCAAGGCAGATTGAAGGGCTTTGGCCACTTCTAAAATCAGTTCTCTAGGGTCACTGCCTTTCACATAATAGCCTGAAGCACCTTTTTGAATGGCTTTAACCGCGCTGGGGATGGTGCCGTAGGCGGTCATGAGAAGAACTTCAGTTGATTTCCCAGCTTCAGTTTTAATCTTTTCAAGCAAGCCTAAACCATCCAGCCCCGGCATCATTAAATCGGTAATAATCAAATCGAACTTTTTCCACCCCATCATTTGCAGGGCTTCGTCTGCATTTTTTGCAACTTGGGCTTCATAGCCTTCTAACCCTAATATTTGCCGAATACTTTCAGCATAAAGGGGTTCATCGTCAACAATCAGTATTTGAAAAGATGTCTTCTTCATAAAGCCTCCATTTTTGTAAATCTACTAAGCATCAGCCCTATGGGAACTTGGCAAAGCAATAGTAAACCGACTGCCTTCCCCTAATTTGCTGTCTATCTTAATTTGAGCCCCCATCTTTTGAACTTCATTATAGACAATGTAGAGTCCAAGCCCCGTCCCTTTTCCGATGGGTTTTGTGGTAAAGAAAGGGTCATACAATTGCTCCAAGGTTTCTTCGTTCATGCCTTGACCTGTGTCTTGAATGACCAGTTGACAATCTGAGTCTTGACTGTCTCTGTGGATGTCCACTTTTAAAATACCACCTTCTGGCATGGCGTCCACTGCATTTGAAAACAAATTCAACAAGACGTGTTTTAAGGCTTCAGAATAGATTTCAAGCACCACAGGGACAGTACAATTTAATTGGAACTCGATGCCTTGGGTTTCCCAAGCTTTTTCATTGAGTTTCCATAGACTGGACACAAAACGTTCTAAATCAACAGTTTCGAGACAATCGTCTGAAATTCTAGAAAAATTCAGCAGGTTATCAATAATGCCGTTGGCTCTGGAAACTGACTGATCAATCATTTCCAGTTCCTTAACCCCATCTCCTTCAGAATACTTTCGCTTCAACAGATAACTGGTATTTCTAATAATACCTAAAGGGGTGCGAATTTCATGGGCAATGCCCGCTGCCAAGTGACCGACCGCCGCCATTTTTCTAGACTGCATCATTTGCTTTTCTGCCACTTTGTATTCTTTAAAAGTTCTTTCTAGTTCGTCATGACTGAGTTTAAGGGCAAGGGTTTGACGACTTACTTCCCGTTTCAGCAACCTATTCCAATAATAAAGGCCCAGTCCCGTCAAAACACCTATGGCTATTGTAAATTTTAAAATCAGCAGAAATTTCTCCTGAGTGTTACCGCGGGTAATCAGGGGTTGCCCCCCAAACCATTTGTCATAAATCCGTTCCATGGTATTTTGCTTGTTAAGTCTGTATATGGCTTTATTCAATATGTTCAACATTTCTTGATTTTCTTTGTCTACGCCCAGCACCGCTGGTCTTTCGTATAAATAAGTGTCCAAAAGTACATAATCGCTGCCCAGTTGCTCTCTGGTCAAATAATAGTTGATCACAGATTCATCGCCTAAAACCGCCTCTACCTGACCATTTTCCAGCGCACGGATGGCTGTCCTCAAATCTGTTGTCGCAATGACTTGAACCGATTGGTACTGCTCGCTAAGAAACTCCTGAACGTAGTCGCCGTGATTAGCGGCAATAATTTTTCCTTCCAAGTCTGCCTGAGTCTGAATAGCGGTGTTACCTCGTTTCACCAAGATAGCCCCACGCTGATAATAGATGGGATCTGAAAAGAGATATCGCTTGGCACGTTCCTTAGAGGCGTACATGTCGCAAAAATCAGTATCGCCTTTTTCCAAGGCTTCCAGTGCATTATTCCAGACCATAGGTCTTGTCTGAATGTTAACTCCAAGTTCCATAGACAAGGCTGCAATATAGTCTATGACCAGCCCTTCGTATTGATCAGTATTTTCGTTGACATAACGGAGTGGGGGCGCATTTTGGTCTGACCCATAAATCAAATCTCCATGTGAGGCTAAAAACTCACGCTCGTCTGCGGTGAGCCATTCATCGCTTAAAAAGTACTCAGCTAGACTCATGTTGTATTCTAATTGATAATAGCTATTGGCAAAGAACACTACCCCTAGGGCTATAATTAGGGCAAACAACCATCTGTTTTTCACGGGCATCCCTCTCTTTTGGCAAAAAAATAAGGCCTGATGGCCTCAATTTAAGATAACAATGCTTGACTGATCAAGCTGATTTTTCTGTTAAGTGAGTGGATCAGGCCACTGTTCAATTCTTGACTTCCCTCGAAGGGGTGCATGTCTCTTAGATCGCCTTCAAAATATACGGGCCAACCCACCTGTTTCAAGTGTTCTGGTCTCACCAAATTTCTTGGAATTTTGAGATCTAAGACGTCGCTCTCTTTGAGAACATGGTACACAAATTCTGAGCAAAGAAAACGGTGGTCGTAATGCTGGGATTTTTTTTGGAAACTATGTAAAAGTCCCATGTAGTTGTACTTGTATAATTCTTTGTGGTCAATGAAATTCTGTAAATTAGTCCGAACCTTATGATATTGTGAAGCTGTCACTTCTATCTTAAAAGCCATACAGGGCAATGTCTTCTGTCTTCCAAAGAGACCTTTATGCAACTCTTCTCTCTTAAAATGACCAATCAGCGGATTTCTCGTATATTTTCGTCCAAAACTATACATGGAATGAAGCTCTGAATCCAAGGTGATTGAAGCGTGGGTATACTCATCATTTTTGAGCATTTGTATGGCTCTCGACATGGTTGTATTGGTTCGCGTCAAAACAATATAAATGTAATACGCTCTCATTTTCTCGTCACCCGCCTGTCTTCTATTCCTCTAATATACCTAATTATGAGACTTAAAACAAGCAAAACATGATATTATAGAGAGGCAAACACCTTAATTGAGGAGGTTCTCATGTCTTTTTCTGAAATCAAACAATTGAATGTGCCCTTACCCAACAACCCTCTGCGGGCTATAAACTGCTACTTGGTTATGCCTTCATCGGAAGACAAAAATGGAAGAGCCCTTCTCATAGATACAGGATTTAAGCACCCCGAAACACAAAAGGCACTTATGGAGCAAATTCAGTCCCACGGCGTTACTTTGGATCAACTGGACGTCTTAGCAACACACCTTCACTCAGACCACAGCGGTCTTATGGCAGAGCTTTGCACAGGTGGTAATTTAGCTTATGCAGGTCATATCGACGGCTTATTGATTAATCAAATGACTACCGAAGCCTATTGGCAGCATTTTCAGACCTTATACACTCTTCTTGACTTAGACCAAGACCAAATTACTTACTTAGAACACCCGGGCTATCTATTTTGCCCTAAAAAACCGCTGGATTTTATACTGCTCAAAGATGGGGATTTGCTCCACTATGGAGAGTTTACTTTTGAAGTTCTGGAAGTTCCCGGACACACCCCAGGGCAAATCGTTTTATTGGAAAGAAGTCAGCGTTTACTAATTGCAGGTGACCACATTCTCAACGAAATCACTCCCAATATTTCTTTTTGGGGCTTTGAGCACGGCGATGCCCTTGGGCACTACAAAGAAAGTCTGCTGAAAATCAGAGCACTGGACTTAGAATGGGCACTCCCCTCACACCGAACCCGAATTCACCCCGTCAACCAGCGGATTGATGAACTTTTACTGCACCATGAAGAAAGACTAGCCGAAGTCCTTGCTATTTTAGAAAAACACCCCGAGGCTATAACGGCAAGAACCGTCGCCAGTTTCATGGACTGGTCTGTAAGGCAGAAGGATTTTAATCAATTTCCAAGTCCACAAAAATGGTTTGCCACTTCAGAGGCCATGGCTCATTTACACCATTTGAGTGAAAAGGGTTTGGTGAAGATGACTTCGGTGAATGGGATTTTGTATTTTGAGTTGTAAGCTTACTTTGTATATGACGAGAGACAATCTTATGATATCTTCGTGCTTGGCCCTCCAGCTGCTATTTGGTGGGCCTTTTGCATGTGCAAAAGATGTGATTGTCATAAGTTCGGAGTTACGCGAAGTGCTACATAAAATACTAAAATCATCGATTAATAATTGATCATAAATCCATATTTTGTAAAATGCTCGTATATTGACTTATAAGTTCATCTCTATTTTGAATTTCTAGTAAGTTCAGCGCTTGATTGAAAAATTTTTCATAATCTTCATGATTTAAATTTTTTAAGGCAATCGACTTTCTTGCTAATAGTAAAGGCATATAAGTATAACTGTCATAAGATAAACAAAGTATGATACCTTTTTCCGCGTAATTTAAAGCATTACAATGATCATCGACGCGATGTGAATTATATGAAAGAATTGAATAAGTTTTAACATAAAGAAGTTTTAAATAATAATCATCTATGACTATTACATCCAAATATTCTTGAATAAATAGAAGTATTTCATTGCTAAAATCACATTTTCTCTCCATGCCCAATAGTGAAGCAATAGAAAACAAAATTTTATATTCTAAGTCATTATACTTAAATTTCCTAAAATTACTAATTTCGAAACAATTATTAGTGTGCTTAATAGCTTCTGAAAGAATACTAATAGCATTTTCAATTTCATTATAATTACCTATGTTGCATTGACTTGCAATGTCTAAACCTAAAAAAAATAATCTAAGCTGATTGAAATCTCTATAATCTATTGGTTTCAAATCCGCGTTATTAAGTTTATTATTGATCTCATCTATGCACTTTTTTAATAGCTCTAAATCATTTAAAGCCATAATTTTATTTACTGAATTATAAAATTCATATAAAACGACCGAGTTTTTACACTGAATTAACATTTTTAACAACTCTATTTTATAGTACCTAGAAAGAATTTCAATCGTGTCATACTTCGGAATAATATTCCCTTTCTCAATCTCAATTAATGTTGTCTTACTAATACCTGTAGCTTTTGACACATTCTCTATAGTATAGCCATACTTATTTCGTATTTTTTTAATTTTTTTTGAAAACTCTTTCATATCATACGTTGCGATCATTGTCAACCTCCTACATAGACCAACTTACTGAACTACCATAAATATCTAAAATTGATACACTAGAGTTGTAGCTAAACGAGAATTTTTTTAATAGAAAGGAGCGTTTATGAAAAGAAAAATAATTTTATTTTTAATATTAAGCATGATTTTTCTGCCAAGTACTTACGCAGCTGAAGATGATTTACCATTCCCAATACTGGCTGACCAAAATGCACACAAGTAATATTTGTGTAGGTAAAATTTTATCTACGCGATAACAATATTAAATCTGTAGCGCTTAGGAGGTATTAATCAAAATCGCAGTACCGATATAAATACTCAACATCTAAATTACATGGAGGAATTACACTATGAAAATGTGCAACAGAATTTTATCAATTTTACTAGTCTTGGCACTATGTATCGGAACATCCTCTTTAGCGTTTGCAGATTCAGTGAGTTCTAAAAACGATAAAGAAAAATTTATTACTCAACATGAGTTTATCGAGTTGCTACAAAAATACGATATGGAAATAGTTAATGACTCAACGGTCTCGGAACTTGGACTAGTTGAAGACTCGAATAAACCAAAATTGAATTTAGATGTAACATACAGTGAAATGGAAAGTATATTACAAAATCTAAAATCAAGTTTTTATAATTCAAAACCAACTATATTGCCTGCAGATAACAATGTTTCTTTAAATAATACAATCAGTATGAATTCAATGAATATTGACAAAGAATACTCAATGTTATCAACATCAGGCAATAGTTCAAGAACAATAGAAGACGTCGAAACCGTCGACACAGGATTAACTGACTTAATTCTAAGATGTTCAGTTGCTATTTCGTATACTTATAATTGGATCAATTTACCTGGCGAACCATACAAGGAAAGTAATTTTAATATAACTTCTTACAGCCAAGGAACTATATCTCAAACTAACGATGGCGGTTATACTAGAATATCAGGGGCATTGAGTTCATCTACAACTAAATTAAGTAGCACCTCTGTCCGTCAATCATACAGTGGTACAGTAGATCAATATATACCTGTAAGTTTTTATTGGGTAAAAATCGGTTCTATGTCTATTTCAGGTAATGTCGCTCATTCACTCTAAACAATTTTAGTCATTAAGTATAAAGTAGATTAATTTTCGAAATTGAAATTAATCTACTTTTGTGTTACTTATATCATACCACTGATACTAATTAATCTTTGCTAAGGAGACCCTTTATGATAACAACAGATAATATTTTTATATCTTTTCTTGCAGTTTTAACACTTTTTTTGCTTGTTTATATTTATATGTTGGGTATGGATAAATTTTCTTCCAAATTTGGTATCTCTAAAATAATTAAAAACTTTTTTTCACTTGTTTTTAAAAAAAACAAATAAGCAATGCCTAATAATGCATCTCGTACAATCTATTGATTTCATCAAATATAGCGTCACTTGACTTGTATTTTTTCCCCTCAATGTCAACAACGTCATTTGCATAAATGAAAAAGCTAATGTTGTTGACATCATTGCAAAATTTGATGTATAGGGAAGTCGTTAGTATGGGATTGGTGGACTCTACATATGTAGTTTCGTTAAATAGGCGTTCAAGCTGCTCAATAATTTCTGGATCTGTAATACTGACATTATTGTTGCTGTCGCTGCTGACTATATCATAAATGTCGATACTTTTCGTATTCTCAATCTTAAAGGCAAATTCATCGTTATCTTTTGGAATTACATCGTCTCCTTTGTGTGATAAAGCCTCTTTCCCACATGCAGAAAAGGCGATTAAAGCGACAATAGTAAAAATGATGCTCATACCCAGCTTGCAATTTCTCATTAAAACGCTCCCCTTCATGGTGTCTAATCTAGAATTATAAAATAAATAGTTAATTAATCCCCAACAAGTAAACGTTTGAAAGTGGAATATGTTACAGTTGGTTTCTTTTTTAATAAATATATTTTTGATCTAAATTTTATATGCCCCACATACAGAAAACGCCGATTGAAATAATCTTTCAAATCGGCGTTTTCTTATTCATTTTATTAAGGTACTTCCTCACTTAATCATCTGTTTTGAATACTCAGCATTGCATAATCAATTCTTATCATATTCAACATAATTAATAAAATAAGCAAACACCATTGCAATTGCACATAATAGCAAAATGATAATTAGTATAATAAAACCTCACAACCTTTATTTCGGAGGTGGAGTTACTTTAATAATCTTCCCTGAAATTGGATTTACGATATAATAATAAAGTTTGTTTTCGATTTTATTATAACCATATATAACATAATCCTTCTTCAAAAAAATATTATAGGCATTATCTGACGGTTGAGTTGAGAACCCGATTTCACTATGATGTATATCTTCTAAATCTTGTTGTTTAACAACAATCAAATCCTTTTCCATATTGACCACTATTTCCTGTGCAGTTTCATGGGTAATATAAGGTGTACAAATTAAAAATACGCCCCAGAATATAATTGTAAAAGCAGCAATCAAAATTGTTTCTACTATTTGCTTTGCTTTATTCTCATATATTACATTTATTAATAAAATAGCCTCAACTGACAAAATAAAGAGTATGCTATAATTTACTATTGCTTTAAAAAAAAGTATATTGATCAATAAAAAACACAATAGATTTACTATTAAAAAGTAAAAACTAAAATTAGCTTGATACTTTTATGTTTAGCAGACAGCCACATAATTGCTTACCCATATTTCTAAAAGACAAGGTTAATCCCTATGACTAATAACCATAATATATTTCCAATGATAGAAAGTGCGAATAAGAAGTTATAAAAACCTATCCTCTGTTTTTTTATAAATTCTTCTTTTTTGGATGCAACAACTTCAACAAATAAATAGCAAGCAACTAGAGGCAATATTAGGTAATAAAGATCCTTGGCTTTTATCAACAACAAAATTAGTGCCCCAAGATTGCATAACCTAAGGAAAATAATAATCATACCCAGCTTGTAATTTTTCATTAAAATGCTCTCCTTCATGGTGTCTACTCTAGAAAATTTTAAAACAAATAGATAATTTATTCCCAACAAGTAAACGTTTGAAAGTGAAATATGTTACAGTTGTTTTCTGTATTTATAAATAATTTTTTACCTAAATTTTTTATTCCTCACCTGTAGAAAAACGCCGATTGAAATGATCTTTCAAATCGGCGTTTTTTATTTTACGAAGGTTCTACCTCACTTAATCTTCTATTTTAAATACGTTGCAATTCATAATCACTTCTTATCATATTCATCTTAATTAACAAAATAAGCAAATGCCATAAATGCAACTGCAATAGGTACTTTGCTAAAGGCGTATTTCATATCAGGCAAATAGGTGCTGAGAACAAAAACGACACCCACGCCTATTGCCATGGCTATTTTCAACCAAGTCCCTCCAGCAGTGCTGTTATATCTCTGATAAAAATTCTTCTTGATTTCATACCTCAGGTCTACAAATTTACAAATGAAATAGGTTAACACCATGGCAACTCCACATAATAGCAGATTGATAATTAGCATATTTTCTTACCTACAATTCCGCCTAGTACTCCAAAAAAAGTTCTTTAAGCATCTTAGAATTTCCAGACATAACCCTTTCTTTAATTGTTTTCCCTTGTTGTGTCTTTACGTCAGGGTCTGCTCCATTTTCTAAGAGAAGCTCTGCCATTTCAAGATTTTCAAGTACAAGTGTTGCTTCTAAAGGGTAAATCCCTTCAGAATTTGTTTGATTAAGATCCACCTTTTTCTCATTTATAAGCTCTAATACCTTTTCCAGTTCATTGCTTATAATTGCATCTACCAATGCATCACTTAATACTAATAATTCAGACGAAGGTGTACTTCCCACTTGATTATTTTTATTTTTTTGAGTTGTCTCTACTTCAAGACCTTTCTTTTTATCAAAATCTTGATCTGCATTTACTGCGAGGAGTGTCCCTCCAGCCAATAATCCTACTGCTAAAATTGTAATAAAAACATTTTTCTTATTATGAGTGTACATTATTTTTCCTCCCAAATATACGTTATATTGTAAACTTACACTAACATCCTATCACAATTCCCATTCACAAAAAGCCGAAGTCCTACGGCATTTTTCTATTTTGAAACTTCTCCGTCATTTCCAATAAATCAAGAAATAAATCTCTGGTTTTTGCCATAAAATTTAATTGCAACGACTTGACATTTTTTTTAATTTTGCTTTGATTGACGCTATATATAGAAAAGGTGTATCATGAGACCACAAGATATAGTATAAAAAATCGAGGTGCTTATTCAGAATGATCACAAAAATTAGAAAACGAGACGGCCGTGAAATGCCTTTCAACATTGAGAAAATTGGAAATGCTATCTTTAAAGCTGCTAGTGTTAGTGGTGGTAAAGATTACCAAACAGCTATGGATTTATCGGAGCAAGTGGTTGAATACATAGAAAACAATCTTTGCGAAAAAGTCCCAACCGTGGAACAAATTCAGGACGCCGTTGAAAAGGTTTTAATCGAAACAGGCCATGCTAAAACGGCCAAGGAATATATTATTTACCGTTCTGAGCGTACCCGTGTACGTGAAATGAACACCCGATTAATGAAAGTCTTCGAAGATTTGACTTTTAAAGACGCAGAAGAAAATGACTTAAAGCGCGAAAATGCCAATATTGACGGCGACACTGCCATGGGAACTATGCTTAAATACGGCTCGGAAGGTTCAAAGCAATTTTATGAACTGTTCGTATTAAACCCAGCCCATGCCAAAGCCCACAAGTCTGGCGACATGCATATCCACGACCTGGATTTCTTAACGTTAACATTGACATGCTGTCAAATTGATATCGATCGTTTAATGAAGAATGGTTTCAGCACTGGGCACGGTCATTTGAGAGCGCCTAAGGACATTCAAAGCTATGCGGCTCTCGCTTGTATTGCCATTCAATCTAATCAAAATGACCAACATGGCGGTCAAAGTATTCCAAACTTTGATTACGGTATGGCGCCAGGGGTTCGAAAAACTTATGCCCGTCTATACAGACAAAATATTTCCCGCGCCTTTGAGCTTTTGACTGACTTTGAAGACTTCGAAAACCGCGCCGTGGCACTCATTGAGTCTGTGGCCGCTTCAAAAGGTCTTGAACCTCGTCTTCATGACATGACCCTCTATACTGCAGAAGAAATGAGTCTTCTCAAAGGAATGGGACTTGAAGACGCCATCGCAAAAAAGATTCAAAAATTTGCCTTAGAGCGTACAGAAGCTGAAATTACAAGAAGTACTTTCCAAGCGATGGAGGCTTTTGTCCATAACTTGAATACCATGCACAGCAGAGCGGGGGCTCAAATTCCGTTTAGTTCTATCAATTACGGAACAGATACCTCTGCCGAAGGACGTCTTGTGACAGAACAGCTCCTTCTTGCGACTGAGTCTGGACTTGGAAACGGAGAAACGCCTATTTTCCCTATTCATATTTTCCGTGTGAAAGAAGGCGTGAACTACAATACAGAAGATCCCAACTACGACCTCTTCAAATTGGCTTGTAGGGTCAGTGCAAAACGCTTGTTCCCTAACTTCTCCTTCTTGGATGCCCCATTCAACTTGAAATATTATCAAGCGGGCAAACCAGAGACTGAAATCGCTTACATGGGGTGCAGAACTCGGGTCATTGGAAACAGCCACGACCCTGAAAGAGAAACCATTTACGGCAGAGGCAACTTAAGTTTTACGACTCTGAACTTGCCCCGTATTGCCATTGAAAGCAAGGGCAACTTAGAAGTCTTCTATAAACAGCTGGACGAAAAAGTGGATTTGATTATTGAACAGCTTCTTGAACGTTTTGAGATTCAAGCCCAAAAGAAAGTGAAAAACTTCCCATTCCTTATGGGGCAAGGGGTTTGGATGGACTCTGAAAAATTAGGTTGGAACGATGAAATTCGTGAGGTGATTAAGCACGGTACCCTTTCCATGGGCTTCATTGGTCTAGCAGAATGTTTGAAAGCGTTGACTGGCGTTCACCACGGTGAGTCTGCTGAGGCGCAAAAACTAGGCATTGAAATTATTGGTAAACTCCGTCAACGCATGGACGAAGCCAGCAATCATTATAAATTGAACTTTTCTCTACTGGCAACACCTGCAGAAGGTACTGCTGGTCGTTTTGTGGCCATTGACCGTTCTAAATACGGTAAAATTGAAGGGGTTACAGACCGTGAATACTATACAAATAGTTTCCACGTTCCCGTTTACCACAAGACCAAGGCCATTACTAAAATCAATTTAGAGGCGCCTTATCATGAGTTGACCAACGCAGGTCACATTACCTATATTGAATTAGATGGCGACCCTACAGACAATCTTGAGGCTTTTGAGAAGGTTGTCAGAGCCATGAAAGAAGCTGGGATTGGTTACGGATCTATCAACCATCCAATCGACAGAGATCCCGTCTGTGGATACACTGGAATTATTGGAGAAACCTGTCCAGCTTGCGGTCGTGAAGAAGGCAATCAGAAATTTGAGCGCATTCGCAGAATTACCGGCTACTTGGTTGGAACACTAGACCGCTTCAACGACGCTAAACAAGCTGAAGAAAAGGATCGGGTGAAACACGCCTAATGTCTGTTTACGATGCCTCTGTGCGCCAGCTGAAAATTCGCGTTTCCGGGATCATCGAAGAATCCATATCCAATGGTCCGGGTCTACGCATGGTGGTCTTTGCTCAAGGCTGCCGTCACCACTGTCTAGGTTGCCACAACCCTCAGTCCCACGACTTTGAAGGGGGTTATGATCTTACGGTGGAAGAACTGATGAATTTGGTCAGAGACAATTCATTGTTGGATGGCATCACCCTTAGCGGTGGGGATCCCTTTGAACAAGCCTATGCCTTTGGAAAATTGGCAGGTATTGCGAAATCTGAAGGTTATCACGTGACCACTTATACAGGCTATACCTTTGAACAGCTTACTGACCCTGTAATTGCCCATCCTGATTGGCAGGAGTTGTTGCACCATACAGATCTTTTAGTCGATGGACCCTTTATCGCCAGTGCTAAAAACGGTCTCCTGAAGTTCAGAGGTTCTGACAATCAGCGCATGATTGACGTACATCAATCCATTCAATCCGCTGTAGTAGTCTTAGCCGCAGTTTAAGGTTTTGACTCGCCAACTCAATAAAAGTAAGTCATTCTAATAAAAATCCCCCTCTCTATAGGTTAAAAAACTATAGGCAGGGGGATTTTTTAACCTCTTTCACACTTCTCATTGACAGAATATTCGGTGACTGATAAAATCGACAACAATATACCATTTACTTATGCAGTATACATAATTATGTATACAATTATGAATTCTTTAAAGGAGGCACTTAGCATGAACATTCCCCCAATGACCATGACCCAAAAGATATTAGCCCGTAGCGCGAGGAAACCTTACGTGGTTCCTGGGGAATATATTGAAGCTCAACTAGACTTGGTGCTAGGCAACGACATTACTGCCCCAGTCGCCATTGATAGTTTTTATAAAACAGGGGCTACACAGGTCTTTGACAAGAGAAAAATTGCCCTCGTCCCTGACCACTTCACCCCCAACAAAGACATTCAGTCCGCTCAGCAAAGCAAATCCTTAAGACAATTTGCTGAAGAACAAGGCATTGAGAATTACTTTGAAATTGGTCGAATGGGTATTGAACACGTTCTGATCCCAGAACAAGGGCTTGCCCTTCCTGGGGAAGTCATTATTGGGGCTGACTCACACACCTGTACTTATGGGGCTTTAGGTGCTTTCTCAACGGGTATTGGCAGTACTGACATGGCCGCGGCGATGATCAGTGGCAAGACTTGGTTTAAAGTTCCAGAAGCCATTGAAGTCCACTTAATTGGACAAAAACAACCTTGGGTTAGCGGCAAAGATCTCATTTTGACTTTGATCGGCATCCTTGGAGTGGAGGGAGCGAACTACAAATCTATTGAGTTTAAAGGCCCTGCCCTTTCTGAACTCTCCATGGACGACCGTTTTACCATGGCCAATATGGTCATTGAAGCCGGTGCAAAAAACGGGATCTTCCCAGTGGATGAAAAAACCTACCGTTATTTAGAGGGTCGCACAACTAAGCCTTATCAATGTTTTACGGCAGATCGAAATGCGGTTTACTACCAATCCATAACCCTGAACTTAGACGAGATTGAGCCTGTGGTCGCCCTCCCTCACCTGCCTGAGAACGTGAAACCCGTCAAATCTCTTAAGCCGATTCACATTGATCAAGTGGTCATTGGCTCTTGTACCAATGGTCGTCTGGAAGATTTACGGATCGCTGCAGGGATTCTAAAAGGCAGAACCATTGCCAGCCATATGAGAGCGATTATCATCCCTGGTTCACAAGAAGTTTATAAAAACGCCATGAAAGAAGGGCTTTTAGAAATATTTATTGATGCAGGCTGTGCCGTTAGCACGCCAACCTGTGGCCCTTGTCTGGGCGGTCACATGGGAATTCTTGCGGAAAACGAAAGAGCCCTTACCACTACCAACAGAAACTTTGTAGGGCGTATGGGACACATCACCTCAGAGGTTTACCTTGCAAGCCCCGCTGTAGCCGCCGCCAGTGCTATTCAAGGCTATATCTGCACACCAGAACCTGCAGAGCTAGAGGTCATTATACCGACCTCCCCATTGGAACTCTACCCAACAGAAATCAGCCAAACAGCACTCTTTCACTATGAAGGGACGGGATACAATGTATAAATCAACTTGCCATAAAGCCCATGTCTTTGGAGACCACATTGACACCGATGTTATTATTCCAGCCCGCTACTTAAGTCGTTCTGAACCGGAATACTTGGCGGCTTATTGTATGGTAGATATTGACCCTGAATTTGCCAATTCTGTCTCCCCTGGAGATATTATCGTAGCAGGGACAAATTTTGGCTGTGGCTCTTCTCGAGAACACGCCCCCATCGCCATAAAAGCTTCTGGGATTCATTGCGTTATTGCTAAAAGTTTTGCCCGAATTTTTCATAGAAATGCCATTAACATAGGCCTTTCCTTAATTGAAGCAGACACCGCTGCCCTAAACGTTCAAAGTGGGGACAGTGTAAAAATCAACTGGGAACTGGGTGTACTCGTCAATAAGGCTAGCGGCATTCAGATTCCTTTCGATGCACCGCCACCTTTCATTAGTGAAATTATTGCTGCAGGCGGTCTTCTCCCCTATGTCAAACAAGAACGGGAGGCCTTGAAAAGAGATGTCGTCTAAACCCTATGAAATAGTCCTCCTGCCAGGAGATGGGATTGGCCCAGAAATTCTAGCTGAATCTTTGAAAATTCTAGAGGCCGTCACTTCCAAATTTGGAATCCAGTTTAAATTTGTAGAACACTCTATTGGAGGTGCTTCCATTGACCAATTTGGCGTCCCTCTTACAGATCATGCTTTAGAGGCTTGTCAAAAGTCAGACGCAGTTCTCTTAGGGGCTGTAGGAGGACCAAAGTGGGACCACTTGCCAAAAGAGACACGGCCAGAAACGGGACTGCTCCAACTGAGAAAAGGACTGGGACTCTACTGCAACTTGCGACCCGTCAAACTCTTTCCTTCACTCAAAGCCGCCAGTCCTCTAAAACAAAAGGACACGGATCAGCTCCTTGACCTGCTCATTGTCAGAGAACTGACAGGAGGCATTTATTTTGGGGAACGTGGCTCCTCTGAAGATGCAGAGGGCAAGTATGCTTGGGATCAAGAGCGCTACTCGGTTACAGAGATTAGCCGCATTGCAGAAATTGCCTTTGACGCCGCAAAAAAAAGAAAAGGTTTGGTCACCAGCGTGGATAAAGCCAATGTCCTTGAAAGTTCAAGGCTCTGGCGAGATACCGTCAAAGATCTGCATCAAGCACAAAGCACTGAAGTGAACCTCAACCATCAATACGTGGACAATTGCGCCATGCAACTGATCCTCAACCCCCATCAATTTGACGTGGTGCTGACTACCAATCTCTTCGGAGATATTTTGTCAGACGAAGCCAGTACATTGGCAGGCAGTATTGGGCTTATGCCCAGTGCCAGCCTAGGGGACGTAACTTCTGAACATTAATTGAACAACTTTCGAAAGGAGATTTATATAAGATGAAAAACAATACAGGTACTTGGGAAGTTAACGATACAGAGCGCATTGCCATGGAATATGATTATTTCTTTGAAAACCCTAACCCTAGCCAATTCTCTGTTGAAGGCAATGGCTCGATGCTATTCAATACGGCACCTATTCAATCACAGACCCCAAGACGCCTTGGGGTATACGAGCCTATTCACGGCTCTGCACCTGACTTAGCAGGACTTTCAGTCGCCAACCCTATTGGCATGATTCTTTCCGCCGCCATGATGCTCCGCCACTCCTTAGGAGAGGAAGAAGCTGCTCAAGCAGTGGAAATGGCAGTAGAAAAGGCCTTAGAAACCGGTAAATTTACACCCGATCTCAAGGCCTTCGCAAATGAAGTGATTACAACTCAGGAAATGGGAGATTTGATTCGCTCATTCCTATAAGTCTTTTTAAAGTTTCCAATTCTTCCAAAGTTAAATGTCGCCATTTTCCAATGGGCAGATCTTTCAGTTCCAAATTAATAATTCTCAGGCGTTCCAGTTTAGTCACTTTGTAACCAAAGGCTTTGCACATCTTCCGAATTTGTCGGTTTAAGCCTTGAGACAAAGTAATTTGAAATTCATGAGTACCCTGTTGTTCTAGGACACAGGGTCTTGTTTTTTGTCCGTCTACTAGAACCCCTGCGGACATTCCTTCTAGGAAATCTGCACTGACCTCTTTGTCTACCCAAACATGATACATTTTCTCATGTCCATGTTCAGCGGCTAAAACTAGATTTGCAAGTTCACCGTCATTGGTAAGAAGAATCAGTCCCTGTGAATCTTTGTCCAGTCTCCCTACGGGAAAAATGTAGGAAGGGTAGTTTAAGAAAGCAATCAAGTTATGCTTCTCTTCAGACTCTGCGGTACATACAATGCCAATGGGCTTGTTGCAAAGGAGGTAAACCCTCTCTTGCTGAATCAGAGGTTTGTCGTCTAAAAGAACGTAGTCCCCTTCTTCAACCCATTGTCCCAATTTACATGAACCGCCGTTAAACTGAAGGCGACCTGCCTCAATCCAGCGGTTGGCTTCTTTTCTAGAGCAATACCCTAAGTTGCTGAGTAATTTGTTAATTCTCATTTTTGACTCCTGTCAGGGGCATAGAACCCTAAAGTTTTCTATAACCCGATTTTAAATCAATCACGCTTTTCAGCGGTTCATTTTTCAAGAAAGCTTCCACATTGTAGGCGCAGATATTGGCTATCCGTTCCACGGTTTCAGGTAAGTGATGCCACCCAGAAACGTGTGGCGTGATCACCACATTTTTCATATCCCACAAGGGGTGATTTTGGGGTAAGGGTTCTGGGTCTGTGACCTCTAATCCTGCCCCTAACAAATGCCCCTCTCCCATGACCTGACACAAAGCCGCAGTATCTATGGCGTTGCCCCTGCCTGCATTGATGAGGAGGGCGTCTGGCTTCATGAGCCTTAATCGCTTCTCATTCATGATTTGGTAGGTTTCTGCTGTGGCTGGTAAAATCATGGTTACAATATCTGCAGTGGGCAGAAGCTGATCCAAGTCTTCCATTAAATATAATTCATCTAAATAATCAGGCTTATCCGTTCCTGTTCGCCTAACGCCAATAGTATACGCCCCAAGCGCCTTCATCATTTTAGCGAAATGACCCCCAATGTCTCCAAGTCCCAAAATCAGAACCTTTGCTCCGACGATGGATTTCACTTCACCTTCGTCTATCCACTCATGAGCATTTTGATGGTCTCTATACAAATGAAGCTTTTTATAAAGGCTGAAAACCATGGCCAGCATATGTTCCGAAACCGCTGGGCCATAGGCACCAGTGGCATTGCATAAAACTGCCCCCTCAGGGAGAACTCCAAGTTTGGTATAATGCTCAGTCCCTGCCGTTTCCACTTGGAGGAATTTAAGATTCTTAGAACCTTTCACGTCCCCAGATCTAGGATTTCCCAAAATAATGTCTGCGGCTTGAACCTGTTCTCTTGTGGCGGACTTAGGGTCTGAGTAAACCCACTGAGCTTCAGGGGCTTTTCCCTGAATTTTCATTTTTTGACCTTCATTTAAATCAATCAAAACCAATATATTCATGTTTAGCCCCTTTCCTCTCAAATCACTTCTTAAAGGCGAACTGCTGTGGCTACCGCTTCAATAGCCGCCGCTACTGCCAACTCATCTTTAGAACCTGTTTTTCTTGTTTTGAATTCAACGATTTGCTCTGGCGCTTTTTTACCAACCACTATGCCAAAAGGAATACCAATCAGGTCTGCATCTTTAAATTTAACCCCTGGGCGTTCGTCTCTATCGTCTAGAAGGACTTTAACGCCTTTTGACCCTAGGGTTTGATAGATTTCTTCAGCCAACTTGACCTGTGTCTCGTCTTTCATGTTGATAATGGTAATCACTACGTGGTAAGGGGCAAGGGCAATCGGCCAAATGATGCCGTTTTCGTCATGGCTTTGCTCAATGACTGCCGCCATAGTTCTAGAAACCCCAATACCGTGGGAACCCATGACAATAAGCTGTTCCTTGCCGTTTTCATCTAAATAAGTGGCATTTAATGCCTTTGAATATTTTGTGCCCAGTTGGAAGATGTTGCCCACTTCATTTCCTCTGTCTTGCAAGAGGGGTTTGCCACATTTTGGACATGGATCGTCCACTTGAACCATAAGCAAATCTTTGACCACTTCTCCTTCAAAGTCTCTGCCATAATTCACATTTGTTAAATGGTAACCCGTTTCGTTGGCGCCCACAATAAAGTTATGGATTTGAGTAATTCTTTCATCTACAACTAAGCGAATTTTTCTTTTAAGACCTACAGGGCCTGCAAAACCTACTTCAGCCCCAGTCACTGCCACTACGTCTGCCTCTTCTGCCATGAGTAGGTCATGTTCAGCGACCCCTAAATGGTTGATCAATTTAATTGGGTTCAGTTCTCTGTCCCCTGGAATCATTGCGGCGATCACTTCGTCTCCCACTTTGAAAAGAAGGGTCTTCACAAAATGATGGGCCGTGATGTTAAAGAACTCTGTGAGTTGATCTATGGTTTTGGCATTTGGTGTTGCCACTTTTTCCATTTCTAGGACTTTATTTTCATGAAGTTGATTTTGGACTTTCTTAACTTCGTAAACCACATCTGCTTTTTCGTCTGTGGCCGCATAGTCGCAGTGCTCACAGTAGACAATTTGAGTTTCCCCAATTTCAGACAAGGCTATGAATTCATGAGAGTCACTGCCACCCATTGCCCCTGCATCCCCTTCAACGACTTTGTAAGCAACGCCGCATCTGTCAAAGACACGTTCGTAGGCTTTCCACATTTTGAAGTAAGCTTCTTTCATTGTGGCTTCGTCTCGGTCAAAGGTGTAGGCGTCTTTCATGATAAACTCGCGACATCTCATGAGACCAAAACGTGGACGCTTTTCGTCTCTGTATTTGGTTTGGATTTGGTATAAGCTCAGTGGCAATTGTTTGTAAGACTTCACTTCGTAACGAATCAAATTGGTAAAGACTTCTTCATGGGTTGGCCCAAGACAGAATTCACGGTCGTTACGGTCGTGGAGCTTGAACATTTCTGGTCCAAAATCTGCCCATCTGCCAGTTTCTTTCCATAGTTCAGAAGGAATAACTGCAGACATTAAAGTCTCTTGTGAGTCGATGGCGTCCATTTCTTCTCTAACAATCTGTTCAATATTCCGAATAACTCTATAGCCAAGAGGCAAGTAGGTGTAAATACCTGCCGCCAACATACGGATCATGCCAGAACGGAGCAATAATTGGTGACTTGGCAATTCTGCCTCTGCAGGGACTTCTCTAAGGGTTGGGGCGTAAAGCTGGGACATTTTCATATGATTAAAACTCCTTTGTTTATATTTTTAACTTGCGTTAATTTATTATAACATACACCCGAAACATTCAGCAAAATTGACATTGTTACTAATTAGTGATACAATCTTTTTATGAATAAGAAAACGATAAACTATGGCATTGAAAACGAACTGAATTTAAAATTGACCATTGCACTTGCTCGAACAGCAGGTTCTGAAAGTCGTTTGACTCAGGCACTGCTGCGGAATTTCGATTTGACCCTGCCCCAGTTTGGCGTAATGGAGGCGCTTTATCACTTGGGTGACTTAAAAATCTGTGAGATTATCGAAAAGACCCTTTCAACCAGCGGCAATATGACTGTGGTCATACGCAACTTAGAAATCAGTGGTCACGTGACCCGCTACACTGCTCCTGAAGACAAACGGGTTAGTCGGATTGCTCTTACTGAAAAGGGACGTGACCTGATTGAGCGCATTTTTCCTGAACACTTGAATAGTCTTCAAGGACATTTTGAAGTTCTTAATGAAGAAGAAAAAAATCAATTGATTGCTTTGCTTAAGAAATTAAATGGGAAGTAGCTGAAGCTACTTCCCATATTTTATGTGCTTTAGATTACTCCTTTTGTATATGTTCAAAGAACTTGGCGTCTTCGTGGAAGAGATGCTCTGCAATCACCTCATCTATCAAGAATGTAAAGATATCAGAAACAGTTATTTTGCCCTCTTCAAAATCTTTTTTAGCCTCTATAATTTGTTCTGCCAAGTCTTGATGGATTTGGTGGTGGGCTTCTAAATCAATGTATCCGTATTCTTTTAACACCTCTTCTTCTGTTCTAAAATGCACTAAGATGTGTTGAATAATTTTTTCAAACATAGCCATTTCTTTTTCCAAGTCTTTGCCTAGCAAAGACATGTCTTTAAGTTGATTGGCTAAATGGAAAAGCGCCTTATGCTGTTCATCAATTCTCGGTTCCCCAGACTCAAACTCCTTCTTCCAAATCAGTTTGATGAAACTTGTTTGTGACAGTTCCATAGCTTCACATGCTTTAACACAGTTTCTACCTGAATTTTTGGCAGTAAACATAGCTTTGTCAGCTCTTACAAACCAATCATGAGTCGTCTCTCCGGCCAAATGCTCAGCCACCCCAAAACTAGCTGTAACCCTTCCTACTCCAGGGTGTTCTAAAATTTCTAAAGCCTGTCGAATCTTTTCAGCTACTTTGACAGCACCATTTCGGTTGGTGTGAGGCATTAACACTGCAAATTCTTCTCCACCCCAACGAACGAGAATATCGGACTTTCTCACACTTTTCAGAGCTTCCTCTGCAGTTCGTTTCAAAACTTCGTCTCCTTTGTCGTGTCCGTAGGTATCGTTCACTCCTTTAAAGAAGTCTAGATCAAATATGACCATGGACAGAGATTCTTCATACCGTTCACTTCTATTAACTTCCCCTACAAGTACGGTATCAAAATAGTGACGGTTATAAATACCTGTCAGTTGATCGATGTTGATTAGCGTAATCAGATTTTTTTCCACTTCTTTCTGACTTTCAATATTGATTAATGTGCCATCATAAAAGTAGTCATCCCCTTCAACCACTTTGTTAAGACGAACGTCTGCCCAGAAAGTTTTTCCCTTCCGCCCGGACAGCTTTATTTCTATTGCTAAATCTTCAGGTTGAGTTGACAGTTTCTCCATTGTTTCATTATATGAGTCTTGGTCTGCAAAGGCGATGCTAATACCTTGTGAGAGCCATTCTTTAAGAAGGACTTCGCTGTCTGTCTCAAATTGCTCTTTGAAAATGTCATTACAATAGACCAACTCAAAATTAGAATTAATTCTGAAAACCCCTACAGGAAGATCCATAAACATTCGCTCTAAACGTCTTTCGTTATTACCAATGCGATTCAAAGCCTCTTGGAGGTCTCTTGAATGTTTTTTCACTTCAATTTCTAAATCCTTACTATAGTCATTTAGCCGATCCTTCATATCTTGAATAGTTCTTGCTAAAGTACCGTACTCATCATCTCTCTCAATTCCATAAAATTGCTTAGCAGGCTCTTCTTTTAACGATTTGATGCTCTCATTGAGTTTTTCAAGGGGAATCATAAATAAACGGTTACTAACCCGGTTCAATAAAATCGCCAGACCCAATAACATGACTAACATGAAGCCATAGAGCATTTTTAAATCATAACGTTCTAGCAAAGAGTTGACAGAGAATAAGACGGCTACATGCCAATCAGTTCCTTTAATAGACCTGAGTGCGGCAAATTCGTAGGGATTGTCCTCCAGTACCAAAAGAAGGGGTTCCTTGGCATCTGCCAAATAGGCTTTAGTCATGTTTTTATAGAGATCTTGCTTAAAGTACTTAAATATTGTCTTTTGACCCTCTTCATTAGGGGTAAAGCTGTCTAACTTGATGTTTTCTATATCAGAATCAATTTGAATGGCTCCTAACTCATCTATCAGGAAAATCTTAACGTCTTTAGACTGTCGTTCACTGAAAATTGCCTCTACAAAAGGTTCAACCTCTAAACCCGTCCCAATATTCCCCAATACTTTCCCCTTGTCCACGACCTTTACATTGATCCACAATCTCATATTTTTAACAAATTGGTCAGAGGACATGTTGAGGTCATAGGACCCTGTTACACGACTCATCGTTTCAAAGTACCACTTGTCCCCAATTATATTGGCGTCTAAAGTTCTTTCCGGTATAAAATTTGAGAATTGGCTAAAAGCATTCACCCGATAGCAATGCTTACTCTCTGCTACCGTGACAGAAATATTATGAGAGCTCAGTAATTGATTATCTGCTATAAGCTCTTCAAATGCACCTATTCGAGCGTTTGAATCATTTTCATTTTTAAGCCACTCCCGTACATATTTAGAATCAGCAGCCTCTTGAACCAGTGCAATTTCTCGCATTAATTGAGCTTGAATGGACTTTTCTACTTCTGAAGCATAAAGTTGCGCATAGTCTCTAGAAACTTCCTTCGCCATTTGAAGACTTTCTATTTTAAAGACATACGAAAGTATGAAAATAAATACCATCAACACTAAAAGTATTATGAGTCTAAACTTTATTCTAGTACGTCCTAATAATTTCATAAACCTCACCCACTTTTTGCGAATTTACTAATCAGATATGGCTTATATACCCAACTGTAAGCAGAATAACACCTTTCCCCCCTCCATTTTGCTTTCTTTCTCACCGAAGTGAATAAAGCTTCAAAATAAAGGTAAAAATAGACCAGTGACACTTTTTTGAGTAAAGGAGGTCTATATGACAAGAGTCTCTCCCTACAGCGCTGAAGCTGATTTAGAACGTCGATTGGCATTTGAGCGAACTATTTCAAAAGTATCGACCCGTTTTATTATGCCTAACAATAACTTTGACGAAACCGTACAACAATCACTTGAAGATATTGGACGCCTCAGTCAAGCTGATCGGACTTATATTTTTCAATTCACCGATAACTTAAGCAATATGAACAATACCTACGAATGGTGTGCTGAGGGTGTCCAAGCTGAAATAGATAACCTTCAGGATTTACCCACAGAAATATTTCCTTGGTGGATGTCCAAATTAACCCATCATGAAATGATTGTTATTCCTAAAGTCAGTGCCCTCCCCGAAGTTGCCACCTCAGAGCGTGAAATACTTTCCGCACAGGGTATTGAATCTGTCCTCGTTTTGCCTATTACCACCCACGGGGATCTCTATGGATACATAGGTCTTGACAACGTTCACGCTGAATCAGATTGGGCCTCAGATGACTTTGTTCTTTTAAAAATGGCTTCCGATATTTTTGGAAGTGCTTTTCAGCGTTTAGAATATGAAAGACAGCTCATTGAAAATAATAAATCCTTGAGTCACGCCGTTGAAGAAAGTCAGCGCTTTCAGTTCCAACTCATTCAACAAGAGAAAATGGTGGGTATCGGTCAACTGGCTGCGGGAATTGCCCACGAGATTAATAATCCTTTAGGCTTTGCCATTAGCAATTATGAAGTCTTATACAGCTATGCAGACTGCATCCATGACGTCCTCCAAAGAATCACAGAACTTACCCAATTGGCAGAACGCAACGTGTCTGTTGACTTTAAAGGTGAATTGATTAAATTAAAATCAAAGTGTTTAAATTATAATATTGAAATGATTACAAATGACGTGGTAGAATTGCTTCAAGACTCCAAAATCGGTTTTGACCGCGTTGGAAAAATTATTACATCCCTTCGAAACTTTGCACACCCTGATGATCAAAGTTTATTCGAAGAAGAAGATCTCCATGAAATCATCAACGAGGTCCTCATCATACTCAATAATGAAATAAAATACACAGCAGAGCTTATCTGCGACTTCAAAGCCCAGTCCCTTGTATGGTGTCACAGAGGACAACTTGGACAAGTTATTATTAATTTAATCACCAATGCCCTACACGCCATACGAGGGGTTCCCAAAACTGGATTGGGGCACCTTTTTATTTCCACTTGGGAAGAAAACGAACTGTTTTATATTTCCATTGCAGACGATGGGGCTGGTATTCCTAATGAACTGGCACACGAAGTTTTTAATCCTTTTTTTACAACCAAAGGTATTGGTGAAGGTACAGGTCTTGGGCTCAGCATTTCCTACGATATAATTGTCAACAAACACGGTGGCCAAATTGGATTTGAAAGTCTTGCCGCTGGGGGTACAATTTTTACACTAAAACTTCCTATCCATTATGAACTGGAGGCTGATGCCAATGGAACCTGCACAAGCTGCACTTAATGAATACAAAAACCAATTAGATGCTGCACTGAACAATATGGATAAAGCTGCTTATATCCAAATTTGGAGCGATCTTTTATCCCAAAAAACCTGGTCTATTCCAAGTCTCTATGAGGGGATTTTAGTTCCGAGTTTGAATCAGATAGGAGACGCAAATAGAGAACAGTCTATGCCTATTTGGGAGGAACACCTAAGGAGTTCCATCGTCAGAACCGCCTTAGAATTGGCTTATCCTTTTGTTTTAGAAGTCCGAGAAGAAAACTGTAACCCCCATGGTAAAGCTCTGGTGCTTTGTCTGGAGGAAGAATACCATGAGCTCGGCGCTCGAATGGTTTCCGATTATTTGACCCTTATAGGATTTGACCCCTATTTTATTGGCGCTAATACCCCCAATAAGGAAATTTTAGATGCGGTACACGACCTTTCCCCACGTTTAGTCGTCATCAGTCTGACGAATTTCTATCATTTATTTAAATTACAGGACCTGATGGACGCCATTAAAAAAGCTTCCAGACAAGTTCCTTACATCGTCTTAGGGGGTTATGCTATTGACCACACGCCCGAAGCACACCGTTTGGTGAACCCTGACTATTTTGCAGCTGATTTCAGCGATTATTTGAAAATTAAGGAGGTCTTCTCATGAGATTAGCCCTCCGCATTGCTCTGCGTTTTTTATTTTCCAATAAGGGGCAAACCTTTATGATTGCCTTAGGAATTGCCATCGGAATCTCTGTTCAAATCTTTATTGGCTCATTAATTCAAGGTCTTCAAATCAGCTTGCTCGATTCCACCATTGGACGTTCGTCACATATTACGATCAGTGCTCAAGATAAAAATGACCCCCTAGACAACGCCAAGGAGTTAGAACAGCTCATTAAAATGAAAATTCCTGAGGTGAAAGCATTGTCCCCCAATGTTTCTGGTGGTGCTTTTGCAGCATTAGACGACAGCAACGAGCAAATGCTCATTCGGGGTTTTGAAATGGACAAAGCGAATGACCTCTACCGTTTAAAAGAAGCCATCGTGAAAGGTTCACTCCCTATAGGAGAAGATGAAGTTCTAGTCGGCGCTGATTTCGTCAAGGAAAACAATCTCGCCATTGGCAGTTGGATTGATTTCCAAGTGCCCAGTGGCAAATTATACCCTATGAAAATAGTGGGGCTATTTGATTTAGAAGTGGCCTCCCTGAATAAAACATGGGCAATTGTTAATATTGATAAAGCTAGATCTATCTTCGATTTAACCGACCGACAAGTGACCAGTTTGGAAATTCAAATTGCAGAACCCTTTGAAGTCGAAGGCATTGTGAGTACTATTCAAACCAAGTCTAAGCGCTACCCTGCCAAATATGAAAACTGGAAAGAGTTGAATCAGTCTCTCCTGAGCGGGTTAAGTGGTCAAAGTACTTCAAGTCTCATGATTCAGGTCTTTGTAGTGATTTCCGTGGTTCTTGGCATTGCCAGCGTCCTTGCCATTACAGTCCTTCAGAAGTCTAAACAGATTGGTATTTTAAAAGCAATGGGCATTAACGATCTCAGCTCCAGTTATATCTTTTTATTCCAAGGCGCTATTTTAGGTGTCCTGGGAGGAATTTTGGGCATAGGTTTAGGTATGGGACTCTTGTGGTCCTTCACACAATTTGCTTTAAAGCCTGACGGTTCTCCAGTAGTTCCAATTTACATCAACTATTCTTTTATAGGTCTTTCAGGTCTGATTGCAGTCACCGCTTCAACTTTAGCCGCTGTTATTCCAGCCTTCAACTCCCTTAAACTCTCACCAATCGAGGTTATCAAAAATGGATAATATTATCGAACTCCGTCAAGTGAATAAAATTTACGGCACAGCCCCAATCACCACCCAAGTTTTATATGACATCGACTTAGGCATAAAACCCAACAGTTTCAATGGTATTATAGGTGCGTCGGGCAGCGGAAAAAGTACCCTACTTAACATAATTGGAACTTTGGACAAGCCTACACAAGGACAAGTCACCATTAACGGTACCCGTACAGACCAAATGTCTAAAAATAATTTGGCGAAGTTGCGTAACGAAACCATCGGCTTTATTTTTCAGTTCCATTACCTCCTTCCAGAGTTTACAGCCCTTGAAAATACCTTGATGCCCTATTATATCGGGCGGAGGAAAGTAGATAAAGGGCTTGAAAACAGAGCCATAGAACTCCTTGATTTGGTAGGTTTGAGCAAAGTTAAAAATAACCTTGCCAATAACATGTCTGGGGGGCAGCAGCAGCGCACCGCCATTGCCAGAGCCCTGATCAACAACCCTAAAATTATATTGGCCGATGAGCCTACAGGGAACTTGGACTCTGAATCTACTGAAATTATTTATGATTTGTTGCGTAAAATCAATCATGAATTTGGAACGACGTTTGTCATTATTACCCACGACCGCCGCATTGCTGAGAAAACAGACCGAATCATTGAGATCAAAGACGGTCGAATTCACAGCGATTACTCTCGTTTTTAAACGAAACTTAAAAGGATGTAAGACAACAGCTCTTACATCCTTTTATCATTTGGCATCTCATTGGCTTTACTATTAATACGTCATTCTTCATTTTGAAACAATCGATTGTGATCCTTTACCATCCAAGTATGGTGTTCCCCCGCTTTTAGTCTTTCTTCCATTTCTGCACGAAAAGCCTCTCCTTTAAACAGCTTTAGCATTTGCTTATAAATATCATAGGCTTCCTGACTAAAACACACAAAAACTACTTCTTCCATTTCTGGGTGTGCATTGAGAAATTGATACACCTCATGAAATGCAATGTGACAAGCTTCTTTCAGCGGGTAACCGTAGACCCCTGTACTAATACACGGAAAAGCGATTTGCCTGATTCCTTGCGTTAATCCTAGGGCTAGGCTGTTCTGATAACAGTTCGCCAATTTTTCCGCTTCCTGCTGATTGCCCCCTTCCCATATGGGGCCGACTGTGTGTATGACAAATTGAGCCTTTAACCGAAATCCTTGTGTCATTTTAGCTTCTCCTACCTCACAGCCGCCAAGTTTTTTGCAAGCTTCCAAAAGCTCTGGACCAGCAGCCCTGTGAATCGCGCCATCTACGCCACCGCCACCTAATAGGGAAGTATTAGCTGCATTTACAATCGCCTGTGTTTCCATTTCTGTAATATCACCAAGTACTATTTTGATTTGATCCATTTACTCACCCCGCATTTCTACCATTCACTTTGATTAAATAATTCATACCCCAGTTTTCACCTTCGATAACTCTATCAGCAGACTTCTCCGCTATGATTAAAAGTTAATTTCAATTTTGCCTAAATCCGTTACACCTTTAGATCTATGGTGTAAGATGATGTATAAGCATGCATCGCAAATTACAGCTATTCAAATAGATTTAAGAATTCATATTCAATTAGACTGAAAACCGTTAAGGAGGTATCTTTATGTTTAAGAAAACCATCGCCTTACTCCTTGTCTTTGCAATGACAATGGGGTCTGCATTTGCCACCGCCTACGATCCAGAAGGAATCAAAAAGGAAATTTATGAAAATGCATCCTTATACAAGACGGAATTTAGTTTTGAATATATAGGAGACACCTCCACCCTTTCACAATTGATGAATTCTTCTATAGAAGAAGCGCTTCAAAACGATGATTATCTTTTATATTTAATCGATCATTATGAGGCAAATTACAGCTATTCCTCAGACCGTGCAACAATAAATATGACCATACAATACCGTTCAACCGCTGAGCAGGAAGCTTTTGTGCGAGCAGAAGTAGAACGAATTTTAGTAGAACTCCAATTAGAAGGTCTCAGCGATTACCAACGGGTTGAAAAAATTGCAAACTACATGGACACTCATTTTGACTATGATGACTCCTTGACTAAGTACGATGCATATTCTCTCATCACTACAAAAGAAGGTGTCTGTCAGGCTTACGGCGAACTCTTTTATCTCTTGGCAAAAGGGGCTAGAATACCTGTTCGCAATCAAAGTGGCGAATTAGAAGGCACTCCTCATTTATGGAATTTAGTCAAAATTAACGATGCTTGGTACAGCATTGACGTGACCAACTTAGACATGGTCAAAGGTCATTCGAATGTCTTTATGGGGACTTTAGAAATGAAAGCCGATGGTTTTGTTTGGGATGAATTGCTTGCCCCGGCAGTTGAAAAAGTGGTCACTGTAGACACAATTTTTAATTCTCAAACCTATAAAGCTTCTGAAATTCAAGACAATATAAAGCCTAATATCTTTGCCTATCAAATGTCTGAGGAAGCTAAAGCCACTCAAGAGCGCATCTCTAATTTTGAACTCTACAAAAGCATTTTGTCTAAGTATTTTGCCAATCAACCTGACAAAAAATCTCCTGCAGCCTATCTAGAGGCTTTGAATACCTTTTCAAAATTGAAAGCACTCAACGTAGAGCCTGAAATTGTGACCTACTATGAAAATAATTTTATAGAATTGAGCTATGAGAACGATCAAAAAGTGGTGGCCTACTTGAATGGCAATATTGCCAAATCTAACACCATGGTCGGCAAAATTGCAACTGAAACAACACTCAAAAATTCACTGAAATTCTTGGAAGAAACAAAGAGCTTTATTCCTAAAATGCTCTTTGATACAGAACGTCTAAGCTATTTCAATAAGTACATGGACACTCAGATTAAGAATCGGGCTAATGAATTGATTCGCTACTATATGACACAATACAAAAAGACCAAAAAAGCGGCTGATAAAACCGCTTATTTGGCCCTTGCAAAGAAATACAATATCGTTATAAAATAGCTTTTCAGGTCACCCTAGTCATTAAGCGAGGGTGACCTTTTTAGTATCAGTCTCCTCGGAGATCCACTTCAAACACATGCTTACAATTAGGACAAGTCACTCGTAATTTCATCTCTTTTCTAGGAACACGCATTTCTGTTTGGCACGAGGGACAAATTAATATTTTCTTGCCAAAAAGCTGCTCAAGTCTGGGTTGGTTGAAGCCCATAATGATTTCGTCCCCTACTTTTATAACTGGAACGCCTTGCGCTTTCATATTCCTCATTTCTTGTTGTGCGACAGGGTCTACATCCACCTTTTTTTCAATGAACTTAACACCTTTTTCCTTTAAAAAAGCTTTAGCCTTTTGACAATAACCACAACTGTCGCTTGAATAAACAATAACGGTTTGCATGTAAAGATCCCTTCTTCCTTTTGAGGGTAAACCCCTCGCCCATAAAGATGATTACCACTTACACTATAGTTTCTTTTTTACAAAAGTATGCAACCTCGGATGAGTAAATCCTAACTTTTCATACATGAATTTTGCCGGGTTACCCTCTACTGCCCATAAAGTGACTTTAGAATGCCCTGCCTCCAAAATTCGATTGACGCCAAACTGAGTGAGCGCCTTGCCATATCCCTGTCCTTGAAACTCGTAGGCAACTGCAACTGCATCAACTTCAGCTCCTTCCAGACGAAGAATTCCTACTGTATTCTCCTGATCCATCAGCACATAAATAGAGTCTGCCTCTTCAAGATAATTTTGTCGATCTTCTTCACTCGGTTGCGCTTGAACAGAAGGCATTCCCACGCTGAGACGCATTCTATGAAAACTGTCACTTTGGATTTTCTGACAAGTGTGGTAGAACTCGTCTTGATACGGCACTATTTTATATTCAGGTTCTGGATAACCCTGACCCTCATACGTCATATGATTAGATTGAAACCACGTCTCGTAACCTTTTTGGCTTAAGAAGTTTCTCTCAGGTTCTTTATCTAAATAATCACAAACCAATTCTTTTACCCCAGACTCTCTCATTTTCTCGGTCAACACCTGATAGAGTTCCGTTCCATAACCTTGCTTTCTCAGTTCAGGTTTAATATAGAGAGTAAAACTGGTCATGGATCTTGCACCTGAGAATACCGCTACCCCTGCTAAAATCTCTTCTTTATAAGCAACAATACCCAGTTCAGGGAAAGCTTCTAGGCATTTCAACATATCTTCTTTCACAAATTCATCATCTTGAATCAAGTGTTCAATCGCCTCATTTAGTAAGGGCTCATAAGGTTTATACTGCAGTACCATTGTGAACCTCCTCTGCCTCTGTGCCTATCTGATGCAGTAAAAAATTTGCTGCAGCCGCTACACAATCAGCACATGACATCTGCCTTGCTTCTTTGATTGCCTTGCATTTAATACTGCCCGCGTTCTTTTCAAAATATAGATGGAGCGCATTAATAGCGTCTCCTTTACCAGATGTTTCAAGGGCGTGAACTGCGCCGTAAATTGCGCCACAAACCCCTTCTGGTGCTCTTCCGCCGCCATATGCTTTGAAAGACTCTATTAATTCATCGTCAAATTTTAATGGCTGTTGAAATCCACACAAAATAGCTTGGGCACAATTCTTTTTCTCATATCCCTCTTTTGCTAAAAAATGGTTCATGGTTAAGTCCAACATCTGTCTTCCTCCTAAATGTGATGGTACATCGCTTCAATAAATTATAGCAAATTTTATTTTATATACTTAGCGTTATTTGAAATAATCACATATTTTGTTGACAAGTTTTCGTAATAATTGTATTCTGAACTTAGTTCATAAAAATGAACACAGTTCATATAAAACGAAATTAGCTATACACTTGGAGGCGTCTTATGAAAAAGAATAAAACGATTTGGATTTTAGTCCTCTATTTACTGGGACTGTTTATGGGTGCTTTAGATACAGGCATTGTTACCCCTGCCAGAAGCATTATACAAGCTGATTTAGGCGTCAATGAAACTTTAGGCATTTGGATGATTACTATTTTCACCCTTGCCTACGCTTCCTCCATTCCTATTACAGGGAAGTTAGCCGACCGTTTTGGCAGCAAAGTCATGTATATGGTCAGTATATTTCTATTCGGAAGCGGTTCTTTGATCTGCGCCCTTTCCTCCTTTACAGACTCCTTTGCCATGCTCTTGATTGGGCGTGTCATCCAAGCCATCGGTGGCGGTGGTATTATGCCTATCGTTACAGCGCAAATCGGTACAACTTTTCCTCCTGAAAAAAGAGGGGTTGCCCTTGGCCTTGTCGGTGGGGTTTATGGAATTGCCAATGTTCTAGGCTCAAGTGCTGGCAGCTTTATTTTAGGTCTTGTAGGGAATTCTGGCTGGATGTGGCTCTTCCTTATTAATATTCCAATCACTGCTTTCATTTTAGTGGCGGGACTCTTTATGCTGGAAAATCATCGGGCAGACGTCCTTAAGAAAATGGATTTATCGGGAACCGTGGTGCTAACTGCAATGATTTTGTCATTAATGTATGCCCTGACAAATTTAGAATTTTTCGATTTCATGAATACCCTCACCTCTACAAGTGTATATCCCTATATTATCTTATTTGCCCTATTGATACCCTTCCTTATTTGGATTGAAAAACGGGCAGAAGATCCTATCCTCAACCTCAAATACTTTACAGATAAAAATATGATTATCACTTACTTAACAGGCATATTAGTTGGAGTCAACCTTATGGGAATGATTTTTGTGCCTCAATTTGCAGAAAATGCTTTAAAAATTAAAACAGGGGCTGGAGGTTACTTTGTAACCATCCTCGCCCTATTCTCTGGTATTGGCGCACCTCTTAGCGGCAAATTTATTGATAAATATAGCGCTAAAGCAGTTTTAATGGCAGGTTTTCTCTTCGATCTGATTGGCGGACTTTTCTTAGTATTGGTCGCAACCCATTACATGAACATTTGGACTGTTTTAATATCTCTATTCTTTATGGGACTTGGTTTGGGCTTCACCATGGGTACACCCCTCAACTATATGGTGCTTAGTGCTGTTCCTAAACGTGAATCCAATTCAGCACTGGCAACGTTGTCTTTGATTCGATCTGTTGGCACTATCATTTCACCTGCCATTATGATAGGGTTTATTGCTGCTGCAGGTGCAAACCTCCAACCCAATTTAATGAACGTCTTGCCTGAGCCACCGACTCAACTTGCCATTCAACAGGTGGAAGAACTCAAACCCTTGTTAGAACAAATTAAGAAAGATCCCGAACTCATGAAACGGATTGACCCTGCCATGTTAGATGTGGACGCCATGATGTCACAGAGCACTGCCTCTTCAAATTCCGAGTCAACCTTTGAACTTTCTGATGCCATGCTGAACGACTTAAAAACGGCTGATGTGACTAATATTTCTCAAGTTCTCGTAAAATTATCGGATCAAATTTACAGCGCTAACGTAACCCCTGAGCTGATTACCAAAATTCAAACAGGCATTCAAGAGGGGATTACGGGCTTGGAGACTGGGACTACAGAAATGGAAAAAGCGAAAGCGCAGTTAATTGTACAACAAGAAGCTATGGGTAAAAAAATTATGGAAATGCAGCAAAACATTGCAGAATTGGATAAGGCTAAGGCTGGTATCCAAAAGGGTATTGAAGGCACTGCTAAAGGGATTGAAGGTATGAACGCGGCTCTCATAGGTGCAAAAGCTGCCCATATTCCACCTCAAATTGCTGCTTTAGAAACACAAATTGCATCTGCCCAAACTCAAAAATTAGAACTCGAAAAGAAACTTAAGGACCTAAATGAGGCACAAACGGGAATGAAAACCGCCCTTAAAGGCATGACCAGCGCTGTAGCCGGTATGACCACTGGCATTTCAGAGATTGATGCTCGTCTAGTTCTACTGGAAAAGACCTCCGCAAAAATGTCAGAGGTGGTCAACGCTATTCCAGTTGCCTTTGAAACTTCAAAATCAGATTACCTCAAAACGGTAGAAGCACAATCACCTGAAATACAAAAAACCTTCCAAGAAGGTCTCAATATCGGTTTTAGACAGATGTACTTCCTTGTAGCCCTCATGAGTGCTCTAGGCATTCTCATTCTCGCCTTCTACAAAACCCCAATTAAGGCGAAGGATGAAACCCTTGAAATACAGGCTGAAAGCCTTTAACCTTGTTACAAATAAAGATGATTCCAAAATAAAAACCGCTGAAATTAAGATTCAGCGGTTTTTATTATTAAGGGATTTGTTTTGCAACAATCCCTTAATCAGGTTTCGTTTATTCAACTATAAAACTCGATTTACTTTTTAACACGGTTCCAAACGACTTCATAGTCATTGTAAACCGTTTTGAGAACGTCGCCTTCCAGCGTAAAATTGAGAATAATGGCGTCCGAGCCGTCAGCATATTCCGGATTGCTGATTTTGATTTGTGTGTTTTCAACGATTTCGTAATTGTAATCTAAATCGTTAAGACCTTTGTACTTGCCATCTGCAGTATATTCAACTACAGTATTGTCTTGTTCAGATTCCCATGTCCCCACAATACTTGCCGCAGGATCTGCTTCTGCCTTAGCAGCTGAATTAACAGCACTACAGCCCACCATCAATCCTAATGCCATAATCATAGTTAATACCAAAATAACTCTTTTCATTAAAACTTCTCCCCCTGAATCAAATGTTTCAAAGCTGTGTAGTTCACTTCCGCCAATGAAGTAGCCGCTTCTTTACCTTTTCCCAGATTTGTCAAATAGCTAGCTTCGTTTTCAATGACCTCCTGAAACTCTGCTCTCAATCTGTCTAATGACAATTGGTCAAGATTCTCTATTTGCGCTTGATTCATCGCAGAAGCAAAAGCATTTACCTTTGGATCATAGGAAACCCCTATAAAGGGTGTCTCCACTAAAGTAGATAAAATCAAAGAATGTAACCGCATACCAATGAAAACCTTACTGGAGGCGATGCAGGAAATAATGTTCTCCGCTGGTTCGCAGGGAAGGATTTCTATTTCGTCGCGGTTAATCCGTTCTTTTAAAACATGGAGGATTTTGTCGTCAAACCCTTTTTGAAACGGCACAAAGATTACTTTGTAACCTTGTTCTAAAAGTTCCAAAACAAAAGCTTCAAATACCTTTAAGAAAGCCTCTTCGTTTTTCCAAGGTCTTACATTAAGAGCCACTTGTTTAGGATTACGTTCTTGTTTAGACAAAGTTTCATAAGTGAACACTAAGTCACTGCCTAGTTTGACATTTTCTTTAACACCCATTTGAATGAGCGTCTGATAAGCTTCTTCGTCTCTAACCACAACATGATCAATTCTCTTTAAGAAACCTGCAGTCAGCCATTTCCAGAAAGAACCCTGAATAGGTCCTATGCCATTGCCAAGGAGTAAAATTTTCTTACCAAAGCATTTGCTGATCAAGATCAAGGTCAAATAGTACATGAGAGACCTATTGCTGGTCACATTCTGTAACATAGAACCGCCACCGCCGACAATCACATCAGATTTGCGAATAGCTTTAAGAATTTCTCTATAATGGTTCCGACTGACCCCTTTAATACCTTGGATGCTCTCAGTTCCCTTGACGTTATAGGTCAGTGCCATCAGCTCTGCATCTGGCACTCCTTTTAAAATCAAATTTTTCGTACAGCTGAGCAACAACTCATCGCCTAAATTAGACGAGCCATAATAGCCTATGATAAAAAACCGTTTAAGCGCTTTGTTTGTCATTGGCATTCTCCTCTGGACGATAGACATTGATCAACGCGACGACGAGCCAGAAATAGAAGACCATCGCTGGAAATTCAAAAATATTCTCTACGCAGTTTTGTGCCAATACACCTACCGCAGCTGAAAATAATCCAATAGTCAGCCAACGATGTTCTGGATTGATCTGTCTTCCAATGGTTTTAATACTGAAATGAATCACAGAGCCAATCATAAACAAGAACGTTGCCGCTCCGAAAATACCCATTTCAACTAAAGTTTTTAAATAATAATTATCCACATAGAAAGGTGCTAATTTATGGTTCATGGCTACAGCACCGCCGTAACGCCCTAAACCTACACCTAAAATTGGACTTTGACTCCACTCTTCTATCCCAGCAGTCCAGCGCATAATTCTGCCCCCTGCTGCAGACTTGATTAAGTAAGTTGGTGAGAACATAAATAAGAGTCGTTTACTAAAACCGCCCCCTGAAAGAAGCAATACGCCTCCAAGTGCTCCTAAGTGCATAATCAACTTCCAGTTAATGAGGAAGGCAAAGACAGCTAATGACAGTCCAAATGCTAACCAAGAGCCTCTTGAAAGGGTGAAGAAAAGACCTAAAGTCATGACGCCTAAAGACCCTAAATAGAAGAGTTTGGAAGTCCACTTTTTCGCTGAAGCGGCAAGACCCATTGCTATAGGCATAAATAGAACAAAGAGAACACCTAAAATATTAGGACTTCCAATAATGGAAAAGGCTCTCGTTCTAATTTGTTCGGTACTGTCAACCCAGTTGCCAGGCATTTGAACCCCTGCAACGTATTGGTAGATGGCGTGAAGTCCTAAAATCAGACCCATAACGACCATCATATTCATAATTTTTTTGGATTGATTTGGGGTGATAATAAACTGTGTGAAAATGAAATACCAGAAAACCTGTTGGAAAACGGCTCTAAAGCCCTCAATGGCAATGTCCATTTCTGGCGATACCATTAACACGTGGCCTATCCCTAGGACAATAAACATGAGCACTGGCAAATCCATTGGGGATTGTCTGTAACGCAGAGTCCCTTCACTTTTAAATCTTTTGTAAATGAGAAGTGCTATCATACCCAGAAGGAAGAGCTCGTCCCAAAGAGAGGCAATTCCTGAAAAAACAGCAACTTTACGAATAAAATAGTCTACAAAAATATACCCAATCGGTATATAAATGGCGTGGTCGCTCCATTTGTCTATGGTCAAAAGTGCTGCAAACAACACAAAGAGTACCAACCCAATTTTTAAATTGATCAGTGCTGCAAAGACACCTATGAGAGCACCTATAAACCTTAAAGCCAGTTGGTGGTTAGAGTACACTATTCATCACCTGCCTTAAAAAGTTTGTGGTAACATTTATAAATCCAGCTGTACTGAACACGGTCCTTCAGCAAATGGCTGAGAATTGACCCTAGAACCGATAGGACCATTAGACCAACACCTAATTTTTTATTGGGAGATAGCATCACCATTGCAATACCAAAGCCAAAAGCCAGAGAAGAGACTGAAGCCAAAGCTTCCTTTTGACTTTCCCCCAGACCTGCTAACAATTTTGAGCCAATGACACTGCTTTTAGCCGACTTCGCTAAAAAGCCTTCTATTTTTCCTAAAAGACCATCTATGCCTCTAGTAATTTTATAGAACAACCCCGTACTGACTTGAGTCTCGTAGGGCTTTTGATGTACCTTTGCGTGGTGCACCGAAAAATCAAAATGGAAGAAAAGGCTTTCGTCTGCATAGTTTTTAAGCTTTTTCAAAGATTTCACAATGAAACTATCGTTTAAAAATGACAATTGTTTCATCTTACTTCACCTTAAAATCTACAATTTTTGTAGAGTATTTGTAGAGATCCGATTCTAAAAACAGCATGAGACCTTGACGGGCTTCCTGCTTGCCTAATTTGTAAAGTGCGCCTCTTTTAAGAAGTTCTGTTTCAACAGTGACAATAGCTTCCTGTTTAGTTGGGTCGATGGAGTCGACTGCTTTACCATTGATGTCTGTATTGGTAGCATACACATCTCTAAATTCAATATTTGTGACTTCGCCAGTTAAAGGGCGCTTATCTTCAGTAATTTTATCTCCAACGTTTAACACATCAAAATAACCTTTGTCCATGACAATAGAAAGGGTCAACTCTACTTTCACTTTTTCTTCTGTAGAAGTAATGGACGCAATGGACTTGTCTGTAATTTTTAAAAAGGAAAGGAACAAAAGTGCCACGAGTAGCAAAATCCCTAAAATGTCTAATAGGTTCAATTTGCCAAATAATCTGCCTTTATCGTCTACTAATTTCATTTAAGCACCTCTACTTTCTTCACGCGACCATATAATTCTGAAGTCGATGTCTTAAGATAGAAGTTTGAACCGACTTTTGCACCTTGATTGGCAACTTCCTTATAAGGACCGCTGACAATGGCATTAGCTTTTACGACGATGATCGCTGTTTTTTCGTAATTATCTCCATATAATTGAAGAACGCCCTTTTGATCTGGACTTGCTTTTGGCGTTGGAATAACGTCTACCGAAACAATAGTTGCGTCTACCAATTTATTAGCTGCCATGAGCTGTTCTCCTACTACAAAACCTTCACACATAGCATCTGTCACAAATTTTGCTTCAAAAGTTAAAAGAATTTCTTGTGTATTCGATGGTGCATCTGCTGCCGCAGTTTCATCTGATTTGCCAACGCCTAGCTTCATGGCTAAGACTGCAACTACTGCAATGACTGCTAAAATAATCAGTCCGTCAAACCAGTTCCATTTTTTATTTTTCATACCTTGCCTCCAATTGAATTGCTTTATTTATCTATTTTTGTGCCAGTAACGCTTCATATATGGCCACATGGCGCTTTGCCATAGACTTAGCTGTATGTTTTTCCAAGACTACCTTTCGCAGTGCTGCGCCCATTTCTTTGCCTAAGTCCGGTTGATCCATTAGTCGAATCATATGACTAGACAATGCCATGACATCCCCTGACTCAAATAGCAAACCTGTCTTTTGATCATCAATCAATTCTGAGACGCCACCTACATTTGAGGCTATGGCTGGTTTGCCAAAGTAACCGCCTTCCATGAGTACATACGGAAATGTTTCGTTCAGAGAGGTAAGTACATTGATGTCTATTGCATTGTAAAACTCTCCAATCGCTTCTATTCTGCCGAGAAGACGAATGCGGTCTTTGTAAGGTGTTTGGTCGATCATCCCTTGAAGCTCCGCTTTTAAACTAGGATCTCCACCGCCTGCAATGACAAACAAGACATCTTGTCTCTTTTGACAAACCTCTATGGCGCTTTTTATGAATACGTCTAGTCCTTTGACAGCATGTATTCTTGCTACAATCCCAATGATATGGGCGTATGAAGATGGTTCAATATTGTATTGCTCAAAGAATGATGCCTTGCTATGAACCACTGTATACCGTTCAATGTCTATCCCGTTGGTTGCAGGATAAATGGCACTGGGCTTAACGCCTCTTTCCTTTAAAGTTTCACACATCTTCTGGGAAATTCCAATGTGATACGGAATATTTCTATAACACCATCGGTTCATGCCCCTAAGTACCATGCCTCTCAAGGTTGCTGGGTATTCTAATTTGTAATCGCTATGGGTGGTGCTGACACTTTTGATTTTGAACCGTTTAAATAAATAAGCGCCAATTAGATTCGCTCTTGTTCCGTGGGTATGGATGATATCATAATGCTCTTGAGCATAACGACCCAATTGGTTCACTTCTCCCAAAAGGTTTTTGGTACCTCTACTGCCAATGATTTTCACTGGGATGTTCAACCGATTCGCTTCCCGGGCAATGGCGCCGTCTCTAATGACAATTAGCGTCAGCTCGCATTCTTCTCTTAAAGCCTTGGACAATGTCACAATATGTGTCATTGCACCTCCGGTATCGTTCCCACTGACAATGTGCGCTATTCTCAGCATAATTAGTCTCCTAGTTGGACCCTTTAAAGATTTTCGACAACTGTTCGGTCTGCTTCTTTCGGCTGAAGGTTTGAATTTCGTCCCATTTAGGCTCATGCTGGATACCGCCCTTTTTCCACTCTAAGTAATAGTGAATCAGGCTGTCTTTGATGCCTTCAATATCTTCTGTGCCTACAACGGTTCCCGTCACTGTTTGTTCAATGACTTGAGCAGCAGCGCCTTTCGGTGGTACGATTGCCAAAATAGGTCGATTGACGTTGATATACTCAAAAATTTTACCTGTATAGAAATTCTCAGAGCCTTTTCCAGAACCAATGACCAATAATAGGATCTGAGATTTCATGAGCATTTCAATGCTTTGTTTGTGGGGCAAGTAACCATACTGCTTCATAACGCCTTCTATGTTATAGGCTTTTGCATATTCATTCATGACACTTTCATAAATATTGCCTACTATGCGAATTTCTAAGTCATTTTTATCAATGCTGCCCTCATCGATTGCAAGCTTTAAGCCGTCTAAAAACTCGTCCAAGTTTCTTCTGCCGTAAAGAGAGCCTGAGTAGGTAATGACAAACTTCTCCTTGTCTGCTTCAACGTTTTCAAGACCTGCAAAGTCGTCGCTATCGTAACCATTTGGAATAAACGTTGAACGATTTTCAAGTCTTGGATTATCCTTCACAAAATTCTTCAACATGAAGGGGGTATTGGTCACCAAGTAGTCACAATTCGAGGTGACTTCAAATTCCATTTTCTTCTCAGCTCCAAGCCGAAGTTTCATGTAAAGACTGTCTAGGTGATAAGGGTTATTTGTCCATTCGTCTCTAAAGTCCACAATCCATCTGAGGTGAGGCATTTTCTTTTTAAGATAAACCCCCATCAAATGGCTGCTGTAAGGGAATGAAGTGGTATAAATCAGCTTAATGCCTTCTTCTTCAATGAGCTTTGCAACCTTGTCCCGATTCATTCGGTACCAGAAGTATTCAGGGTCTGGCGACACCATTTTCAGTCCGAAAAATTTCATAGGCAGTCTTAAAACGCCCTTATGGTTCACAAGGTCATAACTCTTCAATCTGTGAATCTTCAAGTCCTTTGGCAGGTCATGAAGAAGGGACTCATCAACTAAAGTCCCTTTATACTGCTTTGTTACCACGATTGGTTCATAGCCAAACTCAGGTAGGTATTTTGTAAATTTGATGCTTCTTTGAACGCCAGCCCCACCCATAGGTGGGAATTCATTGGCGATGATGAGTACCTTCTCCATATTACGCACGACCTAGAAGTGTCACTTCGAAGCCTTTAGCTTTTAACTTTTCTTCATTAAAGAAGTTTCTTGTGTCAAAGACACGTTTTTGCTTCATAAGGGAAGCGATTTTATCGAAGTCTAAGTCTTTGAACGCATCATGATGTACGCCAAGAACTAATAAATCTGCATCTTTCACCGCATCGTATACATTTTCAATTAGTTCACCATTTTGAGGCGCATATGGATCGTGTTGAGCCAATGTATAAGACGTGTGCCCTTTCAACTCATTGACTAAGTCCACCAATGGGCTTTCTCTCATGTCGTCAATGTTTGGCTTATAAGTAAGACCGAGAATTGCCACTTTTTCATGACCTTCTGGGCATAATTTTTGAATGCGTTTCATGACATGTTCAGGCATGCTGTCGTTGGTTTGTCTTGCCAGTTTAATAATCTTCGCTTCTTCGTCTTTTTCAACGATGAACCAAGGGTCAACCGCGAGACAATGGCCGCCTACACCTGGGCCTGGTTGGTGCAAATTAACTCTTGGGTGCTTGTTAGAGAGTTCAATAACTTCCCAAGCATTGATGCCCATATTTTCACAGAGTTTCGCCAATTCATTTGCAAGGGCGATGTTCACGTCTCTGAAAGTGTTTTCCATCAGTTTGCACATTTCTGCTGTCTTTGAATCTGTTGGGAAGATTTGTCCCTTGACGAAAATTTCATAAAGTTTTTTAACCGCAACCGTAGAGGCTTCGTTGATTCCTCCGACGATTCTGTTGTTTTCAACCAATTCAATCAAGATTCTACCCGGAATAACTCTCTCCGGCGAATGGGCAACGAAAACGTCTTCTCCAATATTAAGGCCTGACTTTTTAAGAATTGGCACGATGATATCTTCAGTTGATCCTGGAGGCGATGTAGACTCCAAAATAACGATATTTCCTTTTCTAAGGTGAGGCACAATGGCTTCTGTAGCACTTGCCACATAGCTCATGTCTGCCCCTTTATTGGCTAAAATCGGCGTCGGTACCGCTATGATGTACACATCTGATTCTTCCATTTGTGTAGACGCTTTTAATCTGCCGGAACTGACCACTTGAGTGACCAAGTCATCTAAGTAAGGTTCTTCAATTGTAATTTCACCTTTGTTAAGGGCGTCTACCACACGTTGATTCACGTCATAGCCTACTACGCGAACCCCATTGCTAGCAAACATGGCAGCCGTTGGAAGACCAATATAACCAAGTCCGATGACTGTCATTTTTAAATCACTTTTACGATTTACCATATG
This sequence comes from uncultured Peptostreptococcaceae bacterium, assembly GCA_964404895.1. GTDB lineage: Bacteria > Bacillota > Clostridia > Peptostreptococcales > Acidaminobacteraceae > JBGSUZ01. Next base: position 528,485 of record CAYOLV010000001.1, on the reverse strand, counting down.
TTTTTTCCTCCCTAGGGAACTTAAATTCTATACCTTCTACGAAGGGTATGACCTTTCGTATTTAAACAAATTTATCAATTTACATCATACCATAAAACATTAAAAACGTGTCTATTTTAGCCGTTTTGTCATCAATTTGTTTATAAATTAACAAACTATTGAGACAATGCCTTTAACCTATAGACCGTATAGACCTCTGTCTCTGTCACCCACTGGACTTCAGCCAACTCTTCAAGTTGCTCAGGGCTGTAAATATAGTTAGGATTATGGCCTTTGAACCATATTAAATAGGCCTCGGGCTCTCCTTGAAACTCTTTTTCCATGAAAGCTTTCCCGTAGAGATCCATTCCCTCTAGCTTAGGCGTATAGTAACAGGTCATTTGACCATAGAAATTGATGAGGTCTGCCCGGTTGCTGTACAAAGATTTCCCATTATACTGCATTTTAAGTCCATTAAAGATATCTGACTCTCGCCATTCTGCCACGTTGGCTCCACCCACACCAGTTTCTAATGAGACTTTCATGACTTTGTATTCATTATACACGTTAGGCAATTGCCATAAAAAGAGGCAAATAAGGAGCATGGCACTTATTTTTACATCCCGCAGGCTCTCAAAACACCCAGAGATGAGCCACACAAACATAAAGATTAACGGCAGGTAAATTGGTTGCAAATATCGTGCGTCTATGGGGTCAAAATTCACTGCTGAAGCCGATGCAATCATATATATAAGATAAACGGCAGTAAAACAAGCCGCTGTCAGCCAAGCAAAACCTGCTGAACTGTCCTGAAAATCAGACTGAGTCCCTTTGGTTTCAAATAAAGATAAGGACTTAATGGCGGTGGTGTGATGGGCAATTTCCCTTCTGGATTTTGAAGCCGCAAAGTAAACAACAACGGCTGACAAACCGAGGAAAAGGAGTCCACCATAATGACCTAAATGGGGCAAAACACCTTCCCAAGCAGGTAAAATCCACTGTTTCAGCACGTTGACTGCCAGCAGTATATTTTCGGACAAGGAGCGCAGCGACGCCGTTCTCATCCCCATAAGGGTGCCTGAAAGACTATAATTGCTAGCTACATTCAGAACAAAAGGCAAGGTACCTAAAAATCCAAATATAAAAGTTCTGACAAAACGGTCTTTAAATGAGCCTCTGGCAAGCATGAGACAAATACACATGGCCATGACGTAAGTTGCGCCTGCGTATCTGAGCAAGACAGAAAGTCCTGCCAAAACACCTGCTCCAATAGCATAGCGTTTCAATTCAGGGTACTCGTGAGAAAGGATGACACCATAAAAAATCCAAATGCCTAAGAGGGTAAATAAGGGTTCTGTCCAGAAATACGCACTTTGATCGAAGGTTGGAAAAGAGGAGAGCACCAATAAAGAGGTCAACACTGCCATCAACCTTTTACCAGTAACCTGTTGGGTCACATAAGCTGCAGAAAAAATAGTAGCACCAAAGACAAAGGCATTGAACCATCTTGCGGTTTGCAAGAGATCTAAGCCGATTTTGTCTGCTACGCCAAATAAGAATGGGAAAAGTATAGGCCATTGAATAATGGGTGAAGGATACCCGAAATATTGAAACCCATTGCCTTGAGTAAAAGACTTAGCCGCAAAATAATAGGAAATAGAATCGTGGGTCATACCCGGCCCATAAAGAGACGTCCTTAAGATGACCAATGCCATGCCCACTAGGGACAATATCAGCGGAAATACATACATAGGCTTATGACTTGACGTTTTGGGACTCATCAGAAATCTCCTTCAACTGATTTTATAGTGTTTCATTTACGATTTAAAGATAGTATTTCATTTGTGATTCAATAATGTAAAAAAGTAATGAGTCATCGACCCATTACTCTTAGCCTTTATGATAACCAGTGATTAGTATAGCACAATGGTCTTTATCTTAAAAGAGGACTTGGAAGGTTGTCCCTTCTTTTTCCGTACTGGTCACGCTGATTTTTCCGTTGTGTGTTTCCACAATGGTACTTGCAATGGCAAGACCTAGGCCGTAGCCCCCTGTTTCTCTCGTTCTAGCGCTCTCTGCCCTATAAAAGCGGTCAAAGATATGTGCAAGATGTTCTTCTGAAATAGGCGTTCCCGTATTGTTGATTTTCAAAGTGATTTGCTCTCCAATTTTAGCGAGCTTCACCTTTACGAGTCCCCCTTTTCCTGCATATTTGCAGGCATTATCGATTAAAATAATTGCCAGTTGCTTCAACTGACCTTCATTGCCTGCCATAAATAAGTCTGACTGGATGTCAGTGTCTATGGAAACACCCGCTTCAAAAGCCACCGACTCAAAGGGCAATAGGGTGCTCCAAAGAGCGTCGCTGAGGTCCACCTTGGATTGAAGTTCGGGTCTGTGCTCGGAATCGTATTTGGCTAAAAACAACAAGTCGTCCACCAGTTTTTTCATGCGATTCGCCTCGGCCTCCGTGTAAGTTACCCATTTGAGTTGATCTTGAATGGTTTCTTCTTTATGAGATAAGAGGATGCCTGTATTGGCTAAAATTACAGTGAGAGGCGTTTTCAGTTCATGAGAAGCATCGGCGACAAACCTTTTTTGCTTTTCCCAAGCTTCTTCTACAGGTTTCAAAGCCCATTTGGCCAAATAAACGCTGATTAAAAAGAAGGCACCGACTCCCCCTAATCCTACAAGAAGCATTGAGGTTAAGAGTCCTGTCATCCGTTCAATTTCTCTGTTCATATCTGCGAAGGCTATTTTTGTTCCTTCTGGAGTCTCTCTGACTAAGTACCTAATCTGAGCCTCCCAGAAAATCCCCACAGGTTCTGAGGACGCTAGCACTTCTTGAGTCATTTCTTCTACAAATGCGTCCGTGACACTGACATTTCCTTTAGCAATGGAAAGTATTTCATTGTTGCTTCCAATGATGACGCTAAACGTTGGAATAAAAGGATCTCGTCTATCCATTCCTTTTTTGTCAATTTCCATTTTAGGCGGTTCCTCGTCCACAGGTCTGCCAATAGCCTTTTCCATGGCCATGATGCTCTCCTGCTTAACTTGCTGGTAACTTACCAGACCTATGGAAATGAATACTATCGCTAAAACCAAACTGACTAAACTCATATTGATGATGATAAATTTTCTTTTCAATTTTTGAATCATTTGTCCTCAACCTCCAAGCGATACCCAACTTTGCGAACGGTTCCGATGTTGACCTCAGACCCTAGGAAATAAAATTTCTTTCTTAAAAAGGATATATAAGCTTCTACATTATTGTCCTCAGCGCTGGACTCCATGCCCCAAACTTTAATAATGATTTCTTCTTTTGGAATGATTTGTTTAGGATTCGCCATGAGCAATTTCAAAACTTCAAATTCTTTAAAACCTAAGTGAACGGATTTTGAACCTTTATAGAGGCTGTTATTAGACAAGTTTAAGGTCAAATCTGCAAACGCCATTTCTTCTAGTATAACGTCCCCTTGTCTTCTAGAAAGCGCTCTCACTCTGGCTAGAAGCTCCTCTGGTGCAAAGGGCTTGGTCATATAGTCGTCTGCGCCACAATCCAATCCTAGAACCTTATCTGTAATTTCATCTTTTGCGGTCAATAATAAGACTGGGGTCATGTTCTTTTTCGCTCTGAGACTTTTGACCACCTCAAAGCCACTCATTTTAGGAATCATGACATCTAAAATAATCACATCGTACATGCCGTCAAGGGCATAATCAAAGCCCGCTTCTCCGTCATGAACCATGTCTACGCTGTATTTCTGCTCTGTCATAATCTGTCCGAGTGCTTCAGCCAATCGGATCTCATCTTCTACTATTAAAACTCTCATAGGAAAGCCTCCTTAACTCTGGGAGATAAATTTACGTTTCAATTGCTTACATCTAATATACTACGTGCCTTTAGATTAGCATAGAAGTCTGAAATTAACCTGAAAGCCCTTTTTCAGAGTAATTTCAGGTTAGAGGGTTAAGATGGGTTTATAGAAAGCAGCACAGCACACGAATCACTTCAAAGGAGGCTACTCAAATGTCTGCATACCAAAACGTTTTTAAACGATATGAGAAAAAATATATGCTGAGTAAACAGCAACTCAATCAACTTAAACTTTTAATGTCCCCTTATATGCAAGCCGATGACTTCGGGACACACACCATTTCCAACATCTATTATGATACCCCAGATTACGCCTTAGTTCGTCATTCAATAGATAAACCGCTCTACAAAGAAAAATTGAGAGTCCGCAGCTATGGCATCCCAAAAGCGGGTGACCCAGTCTTTATAGAAATTAAGAAAAAATACAAAGGTGTCGTATACAAAAGAAGAACTCAAATGAGCTTATACGAATCTAACCAATACTTACAAGAAAACCTCCCCCCTTGTAAGGATGGCCAAATTCTTCATGAAATAGATTGGTTTATGAATCTTTATCACCCATCACCTAAAGTCTTCATAGGCTATGAGCGTACAGCTTACTTTGCAAAAGAAGATTCTGAACTGAGAATTACTTTTGACCAAAACATTCGGTTCAGAACTTCAGAATTAGATTTGTCAAAGGGCAGTTACGGTATCCCACTCATTTCCGCTGAAGAAACCCTGATGGAAATTAAAATCCCAGGCGTGATGCCTATCTGGTTGAGCCAAATGCTCACACGCCTGGAAATTTTCCCAACTTCATTTTCCAAGTATGGAAATTGTTATAAATCCTACTTAAAAGATAGCACTTGCCCTAAAGGAGGCTCCTTATATGCTTGAATACTTAATGAACTTTAATACCGCAACTGCCAGTATTTCTATAGAACAATTGTTAATCAACACCTTTGCATCTCTGTTGATTGGTCTTGCAGCTGCTGGAATTTATATGTACCGTAACCGTTACAGCAAAAGCTTTGTGGTCACTCTGGCCCTTCTGCCCGTCATGGTTCAAATAGTCATTATGATTGTCAACGGCAATCTGGGAACTGGGGTTGCAGTTATGGGGGCTTTCAGTTTGGTAAGGTTTAGATCCATTCCTGGAAGCGCCAGAGAAATTGGAAGCATCTTCTTTGCTATGGCATTAGGTCTTGCCACAGGTACTGGGTATATCGCTTACGCATTTCTCTTCTTAGTCATTGTTGGAGGCGCAACCCTTGTGCTGAATAATAGCGGTTTCGGTGTGGCTAAAACTACTGAAAAGCAGCTCAAAATAACCATTCCAGAAAACTTAAATTACGAAGGTCTCTTTGATGATTTATTCCAGAAATACACAAAGAATGCGGAACTCATTCAAGTTAGAACGACCAATATGGGCAGCATGTTTGAGCTGAGCTATCAAATAGAGCTGGATAATAAAGTAGTCGAAAAGGAATTTATAGATCAAATCCGTTGCAGAAATGGCAACTTGAATATTGTATGTGGCAGACTTTCCGCCATAAAAGATGAATTATAGCTATTAGCCAGTTGTTCCTACATGCAACTTAACCCAATCACCTAAAAGACGACTTTGAGAGGAGATTTTATATGATTAGCAAATTCTTTAAGAAAACCCTGCCTATGTTGGTATTGGCAGCCGCAATCGGTCTAACAGGTTGCACAGCAAACACTTCAACAGCCAGCAGCACGGTATTGCAAAGCAGTACAACTACTGAGAGCACAGCTTCAACCAGTTCAAGCACCGCAGACACCACCACTTTAGAAGCGGTCACTGCTCAAGACGAAGACTCAGACGCCACTTATACAGATTCTGAAGCCACTACAGTCAAACTTAATGGTACTTCAATATCCATAACGGGGTCGGGATCAGGGACAGGGACAAGTTCAAGTTCAGGGGCAAGTTCTAGTTCAGGAGCAACTGCGAAAGGCAGTGTCCTCACCATCAGTAAAGCAGGTACTTATGTCATTAGCGGTACCCTCAGTGCAGGTCAAATTATAGTGGATGCAGATAAGGAAGATAAGGTTCACATTGTACTCAACGGGGTCACCCTCACCAGCAAATCTGGCCCAGCTATTTGGATCAAATCCACTGAGAAAGCCATCATCACCTTAGAGAAAAACACGACGAATACCCTTACCGACAGCCAGACTTATGCCTTGGCAGGAGGTGAAGACGAGCCTGACGCCGCTTTATTTAGTCAGGAAGATGTCTCTATTAACGGGACTGGGAAATTGATTGTCAAAGGCAATTATGCAAACGGGATAAAATCTAAAGATACCCTTCTCATAATGAGCGGCACCCTTCAAGTTACTGCTGTGAAACACAGTATTGCAGGTAAAGATGCCGTAGGTGTCTTCGGAGGCACCCTGACGCTGACTTCTGGTGAAGACGCAGTCCATTCTAGCACTCAGGTTCTGGTCAAAGCAGGCACGTTAAATATTGCAGCAACAGACGACGCTATCCACGCAGATTCCGCCCTTATAGTTGATGGTGGTACCATCAATGTCAGTAAGAGTTATGAAGGTTTAGAAAGTGGAAACATTACCATTAATAGGGGTACTATTACCCTTAATGCTTCAGACGATGGCTTCAATGCCGCAGGTGGTAACGATGGTTCTGGTCTAAACGGTGGCACTGTGGCTGAAAACTTTAGCACTGACGCCAACTACTTTATCAAAATTAATGGCGGTACTGTCGTGGTCAATGCTGAAGGTGATGGTTTAGATGCCAACGGGGCAATCTATATTACCGGAGGTACAACTTTAGTCAATGGCCCAACCAATGACGGCAACGGAGCTTTAGACTATGACAGTACTTGTGATGTAAGCGGCGGTACATTAGCAAATGCAGGCAGCTCTGGAATGGCAATGGCACCGAGTGCTACTTCTACACAAAATTCAGTTCTTGTTTACTATACAGCCTCACAAAAAGCCAATACTTTAGCTACCTTAGCAGACTCTACAGGCAAGACGATTGTGTCTTTCGCACCATCAAAAGCTTATCAATCCCTCTTAATCAGTAGCCCGAGCCTCACAAAAGACAAGACTTATAGCTTAATATCAGGCGGTAAGTCAAGCGTAGCCCTTAAGAACAACTTAGCCACTAGCGGTACAGTCACTGGCGGTACAGTTCTTACTAAAATCACTGTAGCTGATGTGAATACGAAAATCACTGACAAAGGTGTTGCTGTAACAGGCGGCATGGGCGGTGGTATGGGACACGGTCAAGGCGGCGGAAAAGGAACACCTCCGACTGGAACGCCTCCAAGCGGCAACCCGCCAACAGGTACACCTCCAACTGGCACAGCCCCAACGGAGACGACTAATACAACTGGCAATTAGATTCAAATCAAAAACGAGCTGAACAATCCCCCCTGTTCAGCTCGTTTTTAATGCAATTATTAGATGAATCTTCTCTGAAAATTGGGGTTTCCTACTTCATGCCAAAATAACCAGAGGATAAAAAGAGTAAAATCCCAAGTGAGCCATATTTGATCGCAAAGTGATAGGACTCTAAGTAGTAATTATGCTGATTCATATTGGTGTGGACGGGTTGTCCAAATAACATACGAGAATCGGAATTGCCATTTATGGCTGAACTACAAATCATTAGAATAAATATGGATTCAAAGAAAATGATGTTCCCCATTCCAAAGTGGCCAAAGTGCTCAATGGCAACCCCAATGAGTAACGTTATGGGAAAGCAAATGAAATCGAACACAATAATTGCAATAATGGGATGCTGGTCTAGGTATGCTTTAAACCTTTTCATTAGTTTTCCTCGTATAACTCACTGGGTTTTAAATACATCCAATCTGCTGGATTTGTTACTTTATGCTTATCCATATAATTTTGAATACTTTCCATTCCATAATAATAGCAATCTGTTCTCAAAAATGATTTACCATCTACTTCGTAATTGAAAAATGAAGTCTCAGTAAACTCCTTATTTAAAATATCTTCGTAATACTCAAATTGATTGACAGGTTCATTAGGTACCATCGGTTGCTGGTAATTTTCACCGACTACTAATTTGGCGAAGACACAAGCTTTTCCTTCCAATATCATTTGAGCTAAAAAAGTATTAGGGTAGGTTTTACTCCAACTCCCCTCTTTGCTTGCAAACTCTAACGACACCACATGGGCGTATTCATGAGCAAATGTCCCCCCGACTTCTTCTAACAGCTTCTCTTCGGGTATTAAATAATTAACGTATAATACGATAAAATTGCTTGCGCTTGTTACCCCATAAGTCATTCCCCTGTAAGGTATGATAGTCACATAAAGAGGTTCACTCTCTTCTTTTCCTAACAGGTCCATGGATTTCTCATAACTTCTTTGTAGTGCATCTCTTATTTTCTTATCTTTAGAATAATCTAAGTAAAGTTTCAACGTTTCAGGCGAAGTAAAGTGTTCCTTAAATAGTGAACTGCTGGCCTTTTCTTGTTCATCTTGTGGAACATACTTACTTACAATTTTGTCAAAGGGCTTTTGCATATTTTGATCCCACAGGGCACTCTTTTTTGCAGTTAAGTCTTTTGACGCATCTATATAGTTTTCAATTTCCTTGTCAAAAAAAATAACATTGAAATTTGATTTTACAAATACCCCTTGACTGAAAACCAGGCTCAATATGCTGACAAAACAAATGATTAATAAAATAGAGATAGAAATTTTGACTCTTTTGCTCATTTTTGTTTACCTCTTTTTGTAATGTGGATGTTTAGTATATAAATTTATTCCTATATAATCATAACACTTTTGTCGATTTCTAAATCATCAAAAAAACCTTGTATATATTAAAAATTTCTAAATAATAAAAAAGCGAACCTGAAGAGTCTTAGCTCTTTCGGTTCGCTTTTTCTCATTTGACATGCGCGTACTATTTCGCAGCTTCACTTTTTACTATTTTGCAGCTTCCCTTATTTAGTCGGCTGGTTATACAGCAAATCAAATATATTTCCTGTGATATCGATTTTTACTTCCCCAGGGTCATCACCGTAGATAAAAAGCCGTTTTCGGTCTTTATTCTCAAGGGTTACATAGATGAGGTAGGGCTTCTTTTTCCGATTGTTTTCCCAGCTGATGGTACTGTCCGCAAAAGGCAAGATGTAGGTCGCGCTGTAGATGTTGGAGTTTTGAGGCTTTAAGAAAATTGGAAACTCTACATTGTATCCCAATTCGTCTTTGTAATAATACGTCTTCCCTTTGGGGTCTTTGTAAGCCATGGCTTCCAGTTCTGGAGATAGTTTTATGGAAACCTTGCTCACTTCTCCACGGGTGGTTACTGCAAAAGTGAGCTTTTCCATCGATAAAAACCGATTGGGCTCGTTGGTCATTTGCTGTCCGAAAGCGTTCTTTTGCCCACGCCAGTGGTTCCATGCCCCTTTCACCGTTATACTGTCTATGCCAAAGGCTTGAATAGGCAGTAATTTTCTGTTCTCTCCCGATTCCCCCTTGGGGTCTGTCACCACAGCTCGCCACTGAATAGATTTCCCTTCATGTATTGTAAAGGGTTTCAAGTTTACTTGCTGCCCTGCAGACAAGTTCTGAAAGCTTTGGTATAGCACTTCGGGTTTTTGATCGCATTTTAAGTAGACGTCCAGCTTTAATAGGTCTTTGTCTGGGTCGTTGACCGTGAGGGTCATTTCATGCTGATCCCCTTCGTAGAGACTTGTCGGCGTCCATTTTACAAAATCTACCGTGGGCGGGCGGTTGCTTATGGTGGTCACGTTGAAAAGTTTCTCTTTAAAAATTTTAGGGTCGGAGGAGTCGTATGCCGTTACCTTGAAGGTGTAGGTTTTGTCTGTTAGTAAGTTGCCGTTTACCATTTGAGGAATGAAGAATGTGTGGTCTTTCCACGTCCGTTCTGGGAAAGGTGTCTCCGCCGTTACCTGTCCAGTTTCCTTTGTCAAAACTGCCTTTTTCAGCAGAGGGATGTTCCCGTCGTACATCTGAATTTCCAAGTGATGGGCGTAGGGGTAACTCGTCCACAGTTTACTGAAAACCACATTGTTCCCTGTTGGAAAAGCGGTTAGCTTATTTTTAGGATCTTCTGACTTTAGGTCTGCGTCCATCAACAGTCTGACTTCTGGGGTTATTTCTTTATAAACCGGCTGAGACCATGCGCCTTCCTGATCTTTGACTCGGTAACTCACATATACCGTGTCGCCTTTTTTAAGGTTACTCACTTTTATTTCAGTTCCCAGAGGGCCGTTTTTGCGCTCCCATACGGTGTCTGAAGATTTACGGTATTGCCACTCGACTTCTATAATCCCTCTGTTAGCTTGGCTCTGGTGGTCGAGGTCATAAGAGGTGTCATCTTTTCCAGTTATGGTAAATGGTGCGATATTTGTATATTGGATATCTATTTTTGCGATGGGTCTTCGGTGGACGTAGACTTTCATCTCAGCTGTATCGGAATCTTTGTTGTAATTTTGGAAATTTCCATCTGTACTAGGTTGATCCTTTGCTCTGTAGTAAACATTATAGAGGCCAACTTTATCAAAGACGCTGATTGGTATTGTCCGTTGAATGTTGTGATAAGCTGACTGGCCTTCCCCATTTTCAAAATAAGCACTGGTATGAAGGTGATTATAAACTTCACTAAGTTTTGTATCACTCTCAATATCGTTATAATAGCTCGTATAGGTGACGGTATCTTCATCCTTAATGACGTAGAGGCCATCTTGCGCTTCAGTAAATACCTTGTTTTCTTCTGTCATATCAGCGAGCATGGTTTCTAGCCCATCCGATGGATAAAGCTTTCCATTTGGTGTTGCTGTGATCATATCCCTTAGATTGATCTCTACAGACTTTGTGGTAGCTCGATCTAAATATTTGGGATCTGTCACTACTTTGACTTTGATGTTGTTGGCTTTGATGTAAGCCAACAAGCTAGGTTCAACCTTTTGGAAGGAATCTTTTTCTCCAATGTAGATAATATATTTTTCTGAATTGGGTCTAAAAGTTGTACTTGGAAGTTTTGCAAGGTCTACCCCATAAAATTTCCAACCGACAACTTGAGTTGAAGGTACTTCTGGTTTATAACCTGTTACTTTATAGTTATAAGTCCCAATCCTATCATAATAAAGAGATCTTCTTCCACTGTCATCATCGTCACCACGACCTGCCCAATGTGAAGAGGTTGTCCAACTTGATAAAGTATATTCAACTTTATAGTAGAATTTCTCAAAAGTATTGATCTCACCAGTTGCCGTTTTTACAGGTGCTTCAAAGTATTTAACTAATTTGGTAGGTGGCGGTGTTGTCCATTGTGATCCACCTTGAGAATTAGTAAACTGTGTTGCACCGCTTATGTTTATATTCCTCTCCATAAGCAAATTTTCATAATAAGCACTATAAATATATTCAGCATCTACTTGTGGAATAGCAGGGTTATATCCTACTTCTAAATTCACCTCTTTATCGACATATGCTGTTCCAATTTTGGAATACATATATGTGGGAGGATTTATTTTAAGAGCTTTTGTTTCATCTTCTATAGTTCCTATTTTTGAATAGCTAAAAGTTCCTTTACCAAGTTGGAATGGGTAAAACACTTTTAAAAAAGTATTTCCTGCGTAATCTACACTTGTCCAAGTTACTTTGTATTGAATTCCTGGAGGTAGACCTTCAATTTGAGTCTTCCCTGCTGGAATTGTTCCTGTCCCTTCTCCAAAATAAAGCTCAGGTGTCTGTTTAAAAGTGTAGACATCACCATTATTAGCATATGCCTTCCCAATATCTACCTTGTATATTCCACCAACAGCTTTATCTATGTCAGACAAATTTTGAAGTTTTACAATGTTGTTAAATTCATCAAAGTGGTGAGTTGTGTCATACATTCCTGAATTAGCGTTCACTTCAGCTTCAACCCCATAACCAGATAAATGAGTCGAAGTAAATCCTGTATGATGACCAAAAGCATTTAGATTAGACCCAAAACCCCACCAGTCCCCATTTGAATCCCTAGCAATTAAGCCACTTCCTGTATCTCTGGCATATGTGATATTAGATAAGCCGTTTAATTTAGATAGACCCCATTCTGTACCGACCATTGTCCTTGTTCCATAATTACCATACCTAGCATACCCAGTATCATCCCGTGTTGTTGTAGCAAAAAGATTTTGCATATTCAAATGTGAACCTTCATCTATAGTAGTAAATATTGCGCCTTGATACCTATAGGCAGTTGGTACTTCACCGATTGAATAAACATCGCCCGAATAAGTTAAAACGTGCATTAACATAGGTGCTAATGCTTGATTATCATCCCACCCCCCTTTTAACTGATTTTGAATAATTGTTTTAACACCACTCATTGTTTTCTTTGGTTCTAGCTGATACAAACTTGGACTATAATAAGGTCTTTGAAATGCCATATTTGTGCCGACAAAGTATAAATCGCCGTTTTCTAATAAAATCAAAGTGCATCTATTTATTGTTTGAACTTGCTTAACTCTGGCAGGAAATACACCGATTGTTGTTTTTGGGATATCTCCACTCGAAGTTCCCAACCAGACATTATAAGCAACTGTTGTAATTTCATAAGAATTATCAGAGTACTCAATTAGATCACCTGAATAAGTATTCCACCTTGCCACAACGTACTTGGCTGTAGTATTATCAGGAACTTTATTCCACCCGAACCCATTTTCAGGTAAATATCGTCCTATATATTTTGAATCTGTGGCTACTTGTAATTTAACGTTAATACCGTTCTCAAAACTCTCTCCTATATATTGATTGAGTCTCGTTCCAAGCTGTGTCAGTTTATCGCCTTTGTAGTCGGTAACTACAACCATGTCAACTTTCTTGTCCTTCATAGGAACAAAGCTAACTACTGGTTTATAGTTGTCCACTTCTACAATTTTATAGCCTGAATTGATTTTGTAGTCGGTGGCTGCAATAAATTCAGGAATGGTTTCTTGACCAAAGCCTTCTTGGACTCTTAGGTAGATTTGATATTTTCCCACCTTATCGGTTATTAAGCTGACCGAATTATCTTCAGGAAGTGTGGCAGTTTTAAGTAATGTTAAAGTTTCATCATCAAAACGTCCGTCATTGTCCTTGTCCAATGCGTAGTACCATGACCGACTAGCAATATAGTCATTATCTACAGAGTAAGAGTTATCAAAGACTTTGATTTCTGCTTTCTTTTCATCATTTCTATAAACTGTCTCATAAGTATCTACTACTACGGTAGGCAAGAAATCTTCTGAAATGTTAATCAAAATACTTTGATTCGCAGACATATTAGCACTGTTTGTCGCTTTACATTCAACTAAATACTGTCCTTTTTCTTTGAACAAACCCTGTATAGATTTACCCACAGTGGCTTTTAATTTGATTTTGTCAGTCGTTTGACCGCCAAGTGAACTGACTGTCCATTCAACTTGACTGTCTGTTGTTGTATATCCTGCTAAGTTAGTTACATTAGAAATGAAAATGACCTTCCTGTTTTCTTTCAAAGCTCCACTGACGTTTATATTAAGTATCGGGGGTGGTGGTGTGACATTGAAAAATGTACTTGTTTCAGAATACGCCCCATCATCATCCGTAACACCTAAAATTGCTTGAACTCTATTTCCATAACCAATAGTAGTTTTCCATGTACTTTTTTTACCGTCCTCATTGTAGTAATATCCCCATTGAGGTATTGAGAACTCCCACGAAACCACTTCACCATCAGGGTCATAACTGGATGCTCCATTGAGTCTTATTTCATTACCCGATATTGTATCGGCAATTGGAGAAATAACTGGAACTGGTGGTAGATTTCCTACTCCCTTCTTATGAATATATGTTGTTGAAATAGCCCACTTTGAATATTTGTTTGTTCCACTTTCTAAAACGTAAGTGACTTGGCCCTTAAAACCTTGTGTAAACGGTTCACCTTTATAAGTGATTTTAAAGGTTTTAGTTTGTGAAAGTGTTTCACTTCCACCAAAAGTTTCTGTGTAAATAGGAGAACCTTCTTCAGTCATGAGCTGATAAGTAACTGATTTAACTTTACCGCCACCTATATTAATAAGATTTGAATTTATAGTTACTGGAATATTGGCAAAGGTAGCATCAGATTCAATCTCCACATCAGCAGGAGAAGAAACTGTTGCCGTGGCAACTATTTCAGAATTTGGGATGACCTTAATTACGCATGTTGCCGGAGCTACGGATTTTCTTATAATTTTGCCATTATCTCCCCAAAATGCGCTCATTGTATATTGAACATCGAGCTTAATATCATATTCTCCAATTGGAAGACTGGTTAAATTAGGAGTAGCCTTTTTACCGCAAGGAGTCCACGTTGTTACGCCTTTTTTCTTATAACTCCATTCATATTCCCTATTAACGGCTTTCGGAAAAAAAGAATGTATTCCTACAAGGTCAAAAACTTCTCCTTCTTTATATTCAACGGAAGTTACGTCTGTTGTTCCTGTTCCTTTGGTGATATGGGGAACTGGTGTAATTACTGGCTGAGGGGGAAAATCAATTTTAATATCAAACATATTTGTAGCTGTTTTTTGAGTACCTGGTAGCCACCCTGCGGAACATAAAAACTCAGGTAACGTGTCATAAATATTTTTTTCATCACCTTTTTTTGCATAACCAGAAACATCAACTTCACCTCTTTGTTTGCCATCGTCAGTAACCGTACCTACTGAATCCAAGTACATGATGCCACCTTTGCTGAACAACTCATTTATTTCATCCATCGCTTTTTTATCATCTTTATATTGACGATAGAAACTATTATACAAAGAGTCTGCCCCAGGGGGAACATTTCCTGTATTTGAAACGTAGTTCATGTAATGGTAAAGTGAGATTTTATCCGGTTTATGTTCCACACGTTTTTCAGGATCATCCATTTTGGGAATGTTGGCAGTATACCAAAATTCTTTGCCATTAATCTTATCTTTACTTTTAATTTTTGCCTTAAAAGCCAAGGTTCTATAACGTGTACCCGATGAAGCATCTTTATTTTCTACACTCCACATTTGAACGTTTCTACCTGGATCATACGATGGTTTTTTTTGTTCATCAGTTAAATAATTGGCAAATGAACCAATTGGAACGAACGTGAGCATGAGTAATATTGCTATAATTTTTTTAAATTTGTCCAAGGCCAACACCTCATTTTTTATTTACAATTTCATAAACATCCGATATTACAAAGAAATCCCCTACACCTCTTTCATTGCCATTCCACGACCAATTCTCTCCATAATCATTAGCAATAATTCCTACCCACACATCAAAGTCAGCATAGTACCAAGTATTAGATTTGATTCTAACTTGATCCTTTGAAGAATAAATACTGGTTACAAATGGAATTGTTGCATTAGGCGAATTAATCTTAAAATATAATCTCCCTCTGAAATATTTGTCACCAGCAAAATAATAAAATGTCTTTTCATCACATACAAAATAACTTTGCATTACCATTTTATTATCTGATAGTATTTTCTTATGATTTTCAATCATATTATAACAACCATTATCCGAAGGCATATTTTCCTTAATTGCCTTATCATCACTTGATAATGTTTTATAACCACTGTTATAGAATGCTTTCATAAATTTGCAAGTTGTTTCATACCAATTATGAATTTCTTCAATTTGCATTTTTCGACTATCTTCCAAATCTAAGAAATCTATATATGCACCAGGGACAGTATTGATATATTTGTCATACAGCTCATATCTTGAAAATGCCATATCATACTTATTGTGTTCTTCTTCTAATAACTCTTGAATTACTAGATCTCTATTTTGAACTGGGACACTGGTTTCAAAAATCATTGCTTTTTTTACAGTTGAAACCTTGGGATAAACTATGTTCATTCCACCAGGTTCATAATTTCCCCAACTTTTATCCCAACCTCTTGTGCCATACTTGTCCAAATACTGAAATGGATCATATCTCTTAGATTTATCTAAGAGTCTTGCCATCATCACTTTTAATTCAGCTTCAGTGACCTTGTTTTTAGGATTGAAGTGTTTAGTGGATTTGTTTATAAACTTAGGTTCAAAAAATCCGTTCATTATGGTTGAGTAAACAGCTCTTTTATAAGATGGATCAATGTTCTTACTGTCACCTACATAGTAGTTGAGTATTCTCTCATAATACAAATCAGGCTTAACCCCTTCTTTGGTTCTCAAAACCCCATAAAGAAGTTGCGCAGATTGTTCCTTCGTAATAGCAGCGCTAGGACTAGCAATTAATTTATGCCCTTTAGAAACCCATTTCTGATTAACTGCCTCTTGAATGGGATCAGTATATTGAATTTGAAGGGTGGTTAAGAGGGACTGGGTGAATTGGGTAATGGTAACAGTTTTTGGCGTGGTGGTTGCTGCAAAGGATGGAACAAGGCTTGTGAGTCCGATTGCTAAAACGGTGATTAGCGCTATTACTTTTTTCATAAGATAAGTCCTCTCTCATATGTATAATTTTAATTTTTATGTTGTTCTATTTCAGGCTACAATAAAAAAACATTCAACAAGGTAAATTTTACCATATAAAATTAATTAAATATACAGAAATTTTACTTTTACGCCCATTAATTTTCTAATTGTCCCTATCCTTACCATAATGTCTATTTTCCACAGTTATTAATGTACTTATATATAGCTCCACGCAAAAAAAGATGACTCCAATTAAATATTGAAATCATCTTTTTTAATACCAATTTTCATAGCTTACATTTAAACATCCAACAAAAAGTTCTCAAGAGCTTCAGTTGAGGCTTTAAGTGCCCCTTCTGCAACTTGGGATTTTTGATTTAAGGTCGACTGAACTTGAGACAGTTCTTGGTCTAATAATTTTACAGCACTTATTTGACTTTGAATTTCTTCTTTCACTCGCAGATCTGTAAAAATATTGTCAAACCATATGTCTAAACCCTTTGTGGCAGGATCCATTGAAATCATGTCAAACCTAACACTTTGACCCACATCTGAAAGTTCTCTTTTTAAATGGTTAAGTTCTGAAGCCAATTGTTTAAACTGGACTTGTACCTCTTCTATTTTTTCATACTTGACCATATCCGTAATTAAACCGCCACCGCCCCAAGTGTCCCAGAATGCCCAGTCATTTGCACTCGAAAGAAGGTTCATGGCTTTATTTTTAGCTTCACAGGCACGTTCACAGGCTGCTACGGCTTCTTCAATTTCCACACATTCCGACTTGCACGCCTTCTCTTTGTTAACAAACTTCTCAAGCAGCATACGCTCTGGTGCGTTGCTTTCCAGTTGATTTAACTGAGCGACACGGTCGCCTAAATCGTTTTTATAGTTTTGAATTTCATTTTCAGTCTCTTTAATTTTTAGAGACAATTGGTTCAACTGTCTTTCTGATTCACTCACTTCAAAGACATAATTTTCGTAGTCTAGTTTTGCCTTGAGATATTCAGACTGCTCTTTTGAAAGCTGTCCGTCATGAATGCGTATCAGCTTAAAAAGTGCCGATTTAAAAGTATCATTCTCTAACTGCTGAACATCTTCCTCTTCAGAAATCATGTTTTTTTGTAGGGTATTTAACTTTTTTTGCATATGTTCCAAGAGAATATTTTGCTCTTGATGTTTACGTTTTAACACGTCTAAAGTCGCTTCTAGCTGGATGCCATATGGATCACTCTCTTTCTCATTCGCTTAATTATTGTGGTCTCTTTTTCTCTATTTTACCATTATTTGCTTAATTTCGCTGGTCAATATTGAAATTAATATTAAGATAATGCCAAATGTCTTCATCAGGTTAAAGGGTTCTGAAAAAATTGTCCAAGCAATTCCCACTGCACTGACCATTTCAAGGGCACTGATAACCCCTGCCTGGGACAGATTAACACCTTGGCTCACGCCTTTAAAATAAAAGTAGTAAGCCAAAGCGGCTGGAAATATACCGATTCCCAGAGCCCCTAAAAGGATTCCTAAACTAGGCTCAACGCCAAAACAACCACTACTAAGCCCTTTCGGCAAAAGGCAAATGAACCCCCATAAAAAACTATAGGCGATGATGGTCATCGGTGGGTAATTATTTAAAGCTTTCTTGCTAATGGCGCCCATTAGTGCAAAACTCACAGCTGAAAGCAGTGCCATTCCTATACCTGTAACTGATAGACCTTCAAAGTTCAACTGCCCACCCGTCACGGCTATGCCACAACCTACCATACACAAAAAGGCTGAAAGTAATTTGACCCCCGTCAACTTCTCTTTAAAAAACAGAATGGACAAAAGAAGGAAGAAGACCGGCGAAGTGTATAAAATTACAGCTGCATTGGCTATGCCTATTAGACCCACACTGGTGTAATATAAAGCGTTGAACCCCGCCTGACAGAATAATCCGATCATGCCCGTGTAGACAAGCCCCCGTTTGTCAATTTTCAACTGACGTGGTTTAAAAATGGCCATTGCAAGGAGCATCAGACCAGAACCAATTCCCAATTTTACTAAAGCAACAAAAATTGAACTGGCACCCAGCTGCATCAAATATTGGGCAAAAGGCCCCTGAGTTCCCCAAATTAGAGCACCTAAAGCTATATATAATTGTCCCCTATAAGTTTGAATGCCCTTTTCCATACGAACCACACCTTTACCTTATCTTATGCTGTAAAATTCACCAAAACCATGGCGACCATGGTGAGAATCAAACCCACTTTTGAACGGCTGCCAATCTCCTCTTTAAAAAACAAGTAACTCCCTACCGAAATAACGGCTATGGCACTAGAACTGTATATAGGAAAAGCCACAGTCGCAGGTATTTGACCTAGGGCACTGATTAAAAAGACAGAAGACAGCAAATTAGGGACACCTACAATGCCTCCAA
This sequence comes from uncultured Peptostreptococcaceae bacterium, assembly GCA_964404895.1. Taxonomy (GTDB): domain Bacteria; phylum Bacillota; class Clostridia; order Peptostreptococcales; family Acidaminobacteraceae; genus JBGSUZ01. The sequence continues at coordinate 509,766 of CAYOLV010000001.1, read as the reverse complement.
TAAGCAAATCAGCTTTTAAAGAAGATCCCTCAACTACTGGCGTATGATAGCTTTTATACAAACTGAGGCAAAATGCTACAAAGAATACGATGAAAAGAAATAAATGCTTTTCGTTGGGTTCCCCCATTTTTTGAAACAGCTTACTAGAAAATTCTGCCATTCCACCTGCTAAAAACAGATATATTAATGATTTTTGATGTTTTTTGACGGTCGTCTGTCCCGGTACGTAATTCACATAAACCATGGCACCCACTGCCAAACAGATTCCTAAGCCTTGAATCAAGCTAGGAACTTCGTTCCACAAAATAACAGACACTACCATAGGTAATAAGATACCCAATTTTCCAAACATCCCTGATAAACTTGCACCATTTTCTTTCACACTTTTCTGGTAAAATACAAAGGAGAGGAAAAAGCAAATTCCTGCGGGGATGCCTATTCCGAATAGACTTTCCCAGTGAAGTGCCTCGAAACTAATCGTTTCAGGATGCTGCATGGTGGACAAGGCGAATAGGACTAGACTGACCAAAAAAGCGACTCCATAATTGGCCGTGGTAACTCGATACCGATTATAGCTGCCACCCTCTGTAATTTTAAACAGCCACGCAATAGATGAACTCGAAAGAATGGCTAGTGCTAAATAACCCATATGATGCCTCCTTAGTCTCGCTAAGCGCATCATAGCATATTGACGACGTGAAAGACAATGACCAAAGACAAAGGAGAATATTCATGACCACAATTCTAGTGACCCGACACGGCGAAACCTTATGGAATACCCTTAGAAAGATGCAGGGGCATTTAGACTCACCTCTGACTGAAATGGGAGAAAATCAAGCGGGTTGGTTAGCTGATCGATTGAAGACAACACCTATACATCATATTTACAGCAGTCCTTCTGGTCGTGCGTATAAAACAGCAGAAATTATCAATCAGCATAAAGGTTTGGAAATTAAGACTTCTGAGGCGTTGAAAGAAATCTACCTTGGTGAATGGGAAGGCAAACAAGTGGCTGAGATTGAAGCATACGACCCTGAACGCTTTGAATATTTCTGGAATGCACCTGAAAAATTTGTGCCCAATGAAAGCGAATCCTTTCCTTCTGTTATTGGGAGAAGTGGTGCATTTTTAGAATGGATAGCTGAACAACACCCAGGTGAAACTGTTCTTTTGGTGGCTCATGCCGTGGTTCTTAAAAGCATGATTGCTTATTTAAACGAAACACCACTGGAAAATTTCTGGAAGGGTCCTTTTATGAATTCAACTTGCCTTAATACTTTCCAAAAAAGTGAAGAAGGCTGGAAAATCACCATGATAGGCGACACCAGCCATTTCCCTATAGATGTTGAACCGAAGTGGGTTCATCCAAAATAAGTTTATTTGAGTATTTATTGATCCTTGTAAAACTAACCTAGAGCCACATCTAGGAACATCATTAAGGCAAAACCAAGCATTGCACCAATGGTTGCTACATCCGTTTTTCTATCTTGTTGTGCTTCAGGAATCAATTCTTCTACAACGACGTAAATCATTGCGCCCGCTGCGAATGCCAAGGCGTAGGGTAGGATTGGTTTCATAGAAATAACGGCAACAGCTCCAATCACACCTGCGATTGGTTCTACAATCCCAGAGGCTTGCCCGTATAAGAAACTCTTTGTTCGGGTTAAGCCTTCTCTTCTAAGTGGGATGGACACCGCAGCACCCTCTGGAAAATTCTGAAGTCCAATCCCAATGGCTAAAGCTATAGCTCCAGCGAGAGAAGCCTCTGGAAAACCTGATGCAACCGCACCAAAGGCTACACCAACGGCTAAACCTTCAGGTATATTGTGGAGGGTTATTGCCAAGACCAGTAGAACACTTCTACGAAGTCCGGTTTTAACCCCTTCTTTTTCACTGTCTTCTGCGCCCATATGTAAATGAGGAAGGGTTTGGTCTACAATCCATAGGAAAGCGCCCCCTGCCAGAAAACCTACTACTGCAGGTAACCAAGGCTTCATACCAGCGGCTGCGGCCATTTCAATAGACGGGCTGAGCAAAGACCAAAAACTGGCTGCAATCATTACCCCTGCTGCAAATCCCAACATAGAATCTAAAACTTTTCGTTTAATTTCTTTAAAGAAAAAAACCATCGCTGCGCCTAGAGCTGTCACACCCCAAGTAAATAAAGTTGCCATGAGTGCCTGAAATACTGGATTTTGTGCTATAAACCACTCTGATGCTTGTATCATTTGAGTGACCTCCTCTGGTTTTTGTATTTGTAAAGATTACATATTTGCTATCGTTTTCCTCTACTAATCATATAATACCACGAAATAATAGGATTGAAGCAATAAAGTTGACATATTCCTGCAATTCCTTTTAACATTAGGGTAATTAGTCTATTAGGAGGAGGGTCGCTCATGTATCCTTTTAAAAAAGCACTTTGCTTTCTAGCAGGGCATGTATATATTGACACTAGTGTACTCAGTCATAACGCACCTACCCTGCTCCATATTTCAGATACCCCTGTCCGATTTTTCCCCGAACTAAAAAGGCTCATAGAAACTCTTAAACCTACTTACATTATTCACACAGGGGATTTAGCAGACAATATTAAGCTTCAAATGTACCCAGGATCAATACATCGGTATGAACGCTGGGTGAAGACCTTAATTGACCTCTTAGAATCTTCATCAGCTGAAACCATCTATCTAGCACTTGGCAACCATGACAATTCTGCTTGCGTAAAAGATTTTACAAACCGCTCTATTGTCATTGAAGTTGCTGAAACATTGGAAATTGAGGGTCACTCTGTAAGGATTAGCCACTACCCAACAGAAATCTTAAAAGCCCCTGCTCAACTCAACTTTTTTGGACATGATTTAAGCTTAGAAACTGGGGTTCAACAAGACCATTACTTTTACAACGGCATTTCTGATATTCACTTAATCGAGCTCGACACTTTAAACGTTCATTATTTCCAATACCCTTGGGGTACAGACGATGATCGCCTTTGCAAAGGCAGAACGAGTTTATAGGAGGTGCACATGCTTTCATTAATAAGAAGTGGCCCAAGAATTTTGGCGTTTGCCAGCCAGAACATTGAAGACCTTTACAGCTGTTTGGTGGAGTCTTTCGATGCTGAAACCTGCGACTTGACTTCAGCCTTTGACATTGCAAGAGAAGACCATACCATTGTTTTTATCGCTCCAGAAATGAAAGCTGTTTTAACTTTGTCAGACATTCAAACCATGTTGGTCATTAAAACTTCTCCTGCCGCCATTTTGTGCCACTTAATTTCAGGCAAGAGAACCGATTTAGTGGATGAAGTTCGGACAGCCCCTCGAACCCTTATTATGAGGGCACTGGGAGATCAAGAAGCTATTTTAAAACAAGTACAAACTGATCTTGGCGGTACTATTAGTACCTTCACAGACATTATCAGTTCAGGTAATGAAAATACTACTTTAATTGCTCTGACGACTCACCCTTTAAACCACAGGATTCAAGCAGCAGACTTATACCCTCAAGTTCTGCGATTAGACGGCAACCATTATGAATACTTGAAAGAGTTGAGAATGCATGCCCTTCAATACTTAAATGTGGGCATTGGCAACCGAGATTGGAATGAAATTGAAATTCGAATTTATGACCGCTATGGTGCCTATAAACTTCACTATGACAGACTGATTACCATTTTTGACACCTTGGAATTTGGAATCGTCCTCGGTGAATCTTGGTCAAAAGACTATCCTCGTCTGTTCATGTCTGTAGAAGTTTATCGGGTCAGATTTTTCACCTTCCACGATACCAAACATATCAAAAGAATTTTGCTGGGCATGGAATATTTAGATGACGGCACCCGTATGGTGGATTATGATGTCTATGTAGACAATAAGAAAATCAGTTGGACAGATGCCCTTTTACCCTCAGATCCCCGCGCTCGAAATTTGGCAGGCGCAATCTCCAGAGACGACTTGATCAGTCGTTTAACGCCATCAGATTTAGAAGTGCTTTTAGAGATAGAATCTCAAATCATTAAAACTAGAAAATAGTCTATTTTATTCATTCATCTGTTCACAAGGAGGTTTTTTCATGCAATTTCGTTTCGTCAGTGCCCTGTTTTTTGCAGTTTTAGTCACCTTATTCGCGGTAGTCAACGCCAAGTCAGTGGATGTGAACTTTCTATTCATTAACGTCCGCCTATCTCTCGCAGTGATTATCTTCGGATCAGCCGCCATCGGTGCTTTGATAGTCGCCCTCTTGGGAACAGTAAAACACATGTCTCAGATTCTTAAGATGAAAGGTCTTGAAAAGACCATCCAGACTCAACTGAAAGAAATCGAAAGTCTCAAGAACCAGCTTCCAAAATTGGAAACTCCTGAAGAAAAAGGAACCTTAACTGCCACTTTGGAAGAACCCGTCAAGGCTGAAATAACTCAAAACTCAACAATTGAATAAACTTTCTGACTGAATCTGTTCAGCTACAGCACATATTACCTAATAAGATTCAAAAAACAAAAAAACGCTAACTGGTATAAGCGTTTTTTTGTTTTTTGAAACTGTTAAATGGAACTTATTGAGATCGTTTGGTTGTGGGGACAAAACGACCGAAGAGATGAGGCATTTATATTTCTAAAGCAGATTTGCCATAGAAAGCACATTCGTAAATCTTTCTAACATCTTCTGGGGAAGAGTTTCTAGGGTTTGTTAAGGTACATGGATCTTCAAAAGCATTTTTGCTCATGCGATCTATCACTTCTAAGAATTTAGCCTCAGTGATTTCCACTTCAGTAACTTCTTGAAGGGTATGTGGAATATCTACTTTTGAGCTCAATGCTTTGAGGGCATCTGTCAAATTTTCGATACCGAGATCCTTTTCTAATTTTGTAATTTTATCTGTCCCTTTACGGTTGTAGTCTACAATGTAAGGCATCAAAATAGCATTGGCAAGACCGTGAGTGATGCCGAATTCGCCACCAATTTTATGTGCCAAGCTGTGAACAAGACCAAGGGAAGAATTGGTAAATGCCATGCCTGCAAGAGCAGACGCATTGTGCATATCTTCTCTCGCCTTAATGTCTGACCCTTTAGTATAAGCGGTTGGCAATTGATTGAAGACTAATCGGATAGCTTCATAGGCAAGCGGATCTGTATAACAAGTTGCAGCCGTAGAAGTATACGCCTCTACTGCATGTGCCATAACGTCCATCCCTGTGTTAGCTGTAATGTGTGGTGGCATTTTTGCAGGAATATTGGCATCTAAAAGAGCGATGTCTGGTGTCATTTCGTAAGAAACCAATGGATATTTGATATGATTTGCTGTATCTGTAATAACTGAAAATGCAGTAATTTCTGATGCAGTTCCACTTGTAGAAGGTACTGCTATAAATTTAGCTTTTGTTCTAAGTTTCGGGAACTTACCCGCTACTAAATCTTCAAATTTTGTATTTGGGTATTCATAGTAAACCCACATGATTTTTGCCGCATCTAATGCAGAACCGCCGCCAATGGCGATGATCCAATCTGGATTAAAAGCTTCCATTTCCTTACCGCCTCGAATGACGGTCTCAATAGATGGATTAGGTTCAACGCCGTCGACAATGGAAACTGTCATACCTGCTTTTTCTAATTGTTTCTTGGCTTCGTCTAGGAAGCCTGAACGAAGCATTGAACTGCCCCCAGTTACTAAAGTAGCTCTGCTTCCTTCTAACGTAGATAAATGGCTTAAAGCACCTTCTCCAAAAATGATGTCCTTTGGAACTCTAAATCCTTGCAAACTCATGTGTTTTTCCTCCTAAAATTAATTTTCAGCTGGATTATGACTTTTGTTTGTTAAAATTTTCGTTATCTTTATAAGGTCTTTTTGCTTAAACGATTGACTTCGTAACCGTTCTAAAATATGATTATTACATGAGTTATTGTACCGATTCTAAATTTTTAAAACTACCTTGTTTTTAAAAAAATAGCTCATTTTTGAATTATATTGTATTTTTTTTAACACACTTTAACCATTTTTACCGAAAGGAGACTGTGCCCATGCTGAATACATTTGACCATGAATTAGAGCGTCTAGACGGTATCGAAACAGATTTTCTTCGGATTCTCTACTATGACCTGCCAAAGAATTTCAGCGGTACTTATCAGTCCCATGCCTATACAAGGTTTTGTACCATTTTAAGCGGTGAAAAGCACATTGCCATTGGCAACAAGGCTTTCACCTATGATAAAAACAACTTTCTGCTGTTGCCAGCACATACAGAGGTACAGATGGATATTCATCAGCCAACTCGCGCCTTAGTCTTTGAACTAAACGACGCCTTATTTGACAAGGTCATTCGCCAGTCTCAAGCAGATGTTTCGCCTCACTTTAATCAGCGTGCCCTTCAAGAGGTCTTTCTCCAAAAAAATGACCTTCAAATTTCAGACGCCATTCATCAAATGACAGCCATGACTATTCAGAAGGAACATACAGAACCTTTTCTGTTAGATCTCTACGCACAAAAGCTGGTTTATCACCTTCTAAATATAAAACCCATTGGTGACCAAATTCTCAATAGTTCTGGAAACCCTATGCAGCGGGCCATCGACTATATGTCTCTTCATTTGAACGAGCCCATTGCCATCCACACCGTGGCTAAAAAGCTTCAAATGAGCGAATCTAATTTTAGCCACGCTTTTAAAAAACAGATGGGGATTAGTCCTCAAAAGTACCTGCATCAGCTAAAAATGACACAAGCTGCCGAGCTTCTCAAAACACAAAATGTCACCGATGCTGCCTTAGATTTGGGTTATGAAAACCCCTCTCATTTTATTCGCCTATTCAAAGATGCCTATGGGCTGACCCCAAAACAATATCAAAAAATTCATACCTAATTTGGAAATTTGTTGAAAACAACCTCCGATTGCATTATACTCAGATATATGTATAAAATATATTTTACGGGTATTTAACACTACTGCTTGGAGGTTGACAAAATGAAGTTTAATAAACGGCTAAAGCCTATTGCTCTGTTCTTTGTCATTTTAGCTCTGCTGGTTGGCATTTCTGTATTTTTAGTTAAAAGCATTCTTGGAAGTGGTGCTGCTACATCTACCTCCACAGGGGATCCCATTCAAGACGATGCCCTCTATTTAGTGAATTTAATAGAAACCACTCACCCTGCCTTTTTATTTGGACAACCAGAAGGTTACGAAGCCGTGAAAAATGAGTTCCTGAGTCACGCCAAAGAAGACCTTACCCTCGACCAGTTTAAAATACTGGCAAGCACTTACCTAACCAGTCTCCACGACGGCCATACTCGGATAGGACTATCTAACACTAAACAACTGGATATTGACTGGCAGTATAAGGCTGGAGCTTTGTGGTTAGTTGACGAAAACAAGTTAAAAACAGACCAGAAAGTAACCGCAATTGGTGGCATTCCCATAGCAAGGGTACTTCAAACCGTAGATCAACTGATTCCCGCAGAAAATGATTCTGCCCTCCTGCTCAATTATGAAGGCTATTCCAAGGGAACCCAGATTCTTGAATATGCAGGCGCTATAGTAGACGATACTGTTATGATTGAAGTTACGGATAAAGAAGGTCAAATCCAACTCTTAGAAATTGAATTAACAAATATAGATGAATATTCTTGGCAAAATAATAGTGTCAGCACTAAAAAGATTAATGAAGACACTTTATTGGTTAACATGGGCATTTGCGAAGAAAATCGAGAACTAGAGGCTGCAGTTGATTTCCTTGAAAAGGGTGTTAAATCAGGTGCTAAACGGGTGATTATCGATGTTCGAAATAATCCCGGCGGCAACTCCAACGCCTGCGAAAAACTGTTAAAGGCCATTGGCAAAAGAGGCGGTTCATATGGTTGTATGATTAGATATTCGCCTCTTGCGAGTAAACAAAGAGGCTATTCAAAGAGTAGCGGCTCAAATGTCTATGACAACAATCCAAATACCGCGGTCAACTCTGACACAGAGCTCTTTGTTATTACCAACGAGAGAACATTCAGCTCCGCTACTATGTTGGCAACATTGACCAAAGACGGAAATCTTGGAAAAATAGTAGGTCAACCTAGCAGTAACGCCCCTACCGCTTATGGAGATGTTCTGCATTACAATCTGCCTTATACAAAATTTCAAGGCGGTGTTTCCCATAAAAAATTTACACGTCCTGCCGGTGTAACCGCCAACGACAAAAGCTTGACACCAGACTACCTGCTCTCTTCCGATGAGGACCCTATTGCCTTCATCTTAACGTTGCCTATGGAATAGAGTTAATCTCTATTTAAGTAATCCATAAGGGCTTCTGCCTCAATCGGTTTTGAAAAATAGTATCCTTGATATAAATCGCATTTCATATCATCAAGCAATTCATAATGGGTTTGTGTTTCAATGCCTTCGGCAATGACATACATACCCATTTTATGTGCAACGGAAATGATCAACTCAGTGAGATATTTCATGCCTTCTTCCTCTGTCAACGCCCACACAAAACTCTTATCAATTTTAAGCACTGATACAGGGAGCCTTCCCAATTGGTTTAGCGAGGAGTAACCCGTACCAAAATCGTCCATGTGAATTTCAAAGCCCACCTGTTTCAATGCATTAAGATTTTCTTCCACACTGTCAATATACTCTGCAATAGCTGACTCTGTGATTTCTACATGGATTTGATTAATATTGACGTCATAAGTTTCACAACACGTCATGAGATAAGGCACATAATCTGCCTGTAACAGTTCCTTGAAAGAAGCGTTTACAGCCACGTGAATGGTGTGTCCCTCTAATTTTGCCGTTTGAATCATCTGGCAGGCATTTTCTATAACAAATCGCCCAATATCACCAATAAATTCTATGGCTTCTGCAGTTGGAATAAAAACATCTGGTCTGATAAATCCCAATTCGGGGTCATGCCATCTGAGTAAAGCTTCAAATCTTTTGGGGTGTTGATCTTCTGGCCCTGAAACTTGAGGCTGATAAACCAGCCTAAAATGATTGTTGACAATAGCCTTTCTCAATTTTTGTTCAATTAAAACATTCCTCTGTTTTTCCTGATCCATTTCATCGCTGAACCAATAGATTGAATCATATTGTCGCTGTTCTTCGGCGAGTTCAAAAGCCACCACCGCCTTGTTTAAAAGGCTAGCAGATTCATCCTTTTTCTCATCTATAAGGACACCTCCGTAACACATTTTAAAAGGTATCTCTAAATTTCCATACTGGCTGATTTGACTGGCTCTTTGATTGATTTGATGCATCATTGAATCGAGAACCTTTTCCTTTTGGGGTGGTTGAATGAGAATACCAAATTGACCGTTCTTCAATAAAGAAATTTGAGAAATCTGGCTGAATTCTGCTTGTAAAATAGCACTAAATTCAAATCCAATAATACTCATAACGTTGTCTCCGTATACTTTTGACAAACGTTCGAACTGGGAAATACCCACAACAATGATTTGAGCGTTAAACTGTTTTTTGTTTTGCACCCCATTGATTTGCTCTAGAAGGTATTCCGTATTAAACAAACCTGTTTCACCATCGTGGAATGCGTAAAACTCTATCCGTTCTCTTTGCAGATATTCATTGTGCACATCGTGGAGAGAGCCTGCGATCCCAATTTCATCAGTATCTTCGATATAGTAACTCACTCCGATAATCTGATGCCACCTAATTTGACCTTCTCTGTTAATATATCTGGCTACAGATCGATGGACTTGATTGTCAAACATAAAGGCTTGGTTAAAGAAAGTGCTGATTTCATGTTGATCCTCAGAAGAGAACCTTTGTATAAAGGCTTCAACGGTCAGAACCTCTTCCTCTGACACATTTCCAGAAGGTTTGACAATCACTTGGTGCTGAGACTCTTTATACTCCCAAAAAATTTCATCTGTTGCCAAGAGTACCAGTTTGTAATGCTCTTTTTCATAGTACAATTCTCTTTGTAAAGCTTCCATATCGTCGTGTTTAGTGATCAAAAAAGCATATGTCTGCTCCAGTTCACGAGCCATTTCGTTGTAGCCTTCTGTCAACTGTCCGATTTCATCAGAATGGACAGCCTTGATTCGCATACTGTAGTCTCCATTTTGAATCTTTTCCATGGCAATCAACAATTGTGACAAGGGTGATAACCATTTTTGAATATATTGGGTCCCAATAAGCAGAATCAAAAACATGAGAACAAACATCACTGGCAAAATATTGAAAAGCAAATTAGACGCCTCTTGGTTATAGTCGCTCATATAACTGCTTGCCATAACAACCCAGCCCCAATTAGGTTCAAAGCGGGCATAAGTCATTTTTTCTCCGATTTTTTGGTTATCTCTATAGTGCCATTTGTAATAAGTAAAGCCTCCGCCGTTCATGGCTTTTAGAATTTCGTCCTGAACGAAAGCAAAAGGCGGATTGCTATAATCCATCAGTTCATAAGTATTTTGACCTTCTAAACTAGGATGAACCAACATATTTCCAAGGGTATCCGTTATAATAAAGTAACCATTTTCGCCAAGATCAACACTTTCGCCTGACCGTAGATAGGCCTTTATTTTTTCTTGAGCTTCTTTTTCAGTAATCATACCGCTGTTGATTTCAATTTGTCTGATTTGGATTTGCTCATAGACAATATTTACTGCATTCTTTAGAATAATTTCACCTTTTTGATTGAGTGCCCGAGTCGTGCTTTCATAGCTTAAGTAAGCAGTTACCAATAGGGAAAACAGTATAATCACTGTCATGACCATATAAACTCGAAACGAAATTGAACGCATCATTTTCTTGATTTTCATATAGTCACCCCCCTTATTCTATTTGTCTCCATTTTCCACTTTTCTAAACAATCCCTTGTCTACTTTCTAAAAGACCAATTTCCCATTTTTTAGATTCTACGAACTCGAAATAAATACTCAAATTTTGTGTACCTTCCCTATAAATCGGGTAATAGTTTTACAAATCACAATAAACGAGGCTGTGTTCCTATGAATAAGGGATTTGTATTAAGCAACTTCATAAATATAGAGAGTGAATTGGAGCGTTTGTTTGAAAATTCTACACTTCGCCCCCTCATTGATGGTGCCCTTATACTGGTCTACAATGAAGATTGCTCCGAAATTTCTTTTTCTAAAAAAGCCATGATTAGAGGTCATTTTCGGTTTGACGAATCAATGTTAATACATCAGCTGGGTACTCCCAGCATGGACAAAGTGGCCGACCAGTTATTTGTTTCTTTTAGTGAATTCGAAGACCATTATTTAACGAATTTAACCCTCTTCACCCCTTCTAATTTAGTTACTCAAAAAGTAGCTGATTTTATTCTATTTTCCAAAAAGCCAATAACACTGACCCAGATCCAAACGGAAAAGCACTTATTTTTGAGTATAGAATATATGTTTTTCTACATTCAGGCTTTGGTAATCGCCTATGAGAAACTGTATTTAATGATTGATGTCTACACTGAACTCTTATTGAATAAGACCCACTATTTGCCCCATCATATGACCAATGTAGCTAACTGGTGCATTCTATTGTCCAATGAGTTCCGGCTTTCCTCCACACAGCAAAATGCTTTATATTTTGCTGCTTTAATATTTGATGTGGGTATTTTACTCGTACCTGATGAAATTATCAATAAACCTGGCACCTTATCTGAAGAAGAGTTTGACATTATCAAACAGCACCCTGTAAAGAGTGCTCAAATTGCAGAGGCTTCTCTTTATGGCATTCCTTTTTTAAAGGAAATTCCTAATATTATAAAACACCATCATGAAAATTATGATGGCACTGGCTACCCAAGTGGACTGAAAAAAGAAGAGATTTCCCTGCTCAGCCGTATCCTCAGCGTAGCCGACAGTGTTGACGCCATGTTGTCACAACGTTCTTACAGACCTGCCATGGTTCTCAGCGATGTCATTCATGAGCTTTCAAAAGATAGTGGAACGCTATTTGATCCTGATGTTTCCAAAGTAATGATTCGAATCTTGGAAGAACACAAATTCATTCCTGCTGAAGCCCTTAATGACGTTGATTTTATTCCCTACGTCTCAATCAGTTTCTTCCATAAAAATATCCGAGACGTTAAATCCTTCACAGGCAATTTAATCGTCAGCAAGCAAAAAGGAAAGTTCTTACTTCATGAAGCAGAGGAACATATTGGCCATTATTATATCAAGGACATTCATCGCTGTACCCTAAGCTTCTTTAAACAGAATGAGTTCATTGAGTTTTCGTGTGATGTGTATGGCGTTTTAGACGATAAATTCTTTTTAACTAATTTTGTCTACCTGCCTTCAGATAAATATTTTTCACTGGCTTGGAGTGGTCATACCACCCTTATTTTAGACAATGCCATTGTCCCTGTTTCTTATGTCAAATTAGGTGGAAATACGGTCATTCTAGAGGTGAATAACGAACATTTTAAAGAAATCACCGGGGCTCCTCTGGGTACTATTCGATTGGCTGTAAAAGAAAAACTTGGAGAACTAGAAGTGGACGAACTGCTGAATCTGAGAGTGGTCAAGTATTATAAAACGAGAAAAACTTATTTGTTCAACTTTGCCTTCCTAGACGTTCAGCCTCATGTCTGTGACCAAATTTTAAAGTTGTTGTTCAGAAAACAAATTGAGATGAAAATGAGTAAAGCAATTCCACCTAAAAAGTAATCTTGAATAATAATGAGATGTTAAAAAGGCTTAAGTTTCTCACCAAAATGAGAAAGACTTAAGCCTTTTTTATTGAGATAAATTTATGCGTTTTTCAAATTCATGAGCAACCGAAGGGTATTCTGAGCATTGGCGTACTCAAACTCGTTAATTTGATTACAGAGCAACCTCGCCTCATCGCCGAACATCTCTATTAAATAACCGCCCGTCTCTTCTATCAAATCATTGACAGAGGTATCAAATTCACCAAGCAGAGTCTCCAGTTTACTCAACAACTCATTCATTTGCCCAATATTGATAGTCCCTAATTTCATTTGATAACGTTCTGGTTTAAGTATCTCAGAAACTCTTTGATAATCCTTTATAAATCCACTCAACTCTTGTGTCAACGCCACATTGATTTTTTCCAGTTCTTCTAGAACAAGGTTTTGTTTTGCACCAAATTCAAGATCTTTTGCCAATCTTTGAATTTTTACTGCCCCCAATGTCGCCGAGACACCTTTCAGTGCATGGGCCTTTTTACCCAAAGAATCCAAATCCTTTTCAGCCAACAAAGTACTGAAAACATTGGTGTCAGAGCCGTGATTTTCAACAAACTGCCCTAATAAATTGAAGTAACTTTTAACATTGCCATTCATGGTCAAAAGTCCGGAAGCCACGTCCAGCCCTTCAATACTTTGCAGTATAAACACTTCTCCATCATCTTGCTCTGTTGCATTGACAACGGGTTTAATAGAAAACTCTATTTCACCGTCCTGATTCCCCACCGACAACCACTTATACAAAGTCGCATACAATTTTTGTGGTTCTACAGGTTTAGAGATATGATCGTTCATTCCAGCTATAAGACAATTTTCAATATCCTCTTCAAAAGCATGAGCTGTCATGGCAATGATTGGCGTTGCCTTCCAATTTTCCAAACTTCTTATAAGCTGTGTCGCTTCAATACCGTCCATAATAGGCATTTGAACGTCCATGAGGACTAAGTCAAACTCGTTATTTTTTGCCATTTCAAAGGCTATCTTGCCATTCTCTGCCGTCAGTATTTCCAGATCAATAAACTCTAACAACTGCGTGGCCACTTCTCGATTGATTGGATTATCTTCAACCAGCAAAACTCGCTTGTGCCCCAAAGTTGCAAAGTAATTTTTCAACTGTTCTTCTGTGAGCTGGCCAGACTGTGCAGATTTCTTCAAAAGTGTGTGTTGAAGAGCCTCTGTGAGTTTGTGAGGCGTGATTGGTTTTGGCAAAATATAAATATGCTTCATGTCTTCGTCTGCTTCCCTGTCAATTTCATGACTAAATGCTGTAATCATAATCATGTCTGGCTGTTTTTCAAGGGGCAGTTCCTTGATGGTTCTAATAACCGTTATGCCGTTTACTTCTGGCATACAATAGTCTACTATAACCAACTCAAAAGGCTTTTCTAATCGTGACGCCTCTAAAATCATTTCTAAACCATCAGAACCAGAAGTTGCTGTACTGACTCTAAAATCATGAGTCTCCAACATTTCCTTTGTAATTTCTAAAACGTCTTTATCATCGTCAATGACAAGGACTTTCAACCCTGAGAGGGTCATATCATTCCCTTCATTTTCAACACTGTTGTCTCCTTCAATCAGAGGAATTTCAAACCAAAAAACACTACCTTCCCCAAGTTGACTGTTCACTCCAATATGACCATTCATGAGTGTTAATAATTTTTTGCTGATAGCTAGACCAAGACCAGTCCCGCCATACAAACGAGTAGTCGAACGATCCGCTTGGTTAAAAGCCACAAAAAGTTTATTCATTTGATCATCGCTCAAACCTATACCTGTATCTTTCACTTCCATCCTCAGCCATTTTTCAAAATAAGGGCTCTCTCCCTCAGCGGTATTTAACGTCTCATTTCCAACATGTTCAACATTAACAACTGATCCAATGACTCCAATACTCCCTTTTTCAGTAAACTTAATGGCGTTATTGACCAAATTCAATAAAATCTGACCAAACCTTGGTCCATCACCTACTACCGTTTTAGGAATATCGTTCATTTGGATATAGAAATCTAAACCTTTTCCTGTCAACATTGTTTCAACAATTTCAAAGACATGATCCACTACCATTGTAGGTTCAAATTCATTGTTGTCGATGGTCAGTTTGTTCGCTTCAATTTTAGATAAATCCAAAATATCGTTTACAATTTGAAGTAGATGCATGGAAGCATTCGTCAATTTTTCCAATTGCATGCCTTGCTTTATGCTCAAAGGCTCTCTTTTGATCAAATGGGCATAGCCAATTATGGCATTCATCGGTGTTCTGATTTCATGGCTCATATTTGAAATAAACTCAGTTTTGGCGCGACTGGCTGATTCCAAATTATCCATCGCTTCTTCCAACTCAGCTGTTCTTTGGAATACCATTTCCTCAAGTTTAAGTCGATACTTTTTAAGCTCTGTTTCGGTCAATATTCGATCTGTAATGTCTTGAATCGTTCCAAGAGCCATAACGGCGTCAACTGACTCGTCATATTCTACTGTGGCAATGACCTCAATCCACTTTGTCTCTAAAGGACATACTATCCGATGTTTGGCATGGAAGGGTTCACCTTTTTTCGAACGCTCCCAAGCCTTTAATACCCAGTCAAAATCTTCTTTGTGAATGAAACTTAAACAAATCTCAGAGTTGATTTCTTTTCCCACAGGCAATCCATAAATCCGATAAACTTCGTCTGACCAATGAATGATATCCTTTTTCATATCCATAACCCAGTGCCCAGTTTTGGAAACTTCCTGAGCTCTTTTTAGAAAAGATTCACTTTGCTTTAATTGTTCTGCAATCATTAACCGTTCATAATTCAGTATCGTATTGCCCACATGATCTGCAATTTGACACCCTAAGATGATTTCATCTTCTTCCCAATTTCGAATTTCATTATAACCAAAACAGACGGTTCCAATAGTTCGCGCACCTGAAATAATGCTGCAGTCCAACATGGCTCTCAAATTTAATGCTTTTAAAAAGGGTTCTCTATAGGCCGAGGTTCGCGGATCATTATATGCATCACTTGCGTCCACGTATCTGGAATTTTTAAAATGTTCAATTTCAGTTTTAAATAACGCTTCACTTAAACATACATTGTTAGAATGTTGACGGTTTATCTGGTCGTACATTTCTTTACAATTAAGCTCAGTACCCTCTTCATTAAAAAGCCAAATTGATACGCGGGACAAACTTAACGACTTTGCCAATAGTTCTGTTAGATCGTAAAAGTATTTTTGTAGATTACTCCCCGTGTCTATTTCCAATTGGTTTAAGTCTCTAAAAATTTGATTATCTCTCTGTAAACGAACATTTTTCAGCTCTTCTCTTTGCTGCGCAGCTTTTAAAACAGAAATATCTGTCCAAACACAACTGATGTAGTTCTTACCATTAAAACTCACATTATCTAATTTTGAATTGAGTTGAATCCACGAACCGTCTTTTTTCTTATGGGTTACTTCAAACTCTCTTTTACTTTCCACCTGTACAGACTCTACAATATCCTTAACTTCCTTTTTACTCAGCTGTGCCTGAAGTTGGTTAATACTGATATTTTTAAATTCTGAAAGGCTATAGCCGTGAATTTCTGCAGCGCTCTTGTTGTATTCAACAATTTCATAAGTATCGGGGTCTATCAGTACAATACCTGCACCCGTTTGATTAAAGACAATTTGCAGCAGACCTTCTTTTTCTTTAATAACCTCTTGCATTTGTTCCAGCCGAGTCACATTTCTTTTAAGCTTTTGCTTTTCATTGCTTAATTCATCAATGGCCTTTTTCAAGCGAGTAATATCATTGATCATCATGAGATAGGCCTTGTACTCTCCAAATTCAATTGGAATGCCCGAAATTAAAGCCCAGAAAGGATTATCATTTCTATCCATCATTTGAACTTCAAAATCTAAGAGACCGCTTTTCTGATCCATTTGACTGTGGAATAATTGTCTGTTTTCTTCATGGATATAAATCCGATTCACATCTATTCTTTCTAATGGCATCCCTTCAGGTGAGAGGAGTTCTAAAGCTCTTTGATTGGCATATAGTAAATGATTTGTCTCTCTGGAATCTACCAAAATTGGAAATGGGGCATTTTCCATCATAGTTTCGTACCGAGCTTCACTCGTTTTTAAAGCCTGGTTCATTTTCTCCATTTCGGTAATATCTCTTATAATTGCCACGTAAAAGTCCGCAGTAGACATTTTATTTAAGCGGCACTCAAAGGTTTTTGCTCCGTCTGGATAGGATAATTCATACTGAAAAACTACTAGTTTATGAGTCGCTTCGTAATCTAATACGCCTTTTTCAAATAGATCAACCACATGTTCTGGTAAAACTTCTCTTATGTGTTTATCGATAAACATTTCAGGTGAAAGGAACAACCTATTCTCATCATTGACGACAAAATTTCTGATGACACCCTTAAGATCCACTAAAAAGAACATATCCGGGATTGTTTCTACCAGCGCTTGAAAAACTTCTTTATCTTCGATTTTTATCTTCAACGGATTTCTATCGCTCCTTTGTTTCATAAGTGCCCCTCCCGTTATCCCAAAGTGTGTCCTTTAGCTCATCTTGGCTGCTATCGTCTTGATAATCTACTAGTATTTGATAGAAATCTGATTTTCGAGAAATAAACACAGCCACAATTTCAGGGTCGAAGAAAGTTCCAGAATGACTTTCAATCCATTCGGCGGAGGCTTCAAATGACCAAGCTGCCTTATAAACTCTCACGGAGGTTAGAGCATCGAAGATATCTGCAAGCATCATCATTCTGGCGGAAATAGGTATTTCTTCACCTTTTAATCCTTCAGGGTAACCTGTTCCATCCCATTTTTCATGGTGGAAATTAACAATGCGTATGGCTTCGTCAAAAAAACGAATCAAGGAAGGTCGTTCGTTCATATGTTTATTTTCCATATTTTGTATATACTTGTGAAGCGCCTTCTGAATTGACCTGACACCGATAATACAATGGGATTTCATCAATTCATACTCTTCTGGGGTAAGTTTAGTAGGCTTCATCAAAACCATATCTGGAATTCCAATTTTACCTATATCGTGGAGAACCGAAGCTTTCACAACTTGCTGTATATAATCTTCCGTTAAATAATTCTTATATTTTTCAGTTTTGCTCAGTGTTCTGGCAATTAATTCAACATACATTTTCGTGCGGCTGATATGATTACCTGTGTTGTAGTCCCTTGTTTCCACCAATTGAGAAATGACATCTAAAGCAGCTTCTTGAATCAGCTGATTTTCACTTATTTTCTGATATATTTCATTTTCGAGCCAAAAATTTTTCATGTTGAGTATATCTCTTGCTGCTTTTAACTCCAGATGAACTTTTACCCGCTCTAAGACAATTGTAGGTCGAATGGGCTTTGTGATGTAGTCAACCGCTCCCATTTGAAAACCCTTTTCCTCATCGGAAAAACTATCTGAGGCTGTGACAAAAATAACAGGTATCTCTTTAAACTCTGACACACTGTAAATAAGCTCTAATGTTTCATAGCCATCCATTTCAGGCATAGAAATATCTAACAATATTAAATCTGGAATCATACCGGACTTTAACATCGCAAAGGCTTCCGCACCTGACTTGCATGCTTTAATTGAAAAATGACCTGACAGTGCATTTCTTATCGCCTGCAGGTTGATACTTTCATCATCAATTACTAAAATTTCTGAAGTTTTCATAAAAGCCCCTTTCCATAACGGCTGCATCTCGCTATGTTTCTACTTCAAGATGAGTATACCCACAAAATCATGGGTATAACAGCTAATATCAAGGACTAAGGACGTGATGCCATGGATCAACAACTTCACAAAATTTGTCAAGGGCATGTACGCTCCATTAAAGGCAGCGTAGTGGACGCTCATTTTGAAAGTGGACTTCCACCTATTTATACCTTACTACATGCTGGTCCAACCGGATCTGTCTTGATTGAGGTTCTTTCTCAATTAGACGCTCGCACTGTAAGAGGCATTGCCCTCACCCCAACAGAAGGGCTTGCTAGAGGAATGCTGGTCACACACACAGGAGAACCTATCAAAGTTCCTGTGGGAAAAGCCTTATTGTCTCGTATTTTTGATGTCTTTGGGAATCCCATAGATAGAGGTGAATTTCCGAAAGACTGTGAACTTAGAAGTATCCATCAAAACCCGCCCGCCCTTTCAAAACGCACCACCCAGTCAGAAATATTTGAAACTGGCATTAAGATGATTGACGTCCTTGTCCCTATCGAACGAGGCGGAAAATCGGGTCTCTTTGGCGGTGCTGGGGTTGGAAAAACCATTCTTTTGACAGAAATGGTTCATAACATGATTGAACAGCAAAGCGGTGTCAGCATTTTTTGCGGCATTGGGGAGCGTTGTCGTGAAGGAGAAGAACTATACAGGGCTATGAAAGATGCTAATCTTCTCCACAGTATGATTATGGTCTTTGGCCAAATGAACGAACCCCCTGGTAACCGTATGCGTGTTGGGAAAACTGCACTTACCATGGCAGAATACTTTAGAGACACTGAGCATAAAGATGTTCTTCTCCTGATTGACAATATATTTAGATTCATTCAGGCGGGCATGGAGGTATCAGGTCTTATGGGTCAAATGCCTTCTCGGATGGGCTATCAACCTACACTCAGTACAGAACTTTCCCAACTTGAAGAACGAATTGCCAGTACCGATACAGGCGCCATCACCTCAATTCAAGCGGTTTATGTGCCTGCTGACGATTTGACAGACCCTGCTGCCGTTCATACATTCTCTCATTTGTCCTCCTCCATTGTCTTGTCCAGAAAACGTGCCAGCGAAGGTTTATACCCAGCCGTAGATCCTTTGAAATCCAACTCTAAAATGGCGACTCCCACCATCATTGGTCAACGGCACTACGACATCGCTCAAGAAATTAGACGCACCTTGTCCCTCTATGAAGAACTCAAAGATATCATTGTCATGTTGGGACTGGAACAGCTCTCACCCCAAGACAGACGGGTAGTTTACCGCGCCAGACAATTGGAACGTTTTTTAACGCAGCCCTTTTCAACCACCAAACAATTCAGCAATATGGAAGGCAAGTACGTACGCCTTCAAGACGCCCTTGATGGCTGTGAACAAATCTTAAACGATGAGTGGATAAAAGAACCTGAGAGTGCACTTTATATGATTGGAGCCATTTCTGAGGCCAAAAGGAGCGTGACCCATGTATGATTACATGACAATTGCTATTTATTTACCTCACCAACTCCTTCTAAAAGTGGAAAATGCAACTCGAATGTCTTTTGAAACCGAAACGGGTTCTTTTGGATTCTTCCCAAACCGTTTAGACTGTGTCTCCGCCCTTGTTCCAGGTATATTAACCTACGAGACGGATCAAGATGAGTTTTATGTAGCCGTTGATGATGGCATTCTCATTAAAACCAATGAAACAGTGACCATCTCCACTCGAAACGCCTTCGCAAGCTCTGATTTAGGTCAGTTGCAAGCTTTGGTAGAAGAAACCTATCTTCAACAAAACGAACGAGAAACCCGAGTCAAGAAAGTCATTGATAAGTTGGAAAGTGAATTTCTAAAAAGATATGTGGAGACCCGCCATGGCAAATAAAGAAGAACCTAAAATTAACAACCAGCAACAACGATTCGCCCAAAAAATAGGCAAGCATGAGGCACTGAAAATCAAGGCTCAGAACCACAACATCCAGACCATTTGGTATGGGCTTGGCATGATGGGTTTAGTGGGCTGGTCAATCAGTGTCCCCACTCTGCTAGGTATTTTTATTGGGCTATTTCTGGATAAGGAATTTCCAATAGATAAATCTTGGACGCTCATATTTATAATATTAGGATTGTCTCTGGGTTGTTTCAACGCTTGGCGATGGCTAAGAAATGAAGACCGAAAAATAAGAAAAGAACAGGAGAAAAAAGATGAATAACGGTGGCGTTCTCATTTTAAATTTTATCGCAGGTATTGTCTTAGGCAGCTTTTTCTATGGTGGCCTCTATTGGACAGTCAAAAAAGGGCTTACAGCCCGCCAGCCTGGATTGTTATTTGCTTCCAGTTTCTTTATCCGAACCGCTGTCGTTATTGCAGGTGCAATTCTAATCTCACAAGGCATTTTCCAAAATTTAGTCAGTTGTCTCATTGGGCTCATCTTATCGAAATCTGTTGTCTTTATCATCGAAAAAACCGCCGCTAAAAACGCCAAAATTAAAATTTGAAAGGAATGGTAAACTTATGCGGATTAGCCCAGATTCATGGATTTTTTTTCAAGAGGGATTTTTTAAAATAAATGCAACCATTGTTTTCACTTGGGCTCTTATGTTCCTCTTGGTAGTCGCTTCAAGGCTAGTGACTAAACATTTGGTCAAAGGAACCAATCCGTCTAAATGGCAATGCGCTTTAGAAATCGTCGTTTTAACAATAAGAAAACAGTTGCGTGAAGTAGGGCTAGAGCAACCCGATAAGTACATTGGTTTTATTGGTACCCTTTTCCTATTTATCTTTTCAGCCAATCTACTGACTATTTTGCCAATTTATGAACCGCCGACCGCTTCTCTATCAACGACTGCTGCTTTGGCTGTTGCCGTCTTTTTATCCGTACCCATTTACGGGATTAAGGAAAAAGGCCTTCAAAATTATCTAAAATCTTATCTTGAACCCACAATCATCATGCTGCCATTCCATATCATCAGTGAATTTTCAAGAACCCTATCCTTGGCGGTGCGTCTCTTTGGAAACATGATGAGCGGTGCTCTGACAGTGGGGCTTTTACTCAGCATAACGCCTTTCATTTTTCCCATGGTGATGACTTCCCTCGGACTTTTGATTGGCAGTGTACAAGCTTATATTTTCTGTATCTTGGCAACGGTTTATATCACCAGTGCCGTACAAGCCAGTGAGGCTTAAGGAGGTTTTTCTATGGATTCTGCTACAATGATTGCTATTGCTTCAATTACAATTGCTGGCATCACCACCTCTTTTGGGTGTCTTGGGCCTGCACTTAGTGAGGGAAAAGCCATTGCTTCCGCTTTGACTTCTTTGGCCCAACAACCAGATGCTACACCTAGTATTACGCGTACCCTATTTGTAGGTTTAGCCATGGTTGAGTCCCTTTCCATTTATTGTTTCGTTATTTCTATTATTTTGATTTTCGCAAATCCATTCTGGTCCTTTTTCATTGCCAAATAAGGGGGCATTGTTATGCTAATCGATTGGTTCACCCTCATCGCCCAATTTTTGAATTTCCTTTTGCTGGTTTGGCTCTTGAAACGTTTCCTCTACAAACCCATTATGAACGCTGTGGATCAACGGGAACGCTCTATAGAAGAACAGCTTGAAAATGCCAAAAATCAAATTGTGCTCGCGGAGACTTTAAATAGTGAGTATAAAAGTCAATTACAAAATTTTAATCAAAAACGGGAGACGCTTATGGCCGAAGCCGTTCAAGAGGCAAGCCAAACCAAGCAGAAGCTCCTAGAAGCTACTAAAAAAGAGCTTAGTGCTTTGGATTTGAAGCAGAAAGCCTCTCTTAAAGATCAAGAAGATTCTTATCAAAATATTTTAGTGCGAAGAGCGCAAACTGAAATATTTCAGATTGCAAAAAAACCCTTATGGATCTTTCTTCTGAAGAAATTGAAAAACATATGTTTAGGGTCTTTTTGGATCGACTAAACGCTCTTTCTGAGGAAGAGCTGGAAAAACTGGCTTATACTCTAGCAGACAGCCATTATCGGGTAGTTTTCAAAAGCAGTTATGATTTAGATGAAAGTCAAAAAAACGCCGTGACAGGACGACTCAATGAACTTGCTTCTCATCATGTGACCACTGTATTTGTTCTTCAATCTGACCTCATCAACGGTTTCCAATTGATGACAGGGGACTTTAAACTCTCATGGAATATTGAGGAATACTTGATGGCACTGTATAAAGAATCCTTACCTTCTAGCAAAGCCGCCATTCATGTGAAACCCGAGGTGTCTAAATGAGTACGGGGGCTGGAAACATACTGGATATGGCTCTTGAAAAAATCATCCAGACGTTAAATACTCATGAGGCAGAGATTGAGTTTAAGGAAATTGGTCATGTGACAACTATCTCTAACGGTATTGTAAAAGTTTCAGGACTCAGATACGCAGGCTATGAAGAATTGCTAAAATTTCCAAACAATCTTTTGGGAATTGCCTTTAATATAGAAGCAGACGAAATTGGAGTCATTCTTTTAGGTGATTTTGCTCAACTCAAATCGGGAGACGAAGTGCTAAGAACCGGGCGTGTCATTGATGTCCCAGTGGGTGATGCTCTTCTTGGGCGTGTCATCGATCCTTTGGGCAAGCCCCTCGACAGCATGGGTGCCCTTCACTATTCCTATCGCCTTCCAATTGAGCGACAAGCAACTCATATCATGGATCGTGATCCTGTTGAAACTCCTTGTCAAACTGGACTGAAGGTAGTTGATGCCCTCATTCCTATTGGCCGTGGGCAACGAGAATTGATTATGGGCGACCGTCAAACAGGGAAAACCACTTTAGCACTTCATGCCATTTTAAATCAAAAAGATCAGAATGTTTTATGCGTCTATTGTTCTATTGGACAAAGAGGTTCAAACGTAGCTTCTGTTATTGAAACTTTAAAAGAAAATAATGCACTGGAGTATACCGTCGTCGTGGTCTCTGAAGGCAGCGACCCTCCAGGGCTTAATTTTATTGCACCTTATGCCGCAACCAGCATAGCAGAGTATTTTATGAATGAAGGTAGAGATGTTTTGATCGTTTATGATGACTTAACCCATCATGCAAGATCCTACCGAGAAATTTCTCTTTTACTCAGACGCCCGCCAGGCCGCGAAGCCTTTCCGGGAGATATTTTCTATATTCATTCCCGCATGCTTGAAAGAGCAACCCACCTCAATGCTGAAAATGGTGGTGGCTCATTGACTGCTCTTCCGATTGTTGAAACAGAAGATCAAAATATTGCGGCTTATATCCCAACCAACTTGATTTCTATAACGGATGGTCAAATATATTTATCTCCAAGTCTTTTTGATTTGGGGGTGTTGCCTGCTGTAGATATTGGTAAATCGGTCTCTCGCGTAGGTGGTA
Source organism: uncultured Peptostreptococcaceae bacterium (assembly GCA_964404895.1). Lineage (GTDB taxonomy): Bacteria > Bacillota > Clostridia > Peptostreptococcales > Acidaminobacteraceae > JBGSUZ01. The sequence goes on along the minus strand of CAYOLV010000001.1, from coordinate 486,013 downwards.
AAGCTCAGGTTCAAGCCTATCATGTAGCAACCGGCAATTTAAAAGTCGCTTACTCCCAGTTTGAAGAGCTCGAATCATTCTCTAGATATGGCACACATTTAGATGCCAGCACAAAACAAGTCATTGAGCACGGTCGCCGCATTAGAGCTTGTCTCAATCAAATGGCTTTTGATTTAATCTCCGTTGTTGAGCAATTGGTAATCCTAATTGCTTTGAATCATGGCTTATTTGACCCTGTCCCTCTTCATGACATGAAAAGAGCGGAAAATCTAATTAGAAAAGCTTCTCAGGATTTTCCAGATATTATTCAAAATAAAATCCTTGGAAATGAACGTCTTACAGATGAGGAAACACAATTGATTACAACACTTTGTCAGGAAGTCCTAAATATCTTGGAGGTGTCCCATGAGCGAGAGTCTTGAAAATGTTCGCCATAAAGTTAAGGGCATTACCAAGTTAGAGTCCGTAGTCAAAACCATGAAAATACTGTCCGCAGCAAATATGGCTCAATTTGAGCAAGCTATTTTGGCGTTAGAATCCTATACAAAAACTATAGAACGAGGGCTATCTGTCTGTTTTAAGCAGATGGTTAGCAAAGAAACTAATGAAGCTGAACCTGCAATAGAAAATAAAAGGTTGTACTTAATTGTCTTTGGATCTGATCAGGGTTTAGTCGGGCAATTTAATGAAGTAATTTTACAGTTTACAGAGAATTTTCTTGCCCAAGCAAAGGGAAGTGTTCATATATGGGTGATTGGTGAAAGGATCTATACACGCCTTGAAGAAAATAACGCTCCCCTAGTTGCAAAATATGATGTGCCAACCTCCCTAGAGGGGATTACACAGTTAGTCGGTCAACTTTTAATAGATTGCGAATCCTATGTGCCTAAGGAAACCATGAGCCAGCTCTACGTCATATACAATCAGTTAAATGGGGGGATGAATTATGAGCCCGTCCTCAACCAAATTTTGCCCCTACATAAAGAATGGCAGAAAAAAATCAGCTCACAACAGTGGCCGACTAATAAGTTGCCTGAAATACTAGGTTCTGACACAGCAACGATGGGCAGTTTGATAAAAGAACATATCTTTATTTCGATATACAAGTCTTGTGCCCATTCTCTTGCCAGCGAAAACGCCAGTCGTTTAGCCTCAATGCAACGTGCAGAAAAAAATATTGAAGAACTCATTGATCAAATGGATCACAGCGTTCAACAAATTCGCCAAAAGAATATTGACGAAGAGATTTTCGATGTGATTTCGGGTTCAGAAGACCTGCTTGCAGATTAATGTTTTAAGCCTATTAAATTAGGCGTTCTACTTTGTTGCGCCCATTGGCTTTTGCTTTATAGAGGGCTAGGTCTGCGTATTTGAAAAGACTCTCGAAGTCTGCTTTCTCTTCTGGTATACCCGCCCATAGACCTATGCTGATAGTTATATTTATTCCCGCTAAAGGCTTCTGGTCAAATAAGCTTCTGATTCGCTCTGCTATACACAGGGCATCTTCAGTTCCTGTCTCAGGTAATACAATGACAAACTCTTCGCCACCAATTCTTCCGAAAATGTCATAGGGCCTCAAATTTTCTCGAATACTGCTTGCAAGTGAGGCTAATACTTCATCCCCAGCGGCATGACCATGTTCATCGTTTACCCTTTTAAAATGATCAATATCGATGACCATTAAGCTCATCTCATGACCTTTTCTCATATGCATATCAATTTCTTTTGAACTGCAATCAATTAATGAAGAACGGTTAAATATCCCCGTCAGGCGGTCATAGGTTGCCGCAAAAACCAAGGCTTTGTCATCTTCTTCTTTTATGAGTAAAAGCAATCCCAAACCATTTAAAATCATAAAAGCATACAACATCAAAAAACCGAAAACATTGGTTATTTGAGAGTTGAGAAAACTAGCATTCTCAGTATTATAGAAAACACCACCAATTCTCATGACAAATCCAAAAACTGATATCCAAAGAGCACCGCCCATAATTTTTCGAATGATAGAACCCTTATGATTTAGAAAAAGACAAATTGCAGGATAGATGACAATGGAAGCAGTGGTTATAGAGATGAGAGCAATGCGTATGCTTTCACTGTTATAGGTTAGAACATAGGCATAAAATACCAGCATCTGCACCAATAAGCCCACAATATAATATTTTCTAACTTTATGATTCCACATATGAATGGCATAAAGTTGTGCACACGCTTGAAGAGCCATAGCGGCTATCAACAAAGAATTGGCGACTATAATCAAAAAAATCGAAGCATAAATCCCTCGTAAATATAAGGCGATATAAGCTAATACAAAGAGAATTTGGGCTATTAATGTAAGTTTAAAAAGATAATTTTGATTGTTTAAATAAGACCCATACGTCAGCAATAAAATCATTGAATGACCTATAATCAATAAAATTAATAAGGTTAGGATATCCATGAAATCAGCTCCAATACTAATGCAATAACATGCACCTGAATTACAGATACCCCAGAACCTTCAAAACATTCAATTACCCTGTATTTACTTCTTAACGATTGATCTTTTTCATATAATTAGCCAAATTCGCCGAAGCATCCATTTTAGCTTCCAAGATTGATTTTTTACAACTCATGACGATGGTGATGCCTGGTCCATGCCCCATTTTGATGCAATCTGAATGTATGACTACCCCTATGCTGGCTGAGCCTTTAAGACAGCCCCCCATGCCATAAGTATTGTCACAATCTTGAAGGAAGACAAAATCTCCAAAACGAAGCTGATCCAGACCTAGTGCCTGAATTTCTTCTCGATCCGATGTAATGAGGTCATAATCCCCTTTTTGAGCATAAGCTGAACCAACGCCAGAACCCATTAAATGTTGAGGTATTACAGCCGTTACTGGAACTGATAATTTTCCATCCACTTCTTCAATACCCATAACTTCTAGTAAATTCGGGTCAAGGCTCATCACTTTCACCTCTTCATACCCTTCAATCACCAAACCTTGTCCATGAGACTTTACCAGTATTTTGTCGTCTAGAGTCATTTGCTCTAAAACCTCTTGTTCAAACTGAACAATAAGATGTTCAACACCGCCATGGGTTCCCAGTACATATCCGACAGCCCCTTTTGCATCTCCAGAAATAAGCTTTGCCGTGTTGCCTACACAAGAGAGTACTGCCAAAGCACCATTGTGGGCTTCGTTTTCGTTTTTGACGCTAACGCCGGGTTCTACATGATCCCCAGCCAGACCAAAAGCGGGATCCCCAACTTTCACATTGTATGTAATTCCTGCAGTTGCAGGCAATATCATCGGTTCCCCGTCTGTCGTTACTCGATACCCCCCGAAACTAGGATGTTGTACTTTTCCTTGAACGGATTGAATGACAAGTGAATCTCTATTTGTTTTCAAATAAAACGCCCCCTTTTTCTTTTATTATAGCGTAGAAAAAGGGGGCAATTTCAATTGTTATCAGAATTTAATGATTATTCCATTTTAATTTTTAATGATTGCAGTCGTGATGGTCACAAGCCACCATGTTATCTGTAAGATTGCCTTGAAGCCAAGCTTCTACTACGGAGTCTACAGTTCCTGAACAGCCTCTGAGCACCTGAATTTTTTGACTGCTCAGTACGTTGACAGCACCCTGCCCCATATTGCCGGCAAGCATTAGTTCCACGCCCATTTCCGCTAAGGTATAGGCAATGTTGGATTTACAGCCACAACCCTGAGGTGCGGCAAGTGTTTCTTTTGAAATGATTTCTTTTTGTCCGTTGACTTCCACAATGGTGTAATATTCACAATGGCCAAAATGGCTATCAATCTGATTTTCTCGCGTCGGCAAAGCAATTTTCATAATAATTCCTCCAAAATCAATTGAGTTATGGGTATATGCTATTTATATTATCATTCTATTCCCTTTTTATTTTTTGTCAATTGTCATTGTCATCTGCTTTTTAAGATGATACTAATATCATAGAAGGAGTGATGACATATGAAACGCATACAAAATTTGCTGCCGCTTTTATCAACCAAAGGGATCGACGCCCTTTTGGTTACCAGCGTTCCCAATGTAAATTATTTAAGTGGCTTTACTGGGGAATCTGCACACCTGATTGTCTCAGCAAAAGGCTGCTATTTTTTCACAGACCCCCGCTACACTGAACAAGCTGCAAAGGAATGCCACAAAGAGATTCGAGTACTCAATTGGATTGAAAACAAACGTTGCGGCACAGAATCTTATCATTTTGCAGGAATGCAGTCTGGCTTCAAGACTCTAGGATTTGAAAGCAATGCTCTCAGTCATGCCGCTTATGCTAAATTAGTTTCTGAAATGAGCCAATATGACTTAATACCCACCGAAGGTTTAGTAGAAACTTTACGCCGTGTTAAAGATGCAGAGGAAGTCGAAAATTTGAGAACGGCTGCTCAGATCTCTGATCGGGCATTAGAATTAACTCTGCCTCTAATCAAAGCTGGTGTTAGTGAACTGGAGTTAACGGCCCATCTGGAGTTCCATTTAAAAACCAATGGAGCAGAAGGACTTTCCTTTGATTCCATTATTTTAGGGGGCAAAAAAACATCCCTCCTCCATGGTCAGCCGGGAAAAGAGACTGTGGAAAAGGGCGATTTTATACTGTTTGATTTTGGTGCTTTGTATAAAGGCTACCATGCAGATATTAGCCGTACGGTTATTCTAGGCAGCCCAAGTCCCAAGCAAAGAGAAGTTTATGATTTGATTCAAAGCGCCCAGTGGGAGGCCATCAAATCACTTAAACCAGGAGCAAGTGGCACCACTCCAGATCAAAAGGTACGGGAAATTATCACCAATCAATACATAGACTACTACTATCAAGGTCTTGGTCACGGTACTGGCTTAGAAGTCCACGAAGCTCCAAATTTGAGTCAATCTTCTGTAGATACCCTTGAAGCGGGTATGGTTCTGACTGTCGAACCAGGCATTTATATTCCTGACTGGGGCGGTCTTCGAATAGAAGATTCTGTTCTCATTACAGAGACAGGTTTTGAATCCCTCAACCAGTTTAGCCGAGATTTAATTGAGCTCTAAAGAATCATACTCACATGAAGGTTCATATCATGCAAACCATCCCGTTTTTCATTATCATGCCTATATTGTCATATAATTGCAAAGTTACTTAAGACATATTTAAGGTTATGACTCTATAATTAAACTTATACGATGTTGTTAATTTGATAACAAAAATTTGGAGGCCTAACATGGAACCTGTCATACGCATTACCCATCTACAAAAAAGTTATGGTACAAAAGAAGTCCTTAAAGATATCGATTTCGAAATATACCCCGGACAAATTATTGGTTATATAGGTCCCAACGGAGCAGGAAAATCTACAACAGTGAAAATTCTTCTTGGCATTATAACAGAATATAATGGCACCGTAGAACTCTTTGGGAAGGATCTTAAAAAGTGGGATCACTCCTATAAGAAACATATCGGTTATGTGCCAGAAGTCTCAGATCTATACGATGTCCTTTCGGGTATGGAGTATTTGAAATTTCTCAGTACCCTCTATGAGTTAGATGAGGAAACGGCTCTTCTGCGTATTAACCAAATGGCAAAAGTTTTTGAGCTGTCAGAAGCCCTTTCTTCTAGAATTTCTAGTTACTCTAAGGGTATGCGCCAAAAACTCATGATCATCGCCAGCCTGATCCACGACCCAGAGGTTTTATTCTTAGATGAACCCCTCAGCGGTTTAGATGCCAATACAGCTCTTGTGGTTAAAGAACTGATGCACGGTCTTGCCAAACGTGGAAAGACTGTTTTCTATTCTTCTCACGTTATGGAAGTGGTTGAAAAAATCAGTGACAGAATTCTGATTCTAAATGATGGTGCCATAGTCGCAGACGGTGACTTTGAATCTTTAAAAGCCGCCAGCACGGCCAGCAATTTGGAGAATCTCTTTAATACCCTTACTGGCTTTGATAACCATTCCGAATTGGCAAATGACTTAATCACAATGATGTCTGAGGAGGCTGCCCGATGAAAAGCAGATTTGAATGGCTCAGGCATATAAAGAAACTATACGAACACTTCGGCATAGATTTTGAGAAAATGCTGGTTATTATGGAGCTTAAAACAAAAATGCTGACAAGAGGCTGGCAAAGTCAGGTTCTTCGAAAAAAGAAAAGCGACGACGATAGCAGTGGTAAGGGACTTCAAGCCGACAAAGATATGAGCCTTTTTAATTGGGGCAAGAGTCTGAGTTATGCCTTTTGTTCCCTCTTCCTAATGATTTATGGCTTCCTTTTCACAGACTCGGGACTGGCACTATCTATTTGCTATTTGGTCTGTTTTGTCATGCAGTTCTTGGGAGTCATCACAGATTTCCCTGTCATTATCTTAGACACAAAAGACAGTACTATACTGGCGACTAAACCTGTAGATACTAAAACAATCTCAGCCGCTAAAACCACTTTGGCAGTGATTTATATGGCTATCAATACGGCATCTCTCTATAGCCTCATTTTCATTCCCTTCATTGTTAAAATGAAATGGAGCATTGTCGCTATGATGGCACTGGCAATCCCACTTTCCAACTTGATTTGTGTCGCCTTGGCTTATTACCTTTATGGCATGATTCTTAAATTCTTTGACGGTGAAAAATTGAAAGACATGGTATCTGGTTTCCAAATTTTATTGACCGTTTTGATCATGGTGGGTTATCAAGTGGTTCTTCGGGTGACAGACCTAGTCAATCTCTCTGCTACACTAAAGTTTGCCTGGTGGCACCTCCTAGTTCCTTCTTACTGGCTGACTTACTTTACAACTATGTTCAGCCCAGATGCAGCCTATCCAGCTTTAACTATAGGGTTAGCTGCAACAGCTGTTATTTTGATAATTTTGACGCTTCACTTCTTAGTGACAGGTCAAATATTAGAAGACAATTTGAATAAAATGCTTTCTGAAGGTGAGAAAAAGAGAGGCTTATACGAGTTAAAGCTTCACTGGCATAAAGCCATTTCCAAAACTATCTTTAAGAAAGATCATGAAGCCCAAGCCTTCTACATGTTTGGTTACAGTGTTTCGGGCAATGACCGAAAAATGAAACAAACCATTTATCCCTTATACGTTTCAATGTTAATCGCGCCAATTATTATTTTCATTAACATGGGCAGTGACTATAGTTATAATATGTTCCGAATTATGAAGGAATCACCTTTAGTCGTTTTAAGTCTCTATTTTTGTGCGGTAGCAACCAGTTCAGTAGTTTTCTACGCCAAGCGTACAGAAAATCCAAAAGGGAGTTGGGTATATGACATTTTACCTATCCAAAGTATGAGAAGTGCCTATATCGGTTCTGTGTTTGGTCTCTGTGCCAAATTTGTATGGCCACCCATGCTGGTCATTTCATTAATGACTTTCGCATTAGGTGGGATAGGTATTTTAGATGACTTAATTCTAATCAACGCCTTTGTTTGCTTGATGGTCACCCTCTCCATGCTGATGGATAAAATCACGTGGCCTTTCTCCATGGATATTGGCCAGAATGACGGTAGAAATTTTGCTATCACCTTTGCTTTATTAACCATACCTTGCCTATTTGCGGGTATACATGCCTTACTTGCTATTTTTTCAAATTCCCTGTGGATGATAATCGTTTCTTTAATATGTTTGATTATTTCTGTCCTAAATGTGTATCAATTGAAGAAGGGTAAAATCAAATCCAGTGAAAGAGGGCTCATATGATCACTCATGCCATTCCAAATGTAATCATCAGCAAATGCTTAGAGTACGAAGCTTGCCGTTATGACGGTAGCATGATTCACAGCAATATTGTTTCACTTCTGAAACCCTTTGTGAATTTTATTCCAGTTTGCCCCGAAATGGCAATTGGTCTACCAGTTCCAAGAGAAGCGCTGCGTCTTGTAGATATTGATGGTAATCCTTCTCTTGTTTTTTCCAAAACTGGAGAGGACGTCACTCCTAAGATGCACCAGTTTTCCATGCAGTTTTATAAAGAACTTGACTATGATACCGTTGATGGATTTATTTTAAAACACCGCTCTCCCTCTTGCGGTACTGGAGACGTAAGACTTTATAAGGGTATTGGGAAATCTGATGTAATTCCTAAAAAAATGGCTGGTTTATTTGCTACTGCTATGATAGACCGTTTTCCGCTTCATCCCTTTGAAAATGAAGGCAGGCTTCTCAATGCTTCTCTAAGGGATCATTTTTTAATTTCAATCTTTAGTCAGAGCGACTTCCGAAAGACAAAAGCTAATGGCAGCGCTGAGGCGCTTGTCTCATTCCATGCCAAAAATAAATATCTGTTTATGGCTCTTAGTCCTAACTTGTTAAAAGATTTAGGCCAAATTGTAGCCAATCATAAAAGAGAACCTATGACTGCGGTTTATGCTCAGTATGAAATTAAACTCATGCGGCTGTTGTCATCGCCTCCATCTATCAGCAGAAATATCAACACGTTGCACCATGTCTTTGGCTATTTTAAAAAAGGCTTGAATCCTTCTGAAAAAGTGTACTTTTTAGAACAGCTGGCTTTGTATCAAGAACAGAAAATCTCTTTGTCCAGCCTACTGTCGTTGCTCCGTTCATGGACCTTGCGCTTTAATGAGCCTTACCTAATGGGACAAACTTTATTTTCACCCTATCCGATTGAATTGTTAAGCGCTATAGACTCTACAAAAAAATCCGAGTGACCCCACTCGGATTTTTTTTGTACACAACTGCAAGCCTATTTTATTTTTTTTATGACGGTTGACAAAAAAAACAATTCGCGATATATTAATTGTATCAAATTGAATTTTATAAAATATATAATGAGGTGATTACATGTCGATCTACAATTTTTCTCTAACTGATATTGATTCTAATCCTAGCACTATGAAGGACTTTGAAGGCAAAGTTTTACTTGTGGTGAATACTGCCAGCAAGTGTGGTTTTACCCCTCAATATGAAGATCTTCAAAAGCTTTATGACCGTTACAAAGATCAAGGTCTTGAAATTTTAGGTTTCCCTTCAAATCAATTTAAAGAGCAAGAACCAGGGGATTCAGCCGATGTTAAAAACTTCTGCAGCATCAATTATGGTGTAAACTTCCCACTTTTTGAAAAGACAGATGTTAGAGGTTTGAACGCTCACCCACTCTTTAATTATTTGACAGAGAAGGCGCCATTTGAAGGCTTTGATACTTCTAACGCCATGGGCAAAATACTTAAAGAAATCACAGAAAATCAATATCCTGAGTATTTGAAGGATGATTCTGTCAAATGGAATTTCACTAAGTTCCTCATCGACAGAAAGGGCAATGTAGTTAAACGCTATGAACCGCTTATTGCACCTTTTGATATTGAGCCAATGATCGAATCTTTGTTATAAAAAAAAGCCACCGAGGACTTCGCAGACAAAAATGTCTTGCTACTGTTCCTCGGTGGCTTTTCTAATTTGATCTATAAAGTTGGGCAAACCCTCTTTTAATAAAATGGCATACACCTTGCCCATTTCGTCTGCTGAAACAACATTTGCCCCTAAAAGCAACTGCATAACCATACCATCAACAGCGCCTATCAGTAAAGAAGCAACTGCATCGTCTAGGGGGTGCTCGGGTTTCTCATACAAAAACTGAATCAATTCTTTGCTATGTCCTATCCACTCACTATACTTAAATTTGAACTTTTCCGCCAGTTCAGGGTCTCCCATCATGGCTTCCTTTGCCAAATAGAATTGAATGCGGTTGTCTTCAACTTTATTAAAGCGTTCATAAATATTCTCAATAATCTCATTCAAGACAAGCGCTTTATCTTTGTGAGTCGAAATAGCATCTGCTGCAATTTGAGTGGAAACCGAAAGACTTTCATCCATAACGGCGTACATAATTTCCTCTTTAGACTTAAAATAATGATAGATTGCACCCGTGCTGACCCCTGCCTCCTCGGCAATTGCTCTAAGAGTAGCCCCTTGGATACCTCTCTCATTAATAACTTTTCTAGCGGTTTCCAATATTTCCGATTTTCTTTTGACCTGTTTAGGCATGAGCCTTCCCTCTTTCTGTAGAAGAAAACACTCGATTATACTGTTTATCAACAAGGCAAAATCAAGGTTTTTCCTTTATTCAAACTGATTATACCACAAGAGACCTTACTAAAAAAGCAGTGCGTTGACGACCGAAATGAACAGTGCTATCATAAAAACAAACCGAACGTTCGTTATGTTATCTGATTCAGTTTTACATCCGCACTTATATTTTTTTTTAGGAGGTTTTACATTGTCTACACCTATTTGGCAATACGCACTGTCTATGACAGCATACACCCTGTTTTTGCTGGTCATTATCGGTGTCATGAGAAAACACTACAAATTTGCAAGCATTTTCTGGGTCTGCACTCTTCTCACCTTCCCTTTATGGCTCATGGGCGGTGTTCAAGGATGGTTTAGATGGGCAAAGATTCTAAGCGTTATTCTGCCTACCATTGTGGTTGGATTTATAAGAATTGCCAACTACGAAGACCGTAAGGGCAAAGTCTGGGAAATCCTCAAAAAACCTTGGGCGATATGGTTCCTTTATAGCATTCTGTTCCTAAACATCATGGAAGCGACGATGAAAGACTTTACCACTGGAAATTTATTTAACGCCATGTGCGGCTTCCTGCTCTGTGTAACGATTCCATTCCCAATGAAATACTGGAAAATTTCCAAAGAAAAACATGGGGACCTGATTGCCTATACCACTGCATTTTGGAATTTTGCCTACACAACTTGGAACCTTTGCTTTGTCTTCGGTGAAAGTAAGGAGTACTTCGCTTCATCCATTTGCATCCTATTGGCAGCTGAGCTTTATCCAATTCTTATGAAGCGTCCAGAACTCTATATTATTTCACGGGTTTACACCTTGGCAACCCATCTTCTCATTCGAGCTTGTTTGCCAAACCTCTTCCCAACAGTCATGAACGCTTCGTCTTGGCAAAACCCTACATTATTAAAATACTGGGGCATTGCAAACTTCGTCTTGATTGTGCCTTATGTCTTTTGGCATATGTGGCAATTACAAACGGGTAAAGCTGACGTTTCCTTTAGGCGAGGGCGAATAGCTGCCTAAGTACAGGGTCGCAGTGTATCAAATCACTATAACGAAATACTATATTCATTCACTATAACGAATTACTATATTAAAACACTATACTTAAAAGGACTATCGGATTAACAATCCGATAGTCCTTTTTTAGGTTCATCTGCATAGATATCTCTAAATAAATCTAGATGTTTTTCAAAGATATCAATAATATACGGATCGAAATGAGTTCCCCGTCCACTCAGTATTATTTCCACGCTCTTTTCGAAGGTGAATGCCTCTTTGTAGGGTCTTTTGGACATAAGAGCATCTAAAACATCTGCAACCGTCACAATCCTGGCTGAGAGGGGTATATCTGCACCTGAAACTCCATTTGGATAACCGCTGCCATCCCATTTCTCATGATGTCCAATGGCAATGGCAATGCCTTCTGAAAACATACTCTTGCCTCGTTTAATCATGTTGGCCTCTGCTGTGTTTAAAACATCCGCCCCATACGCCGCATGGGTCTTCATAATTTCAAACTCTTCAGGAGTGAGTTTTCCTGGTTTTAGTAAAATACCGTCTGGTATGCCCACTTTACCAATATCATGCATCGGACTAAATTTTTCAATGTCATTGATCATTTGAGCTGTAATTTGATCCTTGTAAACCCCTTCTCGTGAAAGAAGCTGAGTCAACAGCATAACGTTGTTCTTCATCCTAATCAAATGGTCTCCAGTGTCTTCATCTCTGGCTTCTGCCAATTTTGCTAAGGCCAAAATGCTAGAGTAAAGCAATTCGTCAACCATGACGTTTTTCTCCATAGACATGGCGATGGCATTGCTGACCGTTTTTAAAAATTGAATATGTGTCGCCTCATAGACATCTTTCTCAGAGCTGGAAAAGAAAATAAAACCAATTTGCTTTTCATTTGCCATTAACGGCAAGGTAATAGATGATTTGACTCCATATTTGAGAATAATTTGACTATAACCCCTCACAGGCCTTGTTTTAAAATAACTGTCATAATCATTGATCACTCTAGGCTGACCTGTTTCCATTATTTTCAGCAAACTGCTTTCGCTGATATCCGTGGTATGCCCCGCTAATGCAGCCCCTAATCCTTCGTGGATTTTTTCGGAAACGCCGTAGGAGGCTGTCAACACTGTACTTTCATCATCCTTAAACAAAGCAATTCCAATATGGGTATAGGGTACAAATTTACGGAACCTGTTAAAAATATTGTTAAGGGTATCTGTAAATGAGTTGCTGGAATTAATCATTTCAATCATGTGAATTAATTCTGAATAGCCACTAAACATTTGGTCGACTTCCCATGCAATTTGGTTAATAGGACTTACTGGCTTTCCTTCCACATCCTCAACTGTGACTAAACCCAGTTCTTGAAAATTTACCATCAGCATATCCATAGGTTTGTATAGATACCTGTAAAGCCTCCGAATGGTCACCAATGCAACTAGGGCAATTACACCAATCAAAATCATCAGTAAGTTTCGTTCATTTGAATAATCCTTATTTAAAACCGCTAAAAGATCACTAATTAAACTTTCGTTTTGCTCTAACAATAACAAGTTATTCTCGTTAATAAAAATCAGCGCTCGCTTGAAATCTTGCTCTTCAGGGTTCTCATGGATCAAAATCTCAGCGTTTGTCTTGAACTGTCGCCACAATACTTCAGTTTCTATCAAATTATCTTCAATTTTTGCCCTTGCATTGGAATCCAGACGATTTTTCCCATACTCCGTTTGAACATACCCCGTTCTGAGGAGCAAGAAGCGTTTATCGTATTCAAGTATCGACTCTTGAATACTACGTTTTGCTGCTACCCTTTTTTCACTGAGCAAGGACACCGATTGAATGCGATCTTCTGACTTGATGGCTGTGTCCAATACTGACAATCGGGATGCATCTTTGGCAATCATTTGAGTCAGCATCCGTTGTTTAGCAATGGCTTCAAGTAAGTTGGTGGAGTCATTTTGTTTCTGAGCAGACAGTAAACTAAAACTAAAAAATATAACTAAAGAAGTTCCTAAGAGGATCAAAAAAATGATCATTTGCCTTCTCAAGTGTACAAACATAATGGAATGTTTTTTAGAACCCATGACCACCCTCCTTTCCGACACTGTATTGATACCCACTTAGAAAAAGATACAAAATAATATACGAAAAATCGGCTTTGTATTTTTTACAAAATGAATATTTCCTATTTGTAAATTGTCTAAAGGGATTTTAGACTCTCTATAGAATTATATATTAAGCAAACACTTCATGTACAGTCACAGATCAAAAACAGACTCAAAAGACTAAGGAGATTAACGATGGATCGGAAAAGACTGACCGCAAACCTCTTACTACTGCTCACCGCCGCTATTTGGGGCTTTGCCTTTGTGGCTCAACGAGTAGGCTCACAATTTGTTGGCGCATTTACCTTCAATGGTATCCGCTTTGCGCTGGGAAGCCTTTCCCTTGTCCCACTCATTATTTATTTCGATTCAAAAAAAGAAAAAACTAAAACCCCTTCTGACCAACCCAAGATAAGTACTTTTAAGGCTATCCTGCCTGGTCTGATGGTAGGCTGCGTTCTTTACATTGCCGCAACTTTACAACAAGTCGGATTAAACTATACCACCGCTGGAAAAGCAAGTTTTATTACGGGTTTATACATGGTCTTAGTTCCTCTATTTGGCATTTTTCTAAAACATAAAATTGGTAAAAATTCTTGGTTAGGCGTTGCAATTGCAGTAGTAGGCTTGTACCTTCTCAGCGTCAATGAAGACTTTTCCATCAGTTTTGGAGACTTGCTCGAACTGATTGGAGCTGTTTTCTGGTCTATCCACATTTTGACCATCGACTACTTTGCGGACAAAATTGAACCATTAAAACTCTCAGCCCTTCAATTTGCCACTTGTTCCGTGCTCAGTTTGTTGACCGCCTTTATTTTTGAAGACATCACCATGACAGGCATTTCTCAGGCGATGGTTCCAATCTTATACGGAGGCCTTCTGTCAGTAGGCATTGCTTATACCCTTCAAGTGGTTGCACAGAAAAATGCAAAACCTTCCCATGCAGCCATTATTCTCAGCATGGAATCCGTCTTCGGTGCAATAGGTGGTGCATTGCTCCTGAGTGAAACCATGTCTGCTAGAGGTTATTTAGGGTGTGTCCTTATCCTTATGGGCATTTTGGCCACACAGTTGAATATATTCCCCAGTGATGCAAAATAAAATTGTACGTTAGTTATTGCCATCTTTATAAGTTTTTTCTATGCATTTCTTTTATCCATAGAAAATGTAAATTTGATAGTGCTTTTCAGAAAAGTTAGTCTAATGGTGTCATTATTCATCATTGAGACTAATTTTTTTTGAGGAGGAACATTATTATGAAACTGAACACACGTCTTATGATTCTTTGCGGCCTAGGAATTGCAATCAACTTAGTGCTAGGCACAACAGTCTCCATGCTCAAAATTCCCTTAATTTTTCTAGACACCATTGGTACTATTTTTGTTGCCGCTCTTTTTGGCCCCTTTGCCGGTGCCATTACAGGAGGTCTCACGAACTTAATTCAAGGTGTGTTGACCAGCCCTCAAGATATCCCTTTTGCCCTTGTAAACATTGCAGTGGGTCTAATTGTAGGTTTTGTGGCTAAACGAACAAGATTTGATTTAAAAGTTGCGGTTGCAGTCGGTTTAGTGCTTTCTATCGTTGCACCCCTCATAGGGACCCCCATTGCGATTTGGATTTATGGCGGTCTTACTGGCGGTGGCACTGACTTCTTAGTGGCTTGGCTCCTCCAAAGTGGAAACGATATCTTTACGGCTACATTCATTCCTAGAATCACAGGCAATTTGGTGGATAAAATTGCAAGTTGTGTATTGGTTGCTATTTTGATTGCCCGTCTGCCAAAAAGTGTAACTGGCGAAACTTTACAAACTAAAAGGGCTGCCTAATGGTCAGAAACAAAAAAATTGCCATTGTTGCTCACTGTACCCTTAATCAAAATGTGGTGCTTTGTGGTTGGGAAAGAGCCGTTGGTCCTTTCAGCACTTATATTGCAAACTATCTTTCAAATGGCATATCAATGATGCAACTGCCTTGCCCTGAGGTTTCATTTGCACCAGCCTCTAACGTTTCTGGCCAAGTAGACAGAGCCCCTCTCAATTATTCAGACTACAATACCCCTGAGTACAGAGAACACTGTGTTAAGATCCTTGAACCCTTTTTCCAACAGTTGAAGCCACTCCTAAAAGACGGCTGTCAAATGGTTGAATTGCTCGGCATTGAAGAGAGTCCCTCTTGTGATCTACGTAAAGGCCATGGGGTTTTTATGGAAGTTTTCTTTGAGCAGCTTGAAATGTCCACTCCAATTGAGACCCTTCGAATGGTACCTGAAACCTATGAAGAAAAGTAAAATAATTGTGAATTTTCTGTTAAATCCATTGACCCAAAAGGCAAAAAGGTGTATTTTATAATCAAAGATTAGCACTCGAAGAGTTAGAGTGCTAATCTCAAAAAGTAATTAATCACTATTAAAGGAGGAGTCATTATGTTAGCTTTAACCCCTTTCAGCAAGAGCCAACTGCGAAAGCAAAATGGAACCGATTTAATGAACTTCTATAATATGTTTGATGATTTTTGGGATGACAATTTCTTCAACATGAGAAGTTTAAAAAACGACACTTTTAAAATGGATGTAAAAGAACTGGATCAATACTATCTCATTGAAGCTGAAATGCCCGGCGTAAAAAAAGAAGAAATTCATCTGGACTATCAAGACGGGCAACTGCTAATCAGCATTAAAAAAGAAGAAAATATAGACGAAGAGAATGACCATTACGTTCACAGAGAACGCCGCGTCAGCTCAATGCAAAGAGGCATGATGCTAAAAAACATCAATCCAGAAGCCATCGAAGCTAGTCTCGAGGACGGCATTTTAAAAATTAACCTTCCTAAACTCGAGCCAAAATCCAGCAAAGTTCAAATCCAAGTGAAATAGCATCATGTAAAGAGCCCCAGCACGAAAGTGCTGGGGCTTTTTTATAATTTACTTGTCTCAGTGCTGGATAGCTTAAGCTTCCATGAGCTTCATGAACAACTCTTCTTCACTGCCTTCAAAAGCAGGTACTTCCTTATGTTTTACCGCCATGTTTTTTGCTTTTAACATAAGTGCCATGTCACCCGTTAAAACAGCGCCAACCACATGCCCTTGTTTGACATACAGTCGGTGGAAACTGTTTTCAGATTGCCATGTGATGGTAGACTCAGGCTCAGAAACGTCTCCTGCAGAGAACATCTTCACCTCTCCTATAGTAAGGGTCGTGACCATTTGAGGGGCGGCGTAAACCATCTCTTTTCCTGCCATATTAGATCCAGCGATTCGGCCATGTTCGTTGGCAGCAATCCAAAGTCCAAAGACTACGCCGTTGTATTCAGCCACATCCCCTGCGGCATACACGTCTTGGAGATTGGTTTGCATCCGCTCGTTGACAATAACCCCTTTGTTCATTGCAAGAGCAGTTTCATTGAAAAGGGCTAGATTGGGTCTGACACCTGCCGAAACAATAATAGCGTCTGCCGCCATGGTTTCGCCGCTGCCGAATAATATACCGCTGACCTGTTGGTCTCCCAGTATTTCCCCACAAGTCCGTTCTAGGGCAAACTGAATGCCCTCAGCCTCTAATTGTCGCTGTACCACCTTGGACATTTCTTGATCCATTTGACGCGGCAATAAATATGGGAAAAATTCTAAAACAGTCACTTTTTTACCTAGTTCTACCAAGCCTTGAGCTGCTTCTAAGCCTAAAAGACCGCCCCCAATAATCACCACATGATTTCGATCCTTCACGTAAGTTAATATGGATTTAAGGTCTTCTATAGTTCTGAGGGCAAACACCCCATCTTTATCTGCCCCTTTGATTGGAGGCATAAACGCATGAGCGCCAGTGGCCAAAAGAAGTTTGTCATAGCTTAACATTTCTCCCGCCAAAGTTTTCACTTGTTTTTGATCAAAGTCGATGTGTATGACCTTTGTGTTTAATTTAACTTCTATTTTCTTTTCTTCGTACCATGAAGCAGGTTTTACCAGTAATTCATCGTCTTCAAATTCCGGTTTGCTGAGGTAATGGGACAATTTGATCCGCTGATAGGTCAAATGATGCTCATCTGACACCATCAGAATTTCATCTTCGGCATTCAATTTTCGGTAAGTTTCTGCTGCAGATTGTGCGGCAATGCCATTGCCAATAATTAGAAGTCTCATACCCTACACCCCTTATTCAACAGTTTGAATCTCTCATCATTGACAGACTCTCAAATAATTCCTCAATATTTTGTCTATGAAGGTCCAGCGCTGGTTCGTCTACCATCCAGTCCCGATGGCTAATGCAAGAGTCAAGGCTGATTTTTAAAGCCTCTTCCAATTGCCCACCAGATGAAATAACTTTATTCAGACATCTGTATAATTCATCTATATAACCCAGTGCCATATCGGTCATCATCTGACCTGACAAAATTTTTCCATGTCCCGGTATAATCCAGCGGTACTGGGCTTTAGCAATGCGATCTATTGTTTCTCTAAGCACAACGGGTTTTGCGCCATAACATAATTGAGGCGGCAAGCATGCATATAAAACATCACCCGAAATCAGGACGCTTTCGTCCTCTACAAGGACACTCAAGTCCCCTTCGGGAAAATGTCCTGGCGTATGGAGAATGCTCAGGGTCTTTTTACCCACTGTGAGCTTTTGACCCTCAACAGTATTTTTAGGATCCCAAAGTGTTTTTGTCAAAGGTTCAAAATCCTTTAAATTCCCGTCATGATCTTCATGGTGATGGGTGATGATAATGCCCTTAAGCTGAATACTGTTTTGATGGATATAGTCCAGCATTCGCTGAGTTTCTGGCGGTTCATACCCGGTGTCAACCAATAGGCCCTCACCCTCTGAATGGACTAACGCCATGTTACATTCTTCAAAATGACTGGTACTCACTTTGACAGTATCGCTGACATCTATCCAGCCCTCTTGAGGTATTAGAATTTGATTGTTTGATAAAGCCATAACAACAACTCCTTTTTCCCTATTTGTCCGTTTTCTGCTTTCCCTTTTTCTTATTTACCCCTTTTCATCATCTCTATTGACCTACAATATTAGCCTCGCTGAACAGTACCATTGGGGAATAACCCATGTTGTAGAAAATACTTCTCATGACTTCATATTCTGAGCCAACCGCTTCAACATTCTTGAACAGATCATAGATATTGCCTGCAATCATACAGCCTTTCACTTTCCCCACCAGTTCCCCGTTTTCAATAAGGAAGCCTGAAGAAATATTTAGTGAGAATTCGCCTTGAATAATATTACCCGTATGAGCACCCATAACGCCTGTAATCAGAAGTCCGCGTTTCACGCTTTTAATGATCTCTTCGTCTGGAACGGAGTCTCCCTCAATGACCATATTGGTATCAAACACTGATGGGGCATCTTCAATTTCTTTTGAGAACAGGGTGCGTTTAACGGCGTTACCTGTTGGTTTCATGTCGAGTTTCTTAGCTTGTCCGATATTCAGCAAATAGTTTCTTAAAACCCCTTTTTCAAAAAGGGTGGTATTTCGAGCACGAACGCCTTCATCATCAAACTTAAAGGAGTTGCAGCCAAAAGGCATGCCTCCGTCGTCTCGAATGGTAATTTTATCTGAAAAAATAGGCATGTCTATTTTGCCAATTAGAGGAGACAGCTCCTTAACAACATTGCCCCCGTTTACGCCGCCAAGGACTCTCAGCATAAGAGCACCCATAACATTTCCTGTGAAGATAACTGGCATTCTTTCATTTCCAAGGGAAACGGGCTTTTCATCCAAGCGGTGTCTAAAAATCAATTTGTCGATGTCTGCTTGTCTCACCGTTGGCAATTTTGCTGTGGCATATTCTTTTACTGCACCGTAAAAACCTTGTTCATTGTAAGTATTCATGCCTAAAAGAACATTGGTATATTCATAACCGTCATCAAAACCTGCACTATTCATGAGTCGGACACCTTTGATTTCTTTGCTGACATAGACTCCTGTTGCTACATCTGGTGCAGTTTCTTTGAGTCTGTTGGAAACGCCCATAGCAAATTCAACCAACTCTTCCGTAGTCATCTCTTTGACTTCGGCTGAATCGCAGTAGACATCGCTCATAGGTTCGTTTGGAAACTCAATAGGCTCAGACTTTTGATGTTTCAACGATATCAACGCCCGCTCAATCAAAGTTTCGTCTTCAAGGCTGGTGGCAACTGCCGTTCCCATATTCCCATCTTTTACAATTCTTAAAGATACTTCGTTTTTCTTATTGGATAAAATTTCTTGAATTTTGCCCCGTTCAATGGAGACTGTGGTACTCAAAATTTCTCTATAGTAAACTTCTGCACTGTCGCAGACTTTTAACGCCCCTTCAAGAATCTCTCTCATGCTATTTGCCTCCTATGCCCATGTTTTTGATTTTGATTGGCGCAGAGCCTTTGCCTGACTTGATCAGGATTTGACCCCCTTTACCGCAGCCACCAGATTTGCAGAATTCTACTTCGTCTCCGATCATTTCAATATTATTAAGGGTCGTAAAGAGCTGACCTGTGAGAGCCAAATCCCTTACCATCCCTTTAATTTCACCTTTTTCGATTTTATAAGCTCCTTGTACAGCAAAAGTAAAGGTGTCCCCATTGGTTTGTCCACCTGCGGAGCCGAATAAGTAGAGACCCTTATCAATAGAGCCAATCATTTCTTCTAAACTATGACAGTCTTTATCGATGTAGATATTGCCCATTCTCACGATTGGGGTAAAACCAAAGTGTTTTGCTCTGGAGTGACCTGTTGGCATTTCATTTAAACGATTAGCACTTTCAAGGGAATGAAGTCTGCCACTGAGTTTGCCGTCTTTAATCAATTGAATGCGTTTCGCCTTGGTGCCTTCATGGTCGTACACATAGCTTCCAGGGTGTCCGACAAGGGTTGGATCGTCAATGACATTGAATTCAGGCACTGAAAAGGCAGAACCTAAGGTCATGGTCTTTGCTAACACTTCGTTTCCAATCAAATTATCAGATTCACTTAAATGGCCAAAAGCTTCATGAATGAATAAACCGCTGACATCTGGGTCTAAGACCACATCGTAGTTGCCTCCGACCACAGGTTCAGCATCTAATAAATCTACTGATTGCTTTGCCTTTGCCAGAACCACTTCCTTCTGATTCAAAAGCTGGCTATAATCTTCTGAGCCCCCTAGAGATAAGCGAGTAATTTGTGTCAAATCCCCTCGCTTTGAAGTTATTCTAAAGCTAACACCGCAGATCAGTTCTTCTTGTCTGACCTCTGTGCCTCTATTATTGATAATTAATGTATCTGTAAACTGTTCATAATACTCAGTTTCTAAATTAGCAATGCCTTCGTAGTCCATAATTAAGGTAATGTATGCGTTTAACATTTCCTTTTTGTCTTCAATAGCGACTTGGCGAGGATCCATTTTGGATTGTACCTTCACATGGTCAACGTTAATTTCCATATTTTCCAGAGGACAATGGCCTTCAATCAAGTCGCTTGCCAACTTAGCTTCTTTCATGGCAAAAGCCACATCGGCTGGATTGTTAAAGCAAAATGTCCCAAAGCCGCCACCAGTCATGACTCTCACATTTCCGCCGCTTTTCTTTGTCACTGAAACGGTGTCAATTTCTCTCTTGCTGCCTTTAATCGTTGTTTCAGAAAAATCTTGGTACCTGAGGTCACAAAATCCTTCGCTGCTCAGTGCACTTTTAAACCCCTTAATGTCCATGCTTTAGCCTCCCTAAAACTGATATACCTTCATTATATAGTTTTAACTCTATAAGAAAAAGTATAAAGAATTTAACAGATCTCCTTCATTGTATTTGACTGTCAACCGCCAAAGATTATTTTTCACTGCAGAAAGGGATTTTTTACCTTCTGAGAAGGCCTTGATATCTCTCAAAAAAACTGCTGTTTCTTTCTCGCTTGCCACTTCCTTAAAGTAACCCCAAACATGTAGGGCTGCATTTACTGCGCCTACTGGGGTGGCCTGAGTTTCTAAGGCTTTTTCAATCCACTCATAAAATAGCAGGGCTGAACCGGTCTCTTTTTCTCCCATAAGGTGCCTCAGTGCTTTGTAAGCTTCCTGAGAATTTTCCATTACCGAATATTTATAGAGACCCCACTGAACCTCAAATTCTTTGGCGTTTAAGTCCTTTGTGGTGCAAAGAATGCATTTCACTGCTGAAAGATTCTTATCCTTCACCTCTAACATGATGTCCAAATCTCTTTGATTCAAGTCTTCATAAAAGTTCATAAATTTGCGAATCTTAATGGTGGTTGAATGAGCCCCTGGGGGTTTTAAGAGATCTTGTTGGGAATAATGAATTTTCTGAGGCCCATCTATTGCTTTCCAAGTGTTTTGACATCGTTTGATCCAATGGACATCGTCTAGGGGTTCTGCACTGGGGTTTACCTGATTGTGGAGATTATCAAAGACTACGGGTATATTCAAATTTTCTCCAATTTGGAGCACTTCTGAAATGGTATAGGACTTGTCGTCATTTTCAATGACCAGCCGCCGCTGAACCGCGTCGCTTAATGTCTGATAACACTCATTAAACCGCTTGATGGCTGTTGCCTTGTCATTATAAACCCCACCAATATGCAAAATGATTTTATGGGCGTTGTTCAGCGCCATGCTGTCTAAGACCCGTGCATGGTATTCTAAATCTAAAATGGCTCTTTGAACCACGTCGTCACTGTTTGAATTTATGACGGTATATTGTCCAGGGTGCATGGACACCCGAATGCCACTCTGCTTTACCTTTTCGCCAATTCTCAGGAAATCTTCATGAAAAATTTCCCACCATATCAGCGGATTGACTGGGCTTGACCCAAAGGGAATCAGATCTGAGCTGATCCGAAACAGTCGAATGTCATTGGCAATATTATAGTCGATTATTTTTTCGAGAGCCCTTAGATTGCTTTCAATAAGGGCTGTCAACCGAGTGGCGTCTGCATTTTTCATGTTGCAAGTTTTCAGTCCAGCTTCCTGAACTCCAATGGTCAAGCATGCATAACCTATTCTCATTTCTAACCTCTTCCTCAGCTCTTGCTCTGCTGATTTTAGTGCCTCTTAAAAGGTATCTCTGATTTCTTGTAGAAGTACCGCCGCCGACTCAAATTCAAAGTTGTCAATTAATGCCATTAAAGCAAAACCTCGACCACCTAAGCAACCCTCTAATTTACTACGATTCTCATCAATCAGGTCAATGGCTCCTGTGTCTTTTGTTCGAACTAAATTTTCGAGCTTTGCTAAAAGTATGCCAAGTTCAGACAGATTACAAGTTTCCGTTAAAGTTTCTTTGTCTTGTAAAGACTTGTGAGACTTTAAATAAGCAGTGTAATCCTTTTTAAATCGATCTAACTTTACAATCAGTTCATTGCACATTTCTTTCAATTCGGACAAGTTGACGTCCCCTTTTGCGCCTATTTCCAAAGCTTTAGAAATATCTTGAATCTCCACAATCCCCAGGGTTCCTGATACACCTTTCAATGCGTGGGCCCGTTCAGAAATTGCCTTTCGGTTGCCCTCATTAATTAACTCTAAAAGGTTAATCCCGTCCTCAATATGGCCCTTATAAAACTGATCCAACATTTTGACATAATTTTCAATGCGGCCATTAAGGCTTCTCAGACCAATTTTCAAATCTAATCCCCCAATGATTTGAAGTCCCTCATCTGAATGTGAAATTTGCTTTTTGTAAGTCTGCGGCATATAATTCATTTCATTTTTATTAGGGTCGCTTCCATAATCTGAAAGCCATTTGAGTAAAATACTGTACAGATTATGAGGGACTATAGGTTTAGATATATGGTCATCCATGCCTGCATTTAAGCATAAGTCTATATCTTCTTTAAAAGCATGGGCTGTCATGGCAATAATAGGCACATGTTTCCAGTTTGGCATTTGACGAATGAGGCGCGTGGCCTCAAAACCGTCCATAAAAGGCATTTGCACATCCATCAAGACCAAGTCAAATACCTGTTTTTGTGCCATTTCAACTGCCACTTTACCATTTTCAGCTGTTGTAATCTTTAAATTATCAAAATCTAAAATCTGCAATGTCACATCTCGGTTGATAGGGTTGTCTTCTGCCAACAGTATATTTTTAACGCCTAAAACATTAAAACGCCATTGAACATCCATTTCATTCATTTCTGGAGATATTACTGTTTTTTTATAAATGTTATGGTTTAAAACATCAAATAATTTAGAGGCAGTGACGGGTTTGTTAATTATTTGGAAAGTATCTGTCTCTCTTTCATTAAAACCTTCTAAATGATCTCCTGAGGATGTCACCATGATTACAATAGGATAAGTCGCCATGTTCAGTTCCTTGACATGCTCAACAATCTCTGCGCCTTCCATTTGAGTCATTTTGTAATCAATGACTAAAAGATCATACGGTGTGCCCGCTTGACTGGCTTCAGCTATTTTTTCAATCCCCTCTGCCATTGAACTTGCACTTTCAGTATAAACGCCAAACTCTTCAAATATATTTCCCATGATTCCAATAGCCTCTGGATCACCGTCTATAAGCAATGCGCTCATGCCCTCAAAATGTTTCACGCTATAAGTTGAGGTTTTGTCTTTACAGAAAATTGGAAGTCGAACCCAAAACCTGCTTCCTATTCCAACTTGGCTCTCTACACCAATTTTACCACCAAGAAGCTCGACCATTTTTTTACAAATTGCCAATCCCAAACCCGTTCCACCGTACACCCTTGTTGTAGAAAGATCCCCTTGACTGAATTCTGTAAAGAGTCGAGCAATTTGTTCTTCTGATAGACCTATTCCAGTATCTTTAACTTCAATTCTGAGGGCGATGAACTTCTCTACAACACCATTCTTTTGGGTCATCATAAACCGTTCTTCGTCTTTAGAGAGTTCCTCTTGTCGAATATTTAGAGATACACTGCCTTTCTCAGTAAATTTAACTGCATTGTTGACTAAGTTCAAAATTATTTGACTGATTCGCGTTTCATCTCCATACAACCTAGTGGGAACTTGTTTCAAATTTACGTAGAAATCTAATGATTTTTTATGCGCCGACTCCTCCACAATTTCACTAATATGGTCAATTAGTCGACTCAATTCAAACTCAGTGGTTTCAAAAACCATGCGATTAGCTTCAATCTTTGACAAATCTAAAATATCATTGATAATTTGAAGTAAATGCATAGAAGAGTATTTAATTTTCTCTAATTGCATTTTTTGCTTGCCCGTCGTAGCCTCACGGCTCAACAAATGCGTATAGCCAATGATGGCATTCATTGGCGTGCGTATTTCGTGGCTCATATTAGATATAAACGTGGACTTGGCCTGACTGGCCTTCTCTGCCATTTCCATAGCCTTTTCCAATTCTTCTGTACGTTTAACAACCATTTCTTCTAAGTTTTGTCTATATTGACTTAATTCTATCTCTGCTTTCACTCTTTCTGTAATATCTTGCATGGTTCCAATACTAAACGAATAGTTGCCCTGAGCATCTTTTTCTAAAGTTGCTTTTTCTTCGACCCATTTTACACCTGAAGGCGTGTTTACCCGATGTTCAATCTGGAAGTAATGATTTTCTTCTGCCTCTTTCCAGTATTGTTTGACTTGATCTAGATCATCTTCATAAATCACTGATAAGAATTTTGCAGCATCGATTAGGGTGTCGCTTGGTATTTCAAGAATTCGGTAAACTTCTTCAGAACAAATAAGCTCGTTAGTTTTCAAATTAAACAGCAAATGTCCAGTATGAGATACTTCTTGTGCTCTTTTTAATACTAGTTCACTTTTTCTAAGTGCTTCAGCAAAATCTAGACGTTCTTTATTCAATACTGTCATACCAATGTGTTCTGCAATTTGACAGGCTCTTGCAGTCTCTTCAGCAGTCCATTCATAAGGTCGATCAACCACTTCAAGACACAGTGTGCCAATGCGCCTGTTACTCGATGTAATGCTACAGTCCAACATAGCAGTAATGCCATTCGGTATTATGTAACGTGTCACGTATCCCGCTGTTCTTGGATCGCTTAAAGGGTTGCTAGTGGCAATAAATCGAGCAACTTTCAAATAGTTCAGTTCTGCTTCGAACTCAGAAATTTTGAGTATATCCCCATTAGAATGCTTACCCTTAAGAAACTCATACTGACTCACACATTTTAGCTCAGTTTCTGCTTCGTTAAAGAGCCAAATCGATACCCGTTCAATCTTATAGGACTTGCCAATCAGCTCCGTCAAATCCTTAAAATAGAGATCCATATCTATAATACCGTCACTCTCTAACTGAATGATACTCCACATCAAGCGATTATCCCTTTCGAGATTTTCAGCACGAAGTTTGTTCAGCGACAAGATGGATTTTTGCTCTGTAATGTCCGTTAAAATAAAGCAGCCATATTCTTTGCCTGCATACTCAACTTTATTAATCTGAATTTTTAAGTCTACCAAAGTACCATCTTTTTTAGAATGAGTGACCTCAAAGCATTTATCTTTCAAATCCCCCATATAAAACAGTTCTTTTTGAGCAACAAAAACAGATTTTTGCGATTGCAGCATATTATTAACAACGTCCATAAACTCATCTATTGGATAGCCATGAATGTCAGCTGCACTTTGATTCACTGAAACAATTTGATTAGTCTTCGGATCAAAAATAGCAATGCCAATGCCGCTTTTGTTAAAGACAATATTGAAAAGACCTTCCTTTTCTTCCAACTCCATTTTTAAATATTGCTTTTCCAAAAATTCTGACAGGCGTATACAGATTCTATTGATCAGGTTGCGTTCCTCATTAAGAAATGGGCCTTCGTCTTCCTTTGGCTTTTCAGCTAAATAGGCAACTTGAACGATTACAGGAAACGGTTTCGCCTCGTGGATTTCTGCAGTCATCATCCAAGGTGTTGCTGCAAAGCCAGAAGTCTTATACCTCTGGGTGCCAATCTGGATACAGACTTCAGTGATATCACTGTATTTCCAGCCGTTCTGAATTGCTTCTAGAATTTTGTCAGAAATCACTTCAATATCTTGTGTGTAGTTTTCCGTTAAACTGTTTATTTTTTCAATACATTCTCTCTCTTTGATACGCTCACTTAATTTTTCTTTTTCAACTTCTAATTTTCTCACGGCATCTTTTTGCTTACGGATGTCATTCACAGATAACAGCACACAAGACTGATTTTTATATTGGGTCATGATGCCTGAAAGCAGTGCCCAAAACGAGTTGCCACTCCGATCTATCATTAAGACTTCAAAATCCCGGTTATTCTGATTTTTAATCACTTGCTCTAGGAAAATATTATAAGAACGAATATCTGCACAGTAAGCCTCTGGGACTTTGTTCGCTTCATCTTTGAAATTAAATTTTTGAAATGCCCGTCTATTGTATTCAATAACTTTTCTGGTCTCAGCATTGAGAATCAATATTGGAAAAGGTGCACTTTCAAACAAACGTCTGTAATTTTTCTCTGACCTTTCAATCTGCCTTATATGTTCATATATTTCAGTATTTTCTCTTACAATTGCAACACAGTTCTCTTGATCTTCAATTTTGTTGACACGGCATTCAAAGTAGTGTGCTCCATCAGGATAATCTAATTGATAATCAAAGATTTGCATTTTGTGAGTTTCAAAAGCTCTATTAGCATAGGTTTCAAAAGCATTTGCAACGTTTTCCGGCAATACTTCTTGAATTTTCTTGTTTAAGAAAAATACAGGTTGAACGTATAAATCCGACTCGTCATTGGCTTTATAATCTCTGATTGTATACTCTTTATCAATTAAAAAGAACATATCCGGAATAGTATTGATAATGGCTTTAGCAAAGGTATTTTCAATGGTTTTCACAGGGTTGATATTTGAACTTTCTGACTTTCTCATAAAGCACCTCCAATCTTCCAAATTCTCTTGAATACTTCTACCCATTTTTTGCCTAAAGTCGCTATATATACCTAGATAAAATATAAATCCAATAGACTGCATAAAAGACCACATAAAAAAAGCGAGGTCAATAGCGCCTCGCTTTAGATTTATTCACTTTCTATGCTGTTTTTGAAGGTTCTCCCGCTGCAATTAACTCTTTGTTGAAATACATAGAAACCGTAAGAACTAAAATCATTAATCCTGTGAGCAGCAACATCCACTCAATTGGAATCACATCTGCCCCAGGACCAAAAATCAGCATCCCTAATGGCATCATAGAGCTAGAAATCATATTCATAATCCCAAAAACTCTGCCCATATAATCCGGTTCAACTTTTGACTGGATCATGACCATACTTGGCGTATTAAACAAAGGCATCGCTACTCCAAAGGTGAGCATGAAGAAAATATACAGCCAGAAATGTGTGGTCAGACCTAAGGCAATGGTACACATGCCCATTACTGCATTGGCTAAAATCATAGTATGAACTTTATTCTTAAAACCTGACCAGTAAGCCATTCCCAGTCCGCCTAACATCATGCCGACAGAGAATCCTATCTCTATAGCGGTCAGGCGCCAGACATCGTCTCCGAAGCTTCTGGTGACCTGAAGAGGGGTTAGAAATGCAGCTGGTGCAAACAAGAAGAACAAGAAACCACAGTAGATAAAGAAAATTTTGAGAAAATGGTGCTGTCTGACATAGTTATAACCCAGTTTCAAGTCGGTGATATAACTGACAGTTTGTTTTTGCAATGCTTTCCCGTGGGGCGGCACTTTTAAAAATAGGACTAGGGTGGATATACCAATGACTGCCGTCACCACATCTATAAAGAATATCTGCTGGATTGGGGCGATGGACAATAATGCACCACTGACCATAGGTGATATGAGCATGGTGGTAGACTGAACACTGCTATTGATCCCGTTAACAAAATTCAACTTGCTTTCTGGGACAAACTGAGGAACAAAAGCGCTGAGTGCTGGACTGTGAACCGCAGACCCAAAAGCCCTAATCCCTGCCGCTAAAAAGAGCAGCCAAATGGCGTTGTACCCCATTAAAAAAACAATACCCAAGATCAAGGTAGTGACAGCAATCATGCCATCTGCCAGAATAATGAGCTTCTTTCTGTCAAAACGATCTGCCCAAACGCCTGCAAAGGGTGACAAGAAGAAGGTTGGCAAAAATCCGCAAATAATATAGATTGTCATCATGATGCCCGACTTGGTTTCAAGTGTGATGTACCACATAATCGCATATTGAACTAAAGATGAACCAAATAATGATATTGTCTGACTGATGATCAACAGCAATATATTTTTTTTCCAAGACTGATCCGTTTCAGACATGAAGACCTCCTACTAGTGCTCCGCAAAACGACAATTTCTCTGTAGTCCTTCAACATTATTTTTTTTGATATACATATAAGCACTCTGTGGCAGACTCAAAACCAACCTTTTGGAGTCGTTCTAATAATGCAGCTGCCTTCTGTTCATAAATTTGAGCCTCTGGCCAATTTTTAGTAGTCTCCAGATAGTGGGTGACTGCCTCTGTAAGCATCTTTTGAGAGTCTTCATCTTCATAAGTGCCATCGTCTAACAGTTCCCATTTTTCTAAAATATTCAGTGATTTTTCACCCTCAATCAATTGAGCCAGTTCTTCTCTCGAGAAAGTTTCTTTATGAGAAATCCCAGACTTTTCATCTATTTCCGCCCAATAATGATGCATGAGTACATGAGTCATTTGGCGTTCATTTTGATTGTCCTTGACCATTTCAAAGACAACCAGCAAGCCATCTGGTTTAAGGACTCTCGCCATCTCAGACAACACCTTTTGAGGATTGTTCATATGGTGCAGAGAGTTTGAAATGCCTACAATGTCAAAGGTTGCATCTTCAAATTGGATCTCGTGACCATCCATTAGTTCAAATTGAAATTGCGGCTTGTTAAGCCCTTCTCGGAATTTCTGATCAATTCCAATACAGCGAACAGGATTCGTCGCATAAGTTGCTAAGGTCTCTAAAAAAGCTCCAGAGCCTGTTGCCACATCTAAAATACTTGGGGTTTCAATTGCAGACAATACAGGTTTTAACCGCTCCATAACTGGCCTCCTAAACTGTTTTCGCTTTTTTTGTCATAAAAAATTGTAAAATAACCGCTGCACTGAGGGATAACGCTGCACCAAAGAAAAAAGGTGCTGATGCTCCAAATTGCGTCCAAAGCAGCCCTGCAATAGTACTGGCGGGTAAAAGTGCAATGCCCACCAATGTGGAGTGAAGACCTAACATCGTTCCCTTTAAGTCTGGAGGGGCTATTTCAGCAATAAAGGCCCTTTCAACTCCTGCAATCATTGCCGTATAGGCACCATACAGAATAAAAGCTGCCAGTATGGCGGTTTTACTCATGGCGAATCCAAAGACACAATAAACCATGGAAAACACCACATAGCCTGCAACCAATAGTCTCTTTCTGCCAATTTGATCAGACCTTTTCCCAAATGGAATGGCGAGAAGTGACGCCGTCAAATTGTATATAAAATACAATAGAATGACTGTAGTATCTTCAAACCCTACGCTCTTAGCTCTCAGAAGTAAAAAAACGTTAGATGAGTTGCCTAGTGTAAATAAAAAAGCTACTCCTAAGTATAGCTTTAGCTGTCTGTCTAACCCATTTACGTGTTGCCAGAAAGGCTCTCTTTCTTTAATCACACGAGCTTCTTTTTTCTCTTTGACAAAAGCAAACATCATCAGCCCGAGAACTGCTGGGATCATTGAGAGTAGAAATATTTGCTTATAATCCATATGCCCTGAAGCTTGTTTGACTAAGAAAAACGCCAACAAAATACCAAGGGCAGAACCTGCCATATCCATGGCTTTATGTATTCCAAATGCTCTACCCATATGGTCTTTGTCTGCGCTCTCGCTGACCATTACATCTCTAGGGGCTGTTCGTATCCCCTTTCCTACCCGATCAATTACCCGTGCTCCGAGGATCCCCATCCAAGAAGTGGCGAAAATCAAGGCGACTTTATAAATCAAACCTGTAGAGTATCCTAAAAAAGCGATAGGTTTTTTATTTTTATATTTATCTGTCACATAACCACTAAAAACTTTTAGCAAACTGGCAAAACTCTCCGCAATCCCTTCAATAACCCCCACTAAAGCAGGTGTCGCTCCAAAAGTAGAAACTAAATAGAGGGGAATCAGAGGGTAGACCATTTCTGTGCTGACATCTGCAAAAAAACTAATAAGCCCTAAGAAAAAAATATTCTTCATTAACCACGCTCCACAATAATCACAGGTTGATAACTGGAGTCCAACCTTTGAATTTCTTTGGAAATCTGCTCAACAACCTCTTCTTCCTGACATAAACTTTTATAGGGGATGACCACATCAAAGATGACCTTCGTCACATGAATGCCCCATACCACGCGAAAATCGTGGATCTGAAATTCAGCAGAAATGGCGGCTACCGAATCGCTGACCCGAGCCTTTAATTCATTGGTTTTATCGTCGTTTGTAATGACGGGGTCCATATGAATGACCAATTGTATATTTTGATTGGTTTGAAATTCTCTTTCAATTTGATCGATGATGTCATGGCTCACCATGACGTCCAGTTCCGCAGGGACTTCGCAGTGAACCGAGGCATAACACCGCCCTGCGCCGTAAGTATGAACACGCAGGTCATGAAACCCAATAATATGCTCATAACTCATGATGGTCTCAGAAATGGAGTTGACCAAATCTTCAGATGGGGCGAGACCCAGCAGTGGGTCTGTGGTATCCAAAATTAAACGAAATCCACTGTAAGTAATAAATACAGCCACCACTAGGCCTATATAGCCATCTAAATTGAACCCCGTTAGGAGGGTGATTAAAACACTCGCAAGAATGGTCGTTGTGACAATAATATCGTTTCGACTGTCTACTGAGACTGCCATTAGAGTCACCGAGTCAATCATATTACCAATCTTCTTATAAAATAGAGACTGCCAAAGTTTTACTAAAATAGAACCCAATAATATCATCAGGGTCAAGGTGTTAAAATCACTGGTTTCAGGATGTATGATTTTATTAAAGGCACTTTGAACCAAGTTGATGCCCAGCACTACAATGAAGACAGATACAATAATCCCTGCAATATATTCTACGCGAGCATGTCCATAAGGGTGTTCAGAATCTGCAGGTTTCCCCGAAATTTTGAACCCAATGAGGGTGACCAGTGACGCAATGGAGTCTGACAAGTTATTGACAGCGTCTGCAATGATGGCGATGCTGTTAAAGAAAATGCCTGTACCGATTTTCACCAGAAACAGCATTAAATTGGTGGCAATGCCTACACCGCTGGCGAATTGGCCATACTGGTCTCTTACTTTGGGATTATTGGGGTCTGGTTCGTGTTTCAAAAATAGTCTGATCAGCAACTGGGTCATGATCATTCTCCTTCGGTTTCAGCCGTTTCATCCTTTTCATTTAAAACTGCCATGAACTCTTCACCACTGATGGTTTCTTTTTCAAACAACACTTTTGTCAGTTCATGAAGTTTTGTTTTATTTTCTTCTAATATTTGTGTGGCTTGTTTATGGCAAGCTTTGATAATATTCAGCACTTCCGCGTCAATCTTCGCTGAGGTTTCAGAAGAGACCAACAATGAGGATTCATCGCCCAGGTAAGGGTTATTCACAGTTTCCAGTGCCATCATATCAAAGGTATCGCTCATGCCGAAGCGCGTTACCATAGCTCTGGCAATTTTTGTGGCTTGGGAAATATCATTGGATGCCCCAGAGGTTATGGTGTCAAAAACCAACTCCTCTGCTGCGCGACCCCCCATATAGGTTGTAATTTTGTCCAAAGCTTGTTCTTTTGTCATGAGGATTTGCTCAGCTTCGTCCACTTGCATGGTGTAACCCAAAGCCCCTGAAGTTCTAGGGATAATAGTGATTTTATGGACTGGAGCGGAGTGTTTCTGTTTAGCCGCGACCAAGGCGTGACCAATTTCATGGTAGGCGATGGTCATTTTATCTTTCTGACTGACAACAGCATTTTTACGTTGATAGCCTGCAATAACCACTTCAATGGATTCTTCTAAGTCGCCCTGCTCTACGGCTTTTCTGCCGTGTTTGATAGCGCGGAGTGCCCCCTCGTTGATGATGTTGGCAAGATCAGCGCCAGATGTTCCTGCAGTAGCTCTTGCAATCACATTCCAGTTAATATCTGAAAGTAATTTCACATTTTTGGCATGGACTTTTAAAATAGCTTCTCTCCCCTTTAAATCTGGGAGTTCCAGAGGGACTCTTCTATCAAAACGACCCGGTCTAAGAAGGGCTTTATCAAGGGTTTCAGGTCTATTGGTAGCGGCTAGAATAATAACCCCTTTGTCCGGGGTGAACCCGTCCATTTCTGTGAGCAGTTGGTTTAGAGTCTGTTCTCTTTCGTCGTTGCCGCCCATCATGCCAGAATTTCTGCTCTTGCCGATTGCATCAACTTCATCTATAAAAACGATACATGGAGCTTTTTCCTGAGCTTGCTTGAAAAGATCTCTCACCCGAGCCGCACCCATCCCTACAAACATTTCCACGAACTCTGAACCAGAAATGGAGAAGAATGGTACTTTTGATTCCCCTGCAACTGCTTTTGCCAAAAGGGTTTTACCTGTTCCTGGAGGGCCTACTAGCAAGACACCTTTTGGAATATTGGCACCAATTTCTTTATATTTACCAGGGTTATGCAAGAAGTCAACCACCTCCTGTAACGCCTCTTTTGCTTCGTCTTGCCCTGCCACGTCTGCAAAAGATTTTCCCGTCTGAGCTTCCACGTAAACTTTTGCACTGCTCTTTCCAAACTGCATAGCGTTGCCTGGGCCACCCATGCGTTTTTCTAATTTCTTACTTAAAAACTGACCTAATGCCACAAAAATGAAAATAGGCAAAATCCAAGTCAGTAGAAAATTCAATATTGGAGACATTTCTTTAGGAATGACTTTTGTGAACTTGATATTAGCTGCATAAAGTCGATTGACCAAGTCTGGATCTTCCAACTTCCCAGTAATATAAACTTTGCTGCTTTCTTCTTTTTCAACTAAAGTATAACCAATCTGTTTATCTGTAATTTCAACACTTTTGACCTTCCCTTTTTCAACTTGAGTCAGGAAAGTGCCGTAGTCTACTTCTGTAATGGCTTCCTTGACCACACTGGGCAAGACCAATGAGTTGATTAACAACAATACAATGACCACAATCCCATAATAGTAAATGGCCGATTTTTTAGGTTTGTTCATTATTCTTCTCCCTTTTGCTCTGCGAGCTGATTTAACAAATCATTTAACAATTCCATTGCGCTGCTGATGGCTTTATAGCTTGTTACAGGATCTTCACCAAGGGCACTGTTGATCTTATTCTCAAAACTTTGGTCAACAGCTCTAATGACTTTCATACCCATTTCAGTGAGCTCAATGCGTACAATTCTTTCATCCTGCCCATCTCGTGCCCGTTTTACGAACCCAAGCTGCTCCAATTTTTTGCACATGGTAGAGATATTTGTGCCTGCAAGCATGATATTATTAGCGATTGCTCCAACCGTCAGGTTGCCATTCTCCCCAATTTCCATTAAAATTCGGATTTGCATCGCGGAAAGACCGTATGCTGCCCCCCATTGAGCGAGGAAGGTGTTGATCACCTCATTGATTCTCCGACTGTTGTCACAAAGCTGATATTTGAATGCTTTAAAATCCATT
The DNA here is from genome assembly GCA_964404895.1 of uncultured Peptostreptococcaceae bacterium. Classification (GTDB taxonomy): domain Bacteria; phylum Bacillota; class Clostridia; order Peptostreptococcales; family Acidaminobacteraceae; genus JBGSUZ01. The sequence goes on along the minus strand of CAYOLV010000001.1, from coordinate 452,239 downwards.
TTTTCCTGCCACCCCTACTCGTTAGCCATCAGCTATTTATATATAAATTATACATAATTTTGCGCAATGAATCATTAAAAAAAGATAGGAATTGTATTAAACTTCGATTTATTTTATATGAGCTGAATTGCTTTAAATCTGAATGGCGTTGAACTCGTCAATCACATCCCAGACCCCTTCAGTGGTGTTGGAGACAGCAAAGCGATAGCCTTTTGTACTCAGGTTATAACTGCTCTTGAAAGAAACCCCTGCATCGCTTCCAACCACAAAAGGTTCATAGCCTTTCTCCGTTTTTTTCAGCCAAAGACCCAGACCATATTCAATGCCTCTATCCGCTTCTACCACTGCGTGAGACTTGATAAACTCATTTTTCATGTCTTCACTTACAATCTGAGCGCTGTCAAATGCCTGCCAAAGGGTCAACATATCTGCGGCATTGATCCAAGCGCCACCATCGCCACCTGCTTGAATGGGCAATTTGAAAATATTGCTCACCCAGCGATCCTCTTCTAGCACATAACCCAGTGCCGCGTTTGACGGCAAGTCATTTGTTGCAAATACTCCACTTCTAGTAATTCCAATAGGTTCAAGGAGCTCATGATTGATATAGTCTTTGTAAGACATACCGCTAAGGGTTTCAATAATCATGGCTAAATAGACGAATGCCCCATTGTTATAGGCAAACTGGCTACCTGGTTCAAAAATCATTGGTATTCTTGGGAATAAAGGCAAATAATCTTTTGGCGATACTAATTTATAATTGGGAATAGCCAGTTCAATGTTGTCCACATCTTCGAAGAGGTCTTCGTCTAAATAGTCTGGCATACCCGATGTGTGGCTCAATAGTTGTCTGATGGTGATTTTAGGATCATAACTTTCAATTTCTAAGTTGAGTACTTCTGATGCTGGTGTGTCAAGAGATAGGAATTTCGCCTCTAGTAATTTTCCAATCCCAAGGGCAGTTAAAAACTTAGTCCCCGAAGCAGTCCCGTAAAGAGTTTCTTTATTGCTGAGTCGCCCTTCTGAACGATCTGCAAAACCTTTTACATGGTCAAATATGAGCTCGTCGCCCTTTTGAATTTGAAATCTGCCAGAAAAATCCGTTTCCTTTAAACTTTTTTCTAAGCTTAAAATCTTTTCTTTCAGGGAAGGATCTTGGAAATGGCTGAGTCTCTGAGTCTTTCTTGCCTCAAAATCTGATTTAAGAAGACCCATCACAATGCTGTCTACCAATTGACCTTTCATCCAATCTCTTTGTCTCACATGCCCTTCTCGTGTAAACCCATTTTTTTCAAGGACTCTCTCTGAAGGTTGGTTGCCGGGGGTAATATTGCCTTCAATTCGGTTAAGTCCCACCACTTCAAATCCATAGGTGACAACTGCACCAATGGACTCTGCTGCATAGCCTTTGCCCCAGTGTTCCTGTGCAATGGCATAACCGACTTCACCTCTTTTGGCTGGGTCTGAAAAATTGCCAATGCCACAAGTCCCCACTAACTTTTTACTATGCTTTTCAAAAATACCCCAAGTGATTTCTTCATTATCTTGACGTTCTTCACCATATCGTTCTATAAATTGCATCACTTCTTCTATGGATTTGGTTGGGTAAAAATAATCATATTTTGCCACGTCAGGATCGCTCAAAACAGCGCTAAGCTCTTCTACATGGTCATCTGTAATTTCATTTAGAATTAATCTCTCTGTCTCTAATACTGGGTAAGGCTCAAAGTCTCTGTTCATATTTAGTCTCCTCTTAAGGTTCAAATTGTCTTATACTAGTGATAAAGTGGCGAATAAATGCGTCGGCTAAATAAATTATATCACTCGTACAATTTTTTGAAACGTTTATTTTCAGAAATTTTAAAAACTTTAGAGGTGACTTATGTCAAAAGTCTATGCACCCTTTACACAACGCGTCATCGATACTATTAAAAACATTCCAATAGGTCAAGTCATGACCTACGGAGAAGTCGCCAGAGCTGCTGGGAGTCCTAGAGCCGCTCGTCAAGTGGTCAGAATTCTTCACACCCTCAGTGAGTCGGAAGCCTTGCCATGGCACAGAGTGGTCAATAAAGATCACGAAATATCAACTCCCGGCCTTACTGCCCAAGTACAAAAAGAACTCTTAGCTCAGGAGGGTGTTTTTTTACCCATAAAAAGGGTATGATTTCCAAAAGAGGTGATCTTCATGATCAAAAATACTTGGTATGCAGTGCTAGATGCCAAAGAGGTTCCTAAAAATAAATTGGTAGGGGTCACTCGATTCGGTGAAAAGTTGGTTTTTTGGAGAACTACAAATGGAGATGTGAATTGTATCTTTGACCGCTGTTGCCATAGAGGCGCTGCTCTGCACAAGGGCAAAATCGTACATAATCATGTTCAGTGCCCTTTTCATGGGTTTGAATATGATGCTTTGGGTCATGTCACCCTCATTCCTGCCAACGGTAAAAAAACGCCCGTTCCCGAGCGTTTCAAAGTAAATGCTTATATTGCCAAAGAAGCTTATGGTTTTATTTGGGTTTGGTATGGCGCCTATCGCGAGGTTCTTCCTGAAATTCCTTTTTTCAAAAACTTGAAACGTGGTTTTACTTATAGCAGTTTTTCCGAAACCTGGCCTGTCCACTACTCAAGAGCCATTGAAAATCAGCTAGACGTCGTGCACTTGCCCTTCGTACACCGGACTACCATCGGCCGAGGAGACAAAACTTTAGTTCACGGACCTGTAGTAGATTGGAATCAGGACTTGATGACCTTTTATGTGCTGAATAAAACTGACGAAGGCGAAACGCCTCTTAAACCCAACGAAATTCCCGACTATAAGAAAAATTTCCACCTACAACTCCAAATGCCAAACACTTGGCAAAACCTTATTTCTGATCAGGTAAGAATAGTGGCAGCCTTTGCCCCAATTGATGAGACCCACACCCACATCTATCTCCGTTTCTATCATCGCTTCGGAAATTTCCCTGTGGTGAAACAGTTCATTGGCTTATCCGCTAACTGGATGAACCGCATTATTCTGCACCAAGATCGCCGAGTTGTTTCTACACAGTTTCCTAAAAAATCCGAATTGAAAATGGACGAAAAACTCATTCAAGGGGACCTTCCTATCATGGCCTACCGAAAGCATCGAGAAGAAATGAAGTCTATGGCGGATTAAATCGCTTTTGCCATTTCGATGATCATGATATGAGACTTTTCATTTGCCACTATCATAATGTCCTCTTCCACGATTTCCATTGCGTCCCTTGAGTTCATGGGAATTTCGTTAATGAGAGACTTGCCTTCAATTTCTACCAAATAAGCCTGTCTGCCCGGTTCAACCTTAAAGGTTAGGGTGTGGTCAGGCTCTATTTCTGTCACATAAATATTTGCGTCTTGGAAAATTTGAACCGGTGCTGTCCCCGTGTCACTGGAAACCATATGAAGCCACTTTCCTTTTCGGTCCTCCCACTTAAATCTGAAATCTCCGTATTTAGGTGCATGTCCCTTTCGGTCGGGTAAAATCCAAATTTGAAGCAATCTCGCTGTGGAACTCCCTAAATTGTGTTCACTATGGTATACCCCCGTGCCTGCGCTCATGTACTGAACTTGTCCTCTTGTAATGGTTTCTTTATTCCCCATGCTGTCTCCATGGGTCAGTTCCCCGTCTATAACATATGAGACGATTTCCATGTCTCTGTGAGGATGAGTTTCAAACCCTGTCCCCGACTGGATTAAGTCGTCATTAATGACTCTGAGTACGCCAAACTTCATATTTTCAGGGTTGTAATACTCCGCAAAGGAAAAGTGAAATACACTCTTCAGCCAGCCCAAATTACTTTTTCCCATGCTTTCATGATCGATTTTTTTTAACATGATGGCTCCTCCTCCAATAAATCTTATTTTGTTGCACTATTTATAAAAATATTTTGAATACGATTACTAGTTAATGATAATTTATCACTAATTAGTAATATTGTCAAGTTTCGTTATTTTACATACAATAAAAGAAAATTTCCACAATCAGGAGGTTCGTATGAAAATCCTCATCGCACCAGATGCTTTTAAAGAAAGTATGAGTGCTGTAACAGCTGCAAATGCTATTGAGTCAGGCATATTAAAAGTTCTTCCTCAGGCCGAATGTAAAAAGATTCCCATGGCGGACGGGGGCGAAGGCACCACTGAAGCGCTGGTCAACGCCACTGGTGGCAAGTTATATACAACCCAAGTCTTAAACCCTTTAGGCGATGTTATAGAAGCCACTTACGGTGTACTCGGCAACGGTAAGACAGCTGTAATAGAAATGGCTTCTGCCAGTGGTCTGGGACTGATTGCTGCACACGAGCGCAACCCTATGATTACCAGCACTTATGGCACTGGGCAACTCATTAAAGCCGCCCTAGACCACCACGTCAGCCATCTGATCATAGGTATAGGCGGCAGTGCCACAAATGACGGCGGTGCTGGTATGTTTCAGGGTCTCGGTGGGGTTCTTTTGGATAAATGGGGCAATCCCCTTGGTTCTGGTGGCGGTTCTCTAAGCGACCTTCAACTCATAGATGTTTCTGGGCTAGACCCCCGACTTCGACAAGTTACTATAGAAGTCGCCTGCGATGTGACCAATCCTTTGACAGGTCCCTCTGGCGCTTCACCTATTTTTGGCCCTCAAAAAGGGGCAAGTCCTGAAATGGTTAAAGTGCTAGATTCCAACTTAAAACACTTCGCCAAATGCCTTTTTGAACAACTGGGCGCAGATATTGAAAACGTTCCGGGGTCAGGGGCAGCAGGTGGTTTAGGAGGGGGCCTAATGGCTTTCCTCGGTGCTAAACTGGTCAGCGGGGTTTCTTTAGTGATTCACTATACAGAACTGGAAGAAGCTATTAAAGAGGTTGATTGGATCATTACGGGTGAAGGAAGTATTGACGGACAAACGGCCTATGGTAAAACTTTAGCGGGCATTGGGACTTTGGCGAAAAAATACAACACCCCTGTCATTGCCTTAGTGGGGCGCATGGGTGAGGGTGCTGAAAATATGTATGAGCACGGCATCACTTCTATTTTTGGAATACTCCCTGAGTTGACACCACTGGAAGTTGCCCTCAAAGAAGGGTCAAAGAATCTGGAAAAAACCAGTGAAAACTTGGCAAGACTCTTAGCTGTGTCTATGAAAAGGAGTCACTTATGAGAAATAGAAGCAAGAAGGCTTTTCTCTTGATCTTAATTGTGGCTCTACTCTTACCGATGGGTGCTTTTGCCAATTCTGCCGAGCCACCCTCTGTAATTATAATTCTCAAAGACCCTCAACAAAAAGTAACGGTCACGCTCATAGACTCTGACCGAGAAGTTGAACCGAGGGTCACCCAAACTGCATGGGAACGTCATTTCCAGTTTTATAAACTAAATTTTGAGAAAAGTGAAAATGCCCGCTTTCTAGTAAAAACTGGAACGACTCAATTTATGGTCACCACAACAGCCCCTATGCAGACGTACCGTAATGTTTTTACACTGAATTTAGAAGACCAAACCCTCGTTCCAGGTACAAGTCCACTTCGAGATGGTCTTTTGATAGGCATACGACTAGGCCTGACCTTGCTCATTGAAGGTGCAGTCTTTTACCTCTTTGGCTTCAGAACAAAACTGAGCTGGCTCATTTTTCTCGGCGTAAACCTTTTGACCCAAGGCGCTTTAAACCTTTGGTTAAATGGCTTTGACAACTGGGACAGCTATCTCATTTTGACACTAATCTTTGGAGAATTTTTTGTTTTTATTGCCGAAAGCTTTCTGATTGGCGCAGGGGTCAAAGAAAAATCTCTGGGTCGACGCCTGGCCTATGTCTGGTCTGCTAATTTGATCAGCCTTGTTTTGGGCGGGTATTTGATTACGCGTTTGCCTCTTTAGGTTGAGTCGCGTATATATGTTAACCTCAATTAGCCAATGACTTCACTTCTGACACAAAGCAAAAAGGGTTGTTTCTATCCAGAAAAATCTGAATAAAAACAACCCTTTTCAACGAACTATAAGTTATGACAAATGAGGTCTAACCCAATTTAGCCATTAAACGTTTTTGCTCTGCGCCTTTAAGTGCGAAAATGACTTGAGCTTCGATTACTTCATTGTAGAGACTGACATTATCGAGTTCGATAAATGTGCCAATCGCTTCCGGGAAATTAAATTTCTTAGGATCGTTGCACTTTTCAAACATTACAGTGATTTTCTGTTCATTAAAATCTGTAATTCTGCCTGTACCAAAAGCCTTGTGTTTCACGGTTTCGCCAATCATTTTCATACTTTCACCACTTTCACGAACAAGCTAGTAATTTCTCTCATATATAATTATATCACAAAAAGCTTGATTAAAGTCTGAGAATAGTATAATATTTCTTGAAAAGTTTTAGCAAGACATTACATACCATAAAATTTGGATAAAAAGGACAACTAAAGGAGTTGGACTAAAATGGACCCACACAACAAAAAAAACTATATGGTCGGCCTATGTTTTGGCGCTGGATCTTTTGCAATTTGGGGGCTTCTGCCCTTGTATTGGAAGTTGGTCGCCGCATTGACCCCTTATCAAATTTTCTCTCATCGGGTGGTTTGGTCACTCCTATTTATTCTGTTCATTCTCTTGATTCAAAAAGAATTAAAAAATTTCACCGCACTCCTTCGCCAACCTAAAATGTGGCTTAAAATATTAGGGCCAGCTTTTTTCATCAGCATTAATTGGCTGACTTATATTTGGAGTGTGAACAACGGCTATGTGATTGAAGCCAGTCTCGGGTATTTTATAAACCCCTTGGTCTTAACTCTCTTTGGCTTTATTTTTTTCAGAGAGCGGCTGAACACCTTGCAAGTCGTTGGAATCACATTGGCAGCCCTTGGAGTCGTTTATAAGACAGTTACTTATGGGCAAGTCCCTTACATCGCCTTAGTTTTAGCGGTCTCTTTTGCGATTTATGGTCTCCTTAAGAAATTTTCTAAATTGGATTCCGTCAAAGGTTTAGGGTTTGAAACTTTGATTATTGGCATACCTGCACTGATTTATCTGGTCAATCAAGAGACCTCAGGGCTAGGCATTACTGGGCATATGCCCCCTTCCTTCTGGCTTTTGATTGGGTTGAGTGGCATTGTCACTGCAACCCCTCTGATTTTCTATGCAGAGAGTACCAAAAGACTGCCCCTGAACGTGGTGGGCTTTCTTCAATATATTTCACCCAGTCTTTCTTTAATGCTTGGCATATTTGTATTTAAAGAATCCTTCGACTTTAACAGTTTGATTGCGTTTATACTAATTTGGGCGGGTTTGGTGTTCTTTTCTCTCTCTCAATATTTAACCGTGAAGCGGATGACTTCATAATTTTATAGTGGTTAAAAAATATCATTCTCCTTGTGATGGATAAAAAACATCAATCCGACTGATTAAAAATAATCAATTCACAGTCATCGACTTATATGCTACTATGTATTAAATGCAAAGAAGAGGAATAGTATTTTAAAAACCCGAACTCAGAAAACTGCTGGTTGATGCGAAGCAGCTGACGGTTTTAAAAGAACTCACCTCAGAGCAGCCCGTTGAAATTCAGTAGATGAGGTCGGCAAACCACCGTTATCGGGTTATGGCATCTGTCCCAACACGTGCCTAGTGAGTGCTTGATTTGTCACGAAATAGAGTGGTACCGCGAGAGTATAGCCTTTCGTCTCTATAATGTTTATTCATTATGGAAACGAGGGGCTTTTTTGTTATCAAAATAGAGAATTGGTTAAGGAGAGGAAAACCTATGAAAAATTTCGAAAAGTACGAAAGAAGCTATTATTTACCCCCTGCCTGCACTTACGACTGGGTTAAAAAAGACCATATTGAAGTCGCACCCCGTTGGTGCAGTGTAGATTTAAGAGATGGGAATCAGGCTTTAGTAACGCCCATGAACCTTTCTGAAAAACTGGAATTTTTTAAAATGCTGGTTGCCATCGGCTTTAAAGAAATTGAAGTGGGTTTCCCTGCCGCCTCAGAAACGGAATACAACTTTATTCGAACCTTAATCGATGAAAACCTCATTCCCGAAGACGTGACGATTCAAGTCTTGACCCAGGCTAGACCCCACATTATTGAAAAGACTTTTGAAGCGGTGAAAGGCGCACCCCACGCCGTTATTCACTTATACAACTCAACCTCTTATGCTCAGCGTGAGCAGGTCTTTCAAAAGTCTAAATCAGAAGTGATGGAGATTGCCGTTGAAGGTGCTAAACTGTTGAACCTTATGGCTTCTCGCTATGATGGCCGTTTCTCCTTCCAATACAGCCCTGAAAGCTTTCCAGGGACTGAGGTGGATTACGCCCTTGAGGTTTGCAATGCGGTTTTAGATATTTGGCAACCTACACCTGAGAGAAAAGCAATAATAAACTTACCTACAACGGTTGAAAATGCCATGCCCCACGTTTTCGCCTCCCAAGTGGAATATATGAGTAAACATTTGAAATACCGTGAAAATGTGGTGCTCTGCCTCCACCCTCACAACGACAGAGGCAGTGCCGTCAGCGACGCTGAATTAGGACTTTTAGCAGGTGCTGATCGTCTTGAAGGCACTCTTTTTGGCAACGGCGAGCGCACAGGCAATTTGGATTTGATTACAGTGGCTTTAAATTTATTTTCTCATGGGGTCAATCCTCACTTAGATTTTAGTCAGATGAACCACATTATCGCCAACTATGAACGTCTGTCAGGGATGCAGGTTCATGAACGGAGTCCCTACGCAGGCAACCTTGTCTTCACTGCTTTTTCAGGCTCCCATCAAGATGCCATCGCCAAAGGCATGAAATGGCGTCACGAAAAAAAGCTTACCAAGTGGACCGTTCCCTATTTGCCAATTGATCCAAACGACCTTGGCAGAGCTTACGAGACCGATGTGATTCGAATCAACAGTCAGTCTGGAAAAGGGGGCGTCAGCTATATTTTAAAGCAAGCCTTTGGCCTGTCATTGCCTGAAAAAATGAAAGAAGCTGTCGGCTACGCCATTAAAAACCATTCAGATCAATCAAATAAAGAACTCTCCTCAGATGAGATTTTCCAAATTTTCAAAGACCGTTACGTTACGCCTAAACCGATTTTTGCCATCCCAGAAGTTCATTTCCGTCGTTTAAATAAGGTCATGACCGCTGAAATTACCCTTCAGCAAGGGAATAAAGAAGTTCTTATCAGTGCTTCTGGCAACGGACAGCTGGACGCCGTCAATCAAGGTATTAAATCCTATTTCGGCTTAGATTATGAACTGATTGCCTATGAAGAACACGCCTTGTCCATAGGCTCAACCGCAAAAGCCGCAGCCTATGTGGGTATTAGTAAAGATGATCAAACCTATTGGGGCGTGGGCTTTAACGAAGATATTATCACCGCTTCTTTTGAAGCTTTAACCGTCGCTGTGAATCAGCTTGAAGAATTGATTAAAAGCCAACAAGAAAAGCAAGAAGAACGCATGAGTGACATTCTGGACTACATTCATGAGCACTACTTAACCGTATCTTTGGAAGAGTTGGCAGACGTATTCTATTTATCCAAACCTTATTTGTCAAAATACATTAAGACTCAGTCCGGTCAGACCTTTGTCGCCATTGTAAAAGAAATCAAAATGCACAAAGCCCGGGCATTACTGAAAAAAAGCAGTATGACCGTAGAGTCTGTCGCCACTTCTGTGGGCTATGAAAGTCCCGAACATTTTAGTCGGGAATTCAAAAAGACTCATGGGGTCACACCGCTTCAATTTAGAATACAACAATCCATTGGTTAAGTAGCTTTTTAGCAATCGATAAAGAACAATTCTGGATCTTTTCGGAGAGCACTGCAATTTTGAATAAGGGTCTGTGTCATTTTGACAACAAACTCATGTTCAAAGGTTTTGGCTCTTACAGGACATACTTTAATACAGGCAAAACAACGAATACACTTGCTGTCATTGATGTCTTTACAGTCCTCAGTGCTGATTGCCCCTGTCGGGCAGTGCTCAGCGCAGAGACCACATTGGGTACAGTCTTCATTTGTCACTGGCGCCATAGGCGGCAGTGACATTTTTTCTCTATAGGGTGTTTTCCCGTTTACCTTTAAGGGCACAATTACACTGCTATTTTTCAGTGTTTGCAATATTTTTTTCACTTCTACCCCAAAATTAAAAGCACTCATGAGGTCTTCCTCGTCAGGTCTGTCCGTTGCGACTAAAGGTGTATAGGAATGTTCTCCAATAAAAGCCCCTGCACCGACGCCTACAAACCCATTGCCTTCCATGGTTTGCTTTAGCTCTAACAAAGCGTCTTCATAGGCACGGTTACCATAGACAGCTATAAAGACCGCCTTCGTATGGTTGCCCTTCACTTTCTGTAAATATTCAGTGACCACTTCAGGAACTCTTCCGGCGTAAACAGGTACCCCTACAATCAACAACGTATCCTCTGTAAAATCAAGGGCCTCAAGCCGATGAGAGGGCAATGTGATGTCATAAATATGTGTTGGCATTCCAATACCTTTTGCCACCGACTCTACAATTTTTTGTGTGCCCTTCGTTGGGCTGAAAAATAATGTTTGAACGGTTTGGGTCATCTTGCGCCCTCCTTCTCTATTCTTTCTTTACTGTTACCCGCTTTTGAAATCATTCTATCAGACAGTTCTATAAAAATAAAAGCTCTTTCAATAAGAACTTACCTCAGCAAGACTCATTGAAACAGCTTTGTTTGTAATATAAAACCGATTTACTTTTCCTATTCAACTTCCCTAATACAAGAGTTCAGTAATAAATAGAGTTTTCTCAACTGTTTTAGAGAGCCAACTCATAGAAATTCTGAATTTCAAGCGAGAGATCCAATTGATCAAGAGGCATTTCACTGATATATTCTTCACACCATTGCGGCAACAAATTACTATTTGTGTTATTTTTTTCACTAAAATTAATTTTTTCAAGCATTTCTCCAAAACTCTCAGTGGAAAAGTCAATTTTTTCTTCTGGACAAATATCTTCTTTCCACGTTCCAATAGATAGTTTTGAGTTCATATCCATGCGCCTCACTTCCAAAGTTTTGTACACCATTAAAAACAACATTTCGTTAATTATTTATCATATACTTGTATACAGTTTAACAATGTTTTTTTGTATTGTAAATGATTTTTGGCAAATAGCGCATTAAAACGAACTGTTTTTTTAATATTCTTACAATTAGAGGCAAAAAAAGAGTCAATCGGCTTCATTAATAAACCTACTGACCCTTTGTGCCATTCATTCTTTCTCTCTGGAGTTGCATGAGTCTTTCATCCATAACCCGCTCCAGTTCTAACTTAATTTCAGGTGTTCTGGCAATCACACTATTGAAAACACTTCTTTCTAAAGAAAGGACCATACAAGGGGTTAGGGTTCGAACTGTGGCCGTTCGGGTGACTTCTTTCAACAAAGCAATTTCTCCGAAATAATCTCCATCTTCCAATACACTGATCCTTTTTTCCTGACCATCTTCTAGAAGGAGCAGCACCTCCACTTTGCCTCTCACAATCACGTAGAAGGTATCCCCTTCATCGCCTGAGTGTATTAAGGTTGCTTTGGAAGGATAGTATTCAGAAACAAAACGCTTGGCAAGACGCTCTCGCATTTGGAAATCCAACTGGCTGAACAAGTGAATTTGTCCCAGTCTGTCCGCTTCTATTTCTGCGCTCATTAAATCGTCGTCTATCACAAAGCCACTCTGCTTGCCGAACAACTCCGCATAAAGACCTTCTTGTGCCATTAAAGTTCTATGGTTGCCCTGTTCCACAACACGCCCTTCATCTAAGACATAGATTTGGTCGTAATCTTTGACATTTTCCAGTCGATGGGTAATGCTGATCAGCGTTATATCCTTCGCAATGCGGTTGAGCGTCTCGTTGATGCGCTTTTCTGTTTTAGAATCTAAAGCCGACGTGGCCTCGTCCAGTATGAGAATGGCGGGTTTTGGTATCAGAGCTCTTGCAATGGCGATTCTCTGCCGTTGACCTCCTGAAAGCTGACCACCTCTCTGCCCTACTTTGGTGTCATAGCCTTGAGGCAATTTCATAATGTGCTCATGGATTTCTGCCTGCTCAGCAGCTTTAATCATTTCTTCTTCTGTGAGGTTTGTATTGACCCTTTTTAAATTGTCCCGAATGCTTGAACTGAACAGGAAATTGTCTTGCAGAACAATCCCTGTCAGCTGTCTGAGTGAGGCTCGTTTTAAGGCTTTCAAATCATTTCCGTCGATGGTGATTTGCCCTGACTGAGGTTCGTAAAATCCCATAATCAGATTGAGGATTGAAGTTTTTCCAGAACCGCTGCCCCCCACAAAAGCTGTTTTTTCACCCTTGCGAATTTCCAGACTAATCTGTTGCAGTACTTTTTGGTCATGATTATAACCAAAGGACACATCCGTAAATCGAATACAGTCTTTAAAAGATTCAAGATCCCCTTCGCCAGTAGCTTGATTAAACTGGCTACAAGCCTCGGTAAAGTTCTGAATTCTTCTCATTGAGGAGGCAGACTCCATCATCAGTGGGAATACCCTTGTCATGTCTGAAATGGCTTTTGATAGCCCTAAAAACAGCGTATTGAAGGCAATGAGGGTTCCCGGGGTAATAAGGCCTCTAAAGGTCATTACAGCCCCAACACATATAATGAGCACGTTAATGGTCTCTATAATGATATTAGGGATCATTTCCATTAAATCGTTGCTAAAAAAAGCTTTTCTGCCTTTGAGAGATACCACTTCAGCATGGTCAGTAAAACTTTCCAAGACTCTATTTTCAAGATTGAAAGACTTAATCACCTTCTGGGCTTCAAGGTTTTCTGCCACTTCTGACAAAAGATCCCCTTCCATTGTTTTGAGTTCATCGTTTATTTGAGCGGTCTTTTTCGTTAAAAAATAAGGGCCTAGTACACAACAAATCAAGCCGATGATGGCGATGATCGCCAATTTCCATTCCAAAATGCAAATAATACTCAGGTTAATGACCACACCAATAAAGGCGTAAACCCCTGCAGGCATACCAATGCCAGTCAGATTTTTGATGCTGTCTAAATCTGTTGAAAAGTGAGCCAAGATATCTCCAGATTTTTTTTCAGACAAAAAAGACAAGGAGACCTTTTGGAGCTGTTCAAACAAATGGACTCTAATATCTCTTGAAATCCTTGTCGCTACTTTGGCGTAGAGAAAACTTCTGTAGACATAGCCCAAGTTTGCCACCCCTGTACTGAGCAGCATGAGTAGAATAACCCACAGCATTAAGGTTTCATTTCTGCCTCCCATGGCATTGTCTACTAAAGCTTTAAAACCAATGGCTATAAAGCCTTCTACCGCAACGTCTAAGAGAACTCCTGCAAAAAAAACAGAAGAAAGCCATTTGTAAGGGCTGTAGTAACCTCGAACCGTTTCAAACCATCGTTTCAAAAGCGACCCTCTCCCTTCTTAAATGACTTTCTTATCTAGGTTATTTTCTGGGTTATTATTTACCAATCATTCTCATTAAGGTTTCCAAATCCGTCCATCTATTCTTTTGAAGATAGCTCACCGCCGAGTTCATATAGTGACGGTCAGCGACTATGGTTTTGGTCAAAGACTGGATGAGTTGAACTGCTATATCGTCTTTCATACCTTTATGAGAAGCCGCTAGACCTGTCAGGTTAAACAGAATCAGACCATAAATGATACACAGCTTCATATAGGCCTCCCAAGGGTCACCCTCTCTTAAACTGTCGAGGCCATAGACAAACACGTAATTGACCAGATAGTTTTCAAGAACATATGGCTTGGCATTTAAGTAAGGCTTTAAATATTGCTTGTAGTGCTTCTCGTAAGTGCTCTCTAGGTCTTTTTCCTTCACTTTGCCATAAACATCTAAAACCTGCATTAAGCAGTCGATGTAGCCCTTTGAGAAAAAGCTGATGGTGTCTCCCTCTTTGAACTTCATAGACATGAGTTCATTGAGTACGGCAAAAGGCTTTAAGAATGCGCTCCCATTTTTGGAAACTGATTGATTCTCAGCTGCCATTGCCATGAGCAATCCTACATTTTTTAAACGGGTGTCGAGGTCTACAGATTTGTCTTGAAGCTTTTCAATCATCTGCCCTCTCAAGGCGATGCTCTTTTCCAGTTTTGCTTTGGCTTCAGAGCTTTCCAACTGAGGTTCAATCACGTAAAAATCGTCTAGATCTACGCTTTCTTCAATCCATTCAAAGGTGATTCCTTCTTTCTGGAACAAAATCTCTTCAACTGCCACGGAGCAAGACATTTCAAGCCCTCTGTGAAGCTCGTTCTCTAACAGAAACATAGCTCTTGGGAAGCTTTTACAAGTCTTAGACAAATGCTGTTCCCCCAAATGAAGCACTACCTCGCAAAGTTGTTTTTCATTGAGAAATGGACACGACAAGTTAGGGTCTAAGTTGATTTTAGCGTAGTCGTCCTTATTTTTAGAATTCGGATTTTTCGATATGCCATTTTTCACAATAGCTTGAATGGTTTCGTTGGGACACATCTCATATTTTTCATAGGTCTCGCGGTCTATGATAATCTGCCATCTTTCACAACAAGACTCCAGACAGCGGTCAGGTAAACAGGCAAAACGGTTGAAATAGTCGGGTTGCAATATCTTTAAAGCTTTTACGTTCATGAATAATTCCTGCCTTTACTTCCTTTTTTTCTGTACAATTCCCTTGAGTTTCATAAGCCTGACTTTACTTCCACGCTCGTTTTCATCTAATTTCCCGGAAATATATTTGACCGTTTCCTCTAATTGAGGCACCATGACGTATTCAAGAACATTGACACGTCTTCTGGTCTTTTCTATTTCCCCAGCCATGAGCTGGCACGTCTTCTCCGCCTGTGCCAAAGCCACCATCTTCTCAGACAACTTTAAAAATCGGCTTAGAGCAAGGTCTAAAGAGACGGACGTATTGGCATAGCCATAGGAAAACTGACTGCTTTCGAGCCCTTTCGGCAAGGTGTAAACCCTTTGAAACTGAGGGGTCTCTACACTCATTATATGATTAATGGACATATTTAGGGAAATAAATTGTGGCGGAATCAAAATAGCTTCTTCCAACGCTTCCTTGCTCATGATAGCTCTCGCCATTAGAAAATCTTTCATCACCTGAGAGATTTCACGTTCCACTTCCTCTCGAAGGCTTTTCGTTTCAAAGCTTAAGGCGATGAAGTGCTTCACCAATTCAGACTGTTTGTCACTGAGAAGTTTGTGTCCTCGGTTGGCTGTCTTCAGTCTTTTTTTGAGCAAGATCAATTCCATTTTATTGGGTTTAACGTTTAATCTTCCCATGGCGCCTGATCCCCTTTAGGCAGATACTTAGCAATATAGGACTCTCGAATACGTTTCAATTCACTGATGGGAAGCATGGCAAGGAGTTTCCAGCCAATCTCCAGCGTATCTGTAATGCTGCGGTCTTCATATTCCTTTTGCGCCACATATTCTTTTTCAAAGGCATCAGCAAATAGGGCAAATAACTTGTCCGTCTGACTGAGGGCACTGTCTCCCAAAATAACTGAAAGTTCTTTAGCCTCTTTTCCTCTGGCATATGCTGCAAACAATTGGTTCATGGTATCTGCATGGTCTTCGCGGGTTTTCCCTTCCCCAATGCCCTTGTCTTTAAGTCTTGACAAGGAAGGGAGCACATCTATAGGAGGCATGATTCCCTTACGGTGCAAATCTCTGCTCAGAAGAATTTGCCCCTCGGTAATATAGCCTGTCAAATCGGGTACAGGGTGGGTAATGTCGTCTTCTGGCATGGACAAAATAGGAATCTGAGTAATCGAACCTTTTTTTCCTTTGATTCTCCCCGCACGCTCATAAAGGGTTGCTAAGTCTGTATACAGATAACCCGGGTAACCACTTCTGCCAGGAACTTCTTTTCTTGCTGCCGACACTTCTCTGAGGGCATCGCAGTAGTTGGTAATATCCGTCATGACCACTAAGACGTGCATGCCCTTTTCATAAGCAAGATATTCTGCCGCAGTCAAAGCCATGCGAGGGGTTGTAATTCTTTCAATGGCTGGGTCATTTGCCAAATTAATAAACAGAACTGTTCTGCTAATCGCCCCTGTCTTTTTAAAATCTTCTATAAAATAAGCCGCCTCTTCAAAGGTAATGCCAATAGCGGCAAAGACCACAGCGAACTCAGAATCTGTCCCAATTACTTTGGACTGTCTAACGATTTGCGCCGCCAATCTGGCATGAGGCAGACCTGCACCTGAAAACATAGGCAGTTTTTGCCCTCTGACCAAGGTATTCAGACCATCAATGGCTGAAATGCCCGTTTGAATAAACTCTGAAGGATAATCTCTCGCCGTAGGGTTGAGGGGGCTGCCATTAATATCTAACGTCATTTCTGGAATGATTTTAGGCCCATTGTCTTTTGGTTTTCCCATTCCGTCAAAGACCCGCCCCAGCATATCCATCGAAACGGGCAATTCCAAACCCTTCCCAAGAAAGGCCGCTCGCCCCTCTTCTAAATTAAGCCCTTGGGTATTTTCAAAGAGTTGGAGCAGGGCATTTTCGCCATCCACTTCTAATACCTTGCCTCGCCAATGTCCTCCGTTAGCCATTTGAAGATCTACCATTTCATTATATTTGACGCCTTGGACACCGCCTACAAGAACAAGAGGCCCCGCAATCTCACTAATGGTTTTATAAGCTTTTATCATAAGATTGCCTCCTTAGGTCAACAAACCCTGAATGGTCTGACGGATTTCATTCTCAATTTGGTCAAAATCTTCAGTGGCTGCCTCAGGTAAGAATTTTGCTTTTGCCACTTTCTCTCTGACTTCCAAAGCACACAACTCTTTAAACAATGCGCCTTTAGTCAAGGCAAGTTGCCCCTCGTTGTGGAAGAGTAAAATTAAGCGCAAAATCCGATGCATTTTTTTTAAAGAGGTATAAGTATCCACCTCATGAAAGGCGTTTTGATGGAGGTAATCTTCTCTTAAGGAACGGGTGGTTTCAAGGACAAAACGATCTTTCACCGATAAGGACTCCGTGCCTACCAGACGAACAATTTCCTGAAGTTCTGATTCTTCTTGAAGGAGTCTCATAGTTTCAAGCCTTAAAGCATTCCAGTCCGTGGACACATGTTCCCCGTACCAGTCTTCCAGTTTATCCAAATAAAGAGAGTAGGAGATCAGCCAATTGATGGCTGGAAAATGCCGTCGATGAGCCAAAGAGGCATCTAATCCCCAGAAGACCTTTGCTATTCTTAAAGTCGCCTGAGTTACGGGCTCTGATTGGTCGCCACCCGGAGGTGAGACTGCTCCTATCGTGGTGATAGAACCTTCTCTGCCCCCTTCTCCCTGACAGATGACACGCCCGGATCTTTCGTAAAATTCAGCTACCTTCGACCCTAAATAGGCAGGGTAACCTTCTTCCCCAGGCATTTCCTCAAGTCTCCCAGACATTTCTCGAAGGGCTTCTGCCCATCTTGAGGTTGAGTCCGCCATCAGCGCCACGGAATAACCCATGTCCCTGTAATATTCCGCCAAAGTAATGCCTGTATAAATGCTGGCTTCCCTTGCAGCTACTGGCATATCTGAGGTATTGGCAATCAAAATGGTGCGCTTCATTAAGGGTTCCCCAGACTTTGGGTCTTTCAACTCTGGAAACTCCATGAGCACATCTGTCATTTCGTTGCCTCGTTCCCCACAACCTATAAAAACCACCACTTCAGCGTCTGCCCACTTTGCCAACTGGTGCTGAACCACCGTTTTACCACTTCCAAAACTACCTGGTATACAAGCCGTTCCCCCTTTTGCAATAGGAAACAGGGTATCAATGACCCTTTGTCCAGTCAACATTGGGGTGTCTGGGGCTAGTTTCTCTTTATAAGGGCGACCTTTTCGCACAGGCCAATATTGAAGCATTTGGACTTCCGCGGTTTGTCCCTCGTCTTCTAAGCGGGCTATTGTTTCTGTAATGGTGTACTCGCCTTCACCAATCCAAGTTACTCTACCCTTTAACCCTATAGGTACCATGACTTTATGGGCGATGATAACCGTCTCCTGCACCACGCCTAAAACATCCCCAGAAACCACTTGTTCTCCCATTTTCACTGTTGGTGTGAAAACCCATTTCTTCTTCCGATCCAGTTTTTCGACTTCTATCCCTCTGGTGATTCTGTCGCCCACCTGATTCCGTATGACTTCAAGGGGTCGCTGTATGCCGTCAAAGATACTCCCAATGAGACCAGGAGCTAGTTCAACACTTAGTGGCATTCCTGTAGTCACAACGGGTTCTCCAGGGCCAAGGCCAGAAGTCTCTTCATAAACTTGTATAGAGGCTCGGTTGCCCCTCATTTCAATAATTTCTCCAATCAGATTATAGGCACTGACTTTGACCACGTCGTACATTCTTGCACCTTGAACATCTTCTGCTACTACTAAGGGCCCCGAAACTTTTACAATTTTGCCTGTGTCCAAGTTATTCCCCTTCTTTCTCTCGAAATAGATCTATCCCCACTGCTTTCTCAACACTCTTTTTGAGTTCAGCCATTCCAAGCCCTGTGGTTCCCAGTGCATCAGGTACAAGAACTATGGCAGGTACCAGTTTTTCTCTGAAACGGGTCAAGGTTTCTTCCATTTCTTTTGACAAAGATTCTGACAAAAAAATAACGCCATAGTCCTCATTCGCCATTTTTAATATTAGACGGTGGGCTTCTCTATAATCCTTTACGGGAAACACTTCTATGCCGATGGCTTTGTATGCCAACAAACAATCATCATCCCCAATTGCGGCTATTTTATGCATAAGCTACACTCAACCTTTCCTTGATGCTTTCTCCAGAAATGGCGTTAATTTTACCCGTAATGATTAAGCGAATCATCTTGGTTTCATTTTCTTTAAGCAACGCGTATCGCACCAAGGACTCTGGGCCAAAAGATATATACATAGCCTCTTCCATCAACCTATACAAGTGTGCCTCTGCTATTTTTTCAAATCCCATTAGGGCATTAGCCCCTTCATCTGTAAAACCCAATTTTTCCTCCGCCCTTGTACCTACAAAGACCCTTTTGAGGAGTTGGTCATAGCCGTAAACAATCCATTTCTCTTGCAGATGTTCTAAAGGCTCATTAAAGCTTTTTTCAAATACCGCTGGGGCAATATAACCATTTTCCAATAGCCCTTCTTTAATTTGTGAGACTCCCCCGTGTGCGTTCTTAATCCTTAAATAGGTCTCAATATTAATCAAATCAATTTGGGTTCTGAGCCATTTTTTCAATAAATCCGATGAACTCTTTTCCGTAATTGCCGCTAAATCTTTGTAGAGTCCTCGGTCTAGGATTACATCAATGGCTTTGGGGTTTAGCCCCTCCCCTTGAGTATTGACTAAACTAAGTGCCCCTTCTTTCAAATTTTTGTCCAGCCCCATAAAAGTTTTTTCTGCAAATTGTAGTTTCAAGGCTTCCAAAGTCAAGTTTCCCAGTTCACTAAAACACCCGTCATTGGGTTTTTCAAGCAATGTATTTTTAAACATCATTTTAAGATTGTGAGCGTCGTATTTTGAATACAGAAAAGTCAGCCACTTCTGTTCTGGCATGTTCTTTTCCATATAGTCCTTTGTTTTCTTCAACTCCCATAAAAGCATCCGTTCATAATCCCTGTAGCCCTCCAACGAGTTGATCCACACCCCGTAAACAGTGCTGGAAAGCACCCCCATTGCCGCTTCTGGGCTTGAAGCGGATAACATTTGCTGAATGTGGTTTTTGTCTAGAAATTCAGTTTCAAGGGTCTTTGTCCTTGCGGCCGCATATAAATATCGATTGTCCATCAAGGATTGAACCTCCCTTCTTACCTAGGAATGTGTCTCAGGGTGTCGAGTCTTTCGACAAACTATCAGCGGTATTATTGTCTCTGAACAGAATCTCCACAAGGTCTTTTTCAACAGTTCCCCTTAAAGCTTTTAGCAGTGCTTCGAAAGATTGATCCATTTCATACCGCTGAGTTTTAAGAATAAAGCCACCTGCAATTAAGGCTTCTTCATCGGCTATAAAAAGATTTGCCTTTTTGCCAATTTTTTGTCTTTCTTCCCTGACTTTTTCGAGAACCCTTTCTCCTAGAATTCTATCTTTTTCAGAAAACAGAACTTCGGCTTCATCCTCAATCTCTGCTTCCACAAGGACTTTAATGAGCCACTCTTCATAAACTTCTCCTGAAAATGCCCTAAGTCGCTCAAGAGTCTGCTCAAAAATACCCTCTATGATAGCTTGTTTACGCTTTAACAAATAATCCCGATTTTCCATTTCTCTTTGATCGGCTATGCGTTTTTCCAGTTTTGTGGCTTCAGTTTCAAGCTCTTTTTCAAATCGCTCCGCCCTTCGGCTTAACTCCACTTCGCCTGCCGCGAGGACTTTATCAGCATACTGCTGTGATTCCTGCTCGATAGACATCGCCTGAACCTGACTGTCTTTAATGATTTTCTCTCTTAATTTTTCAATGCCATCCATAACCCGACCTCCTTAGAGCTTAATTCCGCTCAACATGAGGAAAGATGCCAAAAGTGATAACACGGCGTAAGTCTCAACCATTGCTGCAAAGACCATCCCCTTCGCCAGTTCTTCTGGTCTCTTGGCGACAATCAGACAACCTGCTGCGGCTGCTTTGCCCTGATAGATTGCAGAGAAAAAACACACCAAAGCCACTGGAATGCAGGCAACAAAAATTAAAATGCCATTCATGAGGCTTACAGTTGCCAAAGTGCCAAAGACACCAATTTTCTGCCAGACCAAAAACCCAATCAGCAACCCATAGATGCCCTGAGTCCCAGGGAGTGCTTGAAGCAAAAGGGTTTTACCAAAATTGGCAGGGTTTTCAGTCACTACCCCAGCTGCGGTAACCCCTGTCATTCCTACGCCAATGGCAGATCCCCATCCTGCAAATCCCACAGAAAAAGCTGATCCTAAAAATGCCAATATCAAACCGCCATAATTTGTCATAAAATCGTATGTACTCATTTTACCGCCTCCTCTTTAGAATCTTTCTCGTCATTAAAATATTTCTTACCTTGAGAGTCTTCCTCATCTGCCCCTTCGTTGATTTTAATGTATTGGGTTTTGACCCTAAATGGGGCATAGGGTATGCCGTCCCCCTCATAAAACTTGCTGAAAAATTCTACATATTGCAACCTGCTGGCGTGAACATAAGCGCCAAGGACATTAATGCCTATATTAAAAGTATGACCGACGACTAAAATAATTAGCATGAAAAACCAGCCTGTCCAACTGCCACTGAGCATCATCGCCATGGAGTTAATAACGGTTCCAATAACACCTGTGGCAAGACCTAGGGCAAATAGTCGCAGATAGGAAAGAACATCGCCTAAAAAGCCTGTAATACCGTAAAGGCTTAGAACTCCAGTCAGTAAACGGAGGACAATATTTTTCTTCCGCCGACCTTGGGTAAGCACCAAACCAAGGGCAAAGGCAATGGCTGCATACTGATTAAAGGGCGCTAACCCTTCCAGTGCAAGGCTCATGACGCTGATCAAAAAGGCTACCCATAGCCCTTGATCCAAAAGGGCATCCACGACAAAACCTTTTTTTATATTCATATAGGCCTGCAAGCCAAACCCCACAAAGAGATGGATTACGCCTAAAGTTAAACAGAGGGCTATCATTTTAAAAGGCTCTTTCAAAGGGTCAAATAGGATCGGAGAAAGTTGTATCAGTCCCCCAAACCAACCACCGAACATAATGCCCCAGAAGGAGGCCGAGATTCCTCCTAATGCCAAGACGCCTATTAATTTTTTCGTGTTGCCTTCAGGCTGAATGCGTTTTAGAATGTAAGCCGAAATTCCAGCAACAATCAAACCATAAATAGCATCGCTGGCCATAATGCCAAAGAAAATCATAAAAAAGGGTGCCATCACTGGGTTTGGGTCTAGGCCTCTAGAATCTGGAACGGAATATTGGTCTGTAATAAATTCAAGGGGCTTGGCATATCTGTGGTTTTTCAGTAAAGTTGGGTAAATTTCAGCTGGTTCCGGTTCGGTTAAACTTAAATAAAAATAGGGGGTTACTTTACTCAAGACTACTCTGAGCGCTTCGGTTAACTCCTTTGGAATCCAGCCATTGAGCATAAACGTCTTGTTGGTCTTCATAAAGCGTTCCGTAATGTGAAGGCGTTGGCTTTCTACAGATAAAACATCACAAAGGGTTTCCAGATATTCCAAATGCCTTACCATTTTTCGTCGCTCTTCTTCCAGCGATTTTTCTTGAAGCTTAATGGCTACAGCTTCTTTTTCAAGGTTGTCAAAGCAATCTCTGGCACTGCCTTTTAGACCGTCGAAGGATATCCGATTGACACTTTCATTTTGCATAAGGGATAGAAAAGTCTCCTCTTCCTCTTTATGACAAGCGGCAATAAAATAAGCTGTATCTCCCATTTCACCAATGATTTGTAGAGTGCCCCTTTGAAGGTTATGTTCAAGGATATCCCTTAATTCAATGACCTCTCTCTTAGGAATGGTTCCAGTCCAAATGACGGTATGTGCCGTATCCATCAGATCTTCCAGTTTTCCATCATAATTTTTCCAAGGTTTTAGCAAAAGTTGGTTATTCTGAATTGTTGTTTCTCTTTGACTACAATCCTTCCATGCTTTTTCTAGACTTTCATATTCCCTTTCTATTTCCCGCAGCAGACTCCTATCTAGCAACAGTTCTTCATAAGTGGCTTTGTCCACTTTTCGTTTCAATTTATTTTTAGGATGCTTAACCTCAGCCCATTGGCAAATACCTGCCATGATTCCAGTAGTTTTGGTGACATCGGCGTCAATTTGGGTCAAATCTTCCGCGAGATTTTGATTGCTGATTTTTTCAATATGAAGCACCCCAAAGGACTGCAATGCGTTTATGATTTCCAGCTTATCTTCTTGCATAGCAATCAGGGTCACCTTTTTCATTTTCACAATTGCCATTTACTTCACAATCCTCTCCACAAGCCATTGAATTGCCTCCGCCTGATGTTGCTCACTGCTTCTTATTAGCAGTTCCTCAGCCAAGTCCCTTTCTAGCTTTCTAGCCATTGCAATTATTTCTGCAGTATGCACTGTTTCAGACAGCCTATGTTCTCTGACCTCAGCCTGTTTGATAACTGTTTCTTCTATCTGAGTCTGCAACTTGGTTTCAGCATTTATTCTGATTTTAGTGGCTTCTTCACGTGCTTCGTTAACAATACGTTCTGCTTCTGCTTCCGTCCGAATGATTTCTGCGATTTCATCGAATGCCATAAAATCACTTCCTTTTCATTCAATCTACCCTTATGGAATGAAAAATAATCAAAAAAAACCTCGCGAATTTTGAATTCACGAGGTTTTAAGCGTTTTTATTCTTTATTGCCTGATCCCTTTTTTCTTTGCTTAACGCTTTCAGTCAGCAGGTATTCGATCTGTCCATTAATAGATCTGAAATCATCTTCTGCCCAAGCGGCAAGTTCCTTCCAAAGTGTAGGTGACAATCGAAGTAAAACTTGTTTTTTGTCTTTCTCTTTATCGTTTTTCTTTTCCATGAGCTAATACAATGACCCGCTGTTTACTATAGGTTGTGCATCTTTATTGCCGCAGAGGACAACGAGAAGGTTGCTTACCATAGCCGCTTTGCGCTCATCATCTAAATGGACAATATCGTTTTCATTCAGCTTGATCAGTGCCATTTCTACCATACCTACTGCGCCGTCCACAATCATTTTTCTTGCGTCAATAATTGCCGACGCTTGTTGTCTTTGGAGCATTGCCGCCGCTATTTCAGGCGCATAAGCCAAATGTGTAATTTGTGCTTCAACAATTTCTAACCCTGCTATCTCCACACGAGATTGAAGCTCCGCTTTTAGTTTTTCAGCGACTTCCTGACTGCTGCCTCTCAAAGTCATTTCTTCGCCCTCTGCAGCTGTATCATAAGGATAGTTCCTTGCCACATTTCGAAGAGAAGAATCGCATTGAATCGATAAGAATGCCTTGTAGTTGTCTACGTTAAATACGGCTTTTGCTGTATTTACAACTCTCCAAGTCACTACGATTCCTATTTCAATAGGATTACCTAGGGCGTCGTTTATTTTCTGCTTGTTGTTGTTAAGTGTCATGCTCTTGAGGGAAATGGTCTTCTTCGGCAGGTTAACTGCCGTGCCAGCATTTTGTTTATTCAGGGAAGCTATCGGATTTTGATCTTCTGTAGCTGTTGCCATGCCATGACTTGCCGCAGGGTTTACAGCCGATACAAAGGGATTGACGAAGTAAAAACCTTCCCCTTTCAGGGTTCCAATGTAAGTACCGAACAAGGTTAAGACGAGTGCTTCCTGAGGTTTTAAAATTTTAAGTCCACAGAAAGGAATCCAACAAATACACGTATAGACAATGCCGAGAATTAATAATGCAATTCCCATTGTATTTGCCCCGTGAGTTTCTAACGATATAGAACCAAAAATGATCGCCCCAATACCTGCAAATACCAATAAAATGAATAGAATCATCATTGGCATGCCATTTACTGCTTTGAGTTCAACTTCATTGCTGTATTTCTCGTTCATACAAAACGACCTCCTTAAAAAATTATTACCGAATATCTATATGATATTATTATGATATCACTTATTTTTCATTTTGTCAATATATGGCTATACGGTTTACTTGGATTATTTGGGTTATTTAGGTTCTTACCTTTTCCGCATTGATTTTTTAGCACAAAAAAACTGAGTCCCATCTTTTTTCGATAGACTCAGTTTAGCCGACTTTGTCAATAAATTTTCCTGGTAAAGCGTGTTTCACATTTTCTGTAGGTTGATCTTTCTCTTTAGCAGCTTGATGGCTTTTTTCAGACTTTTCATATGCCTGAGCTGCTCGTTCCCTTTGAATTTCAGCACTTAAATTGATTTGTTCAGAGGAAGCCCCTGCTGCCACACTAATGTCCTGAGCTGATGGTTGCGCTGGTGCCAATGCCGCTTGTTTGACCCTGTTCAATAGTTGAATCTTTTGCTGTTTATCGTCTGTTGCCGGGGTTCTCAAAGAGACTTCGCCACCATTGATATAGCGTTTGCCGTCTGGCCCTACTGCATAAGAATATGACGCAGGACCTGCAATACTGCCGCCAGCGGACTTATGGGCTTGTTCATGGGCGATGACTTCATTTTCAATGGCTTTTAACCGTTGAATGGTGGTGATTTCTTCAGGAGTTTGACCTTCTTTCCCACCTGAGAGTGCACCTTCTGTTTTGTCTTTTTTGTCTACGCCTATTGGGTTTGGTAGATTATAAGAAGAACCTCCACCTGTAATTCTCATTTCGGGCACAAACTCACCCCCCTAAAATAACAATACTTGTTTACTGTTTATACCCTTTTTTCCAATTTGAAATCAATCATTATTTTAGTGCAGACAGTGGCTTTCAATTATTTAAAATCGATTTGATCTAACGTATTCACTACCAAATGCTCTTTACAAAATATTTTGTAATAAAGATACGTCATTCTGTCCCGACAGATGAGTACTGTTTTTATTCCAATAGCCTTAGCTCCATCGCAATTTTTCTTTCGATCATCTATGAAAATGGCTTCATTCGCTTCTATCCCCAGTTCTTCCAATGCTTTGCTGTACATTTTTCCATCTGGTTTGCAAACGCCTTCTTGAGAGGATATCACAAAGCTCTCAAAATACTTTCTGGCATCGGCTTTTATAAAAACTTTTTCTAAAGACGGCCATGCATCTGACACAACGGCCAGTTTATAATTGCAAATCGATCGCTCCAAAAAAGGAATTGCATCCTTGTAGAATAGGTATTTGTCTTCGTTAAAAACTAAATCTCTTGCTATTTTTTCTATTTTGTCTTTGGTCACTCCAAGGTGGTCTAATGCTTTAAACAAGATTTCGTAAAAATTCACAAAATGCTTATATTCCTCTTCTTGTGTCAGAATATAGGACTGTTTTGAAATATATTTACCCGCTAAGTAAAATGCATTATTCCTTTTGCGTTTTGATGTTTTATAAAACTGATGCCGATCCACAAAATCAAAAAAATGAGGGGTAATAAACCAGTCTCCTGTTTTGGGATAATTCAATACTTTTCCCGAATCAATTAATAACCCTTTTACTTTCGCTGTCATTGTATGCCTCCCGATTTAAAGGTATTGGTGATCTATCAGCCATTGGATTGATTTTTCCGTATCTTCCAAACGATTTGTTTCAATAGCCCAAGTACAATCTGGTGCATATTTTTCTAACGCCATACAAATCTCATTAAAATTCAGGGTACCCTTGGTAAAATCCAAGTGTTGGTCAGTCAGTCCGTCGTTGTTATGAAGATGAACAAAGCCAATCTTATGGTTCAACTGCTCTATCCATTTTAGAACGGATACCTTTGAGTTGCAGTGGGCATGACCTACATCGAGGCAAATTTTTAATCTTTTATCGTTGACTGCTGAAACGACTTCGGAAATTATATCTGGCGTATGCTCAAATTGATTTTCGATGTAAATCGAAATGGTATCCGCTTTATCTTTTAGAAATTCATTGAAAAATAATTCTGCTCTTTTTACCCAGTAAGAAGGTGTGCTGGTACCGGGTATGTATCCATGATGAAAAATAATATTGGGGCAATTCATTGACCTAGAAATCTTATAGGCCGATTCAAACCGAGACAACGTCGCTAGTTTAATCAATTTATCTTTACTGCCTAAGCACAAATCTTTGTATGGTCCGTGAAGAGAAACAATCTCTACATCAGAATAATGAATAAGATTCTTTTCGACTTCCTCAAGGTAATCCTCATAAATATCCGTTTCAGAAAACCTGTCCACATTTACGGAAAGTCCATATTTTTTACACAAAGAATAGGCTTCCTTGTTATTTGATCTGTCACAAATTAGGATCTCTTTCATTGCGATGTCCTTTCTAATACTTTATGTCGATGTTGTGTTCAGCAAAGAGCATTTGTGTTACTTCCTAGCATATGAATGTATTAAAGCAATTACGCCTATTAGCATTCCAATATCAAGTTTCATCCCTACTTTCAACGGTTAGTGATTACGCATATTCAAAAGTTAACATAGTATGAAAGCGATTAATAGTCACTTCCTCCTCCAACCGATAACCTACAGTTGATAACAAACTCGACATTTCCTCTAGAGTCCTTTGCCGCCCACCTTTGCATTCAACCGATAGCCGCAGTCCTTGCATGATGACTTCCTTTGGCTGGTAATCATGTATCAGATTCATTAAAATAATGTAGTCATATACCTGAGCTGTTAAGTTTAAATCAAATATATTTCTTTCGATGAATGCAATGTCTGTATTTGAAATTTTCTTGAGTTCGTTTCCAACAGAGCATGGTATGTGAGTATCAATTATTGTATAGTCACATGTTCCATCTTTTCTAACGATAGCCGTTGCAAGTCCACCACTATTTCCACCTAGTTCTAACACTTTGCAATTACTCAATTTTAGATGCTCACCTTCTTTAGTGCCAAATCATCAGGAAATTTAAACGAATCACTTTTTATGCCTAGTCTGTTAAAAAATCTAGTTGTTCTTCGCATATATTCTGGGATTTTCCATATAAAATGGCTTCTTTCCAAGTTTCCTTGTCGTCTTTTTTCAATCTAAACCACGCACCTTCAAAAATTGCAACGATTTCATTTTCACTCCAAAAATGACCATACCAATTGTATTTTAAATTGTCCTTAAACTCTTCAAATGATGATTCATCCACCTCGATCCAGTACATATGCCAGCGCCCTTTTGTTCCATTTTCGTCTATATCTAAATTATCTTTTGTAATCCTAAACTTATAACACATATATTTATTCAATATAGTTGGATCTTTTAGTCCTTCTGATATGAAACAACCTTTCCAGTTAGTCATTTTTTCCTCCAACCATTATGAATGGCTTTGTTCCAATAAATTTTCTTAAATCCTTGGTATAACCCATCATTAATCTCCTGATTACATAGTGTATGACGTAATTTTCTGTGGCTAAGAAGCCGTCATTGGTAAATCAATTCCACTCTGCGCCCCAAAACCTTCCCCCTTATTATACCAAATCAATCCATATCAAGCATAAAAATATACTAAATTGTAAACTTTGCCTAATTTATAAAATTCAATTAATTTCACCAAAAAAGAGCCTATCCTATTGGATAGACTCAGTTTCCTCATTTGAATAAATAATTTGTGTAATCATGTCTTTTCTAATTTCCCAAATATTAGCCTGTACATTAAAGATGTTCCAGTCATCGATATCAAACACCCGAACCCAGCTGTTCATAACTCTTTGCCGTTCTTCGGGGTATAAATGGGCCGTCTTTCCTTCAATGAAAGAAAAGGCGTTGTCAAATCCCTTCTCAACCAAATCCTGTTGATACGCTTTTCTATCTGCCTCATCTTTTGCTACATAATGGTGATTCAGCACGTAATCCCATTTTTGACCATCAAAATAGACAATTTCAGCAGGGTCTACTTCCAGTTGGTAGACCACTTGTCCAGGAACAGGTCTCAGCATATTCTCTTCGCTAATGGCACACCAAACGGGGAAAGCGACCCCAGCAGGACGTGGTACACGTTTTTCTGCTTCAACAGTGAACCACTGGTAAAGAGGCACAATATAATCCGTAATCTCTTCAAATTTTTCAGCTAAATGTTCTCGGGTAATGCGGATATAACCATTCTTTTCAAGGGCTTCTAAGCTTTTGATGTCCTGTCGGGTCCAAAGGGTGACTTTCTGTGTCGCCACATTTTCTACTTCCTTATTAACCATAGGAATCCTCAGCCTCCATCCTTACGCCTGAAATAAACCCATTAAAACTTCACCGCTGTCTTGAATAAATCGATCTAGCATCTCATCCGTATGGGCATCGCTTAAGAAAATCCCTTCGAATTGAGCTGGAGGCAGCAAATACCCTCGGTCTAGCATTTCTCTGAAATAGCGTCCGTAAAGCTCCGTATTGCAGCTTTTCACGTCGTCATAGCTGAGAATTTCCCCTTCTGTAAAGAAGAGACATGGCATAGACATGAATCTCACCACTTGTACTGGGAATTTATATTTGGAAATCCAAGCGTTTAAGCCTGATTCGATGCGCTCTGCTTTCCGCACCATTTCCGTATAAATTTCAGGGTGATTTTTCAAATAAGTTAGGGTTTGGATGCCAAAATGCATCGCCAAAGGATTCCCTGACAAAGTCCCAGCTTGGTAAACAGGCCCAATAGGAGACACCACTGACATGACTTCACTTTTACCGCCGTAAGCCCCTACAGGCAATCCGCCGCCAATAATTTTTCCGAAGCAAACCAAGTCTGGAGCAATTCCAAAGACTTCCGCCGCACCACCGTAAGCCAATCTAAACCCTGTAATGACTTCGTCGAAGATTAACACCGCACCGTAAGTACTGCACAGGTCTCGAAGTCCTTGCAAAAACTCTTTAGTGGCAGGCACCACACCCATATTCCCTGCAATAGGCTCAACAATAACGCAAGCCACGTCTTTTGGAAATTCTGTAAAAACTTTTTCCACCGATAAAAGGTCATTATAACGACAAACCAAGGTATCTTTCACCACGTCTTCTGGAACCCCAGGACTGGTTGGCACCCCATAGGTCAAAGTCCCAGAACCCGACTTCACCAAGAGGGCATCGGAATGTCCGTGGTAACAGCCTTCGAACTTGATGATCTTATGACGGTTGGTGTAACCTCTCGCCACACGAATAGCGCTCATGGTGGCTTCTGTGCCTGAGCTGACCATTCTGACCATGTCCATGGATGGGTAAGCCTCACATAAAAGCTCCGCCATTTCCACTTCTAGAGCAGATGGAATTCCATAACTGGTACCTTTTGAGAATACTTTTTCTATATCTTTCAGCAAAGTGGGGTGACCATGACCTAAAATCATCGGTCCCCATGAGCAGATAAAATCTGTGTAGGCATTGCCGTCTACATCCCAAAGAGTTGCGCCCTCTGCTCTGTCGGCAAAAATAGGTTCTCTGCCTACTGAACGAAAGGCTCTAACAGGGCTATTAACGCCGCCGGGAATGACTTTCTGTGCTCTTTCAAACCACTTGCTCGACTTTTCATATTTATTATTTGCCATGAGAAAACTCCTTCATTTTGATTGCCATTTCCTTTGCAAAATAGGTGATAATCAAGTCTGCCCCTGCTCGTTTCATAGAAATGAGCGACTCGTAAATGACTGACTCATTCATGACCCCTTGCATGACTGCATTTTTAAGCATAGTGTACTCACCGCTGACATTGTATACGGCTAAAGGCACGTTCATGCTGTCTTTTGCACGGCTCAACACATCTAAATACGCCAAAGCTGGCTTGACCATTAGTATATCTGCGCCGCTTTCCCAGTCATATGCCATGACTCTTAAAGCTTCGTTGCCGTTGTGGTGATCCATTTGATAGGTTTTTCTGTCGCCAAACTGTGGCGCAGAACCCGCCGCTTCTCTGAAAGGTCCGTAATAACTAGAAGCGTATTTGGCTGAATAGGCCATTAAAGTCACGTATGGGAAGCCTTCTGCGTCTAACGCTTGACGAAGAGCTCCAATGCGCCCATCCATCATGTCTGATGGGGCTACCATGTCTGCTCCTGCTCTAGCTTGGCTCACCGCTGTCTTTGCAAGGAGTTCCAAGGTTTCATCGTTTATAATACAGCCCTGATCGTCTAGCAAACCGCAATGCCCATGGGATGTATATTCACAGAGGCAAACATCTGCCGCCACATACATTTCTGGACAAACTTTTTTCACAGCCCGAATAGCTCTCTGAGTGATGCCATCTTCCGCATAAGCCTGAGTACCTCTAGGATCTTTATGGTTTGGAATGCCAAAAATCATGATTTTATCCACGCCTAGCTCGTATAACACTTTTACCTCTTTTTCCAGCTCATCTACACTGTAATGGTAAATACCTGGCATGGAGCCTATTTCCCTTTGAATACCTGTGCCCTCCACAATAAACATGGGGTACATGAAGTCCGATACAGCTAAATGAGTTTCTCTAAAGGCGCTTCTTATGGCCTCGTTGGCTCTTAGTCTTCTAAATCGTCTCAACCTTTGTTTCCTCACTTTCCCATTCTAATACGGCTTGAATCAAACCTGCTATATGATGCGGCGTCGCCTCTACAGTGGCTTTTTGACCAAATCCTGCAAGTGCCTCGGAAGTGATTGGCCCTATAGATGCAATCTTTTGTTTTGTGTTTAATGTCATATGGGACAACTTTGCCCGCTCATAAAATGAACTCACGGCAGAACCGCTGGCAAAGGTCACCCAGTCCGCAGACTGAATATGAGCTATAGCCTCTTCGTCTAAAGGGCTGGCCCCTTCTGTCTTATAGGTTTCTAAAGTATTTAACGCGCAGTGAGTCTCCAACCATTCTCTTAAAAGCGGTCTGGCATTTGCCCCCTGTACCAAAAGCACTTTATCTTCTTTTTGGAGGTGTGGCTCTAAAACTTCCATCAATCCCTCTGCTACAAAACGTTCAGGAATCAAATCTGCCATCAATCCAAACTCTTTTAATTTTTGAGCTGTACCCGTTCCCACAACTGCAATCTTAGCCGAGCCAAAGCCTCTGGCATCTATGCCTAGTTGACTCAGTTGATCCATAAAAGTCATCACCCCATTTTCACTGGTGAAGACCACCCATTGGTAATTACTCAGGGCTTGAACGGTGCTATTAAAGTTTTCAGGACTTTGAGGTTGAATTTGGATTGCAGGCAATTCATAGACACTGGCACCCAAATTTCTCAATTCCTCTGAAAGCTTACTGGCTTGATGTTTGGCTCTCGTCACAATGATTTTTCGCCCAAAGAGGGGTCTGCTTTCGAACCAGTTTAACTGCTCTCTGCATTTCACCACTTCCCCTACCACGAAGAGAGAGGGGGGCTTTACATTGGCATTTAGCGCTTGTTCCAATATAGTCGAAAGTGTTCCAACAACTACCTTTTGTTCATTTCGAGTCCCATTGCTGACGATAGCCGCTGGGGTGTCTGCTTTTGTGCCATTTGCAAGGAGTTTAGCCGTTATAAAGCCTAAGTTGGCAACCCCCATGAGAAAGACCAGCGTCCCATTTAATTGACTGATTGCCGACCAATTGTGCTCCCGCGACTCTTCTTTAAAGTGACCTGTAAAAACATGGAAAGAAGATGTCCAGTCCCTATGGGTTACTGGAATCCCTGCATAGGATAAGCCTCCAATGGCAGAAGTAATGCCTGGAACCACTTCAAAAGGCACCCCTCTTTGATAAAGGACTTCCCCTTCTTCTCCACCCCGTCCAAAGACGTAAGGGTCGCCCCCTTTTAACCGAATCACGGTTTTCCCAGACAATGCTAAATCTGCTAACCAGTGATTGATTTCTTCTTGAGGCATGGCATGGTTGGCAGAAGCCTTTCCCACATAGTGACAAGTTGCGCTTGAAGGAATTAATCCCATAATCTCATCTGACACCAAGCGGTCGTAAACCACTACTTCTGCCTGCTCTAAAAGTCTTTTCCCTTTGACGGTGAGTAATTCCAGATCTCCAGGACCTGCCCCTACTAAATAAACCTTTCCGACTTCATTTCCCATAGCTTTACCCTCTATTCTTCAAGTACTGAGACATGATTTTCTCCGCCAATGCTGTACCTAATGCTAAAGCCCCATCTTCGTCAATGGGCATGGACACTTGGAGGGATTCTTTCACTAAACACTGGCAGTCTTCGTCGCCATAGAGTCCTGTCAGTTTAAAACAGTCTCCTTCTACAACGGCATAAGCCCCAATAGGCAAGTGACAAGAACCTGAAATACCCCTTAAAAAACTCCGCTCTGCCAATGCCCGAATGTGTCCTTCTTGACTTCCAATGGCACTGAGCATGGTTTCCATATTTTTATCCGCACTTCTGTATTGAATCGCTAAAGCACCTTGAGCAGGGGCTGGCAAACAAACAGAAGGCTCTAAATAACAGCCAATGCGGTCTTTCAGACCCAGTCGATGAAGACCTGCCGCTGCCAACACAGTTCCCGCCATATTCTCTGTTTCCACTTTTTGAATTCTCGTTTCCACATTTCCACGGATTGGGACAAAGACCAAATCTGGTCTTGCGGCACTGAGCTGAGCAGCCCGTCTTTTACTGCCTGTGCCAATGACTGCGCCCGTTGGTAAATCTTCCAAACTGTTCCACTCTGCATTTTCTTTGAACACGATCACGTCTCTCGGGTCTTCCCTTTCAGGGGTCAGGGCAAAACAAAGTCCCGCGGTTTGATCTCCTGGCATATCCTTCATGCTGTGAATGGCCATGTCGATTTCTCCAGACAAGAGTGCTGACTCAATTTCAGTGACAAATAGTCCTTTGTCCCCTATTTTGTCTAGAGCTTTGTCTAAGACCACGTCTCCCTTAGTTTTAATAATCTTAACTTCAAAGACAAGGTCAGGGTTATTTTTTTCTAAAGCCTCTATGACCCATTGGGTCTGGGAAAGGGCTAAACGACTGCCTCTTGACCCAACAATAATTTTACTCATATTCAAACAACTCCTTAATCAAGTCTACTGCCATGGCTCGCTTTTCATTGTCCTCTATATTTTTCAAAACCCCTACAGGCTTACGAATCAATCGTTTTAAGGAAGAGGTCAACATCTTATCAATGAGCATCAAATCTCTATGTTCACAATTGACCAATTTTCGCTTTAAATAGCTCATAGTATCTTCATGAATGGCTTCAATTTCTTGATGCCACTGGTTCAACACCGTATCGACTTCTGCCTGATCCATCCATTTTAGAAAGGCAGCCACATCGGCTTCAATCATGGCTTCTGCATCTGCAGCAATGGCTATGCGTTTTTTTGCATTGGACTCAGAAATGTCCTTTAACCCATCCACGTCTAAGAGGGTCACGGGGAATTTCTCAGTCAACTGATTATCAAAATCACGCGGGAGCGCCAAATCTATTAAAAGAGCGCCGGTTTTCATGCGTTCTGTCTGTTCTGCCTTAATGACCGTGTGGGGTGCGGCTGTGGCACCAATTACAAGGTCTGCTGTTTCCAAATAAGCGTACCTTTCTTCAAAGGAAATAATATGGATTCTTTCCCTATCCGACTGTGAAAACTGTTCCACCCCAACAATACTCGGATTTCTCACCGCTATGTTAACACAGGAAACCCCTTCTTCTAGGAGGGACTTTAACGCCAACTGCCCCATCTTCCCTAATCCTATCACTAAAACCACTTTTTCCGTTAAATTTCCCAAAATTTCTTTGGATTTTTTAACGCCAATGTAACTCAATGAAAGGGGGTGCTCTGAAATTTTCAACTCCGTTTTAATGCGTTTAGCCGATGCCGTTCCGTCTCTAAACAGGGCGTTCAGTGTTTTGCCACTGCTCCCAATCATCATGCCAAACTGTAGGGCTTCTTTGACCTGACCTAAAATCTGATCTTCTCCCAATACTGCAGAATCCAGTCCGATGGCTACTTTGAACAGGTGATAAACCGCATGTTCCTCCGACTTGCAATAGCAATGGGCATGAAAATCACTTTTATTGAAAAAGTCCTTTAAAAATTCAATCATTCTATTTTCAAATGCCGCCAAGTGCTCCTCAGAAGTTGCCAAATACAGTTCAAACCGACCACAGGTAGACAAGACAATGCTTTCTTCTACCCCTAACTGGATCAAACTTTCCAGCAACTCAATTTTCTTAGTTTCCGTCAAACTAACGGCTTCCCGCCAAGCAACTGGAGCCGTTTCATGGTTGACGCCAATCATAGTAATCTTCATGAAATGCCCTCCTCGCTGTTTGTATTGCTTTCGCCCATGGGTTTACTCCCGCTACTCGTTTCACTTTTGCCGATCGCTTTACCCGTGTTAACAGCCTCCCAATCCTTTGCCGACCTGACAAAAGGCAAGTTAAGTTGCTCAGCCAGTTCAATCAGCAGAGGTCTTTCCAAGGCTGCTGACTCCATCAGACTCTTATTGGACAGCACCGACAAGGTTTCCCCTTTCCCCATGATTTGGCCTTCACCAAGAACATACACGAAATCGCAAAGTTCCAAAATCAAATCCATGTTGTGACTGGACAACACGATGGTGGTGCCACTCTCCGCTAATTTCTTCAGAATATCCGTCATGGCTCGCTTCATTTGAGGGTCTAGTCCCGCTTCAGGCTCGTCGCAGATCATCATTTGACAGTTCATAGCCAATATACCCGCTATGGCAGTTCGCTTTTTCTGACCAAAGCTTAAGGCGTGAACAGGTCGGTCTTTCAACTCTTCCATTTTTGTAAGACAAAGGCTATTCATCA
This sequence comes from uncultured Peptostreptococcaceae bacterium, assembly GCA_964404895.1. Lineage (GTDB taxonomy): Bacteria > Bacillota > Clostridia > Peptostreptococcales > Acidaminobacteraceae > JBGSUZ01. The sequence continues at coordinate 416,983 of CAYOLV010000001.1, read as the reverse complement.
CCGCTTCGTCAACCATTTCTTTAGACTTTTTCATATTTCTAGGGCCAAAGGCCACATCGTCAAAAACCCTTGGGAAAAAGATCTGACGGTCTGGGTCTTGCAAGACCACATTGACTTGTTGTCTGAGCTCATTCAAGCTGTGTTTGCTGTATTCAAGTCTCTTCCCCTTAAATTCCACACAACCTTCCGTGGGCTTAACAAGCCCCGTCATGCATTTAAAAAGGGTAGATTTACCCGCACCATTTGCACCAATCAGACCAATAATCCCGCCATGACTGGTACTAAAATCAATATTTTGAAGGGCTTTTGACCCATTTTCATAAGAAAAGGACAAGCCTTTGCACTCAATCATGTCTACCTCCTTGCTATTCCAAATGGAACTCCCCTTCATACAGTCTTAGCGATAAGCCTTCTTCCATGGCGCGAGCCCTCAGTAGGGTTCGGATCAGCAGTTGACCCAGTAGCAGCCCCATATCCCTAAAGGCGCCTCGAACCGAGCCATAACCTAAACGCAACTGTTGCGCTTCCATCATTGCCCCTGCCTCTTCCAACAAAATAAAGACAAACCGATAACACAGTACGAACAATTCCACAAAATCTTTTGGTATTTTCAACCGTCTCATATACAAACCAATTTCCCAGATAGGGGCGTGACAGGCTATAAAATAAACCAATGTAACCGATGCAAATGCTCTTTCTACAGTGATGAGCCCAGTTTGAGCAGAGTCTGCTGTTAAATACAGTGTCCATTTTCCCAAATTAAAATGCCAAAGCACTTGAGCGGTTCCCGGGTCACTGACAAACAAAATACCTAAAACTGCTGTTATGACAAAAAATGCAGGTGCCAGCAAAGCTTTTAAATAAACCTTTGCTGGTACTGATTTTGGACATAAAGTTGCGGCTACCATGAGGACAAAAGTAATGGCAAACAAAAGAGAATTGCCGACGATCGCCATCAGAATCAGCCAAACCAATGGCAGTCCGATCCTAATATGAGGGTTTATATTTTTCAAAGGACTGTTGTACGCCACTTGATCAATTCCCAGCACTTTGTTTTCGTCCTTTCATTAGCCCAAAGAAGTAGGCGATAAACCCGGTTCCAATTGAAGCTTGTGCCGCAAACAGAAGACTTTCAATTTCTCCACTTGGCGGCTCCCAGAAAGATTCAAACCACGGGACGTAATCTGGATTTGAGGCCACTATTTCAGCTTCCGCATTGCCATCTGCACCGCCGTACTCTCCCCCCTGATTGATTGCAAGAGGGCTTATAATCAACAGTAAAAATAGAATAATCAAGATGATGTTATTTCTAAGGCTTTTCTTTTCTGAAGCATGGGTTTGCGTTGTCATTATAATACCTCCCCTGCACGTCCGAGCTGCGCTTTAAACTCAATCAGCAAGTTATATACCAAAACGGTTAAGATCCCTTCGCCCACCGCTATTGGCAATTGTGTAAACATAAAAATACCTAAGTATTTGACCACAGCTACCATAGCCCCTTCTGAACCAGGGAAAGCCAGACCTAATTGGATAGAAGTGACGCTGTACGTGACCAAATCCCCAATCATCGCCCCAAGGAAAATGGCCCATTTCTTGTTAAGTTTAAGTGCAAGGCACAATTTATAAATACCATAAGAAGCAAAAGGTCCTGCAACTGCCATGGAGAAGCCGTTAGCCCCTAATGTGGTAATGCCGCCGTGAGCTAATAGTAAGGATTGAAGCAACAGTACCACTCCGCCAATAACCACCATAGGCAGTGGTCCAAAGAGCATTGCGCCTAGTCCCACACCCGTCGGGTGAGAACAGCTACCAACTACTGATGGTATTTTTAATGCCGAAAGACAAAAGGCAAACGCAGCTACCAAGCCTAACAGCAATTTAATGTTCATATCTTGTGACATGAGGGTTTTGACCGCTCTCAAGCCAAGTACCATAAATGGTAAAAATACAATATACCAGATTATCGCCCATTTAAAAGGCAAATAGCCCTCCATAATGTGCATTGCCGCCGCGGATAAAGGTGCGCACATTAATAATAAGCCTAGTACCAGTAATGCTTTTTGTTTCGTATGTAACGCTTTCATAAAATAACCTCCTTTTTATGAATGAGCTTTCTTAACCCTTATGGCAAGATACCTCTAGAAGCTGAGTTAAAGCCTCTAAGTCTTTGACCCTTTCAGGATAGTTCATTTTAGGGGCTTCAATCACTACAGGGGTGACCTTTTCCAGTAAAGCTGCCTGAATTTTCTCTTCATAACCGCCCACCGCACCACTTTCTTTGAAAACGAAATAGTGGATTTGGAAATGCCTGAGCATCATTCGGTTCAGTTCTACGTCAAAAGGTCCCTTCATGGCGATGATTTTCTCCGACAGGATGCCTGCTTGCTCACAGAGAGTCATGGCTTCAACGCTGGGTGCAATTCGCGCCGCTAATCTTTCTATTGGAAGATGTAAAACGGCTTTTCCCAGTTCCTTGCTCCCCGTTAAAAATATGTTGCCTCCCGTTTTTTGAAGGGCAAGAAAAGCATCTTCGAAACTGTTAAAATATAAAACACCCTCTCTTTGGAACTGGCTTTCTGACAAATTTCTATCAAAACGGGTATAACGGATGTTCATTTTTGCACAAACAGTCATGGTCAATTTTGAAACATCTGTTGCATGAGGGTGGCTGGCGTCAATGACCCAGTCTATATTTTGTTCCAGAAAGGCTTTTTCAAACCCTTCTGCGTCTAATCGTCCTGAATAAAAGTGAGGGGTCAGTCCTTGATAAGTCTTCTCACCTAGAGCCGTTGCCACAGATAGAGCAAAGGATCTCCCCATTTGATTTAACAACTCTGCAACTTGCCGACCTTCTGTGGTACCACCAATCAGCCAAATCTTTTGACTTGAGACTTCGAGCCCCTTCATTAACCCATCAGCACTGGTGCTGGCTTCATCATACATGGTAGCCCCTCGGCGTCACCATATGTTCACCCATAAGTCGGGTCTGACTGTTGCCGATGATGACCACGGTGGTCATGTCTACAGCTTCATAGGGAAGGGTATCTAAGGTAGCGCAGATAACCATTTCCCCATCTCTGCCTGCATCTTTCACAAGTCCTACAGGAATTTTTCCACCTTGAACCGCTTTGATGCTGTCTACTGCATTTTTCAAATGGTCTTTACGACCCTTGCTTCTTGGGTTATAGAGACAAATGACGAAATCGCTTTCCGCCGCAAAACGAATGCGCTTCATAATGGTGTCATAAGGTGTGAGCAAATCGCTGAGACTGATGTTGCAAAAGTCATGCATGAGAGGTGCCCCAAGGAGTGCCGCCGCCGCAGATGAAGCCGTAACCCCAGGTATAATTTTAATCACATCGGATTCATTAGACAGCTCATAAATAAGTCCTGCCATACCGTAAATGCCCGGGTCACCACTGCTGACCACAGCCACATTCTTACCTTCACGAGACAAATCTATGGCCTTCTGACAGCGTTCCACTTCTGCCCGCATGCCGTTGGTCAAAACTTCTTTATCCGCCACCAGTTCCTTAATTAAATCGATATAAGTTTTATAACCAATCACCACGTCTGCCTTTTTAAGGGCGCTGATGGCTTCTCCTGTCATGTTTTGAATATTTCCAGGGCCAATGCCCACTACTGTTACCATGTTTGATCCCTCCCGATTGCAAATGTACAACCTTCTCCCCGCCACATTTCCCCTATGAGCTGTTCTTGACTCATTAAATAGGCAACAGGTGCCGCAACACCATTGACCCCTAAAGTCTTAAAAACTTGCTCTGATTTTGGAAATGCTTCGTGTACGGTTTCCAGTTGTTTCTTTGTATAAAAAATGGTCTTCATTTCATAAAGTGTTGCCAAAGCCTGCATGCAAGCTTCCTCTTTTTTGATGTCTATACTGCCTAGAACCCTTACCGCTTTCGGGCTGATGTCCATGTCCGTCATATATTTTTCAAATGAAATCCGATAACTTTCACAGTCCAAGTCCTTTCGCGAACCTGTCCCCAAGACGATGTTTTTGGGAATGACCCCCATGCCTCCCGTGACCTTTTCCATGTGCGCCAGTCGGCTGAGTCGATTGCCAATGTATATTTTGCAGACTTCTTGGTTTTCTAAAAAGGCTTCCCAGTTTTGTAAAAGTTGAATTCCCTTTAAATCGCAAGCTGCTAGTCTCTCAGGTTCTTCAGTAAATAAGGCTACTTGCTCTCCTTTCAGCAAACGACTGCTGACCATAAGGGCTAAATCTCTATATTTCTCCACAGGGACTCCTGCGGCTTTTAAAATCAAATCCATACTGGCTACACCCATACCATCTGTAGCAGTGGTCACTACTGGAGTTGCCCCAATCGCCTCTGCCACTTGAAGGGTTAAGCTATTCCCCCCTCCAATGTGTCCCGAAAGGAGACTAATCACAAATCGACCTTGATCGTCTATCACCAGAACGGCTGGGTCTGTAAACTTACTGTCTACAAATGGGGCTATAGCTCTGACCGCAATCCCAGTGGCGCCAATGAAAATCAGCGCGGAAGCTGTTTTAAAATCCGAATCCATACAGTTTGAGATGCCACCCATCGCCTTAATGGCTTCTGAGTTGTAGAATTTGACTTCCGTGTTTCCGCTCCCGAAACCACCCTTCAAAAGTTGCTTTCCAAGGGCTTCGCCCCGATCTGAAAAGCAGTAAAGGGCAATCATGACTCCTTGCCTTCTCTGAACTCGTGGGTAAAAGCAGGGTCGTAAAGCTTGGAATAATTAAAGGATTTTCCTAGGAAATCTCCTACCATAATCAAAGACATTTTGTGGATGCCGTGCTTTTTTGCCAAGTCTGGAAGGGTGTCTAAATTGCCACGAATAATTTCCTGATCTGGCCAAGTCGCTTTGTAAACAATAGCCGCAGGGGTTTCTTTGCTGTAGCCCCCTGCAATCAACTCTTCGCAAACTTCTGAGACAAAGGTTGAAGACAAGAAAATAACCATAGAAGTCTGATGGGCTGCAAATGATCGAATAGACTCTTTTGACGGCACTGGAGTTCTGCCTTCCATTCTTGTAATGATGACACTTTGAGAAATTTCAGGCACGGTGTATTCGCAACCCACAGCAGAGGCAGCCCCAAGGAAACTGCTGACTCCAGGAATCAATTCATAGGGGATACTTCGCTCAGACAAGCCTTCAATTTGCTCTCTCAGTGACCCGTATATGGAAAAGTCCCCCGTGTGCAGTCTTACCACCTGTTTGCCCTGAGCCACAGCCTTTTCACAAACTTCTAATATTTCGATGAGATCCATTGAAGCAGAGTCATGGATTTCACATTCCTTTTTACAGTAATCTAGGAGCTTCGGATTGACCAATGACCCTGCGTAAATGCAGACATCGGTTTCCGACAAAGCTCTGAATCCTTTTAAGGTGACCAGTTCTGGATCTCCAGGACCTGCACCGACAAATATAACTTTCATGAGCTGACCTCCTAAACTTTATGGTTTTTGTTGATAATAATGGTGGTAAAGTAGCTGATGTCTTTTGAATCTGTCTGTTCTAAAGATTGATGAATCACTTGACTAGGCTTGCCGTAATTGCTCACTGCCACCGCATAAGGAATCAGTTCTTTTTGAATGAGCAAGGCTTGTACCGCTTCAAAGCTCTTATACACTTTCATAAGTACTATAGAAGAATATTGGTCGATGATTCTTTCCAGTTCTTCCAAATCTCCTGTACAAGGATAAATGAGCAAGGGGGCGTCCCCTTCTGCCAAAGGTCTATTTAAACCAGAAGCCATGGCGCAGTAAGATGAAATCCCTGGAATGGTAAGGGTTTCAATACGGTTTTCCATGCATTTCAGCAAATAGATGTAAGTGCTGTACAGCATAGGGTCACCAAGGGTCACAAAGCCCACTTTCTTCCCCGACTGAACCAGAGTCTCAATTTCTTCCGCAATGACAGCAATGGCCCCCATCATTTCAACTTGATCTGCAATCATAGGAAAATGTCTGGAAATGACTTCTGCCGATTTTGGCAAATAACTTTCTACAATTTGATAAGCCTCGCTCATGCCGTCTTTTTTCCCAGCGGGAACGACCAGTATGTCTAAAGCTTCTAAATGTTTAACTGCTCTTATAGTGAGTAAATCTGGTGCACCGGGGCCAACCCCAATACCGATAAATTGTCCTGTCATCAACTTCAATCCTTTCGCTTTTGCCTTTCATTCGCCCCTGCCCGCCGATTTACAATCGCCAAACGCCTTTTAAAATAGTGCAAGGGTTGATGGGTTTAAAATAATGGTACTGTCCCAAAGTTTCCAGCCTTGAAGCTTGAATTTGAGAACCTTCTATGTCCTGAAAACCTTTGCTTTGCAATAGGTTTAATCCCTCGTTAAGGGTTTCTAGGGTAATAGCTGTGAGCACTACCACCGCCCCATCTTCCAAATGGTCAGCAATGAGCCAGTCAAATATCTCAGCCATTTGCTTCCCCGTTCCCCCTAGAAAAACGCGGTCAAAGGAACCTTTAATTTGATTGCTGGGGGCATGATCATTAACCACAGTCACTTGTACACCTAGCTTTTCAGCATTTTGACGAATCAATTCTGCACCTTCAGGTTCACGTTCTATAGCAGTGACTTCCAATTTTGGATGTCTCAAAGCCCCTTCTATAGAGATTGAACCCGTTCCAGCGCCTATATCTAACAGACGTTTTGCCTGATACAGTTCCAAATAATTGAGGGCACTTGCCCTAACTTCCATTTTTGTCATAGGGATGCCGCCTCGGATCATCCAATCATCTTTCATGAGTATCGGCCTCCTCTTTCAAATAATCGCTTCGGTCAATCAATACCACATTCATGGCGTAGGGTCTTTTAATAACCGCTGAAGCTTTTGTAATGGTTATTTCCTCATCTTCCGAACCTAAAGACTCTCCTATAATGAGGATAGGGTCTTCTTCGTAGCTCAGTAAAGCCTGAGCAATCTTGTAAGGATCTGTCTGTGAATCTGTCAAAATGGCGGTTTTAGGCATTTTCATGACCCTTTCCATGTTGACCACTCTTCCGTGGGCACTGGTCATGTACACGTCGTTCATGTCCCACTGTGCCTTTGCGAATAAGTATTGCACCGAACTGATGCCCGGTATAACTTCCAAATGAGCTTTTCCAAAGGTTTCCCCTAAATACTTGGCAATGCCGTAAAAGCTAGGGTCGCCACTGGCAAGCACCACAAGATTTCTGCCTTCATGGGCTTCTAATTGCGTTGCTAAATCTTTTAATTTCTCATAGACCACCGCTTTTTCAGGAGTTTCTAAAGGCGAGTAGCCCACAGCAGCTAACTGTCGTTCACTGCCAAAGAGACAGTCAGCTGTTTCAATGGCTATCTTTGCCCGTTCTGTTAATTCGGACTGTCCCCAAGGACCAATGCCAACGGCTTTAATCATCTATCAGAACCTGCCTTTTTAATCATCATTCAGAACCTGCCTTTCTCCTTGAGAAATTCTCTGGTGTCACAGTAGTTCCTAGCAACTTGCCCTTCATATTGTATAAGGCTATATCCACACTTAGGGCACCGTAAACATGCCATTCACAGCGTTTCTTTGCCTCTTGTGCGATGCTTTCAAATACCGCCTCTAAACCTGCCTCAGAAATAAGGTCGACCGCTTCATCTGTGGTATTGGCTTCTCTTACACGGTCTATCAATTCATAAGGGGCTCTGAGTTTTGCCAAGTGGTTGCATAAAACGTCTGAGCGCCCATCTGAAACACGGCTATGGGTATGAAAGTTACCCGACGCCAATTTAATCAGCTTGCCAATGTGCCCAACCATCAAGACCTGTTTCAACTGGTGTTGGCAGGCTTCCATTAACATAAACCCTGTAAAGTTACTCATGGTCACAATCTGATTTTCACTTGCGCCAAAGTGTGAAGTTGCAAACTTCTCCCCGTGACTCCCCGGCACCATGACAATCAATCGCTCTCCACTCTGAACTTTCTGAGTCAATTCAATGGCTAAAGACTGTTTCCACGCCTCTTCGCTCATAGGCTCAACAATGCCAGAAGTCCCAATAATGGAAATGCCCCCTTCAATCCCGAGTCTGGGGTTAAAGGTTTTTAGTGCCGCTTCTCGACCGCCTTCAACGGAAAGAATCACTTCTGCCCCTTGATTAGCACCCAGAATTTTTTCCAAATGTTCCTGTATCATTTTCAGGGGAACGGGGTTAATGGCAGGAGATCCAACGGGAGTTTGAAGCCCGCCTTTGGTCACCTGTCCCACACCTTCACCGCCGATAATTTGAATCTTATTATCGCCCTCAGCCCGAGAGGTTAAAATCACCTCTGCACTGATATTCAACCCATTGGTCACATCAATGTCGTCGCCGCCAAACTTTTTCACGGTAGCTTTCACGCCCTTTTCGGTGCGTTCATAATGAAGGACGGGAATCTCTAAAACCAATCCTTCTGGCAATCGGACTTCAACGAGGGTTTCCATCGTACTGGAAAGACCTTGAGCCGCCGCTACCGCCGCTGCCGTTGCGGTTGTTCCTGTGGTAAACCCACGCTTATAAAATTTCCCGTCGATGGTATTGCCCCCAAGAACCTCTTCAAAGCTAGGCATCTCTGCCCACCACCTCATACAACACCGCGTTGATAATAGCCGCCGCCACGTTGCTGCCACCTTTTCTGCCAATTGCCGCAATACAAGGAATCCCTGAGTCTCTTAAAATGGCTTTGGACTCTGCCGCACCCACGAACCCTACTGGAACCCCAATAATACCAACAGTGTCCCCCTTGACTTCTTCGTAAAGAGACATGATTTGGTAAAGAGCGGTTGGCGCATTTCCAAATACAAATAATTTCTTGCCCGGCTCCTGAGCCGCTCGAATCATAGCCGCCATCGACCTTGTCATATTGTTTTCTCTGGCATACTTTGCGGTTTCTTCGTCAGACACATAGCACTTAATTTCAGCCTGTGACATTTTCAAAGCCTTCTTATTAATGCCGCTCATGGCCATGGCTGTGTCTGTATATATGGTCAAAGGCTCTTTGAAGCCCTCTTTCAAGCGATGAAGAATCTCGTCAGAAAAATAGAGGTTTTCCACATACTCGAAATCTGCTGAAGTATGAATAACCCTCTGCAATATTTTTTGTCCCAGTACATCTGTCATGGGGTAGCCCCCGTGTTCCGCGTCCAAGATCTCATCAATGATCCTAAAACTTTCTATTTCAATCTGCATGGGATCTTTGATATAGTCGTTCATGGCTTACATCCTTTCAATTCTGTCTGCAACTATTTCAGCAAGTTTCGTTTCGTAGCCAATGTTGTCCATAAAGGTAAATGACATTTCTGGATATTGAATTTTCAAAGCTTCCAGTTCATTTGGAATATCTTCCTGAATGTGATTGCCATTGAATAAAAAGAAAGGGAATACCAACACGTCTTGAATGCCGGCTTGGTTCAAATTTGCCACTGCCGCACCCAAATCAGGGGACATCATTTGTAAATAAGCTTTTTCAACATGTTCGAAGCTTACTTTTTTCGATATAGTTTCAACGTATTGGGTCATAATCTCATCTGTCTCTGCTACTTTGCTGCCGTGGGCTAGTACGATTAATCCTTTTTTCATGTTCCTTCTCCTTTTAGATGTGAATACTTTTCAATATTAAGGGGTTTGCTATGCAAGTCAAAACTCAACGGACTTGATCTCATATTTTGACTTTTACGAAGACGCAAAAAAGCTCAACCTCTTGTGAGATTGAGCTTAACTTTATGCGATTGTATTCATTTGTATTGCCTACGCCAAAGTATCCGTTCACTTCCCTCCGAAGATCTTCTTGATAGTCACTGCGGCAGGTCTCCTGGCTTGGGGATCATTCTACTCTCCTGCCTTCCCAAGTTTCCTCAGTGACAATTGGATTTCGTACTCCCATACAGTAGCGGGGGCTGCGAAGGCCTTTAACCTTCTTCCCTTTTAACCCTATTACGGGGCCAGCAATACTCATATGATTTAATTTTATCTACTGCTCTATCATAGCATATTTAAATGGATTGTAAACCCCTATTCATCCGCAACAACTCTGTCTCTACCTTCTGATTTTGCTCTGTAAAGCAGTTTGTCAGCCCGGTTCATTATCGTGATAAAAGTTTCTTCAGGTTTGCATAGAGTCACTCCAAAGCTACAGGTAATATGTTCATCTAGTCCGAAGTCTGTCTCTTTAATGAGATTTCTCAGTTTTTCTATACATGTGATTGCCTGAACTTTATCGGCTCCAATCAGCAAGAATACAAATTCCTCGCCACCCCACCTTGCCACCACATCATTTTCTCGTATATGCGCTTTCATCAGAATGGCCAATTTTCTAAGCACTTCGTCTCCTATGTCATGCCCATAGTTGTCATTGATATCTTTAAAGTAATCAATGTCCATTTCAGCAAAGGCAAAATTGCCTCCATAGCGCTGGATTCTATTTTGTTCTTGATCAAATCGTTCCAAAAACTGTCTTCGATTATACATTCCTGTCAAGTAATCTGTATTTGAAATCAAGACCAAATCGCCTAAAGCCATTTCAAGTCTCCTGGTTAAATTGAGGATGAGCTTGCCTAATAGGACAAATGTAATGATCAACAAAGTAATGCTGATCATTGTCTGCATCAAAATTTCATTCCATGGTTTGAGAACTTCTGACTTTTCACAAGTAGAAATAAGATAGATGGGTACACCCTCTACAGCGTTGCTTACAACAAAACGATCAACCCCATCGATTTCATCGGTTTCATAGAAATATCTGCCCGGTTTTTGGTCAAGTACCGCTCTATTCCAAAATTCCTTGCTTGAGATAGATTTTCCAATCATATTCTCATCAAAGGGTGCATTTGCCAGAATGACGCCATCTGAACGAACAAGTAAGATAGTGCCACCTTGTTCCATTTGAAAATACTTAAAAATCCGATCAAAAGTTGGAATTTCCAATGCTCCAAAAATAACAGACATGCCGCCGTTTTCACTTTTTATAGGATGCGAGATGGGGATCCCCCATTTCTTCGTTACTCTGCTTTTAACTGGGTCGCCAATGAATATCCCTTGAGTTTCTTTTTTCTGTTGTACTAAATAATATTGGCGATCGCTAACATCGGCTAATGGTTCTTTGCTTTCAGAAGGTATATAGAATAGTCCTCCCTCTTTCGAAACCAATCTAAAGTCAACATTTTCAGACATATTGAGTTCTAAAAGTTCAATGAGTTTTCTAAAATCATTATCAAATCTTGGGTCCGCTTCCTTATTCGCTTCCAACCAAAAATCAGCTGTGTTCAGTGACATTTTGATTTTCCCAAAATAGTCTTGCATCGAGGCTGCCGCTAATCTGTTCACCGTTTCAAGCCTACCTGTCTGAGAGTCAATCATATAGTGTCTTGTATCTATCATACGATTAATCAGCATGAAAGAGATGATCATTACACAGAGAGCATTGATTAAAAGTGTCAATTTAAAAAGATTTTTGTATTTGGGTCTTTTCATAAGCAGCCTCCTTTCTAAATTATTCTCGTTCCGAGTTATTTCATTTATATCCCCTATTATACTGTGTAAACCCTCCTTGGAAGATAACACACGTTAGCGTGGGACATCGAGCCTCTCGCGCCCTCCCAGACTTGCTTTGTAAATGGGGTAAATGGGGAAAATGAAAAACGCCCCCTCATTTTTAAGGGGACGTTAGTATACATATTATCTGCCTCTGTGCTTTTCCTTTTTCTTTTCTTGTCGCATTTCAAACTTTCTTTGGGCTTTTGCTTCTCTTTTTGCTTTACTGTTTTCTCGTCGTTGGCATTTTCCTGCTTCTTGCTGAAGTTTTAAAGCTTGTTGCGCTTTTGTGCCGATGCCCGTTTGTTCGAGCTGATTCTTGACTTGTCTCTGAAGTCTTTTGGGATTAATTTTCCGATGGGACAACTGCTCTGTTTCAACCTGAGGACTAAACCTTAGATTTTCCCAATTCTCCATCATAAACTCATAAACTTCATAGTCCTTGGGTTCAGAGCCAAACACAACTCTTGAGACTTCCAGCTTGTCGTCACAGACTCTTTCGTAAACACCCACCCAGAAAGGCTCATCAAAAAATACCGTTAAACTTGAATAAATACACATTACAAAACACCTCCTGATTTTTCAAACAACAAAGAAGGGACAACCCAGGAGGGCAGGTTACTGACAGCCTAGAATTCTTGCTGCGTCCGGACTACCAACCGGAACTGTGTTTTTATCTTCGCACTTTATATTATAGGGGATATGCTACAAAAAATCAAAAGGGGTAAACTATCCCTACAAAGTCGACACCGATCAAAAGACTGTGTTTACTATTGTAGGGTATGTTTGCCCCTTTCTTATGTTTAACGCTGGGAACGTTAATATTTTATTGTCTTATCTCTTTGCTTCAAATTGTCTTAAAAGCTCTACGAACAATTCAGGAATTTTTGCCATGTTTTCTGGTGTTTCAACAAATGAAATTCTGAATTGAGTCGTGCCAGGGTTTACTTCGCCAGCTTTAATGTCATAGAAGCCTTTTAATGGTGCGACTAAAAGGGTTGTTTCAACGCCATCGACTACAACTGAACCTTCTTGAGCACAGTAAAGTACGAAGTCAATCGCATCAAAACCAGGTTTTACAACATTTCTAACGTCAATTACTGAGTAGATAGAAGCGTCTGGGCTTGAAACGATTAATTTTGGTTCTTTTGCTTTTAAGCCATTGTAAACTGATACGATTTGCTCTTTGTAGTAGTCACGAATGTGTTTGCACCATGCATCGATTTGATCTTTAGTTTCGTGAGCCAAAGCACCGAAAATGTATTGACCAATAACGTTTGCACAAAGGTTTGCAGTGTATTCAGCAATTGAACGGTTGTTGAATTCAGGGCTGTCAGTAATGATGGCACCAATTCTAAGACCACATGCGTTCCATACTTTTGAAGCTGTTTCAATGCTGATTCTTCTGCCTTCAATTCCAGGAACTTCTTTATCTGTAAGACCCCAGATGCTGACGAGTTTTTGATTTGGATCGTAGTAAAGTTCACGATAAGCTTCGTCAGAAACCATCCAAAGGTTATATTTAACGCAAAGTTTTGCAAGGTCGATCATTGTATCGTAGTCATAAAGCTGACCAGTTGGGTTGTCATAAGGAATGACAAGAAGTGCGCCAGGATTGTTTTCTTTAATAACCGCTTCGATTTTGTCAAGTTCAGGAAGTGTAAACTTACCATCTTCTCCGAGGTGACGTTTAACAGTTACTGTTTTACGGCCAACTCTTTCAGCAAATGAAATGTAGTTGGTATAAGCAGGGTCAATCATCATGAGAGGTTTTTCCCCAGTGCCAGCAGGGCCACAAAGACCAATCAAAAGCAATTCCATACCCGATGATCCACCATCAGTTACTTGAACGAGCAATTTGCTTGTGTCGAAGCCTTCACACTTAAGAATGTTCTTAAATGCGTCTTGACATTCGATTGTACCAGCAGTGCCAGAGTATCTGACAACGCCTTTTGCAAATGGGCTTTCTGGTGCGTCAAGGGCAAACATTCTTTTTTGCATTGCAGGGTTGGTAGGAAGAGATACGTTACCGATACCCACATTGATAACTGCTTGAGGTTTCACTTTACGTTCGTCATACTTCATTTGTGCCAAACGAACGTCTGAAGGTGTTCTTGATTCAAAGTGAGCTGAAAGAACTGGTTTACTCATAGAAAATCTCCTCTAAAAAATATTATTTTGTGAACAAAATGTAATACTTTTGGTGTTTTGAGTATATCATCTTTTTTAAGATACGCCCAGTAATATTATACAACTACTCAAGGTTCATTTCACTTTTTATTTTTTTACAATTTTATGAAATAATATTCACAATTACAATCCTTCATTTCTCTCTGTAGTAGATTTAAAGGATTAAAAAATATAAATGATTCCGCCTAAAAGAACAATCAGCCAAGAAGGGGTCTTCCAGAAAATCAGCATGACAAACAAACCTGCTGCTACGATAAAGTCCTTTGTATTTGTAATCGCTGTCGTCCAAAGAGGGTTGTATAAAGCGGCTAATAAAATACCAACCACAGCAGCGTTGACGCCTATTAAACCTCGCTTAACCTTTTCTTTTCTTCTAAGCCATTCCCAGTAGGGCAAAACCCCTAGTACAAGTAAAAACGAAGGCAGAAAAATTGCCAGAAGGGCTACTGCTGCAGCAGGTACACCGCCAATGACCCCACCAAGATAACTGGCAAAAGTAAATAGTGGACCCGGAACAGCTTGTGCTGCGCCGTAACCTGCCAAAAACTCTGACTGAGTCACCCATTGAGTGGGCACAAGTTCTAACTCTAAAAGAGGCAATACCACATGACCACCACCAAAGACAAGAGAACCCGATCTATAAAAACTGTCAAAAATAGCTATATACTTATTTGAAAAAACATTGGCTAAAATGGGCAAAGCCATCAATAAAATGAAAAATACAGCAAGCCATATCAGAGGTCTATGATTTCTAAGAACGTCTTTATGGTCAGCACTTTGGTTTTTCTCTTCGCCTTTAAACAGGAAAACTCCTGCCACGCCCGAGACTAAAATAATGAGGACTTGAGTAAATGGGGTTTGCCACATTAATGCAGCAGCCGTCGCAAGAACTGCAATGGTAGCTGTTTTCTTCTCTCCAGCCAATTTTTTCCCCATGCTCCAAATAGATTGTGCTACAATGGCCACTGCAACTACTTTTAACCCTTGTAACCAACTCGCTTCTGCAAAATTATAATCCTTTACTAAAACAGCAAATATCAAAAGAGCGATGGCCGATGGAAGCGTGAAGCCCAGCCATGCGGCGATACCTCCTAACAAGCCTCCTCTAAGGGTACCAATGCCAATACCAATCTGACTGCTGGCAGGACCGGGTAAAAACTGACAGAGTGCCACTAAATCCGCATAACTCTGTTCATCAATCCACTTGTGCTTTTCAACATAGGCTTTATGAAAATAGCCTAAGTGGGCTGTAGGGCCTCCGAAGGAAGTAAAACCTAATAGAGTAGAGACTTTTAACACTTCTAAAACGGAGTGCTTTTCTCTATTTTCATTTCTGATTGAACTCATTTTAACTCCTTTCAAAACTTATAAAACCAAATGCAGTCCTAAAGCCACTACTGCTACTGCAGCAATAATTCTATGTGCATAGAACCAGATGCCTCTTTTAGCTTTTTTAACCCAAAATCCAAATATACCAAATAGAGATAAAAGAACCATCGAATTTAATGTAACACTACCCGCCAATATAAACGGTCTTCCAAATGCAAAGCCAGTGGCATTCAATTGATAAATTCCGTGTATGCTGCCTAAAACCACTGCCCCAATTCCGAAAAATTTATGGTTTTTAACCGTAAACTTCATCAACAAATTAAACAAATCTTTAAACTGACTCGCCATGATTTCCTTGCGGTATTTTTTATTAACCCCTTTGATGACGTAGTTAAATACAGCAGCGAGTAATAATATTTCTGCTAAGGTACCAAAAAACTTCATAATGTCTGACATGATTGTTCTCCTTTTATAAATGTATTAATTACATTTCATTGTAACATATAAAAATAATTTGACAATTGAGGTCTATCGCAGTAAACTTCACTTAAAGGTCTATTGAAATAGACTTGTATGTATAGAATAACCGTATGAAGGAGACGCGATCCTATGGAACAATATAAGCTATTTGACGCAGAATATAAATTTGCCTGTCTCATTTGGGACAAAGAACCTATTAACTCCACAGAATTGGTGAAGTTATGCACCGAACAGTTGGGGTGGAAAAAATCCACTACTTACACGGTTTTGAAGAAACTCTGCGAACGAGGGATCTTACAAAATCAAGATGCCCTTGTCACTGCAAAAGTTAAGCGAGAAGAAGTTCAAAAATATGAAAGCAATCAGTTGGTTGAGAAATCCTTTGACGGCTCTCTGCCTCAATTTTTAACCGCCTTTCTCGGAGGTCGGAAAATATCCGAAAAAGAAGCAGCAGAACTGAAAAAAATCATTGAGGAGGCCAGCAAATGAATGATTCATCTTTCATTTTCACCAATGTCCTCAACATGAGTCTAACCGCTTCCTATGTTATTTTAGGGGTAATACTCATTCGATTGTTGCTTAAAAAAGCCCCAAAAGTCTTCTCTTATGCTCTTTGGGTTATCGTTTTAGTGCGGTTGATTTGCCCTATTTCATTCAATACCCCTTTCAGTATCCTTGGGCTATTGAACTTAGAGGCGCACACCCAAACCCATATACTCAAATACATACCTGACGATATTGGCTATGAGAAGACCCCAGAAATAAGAACGGGGATCTCTTCCCTCAACACCATGGTCAACGAGTCACTACCCCCAGCACCAGAAATTGCCAGTGTGAACCCGATCCAAATTTGGCTCTGGGGCTTCAGCTGGATTTGGTTGGCAGGAGTTCTCCTTTTATTGACTTATGCCCTCTTGTCCTATGTAAAAATGAAAAAAAATCTTTCCACGGCAACTTTGGTCAGTGGCAATATCTACGAAACAGATCGGATTGGCACTGCCTTTGTTTGCGGTTTGCTTCACCCCAAAATCTATTTGCCATTAGCGGTGGAAGGCAGTCAGAAAGAGTATATTCTAATCCACGAACAGATTCATATCCATCGGTTAGATTATCTTATTAAGCCTCTCGCATTTCTTGCCCTTGCCCTTCACTGGTTTAACCCGCTTGTATGGCTGGCCTTTTCACTCATGAGTAAAGACATGGAAATGTCCTGTGACGAAGGGGTTTTACGTCGATTGAGTTTAGAAAGCAAGGAAAGCTATTCTTACGCCCTTCTTTCTTTGTCTGTGGAGAAGTCAAAATGGAACGCCTTAAGCCCTCTTGCCTTTGGGGAGAGTCATGTGAAAACCCGTATTAAAAATGTACTGCATTATAAAAAGCCACATTTCTGGGGCATTGTCCTTGGCGTCTTCTTGGTCGCCCTTTCTGTGGTGGTATTGCTGACAAACCCTATTAAAACAGCCCCAAAGTTAGACAATTTCCAAAGCACCTTGGCGTCTGAATTGATGGCAGAAAAAACGCCTTATGTAGGGAATAACTCAAAAGTTTCTGCCTTGGTTCATTTGCTCCCTTTGCCAGAAGACATGGCTTACAATGGTACGGAGCTTAAGACTAAGGAAGAACCTTATAAGGTCATTATTTTTGTGAAATCTGAAAACATGGACAAAGATGCCTTTCTAAGAGCCGCAGATCAGGACATTTTTCAAGAAAACAGTGCCCTTCTCTATGCCCTTATTGGTAATGTGACCACCATTGAATGGCGCTTAGACGATGAAAACCCTTCTTCATCTGTGACATTTGATCGCCTAGTACTTGAGAAGGTATACGGACAAGATCTTCGAAATTTCTCACAAAACGAAGAAATGTTGATGACTTTAATGAAAAAATTGCCCTGGATTCAGTCCTTTCACGCTTCTGAAATAGCTAAAAACGGCTTATATCAAATCAATAAGAAAAAGGAAATTTTAAAGAATTACGAACCTACTACCCCAGAAGATCTGAAATTTTTAGACAATGTCATTTTCGATTTCATGATCAAGTCCGCAGCATGGCCAGGGATAAATATTGATGAACTGGACACCTATATGTTGCTCCGAAGAGAAGGCGCAGACTATTATATTTACAAGCTCAACGGCAAAACTTGCATTCAGATGAACAAAGATGGCTTCTACAGTATATTAGACTCTAAACTTTACGAGAAACTCCAGAACCTTTTAGCTGAATAATCAGTTCTTCTAATGCAGAAAGACTGGCTACGCCGCATAGGAAAACCCCTAAGATCTGAATGCTGATATAGGGCAATGCGAAAAGACTGAGAAATAGCATGAGACCCGTTATTTTATTCCCATAAGTATGGGCAATTTCAAGGGTATGCCTCTTTCTAAACCCTATGCCTACGGTTATAAATCGGATTGCCGCAATGGCTATGACCCAAAGAATAAGCCCCTTTGAAAGGACTAGCCTTGGCAAAATAAGCCAAAGGACTACTCCTAAAAAAATCAAATCTGAGACGCTGTCCAGCTGAGAACCCAACTTGCTGGTAGCGTCTATTTTTCTGGCAATATAGCCGTCTAACATATCGCTGATTCCACATAGGGAATAAACCCCATAAAACACGGGACTGAACGGCTCCAACCCTAATAGGCCTATGGAAAGTATCATTCTAAGTACGGATATTATATTGGGCAGTTGTTTCATGTTAAGACTCCTGACTGACTTGGGGCACCCCCCCTTTTATTCCTCTTTAAGGAACACTTAATTCTCGCTTTAGAAAATAGTCTCTTAGAGCACCAAAAGAGCTACTGACAGCATATCATCAGTAGCTCTTAAGTTAAAGGGTGTTTCACACATGATTCGGAAGAGGAATCACTTCAAAATCATTGTATAGCAGGTCGATCCACAGCACACTTTGGGTCAGCAGTTCCCCGCGACCTAAAAGCAGCTTAATGACTTCGCTGACCTGTATGGAGGCTACCAGCGCCGGGGTGAAAGAAGGATTTCCAAGCACCTGTTCAGCCCCTCGCGTTCTCTGAGTGGCATAGATTCTCTCCAAAGTATTCTCTTTAGGAAGAATGGTTGCCACCTGTCCGTACCATCCTGCGATGGCACCGTGAACCAAGGGAATATCCAGTTGCCCGCAAACTTCTGCGACCATTTTTCTAAGATCAATGGTATCCAGTGCATCCACAATCACGTCATGACCTGCAAGTACTTCTACTGCATTGTTTGAATCGATAAAGGCAGAGAAGACCCGCACATCCGTTTCAGGATTCACGACCCTTACTCGGTCTTTAGCGACCTGTGCTTTTGACTGACCTAGCAGTTCTACCGTACTGAGTAGCTGCCTGTTCAGATTTGTTATTTCAAAACAGTCGCCATCGACAACTGTTAAATAACCAATACCAATTCTGGAAAGCATTTCAATAACATACCCTCCAAGTCCGCCACATCCTAGGACACAGACTCGCATCTCATGGAGTCTCTGAATTTCAGCCTCAGAGAGCATTTTCATATTTCGGCTGTACCGATCCATCAGCCACCTCCAACAGGCGGGAATATGGAAACCACATCTTCCAATTTCAGCGGTGTTTCCAGTAGGCCATCACGTCCGTTAATGAGGAGTATTGCCACATCTTCTGGCGGGATGTTTAAGGCTTCAATAATTTTCTGAGGGGTCGCCGGTTCATCAAGGGTTAACATCAGCTCTTTGCCACGATCAATTCTCAAAGTCGCAAACAAACGTACTTTAATTTCCAAAGGCTCACCTCCCTATTTACACTTTCATGCAAAGACTTTCCAATTTTTAATTAAACCCTTCGAATTTCTCATCAGACACAATAAACGATGTTTCTAGACCAAAGGCAATCTGCACAAGAAGGCCCGTTACCGTAGCAATCCCCTTCTGTGTTGTTCACATAGTCACAGCCATCTGCTAAGTCACAGTCAGGACAAGACGGGTACCGATTTCCTTTAACCATGTTCCTAAAGACTTTATAGGCTTCTGATGCCCAAACGTTTTCAAGCTTTTCTTCTGCCAAATTTCCAAAACTGTAACGACTGATCTGTTTAGGTCTGCCAAATACAAACTCTGTACCCTCATGGGCTAAGCGGTAACAAGGAACAAGTTCTCCCCCTGCTGTAATAACGCCAGCTTGCTGTTCTATAAATCGGCAATAGCGATCTGTTTTGAGCTTGCTTTCTGTCAGTTTTAAGGCTAAACCTTTCCTCATGGCCAAATTTCGCCAGTGCCGTTGTTTGAGAAGCATCTCCCCATTATCCCCTTGGGTGTATAGAATCTGACACGTCTGTTCCACCGTTACAGGCACCAGATTGGACAAAATCAGCTCACTGGCTTGAAGCTCAGCACACAGGGCAATAATGTCTGGGACATCTTTTTCATTTTGACTGGACAACACCATTTGAATGACCAGTTCATGTCGATTCCCACCTATACCTCGCAACGCTTGAAGCTTTTTCAAGTTTTGGGTCAGCTTCAAATAGTCATAACCTCTGATCCTTTGAAATTGTTCAGCAGTGCCATCTATAGACACCACAATTCGGTTGGCAAAGCGGGCTAAATTCTCACAGATATTTGATCCCAGAGTAGTTCCATTGGTGGTCACGCTGAGTTGATAATCTTTAAGGGTTTCTAAAACCTCATTAAACCTAGGGTGACAGGTAGGTTCTCCTATGCCCCCTAAAACAATTTCAGTAAGGTTCTCACTTTGCTGAATTTGCAGGAGTAAGCTGTCCAGCAGTTTAAAATTCATATGTCCTGCGGCATGGGTCCACGTTTTTCGGTAACACATGTCACAGTTTAAATTACAGTAATCTGTCAGTTCAATACAGAGTTTCTTTAAAGGCAAGGGCAGACACCTCCTTAAGAGAAAGCCCCTTGTGTAGACAACCTACACTCGGGGCCTCATTCTACTGGCCTAAGACTGAAAACTATAAGCCAAGCAATGCCTTTCTCTCGGCTGTAGGAATGCCATCTGTACCCCAACCACGAAGGTTGTAATACTCAGGAAGTAATACAGAGAGGTGAGTGATACTGCCCTTAGATGGTCCATCCACAATTTCGTCTTGAAGGAGTCTCTTCGGTAAAGTATCTTGAGCTGGTGAAATGCCTGCTGCTAAATTGAACTGACGCTCAATATTCCAGATGCGCTCGCCAGAAGTGAGAACATCTTCAGCGGACATATCCACGCCAATGACTGCAGAAATCATGTCAGCATAGTCTTGTGCGCCCATAGCAAAGGATGTAAATAAGCAAAGACCAGAGGCATCAATAAACGCTGTCAAATCTTGGAATATTTTAACCCATGCCGCTTTGCCTTCTAATGTGAAACGGTCTAATTTTTCAGGAAGACCTAAAATTTCAGGTGAGATCATGTAGCCTCTAACGTGGCAACCGCCTCTGTTAGAAGTTGCATATTGCAAGGCTTGTCCTTGAATCCCTCTTGGGTCATACGCAGGAAGTTCTTGCTTTTTAACAGACATTGAAAGTTCTGGAACGCCGTAAGAATCCGCTAAACGGTAAGAACCGTCTGCCATTTTATCGCCAAAACCTTCTCTCATGCCGATCATCTTCGTCCAAGTGACCACCGCATCATTATTGCCGAATTCAAGTGGAATGCCACCTAATTCAGACGGAGTGATAAGCCCTTTTTGGAAGAGTTCCATAGCAGCTGCAATGGTTGCTCCTGTTGAAATTGTATCCAGACCCATTTCGTTACACCAGTAGTTGGCTTTAATGACCGCGCCCATATCCGATACGCCACAGTCTCCACCAAATGCCCAAATTGTTTCATATTCAGGGCCGCCGCCTTCAATATCGTCTACCTTACAATAGCGACCGCAAGCGATAGGACATCTGTAACAAGGGTCTTTGCGAACCAAGTATTTTTCAGTGAGGGTTTCACCACTGATTTCTTCCGCTCTATCAAAGTGAGAAGTTTGGAAGTTATTCACTGGGAATACGCCATTTTCGTTGATAATATTTACAAGTACTGCGGTGCCGTAAGTTGGAAGACCTTGACCTGTAACACCATTCTCTCTAATTTTAGTTGTACAAGATTTAACAACTTCTTTTAAAGCCTCTTCATTGGCTACAGCAACCTTTTGAGTCCCTCTGACAGTAATCGCCTTAAGGTTCTTAGAACCCATAACAGCGCCTACTCCAGATCTGCCAGCAGCTCTGTCCACTTCGTTCATAATGGCAGCCATGTAAGATAACTTTTCACCAGCAGGGCCAATAGTCATGACTCTTGACTTTTCTGGAATTTCTTGTTGTAAAATTTTAGTAGTTTCTGAAACCACTTTGCCCCAGATGTGTGCCGCTTTACGAATTTCCACTTTGTCGTCTTCAATCATCAAGTAAACAGGTTCTTTGGCTTTGCCTTCAATGATGATCACATCGTAGCCTGCAAATTTTAATTCTGCGCCCCAGTAACCGCCTGAGTTTGAACAAGCAATAGTGCCTGTAAGTGGTGACTTAGTCACGACCATGTAACGACCGCCTGTAGGCGTTGGTGTCCCTGTTAAAGGCCCCGTAGCTACAATCAGTTTGTTGGCTTCATCGAAAGGCTCAATAGTTGGAGAAACTTCTTCCATGAAGAGTTTTGTACCCAGACCACGACCACCGATAAATTTCTTTGCTTTATCCAGTTCTAACGCTTCTGTGGTGCAAGTACCTGCACTGAGGTTGACTCTGAGGATCTTACCTTGATAACCGTACATACTTTTCCTCCTTTTCGCGTTTGGCCAGCGCAGCACTCATCGTTTAAAAATAAGGGCTGCACTGAATGAATGGTTTTTATTCCAAATCCTTTCCAAAGCGGGAGGCAAGTCAGTTTCCCGACGTACCCATTGGTCTAAACTCATAGCGTTGGCTTTAGAGCTGTTGACTCGGATTTAGCGACTAGGTTATAACACTTCTATGGTGTCACCTGCATAAATGACCCCACCTTTAATGACCCTTGTGAAAATGCCCTCTTTAGGCATAATGCACTGGCCTACCTGTACCTTAATAGCGCAACCACTGTGACACTCTTTACCAATTTGAGTGACTTCGTGAATGGTCTCGCCTATTTTAACTTGAGTGCCTACAGGAAGTTCATGGAGAATAATGCCCTGAGTTGTAATATTTTCAGCAAATTTGCCGCTGCAAAGACCTTCAATACCAATCTGCGTCATTTTATCAATGCTCTCTTGAGCCAATAAACTGACCTGACGGTGCCATTTACCTGCGTGGGCATCTCCTACAAGACCGAAATCTTCTTGAAATTCTCCCGAGGAAATAGACTCTTTGATAACACCCTTTACCTTGCTGATATTGATTGCAATGACAGTTCCCATTTGTTTACTCATGAATGGATTCTCCCCTTTTATATTCACCTGATTTACCTCCTGTTTTTGACAACAGGGCAATACCGCCTATTTCCATACCTTTATCCACTGCCTTGCACATATCATAAATGGTGAGTGCCGCAATGGAGACCGCTGAAAGGGCTTCCATTTCAACCCCCGTCTTTCCAAAGGTGGTCACTATGCCTTCAATACGAAGGGAATCTTCACCTAACTCAAAATTCAAATCTACACCTGTAAGAGCTAAGGGATGGCACATGGGAATGATATCACTGGTCTTTTTCGCTCCCATAATTCCTGCTATCTGGGCAACGCCTAATACATCACCCTTGGCAGCTCTGCCCTCTTTGATCAATACCATGGTCTCTTTATTCATGTATACCCAAGCCTCAGCAGTGGCTCGGCGGTAAGTGTCTATTTTATCAGTGACCTCTACCATATGCCCTCTGCCTGCCGCGTTAAAATGTGTCAATGGACTGCCCTTCATTCTAGCCTCCTACTTCAACCATATTTCTGCTGATGATATGCCCCTCTTCCAGTCGATGCTGGCGGGGCTTTAACTGAACGGCCTGGAAAATAGCTTCTTTCATAGCTGAAAGATCATTTAAATAAGGCTTTAAATTCGTTTCTTCATTGGAATGAAGACAATACTTCATTTCTCCTGTAGAGGTCAGTCTCAATCGATTGCAATGTTCACAGAACTTGCAGGAAATAGGGCTGATTAAACCTATACGGCCTTTGCCACCCTGAAGCTGATACATTGTGGCAGGGGATGCTGGATCTGTTCCTTCGCATGGCTCTAGTTCCGGCATACTTTCTAAAACAGCCTGATTGGACATAAATTTTTCCGAAGACCATGTGGCCACTTCTCCAATGGGCATCAATTCAATGAACCGAATTTCAATGGGTTCTGTGCGCGTCCACTCTACAAAATCCGCAATTTCATCATCGTTAAAGCCGCGAATGAGAACCACATTGATTTTAATAGGGGTAAGGCCTTCACGTTTTGCCACTTCAATGGCGTCTAGAACATCTTGAAGCTTCCCGCCACGGGTCATATATTCAAACTTTTTAGGGTCTAAAGTATCTAAACTGATGTTGACCCGTTTCAAACCCGCCGCCTTTAAGTCAGCCGCCATATTGGCTAATTTCAAGCCATTGGTGGTCAGTACCAATTCTTTAATACCTTCTATTCGGCTCAGATTTCTCACAAGATCTATAATGCCGTGCCGAATCAGAGGTTCTCCTCCGGTAAGTCTAACTTTTTCAACGCCAAGTTCTGCCATAGCTCTCACCATGGTCTCAATCGACTCCAAGGAAAGGACGTTTTCGTGTTGTATTTTTTCAATGCCCTCTGCAGGCATACAATAGCGGCAACGTAAATTGCAACGGTCTGTAACCGATACTCTGAGGTACTTTAACGATCTTCCATAAGCATCCTTCACAGACCTTCACCTCCAAATAGAATATGACCCGGGGATTCCAATTTGTATCCGCCAATGGCTTCCAGTTGCATTTTAAATTTTTCGGATTGGAGAATACGGATGAGGTGTTGTAATCGAGGGTCTTCGTAAGCCTCTTTTCTCAGTAAGAAGTCATAAGATTCATACCCTATAGGGATGAATTCTAATCCCATTTGAGCGGCTGCGGCGTATATGCCTAAGCCTGCATCAGCGTCGTCATTTTTTACCGTGACAGCTACTGCCAAGTGGGTATTGACCTCTCTCTCATAACCGTTGATCTGATTTGGAGACAGACCACACTTTTTAAGCTCATAGTCGAGAAGCTGTCTGGTGCCTGCTCCTCTTTGTCGGTTGATAATGGCGATGTCTCCTCGGTTAAGATCCGCTACACTTTTAATTTGCTTAGGATTTCCCGGCTTGACCATAATGCCTTGAAGACGCTTAACCCCTTCCAGAAGAAGAACTCCATCCTTTTCAAAATACTGCTCTTTTAAATATTGGTTATACACGCCCGTTTCCTCATCTAAAAGGTGAACACTGGCGGCGTGACATTCTTTTCGCTTGATTGCCAGAACCCCTCCTAAACTCCCTGCATGGGCTGAGGTGAGGGGCATTTGATCTGCAATCAGATCTAAAATTAAATCATGACTTCCAATTAGTACCAACTTTTCTTGGATTTCTTCAGGTTCATGGTAAAGTTCAATTTCAGCTAATGAACCACTTTCCATGCCTTCCGAATTTCTTGGTATTTTAAGGAGGCCATCGGCTTTCACCAAACTCATGGTTGAACTTGCTTGTCGGCTCAGGGGCGTGGCAATATACTGTTCATTCATATAGCCTAAAGTCACTCGAATGTGTTCCTCATGCTTAAGTGAGGAGACAATTCTCTGAGTCAGTGCCGCTTTTATCACTTTTCTCACTGGTGGCTGGAAATTCCTGAGTAAAGGCTCTACAAAGGTTCTAAATGCCAAATAAGAAGAGGCTGGGTACCCGGGCAAGCCGATGATGGGCTTTCCATTTATAATGCCTAAAATAGTGGGTTTACCCGGTTTCATGGCAACACCGTGTATAATAACATCACCTTCTGAGGCAATCACTTGTGCGGTAAAATCTTTTGACCCCGTGGAAGACCCTGCAATGGTGACTAAAATATCATTTTCGGATAATGCAGTCTGTATGGCATTTTTAAGGGCTTCATAGTCGTCTGGAGCCGCTTCATATATTTGAGGTGTCCCTCCAAGTTCCGTGGCTAAAGCAGCCAATACTGGAGATGTGGAGTCCATGATTTTTCCTTTTTCCATTTGAGAAAGAGTTTGAACAATTTCATTGCCAGTAGGTAAAATGCCAATTCTAGGTTGATCCAAAACTGGAATTTCCCATATACCTCCGCTGAGTAATGCCCCTAAGTCTTGAGGCGCTATTCGATGACCAGAAGGAATAATCATTTCCCCTTCCACTAAATCTTCACCCACTTGGCGAATATGCTGCCACGGAATGGCTGGGGCAATCAACTGGATATGGTCTGGGTCTTTTGGAATGACATCTTCAATCATTATGACACTGTTGTAACCTGCTGGGACTAAGTTTCCCGTATTGATCCAATCAAAATCTTCATGAAGTTTCAGAGTCAGAGGACTGCGTTCGTTGGCTTCCTTGGTCTTTGATGCCTTCACTGCAATGCCGTCCATAGCTGCACACGGGTGAGCTGGCGAAGAACACTTGGCAAAGATAGCTTCTGAGGTAACTCTTCCAGCAGCTTGACTCACAGGCACTAAGGTGACAGCAATGCGCCAATTCAAACGATCGTAGTAGGTTTCTTTTGCCAACTCCACAGGAGTGTTGTCAATATATACTTTTTGAGTCATGCTATACCTCCCGCTGAATCAATTGAGGATGGATGACCGACACCTTCACAGGACTAAGTGCTTCAAGACCTTCTTGATCTTTTGAAATTTGAATATAACCACAAGTCTTTGCCATCAAACTGATAAGACCTGATTTGCCGTAAATCGGTTGTGCAAGTAGCCCTGCCTCAGTCTTTTTCAACTGCACCATGACAAAGGTATCTTTCCCAGGTGAGCCGTGGACTCGGCTTTCTAAAACTGCATCGACTTCAACTGGTTTCAAGGCTTTGGTTTGATAAACTTCTTCGATAATAGGCTGTACCACTAACTGATATAAAAGCAGCGCCGCTGAAGGGTGTCCCGGCAAACCGATAATAGGCTTTCCCAGTGCAGAACCAATCAAAGTAGGCTTGCCCGGTTTAATGGCTAAACCATGTGTCCAAAGGTTACCTCCCGGCATGGAGAAAATCACTTCTTTCGTATGGTCTTTCGCGCCTGCTGAACTGCCGCCCGAAAGTAAAATCAAATCTGAATCGATGAGGCAATTCTTCATTTGCTCTCTTAAAACGCTGTAATCGTCTGGCAAAATTTTTCTTCTAACCACTTTGCAGCCATCTTCCAAAACATTGGCCGCAAGGGCGTATCCATTAATATCTCTAATTTGGCTGCCTTGCAGGGACTGTTCACAGTCTACCAACTCGTCCCCAGTAGACAGAATGCTGACCCTTAAGGGTTTATACACCAAGACCTGTGAATGACCAAAAGCTGCCATCAAACCAATATCGTGAGGACCTATGCGATGGCCTTGTTCCAGAAGCAGTTGACCTTTTTTAACATCGTCGCCAATGCGGTTGATATTTTCATTAAAATGAACAGGCTGAAAAACCAATAAACTTCTTTTTTCTAGCTGATCACAATGCTCAATCATGACCACTGCATCTGCTCCATCTGGCACTTGACCCCCAGTAGGCACATAAACGGCTTCCCCTCTGCTGATGGTCAAATTTTCAGAACTGCCCATTTCCACAGAACCTATCAATTTGATAATGCTGGGTAAGGCTTCGCTCGCCCCATTGACATCTTCATGGCAAATAGCGTAGCCATCCACGGTTGAACGATTGAACGCAGGCAAGTCTTCCGTAGCATGAAGAGACTCTGCCAAATACCGCTTTAAGGATTCTCCCAAAGAAACGGTTTCCTTTTCCAATTGTATTTGAGCGGCAAGCGCTTTGCTATAAGTCATAGCTTCATCTAAAGTTTTCACATTTAAAAATTCCACAGGCGATCCTCTCTATTTAGGCTGACCACATTCCCCATCATCGCCTACTAAAATTTGTATGCCGTGATAGAGGGGGGGTAAAATATATTCCAATATTTCTCGTACTGCTTTGGGACTGCCCGGTAAATTGACAATCAGTGACTTTCCCCGAATACCTGCCGTAGCTCTAGAGAGCATGGCTTTAGGCGTTAATTGCAAACTATAAGCCCGCATGGCTTCAGGTATACCTGGTACTTCGCGTTCAATTACAATTTTGGTAGCTTCTGGAGTGACATCTCTTTGGCTAAACCCCGTACCTCCTGTGGTCAATATGAGTTCCACATGAGTTTCGTCTGCTAATCGAATCATTTCTTTGGAAAGGGTTTCTACATCGTCTGATAAGATTTTATGACTGACGACCCGATACCCTGCAGCTGTGACCAATTCCTTAATCACTGCGCCGCTCAGATCTTCTCTTTCTCCTGCTGAGCCTTTGTCGCTGGCTGTTATAATACCGACTGAATACATGTGCCACCTTCCATTTCTATTAAATGATCGCAAATACCTGTCAATTGAGCTTTATTGTGAGAAATCATCACCATGGTCATTTGAAGGGATTGATTTCTCTTTTTTAAAATCGATTCAATATGTGCAATGGTCTGAGCATCTATGCTGGCTGTTGGCTCGTCTAAAAGGAGAAGCTTGGGTTCAAAGATCAATGCCCTTGCTAAAGCCAATTTTTGCGCTTCACCACCGGACAAGCTGGCGGCCTTTTGATCTGCTAAATGCTCAATGCCCAGTTCTTCCAAAATAGCCTCTACTTTATCTTTTATGGCTCTTTCTTCTGCTTTTCTAAGCAATAAAGGGTAACTCAAGTTTTCTTTCACACTCCCCTGCATCATATAAGGTCTTTGACTGAGGTAAGTGATTTGTTTTCTCAATTCAGGTGTAAAGTCCAATTGTTCGTTCCGATAAACCTCACCTTCGTAATGGCTGTCCAAACCTGCAATAATTCTCAGCAAAGTAGTTTTTCCTGCGCCGTTTGAACCACTCAGCCCAATTATTTTGCCACTTTCAAAAGTGAGCCGATTAATATTGAGGATTTTCCTGTTTCCATAATTTTTTTTCAAATGATGCAAATCAATACGCATGGGTTTCCCCCTCTATGAAACGGTAGAGAAAAGCGTTGACTACAAATGAAATGAGAAGCAACACCAATCCCATTGCAATAGCAGAAGCATAATTGCCCATGCTGTTGTTCATGGCAATATAGGTGGTCATAACCCTTGTGTGGTGCTTGATATTCCCACCCACAATCATGACAGCGCCCACTTCAGAAATAGCTCTTCCAAAACCAGTGACAACAGCTACTAAAAGTGCTGTGCGCATTTCCTTAATGAGTAGCATGAGGAGGTCTATTGGACCCGCTCCCATAGTCTTGCCAAAATCTTTGATCTCTTTCCCATGTTGCTTGGCATTGTTAAACAGAATGCCTGCAATAATGGGGGTAACTAAAAACATTTGAGCAATCACCATGGCACCAGGAGTAAACATGAGCTGCCATGAACCAAAAGGTCCCGACCGAGAAAGAAAAATGGCGACCAACAGTCCCACTACCACCGGGGGCAAGCTCATACAGGTATATAAAACTCTGGAAACTTGAGGCTTAAAGCGATAATCTTTGACCCCTAGGATAAGCCCCAAGGGAATACCGATACAAGCGGACAAACAGGTCGACGTTAAAGACAACCCCAGAGAAAGAAAAATGATTTCATAAACCTCAGGATCAAAGCTGATCAGTAGTTTTAATGCCTCTATCAAACCTTCGGCTATTGTCTGCATATATGCTCCTTGCTAGATTCCTATTTTGCATTGGGATAGAATAAAGACTGTCCGTAAGTATCTACGCCAAATTTACCAATTAATTCTTGGGTTTTGGCTGAAAGAATCCACTGGACAAACTGTTCTGCCTCTTTGCCGTGAATAGCTGCATTCAACTTTGGATTGACTGCAATAACACCGTAGTAATTAAGAAGAGAAGAATCTCCTTCTGAAACAATTTCTAAATCTAATTTATCAGACATAGACAAATAAGTCGCTCTATCACTCAATGTGAAGGCTTCCATTTCATTTGCCATTTGAAGCACGTCTCCCATACCTTTTCCCGCAGAAATATACCATTTTCCCGTCAATGAATCTGTCGGCCAAAGTTTGAGTTCTTTTTTATGCGTACCCGAATCGTCACCTCTGGAAACAAAGGTCAACTGTTTGTCTTGAATCTGTTTCATAATCGCTTTCACATCTTTAAGGGCTTTCATCTCTCCAGAGATAGGATCTCCCTTAGGCCCTAGCACGATGAAGTCGTTATACATGACATCAAATCGCTGGACTCCGAATCCCTCTTTTACAAAGGCTTCTTCATCGGCTTTAGCATGAACCAAAAGGACATCGGCTTGCCCGTCTTTTCCTATTTGTAAAGCTTTACCCGTTCCCGCAGCCACAACGCGGACTTCTATGCCAGTCTCCTCTGTAAAATAAGGCAAGAGATAGTCCAGTAGCCCACTGTCTTGAGTGCTGGTCGTGGTTGCCATGATTATAAATTTATCTTCTTGTGCAGGTTTAAACACTATAAAACTGCCGCCTACAACTAATATTGCTAAAACTGCCAATATGACTTTTAAGTTACCCTTCATTTGCAACGTCCCCCTAAAATGAATATAGTAGTACTCCCTAATTGTCCACTGAAAAGCATTGCAAACTGCTTTCTACGCCATACAATATAGTTTGAGTTAATTATAACTTCTTATCTCACATAAAACTAACTGAAAATTCAAAAATATAGCACAAAATAATGATTTTTTGATCATTTTATGATAAATTAAACCTATACAGCCATTAGTTGATTATTCACGGGTGGCATTAAGTTTTAGGAGGTCTGGATGATTCATAGCTTTGATCCTAAATTTGAAAAAAATGACGGCTGTGAAACCGACTACTTGCGCATTCTGCATTACGACTTAGCTCAGGGTTATGAAGAAACTTATCGTTCTTACCAATACCCTCGCTTGTGTACCATTGCAAAGGGTGAAAAACATGTCACCATTAATCAATCCAGTGAATTCACCTACCATACTTCAGATTTTATTATTTTGCCCCCTCATACTGAGGTTCAAATGCAAATAGGAATGCCCACCACGGCTATTGTCTATGAGATTAGTGAGCATTTAATCGAGTGTACCGCTAACCGACTAGAAAATCATTTGGATGCACCTATAGACAGAACGGATAGCCAAGTGGGGAAAATTGCCTTAGACGAGAGCATGCGCCATCACTTAAGCCGCATCAATCAATACGCTGCCAGTCAAGACCCTAACAAAGGGTTCCTGATTGACCTGTGTGCTCAAGAATTGGCTTACCATATGCTCAAAAATTCTAAGGTCAACCTTTCAAAATTTCGAAAATTGGACCCCGTGTCTTACGCTGCACAGCAATTAGGACTTTCTCAAGGAACTGCCCCTACTGTCAATGAGATTGCCTATCATTTAAACATGTCCCCCTCTAATTTGATTGGCTTGTTTAAAAAGAAAACGGGCTTGACCCCAAAGGAATATCAAAAACAGCTTAAGCTGCGTCAAGCACTTTCTTCTTTAAGTTATAAGAGTGTTTCAGAGGTCTGCTATGACCTTGGTTTTGAAAATGTCTCTTATTTTATTAAAATTTTCAAAGAAACTTATGGCATGACGCCAAAACAATATATGCTTCAGCAAACAAATAAAAAAAGTCCTACACTCACCTAATCAGGTGATGTGTAGGACTTTTTTATTTGCTTGATAGTTTTTTCTAACCGACTGATAACTATTTCAAATGCTCGCTATCTTTTAACTGATTATTCATATCAAAAATACTCATGTCTTCTAATCGAAGCGGCCTTAATAAAGCACCCATAAAATGCTCAAAAGTATCCATATGAGTCATGCACATTCCTCTGCTCTCTACAGAAGCACTCCGAATCGCTTTTTGATCGGCTTGGTCTCCCTGATAGCTGTCGAAGAGACTTGCCACCACAGACAGTTCCCCTTTTCGTATCAGACCCTCAATGGCTTCACTTTCAAAAGCTTTAAATGCCTTTGCCACCGATGAATACGCAATCGTTGAACTATGGTTGGTTATGAAACTCAAATGAGCTGTTGCCGCTTTATTGTTTTCAATCCAATTCACCAGACCCTCTAAGTGTTTCTCAGAACAGTCCATATAAACTTGTTCTACCTTGTGGAGATTAGGCAGAAGTGCCAAGAACCCTTTATATAGGGCATTCTTAAAATCTAAATCCATACTGAGAAGTTCTCCAGTAGATTTCATTTCAGGGCCAAGGCGCACGTCTACATTTGGGATTTTCCCGTGGGAGAACACGGGCATTTTAATGTAACAGAGATTTCCTTCAGGATAAACCCCAGTGCCATAAGGCATATCACTTAACTTATCCCCTAACATGGCTGCCACGGCTATTTTCATAAGGGGTACCCCTGTGACTTTGCTGATAAAGGGCACGGTTCTTGAAGACCTTGGATTGACCTCAATCACATAAACCGCCTCTTGATGAATGACAAATTGAATATTGAAAAGACCTTTGATCCCCATGGCCACAGGAATCTTATGAGACCAGTAGGCGATTTGATCCTTTTGAATTTGAGTCAGTTTCATAGGTGGGTATACAGACATACTGTCTCCCGAATGCACCCCAGCCCCTTCCAAATGCTCCATAATCCCCGGAATAAAGACATCCTCTCCATCACAGACCCCGTCCACCTCACATTCAAGGCCTTCTAAATAGGAATCCATGAGGACACTTTCGACCCCATCCAACTCAAAGGCTTGCTGTAAATAGGTCATGGCCTCATCTTCTGACTGGACGATTTTCATGCCCAAGCCTCCTAGAACGTAGCTCGGTCTTACTATTAACGGGAACCCAATCATTTTAACCCCTTCAAGACCTTCTGCCATGCTGAAAACGGCCTTACCTATTGGACAAGGAATGTTCTCCCTATTTGCCAACTGATTAAAAGCCTCTCTATCCTCTGCCATATGCAGGGCTTCAAAAGAAGTTCCAACAATTTTAACCCCTTCTTCTTCCAAGGCTTTTGCAAGTTTCAAAGCGGTCTGTCCTCCAAACTGAACCACTACCCCCACTGGGTTTTGAGCCTCCACCACATTGAGGACGTCCTCTAAGGTAATGGGCTCAAAATACAGTTGGTCGGAGATGTTAAAATCCGTGCTGACGGTTTCAGGGTTGTTGTTAATCACAAGGGTCTCGTAGCCCTTCTGTCTAAAAGCTTCCACCCCACCGACGGTACAATAATCAAATTCTACCCCCTGACCAATCCGTATAGGCCCTGAACCGAGGACTAATATTTTAGGTTGGTCGCTGACAGTGGCCTCACCCTCACAGTCGTAGGTTGCGTAGTAGTAAGGAGACTGTGCCTCCATTTCTGCCGCACAGGTGTCCACCATTTTGTAATTGGCCCCAATGCCCTGCTCAAGTCTTGAAGCTCTTACCTTTTCAGGGGATGCAAACAAGGTGAGTTCACTAATCCCTTGGTCGGAAAAGCCCATATTTTTCAGATGACGTAGTGTCTCCGCTGATAGACTTGAGAAGTCCTTTCCGCTAATGGTTTTTTCCAGATTTACCAAATCACCTATTTTCTTGGTAAAGAAATAGTCTATGCCCGTCTTCTCACTGATCACATAAGGGGACACCTCACGTCTCATGAGTTCCGCCACATAGAAGAGGCGCAGGTCATCGGCTTTTTCAATGAGAGCCATGAGCTCGTCCATCACTAGGTTCTGAGCCGTTTCCAGTTTTAAAGTGTGCTGCCCTGTCTCCATACTTCTGATGGCTTTCATCAAGGCGGCTTCAAAACTTCCTGCGATGGCCATGACTTCACCTGTTGCCATCATCATCGTGCCTAGGGTTTTCTGGGCGTACTTAAATTTATCAAAAGCAAACCTCGGAATTTTTACCACGCAATAATCCAGAGCAGGTTCAAAACAAGCCGTAGTAGCCCCAGTTACGTCGTTTAGAATTTCATGGAGGTTATAGCCTAAAGCAATTTTAGCCGCCACTTTGGCAATGGGATAACCTGTGGCTTTGGAAGCAAGAGCTGAAGAACGGCTCACACGAGGATTTACCTCAATGACGCTGTAGTTTAGAGACTTTGGGTCTAATGCAATTTGAACGTTACAGCCTCCTTGAATATTTAAGGCCGATACAATTTTTATAGAAGCATTGCGAAGCATTTGGTATTCATGATCGCTTAAGGTCTGTGAAGGGGCAACGACAATAGAGTCCCCTGTATGAATGCCTACTGGGTCAATATTTTCCATATTACAGACGGCAATCACTGAACCTGCCCCGTCTCGCATCATTTCGTACTCTATTTCTTTCCAGCCTGAAATACATTTTTCAACTAAAACTTGTCCGTTAATGGCAAATCCTAAGCCTTTTTCCGCAATGGCTTCGAGTTCTTCCAAATTACTGGCAATACCGCCCCCCGTTCCCCCTAAAGTATAGGCAGGTCTAACCACAACGGGGTAACCAATCTCTTCTGCCGCCTTGGCGGCATCTTCAACGCTGGACACGGTTTCGCTTTCCACACAAGGTTCCCCAATGGCAGCCATAAGTTGTTTAAAGGCTTCTCGACTTTCAGCCTGTTCAATGGAGGCCACTTGGGTCCCAATGACTTTTACGCCGTAACGCTCTAAAATGCCCTCTTGGGACAGCTTCATGACTAAGTTCAGGGCGGTCTGCCCTCCCATGCCTGCAATAATGGCATCTGGCTTTTCTTTGGCAATGATTTTCTCAAGAACCTCTGGTAGGAGAGGTTCCATATAAATGGCGTCGGCAATGTTGGCATCGGTCATAATGGTGGCAGGGTTATTGTTCACCAACACCACTTGAATGCCCTCTTCTTTAAAAACTTTACAGGCCTGCGTGCCCGAATAGTCAAATTCAGCCCCTTGTCCGATGATAATAGGCCCAGAGCCAATGACCAGTACTTTTTCAATGGATTGATCTTTAGGCATACTTTTCTTCCTTCCAGTCGATATGGTTTTCTATTAAGGTTTTAAATTGATCAAATAAATATTCAGACTCATTAGGCCCAGGAGAAGCTTCTGGGTGATATTGAACGCTGAAAATAGGGAGTTCTTTGTGCTTCATGCCTTCAATGGAACCATCGTTTACGTTGTAATGGGTAATTGCCACTTTTTCCAAATCCAAAGAGTCATCTACCACCACGTAGCCATGGTTCTGGGAGGTAATGAACACTTTCCCCAGATTCAAATCCATCACAGGATGGTTCCCGCCTCTGTGGCCAAACTTAAGTTTTTCCGTCTTGCCCCCAAAAGCATGGCACAGGAGTTGATGTCCAAGACATATGCCAAAAATCGGCTTATAGGTTAAGAGTTCCTCAATTTCAGCAATGATGCCCCCAAGGTCTGCAGGGTCCCCCGGCCCATTGGATAAGAAGATGCCGTCTGGGTTCCAGCTCATAATTTCCCCACTTTTGGTATGGGCTGGGAAAACTTTCAGTTCAAAGCCTCTCTCTAAAAGGGACTTTAAAATGCCTTTCTTAATGCCAAAATCTAAAACCGCCACTCTGAGCCCGTTGCTCTTTTCAGGGCTTAAACCGTAACTTTCAGGGGTTGAAGTCAAAAATACCCCATCCTGATTGACATAGTTTTGGATAGCTTTTAAAGCTTCCTCTTTTTGGTCTAAATGGGTGAGTAAACAGCCGTTCATGGTACCAGAAGTTCTCAGCTTCTTGGTAATGGCTCTGGTGTCCACCCCAGTCAGACCTGTGGCGCCATTGGCTTTAAGGTAGCTGTTTAAGTCAAATTCTGCCGCCCAATGGGAGGGATTTTCACAGATTTCTCTCACAATCAGACCTTTAGCCTGTATTTTTTCAGACTGACTCCAAGAAAGATCTACCCCGTAGTTCCCAATGAGAGGGTAGGTTAAAACCACCATTTGCCCATAATAGGAAGGGTCTGTTAAAATTTCCTGATAGCCTGTCATGCTGGTGTTGAAAACGATTTCACCGACTTCAAAGGATTGGTTTCCAATCAAAGTCCCTTCGTAAAGACTGCCATCTGACAGCAATAAATAGCCCTTCATGGTTGTCCCCTCCTACTAGCTGATTTGGAAGAGGTTTTCCAGTTTTTCAAGTAAAACCTCAATCTCTTCAGATGTCATATTCAGTGGCGGCAAGAGTCGAATGGTGTCTGTCCCTGCACTGATGAGCAACAATTTATTTTCAAAAGCAAGGTCCACCCACTTAGACGGCTCCTCTACCACCATGCCTAACAAAAGACCTTTCCCTCGGTAAGCCTGAATCTTCCCTTGTTGGACTAATTTTTCAAGTCCATTTTTCAGTTGCAAAGACTTTGCCTCAACTTCTTGTAAAAAGCCTTTTTGGCTGATGACTTCGGTGACCGCAGAGGCCACGCTGCACATAAGGGGATTCCCACCATAAGTAGAACCATGGTCACCCTTTTGGAACACAGAGGCTTTGCTATTAGCTAAGAGAGCGCCAATAGGCACGCCGCCTCCAAGACCTTTTGCCATGCACAAAATATCCGGTTCAATGCCAATGGATTGATAGCCGAAGTAAGTCCCCATTCGCCCTGCTCCGCACTGAACTTCATCTAATACCAATAGTGCACCGTGGGCGTCACAAAGATTTTTCAACAGTTTGCCATAGTCGGCATCCATTTCTATAATGCCACCTTCCCCTTGAATGGGTTCTGCAAAGACTGCTGCAATCTTGTCCCCATGAAGGGCAAAGAGGGCGCTTAGAGCCTTTGAGTCGTTGAAATCGATGGACAGACAGTCGGGGAGTAAGTTGCCAAAGGGCTCTTGGTATTTCACCTGTCCCGTAATGCTGAGAGCCCCATTGGTTCTGCCGTGGAAGGAATTGTTCATGTAGACCAAGTAAGGTTTGTTATTGGCTTTGCCGTATTTCTTACAGAGTTTAAGGGCGCCTTCTAAAGCTTCTGTGCCGCTGTTACAGAAAAACACATCTTGCAGAACCCCATCGCTTAGGGCAATGAGCTTTTCGGCTAATTTCTTTTGAGGCTCATTCCAGTAAAGGTTAGAAATGTGAATCACTTGATTGGCCTGCTGTGTGAGGGCTTCCACAATCACTGGTGAAGCGTGCCCCAAACAGTTGACGGCAACGCCGCTGACCATGTCCATATAGGTATTGCCCTCATCATCTTTGAGCCAAATACCTTTGCCTGAGGTAAAGCTCACGTTTTTTCTGCCGTAGGTGGGCATGACGGCTGGGCTGCCTGCGTCTTGATTGCCAATCGTATTATTTATTATATTTTCTTTCATTATAAAGCCTCCTTTTGGTTAGCGGTGATCATGGTGCCAATGCCCTTGTCACTGAAAATTTCAATCAGTAAACTGTGTGGCACGGAACCGTTAATAATGTGAATTGACTTGACCCCAGAACTGAGAGCCTCTAGAGCACATTCCAGTTTAGGTCCCATGCCTTTTAGGTTTGTATTTTCCTTTAAAATCTCTATACATTCCGACTGGCTGAGTAAACTTTTAAAACTTTCTTCCTTTGGATAGTCAAGGTAAACCCCGTCTACATCGGTCATAAGAATGAGTTTTTCAGCTTTTAGTGAGCCTGCTAATGCTGAAGCCACTGCGTCTGCATTGATGTTGTAGGTATTTCCTTCTTGGTCGTAACCGATGGGAGACACCACTGGGATGTAGTCGTTGGAAAGGAGCATTTGGATAATTTCAGGGTTGATCGCTTCCACATCTCCAACTTGACCTATATCAATAAGTCCCTCAGGACTTGTCATGTATTTTTTTCTGGCGTGAATGAGAAGACCGTCTTTTCCATTGATGCCTGCGGCCTTCACACCGCTTCTATTCAGTTTTAAAACCAGTTCTTTTCCAATTCTACCGCTAAGGGTCATCTCAACCTCGTCCATGGTTTCATCGGAAGTGACTCGATAGCCTGATTCAAAGACAGATTCTAAACCCAGTCTGCTTAGCCTTGCGCTGATTTCCTTCCCGCCGCCGTGAACCACGATCACTTTCATGCCCAGCAGTTGGAGCAAGGATATATCTTGAATAAATGCGTCTTTTCCTTCAAGGTGCTCCAAAAAACTGCCGCCCATTTTCACCACAACGACCTTTTGCTTTAAGCCCAAAATGTATGGGACAGCTTCAATTAACATTTCCGGCATGGCCATATTCATCATCTCCCAATTCAAATTTATTTTAGGTAATTATACTTATTTATTTATATATATGCAATATAATTTTTGATAACTCTTGATTGTTGATATTTTATATGTATAATTATACTTAAAATTAAATTGAAAGGACGTGTTCTTATGAAGGCATGTGTCATCGGAAGTACAGGTTATGCAGGGCAACAATTGGTTACAATTCTCATGAATCACCCCAAAATTTCAGATCTTTATTTAGGGTCACACAGCAGTTATGGAAGGCCTTTCTCGGAACACTACCCTCACACTCGGGATATTGTTTCCATAAATATGTTGCCAGTTGAAACCCTACTTGATCCCTCCTTTTTATTAAAGGAAGCCATCGATGTAATTTTCTTTGCTCTTCCCCACGGTCTCTCCGCAGAACCTGTGGGCAAACTATCTTCTCTAGGGATCAAAATGATCGACCTGGGCACGGATTTAAGGCTAAGAGACCCAGAACTTTCAAAGGACTGGTATGGTGAACCCCCTTGTCCTGACCTGCTCAGTCAAGCGGTATACGGTCTTAGCGAACATTATAGAGAAACCATTCAAAAGGCTCAAATCGTTGCTAATCCAGGTTGTTACGCTACGGCTACTTTGCTCGCAGCTCTTCCCGCTATACAGTCTGGCATGATTCATGATCAAACCCTTATTGTAGATGCCAAATCTGGCGTCAGCGGTGCTGGTAGACAGGCACAAATTGACAGCTTATTTTCAGAAACAGCGGAAAATGTAAAACCTTATAAAGTGGGTACTCATCGCCATACGCCAGAAATTGAACAGGCATTGGCTTCTAGCAATTGCAAAGTCATGTTTTCACCCTCTGTTGTGCCCATGTCCAGAGGCATTCTCAGCGCAGTATACGGCACTATTGACCCTAAATACAGCGGAGAAGCCCTGTTAAAGGTTTATAAAAAAATATACGAAAAGGCCCCTTTCATTCGCATATTGGATCAGCCCCCT
Organism: uncultured Peptostreptococcaceae bacterium; assembly: GCA_964404895.1. GTDB lineage: Bacteria > Bacillota > Clostridia > Peptostreptococcales > Acidaminobacteraceae > JBGSUZ01. Next base: position 378,249 of record CAYOLV010000001.1, on the reverse strand, counting down.
ATCACAAAAGGGGTGAGAGGTTCTAACTACACGGATATTTGGGTTCATTTAGACAGCAGAACCAATACCTTCGTCGCCATGGCTGCCATCGATAACCTCATGAAAGGCGCCGCTGGTCAAGCCGTACAAAATATGAACTTAATGATGGGATTTGAGGAGACATGTGGTCTTGGCTACATTCCCCTCTACCCGTAAACCCTATAAATTTGATGAACACTTAAGGAGGAACCCCTATGTTATACAACGCCTTACCGGTCAACGGTTTTCAATATGCTTCCATCCACGCTGGTTTCAAAAAAAAGAAAAAGGACCTGGCATTGATTTACTGTCCTAATGGGGCGACGGCTGCCGCAACCTTTACAACGAATAAAACCAAAGCAGCTCCCGTGGTGCTTTCCAGCGCTCATATGGCTTCTAAATTAATCAAAGCAATTATTATAAACAGCGGTAACGCCAATGCCTGTACAGGGGTTAAAGGCTATCAAGATGCCCTTAAAACCTGTGAGATGACCGCCGCCCTCTTAAATATCAGCACAGAGGAAGTTTTGGTTTCCTCCACTGGGGTGATTGGAGTTCCCCTTCCCATGCCCGTTATGGAAAAGGGTCTTCCCACTTTAGTCGCCTGCCTTAACGAAGGGACTCTAGAAGAGGTTGCAGAGGGCATTATGACCACCGACACGGCTAAGAAAACCTTTACCAGCCACATCTTGCTCAGCGAATCAGGTAAGACCGTAAGACTGTCAGGCATTGCAAAGGGTTCAGGCATGATTCACCCCAATATGGCCACTATGCTGGGCTTTGTCATGACCGACGTAGCCATTGAAGCAGCACTCCTACAGCAACTGACAAAAGAAATTGTGGATCAAACCTTCAATATGGTCACTGTGGACGGCGATACCAGTACCAACGATATGTTTGTGGTTCTTGCCTCTGGGGCTTTAGGAAACACTCCCCTGACAGCAGACAGCCCTGATTTACCTGAGTTCAAAGCCGCTCTATTTGAAATTGCAAAAGCTCTTTCCATCAGCATTGCAAAAGACGGAGAAGGCGCTACCAAACTTCTTCAAGTCAAGCTCAAAGGGGCCAAAACAGAAAAAGACGCTAAGAGTCTGGCGAAATCCGTAGTGGCTTCTAGCCTTGTAAAAGCTGCATTCTTTGGCATGGACGCCAATTGGGGCAGAATTATATGTGCTCTTGGTTATGCCGACGCTCACTTTACACCTGAAGAACTGAATTTGTCCCTGAAAAGCAGCGCAGGAGAGGTACACCTTATGATTGACGGCGCCGGGATCCCCTTCGATGAAGATCATGCCCTTAAGGTGCTCTCTCCTGATGTGATTGATATTTGCATATCCCTTAAAGATGGTAACTGTGAAGCAGAAGCTTGGGGCTGCGATTTGACTTATGATTATGTGAAGATTAATGGGGCTTACAGAACTTGATGAATCAGGCTTACAGAACTTGATGTTCCCCTTGCGTCACTGCATTTTTCTTCTCGATGACCATTTCTACCAAGGTGCCGCCAGTGGCTGAATTGCTAATACGAATGTCACCACTGAGACTTTTCACAATATTATAAACCACGCTGAGTCCTAAACCATTGTGCTGACCACTGAACTTGGTCGAGAAAAATGGTGTGAATGCCTTATCTAGAACATGAGGTTCTATACCGCTACCATTGTCTTCAAAATGAATACGGTAACCGCCCGACTGAAGATCTGACTGAATTTGGATGTTGATTTTTCCGTTTTCTTTCCCTTCGTAAGCATGTTGGAAGCTATTTTCCATTAGTTCACAAAACAACTTGTAGATCCGCAGGGTGTCGCTGATAAAAGTTAAATCCTTTTCTAATGTAATCTGGAGTTCAAGTTCAACAGAACTGTCTTTCCTTGCCTGATGGAAACTCCGCCATAGGACGCCTTCAATGTCCAATGGGACAGGAGTATAACTTATTTGTTCTACTGAAAGTTCTTTAAAATCAGTAATCAAGTTTTTACCCGTGTCTAAATTACTGAGCAGTTTATGACAGCACTGACTGAGTTCCATGGTCATTTTTTCAAGATCGGATTTTTTCAATATTGCGCCTTCTATTTTCTCCAATACTTCATCCACAATAGTGTTCATGTAAGACGCCAACATAATGCAATTGCCTATTGGGGTGTTCATTTCATGGGCTACGCCACTGACTAAATAACTTAGAGAATTAAGCTTTTCCGCTTCCATCAGTTGAACTTTTCTTTCTGTGATCTCTTGTGCTGCTTTTTCGACTTTATACTCCAAAGAGCGATTGTACTCGTCTAATTCAGTTATATAACTGCGGATTTTGTCTCCCATCTGATTAAAGGAATGAGATAGTGCAGTAATTTCATCATCGCCAGTGACTTCCACCGCTTGATTGAATTCCCCTTGTGCAATGAGGTCCGTCTTTTCAAGGAGCCGATTAATGCGTCCTACTAAATTTCTGGAAAGCAGATAGGAAATCCAAACTGCACTTGCGGATATGGCAATGAAAATAACTGCAAACTGCTTGATTAATTGATATAAAGGGGCATTAATGAGTGCTTTGGGAACGGTGACCCCAATAATCCAGCCTGACCGAGGCACTTCTTGAAAAGCGGTTACTTTTGGAACACCTTTAAAGTTATAATTGGCGATACCCTTCTTATTTCTAATGAGTTCTTCAGTTAGCGGACCCAGTTCAGGATCATTCCTGAGCTGGGTATCTTTCATAGTGGAATCTGGGTGAGCAAGTAGATTGCTGTTTTTGTCTATCATAAAAACGTAGCCAATATCTCTGAATTTAATGGTGCTAAGGCGGCTAAACAAAGTTTCCACTAGAATATCTTCTGCCAATACACCTAATACTTGGCCTTGCTGATCTAAAATACATCTTCCAACTGAAACCGCATATTTACCTGTTGTAATGTCCAAATAGGGTTCAGAAAAGGCAACTTGTTTTTTGTCTAGCAATGTTTTATACCAAGGTCTCTGCCTAGGGTCATAACCTTTTGGCGGTTGCCATTCAATAGAGCTGACAAAACTACCATCAGAAAAACCCATGTATATATCCGAAATCTCAGCATCTTCATTAAAATGATTGATCAATACTCTAATCTCTTCTTTGTTCAAATGATTTTTCTCAATGACATCACCTAAAACTTCAATGGTCTGAGTTTTTTGATCTAACCAATTGTTTACATCTGCATTTAGGCTGATAACTTGGCTTTCCATTGCCAAATAGATGTTTTCTCTTTCCATCTGGTAATTGAAATAAAACCCGATTGAAGCCGTAATGAAAATAGATATCACTGTAATCAGCAATACCATCAACGCAATTTTTCTCCTCAAACCCATCTTTGATCACCAGCCTTAAGTTTTTACCTACTCTAGCATACTAGATACTTTTCTATTTACCCAATTCCTCACCTGACAATAAAAAAAGAACAGATGATTGTCTTATAAAAAAAATACCACAGCTATTGTGACAGCTGTGGTATGCGGTACTTAAATATTCATTTTTATCTATGCTACTACTCACTTAAATTTGCTTGTAATTCCTTGCAATTGCTTTTACTTAATTTTATTCACTTCCAATGTCTTCGGCTGATACTCAACATATTTCTGTTTCTTCCCATTGATGGTTTCCACATTTGTAAAATACTTTCTCATGGTGTCTTGAATTTCAAAGAAGTGGTCTTTCGCGCCGTTGCCGTTTATCATAGACTTGCGGCGACCGTCTGCTTCAATGACAAATTTCCATTTGCCGTCTTCCCCTTTTACCAAATCTCCACCACAGTGGCAGATTGGACATTCGATGACAAAGCCTTCTTCGTTCCAATGAGGTTCGCCAAGAGACAACACGTTAGAATGACACTCAGGGCACCAGCCGAAACCTTGCTCTCCTAAATAAGAGACTTCCTCAAATGGGGTTTGAATGGCTTTTACCAAGTTTTCTCCCAGTTGTGCTGCCCTTGCCAAAGTTTCATCGTCTAACAGGATTTGACCTGGTCTTGGAGCACGGTTCACCATCATTTGGTCTACCACTTTAATATCTTGAGCTAGTAACGTAATTTGGATGCTTTCCATGGTGAGGGACATCCAACTTCTGGTTGAACCGCCGTTACCGATGATTGCGCCCACACGGTGCTTGTCATAGGCAGGGTTGCCCACTTGCTTATGGAAGTTTGGCTCATAGGCAAGGTGTCTGTCGCAGAAGATTCTGTAAAGACCTGAAGGCATGAAAGAGTATGATGGCACTACAGTCAGAACTGCATCTGCAGCTAACCAGTGTTCCATGATTTTGTCCATATCGTCTTTGTTTTTGTAGACACACTCTGGTGCTTCACCTTTTTGAGTGAATTTTACTGTACAGGCTTCACAGCCAGAACATTGCTTGATGTTGTAGTCGTGAAGGTTGATCATCATGACTTCTGCCCCAAGGCTTTCCGCTCTCATAAGGGCTTCTTTGGCTAAGATTTCACCATTGCCATTTTTTCTACCTGCAGTGATTGCAACTATTTTCATAAGTTAACCTCTTTTTCTATTTTTTTGATTTCTTAGACATGGCAATCAGGATGCCCAGTAAAATGGACAAGAAGGCCGACGCCAAAACGCGGTACTGAGGCGGCAGTAAAAATACAGCCGTGTGACAAGGAATCCAAACCCATATGCAAGTGGTCAGCCATGAGAATGTCACCATGGTTTGCCAGTCGATTTTATTCGCCAAATCAGCGGCTTTCACCTTAAACTGCCCCGAGTCGATGACATGTTCCACGTAAAGGTCTCCAAAACGGTGGTAAACGTACATCATTGGTCCAAAGGTTAGGTTCATAATGGCACTGCCGAAAAATGCCAAAGCCAGTTTGTTCCCTTCGAAGGGCAATTTACCCACAGCTTGTGCTGCAGCCGCCCCACCTGTAAAGACAGTGAAGACGAGGGTAATCATCATACCCAAAACGCCCCAAACCACTGCTTTCCAGATGAAACCTTTAGGCTTTTTCCAGCCCCCTGTCAATATTCTTGTGCCCAGCATATCCCCCATGGTTGCCAAAATAGCAAATTTGAAGAATCCTCCCATGTAAGGATGTGCCTCTGTTACAGTCATAAACTGCTGTCTGGTGGCTGGGTTGATGAGGACGATTAGCCAAATCCCCAACAGACCTAGCCAAAGCAAGTCGCCTTTTAGTTGTTTCATTTATTAGTTCCTTTCATTTGCATTACTAAATCTCTGCTGTACTAAATCTCAGCGCCCAGACTAAATCTCTGCCGCTGTGTCAAAACCTGCATGTACAGCAGTGAACACGTTTCCAATTTCCTTGCCGTCGCCGATAATATAGACTTCTGTTTCTGGAAGTTCGTGTCTAAGCTTTGCCACCACGTCTTTTCTAGGACGCATACCAATGGCAATGGCTACGGTGTCTGCTTCGTAGTCTTTCCATTCAAAACGACTGTTGATCGTACGAATACCTTTTTCAGTAATTGCTTCAAGCTTCGTATTGGTAATCACTTTTACTCTGTGTTTCATAAGTAGAGATTGTAAAGAGAAGCGATTGATCAGAGATGCGCCGTTAAGAAGTGCTTCAGCACCTAACATTTCAACAAGGGTTACGTCTTTGCCTTCCATAGCAAGGGCTACAGCTGACTCTGCACCCGTTAAGCCGCCGCCGATGACAATGACTTTTTGACCCACTGCTACACGACCACAATCTACGTCTCCAGCCCAGTGAACATGAGGTAAGTCCATACCTGGAAGGTTTGGCATCAGTGGTGTGCCACCTACAGCAATGATTAATGCCTCTGGCTTTTCAGCTTGGATGAGTTCTGGCGTTACTTCTGTATTTAAGTGAATGTTTGCGCCACATTTCTTCGTTTGTGCCACAATCCAGTCGAGGTAATTTTTCAGGTCTTTTTTGAAGCTTAAGTCTGTGGCGTGGTTCAGAGTTCCCCCTAAGATGCCTTCTTTTTCATATAAATGAACTTCATGGCCTCTCTCTACAGCTGTCATAGCCGCTTGCATGCCAGCAGGACCACCGCCTACGATCATGACTTTTTTCTTCACGTCTGCTTTAGGCACTTTACCGTTTGGATAGTCTGTTTCTCTGCCGTTGATTGGGTTGACAGCACAACGGGTCTTTTTGAAGAAGGCTGAACGACCGCAACACGTATTACAACGGACACATGGGCGAATGTCTTCTGACTTGTCTAAAGCCGCTTTTCTCATAAACTCTGGATCCGCTACGAAAGGTCTTGCCATAGCTACAAAGTCTACTAGACCTCTTGATAAAATATCTTCTGCATTTTCAAGTGTCATAACAGAGCCAACAGTAGTGACGTAAAGGTCGTCGCCCACTTCTTTTTTGATGGCTTCTGCGTAGTGAACGTTGAGCATGTAAGGCATGTATAACGGTTGGATCATGTTTTGAATCGTGAACGGGTTCGGAAGCATCCCTACTGAAACGTGAAGGATGTCGATTTTATGTTTGATCATGTGAACGAATTGAAGGACTTCATCTAACTTCATTCCCCCTTCAACCAACTCGTCTGCACTGATGCGGTACTCAATGATAAAGTTTTCCCCGACTCTTTTTCTAACCGCATCTAAAAGCTCGATACAGAAACGGGTACGGTTTTCAAAACTGCCGCCGTAACGGTCTACACGTCTGTTTACATATGGTGAAAGGAATTGAGAAGGAAGCATGCCGTGTGCCCCGTGGATCATGACCATTTTAAAACCACTGTCTTTACATCGGCCTGCGGCGTCTGCGTAGTCTTGAATGGTTTTATTAATGAGTGGAATTGACATTTCTTCCACTTCTCCCGGTGTTTTACCTTGGAGTTTGGAGAAGAATTCATCGATTTCTGCTGGTTTTGGTGTTGAACTCACTGGTTTTAAACCTTTAGAAGCCAAGTTCATAGAGTTGGCAAATCTGCCACCGTGGTTAAGTTCTACGGAAATAACTGCGCCGTATCGTTGAATTTCATCGGCTAAATCGTCGAGACCCATTTTAACGTTATCATCGCCTAAATTCAGTTGACCTTCATGGTCCATGGCGTGTTCCCAGTTAATCGCTGAGTCGCCTACTGTGACAATCCCTGCGCCACCTTTAGCAAAGGGTCTGTAAAACTCGATAAGTTCCTTTGTCACCCAGCCTTCTGGCGTTGCCATACAAGGTACCATTGGGGCAACTTCTATTCTATTTTTAAATTCTACGCCTTTAATAGTAAGGGGTTTAAATATATGTTCGTATTTTTTCATGGTTAGTTAGCCTCTCTTTCTTTAGGTGTAAATGCTTTGACTGTTTCTGTTTCTCCAAAAATAGCTCTGCACAGGGCGAATCCGCCGCCAGCTAAAACCACTGACATGACCACGCCGTAAATGAAAATGGCTATTAAGTGGACAGGTGTCAATACTTGTGCGTTTGCAGGTTGTATGAGGAAGGTAAAGAAGGTGGATGCAAGACCCATGAACAATGCTGGGATGTTTCCAACAATAGTGCCTTCCAAGAAATTCTCATGAAGTGTCAAAATGCAGAAAATGATGACCACAGGTGCAAAGGTGTTTGCCATGATTGGATTCATGAACTGGCTGAGAAGCCCTACGAAGAGGCCATTTACCAGTGCCCATGCAATACCGCAACCATAAGACAAGATCATAGAAGGTATCACTTTAAAGTTTGCGCCAAAGGCAAAGAACAACAACAGCGGCATGAAGATCATCCAAATATAAGCATTGTAGCCCAAAATAGCCATAGGTTGCATCATGATGGTGAGGATAATGGCGCCGTAAAGTGCTTGAGTCAATTTGATTTTGCGTCTCATTTCAAGTTCCCCCTTAAAATTTTTTATAAAATTTGTGGTCCATGAGCTTGGTACAATCTTGGCAATATGGCAGCTAAATGGCTGTATTCTTCCACATTGTGATAGGCGAGACCTTTCATGACAGGCAGTGGTATTTGTACGCCCTCTGGAAGAAGTTTCACCGCTTTGCCCTCTATAAAGTGATAACCTAACCAGAAACGAGAACGGAACTCTACGCCTCCTTCAATTTCCCTGACAGAGTGGAACATCACCGCTGGAGCTTTAATACCTGTGGCTCTTGAAACAGAAAGACCATTCCCTGCCACGATGAATTTCACTGGGGTATTTTCCAGTTTGAGTCCCATAGCTTCTGGGGGCATAAATTCAATGCGTATATCTTCTACGCCTGTGCCTGTGTCTTCAATGACATGGTGGACTTTGCCGTATATTTTCTCTTCTATTGGCAAGGCTGGGTCTAATATTTCAGCTCTGTCAGCGTCACTGACCTTTATGCCAAAATGCCCTTTTGGAAACCACAACATATACCGAAGGTCTTCTAATGGGTGCCATGCAAACCACCATTTGACCATTTCCACGGTCACCCCAGGAAAAACGTTGTTAACAGCCACATAACCAGTGCCATTAGGCATGCTGCAATAACCATTTTCTACTGAGTGGTAGCCCTCTTCTAACATCTTTTCAATGTTTTCAGGTAATGTGGCCATAGCAGGGTCCATAGGACCATTTTCGATTTGTGCCATCAATACAGGATTAGGCGCCGTAGTCTCCTCCAAATAAAATGGATAATAGGGCTTAGACATGGCTTCATTGCTTAAAGGATTCGTTGCCTTCAAAATTACTCCCCCTTACATTCTGTTTGATAAATTTTTATCTAACGCTTTGTACTTAAATGGTATAGTTTTTCAGGCTGAATCTGAAATACTTAGACTTGATAAGGCTTATTCAGAAAATGAATAAGTGGGGGGGCATTTAAGTACAAAAAACAAAAGAGACAACATGGGCAGATTATATGTTGTCTCTTTTGCTTGTTCAATTGGTTGTAACATTTTTTTCAACTGGTATGGGCCTATTATAATACAACTCTTAAAAGCATTGAAATACCTTTATTCAATAAAGCCTATTCAAAAAATGCATAGGCTTTTTTCAAGCCTCCAAAGCTTAGTCTATCTTTACACACGGAAACATGGGCATGAGCTCAGGGCTGATGATTAATTTGGCATCTGTAACAGCTTGGACTTGTTCAATTGAATATTCTGGATGAATCTCTTTTAATACAATACCCTGAGGTGTTACTTCCATGACACCTAATTCAGTAATGATCAGGCTGACTTTGGAAACTGCTGTCAGTGGCAGGGTACACTGGCTTAAAATTTTAGGTACATTGCCTTTGGCTGTGTGGGTCATGGCCACAATGACTTTTTTAGTCCCGCCAACCAGATCCATGGCACCGCCCATTCCTGGAACCATTTCTCCTGGTATCATCCAATTTGCCAAATTTCCCTTTTCATCTACTTGAAGGGCACCCAGTACGGTTGCATCTAAGTGTCCGCCGCGAATAATGGCAAAGGAAAATGCGCTGTCAAAAAACATGCCTCCAGGCAGAATAGTCACAGGCTGACCCCCTGCATTGGTTAAATCATAATCTTCCAAACCTTCTTTTGGTGCTGGCCCAAGGCCAATGAATCCATTTTCTGATTGGAAAAGAACCTGAACATCCTCTGGAATATAGTTTGCAACTAGGGTCGGTAAGCCGATGCCTAAATTGACCAGCATGCCACTTTTAAGTTCCATTGCCACCCTTTTGGCAATGATATCTTTTGCGTCCATCATCTGCCGTTCCCCCTTACAATAAAATCTACAAAAATTCCCGGTGTCATAATTTCATGAGGATCCAGTTCACCAAGTTCTACGGTCTCCACTGCTTCAACAATGACCAAATCTGCTGCCATTGCCATCAGAGGGTTAAAGTTTCTGGTCGTTGCATAATGAAATACATTGCCGCTGCTATCCACTTTGCTGCCATGAAGCAAGGCGATATCTGCACGCAGAGGTAGCTCTAATAAGAAGGATTTATTATTAATTTTAATGACAGATTTCCCCTCTTCAACAACTGTGCCAATTCCGATTGGCGTTAAAACGCCTCCCAGCCCAGCTCCAGCAGCCCTGATTTGCTCTGCTAGCGTTCCTTGTGGCACCAGTTCGACCTGTAAAACACCCTCATTCATTTGTCGCCCAGTCTCTTTATTGGTACCAATATGAGAGGCAATCACCTTTTTCACTTGGTGATTGGCTACCAATTTGCCTAAACCTTTTTCAATAAAAGCCGTATCATTGGCGATGATGGTAAGGTCTTTGACATTCTTCTCAACGAGTTTATCAATAATGTTCTCAGGGGTTCCAACGCCCATAAACCCACCAATCATAAGGGTCATACCATCTTGAATCATATCTGCAGCTTGATTTAAATCAATATTCTTTTTCACCCTAGCACCTCTCTATAATGCCTGCAGCACCCATGCCGCCGCCTATGCACATGGTGATGAGTCCATATTTGCCATGGGTTTGCTCTAAATAATCGATTGCCTTGCTGACGAGAATAGCGCCAGTTGCTCCTAATGGATGCCCTAACGCCAAAGCTCCCCCTCTTGGGTTGACCTTTTCTTTGTCCAGTCCGAGGGTTTCAATAGAGGCAATGGCTTGAGCCGCAAAGGCTTCATTAATTTCGATAACATCCATTTGATCGACCTTAAGTCCTGATTTTTCCATAACGCGATTGACCGCTGAAATAGGCCCAAGTCCCATTACTGCAGGATCAAGTCCTGTTACGGCAAAGGATACGAACTTAGCCAGTGGTGTAATATTGAGTGCCTTCGCTTTGCTTTCTGACATCAATACCACAAATCCTGCCCCATCACTTCTTTGTGAAGAGGTAGCTGCAGTCACAATGCCATCTGGCTTAAAGCATGGTTTAAGGTTGGACAAGGACTCTACACTTGTACCTTTTCTATATCCTTCATCTCTTTTAAATTCAAAAGCGTTGCCCTCAGGGTCTATGCCTGTCACAGAAATAATTTCTTTGTCGAACAAGCCATTTTCTACGGCATAAGAAGCCTTTTCGTGGCTGATGACTGCCATTTCATCCATTTTAACTTTGCTGATTCCGTACTGGGCTGCCACATTTTCAGCCGTCATCCCCATCGGAATGTAAGCTTCTGTTTCTTGTAGAAGCCATTGATTGAGGTAATTAATATCTGAGGACAGCACAGGACAAGTCATAGATTCGACGCCACCTGCTACAACAACCTCTTGCATGCCGCTCATAATCATGGAAGCACCCATGGCAATCGATTGAAGTCCAGATGCGCAAAAACGATTGATAGTTTGAGCGGGAACAGAGTCTGGGAGACCTGCTCTGATGACTATATTCCTTGCAGGATTCAGACCCATTTGTCCCTCAGGAATGGCGCACCCTACTATAACGTCTTCAATAAGTGATGGCTCTAAATTAGGAACTCGTTCTAAGACCCCTTTGAGGACTTCTGCTCCAAAATCTACTGGGTTTACTTTTGCCAATGAACCTTTCCCTGCCTTTGCAATAGCTGATCTTCCGTAAGCTACAATGACGCAATTTTCCATTGTTTGACCTCCTATCAAATTTTGACGAGTATATTACAATATGTTAAAATTAAGTGTTACATTGTGATTTTTTAAGTTAGAAAGGATGCTTCCTATGAATATTGAAACCCTTCGTTATTTTCAATATATCGCTAAATACGAAAACGTTACAAAAGCTGCCAAGCATTTTTATATCAGTCAGTCTACCCTTAGCCGTCAGATGATGGCTTTAGAAAAAGAACTTGGGGTCACTTTGTTTTACAGAGACAATAAAAAAGTGGAATTGACTGAAGCGGGAATTGCTCTGGACAAGGCTTGCGACCTATTTATCAAGCATATGGAAGTCCTCATTCACAATACCCAATCTGCAGGTAAAGGTCAGTCTGGTGTACTTCGAATTGTATCCCCAGGAAACTTGACACCTATTCTGGCAAAATCTCTCCAGTTGTTCAGAGAATTGCATCCAGACGCAGAGCTGATCATCGAGTCCTATAATTTTAGCGAAATCACCAGTGCTATTTTATATGACATCTATGACATCGGTTTCACTTATGAATTTGCCACTGATGAAACAGACAGTATTGAAAGCGTTCCCGTGGATTATGATGACTTTTCAATGGTTGTCTCTTCCCAAATTATTGACGAACCCTCTAAGGAAAATATAGCAAAAGTTGTCAAAACCATGCCTCTTATTTTGCCTTCCTACGCGGAGCCACCTTTTATTAAGCATGTCATGTACGAGCTGAATAAATTTACAAATACTAAAAGCAATAAGACTATGCATGTGAATACCACTGAGTCTGCTATGCTTCAAGTCTCTCTAGGACTAGGTTACAGTATTGTTCCGACTGCCTTGACAAAAACAAAGGTAGATGAAGATTCGGTTACCTATTTTCCTTTAACTGATTTTCTGGCAAAAGGCAAAATCATGATGCTGTACAAGACCACCAATACTTCAAAACTGGTGGATAACTTCACTTCAATTGTGAAAAACTTGGTAGATTTAAAACAATTTGAATAAGGCGCTGAAGAAATATCCCTTGCAATCAGAGATATTTCTGTCGGCGGCTTACCGTTTCTTTAGTAAAAAACCTCCCCACTATAAGGGAGGTTTTTTTACTGGTAGTAAATATTCAAGGGTTAAATTGTGAACAGCCACTTATTGAATGGCTTATCTTAAAATACAGTTAGCTGAGCAAACTGCATAATAAAATCGAATATAGTTTTTCATTCATGCTGGCACTTCTTGAAGTCAGGGCCACAGGAACATTGGCTCCTAGTAAACACCCTGCCAAAATATTTTCTTCATCTGCATTCCAAATCTTACTCATAACATTTCCCGTTACCATTTGAGGCACTAAGAGCATGTCCACGTCACCTGCATAAGGTGAATTATAGCCTTTTATTTGGGCAGATTCTTTTCTAGTCGCTAAGTCAAAGGAGATTGGTCCAACTACGATACCTTCTCCGAACTCTCCCTTTTCTGAGATCTGTTGCAATTTTTCAGCGTCAACTGTCTCTTGCATTTTAGGGTTTACCGTTTCAACGGCACAAAGGGCACCCACCACAGGCTTGGTATAGCCAAGTTTTCTAAGGGCCTTCATGCCAATATCCACTATTTTTACTTTATCTTCATAGGTAGGATAAGGAATCACTGCGCTGTCACTTAAGGCGATCAACTTGTGGTATCCTTTGATCTGCATCAAACCAAAGTGTGTGATAAAGCCATTGTCATTTAGTCCCGTTTCCTTATTCAGAATCGGTCTTAGCAAATCTTTTGTTTCCATCTTTCCCTTTAAAATAAAGTCGCCTTTATTCTCGCGAATCATTTTTACGGCTATTTCAGAAGGATTGACATCTGCTTCACAATGAACCAGCTCAAAGGTTTCCTTTTCGTAACCTAAAGCTTTAATCATGCTGATTAACTCATCTATATCACCAATCAAAATTGGCGTTACATAACCCGCCTTTTGAGCGAGAAAGACGGCTTCAAGAGCGTGTTCGTCATTGGCACCCGCTACGACAATTCTCTTCAGGGGTGCACCGAGGTCAAGTCTTGCGGCTTTCAGTGCTTCATAGTCTTTATACATAGACACCTACCGTTTTAAGTTAAGTATTTGACGTGCTTCGTCTGGCGTCGCAGGTTCTTTTCCAAACTCTGTAATGACTCTTGCAGCGCGCTGAACCAAATCCACATTTGTGGCAAGTCTGCCCTTGCTGTAATAGACATTGTCTTCAAGACCTACGCGGATATGACCCCCAAGTGCTAAAGTGGTATACATGATTGGCAAGTGGTTTTTTCCAAGACCAAATGCGGACCAAGTAGCCCCTTGTGGCAACATTTCATGTAGAAATTGAAGATTTTTAACCGTTGCATCCATCCCGCCAAGAACCCCAAGGACAAACTGATAGTGATACGGTGCTTCTAAAACGCCTTTTTTAGCGTAGAATTTTACAATTTCCATAAACCCAGAATCAAAGATTTCAAATTCAGGCTTGATGTCATTTTCTTTCATCTTAATGGCAAGTGGCTCTAAAAACTGAGGCGAATTGTCAAAAATCCCAAAGGGCATCCAGTTAAATGAACCTGCATCAAAGGAAGCCATTTCAGGCTTTACATGACTTAAATGTGCCATTCTGTCCTCGTAACTAGCCCGGCTGTCTCCAGATGTGGTGCAGTTGATGACCACGTCGCAACCAGGCTTGGCTTTGATCAACTCAATGGTCTTTTTGAATTTTTCCTTGTCCATAGTACCAAGACCTTTGTCGTCTCTCATGTGCAAATGAACAACAGCCGCCCCTGCTTTCCAACATTGGTAAGCGTCTTCAGCAATTTCCTCTGGCGTTGTAGGAATATTAGGGTTCATTTCCTTAGGGGTCATTGCCCCTGTCAGTGCCGCTGTAATAATGACTTTATTTTCGAGTCCCATATGTTTCTCCTCTCATTAACAGTCTAAATTAATCTCTAGTTAAGCCAGTTCATTGGGTTTATTGATGATTTCTTCAATGGAGCTATAACCTGTCGGGTAGAATTCGAATGGCTGAATGGCTTCTTCTCCCTTTAATACACGAAGACCGCCTGCCGCAAGGGCTTCCATTTCTTTTTCACCCGGAATAACAGATACAGGCGCAATGAACTTAACCTTTTCTGCTATCCAGTCTGTAATCCGTTTAGAGTAAGCTACGCCGCCTGTTAAAATGATTTGATCGACTTGACCGTCTCTGACTACTGCCAATTGACCAATACTTTTTGCAACACCATAAGCCATAGCTTTTAAAATGAGCAGGGCATTTTCATCCCCTTCATCGATGAGCTTTTCAACATCTCTCACGTCTTGGGTTCCAAAATAGGCTGCAAGGCCTGTATTCCCCGCTAAGTACATTTTCATTTCTTGAATATTCTTGCCGCTTTTATAGCAAAGATCTACCATGTATCTGGTTGGAATCGCTCCCGCACGCTGTGGTGACATGGCGCCTTCGTCGTCGTAAACCCAGTCGGCTATCCTTCCGTGGTCATGGAAACCAAGGGTAATTCCGCCGCCTAGCTGTACAATAATCAAGTTCAAGTCGCTGTAGGGTTTGCCAATAGAGTCCGCATAGGTAATGCCTGCCATTTTTGTGTTGAGCAAATGGGCTACAGGTTTATTTTTAATGTCTGGGATTCCTGTAATTTTTGCAATTGGATCTGCAGAATCTACACAGGTTGGGTCGTAAATAATAACAGGGATATTCAGTCCCTTTACCAATTCACTGCCAATCAGACAAGAAAGTGAAGAAGCGTGCTGTGCTGCAGGTGCATATTTTTCAGTTGCAATCATCAAATCATTGACTTCGTAGGCGCCGTCTTTAGGCACAGAGTGAATAGTGCCCCCTCTGCAAACCACAATGTCGAATTGGGTATAGTCTAGGTTGTTTTCTGCAAGAAAAGCCTTTACTTGCTCT
Source organism: uncultured Peptostreptococcaceae bacterium (assembly GCA_964404895.1). Taxonomy (GTDB): domain Bacteria; phylum Bacillota; class Clostridia; order Peptostreptococcales; family Acidaminobacteraceae; genus JBGSUZ01. The sequence continues at coordinate 362,874 of CAYOLV010000001.1, read as the reverse complement.
GTTCTGAAACCTAATTGGTCTTGGGCTTTAGGCATGAGCTTTAATTCCTTTGCGCTCACGTCTAATGAAACTTTTGAAATCATTTTGTCGTCTTCAAAGTAAGCAACTTTTGTGGAAGTAGAACCGCAATTGATGGTGAATATTTTTTTCATAGCGTCCTCCATTTTGTTTCTGTATATAAATAAATGCGGAGAAATGAATTCTCCACATTTATTTGGGGGTAAACGGCCAACTTTGTCAGCGTTTGATTCCATTTTAATAGGGTTAGGGGTTTAGATGACTATCTGATTTTGCCTACAAGTGCTGGGTCAATTTTGCCTTCAAGACCAAGGTAACCGATCATAGAAAGCAAGTCTGAGTGAAGTTCGTCAGCACAGTACATACCGAATAGCTCTGTACCGAATGCCATATCCAAATCGTCAGAAATACGTTTTTTCCAGTTTCTTCTAATTAATTGTGTTGTCAATCTTCTTGCAATTCTATTTTGAGCCATTAAGATATCTGCAATTTCATATGCGCGATCCATTAATTTTTCTCTTGGAACCACTTCAGATACAAGGCCTAATTGAACCAATTTGCTAGCTTCCATTTTATCGCCTGTCATCAAGTACCATGCTGCATTTCTAGCATTCATGAGCTCAAAGAAACAACTGTGGATACCGTCGCCAGGAACGTTGTTTGTGCCTGGAAGCATGTGTGGGTCAAGTACTGTGATGTCGTCTGCTGCAATAGCAAGGTCACACATAAGCGCGAGCTCTGTATGGCCGCCTGAACCACTAAGAACACCAAGTGTAGGAACTTCAACGTCTTGAATCATTGTGATGATCATACGTCTGCCATCTACGAACATGTGGTTGTATCTAGTTTCGTGAGGTTTGTCACCTTCTGGCGCCCAGCTTGCCGCTTCAAAGTCAGTTACCCAAATGTTACCTGTACCTGTGAAGATAATCATTTCTGTGCTTCTATCTGTACCGAGGAGTCTCCACATTTTGCCGATGGCATCGTGAAGTTCCATTGACCAAATAAGTGGGCCGCCTTGACAGTGCATACGGACTGTAACAACGCCATCTTCACGTCTGTCCATGATAAAGTGTTCTTTGAACATTTCTTTTATTTCTTCAAAAGTAGGCCATTTTACATAACTTGCGTTTGTCACTCTTTTATTCATTTCTTTATTCCTCCTAAAATATCCAGTCTTGGTTAAGCTGTTGCCCTTGAGGACTTGTATGCCTCAGGTGCAAATCACTTGATAATCTAATACTAACCACTCAAGTGTGCATCGTAAAATTCGTTTTATGCATAGCAAAAAGGACACTTTATCATTTAAAACCCAGCCGTTATCCTATATGATTGAGGCAGATCACTTCTACTTAATAACAGGGAAAATCTTATAAACAAATCATATTGTATTTATTGTGAAGGGCGGTTATTTCAGTGAACAAAGAAAAAGGCAGTCTCTCTATTGAAAGTAAAAATATATTCTCTATCTTAAAAAAATGGCTTTATACGGAACAGGACATCGTCTTTAGAGAATTAGTTTCCAACGCATCAGATGCCATTGAAAAAAGGGTGCGTTTAGACCAGTTTAAACCAACAGATGGCGCCATTCGCGTCACTGTCGATGCTGAAAATTCTCAAATCATTATTTCAGACAATGGCATTGGCATGACTGAAGAAGAAGTGCATAAGTATATCAATCAAATAGCTTTTTCTGGGGCATCAGAATTTATCAACACCCATAGTGAGTTTTCTACTGATGGTATTATTGGACACTTTGGCGTTGGTTTTTACTCCGCATTTATGTTGTGTGACCACGTTGCCATTGAGACAAAATCCTATTTACAAGACGCCCCGCCAGTACGCTGGGATTGTCGATCCAACATGGACTATGAAATGAAATCAGGTTCAAGAACCACTGCAGGAACTGATATAATTCTCCATTTGGACGTCCATAACGAATACTTAAAAAATCCTAAATTGGTTTATGACATTATTAAAAAGTACTTCATATTCTTAAAAACAGAAATCCGTTTCTGCGCACCAAACTTTGACAACAGGTTGGCAGATTCATTTGACAACGGATTGGTAAATGAATTTGACAACTTGTTGGTCAACGACCTTGCCCCAGTCTGGCGACCTTCTGCCACTGAAGCAGCTCCAGAGACAGTCAATACCTTTTATAAGGACTTCTTTGACGATGTTCACGACCCGCTGCATACCATTAAGTTTGAAAGCGTAGACATTGGCCTCAGAGGGATGCTCTTCCTCAGGGATACTAAAAATGGTACCGCTGAACTGGATGGTACCATTAAAGTCTATAACCGCGGGGTCTACGTGGGTGACAATATCAAGTCCCTCATTCCAAAGTTTGTGAATCTGCAAAGCGGCATTATTGAATGTGACAATTTACCCCTAGTGGTGTCTCGTTCAACCATGACAGAGGATCCAGCGGATCCATTGACAAGTCTTATCAATGAAACCCTATCTCAAGAAATAACCATCGCTCTCAATGACCTCTTTGAAAACCACAGAGACATGTACGAAGCCTTTTGGCCAAACATGAATGCCTTCGTTAAGTACGGCATTTTACAGGACAAGACCTTTGCCTCTGTAATGACTCGAAAAGTCATTTTTGAAGATTTGAAAGGAAATTACACGACCATAAAGGAATATATTGAAGGTGGAAATAACCCGAGTGAAAATGTGGTCTATTACGCCTCAGAAAAACTGGAACAAGCCCATTATATTGAAATTTTTAAAAAATGCGGTCTTAACGCCCTTCTCTTTGACCATGTGATTGATCAGCCTTTTATGAGACGTCAAGAACTGGTTCATCAAAATACCAGCTTCATACGCATCGACTCCAATATTGAGTCTTTGTTTGAAGGACAGCTTAATGACGAAGACATGGCTGCCGCTACTCTGCTGGAAGAGAGAATTAAGTTTGCCCTTGGCGACCGCCTCGGACACATGCAGTTAAAAATAACCCGATTGGAGCACGAAAGCATTACAACCTTAATCATAAACGATGAAAAATCCCGCCGTATGGCAGACATGCTTGAAATTTACGGCATGATTAAACCAGAGGATCATCAACTGAAAGAGCTTCAATCTAACAGTACGTTCTTAGTCAATATGGGCAATCCTATTGTCATGAAAATAATGACTGCCTCAGATGCATTTATTTATCAGATGATTGTCAACCAACTCTTCGACCTTGCGTTGATGAGCCAAGGTACTTTGTCCATTGAACACGTTGAATCTTTCATTACAAGAAGTGAAACCATTCTCAGCCAAGTGGTATAACCCACCTCCCTGGTGAAATCACAAAACTGCAAAATTACAAAAAATACCCCCCGAAACGCCCGCTTAAAGCAGGATAATTTCGGGGGGTATTTTTTTATGCAGTCTCAATTAGTATTTGCTTTGTGCAGTCTCTATTGGCATTGGTTTTCAATCAGCTCATTCAACTTTTCGACGAGCTGATGGCTCTCAATTCGAAGCGCTTTTGCAAGGATATCTACCGTAGATTCTTCTACCAATTTCATACCCATCGGGTCCTCTTTCAACTCCCGGAGGCTTGGATCCAGCTCATAAAATGGATTTTGAATATGAGGATACTGGCTAAACAGCTCTGCCATCTTACGGTGATCTAGTACGGTGATGGGTGTTTGATTGGTTTCTAAATAGGTGCTCAGCTGATCTAAGCTTAAATAGGATTGATTCTCAGGTTCTTCGGTTTTTAGTATAAAAACGTCTCCTGTCTCCTCGTCACTGAACAGACTATAACACACTAAAAAACCCTCTTCTCCCACTTTAACAGTTCCTCTTATAGATTGATCAGGATGCCCCTCGAGGACTTTGCAAATATTAAGGTCTAGCATAGGGGCGTGTCCGTTATTTCTATTTTCAGGGTATAAAAGCTCCCCTTCTTTGGAGTATAAGGTTAATTTTTTTCCTCTTGATTTCATTAAGCCCTCTAACATTGCTCCGTGACTCACTGGAAATGGCTGTTCAATAGGCTGTGAAAATATGGTTTTTTTCCCAATCTCAAAGGGAGGCGGATTTTTTATATAGGCATAGCCAAAAATGTCGTCTGATGCCTTTAGATCTGCAAATTCATCATCCGTCATGGTTTTTATACTCTTTGAGAATATGGCTTTTTCCTCAAGATCTAAATAACGGGTCATCTGCTGGATGAAAAATTGCTGATCCAATAAAAAATCATAGTCTAAAGTCATATGAGGGTTTTCAACTCTATTATGGACAACCTCTTCAAAGTAGAGCCCCAACTCTGTTGCCATTTTAACTTGGGACTCTGGGCAAAACGTCATCAAAACAGGATAAAAATGAGTCCTCACCCGTGTTGTATGAATACAGTAGGGCAAAAGAATCTCATAGGTTGCCACCCAGTCTTGTGAACTGCTTTCATCTTCTAGCAAGCTGTCAAGTTGCTTCAAGGCTTCTCTAAAAGCTATGTTTTCTTCGTAATAATTGCGAATGGGGTGTCCCAAAGGCAGTTCTTGATAGGGCGGCGAAAAATAGATGCAAAAGAGTTCGCCCAGCTTCATTTGCTGAGTTTTATCCCCAGTTTTACTGAGCTTTTTTACAAACTCTTTTTTGAGTGCGTCTAGCTCTATGGGCCGTAAATTTCTCATTTGAGGGTTTAGGGCTTCTCTAGAGGCTTCCAAATTCGCCTTCGTTATTAAATAATCTTCAGCGATTTGAAATATCGCTTCAATTTTAATTTGAACTCTTTCATGAACTGCCATAAGGAACCGCCTTCATTGCCATTAAAGTTAAGGGTTAGATGTTTAAACTTAGTAGAGTGATGTACCGTGATCTACATAAAGGATTTGACCGGTAATCGATTTTGAATCGTCACTGGCAAAGAATAGAATAGCTTGTGCTTGGTCGTATACGTCTGCCGTAGGCAAAGTCACATCAATGTGTTTGGCACAGGCATCTGCAAATTCCAAATGGAAATGTTTTACTTTTTCTGGCTCATTGAGAGGCGTTGGTGTTGGTCCTGGTGCTACCGCGTTGCAACGAATAGCTGTCGGTGAAAATTGAAGGGCCACATTTTTAGTCATTGAGTTGACTGCTGCTTTAGCGGCGCTGTAAGATATACCCGCAACACCTTGGCTGCCAATTGAAGAAATATTCACAATAGAGCCTTTACCCGCAGCTTCCATGTGGACTAAAGCGTACTTCATCATGTAGTAAACTGAGTATTGATCGATTTTGCAAACTGTGTCATACCAATCTTCCGTACAGCAAGTCACAGGCATATGCTTATCGCCAATACCAGCGTTATTGACGAGCACATCGATTTTCCCATACTGTTTAATGGTTTCGTCCACTATTTTTTGGCAGTCTTCAGGAAGGGAAACGTCTGCTTGAACAGAGAAAATATCTCCACCAGCAGCTCTTATTTCTTTGATGATTTTTTCATTTTCTTCTGCTCTTCTAGATGCGATGACGACTTTTGCGCCTTCTTTACAAAAGAGTTCTGCTACTGCTTTTCCAATACCTGAGTTGCCACCTGTTACAATGGCAACTTTATCGTTTAATCTTCCCATAAGATCCTCCAAATTTACAATTAAAGTGTGATACAGGCAAAGTAGCCCTCTCTTGTGGCCATTTCCACCGTTCTCGGTCTTACACAGTCTCCTACAGGCACAAAGTGTTTGGCATCTCCAATAAACTGGTCTGCCGCCTCTGTAAGGGGTTTCATGCCTGCTGCTAAAACCACGGTATCCGCCTGAAGGGTATAGGTTTTGCCCTGTTTCATATAAGTGACGCTGCCCTCAGCGATTTCTGTACAAACCCCTTCGGTTAAAAATGCAAGGTTTCTTTCGTTTTCAATTTCAGCCATGAGATCCCCACGGTGGGTGATGCTGGCGTCAGGGGCAAGTTCTGACTGCATTTCTAATATAACGACTTCTTTGCCCTTTTGTGCAAGGTGCAGTCCCGTTTCACAGCCCACTTGACCACCACCGATGACAACAAATTTATTGCCGAGTTGAGTCTCCTGTCCGTATACATTTGTGGCAAATACAGCCGATGATACGCCTGGAATTGGTGGAACTAATGGTTTTGCACCAACTGCTGCAACTATGAGGTCATATCCTTTGTCTGACAATGCCCCAGCTTCAACGCTTTTATTCAAGTAAACATTGGCCTCAGAATCTTCCAATGTCTTAATAAGATGATCTTTATACGCCGCAAGTGAATATTTAAAGGCAACCTTGCTGGCAAATTTAAGTGCCCCACCTAATGAATCACTTGACTCAAATAAGTCCACATGGTGACCTCTTTTAACCGCAGTCAAAGCCGCCACCATACCAGCAGGACCGCCACCGATCACAGCCACTTTCTTTTTGCCTTTAGGCTCTGGTACCATTGTATTTAACTTATGTTGAAGTCCTATTATGGGATTCACCGAACACTGGAAGAAATGACCATAAACAGCGCTGTCATGGCATCTCATACACTTGACGCAAGGTACCACTTCATGAACTCTGCCCTCTATACTTTTGGGGATCAGTTCAGGGTCAGCAATCAAGGCTCTAGACATGGCGACAAAGTCTGCTTTTCCTGCTCCTATAAGTTCATCTGCATCTTCCAAACTTCCTATGCCGCCGATTGCACAGACAGCAGAGCTAATGACACCTGATTTTTTAAAGGCTTCTGCCAAATGGACATTGGGATTAGGAGGTAAAAAATCGCAAGGATGGGTTCTGCACATGAGTTCAGGCGTTACCATACCACAGCTTGCCTGAATAATGTCTGCATACTTTTGGAAAACTTCCGCAATCCGAATCCCTTCTTCTACATCAATGCCGCCTGCCTTAAACTCATCTGCCGACATGCGGATATCTATGAACATTTTATTGCCGACGCGCCCACGAATCCCTTCTAAAATTTCAACAAAGTATCGGATGCGATTTTCAAAACAGCCCCCATATTGATCCGTTCGCTTATTCGTAAGGGGGGAAAGGAATTGGGCAATCGGGATGCTGTGTCCAAAATGCAATAAAATACCATCGAAACCAAGGTTCATTAATGCCTCTGCACAATGGATATAACCTTCTTTGTAACGTTCCATTTCACTGATCGGAATTTCTCTTCCTGGAGTGAGACCATCCATTAACAGACCGCCCTCTGAAGGCACGTAACCCTCTTCAAAGATGCCAATGAGTTCCATAGAAGCTTTTGCCCCATAGAAATGAATACTTTCCGCAAGTTCCGCCAGCTTATTCATTGAATTGTGCTTGTATAAGTCCCATCCAGCATGTTCTCCGTCATCTTGGACAGGCAATAATTTAGCCCCTGCACATACGACAATTCCAGCTCCTGCACGAGCTCGTTGAGTAAAAAAGGCCATTGCAGCTTCTGATGGGTAACTTTCTCCATAGGAAGCTGAATGAACCGTTACAGGTGCAGCAATAATTCTATTTTTTACAAGGTGGCTGCCCAATCTCATAGGTGCCATTAGGTTTTTATAACTGGTATTCATGATTTCCTCCCCTTGAGCCTTCTATTAAATTTCTAAAGAAGCCAGACGAACTCTTCCCTGCTCGCCTGGCTCTATTTACTATTTTGGCTTAAGCCGTTTTTTTGTTCATAGAATAATCTCTATCTGCCGCATTGGCATCTGGAATATTTCTCATGCTCAGAATTGTGATGAAGGAAATACCTAAAAGTCCAATGAGTATATAGTAGGCCATGTTCAATTGCCCTGCTTGGTTAAAAGTACCCATGAAGGTTAATGCAAAACTCATAGGAATGGCTTGAATGGTCATGATCCACTTATTTGCCGCCATGTAGTCTTTACGACCGTAGACATAAGAAGTCACACAAGGATGCATGGTTGGAAGTCCGCCTGTCATACAAGCTACGCCAAATGCCCATACTGCCATTAAAACGCCATTACCGCCTACTGGCATAAATGCCAAAGGTACTACTGCAAATAAGAACAGTACATTTAAGATAAGTGAGGCTTTAATAGAGCCAAATTTATCATCAATCCAACCAAGAACATAACTCATAGGAATACCACACAATGCCCCAATAGATAAGTAAACAAGACCTTTGCTTACGAATAGGTTTGGTACATCTGCTGGTGTGCCAAGGCTGATGTATCTTACTGCCATATAGGACATCATTGCCATGATGACAAATTGCAAGATCCCATAAGAGATGATAAGTTTCCAAGCTCTTGACTCTGATAAGAGTTGTTTCACAGTAATGTTGCTGGCAACTTCAGTTTTTTCAGACGCAGGGGCATGGTCACTACCATCTGGGAATAAGCCTGCATCTTCTGGGGTGTCTTTGATACCAAAAGCAGTCAACACTGCCATTAATAAGACTGATCCACCCAGCATGGTATAAGCTGCACCAATTCCCATGTTGTTCACAATTGAGGTTACAAAGCCTATGCCTACGACTGAAAACAGCGGGCTACCAGCCGTAATAATACCTAAAACTCGGCCTCTGTACTTAATAAACCAGTTTGCCGCAAGCATGAAGCCACCCATTTGGAGCGGTACAACCATCAATCTTACAACAAATAAGCTGATGGCGTAGAGTGCATAGTTTTCACCAGCTGCAGAAATACCTATAGTACCAATGCCTAGGAGTACCATGGATGGCACCAATACTTTTTTGACACCAAACTTAGTGAATGCGCCACCAATGAGCAAGTAGAACAGAATAGAGGCTACTGCACCCATGGTTACAGGATTGGTAATTTTTAAATCGGACCATCCGTAAGTTTCTCGAAGGTAAGGTGTCAAAATATTGATATGGTCGTTTTGGAGACCTGAATAGAAGAACATGTACAGAGTGCCGAGAATCATGAATATGGTTGAATAAGCTGCGAATTTCTTATTTTTAAACATTACTTTTCCCCCTAGTAATATGAGTTTAAACGCTTATTAAAATTCATCTGAATCCATATAATCCATTGCATTATAGCCAGCCATTCTGCCTGAATTAACAGCAAAACTCATTGTATTTCCCGGCATAAAGAAGCAATAGCTGTCACCATAAATATTACATGCATCGGTTCCACAGGAGTAAAGTCCTGGGATTTTGATGCCATTTTGCTGCAAGACTTCCATTTTGTCATTGGTTTTGACGCCACCTAAACTGCCGTATCCTGCAGGGTAGTGTCTAGCAGCATAGTATTTTTTACCATTTAGCGGTTTCATATATTTATGCTTTTTGAAGAACATAGAGTCGCTTGAAGTACATGACTCATTGTATGCTTCAATGGTTTCTTTAAGATTTTTAAGATTCATGCCCGTTTTTTCACAAAGTTCCTCAAGGGAGTCTGCTTCGTAAATATTAACTTGTGATTTTTGGGTTGAATCATGAAGGTCACTGAGTCCTGAAGTCTCTGCAGCTTCTCCACTTAAATAGGCACCTAACTCTTTGTCCCACTTTTCAATGGTTCTAACATTGTGGTGGATGGTTACATAATCTAGACCTGTTTTTTTGTAAGTTTCAATAATGCTGTCATCTATAATAGTGAACGCCATTCTCTCTCTTTGCAAGGAAATTGCATTACCTGTATAGACTGTATTGTTGAGAATTTCTTCATTAACGAAACGAAGACCCTCTAAATTGACCATTAGGTTAGGCTGACGCATAGTTTCACTGAGTGTTTTGAACACATCAGTTACACCCGGTGTTGTGAAAGTCAGTTCCATCGTCGGTTCTGTTTTTCCAGCACCCACTTCCCATAGCATCTTAAGACCTTCACCTTCAACCCCTGGAATTCTAAATGAGTGTAAATCTTTACCCCATTCGTAACCCAGTTGCTCATGGATCATTTTAGGATTGTCGCCAAATCCACCTGTTGCAACAATAACGGCATTACATTCGGCCACTTTTTTCACACCATCAGCGCCAACTAATTCGACACCAACGACGTGACCGTCTTCAACAATAATTTTATCCGCTTTTGTTTGGTACATGATTTGCACGCCAAGTTCTTCTGCTCTTTCAGTCAACGCCCTAAACATATTAGATGCCGCTCTTTCAGCTGGTGCATTGCTACCTGCAGTTTTAACTACGTGCCAAGTTTGTGTAGATTTTTCAAAATACTTGTAAGAACCAAGGAACTCAACGCCCATGGTCTCCATCCAGTCAATCGTATCACTAGACTGCTCAATGTACTTTCTTACCAAACGGGCATCCACTCTCCAATGGGTGTAGTTCATCAATAAATTAAATGCATCTTCTTTTGAAAAATCAACCATTTGAGCTTTTTGATATTTAGACTCTACTGCAAATATGCCCATACCCATGTTGGCAGCGCCACCAGTCGTACTGCCCTTTTCAATGAGAATAACACTGGCATTTTTTTCTGCAGCTGCTACTGCTGCTGTAATTCCAGATGCACCACCACCAATGATAATAACATCAGCTTCTAACTTTTGTGTACTCATGAGATCCCTCCGCATTTATTCTTGTTTAATCGGTTGACATCAACCGTTAAATCACCCTGTGATTAGATCGGAAAATCTGATAGATTTACCTTCTCCTTCTGCGTCTCATGCCCGACGCATCGCCTTCTTCTTCATTGCTATTACCTTCAAAACTGCCTACTGGGATAGGTTCAGTTGGAAGTTTGGGTCTGACGGGACCAGATTTCTTAATGGCCCCTTTAGGGCAAATACTTTGACAAGCTAAAGACTTACTGCAAAGCTCTGTCTCGATCACATGAATCAATCCTTCGGATCCTTTAATGGCTTTGCTGCCACAAGCACTTACACAGAGATGGCAACCGTCACACAGTTCAGGATCTATATACAAGGTATAAGAAGATTGGCAAACTAATGATGTACATCGGTTTCGTTTAATATGCTTCTCCCACTCCTCTGCATGTTCTTCCATGAGTGCCAGAACACTTGCCGCAGCCCGTTGTGAAATTTCAAAGTCTCCGTTTTCTTTGATAAGACCGAGTAATTCCAAACTGAGTTCGTAGTCATCGCGCTTACTACTTCCAATTGTGATGTCTTTAATAATTTCATAAACCTGAAGGGTACCTTCCCGGCATAAAACACACTTGCCACATGAAGCTTCGCTGGCTATTTTCATCATGTTTTTCGAAAAATCTACAACACAGCTATCCGTGCTGTCTGGTTTCCAAGTCGGCAGTATTACAGCCCTATCTTCGTTGCAAAACATTTATAATACCTCCTTGACGCTTTTGAAATGAGGATCCACCCAGTATTTGACCTTTTCAATGCTGAGTCTTATGTCACATTGCAAGCAGCGTATGGTCTCTTTTCCAGCCTCATCTGTGCTGCATAAATGTTCTTGACTGCAAAGGGTTGCAAAATTTTCTATTATTCCTATATTGGACGCCACTTCTTTTCTCTCATGTAAAACTTCTTCTATATTGCCATCGCCACCTAAAAACTTGTCTATTTTCATAGCGGCAATTCTGCCAGAAGCAATGGCATCCACTACAGATTTTGTGCCATAAATGGCATCTCCAGCGGCAAATACTGAATTCTCGCTGCAACTCTGATTTTCGTCAACTTTTATAAAGCTCCCTTTAATCAACTCTATCCCAAAGGCATTTGTAAGCTTAGGCACTTGACCCGTTGCAAAGACAAAAGCATCTGTTGGAAGCACTTCTTCAGAACCCTCTACTTCAGTAAGTTCAAGACCCTTTTCACTAAATTTAAAGTCACTTACGGTTACAACTTTTACGCCAACAGCTAAGTCACTGGCGCTTTCTATGGATATAAGAGATCTATTGTTTAATATTTCGATGCCCTCTTCAAGGGCGCAATCAATTTCTTCTCGATCTGCAAGCATTTTTTCTCTTGACTCCAAGCAGACCACGCGAACGTTTTTAACACCTTTTTTCTTGGCTGACCTTGCGCAGTCAAAAGACACATTGCCACCGCCAAATACGGTTAAGGTTTCTCCCAATGCAGGGAGAGTGCCTTCATTTGACCAGCGGCAAAAATCTACTGCGTCGTAAACATTTGACCAGCTTTCCTGATAACCCGGAGGTCTTTTTCCAAAATTGGCACCAACGGCAACCAATACCGCATCAAAACCTTTTTTCTGAACTTCTGCAATGGACTGAATTTCTGAGTTAGGATATACTGTAATGCCCGCTTTTGTAAGAATTTCTATTTCGTTGTTGACGATTTCCTGAGAAAGTCTATATTTAGGAATGCCATAACTGAGCATGCCACCCGCTAAAGGTTGTTTTTCAAAAACGCTGACTTGGTAACCTTTTTTAGCTAAGTAGTAAGCCCCCGTCATACCTGCTGGACCGCCTCCAATAACTGCTACAGACTTGCCATTTAGAGGAAGCTTTGTGGTTCTGCTCATCCATGTTAAATCTTTGTCATTCTCAACTGCAAAGCGCTTGATTTCTCTAATCGAAATGGATTGATCTAATTGGCTGCGCTTACACCCTGACTGGCAAGCATGGGAACAAACATAGCCTAGCGCATGGGGGAATGTGAGCTTTTCTCGAATGACTGCAACGGCTTCGCCATATTGTCCTTGTTCGGTTAAGCGGATATAAGTTGGTATATCTGTATGGGCTGGGCAGTTATCCTTGCAGGGTACCAGCGCCATATTTCTTGGAGATGTCTTAGAAAACACACCTGCCATGTCTTGAATTGCCCCTGTGGGACATACTTCAACACAGGCACCGCAAAATCTGCAATCGGTTAGAGAAAGGGGTTTATATTCTAGGGTTCCAATATAGGACTCCCCATCTTTCTTATTAAAGGCAAGTACGCCCACCCCTCTCAAAGATTCACAAGCTCTGACACATCTGCCGCATTGAATACATCTGTGCATTTCTCTCTTGATCAGTTTGTCTGAAGGTATGATTTTTATATTCTTTTTTTCAATTTCTCGGAGTCTAGAATGTGCGACACCCATGTACTGCAACATGGCCTGTAACTCGCAATTCAAATATTTATCGCATGAAGTACAATCTTTGGGATGGCTCGCTAACATCAGTTCAAGAGCCACCATTCGGAGTTGTTTTACCTTTTCAGTTTTGGTATGAACCACCATGTCAGGTTCTGCTAAGGTCATGCAAGATTGAACCAACTCATCTTTTCCCTCTAACTGTACAGTGCACATCTTACAGCCTCCCTGAGGTTTCAGGTCTGGGTGATGACAAAGATGTGGAATATAAATTCCAGCATTTAAGGCTGCTTCTAATATATTTTGACCTTGCTTTGCTTCAATTTGAAAACCGTCTACTCTGAGTTTGATATTATTCATGGATCAATCCGCTCCTTGAATTTTCTTGAACTTTTTTAGTATTGCGTTTTAACAAGAAAGTCATTACAAGTCCAATCCCACTCATGGCTGCTACAGTCATGAAGGCCATTGAGTACCCACCACTCATGGTTTTGGTAGCGGCTGCCAACTGAGGACCAATAAGTCCTGCAAAGCCATAAGATATATAGAGAAATGCATAATTGACAGATAAATTTTTAAACCCAAAGTTGTCTGCACAAATCGGTGAAAACATTGAAGTGAATCCACCGTAGCATGCGCCAATGGCTAGAATGGCAATGACAAATGCAGTGCCCTGAGCCGTACTCAAGATAAACATAGAACAGCCTATGACTGCGAATAATAAGAGCATCACGTTGTATCGACCTAATTTATCAGACACAAGACCAAAGATCAGTCTGCCCGATGCGTTGAATATTGAAATAATCCCAATGAGAAATGCTGCTTTCTCAGGCGTAAAGTGCTGTACTTCTTGTAACATAGATGAGGCGTGCCCCGTAATCATAAGGCCTGAAGTTGCCCCAATGGTGAGAACCACAACAATAAAATAATAGCGAGGTGTTTTAATCATTTCTTTCCATGTGTAATCTCTTACCACAGGTTTAGCTTTCTCTTCCTTGCTCTTCTTCTCAAATAGAGCGTCAAAATTACTTGGTATTTCTTTAATGAAGAATGAAAGCGGCAACATGACGATGACAAATAACGTAGCAAAAATTCCAAATACACTTGTCACGCCATTTGACTTGATGAAATAGGCAGCAAGTGGTGCCCATAAAATCGATCCACCACCATAGGACATGGCAAGGAGTCCTGACGCCATTCCTGTTTTTTCAGGAAAGAGTCTTGTGCAGTAAGTCATTAATGTTGGATAGAGCATACTGATACCAACCCCAACGACGACGCCGTAAACCATGTATAAATAACCAATGCTTTGAGTAAGTGTAGTTGCTGCAAGACCAGCTCCGTAAATAACGATACCGATTCTAAGGTAATTTTTTACCCCAATCTTCTGTTGGAATCTGCCAAGGAACACGGGTGCCAGTGTGGAAACCATAATTTGTATGGTAAACGTTAGAGAAATCGTACTTAAGGTCCAATTAAAATTCTCCATTAATGGCTTTTGGAAGACACTCCAGGTGTAGCCAATTCCGCTGCATAGGGCTAAGAGCATTGATGCAGCCATGTAAATCCATCTTTTTTGCTTAAATTCCATATTGCTTTTCCTCCTAGAATATAGTCTGTGCTGACAGAATAGTCCTAACACCAGACACGTACACAACGCTTCAGATTGTGTCCTCCAACTGAATTTACCTTCATTATAAACATCGCTTTGCGCATCGTATAATTCATAATATGCATTAGCTGAAGGCTTGATTTTCGTGTACTTGGCATAGATGTTAACTATTTAACAGTTCTGTCTATGTTCATTATAGGAATGACTTGTGCCTCATGCCCAATGCACAGTTTAGATACTTCATATTCATATTCTGCATAACGCAAAAAAACCTTGAATTAGGCGATTAAGGCCTATCCAAGGTTTTTTAGTCAATTCATTATTTAATTGTTCTTGCCATTGATTTAAGCTATAGCTTATCCCTTGCTCAGTAATCTCCAAGACCTCGATCTCTGCAATAATTCATTAACCAATCAACGCATTCTCTTCGATTTTGATTTAAACTGACCGCACTGATGGCATGGGTTTCTTCTAACTCCAAGCATTTGAAATCTCGGTTGTCAGATGTTCTGCTGATGTTGTCGAACAGCGCATACCCAGTGCCTGTGCTGATTCCATTAATTACAGCGTCTAAAGTAGATAAAATCTTGATTTTAGGTTCAAAATTGTTCTTTTTCAGCAAATCCATATTGGTAATGACATAGTCTGGTACTATGCCGCTTTTAAACGTATAAAGTACTTGGTTTCTAAAGTCTTCAAACTTTAAGTCTTCTTTTTCAGCGAGTGGATTATGAATGGAGTAAAAAGCACATTTGTGGACTCTCGCCACGTCATAAACATCTACATTGTTGACATATCCTGCATTGATAGCCGTCTTAATGCTAATCTTAAGTAAAATAATCACATCGTATTTGCCATCTTTTAATCCTTGAAGCAAACTTTTTTCACTGCAAGTGTCAATATTAAGCATTGTATTATCATACTTGACCTTAAAATCATTTTGAAGGGTTCTTAAGAAAGCTGATAAATTCCATCCTTCAAAAATACCAATATTGATTTCTTCAACATTTTCGAACTTGTATTTGTGTGTCTTCGCTGAAATTTCTTCAAGTTGTCTCATGAAATTCAAGAAAAATTCTTGATAAATCAAGCCTTCCTGAGTCAACTTAAGTTCTCTGCTGGTTCTATCAATCAAAATGACTTCCAACTCTTTTTCTAAAGCGGCCACTTTTCTGCTGATGGCAGGTTGAGAGATAAACATATCGTTAGCAGCAAGGGTAAAATTAAGGTGTTCTGCCACCGATAAAAAGCATGAAATTTGAAAAGTATCAATAATCATATTATCACCCAGATCCCATTTAAAAGATTGATTCATCAGACTTTACTACGCCCTCATTGTATCAAACTCCAGTTCCCTCGTCAAAGTAGACAACTGGAAATTCAAGGCACGGAGCCCTTCGTCACCCTGCAAGTGGGACTGATGCAGAGCAATGCAAAAACAACCGTGTCGCTCATTCGCCGACACGGTTGCTCTTGGTTAAATCGTTAAATTGTTCTTATTGAATACTTGTGCATAAATGTCACTTAATATGGCATTACTGAACAAGGAAACAGCCGGTTTAAGGTTGGCTTTTTGCCAAGCCATGACCACACTTAAGGAGTCATCTTTTAATTCATACATTTTAAAGTTTTCAGGGTGGTGCATGCGTATATTTTCATCTACCATGGCGACGCCCAGTCCGGATTCAACTGATAATAGGAGTGATTCTATGTTTGGAAGTTGTCTCACGACTCTAGGGGTAAAGCCGTGTTTCCGACACTGGGCAATAATGCCATCATAGCCGTTTGGGGACTCGTCTCGGGACAATAGGACAAAGGTTTCATCCTTAAAATCGCCTAAAGAAAGGTTTTCAATTTCAGCCAAGGGGTGATTGGCCGCCATTAGGAGGCAGGTATGCTGTTTGTAAACGGTATCCCAGACAATGGCGGGGTCATTATCCACCTCAAAAGACAAGGTAAAAATAATATCCAATTGCTCCTTATCCAACTTTTCTCTGAGCACTTTGAAACTGTGCCTTTCCAAAATTATTTCAACATTAGGGTGTTCTTGCTTAAACCCTTTAATGAGTTGGGTCAGAAATCTACCTGTATCCATAGCTTCCAAACAGCCGATCGTTATGCTGCTGTTTTCGCCTAAATTAGGACGGATACATTTTTCAAAAGCACTTTCAATTTGTTCAGAAATGCCTTTAATTTCGTTGAGCAAAACAGTCCCAGCAGGGGTCAGTCTTACATTGCGCTTGGTTCTAAAAAACAGTTCTACCCCAAGTTCTTTTTCCATTTGTAAGATTTGACGACTGAGAGAAGGCTGGGAGGTATAGACCCGTCTTGCCGCTTCAGAAAAATTCAAATATTTAGCGACTGCTATAAAATAATCGATCTGTAGCAAAGTAATGCCTTTATGATTCATAACAAGCTCCTCTCTGGCAATAATTATGATTCATTTTATGTGGATTTAGCTGAACGTGTCAAGCTGTGACTATGAAGCCAAAACTTTTTCCACTTCTTCCTGCTTAAAATCTCTATTAAATTTATGCTCATTAATCAAATTAACCAAGACAACGTTCACTGCTAAAATGGCAATGAAGACGATGTAAGCCCCTCTCAAACTTCCCGTTAAAGCAATAGAAGCACCACTAAGCAAGAAGTTCAGTGAAGTGACAAGACCCTGAATCGGGAAAACGACGCTGTTGACTTTTTCAAAGCCGTGACGACCGAAAATAGCCGCAGGTAAAGAGGTTGTAAAGTTTGCAGAGCCACCAATGGCCATACCAATCATGAAGACCGATATATAAATGCTTACAGGTGTTTCTAATATATTGAAGAATAAAGCGCCCATGTACCAAAGTCCGAAGAATATCATTGTAGGCTTTGTACCGAATTTGGTATCTAAAACGCCGAAAATCCAAGAACCTACCACCCCAATTGCCGCTAAGAAGGTCATAATAGAGATGGCTTGAGTCTGTGTAAAACCAAGCTGCATATTTCTTACAACCAACTGAGTCATTACGCCTACAGATACCAATTGGAAAATCCCAGTGGTTACTGCCGCTAACCATAACTCTCTTTCAGCCAGTAAGCTTTTAACTGTCCAACCACCGTCTGAATCTGCAGATGAGTGTGCATCATACTCTTTTTCATAGACTTCTTTGCTGACGTTGTCAGGGAGCATACCTCGCTCTTCAGGGGTATCTTTCACCATTAAGAGACCTATAACGCCCAGAATCATCACGAGAACACTGGGTACCATAACCCCTTTTTGCAGCCCTAAGGTATTGACTAAAAAAGCAATCATCGGCACATAGAAAGCAGATGCCAAATTGTGACCCATTGTGGTGTAACCCATAACAATGCCTTTTTTCTTTGGAAACCACTTGGCAACCAACGTACCGCCAGCAATGTACCCACCTGACATAACAGAACCCGTTACCACACAAAGGCAAATTGCATAAGTGACAAGGGAGTTAGAAAGCCCTAGACCGATATAAAAGATACCTGCTAGAAATAGGGTAATGGCAGAGGTTTTCTTAGGGCCCATTTTAATATTGATTTGCCCAAATAGAATAAAGAATAAAAAGCCTACAAACCCTGCTACTGAGCCCATGCTCAATATCAAAGAATAATCAATTCCTGTTTTTGCCGCAAATGCTGGCGCTGTTATATTGGAACCGTCATTGACCATTCCCACATAAAACCAAAACATGGCTGCACAATAAATGATGATACCCCATCCGTCACGACCGAAACCGCCGATGCTACTCCGTTTTTTGTTTTCCACTGGGTTTCCTCCTGAATTATCTGCTGACTACAACTGCTGTACCCATGCCGCCACCAATACATAAAGTCGCTAAACCTGTCTTGGCGTCTCTTCGCTTCATTTCGTATAAAAGAGTGGTCAATATTCTTGCACCAGAAGCCCCAACTGGGTGACCTAAAGCGATGGCGCCTCCGTTGACGTTGACGATTTCCATATTCAGTTCCAATCCCTTAGCCACAGCCAAAGCTTGAGTTGCAAAGGCTTCATTGGCTTCAATCAACTCAATCTCGGACAATGTCATATCTGCTTTCAAAAGGGCTTTTTTCACTGCAGGAACGGGACCATAACCCATAAGGCTTGGTTCTACCCCTGCTGAGGCGTAACCTTTGATCACTGCTAAAGGTTCAATGCCAAGGGCTTCTGCTTTTTCTCTGGACATGAGTACCAAAGCCGCCGCACCATCGTTAATGCCAGAAGCATTGCCCGCCGTAACGGTTCCCTCTTTTTTAAAGACCGTCTTAAGTTTGCTTAAGCTTTCTACTGTGGTGTCCCCTTTCGGATGTTCGTCCTGACTGACGGTCACAATCCCTTTTCGAGTTTTCACCTCAACAGGTACAATTTCAGCATCAAAATAGCCCTTATTCTGAGCGTTTACGGCTTTCGCCTGACTGCTTGCAGAAAATGTATCTTGATCTAATCGGCTAATATTATACTTCTCAGCTAAATTTTCAGCTGTCACACCCATGTGATAGCCACCAAAAGCATCGGTTAACCCATCGTTCACCATGGTGTCTATCAAAGTACCATTTCCCATGCGATAACCTGTTCTGGCATTCATCATGACATAAGGGGCGCTGCTCATATTTTCAGTTCCCCCTGCCACAACGATGTCCGCATCGCCTAGGGCAATGGCTTGAGCGGCTAGTTGAATGGTCTTAAGACCTGAACCACAAATCATGTTCACCGTAAAGGCAGGTTTTTCCACTGGAATACCTGCCTGAACAGCCACTTGTCTGGCAACGCCTTGACCTAGTCCTGCTTGTAATACACAGCCGAGTACCGTTTCGTCAACCATATCAGGTGTGATCCCCGCCCGTTCAATGGCCGCCTTGACGGCAATGACGCCTAAATCTATTGCAGGTACACTGGACAAGGCACCGCAGAAACTACCAATGGGTGTTCTCGCAGCACTTGCTATTACCACTTCTCTCATGGCTATTCCTCCCTTTTCCAAGAATCTGCTTGAAAAATCTTCTGTTTACTTCTTAATCCCAAGAATCTCCCGCGCCTCTGCTGGCGTCGCGATTTCTTTATTCATTTCTTTGACAATACGTTTGGTTCTCTCTACAAATTCAACGTTTGACTTTGCCAATACGCCTTTTGAGTAAATGATATTGTCTTCCATTCCCACACGAAGATGTCCGCCCATACCAAGAGCTGCGTACATAATTGGCAAATGACCTTTACCAATACCGAGCGCGCCCCATGTTGAACCTTCTGACAATTGGTTTTTAAGGAATACTAAATTCTCAATAGTGGCTTCCATACCGCCCGCAGCACCCAGAACAAATTGGAAATGAAGTGGTGCTTTCAAAATTCCTTTTTTAAGGTAGTATTTTGCATTGGCAATCATACCCCCGTCAAAAATTTCAATTTCTGGCTTCACATTGTGTTCCTGCATGACCAGTCCCAGTTTCTCAAGGAATTGTGGGCTGTTTTCAAAGACAGAACTATGCTGCCAGTTCATAGAACCGCAATCATATGACGCTATATCCGGGTGTAGTGCAATCAAATGCTGGAAACGCTCTTCGTCTTGAAGACCCAATTTCCCAGATGTGGTTAAGTTAATGACAATATCACAATCGGTTTCACGAATGTAGTTAACCGTTTCAACAAACTTCTCTAAGCTCATGGAAGACTTGTCTTCATCGTCTCTCACGTGAATGTGAGCTACAGAAGCCCCAGCTTTCCAGCAAGCATAAATTTCGTCTGCAATCTCTCTCGGTTGGAGAGGGACATAAGGGGTTTCATTTTTTGTTGGCCAAGCCCCTGTTGGAGCAACGGTGAGAATGACCTTATTTTCTAAATTGGACATGGTGAACAACCTTTCTTAAAATCCGCCGTAAGTGTAAACGCGCTCAGGTGCATCTGTTAAGTCATCTTCATCAATTTCGGCAACGCATCTGACCATAGAACCGTCTCCTAAGTACCAACGAATTGGGAATGCCATGAATTTGAAACGTTTGCCAACGACTTTGTCTAAGTTGCCGCCAAGGTTTTCGACGCCGACAATGCCGTTGCCCATCATGTACTTGTGGCAAGGTTCCCAAGTGCCTTCAAGACCAGCTGCTTCAAGCTTGCCGAAGACTTCCATGTATTTTTCTTTGCCGTGAATTTTAATGTAAGTGTCTTTGTGGAATTCTGCGTAAGCTTCTATACCGAACTTTTCGATGTACTCTTCTGTGATGGGTCTGCCAGATTTTCCAGGTAAGTTCATTTGTGGTGGTCCATTTTGGCCCATTGTGGTGTGAAGTGGGTGATCAAGGGCTTGCATGTCCATGGCAACACATTTAGGTTTGTATTTTTCAAACCATTCCCCTGCATCTCTGCCCGTACCACAAGAATAATGGTAATACTCTTTTGTGTCGTCAAACTTAAGGTGCATGCCTGTTCTAAGACACAAAACCATGCCCTCTAATTCTTCTGGCTTGATGTTGGCGCGTTTACAAGCGTCATCTAAATGTTTGCTTGTAATGAGACCCCAGTCTTCAATTTGAATGTCGAGGCAAACCGCGTCTCCGTAGTAAGCGTCCAGTGGCAACTCATGGGTATAACGAGCACGTTTGCCGTCAAATTCGTACTCCATAACGTGACGTGGGGCATCTGCATGGGTACCGCAGTGCATAACCACATCAATTTTTTGTGTTAATACGCCGCTCTTCGCTAAGTTGTGCATGGTGTCTATTTTTGGCTTAGAAAAATAAGGCCATACTGGAATGTCTGCGTGGAAGGGGTGGCTTAAATCAACAAGTACTTTCTTTCCCATTTTTGGAATCCTCCTATTGGATATTGGTTTTATTCTCCGATTTTTAGCAAGTCATCTGTGGGTTAAGGCTTATTTATACAAGACGTCGATCAAATAGGCCGACAATGCCTTTTTTGAAGCTTCTGCCTGTGCAGGCGTCCACTCTCTGAACCCTTTTCCGCTTTTAAAACCAAGGTCACCCTTGTCTAACATTTCTTTTAAAAGAGGTGACGGTTCATGGCTGTCTTCTAAGTGTTTCAAAATATAGCTGTGGATGGCATAGGTTAAATCAATCCCTACCATATCAGCATTTTCAATAGGTGCAAGTTGTGGAAGTCGAATCCCTGGGCCGAATTTCAAGGCTTCGTCCACTGTTTCTGCATCTGCAATGCCTCTTTCTACTATGGAAATGGCCTCACGCCAAAGGGCATGTTGTAAGCGATTTGCCACAAAGCCTGGAACGTCTTTTTTGACATAAATCGGTTTTTTGCCCACTTGTTTAAGAAGATTCATGGTTTGTTCCATGACTTCTTCCGAGGTTTCCTCAGCCTTGACCACTTCCACTAGGGGAATGAGGTAAGGCGGGTTCCAGAAATGGGCCCCTACAACTCTGTCCTTTTTAATGGTTTTGCCAGCCACTTCCCCAATGCTCATAACCGATGTATTGGTCGCAAGAATGGTGTCTGGTCTGCAGTATTTTTCCAAATCTGCAAAGAGATCTTGCTTGATTTGAAGGTTTTCTGGCACACATTCAATGATGAAGTCCGCTTCCTTAGCGGCGCCAATGCGGTCTTCTGTGACTAAAATCCGGTCAACCAAGGCCTTTGCCTCTGCTGCTGTACAAATGCCCTTTTCGATAAAAGCGTCCAAATTGCTCTGAACATTCTCATGGACTTTAGCGTTGTCTTCAGGTCTGACCACCATGGTCACCTTTAGGCTAGGGTCAGAGGCAAAGACTTGTGCCAAGCCGTTCCCCATGAGTCCCGGACCGTATATGACGATGTTTTTGATTTCTTTTCCCATGTTTTCCTCCTAGGGGTGCATCAGCTACTGTGCAAGGCTACTGTTGCATCAGCCCGCAGTGCAACCGCCATCTACATAGATGATTTGACCTGTGATAAAGTCAGAAGCTGGTGCTGCAAGGTATACAGATGCCCCGACCATGTCTTCTGGTACTGCAGCTCTGCCTAGTGGAATTCTGTCTAAGAATATTTTCTTGAGTTTTTCGTCTTCTAAAACTTGTTGTGTGAGTGGTGTCCAGAAGATTGTCGGTGCAATGGCATTGACATTGATATTGTATTTTGCCCATTCTGTTGCCAATTGCTTCGTGATCATGTCTACTGCAGATTTGCTGGCACCGTAAGCCGCATAACCACCTGGGTGACCTGCAAAGCCTCTAACAGAGGAAATATTGACAATTTTGCCGTAACCTTGTTCTTTCATAACTCTTCCAACATGTTTGCAAGTAATGAAAGTTCCCGTCACGTTGATGTCAATGACTTGACGGAAATCTTCCATAATAAAATCTTCTGCCGCATGGCGTTTTGCAATGCCTGCAACTGTGAATAGAATGTCTACTTTGCCGAATTTCTCTACAACTTCTTTAACCATGGCTTCCACTTGGTCTTCTTTTGTCACGTCACAAGTGATGGCGTGAGCACGTCTGCCAGTTTTTTCGATTTTAGCTACGGCATCTTCTAAGGTTTTCAAAGTTCTGCCTGTTACGACAACGTCTGCGCCATAAGCCGCAAGACCTTCACAAATAGCTTCTCCAAGGGCACCAGCACCACCTGTTACAATGGCCACTTTGCCTTCAAGACTGAATAATTTTTTTAAGTTTTCTACAGATTGCATAGTCATATGAGACGCCTCCTACTCAGGATAATTGATGACAACCAACATAGATGCTGGCATATTGCTTTCGTTGATCAAAGAACGGCCTTCATTGGCGCCGATATGGATAGAATCGTGTTTTTGAAGAAGGATTGGGTTTTTATTCTCGTCGTAAACCGTTACTTCCCCTTCTAAAACAAAATAGACTTTTTCTGTTGGAGAAGCATCATATTCTGCGCCGCCTCCTGGAAGGAAGTGAGATAAGCCCATCCAGAATTTTTCTGCGCCTGACTCTTCTTTACCGTGAAGTCTGAGAGCTGTCATATCAAAGTGTTTCGGTGCTGCATAAGGTTTAACATCTTTTAATACTCTTTTAATCATTCGCTGCTCCTCCTTAGTCATTTAAGCTTCCCTACAATGAACCTTTTGGAATTTATAATTTAAGCTGATCGCTTAAAATCAAGTCTGCTTCTGTGCTCTGAATAATTTCTTCAAGGGTATGGCCTGGCATAATTTCCATCAATTCTAGACCGTGATGAGTTACTGAAAATACTGCTTTTTCCGTAACAATCATGTCTATACAGTTCACACCCGTCAATGGCAAGGTACATTTTTTAAGGATTTTAGCTTCGCCCTTTGCCGTGTGAAGCATGGCCACAATGACCTTCTTTGCTCCAGCGACTAAGTCCATAGCCCCACCCATACCCGGCACCATTTTTCCCGGTACCATATGGCTGGCAATATTGCCCTGCTGGTCCACTTGAAGAGCGCCTAGTACGGTTACGTCAACGTGACCCCCACGAATAATGGCAAAAGAAGTGGCACTGTCAAAGAAGCTGACCCCTCTTTCCGTAAGCACAGGTTGATTCCCAGCATTGATAATGTCTTTGTCTACTTGACCCTCTGTTGCAATGGCGCCCATGCCTAACATGCCGTTTTCAGACTGTAGCAAAATGTGAACGTCTTCCGGCAAGTAATTGGCGACCAAGGTCGGCAGGCCTATGCCTAAATTCACAATGTGTCCATCTGCCATTTCTAAGGCAATGCGTTTGGCGATCATATCTTTTTCACTCATCTCAGCCATTAACATTCCCCTTCCACAATGTAATCTACGAAAACAGCAGGTGTCATAATCCACTCTGGGGGCAAGCTTTCAGGTTCTACTAACTTCTCTGCCGCCACAATAACCACATCCGCCGCCATTGCAGCTAGAGGGTTAAAGTTTTGAGTCGTTCCTCTGTAATACACATTACCCATGGTGTCTACAATGGAGCCTCTAATCAGGGCTACATCTGCTCTGAGGGGGAGTTCTAGCAAATAAGCTTTGCCCCCCACTTCTATTTTTGTCTTTCCAATTTCTACATCTGTTCCGATGCCTGTTGGGGTTAAAAAACCTCCAATTCCTGCACCGCCGCACCTGATCTGTTCAGCCAGTGTTCCTTGAGGCACTAATGTCACTTCAAGCTGCCCTTCATTCATTAGCTTTCCAATTTCAGGGTTTAAACCAATATGGGAGGCAATCAGCTTCTTCACCTGACCCTTTGAAATGAGTTTGGCGATGCCTTTGCCGGGAACTGCCCCGTCGTTGCCTATGACTGTCAAATTTTTAACATCTTTAGACACAATGGCATCCATTAAAATTTCAGGTGTGCCAACGCCCATAAAGCCTCCATACATAAGGGTCATACCCTCTTCAATGAATGTCATGGCCTGGGACACACTGATTACTTTATTCATGGGTCACCTCCTGTTTTTCTTTCTTTGTTATGCAGTTTTTCTCAGGGTTTCTAAATCCTTTTGTTCACATCCTTTTATAAACGCAAGTGTCATGCCAAAGTTAAAATAAGTTTATAAACTGTGTATTTTCAAAAGAAACAGGACTTCATTCAAAATAAATCGATTCATTGAACGTTTAATCCAATTCATTTTTGAATTACAAAAACAAAAAAAACAGATTAGAATGGGTTAAAACCCTTCCAATCTGTTAATTCATTTTTAAATCATTCGATTTATTTTTGAATTACTCTTCTATTCCCATTGAAATTCCCAAGTGCTTGGCTTTTCTAAAAAAGGTCGGCTGACTCATTCCTAAAGCTTTCGCCGCCTTGTAAGTACTTTTATGTTGGTTCAATGCTTGTTGAATCATTTCTGTTTCCAACTGCAAGACCGCCTCTTTTAAGGTCACATTATCTTTCAATCTGATGGGCACGCCACCCTCAATATACCTGCCCAGCACATTCATAACACTTTCTTCACTAATCATCATTTCGTCATCGCTGACAATAATGCGTTCTATGACATTCCCAAGCTCTCTCACATTGCCCGGCCAGCGGTATTGACCCAAGACGTCAATCGCTCCTTGACTCAGCTTTTTATCTTTTTCGTATTTCAAATTAAACTTTTCTAACATTAGATGTGCCAGCAGTGGAATGTCTTCTATCCTTTCTCTGAGAGGCGGTATATGAATTGGCACTACATTCAGCCTGTAATACAAGTCCTCTCGAAACCTGCCCGTTTCAATTTGCTTGATCAAACTCTGATTGGTAGAGGCAATCACCCGAACATCTATGCTAATGCTCTTTGTGCCCCCAATACGCATCAGTTCACGTTCTTGAAGAACCCTTAGAAGTTTAGACTGCAAGTTAATTGGCATTTCTCCAATTTCATCTAACAACAGAGTACCCCCGTTTGCCAGTTCAAACATGCCGGGTTTTTCTTTATTCTGAGCCCCTGTAAAGGCCCCTTTTTCATATCCGAAAAGCTCTGATTCTAGGAGCGAGTCTGGGATAGCGGCGCAGTTGACTTTAATGTAAGCGCTTCCAGAACGGTTGCTGTTTTGGTGAATTTCACGGGCAATGACTTCCTTGCCTACGCCTGTTTCACCCGTTATCAATACAGTGGCTTCTGTCTTTGCCACATAACTGATCAGCTCTTTAATTTTCTTAATGTCCCTGCTTTCCCCAATCAGACCGCTGAGTCCGCGCTGCAAACTCTTGTAGTAATTAAGTTCGTCTAAATAGCGCTCGCTCTCCTTTTCAGCCTTTTCCAGTTTATCTTTGACACTGATAATTTCCGTTAAATCTCTCATCACCGTGAGAACTTGCACCACTTCCCCCTCATCGTTAAAGAAGGGGTTTCCTGTAATCAGGACTTTTTTCTTGTTGCTGGCGATGGTGGAAAACTGAGATATTTTCTTTTTCTGATCGATGACCAAGTGGGTGACTGCACGGTTAAAGAGTCCTTGCGCCAGCACTTCTTCTATGGTGTGACCCACAATCTGATTTTCCTCAATTCCAGTAATATCCGTATAAGCCTTATTAACCGCTAGAACGTTTCCCTTGCCATCTGTTAAGCAAATGCCGTCCGCAATGGCGTCTCCAATGGCAAAGGCATCTATTTCTCTTTGTTTATAGAGTTCTAAACCGTCTATCCGATTCAGAAGTTGGAGACTCAGATTTTGGTAAGCATCCAGCCACTCATATATTTCTGGCTCTACATCCACAAAGTCTATAAAATCATTCTGATTTAGCTCAACATTTAGAATTGGTTTTAAAGTTTTATTCATATAAAAACATTTTGTCGGCATTTATAAACCTCTTTTCATTAAGTGAGATCTTATATCCTATACTATCATAAAATGTTTCTCAAAAATGGGGTAAAAAAAACCGCCGAAATAGGACATATTTCAGCGGAACTCAAATTTTTAATTTTCTCTCAACATAAGCGTCAGATAAATGACGTCTGTCTCATCCAACTGATTGTGCATTGGCAACTTAATGCCTTTTTCGCCACTAAGCATAATCCCCTGACCTTGAATTAAAGTCGGTGGAGTAATATCGATGTTGATTTCATCTTGGCTGAGCAGGGTACTAAATGTCCCCATCATCATGTTGCCAAATTCTTGTAAGGCCGACTGGGCCAGTTCATCCCAGAGGCCACTTCCCATGCCCTGCATCATCCGATTAGCAGCTTTCAACGCAATATCATGATTACAGCTGATAATCACTTGGCCTCTAAGTTCTCCAGTTGTTCCTACTAATATACAAACTGACTCTTCAGCTAACGGCTTGTCTATAAGCTGGGGTCTTCCCGCTTTTAAATCCACATTCAGCATCATTTTAGAGACTGAATCTGCAGCTTCTATTAATTTATTGATTACAACCACATTCATATGGCAACCTCACGATCCTACTCGATGTCTAAAAACACACGGTTAATTTTAACACAGTCAAAGTTATATGTACAAGAATATCTTTAGGTTTTAATAGTGCCACTATTAAAACCTCAAAAGCTTGTCAAACCTTTAACAGAGCTATATAATAAACAGAAAAATCCATTATTATCGGTTGCCAAAGGAGTCCCTCCATGCAGTTAGCATTAATTTTTTCACTACTCTATTTTTTAACATTTATGCTCCATGGGGGCTTAGGTGCCTACATGTTTTATAAAAATCCAAAATCTCCAGTGAATAGGATCTTTTTTATTCTCTGTATTTCCCTCGCAATCTGGTCATTTGCCTTTTCTATAGCTGTAAATGCGCCAAACCTAGAAACCTGTCTTTTCTGGCGTAGAGTAGCTTCTGCAGGGATTAGCGTCTACTATTGCTTAATTCTGCATTTTGTTATTTTGTTAACAAATCACCATTGGTTTACAGAACACAAAAAGGTTCAAATCTTCCTTTACCTGCCAGTTTTAATATTTGCTTGGGTCTACAGCCTTTCACCAACCCTTGCTCCAGAACAATATGAGCTCATTCTTACAGAAATAGGCTGGTTGAAATTATCTTTAAGCAGTTTCTGGGACTATTTATTCAACTTGTATTTCATGGTCTATATGCTGATTTTTAGCAAAGTCATTTGGGATTGGTACTGCAACACAGAAAACGCCAGTGAAAAACGTCAAGCTAAAATGATTGTTAGTACCTTTGGACTTGTGTTTCTTCTCGTTATTGTGACCTTTCAAATAAGATTGCATAACGGTACCGCTGTCTTTCCTGAGCTTGCCTGTATAATATCTCTCATTCCAGTGTTGACCTGCTATCTAGCCATGAAGAAATATCACCTTATGACAGACAGCCTATTTACTGAAACCAATGAAAGCGACTTAATTTTAATGGGTCATCACAAAGAAAAAGTATTTCTTTATCTTTCTTCTTTCTTGATGTTTGGAGGCTGTCTTTACTTTGTCTCTCAATACCTGCTCACTGGTAATAATTTTAATGAAGTTTTTCAATTCAGTCTTTTACTTTGTCTTGTGGGTTTTTTCTTGAAAGTATCTCACCTTTTAATTGTCTCCATCAAGATCAAAGAATATATTTCCATTGTCATCATCACATTGCTGATCCCAATAATCACCTTCCGATTTCTTAACCAGTCTAGCATTACCGTTTGGGCGATTTCATTGGTCTTTATTTTGATGTCCGTTGTCTTTAACAACCGTTGGGTCATTGCAGCTGTGGCACTTTCGAGCCTTTTAACACAAACTGCAGTATGGCTCCTCATGCCAAATCACTATACACTCATCAATAATTCTGATCATATTGTCCGACTGGGTTTAGTCGGTTTTTCCATCAGCCTCGCCTATTATATCAACCAGCTTTACACCATGCGCCTTAAAGAATTGACTGAAAAAGTTCATTTTCAAAAAATGATTTCCAATATTTCTTTTGAATTAGTCACCATCAATCAATATAATTTTTCTGAAAAAATAAAGTATATGTTAAAACTCAGCGGTGAAATATTTGGCTCAGACCGTTGCAGTTTGTATTTGTTCAATGAACTCTCCAACAGCTTTTCAAACACCCACGAATGGTGTAAGCCCGGTATTGACAGCGAAATACATATTTTGCAAGACATTTCTAATCAAGAACTGCCTTGGCTAATTGGAAGACTTCAGCAAAGAGAAAGTACTTGTATCGAAAATTTAGATGAGTTGCCCAACGAAGCCTCCGTCGACCGCGCAAATTTGATTTTGAGAAGTATTCAATCCTTTGCAGCCATTCCTATTGTCAACTCCAATCGAGTTTTAGGATTTATCAGTTTAAGCACGTTGACAGTTAAAACCCATTGGACAGCCCCTGAAATTTCTCATCTTGACATCCTTGCCAACTTGGTTGCCGATGCACTCAGTAAAATCGATGCTGAAAAAGAAATCGAGCGGATGGCTTATTACGACCATTTAACAGGTCTTCCCAACCGAGTCCTCTTCAACGATAGGCTCTCACAAGCTATACAACTGTCTCTGCGCACCGAAAAACTCATTGGGGTTATGTTCCTCGACCTTGACTTGTTCAAGTCTGTCAATGACACCATTGGTCATGAAGGTGGTGACCAGTTGCTTCGCGATGTGTCTCAACGCCTGAGCAATACCATTCGCAAATCTGACACCATTTCTCGTTTTGGTGGCGATGAGTTCTTAATTATTATGACTAATATTCAGCAGGAATCCGACATTCATAAGATTTCAAATACCATTATGCACATTTTTGAAGAACCCTTCATGGTGCATTGTCATGAGTTCTTTATTACAGCCAGTGCAGGCGTTGCCGTCTACCCACAAGATGGGGGTGATGTGGCTTCGTTGATCAAACACGCAGACATCGCTCTGTATAAAGCCAAAGAACAAGGTAAAAATCAGTATCTGCTCTGTTCTTCTATAATGAAAGACGAAGTGGCTGAACAAATTCGGTTGACTAATCAACTTTACAGAGCTTTAGAACGTCATGAATTTGTTCTGTACTATCAACCCCAAGTTAACATACAATCAGGCGACATCATTGGTGTGGAAGCCCTCATTCGTTGGCAGCACCCTGAGATGGGCATGGTTTCTCCTGCATTATTCATACCACTTGCAGAGCAAACTGGGTTAATCAATGGCATTGGAGAATGGGTGCTCAAAACCGCCTGTGCCCAAAATAAAGCTTGGCAAAGCCAGGGGCTCCCACCGATACAGGTCGCAGTGAATTTATCCGTTCAGCAATTCAGAGGCACCGATCTTGTAGAACTGGTAAAAAATACACTTGCCGATACAGGTCTTTCACCGAAGTTCTTAGAACTAGAAATCACCGAAAGCATTGCAATAAAAGAGTCAGCAGCTATTATATCTATTCTGAATGAGTTGAAAGCACTCGGCCTCACCATCGCCATAGATGATTTTGGCACTGAGTATTCTTCCCTGAGCCGAGTGACACAATTACCCATTGACCGAATTAAAATGGCCATTCAATTTGTCAGAGGCATTGGTAAAAATCAAAAGGATGAAGCTATTGCAAACGTCATTATTCGACTGGCTAAAAACCTGAATGTAAAAATCATCGCAGAAGGTGTGGAAACAAGAGAACAACTGGATTTCTTAAAGTCTGAAATGTGTGACGAAGTGCAAGGCTACTACTATTACAAACCCATGCCTGCTGATGAGATTA
Source organism: uncultured Peptostreptococcaceae bacterium (assembly GCA_964404895.1). Taxonomy (GTDB): domain Bacteria; phylum Bacillota; class Clostridia; order Peptostreptococcales; family Acidaminobacteraceae; genus JBGSUZ01. Next base: position 332,303 of record CAYOLV010000001.1, on the reverse strand, counting down.
GCGCTATATTGTCAAAAAATCTATAAAATTTAACACCCAATATAATAATATTTATAGCAAATAATTCCAATACATGGTATGATTGTTATACAATTATTAGGAGGTGTACTATTTTAATGACAGAAAATCAAGAATCAAGTGTCTTAAGAACCGTAAAAGCTGCTCGTGACAGCAGTATTTTTAAAAATTTAGCAGCAGATGTAAAAGCACTATTTAAAGAACCTGAAGCCTGGTTCAAGGGAATCTACAACCAACAAAGAATTGTTGAAAGTCTTGTATTAATCGGACTTACAATCCTTGCTAAGAGCTTTACAATCTTTTGCGCAAACTGGTCACTTGCTTCTCAACTCAATATGAAAGATTTTGGCTATTTTGAGTCTACTACCGAACTTATACTAAGCGCTATCTTAAACCTGCTCTTATTCTTTGGCATTATAGTATTAACACAATTTATCATTGCTGCACAAAATAAAAAACCTTCAACAGAAGACTTTAAAATGGCACTGACTATTTTTGCTTATGGCTTATTGCCTGTCCTACTAATGGCTCCAATTGAAGGTATTTTCTCAGTCATTGGCTTTGAGTTCTTTGGCATGCTTACCTGGTCCTTCACATACCTCAGCATGATGCTCATGGGTGTCGGTTTGGTTTGTCAGAAAGAAGGGAAAATTCAAGTTAGATTCTACTTGATGATTACGACAATTCTCTTTATTGGCTACCAAATTTGTCAACGACTGGCTTAATCTCATACAAAAAAACTATCATTCATTTAATACTTAAGTAAAAAAAGGCTGTCACTTTACGATTCCACGCAGAGTAACAGCCTTTTTTCTGTTTTATGTATTTCTCATTCTTCTAAATACGCTCGTCAACATATTGACCTTTTTCAAGATTTATCGTTTTTTTAGCTTGAGTATCAGTCTCATTTTTAAGGGTATCTAAACTTTTTTCTTCATTGTCTGAATGGGTCAGATTCTCTTTTTGCTCAACTTCTTTTGCGTGATCTATTTCATCTTTGACACTTGAGATCTTTTCACCTAAATCTTCAAAGACCTCTTGAAGGCGTTCATTATTCTTTTGAAGGGCCTCCTCTTTTTTTGTTGTGTCCAGTCCTCTGTTCTTATCTAATTTAATTTCACTCTTGAGAACCCTAGCCGTTCCTTCCAACTCAGTTTTCACAGATTGAACGGTATTCACTTGTTTCATGACAGTATCTGCAGAGATCAAACCTTTCATGGTGGCCGCACCCATGAGATTTTCCGTTTGAGATGTCAAATCACCTTTTCCATTTTCAAGGATATTGCCTGCTCCTTTATTTCCAGCTTGATTCTGAGCTTCAGCAGCAGCTTCACGCTGTTCCTTTTGAATTTCTATCTTGCGCTGGGTCATTTGATTATTCAAAGACTGAAGTTCTTGCTGGTACTCTTTTCGCTTACTCATCTTTTCTTCTGCAGTCATTTCGTTTTCTTTGGCAAGATTTTGAATCTGCTTCTGTACATTATTAATTTGGTTTTGAATCGCATTGAGCTGGCTGTCTTGTTTCTGCTGATAGCTGCTTTGTATCGAGCCGTTAGCAGAACCTGTTCCCGTATTGTTTTGAATTTTCATGATAGACGCTCCTTTGTTGCGGACTTTTCAAAAGAATTCACTGACTCATTTAATTATAAACCTATTTTCCTAAGCCATCAAAATTTTTTTAATCATCTCAACCCAGTCCTCAGGAATTTTATTCTCTAAATTTCCATAATAATACTGGCCATTTTTCACAAGAATACAGCCCAAGACATCGGAGTAATTAAGGTAATAGTCTGCCTCTGGCTGCCATTTGTCCTGAACATAGGCCTTTTTAACGCCTACTAAGGCATAAAAAGCGTCTATCTGATCGAAATCCTCTGAACGATAGGCCACAGCACCAAATCTTTCTTCTAACTTTCTAAAAAGGGATGGATCCACATCGTGCATACCCACTCTTGAATTTGCCTCAGCCATAGCATGCTGATCTAACCAATCGGCATCGAAGGTCATAATATTTACATACTCTTTTATCGGATAAGACTGTTCCATGGTCTGAGCTTTCACATAAGTATACATGTCCGCTCCTTCCACTTTACAGTAAGTGCGCTGAGGGTCGGCTTTGTCTACAATGGCAAAATTACTGATAAAAAGTCGGTAAAAAAGACCCGTAGCATCTTCTCCTTTAAAGGTAAAGAACCCTAATTGCTCCTCTTCCTTCATTTCAATTTCCTGATGGGTTGGAAAATAAACTTGGTTTCCCAATAGCATTGGTCCAAAGACATGGTCTTCCGTCAACTGAGTTCCAGCTATTTCAAGGTCTTTCACTTCACCATACGCCTTGGTTAATTGTGAAGAAATATAGATGATGCCCGTTATGAAAACGACAATCACTAGGGTAATCGAACCTATTATAATCCTTTTACTTCGTTTCTTTTTTAAGACGATGCCTTCTGTAGACTCTACAAAGAACTTTCTGTTTTCAAAGCTTTCATTGTAATGATTCAGAGCTATTTTTTGCGCATATATAATAGCAGCAATCATAAAGAGAGCAGCATACAAAACAAGGCCTTGCAAGAATGCTGGCGGGAAGGCTGTAAAGGCACTGAGAGAAATCCAACCAGTGGAAAGACGCTCTGTATTCACCTTAAAGAGAAAAGAGCCAATGCTGTTAAACGCAAAAGTCGGCAATAAGGCGACGAGGGCAACTTTCACAAAATAAATCACTTGAGACCGATTCTTTTCAATGAATAAAATGGGGAAAAGCAAACACTCAAAGCCAATGGAGATAAAGAAGCCATACACCCAAATGGCATAGTAAGCCGTCATGCTAGGTTCACTCCAGTAGAAGGATTCTAAAAAAGTGCCACCCATAATTTGAAGGGTGAAACTTTTCCAAATTAAAAATTTGAACCCCTTGAAGAACAAAACAGCTACCGCCCAAAAACAGAAGGTCTTGTAAGCCAAGTTTACCTTTTCCTTAGGACTTACCGCTAAACTGTGAAATAAGGATTTTTCTTCCCGTATCCCCGCTCCTAAAAAGGCGAACACGAGGACGTTAAAGAGGACGCCAAAGGCTGTTCCCGACTGTATGGTAAACGTTAAAGAAAGGCTGTAAAATAGGGCTACTAAAGCAGGCATTAAAAATGAAAGCTCATTATGATGAAGGCCTCCAAAGGCTGCCCGAGATTTTTTCAAAAAACTAAGCATGGTTTACCTCCTTATAGGCCAAGACATGACACATGATTTCTTCCACTGTTGGCAATAGCTCTTGGGTTTTGTAATCACTTTTTAAAGCTTCTTTCTCCTTCACAAACAATAATTTTCCCTTATCTACCAAGGCTACAAAATCTGCAATTTTGTCTAAGTCTGAGGTAATGTGTGTCGAAAATAACACTGTATGGTTTTCATCTTCCATAAATTCTTGGATCAAGTCCAACATTTCCAAACGAGAGACTGGGTCTACTCCAGATGTAGGTTCGTCCAAAATTAAAATTTCAGGCTTTCTGGCAAGGGCAACGATCAACATAAATTTCTTGAGCATGCCTATAGAATAATTATTCAGCCGCTTCTCTGGATCTAACTGAAAAGAAGCCATTTTTTCCATAAAATAAGGCATATCAAAGTGTGGCTCGAATCTGGCAATATCCTTGGCAATGTACTTTGCAGCGTATTTCGTTGAAAAATGAGGTTGATCATACATCACAGAAAGGATTCGATTCACCGCCGCTCTATCCAGCATCCCTTCCAAATTTTCAATCTTCACTTTGCCATTGGTGGATGCCAAGCGCCCTGCAATACCTTTAATTAAGGTTGTTTTACCAGAACCATTTCTTCCAATCAGCCCTGTGATATACCCTTTTTTTATTTCCAGTTGAATGTTCTCCATAGCAAACTGCCCTTGTGCAATGGAAAGTCCATGGCAATAAATCGCACTGTCACTCATAAAAAAGCCTCCTATCAGTATAAGCCCTTAATCATTTCTGCCAATTCATCTTTGCTGATGCCTATGCTGTCTGCATAATTTTTAATGTCACATAGCTGTTCTAACAATAATTTTTTTTGAGTTTCCTGTATGCTTTCACAATCAAGTTCTGCCACGAAGACCCCTTTTCCCTGGCGACTGATTAGCATGCCTTCCTCACATAAATCGTCGTAAGCCCTCTTAGAGGTGATAACCCCAACCTTCAATTCCCTTGCCAATTCCCGTATAGAGGGTAATTGGGTGTTTGGTTTTAGTTCGCCGCTAAGAATCTGCTCGCGGATTTGATTCTCAATTTGTTCATAGATGGGGAGTTTGGAAACGGGAGATATGTTAATTCTCATGGACTGCCTCCATTTTTATGAAAATTTAACGCCACGTTGCCTTTGGCAACAATTTGTAAATTAGAACATTGACTGTTATGACTGTTATTATTGTATAGATACAGTTAAAAGTCAACAGTTAAAATAAAATTGTCATCTTTCAAAAACAATAAAAAAGACACTGGCATTAAGAATGGTTACTCTTTGACAGTGTCTTTCTATGTATTTATTTCTTACCTTCTACAAAGTACATTTTCATATTGCCTATGCCTTTCGCATGTAAGTAACCTCGTTCAGAGGTGACAAACCTTTCTTTCACCAACTGGTACACATCCTCAGAGATATTGATTTTCATGGACTCAGAATTACTTTCCATTCGTGAGGTGGTATTTACCGTATCTCCAAATATGTCATAAATAAACTTACTGGTGCCAACCACACCGCCGACCACATCGCCAATGTGCATGCCCACCCGAACTTCCCACTTCACCTTGGCATCACTGTTTCTAGAGCGGACGTACTCAATAATTTTGAGAGCTGCCTCTGCTGCCTTTTCTGCATGATCCTCTACAGGGATATGCATGCCCCATACAGCTAAATAGGCGTCTCCAATGGTTTTAATGCGCTCGCCGTAGGTGGCGTCAACAATGCAGTCAAAAGCCGTAAAGAGACTGGTCAGTTCCTGTATCAGTTCGGCTGGCTCAATTTGAGAAGATTTATCTGTGAAACCAATGATATCGGAGAAGAATACCATAACATTTTTATAAAGCTGAGGTGTGGTGCTGCCACTGGCTTTGAGCTCATCCACTATTTTGTCGGGTAAAATATTTTTGAGGAGCATATCGCTTTTTTCCCGCTCGCGCTCAATAATGCGATTAGCTTCCATCAACTGCTTATTTTGGGCTTGAATCTGCTCAAAGGAATCCTTCAATTGCCGAGTCATTTCATTAAAAGCCTCAGAAAAATCGCCTATAAAGTCTACTTTATGATTAAAATCCCCTCTTGCAATCTGCTGGGTTTTCCATGTGAGATGCTTCAAATTTGCCTGCATACTTTTAAAAGATTGGAGAATTTCTAAATGTCCCTTTGGCGCTTCATATTCCAATTCCCCTCTGGAAATGGCGTACATAAACTTGGTAAATTCGTTGAATTCCTCAACAAAACGATTATAATACCCTACCATTTGGCGCAGTTCATCCTCAGGATAGTCTTCGGGAAGTTCTAAAGGCGTGGCTTTCTGCCCATTTAGAATATGATATAAGGACTCCGTCATTTTATCTATTTGCTCGGTTCCGACCTGGATTTTCATTTCAACTTCACGTCGAATCGACAGACCCGATCTCCTGAGCACCAACAGTCCACTTCTTTGACGTCATATTCATTCCCCGTAAAAGATTTAAACAAACCTGACACAAAACCTTCATCATAAACACAAATTTCTTCATCGCATACTGCAAGCCCTGAGCAGTCTAAGTCCTCAGCTACGGTTAAGGTGTACTGTTGATTTTCAAGGTCAGCTTTTTCCACTCTCAAAATACCAATGCCCATATCTTTAAGAGTATCTTGGAGCTGCAAAACAAAATCATTTACGTCCTTTGAGCCTTTAATAACGTTTTTATAAAGCTCTTCACCCGCTTTTTTTCCTGCATTAAAAAAAACTGCGTTAGTAGATTCTACACCAAAGACTTGAATCATTGTGTCCCTAAGTGTAAACTGCATCAACCGATAAACATCTACATTCATTGTATTTCCTAGGTTTGGACGACCTTCTTTTAAATCGCCTAACATGCTCCAATCAAATAGGGACTCTTTTCTCTCTTCTTTAAACATAAAACACACCTCCGATAAAGGTAATTTTACCCAATGGAGTTCCTCTCAATCAGGGATATACTTTATATCATCACACAGGTGGTAAATACCCCCTCTTTAGCTGTAAATGAATAGAGACCCTTGTATTTTTGAGTTACAGCTACAATGCTCTTCGTGCCCAGTCCCTGACCGCTCCCATCTCTAATAGGCATATTATCTATAAACTGGACATCCTCTATACAACTGTTTGTGACTTGAATTAAGAGTTTTTCACCTTTATGGCCGCATTTAATTTTAATAAATCGTTTTTCCTTATATGGAATACATTTACAGGCATTGATGGCATTTTCAATTATATTTGAGAAGACCACACATAAATCCATATCCGAAATAACTGGACTCTCTTCTAAATCCATGTGGGTTTCTACCACAATGCGTTCTTCCTTGGCGTGGGAAATGTAGGCATATAAAATTAAATTGACCGTATAATTGCTACAATATTTTTCTATCACCGCATCATCGATGGTTTTCTGAACCTCTGCAATGTATTTTTGAGCGCCTTCCTTATTGTCGTCAATCAAATAGGAATTGATTAATGCTAAGTGGTGTCTCATGTCGTGTCTATGAATCAAGGTCTCTTTATGAGATTCTTCCAAAGCTTCAAAATGAAACTTTGCCGCATTAACTTGTATCGCCATTAAATTTTGTTCTGTTTGTAGATCAAACTTTTTTCGAGTCTCCTGAAAAAGTCGAATAATCATGTAATAAGCCGAAACCGCCATGACTAAAAATAAAATCACCGTCTTAAACATGCTTTCAATATGGAGATTATCTAAATTGTACTGGGCACTTGAATATATAAGCGCTGCATAGGATAAGGGAATCATGCAAAAGCCCAGCCATCCCTTGGTATCCGTATTTTTCATTATGTCTATGAGGATAGGACGAATGTATTTATAAAGCAAATACCAACTGGAAAAATAGAGTACGTAGCTTACTAAATTTACAACCATACGACTGTTATTGAAGAAATGTGCCACCACAACACCTATTGCCGAATAGCTGGTACAAACCCCCACCAGAGTGGTGTTCATAAAAAAGACCTTAATGGGTTGAAATTTCGAAATAAAAATAAATGCAATTAACACTGGGAACTGAATCAGTAAAGGTACATATTTCATATAATGGGTGTACCCCAATAGAGCTAATGCCAATATGTTACAGGCAATTATGACCGAAGTATAAATACCAAGTATCCATTGGGTTTTCTTAGCTTTTATGTCGCACTCTAAAGTCAGGTACATAAGGCTGATGGAAAATGCCAGTGATAAAATCAGTCGAATATAATCCATAATTGGAAATTCCTTTCATCGGCTAAAGCCATTCCACTGTGTTCAAAGTTTCAAAAGCAAACGTCATATAGGCTTCCTTCACTACTCGCGCATTGCCTTTGGCTAAAGGGACTACAGCTTTAGACTGCATTATCACTTCTTTTGTGCCGATGCTAAAAACCTGTTCCATATTAATGATGTAGGATCGATGTGTCTTAATAAAGCCACCGTTGGAAAGCAGTTCTTTTTCTAACTCTTGCATAGAGCCTAATGCTTCAACAACGGTTCCATCAGTTAAGTGATAGCAGATGGTTCGACCCGTTATCTCCGCAAATTCTAAGCGATTGAAGGTGATTCTCGTCAACCCTGTTTTACTTTTGACCAGCAAACTCAAGTCCGTTTGAGCTGCTCTTTCAGAAATAACCTTATCCAATAAAAGAAATAGTTTTTCTTTCCAAATTGGCTTCAGAGCATAATAATAGGCGTCTACAGCGTAGGACTCCACCGCATACTCTGGCGATGAGGTTGTAAAAATAATCTTTGCCTCTTGATTAAACTGTCTGATTTCTTTTGCTGCGTCCATCCCTGTCATGAAAGGCATGAGTACATCTAAAAAAATCAGGTCGTATGGTTGTCCGCTTTCCATTGCTGCTATTAAGTCTAAGCCATTATGAAAAGTGTGGTATTTAATTTTGCCTTTATCCATTTGTAATTCTTGATAGTCGTCTATAAGAGACACTATATTGGACAAGTCAGAAATATTATCATCGCATATTGCAATTTTCAGCATATTAACCTTCCTATTTCTTCTAATCTTACCTGTGTATTATATAATAAACAATCTGCCACAGAAAGTCATTTCATGACTAAAAAGAGACCTTTCATGCACACCACATATTAAGGTAATAAAAAACTGTAAAATAGGACTGGCAGAATCATCAAGTCGGCTGTTTTTAACCCTTAAAGACCTGTTAAACGAAATAGGAAACGGAGGAAAATGATGCATTATATTCCTGTAATTTGTATTGCCTTAATTGCACTTTTTTTTTGGATTCAGTCTCTGCAGCGTTCTCTAGACCAGATTGCCGAAAATAATTGCAATGCTATGGTTCAAATCGGAGTTCATTTATCTTCAGAATGGGAAGTTTTGAGTGCGCTCTTGCTCTTAGTAGAGATATGGGCACCTGAGAAATATCTCCACCTTGCAGCGGTCTTCTCCATCAGAAAAAGCATTTCTAAAACCTCTACTGTTCAAGATGTGAAACGCCAAGAAGAACAACTTCTTCGTGGCAAAGTCATCCTAGAAGAAATCGCTGCTTATTGTCCAGAGCTGAGGGACGATCCCATTTACACTGAAAAAATGAATGCCCTTCATCGCTATGAAAACATGGTTTTTACAAGTTTGTTGATTTACAACGATACTGTCGCCAAACTCAACGGTAAAATTCATATATTTCCAATTTCCTTAGTGGCTAGGGTACTGGGTTTTTCAACTCAATCACAGTTTGAAGTCATCAACTGAATGCTACGCGCTTTAAATGAATGACTTTTAATTATTTATTCAAACATTTATTAAGGGGAGGAAAAAGACAACATGAACAAAAGTAAAAAAAGCATTAAACGCTTCATGAGTTTATTACTTATCGTTACAATGACCCTGTCTATGATGCCAGTAACTTCATTTGCTGCATCAACGGCTACAGTTCTTTACATCGATAAGGGCAACATCACATTTACGGCAACAAAAGTCACAGGAATGGATGCCAGTGGCGCTGTAGTAGATGAAGTACCCAATGCAAATGGGTATATCATTAGACAGACAGATCCTAATACCAGTACGAGAAATATCATCAAAGTGACAGGTGGTACTCACAATATCACTTTGGATGGTGTCAATATTGACGTGCGTTCAGAATTTTACTATTGTGCCTTTAAAATTGAAAATGATAGCGCTGTTCAAATATACCTTAAAAATGGCTCATTCAACACTTTAAAAAGTGGCGGTGGTAACCTTAATGGTACCGACTACAAATTTGCAGGGCTGCAAGTTGGAAAAGATGCTAGTTTAACTGTTAGCGGCATCGGTGGAACACTTACTGCTATTGCCCGTGTCATTGGCACGTTCAGAAGTGGTGCTGGTATTGGCAGCCCCAATAACGAAGCTTGCGGTTCAATTACCATTAACAGTGGTGTTATTTACGCCACTGGTGGAATTGGACAACCTGGCATCGGCACTAATAGTTATATGGCAGATGGTGGCGATATTAACCTAAACGGTGGCATTATCACAGCTACAAGTCATAAAATGGGTGCTGGTGTTTCTCCCAACTTAAACAAATCACTGATAATTAAAGGCGGTAACATCACTGCAACGGCTGGTAGCCCTGATGAATATGGGAACGGTTCTGCAGGTATAGGTGGTAACCTTAATCCTTCTAATGGTCCTATCAGCATTAGTGGTGGTACTGTTATAGCAACCGGTTCAGGTGGTTCTGCAGGTATAGGCGGCGGGCAAAATGGTCAGTCTACGCCTAACAGCGGCAACACCATTACAATCACTGGCGGCAACGTCACTGCTATTGGGGGTACTTTGCCAGAAGAGGGCGAAGGTGGTCCTGGTATTGGTGGCAGTACTGCTATCAAAACAAATGAAATGGGTGGCAGTGATGTCTCTATAGGCAGCGGTGCTACTGTTAAAGCAGTTTCAAAGAGAGCTGGGGCTTCCGCTATCAATGACTCTGATGGTATTATCACCCAACCTAGCGGGCAAAATTTGGCGAGTATTTTGATGATCAACTTTGCAAATACTATCCTAGGTGGCAAAGTTTTTCAAATTACTAATACGAGTGATAATCCAATAGATAGCATGACACCAACCATTCCTTACCAATCGGTTGCCATGAGTGTCCCAATAGGGTCCTACCATGTCTATGTCGATGGGGTTAAACAACTTCACTTCGAAAACAATCTGATGACGCCTGACTTCTCTGTCATACCTAGGCTGAATAATTTTGAGACGGCATCGGCAAGTAGCGCTAAAGTTATTAGTGTTTCCATCCCTGATAATGGAAATTACAAGCAAGGGAATTCACTCTATTTTAAAGTTCGATTTGATCAACCTGTACAAGTCATTAAAAATCCAAATGCGCAACTTTACACGTTAGCTGTGCCTACCCTTACGACTGTAATAGGCTCACAACTTTCTAAAGCCATTTATTTAAGTGGTTCAGACACAGAGGAGCTTATCTTCAAGCAATCGATATTGACTGATATGTATGACTCAGACGGTATTTCAATGCCTTCAGAAATCAGTCTTAATGGCGCCACTATAAAAGATGTATTTGGCCAATCTGTCAATAAGGCCCTTATGAACATGCCAAGTACAGCCAATGTAAAAGTAGACGCCTATAGACCCCGCATTACAAATGCTGTTATTCCAGCTGGTCGCAGCTATATGGAATTAAGCTTTAACGAAGACGTCTATGGCAACAGCAACGGAACAGGACCTATTACCCCAGATCAATTTAGACTTAGTCTTGACCCCACCTTTAACGGTACTGCTTCACAAGTAAAAATAGCTACAATCAAAACCATGGCAAACACACCACTTGTTGGTGGCGAATCTCAGATCAAAGTGTTCTTAGATATGGCTCCCCCTGCAAATGGAGCTGAAACGATTCGTATTTCACCAATTACAAGTACTCCAATTTATGACATTGCAGGTAATACTTCAACTCTAACATCTACACTTGAAATTAATTTGCAAGTTGACTCAAGTCCCACATTATTTGAACCAGGGGATATTCAACTTGTTACACAAGGCAGCGTAAATACACCTAACACCCTTAACGCAACCAATACGAACTTAACTGCTTCTGCTGCTATTGCAGCTAATCAAGCTTATTTTGGATTTGCTGAACTCTATATTGATGGGGTTTTGAAGGCGACTGACTCAACCATTTCAACAACAGACACCCGGGTCACTTTTGACCTTGGACAGACGACAAAAAGCGGATTACAAAATCTTGTCCCGACGGGTGGTGAAGTGACTGTAAAACTTTACAGCTTTACAGGAAAGACTGTCACAAGTATGTCGGGCAATCCAACCTTGCTCGTTGACTATATTGCCCCACCTGCACCAATGGGTATTACAATCCAGCCTATTGGTGGTATTGTTGAAGCCAACAAACTCAACCTTAGCAATACCAATATGATTGTCAATGCCAACATCGCACCCGGTCAAGTGGATGGCGGCAAAGCGGAACTTTACATCAACGATGTCTTAAAAGGCTCTGACACTTTAATCGACCCAACAGACACCCAGGTCAGCATCGACCTTGGACTCAACTCTAATGAAGCTCTGAAGGCGCTCATTCCTTCTGGCGGCATTGTATGTTTGAAACTGACAGACAAAGCTGGCAATACTGTTGTAAGTCAATTAAATAATCCTATATTAACAGTGAATTATACGACACCATCAGGACCACCAGTTATTATCATTCCACCTAATCCAGCAACGCCGCTGGCACCCGTTATATCAGCGGATAGTTTCAGTAATGCATTGACCCCAACTTGGTCATGGGTCTCTGGCGGAAATGGCGACGGTACATTTAGAGTTAAATTAGATGATAATAATTTTACATCTGGTGCAGCAATCACCACGTCTCTAAGCTATACGCCTTCGACACCACTTAGTGAAGGACCACATACCCTCTACGTTCAAGAAAAAAATGCTTCTAACTTATGGTCTCCTACAGCTAATAAAGTGATTTTTATTGACCGTACAGGTCCTGTAACGGGTTCAATTCTTACAGCGGCAGTCACCTCGAACAGTATTGCCTTTACTTGGTTCCCGGCGAATGACTTCTCAACACCGCCTCCAAGTCTTTTGTATAAAGTTGTTTATTCAAACAGTGACAATATCAGTACCCTCGATGGTGCAACCACCAATGGTCTCGTGGCACTGGATTGGATTTCCAATGTTTTCAGCCATATTTTAACGGGACTCACACCATCTACACCTTATTACTACAACGTTATTGCTAAAGACATTTTAGGTAACACATCAGTTTACACTTCTGGCAGTGCCATTACATTGGTTCAAGCTGACGGTGGTTCTACCGGCGGCAATACTGGTGGCACTACTGGTGGTACTACAGGTGGTACTACTGGTGGCACTACAGGTGGTGGCGGTGGTTCCGATGATGATGACGTGAAGACTAAGCCGTCTACAACAACCGGTGGCGCAGCAACATCTACGACAGCACCAGTCACAGCTGCACCAGTACTTTCACCTGATTCAGGTAAAAGCACTACTGTCCTTGTCAACGGCAAATCAGAAACCGCTGGCACTATCGTTTATAAAAAAATTGGCGATCAAGTCCATGCAACAGTTATTGTTGACGATAAAAAAGTACAGGAATTACTTCAAACTGGTGGCAGTCAAACAGTGGTTTCCATTCCTATAACAGGAACATCCGCTATCAACGAAGGGATTCTTAACGGTCAGACTGTAAAAGATATGGAGAAGAAAGATGCTGTACTTGAAATCAAAACAGACACAGCAAGCTATACACTTCCTGCATCTCAAGTAAATATTAACAGTATATCTGCACAGTTCGGTCAATCCGTTAGTCTAAAAGATATTCAAATCAGCATCAAAATAGATGAATCTCCAAGCAAAAATGCTACATGGGTTCAAGAAATTGCTCAAAAAAATAATTTCAAAATGGTTGCTAAAGCTCTAGACTTTGAAATTACATGTACTAACGGCACCAAAACCGTTACTGTTTCAAAGTTTAACGACTACGTGACCAGAACCATCGCACTCCCTTCTAATATAGACCCTACGAAAATATCTACAGGTGTCGTTCTCAATGGAAATGGAACATTGTCCCATGTCCCTACAACCATTCAAAATATTGAAGGAAGATATTTCGCTAAAATCAACAGTTTAACCAATAGCGTTTATTCTGTAATCTACAACCCAGTAGCTTTTAACGATATTAACAATCACTGGGCAAAAGATGCCATCAATAACATGGGTTCTAGACTTGTTGTCAGTGGTACTGGAAATGGTAACTTTAGTCCAAATAAAGAGATTACTAGAGCTGAATTTGCAGCCATTATGGTCAGATCTTTAGGTCTCAAAGCCAGCCCAGTAACCACTCCATTTAAAGATGTTTCTGCTACAAGCTGGTATGCTGGTTATGTACAAACTGCAGTTTCTTATGGCATTGTAACGGGCTACTCTAGTGGCAAATTCGGTCCAAATGATACCATTACCAGAGAACAAGCTATGATTATGATTGCTAGAGCGATGAAAGTAACTGATCTTTACAAAACTCTGACAGAGGCCGAAATGAACAGCCTGATTGCTGCCTGTAAAGATGGCTCAACTGTTTCTAGCTACGCAAAATCAAGTGTTGCCTCTTGTTTAAAAGCTGGCATTGTCAGCGGACAAAATGGTGATAAATTAGTGCCAAAAGCAAACATCACTCGTGGTGAAGTTGCTGTACTCATCGAAAAATTACTTGAAAAATCAAAACTGATTAATCAATAGAATTAATCCAGTAATAAAGCAAAACAAAAACGGTTCACTGATGTTGCGCATGTATATGCCTTCAACAGTGAACCGTTTTTTAATTTTATTCTCCCTTAGTAATTACTTTAGAAGGATTAGGATAGGATCTCCCACAGAAATGGTACCCCCTACTACGACTCTGGTAAAAACGCCTTCTGTTATCATGAACAAGTCTATGGTATTTTCTGTTCTATCTATTTTTAAGCCGCCTTTATGAGAATTATGACCTATACCAACTTGAGTCACAATGTGCATTGTATCTCCAATTTTTAAAACAGAACCTACTTCTAATTCATATAAATCAATCCCTTCTGTGGTAATATTCTCTCCAAATACACCTACTGCAAAATCTTTGCCACAGTTGTCTTTTAGTTTTTTAATACGTTCTGAAGCAAGGAGGCTTACTTGTCTGTGCCAGTCTCCAGCATGGGCATCGCCTTGAAATCCATGTCCCTCTACGCAGTCGACCACTCTCGTCGGTGTTTTCCCAAAGCCTCTTTTACTGCCAATATTAAGGGATTTTATATACGCCATGAAAGTACCTCCTATATTTTTATACTTTAATCTCCGCTTCCAAACATTTGATCTGATTGAGATGATTTAGAATATACAAATAGTAATCTGATTTCTTCTGAATACCGTATATCAACGCCTCTAGACTCTTATTCTCACTTACAGATTTATCTGCAACATTCCTCATATTCTCTGAAAGCTTTTGTATATTCATTGTATTCTCATCCTGCGAGGATTTAACAATCCCTAAATGGTTATGGACCACATCTTCCGCTTTTATAATGTTTTCTAAAAGTTCTTGAGAACCTGAAATCATTGTAGTCGTATCCATTACGACGCGTTTGCCTTCATCCGATTTTTCATTGAGTTTCTTCATAACAGCTGTCATGTCATTGAGGGATTGCATAATATCTGTGGCACTGCTTTGAGTGTCCTGTGAGAGTTTTTTAATTTCATTGGCCACAACAGCAAAGCCTTTGCCAGCCTCCCCAACTCTTGCAGCTTCTATCGTCGCATTTAAAGACAACATGTTTGTTTGACTGGCAATACTGGTAATAATCGATGCTAAATTTCCGATGCTTTGATACTGATTTTTTAACTCGTCGAACAATCTAAAAAAATCTTCAAATACATTTGAGACTGCTCCCATATGATTGATGAGTTCTTCCATACCATCCCAGGCCTGATCTATTTTCGCTTTTGAGGCAACGAGATCGTTAAAAACCCCGTCAACACATTTGACAGTTTCTGTATTATTGTTTGCTAAACTGCCAAGATGTTCTTCCACCTGATGAATTTGATCCGTTGTATAAGCCGTCATGCTGAGAATATTGTTTAAGCCGTAAGTCATTTTTCCTTCTTCTACCAACAAAGCTTCAACTTCTTTTTGCAGCTGACCATTCAGCTCAAATATGTGCCCTGTGTAAGGAAAATCATTTGGCGCTATCTCAATCTTTTCACTAGAAATCTCCGAATGCTTCTCTTTGAATTTTGACCACTTTAACATTTGAACACTCCTATTCAATAATCAACATCACCATAGTCTGGTTTAAATGCTGTCTGTAAAATTGCTCGCCATAACTAATAAATCCAGTTGTATTTGCACAGTATTTAATCAGTTGCTGATCAAAGGTATTCCACAATCCATCTTCTTGAAACTTTAGACTTCTCAATATGCAGTTGATCGCCAATACAAAACTTGGTGATTTAGGTAGAGATGATAGCGTTTCTTTTAAAATTTCAGTCGGTTGAGCAGGGTTCAAAATTTCAACAAAGGTATTTGGCATCACCTGACAATAGAATGTAATCGATTTATCAGGATTTACCTTCATTGGAGAAGCAATATAAATTTCTGAATCGTAGAGTTTCCCTAAAGGGTGATTAATGAATTCAGCAGATAACTTCCCCTCAGGTATATTCAGCATCCTTGCATATTCCTGACTTGCAGGCTTATTATTAAACGTTTTAACCGTTCTATTAATTGGGTCTGATTCCGTCACCAACATTTTTTTCCCTGAAGGTAAAAATATATTTTCTTTAACGAGATGGGTCTTCCTCTTCATATTAAAGAACATGGCTACATTTTTTACTTTTTTATTGCCAACATAAATTTCAGTCTGAGTGAACTTCAAATCGTCACCTGCACTCCCTCCAATGATTTTGAAATCGTTTTTAGTAAAATAGAAGGTCGTAATAAAGCTTTCTTCTGACTGAGACAAGCCATCACATAATAGCAAAGCAAAAGCCTCCTTATTGGATGCTACTTTACTGTATGCAGCTTTAAGCTGATTGAGACTCTTAATCGGTGGCGAATCCACAACCACCACTTCAGCGATGTCAACTTCATAGCTGAAGCCCGTAATTACACCATTTGCATATCCCTTTGGTGTATATTCTCCAGAGGTAGAACATAAAACAGTCCCATCTGTTGAAAACTGAGCCATCCTTACGATATTTTCCGTACTTGAAAATACCAAGTGACCCAAATGGCTGTTTTCTTGAATATAATTTTTATACGCCTCCACCTGGGTAAATTGAAAAGCTTTCATAAGTAAACATTCCCCCTCCTCTTATCAATATATTAATTTTTATTAATATATACATATGCAATTCATATGCCAAGAACAGCGCAAGAAGAGATGATATTAAAATTATTAAACCTAACATCTGAACCTATTGAAACCACAAGTTTCTATCTAAATGCACTATCTAGGCTAGCTCCTTCAATATCATTTCTAATTGAACCCTAATAAATCCGACTCCATATAAAAAGAAATAAGTGTTACCTCACTGTGACAAGGTAACACTTATTTTACACTTAGGTAACACTATTTTCTTATAAGCTCATACAATTTCATTTTATTATAAACAGTTTTCCTAGAAAAACCCATTTCAAGGGCCACATGACTCACATTCCCTGAATGCTTATATAGGAGCGCTATTAACCGCTCTTTTTCAGATTTTTGAAGGTTCTCTTTGTGATGATATCTGCATTCATCCAATGTTTCAACGACGCCTATGCCCTCACCCGCTGCCTTATGAATCCCTTTCTGTAGATGGACTGGAAGATGTTGAAGACGAATAAAACCATTCTCAGCTAAGTTAGCCGCCCGCTCCACAACATTTTGTAGTTCTCTAACATTTCCAGGCCAGTCATAGTTTCTGAGACACTTGTATACGTCTCCATCTACTACATAATGTCTCTCTCGATCATTGCACATTTTTTTCAAAAAATATTGGAAGAGCAGTATAATGTCCTCTCCACGCTGGCGAAGTGGTGGAATAACCATCGACATGACATTGAGGCGATAGAACAAATCTCTTCTAAAAGTGCCTTTTTCTACTTCATCAAAAAGATTTTTATTCGTTGCACAGATTAACCTGACATTCACCGGTATCATTTTGTCGCCGCCGATTCGCATCATTTGTTTTTCCTGAATCACTCTTAAAAGTACAGTTTGATGCTCAAGGGGCATATCACCTATTTCATCTAAAAAGAGGGTTCCTCCAGATGCAAGCTCAAACTTTCCGTGTCTGCCACCTTTTTTGGCACCTGTAAACGCCCCTTCTTCATAACCAAATAACTCACTGCCAATCAACTCTCTTGGAATAGCCCCACAGTTAAGCGGAATAAACGGCGCACCACTTTGACTGCTTTTATTGTGTATCGATTGGGCAAAAATCTCTTTTCCCGTGCCACTTTCTCCAGTCAATAACACATTTGAATTGTTCATCGCCGTCAGATTTGCAATTCGAATGGCTTCTCTAATTTCTGAACTGGTTCCGATAATATCACTAAATTGAAGTGATGCGGTATAACCACTAAACTGATTGACCAGCTTTTGTACTTGTTTGACCGGTTTTAGCGTAATAAAACTGCCTAAATAATGATCATTGTCGTCATAATAGGGTTCTGAGGACGCAAGACATTCAACAGATCCTTCTTTAGTCATTACGGTTGCTTCAATATAGGAACAAGACTCGTCGTATTTGAATGTGACACTTTCATTCGCGACTCGCGTTCTAATCAGCTTAGAGATATCATTGATTTGCTCTGATTTAGAATCTAATTGAAGTAATTGTTCTGCAGCCGGGTTCATCTCAGAAATGCCACCATCTGCCCCCACAATTAAAATGCCATCAGAGACCATGTTGAAGAAATTAACCAGCTTTTTATTCGCCACCTTAAGCAAATGATTTTTATTGCGTATTCTAATTTGCGCCATGATCGCTTCAGCTGTAGCAACCACCATTCCCAACGTATGGACATGAGATGCAGAAATAGGACCTGAAATATCAATTATACCTATCAATTCACCACTCATATCTATAATAGGCGCAGCAGAGCAAGTCAGCCAGTGGTGCATCTGACAATAATGTTCTGCTCCAGAAACTTGTATGGCCTGTTTTTGAACAATCGCTGTTCCGATGGCATTTGTACCTGCAACGATTTCAGACCAACTCGCACCTATAAAAAAGTTTTGCGTTAAAGGATTCTTGTAAACATCTTCATCCGCATACATCTCTAATATATAACCTTCTTCATCGGTGAGCACAACGACAAACCCTGTACCTTTTACAAATTTATATAAATTATTCATAAAATGTCGAGCAACTTCTAACAAGTCATCGTTTTTCAATAAGGATGACTTAAGTTCTACTTCTCCTAATTCCCTATGTCTTTCTTGCTTCAACGGACTTAATCCTTTTGCCTTACAACGCTCCCAAGACTGATAAATTTCATTAGTCACTTGATGAGGAGTACGCATTTCTCCTCTAACAAATTTTTGCCAGTCATCCATAACTTCGTCTTCATGAGTAACGTAGTTCTTCATGTATATGCCTCACCTCTTACTTCATTCTGCCATAAATTCAAGCATTTCTCCACAAGCTTCAATAATATCGGGGTCGAATTGAGTCCCTGAACAGCGTCTGAGTTCAGCCACTGCGTCGGCTTGACTCATAGGTTCCCTGTAAGGTCGATAGGTGGTCATGGCTTCAAAGGCATCTGCAACTGCAATGATTCTTGAAATTAAAGGAATAGCGTTCCCCCTAAGTCCATTAGGGTAACCAGAACCGTCCCATCGTTCATGGTGATAAAGGGCAATTTCAGCAAGTGCAGAAAATCCATCCACAGATTTGAGGATTTGATAACTGTTCATTGGGTGTTTTCTAATTTCCTCAATCTCTTCTGCTACAAGAGGTTCACTCTTATTAAGAATCGTGTTGTCTATAGAAATTTTCCCGATATCGTGCATAATCCCTACAATGGCAATCTCTTGTATTCGATCATAGTTCAGCTCCATTGCTTCTCCAATTTTTTGAGCAATCAGGCTGACCCGTCTAGAGTGGACTTTTTCAACCGCATTCTTCTCAGATACGGTTTTTAAAATGCCTTGCAGCGTTCGACTTCTCATACTCTGACTTTCTGTCATTTTTTTGCGATACATGTCTTCTTCTGCCTTTATAAAAATATCCGTGCAAAGTTCTTCTTCTTTAGACTTGGTTTCCCACCCAATAGAGACTGAAAGTACAATTTCAGATTGTCTTTCACCATCAAAAGCTCGGTAAATCCGCTCAATGATTTTTTGAGTCTCTTTGTACGATGTCTTTGGAAGGAGAATAATAAACTCGTCGCCACCGATTCTGGCAACAATGTCATCTGAACGACATTCTTCTTTTAAGACCTCTGAAACCCTTTTTAAAACACCGTCCCCCGCCATGTGCCCGAAGGCATCGTTTGTGAGTTTTAAGCCGTTAACGTCTACCATGGCAATGGTCAGCGGTAAATTTCTTGGCGTGTCTAACCGTTTGAGTTCTTCTTCAAAGAACCTTCGATTATAAAGTCCTGTTAATTGGTCGTGGTAACTTAGGTATAGAATTTCTTCCTGTTTTTCCTTCTTTTCTGAGTAGTCCCTGAAAATAATGACGGCACCAATTACTTTTCCCGTCTCTTCTTTGATCGGCGCAAAACTGTCTTCAATAGGATATTCATTTCCCTCCCGATCCACCAACAGAGTTTCCCGATCCAAGTTTAGCGTTTCCTCTAGTTCAAAAACTTTCTCAATTGGGCTCTGAATCGGTTCTCTGGTAAATGCATCCATTAAAATGAAAACTTCATCAAAGTGAAGACCTCTAGCTTCCTCTTCTTTCCAGCCTGTCATCTGCTCGGCTGTTTTATTCATAATTTCGATGCAACCCTGAATATCCGTAGAAATAACACCATCGCCTAAAGAATGAAGAGTGGTCTTAAATAATGCCTTTTCTTTTTCTAAAGCCATTTCCATGTTTTTTTGCTCTGAAATATCTGTGAAAACTGTAGCAAATTGTTTAGGCGCAGGACTATACACGCTGACTGAAAAATGTTTCCCCACCCGGCGAGCGTAGTTGGTAAAAGTTGTAGGTTCACCTGTCAATGCCACTTTGCCGTATTTTTTTATCCAAAACTTTTCGCTGCCTGGCAGTACCTCATTCACAGTTTTATTTTTTAGTTCTTTTAGCGTAAAACCTGTAATTCGTTCAAATGCCTTGTTCACATCGATGAATTTATAGTCAACAGGGTTGCCAGCCTCATCACAGATAATTTCATGTAGTCCAAAACCCTCCTGCATATTGTCAAAGAGACGCTTGAGTTGATTATTCTTCTCATTAATCAATTTTTTACTTCGATTGGTGGATATAAAGAGAAGTAACAAGCTACAACTTCCTAAAATCAATAAGCCGATGATTGTCAACTCACTGACTTTAGCTAGTCTTTCCGCCTCAATTCTAGGAGTGATGTCGTGAATGATAGAGAATAGCAGTTGCTTGCCTTCTGCCGTTTCTATAGGGTAAGAGTAAACTTCTACATCTTTGATTTCTCCATTCTTAAGCCTATGCTTAAAAACGAAATAGTTCCGCTTTTCTTGAACTGCCAAAACCCGTTCCTTTTTAACTTCCTCAGGAGAAAGCAGATTAATTTGGTCAATGCTCATTTGGCGGATTTCATTGATTTCATATCCATAGAACTGAATTGCCGCTCCATTGACATCTATAATATCACCCGTTTCCGGATCCATTATCATCATAATCGACCCGTGATTTTCAAAAATATGATTCAATAAGTAATTATCATTATTTCCAAACGCCATATCGCTCATAAGGAATGTCAATAAAACGCTCCACAAGATCAACCTTTTTTTCAAGCCCTTCACCTCACTATTGGCTACATTTAAACATCTTGATTTTATACCCAAATATTCTTAAAAAACTTATGGTAAAAGGCTTTATTCTGCTTAATAAAAAAACAACCCTCTAATTTCTAAATAAGAGGATTGTTTTTAGGTTCTAAATCATTTTATCTCTATTTCCTTAGTTATTTCAGCTTAATCTGACAGGTCTTAGACTGCTCTGAGCAGCCCCCAGAACAGCCGGGACACTTGTTGTTTTTCATGCTGATGAAGGACTTATAAGCTGCAAATCCTATGATGCTAAAAAAGATCAATCCGATGATGATGTTGGCCATATCAATACCTCCTAGCTTTCCAGTACAGGTAAACGACTTCTAGTTTTATCCGCACGTTTGATTAAATAAGTGATTAAAATACCGTAGCAGACCGTAATGACAATGGCAGGAACGAAACCAACCGCTGTTTTTCCATAGACGACTAGAGTCCCAATTTGAGTAATCGCCATGGCTAACAAATAGCCCACACTAAACTGGAAGGCAAGGGCTCGCTTCATCCATTTTCCATTTTTCATTTCCGCACGCATAGCGCCCATAGCGGCAAAGCAAGGTGGTGTAAATAAGTTGAACACTAAGAATGCGTAGCCTGTCACAGGGTTAAAGAGTTGTGTCAAAACACCGCCAGGAGCGTGAAGAGCTTCGTCTGAAGCCGCTAAGAGGATAATGGCAAAGGTTGAAACGACATTTTCCTTTGCAATAAAGCCCGTTACCGCCGCCGCCGCTAATTGCCAGCCTACAAAACCAAGGGGAATAAGGATAGGTGCAATCCAGCCCCCTACAGAAGCTAAAATACTTAAACTTTGGTCTTCTGCAACTTGTAAACCCCATGTATAGGTTTGCATAAACCAAACCAAGGTGTTCATCACCAAAATAATCGTTGAAGCTTTAATAATAAAGGCTTTCGCCTGCTTGAACATTTGTCTGAACGCATGGGTTAAACTTGGCAGCTTGTATTCAGGAAGCTCCATAATAAAGTTGGACGTGTTTTCCCATACGAATATTTTTTGAAGAATAAGACCCCCAATAGCAATCATGGCAAAAGCTAAGAGATACATACTTGCCGCTACCCAAGCCGCTTCTGGGAAAAATACCGCCGTAAATAGGGCAATGATCGGCAATTTAGCACCGCAAGGTACAAAAGGCGTGAGCATAATCGCCACACGGCGCTCATTTTCATCTTCAATGGTACGGGTTGCCATAACCCCAGGAATTGAACAACCTGAGCCTACAATCATAGGGATAATCGATTTTCCCGAAAGACCTACTTTTTTAAGGTATCTGTCCATGACCACAGCCACCCTAGCCATGTAGCCGCTGTCTTCCAATAGGCTCAGACAGAAGAACAGAACCATAATCAAAGGCAAGAAGCCCATAACAGCCCCTACGCCGCCAATGGCGCCATCTACTATCAAGGCTTGAAGCAGAGGGTTTACGCCAAGGCTTTCAAAAAAGCCATTTGCTGCATTTGGTACAAT
The DNA here is from genome assembly GCA_964404895.1 of uncultured Peptostreptococcaceae bacterium. GTDB lineage: Bacteria > Bacillota > Clostridia > Peptostreptococcales > Acidaminobacteraceae > JBGSUZ01. The sequence goes on along the minus strand of CAYOLV010000001.1, from coordinate 309,551 downwards.
TTCACCAAAGACAGTATCGTTTAAATAGCCCGATAAGTAGCCGCCAAGACCTTCAATAGAGAAGGTGTACACCAGCCACATGACCACTGCAAATATAGGAATACCCAATATGCCATTGGCAACCACTCGATCAATTTTATCGCTAAAATGAGTTTGGCTTGAATCCCTGCCCTTTTTTAAGTAAAGATCCATCAATTCTTTAATGTAAGTCTGTCTGTAACTGTCTTCTGTTTCAGTGCCTATACCTTCAAAGGCTGGTGCCTTTTGGGTTTTTCTCTTCCCACCAATTTCTGCAACTTTCTGAATAAGGCTTCGAAGCCCTTCCCCTTCATTAGCTATGGTCTCAACTACTTCACATTGCAATGCTTTAGATAACCCGTTAACATCAATCTGATTGCCGTGGCGTCTGACCATGTCCTGTTTATTGAGGGCAATAACCACAGGAATGCCTAGGGAAAGGAGTTGTGTTGTAAAGAACAAGCTTCTTTCTAAGTTGCTGGCATCTATGATGTTAATGATCACATCCACATTTTCCCCAGTGATAAAGTCTCTGGTGATAGCCTCCTCACTGGTATATGGGGCTATAGAATAGGCACCGGGCAAGTCAATAATTCTGCCTTCTGGCAACCATTTTCTAAATTGCCGCTTAAGGTTTGCCTCTTTCTTTTCAATGGTAACCCCAGGCCAGTTCCCTACATACTCTGTTTTGCCCGTTATGGCATTGAACAAAGTTGTCTTCCCCGAATTGGGGTTTCCCGCTAAAGCAATTCTCATGATAAGCCTCCAGTTATAATTATTTTAATTGATTTTAATAGTCATTCTCATTTAACGATCAATAAAAAAGCGGTTGCCCGCTTCAATGTGTTCTTCCCTAAATCAGTTCAATGGCCTTTGCCATATTCTTATCTATGGCGTATCGGCTGTCCTTTACGTTAATAATGTAATTGCCCGCTAAAATAGAAATGAGGGTAATGTCTTCTCCTTCACTGCATCCTAGTGTCATTAAGAACTTTTTAGTTTTTTCATTGCCTGTAATCGCCTTAATGTTGTGGGTATTGCCCGCTTTTGCTTCAAAAAGAGACATAGAATCATCCTTTCTATTCAGAATTTTGTTGATATCAATTATCATTATCAAACTTTTCACATAGAAAGTCAACGAAAAAGACCCCTGATATTTTTAGGGATTATCCTCTTATTTTTAACACCTATTTTTTAACGCGCTTTAATGAAAATGAAAAGTGTCCAAAATCTCCTGCTCATTGAACAGCTTTGTCACTGCTTCTTCATAGTCTCTGAGACGCTCTGCCTTTCTAATTTTCTTTGCGTATTTCTCAGAGTTGGAAAAGGCCTTAATCATATAATGCCAAAGCTCTTTCATTTTAAAGAGCACGTTCCGCTCGCCAAAGAGAATGCTTTGATATTCTTTATAGATTTGGTCGTGGAAGGCTCTCAGTTGTTTTTTATCCATGGCTTTTTGAGGTGTACCTATCTGATATTCAGATTGAATCATTTCAACTAACCCCGGGTTGGTCAGCAATCCCCTCCCCAACATAATGGCTTCCACTTCTGGAAATGCTTCTGTGAAGGCATTGTAATCCTCTAAAGAGAAAATATCTCCATTGTAGCAGATAGGGCTTTTACTGCTTTCAAAACCTGCTCTAAAGATTTCAAGCCGTGGCTTGTTCTTATACATATCCTTTTGAACTCTAGGGTGAATAATCAGTTCCTTCATAGGATACTGGTTAAAAATGGTCATCAATTCATGAAATTCCTCAGGGTCTTCAATCCCCAGTCTGGTCTTCACAGAAATCTCTGTGACCGCATTTGCGAAAATTTCTTCCAGCAAAGTATTCAGTTCATCCTTATAAGCTAGGAGGCCAGCCCCTCTTCTCTTCGTGACTACCGTTCCCGATGGACAGCCAAGGTTCAGGTTGATTTCTTTGTAGCCAAAGGCCTCAATCTTCTTTGCCGTGTTGTTAAAATCCCTGCCGTTGTTGGTTAAGATTTGAGGAATCAGGTTAATGCCCTCATTGTTCTCTGGCAATAGGTCGTTCCGTTCTTTGCTCTTTAAAGTATTGGTTTGATCCGCCACAATAAAGGGCGAAAAATACTTATCAATGCTGTCTCCAAAATGTGCACGGTGAGCATTTCTATAGATGTAACCTGTAATGCCCTCTAGCGGGGCGAAATAAAACTTCATTGGCGTGGCTCCTTTAAGATTCATAATCAATGCTTTTGTTAATCTCTGATTCATTAATCTGTACCATTATAGCAGAAAGCAGGCTGAAATTAGCCTTAATGTTTACTTATTTTTAACCTGATTCTTCCTTAGACTTCACAAAACCTCTGTAGAATCAAACATGAAAGCTGACTTTCAATTACTCTTAGCGAAATGACTCAGGAGGGTTCTAACATGAGTGAAATCCTTATAAAACTTAAAAATCAAAAACTGCCATTTACTCGTCAACTGCCACGGCTTCAAGGGTTGAAACTCCCTCAAAATCTTTCTGCAAAACTAATGACAGGCTTTATGTCCATGTCCATTCTTTCCTTTATCGTTGGGATGGTGGGGCTTATGGGCATCCAAAATCTAAGTGGCCAACTGGATGAAGTGGCTCTTCAAAGACTTCCTAGCGTTGCCTCTCTCCTCACTCTGGCTGAATCTCAAACCACTATTGCGTCCTCTGTCAACTCCATTACCCTGCAGCATCTTCCTAACAAAGTCAAAAAAGATTATTACGTCAGCATAGAGGAAGCTTTTCAAAAAGCAGACATCGCATGGAAAACTTACGAAGGTCTTGCCCATACTTCTGAGGAAGCCCTTCTACTCAAAAAACTTGCGCCAGAGTGGGTCTATTGGTCAGAAACAGTGCCTGTCTTTCTAGAATTGGCAAAAGCCTACGACGCTGACCCTACAGACAGTCATTGGATGGCACTGAAAAATCATGTGAAGACCAAAATGAATACCCCCTATGTAAAATCTCATAAATTGATTGGTGAACTGTCTGACATAAATATTAAAGGGGCTGCCCTCAGTCAGATCAATGCTGCCAAGGCCACCAAACTTTCAACAGCCATTACCTTGACCACCATTCTTCTGGCGTTTCTCTCAGCCATAATGTTAGGGCTGCTCATTACCAGAGGTATTGCTAAACCTGTAAAATCTTTGGAAACTGAGCTCAATGCCCTATCCCACAGCGGAGGAAATTTGGCAAGACCTATAGCCATTGAAACCAATGACGAAATTGGAAAAATGGCCAAGGCGGTCAACGGGTTCCTCTCCAATATTCGAACTCTGCTCATGGCTGTCATTCATGAAACCACAAAAATGAGAACAGAAGCCGACACCTCTACACAGGAAATTATCAACATGACTTATCAAGTGGACGAAATCTCAGCGACCACTCAGCAACTGGCTGCAGGCATTCAACAAAATGCAGCGGCAACCACCACTGTTAAGGGTAAATTGATGGAAATTGAACATTCCGTTGATGTTCTTAAAAATCACGCTACGGCTGGCTCCAGAGTCTCCACAGAAATTAAAAATAAAGCAGCCGCAGTGAGTATTCAAGCGGAAGAAGCCAAGCAATCTGCCTCCACGCTCTACAATGTGACCAAAACCGAAGTTCAGTCCGCTATCTCTGACGCCAAGCGGGTTTCAGAAATTGAAGTTTTAGCAGACGCCATTATGGATATTGCTTCGAAGACCAACTTACTGGCCATCAACGCCGCCATTGAAGCCGCTCAAGCAGGAGACGCAGGCAGAGGCTTCTCTGTAGTCGCTTCGGAAATACGCCTGCTGGCAGACCAGTCTAAACAAATGGTGGTAAGCATTAGAAAAGAACTTGGCGCTATTAAACACGCCGTCAACCATTTAACTCAGTCTACGGGAAACATGCTTCACTTCTTTGACGATCAAGTCATGAAAGACTATGAAGTTCTACTCCAGACAGGTACAAGGTATGCTTCCGACGCTGTTTATTATGAGAATATGTCTCTTTCTATGGCTGAAACTGCCAACAACCTCTATGAATCCATTAACCAAGCCGTGGTCAGCGTTTCCGAAATAGCTGAGATTACTTATCAATCCAGCCTGTCCACCACCTCTATAGCCGAACGTATTTACGACACAGCTGAGTCTTCTAAAGAGATTAGAATACGGGCAGAGTCTATCCTTTACCACGTGGGTCAAGTCGAATCACGCCTCAGTCACTTCATCCTTGAGTAAGCTTCCTATCATTTGCCTTTACGCCTTTCATTTGTTATCATATTTCCTATACACGCATTTAAAATGCTAAGGAAGGTGAGGCGTTACATATGAATCAACCTGAACAAAAACACGAGAGACGCATTAGGTACAAGGGCACCCACCCTAAATCCTTTAAGGAAAAATATAAAGAGCACCAACCGGATAAATATGCAGACGCCGTTGAAAAAGCCATTCAACGTGGGAGCACGCCAGCAGGTATGCACATTTCCATAGGGGTTAAAGAAATATTAGAATTTCTACAAATCAAACCGGGTCAAACAGGCTTTGACGCCACTTTAGGCTATGGAGGCCACACCCATGAAATGCTAAAGTGTTTAGAAAACCAAGGGCATATTTATGCAACCGATGAAGATCCTATTGAGTCTGTCCGAACACAAGAACGTTTAGCTCAGTTAGGCTTTGGACCTGAAATTTTAACCATCAAAAATATGAACTTTGCTGAAATTGATAAAATTGTAGAAACCTCTGGCCTCTTCGATTTCATTTTGGCAGATTTAGGGGTTTCATCCATGCAAATTGACAATCCTGAAAGAGGTTTCTCGTATAAAAGAGAAGGTCCCCTCGACCTTAGATTGAACCCCGAAAAAGGGATATCTGCTGCCGAACGTCTCAAAGACATTTCTCAAGAAGAACTGGAAGGCATGCTCATAGAAAACTCAGACGAGCCTCACGCAGAAGCCATTGCTAAAGCGGTTGTTGCCCATCTCAAAAAAGGAAAGCCCCTGACAATGACCTCTCATTTGAGAGATATTATCAAGGATACTTTACAAAAGGTTCCCGCTAAAGAGCGTGACAATGAAATCAAGAAGACTTGTCAGCGCTGTTTCCAAGCCCTTCGAATCGATGTAAATCAAGAGTTTGAAGTCCTCTATGAATTTTTAGAAAAGTTGCCTAAAGTCCTTGCTCCAGGTGGCAGAGTCATTATTCTCGCCTTCCACTCTGGGGAAGATCGACTGGTTAAAAAGTCCTTCCAGTATTACCAACGCGAAGGTGTTTATAGTGAAGTGTCCGATGGGCCAATACGCCCATCAGCAGAAGAATGCGCTATCAATACCCGTGCCCGTTCTACTAAAATGCGTTGGGCGATTAAGGCTTAAACTGATTGCTTAAAAAAACGGCTTTATAACATACTGATTCTCCCTCATTATTTCGGAGCCAGTCTGCTATAAAGCCGTTATCTTTTGTCTATGCTATTTTATGAAATGACCTTATTTTCATACATTTTTAAATCTGCCCTATGAATCAAGTCTCGGAAAGCTAAATCAATGCTATAGTCCACCACTGCACTGCCTGCTGAAACCCCTAATGAAAAAGGCAAACCTTCACTGTTCTTTTCTAACAAAGCCTTCAAAGTTTTTATCCGTTCTCTATAGGTGATTTCATCGTGAATACTGCAAATACAAGCGAACTCATCGCCTCCAATTCGGTAACAGCTCTCGCCTTTAAAAGCCTCTCGAATACTGTTATATCCCACAATCAGGGCTTCATCTCCGGAGGTATGTCCAAATTGGTCATTGATGGTCTTCAGTTTATTGAAATCGAAAATGACCAGTCTCCAAATCTCGTCGGGCTTTTGATGATTGAATTTGTTTTCTATCGCCTGATCAAAAGCCATACGGTTGCCGCTTCCTGTCAGTCTGTCTTCATAAGCTAGCTTCTCATACAACTCCGCCTGATAACTCTTTTTAATGAGAACCATCATTTGTTTCAAAGAGTCCAGGGACTGCACCACTATAAAGAACAGAAGTCCTATTTTTGTAAAATGGGTGCTCTTATGAAAATTCTGAGTATAGAAGCCAAAGATTTCAAGGCATACAAAGAACATAAAAGGCAGTAAAGCTTTAATGAACCTAGAAGCTTTCTTATTCTGATGTTTGAAAATCTCATAGGCAAAACAAAAAATAGTTAATATTGTAATAATACCAAAGACTGTATGGCTAATGACCAAACTCTCAAACAATTCCATCACGCCGAAAAGTTGAAGACAGATAATCAATAGGGTATTTACAGCAAATGCGGAAGCCATCCACGTAAAGACCTTTCTGGTTTTTTGTGCGATGGCTATTTTCACATAGAGAATGAGAGGAATTGGCGCTATACTCTGGAGAATGCAGCCAGAACCTCCAAGAATCCAAGTATTGCCCGTAAAGAACTGTAGCAACAAAGATTCTGAAAAGAACCACATTGAAATGGTCATGGCAAAAAGTCCCAAGAAAATTAACTCAATTTGCCTATAGTTTTTAAACATGGCGGGGAGTAAAAATAAAACGAGTCCTAGAACAAAAATACCGCCTACTAAGGGCAGTGTTCCACCGTAAGCCCGGTTTAAATAATTGATAATGGCACTGTCAGAACCGTAATAGACCCATGCAAAATGACCTGCCAGAGATTTTACATCGGTTGAATATTCAATGGTCAATTTCTTCCCCGCTGAATTTTCAGGAATCTTTGCCATATTCCAAATACTCAATTTAGGGGCATAGAGTGGCCCTTCCTGGTTTTGAAAATTGTCATAAAACACTTGATCATCTAATAAAAATCTGACCCTTTGAAGTGAGCCTCTAACACAAATAAACTGTTCGTTCTGAAAAGCTTTACCTAAGACTTGGGATATTGCAAAAGGTTGGTCTGCAGGGCCGGGTAAAACCGCGGGCAAGTTATAGACCTTCCCATCATAGGCTGAAGTCCATCCTTGGTTGATGGTTGTAATATTCTGATCTGGAAAACGATAAGGCGTTTCGGGGCCAAGGTGAACCAAGAGATACCCCGCTAAAACAATCAGTAATACGGTTCCATAAATTATCCATATTAAGCGGTTTTTGTTCAAAACATTTTTAGTCATGATTTGATAATCCTCAATAATTTGACATTACAAACCTATTCAGGGTTATTTTATACTAAAAAAAAACAGGTCGCCAGATATAATATCCGACAACCATAATAAGTACACTATTGATGTAATTTAGCATTCATTTTAGCCATTTTCTTGTCGTTAGAGACATTATTTTGCCGATACTGGCATTAGTATTCCACCGCCTGCAAGTGTAATCGTCTTACCTTCTAACCAACTGTTTGCCGATTGGCTTGAATCATAATAAACGTTGTGACCGTTGTCTATAATATTACTCAAGTCGATGTCTTCGTTTACTATTGTAGTGAGGTAAGAGTCCCCAGTCACATTCCAAATACTGCTCGCATCTAAAGAAAGAGCCATCACTTTTGCGGTATTGTCTCCATTGATTGCCCCAGTTAAAGTGGAAGCATTTTTCAGGGTCATTTTAACAGTACTGATGGCATCTGCAACAATACTGCCCTCTACTGTTTGACTATCAGCAGTCACCACGAGGTTAGAGCCGTTAGAGCCTTTTGTGCCCCATTGATTATTGCCGTCTGCTTGAATGAAAATGTCAGATGTCTGGCTCAACTTAACCCCAGTTAAATGGATGACCCCATTGGTGTTGGTTGAATAGAAGAGTGGGCCAGTCGCGGCTGTCAAAGAGCCCCCTGTCATGGTAAATGTACCAGTTCCAGTGCCTGCATCTCCTGAGAAGCTTTGGTAAATCATGACGCCCCATTTTTTAGCGCCTGAAAGGATGGAATCTGTCAAAGTGATTGAATTTTTCCCTTCAATTACAGCAGCCTCAGAGCCTGAAGAGGTTGAAGTCAAATTGCTCACCGTGATATTCCCCGTTGAGTAAATCCCTGGTGAACCCTCGCCTGATGTTACAACAGTCCCGCCATTGACCGTAACAGTGCCTTCACCTCTATCTGTAGTGATGGCACCACTATGAGCACCTTTTGTATGAATATTCACATCTGATGCAATGATGGTCCCGTTATATGTGGCGTGAAGTCCCCTTGCAGAATCTTTGCTGGTATTGATCGTAATGCCATCAATGGTAACTTTTGAGCCTTCGCCTGTTGAAACCACTGCATTAGAACCTTCTGCGTCGGTTGTAATAACGCCATCATTTATGGAGAGCTGTCCCCCATTTTCAATTAAAACACCTGCATTGAGTCCTGTAAAGTTACTGGTTTCAACCGCTGTGCTGTCTCCACTTTTTGTAACAGTCACGTTGCTCAAAGTCGCCGAACCGCCTTTTGAAACAATGACAGCAGATTGATTGGCTTTTGTAGCCACATAAGTCTTATCCGTTAAAGTCTCTACACTGCTAGAAACTTTATAGACCGCCGTTCCTGTAACACTGCTTTGAGTTGTTGGTGTTGTTGCCGCCCCTTTAAGAGAAGCACCACCGGTCAGCATGATGACTGAATTCTTTGTATCTACACTGCTTTTGAAACTGAATACTTGTTCAACAGCTTTAACTGGCAAATAAACCACACCGTTGCAAACAAATCCCGCTAAAGTAACTGTAGAGGTATTGGCTAAAGTGATCGTTTTGCTGTTGACTGTGTATTTCTGACCATAGATAGCAGATATTTTTAGTGTTGTTGCTTTTGTTTTTGTGATTTTGGCATTGGTTGCCGCTGTTGTAGTGCTATTTGCAGCAGTTGTCACTGCTGTGGTTTTTGTATCTGTTGCCCCATTATTTGTTGGAGGTGTTCCTGTCGGCGGAGTGCCTGTCGGAGGTGTGCCCGTAGATGGCGAGGTGCCGCCAGTAGGTGGTTCACCTGTCGGAGGCGTTCCCGTCGGCATTTCTCCCGTAGCTGGCGAAGTGCCGCCAGTTGATGGCGAGGTGCCGCCAGTAGATGGCGGGGTTCCACCAGTAGGAGGCGTTCCAATTGTCGTCGTTGTAGTGCTCGACGCAACTGTAGTGGCTGCTTGAGCAGTTGTACCCTTTAAAGTTACTGCTTTCGTTTTTGCATCGTAAGTCATCGTCCAACCTAGAGCTTTTGCAATGGGTTGAATAGGCAAGTAATTTACCTTGTTATAAGTAATGATCTCAATCTTATTATTGCTGGTATCTTTTAAGGCAACTTCTTTGTTATTCAAGGTCATGCCCATGCCACCATATGTGACATTTAAACTTTTAACTCCAGTATCTGCTGCAAAGGCCACACTGCTTAAAGTCATAGAAGCAATCAGTGTTCCCGCTAGGAGTTTCTTCAGTATTCCATTTTTCATTATCCTCAGTCCTCTCGTTTTTTATTCATGTGGGGGGCGTTTAAACTCTATCTTAACGAAGAAGTCTGTATATTCCCTTAATGTGGATTTTAAAAATGTGTTTGTTTTTCATTTTATATCATAGTAAGTTACTTATAGACCGGTCAAACCACTTTTGAAAGGATGAAAAAACATGAATTTAACAATAGAAAAGATACCCGAAATAAAAATGGTTTATATGAGACGTGTTGGCCCTTATGGGGCTGAGAACATACAAACCATGGAAAGTCTTAAGGCTTGGGCCGATGAAAACCACTTGCTCGACGAGGATACTGTCATATTAGGCATTGCTCAGGACAATCCTCAAGTAACCCTGCCTGAAGACTGCCGCTATGACACTTGTTTGGTGATTGATCCAGTTTCTCAGGCATTAGTATCCGAAGCTATTGAAACTGGTATCTACCCAGAAACAACCACAACCCAAGACCCAACAATCCATATGGGCACAACGCCCCATGGCAAATATGCCGTTTTCCTCATTCCTCACACTCCAGAAGGGGTTCAAGCCGCTTGGCAGAAGATTTTCCCTTGTCTGGCTGGGGAATCTCTTGAACTTGACCCTAACAGACCCATTGTAGAACGTTACGCTGCAAAAAAAATAAATCAGCACCTCTGTGAAATCTGTGTGCCGATTTTGTAAAGTTTTCCCCCTCGACCCAGTTTTGGGATCGAGGGGACTTATTGATTACAGTAAAAATGAGATAGGTCACCCCTCGAATCATGGATCTTTAGCTTCTTAAATCAGTGCATAAACCATCAGCGGCTCCGCTTCTACCTTCTCAACGCCCAGAGTAAAGGCTGTGAAATCGTAAACACCACTATTAAGGGCTGTTAAATTCAGCCCTTCTATAATGAGAATATCCTGAGACAAAAGGGAAATATGGGTCATATGGTCGGGTTGGTTTCGCTCTATGCCCAGTTGGTCAATGCCTACAAATTTTAGCGGCAAGGTAGACAAATAGGCAGCTCCCTCTTGGTTCAGCCAAGGAAATTCAAAGTCAAATTGAGTCATGGGTTCCCTTAATGTCTTGAAGAAGATGGCATCTACATCGGATAAATCTAAGTTTTTAAGGTGTTCAACCCCTATGAATTCCAGTTTTTTACCAGTTGTATTCTCAGAAAGATCTAAGACATAAGCTTTAAAAAAGGCTGGGAAAAGGCTGTAGTCCGACGAGACTTTCCCCCCTTCAATGGCGTGCAGTGGGTAGTCTATATGGGTTCCCGTGTGCATGGGCAAATGAAGGGTACTTTCATAAATGCCGTGCGCCTCAAAATTTCGGGTGTTTTCGACTTGAGGTCGCTTGGATTCAATATTTTTATAAACAGTCATTTGACTTGTAATGGGCACGGATAGTGGTAGCCAATTCATCATTCATCCTCCTTATAGAATCTTAAAGGTCTATTACGTCATAAAAATTTAAAATGCTCTGCGCCGCCGCTTCCTTTATTTGGTCTGCAATTTTCCACTGGACTTCAAGTTCCTTCCAACTTCCAAAGAGGGTCTTATCCCCTGCCTCTGCATCCATTAAAAGCTTCACATAGGCTTCTGGCTTGTTGCCAATACTTCTACAGTCGTGGCAATAGTCTGCGTCTACAGGGTCCATTTGGAAGTCGTAGCCCGGTGCCTTAGAATTGAATCTGAGGTGGACTCCCTCCGTCGGGTAAACTTGTATAGTCAGCACATTTGGCGCTACCTCTAAAGCTTCTGAATCGCTTATATGCAAGGTCTTAGGTCTGTAGGCGATGATGATTTCCATACGCTTTTCTTTCATTTTCTTCCCAGTTTCCACGATGAAAGGCGTGTCTTTCCAGTTCGGTCTGTGAACCGCTAAAGTCGTCTTCACGTAGGTTTCTGTCTCAGAGGAAGAAAGACTTTTGTCAATTTCTCTATAGCCTTTGTACTGACCCCTTAGGACTGGTTCAGTCTCTGACAGGCGAATGTGCTTCATGATTTCAAATTTTTCTGCCCGAATGGACTCTGCACTAAAATCTTTAGGTTCGTCCATGGCAATCAAAGCTACCAATTGCAATAAGTGACTTTGAATCATATCGTTAATAGCTCCAGCATGGTCATAATAGTCAAGGCGCTCTTCAACCCCTGCCGTTTCAGAACTGACAATTTTCACAGAAGAAATCACATGGCCGTTCCAACTCTCCTGAAAAAGACGGTTCCCAAAGCGAAGGGCTAAAATGTTGCGGATCATATCTTTCCCCAAATAGTGATCAATTCTATAAATTTGCTCTTCATCGACTAAGTTTAAAATGGCCTTTTGAATACTCTGAGAGGACTTCAAACTTGCTCCAAAAGGCTTTTCAAATATAATTTTGTGCTGGGCATTGGCCTTTTCCAACAGCCCTACCCGATTTAGATGCTCGGTAATGGTGACAAAAGCTTCCGGTTTAACCGCCAAATAAAAGGTGAGTTTTTTCTTAGTACTCTTTCCCAAAAGCTTCTTTAGCCCCGGATAGTCCTCGGCATGGTTGAACTCTAGACTCAAGTACTGAACCCGCTCTTTAAGGCTGTCTACCCACTGAAACTGCCCTTTTTCTTGAATAAAATTTAGGTAATCCTCAGTGGTGAAACTTCTCCGACCCAAACAAAGCACTTGTTCATAGGGCAATTGTTCCTCATACCATTGGTTCAGGGCGGGCAGTACCTTTTTTGCGATTAAGTCCCCCGTGCCACCGAAGATTACTAAAATACTGGGTTCCTTTTTCATATTAGACCCCTCCACGTTTGACGACCTTGTGCCCGCCAAACTCATTTCGCATGGCTGCCAGAGATTTTTCAGAGAATTTTTCTCTATCTAAAGATTTAAACCTTGCAAAGAGGGAGGCACTGATGACAGGGGCTGCAACTTTTAAGCGCACTGCTTCCTCGACTGTCCACTCCGCTTCTCCCGAAACGTTTACAATGCCTTCAATAGCAGACAACTCAGCATCTTTTTTAAGCGCATCTGCCGTTACGTCCATGAGCAGTCCCGTAATGATAGACCCCGACTGCCACACCTGAGTCACTTGGTCTAATTGAAAATCATATTCACTTTCCTTTAAAATGCCTAAACCTTCTCCAATAGCTTGCATCATGCCGTACTCAATGCCGTTGTGAATCATTTTCACATAGTGACCCGCACCTGACTCGCCCATTCTCGCACAGCCATTGCCGTTGCTAATGGCTTGGAAAATAGGTTCCAATCTGTTATAAACTTCAACATCCCCGCCAATCATGAGGCAAGCTCCATTTCTTGCGCCTGACACGCCGCCGCTGGTCCCTACATCTAAAAAGTGAATGCCCTTTTCCTTTAAAGTTTTGTACCGGGCTATGCTGTCCCTATACCGAGAATTCCCGCCGTCTATAATCACATCTTCTGGGCTGAGGTAAGGGATGAGTTGAGTAATCATATTATCTACTGGGTCTCCTGCAGGAATCATGAGCCATATCACTCTCGGCTTTTTAAGACCCTTTACAAAAGCCTCTAACTGATGAAAACCCTTTATCCCATCTTGCTGCGCAAGATTTAATTTTTCAATATTTTCACTGAATACAGCAACTTCAATGCCTCTTTCCTTACTATTTAAAGCTAGTGGATATCCCATTTTTCCGAGTCCTATAATGCCTAGTTCCATATTATTGACCTCCTGCATTTGTATTTATAAATGACTTCTACCCATTCAGACTCCTCGTAAGCGTAGTGGTTGTTTTTATAAGAGTCCTCATGAATATCCTTGCTCATTTTGCTAAAAACCCCGAAGCCTTGTTGCCGCTTCAGGGTTTCTCTCTATTTATCGTTTTTAAAATCTTGATCTTTCATCGTAGGGTACACTTTTGGATAGTAGACATATTGATAAATATTTGATGTATACTGACTCCAATTGCCCTCTTGTTCACGTCCAATGGATTTTAAGTAATCTGCCATTTCAGCGTCATAAGTGTCTATAGCTGCTTCTAATCCCTCTGCTTGATAGGTTTCATTATGTCTAAAAGTATTGAGGGGAAGTCTTGGTTTTTTATGAGAAGGTTCTTTAGGGTAGCCTATTGCTAAACCCGCCACAGGGTAAGTGTATTTTGGCAGACCTAAAAGTTCGATCATAGTTTCAGGGTCTTTTCTAACCCCACCAATTGGGACAATGCCGAGGCCAAGGGACTCAGCCGATATAATCGCAGCGCCCATGTTAAGCCCTGCATCGAATGTACCCACAAGACTGCCTTCAATACTTTCATGGATTACTTGAGTGATACCGTTTTTCTTCGCCCCAAGGTCTGTCTTATAGAAGTCCATGAGGAATACTAAAAATACCGGGGCGTCGTCTATCCATTTTTGACCGCCTGTGAGTTCCGCAATCTTCCCTTTGACTGCCTTATCTTTGACCACGACCACAGAAGTCTGTTGGCCGTTAATGGAATTCGGCATGGCCTGTGAAGCCTTTAAAATCTCTTCAAGGATTGCTTCGTCAATGTCTTTGTCTAAAAAACTTCTAATGGATCTGTGATTTTGTATGCCTCTAATCGTTTCATTCATAATAATTTTCCTCTCTCTATTAAATAAATTGAATAGCCAACAATACAATCAAAGCTGGCAAACCTTGTTTAAATAAAATCCCTTTTGATGATGTCATAGCGCCAAATACGCCTGCCACGATCACACAGCCTAAAAAGAATTGAGCCACATATAAGCTCCAAGCTGCTTCTGTAATAAAAATGGCCCAAATGAGGCCTGCTGCTAAAAAGCCATTGTACAAACCTTGATTGGCCGCCATTCCCTTAGTTTTCTCTAAAAAATCTTGACCTAGCTGTGGGAAGAATTTTGCCCCTTTACTGGTCCATGCAAACATTTCTAGCCATGCTATAAATAAATGCTCTAAGGCGATGACTCCCACTAATACTTGTGCGCCTAAACTCATAAAACGCCTCCTTTTCAATTATTACTTAAACTTTTAATTATCAATTCTTCATTAATCTTCTTGATGGTCTAAGGCACTTAACAACTTCTCGCTAAGACCTATAAACTGGATCGCCTCTTCCTCCGACAAAATGTTGTCATATTTTTCATGAAGAAGACGCCATGCCTGTATAACTTCTGGCTGTAAAGCCAAGCCCTTATCTGTGGTAGCAATGAAAGCATTTTTCCCTTCGATGGTCTTCGTCACCAATCCCTTAGTTTCCAGTTTTTCAATAAACCGAGTGATGGTGGACGGGGTAAGGTGAAGCTTTTCCCCAATCTCTTTCTGATGGAGTGGCCCGTTTCGATTGACCAAGTAAAGAATCAATGCATGACTAGGTGAAAGCCCTGTTTTACCAAAAGATTCCTCTGCCATTTTGCCAAATACCCGAGCTAACTTTGTCACTGAAAAAAATAGGCAATCGTCTAAACGACAATCCAAATCACAGCTTTTTTCCTGATCCATGGAGCACCTCCTCGTTTACATGTAATACTTGTTGCTTGTACATACAACTATAATGTAATTTGTAATCATTGTCAACTAGAAATCAAAACAAAAAGAAAACGCCTCTCAATTGGCGTTTTCTTCATAAATATCTTTTATGTATCCCTCTTCAATCATCTTCATCATATGATGGACAATTTCAGGGTCAAACTGTGTGCCTGAGCAGGTCCTCAACTCTGAGAGAATCAGCGCTTCGCTGAGGCGATTTCTATAATAACGATCGCTGGACATAGCATCGTAAGCATCTGCAACACAAATAATTCTTGCGTAAAGTGGAATTTCTAGACCCTTCAGTTTACTAGGATAGCCGTTGCCATCGTAAAACTCATGATGGTATCTTGCCCCTTCAGCAATCCCCTTTAGTGCAGTAAAATCTTTAAGAATATCGGCACCAATCAAGGTATGCATTTGAATTGCTTCAAGTTCCGCTTCTGTGAGTTTGCCGGGTTTATCTAAAATTTCATTGCGAACGCCGACTTTGCCCACGTCATGAAGTAAAGCAATATAATATAGATTTTCTTGCTCCTCAGGTTTCAGTCCCAGACGTCTTGCAATTTCTTTACTGTAACAAGCCACTCGAGTTGAATGTCCTTTGGTGTAAGAGTCCTTTGCATCGATAAAGTTTGCAAAAGTATTCAACGATTGTATAATCATTTTTTTATCTTCTGCATGTTTAACTCTAAATAGACGAACTCTGTAGTCAGAAATAAAATAGGCAATCCACAAAAATGCCATTAAGAAAGAAGCCCCAACCAAAATCCAAAATAGAGAAAAATCATTTAACTCATATACGCGGTAACCTTCAACTCTTATCTTTTCAACCTTAATGGGCCCAGGGGTATAGAGAATAAAACCAAAGCTGGCGTCTTCACTATTGGGCTTGATGAGAGTGTTATAATCTACTGCTTTAATGACCAAATGCCCATCGGCATGACTATAAACGCCATTCCATCCACCGTCAAACTTGCTGCCCTCAGGTGTTGTAATCTCTATGCGCCAGTCAGTAATTTCCTGATCTAAACGATTGAGAATGATTCCGTCATATTGAGCCCCAATAAGCTTCCCTTCACCCTTCCAACTTGGCGTGGTAGTCATGTTCACCGCAAGTCCCTCTGTTGTGCTCAGGTTATCAAACTGGTTCAATTCACTAATGACAAGGGCTTTATCATTGCTATTTTGGATAGTGCTGCTGAGGTATAAAAAGCCACAACCGATAAATAAAAAGCAAATGATAAATACATGGTAGGATTTGATTTTGGGATGCCTGTTCAGAATGCCCATTGAATTCCCCCTCATAGATTGATATAGCCCTTTTCACTTTTTAAATATTATCTTTTTTTCATTATACCCCATTATAAATTTATAATTATATATAAATATTAACAATCAGTAAATAAAAGGAAAGCTCATTTTCATCAATTCATGTTAAAATGTGCTATACATAAAAAAAAGGGTTGCCCAGTTGAATTAATCAACTTCAGGCAATCCTTTTCATTTTTGACTAAATTAAGTTATATTCTTTCAAAAGTTGTGGCACAACCGTTCTGCCCACTTTTTGCATAAGACCCATTACCATCATTTGTTGTTCTGGAGGCAATTGAAGATCTGTTAATTTTTTGCCGTCCATCATTTTAGCTGTTGAGTCTAACATCACGCGAACGTCATATGCTGAAGCAAAGACTTCTGGAACACCTCTGTCTACGTTAAGCAAAGTGTAAACCGCTTCCATAGCTGTTCTCACAGAGTACTCAGTCGTGAAGACTGTGTCTCTTGGTGTCTCAGCAAAGTTACCGATGAATGCTGCATTGACGCAACCTTCTGGTACGACGTTTGGTCTGTCACCAGCTTCTCTAGGCATGAAGTAAGCTGTTACATAAGGCATCATGCAAGGAATACAGTTTGCTGAGTTCGTTGCCATTTCCAAAATTTCTGATTCAGGAACGCCCATGTGGTAGAGCCATTCTTGAGTGATTTCAATACCTGTACAATCTTTCATTGGTTTTTTGATATAGTCTCCAGGTACGTCACAGTAGAGGCTGTATACCCAAACGCAAAGTTGATCTTTTGGTTGGTTTTTAAAGTGTGGTTGACGGTTCAAAGTGAAGCTCATTAACCAGCTTGAATCTTTAATAGAGATGATACCACCGGTTACAACTTTACCGTTGAATGGATCTCTTTTACAGATTTTTTCAATGTATGGTGGAATTTTTTTATCTAAAGTCATGATTGTCGCAGATTCCCAGTTGCTTTCTGGAATGTTGCCGCAGAATTTATCGGGTTGACCGAATGCAGGATCTTGCGCTGCAATGCGTTTCCAAAGTTCCCAGCTTGGGCCAAGATCAGTGTTCATCACTGCAGGTGTGTGGTTGTCACCAAGTGTTGAACTTTCAACGTTACTGCCGTTTGTAATGAAAATGAGATCGTTTTCAGTTAAGTTCATTTCCTTTTCAACGCCATTTTCTCTGTACGCTAATTTCTTAGCTACTTTCTTGTCTGCTGTAATGTCGAAAACTACATTTGTAACGGTTGTATCGTATTGAATTTTAACGCCTTGGCTTTCAAGGTAGTTAGCAAGTGGCAACGCAAGAGATTCATATTGGTTGAATTTAGTAAATTTAAGGGCTGAGAAGTCTGGAAGACCGCCGATATGGTGAATGAATCTGCAGATGTATCTTCTCATTTCTGTCGCACTGTGCCATGGCTCGAATGCGAACATGGTTTGCCAATATAACCAGAAGTTTGAGGCGAAGAAATCGTCTGAGAAAACGTCAGTAATTTTTACGTTGTCTAGTGCTGCTTCTGGTGTCATGTAAAGTTTCACAATTTCCATTGAAGCTGTTTGAGAGAGTGTGAATGTGTGACCTGTTTTAGCGTCTTCCCCTCTATTAAGGATTGCTCTTTGAAGTGAGTAGTTTGGATCTTCTTTGTTGAGCCAGTAGAATTCATCTAATACAGATGCATTTTCAGTTTCTAAAGAAGGAATCGATCTGAACAAATCCCATAAACATTCGAAATGGTTTTCCATTTCTCTGCCGCCTCTAACGATAAAGCCTCTGCCATCGTCTTTAATGCCGTCTAAAGCACCACCTGCGATGTTAGCTGTTTCGAAAATAACAATATTTTCACCCTTCATTTGGCCGTCTCTAATAAGAAACGCTGCTGCTGAAAGGGATGCAAGACCTGAACCGATCATATAGGCTTTTTTATTGTCTACGCCTTCTGGTTTTCTTGGTTTTGCAAATGCTTCGTAATTACCGTTACTGTAATACATTGTTGCACCTCCTGAAATATAGTGACTTTTGCTAGTCTTAATTTACGCCAAATGGGGTACAGTCACTATAGACAGAAGCACTAAATTGTCTAAATTTTAGACGTTTTATGGGAAATGTCTAGTAATAAGTTTACATAAAAAGTGATTTTGCTTTACACAGTTATAACCCAAACACCCCTTTCCTTTAACATATTAAAAGTATACTGAAGCCATAGTCAGACGAGGCCATCTCTGACCCATACATCATTAAATTAATTAGGAGGAACGACATGAATCAATCTGCGAAAAAAATCATCGCCTGTGGTGTCTCACTGAGCATTATTGCCTCTGGGGTATTTGTGGGAACTCAAATGAGTGTACCCGCCCAAGCAGACTCGGCTACCAATAGTTGGAATGGGAAAGCGCCGAAGTACATCTTTATGTTTATTGGCGATGGTATGACTTATCCACAATTGACCTCTGCAACGGAATACTTAGGGGCACTCAATACCAAAGGTGGATCCCCTAAACCTCAGAATTTTGACTTTATGTCATTCCCTGGGGTAGGCTCTGCGACTACCTTTGATTCGTCTTCATTCTGCCCTGACTCTGCTTCAACAGCGACTTCACTTTCAACAGGACATAAGACCCTTAGCGGTGTTATCAACATGGACGAACAGAAGAAAGTTGCCTACGAAACCGTTGCTGAAAAGTTAAAAAAGCAAAAAGGCTATAAGATTGGGATTGTTTCTTCTGTTCCGATTAACCACGCCACACCAGCCGCTTATTATGCTCACCAGCCTTCAAGAGGCAACTATTATGAAATTGGAAATGAACTGGTCAACAGTAATTTCGATTACTTCGGCGGTGGCAATTTCCTCTCTCCAAATGGTAAAAAGAATGACCAAAAGAATATCCTTGAAATAGCAAAAGCTAAAGGCTATACCCTTGCTACAGACAATAATAGTATTCTCGCCTTAAACAAAACCAGCAAAAAAGTCATTGCCATCAGCCCTAATACAGTTGAAAGCGCACTGCCTTATGAAATGGACAGAGAGCGTGGAGAACTTTCTTTAGCTGACTTTACCAGAAAAGGGATTGACGTTTTAGACAACGATAAAGGATTTTTCATGATGATAGAAGGGGGTAAAATTGACTGGGCTTGTCACGCCAACGATGCAGCCGCCTCCATTAACGATACCATTGCATTTAACAACGCTGTAAATGAATCCATTAAATTCTACAAAAAACACCCTCAAGAAACTTTGATTATCGTTACAGGTGACCACGAAACAGGTGGTATGAGCGTTGGTTTTGCAGGTACGGGCTATTCAACTTACTTGCCTCAAATCGCTGGTCAAAAGATGTCTTATGAAGCTTACGACGAACAAATCAGCCTATTCAGATCTCAAAAGACAAGTTTTGAGAATGTTTTAGCAGATATCTCCACTAACTTCGGTTTGGTGACTAAAGAAAAAGCGACGGATAAAACACCTAAGACTCTGATCCTCTCAGACCTTGAACTTCAAACATTAAAAGATGCCTTTACCTTAAGCATGATTGACCCTGACCAAAGGAAATTAACTGAAAAAGAAGGTCAGCTCTATGGTAGTTATGAACCTTTATCTATGACTTTGACTCATTTACTCAACAACAAGTCAGGCATAGGCTGGACGTCTTACTCACACACAGGGATTCCAACTGCTGTATTCGCACAAGGCATTGGCGCTAATCTTTTCAATGGTCAATACGACAACACAGACGTTTATAAAAAATTGAGTGCATTGACAGCTATAAAATAGTTTTAGGAGGATTGGCAGTCGTGTTCAAAACACTTTACTCAACTTTCAAAAACCAACTCATTCAAAATTGGAGAATTACTGTTCCCACCTGTGTATTTGCTGTTTTGTTCCTTCTGCTGCTCCTCAGCCCTTCGCTTTATGAAGAAAAAGAGTTTGATAACATCAGCAAAGTTCCAGTCATGATTGAGTCCGTCGACAACCAAGGCGTCAAGCAGATTGGCGCTACTACTGTGGGTGAACAAATCTGTCAGGTAATCCCTACTAAAGGACCTCTAAAAGGAAAAGTTCTTGAGGGTACCAATTTACTCATGGGAAAAATGGAAAGTGACAAAATATTTGCCCCAGTGGATAAGGCTTTAGCTGCCATCAATCTTGAAGGTGACACCGTTTTGTTCGTCAACTTAATCGATCACTACCGCATTGACAAGATTATGTGGCTTCTGGCTCTATTCATTCTCTTATTGATTGCCTTTGCAGGCTGGACAGGGGTAAGGTCTTTCCTCTCCTTTGGCATTACTGTCCTCTCAATTTGGAAGTGGCTAATCCCCGCTTGTCTAAAGGGTTATAATCCCATCTTTCTCACGGTAATTTTGGTCAGCTTACTGACGGTGATCATTATTGTCTTTGTATACGGTTTAGATAAGCGATCTATTGCAGCCATTCTAGGAACCATGGCAGGTTTAATTGCAACGGTGGTATTGGCTTATGGAGGACTTCACCTCTTTAAAATACACGGTGCCGTTATGGCTTACTCCGAAACCCTAATATATTCAGGCTACGCCCATTTAGACTTGAGTGCTTTGTTCATTGCCAGTATCTTTTTAGCCGCTTGCGGTGCCATGATGGACGTCGCTGTAGATATTACCTCTGCCGTCCACGAAGTCGCCATTAGCGCCCCTCACTACACCAGGAAAGACCTGATCCAGTCAGGTATGAATGTTGGTCGCTCTGTTATGGGCACCATGACCACCACCTTGCTATTCGCTTATTCAGGCAGTTGTTTAGGTCTTTTTATGGTCTTCATGGCTCAAGGCACTCCTATGATTAACATTTTAAATCTGAATTTTGTTTCCGCAGAAATACTCCATACCTTGGCAGGCAGCATTGGTCTTGTGACGGTAGCCCCTTTTACTGCCCTCTTTAGCGGTATTTTGCTAGGGGGAAAACGTAATACTGAAGTTGAAAAAGCCGCTCTCGTGAACTAACGGGCGGCTTTTTTTCTATTTTAAGCTAGTAAACTCGATTAAAAACCAGTACTTCGATTTTAGCCCAACAACTCCGACCGCTGTCCCTCATAAGTCAGCGTTAACTTGTGCATGGCTCTGGTACAAGCTATATAAAGAAGACTTTTGTCATGTTCAGAATAGTAGTATTCAGCGCTGACACTGGGAACAATGACTTCATCGAACTCTAGTCCCTTTGCCATGTGGACTGAGGTTAAAGTAACTCCCTTTGAAAAATTCTTGGTGTTGGAATCAATTAAATTGACTTTGCAGGTTTTAACCAACTCTTTGTAGAGGATTTCAGCCTGCTTTTTTGATCTGCAGATGATACCCAAAGTGGTGTACGACTTTTCTTCAAAGACTTCAATCAAGGCTTTGATTTGGCTGACTTCATGAAGGCAGCTTTTCAATTGAATGATTTGAGGCACCTCTCCGTGGCGTTCTACAGGTTCGATTTCATGGTCTTGAATTTTTTCAGCGAATTTAATAATTTCAAAGGTGGAACGATAACTTTTGTTAAGCTTGACGAACTTCATCTTCTGAAAAAGGGTTTCAAATAAGGACTGAGACATTCTGTGGTAGGGGTTCACCGCCTGTCCAAAGTCGCCTAAGATAGTTTTAGGGCAGCTAAATAATTTGTTCACCACCGCATATTGTACGGGGGTATAGTCTTGCATTTCGTCTATGATAAGGTGTTTTATTCCCTCATAGGCCTTAACCCCTTCAAAATGAATTTTTAAATAAATGAGTGGGTAGACATCCGCCCATTCCAATTGTTTTCCCTCTTTTAGAGCAAGCAAATCGGGTCTTTGAATGAACTCAAAAAAAGATTTGTAGTGTGATGAAATGTTTTTTTTCTCCTGCAGATTGGTTTGGACATACTCATCTAAAAGACTTAAAAACGCCATCGATGCTTTGGTTTTCATTCGATTTAAATAACCTGAATCTTTCCCCTCAATGAGTTTTTCAACTTGTAATTCAACCCCCTCGAAGGAAATGCCCTCACCGAGCAATTCCAATGCCATATTTTCAAAACTGGTTTCCAATATAGGCTCTTCTCCCAGTTCTGGCAGTACGTTAGAAATGTAATCGGCGAAGACTTTGTTCGGTGAAACAATAACCACATTTTCGGCGGACAGGCGCTTTTGATATTTATATAGGAGGTAGGCAATGCGGTGAAGTGCAATGGAGGTCTTCCCTGAACCAGCAACGCCCTGAATAATCAGAACTTCAGAATCTTCACTTCGGATAATCTGATTCTGTTCCTTTTGAATGGTTGCTACTATATTTTTCATTTTCAAGTCAGAAGTATGACTCAGTTCTTTTTGTAAAACTTCATCATGGATGCTGATACCACTTTCAAATGCGTATTCCATTTGCCCTTGTTTAATTTTAAACTGCCTTTTTAAGGTCATGTACCCTTTTATTCTGCCAATGGGTGCTTCAAAATAAGCTGTACCTAGTTCAAAATCGTAGTACAAACTGGAGATTGGCGCACGCCAATCGTGAATAAGAAGGTTGCCCTTCTCGTCTACAAAGGCAAATCTGCCAATGTAAAAAGCCTCTGCCTCAGAATCATCTTCATGTTGAAAATCTAATCTGGCAAAGTAAGGAGAATCCATTAATTTTTCGATGACAGCTCTCTGCTTTACTGTGAACTCTCCAGTATTAACAATTTGAGTGACGGATCTTTCGTTAGAGAATATTTCCATAGAATCCATGCCACTTCTGTTTTCCCATAGATACTTCATAGACTCTTTAAACTCCGTCTCATACCGTAAAACTTGGCGGTTCATTTCACTTAAGGTTCGATTGAGTTCTGTCTTAACGCCTTGAAGGTATAGATTTTCTTCATTAAAAATTTCATTCATATAAGCCTCCTGTTTCCGCCATTTCTAGTGAGACACTGGCACCAAAACTCGGTTGGTTTTCACCAAAAAAGTATACCACCGCCTTAACTAGGTGGTGGCATACTGGAGACTTTTATATTTTTCAAGTGTTCTATCATAATCTGTGCATCCGTTTCGTTCCCTATCTCTTAGCTGATCACTTATAATTTCAGCCCGAAAGGCAATGCGGAGAAACTTCAGTTGTTCAAGGTGTCTGTCAGAAAAGATATTATACACGCTAGCGATTTAAGCCGTTTTATAAGTCATTGAAGTGTACCCTACTTTTCATCAAAATTTATTTTGCTTTAACTGGATAGCAAACCTCGGTTACCCATTCTTCAGGTTTTTGAGTTTGTCCTGGACTAACATGGTATATACAGAACATAGCACCGTTAAATTCGTAACCGTTGTCACGTACCCAGTTAGCAACTGCGAGGTTCACGTCGGTAATTTGGTCATAGCTGCCTTTATAGGTGGCTGAGGCTACAGTCGTTTCAGCTACACTTTTAAAGACCACGTTTTCAGTGTTCGGGTATTGCCCTTTCACTGCCGTCTGTATTTCCACATCCACATCTTTTTCTTTGTAGCCTTCATCGTGGAACATTGCAAGGCTATAGCAAGGATCTGCAGGCTGAACATTCATAGTGGCTGTTTCTTGGTTTAGCAACATCCAAAGCGTACCTTCTTGATCATAAGCTGGAATCGTTTTTCTAACACTTGCCACATTTCTTTCTGGTAAAGATTTTAAAATCACATTATAAGACATCGCTGTACCATCCTTTCGTAAACGCATAATCGTTGTTTCAAGGAGTCGCAGACGTTGATTGAGTTCATCGGCTTCAGCTTCTACTTCCGCTTTTTTGATTGCCAGAAACTCAGACAAGGCTTTTGGGTCATTGTAAACCTTAAGTATTTCACCAATGGCGGTAAGTCCAAAACCCATGTGCTTTAGCGCGATGATGCGCCCTGCTACAGGTAGTTGATCTTCGCTGTAATAACGGTAGCTGGTAGCATCGTCAATATTTACAGGAGTCAATAGACCCATTTCGTCATAATGCCTCAACATCCGAATACTAATCCTTGATAGCTTTGAAAAATCACCAATTTTTAACATTTTTACACCTCACATATGTTTGTTTCCTGAGCTCAATTTTAGTATAATGTCTCTCATAGTGTGAGAGTCAAGTTGTATTCATTAAAAATTTATCGCTTTGTTGGGGGATTTGATGAAACTTATAAAAAATAATCAAGCTTTAAAAATTGCACTCAGTTATATGACCATTGGATTCCTCTGGATTTTGTTTTCAGACCAATGGGTTTCCGTAATTTTTCGAGACATTGAGATGATAAAATATGTAAGCGTCATAAAAGGATGGCTCTATGTCATCGTTACGGGGCTCTTTCTGTACTTCTTTTCTAAAGCTCAGTTCAGCGCAATTCTCGTTAGAAACTCTGAGTTAGAAGAGCGGGTTCGCCAACGCACAGAAAGTCTTACCGCTACCAATGAATACCTTGAGCAGACTTTGGGTGAACTAGAAGAGTCTCAGGCAGAATTGGAACTATCCTTGGAAAACCTTAAGGAGACTCAAGAACAACTGATTATTTCTGAAAAACTCACCGCATTAGGTGAATTAGTAGCAGGTGTTGCCCATGAAATTAATACCCCATTAGGTGTTGGCGTCACATTATCCAGTCATATCGCAACCCTTCATAAAGAACTCAAACATAAATTTGAAAAAGAGGCCCTTCACCGCTCCGAGCTTGAAGAATTCCTCTTTAGCTCCGACGAGGAACTTGAATTGCTTAACTCAAATTTGGAGAGAGCCGCCAGTCTCGTCGCAAGTTTTAAGCAAGTTGCCGTGGATCAATCCTCCCATGAACTCAGAAAATTTAAAATCTACGACACCATTCAAGATGTACTGAAAAGTTTGTACCCTAAGTTGAAGAAGACACCTTATACGGTAGACTTTCAATGTCCAGAAGAGCTGGAACTTGTCAGTTATCCCGGTGCCATTTCCCAAATCACTACCAATTTTGTAATGAACTCATTGGTGCACGGGTTTGCCGACAGAGAGCAGGGCAACATTCATATTCATGTTGAACAATCTGGACCGGCTATCGTTTTGATTTATGAGGACGATGGTCGTGGAATTCCCGAAGAAAATTTATCAAAAGTATTCAATCCATTCTTTAGTACCAATAAACAAGGTGGCAGCACCGGGCTTGGTCTACACATTGTCCATAATCTTGTAACCCAGTCGCTGAACGGTCATATCAGTCTCCATAGCAAAGAAAACTGCGGCTGTCAGTTTAAAATCACTTTTGAGAATATAGAAGGGTCTCAACCGTTTTAACGATAATGTTGTTCTAAAGTGTATTATAATGTATTTAATTAAAAAGGCTATAGCTCTGCAAATACTTGCTTGAGCTATAGCCTTTTTTGTGATCATTAGTCTATTTCGATGCTGAGTGCTGCCGTTTGAGGCGGCAAACTTTCGCTGATGGCACTGCCATATTTGACTTCAACTTCCTCTCCGACTTTTAAGTCAGAAATTTTTCCATCTTCAAACTTGGTTTTGGATGATACCACAAAGATCATTTCTTTATAAAGTGCTTTTGTATTTTTTGTAGAAACCGTCATGTAAATGTTGCCGCCATTACTTGTCACTTTAGTTATTTTGCCCTCAAATTCATAGGTCTTTTGAGTGTTTTTTATAATTTCTAAGCTCAATGCCCCAGTTTGAGGTGGAAGACTCATTGTCATCACCATGCCATAACTGAGTTTAACTTTTGTGCCTGCCTTTAGATCGCTCAGTTTACTATTGATTAACTTAGTGTCTTTAGAAACCACAAATCGAATTTCTTTGTTGTTTTCTAAAGGATTAGAAGATGCCACTAAGACTAAAAGATTTTTATTTTGATCTTCAACCACTTCCTTGACAAGACCTTCATATTTAAAAGTTTGCTCTAGAGAAGTGCCCAGTTTGACCGATAAAGCCGCCGCTTGAGGAATAGCGCTGCGGGTCATTGCAAGGGAATGTTTTACAATAATAGAATTTCCAACTTCCAATTCTGTAAGATGGCAGTTTTCAAATTTAGTCTCTCTTGAAAGGTTGAAAACAATTGTTTCATAGCCTTGAGTAGTTAAATTTGAATGAACCGTAATTTGTTTGTTGCTGATTTCTGTGATGACACCTTGGTATTCTGCTGTATTTACTTGCGCTAAATACTCAGGTGCATATTTTGGGCTAGTCTTCGTATGATCTGCAAAAGTTGGAACGCTTAAAAGCATGCTCATCGCTAGAACAAGTGCCAGTTTCTTTTTTAACATGATGTGACCTCCAATTATAAGTTCTTCAATTTTTGTTGAATATATATTGATTAGACGCATCATGATTAAAAAAAGTTCCAACTTATTTTCGATCCACAGGGATATAAATATCCATCACCATCATATCGCCTACCATTTTAACCTCTTCAAGACAATTGGCCGACTCACAGCGCTCAAAATCTGCCTCTTTGAAGTCGTGATCTTCCAGCCATTTCACTAGGAACTGCCACCCTGAACCAATCCGTTCAAAGGGGTCGACCATTGGGTCTTCAATTCGAAGGGTTGCATATCTAAAAGCTGGAATATTCTTGATAGTGATTTGTGTTTCTTCAAACATGAAAGAGTCTTCTTTCGGAAGCTTTTCAAGCATTTTTTCGTCTATTGAAAGCCAGCTTTCGTAACCTCTGAACTGGGTCACATCCTCAGTACCTTCTACAGGTGAATCGAATCCAAAGCATCTCAAAACTTCTATGTCATAAGTTTTTGCAAGTCGGTTCATGGTGTCAATAATGGCATCCTCAGGTTCGTTGCCAATGGCTGTTCCACTTAATACAAGGAGTTTATCTATCGTTTCGTAACGTACATCGCTTAAATATTTTTTCATGGTCTCAATTCCTTTCAGCTTAATATTTTCCTTAATCGTTTCAAAAGTTGGAGGAAATCCTGCTAGAATTCGTTCTTCGTCTGCTTCAAGCTTTAGATTATAAATGACAAGGTTTCGGGTCTTAAGTATGTCATGCGCTCTAAAATACGTTGGCGAATGGCCATATGCATTGACAACAGCTCTCGAAAAGGCTCTTTCAGAAGAATACCCTACCTCTAAGGCGATATCAATGATCCTTTTGTCTGTTTTTAACTGACCTATGGCATATTCCAGTTTTTTTCTTCTGACATATTCCATGACAGAGAAACCCGTGTAAATGCTAAACATATGGTTCATGTAAAACTTAGAAAAACCAATATGTTCAGCAATCCTGTCTAAAGAGAGTGGCTCCTCTATGTGTCCATCTATAAAATCTATTGCCTTCTGAAGATGTAAAATCACTTTTCGCTCCTCCTAGTTGTTTGACCGGTCAATATCATTATAAATTTATTTTTGTGTGCCGACAGGACATTTCGTGCTGAGTTTTTCTTTTATAAACTGACAAGACTCATTAAGGGCTTCTGTGGCTTCTGGAAACATTGGCGCAAGAAGTGGAAAACAATGAAACATGCCTTTCCATACCTTTAAGGTCACTTCTACACCAGCGTTTTCAGCTTTTTTAGCAAACCTTACAGAATCATCTAAAAGGGTTTCGTCATCGCCTACCTGAATGAGAATAGGCGGTAAACCCGACAAGTCGCCAAACAGGGGCGACACATAAGGATTTTCAGGGTCTCCACCCCCAATATAATACTTTGTATAAGTTTCGTTTGCCCCTTTAGGTGTGCAAGGATCTGCCTTCGCTCTGGTTCTATGAGAGTTTCCTGAGAGTGTCATATCGGTACAGGGAGAAAAGGCCACACACCCTGCTGGCAATTGACCGCCCTCATCTTTGATTTTTAACAAAGTGGCTAGTTCAATACCTGCCCCAGCTGAATCGCCTACAAAGAATATATTATGAGCCAAATAGCCCTGACTAAGAAGCCAACTGTATATTTTCTCTGAATCCTCTACTGCTGCAGGGGCAGGGTTTTCAGGAGCCAGTCGATAATCGAATACCAGTGCGTCTATGCCTAGGGTTTTGGCAAAATTCCCAACAATATTTCTATGGGACTGGGCACTTCCCATGACAAAGCCGCCTCCATGAAAATACAAAACAACCTTTTCCTTTGGGGCGTTGTCTACGCGAACCCATTCTGAATAAAAGTCTGAAAATGAACTTTCTTCGTAACGGATGCCCTCTATTTTTTTTACCAACTTCATAGCCATTACTTCTGTCTCACGCCTTAAATTTTCAATATTAGTATTCTCGTCAATTACATCTGCAACAAGCTTTCCCTTTAAAAGATGTCTGTACCTTAAGAGGATGTGAAACATTTTGCCTTTTATACTCATTTTACACACTCCTTTATAAACATTCTTGCTATAAACCCTTTATCGGGCAGAGGTCTTGCCTCATCTCTTGAAGTTTGATAAACCGTTAAACCATTGAGGGTACTCCAAAACAGAATCGCAAGGTCATAAGGGTCCCCTTGATGCATATCGCCTTCTAATTGCCCTTGTCTGATAATCTGTTCAAATATTTGATAAGGCTTATTTCGCTTGGCTTTCAGAGCTTCCTTTGCTTCTGTTGGAACTGACTCTGAGCTCATGCCCTCTGCAATCAATCGACTGGTTTGTCTATACCGCTCACTGGTCTCAATTGTGGTGTACATAGCGTCAAGGGTCATTAAAATTTTCTCCTTTGCCTTAATATCCATCGCCAATACTTCTTCTGCTTTCTGGTTCATTTTATCCAGAGCGTCTTCCACCAAAGCTACGTAAATCTCATTTTTAGATGGAAAATATCGATATAAAAGACCTTGTGAAATGCCTGCTTCTGCCGCTATATCCTGAATCCGCGTTGCAAATAAACCCTTCTTTGAGAACTGTATCAACGCTGCTCCAATTATTTTTTCTGTACTCTGGGCTCTTAATTGCTGGTTTTTTTCAATACCTCTTGCCATGTAGCACCTCCTTTTTATTGAATGAACTTTTATTCATTTTATGATTAAGCTTCATTTTTGTCAAGAGGTGAGATTAGGGTGCCAGTCTTTCCACAGATCATTCCCACGACGCAAGAAACTTCCTAAAAAAAGAACAGACGTACACCAGTTCAATCCTGTGCACATCTGTTCTTTCTAAGTTTACGATTCATTTTCAACGGCTTATTTGCTGCCGCCCATGCCAATTCTCATGGTCTGGTGGTAATAGGTGTGGCGAATGTCGTCTGCCAATTCCAGCCAGCCTTCAATGCCAAGTTTTTTCATCATACAGAGGTTGTATAGCTTAAAGTTTTGGGGGTAAATCGATGCTTTGTCTGCTATGGGCATTAAGTTTTCACAAGGGAAATTGTCACATTCAAAACAATAATGAACCCCTTTTTCACGGACACACTCCAAGGTTTTACATTTTTCTCCCCGCAAATCCAGCAAGAGGCATTGGTTGCCCTCTATGCAGCCTTTACAGGTAATACGCTCTTTGGGTACATTCAAATTAGCCCCCAACCGAGTTTGAAAGGCGTCTGTCACATTTTTCTCATACATTTCACAGTTAAAACAATCAATACCGCAAGGTGCAACAATTTTAAATTCCATAATCCTTCCTCCTTTTAATGGTCTTACACTTATTTAGACATCAAAAAGGAGATTCGGTTACAAAACTTTTTCTCTCAATCTTTCGAAAAATAATTCTTTGGGCATTTTTCTGCCGACTTTATAGAGGGCATAAAGGTCTACCGTGCCTTGAATATACTGTTTGTATTCATCCAGCAGGTCAGGGTCTTTGTAGTCCGTATAGCCTTTTGGCATGGGCAGGTTTCGGTCTTTCATAAATTTTATCCACAAATAGCATTTGCAAGGCTTTGACGGATCAATCAAACTACATCTGTCTTGGTGAAGCTCTTGAATGCGCTTTCTTGCCCGATGAAGAATCACCTTTGCATTATTCTCTTTGATTTCCAGAATTTCAGCAATTTCAGTCAGAGGTAAGTCTAGAAAAGTTCTCAGGACAAAGACTGCCCGTTGATTTTTCGGCAGACATCGCATGAAGGCCGTTAAGCACTTTTCTCTCATTTCTTCTACGACCAAATTGCTTTCCACAGGTTCATTTTGAGACTCTAAGGTTGAAAAGAATTCTGACTCACTCATGTCCATGTCTTCTGCAATAGCCACAACGGGAAGCTTTTTGATTTTTTTATAATAGTTGTTGCCTTCATTGACCAAAATTCTGTAAACCCAAGTGGAGAGCTTTGCTTCGCCCTTGAACTGTTCAATATGCTTCAGCGCTTTAAAAAAAGTGGTCTGCATGAGGTCTTCGGCGTCAAAGTGATTGCCGGTCATTCGAAAGGCAGCGGTATATAATGGGTCGTATCCTGTTTCGTATAAATTCAGCAAATCATTTTGCATTTCCAATGCTTCCAAGCAAATCACCTAACCTTTGCGAATACTTCTCAATCAGTTTTCTACTTTTTCTTACCTCTGCGAATGGCGATGCAGTGCTTCACATCTTCTAAAGTAGCCTCGTTGGTTACGTTGATCATGAGCCATTTTTGATTCATGCAGCTTTTGGTTTCATGATAAAGATTCTGTAAATAGTCGCTGAGCAGGGGCAATGTCAACGTCATTTCACCCTCTTCGCGACTGCCAATCACTACAAGGGCAATAAAGTAGCCCTCCATAGGATACAAGGTACATAAGGATCGTCCCGACTTTTTATATTTCACATTCCAGCCGTACTGCATGGAACATTGGCTGAATTCTACCTTGGGTTCTACTGAGTATTCTGCTTCTAGATAGCGACACAACTGGTCAAATAAAGGGTTGTCTACCGTAGTGCTAATTGTTGCCATGGATGGGGCTGAGGATAGGCTTTGAGCTGGTGTTGGTGCTACACTTTGGGTGGTTGTCGGAGGGTCTTTTTCTTCTTGCTCTTTTTTCATAGCCTTCCCTCCAAATACTTCTTAAACTTGCTCTCAGAAAAAATCTCATTGGTGATGAAATTGCCCTCATCGAAAAAGCTATAAGTGGTAAATGGGGCTGGGGCGTTTTGCGCCTGCTCTATGGTTTCTATTTTTCTCAGCTGAATCCTTTGCCCATTTGCCTCTGCAATAGCTGCAATGAGGGGGGCGTACTTTTCTGTGTGAGGGCACTGATTGGTATAGTATAAAACCATGCCCTTCTCAGGAATGGACGCATTTTTACAACAGTCTTTAAATTTAGGGAGTTTGGTCAGGGTTTGGGACTGGTTCTGAGCCTGGGTTTCAATCTGATTCTGTGCCTGGGTTTCAAGTGGCAAGTAAAGCAGTTCGTAATAAGGCTTTGCCTCATCGCACAGCTTAAAGCCTTTATATTTTAAGTATTTAGGGTCGGACAAGAATGGCATTTTTTTCTGAGAAGACAATATGACCAAGCCTTTTTTATTCTGAGCTTTGGCGTCTGAAATACACGCTTCTAAGAGTCTGTCTGCGTAGCCTTGTCCTTTAAACTGTCCTGAAATCCAAAAACAATTGATGAACATATAACCCTCTGCCTCAATAGGGCACCAAGCATTTTCAGCGGGTATATATTCCACAAACGCCTTGCCTCTGGCGTCGAGGCGCCTAAAGATCAGCCCCTTTTCAAATTGACTTTTCATCCAATCCTTTTTTGAGGCGGCACAAATATCGCCTTTTTTGTCTGAAATGGCGCAGCAAATATGTTCGTTCTCAATATTGCTGTGGTCAATTTTTATAATTTCCATCTTTTATTCATCTCCATTCAAAGAAATATAGATGTGGATTTCAGCGTTCTCCATATCTTCTCCGCCTTGATACTCTTCAAAGTCGCTTGAAAATTTTCTGTCTAAGTCCATTGTCCAAAACTTTGTCCAAAAGTCAGCTACAGCTTTTTGAACATGACCTCTGACGATAAATTTTGCATATGACCCTGATGGGATAGTTGCCAGGTTAAATTTCTCAGGCAAATTCTCAGTGTCCTCCACCTCACAGCAGACCACCACATCATATTCGCCTTTTACCCCAAATTCATAGTGGGTATACAGCCCAATGGTCTTGTCATTTTTCTTGTGGGGTATTTGGGCGTAGAGTCCTTCTGCGAAAAACTTTTCCCATGTCATGCCAATTTTATTACCCATATTCGGATCATCGTTACTGGTTCTGATTTGAAGACCTACTACTTTTTTCTCTTCCAGTTGAACCACTTCATATTTCATTTTTATATACCTCTTTTCATATTTTATGAATTCAGTATATGCCTCTTAATATGACACTAACGTGTCATATTATAATAATTTAATGCCTATTATAATGAATTTCTGCGAATATTTTTATAAATATCTTTCCAAACTCTTTTTTAATTTTTGCTGAATCAACTGGCGCATGTGCGGGGGTGCCAGCACTTCCCCACTGTCTCCAAAGGATAAAATATAGCCGTAAAGCCATTCGTTCTCCGGCAAACTTAAAGTGACTGTAAAACTACCATCTGGTTGCTGCTCAATGGCATCTCGTTGGAACTCATCCCATACCCGATGGGCCAGTTTTGCCTCTACTTTCATAACCAATGGCACGAAGGGCTCCGTTTTTGCCTTGGCGGCCGTGTCCTGTTTCTCAGGGATTTTTCGCGTAAATGTATCATCCGTTAGAGTCAGTTTTTTCATGCGGCTGAGCCTGAACATTCGATAGTCATTTTTTACTCTGCAAAATCCGTAAACATACCAAGATTGTCCTTTGAATACCAATTGCATAGGCTCAACCAATCGCTCTGAAAACTCACCTTCGGCGTTATAGTAGTGAAATTTCAAGGTGTTTTTATGAAGGATTGCCAGTTTTAGCAGATTGAATTTTTCTTTTTCTTCTACGCCACTACCCCATTGGGTAAAATCCACGTCGATCCAGTTGGCTTCATTTTTATTAAAAAGAATGGCCAGTTTATTCAGTACAGGTTCTACATCGGGCACATTTAAAGCCTTCATGCCCTGTAAGGAGGCTAGAATTTCAGATTGCTCCCGTTCAGATAGAAGGGACTTTTTTATGACATAGTTGTCCAGCAGACGTATGCCGCCGCCCTTGCCTCTATTGGCATACACAGGTATTCCCGCCCCACTTAGGGCGTCAATGTCCCTGTAAATGGTTCGTTGAGAAACCTCAAAATACTCTGCCAGCTCTTTGGCGGTTACATTCTTTTTTTCGACGATCATGTAGACCATTTCTAATAATCTGTTGATTTGCATATGCATCACCTGATTTTATTTTAGCATAATTCAGGTTACGGGTTTTAAAGATTGTTGGCATTCAAAATGGATTAAAATATTCTATTTCGGGTATTGAATACAAACGATAACGGTTTTCAATTATATGATGAAATAAGGAGGTTTCCTATGACCAGTTTAGAACTATCCATAAAAATAAACGCCCCCCGAGAATTACTTTGGGAGGCTGTGGTGGATCCTGATTTGTACCGAATATGGACTGAAGCCTTTACCCCTGGCTCTGACTTTGATGGCAGTTGGGTGAAGGGCAGTAAAATTAAATTTATTGCCGAAGACGAGTTTGGTATTCAAAGTGGCATGACTTCTGAAATTGCTGAAAGCCGCTGGCCTGAGTATATTTCTATACGGCATTTAGGGCTCTTAAACGATGGGGTGGAAGACTTTGATTCACCTGCCGCCAAGCTTTGGGCCCCAGCCTACGAAAACTATACATTTGAGGAACTAGACCCTGAAAACAGCCTCTTTAGAGTCTATATGGATTTAGAAGAGGAACATGTAGATATGTTTAAGAACATGTGGGATGCGGCGCTAGACAAGTTGGCTACCCTTTGCGAATCCCTGAAACAGAAACCTTTCACAATTACATTAAGGCAAAAATCCAGCCAGTCCCCTGAAAAAATCTGGTCAGCCCTCACCGATCCAGAGCAAGTAAAAGCTTGGAACTTTGCCGATGAAAGCTGGCATTGCCCATCTGCAAGGAATGATCTTCGAGTGGGTGGTGAATTCCATTATGAAATGGCGGCTAAAGACGGTAGCGCCAGCTTTGATTTTGGGGGCACCTATACAGCCATCCTTCCCAACGAGCAACTGACATTTGAACTGGGAGATGGTCGCAAAACAGATATTCGTATTATTCCAAAGCCTTACGGGTGTCTCATTGAAGAGCGATTTGGTGCTGAAACTGAGAACAATTTGAATCTTCAACGCATGGGTTGGGGGATGATTCTCGCCCGTCTGGCAAATTATGCTGACACAACGTTCTAAAGCGTAATGCTGAAACATAAAAGCCCTTAATTTCCTCAGTTTTTTTCTGAAGAATTTAAGGGCTTACTTTTATTCAAATAAGTAACTGGTCATTGAGATGGCGCCTAAAACACAGGAATCATTGAATATTTTTAGTTGATCATTTTCACTAGACGCGCCTAGCACATACATCAAAGGGTAAAAATGTTCTGGGGTGACAAAGGCTAACTTAGTCGATTCCCCTGCAGCATGGTAGTGTATAACCTCTTCATGGGCTCCCTGAATAATTTTGTCTTTTATATAGGCATCAAAATCGGTCGCCCATGGATATCCCCCATCAATATCCCAATTGACCCGTCCTAAATTGTGAACCACATTGCCGCTTCCAAAAATCAGCACCCCCTTCTCCCGTAGAAAGCTGAGTGCTTTTCCAATTTCGTAGTGGTCCTCTGCCTTTAAATTGCTGTCAATACTGAGTTGAAAAACGGGGATATCCGCTTCTGGGTACATTCGACGAAGAACGGACCAAGTGCCGTGGTCTATTCCCCAAGTATTATCGACTTTCACAATCTGACTGAGCTTTACTTTTACAAGATGAGCCAGTTCTGGCGCTCCCGGTGCTTTATAAATCACTTCATAAAGCTCACTTGGAAAGCCATACATATCATAAACCATTTTGGGATTTTCTAGATCGTTTATTCGGATGCCATTTGTAAACCAATGGGCAGATATGGATAAAATGGCTTTAGGTTTTGGAAATGTCGTTGCAATCCTTTCCCATTCCTTAGAATAAACATTGTTATCAATTGCATTCATCGGGGAACCATGGCCTATAAATAATGCTGGCATTTTGATAGTTGTCATATAATTTCCCTCCATCTTCAGACAAACCTCTGTGAGAGATTTATAAGTATTGATTAGTGTCCTCTATAGGCTTGCTCAAATAACCAGGCAGACAGTGAACTTACTATTGGCAACATACCCTATATATAAGGCTCAAAGCAGATTTCAGTTTTCACGCCCTTCTCCATCGACTCTCCCGCCTTGCGGAATGAGGACTTTGTAAGTTGTATTGGTCAGGGGGTAACCTTAGTAGCCAATTGTCAACAAGAACTTACTGTCGTTTACTATTGAAATGAGTTGAATTGCTTCTATAGGAACAATCTGACTGGACCCATTAACAAGGGTAATAGAGATAAAGCTTTCACCCCTTTGAATCTTTTAATTAAAGGTAATCATCAAGTTTGTGTCGGGGTAGACATCGGTCTGCCCGCTGCGAGGTGTGGATACTTTAAAAAGTAAGATAAAACCCTTTCAACCATTGAGCTGTCTTTATTGCAGTTCCCTTGGAAACTCAATAGTAAACAGAACACCCTTGCCCTCTTCACTGTCACATCTTATATTTCCCTTGAGCTTTTGAGTGACTAGGCTCAATACAATATGCATGCCAAGGCCGCTGTTGCCGTTGTGCCTATTCGTCGTAAAGAAAGGCTCATACATTTTTTTCATATTCTCCTCTGAAATACCCGTTCCATTGTCTCTGTATGTGAGAATAATCCAATCCGGTTTGATCTTTGCATCTATTTCTATTAAGCCTTCATCAATATCCTTAAGTCCATGATGAAGGGAGTTGATAATTAAGTTGGTAAAAATTTGTGACAACGCCCCAGGATAGGTGTTTAGATACACTTGGGCTGGGCATAGGTTTTCTATCCGCACCGGCATATGCTTGTACTCGTAGAGTAAGCTTAAAATAACGCTGTCAATGTTGTCCTTCAACTCAAATTTTTCTTTGTTTCCGCTGCTTTGATCAACGGCTAACTGTTTGAAACTCTTAACTAGATCTGCAGCCCGTACCAAATTCGTATTGAGCAATCGCGTAGATTCATCAATCACACTAATGAACTCTTTTAGATTTTCTTTGCTCATTGCCCCTGTGGCTAACAACTGTCTATGCTCATCGTTTACTTTTTTCAAATATGAAGCCGTGCTCAGACTTACCCCTACTGGGGTATTGATTTCATGGGCAACGCCAGCCACCAAATGTCCGAGTGAAGCCGCTTTCTCCGCTTCTAAAATAAAAGCGTATTGCTGCTGGAGTTCTTCATTTTTATCTGCAATTTTTTGTTCCAATATGGTATTTTCATTACGAAAAGCATCTATGATAATTTGGAAAGATCTAGACAAGGATCCCATTTCGTCTTCTCTTGCCACATATTCTTCTGGAATATTCTTACTAAACTCCCCAGAAGCAATATCCTTTGCAAAATTCATGACATTCTGATAAGGTTCCATGGTTCGCTTCACGGTCCAGTGGACAAGTATCAACGTCACCATAAAAACAAAGACCATAATGCCTATAATCAGCCAAGCCATTTTTTGAATCTGTTCCTGGATGGCAGATTTGTCAATCAAAGAGACAACCTTCCAGCCATTTTCAGCTATCGGGTAAACTTCTAAGTAATATGTCTTGCCTTCATATTCAATTTCACTGATATTCATCGAAGCCGCTTCTATTTTCTGTATATAGGGCTGGAGCAGATCTTCTTCCTGGTGAATATTAGCTTTCATAATTTTTTCAGGATCTTCATGGAAGATGTAGTCTCCTTCTGAACTGATTAAAAAGCTCTTGTCTCCCTTATTAATTTTTGCATTTTGGAAAATGACTGGAATGTTTTCAAGAATAAAATCCATGACAACAAAGCCATAAATATCACCCTTTTCTCTCATGGGTTTAATACATGAAATAACCACTCGCCCCGTACCCCATTCCACATAAGGTGGCGTAAAAGCCGTATCTTTAGCCTTTATTCCCACCTCATACCAAGGACGCTTTTTTACATCATAGGTCTCATCTGGAATGATGCCCAAGCTGTCTAGATAGAAGTTTGCCTTTTCATTTGCAACCCAGGCCAAGAAATAAATGTCTCCGCTTTTTTGAGTCTGAACCAATGTTTCCAAAGTCACCTCATAATATGGATTATCAGTAATCGTGCGTCGATCCACTGCTGTTTTTAAATAACTTTTAATTTCTGGATGTAAGGCCAACTGTTGAGTCACCAATTGAGCATTATTAAATATGGCTTTTACATCTTTGGAAATTGACTCCGCTTTAAGCTCTGTTTCTGCAATTTTACTTGCAACAAGCTCCTTATAAGTGATCTGAAAAATCAAAAATCCTAATGAAATGATTGTCAGGGTAAAAATCAAGGAAATCAGCACCACGATTCGATTGGCAATGCTTTTTCTTATATATTGAAACATGGGCCACCTCCCAACCTTATTCATTTTAGTCGCTCTTAGATACTCTTAAATTGTGCGGTAAAAGCTTCTAGGACAACAGAATCCAAATTTCCAGATCGGTTATCTGTTAAGTATTTTAAAGCTTGATCATAGCCAAAGTGATTAATAACATCGCAATTGATTTTGCTCACTTTTTGATTGATTAAATACTGATTCAGAGCCATATCGTAATGGGCTAGGAAAGATTTGAGCAGCTCTACATTTCGATTAAGTTCAGTACCTTCGACATAAATGAACGTCTTAAAATCAAAGGGGCTGACTCTGTAGATTAGAAAACCTTTTTCAATTTCTAACATTTCATTGCTGTCACTGCCAATCAATCGATGTGCCGCTTCAATAATAGGTCTAACTTCTTCTACATTTTGAATTTTTTCACCCATTAAGTGCGCATATTTGCCAGTTGCTGCCACTATACTGCAAAAAATTTCTTTTTCCAAAAAGATAAAACCACTCTTCTCGCCCTGTTCTCTAAAGCAAATCGCCGAGAGTTCTTCATTTTTGTAGTTTAAAATTTGAGTTAAAATGCAGTTATAAAAAGCCTCTATACTATTGGAAGTAAATAGCTCAGAACTGATATTGACAATCTGTTCAAGTCCTCTGCGATGATTTTCTATGGTCATTAAGTCTCGATAGGATCTGAGGGCTTCATATACTGAAGTGTATAATCGCGTTGCCGAAAGCTCTGTTTTTAACCGATAGTCGTTGATGTCATAAGCTGCAATAACTTCTTCTTCAGGTGCTTCACCAGGTTGCCCCGTTCTAAGGATAATGCGTATTTTTTGATTGTTAAGAACTTGACGAATATAATTGACGACTTTCAGTCCTGTGTCGCTCTCTTCCATAACCACATCTAAAAAAACAAGGGCAACATGTTCCGTTTCCTCTAGTATTTTCTGGGTTTCTGCTCCAGAATAACTATGTAACAACTCTAAAGGATGTTCCTCAAATTTAAAGTTTCTGAGCAGCAGATTAGTCGCAGCATGTACTTCCTTATCATCATCCGCAATGAGCACCACATAGGGTTTTTTAAGCACAACTGGAATTTCTGGTGCGTCATCGGCTAAAAAATTAAGTTCAAAATCTGAATCTGTCAAATTTACTGTATCTTTATCCATCAAAAGCCCCTCCTCTGCTAAATACAATCTCATAGGGTCTGTTTACCCGATAAAAAAGCTAAATAACATATAAATAAAATCCAATCCTTTCATATTGAAGTCTGAAAAACACCTTTATTTCAATCCAACTTCAATATTAAAGCGTATAATTATATAATGGGTCTTTATAATGAGTCTTTATATAGACCCTGAATCAATCAAAACCAGAGAGGAGGCATGAGACTTGGTCTCTACAACTTATGAATATATTATTGATAGAAGATGAAATTCGGATGGCAGAAGCACTGGCAGAATTGCTTCGCAAAGAAAATTTTAAAGTTCACTTATGTACAGATGGGGCTACAGGCCTAGAAGCTGCTCACAAAGAAGACTATGATTTAATCTTATTAGACTTGATGCTTCCCAACATTTCGGGTCTCGAAATTGCTAAATCCCTCCGGTCATGCGGAAAAAAAACGCCTATTATCATGTTGACCGCCAAGAGCGAACTAGATGATAAAATAGATGGTCTGGATTGCGGTGCCGATGATTATTTGACGAAACCCTTTGAAATTAAAGAACTATTGGCTAGGATTCGTGTTATTCAAAGACGCAGTTTCAACGTTGAAGCTGAGTCCTTAGGGTTTGGTGACCTAAAACTTAACACTCATACTGGGCAACTGCTTTGTATCGAAACGGCTCAATCAGTTCAACTGAGTAAAAAGGAGCTTCAAATAATGACCTTTTTACTTAATCATAAAGGTCAAGTCATCACAAGAGAACAGCTTGTACTCCATATTTGGGGCTATGAATGTGATGCAGAATACAACAATGTGGAAGTCTATCTCACCTTTACGCGAAAGAAACTTGCTTTTATTCATACAAAGGTTGAAATTAAATCGATCCGAGGCATCGGATATGAATTGAGGTATGCCAATGTATAAAGAGTCTAGGTTTAAAATCGTTATTACCATCATGGCAGTATTAACCCTATTTTTCACTGCAACCATTTCAGCAATTTATATTTCCAGTTATATTTCAGTTCACAAAACGAACACTGAAATGCTTCAATATTATGTAGATACCTATTGGAAAAAAGGTAGTCCTGAGGGCACCCTTCAAAACCTGCCGCTCAAGCACGAAACCACAAAAGATGACGACCACAGATATAAACTCTCCTTTTTCTATTCCGTGGCCTTCGCCTCTGACGGTTCAGTGATTACTGTAGACAACGAAATGCAAGACATCATTTCAGATGACTATTTTATTAGTCTGGGTAAACTTTTAATTGAAAATGGTCAGTCGATAGGAACCAATCAAAAATGGATGTATCATGTTGCGACCAACAAAGGGGTTACCCTAGTTGCATTTAAAAACAATGAGATTCTTGACGACGATATGGCCACCCTCCTTTATAACACTCTATTTTGGGGGACTGTTGCCATATTGCTACTCATTCTGCCATCCATATACCTGTCCCGTGGAATAGTTCGTCCCTTAGAAATTAGCCATATGAAACAAAAACAATTTATTACAAATGCCAGTCACGACTTAAAAACACCTCTTGCCGTAATGCTCACCAATGCAGAAATGTTGGAAACGGAGATTGGAGAAAATAAGTGGCTCAATTACATTAAATACGAAGCGCAAATTATGAGTCAGCTCGTGAACAAAATGCTTGAACTCAGTCATTCTGAAGATGTAGGGGCACGTTTAACTCGTCAGGACTTGAGTCGCATTGTCTTAGGAAGGGCACTGTCCTTTGAGTCTGTAGCCTTTGAGAAGAACAAGTTATTAGAAATAGATATTCAGGAGGCGCTTTATATTTTGGGCAACGAAGAAGAGCTTACAAATCTTGTGACCATCCTCTTGGACAATGCCCTTGAATACTCACCCGAGCAAAGAACAATTAGAATTTCACTGACACAAGAACGCTATATGATCTACTTGTTGATCTCAAATGAAAGTAGTCCACTCTCATCAACAGAACTTGAAAAACTATTCGACCGATTTTTTAGAATGGAAGACTCCAGAACGTCTAATAACCACTTTGGATTAGGACTCTCCATTGCTAAAGCCATTGTTGAGGGTCATCATGGCAAAATTCACGCTTCCTATGAAAATGATCGGGTGCTGATTAAAACAGAATTTCAAAGTGTAAACTAACGAAATAGCGTTTTTAAAAGATTTCAATCTTACTTCAATCTTCATATGTTAACTTCTTCATAAGGTCATAAGAAATCTATTACATTTTTATTTTTCTTTACATGAAATCAATGAGGAGGAATGTTACATGAAAAAAGCAATATCATTATTGCTAATCCCTGCCATGGCAATTGGTATGACAAATTTAAACGGGATTAGCTCAACAACTTACGCTGCCACTCAGGCACAAGCTAAAACAACTACCGCTACCATCAGCACAACTCAAAAGCAAATCGAAAAGATCCTAAATTTGGCAAATAACACCAAACAAGAATGGACTTATGACAAAACGACGGGTGCATGGATACTTTCCATTGTCTCTGCTGTAGCCTATCCTGAACTTCCAGATCAACAAGGGGTATCCGTCTGTGTGCCTGCCGCCTACGTTTTGGGCATCGACACCAACAAAGATGGAAAAGCAGATGTTACTTCAAAAAATTACAGCAGCGCAACCAAGGGCTCTCTTGTCATCAACACGAAAAGTAAAGTGACCAGTACAAATGGTCAAATCTACACGGCTGCAACTGCTCCAGTCATTCTCAATACAGGAGCTGCTGGCTACGGCTCACAAAATAATAAGCTTGCTGCAACCACTTATGCTAAAGATGGCTACATCAACATTGCATGCGGTAACCGTGGTAAACAAGATACCGTAACTGTTGATGGCAAAACAACATACACGGGCGATGCACCCTCTTGCCTCGTTGATCAAAAATCAGCTGCTCGATTTGTAAAATACAATATTCTCTTGGGTAACCTTCCAGGGAATGTGAATTACTTCGTTTCAACTGGAGGCTCTGGCGGTGGCGCACATGCAGCTATGTTTGCTGCAACGTCTAATAACCCAGACTTCTACAATTATCAAATTGCATCAGGCACTGTAGGGGTTTATAAAAATCCAAATGGCAGCTACAATACAAATGTCGTTATCAAAGGCAAAAATTATAGCATTTCAGATGGTGCTTGGGGTACTATCGCCTATAGTTCTATCAGTTCACTCTACGAAGCGGACATGGCAATGGCTTTTGAGTATTCCCTTGACTCGAAATACGGTTTCAACACACCTTTCCAAGCACAACTAGCTAAACACTTGTCAACTACCTATATGAATTACATCAACAAGCAAAACCTCTCAGTAAAAGAGTCTGCTGTAGGCTTTGACCTGAATAAAGATGGTGATCAAAAAGACACTGTTAAACTCACCATTAATTACGATTCTAAAAGTCACCCAGAAACCAATGGGTACTATGGTACTTACTTAGACCTCTATTTGGCTGAGTTTACCGAAAACCTTCAATGGTACTTGGATCATTTGAACTATGCTGCGGACTGGACTTGGTTTGACTCAAATGGTAAGGCTCTTAGCGACGCGCAAACTGCTGCAATGACTTCTGAAGACAAGGCAAAAGCCTTTTTAGAAGGTCGATATGCAAAATCTGAAACTGAGAAAAAAGGGTTGTTTGGAGACGGAATGCCACCTGCTGGAAATATGGGTACACCACCTACAACGGCTGCTGGTGCAGGTACTGAAATGATTGTTGGAACTCCAAATGCCGGTACGACTCAATCTGCAACTAGCAAGGTTGATTCTTCAAGTT
Source organism: uncultured Peptostreptococcaceae bacterium (assembly GCA_964404895.1). Lineage (GTDB taxonomy): Bacteria > Bacillota > Clostridia > Peptostreptococcales > Acidaminobacteraceae > JBGSUZ01. The sequence continues at coordinate 267,104 of CAYOLV010000001.1, read as the reverse complement.
ATAAAACTTATGAGGAAATGGTTGCTTCTTACAAAGCGGATATTAAAGAAATTGCTGCAGGGGATCAATACGGCAAAAATATTGTCTCCCTTTATAACCCACTTCAATATATCGGTTCAAAAAATACACAAAATCCTACTTGGACTCGATTCGTTATGGGTGCTAAAGAAGGTGACATTTCAATGTTTAACGCACTTAACCTTCAACTTAAATGGCTTAATGCTGGCGTAGATGCAGAAATTGAATGGCAATGGGACGGCGGCCATGTGCCTTACGAAACTTTAGGAAACTCATTCTCATTATATGTTGACCAAATGTATGGAGAACATGTTAAAAATGCGGTAAAAATCAAAGCGCCAGCTGCTGTCGCTCTAACAAAGAATGGCACAGCTACTGCTGCTACAGGCAAAAGTATTGCCAGCTGGATTAATTCAACTGACTTAAGCCATGTGAACTTTACCCTTGCAGATATTGCTGCCTACAGAACTTCAGGCGCAAGTAAAGCAACTCCTGGCTTCGATGCCATCGATTATGGTCAGGAAGATTATGTCTTTGGGGACAGCACTTCTGACGCACGTCACTGGAATGTATTCCTCTTAGAAGTATTTGAAAAGTACGCAGAAACACTTAGCCCCTTATTAAATAAAAAATAAACCCCACTACTCCTAAAAAAGCCCCGACCTCACCTATTCAATAGTCTTTGCTGTAAAAAGCAAAAGGTTTGTTGAACGTGTGGTCGGGGCTTTATAATTGTTTACTTTTACACATATATTAATAATTGTACCCTCAATTTCACAGGCTGCTAATCTATGAACAAAATCTTATCTGCAAGCTGAATAACTATCGATTAAATCTACTTACGATCATCTCAGATGTGCTCGCTACAAAATGATTCATCTCATCTTCTGTTAAATATATGTAATCTCGCACAGGATTGTCATCGTAACTCATATAAAAATCTCTAATATATTTAATCTGTTTTTCAACAGCACCTGCTGGATAATACTCTAAATAATTAGGAAACAATTCAATGTTTTTGAATAGTCTATAAAAAATACTATTAGGGTTCTTTTTAAAATATAAATGATCTAAATCATACCAATCTTCTTTTATCGTCCATATAAAATTTTTATCTGTTTCTAATCGATCATAGACAGAATCACTTTCCCTCTTTTTCCGAAACATCTTGCCCCACTCAATATCTGTTATCAAATGGCTGTAGTAACCTAGTAAAAATGAATATTGATTCTTGTCATCTATAGGCATGCTCAAATGCTTTTTAAAAAACGCTTCAGCGTCTATACGATTGTCACTATTTAACCAGTGGCTTACTAGCTTGGGTGGTAAAAATTCAGTCCAGTCCTCATTGGGTTCCCCACAATCAGGGCCAATATTGCCAACCAAAAATGATTTTTCATCTAAATGATTATGAACTTCAAGTATTGCTTCTGCTATTCTAATGTGTGCTCCCCATGTTGCCATAAATTATGCCTCCAATGATTGTGTTTTTCGATTATGCATTAAATCATATAACTTCCATTTGGACAGGATTTTGACCTAATTTTCTTTAATCAATTTTAAAGTATGTTCTATTAATTTCTGATCTCCCCACCTGCCGTGTCCCGGAATGACTATACTAACATCTTTATACTTTTCATTTAACTTTTCAAGGGAAGTCGTCCATTCTTGAACATTCGCATCTGCAACGTTGCCAATATCTTCTGCTTCTAAAGATTTGACTAAGCACCCTGCGAATAGAATCTTTTTCTCTGGAAGCCATACCACAATGTTATCCTTGGAATGGCCCTCTCCTGGATAGAAAATTTCAAAATTAAAACGGTCTAAATTGATCACGTCATTACTTTCAATCATAATGTTCGGTCTTTGATATCCGTTTTCTACTGCAAATTCTGCGGTCATACTTGTACTATAGGTTTCAATCTCAGCATTAATAAGCTCGCTAATGCCTCCAATTCGATCGCTATGCGCGTGGGTAATAATTGCTTTTACAAAAGGTTGACCCATTTTTTCCTCTGCTACTGTGATGAGTTTTTTTGTCTGCACCTCATTCCAAGGCGTATCAATCAGGAGTAAGCCTTCTGATGTAATAACAATTAAGCCATTGGATGGCGTCCTAACGCCTTTATAATCTATGTAACTGGTATGAACCCATATGTTTTCATCCACTTTAGTGAGTTCAAGGTCACCCAAATCTATAAATCCACTCTTTAAATCATTTTCGTTTTGATCTGCTTTCGCTTCAACTGTCTGAGCTACTTTCTCTTCAACTTTTTGATTAACCTTTAACTCAATTCCAATCCCACTTGAATAAAATAGAAAGGCAATTAGAATAATTAAAATTCCAAATATAGCTAATGGTCTCCTCATTGAAACACCTCAGTCTTGAAAACAATAACTGCTGCCACTTATTTTCTTTGCGCAGTACATGGCCTGGTCAGCTTGATTGATTAGGCTGTCTAAATTTTCAGCATCGTCAGGAAAGACGCATATACCCACGCTGATGTTGATTTGAATTTTCTCTTTGTTATAAATAAAAGGTGCTTTAAACACTTCAAAAATTCTGTGAACCATTACTTCTACATCTTCTTTAGAATGAATATGTTTCATTAAGAGAATAAACTCGTCTCCGCCAACCCTTCCAATGGAATCAGATTCTCTAAGACAACCACTGATTTGAGCTGCCAAATATTTTAGAACTTCATCCCCAGTCTTGTGACCATAGGTATCATTAATGAATTTAAACTTATCAACGTCCAGCATTAAGACAGCAAATTTTTGCGGGTATCTGCTACAGTCTGTAATGGTCTCCGTTATTTTATTCAATATGCTGAACCGAGACGCAATGCCCGTTAGGGAGTCCATGTTTGCCATTTTAAAATGTATTTCAGATTTTTTTTCTGCCATTTCCACTGACTGTTGAAGCAAAACCATTTTAGACGATGAAGAAATCCCCGTAAAGACCACAATGTATCCTAAGATAATAAAGATGTAGAAGAGAATCACATTGTATATGTTAGAAAAATTTCTAAGTTCAATTGCCACATTGTTCATGTTATTGAGCAACAGTAAAAAGGCAATGATCATGTAGACAGACATTAAGTTAATGGTACTGTCCTGAACCAGAGAAAGCAGTCTTCTATAATTTTCGCGAAATTGAGGTTTTGCTAAAACCCAAAGTAAAATGATTTGCAATATTATTCGAATCAAGTTGATGCCATCAATCAGGTTCCCAGAATCCATCCATACGGCTGCCATTAATATGGCAATGTGGTAAATAATCGCTGAAATGACCCAGGTACTGAACATGACAAAGAGCTTTTTAGACAAGCTTTCTTTAAATACATTGTGAATATAGGCAATATAGAGAAACATCATCCAACAAAAAATATACTTAAATAGATCTATGTCTGTTACAGCTTGTTTAATGAAAAAAAGTGCAACGTAAACCACGACCGAATTCAGAGTAAATGCCGCCGCACAATAGCGAACTGATTTTCTCCTTGTCAGCATGGTATGATTCAACAACGTATTGAGAAAGGCAATTAACAACGAAATCAGTATACTCATATGATTTTTTCCTTTTTAACTTTATTGTTATATACATTTTGATTATATCAATTTTCGAGTTCAACGCCTAATTTTGAAAAAATATAATTTGAATCGCATGGTGAACGTAACGCCCTCCAACAGTGCTTTTCTCACTCATTTTTTTGGAACCCATCTATAGCAATCGCGTCCATTGTCAGTCGTCTCTAAAATCAAGTTATAGAGTATATTACCCTCTTTATCATAGGCTATACCTTTTAACTCGCCTCTATTAATCATGCCTTCCCAAGTATTTGTTCCGTCCCATTTTCCAGTTTCGTCCCAGTAAAAAACGGTTACTTTTGAGTTCACTTTTTGTTTCTGGAGAGCACCTTCTTTTCCAAGCTCTATCATAGCCACGCGTTTGTCTTTAACACCTACCGCATAAACTTTATATAAGGATTTTCGAATGGAGTTCCCATATGTTTTGCCCATAATCAACTGTAATTCTGCCTCTGAATCTACAATATAGCGGCTCGGCCACGTCTGAACATATTTCCAATAAGGAAAATTACGCTTTACATCAATACCTTGATAAATGCCTTCATCTTCATAGATATATAAGACACGCTCATTGCCCATGTTAACGGTTGCCAAAGGTTCTGCATGTGTCCCAATCATATGGCTGGCATCGGCTGCACTTATTGCATCAAAGCGGTTTCCTTCTGAATACATCAAAGACAGGTAAATAGTGACACTAAGGATAGAGGCTACCAAAAGTCTCCAATACCATTTAGTTCTGCGAAGTTTTTTAGCAATATTGAAATAATCTCTGTTGGCTGTTTTTTCTTCTAAAAGTTCAAAGGACATCTGGGCAGTATTCTTTACTTGCTTATAATATTGATGGCAGCTCTCACACGTTTCCAAATGTGTTTCAACAATTATTGAGCTTGCCTGACTGAGAGCTTGATCCTCATACAGGGGCAATAAATCTTTTATTAGGTCACAATCATATTTCATATCCATACACCTCCCGAAGCTGGTTTTGAAGTTTGCATTTACCACGCATAAAAATAACTTTTGCTGAACTTTCGTTGATCCTAAGCACCGTGCTTATTTGGGCATAAGTAAGTTCTGAAAAAATGCGATAGATCAAGACATCTCTGGTTTTATCCTCTAGTTTCATAATCAACTGCACGGCATGTACAATCAACTCTTGAGTTTCGTAATCCGAAAGAATCGAATTCGTTATCAGCGAATTATGGTTCAAATAATCGTCTATGGGAACTTTTCTAAATTTTTGATCTTTCCTTAGCATATTAAAATAGTTGTTTTTAGCTATTTGGCACAGCCAAGTTTTAATTTGGCATTCACCTCTATATCTGTGAAACGATAATATCGCTTGATAGAATGTCTCTTGTGCTAAGTCCTCAGCAAGTTGCTGCTGGTACCCAGTCAGCCGGAAAAGAAATTTGAAAACGTCTTGATAATAATCGTTGTACAAAGTCTCAAATTGTTTCATCTGTTCCCCTCCTTTTCCAGCTCTCTATTGATAAGTAACATAAACTCAGGGAAAGTTACACGTTTTTTTAATTACTTTTGAAAAAAAAATAAGACGATGTAAAATGCTACATCGTCTCCATCATAAAATCTTTGCAACTTAGGGTTAGTTCGTGGACTGACTCATCTCAAAAGCATATTCCCTTGGCAATTTTTAGTACGTTGCTCTATCTAACTTTCAGATTTAGCTTCATCCATCACTTGAGTTTTTACATCTTCTTCAACTTCTATCCCGCTATTTTCAAGGCCTGAGCTTTCAACATTTCTAGCCTCACCCTCTTCAGTTTTGATTTCTTCTTCAGGAGTCTCCGATTTTTTATTGACCCTTTTTTCCTTCTCATCTTTTTGATGTTCTTTAATAATTTCTAAACTCTCATTAAATTTATTGCCCATGTCTTTTTCGAGTTTATCCATTTTTTCTTGTATCATGACCTTTTCTTCTGTTGTTGTCGCTGTAAGGAGTTGACCTTTTAAATCCGTTCTAACCTTATTCATCACGACCAAACGTTTGCCTACATCGGAGAGGGAAAGAATAACGCCGGTTTCACTCTTGGTAATCCCTGAGTTTGACGTCTCTGACAGATCAGCATTCGGATTAGCTTCGGCTGCTTTTTGTGCAATTTCCTGAGTTTCTGCAGCTTCTTTTTGTCTTTTTTCTATTTGATACTGTCGTAAGCTATTATTGAGAGATTGAATTTCATCTTGCATAGATTTTTTTTCTTTCATCTTCTGTTCACTGGACATCTTTGAATCTTTATCGAGCTCATTTATTTTTTCTTCAAGGTTCGTAATTTGATTTTGGATACTTTTCTCGTAATTATCCTGTTTGGGCTGATATTTTGCTGCTGTGGTTTGTGACTGCCTGTTTACACTTGATGTCACATTCATATGTATTCCTCCATCACTATGGATTTTTTTCTAGAAGCACTGACTAAGCAGTCATCCCCTTTTAAATGTCCATACGTATCATTATAATTATTAAAATAGTGGATATCAATCATCAATAGACCAGAGGGCCTGCCAGCGTGATGAAAATTCAATTTTCATGTATAATATGTTGTAAATAGAATGTTTTTCTCGAAACTGTTGATCCTTGTTGAAACCGAGAATATTTTAAAAAAAGCCTAGGGAGGAATCCAAATGAACGTCTTATGTATTGCTGCTTCTAACTCAAGAAAGCCTATTGAACAAAGTGTTTCTTACAAAGTTTGTCAAGTTGCTGCAGCGCAAATGCAGACTATGGAAACCAGTCATTCGGTGGATGTGAACGTGATTTCACTTAAAAATTATGATCTGCAGCCCTGTCAACTCTGTGGTAACTGTTCTGAAAACAACCTTTGTGACCGAGATCCCGCATTCAATAAGATTTTTGATGCAATGCAGTCTGCTGACAGGATTTTATTTGTCGTTCCCCACTATTCGCCTATCCCATCTAAACTGATGGCCCTTTTTGAAAAGATTAACGAAATTTCTTATGGGGGCTGGCTGAAAGACCCAGAATACAGATCACCCGTTCAGAATAAATCCTTTGCTGTGATTGGGCATGGGGGCATGACTGAGACACCTGACGTTTTAAAATATTATAATGAGACCCTTGTCCAACCTGTCAGAAAATCCTTGCAGTCCTTGGGACTAACCTGGGTTAAACCTCAAGAAGGCGAAGAACTGAGTTCTGTCTTTGGTCTCTCCGATGATCTCTGTCTTAAAACAGTCTCAGGCGAGCTCTTTCCTGAAATCATCATCGAAGAACATCGCATTGCAGAGCGGATTGCCCCAGTGGTCGCAGCGCTTATAAGAATTAAATGATTCTATCTGTTCCTATATTGTACTCCGCTGATTGCTTCTATTTCAGGTTCGCTTTCATACGGGCTTTATCTGAATACATCAATTCATCTGCCTTTTTGAGGTATTCCGTAAAATCTGAAACGGATGCCTCTGGGGCAATTTCCAATACCCCTGCAGCTAGAGAAGTTTCTTTAGGATTCGCAGCGTAAACTTCACGCAACCTTTCTAAAGCAAAAACTGCATCTTCATAGGCTGTACCTTCCATTAAAACCAAGAATTCGTCTCCACCCATTCGGAAGACTATATCTTGCCCTTGTCTAAAAGTATCCGTCAAACAAAGTGCTAGAAATTTCAGTACTTCATCGCCCATATCATGTCCATAGTTATCGTTAACCGCCTTAAACCCATTGATATCAATGAGTATGATACAGTATGTCTGTTCAAATCGCTTAGAACGACTTACAATTTCCGGTACTTTTGAATAGAAATATCTTCTATTAAACAGCCCTGTTAATGGGTCTCTAATTGAAATCTCCTCTAGTTTATGATTGAGCATTTCCAACTCTAAATTTTTCTTTTGAAGTTCCCGTCTAGCATTGGTCAGCTCATTGTTTACTTTTGATATTTCGTCGTAGGCTTCCACTTCGTTGACCTGTTTTTCTTTATAAAGCGTTCTAATGGTATTGGTGAGTTGTCCATTAATCTTCAAAATTTCTTCATACAAATAATGTTGAACCTTTTCTTTCATTCCTAATACGATGACCTGAGCCTTGTCCAATATAGCAATAAAGCAGAAATAATCTTCTCCATAGACGTCTGCAACAAAGCCTTGCCAATAGCTGGACTCTTCACTTTGATTAAAGTTTCCCATCGCCCGATTCCAGTTATCTGAACCATTCGGCAAAACTCTATCAAATATTTTTTCTTCTTTCTCCAATACAAAGTCTGCCTGTATGGGTTTTATAACTTGTTCAATTTTGCCGTTATGACCACATAAAAATAAAAAACTTTGGGCATTTATCTTGCTCATAATAAGTCACCTCATCAGATTTCTTGCAACTATTAATGCTTCTTCAGCATCTTTACTATAACCGTCCGCCCCAATTCGCTTCCACAAGTCTATATCCCCATTAAAGGGTCTGCCCCCTACAATGACTTTAGTATTTATGCTGTGACTCTTAATTTTATCAATGATTGACTTGCTTTGGCTTACTTTATTGACCATGGTTACAGAGATTGCTACAAGATTTGGAGATATTCTCTGTATTTCACTGATTACCGTTTCAACAGGTACATTGGCACCTAAATAATATGTATCCCACTCATGCATTTCGAAGATGTCACATACCATTCTAATGCCAATTTCATGGAGTTCTTCTCCCACACAAATACCTATCATTTTAAATTTTTTCTCCTGGGATGTAAAAATTTTACTATACAGCATTGACATAGTATACACCGTCACAGCCGTAGCATAGTGTTCTTGACCCACAGTGATTTCCCTTCTTGCCCACTGACGTCCCACTTCGTAAAGTACATTTGAAAATACTCTAACATACAAGTCTTCTATTGAAATATTATTCTGTTCAATTGCGTCCATAATCAGTTGGATAGCTTCTGCTCTTTTCATATGCATTAACAAGTCAAAATAATCAGTTGCTAAAGGTTGATATTCACCTGCATCTTCTAAATAAGAGACGGATTCTCCTACCCCGTCTTGAATGCTCTTTATACCGTTGATGATGTAGAACATTATAATTTCACACATTTCTTTATCAAAATGTGTTTCTGCATAACTTTCAATTAATTTTAAGTGGTTGATCAACAAATCATCTTGTAAATTGCAAGCTCTTAAAATATCTCTTAACCAAACCAGGTAGTCATTGAATAGGACTTCACTGCCTAATTCGATTGCATTTGATAGCTGTTCAATATTGTATTTTGCATCTCTAAAAGTGGCTTCCTTCTGAACTTCAGAATAGTTCAAAGGATCTAATTGTAAAGTGACAACTTCCTTAGCAATTTCATCTATTTGGGAACGTATGGCTTGGACAGTTCTCGATATAGCATCCATAACTTTTTACCTCACTTTTGAGTTTTTAATGGATTTTTTTGCTGACTTCCACTATATGAACTTTTCTATATTCTACTTAAGGTGATACCCTTTCAGCCCCCTATAAAACAAGCTTCCAAAAAAAGCAAGACCTGCCTTAACCGAAGTTTAGGCAAGTCTTGCTTTTTTAATTTTTATTATGACTTAAGCATAAGTCTATTGTGCTTTTTATTTATTCAAAAACTATACCTTCATAAAACTCTTCATAACAAAGACCTTCTTCGAAGATTATTGTTGCCGCTTCCTTGCCCACATATCTGTAGTGCCAAGGCTCAAAAATGATTTGGGTAATTTCCGTTTTATCTTTTGGATATCTGAGAATGAACCCGTATTGGTAGGCATTGGCAGCAAGCCACTTCGCGGCTTTTGTATCGGCATAGCCCTCATCTAGACTGGTGTAGGAAGGGGTCACAATGTCTAAGGCAAGTCCCGTTTGGTGTTCGCTGGTACCCGGCTTTGCTACTGACTTTGCAGCTTCAAGTTCAGCCTCTTCATCACTTAAATGGCTGAACTTAGCTTTTTTTCGGTTAAACAGCTTTTCCTGAACTTCATAAGGTCGATATCCAGAACAAGCTATAAGGCTTACACCGTCAGCCTCTGCAGCACTAAACATCGCCTGAGTGGCTTCTTTAATTCTGAGGTCAGACTTATATTTTTCCTGAAGCAAGTAGGTTTCTGGTGGTGCAAAGTTTTCGTCTACAGGATTATTTTTATTCACTAAAATATACTGCCACGCGTCTGCTTGCTTCACCACAAACCCTGCGGGTTCTGACGCTACCTCTGTTGAAGTATTTTCGCTACCAGCGCCATTAGTTGTAGTGTTTTCGCCCACTCCACCCGTCGCAGCATTTTCACCACTAGCTGCCACAGCGGGGTCAGCAGGGGTTTCTCCTTGACCAAACAACTTCTCTTTTCCAAAACTGACAGCCTTGTAAGCTAAAACAGCTGCAATCAGTATGAATAAGAAAGTCCAAAACCCTCGTCGGCGCTTCATTTTTTTCTTTTGCTTCATATAGCGGTCTTTGCTCTTTTGTCGTTCCATAGTCTACCCTTTCAGTTGGCTGGAATGATTCAATCTGCTTGAATTAAAAATCCCATTCGTCTTTTTTATTACAGTATACTTTATATTTCTCAATAGAAAAAGACTAATACCTGCTCATGACCACTTCAACCCTTTGAATACCTTGACCGCCAACCATTGGAATTTTCCCGTCGCTGAGCTCAAGACCGTTCATTTTGATGTAAACTACCCCTCTGCTGATGCCCTCAGGATTGCTGACTTGAATGTCGTAGGTGGTTCCTTCAAAGGTATATTGGATCGAAAACTGATGCCATCTTTTAGGAATACATGGATCAATGATCAAATCTGACCCCTTTTTATTAAATCCTAAAATACTGTTCAGACCTGCTTGATACATCCATCCAGCGGCACCTGTGTACCAGCTCCAACCCCCTCGACCAATATGAGGTCTACAGCCGTAAACATCTGCGGCCATAGCATACGGTTCTGTTTTATAGATCCCCAGTTCAATATTGGTTCTGGCGTGATTGATTGGGTTAATCATTTCAAAGAGCTCAAATGCTTTATCTCCGTTGCCCAGTTTTGCAAAGGCAGAGACGACCCATGTAGCTGCGTGGGTATACTGTCCGCCATTTTCTCTGACGCCGGGCACGTAACCTTTGATATAACCGGGTTCTAAGTTGCCATTATCAAAGGGTGGGGTTAACAATCTAATAATCCCATCGCTTTGACTCACTAAATAATCTTCCAGTGCTGACATGGCGTTGACAGCTCTTTCTGGGTCTCCTGCTTCTGATAAAACTGCCCATGTTTGAGCTAGTGAATCGATTTTGCATTCAGCGTTGTTGGTGGAGCCCAGTTGTGTCCCATCGTCGAAGTAAGCCCGTTTATACCAACTACCGTCCCAACCACTTTCTTCAATGGCTGCAACTAGTACAGTATAGATCTCAGTATATCTTGCGAATCGCTCCCCGTCCTGATGGGCGAGACAAATTGGAATCCACTTATTGAGAATGTCAGCAATAAACCAAGCCAGCCAAACGCTCTCGCCCCTACCTTCATTCCCAACTCGGTTCATGCCGTCGTTCCAGTCACCGCCGCCCATTAATGGTAAGCCGTGCTCTCCAAATCGAAGTCCGTTTTCAATGGCACGAATACAGTGCTCGTATAATGAACCCTTTTCTTCAGAAATTCTAGGACTGACATAGCGTTCGTCTTCAAAGTCTTTCAACAAATCACTTTCCAAAAATGGAATGACTTCTTCTAAAATTTCAGTTTCCATGGTCACGCTCAAATACTGAGCCACCACGTAAGGCATCCATAAGAAATCGTCGGAAATTCTAGTTCTTGTGCCTTTTAAAGCAGGTTCATGCCACCAGTGAAGTACATCGCCTTCAATGAACTGATGACCTGCGTGTTTAATAATTTGTGCTCTTGTCAATTCTGGCCAAATAGGCAAGACTGAAAGACTATCTTGAAGTTGATCTCTAAAGCCGAATGCGCCACCTGCTTGATAAAATGCCGCTCTTGCCCAAAGTCTACAAGCAATGACTTGATAGAGTAAGTGTCCGTTGAGCATTTGATTCATTGCCATGTCAGGGGTGACCACTTGAAGCATTCCTAATTTTTCTTTCCAGAATGCTTGAACCCCTTCAAGGGCTTGAACTGCGCTTTCCACTGTTTTATAGGATTGAGCATTGTTTAGAACCTCTTCCCCTTGATCTGCCACACCCATCATGAATACCAATTGGAGGGTTTCATTTGGCGGGATAACCAGTTCCACCTGCATAGAAGCACACGTGTCGTAACCTGCGCCTACTGTATTTGACAATTTCACTCTGGTCAATTCTTCAGGAGATTCCTTGCTGCCCTTTCCTAAGAAGGCTTTACGGTTACCACTGTAACTTCTTTCCTTGACTGAGGTGTCCATAAAGAGGACTTGGTTGGCAAAGACTTGATTATAGCCGTTTTTAACGGTCAATATGCCTTCATCGGTAACGCTAGTAACCAGGTGCATTGCTGTTTCTGATCGGTTGCCGCCTAAAACTGGCTCCACATAGTAAGTGAGTGCCAAACGACGTTCCTTATTGCCTTCATTTTTAAGGCTGATTAGGTTTAATTTAAGATTACCTTTTAACGGTACAAATTGGGTTAATGTCTGAGCAATTCCGTGACTGGTATGTTTGTAAGTTGTATAACCGTAGCCATGCTCTACAAGATAAGGACTCTTCTCACGTATTGGCAGCGGTGTCATAGACCAAATGTTTAGCCCTTCGTCCCGAAGATAGAATATCTCACTTGGAGGGTCGCAAACTGGGTCATTGGACCATGGAGTCAATTTATTTTCATGGCTATTGTAACACCACGTATAACCTCCTCCTGATTCTGTTGCTATAAAGCCAAAGGTTTCATTTGCGATAATATTCGACCAAGGTACTGGTGTGGTTTGATCATTGTCCAAATGGATGATATAGCGTTGATTATCTGCAGTGAACCCGCCGATGCCGTTGTAAAACGCAAGGGCTTCATCCTCCATTGGGATAGTTTCCACTTCTACCATGCTGTCATCTGGAACGATGACTGGCTCTAACTCTTCCACTTGTAAATGCTGCAACTGCTCAGAAATTGTGCCGTTTTGACCATAGAAGCAAAGTCTTCCCAGTGCCGTTAGCAAATACATATCTTCTACAGCAATCATAGAGAAGTTGAGTATGAAGATATCGCCTTTTTTGTGACTGGCATCGGTTTCTTGACTGGACTCTACAATGTCTGTTACCAGTGCAAATACAGGGTTGGTGTAACTGTACTCTTCCATAACCAGGATTACTAAATCCACTCTTAAATCTTTAAGACGCCAATATTCATGAGCCTTTAGCAATTCGTAAAGGATTTCTACATCGTTTACATTTCGAATTTTGACCAACACAATAGGTCTATCCCCTGAAATACCATAGGTCCACAGGGCTGATTGTCCTCTGGCATTTTCCATAATATACTGGGCGTGTTTTCGGCGTAACGGGCTGAGGAATATAATGTCTGATATCATATCTTGATACAATTCCATCTCATGTGCATTAATATTCAAATACTTCGTTTCAATTTCGCTTCGGATGACTGCTAACCAGAATGCTGCGTCACAATTTTCAACGCTATTGTATTTGGCAAGAAGTTCCATAATTTGCTCTCTACTATTTCCAGTCATGGTCACGAAGGAGATTCTCGCTGATTTATCTGGCATGACTTTGACTTTGACCCTTAAGCTGAAGATAGGATCTAGTACATTGCCCACACTATTGGTCAGCGGTCTTTCACGTTCAATTGCCACTGGGTTGGACACGGTGTGTCCTCTGCCGATAAACTGCATCCTGTCGGTTTCATATTGAATGTCCCCAACCAGATCCCCGTCGATAATGGCCATATGGGCTACCCAAAGGTCTTTATCCACATCGCTTCTAGGTCGGCGATGGGCTATCAGCGCCTTATACTCCTGATTAAACTCAGTTTCCACGAATAAATTGCTAAACGCAGGATGGGCTTCATCGCTTTTTTGATCTGCCATGACCACTTCATAATAACTGGTCACTTCTAAATCGTTGCATTTCCCATTGTTATTTTTCAGTTCGATTCTACGAATCTCTGCATTATCCCCAGAAGTAACGATAATCTCCGTACGGGTGTCCACCACCCCATTGGTTCGCTTAATCATGGTTTTATCCGCTGTAAAGACCACTTCATAACCTTGAGGCATAGTATTCATAGGGGCGTATGCCGCCGACCACTTCTCGCCAGTTTCTTTATTTTTGATGTAGAAAAACATGCCGTAGCCATCTACAATAGAGTCTTCGTGCCATCTTGTAATGGCATAGTGTTTAGTGCGACTATAGCCTGTACCTTTATCCGTGGTAACGACTGAGTAATAACCGTTGGACAATACATGGGCTTTAGGCAGACATTCATTAGGTTCAAAGAAATGTCGATATGAACCTTTGTCGTGGTGTATAGCCCCTTTGAAAGGCAATATTTTTTCTTTGCTTTCCTTGGTGTAGACAATATTGGTCGGTACTTTTTCTTGCAATAGTAACCGCGCTGCTTTCACGTAAGGATCTGCGGAAAAACGCTGTTGCATGATATTTTTATTCAAATAGTTATTGAGGGACAGCAAACTCATACCCTGATGGTGAGCCATAAAGCTCTTGACAATAATTTTGTCTTGGCCAGGGTTCAACCGTTCCGGAGTATAGTCTGCGGCTTCATAGTAGCCGTAATCCCCTTCAAGACCTTCTCTTTTGAGGTATTGAATGTTTTTATAAGCATCTACAGGATGGACAAGGAGCGCTAAAAAAGTGGCATATGGAGTTGTTACGGCGTCCTCAATCAGACCCCTTTTTAGACCTAGCCAAGGCACGCCAATGGCTTTGTACTGGTAATCTAAATGTATATCCATGGAACCAAAACCAGATTCAGAAGCGCCCCACGGCATATGACGTTCTTTCCCATATTTTATCTGACTCTTAATAACGAATGAATAGGTTTCATCAAGCAGCGTGTTTTTGTAATTTTTCATCAGTATGAGAGGCATTAAGTACTCAAACATAGTGCCACTCCAAGAGACTAGCCCCTTATACCTATCTACTACCGTTAATGATCTGCCTAAGGTATTCCAGTGCTTCGGTTCAACCTCTCCCCGGGCAATGGCGATATAACTGGTTTGACGGGCTTCAGAAGCCAATAAATCATAATAAGAATTGGACAATTTATTCTCTTCTAAGTTATAACCAATGGAAAATAACTGACGTCTTTTTTCATATAATGGGGCAAATTGAGTGTCTTCTGAAACTTGATGAATTTCTTCTATCAGTCTTTCGTAACGCTCTATAAAGGACATCGCGTCCCCTTGTGCCTTTTCGACTTTTTCCAAAACTTCTTTTATCCACTCAATTAAGTTGAGGGTGTCAGGGTCATCCTTATTGGCAAGAGCATCTCTCAGAAGTTCACCCATTTTAGAAATTTTATTACAGTGGGCTTTATAAGTACTGAGGGAAGAGGGTTTGTCCAAGAGGGCTATCCACTCAGTGCCCTGCTC
Source organism: uncultured Peptostreptococcaceae bacterium (assembly GCA_964404895.1). Classification (GTDB taxonomy): domain Bacteria; phylum Bacillota; class Clostridia; order Peptostreptococcales; family Acidaminobacteraceae; genus JBGSUZ01. The sequence continues at coordinate 251,996 of CAYOLV010000001.1, read as the reverse complement.
TTTTAGATTATCTTCAAGCAAGGCTTTTGGAACTTGCTCTAACAGCCCTACCCAAGGCGCAAAGTTTTCAAGTTCTTTCAAATCTTCTAGAATCATGTGTTCCAATTTATAACGCCATGCCTCTTTATTGGCTTCCTTTGTTTTAGGACTGAGGGCAGCGCGGTCTAAAGTTTTCTTCCATCCCACAAGAGATAAGTGATCTTTATCAAGTTTCACCCGATGTATGTCTTCCTCTTCAAAAAAAGGCTTATCGTTATCAATCCCACAGGCGTAAGTGTCTTCAATCCCCTTAATGAAAGTTAAGTCTAGCAGAGGGCGCTCGAAATAAGCCTTTAGCCCTTGTCTTAAAGTCATTAAATAACAGACCAAGTTACCACTATCTACTGTTGAAATATAGTGTGGCTTCAAAGGTTCTAAAGTTCTCGTGTCGTACCAATTGTACAAGTGTCCATGCCATTTTTCCATTTGAGCTATGCTTTTCATGGTTCTTTCTAATTGTGTCAGCACCCCTTCAATTCCAATGTACCCTAAATCTCTAGCAGTAAGGGTGGCGAGCAAGCCTAAGCCGATATTGGTCGGTGAAGTTCTGTAGGCAACGCCCCTATAAGGTTCCTCTTGATAATTGTCCGGTGCTAAATAATTGTTCTTCTTATTCGCAAACTCTTCAAAATAACGCCAAGTCTTGCGTGCAATTTGGCTGAGTTCCTTTAATTCTGCTTCTCCGAGAACTTCTACGGTTGTGTCTTTTCCCTTACTGATGTAATAGGCAATAAAAGGCGCACCGCCCCAAATCACTACAAAAATTAAGCTGACCATCAAATTTTCAGGCTTAAAAATCAAGGCAAGCCCTGCAATTGGCAACCCCATGAGTGAACTGAGTCCCATAGAGGATAGATAACTTTTCAAAGAACTGCTTTGCATTTTTTCAGCGTCATCTGATGTGACCCATTCCAGCATTTTTTTCTTGGTAATGAGTACCCTTATTAAGGTGACCACAATGGCGTGCATGATCATAGTGGCTTGATAGGATAAAAAAATACTGGTCAATAAGAGTTGGAACAAGGACGCTTTAAACCCTGAATATCCCGGTATATGACTTCTGCTGGCTCTCAAGTTTAAACCATTTCTGGCGATGTATTCTAGAATACTCATAAAGAGTGGTAAAAGAATAACTACGACCACGGCACCTAACCAAAATAGAGCACTGCCTGGAAGGACACTTATGCCCAATATGATAAGAATGATCAACGAAGGCGCAACAAGGCTGCGTCTCAAATTATCGGCAATTTTCCATATAGAAATATACGACAACGGATTGGCTATAATATCTTTGCTTTTGTTGTACACGGTTCGTCTTAGCCATGGAATCAACTGCCAGTCGCCTCGAATCCAACGGTAGAGTCTTGCCATATAGGCATTGTATTTAGTGGGGTAAGAATCCACCAGTTCGAGGTCTGAAACCAAGGCGGCTCTTACATATGAGCCTTCTAGCAAGTCATGACTTAACACAGCATTTTCAGGTACTACATCTTTCAGTATTTCTCTAAAAACTCTCAGGTCGTAAATCCCTTTACCTGTAAAAATGCCTTCGTCAAACAAATCTTGATAAACGTCTGAAATGGCGTTTGCATAAGGGTCAAGCCCTTCTTGTCCCGTATAAATTCTTGAGAAAATAGATTTATTGGAACTGTCCATATCAAATAGGACTTTCGGCTGCATCAATCCATGACCTTCAACAACGACCTTTTTATTGGCGTCGATTACAGGTAAGTTATAAGGATGGGCCATGGTTCCAATCATTTTCTTTGCCATCCCCAGGGGAAGCTGTGTGTCCGCGTCTAGGGTGATAATGTATTTTATTTGAGTATCAGTAAAATGATAATCATCATCGCAAATAAAGCTTGTGTCTTTGGCACCTAGGAGCAAATCATTGAACTCCATGAGGGCGCCACGTTTTCTTTCCCAACCGGTCCAACTTTGTTCGCTTTCGTTAAAAATATTCTTCCGATGGAAAAAGTAGAAAATGTCAGTTCCCTCAGTGGCATATCTGCTGTTGAGCGCATCCATACCCGCTTGGGCTTTGATCAATATAGGGTTTGATACCAATGAACTGGCACAAGTTGAATCTTTAAATCCCCCAATAAGGGCAAAATAGAGATTTTTTTCTTTGTTTGCCAAGTAGTGATTTTCTAAATTTTGGAGCAGTTCAGCTACTCTGCTTTCGTCACTGAGCAAGGTTGGTACAACGACCATGGTGCTTAAGGCCTCAGGAATACCTTCTTTGAGTTCAAGACACGGGAAAAAGGCAGGTTGCTTGATCTTCCCAACCGACCAGTTTACTAAAGAAATTCCAATTTCAGATGCAGGTATAAAAATGACAATTGCTACCAATAAACTATACAACCATTTATATGAATCAACTTGATTGAGGGCATAGTCAATGGCTACACCTATCAACAATACTGTCATTAAAATAATCATTCCAATGTAAATACGACCCTGGTGCTTGGTCATTTTTTGAGAGATTTGTTTAGTGAGTTTTTCTTTATTGTTTTGAGTTTGTTCTAGTGCGCTCACACCCTCTCCAATCAGATAAAATCCAACGTGAGATCTCCTTAAATGTGCATTATCGATGTGGGTCATCTTCTTATTAAGTTCATAAGCTTCTTTGGCTAAATCGATTGCCACTTGGGCGATATGCCGTTCGGATACGCCGTAATCTTTGGCTAGCTTTTCGATTCGCATGACATAAAAGCCCCTTGAATGGGCATTCATATCGCTATAGATACCTTCTGGGTCTTGCCTTAATATTTTCTCTACAAAACTAAGGGCTTCAAATAAGTCCGTCCAATTCAAACTGGCTATATATTTAAAGCTCATAATATCGTTACCCATAGAAACAGCACTCACGGCTTGAGCATTATGCTCAATTTGAGCGATGGCTTCTGTTGTGGTGCTATATTGGACTAGATATTCATTAATAAACTTGAGTACATTGACGTAGCTTCGCCCAGACCTTCTGAGTCGATAAAATAGATGTTCAATAAAGGAGGCGTTGGCTTCCACTTTATTTTCCAATGTGTTTTTAAATAAAGCGACGATTTTTTCCGCGTTCATCACTTCATCAGACCACCATCTGTCCACGATTACATCTGCTTGCTTCCACTGTTTTTGGGTTTCTTTCACGTTCTCACAAATGAATCTGACATTTTCCAGAAGGGCAATTTGAAGCATCATAGGGATCATCCGAATTTCTCTGTCGAACAAAACACTATGGCTTTGATAAGCTTCAAGATATTTAAGGAGTGTCCCTTCATCGATTTGACCGTCCATGATTGCAACGAATTCCGTAGCGATGGCAAGGACTCTCGTATAACCTTTAAAAGGGCCTTTTTTTAAGATTGGCAGGTTATAATAATCTTTTTTAGTTAAATCTCTTCTCAGACTTTTTGTTTGTTCCTCAATAACATAATAATTATCCAAAATCCACTCTGCAGCAGGTGGCACCGCCTTTTTTTGTCTCATGTCGTCATTGAGATCTTTGTACAAAGATTTAATAAACCCATAGTTGTCATTGACGCGGGTGAGCGGCCAATTGAGTATATTCTTTTTGAATGTTACTGTATGTGTAAGCGCAGCTCTCTTTGCATGTTGTTCTAGTTCTTCTACAGTTAAAGTCGCATTGAGCATGTTGATTTTTCTGTTTCTTCTTAATCTAAAATAAGCAAAAAGAATGAGTCCCAGAAAAGAAATGAGTAAGGTTATCTCGATTAACGGATATTGCATCAGTACCTTCTTTCTACGGCGTATAGCCTTAATAGGTTTAGCAATATTGTTTTTTTTGAAACAAAAAAAAGCCACTTTAAAAAAGTGGCTTTCCGTCGTCATAAAATATATAGCTGTTTCAGTGCGCGTCACCAGTGCACCGATATATATACATTATAACACATTTTTATAATATAATTCATTTTTATATTTTCATGGCATTATTGGATATTTTTGTATGTCGTTGTCTATTCTAACGTTCCCCTTAGCCTTACAATATCTAATACTTTGTGCCTCACCGATTCATGGTAGCCATCGGTTTTCTTTGTGAACCCGAGTATCATCAAGGTGTCACCCTTAATATCATAGGCTTTCTTAAACCCTGTGTAAAGTCCGTCTATCCCTTCCAAAGGTTGTAACAATTGGACGGCAGGGCGGAGGGTATAACCTTTTGCACTCAGTCCCAAAGTACTGATGGCTTCACCTACTTGAATATAATCTGAAGGTTTAGGATTGTCTTTTGATAGGATAAGATACCCCTCTTCCTTCTCCAACCTTTGCTCAAATGTTTTCATGGAAGATTGACCAAAACTTTCCCACTCAGAGGTAAGTCCTAAGAGTGGTTCAACAAATACCCTTAGCAGAGGAGACATGGTATTCAAAGACAGGCCATATCGATATTTATTTTTCGCCCATTTTGTAAAGCGGAAATTTTGTAGAAGTTCTTCTGTGGCTTGTTGGTTTTCTGACTCTATCTGAGTACCTTTTCGAAGATATTCCTGAAAGATACCGCGCTTTTCGTCAGTGATCCATTTGGCTTGGTAGTCTGGCAACAGGGCATGAACTTGTTGTGCATTTTTTTCAATCTCAAATTCTTTAACATCAGACTTCACACCTGTTGTTGCAGAAGATTTTGCATCGACTGGGGTATTTGAGCTTCCCTTAATTTTAAAAGTGGCTATTTGAGGGTTCTGGTCTGCCATCTGGATTGGATGATAGGTAATTTCCAGTTTCACACCTAGGTTTTTTGCCCCTTCTTTAACAGCGCCTATGAAAGTGCCTTGACTGATGAGCATTTGCTTGTTTTCTGGATCTATTACAGGCAGGGCTTTTCCCTTGTCTGCATATAAGGTAAAAGTAGTTTGATCCACAATTTGTACTTTCCAAGGCTGCATATTGTGACTGCTGGCAGATTGGATGCCCGATTGAATGAGCTGAAACTGAGTTTCTGACATGAAGGCTTCTTCTTCATCGTACTGGTCGGTTGAAATGTCGTACTTCGTTTTTAGAAAAGCCCCATCCCAAATCACTACACCTGCTAAAAATACCCCTATAGTGAACAGTATTGTTGGTAAAATTTTTATTTTGCTCATAGTTCAAGCCCTCTCAATTTCTGTTCTACCATTGTCATTTGTTCCTGAATCAAATGGGTGGTTGAAGCCTCGTAGTATTCTTCTAACCACATGCCTTTGCTAATAATTAATTGAGCCATTCCCTGAAGGTGCGCCCACAAACCTAACGCTAAGGTTCTGTCATACCTTTCGGGGTCTAAATTCAATTGCCTAAAAATATGCAGTAGTTCATATTGATTTGCGATGATGCCAATTCCCCTCACCTGTTCAGGGTAGTTTTCAAAAAATTGCACGCCATCGAATCTGACAATCAGTCCACCTAAAACTGGCTCGTCGATCATAAAATTCAGATATGCCCTTCCCGTGTTCATAATTTTTTCTGTAGCTGTATGGCCTTCTGAAAAAGCGGTGTTCATCTCTCCAGCCAGTTTGTCAAAACTCCTCCTGACCAACTCTAAATAAATTTCGTCCTGACTCTGAAAATAAACGTATAAAGTACGCTTACTCACCTCTGCTTTTTTGCATATATCATTGCTAGACAAACTCTCCCAGTTTCTTTCTGTCAATAAATCTAAAACGGCTTCAATGATTTTTTCCTTGATTTGTTCCTTCTTTTTCGTTCTATCCATGGGACAACCTCCTAAAAGTAAACTATCGGTTTACTTTTTAAAGTTTATACTCAATCTTTTTTTATGTCAAGGTCAATGATGTTAGTATTCACTTAAATCATGCTTTTTTAAGTACTTCTACAATCTCTTGATGTGCTAAAACTTTATATCCACCATTCAATATAAAAAACAAGGTTCTCAGCACACTCTAGATTGCTGGGAACCTTGTCTTTATTTAAGGTGCTTTTATTTGTAAATCCTATAGGTTATAGGTTCTAACCCTTTATTTACAATTTCCTTGCCTTGATCACAAAAGTCACTGGCAGCATTTTAGCCTTCTGGGCAAACTGGCTATTTCTCTTCTGTAGCAGTTCCTCTTCTGACTGCTCTATGAGTTCTTCAATGCAAAAGCCTGCTTTTGCTAGAGCATTTACATAGGTAGACATTTTTCGATCTGACAAGGAAAAAACACCCCCATCCAAGGAAACCGAGTACCAAGATTCGTCAAAATAACTTTTCTTAAAAATTAAGGACTCCTCTTCTGGAGCAACACATTTATGTATAGGATGAGACCAACTAAAAATGAACAGACCGTCTTGTTTGAGATAGGTGGCTATTTTTCTAAAGGTACCCTCTAAATCTGTTGCCCAGCCAATCCCATAAACCGAGTATACAAAGTCAAAATAATTTTGAGGTAAACCACATTCCACTTCCATTGGCGAGCAAATTAATTTTGCTTCAAACCCCTTTGCAGACAAGTGTTGACCCGCCTTTTCAATCTGATCTTGTGATATATCTAAGCCCCATAGTTCAGCCGCTTTCTGCTCCCCAAGGTACTGCAAAGAATGCCCTGTCCCACACCCGATTTCAAGAACCTTCCGTCCAGCCACATCCTTAAAAAGTTGACACTTATCCTCGGTGACAAAAGCCCCATAGCTAGGGAGCGCCGTTCCTCCAATAGATTCCGTTCCCATAACACTCCAAAATTTTTCGTTGGTTTGATGAATGGCTTCCTGATCCATTTCAATTGAAATGGCGTAACCGCCTTCTTTAGCACCCATAATGTGCTTTCTTTGATGAGAACCTTTTTCCATAAATTCTTCCTCCTTTAAAACAAGTTTAAAGGTGAGGCGTGAAAAAGGCTTTAGCGATGTCTCTTGTTGGCGCGCCAATGAAGGAGCTACCCCATGAAGTTGTTTAAAAGCTCTAGAAAAAGCAGCTTGAGATTCGTACCCATAACGCTGAGCAATATCAATGATTTTTTCCCCATTTTGGATAGCCTTGACCGCCTCAGTTAGGCGTCTTCGCCGAACGTACTCCGATAGAGGCATTTGGGCTAAAAAAGAAAACATCCTTCGAAACTCCCATTCAGAACAGCTCACGTATTGGGCGGCTACGCTATAATCAACCTTTGCTGTAAGGTTATTTTCAATATAAGCCATTGCCTGATTCATACATTTTTGCCAATCCACAACCTCACCTCCCTGTTAGGATTATACCTATAAAAAATGATACTTTCTTTGCATTAGGTGTAGTATGGTGCAAAAACAACTACTCATTAATCGCTTCAATCCCCATCTTTTTCAATTCCTCAAGACGATCTTGCATACCTTTAAGAACCTCTGGGGCATGACCTTCCCACTGGGCAACCTCACCCACCACCCTCAAAGCACTTTTACTTCGATATGATTTCGTCGGATTCCCATAGAATTTTTTATCGGTTAAATTGGGATCATTTTCAATGGCACCTAAGGGTTCTACAATGTAAATTCGGCCTGGCCCCTCACCAACGCCAAGCTCTGCGCCCCATATAGCGGCATCTAAAGTGGCTGTCAAATAGACATAGTTGGCTTTTTTTCCTTCTCCATAATTAGAGTTTCGACCTGGCTCAAGCATATCCCCTACTTTTAAATCAGCTTTCGTTCCGTGATAAAAGGCCACCGTCTCCAGCGGCATTTTAATGAGGGACGCCATCTTTACCTTCAAAGCCTCATAAAAATCCCCTATATGTTTGCCATCCACTAAAGCGTGATTGCATAGGACAGAGACGGGCATGGCCAAAGCGCCCTCTTTTAACTGAAACTTACCCCAAGTAATTCGAGGGTTGGAGTCTGCTGGCATTGGAGCAGGCTGTACAATGGCTGTATACGTCATCCAAGGCACGCTAGAGATAAACAGCAAGGATTGGGTTTCTGAAGCTTTCTCCTCAATATTGCCGTACAATTTGGCATGTTCTTGCTGAGATTTTCCGTAGGCAATAAATTCACTAAAGTCTTTTCGACCATCCAAAGTGCAATAAGCGTAGGTTCCATCCTCTTTGGAAACGGTATGAGCAGTTGAACAAAATGGATATTCAGCTATTTGATCCCCAGAAATCCGTTGTCTAAACTCAGGCACTTCATTAGCGGCCTGAGCAACACACCAAAGAAATGATAGGAAAAATGGCTGTTGATTGTCCTTCACCCATTGATAAAAGTCTGTCACATCTATCTCACAAGTAATGCCCACATAGGGGTAAGCCATTGCTTTAAAGTACTCAAAATGCTTTAATCTTTTGAACTGAGTCATATCCAGATAAATGGGTTGATTCATTTCCAATCAGCTCCTTTTAAGCTCTTTTAAAATTCTCAACAACTCTAAAACATCTTCCTTCGGAGTCGCCCATGAAGTCACAAATCTGGCTTCCATATGAGCTTTATCGTAGGGATGTTCCGCTTCGTAGTAACAGAGCTTTGAGAGTTCCGTGTGAACGTCATTAGGAAGGATGGTGAAGATTAAGTTCGTCGAAGAATCGGTTACCAACTCATAGCCAAGGTCTAAAATCCCCTTTTTCAAGAGAGTTGCCATTTCATTGGTGTGTTTTGCCATTTCAAAATAGAGATCTTCTTCAAATAAAGCTCTAAATTGCACACCAAGAAGTCTGCCTTTTGCAAGTAGAGCCCCTCTTTGTTTGATGGAAAAGCGCATATGCTCTTTTAATCGATCATTGGTAATGACTAAAGCCTCCCCAAATAGGATACCGTTTTTTGTACCCCCAATGGTAAAGGCATCTGTAAGCTTTGCAACGTCTTCAATGGTCATGTCATTGTCCTGACAAGTCAGAGCATTGGCAAGTCTTGCCCCATCTAAATAAAGATAAAGTCCGTATTTGTCGCAGGTTTTTCTGAGGTTTTCTAATTTAGATTTTGTATAAATGGTGCCCGTTTCAGTGGCATTTGAGATGTAAACCATTTTAGGCAAGACCCAGTGTTCGTCCGCATGTTTTAAAATAGCTGCATCAATCATTTCTGAAGTGAGTAAGCCATCCTGGGTTGCCATTTCAATGATTTTGTGACCCGTAGCTTCTATAGCCCCTGTCTCATGTACAGAGACATGTCCCAAGTCCGTTGCAATGACTGCTTCATAAGGTCTTAAAAAATGTGCGATGGCGATGGTGTTGGTCTGAGTGCCTCCCACTAGGAAATGAACATCTGCCTGAGGTTGATTGATTCTTTTCTTGATGAGCATGGCAGCTTCAGCAGTGATGTCATCCATCCCATAACCGACGTGCTGTTCATTATTGGTTTGAATAAGGGCATTCAGTACTTTTTCGTGTGCCCCTTCTGAATAATCGTTCATGAAATATAACATAGATAGATTCTCCTTTTGCCAACTGTATTTGAATTAATCATACCATAAATGAGGATATTTCCAATTGCCATGTACGACAATAAATGATAGCATAAATGGGACTACTTACAGCAATTGGGAGGTTTATTGATGAAATCCTATAAAGGGCATCTATTGGTTTTAATCTCAACTTTCGGTTTTGGGATTGTGCCACTGTTAGCTAAGTTTTCACTCGATCAAGGCATGAATGCGGAAACTATTTTGACTTATCGATTTTTAATAGCTGGTTCCTTTTTCATTTTTTATTGCCTTTATAAACAGATTAAGCTGTATTCAGATTTTAAGACAAGCTTGAAACTGCTGATGATGGGGCTCCTTTACGCACTTGAATCTTCCATCTTCTTTGAAGCCTTCAATCATATTTCGCCTTCCATTGGACAGCTGATCTTTCAGGTGAACCCTATTATGGTGGCCTTTGGTGCTTTCTTTGTCTTTAGAGAAAAAATCACCAAAAATGTGGTCTATGCCCTACTCTTTACCGCAGTTGGCTGTGTGCTTTTATTCTGGGAACCTTCCGCCCGTGTAACCGCTCTAGGTGTTTTTCTCGTGTTCCTGTCTGCTCTCTTTTACACTATTTATATAATTATTGGCAAAAAAATGCTTAAAGATATACCGCCCATGGTGGTTACGACTTATACCACTGTAGCTTGTGGCCTATTTTTGTTTGCTTATAGTCTAATCAACGGAAAAATGAGCCTCATTACCACACCAAGTATTATGGGTGCCATTGCACTGCTCAGCATTTTTTCTACAATAATTTCTATACTTACCTTTTCAATGGGTCTTCGAATTTTAGGCGCAACAAAAGCATCTATCATCTCTGCAATTGAACCTGTCATTACTGTCGTTCTCGCCTTTTTCCTCTTTGGAGAAACCCTCAATTGGATTCAGATGATTGGCGGCGTCTTAATTGTCATGAGTATTTTGGTAATTGAAATGACCTTTGGGGAGAAAGCACTCCCTTCCAGAAATACCACAGACTTAGTCGAAGCGACTATTCGGGACATGGATAGGGCGGAATAGTCAGATATAAAAACAGCGTAGATTCTCGTCAAGAGTCTACGCTGTTTTTTGGTTATAAGACTTACAAAATTCTAAAACTCAATTACACGATTGAACTCCCGCCATCAACAATGACATATTGTCCTTGAACGTAACTTGAAGCATCGCTTGAGAAGTAAAGAATTGTGCCGTTTAACTCGCCTTTATTACCAGGGCGACCCGTTGGATTAAACATGTTATAACCCGCTAAGAACTGCTCTGATTTAAATAATGTGCTCGATGTCATTTCAGACTCAAAGAGTGCAGGTCCGATGGCATTCACTGTAATACCAAATTTCGCGTAAGAGGCCGCCATCCCTTTTGTTAAGCCCAATACAGCTGCTTTAGAAGAGTTGTAAGAGTGTCTGATGAACATGTCGTTCTTGTCAGCAATGACCGCATTAACTGACGCAATATTGACAATTTTGCCATAGCTGTTTTCTTTCATATGTGGAATTGCAAACTTTGAAGCTAAGAAGATACCTTTAACGTTTGTATCAAAAGATCTATCCCAATCTTCAACACTCATGCTGTCCACGCCGCCTCTTACAGCAATACCTGCATTGTTCAAGAGAATATCAATTCTACCAAATTCTTTTACAACTGCTGCCATTGCAGCTTCAACGCTTTCTTCACTTGTTACGTCACAAGCAAGGGCAATTGCTTCTCCGCCCATAGCTGCAATACTTGCTTTAACCGATTCAAGCTTCTCTGTTCTTCTTGCTAAAAGCGCAACTTTCGCGCCAGCCTCAGCGTAAGCCATTGCTGCATCTGCACCTAAACCCGAGCTTGCTCCTGTTACAACTGCCACTTTACCTGTTAAATCCATCAAATTTTTCATTAAATTCACCAATCCTCTTCTTATAATTTTAATTTATTTTCTTCCAGTTTCCATAAATGCTGTACGGTCGTATCGAGCTGTTAATAAATAAGGTGCCAATGTTTTAGCCTCTAATTCTTCTAGCATAAATAATTTATGAACCAGTAAGCTGTTCTTTGAATAACCGCCACCAATGATCGTATGAATTGGAAGCTCTGACCAAGGATCATCTATGCTGGATTGCAAGTTGAGATCAGCAAATGCAGGCTCCCATGTTTTATAGTTGTACTCACATTGATTCATGAGCAAAGCACCATTTTGGAATTCAGAAACTCCGTTTGCATCTGGCATTCTATCCAAATGGAAGTAGAAACCGCCTCCGAACACTTGCTTGCCATCTGCAGGCGCTTGATATAAAGGTACCATGAGGGGGCTGTTGTATTCTCCAATTTTTAATGTAGCATCTACAAGCTGAGTACCTCGTCTAGTCACTTTTGCTGTCACTTCGTCGCCATTTCTTCTGATGACGAATTCAGCGCCAAGTTTCTTAGGAATGCTGCCGTTATCTCTGCCCAACTGGACTGCCATTTCTGCCCCAGAACCGCCAAGAACAAGTCCTATAGGATATAAACCTAACTTGTCTTTGTACATGGCATAGACCCCGAGAATGGCTTCATAGTAGTCGTCTGCAAATGTAGGGTTATTTACATGACAAATTGAAAGGGTCACAACAGGTAAGGCAAATGGTTTAAGCGGTGCAGGCAATATTCTTGCAATGGCTGCAGGATCAGAAAGATAGCTTATATAAACCCCTTCTTGATCATCCATCAAAGATACTTTCCCAAAGTTGGCGATTTCTTCGTTAGATAAGGTAAAGCTTGGTTCCTTTTTCTTGTTGGTAAACAATTGACAGCCCACTTCATAACCCGTTCTAACTGCAGGTGCAATTGCCCCATCTTTAACCGCGCTGCCGATGACTTTGACTTCAATGCCGTTTAATTCCAACTCGTTTACCAGTGCTTGATTCGGTTTAAATCCTAAAGAAAGAACCACTGAATCTACAGGTACTCGAACTTCAGTGTCGTCTTCTTCTTTTGTCAACACCACGCATTCCTTTTGGATTTCTTTGATGCTGTGGCCTAACAAATAAGTGACATCTTCTTTATTCAGTCTTGAACAGACATCTAACACATTGGTCTTATTGGCAGTAGGTGCAAGCTTGTCTAATCTGTCAATTACAGTGATTTGATTTTTATTCACGCTTAAGAATTCAGCAGTTTCAAGACCTGTAAGCCCTGCTCCAATAACTGCTATCTTCTGGTTAGCCAGTTCGATTTTCTTCGAGAGAATGGTCTCTACGGTGTAAACATTTTCGCCTTGAATGCCAGGAATTTCTTTAGGAATGATGGATGCAGAACCCGTTGCAATAACCACTGCACTTGGGTTGTAACCCATAATTACTTCTGGGGTCGCTTCTGTATTCAGGAGGACTTCAACCCCAAGACGTTCAAACTCATTGTTATAATAATCTGCAATCCATTGCATTCTTTCCTTCAAAGGTGGCATTTTCGCTAAATTAACGGTGCCCCCAAGCTCATTTTGTCTGTCAATTAAAGTTACTTTAACCCCTCTAAGAGCCAGTGTTTGAGCTGCACACATCCCCGAAGGGCCTCCGCCTACAACAACTGCTGAATGCTGAGCAGTGTCACAAGTCAAATCACCCATTTTCAACTCTTTTGCAAGACGTGGGTTTACAGAACATTCTGGTGGTAAGCCCGCCGCGTTGTATTCATTAAGGCTTTCAAAACATCTGAGGCAAGACACACATTTGCGGATTTCTTTATTTCTTCCTTCAAGAGCCTTTTTGCCCCAAGCTTCGTCTGCTAGCCAAGAACGTCCCATCGAAACAAAGTCAACCACACCCTCTGCAACAAAGGATTCTGCAACTTCTGGGTCTCTAATAACGGAAACTCCAATGACTGGAATACTCACATGTTTTTTTACTGCTGCAATCATTTCCCGTCTCCAGCCCTGTGCAAATGAAATTGGCTCGATGCAAGTCATGCCTGTTTCATAAAGTCCACAGCTTGAGTCTATAAAATCAATGCCCGCTTTTTCTAAAACCACAGCAATTTTAATACCATCTTGAATATGGATATAATCTTCTTTCACGCCTGTCTTGTCTAAGAATTCTTCAACGCTGAGTCTTACGCCGATTGGAAAATTTGGGCCGCAAGCTTCACGAATTCCAGCTATAATTTCTGTTAAAAATCTCAAACGATTTTCAAAACTGCCGCCGTATTCATCTTCTCTTTTATTGGTATACGGTGAGAGAAACTGTTGAATTAAATAGCCATGGGCTGCATGTAGCTCAACGCCGTCGCAACCTGCTTTTTTAACTCTAACTGCGCCATCAATAAATTGTTGAACCAATTGTTTTACTTCAGCCGTCTCAAGTGCACGGGTTTTTTGATGTAAAGATTTACACTCTATAGCAGATGGTGCTACAACAAGTTGACCTCCAAGCAAGGCTGAAACTGTTTCCCTGCCCGGGTGATGGAGTTGAATAAAAATTTTGCTGCCGTGTTTATGAACTGCCTCAGCTAGTTTTGAAAGGGGTTCAATATGTCTGTCTTTTGTTACAGACAGCTGTCTCATAAGTCCTGCGCCGTGAACATCGTTAATCCGAGTAATTTCAGGAATTATTAACCCTGCACCGCCGATGGCTCTAGCTTCATAAAATGCAATCATATCCTCTGTCGGAGTTCCATCCAAATTAGCTAAACCGCAGCCCATTGGAGACATCACTAATCGATTTTTTAGTTTTACTTTTCCTATATTGCCTTCTTGAAATAAGTTGTTATACATTTGCCGCCTCCTTGTTAATTTTCTTTTCATCAAAATCATATTATTATTCGAGTTTTATCTCTACGTTCACCATGAATGATAAATAATTGACAACTTGTGCACCGTGCACTAATATGACAGTATGATTAATCTATTATTAAACGATGAGGTGGCCAATGACATTTAAAGAACTGTTAGAAATCTTATCAATTGATTACCCAATAGAGGTTGTAAGCAGTGATTCTTGCCTACACATAAAAGATATTGCCTTAATTGACAATAATCATATTCAAGACAATAAAGCGACACTTTATTTTGGTTATGATAAACAAATAAATGACAACACAACGCTTCCGCACCACTGTATTTTAGCACGCACCAAACAAACACCACCTTCTCTTAAGGGCAACTGTAACTATGCTTTCGTTGAAGAGCATTCATTATTTACAATTTTTAACGAAGTTAAAAATCTTATTCAGACAAAAAATAATAAGGCCATCTCCCTCACGGATCTGACCCAAATTGCCCACGACACTCGGAGTATCGATACGCTGATCGATAATGCGTCGCTAAGAATCGGAAATTCTCTTTTGTTTTGCGATATGAATTACAAAATAATTGCCCATTCCACAACGATTCCTATTGTGGATCCCCTATGGGAATCTAATATTAAACAGGGCTTTTGTTCCTATGAATTTATCAACGAAGTCAAACAAATGAATCTGATTCGAACAGCTTCTCCCACTGCTGCAAAAGCAGTTGAAGTTACCTGTACAAAATCCCCTCACAGAAAACTGAGCTGCAAAGTTTTTCACAATAAAATTCAGATTGGTTTCCTGTTGCTGATTGAAGGTGAGCAAATGATTCAGCCTTACCACCATGACATGTTGGGTGAAATAAGCCGTATTATCAGCAATGCCATCGCCTGCTATATGCCTGACTTGATTGAAGAAATCAATCTGCCTCAACAACTGCTATACGACTTTCTTATTGGAGCGCCTTCAAAGGATATTTTGCCAAGATTAGCCAATATACTTTTTCCGCCTGTCATGGCGGTGCTATTTATAAAACCGACACAATTCCTTGGGCGCAACCACCTGAATAAATACACGTATAGCAACTTAAAGACCCTTATTCCTGAAACCATTGCTACATATCATCAAAACGGAATCGTAGCAATCATTCCCTACGACTATACCCACAACAACACACATCTTGAAAATCTGTTGGCCTTTGCCAGTACTGAGTTTGTTCGAATCGGAATCAGTAATCCGTTCTCAACTATTGATAAGTTTGTGAGTCATTTCAATCAGTCTTTTACAGCACTTGAGCATGGACTAAGACTAAGCAGTGAAGAACTAATCTGCAATTACTCCGATTATCAAATTTTTGATCTATTTTCTGAAATCAAGCAACCGGAGTCTTTAGGACGTTTTTGTCACCCCGCATTAGAAACTTTGAGGCAGTACGACTATAAAAATGGCACGGATCTTTATGAAACCTTAGGTATGTATTTAAAGCATAAAAAGTGTATCAAAGATACTTCCAGCGCACTTTTTATTCATAGAAACTCTTTGGTTTACCGCCTTAACCGCATTGCAGAAATCTGCCAAATTGATTTAGATGACTTAAACACAGGGTTCTTACTACACCTCTCATTCCAAATTGATTTTTATAACAATTTGAGTAAAGTCAAATTGTCTTAGCTGTTATTTAAAAGAAAAGACCTCCATCGCTTACGCAATGGGGGTCTTTTCTTCTGAATTTATTTTGTCTTTCCTTCTAACTTTTATCTGGTCTATGCTAATATTCATTTTCTTTTTTCGACTGTTTGTTGGCGTACATAATTTGATCGATTCTATGGATAAATCCTGTCACCGTATCTTTATTTATATCGTAAAAATCTCCGCCGATGCTGCAACCAAAGTCATATTTTTTATCAGCCGTTAGGCTATATTCATAAAAATTCTTATGAATCCTTTCAATAATAAGTTCCATTTGAGTGCGGTCCACATCATGGAAGATAACAACGAACTCATCGCCTCCAAATCTGCCTACAACATCGGTTTTCCTCAGCGCTTCCCTAATAAGCCTTACCGAAGTTTTAAGAACAAAATCTCCCTCCAAGTGTCCATATTGATCGTTAATTTGCTTAAGGCCGTCAATATCGATAAAAAGTGCTCCAACACCTTCTAAAGAGCCATTTTCGTCTAATTGTTTAATATAATAATCAAAGGACAGCCTCGTCCAAGCACCCGTGAGCCCGTCCAACTGAACCATGCGTTCTTTTATAAAATTATAGACGATGACCAGCGAAAAAGCCGTGGTGCTCCACATGAGCAAAATTCCGTAAAATAAACTCTGAACTAGGCCTCCGATCAAAGGCAGTATACCAAAAATAAAAAGTGGCACAAATTCTTCACGTACAACTCTAGAACGGTACGTCAAAAGTGTCATCATTCCAAGAAATATGTATAAATAAATCGAGAGTCCTGCGAAACCGAAAAGAGAACCTCTATGGTACACATTGTCACTCGTAATATAAAAAATAAAATGACTAAAAGGCGAAGTGATTGCCAAGACTGCATTTACAGCTACCAACACTCTCATTAACAGCTCTTTCCAGTTTGAAAGCATAACCTCCGGGCAAATCCAGCGTCGCAAGAAAGAATACCAAAGATAAGTCAGTAAAGAGCCTGTCGCAAAGAGACAAGCGTGGAGCACATTCGTAAGAGGAATCAACCAAAGCTCTGACCGTCCATTGATAACGCACGTGGCTGCTTCAAAGAGCAGTTCGAAAAGGATTGCGACCGATGTGTACAAAAACATTCGATTCAAAGCATCTTGCCTGTCTAGTCGTTTATACGCCACAAAACAGACGATTCCCAGCATAATAAAGGCTGCAAGATTTATATCTATTCTTAAAAAAACATCCATTTTTATAATAACCTCATTTTCAATTTATATCTTAAGTGGAAAGTTTGCTTTTTTCCATCTTTAAAGTGACTTTATGCAAGATTTTTCCTATACTTATTATATTACTGCCAATTTTACAATAGTTTAATTAGACAATAAAAAAACATAGGAGGATCCTATGCAAACAGGAGATATCATAAAGTTCGGCGATTACGATTGGCAAGTCCTTGATATACAAACTGATAGGGCTTTGATTATAACTGAATGTATCATAGAACAACGTCCTTACCACGAAGCTTATACGGATACGACATGGGCAGACTGCGCACTGAGAAAATATCTTAATGGCGAGTTTTATGAAAAATTTAACGAGGTTGACAAAACAAGAATTATTTCAGTAATGAATAAAAACCCTGACAATCAGTGGTATGGCACTAATGGCGGAGTAGATACGAAGGATAATATATTTTTATTAAGCATTGAAGAGGTGGCATGTCAATATTTTGGCGACAGCAGTGGGCTCCTCTATAGCCCTAAAAAGAACAAACGCTATTGGTTTGAAAGAAAAGACGTCAACAACCCTAAGCGCTTGGCAAGGCTTCAAAATTCAAGTTATTGCTGGTGGTGGTGGCTTCGGTCTCCTGGTCGTCTTAATATAAAAGCGGTGTACATTTGGGGCACAGACGGTGGGATTGGTATCCAAGGAAACAATATATTGGAAGGCAATATTAGCGACGGCAGATGCACGGGAGGCGTTCGCCCTGCTTTGTGGTTAAAGTTGTAGGGCAATAATGTTTTAATTAGTATTGATGAAGTGGATAGGCATACAAATATAGAAGCCACCAAATGTTATTACACATTCGGTGGCTTCTGATTATTTTATTCACTTTTGCTAGAACTTTCTATCGGAAACCAAAGTTCTTGATAAAATACCTGATTGGCTTGATGAATGACATAATTGCCCTTCATATTTTCCATCATCGTTTTAACATTCTTAGTCCCAATTCCAGTACTTTCCACTTTCGCATCTGCATTTGAAACTGAATTTTCAAAGCTTATAATCCACCATAAATCTCTTTGAGACACCCCAATTTTTATAGGTTTTTCAACATCTGCATATTTGATTAAATTCGAACTGATGTTGTCAAATATTCTTCTAATATAGTCGTCTTGAATCGATACGTAATGATTATCCCAACTAATCTCCACATCTACAATACACTGATTTTCAGACAAATACTCAACTAAATCGGAGAGCAAATCCTCAAATATAATTTTAATCTTTTGGGGATGAAGGTTATGCGTGCCCTCAGTTGAAGTCACTAAAAATCGTTCGAAAATCTGATCTGACATCCTTTTGATCTGTGTGCCTTTTTCAATAGCCTTTTCAATGTAGGTGCGCGTCTTCTCATCGTCTGGATTTTGACCTTTTCGAAGTATATCTAAATATAAAAGCAGCGCGGTCAGTGGCGTTCTAAAGTCATGAGCAATGCTCACCACCAGATCCTGATTGGCTTGCAGCGCTTCTTCTTCCGTACGAATATTTTCTAGCAAGGCTAATCGCATTTGATTCAGTCCCTGGGCTAGAGAGGCAATTTCATCGTCACCTTCCACTGCAATAGAATAAGTTAAATCCCCCGTCTCTAAAATCTTAATTTCTCTCTCGAGCTTGAGAATATAATTAATCTTTTTATCAATAAATCGAATAAAGAGCAGTAAAAACACGCCTACCGATAAAATAACCTCTACCACCGTGGCATTCACGTAATAGGCATAGTCATAGTTTCCATTTAAGGTCACCGTTGCTTTACCATCTTGAAACAGCATTTCTCGGGTGACTTCTTCAGGATGGGGTAGATCATCGCCTTCTTCAATGCCTTTGTAGAAAGCGTTGAATACGATTTCTTTGTCTTTGACTATCAGCAACTCAATGTAACCTAATTTTTGTGACGTGCGCCAATCTTCTATGCTTTTGCTGTCTGAAGTTTTTAGTTGATTGGTTTTTACAAAGTTCTCAAACTGACTCATTGACTTTTGATTTTTACCTTCAAGATAAGTGGATGTCTGAAAATACTCCGTTATAAGAAAATCTCCAACCGTGCTGATCAGCATGAAGAATCCAATGGCGATTAACCCTGCCCTTAAAAGAACAAAAAGGGATTCAATTTTTAGACTTTTAGCGTACTTATTCAAATCGATATCCCTTTCCCCAGACGGTTTTGATATGTCTCGGTTCCTCTTGTGATTTTTCTATCTTTACTCTAAGTTTACTGATGTGAACCATTACAGTACTGTTAGAAGAATAAAAATAAGGTTCTTGCCATATACTTTCATACAAATTTTGTGCAGAGAATACTTTCTTTGGATATTGCATCATTAAAAGGAGAATCTTATACTCGATATTCGACAATTCAACTTCCTGTCCATCCACCCACACTTCATTAAAAGTTTTATTGATGCGAATATTGTCAATATCTAGAAAATCATCCACTTCTATTTTACCAATCGCTTCTGACTTTCCTCGATAGGTTTTGTATCGCCTAATAAGGGCTTTGACTCTTCCTAACAGTTCCGCATAAGAAAATGGTTTCGCTAAGTAATCATCGCCGCCCGCCATTAGCCCTATTAATTTATCAGATTCACTGGACTTAGCTGTTAAAAATAAGATCGGCACATTTGAATGCTTTCTAATTTCTTCACAAGTTTTCAGCCCTGACATCCCTGGCATCATCACATCTAGGATCACTAAGTCGATGGAATCATTGAGCAGAGAAATACCTTCTTGACCACATCCAGCCTCAATAATGATACAATTCTCACTTTCTAATAAAATGCGAATACCTTCTCTAATATCGGCGTCATCTTCAATTAATAATATCTGAAATTTATCCATAGTGACCTCTTTCAAGTATTTCTGTGCTGCTACTCCTCTTCCTCAAAATCCACCATAGACGTCATGTCTAATACATCTATTCCTGATGCATTCACGAGCAAATTCTTATTTAAAATTTGCTCTGTGGACGTGGAAGGTATTGTCCCGTCCAGTTGTCCCTTGATACTCTTTAATCTGAGCTCACAAAAAGCTTTTAACGTCTCCGTGGCTTTTTCATACACACTCTCAGTATAAAAGTTTCTTGGGTCAGCCTTCACATGTGGCGCAATCAAATTTCTTGTTTTCTCAATACGCTCAGTCAAATTTGCTGAGTTTAGAAACTCACGATAATACTTTTGATATTTTGTCTTGTAACTCTCATTTGACATAATCCAGTTTAACATCGGTCGGTTTTTTATCTCAGCTAAGATGGGTGTATTGATTATTTGGGTCGCGTCCCCTTCCACGAAGCCTCCAAAAGACAAATTGTAATCCCACGGAATCATAGATAACTTGCCATTTTTTTCATGTAGGTAATAATTATGTGCCGATTCTCCTGTGTAGCTGTCTCCATTTAAAACGAAATTGTGAACCACAAAATAGCGTATGACGGCATCCGTGTCCACATAATGTTCCAAATTCTTTCCATCGTTTAATCCTTTAATTGCAGCAATGAATCGCTTCTTGTCATTTTTTGTGATTTTATTGACTGAACTGTCAAAAAATAAGGCGTAGCTTTTCGGTTGATCATCTATATAACTGAGATTAACAGCTGCATCATCATCGTTTGGCGCTTGTTCGTTGCTTGATGCCTGCTCATCCCTTGACACCTGTTCATCATTAACCGCTATATTTTCTTCACCGGCTTTTGAACTATCCGATTTGTATAAATTTCCATAGTCCACGCCATAATTTCTTTTGAGGAAGGATTCTTCTAGACCTTCCACTGCAAGGTAAAAGCCCCACTTCTCGCCATTAACATTTATATTTGTATAGCTGCACAATGGGCTGCTCACCCCAAAATCTGCCATCATGGTATAGGTTAAATAATCCATCATCTGTGTATTATCGTATATTAAATTGTTCAACGTGAGCTTATCAAGTCCATGATAATTTATAGCTTTTTGATAATGATCAAATTCAAGTTTAAAACTATATTTAGAATTACCCGCCGCCTTAACACCTTCCAACGAAGTAGACCCTTTGGCTCTTATACCCACATTCGAATATTTTTCACCGTCTATCACAACCGTACAAGAGGCATACTTTTTATCTTCACAATTACTGATAAATTTGTCCCAATCCTTCATGACAATCTCTATCGTATGAACGCGCGAGTCATCAAATAATTGATTTTCATACCCGATGAGTCTCTGAGCAGGCTTTAATCCAAAATATTTTCCATTCATTAAAATAAGTGTGGTCAATACTGCAATGAACATAGCTACAATACATATCTTGTCCATATATTTATGCGTTGACATGGTTTTTCTCCTATCCCATATAATCTCCATTATAGCTTATTAGAACGGCATTATTAACACCATTTAAATCTGATAATTCATTCACAAAATCAGTATTATCATTTTTCAGTCTAATTTCCATGTTGAGTTCAACTTGACCTTTTCTTGCAGATTTACTCTTAACAACACAGCGCATCACTTTTGACGCTAAATAATCTTTTGCTGTTTTTTCAGCCTCATGATTGTCACACTGTAGTATGACTATATAAGGATTGCTATGGGTGTTTCTATTTGCAAAGATGAGTAGGGTTGCACCAATGACCATGCTACCTAAGACAGCCAAAGGAAGCATTCCCGCCGCTAAAATAATCCCCACTGCAATTGACCAAAACAGGAAAACGATGTCCAAGGGCTCTTTGATCGCCGTTCTAAAACGTACAATAGATAATGCCCCTACCATACCAAGGGACAACACAACATTGGAAGTGACTGCTAAAATAACTGTCGTTGTGATCAATGTCAGTCCCAAAAGGGATACCGAAAATGCCGCTGAATAGAGAACCCCTGAGTAAGTTTTTTTATAAATATAACAGATGAAAAGTCCAATACATAAGGCAAGCAGTAGAGCAATTGAAGTGTCCAGAATACTTACACTGGTCACCTTCTCAAGAAAACTAGATTTAAAAACGTTATCAAAATTCATTGTAAAATCTCCTCGTATAGTTAGTTTTTAGCCATAGATGCGGCACGCCGCATACTTAGAAAATGCAGTGACGTGTCGATTTGTCAGTTGGACTGCCGACTGTATTGAAGCGGGTAAATACTCATCCCACTTGACCTCCATAATGATGCCTGCATCTCCTGCAGGGATTGTTAGACAGTCTGGGTTTAAAAAATCAATGCTGCGCAGCCCAGTTCGAATATCATAATCCAGAGTGACACGTACATTGCCCGGTTCATAGACAAAAGGTTCTCGAATGTAATCCACAATGGTTTTGGGCTTTAAGCCTTCCAATGTCATTTTGAGATAGAGTTCTCTGACGAGTGCCCTCTCGCTGGTTTTCATCCAATCTATTTGACCCTCTAATATCAGCGCCGTTTCTTCTTTACTCAGTGGTGTGCTTATTTTATTGCATAAGCCACTCAACTTACTCTTTTTCTCCAGCTGAATACGGTTAGTATTGTCATTGTAATAACGGATTCTGAACTTTTCCCTTCTGCTGATTCCATTTAGTTTTTCAAGCAATGCTTTGTCGACGGCATTATCAAAATACAGACTTCTAATTTTATATTTTCCATCGGTTGCATGGGAATCTAGGTTGCATACCACTAGCAATCTTTGTCGCACAGCTAGATAATCCATGTAAGAAATTTCATGTTTCCATTCATGCCTAAACTTAATGTCCCTCACCTCCTTAAACTTGTTAATCTCATTATGATTTCAACTCCTTAATAGTTTCTAAAGGAGTTCTAAATAATTCTAAATTCTTTAGTTTGGAAGGGTTTCTTCGTTTATTAGAATCTAAAAAAACCATTGAGTGTCTTTTTAATAAACACTCAATGGCTTTTTAGTTATGTTCGTATTTCTATTTTGATCTTGCTTATAAATCAGCAATCCTCAATCATCCGAGCTACTCGATCTCCGCACTTTTGACAATACCCGTTCAGAACGACTCCAAATCGATCATTCTGAATACCATAATCCACAATTGTTGTTACACCACATTTTGAACAATATGCATTGGCAATAAGCAATTGCTGCATATCGAGCGGTATCTTTGACCATTTTTTTAAAGCTTTGATATCTGAAACGGTTGGTGATTGCTCTGATTTGTGGTAATCTACAATCTCTTTACAAACATCTATCATATAGTCAATCCCATTTTCGTTATTGTATTTAATTTGGGCACAGCTTTTACCTATGGATGCCGAAGGTATTAACTCTTTTATCAAGAAAAGCACCTTCAAATCGTCGGTATTGAAGGCAAAATAATTCTTTTGAGCTGCAAATGCTATAAAATAGCCATCGCCTGTATAAGTTAGCCCTTTATTACTCAGTGTTTCTTTAACTTCAGTATATTCTTTAAACAATTTGTTTGATATCCTCTCCACCCAATCAACTTATAATTCTGGATTGAGAGATTGAAGTTCCTATATAAATATAACGGTGTAACAAGGTTTCAAAGGAGGGCTCCCAATATCCATAATGGTTTAGCACTCCATTAATGGTGAGTTGCATTCGCTGATGGTTGGATAATAATCTTTATCGTATAAGCACCAATGAAATATTTTATATCACGATTCTCAGCTCAACATACTTTCCATGAAAATTTGAAAAAGAAATCATCCCTGTTTAAATCATTTGTAATGCAAAATTCTACACATTCGGCATTGGTTTCGTCAAGTTTACCAATTCCATAAACCCCTTACCTGTAGTTCCAATGTCTGATTTGAATATATCTTTGGATCATGTATAATCACCGCGCCTAATCTTATTTTGAGCGCTCCTGAGATTCCTATTTTAAGTTCATACGCTCATTGTCTTTACTCACCCTCTATACCGATTATATCCAACTGCCAACCACTCATAAAATGTGTTCATAAGATGGATTCACACTTCTGAATACCTCATATCCGACAGGTAGAGCAAAACCGTTTATTTATTTTTATTCATTTGACACCTATACTTTCAATTACCTTATATATGCTTAAAACTTTCCTTGAACAGAATCCACTGGACCACTCAGCAATAAGAACGTCTTCAGCTCAATACCAAAAATAACGCAATCAGGATTTGTCAGAATTTCTTTTAACTCTCCATGACCCTCGACTAATCGGCTGCGAACAACCTCAGTTTCTATAGGTTCCAAATGTTTTAAAATTCCTTCAAATGTAATGGAAGCTACAGTTTCATCCGATGTAGAAGCAATTTTTTGACGGTTATCCACCAGTAAACTCACCTTTGGATTTTCCAATAAATTTCTATACTTTCTGGATTCACGGACAGTCACCATATACACCGTTTTCAAATCCTCACTGAGAACATAAGTCATCAACGAACAATAGGGCAGATCGCCACTAACCGTACATAAGACACAAAGAGAATTACCTATAAGCATTTCATTCACTCTATCTAGCATGATATCACGCTCCTATTATTTAAATATTATAATCTATTTCAAAATAAATTTCCCTCAAACAGAGATATTTTATTAATCTTATACTCACGCATACCCCAATTTAAATGAAATTTTTTTATAAAAACCATAGCGGTTTTTGATTTCATTCCTATTTCTGTATATACTATATAAAATAAGCAATGCTGTTTCTCAGAATAACAAGGAGGGATTTATTTGATCGTCAAAGATGATAGTCCATTCAATATTTTTCCCTCACATATAGGACTGAGAAAATATGTTCACTATTACAATATCGTCTTTCCAACTGCCAATATGTTCATGACACAATACACCCATATGCCTAACGCATGCGGAACATTGTCACTAGCTTTTGACGGAAAGACAATCATTGCAGAGCTGTGGGGCGCATCTTTAACCCCAGTTTTTTTAGGCATGGAACCAAACAGTTACCACGTCCTGCTATTGATCCAGCTTTCGCCCTATGGTTTGTATCAACTCACCCGTCAAATCCAAGAGGCGTTTGCAGATAAACGACTTTCCCTTTCAGACATTGACAAAGATCTGTATCAATCTCTGCACGAGGCTTTTCTAGCATCAAAGACCACAACCGATTTGATTAATACCTGTGAGCAAATTTTACATAAACGCATGGAACAGCAAGTTGTTTCAGATTCCTTGTTATTGGCAACCCAAATCATTTCTGATCATTATGGACAAATCCAAGTAAAAGACGTTTCTAGACAATCTCATTATAGCGAGCGACATCTCAATCGCTTGTTTCTTGCCCAAATCGGAATGAATGTTAAGGACTTTGCCCGCTTAACCCGCTTTAATTATGTGTTAAAGCACATTCAAAAATCCCCATGTTTTTTTGCGACATTATCCCAACAAGCCGGCTACTTCGACCAAGCCCATTTTGATAAAGATTTCAAGGCGATTAGCGGTGTTACCCCTAAAAACTACCTGAAAACAATGTCTGATTTTTACTATGACGGAACAGAGGTATATAATACAATTTCGTCAAAGGAGGAATGACAAATGAATTATAAAGGTTGTCTTTTATCGGTTAAAGATATCAACACTTCTAAACATTTTTACGAAAAGGTGCTTCATCAAAACCCAGTCATGGATATTGGCGTACATGTAGCTTTCCAGGGCTTTTCTCTGCAGCAAGGGTATGCCGAACTGGTTGATTTAGCAGTAGACAGCGTGAAAGAACAGTCCCACAATTTTCAACTCTATTTTGAAGTAGCAGATTTAGACAAAGTCTATACAGAAATAAAAAGTATATCTGATTTGCAATGGGTACACGAGCTAAAGGAGTACCCGTGGGGCCAGCGTGATATTCGAGTATACGACCCTGACAATCATATCGTGGAGATTGCAGAGGATATGAGCACCGTTATCAAACGCTTTTTGAATCAAGGCATGCCGATGGAAGACATCGCCAAACGCACAATGTTCCCCATTGAAGTCATAGTACAGTATGTGTCATGCATTGATACAACACCCTAAACCAACAAAATAAGGAGTATGCCTATGAACTGGGAACCATGGACTGGCTGCTACAAAATAAGTGAAGGTTGTACAAATTGCTATTTTTATGGTCCTCACGCGAAACGCTATGGTCAAAATAACATAGAAAAGACAGATAAGTTCGATTGGCCTATCCGAAAAAACGCAAAAGGTGAATACAACATCAAGGGAAACAAGATTCTTGCGACCTGTTTTGCAACCGACTTTTTCCTTCCAGAAGCGGACGAGTGGCGCAAAGAGGTTTGGGCTATGATCAAGGAAAGAACGGACATCGATTTTTTGATTTTGACCAAACGAATTGACCGTTTCCTCGAATCCCTCCCATCAGATTGGGGCGACGGATACGACAACGTAAATATAGGTTGTACTGTGGAAAATCAAGAATCCGCCGACTATCGACTTCCCTTGTTTTTGTCCTATCCAATCAAGCGACGTTTTATCGCCTGCGCCCCACTTTTAGAAGCCATAGATTTAACCCCCTATCTTCATGGCGTAGACCATGTGACTGTAGGTGGGGAAACAGGACGGGACGCTCGTGAATGTGATTATGATTGGGTGCTCCATATTCGTGAGCAGTGCGTACAAGCAAATGTAACATTTTGGTTTAAAAACACTGGCTCACTCTTCAAACGTGACGGGATTGTAGAAAAAATAAACCCGTTTAAGCAAACGGGTTTGGCGAAAGAGCTTGGTATCGATATTTTAGATGGGAAAAAGTTGTTTTGAGTTAAAAAATTTTTGACCACTAATCTTTAAACTTCTCTTATTATTGAACCGAACCCATCAATGCATAGAAATATTGAGGTTCATGAGTCTTATTCAAACTATACCACGCCTCTAGTGTTTGTGAAGAAAACACATCCAGCCCTTTCAAAACCTGTACAGTAAATTCTAGCGGAGCGATTCCAGAGGCAGTCACCAAATTCCCATCTGTTACAGCAGATTCCATTTGATAATCCTTTTCACCTGTATAATTTGGACAAATCATTTTAAGGTATTCTAGATCATTGCTGGTATGTCTACGGGAATTCAACAATCCTGCCTGAGCAAGCCCCATAGTAGCCCCACAAATGGCCGCAACCCATATACCTTCATTTAAACACTTCTCCGCAATTTTCAAAATAGGCTGGTGCATTGTTTCTGTCCATGTATTCCCACCGGGCAAAATCAATGCATCTGCGCTTTCAATGCGTAGCTCATCCAGTTGGATGTCTGGCAGTATTTTCAATCCACCCATTGTGGTGACAGGCGTCTTATCAATTCCCACAGTCACTACTTTTAATGGTGCCAGCCCTTTTTTAAAATATCTTCCCGTATTCAGCTCGGCTGTTAAGTAACCTATTTCCCAGTCTGACATGGTGTCAAACGCATAAAGATATACTGTATTATTCATTTTGTTATGCCTCCTAATTTGATTTATCAATGAATACCGACCATCGGTAATCTGTAACTATCTTCATTATAAAACAGCTTCACTGACATCTGCTGTCAGTGAAGCTGTTAAAGTTGATAATATTTCATTAATTCCGCCGCCGCATCCACAAGTTTTTCCTTCAAACTCTGAGGTTCAATCACTTGAATGGATTTTCCGTAAGACAGTAAAAAATAAGGAACATATAAATGCATTGATTTTTCATCAAGCAAAAAGATGGCTTGTTCAGATATCCGCTCTTTTAAATGATGCCCCAAATACCAGTGAATACACAAGTCGTCTAAGACCTCTGACCGACCGCAGATTACTAAAGAAATTAACCCTTCCTTGCCCGCTGAATCAGGTAACAGATTTTGCATAAAAAATTCACGAGCTGAAAAAGCTTCGGGGCGCTTAAATGGTGTCTCCGTACCCTGAATGTGTAGAATCCGTTCTGCCCTAAAGCTCCGAATCTCATTCCTTAGGTGACAAAATGCAACGGTATACCATTTATTATTCCAGTAAACCATCCCATAGGGGTCTATCACTCTGTTCTTAGGTTGTGCTTCCCGACCTGTGCGATACTGAATTTCTACAGAGCGTTCGTTGGCTACAGCCTGTTCCAGTTCTGCCAATACCAACTGAACAGAAGGGTCCCCTGCGGGGTTTATGACTTCAATGCCTGTCAAATGATGGTTAAGCCTGCTTTCCTGTTGCTGATTCGAATACCTCATCAACTTTGATGTAGCAGTGTCTAGTGCCTCGTTCAGAGGGTACCCCGCTTCCTTTGCAAAGACAGCCGCATGA
This sequence comes from uncultured Peptostreptococcaceae bacterium, assembly GCA_964404895.1. GTDB lineage: Bacteria > Bacillota > Clostridia > Peptostreptococcales > Acidaminobacteraceae > JBGSUZ01. The sequence continues at coordinate 223,749 of CAYOLV010000001.1, read as the reverse complement.
AGAAGTGCCTTTTTTTCTTCCATATCAAAGAGCAAAGGTGCACTGATATAATTATTCAACAAACTATAACCGCCGTTATGACCTGCATCCGATACGATAGGCACGCCACTGGCAGAGAGGGCATCAATATACCGATAAACCGTTCTTATATTCATTTCCAGCTTTTCAGAGATCTGTTTTGCAGTCAATTTTACACCTGAATTCAGCATCCACAAAATTGCCAGCATGTTGTCGTTTTTAGCCATAAAGTCACTTCCTATTTAAGTTTCAGCTAATTTTTTTAACTCAGAGTTTGAAATTAAATAAACACTTCCAATAATATCAATTTGGTTTTCATGTACACGCATTGCGCCATCCTGATCAGCCGCCACATAGATGTCCATTTTTTCTGATAAAGCAGAACGCTCCTTCATCAACATAATGTTTTCATAATCAAAATGGGCTTCGAAGGAAAATGGATGAAGCCCTAAACCTTCATAGACCTGACCTTCCTCAGCATAAGCTTTGGACATATTCATGCCCCCAGCACTGGTACCCAAAATGACTCCATCTCTGTTTTTGATTAACGTCGCCAGTTCCAGTTTATTGATGAGCCTCATTTGATAGGTTGTATACCCGCCGCAGATAAACAGAACCGAAGCCTCTTGAATGAGTTGCTGCGCCTTCGCCTTTTCAGTGAAGTCATCAATTAAGTGATATTCATCGAATAGAATATTTGCCTTGTCAAACCAAGATTTTTCAAGGAGTTCTAAAACATCCGTTTGTTCATCATTAGCGTTTTTTACCTCTGATGGTTCCCCACTTATAAAAACCAGAGACTTTCTGGCAGGTGTATCCTTTTGTAAAAATTGAACCAATTTCTCCGAAAAACCTTTTTCATAATACCAATCAAGATAATAATGTATTTTCATTTCAGTTAACCTCCTCCAGATTGATCTAAAAATATAAACCGCTTTTATAAATGCCCCATCTGTTCAATATACCTATCTCCCCAAGTTTTCAAGCTTTCAAGAACTGTTATAAATTCTTCTCCCATAGGGCTCAAACTATATTCCACCTTCGGCGGTATTTGAGGGTAAACTGTTCTGATAATCATGCCGTAATCTTCCAAACTTCTCAGTTGTTTTGTCAGCGTAGATTGAGTGATTTCAGGAAGTCTGCGCTGTATTTCATTAAAACGCAAAGTACCTTCACTTAAAAAATGAAGCAGTATCAATGCCCACTTACCTGAAAGTATTTTTTGAGAGGTAGCAAAGGGACATTTACCAAATAATTCTTCTTGGGTAATCATAAAACCTCCTATATGCCATAGTATCAAAATGATACTATGTATTAAATTTAATCGTACTTGTTAAAATTAGCGTACGCTATATAATCTGTATATAAGCATTATATTACGTTATTCAACAATAATAAATAGAAACTTTATCTTAGGAGGATGAACACATGAAAGTATTAGTAACTGGCGCAACAGGACATTTTGGAGGTTTCGTTGTAAAGAGTTTATTGAACAAAATGGATGCAAAACAGATTGCTGTTAGCGTAAGAAATCCTGAAAAAGCTTCAACACTTGCTGAAATGGGTATCGAAGTAAGGCACGGAGATTTTGACTTGCCAGAGACTTTGGCAACTGCTTTTGAAGGCATTGACAAGTTGCTCATTGTCTCAACAGATTTAGACAACGAAACTAGAATTCGTCAGCACCTTGCGGCTGTTGACGCTTCAAAGAAGGCAGGGGTAAAACACATCATCTACACCAGCGTTGCCAATGCACCCCATAGCACCCTCTCTCTTGCAGAGGTTCATAGACGAACTGAAAAAGCTATTGTGGAATCTGGTATTGCCTATACCTTCCTACGAAATAATTGGTACTTAGAAAACGAGACCAGCAGCATTCAAGCTGCTATTGCAGGCGCTCCTTGGGTTACATCTGCTCAAGAAGGCAAAGTCGGTTGGACTCTTAAAAGAGAATACGCAGAAGCTGCCGCCAACGTACTCGCTTCTGAAGGTCATGAAAATAAGATTTATGAACTCTCCAGCCAGCCACAAACCCAAGAGACCTTGGCTGCCATTGTCAGCAAAGAAATTGGCAAAGAAATTCCAGTGCTCCACGTCTCCGATGATGACTACGCCCAGGGTTTAAGGACAGCTAATCTGCCTGAATTTCTAGTCGAACTTTTCAAAGACATTCAAAAGTCTATTAGAGAAGACGCTCTAAATGTCACCAGCTCTGACCTTGAAAAATTGCTTGGCAGAAAACCCCTTTCCCTTGAAGAATCTGTGAAGGAAATTGTCAAAGGGCTTTAGTTTAAGTAAAACTAGAATCTCAAAAGGAGGATTCCTATGAAAAAGCATATTTTCATATTAGGCTTGTTGATCAGCATCCTTTTAGGGACAACCGCTTGTGGTTCTACCGCAAAAAAAACCGATGCAAATCCCGTCAGCCAAGATACAGCCTCAGAAACTGCAGCAGTTGCTGAAACAGCAACACCTGTTAATCTGGAATTGACTCTGGATGAACTTTCGAAATACAACGGAATGGACGGTCAACCTGCTTACATCGCAGTTGACGGCATTATATACGATGTAACAAATTCCCCAAAATGGAAAAATGGCAAACACAACGGTTTCCAAGCGGGAAATGATCTTACTGATAAGATAAAAAATGTTTCTCCCCACGGCCTTAAAGTTTTGGAACGATTAAACAAGGTTGGAACGTTGAAGACATCTAACTAAATTAAAAGCCGTTATTCTATTGTTTAGAATAACGGCTTTTCTAAAGAGGCGTGGCAGCTCTTTTAGTTGATCAGATGGCAGTATATAGGCAGTATTTTTATCAGCTGCAAGTGAGAGTGCATATTGATGCACATCATCCAAACTTCACCATGAACAATGACTTTTGCGCCTTCATCCTCCAATTTGCTAACAACTAATCCGGCTGTCGTTTTAAGATTGGTACTTTCTCAGTTCAATGGGTTCTTCTTTTTTAATCAGTTCATAATCTGGAGATTCATAATGGCCCATGAAATCACCTCCTAAGTGGGCTTATACCCTTATTTATGAGTAACCTTCGGGCAACTTGCAACAAAGGGGTTTCGCAACCAAATTCAATTAATAGATGTATTTTTCATAAAAAGCCAGCATAAGCAAATCCGCTCATACTGGCTTTTACTAAATATATTTAAGCAACTATTTAGAGTTGCCTAGTAATTTATAAAGCACTTGTGCCATTTCTGCCCTTGTCGTTGTAGTCATTGGCCTTAACTTTCCGGCGTTTCCGCTGATGATTCCGCCTTCAAATAGCCCTAGGGTTGCTTCCTTTGCCCATGAACTAATCTGTCCAACATCGCTGTAGCTGTCCAGCCTATTACCGGAATTGCCTTTCGGCAATTGCTTAATCACTTTCAAGGTATTGTACAAAAGTGTAAACATCTCCTGTCGAGTCAGTATCTTATCTGGCCCATAAAGATTTCCACCTATGCCTTGAGAGATCCCCAGCCGTTTCGCAGCTGCAAGATAGCCTGTATAATAGGCATTACCAGCGTCAGCAAAATTATCTGTTGGGTTTGTATCCGGTGCAATACCATAGGCTCTCATGAGCAAAACAATGAATTCACTTCTTGTTAATTTTTTCCCAGGACTGTAATTACCACTGCCCGTTCCATCTGTTATTTTTCTTGCTGCGATGAAGTTCACTGCGTCTTCATACCAAGCGCCTTCTACCACATCTTTAAAGTCCACCTTATTATAGCCAAGAGCATAATAGCTGAAATGGGAGGTCGTAAATGTGACTTTTCCAGAAGACTGATCATAACGTCCGTTCGGTATGCTTGTTAGATTGCCATTGGTATTGATATGCCACAAAACGATACTTTCTGGACTCTCAACTTCATTCCTACTTGGTGTATATGGGATTGATACGGTTACCCGTCCACCAGGATTGTTCCAGCTTATCTCCTGTCCATCAATGGTTAATGTAAGCTGAATTAATGGATGGTTTCCTATAGCGGTCCTAGCACTAAGTGGGAGCTTGAATTTATCACCAACAGCGATTTTTATGTTCGCAGTCTTTCCACTCAATGCCTTCATACTTGACAGCATTGCGGATGGAATTGTAATACTTCCGATTTCTGTATTGAGTGTTAACGACCCTTTGCCAGTTGCATTCGTCAAAAGATCTGCCGGTATTACCAAATGATATTCATTCACATTAGGCAATACAGGACTATTAAGTATTACATTTTTATCACCTGTAAAGATATCAGCAGCTTGCTCGGCTAAGTTGATCGTAGCGACGTCAGAATCAATGCGAATATTAATTTTTTCTTGCCTTCCATCAATGATTGTACTGATATTGCTAATCTCATCATTTTTCTTGAGAACATTTACGATTTCCTCATCATTGGCACTGCCTCCATCTGTTTCATTATTAGCAGTGCCATTACTTTTAATTGTATTACCTGTCGTAAATGCGAGAATATAATCCTCATGCTGTATCTCTCCCTGAACGTTTTCAACTGCCCCTCTTGGAATCTCTACGGTGTAAGTCGTATTTTTTCCAAGACTTCCTGAATAATAAAGGGTTAAAAATTCTCCTGAAATTGAAGCCGAAACAGGAATCTCTTTAGCATCAAGCCCTTCTGTGTTCTTATACAGTGCTATATGACTGAACTCGTTGCCTTTTATGACATTTTGATTGAACCTCAAACTGATTGCTGTATCCAAAGCTGCATTATTCATGTTTGCACCTGGATATGCGGAAACAATTTCAGGATTGCTAGTGATCGTAGTAAAGCCCAAGTCAATTGATTTTTCTAAAGCATGACCATAGCCATCACCTAACGCATCCTTTGGAATTGTAAGTCTATATTCAGTTCCGTAAGACATTGGGTTTTTCGGTTTTATGGTCAAGGTGCTGTTATCGATTGCCGTTGTTATGTCTACAATATTAAGTTCCTCATCCATAAGTTTTATTTGATCAAATCCTGTACCTTTTCCTACAGTCATATTAAAATCAAAGCGTATATCACTTTCTACTCTAACGTGTTCCTCCATAGGTCCAATATTCATGCTTTTAAGTTCAATTGTCCCAGGTTCCAGTAAAAAGCTTCTAATGTTATTGTCTGTGTCAGCCTCATTTACCCCTTCTGGGAGGGTAATTCTCACTCGCATATTTTTTTTATCTTTGGATGAAACCATATAGGTCAGTGCTGTTTTCTCACCGAGGTCTATCGACTCAAGAGGCGTTGACGCCATGACTTCTCCACCGGACTCTTCTTCTAGCCATAATTTGGCTCCCGTCAAAACTTGGCTTCCTTTGTTGGCTACCGTAACATTTATACAATAATCACCAGCAGCAACATTTTCAACGGTTACACCGGAAATAGCGATGTCAGAAGTGAAGACCATTATATTCGCTGAGTTATTCTCTGTGCTGGTTTCCTGTATGCCATCACTTGGTCGAACCACCGCATAAAGCTCATATTCCATTTTTTCTTCCGAGCCAACCAGCCACTCTATCTCAACTTCTTTTGATGAACGAGCGGATATAAGCTGAGACGCTGTTTCGGCAATTTTTACACCGCCTTCTTCCGGATTTCCATCGTATAGATCAATGGATACACTTTCAGTAAAATCTCCATTGTTTTGAAGGGTTACATATACCGTCGTAACTGTGCCCGCCAGCGGGAATTCTGTAGACAGTAACATGCCGTCCTCACTTTGCAGTGCTAAATCATGAATAGGTGAATAGGTCAATAATTTTAGGTCTACTTTGTCGCTGACACTCTTGGTTTCAACTAATTCTTCTTTGCCATCAACCATTTGAGTCTTTACTTCAGATATGATGTCAGCCTGAGTATAAGCTGCAGTAAGCTTTCCGTCCATGTCAAAGGAAGTACTGATTGCACTAGTATATTGATTTCCTGTTGCAAGTCCGATTTTATCGCTCCATTCTCCCTTTTCAAAATCATAGAAGGCGCTATACATTCCCAAGGACTTGTCTTCCCCTGGTTGTGTAAATACCAATGCAGCTAAGGGCTGCTCACCCTCTTTTGCATTAAGGCGATAATCACTTTGGATATTGTCCAATTTAGCCTCAGCCTGGGTTTCGCCGTCCAACCCTGTTTTGAATAATATTTTCCCATCGTTAAGCCATGTTATAAACCATTTTCCATTAACATTGACAGCTTTTGGCGAAGAATCATTCAATTCGTTTACAGTAAGCCGAATCGCACTGCCCCAATCCTGTCCGTCATATAGTCTTGCAAACACTTCTCTATCTTCTCCAGTCGATACATCGTTGTCCATGTCCAGCGTATAAAGAAGCAAGCCTTCTTCCCCTGCCATAGCTAGGCTAGAATCCATCACTGTGGCAGGTTCCATTTCAATCGCACTTGGTGAAGTCCATACATTGTTATGCCACTCAGAGAAAAATAATTGGTCTCTTGGCTGTGGAGATAAAGCTTCTTCCCCATTCATATTAAGACTCAAGCCCTCTGATTTGGTCCATACCAGCAGCGCCTTGTTTTCTCCTGCAGTAATCCTTGGCGAATGATCCAATTTATCATCATCTGTCAAATTAATCCTGTTGGGGTGGCTGCCGTCAGTTGTATAAATACTTTCCGTAACGCTTATTTCTGAACTTTCAAGCATTCCGTTTAGTTCTTCGTCTTCATTCATCGTACGGTTTATATTATGCCATGCCATCAGTACACCATTTCCTATTGCTGCGACTGAAGGGTCAAAATCCGCAGTTCCGTCATCATAGATCCACTCAGGAGAACTCCATGCGCCATCCTTATAGACAGCAATGCGAAGCTGGGTTCGGTTTATCGCATCTCTTCCTTGATTGTCATCATTCCAAACCAGCCACTTTTGGGCACCATTTATAACCAGCGCAGTTTCTGTATTTGGGAATATGTTTTCCATCATAACCGCAATTTTGGGATTGGATTCTACCATTTTTAGAAGATCACTAGAACTTACCAGCAGATAAGGTCTTTCCATTGCATAAGTATAAGCACTTTCACCCAACCAAACAGATTGTCTTTCCAAATAATCCCTCGACATCAGTTGCGCCCCAGTATTTTTTTCGACACCGGCTACCCCTGTCGATTCCTGCAGCTCCAATAAGGTGACCTTCGGATTTCCATTGTCCCAATGTACTTTATACAGACTTTTTTCATACAAGGTTTTTTCCCACAGCAGTGCATAGCCTTTAATTAAGGCATCCACCGTTATATCTGCACCAATATAATTGGTTGGAAAATGGATTTCAGCAGGAATTGCAGCTTCTAAACTTCCAACCACCTTAGCTGCCGCAAAATCACCATTCACCTGAAGCGCTGCATGAGGGCGAATTTTTACAACCCCACTATAATCCGTGCCATCTTTAACGATTAGAATCCCACCTACTCTGGTTCCAATATTCACTCCTGCTGTAAAACCAATGCCTAAGAACTCATAACCTTTATTAAAACTCTTGGTACCATCTCCGTCAATGTCAACATAAATGGACTTCGTATACCATTCTTCGGTCTCCTCATTATAGATAAGCCATAATTCTCCGTCTAGCTCTATTTCGAATTCATAGCCTACTACTGTGACTTTCTTCACTTTTTTCAGTTTTGTAGCCGTTGATGTTTTGTTGCTATCTCCATAGTCTCCTTTGAACGACATAGTGAGATAGACATCATCGTGGTCATCTAACTCGCCTTCAAACTTAGGGGTATGGCCACCCATACCGAAGTTTCCGCCGCCTACGACTGGAATGCCGTCTAGGGCTCCTATGGATGCACCTACAGGACCGTCAAATACAGTTGGCCAATCAATGACATAGTCCCGATCTTGTACGGAAATATTCAGCGCTTTCCCTAAAACACTCGGCACAGGTAAAACATTTACTTTCGGGCACATCCTCCAATCAGATTGATAGCCTTGAGCTGAAACCATACGAATAAGGTATTGCTCTGAATCACTTTTCAGTTGTGTCCCCGGACTTACAGTGATTTTTTGAATTTCGTTATTGCTATCATAGGCTTGATTGAAAATAATATTATATTCCGTATCCGTCTTCCTGAAAGCAGGATCCTTAAAGTTCATGACAGCAATTTCATAATACCCTGGATCAGCAACACCCCAATCCTCTATGACATCAAATACCAGTTTCGTATTCATACCTTTAAAGTATAAATAATACCGATCCTGATCTGATGCAGGCAAATTATATACGATTTGTTTGATTTCCATTCCTGCACCGGCTGACTTCACATATCCAGAAAAAATGGCAGGACTATTCGTATCCTTTCCTATATAGAAAGGCATATAGTCTTTAGTTCCAAACCAGTTCTCTACCTTAAAATCATAATAGACATTGGTCTGGAGGGGCTCGCGCAGTGCATAAACCGGGAAGGTAGAACCGTTATAAGTATACAGTTCTTTATTGGCTCTCATCCTCTTTCCGTTAATGACTACGTATACATAATTCAAATTTTCATAATACATTGCACCTTGTGCAGTATATAATCTAAACCTGAACACGTCTGTACGCGAAGGATTCTTAGATGTTACGATAAAAGGCTGGCGAATCACTTGCTCACCATTGGCGCTTTGATAAGTGAATTCCATCTCGTAAGTTCCTGAGTCTCCAACTTCTGGCGTATATGCAAACTTATAGGTTTCATCTCCATATTTTGATGTCATGGCGGTTCCACCACCGCCATAATTACTGAAAGGCTGTAACACACCGTCCTTGTAACGCTTTACACCTATATTTTCGCCGTATATGAACTGCCCCTGCTGTTCCAGACGCAACTCGAAATTCAATGTGGACTGTAACCCTGTCTCAGAAGTGTTTATGGTCATTATTTCTCCACTGTCCTTTATTGACATGGTTACATTCTGCAAAGCTTGTATCTCTATTGTTTTATTTACTGAATAAGCAAAACCATATCGGTCTATGGCAGTCAATGTAATCTCATGCTCTCCCGGACTTGTAAAATTGTGATAGTCAAGACCTCTATTACTGGTAAATTGACCATCAATACGCCACTCGTAAGAAACTGGTCCATATCCAAAAAATCGCATAGAGTCTTGCCAAGAGGCCATCTCGTAAGTATCCACACTCAATTTGAAATATTTTCCTACAAATCCGATATTGGATACATCTAAATAGCTTGCTTCCAACGCATTTGGAAGTTTTTCCTTAGTGGTGTAAAAAGATATTTTATTTTGAGTGTTGCCAACACCAGCAGAATTTTGATAAGCTCCGGAAGGGATGTCGACCGTATATGGCATATATAACCCGAGTTCTGACAGAGCTTTTAAGACTACCTTGCTGCCAGTTTCCTCTACGGTGTAATCCACGGCTTCCCCAGTATAGTCTTCAAATCTAATATCATTAAAATTTGGACCCTTGGTAACCGAGGTATTAAACTGAATTTCCACGATACCTCGTGAAGAAGCATTCCAATCCCCTGTACTTGGAGAGGTTTTTGTAATTTCAGGTCCCAAGCCTGTCGTAAATTGTGTCATGAATTTTTTCTGTGTAGAATTTGAATCACTTCCGATGGTGCCATGCAACAGATATTCAGTGTTCGGCTTTAGGCTCTGTTTTGGCTTAAATACCAGTTTTGTCTCAAACATATCCAAGGTATATGGCGCATACAATTGGACTTCGTTTCCAATCAGATCCACGAGCTTTAACTTGTAGATTTTTGGTTCCAGTACGCCCGACAAAACAACCTCTATATTAGGATTCACACTCACACTGCTCTGTCCATAAGCTGGGTAAATGCTTTTGATTTCAGGTATGACGGGTTCAGCAAGGCCTTTGGTTCTGAACTCAATGATTTTATAACTGTTTTTATTTAAGAATCTGTCCTGAACAATTCCGGCAGGTATGACGAGCTCATAAACCGCTCCAGGATCCAGTCCAGAAAAGTTCCTTGTCACGGTATTGCCTGTTACGGTTGCCCTATATCCAGTAGTAAAATAATCACCTTTCTTTCTCAGATAGATCTGATAAGTAGGCCCTTTCGTCACGATGACATCTGAGTCAAAGCGCACGGAAATATTGAGGTTACTCACATCCACATCCTTTTCACCATATTTTGGATATGAGCTTATCACTTCAATATTTTTAACAAGCTTTTCTTCCATAGTAAAACTCAATTCATAGGCTCCCGAAGGATTTCCTGCTGCATCTGTAATGGCGCCCAGAGGAATTTGCAAACGGTTCTCTCCTGAACTCAGGATCGAATATGGCGTAATAATCAGCTGATTATTCTCTACTCTTACCGTATGCTGAATATTATCCGCTGCGCTAAGTACTATTCCAGAATTTTGATTTAGAATAATATTCTCGCTATAGGTGATGACTATATTTTTTGCATCCCAAAGAACTCCCGTAGCATTATTTTCCGGAGTTGTACTTGTAACAATAGGTGCAATTAAGTCAGGTTCCTCCAATACAATATATTCAATAGGAACTGACACTTGTTTCAATCCTTTAGAAACAGTTGCCGTAACAATAACACGTATACTGCCTGCTTTATTTTGTGGTCTTGTGACTTTACCTTCATTGGTGATCATTGAAGTCAAGTTTGAACGCCAGACAATGTTTGTATCATACGGACCCGATATAGGCCAGGAAAGATCCTGAGTTACTGAGTATTTTGAAAGATTGCCACCTAGGGTATTGTAAGACTTAAGCCAATTGGCAGATTCGTTTACTGATTCCTCGTCTGTTAAGGCCAGGCACTTTACCGTGACTATAAAATTCTTTTTCAAAGAAACAGTTCCTTTACTAATAGTTGCTGTCAAGGTTACTGTTTGGTCTCCCAAGTGAAACATTGGTCTATAGACGTACCCGCCAATGGTAACAAATCCATGATTGCTGGATGCCCAACTGATATTGCTTCCTGCGACACCATCCATCCCTTTGACTGGCAAGCTTAAATTTTCAGTAGCACTAGCCAGAGAACTGTTATTTCCGAGAATTCTATCTTCCGTCAACCACTCATAATCCCGGGCAATCATTTCCTCATAGGTCATATAATTGGCCTTAACGGTTATGCTAAATTGCTTATCTCTTATGGTTGCACCCATTTTGATGACAGCTGTCAGTGTAATGTTCTGGTCCCCCTGGGTAAATGTCGGTCTTACAACTTTACCAGTTGCACTTACAACATCAGAATTGCTGCTGGTCCAGGTTACAGAGCTTCCCATAGGTGCCACATTAGGTAAATGCAAATCTAAGGTAACGCTATTCGAGGCAGTATTTTCATTCAAAACCAACCCGCTGCTCAGCCATACATAATCTGCTTCAACCTTTTCCACCTCAGATTGTTCAAGGGCTTTTACAGTAATGCTAAAGGTTTTATCCTTTGAAGCTGTACCATTACTTATGGCCGCGACAAGCGTAACCAATTTGTCCCCTTGGGTAAATGTCGGTCTTGCAACCTTGCCTGTTACATCTATAACAGCCCCATTGCTGCTGGTCCAGATGATAGAGCTTCCCATTGGTGCCGCATCAGGTAAATTCATATTCAGGGTCACACTATTCATGGCGCTATTTTCATTTAAAATCATCGCATCTGTCAGCCACGCATAATCCGCCTCAACCTTTTCCACCTCAGATGCTTCAAATGCTTTTACAACGATTGTAAATGTTTTTGTCAAAGGCGCTACGGTTCCACTGCTAATAGAAGCGGAAAGTGTAATCCTTTTATCGCCCTCTTTGAATAATGCTCTTGTTACAGTTCCGTTCATACTCACAACGGCAGTATCGCTAATGGTCCAGGCTATGTTACTTCCATTCTTTCCAAGGATAGGTAGGTTCAAATCCGTAGCAACCTGGTCTAGAGCGCTGTTTTCTTTCAGCACGATCACTTCAGTCAGCCACGCATAATCGTCGTTCACCCGTTCAACTTCTGTCTGAGCAAGTCTCTTAATAAGAATATTAAACTCCTTCTCCATTGTAACAGCGCCCTTGCTTACAACCGCTGTCAGCTTAACAGACTTATCCCCCTCAGCATAAGGTGGTTTTGTTACAGTCCCACTCGTACTCACAGCGGTTGAATCACTGATGGTCCACATGATGGCGCTACCATTGCTGCCAAGAGTAGGGAGATTCAAATCTGATTGAATATTATTTAAAGCGCTGTTTCCGTTTAGTACACGTGTATCAGTCAACCATGCAATATCAGCCTTTACCTCTTCAATATCAGATGGCTCAAAAGCAATAACTTTGATATTAAAAATTTTACTGGTACTTGCCGTTGGTGTCATTATCATAGCTGTCAGAACAACATTTTTGTCTCCATAAATATTTGTCGGTCTCGTTACTGCTCCGTTGGTATTTAAAACAGCAGTATCACTGCTTGTCCATATTATTGTACTACCGCTGTTGCCAAGGGTCGGAAGGTACAAATCAGCTGTAACATTGTCTAAAGCACTATTCTCATTTAGCACAAGGACATCCGTCAGCCATGCTCTATCCGCAATAACCTTCTGTGTATCACTTTTTTCAAGGCCTATAACCATGATGTAGAATCGCTTGATATCTGTAGCTTCTCCCTTGCTTATTGTAGCCGTAAGCGTAACCATTTGATCACCAACAGACGGTCTGGTTATAATCCCATTTGCATTTACAACTTCTGCATAGTTGCTTGTCCATGTAATATCGCTACCGTTAATACCGCGTGTTGGAAAAATTAAATTTGTAACAATATGATCCATATCACTATTACTATTGAGCAATCGTTCATTGGTCAGCCACAACTTATCGCCGTTTACAAGTTCCGCATCCGTAGCATCTTTTGCTTTTACTGTGAAAATAAATGCCCTATCCGCAGTCGACCCACCTGACCATATGTGTAAATTTACTGTAACTACCTGATCACCTTGAGAATAGGAGGGTCTAGCCACTTTTCCATCTGCCGCAATCACACCCAGATTTAAAGATTCACACCAGATAAAACTGCCTCTTTCTCCACGGGTTGGAAAGAACAAATCTGTTGTAACATTGTCTAAGGCAGTATTATTATTCAGCATTAATGCTTCACTTAACCAGGAATTGTCATGTTGTACCATTTCTGCATCCGATAGTCCCTCTGCTCTTACTTTGAGTTGGAACACTTTTTCCATTGCCTCAGTGCCTCTAATTATAGACGCAGTCAAGGTAACCTCTCGATTACCATCTGCATAAAGAGGTCTAGTCACCGTACCATCAGTATTTACAACCGCAGTATCACTAGATGTCCAGCCAATACTGCTCCCATTATTGCCATAAGCAGGGAGACTCAAATTTCCTGTAACATTTCTCAATAAATTATTTCCACTGAGTATTATCAGATCAGTCAGCCACAAATAATCAATATTTACCGCTTCTTGATCTGTCGCTCCCAAGGCTTTTACCACGACTCTGAAATTTTTAGACAACTCTACCGAACCATAAATTATAGACGCACGAATATAAACCACCTGATCCCCTTCGTTATAGGTTGGTCTATTCACTGTACCATCCATCGCCACAATCGAAGCACTATAGCTTGTCCACGTCACGCTACTTCCGTTTATGCCGATATTTGGAAAGTATATATCTCCTGTAACATTATCTAGCCCACTATTTTCTTTCCTCACTAACTTATTTGTCAGCCACATATAATCCGCAGCTGCTAATTCTTGATCCGTTAGTCCTAATGCAATAACTGTGACATTAAAATCTTTTACGACCGCAGCCATGCCCTTTGTTATAGTAGCTGTCACGGTAACCGCCTGATTACCGCTAATTCGATCAGGTCTATTAACCGTTCCATCAATGGTTATCGCCCCACCACTTGTAGATGACCAACTGATAGCACTCCCAAATTTGCCTATAGTAGGAAAATTTAAATTCTCGGTTATGTTCCCAGATATTCCATTGCCACCAAATACCATCGTTTCAGTCAACCAAGAATAGTCTGCATTCACCAGATCCAAATCAGTTACATCCAATGCTTTAACTTTTATGTGAAATACTTTGCTTCCAACCAAAGCGCCATTGGTGATTGTTGCAGTCAGTACAACATCCTTATCCCCATCGGTATAGGTCGGTCTGATAACCGTTCCATCCGTACCCACAATTCCAGTGTCGCTGGATGTCCAACCTATATTACTTCCATTATTGCCCAAAACAGGTAAACGCAAATTAGCTGTAACATTATTTAATGCACTATTCCCATCCAACACAATTGCATCGGTCAGCCCAGAATAATCTGCATTTACAGCTTCTGCATCCGTTGCGCCCAAGGCCTTAACGGTGATGTTGAATTCTTTAGTTAAAATCTGTGAATCACGACTAATCGTCGCAGTCAGAATAACGACTTGATCTCCGATGCTGCTTTCAGGTCTGACTACCGCTCCATCCGTTGCGATTACTTCAGTTTTATTAGATACCCAACTGATGCTGCTTCCTGCATAACCTAAGACAGGGAGGTTCAAATTCTCTGTGACATTGTTTAAAGCGGCATTCCCACCAAGCACTAATGGATCACAAAGCCAAGTGTAATCTGTATTCAGAGCTTCCCCATCTGCCATTCCAACGGCTTTTACAGTAACAATGAATATTTTATTTGTGTTCGCAGCACCTCTGCTGATATCAGCTGTCAGGGTAACCTCTTGATTTCCATCTGCATAAGAAGGTCTAGTCACAGTTCCATCCGGTTTTATCACATCAGGTTTATCAGATGTCCAGCTGATAAAGCTCCTATATGTAAAATCAGGACCTAGAGTAGGAAAATACAAATCCCCTGTGATATTACTGATTGAACTGCCACCACCACGCCGCAGCAGAACCCCATCTGTTAACCAGGAGTAATCCCCCTGTACTATTTCTACATTCGTACGATCTAACGCTTTAACCGTGCAATTAAATATTTTTTGTTTCTCCACCACTCCGCTTTTTAAAGTCGCAGTCAAAGTAACCGCCCGATCGCCTTCATCGCTGCCTGGCCGAGTCACAAATCCATACTCCGTATTGATTAGTTTCATATTACTGGAGGTCCAGTCGATGGTGCCAATGAACTCACCCTGTCCTCTAAGATTGAGTCCACTCGTAATATTATTCAAATCGCTGTTGAAGGACAAAATTTTACTCTCTGTTAGCCATTCCATATTATAGTCGACTACAAATTCATCATATAAACTTGTATCGTTTTTGAAGTACCAGCTGCTTATTTCACTTTTATTTCCCGCATCTCCCATTGATCCCATGAAACCAACGTATACTTGATTTGTCAGCATTAAAGAAAGATCCGCGTCCCAGCTGAAAATTTGGTAACCATCTATAGGATTATAGAAAAACATATACAGGGTCTTTTCCTCGCTGACATATGCAATTCGTATATTATAATATTCAGGCAATGGGCCATTCACTGCATGGGAGTCTAAATAGGTACCTCTTCCTCCAAAATAGTCTCCACCGCCGTATGGTGTAGAAGAGGTCTCACATCTTATATCCGTTGTAGCCGGATCATATGCTATTTTAAATCTTTCCGATGCTACAAGCAGAGTCCCCTCCTTAAGCATTGCAGCATCATTATCATTATAATTTGAAACTAAAGATACACTAAAGCTTTGCTCAACATCTTCATGTTGAAAACTATTTGCAGTCACATTATTTCCAACCGATTGAAGGGTAAAGGTGAAACCGCCTTTCGTTTTATCCGTAGGTTCCACTGGAGAAATATTTTTAAAGGTAAATGCTGTGCTAAAGGACAAATCATCCCCTAAAGTAATGGCTTGTTTTGTGAAGACACTTTCCCCTGTGCCACCACCACTTTCAAACATGATCGCATTATTTTCAATCAATGCGTTGCCGTTTACCTGCAGATTCTCTGTATTTGCAAAATTGTCATACCTGATGTCGACAGTCGATGGACTTCCCTCAGCATAAACAGGCTTATTGTGAATAACATCAATGGGTTGAATAGGCAAAGTGGTAAATATCAAAATAAAAACAAGTGCTATACTTATTTTCTTTATATATCTCTTCACACGACTTTCCTCCCTTAATAAATTTCTCTCGCTAGATTAAGCATTTACGAGATGTTATCCCATCAGCAACTTATTACACCATGTATCTGTTATCTGAATTGGTAAATTTATGGAGTTAAATGGTATATTAATTTTTACCCAGTATATAATATGACTATCATTTATTCCAAAACATTTCTTTTGATTTTTATTTTGGTTGCCAAGAATGGGGGCGTTCAATTAAGCGCTATGTTTCCAAATTAAAAATCCACTGAGTGCCATCTTGAAATGATGAACCCAGTGGATTTAAATTCTTTACGTCTTATACCTTCTATTATGAATACAGCTTACTTTGTAACAGGGATAGCTAGAAACTTTAAATTATAATCCTTTGCTAACCTTTCTCCAGTACTTCCTTTTGGTGCGTATACAACACAATTTTCTGAGTAGTAAACCACATTATAGAGCCAAGTCCCTTTCTTTACAGGTCCTCCAGACAAACCATACATGGTCTTTAAAGTTAGCTTTTTAATATTTTCACAATCTTCGAAGGCATCATTAATCACTGTATTTCCCATTACAGTTATGCTTTCTAGTGCAGTGCATTCATTAAATGCACCAGACATTACTTTTTTAACACTGCTAGGAATTGTAATACTTTTCAACGATGAACAACCCCAAAACATATCACTTGGAATTATTGTCAGTTTATTATCAAAAGTAATTTGGGTCAGTTTCTTACATTCAGAGAATGCGCCATATCCATATCCAGAACTTGAAAGGCTGCCTGGCACAGTAACACTTTTCAATCCTGTGCGTGAAAATCCATAATCTTCAATGACTTTTAAGTTCTTCGACATTTTAACCATTTCTAAGCTATTGCAATCGCTAAAGGCTTCTGCTCCAACTTTCGTCACACTGTCTGCAAGGGTAACCGTTTTAAGTTTCTCACAAGAAGCAAACATTTGCTTTCCAACGGTTGTCATTCCATTTGGTATATTTACACTTATTATACTAGGACACCCGGCAAATGCCATATCATCAATCGTTTTTAAGGTACTTGGTAAGCTAACTTCTGATAACGAAGGGCACTCTTTAAAGGCATAGTAACCCATAGTCGTTACACCCTCTGGGAGGCTAATACTTTCTAACCCAGACGTTCTAAATGCAGCTTCACCAATTTCTGTCAATCCTTTCGGTAATACAATACTTGATAAACTCGCGCAATTGTCAAACGTTTCCATAGGAATTCTAAACAGACTTGTTGGTAATGTAACACTTGATAGCTCTGTACAGTTTTTAAACACGCTATTATCCAGACTTTCGCCCGTAAATCCCTCTGGGAGTGTAACACTTTCAAGGGCACTTTCTTGGAACGCACCAATTCCAATATATGTATCTTTGTTGCTAATTGTAACACTATTCAGACCTGAACGGAAAAATGCTAAGCTGCCAATGTAATTAACTTCCTTCGGTATATTAACCTGTTTTAAACTGACGCAACTTAAAAACGACTGATTGCTTATATGATTAACACTTTCAGGAATACTCACGCTGCTTATTCTGAAGTTTTCTTTAAAACAATTAACACCTATTCTTGTTACTTTATGACCGTCAAGTTCATTAGGAATAACAACCTTATCGCTACGCCCAACATATTTGCAAATAACCGCTTCTTCACCAAGTAGGGCATACATGAAGTCACCGCTTTTTTGGGTTGGAAGACCAATCTCATTTCCATCTTCCACATAGTTTAGACCTTCACTACTCTCTGCATTAATGGTTACTGGGATCATTAATACGGTCATAAACATCATCACAGACATCAATAAGCTTGCCATCATTTTTCCAGTCTTTTTCATATCTCCACTCCTCAATTATGTAATTATATGCTGATTTAATTGCACTTCAATTTATCGAATCTAATGAAATTTTCAATATGATTTGTCCTAAAATGGAGTGCCCTATTTAAAGAGCACTCCATCAAGAATAATTAATTGTTGATCAGATTCGACTTCACCAAAAGATTCTTAATGGCCTGTGCAGCATCAGCGTAAGTCAAGTTCGCTTTTGGAGAGAGACTTGTTGCTGATGTTCCGTTGAAGACATGTGCAGACAATACTTCTTTTAAGTATTCTTTTGCCCAGTCATTTACTTTTGCAAAATCTGTGTACTGTAAATATCGATTCACGTCATTACCACTAAGCTTTGTTATTTTCATGGCTCTCAGATACATGACCATTGCTTCTTCTCTTGTAATCAATGCGTCTGGTCTAAAAGTACCGTCTGTGTATCCGGTAACAATGCCATTTTCACTGGCAATGAGAATCGCAAGTGTTCTATCGCCTGTCGCGCTAACATCCTTGAACTTGTTTTCGTGGATTGAACCTTCTCTGTAAATGCCTAAAGCTCTTACAATATACTCTGCAAAGTCCGCTCTTGTAATGGCTTTGTTTGGCTCGAAGGTTTCCGCATTAAAGACTACCAATCTTGATGCCATATCATTGACTGCGTTCTTTGCCCAGTGCTTTTCTACAGATTTTACTGTAATTGGATTCCAGATAACGGAGTATTCTGAGTTTGTTAATGATCGTAATTTCGCATAGAACTTTCCATTTACTTGGTATACTGCTGTTGGTATATGGCTGTAAGTGCCATCCGTATTAAACACGATACCTGTAGTAATTTTACTTTGATCTGCACCGTCTGGAATTTCCATAACACGTTCTACATAGTTGCTAAATTTATTGATTTTTATTTCCCTAGTTGTGCCATCAGCTTTTGTAGTTTTTGCCACAACATCGAAGGCGACTGGTGAGAATATTAACTCTGCTCTATTTGCTTGAGCAACTGCTTTATACTTTTGGATTGTACTCTCATCCAACTTTGTTATTTTTACCTCAATCTTAATATCGTCTAAGTTAGCATTAGCAACACCAAGATTTTCAGCAACCTTACTGATGGTAAACTCTTCAGCAGGAATGACATATTCTACATTATTACACTTAATAGATATATCAAAAGTGCCTCCTTCGAGTTTTTTTACAATTTCACCAGTTAACTCCACTTTAACTACTTCAGATTTCGTATCTGATACAGGAATTTGAATGAGGTTATCCGTTCCATTTTTATTGGCTTTTAAAGCTTCATCAATTTTGCTTGCAATGAGGATATCATTAACTTTTACCGTTACAGTTGATTTCCCATTTTCAGTTGATTTTATTTCTTCTCCCACTTTTTGAGTTGTTCCATTGATGATGACAATGCTTTCACTTGTGGATTTAGGCACAGTAGGAGTAACTTTTACACTAGAATCATCGCTTGAACCACCGCCAGATCCACCACTTGAACCACCGCTTGAACCACCGCTTGAACCACCGCTTGAACCACCACCCGGTGCCACATATGCAGCTAAATCTATTTTCAGCGGACTGCTGACATTACAAAAAGCATCTTTTACACAAATATAAATGTCTTTTTCCCCTAGGGTTAGACCCGTTGGGTTGGTAATGGTAGTCTCTGTTGTGCTGCAAGTTATTCCTGATCCGCTAGTGACAATGAACGGAGCTGCAGAGCCGTCTGCTACGACTTCATAATAATAACTTCCCACTTCATTTGAGGTAAACTTCACGGTTCCTGTGGTATCACTAGTTCTGCTGACTGCTCCTGCGCTTAAAACTGGGGCAGTTGTATCTAGTAAAGAATATGCAGCAATATCTATTTTCAGTGGACTGCTGACATTACCAAAGGCATCTTTTACACAAATATAAATGTCTTTTTCCCCTGGGGTGAGACCTGTTGGGTTGGTAATAGTCGTCTCAGTTGTGCTGCACGTTATGCCTGCTCCGCTGGTGACAAGGATTGGAGCTACCGAGCCATCTGCTACGACTACATAATAATAACTGCCCGCTTCATTTGAGGTAAAATTAACGGTTCCTGTGGTGTCGCTAGTTCTAGTAACTGCACCTGGCGTTAAAACTGGGGTGCCATCGTCTAGGGTGTAACTTTGACCACTTGTATAGCCGGATGCTATAGCCGCTCCATTAACATCTGTAATTCCTGTTCCCGAATCCTTTAAGTCCAGTCTTAGTGTTCCAGCTCCTGCAACGGAATTTACAGTTACATCTATGGCTGCTCCGCTAGTTGCAGATACAGAATCAATATTGCCGAATGCTGTTCCTGTTGTACTCAATATAAAGTCTGACGAATCAATGCCTATTACAGGCTCTGAGAAAGTTACTCTGAAGACGACACTTGTTGCTTTGGTATCCGCCTCAACAGGGGTCAATCGATTGATGCTGTTAACCGTTGGTGCAGAAACATCCCAAGTCGGAATGACTAAACCTGTTCCATCTGTTGCCAGTGGGTTCCCTGAAAGGTCCTGAATGGTTCCATTGCCTCCAGCTGTATAAGTAACTTTAAGGCCTTTTGATGCAGATGCATCTAAACTTGCCACAGTTAATACCACGTGACGGTTGTCTGCCCCTTGAGTTATGGCGCCGACTGCATAAGTGGTTCCTGAAGCACCTGTTTCAAATACAGTAAATCCACCATCGTTTGCCTTTGTAAGGTTTTGGGCTGGTTCACTTAGGGTCACTGTAATTTGTGTGCTGTTGTCTCTAACTGCACTTTGAAGAATAGGTGCTGTTGAGTCTGCTGTTGTAAAACTCCAAGAATCTGTATTTAATATTCCTGGGAAATTATTTCCCGCTAAATCGCGAAATGCAGGTGAACCCATCTGTATATAATATTCTGTCCCTTCTGACAGTGTTATGCCTGGGTTTATGGTTATCTTTGGTGTCCCTGAGCCCGTTACTTTCCCAGAACTAGCAGCTATTGCCTCAACCACACTGTTGTCAGAACTTTTCTTAATGTAAATAGTGCCAAGTCCCACTGTAACATTTTCATTAAATGTAATTGCCAAATCACTATTTGTTGCTACACCAGTAGCATTGTCAGCAGGGTTAAACGAGCTAACATCTGGGGCTACTGCGTCAATTATAATACTACTTGTCGATCCAACACTATTTAATGTCAAGTTAGCATTATTTCCTACTGTATCTTGAATTATTCCGCCATTTGCTACTATTGCAGCACCAAAAGAAATTCCGTTTACGTCAAAGTTTCCTGACTGTACCGTATATCTAAAAACTGCATATGGAGAGTTACCTCCACTGACATAGGTTGCACGAACTGTTTCTCCAGAATCTAAGGTCATTGGAATATAAGGTGTTCCGCCTCCTGTATACACATCGACATTCTCAGTAAAGCATACTGAAAAGTTCATATTTTGGCCTGCTTTATAGGTGCCACTATTCGGTACGACTACGCTTGAGATGGTTGGTGCCACCGAGTCAATTTTAACCCCAGTTGTGGATGTAATGCTGTATAATGTCAAGTTAGCATCATTCCCAGCTACATCTTTAAGTGTCCCGCCATTTGTTGTTATGGCTGTGCCAACAGAAACTCCGTCTTCATCTAACTTTCCCGATGCTATAGTATATCTAAATATAAGTGATGAAGAACCACTTCCACTTACATAGGCAGCATTAACTGTACCTCCTGTATTTAAGGTAATTGGAATAAAAGGTTTTCCGCCTGCGTCATTCACATATACAGGTTCATCAAAATTCACTTTAAAATCAAGGTTTTCATTAGTAATATAGGTGTCATTCATTGGCACATTCACACTTGTCACGGTTGGAGTCGTTGAATCAACTGTTGTGAAGTTCCACGAGGCTGTATCTGCAATACCAGCATAGCTATTTCCCGCTAAGTCATCAAATGCATTTGTATCAATATAAACATAGTAGCCGGTATTTTCATCTAAGGTCGTATTTGGATTGATGGTTATTGAGCTGGTGCCCCCGCCCGATACTTTTCCAGAAGCAACATCAATGACTTCAACTGTACTGTTGTTAGAGCTCTTACTAATGATAATCTCACCCGTTCCAATTTTTACATTTTCACTGAAGTTAATCACCAGATTACTGTCAACGCCTACATTCACTCCATTGTCAGTAGGATTGGTGCTGCTGACAGTTGGAGTGGTTGTATCGACCAGTAGGCCTGTGGTTGCCCCTACGTTACTCAGTGTCAGTGTCGCATCGCTACTAGATGAATTACGTATAGTAGCACCGTTTCCAACGATTGCTGTTCCAAGTTGAATACCGTCTGGGTCATTTTGTCCAGAACCTACCGTATATCTAAATACAAGTGACGAGGTTCCGCTTCCGCTTATATAATACGCAAGGGATGGTCCTCCTGCGTTTAAGTTAATTAGAATATAGGGTGTTCCACCTGCTATCGTTACAGCTTCACTAAATTTTACGGTGAAATCTAGAGTCTCCCCCACGCCATAGCTTTTATCGCTAGGTGCGGTAACGCTTAACACCGATAGTGCATATGCAGGAATATCTATCATTATCGGGCTGCTGACATTGTTAGACCCATCTTTTACGCGGATATAAATATCCTTCGCGCCAGCTGATAGACCTGTTGGATTTGTTATGGTCGTCTCTGTTGTTCCGCAAGGCGTTCCCGCTCCAGTGGTGACAATGCTCGGTGCTGCTGCCCCGTCTTCTACGACTTCATAATAGTAGCTGCCTGCTTCATTTGAGGTGAACTTCACTGTGCCTGCGGTTTCACCAGTTCTGTTGACTGCTCCTGCGCTTAGAACTGGGGCAGTACTGTCTAATCCACTGACAGTAAATGGGCCTGCTGGGGGCGTTGGAATAGGTGCGATATCATTGAATGTCCAATTTGAGAAATTCGCAATTCTTGTTTGCCAATCCCCTTTGGTCGCCGCCGTTGTAGGTCCAGAATAAGAGCAATTATCATTAGCCGTTGTAGGTTGATTAAATGAAAATGCAGTCACATCATCTACAAGATCTGCAACAGAATCATTTCCGCTGCCAGGTAGTGAAGAGCCTGAACCACTGGTCACGCCTGTCGTTGGTACACTAGTTGCCCAACCGGTGTTCACAAAGGTGGCCGCACAAATGAATGTAGGTGTGGCTCTATCTCCAGTAAAAACCAGCAGCTCATCGGAACTGCTTAGTCCCGCCAGATTTAGATAGTTGTTTCCCGATCCAGCATACGAATAATCAAACGTGAAATTTGAATTACTATATAAATCACAACGAATGACCGTACCTGCAGGAATTGTTGTCGGTGCAGTATAGTGAATAAATGCGTCTGCGATTGTATTTTGAGTAATAAACGCACCCGTCACATCACTCCACCCATAATCTGTAAAGTTAATGACGGTTCCCGCCTCCAAATCGACCAGCGGCATGAAGGAGAAACCTCTGTCATAGCTGTTGACTGCATCTACATCTCCATTAATTGCTACAATCGCTATATCCCCAGGATTTAGCGTGGTTGTGGCATGTGAACCTATCTCTACAGCAGGCATGATACCCAGCACCAACGCTATAGATAGAAATACGGACAAGACTCTTTTAAATTTTATTGCCATATGTAGTTCTCCTCTTTATAAGTAATTTGGAAATAATTAAGACTTCTAAAACTTTATCCAATAATCCTTTTAGGCCAATAACATACGCCCACATCTAGGGCTCGTTGCCAGTCTAAGTGAAAGTCGGCATACCTACAATACCAGCATTGCTTCATTCCAACAGGCGTATCTGACCTAGGCTCAAAGGCAGGACAAACCTGCTTTGGCCATACATTACCCTCGGCATTGGGAGCAGATAGCTGCACGTCGACACGCCTACGGTTATCCATTTATTCACACTCCTTTGTAGGGAATTCCATGTAGAATTTTCTACAATTTTCTTTTCAAACCATAACACAATAAAAATAAAAATGAGCCTTTACACTTAAAAGGCTCATTTTTACACTTAAAAAATTAAATTTTCTTGTATTTACTATTGCACACGAATATCTCATAGACTTATACCAAAAGACGCACCCGAAAAATACCATTTTCAATTTTATACAGCAGTTCACCATCATACTTCTTAGCAAAGGCGATCACACTCTTGCTGCCCATACCGTGCCCCACTTCACCCGCAACAGGATAGCCGCTCTCGTCTAATACGACGTCATCAGCGCAAGGATTTTCTACTTCCATCAAAAGCCTTCCCACGCTAAGACACTTAAATCGAAGATAAGGATCCTGTTTTTCATGCATTTTTGTGCAAGCTTGAATTGCATTTTCCATTAGATTCGAGACCACCATGGAAAGCTCTAGTGTATCTACATTAAGGTTTGCAGGAATGTCCAATACAATTTCCGTCATTATGCCCGCCTGTTCCGCAAGACCCACATAATAGCTGACCGCTGCGTTTACAGCCGGGTTTTCGCAGTATACTTTGCTGATTTTCGGAGATGATTCATTATTGCCATTAAGCAAAGCAACCGCTTCACCCTCTAACCCCTGTTCTAAAAGTTCCAGAAGAACGTTGTTGAAATGACGGCGGTCATGAGCGGCTCGACTATTCTGAGCGGATACCTTCTCCATAAACTCCAGCCGATGGGACATGCTGTTGGCAGCCAGCTGCAGATATTCTCGCTCCGTCTGCATTTTTTGATTTTCTTCGCGCATGGCATACTGTTTTGTAATCGTTTTAAGAGAATGAATAATTGAAATATATACGGACAATCCTAAGAAAATAAGGAACATCAGGGGTCGATAATTATATACCAGCAATACCTTAATATCTCCGCCAAAAAGATATGCCATAAAACAAGCCAACAAAGCGATTATTGGCAACATGTAGATATGCCAGTAGTCCAGTACGTTCCGATACAGCTTTGATACCCTCTTATGAAACACAATTATGATTAAAGAGAACATGATGAAACGCAATATAGTCACGTTGTAAGGAGAACTAGGAATTATACCACGAAATATATAACTTAAAAATACCACTGAAATATGAATATTCAGCACGGTAATATAACTAAAGATCCACTGCATGATTTTGTCCACAAAAAGGGGCTTTAGAACAACTCCAATCACAATCAGCAGAGCGAAGTTTAAATAAAATACAGCAGTATAGTTGCCAGTAAGATAAAAATAACAGTTCATGCTGACATTACCCACCAGTATGATGATTGTCACAAAGGCATACAATGCTTTGCTTTTGTATTTAGGTGTCGCCATAGTGAAAAGCAAAAGGATTAGCATTATGTCTGTGACCACTGATCGCAAAATGTCAGGGAAGATTGTAATCATTATAAATCCCCCTTTGCCATCAGGTAGTCCATGTAAGCGTCTCGAACAATTGGGTATTGCTTTGCTGCAATAGGAACGCTTTTACCACCACGCAATAGAAAACTATCTTTGGTAAAACGCTCTACAAAGCGCATGTTTATCAAATAAGAGGCATGACATTGGATAAAATGTTTGTCCTTTAATATGGATGAACAAAATGAAGAAAAACTCTCCCGAATCGTTCGGCTAACCGCCTCATCCCCATTTTTCAGACTGATAATAACAGCATGACTGCTATATTCACAGCACACAATGTCTGTGTGTTTAATTACCCTCAGACTATCGGTGGTCTTTAGAGTGAACGTTTGCTCATCAAAATGGTCTATTTTTGAGATGGCAAGGGTCAATGTATCAAACAACTGATGGCTATCAATTGGTTTAATGAGATAATTTAGAGGACTTGCGACGTAAGCCTGCAAAGCAAACTGCGGTTCTGTGGTGACATAAATGATCTGCGCCTCGCGGTCTACACGACGAACTTCCTTGCCTAACTCAAGTCCATTCACCAAAGGCATGACTATGTCTAATATATAAAGGTGAAAACTCTCTTTTTCTATAGCAGTCACTAGGGTATCTGAGTGGGCGAATTCTGTCACTTCAGCGTCAATATTGTTGACAGCAATATATTGATTTAAAAGCGAAACAAGATTTTGTAACTCGCTTGGCATATCATCGCAAATGGCAATACGAAGTATGATAACCACCTCCTTTTACTTTAGCTTTCCTACAAGGGCCATGTAAATAATAAATTCATTTTCGCCATCAAGACCAAGATAATCATCTGGATTGTCAACATTAAACCGGACAAATTAGCTAAGGTGTTTTTGCCTGTACTCTACAGGTGTCAAATAGCCTAGTGTTGAGTGCATTCGGAAGTTGATGTGCCAGTTCGTATAATCTGACAGCATTAATTTCAAATCATCTAATGACTTAAAAGTATTTGGATAGACAAACTCTGTCTTGAAAATTTTAAACGTTGCTTCAGCAACAGCGTTGTCATATGGACAACCCTTTTTACTCAGCGAACGCTTGATATCAAAGGTTTCTATGACATCATCTATTACTTTATTTTTAAATTCATTGCCTCGATCTGTGTGAAATACTGAAATGTCATTTAAATTTCGTTTAACACTTGAAAAAGCTTGATATACAAGCATTGCATCTTTTCTTTGACCAGCACTGTAGCCAATAATTTCTCGATTATGGAGATCAAGAAGAAAACATACATAGTTCCATTTTCCTGCAACTCTAACATAGGTCAAATCACTCACAACGACTTCTGAAAGCTTGCGGTTGTTAAACTCTTGGTTGAGTTCATTGCTGACGTTTGATTCATTACAGGGTGCTTTATAGGTCTTAAACTGAGCAATCGTATAGTTTGAGACCAATCCATTTTCTTTCATGATGCGTCCGATTCTTCTGCGAGATACAGCATGTTCAGTTTTATCAGTGCTTTTCTTGATTTTTCGAGTCCCATAATTATTTTTGCTTTTCCTGAAGATTTCGATTACCAGCGGTGTTATTTCATCTGTCTTTTGAAGGCTGCAGCTTTCGTAATAGTAAGTGCTTCTTGGAATTTTAAGGACGTTACACATTGCTGAAATCGAGTATTTGTGACGGTTTGCATGAATCACTTTTACTTTCGTCCCATGATCAGCGCTGCTTGCTTTAAAATGTCGTTCTCCATCAATAATCGCTGATTATCTTTACGTAGTTTTTCGAGTTCAAGTTGTTCTTCGGACTTATTGTCCTTTTCTTTAAAAGAACCTGTATTTTGATGCTGCTTGACCCACTTATCAAATGTGGATGCAGTTAAATCGTATTCTGCTAGAATATCTTTTCGTGGTTTGCCGTTTAGAAATAATTTCACCATCTGTTCTTTAAATTCATGAGTAAATTCACGTCTGGGTCTCTTAGTCATCGTTATGCTCCTTTAGGTTTTATTTAAGCATACTAGACCTTATCTTTTCTGTCTAATTTAGTGTAGCCGATCCACGGGGCAACTTTCAATCAGGTGTGTATAAGTGTCAAATTGATTTTCAAGGCACCCATTGAGCTGGTCCCGAAGTGCTAACCCTGCAATATGCCGCTACCTAATCCTTCTATGTTCAATTGTCTTGGCAGGAATGTAGCGGATTTTTTTCGTCTATGCTTCCCCTTATTGCTATATTGATCAAGATTCTTAAATCTGCGTAATAAAAAAAAGACATGAAAGTATCTACTCTCGTATCCTTAATTATTGCATATTATTGTTTAGTCATTCATTTTATCCGTTTTTACGTTGCAATAGGACTACGGCTTCTACGTGGCCGGAGTTCAGATGATGACGTCAAAACACCCATCAGAATTGTACCGGTATCCAAGTAGTTTCAGTCGTTATAGCAATTTCCAAACGTTTTCATGAATAATCCAGGACTATTATATGATTCTCTTTCCAAACTTCTTAAATATTCGTCATTCATAACAACTCATATCCAAGCATCTGCATTTAAGCAAATGGATCATATTCCCCATTTTATGGCAGCTAATATCAAATCTTCATGATATGATGAAGTTATTCTTCTCTCAGCGCCTGTTTCTAAATCGAGTAAGTAAACGCTTCTGTTTAGTTTCTCGACACATAAAACGCAATTGTCAATAATAGCAAATAACTTAGGAAAACTCATTTTTTTAACACATTTATTCATACCATTTTTAAAGTCAAAAATTGCTCTTTCACTTGTTGAAATCTCATAATAAAAGCTATCATCAATTATAAAATCATTTGGATAAATCCAGTCCCCTCTACCAATAGTAACCTTTTTTTTAAATCCATTTTCAAAAAAACGTTCTAGATCCCAATTCCTTCCACGTTGATAGATTAATCCCTCGACTGTAACGAAATAATTAAATTGCTGTACATCAGAAGCAATCCATTCACTTCTTAATAAAGATTCACTTTTAGAATCAATTCTCATAACATTCGCAGAAGTCGCCTTCCACTCACACCAATACAACCAACCATCAAAAGCTTGTAGATTTATACCCCAACAATCGTTGTTCAACTCTATTAAACGTAACGAACCACGCCCCTGTTTATCATACCGATAGATATACTTGTCATTCTTTAAAACATATAAATACTTGTCATCAAAAGTTACTAAGGATACCATGTCAGCCAATTCAATTAATGTACCATCACATCTTATCTCAAACAAGCAATTGTGAGAACCATCATTATATTTGAAATGCTTTTCTGAATTAATGGTTACATAGTAGTCACTAAACAAATATCTTTTCCCAATAAAATACAGCTTCCCATTATTCAAAAGAATTCGTTCAACATTAACATCTGGTACAACAATTTCATCAATTTCTTCTTTCATTAAAAATCTGTGTATCGCGTTATTCGTTAAATTGTAATAATAAATCCAATCACCAATTTGATAAAAATAGAGTTTAGCTAATGTTACAATGTTCCTTATAACTGAACCACTATAAATATCACCCTCAAAATATTTACCGCTTGACTTCTTCTTATATTCGAAATATATCTCCAGCGATTCCGCTTCCGAACTCTGATCAAAAGGATCCTTTACTTCCAAGTTTTTTAGGTAAGCGTCTTCCTCAATCTTTAATGAACATCTTAATTTTTCTATTTGCCCTTTTACTTCAATTAGTGTCATACTATCTAAAATATCTTTATGAATGCACCTAAGTTCATCTGTAATAATCTCTAACGGCACTTGATTTATAAGCTCATTTAACTCAATTAGTTCTTCACAAATCTGTTTTTTATTTTGTAAGAACCACTCGATTGCAGGTAAACTTTCTTTGTCATTCATCCATATCTTCAATTGCTTGTCAATGCCTCTAAACTTACCAATCAAATGTGAATAGAGCAAACAAAACCTTTTAAGGTTATATGAATATGAAATAAAGTCGTTATTTTTTAAAGCATCAAAATATTCATCTTTCATTGTTATTCCCCTTATTTTCATTGATTGTTATACTCTTGAAGTTCCTTATATCTTAAAGATTACAAGCATGCATTTAAACATTAAATATCAAATTCACACTATCTGAAATCCACAAAATCATCTACTCATCCAGCCCTTTAAACTTTTTTAGAATTGGTTCATAGACATCATAAAGAGTTTTCAACTCATTAGTTACTTCATTATGTTCATTCTTTCTCAACATATCTAAATAATCATCGTTCTTTATACTTATGTTCTCCTTAATGAAATGTAATGATGTCCTAAACTCTAGGGCCTGTCAAGAATTTTGTGTAAACCAAAACCGAATATGTCAAGTTGCATGCTCGTCATATATAATTACTAACTAATTTAGACCTTTTGCCCAGTTTTAACAGGACTATCCCAGACTCTTTAATCTCATAAGGATGGCTGGAATTCGGATGATGATGTAAAAACACCCATTACAATTGTCCCCCATATAAGAAAATATATCCCTTATTAATCTTTAAAAAAGGCAAAATAAATCACACCAATCCCTTTAAAAAAATGGTATGACATAAAAGCAAAGAACGCAAAACCTGGAATCATTCCCCACGATAGTGTCCCGTTAATAAAAAACTTCACACAAAAAACAATTATCAATACTCCCGATAGTATTAATGCAGGAGTTTCATTATCTTTATCCAATGCTTTTATTAGACTCTCATTCCTAACATTCTTATAAATTAAATAACTTATGCCCGCTCCCCCGAACACCCAAATAAACCCTAAAGAATACCCGTAATGCTCATTAATCAACGCTATTATTACAGATAATAAAAACATCACCGCAAAGGGAATTACACAAAGCTCCTCTTTCAAACCCTCAAGTTTCTTATCCAGATTTACTTTATCCTGAATTCTCTTAATTTCTTCTTCCTTTATGCGCTTCTCGTCATCCGCCTTTCTTTTTGCATCTGCCTCAGCTTTTCGTCTTTTTTCTTCTTCTCGTTTCCTTCTATCAGCTTCTTCTTTCCTTTTTCTATTATCTTCTTCGATTTTTCTTTTCTCTGCTTCCTCTTTTATCCTTTTTTCTTCTTCTTCTTTATCCATAACCATTCTATTGTTGATATCTATAAAACTAACCAATTTTTTATTGTAAAGTTCCACTTCACCGATTGTCATTTCCTCATAAATCTTCTGTATTATATTACTTAATTCTTCATAAATAATGTTCTCAGTGATTTCTTCTAATTGCTCAACGATACGTATTAACATCTTACTAACGTTCTTTTCATTCTCAAAAAAATGTTCTATAGCGGATAATTTACTTGAGTCAGTTCTCCAATTCTTAAATTGATTTTCGATCCCTTTAAATCGAGATATCATTTTCTTGTTAATCTCACAATATCCGTCTAACTTATTTATATATTCGTTATATCTTTCTCTCTCTAAATGCGCTAAGTACTCATTGCTCATGTATTATTTTCCCCCCACTTGTATTCATCGATTATTATAATCTTGGAGTTCTTTATAATAGTCTTTCAAAAATTCTCTGATTGGATCATCTAATTTAACAAACAACCTGTTTATAGTCTCCTCAAGAGGACTCATTTGATTTTCTTTAAATGCAATATACTTCTCATCAGTCCATAATTGGTTGGTGTACAACTCATTAAAGGCATTAAAAAGTCTTTCATGTGCTATACTAACTGTCTTATCAATTGATTATGATACCGATTTCGCTAGCACCATACGATTATTGGCACACACTTCTAATACTTCAAATTTATCTGTTATTCCACCATTCGTAAATTTTATGCACTATTATACTTATACACATTAGCAAGAAACCAACAAATACAAAAAATGCAGGCACTTCATTTTCGCTCCATAATAAAAAAAATATTAATCCAATACCAAAAGAAAAAAAACCTATCATAAAATATTTTTCTATCTTCCGTTCTTTTGCTTTTTCTAAACTTAATTTTTTATCTATTAATGAATTATATCGCTCAGTTTCTTCTCGTTTTCTTTTATCTTCTTCTCGTTTCCGAATATCAGCCTCTTCTTTTCTTTTTCTATTTTCTTCTTCAAGTTTTCTTTTCTCGACTTCCTCTTTTATCCTTATTTCTTCTTTCTCACTCTCCATAACCATTTTATTGTTGACATCTATAGAACTTACCAATTTTTTATTGTAAAGTTCCACTTCCCCGATTGTCATTTCACCATAAATCTTATGGATTATATTGCTTAATTCTTCATAAATAATATTGTCAGACATTTCTTCTAATTGCTGAAAGATAGCCAATAACATCTTACTAACGATCTTTTCATTTTCAAAAAAATGTTCTATCGCTGCTAACTTACTTGCGTCATCTTTCCAGTCTTTAAACTGATTTTCGATGCCTTTAAATCTAGATATAATTTTTTTATTAATCTCACAATATCCATCCAATTTATATATATATTCATTATGTCTTTCTTTCTCTAAATGCGCTAGGTAATCATTACTCATGTCTTATTTCACCCCTGTATTCATCGATTATTATAATCTTGGAGTTCTTTATAATAGTCTTTCAAAAATTCTCTGATTGGATCATCTAATTTAACAAACAACCTGTTTATAGTCTCCTCAAGAGGACTCATTTGATTTTCTTTAAATGCCATATACTTCTCATCAGTCCATAACTGGTTGGTGTACAACTCATTAAAGGCATTAAAAAGTCTTTCATATGCCAAACTAACTGTCTTATCAAACTCATCTATCCGATTTGCAAGTTTAACAAGTTCAGTCATGTCACACTTTATTACACTCATGGTCATCCTCCTAACCGATTATTTGTATGAGCCGTTTTATTACCTCATCATTGGTTTTATTTATTATCTCTTTTGTTTGATGATCTATATTGTTTCTGAATAAGTTCATAAATTCAATATAGCCAGGGTCATCCCAAGACTCATTCTTGACCATATTATGAGCAAAGGAATTTAAATCATCGTGTGCATTTTCAATTTCACTTACAAAGAGCTTTAATTCCTCTAAGAATTTTTTTAGACCAGCCATATCAACATGAGCGTATATTTCATTCCCTTGTGCTGATAATAGGCTGCTCACAGTTCTTGATGTATTAAACAGTAAATTTGAATTAGAAATAGTATTCGCATTAACCACGTTATATCCTTGATTGAGACCCTCGCAATACGAATTTTGGGCATCTTTGCCATGAACCCATGTCTTCCACTGCTTCATCATTCCACGGGAGTCTTTAGGTTCATTCTCTTCTCTTAACTTTTGTCCATCTTTTCTTCCTTCTCTAGTCAAATCTGGATTTAACGGATCAAACATAAAATACCTCCAAGCAAATTATTAGTCAATATTATAGACTTCAATTGGTTTTAACATATTTATATTTTCAACAATTGCAAAGTTCTGTCCATCTATGCTCATTGAGGGATTACCACCGTCCAATATTTTGTATGAATCAGTTCCACTTAGAGCGATTCTTGTTTCACATTCCAATAATAATGAGTTGATATCGAAGACCTCATTTAACTGTTTATATCCTTTTTCAATTATAACAAAATGAATACCTCTACTCGCTCCAATTTTCATAATATTTTGTATTTCTGAAATAACAGGCATCGTCCTAATTGATCCGTTTTTTCTCATTCGAACATCACTATATGGTGACACAAGAAAAACTATGGCAGATTCATCTGTTTCTTTTACACTGGCTTTCAAGTAACTTATAAAGGGATATTGAAACTCTCCATTTTCTGTCCAATCACCTCGAAATTCCTCACTACCGATATATACAAATGTTTCTTCCTCAGGAGCAATATATTTTGTAGTCAAATGATGTAATTGATCCAAAAAATCAATCAAGAATACCGAAGTTGAATTTGCTGATAGTACTTGAGATGTAATTAACTCCAGAATTAATGTTTGTGTATGTTCGTCATTCCCAGCTATTAAAACATTTCCGCCAACTCTTTTCTTTAAATCGATAAATACTGGAGGTGCATCTAAACTAAAAGTTTCCCCGATAGCAAATCTAAATTGATTGTTCTCAAAATAACCACATCGAGTTTCCTCGGCGACTACTTTATTAAGGTAAATCTTTCTACCTTTTTCTCTAACAATTGTTTTAGGATACTCAACAAACTCATTTTGTGCTTTTGCTTCTAATTGATTAACAAACTCAAAAACCTGCTCTTTATCAATCCACGAAGTTTGAAACCTTATATTTGAGCTTATTGAACCTAAATTATCATTGAAGATTCCATCCCCATTTCCTCTTAAATCCGCTGCCTGATAATTACCTTCCACAAGGATACGTTTCGAGTCTTCAAGCGACATCTTAAGTGCAACTCTAAGCTGGAAATTGGAAATATTTATACTTTGTAATCCTTTTAAGTCCTGGGAACTAAGTATCAGATTAACTGCACGAGTTCTCCCTTGACGTGATATTTCATCAATAATTGAGAGTACCTCTCTGCCCAATCTATCATCACCAAACAGCTTCCAATATTCGTCAATAATCACGATTAATCTAGGCATTTTTTTATTCGTTTTTCTTCGATAGCTTGAGTTGCTATCTGTGCATGTATCTGTGAACAGATCACTCCTAAAATCCATTTCTTTCTTTATCCATCTTAACACTTCTAATCCTGTCTCTCGGCGTCCATCACCTCCAATAATTCTTGCATGAGGAAAATGCTCATAACACATAAATTCAGAACCGTCTTTATAATCCAACATTACAAATTGTAATTCATCAGGTGCATACGCCTTTGCTGCATTCTGAATTATATTGTGAAGTAATATTGTCTTACCAGAACTTGTTATACCTCCAATTATTGCATGACAAATGGTACTATTATTGGTGTACAAATCAATTCCAAGAACATTTCCATTTTCAAGATGTCCTATTGGTATATGTACTGAGTCAGATGAATTTCCATTCCAATTCACATTTGAATCTAACTCAGTTCTTACTACCGTATTTGCATTATCAACATACTTATTTGATAAATGGTTGATCATTATGTCAATATCTTCATCACTGTACTCCGATAATTTATATGAATAATTCCGCATTGCATGTATATATTCAGCAGGAATATTTTCAAAGCCTTCGATACCTGGCGCTGATGCCTTTATTATTATTGATTTTGATAGAACCTCATTAAACAAACTCACTTGTTCTGTGCTTAATGACGTATACTCAATCATTTCACCATTCTTTTTACACCATTCAATCTCATGATATTTCTCAATCTCTGATATATCTATAGCGTAAAGAAGGATTATACCTAATGTTTCAGCAATTGATTCTATATTTAAGAACACTTCATAATCATCTTTATTCAGTTTTGAACCAGTAATGTTGAAAACTATAACATTGTGAGCAATTCCAACCAAGTTCTTTTGATTGTACTCAAAAATCGTTTCATTATGTCCTAGATGATTGTGCCAACAATCCCTTATAAAATCCTTAAATTGCATCATAAAGTTATTACACTTCTGCATATCAGTAATGAATTGAAGATTGGTTTTTAAAACACTTTTTAATCTCGTGAGTATTTTAAAATTATTATTGATACTATAGTCAATGATACTAATTTTTACAGAGCCCGGCTCTGCAAAATTCAATACTTTCAATACCGAAAACTGAATTTGATCATACACCAGCTTCATATTACTTTTATCATAAATAAATCCAATCCCTTTATTATAGGGGAGAATTGCTTTATAATTGACACCTTTATTGGAAATTGTAGAGTTTAATCGACCAACTTGTAAATCAGTTGGAAATAAATGCTCATTAACTTCTTCAAACAAGGAACTATCATAAAAATTTGTCATACTTATCACCTCGCACAATACCATTCACATTGTTGCGTTTCTCATAATGTTCTGTATATTGATTTTAATTTTTTCTGACCTAACATTCAAGAAAAATCGCCGTTCTAGATTGGAAAACGGCGAAATATTAAGAAATATTACTCATCAATCTGTATCTCAATCTCAGACTTAAACTCTATATTGACCTGATGATCATAAACTGTGATTTTTTCGATCAGAGCTTTAACAAAACTCTCATCATACTCCTTCAACTCACAAGATTGTTCATCGAGAAAAGCTTTCAACTCTTCCATCCGATTTGTTCTATCACTTACGGACGCTTCTTCATTTTGAATAGCCAGCTTCTCCTCCCGAAGCATTCTAATTTGTGTACCAATATCATTCTCACAGCTCATAAAACCACTACCGGCCAATGGCTGCTGCTGAAGCTTCCTAATCTCAGTATCAATCACAGCAACACGATCATCAACAGTTTGCTCAAGGCTACTTCTTACATTCTCAATCAGAAAAGGGATAATCTTTTCTTTTTCACGAAATGCTGAATTTATAGCCTCTACCACAATGTGCACAGAATACGATGCCGGATAGAGCGTATAGACCGTTGAAAATGCGCTTATGAGCTGTTATTCCATTCGTAAGGTTTGCTCGTCTAGCCATTTCATCCTGGACCCTTAAAAAGACATCTCTTGGAATTATGCCTTCATGGCTATTTTCTACATAATACTTAGGAACTTGACCGTTGTTCACCTCACGTCTCTTTTATAAAATATCGACTGTATATGTCTTCTGAAGGAGCGCATCTCCAATGTACTTCTCATTCTTTAAGATCTGCTTAATATTGCTTTCATTCCATTTTGACCGACCAGCCCCATTCAGTATTCCATCAGCTTCAAGTGATCTTTTTAACTTAATCAGACTCTGTCCGCTAAGATATTCTCTGTAGACTCGTTTTACAACCTCCGCCTGCTCTTTCTCGAAAGTAACTCCATTCTACAAACTAGTACTTTTACAGTGTGGTGAATTATAATACAATAGATTCTCTAAAATAAAAAGCCACTGAATGTCATCTATGCACTCAGTGGCTTAAAATATTAATATTGATATTCCTTTCTTCTACCGCTTTTCAAGCTTAACCACGCACTCCACATGACTCGTCATAGGAAACTGATCCACTGGTTGAACCTTTACAACCTCATAAGCCCCACCATCGCACAGAATTTTTAAATCTCTGGCCAAAGTAGATGGCTTACAAGAGACGTAGACAATTTTCTCTGGGCTCAACTCTAAAATAGTCGCCAAAAGTTCCGGTTCACAGCCTTTTCTTGGCGGATCAACCACCACTACGTCAGCCTTATAGCCTTCTTCATATAATTTAGGCAACACTTCTTCCGCTTTGCCCGTGAAAAATTCACAGTTGTCATAGCCATTTCGGAGGGCATTGGCCTTAGCGTCTTCAATAGACTCAGCAATCACTTCCACACCCACGACTTTTTTAGCCTTTTCAGCAAGGAATAGTGAAATCGTTCCAATCCCGCAGTAAATGTCAAAGACTGTCTCTTCACCTTTAAGGTCAGCAAACTCTAAGGCTTTTCCGTAAAGGATCTCCGTTTGAGTAGGGTTCACTTGGAAGAACGACAAAGGGCTAATTTCAAACTTGAGTTTGCCAATTTGATCTTCAATCGTCTCAGAACCTGCAATCACTCTATTCTTGAACCCAAGGACACGGTTCCCTTTGGTCGTGTTTTCGTTAAAGATCAAAGATTTGATTTCAGGAACCGCTTCCAATAATCGATCGCGCAAAATTGATTCTTTCGGAATCTCAAGGCCATTCACCACAAGCACCACCATGTACCCGCCCAATGCTTCACTGTGGCGAATCATGACATGACGGAGCAAGCCTTTATGATCTTTTTCATCGTATATTTTAAGTTTGAATTCGCTGACAAAATCTCTAATCACCTGATTAATCATTTTGTGCTTCTCATTTTGCAAAAGGCAATCCTGAATATCTACCACTTTATGAGAAGCCTTCTCAAAGAAACCAATTTCAGTTCCATTTTTACCAGCTGATACAGGGTACTGACCCTTGTTTCTATATCTCAAAGGATTGTCCATGCCAATAATAGGTTGAACTTCCACATTTGTAAATCCACCAATTCTAGCAATAGCATCCTTTACCACTTTTTCTTTATAACCCAACTGCCCCAAATTATAATCCATGTTCATAATTTGACAGCCGCCACATTTTCTAAAGTATGGGCAAGCAGGTTCCACTCTAAACGGAGACTCTTTCATCATTTTAACGACTTTTCCCATGGCGTAATTCTTTTTCACTGTTTGAATCTTCACCTTAACCGTATCGCCAATAATCCCGCCGTTGACAAAGATAGTCATCCCTTCGAAACGCCCAATGCCTTCGCCACTTTCTCCAAGATCTGTAATTTCCACTTGCACAATTTGGTCCTTTTCTACAGACACAATAAATCCCTCCTATATACACGTAACACCGCACCATCCACTAGGCGCCTTTTAATCTATTTATTCCCATAAATATTACTTTGAATAACCTAGAAATTTTATCCGATATTTGATGACAAATCAAGTCAATATACCAGTTTTAAGTAGCATTAATAGAGTTTTTATTTTATAATGAATTGAATACTGTCCATTAATACCCTTTAGGAGGGAATTTTATGAAATATATCATCAACACCTTGCTCTTTCTAATCATGATCTACACCCTGACCGTTATGCCTATTGACATGAAGGCGTTGCAAGTCGACGTTTCATGGGAAAAATATAAAGTCATCGAAGAAAAAAAGGAAACCGAGAAGCAACAGACCGCAATTGAGGAAACTATCAAAGAAAGTCCTTATGAACTCAAATATGACGGAGAGTCTTATCTTTATAATCCAAACCAGCTCAACCTAACCCTCTCAGGCGATGAAAAACTTTCTGACCTTCAAACAGACGTCATTGAGAAGCTAACCTTTGAGTGGACAAATACATTAACGGGTGAAGTTCAAACCCTTGCAGTTCCTCCAACAGCCGTGAAAATAGGAACCCTTTCGGGCACCAATATCACAAGTCTTCCACTGACTGTTGCCATGAATACCCTGACTCAACTCGCAGATGGCCACTACACACTGAAAATCAATTCTAAGTCTGAATTGACCCAGTCTAGTCCAGCCCCTTCACTGTCAGTCACTTGGATTAAAAAAGCCACTTATGCGCCATATACGGGCACAGGTTTTGGCAAACTAATTCCTGTTACAGTTTTATACCCGACGGCAGACAAGAGCAACTTTATTCCAGCGACCGAGACCTTTAACAACAGCAAAGTACTTAGAAAAATAGCCAACTTCTTATACGCAGGTCAAACAGAAAATGCCGCACTTAAAACAGGACAACTGATTCCAAGAGTGAAGACCATCAAATTCAGCGGCAGTACCCTCAGCCTCTACTTTAACAGTGCAGATGTTGAAACCGCCAAAGCCAACGGTCTGACCCCTGCTCAAATGACAACTATTATTAGTAAAACTTATTTTAGCCTGGAGTATCTAAAAGAAATCAAACTGTTCGTCAACAATAAACCCGCAGATGCTAACTTCATCAATGTAGACACAGCTGCACCTATTGTAAAAACAGCTCTTCAGCCAGAGATTTATCAACTGACCGCAGTGGGGAACACCTTCATGTTTGTGCCTACCCCTCATACATTTACCAATATCCAAGAGCTCTTGACCAGTTTTTCAAACCAAGATCCTAACTTAAAAAATAAACAAACCTTCTCGCCAGTTCCAGCTAATGTGACTTTAAGCGCAGTACAAGACCCAGCCGCACCAAAGAAAGTGACTATAGATCTGAAAATTGCAGGTACCTTATACGGTTCTGACCCTAAACTGACACAAATGATGCTAGACACCCTTGCACTGAACATCAGTCGCTCAGGTTTAGCAGAAGAAATTCTATTCACACTAAACGGTCAACCTGCAGAAGTATTAAACACAATTCCGATTAAGGAACCTTATAAAGCGCCAATCTACATTAATGTAAAAAAAGCGACTGATTAATCAGCCGCTTTTTTTAATTTATTTTCCTTAATTTATTAACTTCCTCTTTAAATCGGCTAAGTCCCAGTTCAAATCGTTTGGAGCTCAGTCTTGGGAAGGCTCTGACCAAACGTTTTTGTACAACTCGGCTCTTAGTAATCAATTCTTTTTGATTATTCAACAAAGTCTCGGCTTCCAATCGATAAGCTTCCAATTTGGCTTCAGCCTCTTGTTTATAGCCCTCAACTTTCGTACCCATGCCTTCTTTGTAACCGCTCAATCGATCTCCTATCAGCTCTTTAAGTTGTTCATTTTTCTCAATCATAGCCAAAGTGTAGTCGCTGATGTTCTCCCCCAGTTCGTCTGAAATATCTTTGAGGCGTCCAGCAATCAGATTCAACTGTTCAAGGCGTTTGTTCAATCCAATAACGGCAAAGACCGTTACAGAAATATCAAAAGCGAATACAACCAAAGCTGCACTCAGCAGTGTCCAACCTACCATCTTAGGCATGATATCTACAAAAGCTACTACCGTCGGATGCATTAACTTAATGACAAATACGCAGGCCAGACCCCATAAAACTGAGAAAGCCAGACAAATATAGCCGTTCAAATTAAAGGGTTTGTCCGAGTAATCCCACCATTTGTTGGAGAATACTT
This sequence comes from uncultured Peptostreptococcaceae bacterium, assembly GCA_964404895.1. Lineage (GTDB taxonomy): Bacteria > Bacillota > Clostridia > Peptostreptococcales > Acidaminobacteraceae > JBGSUZ01. Next base: position 183,966 of record CAYOLV010000001.1, on the reverse strand, counting down.
TTTCCAGAACAAAACCCGTCAGCCATTCTAAAATGGAGGTCAATAACACCGACCCTAGAAACAGGAGAAGTAAACTGTCCGAAACAGGGCTTAGGGCAAAGATGACTCCAATAACGCCAAACCCATAAATCGGACAGACCGGACCATTCAAAAATCCCCTGTTTACGAACTGTCCAAGAACCAAGGCGGCATAAACCACTTCCATGCACCAACCTAGAAAAGCATAAATCATGAAAAACCAAAGTATTTGGTAGATGTCTATCCCTTGCATGAGGCCATCTTCTCTACAACGTTCACAAGCATGTCCCGAATTGGAAGATCATAAGGACATCTTGTTTCACAAATTCCACATTTCACACAATGAGAAGCATTCTTAGCTTGAGCATCGTATCTTGAAATGGCCCAGTCCGGCAAATCGTATCTTGAAAGATAGCCTTCAAATAAGAATTGGCTTGGAATATCAATTCCTTCAGGACAAGGCAAGCAGTAGCCACATCTTCGGCAGAAGGCATTGCCCATTTTGCCCCGCGTTTCTTCAATTTCTGTCTGTTCAGAAGCTGTTAATTCTAAATCTTCTCTACCGATAGCGGCGTTAAGTCCTACTTGTGCCACGCTGTCCATTCCTGGAATAGCCACTGTCATAGCAGGGTGGTTTAATATAAATTTCAAGCTGAGGGCCACGTTCGGAAGAGCTCCCCCTGCGGCAGGTTTCATGGCAATTACGCCAATATCTAATTTCTTGCAAGTGTTGAACAATTCAGTTGCCTGTGTTTCCAATAAGTTATAAGGAAATTGAACGCTTTCAAATTCTTCTTTTTCAATAATCGATGCCAAGAAGTCTGCACTGTGGCTGGTCACCCCAATATGTCCAATTTTCCCCGCAGCCTTGGCTTCTAAAAGAGCTTTATAACCCCCGTGTTCAGGGTCCATCAGAATCTCGTATTGATCCTGAGACTTTATGTTATGACACTGGTACAAGTCAATGTAATCCGTCTGAAGGTTATTCAAACTGGTTTCAATATCATTTTTCATCGCTTCATAGGTTCTCGACATGGTTTTAGTCGCCACAATGAAATCTTGACGAATGTCCTTTAAGGCAACGCCTAGCATTTCTTCAGAATTGGTATAGCCCCTTGCCGTATCAATAAATTTGACCCCTGCTTCATGGCAAGCCTTAATAATTTCAACGGTTTCTTCCTGTGTGACACGCTGGATTGGAATACCGCCAAAGCCAATTTCCGAAACCATTAATTCCGTTTTTCCAAGTCTTCTTAATCGCATTGAGACACCTCCGAAGTTTCTTTTAACAACGCTATAAATTCAGGATCCAGTTCTCTGAGTCGCATAGGTTTCAGCTCTCGGTTCACAAAAGTATGTTTCGTAAACCCTTTTGCCAGTAGCATCCCCGCCTCATCAAACACCTCATATTCCAATTTCAACTTAATTTTTTCGTTCCAATAACATTTTGTGCAGATGTAAACGTTCTCATCGTATAAAACAGGTTTTAAAAATTTACAGCCACATTCCAGCACCGGCATAATAACCCCAAGGGACTCCAAACGCTTGTAGGTGTAACCCACCTGTCTGAAATAATCCGATCTGGCGACTTCAAAATATGTAAAATAATTACCATGATAGATGACGCCCATTTGATCGGTTTCAGCATATCTCGGTCTAATCTCAGTTTTTTTCAATTTCTACCTCCTATTTTAATGCCCATACACTTTCTATGGTACAACAAAAAGTCAAAAAACACAAAAACCGCCTAAGCGGTTTTCGTGTTTTGGGGTTAATCACATATTTTTTGGGGTTATTTATTGGAAAGGCCAGGGTAAGCCTTGATCCTAGAGGAATCTTGATCTGCCAACGTATACAATGCCTTTAGTTGCATCTACAGTGACAATATCGCCAGTAGCAAGCATTTTTGTAGCATTTTCAACGCCTACAACAGTTGGTTTTTTAAGAGAAAGACCTACAATCGCAGCATGCGAAGTGTAACCGCCTTCTTCAACAACAACAGCGCTTGCTTTTTCAATGAAAGCCATCATATCTTTGTCTGTAGCATTGGTAACGATGATGTCACCGTCTTTAAAGTTTTTTGCACATTCTTCAGCTGTTTTAGCCACACATACTGAAGAGGTTACATTGCCACTGCCTACGCCAGTACCTTTAAGAAGTACTTCGCCAACTAAATGAACTTTCATTAAGTTAGTCGCGCCTGCAACACCTACTGGAACACCAGCAGTAATGACAACCAAGTCACCTTTACGGATCAGACCCGCTTCTTGAGAAGCTAACAAAGCGTAATCAAAGACTTCATCTGTTGATTTGCCTTCTTTAACTTGAACCGTTTCAACGCCCCAGAATAAAGAAAGTTTTCTTCTTACTTTTTCAGAAGTTGTCGCTGCAATTACTGGACACTTAGGCTTGAATTTTGATACTTTTCTAGCTGTAAAACCTGAAGAAGTAGCCGTAATAATCGCACTGGCTTCAAGGTCATTTGCTGTTGTGCAAGTAGCGTGAGAAACAGCATAAGTCACACTGTCATCAATTTCACTCTTTTTCATATTTTTAATGATTGCATCATAGTCTAAAGCTTTTTCAGCAGCTTCAGCGATAACTGCCATAGTTTTAACAGATTCTAATGGATATTTACCTGCTGCTGTTTCACCAGAAAGCATAATCGCATCTGTACCGTCAAAGATGGCATTGGCAACGTCAGTTGTTTCTGCTCTTGTCGGTCTTGGGTTCTTTTGCATAGAATCCAACATTTGAGTTGCCGTAATAACAGGCTTGCCTGCTTTGTTACAAAGTTTAATCATTTCCTTTTGTGCAAGTGGCACTTGCTCCGTAGGAATTTCAACGCCTAAGTCACCACGGGCAACCATCAATCCATCGGAAACCGCAAGGATTTCTTCTAAGTTGTCCATACCTTCTTGGTTCTCGATTTTAGAAATAATGTGAACATCGCTACCGTTGTTTTCTTCAAGCACTTTTCTGATTTCAAGAACGTCAGAAGCTTTACGGATAAACGATGCAGCAATAAAGTCAATGCCTTGCTCAATGCCGAATTTAATATCGTTGATATCTTTAGGTGTCAATGCTGGTAATTGAATTTTAACCCCAGGTACGTTAACGCCCTTGTTATTTTTAACAGGACCGTTGTTGAGGACTCTACATTTGATTTCAATCCCGTTTGTAGAAATAACTTCTAAACCAATTAAACCGTCATCAATCAATACTTTGTCGCCAGGAACAACATCTTCTGGAAGACCTTTATAAGAAATTTGACATTTTTCTTGATTACCAATGAAATCTTCTGAAGTTAAAGTGAACTCTTGGCCTTCAACCAATTCAACCACGTCAACGCCAAATTTACCTGTTCTGATTTCAGGACCTTTTGTGTCTAGGAGAATCGCAACGGGCTTGTTAAGCTCTGATCGAACTTCTTTGATTGTCTTAATTCTCATGCCATGCTCTTCGTAGTCGCCGTGAGAAAAGTTAAGTCTGGCAACGTTAAGGCCTGCATTTACTAATGCTGTGAACATTTCTTTACTTTCACTTGAAGGACCAATGGTACAAACGATTTTCGTTTTTTTCATGCTTTACACCTCATTCTTGTTCTATAGGGTTAATGTCAATTGTGGTCGTTGAATTAAATAGACAGTATTTGTGCCAAATCGTAGATTGGCAGATTGATGCGTTTTTCCATATTGAGAGCTTCAATAATATCGAAGTCTACAATTTCATTGCCTTGAACCCCAATAGCTCTACCCGCTTTTCCTTCCATGAGAAGTTCAACGGCTCTCGAACCAAATCGGCTGGCAAGAATTCTGTCAAATGCAGTTGGGCTACCGCCTCTTTGTAAGTGTCCCATAACTGTGACACGAACGTCCATACCTGTTTTCTTCGTTATTTCTTCTGCCAATTCGTAAGGTTTACCTACGCCCTCAGCAAGTAAAATCAGGTTATGTAGCTTGCCGCGTTTTTTTCCTTGAAGCAACTTACGGCACATATCGTCTGGCACAAAATCAATTTCTGGGATGATGATGCTCTCTGCACCACCTGCAAGTCCAGCGTATAAGGCAATATCGCCACAGTGTCTGCCCATGACTTCAATGATATTGACCCTTCCGTGTGATGAAGATGTATCTCTAATATTGGTAATGGCATTTACCACTGTATTTAAGGCAGTGTCAAAACCAATTGTATAGTCTGTATATTGAAGATCGTTGTCAATCGTGCCTGGGATCCCCATAGTTGGAAAACCTAATTCAGCCAGCTTTTTAGCGCCGTTGAAAGAACCATCTCCCCCTATGACGACCAAACCGTCAATATTGAACATTTTTAAAATTTCAAGACCCCGTTGTTGCCCTTCTGGAGTTCTGAATTCGTCACAGCGGGCAGTTAACAATTTTGTCCCGCCTCTATGAATAATGTCGCCTACAGAGGAAATGTCCATATCTACTATGTCTGCTTCTAGAAGACCTTGATAACCTCTTAGAATGCCCGAAACTTTAATACCGTTGTAAATTGCCACTCTGACCACGGCGCGAATAGCCGCATTCATTCCTGGTGCGTCACCGCCGCTTGTCATAACACCGATTCTCTTCACTTAAATCACCTCAAGTATTTTGTATAAATAAAGTTGATAGTTAATAGTTTATCATTTTGTGTCCCTATGGATAAATTACGTCCCGCTACACAGAACATACCATTAATTTTAGATGATTTTGTCGATTAATTCAACGCTTTTTATTAAAATTCCTTAAAATAAGCAAAATTTTCGTGCATTTACACAAGTTTAACCCCATCTGCCCCTAAAAGAGATTTTAATTCCTCTGTCAAACTCCGTTCCATTGTTACCCAATAGTTGGATTGAGTCTTCATTTTCTTTCGGTCTTTTTCAAGATAGAGCACCACTTCAGTCGTCCCCGGATGCTTTGAAAGAATGGCTTTAATCTGCTCCCACTGGGCATCGCTGTAGGCTTCTAGTTTCAAAAAGAGCTTTTGAGCATGCTTCTTTTCATAGGACTCTAAAGTCTGAATTTTGTCTGCAATCAACTTCGGAGGCTCGTCGTCTCTTAAATTCAGCCGACCTTCTACCACAATGAACCCATCTTCATGGAGGGCTGACTCACATCTTTGGAAGACCATGGGAAAGACCATGATTTCAATGGCGTCGTACAAATCTTCTACCGTGAGAATGGACATTTTGCTGTTGTTTTTAGTGATTCGGTCACCCCGTTTTACCAACATGCCTGCCAAAGTAATCCGTTCGCCCTCATTCACTGTGCCATTGCCCAGTTCAGCCCCTTCAAAGAGCTCATCCAGCCTGTAGGTATTGATTTGTTCAATAAAGTCCCTATGATCCATTAAAGGGTGACCGCTGAAATAAATGCCAAGAACTTCTTTTTCAAAAGCCAGCAAGTGTTTCGTGGAAAATTCCTTCAAGTTCGGCAAAGCTTCTTCCTCCAGGCCCATATCGGTCCCGCTCATTAAGTCGCCAAAGAGAGAAACTTGACCCTCTATATTTTTGCGCTTATCTCTGTGAATTCCTTCAATCAAACGCTCATAACTGCTGAGAAGCTGAGCACGGTTAGCCCCTGTAGAGTCCAGAGCCCCTGCCTTGATTAAGCTTTCCACCGCTTTTTTATTCAGTTCAGAGTGCGGCAGACGTTCGCAAAACTCCATAAAAGTGTTGAAAGAACCTTTTTCCCGCTCTTTAACCAGGGCGTTAATAATGCCGCCACCTACATTTTTGACGCCTAAAAGACCAAAGCGAATGGCACCCCCTTCAACGCTAAAGGTGCCAATACTGCTGTTCACATCTGGCGGCAAAACAGTAATGCCCATTTTAGAGCAGTCGTTAATATATACCGCCAATTTTCGCTGACTCCCCATGACACTGGTCATGAGGGCTGCCATGTATTCTTTCGGGTAGTGGGTCTTCAGCCAAGCAGTCTGATAAATCACAATGGCATAACCCGCCGCGTGACTTTTATTGAAAGCGTATTTAGCAAAGTCTACCATGTCATCAAAAATCGCGCTAGCCGATGGGGCATCTACCCCATTTCGCACACAGCCCGGTATTTCCACCGTTCCATCTGCAGCCAATTTCCCATTAATGAACAAGTCTCTTTCCAGTTCCATGACGTCCATTTTCTTCTTGGACATGGCTCGGCGTACCAAATCGCTTCGGCCGTAGGAGTAGCCCCCTAATTCCCGAACAATTTGCATAACCTGTTCTTGGTAGACCAAACAGCCATAAGTCACTTTTAAAATAGGTTCCAGTTTAGGGTGATGGTACTCGATGACTTCGTTCTTGTTTTTATTCCGAACGTATTTCGGAATGGAATCCATTGGACCCGGTCGGTACAGAGAAATCCCTGCAATAATATCCTCTAAACAGTTGGGTTTCAGCTCTCGCATAAAGCGAATCATGCCGCCGCTCTCCAACTGGAAAATCCCAAGGGTTTGCCCTGCACTGATTAAATCGAAGACCTTTGAGTCCTCCATGGGCAAATTGTTGATATCTATTTCGATGCCGTGAATATTCTTAATGAAGTCAAGGCACTGCTGAATGACCGTCAAGGTACGAAGACCGAGGAAGTCCATTTTAAGCAGTCCCAGTTCTTCCAGAAGGAGCATGTTGTACTGAGTGGTCACGTTTTCGTCTTGAACATAGAGTGGCACGTAATGATCCACAGGCTCTTTAGAAATAACCACCCCTGCCGCATGGGTAGAAGCATGTCTTGGAACCCCTTCTACCATTTTGGCATAATCGATCAGCTTTTGAGCTTCGGGGTCTGCGTCATAAAGTTGGGACAGCTTCTCGTTCATGCTGAGTGCCTTGTCTAGGGTGATTCCGATGTAGCCAGGGATCTCTTTTGCAATGCGGTCTACATCGCCATAGGGCATATTGATGACCCGCCCTACGTCCCTTATAGCGGCTCTGGCGGCCATAGTTCCAAAGGTGATAATTTGCGCCACATGGTCCTTGCCGTATTTTTGAATCACGTAGTCAATGACTTCTTGACGGCGATCGTCTTGGAAGTCGATGTCTATATCGGGCATGGTAATTCTTTCTGGGTTCAGGAAACGTTCAAAAATCAGATCATATTTTAAAGGGTCTACGTCAGTAATTTCAAGAATGTAAGCCACTAAAGATCCGCCGCAGCTGCCTCTTCCCGGCCCCACAAAAATCCCTTGGTCTTTGGCAAATTTAATGAAATCCCATACAATCAAGAAATAATCTTCGTAACCCATGTTTTCTATGGTTTCAAGCTCAAAGTTCATCCGTTCCCGTTCAACTTCCGAAACCTCATAACGCTTGTAAAGTCCCTTTTCGCAAAGTTCTCTCAAATAGACTTTTGCCGTTTTCCCCTCTGGCACTTGGAAAGCTGGCAAATGGATTTCTCCAAATTTAAATTCAAAATGACAACGCTCTGCAATTTTTACCGTATTGCTTAAAGCTTCTGGGGCATAAGGAAACAGACCTGCCATCTCTTCAGGGGTTTTTAAATAAAATTCTTTGCTAGGGAACCTAAGGCGCTGAATGTCCGACACGATTTTCCCCGTCTGAATGCAAAGTAAAACGTCATGGACTTGGTGGTCTTCTTTATAAAGATAATGAACGTCGTTGGTTGCAACGAGTGGCAGTCCAATCTCCTTAGACAAGCGAATCAGTTGCATATTGACCTTAGACTGTTCTGGCAGCCCATGGTCTTGAAGCTCAAGGAAAAAGTTGTCTGCCCCCATGATTTGACTGAGTCTGAGGGCGAGTTTTTTCGCTTCCTCGTATTGATCTTCCAGTAAATAACCTTGAATGTCTCCTGCAAGACAGGCACTTGTGGCGATGAGCCCTTCATGATGCGCTTCCAGTGCTTCCAAGTCAATTCTCGGTTTATAATAGAAACCTTCTGTGTAACCAAGGGATACCAATTTGATCAAGTTTCTATAGCCAATCTCGTTTTCCACCAGTAGTACCAAGTGACCTCTGTCTTTGTCCAGGTCTTTGTCCCTGTCCTTCCGAGAACGTCTCGCCACATAGACCTCGCAGCCGATGATGGGTTTAATGCCGTGTTTTTTAGCTACTTTGAAGAAGTCCACTACGCCGAACATAGATCCGTGATCCGTAATGGCGACAGCAGACATTCCCGCTTCTTTGACACGCTCAAAAAGGCGATCAATTCTGGCGAATCCGTCCAACAAACTAAACTCAGTATGTAAATGTAAATGCACAAAATCAGCCATATCGTCACCTCTTTCAGACCGAAAAGGCAGCTCAAGAGCTGCCTTTAGTTATTCACCCCATTTGCGAAGCAAATCCGGGAGGAAGGGAGAGGCTCGGTGCCTAACGCTTCCATATTTTATATAGGTTTATAATCCTAAAGTCTTTTTCAAATAACTGACCAACTGGGTCATTTTGTCACTTGGAATCTGTGGCAATCTTGCTGCTGCTAAATCCTCTTCCTTCAAAGCATTTCGCTTGACAGTAACTTTTGTCACTTTAGCAGACTCGGTTTTTTCCATTTTCATAGGATCCACACTTGGCAAGTTGCCCCAGTTTTTAGGGTTGTACTTGCTGCCCTGCATTTCACCGCTGAGGATTTCGTTGACCACTGCCATAGCCCCTGATTTGTTAGCTGAATTAAACGGAATGACTGCATATTGTCCGTAACCAGTCGTTCCAGTGGAAAGAATAAAAGCCTTCGCACCGTCAGGGTATTTTTCTTCTTTAATCATATTGGTCGCCCAGTTTTGATTCAAACTCATGGAAAATCCAATCTGACCCGATTTAAACAGTTGATCCATTTCTAGGGTAGTCTTGGGTAACTGTTTCCCCTGCATCCACATAAAAGGTTGAATGTCTTTGAGGTAAGTTGCCACGGGTGCAAATAATTTAGCTTGATCTGCAGCCGATAAATTGGATTCGTATAATTTCTTTTGATCACAGAGCGTTGCCGCCAAAGTACCTACGAAAGCTTTGCCTTCAGGGGTACTCATTGAAGGGAAAGTGAATTTTCCTGGGTTATCCTTGATATAGGTTCTCAGTTCCTGAACCGATAAAGGGGGTTCTTCCATAACATTTTCGTCGTAAAATAGGGTCAATTGATTTTTACCGATTTGAACGGCAAGGTCATCGATTGGTTTCCCGTCCAACCAGGTCATTTCATAACTTTCCCCGACTTGATTGAGAGAGACGTTAGGCAATTTATTCTGAAAAGGTCCGTACAATACGTTAGCATCTTTCAATTTTGCAAAACCGCTTTGTGTGAGAATCAATAAATCAGCACTGCCGATGGCCACTTCATTGACCTTTTCTGTTTTTAACTGATTTAAGTATGTATTCACATCAAGTGGACTTAGGACGACTTTAACGCCAAGGGTTTCTTCCATATGAGGTATCATAATGGTTTCCATCCAAGTTGTTGCCAATTTATCCTTATAATCATGGTAAACGTTCAAAGTGGTTTTCTCGCTGCTGTCTAAAATCAGTTGCCACTCATTTGGCGTCACATCTGCAGTTCCCACATCTGGCAACTCTTGACAGGCGGTCAGCAGGGCCATCGTTCCTAAAAGGAGTAGTGCCCATTTTGCTTTTTTTATCATTGTCATTCCCCCAAATCCTTTTGCGGTCAAATCGTATTCCTTTACTATACCATTATACCTTATCGACCGGGAAAAATGCAAAGTTAAGGGCTTTGTGGCAATTTTTTTAATAATTCATCTCTTTTAGGAGTTTGGCGAGAACGTGTAATCGCTCGCTAATCAGCTCATCTGAGTCGTTGAGGGCCTGTTGAAATAATTTTATATCTTCATCAATCAAAGGGTTATTTGTACAGACCGACACGGTCATAGCATCTCCTTGGAGACCAATTCTGTCGATTTTAGGATCCTTTTCGTCATAGAGTGCGGGCAAACGATAGGCTTCTGAAAAATACTGCTTGGTTTTACAGATCATAATGGCCAGGTCAATGACTCTGTGAAGAGGTAATTCTTCCGATTGTCTTGACCATTTTTCTCCTGTAAAACGCCACACTTTTGCCGATATATCTACTTTGCCTCTGTCATTCCACTGAGCCAGTCCCAGAGAGAGACCCTTTGCGTCTGAGTTATAGGCTAATTTTCCATCAATGCGTTCATAGTCCTCTGAGACGATGACAGGCTTGTGTTTTAAACTGGTTGGAATTTGCATGGTGTTCCTCCTTTAGGTAAGTTGCTGGTTGAATAGATGCTTATCACGTTTATCTCTTATTCATGTTTATCGTTTATCGCTTATAAAAAGCATATCCCTCTTTTTCATACTTCTCTTTCCAAATCATTTCTTGAAGCGCCAAGTCCTCTGAATAATCTGTGACTGACTCATCTTCTGCATATTTCAACTCTTCTAAAATTTCAATTTTGAAAGCCCCTTCCCCTTCCGATTTAAAAGCAGCTTGTAGCCCTCTACTCGGGTGTCCGCCAAATTTCAATTTGAACTCTGTGCCGTTCATAGTCCCTTTAAGATCCTTGGTCGCTTCAATATGGCATATTTTTTCATTGAGATTGAGGACAATAAAAGTTCCCATTGGCTTTTTCATGGTCAGATATTGGGCTTTAAGTTCTTTTTTTCTGTTCATTTTTTCACCTCTTCATACAATTTATGCACTTTGTTTGCATAAATATAGATTTACTAAATTAGTAATTTACTAACTTGATTATATGTGCTGTTTAGTGTTTTGTCAAATTAAATAACAGATTTGTACAAGTGGATCATTCTAATAAAAATTTAATAAAATTTTATGAGTTTCTTATGTAAATTCATCTATAGTTAACTGAAGTAACAAAATCTTACAATTAACTGCATTCGGCACATTAGCATAATTAGTTTTGTCAAAATTTAAATTCCAGAATTTAGACACCTTGGAGGCTTCATGAAAAAAAAGTTAGCTTTATTGATTTTATTAGTAGCTTTAGTTGGCAGCAGCTGTTTTTATGTATTTTCAAACAGCGGCTCACAATACATCCACACTTTAGGCCCTCATGGTAATTTGGCTGCAATGGAAAAAATGGATAGTTCTGTTATCTATGAGTACTGCTATAAAAATGACCTTGTCCCAGGTGACATAGAAGTTTTTGAGGCCAATTATTCGGTTTTTAATCCTGAATTTAGTGACCAAAACATTATCCTTCCGATTTTGAGTCCAACTTCTATGAAAGATATTCTTGGTGTATACAGCAGCATTCCCCTCATTGAACAAAAAAATAATAATTTTAACCCTTACAGTCTAATTATTGACCCTAATTGGTTAAAAGATCAGCCTAAAGGTTTTTTATCTGAACCGCTGATTGTTAGATATGTTTATCATGTGAGTGATATTAATATGCTCCCTGATCATCTTGCTATAGACAATTTTGCGTCTAAACAACTTAGAACAGACACCCGCCGTCGAAAAGAAATTCAGTCTTCTATCACACTTGCTGATCAAATTAAGTCTGAGTTGCCTATAGAGGATCAAAACGATTTCAAAGCTCTTGTAACTGCTTATGTTAAATGGATTGGTCAGAATATTTCATACCCTGCAGATGAGTCTCATGAGTCGGCTCAAAAATATATTCATTTAAAAGCGCCAGATAAAACCTTATCTTATAAAGTTGGTGTCTGTGAGGACAATGCAAATCTTCTAATTGCTATGCTTAATAGTCAAGGAATCGAGGCTAACCTATCAGGAGGAAAAGCCGTTACCCAGTTAAATTTAGAGACCATTTACCCCAATAATTTTACAGGTCATGCTGCGGTCAGCATTAAGACACCTCAAGGACTTTTTCAAGTTGATCCCACCATACAAAACACTGAAAAAACAAAAAAAATAGAACTTAATGGTACAACTCTTTTGGTTTCAAAAGAAGCTTTCGACATTGATTCAAAATTATATCCTATGTTTTTAGAGGAGATTGAACCTTTTCCTGGATTTAATAAGATTGAACACTCATACGTTTTTAAACTTCAGAAACTCAAACGGTTTGACCATTAAGCATATTCGTAAATAGAGAAATATAAATGAACTAAAAATATTTTTCGGGGCACCGAGCCCCTCAAAAGACCATTCGCGTCGCGACTGGCGCAAAAAAAAGCATCAAGCTGACAGAACGTCCTCTTGATGCTTATTTCATTTTATCCAAAGAGTATCGCCAACCCCCACGTCAAAGCATACACCCCATTGATGATTATAAAATTCTTCACCGCATTGGCAAAGTTTTTCTCTTTAACGGGTTCCAGTATCAATTGGCGAGTCTGTTTGTAGACAATGGGAATTGTAACAAGGGTCAGCGCCGTCCAAAGGGGCATCCAACCTATAATAATGCCTAATAAAATAAACCCATATGCAAAACCATAAGAAATGGAAAAACATTTCAAACTCCAAGGCTTACCGAGAGAAATCGGCAAGGTGTATCTGTGATTTTTCCAGTCTTCTTCCATGTCGCAAATGTTATTGGCAAACATAATGTCTCCAATACCAATGACTAACGGCATGGCTACCAGTAATAATCTAGAAAACTCAAAAAGGTTGAGATCCATCACTAAATGGTTCTCAGGGGTTAATCCAAACATGAGCCAAGTCGGGTCGAGGACATGAATATAAACCGCCAAAAAGAGAATACCGAAGCCCATCGTCAGCCCAGAAGTAATTTCCCCAAAAGGGGTTCTTGAAATAGGCATAGGCCCATAAGTGTAACCAATGCCTATGGCAAAGGAAACTGCGCCAATTGCCAACACGAGCCAATCTGTTCTGAGGAAGAGTAACAGCCCCAAAGCCGTTGCTACAATTAGAAGCCCAGCAATTGCTCCTCTCACCGACTGAATATTGAGTTTGTCCCGAACGATGGCGTTATGCCCATTATAACCATAGCCTTCTGTGTGGAAGGCCTTCTGATAATCCATGTAATTGTTGATCGCCGTGGTTGCCATGTCTACACAAAGGAGAGATGACCACATGAGCAGCAAATTAAGGGGCTCAAATCGGCCAAAATAATAAATAGCAATCAAAGTTCCAACAAGAAGGGGCACTTGGCTGGCTACCTTCGTTTGAATTTCTACTAATTTTAAAAAACTCTTTAAAGTCATAGTCGCTCACCTCTACATCTGTCTTTCAAGCAAATTGCCAATCATCTCTTTTAAAAGGTCTTTTGTGGTGTGTTGCGGTAAACGATTTAAATATCTGAGTGCTCGTTTTGTATATTTATGCGCATAATCAGCCGCAGACTCATCTGCGTGTGTCTCATGTACGACCTTCACAATTTTCATAAACGTATCTTCTTCCATATAATCGCTTTCAAGTAAAGCGGTCAACATCTCTGCACTGCTGGTTTTCAGAGCCAAATGGATAGGCAGATTAATATTCCCTTGAGAAAGATCTTTATAGGTTTCTTTGCCAATCTGGTGGTCGTCCCGATAATCTAAAAGGTCGTCTACAATTTGAAAAGCCATGCCCATGTTGTAGCCTACTTTTCCTAGATCGCTTGCCAATTTCTTCTCACAATTATTTTCAATAGCCCCTGCATAAAAACTCAACGCAAATAAGGCCGCTGTTTTGGAAGCAATAATTTTAAAATAATTGCGTAGGTCTGGCTTAAGAATATGTCTGCTGTGGTACTGCTTAATCTCTCCAATGCAGATTTGCGCCATAGCATCTGCCATAGACCTGAGTCCTTCTTTTTCTTCATGATCGGCCACCATCAGCACGGCTTTACAGAAGAAAAAATCACCCATGTAAACGGCGTAATCTTTGCCATAAGCACTCTGAACAGAAGGTCTGCCTCTGCGAAGCTTGGCTTCATCTATGACATCGTCGTGAATGAGTGAAGCCATGTGAATGAGTTCGATGGCTGCTGCCCCTTTGTAAAAGCGCATTTGCTTTGGGTTTGAAAGCAGCTCAGTTTGTAATGTCTCAGGATCTTGTGCCGCTAAATGCTGCATTCGAGCTATTTCAGCTTCCTCTACGCCAAACCGAGAAGACAAGAGGTAAAACGCTGGTCTCAGCATTTTACCTCTTTGAGATAACCAATCTTCAACCATAAGGTCAAAGCGTTGGTCTTTACTTTTCGTTTGTTTGACCATGAGATCCTGGACAATATCGAGTTCAAGTGTTAGCAGGGGATCTTGCCCATAAAGTCCATTCATAATATCACCGTCAATCTAATCGATATACAAGTAGTTTTTCTTAACCCAGCCAATCTGCTTCCAACGCTTTTTAAGCCAGGGGAGCACGTAGTAGTCAAGACCAAAGGTACTGCCCGAACCACCGATGAGGGCAATTGAAGCCGCGCCGTACCAGAGCATTTCGTGAGGTGCCATGCCCGACGTATAAATCATCGTACAGACAACAATTGACAGAACTGACGCCAAAGCTGAGAATAAACCGGCTAAGAGCATTAAGCCTATAACAATTTCAGCAGTAACCATACCTATTTGGAAGTATTTTGCTAATCCTGTAAAAGTATCAGGACCGTAGAACATGAGATCCATCATTTGGTTCACAAGTCCTTGCATAAAGGCTGGCACATGAAGCGCCTCGCCCCAAGCCGCTGCTCCACCTTCGCCAGTAGCCGCTCCCGTTGCTGCAGTCACAGGCCATGCGGCAGATGGTGGAATCAAGAAAATGTTGTTAGGGTCTTCAAGAATCTTTGGCAGTTTTGCCAAACCTTCTTCTAGCCATTTATAACCAATAAACAGTCTGAGAGGCAGCAACCAAAAATTAGGTGAAGCCTTTGCAAAATGACCGCCCACTAAACTTCTACGGTCTTTCACATGGAAAATTTCGTGCATGGCGTAAGTCCAAATTTTATTAAAGCCTGCCACTTGCAAGAAGTAAATTACATTAATGAAATGCTTCACAAACATGGCAAAGAACCCTGAAAGCCCAAAGAACTTGCCAGGCATGCCTAAATGAGCTAAACCGTACTTGCCGCCAATACAAACCATTGCACCGTGGAAGGCAGGCTTATAAACTTCTTTTTCTTCACCCTTTAATGAGGCAATGATATTGTGCGCCACAGTTGCAGAAGAATGCTCAGCATTTTCTACCATCTGAGGAACAGGTCGCTCTTCTCCTTCAGGGGTATAGAAAATATTGTCGCCAACCACATAAACCCGATCATCTTTTGCAAGATGTAAGTATTCATTAGTAACCGCTCTATTTCTACCGGCTTTTTCAATGTCTACAGTAGCCATCAAGTCGCTGCTTTCAACACCTGCCGCCCAAACAACCGTCTGAGTTGAAATTCTTGTTTTGTCTTCGCCAACAATTGCATAATCTTTACCAATTTCTGTGATACCCGTACTGGTCATCACTTCGACGCCCATTCTATTTAAGCGTCTAACCCCTTTACGAATCAGTTTATCTGGGAAAATTGGAAGTATTTTAGGCAATATATCCAAAGTAATTAATCTGACTTCAGCTGGGTTTATATCGTAGTCCTGACAAAGTCTATCTTTGTACTCTGCCAATTCTCCAATCATTTCAATACCAGTAAAGCCACAACCCACTACGATAAAGGTAAGTAGTTCCCTTCTTTTAGCCTCATCTTTAGTCACAGCGGCTTTTCTGAAACAGCTTAAGATCTGATTTTTTAATAGGATGGCATCGTCATAACTCCATAATTTGAAGCTGTGTTCTTCTGCTCCAACTGTCCCAAAAAAGGTTGGTTTTGAACCTGTTCCTAATACTAAGTAATCGTATGAATAATTCCCATCTTTTCCAATGACCGTTCTTTTTTCAAAATCAACAGAAGTGACTTCATCTAAAACCACATCTACATTTCTGCCTGCGAATATTTTTTTCAAGCTTATTTTAATGGCGTCTTGAGGAACTCTGTCTGCCACCACTTCATGAAGCTCTGTCAGCATGGTGTGATAAGAATTTTTATCAATCAAGGTCACGGTGACCTCTTCCTTCATTTTCTTCACTTTTTTGGCCAGCTTCTTAGCGGCCAAGACGCCCCCGTACCCTGCGCCTATAATCACGATCTTTTTGCATTCACTCATCATGGACCTCCCCAGTTTGTCTTGCGACGATGGTTTGTCAATATACAGGCCTCTCTTATTGGCCACAAGAGAGTCTCAAATTTTCAAAAAAAGGGCTGAGCTTTTACACTCAACCCGTTTCAACACTATTTAGCAGCGCTAAGTGCTTCCGTAGCTAATTGTGTAAATTCACCTACAGCAATTGTTACGCTTGCGATTGCATCTGTTTTTCCTTCAGCGTTCACAGTAATCGCATCTACTGCTTGCTTTTCAAGTAAGAAAGCTTCTGAAGCTACTGCTTGTTCATGCCAAGGTGCTTTAGCGCCACCTTTTTCTACCATTGGGTATTTGCCTTCAATAGAAGCAGCTTTTTTGTCGTTACCATCTTTATCTATACCAGACCAGAAAACTGAGATAATATTGCCATTTGCAACAACTACATCTACTGTGCCTTTCCAGCCTGTTTTTGCATCAAAATCTTTACCTTCAGCGTGATAAGTGCCATCTTTGTATGCGCCTGGTGTTGCAGGGCCTGCAGTGAGGGCTTTGTCCGCCAATGTTGCAAAATCTCCTACCGAAATTGTCACGCTTGAAACTGCATCTGTTTTCCCTTCAGCGTTTACAGTGATTGCTTTAGGATCTTGCTTTTCGATTAAGTATTTTTCCATTTCAGCAGCTTGATCATGCCAAGGTGCTTTTGCGCCGCCAACTTCTACCATAGGGTATTTGCCCGTTTGCGAAGCTGTTTTTTTGTCTACGCCTAATTTGTTGCTGATGCCATTCCAGTTCGCAGAAATGATTTTGCCATCTTTTACTTCAAGCAATACTGTTGATTTCCAACCACTTTTAGCGTCATAACTGTCGCCTTCGGCATAGTACATTCCGTCAACCCATGCTGCTGTTTCTGGTGCTGTAGGAGCAGGTGCAGGTGTTTCAGCTTGCTTGGCGCCACAGCCAGCAAGAGCGGTAGCTGCTAATAACAAAGTCATTAGTAGTGCTAAATGCTTCTTCATTCTTCATTCCTCCTAATATAATGTTATGTAGTAAAAAAATTAATGACAGCTAGGTTCGTATGGATTACAAATCTGTATCTAATTGAAAATAACTATCATTACTCATCAACTTCATTATAATATTAACAAGCCTTTATATCAAGAACTATTTCGGGACACTAAAGAAAAATGGGAAACGATACACCACCAGAATTTCAGGCGATGTGAGGATAGCATCTCTTTTTGACCTTGTTACTATATATTCCTTTTTTTACTGTTATCAAACATATTCATCCATCCGATGGAAAATTTCATAGCTTCTAATCTATATTTTTAAGCAAATTAACCATTTCAATTGCTGTCATGGCAACGTCAAAACCTTTATTGCCCCCTTTTGTTCCCGCCCGTTCAATGGCTTGCTCAATGGTGTCAGTAGTAAGAACGCCAAAAATGACAGGCACCCCAGTATCAAGACCCACCTGGGCGACGCCTTTTGAAACCTCGGCGCTGACGTATTCAAAATGAGGGGTGGCTCCTCTAATGACTGCCCCAAGGGTAATGACTGCATCATATTTGCCTGACTTTGCCATTTTTTGAGCCACTAATGGGATTTCGTAAGCCCCCGGTGCCCACGCCACATGAATATCGGACTCAGCGACCCCATGTCGTTTCAAACCATCCAGCGCACCGCCCAATAATTTTGAGCCAATGAGTTCGTTAAATCTCCCCACAATAATACCTACTTTTAAGCCTTCGCCTTGGAACATGCCTTCAATCGTTGTGTACATGAATATTCTCCTTCTCTCACACTATAAGTTATTGGTAGTGGTTCATCTTCTCAGCCTTAGTCTGTAAATACACTCGGTTTTCATCAAATACTTCAACAGGTTTTTCCACTCTCCCAGCGACGGCGACCCCATTTTCATTTAGAGCGCTGATCTTCTCAGGGTTGTTGGTCATGAGCTGAATATTGGAAACGTCAAGCGCTTTAAGCATTGCCGCCCCTACGCTGTAGTCTCTAAGATCCGCTTCAAAACCCAGTTCCAAATTGGCGCTGACCGTGTCGAATCCTCTTTCTTGAAGCTCATAGCATTTCAGTTTGTTGATCAGCCCAATGCCCCTGCCCTCTTGCCTTAAGTAAATCAAAACCCCACGACCCTTTTCTGCGATGGCCTTCAGGGCACTGTCCAGTTGTTGACCGCAGTCACATCTTTTAGAACTGAAAACATCTCCCGTCAAACACTCGGAATGAACCCGAACCAACACAGGTTCCTGAGATTCCGCCACATCTCCCATGACCAAAGCCATGTGATGGCTGCCATCTCTATGGTCCACAAACCCGTAGCCTGAAAAATCCCCATATGCCGTTGGCATTTTTACCTTTGCCGCTTGTTCCAGCCATTGGAAGGTTGAGCGTTTGCTTTCTGTTTCTGTCTTATAAGTTGCCAAGGCTTCAATGGTCATCATTTTAAGACCATGCTTCTTGGCAAAGACAGTGAGTTCAGGGAGTCTCGCCATGGTGCCGTCTTCATTTAGAATTTCACAAATCACCGCCGCACCTTTACAGCCTGCCAATTTTGCCAAATCTACAGAGGCTTCTGTATGACCCCGTCTCACCAAAACGCCTCCTTCTTTCGCAGCTAGAGGAAAAATGTGCCCTGGGCGTTTAAAGTCTTCAGCACGAACCCCTTCCGAAACAGCTCTCAGAATGGTTTCCGCTCGGTCAAATGCAGAAATCCCAGTACTGCCATTGTCTGCATCTATGGAAACGGTAAAGGCTGTCCCAAAAGGATCTGTGTTAAGGCCTACCATAGGCTGCAATTCAAGTTTCTGAATCAAGCTTTTTTCAAGAGGCATACAAATCAGCCCCCTACCGTGTTTTGCCATAAAATTAATGGCTTCAGGGGTAACTTTTTCTGCAATCATGACCAAATCCCCTTCGTTTTCACGATTAGGGTCATCTACCACGACCACCATTTCTCCCCTTTTTAGTCCTTCAAGAACGCTTCCAATGTGGCTAAATTCAAACATGATTGACCTCCTTCTTTATTTTCCAATAACCGTGCGACATATTTTCCAATCATATCGTTTTCAAGGTTCACCTGATCCCCTACCTTTTTATGCCCTAAAAGGGTTGCTTTTGCCGTGTGGGGAATCAAGGACACTTTAAACCCCTTCTCTGTCACCGTGGCAACAGTCAAACTCACCCCATCTATGGCAATGGAGCCTTTATCCATAATCAGTCTCATAACCCTAGGTTCTGCAGACACGCTGAGCCAAAGGGCTTCAGACTCTGCCTCTATTTTTTCAATTTTACCCACACCGTCTACATGACCAGAAACCATGTGACCGCCGAAGCGCCCATCTGCCGCCATGGCTCTTTCTAAATTCACCATGTCCCCCACCTTTAAGTTTCCAAGTCCGCTGACTCTGAGGGTTTGCCCCATCACATCTGCCGTGTAAGAGTCCCTGCCTATTTCAGTGGCTGTAAGACAAACTCCATTTGTGCAGACACTGTCTCCCTTTTTCAAGTCGGTCAAAATCAGCTGGCACCCGATGGTAAGCCTTGTCAACTTTTGCCTCTTTTCAATGGCTTTCACCTTTCCCATTTCCTCAACAATTCCCGTAAACACTTGAGTCCTCCTTTCTCTTCACTTTTCCTCGAATAAATAAATCATCGCCTAAAGGGTGTACTTCTAGTTTTTCCAGTTGCAAAGCTTCTGAGAGGAGACTCACCCCAAGACCTGCCACCCCTGTTTTAGCCTCTGCTCCCCCGATGATTATTGGGGCGATGTAAAAATTCACCTCGTTGACGATACCTGCTCGAACAGCTGAATCGTTTAAACTGCCCCCGCCTTCAATGAGCACACTGGCAATTTTCATTTTCCATAACTGGGACATGAGTTTTTCCAAGTCCACGTGACCCTGTTGATCTAAGGGCTGTTCCAATAGGACAACTCCCAAATTTGCCAGTTCTAATTGTTTTTCTGGTCTAATCCCTTGACCGCAGACCACCCACAGGGGCGTTTCTTTTGCAGTTGTCACCAACTTGGAGTCCAGTGGCATTTCCAGCCCACGGTCTATGACCATTCGGGTCAAAGACCTATTGCCTTCAGAGTAGCGACACGTCAGAAGGGGGTCGTCGGCTAAAACCGTTCCTATGCCTACCATAATGCCCTGAACTTCTCCCCTTAACTGGTGTGCGTGTCGACGAGACGTTTCCGAAGTAATCCATTTGGACTCTCCCGTTTTGGTAGCTATTTTACCGTCCAAACTGATGGCGCTTTTCATAATCACATAGGGTTTTTCCTGTTGAATGTTGTGAAAGAAGACTTCGTTTTGTACCTGACAACTTTCTTTCAAAAGTCCTACATCCACTTGAATACCTGCTTCCCGTAACCGTTCAATCCCTTTGCCACCGACTAAAGGGTTAGGATCTTCTATGGCAACCACCACCCTTTTCACACCCCCTTCAATCAAAGCCTCTGTGCAAGGCGGGGTCTTTCCAAAGTGGCAGCAAGGTTCCAAAGTGACGTAAATCGTTGCACCTGAGGGATCATTCCCCCTTCTTCTGCAATCCTTTAAAGCGGCTACTTCTGCATGGTCATGTCCATAGGCGGCGTGGTACCCCTGGCCGACAAGTTGACCCTCTTTCACAAGGACAGCCCCTACCAAGGGGTTGGGTTGAACTTTGCCTTTTCCTTTTGCCCCAAGTTCAATCGCCAGCTGCATCCAGTGTTCATCTGATCCTTTTTCCAAAATGATTCTCCTTTCTCGGGGCATTAAAAAACCCCTAGATTTATAGACTCCAGGGGTTAAAAACAGACGCTGCCCGCAACAAGAAACTTGCCAATTAAAAAAGCTCTGAAATACAAAAAAAGTATTTCAGAGCTTGATAAATCTTGTCGAGAAATATTTCCCATAGGAAATACACTTGAGCGAAATCAATCTTCTTTCATCCAGACTATACTGTCGGCTTAGGAATTAAACCTAATCAACCTTTCGGCTCGCGGGCTATACCGCCGGTAGGGATTTGCACCCTGCCCTGAAGATTCGAGGTCGTCTGACCTCTTATGGAATTGACTCCATCTTACAAAACTTTTTTTCAAATTGCAAGACAGATTTCATTTTTTTAAGATTTTCACACTTTAACTGGCGACCTCTTCCACGTCAAATTGGCTATTGTAAAGTACTGCATAAGCCCCACCTTTTGCAAGGAGTACTTCGTGGGAACCCTGTTCTACAATGTCGCCGTGCTCCATGACGAGGATCAGGTCTGCATCTCTGATGGTGGAGAGTCTGTGGGCAATAATGAAGCTGGTTCGGTTAGCCATAAGGTTATTCATCGCCTTCTGGATTTGGACTTCTGTTCGAGTATCTACAGAACTGGTGGCTTCGTCTAAAATTAATATTTTAGGGTCTGACAAAATGGCTCTGGCGATGGTAATCAACTGTTTCTGCCCTTGGGAAACGTTAGACGCTTCCTCGTTGAGCTCCATGTTGTATCCATTTGGAAGGGTGTGGACAAAGCTGTTGACATGAGCCGCTTTCGCCGCCGCAATGACCTCTTCGTCCGTTGCGTCCAGTCTGCCATAGCGGATATTTTCCATAATGGTGCCGTTGTATAACCATGTGTCTTGGAGCACCATACCGAAATGATCCCGCAAATTTTGACGGGTGTAGTCTTTAATATCTACCCCATCGACCAAAATAGCCCCTGAAGTCACGTCATAGAAACGCATGAGCAGTTTGACCATAGTGGTTTTCCCAGCGCCCGTAGGCCCAACAATAGCCACTTTTTGACCCGGCTTAATGTCAGCCGAGAAATCGTTGACAATAATGTGGTCTTCTTTATAGCCAAAATGAACATTTTCAAAGCGAACACTGCCTTCAACCGATTCATGAACCACTGGGTTTTCAGTTTCCGAAACTTCCTCAGCTTCTTCCAAAAATTCAAATACCCGTTCAGCCGCTGCCGCAGTTTGTTGAAGTACGTTAGAAATATTCGCCAGTTGAGTAATGGGCTGAGTGAAGTTTCTCACGTATTGAATAAACGCTTGAATATCGCCTATTTCAATGGTTTTCTTAGCCGCTAGCGCAGCACCGAGAACGCAGACTGCTACATAACCTAAATTTCCTACAACGCTCATGACAGGCATCATCAACCCTGAAAGGAACTGAGACTTCCATGCGGTTTTATAGAGTTTGCTGTTGTATTCGTCAAATTTTTCAGCGCTTTTCTTCTCACCGTTGAAGGTTTTAACGATGATGTGACCGCTGTACATCTCTTCAATGTGCCCGTTGACGTTGCCCAGAAACTCTTGTTGCTGCTTAAAGTATTTCTGGGATTGTTTTACAATCAGCATTACCAATACCATAGACAGCGGAATAATAATCAACGCCACCAAAGTCATGAGGGGACTGATGCTGAGCATCATAATGAGAACCCCTATCACCGTAGTTGCAGAGGTGATAATTTGGGACAAGCTTTGGTTCAACGTCTGGCTCACCGTGTCTACGTCGTTGGTCACTCTGGAAAGCACTTCCCCGTGGTTGGTGCCGTCAAAGTATTTGAGGGGCATGCGATTGATCTTCTCAGAGATATTTTTACGCATGTTGTAACTGACTTTCTGCGCCACGCCAGACATCATATAACCCTGAATGTATGAGAATAAGGCACTCAAGCCATAGAGTATCATCATAGCAATCATAATGCCCCAAATATAAGTAAAATCAACGCCCTTAGCTGTCCCTGCAATTTGCCCCATGACCCCTTCAAAGACTTTTGTGGTTGCCTTTCCTAGGAGTTTCGGCCCGTAAATGCTAAAAGCAGAGCTGACCACTGCAAAAACAATGACTGTTACAAAAATGACTGTATAGGGTTTCAAATAGGCAAGGAGTTTTTTCATAGTGCCTTTAAAATTCTTTGCTTTTGCGCCACCCATCATCATACCGCCGCCGGGACCATGTCCCATGCCGCCTCGACGAGCCGACTGCTGTCTCTTCATTTTTTCTAAATCTGAATCACGATCTTGGCTCATGCGAGTTCCTCCTTCGATAATTGTGAAAGCGCGATCTCTCGATAGGTTTCGCAGGTGGACATGAGTTCCCCGTGAGTTCCCTTGCCAACCACTTTGCCATCGTCTAAAACAATGATCTGCTCTGCATTTTTTATAGTGGATATTCTCTGAGCCACAATGAGGAGTGTGCTGTTTCCCGTACTCTCTTTCAGAGCTTTTCTCAACTCTGAATCTGTTTTAAAGTCCAGTGCGGAGAAACTGTCGTCAAAAATAAACACTTTTGGTTTTTTAACAAGGGCTCTGGCGATGGAAAGCCTTTGCTTCTGACCTCCAGAAACGTTGCCGCCCCCTTGTGCAATTTCACGTTCAAATCCCTCAGGCTTTTCATCTATAAAGCTCATCGCTTGGGCAATGCGAGCTGCTTCCTTCATTTCATCTAAGGTCACTTCATCGTCTGCAAATTGGAAATTGCTTTGAATGGTGCCGCTGAATAAAGAAGCTCTTTGTGGCACATAACCCACCTCTGCTCTGAGGTCAAATTGCTTCAATTCTCTTATGTCTACGCCGTCCATGAGAATTTGTCCCCCTGTCACGTCGTAAAGTCTTGGAATAAGATTGACCAAAGTGGTTTTTCCTGAACCAGTAGACCCTATAATAGCAGTGGTTTCACCGGGTTTCGCTACAAAAGAAATTTCTTTAATAACTTCTTCTTCTGCCGCTGGGTATTTGAACGAAACATTTTTAAACTCGATTTCCCCTTTTGCCCCTTCTGGCAACAGCTGAGGGTTTTCAGGGTCTAAAATGCTGATCTCCGTATCCAATACCTCTGCAATTCTTTGGGCAGACACTGCCGCTCTTGGAATCATTATGAACATCATTGAAAGCATGAGGAAGGAGAAGATAATTTGAATGGCGTACTGCATAAAGGCCATCATATCCCCGACCTGCATATTGGACTCGGCTATTTGGTGCGCTCCAATCCAAACAATGGCAAGGGTTGTGCCGTTCATAATCAGCATCATCATCGGCATCATAAAGGTCATAATGCGGTTGACGAAAAGGTTGGTTTCCATGACGTCTTTGTTGGCTTTGTCGAACCGATTTTCTTCAAATGCTTGGGTATTGAAGGCACGAATGACCATCATCCCAGAAAGATTTTCACGGGTCACCAAATTCAGTCGGTCTATGAGTTTTTGTATCATTTTAAATTTCGGCATGGCGATGGAGAATATTACTGTAATGAGTACAATCATAATGCCTACTGCCACGGCGATAATCCACGACATATGGCTGCTCTTCTCCATAGCTTTAATGACACCGCCCACACCCATGATTGGTGCGTAGAAGGCCATCCGAATCATCATGACCGTTAAATTTTGGATCTGATTAATATCGTTGGTGCTGCGTGTAATGAGGGAAGAGGTCGAGAATTGATCTAACTCCACATTTGTAAATTTGCTGACCTTGTCGAAAACCTTTTTCCTCAGGTCTCGTCCCAGTCCCGCCGCAATTTTGGCACTGATATAACCCACTGCAATGGCTGCAATAGCCCCCAGCAAGGTAATCAGCAGCATAACGCCGCCCATATATAAAATGTAATTGCGCTGGATTAGACCCATGTCTGCGCCGATTTGCTCATAATAGGCTTTCAAGGCGTTTGCCCCTGCTTGGACAATCATTTTATCGTCCATGCCTGCAAACTTTTCGGTCGTCCCTTTTAGAGTTTCCTGACGGTTCATTTCAGGCATTTTTTCCAACAAGGCAAACAAATCTGTGCCTGCCGGCAGTTTCTTTTCTCCCAACTGGATAGGGCCGCCATTGGCATCGTCCATGAGGGTTTGAACGCCTGAAACAGACAAGAGTCCTTTAGAAATAACCACTTCCAGTTGATTTTTAGTCTCACTGTCGACTTCTTTCAAAATATAAATAGGGTCTGTGCCCAACTTTTTATAAATAGCTGTATAATCTTTAAAACGCATGTCTGAAGTATTGATCAACTCGTAGTGATCAAATACGATTTTCTTGTCTGCAGGATTTAAGAACAGTTTTAAGTGGGCAGCGTCGGACTGTTTTAAAACTACAGGAATCGCTTCGTTGACGCCCCCCTGCTGAATGCCTACATTGACAATATTGGACATATAGTCCGGCAGCGCCAGCTCTGCCATGGCTTGACCATACAATAGGGCAATAGCCACTAGCAGGGGCAAGGTAAAGGGCTTTAAATGCTTAAATAACTTCATCATTTCTTTGTATCAACTCCTTTGTGTCTGAGAAAAACATTTTCCAAGGCGGTTAAGCCTTTTACAATTTCTTCAATTTCGTCAGGTTCTGCTTGAGAAAATATATCGATCATCAAATTGTCTACACCGCGAAATCTAGCCGCTGACTCTTCTCTGAAATTTTCTGTAAGGTCAACCATAACTACTCTTCGGTCTTCATCGCTTCTAATGCGAGTGAGTTGACCACTCTTTTCTAAACGATCTATAATGCCGGAAACTGTGCTGTTTGAAAGGCTTAACATGTCACTCAAATCCGATACTTTGCAAGGTCCTTTTTTCATTAAAGCACCTATGAGCATGCCTTGAGGCGGTGTGAAGCCAATGTCCCCCATTTGCTTATGGATTTCCTGTTTGAAATATTTGGTCACTCGGCGAACCAACTTGATCAGTTCGTAGTTTTGATTTGTTTCTGCCATTTCATCACCTTCTTTAAATAAATATATTTCGTATACGATTGTTTCGTGTACGAAATATATTTTAAGATTCTTTTATGATTTTGTCAACTTAATCTATTTTAATAACTCATCTAAAGGCAGAGGTCCGCTGATAAGGCGCCTGATTACACATAGTTTGCCCTCTTCATCTGCTCTAATACGCCACTCAATCAAGCTGATTTCGCCTTTTTCAATCTCTATCCCGGTTATATTTCTAGGAAAAATACAGGACCCCGTGTTGAAATAGGGCACATCTCCTTCTCTTGGAAATTTAGGGCGATGAGTATGCCCAATAATCATCATTTGGTCAGTTTCACGAATCCACTTGCTAAAATTCCGTTCGATTTTATGCTGTTTGTGCAAATTTTTTGCCGGGCTGGCAGGGTTGGTGAACCCTATTATATGCAAATAGTGCCATAGGTTGCGATTAATAAATTTGGTGAATCGCCAGCCTTGATCATTGATAAAGTCCCCTTGGTGACCGTGAAGCACAAAAATATCTTTTTCAAAACCCTCATACTTTAACCTTATCGCTTCTTGATACTGGATACCGTCTAATAGAATTTCATAAACTTCATTAATGTCGTCGTAATAATGTTTTAAGTTACGGTGAATAAACGCTGGGTCTTTAAAATCAAGATTGTGATTCCCATAGATTCCGTAGAAGCGTTCCTCTTTGAAATAGGATTTGAGGACATCGTAAACATCGTCATGAGCGCCTCTAATGTGTTTAAAGTCACTGTGTTCCCAAAGTTCGTCTCCGTCCCCCACTTCTATATAAGTAAAACCACGGTCGTAGTAGTAATTCATGGCATGCAGATAAATATTTTGATTGTGTGCGAACTCATCTGAAAAACTGTTATCTCCTCTATGGACGTCGCTGAATAAAATCAATTTGCTGTCTTTGTTAAAAGGCAGACAAAGGGCATCCTCATAGGCTTGAGTCAAACGCTTCATCGTATTCATAACCTCACCTCCCTTTATATATACCCCTAATTTTTCTTAGGGTATTGAAATCTTTCAGGGACAGGGAAAAGATTTATGGTTATAATGGTCTTGGCAATCCTTTTGAGCTTGTTGACAGCCACTACTTTTATTTGAGCCGACGGCAGGGAGAAGACTTATGGAACTTAAAGCGATGATTTTTATATGTATTGCAGGCTTTATCGCTGCAGCTATCGATTCCATTGCAGGTGGCGGCGGAATCATTTCACTACCCGCTATTATTGCAACGGGGGTACCGCCTCAACTGGCACTGGGTACTAATAAATTTGCCAGTACTTGCGCTTCATTTACCAGTACTCTGAAATTTGCAAAGTCTAAAAAAATCCATTTTCCACTGGTGAAATATCAAATTCCCTGCACGGTTTTAGGGGCTTCTTTAGGAGTCTACACCGCCCTCCGTGTGGATGAAGGCTTCCTCAATTGGTTTATTGTGGTCATGATTATGGCGTTGACCCTTTACACCATTCTCAAAAAAGATTTCGGCCAAGCCGGGAATTTCAAAGGGCTTGACCGAAAAAAAATAATCTATGGGATGTTATTCGCACTGGCACTTGGTTTTTATGATGGCTTCTTTGGTCCGGGAACTGGTTCTTTCCTGATTTTCTTATTTATCAGCATTTTCGGTTTTGACTTTACTGTGGCAGCTGGAAATGGAAAAATCCTGAATTTTGTCAGCAACGTGGTTTCCCTAATCCTCTTTGCCATCAGCGGGAAAATCATTTACCTCGTCGCTATTCCTATGGCTATTTCTATGATTTTTGGCGCTTATGTGGGGACTCATATTGCCATTCATAACGGCGCTAAGGTAATCAAACCTATTTTTATTACCATCGCACTGGCTTTAGTAGCGAAGTTGATTTGGCAAACAGTATTTTAGTTAGATTTGACGTTGAGTTTCAATTTGGGCGTCTCCTTTGACTTCCAAAGTTCCTGTATACTCTACTAACTTGATTTGACAGCCCTTTCCAATCACAATTCTGCCCCCTCGAACCTCGTCACAAATGGTATTTTCTAAATAAATGTCATCTCCTTCAATGCTTTCACAGAAGAGCTTTTGAGCTTGGTCTGAAAAGATGCCGATCATTTCTTTTATAAAACTGCTGCCATAGCTGCCCGCTGTCACTTTAATGGTTTCTGCTCCGATGGCTTTAATTTCGCTTTTCCCTTCAAGAGAAATGTCAATACGATCTGCATTTAAAAGGCCCCCTATCTTACATTGTCCGTTCATTTCAAAAGTTTCTGCATTGCAGTCTCCGTCAAGTTTCAAAACCCCTGAAATATCCATTTGCTCTCCCGTGAGGGCTTGTTCTGCGCTCAGGCTTCCGCTGACTTTAAGTTCTTTAACGTCCATACTGCCTAAACTTTTTGCACTGCCGCTGATTTTAAGATAGTTTGCCTTAACGCTATTGTGGAATTTAGCAGACCCGCTGATATGTCCCTCTTCCATTTCAATATTTCCGTCCACACTGGCACTGCCACTGATTTTAAAAAAGTTGCAAGTGGTGTTGCCACTGATTTTCCCGCTGCCGCTGATTTTGATTTGATCGAAGTCGCCGCCGCCAGCCGATCCTGATCCAGATATTTTAATAGATGGTTTATTGTTTTGTTCCATTGTTTCTCCCTCTTTTCTTCAGATAGTTTCCTATAAGGATTGGATTTATAATAAGGTTTTAATTTTTTCCATGTATTTTGTGATGGACAAGGCAAGTACCTGTTTAGCCGATGGATCAAAGACCACGTGGTAGCCACTTTCCACCAACACCCAGAATCCAATGCCTAGTTTTCTCATGTACCTCAGTTCAAATGCCTTTTCTGGAAGGCTTGGCATTTCACCCTTTAAAAACTGAATCAAAGCTTCTCCCTCTTCCAAACTGATTAACCCTTCAGTCAACTGTTCTTCACAAATCATAAGGCCTAGAATGTCTGCGAATAGTAAAGGCTCAGAGAACATTGTTTTGTATTGATCCATGACCCTTTGTGAGACAATTCCTTTTTCCACCAGTTGGAGACTATTAATTGCCACCTCTTTTGGGGCTACAGAAAATGTGTCTGCCAGTTGGTCTAAGGAAAAATCGTCTTTCATGTTGAGTATTTTGTCTATGCGCTCCAGTACCTTTTCCCTTGGAAAGTAAGTCTCCTGCCCTGTATAGCTGGATCTTTTGATAAACCATTCTTCTGGAATTAGTGCTTTGCGCTTCCATCGGTAGAGCTGACCATAAGTAATGCCGGTCAATTCCAATAATTCTTTCTTAGATATTTCAATTTCTATCATGTTATCACCTCTTGATGTTAATGTAACAAAACATTGTTACATTGTAAAGGTTTTTTTTTAACCACACCTTGATTAACCAAAACTCGGTTGACCTTCGGTCAACCTTGTCGCATCCGCGACATTGCAATTCAGATCCGAATGCCTTTACGGCTTGATAAATCAGCCTTCAAGGCACCCGAATCTGAATTGAGTTTTGGTTTTTACGAAAAAAAAGAAGAGCACTCTCATTTGAGAATGCCCTTTTTGAAATTACTTATTGATTAAACCTGATGCAACTAAAAGATTTTTTATTGCCTGAGTGGCTTCCGCATAGGTTATGTTTTTATTAGGTGAAATGGATTTTGTTGTGGTGCCGTTGAAGACATGTGCAGCTAGAACATCTTTAACGGATTCACGTGCCCCAGCGGATACCTGATTGAAGTCTGTATAAACTTCGTATCTGCTAGCATCTGTCCCAACAAGTTTGGAAATTTTCATGGCTCTTTGACACATCATCATGGCTTCTTCTCTTGTGATCAATGCATCTGGTCTAAAGGTGCCATCTGTGTAACCTGTGACTAGTCCGTACTCATTGGCTATCAAAATGCCTAACTCCCGATCGCCTTCAGTACTAACGTCTTTAAATTTATTCTCTAATTTTAACCCTTCACGATAAAGGCCTAAAGCTCTCACCAAATATTCAGCAAAATCGCCTCTTGTAATAGCTTTATCAGGGTCAAAACTTTCTGTGTTAAAGATGACCAGCCTTGACGCCATATCGTTAACAGTATTTTTCGACCAATGTTTTTCCACCGATTTAACCGTTATAGGATTCCAAAGCAATGAATAACTTGAATTGGTCACCGAACTTATTCTCGCATACCATTTGCTATCTTTTTGGAACACCTCTGTTGGTACGTGGCTATAGGTTCCAACTGCATTGAAGACAATACCTGTAGTAACCTTTGATGTGTCAATATTAGAAGGCACTTCTATAACACGTTCAACATAATTGCTGAACTTATTGATGGATACTTCTCCAGTTTTACCATCGATTCGAGTTGTTTTTGCAATCACGTCAAAGGATACAGGTGGAAACACCAACTCAGCACCATTTCCTTTTGCAATATCACTGTACTTATTTACAACATCTTGAGGTAAATTTGTGATTTGTACCTCAATTTTAATATCTTTCAAATCTTTTTCAAGAATTGCAAGACTTTCCGCTACTTTACTAATTGTAAATTCTCCTGCTGGGATCACATACTCAATATTACCGCTTTTAACAGAAACATCGAAGGCATTTGTTTCAAGCTTTTTAACGATGTCCCCTGTAAGCTGTACTTTTATCATATTTGCGTTTTGAGTTTGTACAGGTATTTGAAGCATATTTTTCGACCCTGGAGAACTGTTTTTCATAACTTCTTCAATTTTACTTTCAATGACCTTGTTTTCTACCTCAACAGTGACAACGGTTCTACCTTCTACAGTGGTTTTTGATTCTTTTCCAGCACTTTGCTCTTGTCCGTTGATAATGACAATACTCGCACCTTCACTTGCCTTAGGTTTTACCGTAACAACATCCTCTCCACCACCACCGCCGCCTTGGCTTGGTGTTTCTGGAGCACTTGCATTTTGTCTTTGCACATTGAGGGTATAGGTTTCAGTTGTAGTGCCATTTTGTGCTGTTACAAGAACGACAAAAGCATTGCTGCCCACATTGAGATTAACCGTTCCGCTACCACTAACCAATGCACTGCCATTGATCGTCATGGTCGCATGGGCTTCATTTGCAGCAGGTGTAATGGTTATGCTTGTGGTCCCATTTGGGACACTTACTGAATATTCTCTAGCACTTGCATCAAAAGTCAGGGAACCTGCACTTAAACTAATCCCTGATAGGGTTGCATCTGCAGATAAAATCGGAGCACTTTGTCTTTGCACATTGAGTGTATAGGTTTCAGTTGTAGTGCCATTTTGTGCTGTTACAAGAACGACAACAGCATTGCTGCCCACATTGAGATTAACCGTTCCGCTACCACTAACCAATGCACTGCCATTGATCGTCATGGTCGCATGGGCTTCATTTGCAGCAGGTGTAATGGTTATGCTTGTGGTCCCATTTGGGACACTTACTGAATATTCCCTGGCACTTGCATCAAAAGTAAGGGTTCCAGAACTTAAACTAATCCCTGAAAGGGTTGCATCTGTAGATAAAACTGCAGGAGATACCACAACTGTGGCACTTGCTGATAAATTACTTGGATTTGAAACATTTTCAGAAGTAAAAATCGTTCCCGAAAATACATAATTTCCAGCAACATTACCATTATACGCTGGCGTACCGTTGTTCCAAGTGATTGCAGAAGGAGTGGTTGTTGCATTGCTTAGTGATACATTTACTGTAGTCGGAAGTTGAGCTTTTGCCGTACTTAAGTCTGTCCCAAAGCTCACATTCACATTAGAAATGCTAGAAACGCTGGAAACACCAAGCACATTGTTTTTGACTGGCATATTAGTAAAATTATCAAATTCAATTGCAGCGCCAGAAGTGACAATATTGTTAGTTCCTGTTTTAGCATAGCTCACTTTGGGATAGGAATCAGTATAAGAAATATTCTGATTTAAGGTTAAGAAAATACTAGACCCTGAAGTTACCGCTTGAGTTACAGTTGAACCAGAAGCCACGCCAGAAATTGTAAAAGCATTGGAATCCAAGGTCATTTCCGGCAAAGTTGTATTAAGGGTTAAAGTTAAGTGCGTTTTATCTGTAGTATTTGCCGTTCCTATAATTTTACAACTCATTGAACCTAATGTTTGGTAATAAATACATCCAGTTTGGTCAATATATGTCCCCCATGGATGTCCTATTGTTGACGGCGTTAAGAACTCGTCTACTTTTTGCCCTGAAACATCATATTTTTCTATTTTTCTTGACCCAAGAGAAACATAAAAATAACCGTCATCACCTAATGTCACCCATGTTGGCGTTGAGAGTCCCGTAATAAAATCAGTGACTGTAGCATCCGGTGCAATTTTTTTGACTTTCCCACCAGCTCGGTCGGCTACATAAAGGTTGTTATTCCCGTCAATGGTCATTCCGATAATGTTTGTGGCTCCCAGTCCTGTTACAAAATCAGATGAGCCCGTGCCGTCTAAATTCATTTTCAATATTTTTCCCGTGGTGTAATCAACAGCATACAGCTTGCTGTTGCTGTCATCTATAGTCAATCCAGTTAAAAAACCCGTTCCATCTTTAATTGTTGTTTTGGTTCCATCAGGTTGTATTTTAACAACACGGGAGCCGGCATGCTGAGCCACGTACAAATTTCCACCGCTGTCAAAACACATTCCAATAGGCTGACTTAAACCCGATGCGAAGGTTTCTTTGTTTTGTCCATCTCGATCAACTCTAAGGATGTTTCCACCGTTATACTCTGAAATGTAGAGTTTTCCATCTGGTCCTATAATCACGTTAACGGCTAGACTGAGTCCTGTGGAAATAATATCCATGGAATGTGTAATAGTTGAAGCACTAAAGCTAAGAGGTGAAAATGCGCCTATACTAAGCAATATCACCAGTAAAAGGCTTATCAGTCTCTTTTGTTTCATAATTTTTTTCCTCCCATTATAATATTTATATGTTTTGTTTATTACTCGCCTTTACTTGTTTACCTCAACCCCCTTGCTATCTTCGAAAGCTTTTCAATGCCGAAAACCAACTGATCAATGCTGGCATAACTATATGAAATACGCAAACACTGATTCATTTCGTTATCATACAAAAATCCTGGATATGCCAAAATACCTTGTATAAAAGCTTCCTCAAAGAACTCTTTCATAGGAAGAGGCCACTTGAACTTTAACCATATGTAATACCCACCTTGAGGGATGCTCCAATCTGCTAAGTCTTTAAAATAGAGTTCTAAAGCTTCTATCGTGACTTGTCTGCGAATTTTAAGTTTTTCTCTGACAAAAGCACTGTGTGCTTGATAGAGACCACTTTCTAGAAATTTGCCTGCTGTCAGTTGGGACAGAGAACTGGACCCGTAATCGTTTTGCATTTTCAAATCTCCCAGTCTCTCTATAACTGCCTCAGGTCCTACCAGCCATCCAATTCTGAGCCCAGTGCTCAAGGTTTTGGAAACACTGCCTACGTATAGAACGCTATTATTCTGATCCAAGCTTTTAATAGGTAATGGTGAAGGTTCATCTATCCATAATTCTCGGTAAACGTCATCTTCAATAATAGGAATTTGATTTTTGATGCAGACCTCTAAAAGCTCTTTTCTTCGTCTTTCGGACATAACAATTCCCGTTGGGTTATGAAAGCTTGGAACTGTATACAGAATAGATTGCCTGTGTTTGGGCTTGGTTTGAATAAGTTGATTGGGTATTAAGCCTTCTTGATCCATAGGTACAGCCGACCGCCTCAGCCCTATGGACTGGAAAATATTTAGGGAATACAAGTAGGAAGGCTTTTCTAAAAACACCGTTGACCCCGGCTGCATCAAGCCGATTGAAATTAATTGAATGGCTTGAAGGGCTCCAGACACAATGAGTATATTTTCAGGCGGGGCTTGAATTCCAAAAGGCTTTAAATAATTCGAGACTTGCTCTCGTAAATAAAGCATCCCTTTAGGCTCTTCATAACCCAAGTTGGTCATTTCATCTGCCACGCTGCCTAGAACTTCTTTCATCATTTCCTTTGGAAACAGTTCAGGAGAAGGTTCTCCGCTGCTCAATCGAATATAGCCTTCTGTAAACTCATATCGATTGATAATCTGAATGGTATCCAAATTCGAAATGTGAAACCCCTCATCAATATGAGCCTTCCAATTAGGTGCCTTCACCCCATGTGAAAGGATTTGAGTATTTGCAATCACCGTGCCACCCTTACCTTTGGTTTCTAACAAATCCATGGCACGAAGTTCGTCTAGGGCGCTAATCAACGTGCTCCGATTCACCCCTAATAATTTTGAGAGCCTTCTCTGATCTGGTAAATAGGAACCCGCAATCCACTCACCACTCTGAATCTTATTCAAAAAATAATCTGCGATTTGTATGTACGCTGGTCTTGAATCTTTTCGGTCTGGTTGCCAGTTTACTTCCACTAAAGTTTTTTTCACAGGCATTCATCCCTTCACTATTTTAATCTTGTTATTTTAACACAAAAAGAGAAGGTTGCAATACCTCCTCTTGGGTAGTTTTTAAATTATTTCTGAAAGAATTTTGCTCACATAGGAACAAGTGCAAAGGTGGAGCATAGGCCCGTAGTAAATTTTAAAGTCCATAACATCCCCTACTTTATATGGCAATATGGCTTCTTCAATATCCACAATCAAATGGTCACTGCTGCTGCCCACAATAAAGGTCTTCTCGTCCGCAGGTGCCAATTTGTCTTCCATGGCAAAATCCTGTTTACCAATGGCTAAAATGGCTCGTTTGCGGTTGCCTCTGTCTTCATATTCAGGGGTATGTCCAAAAGCGTCTATGAAAATTTCGCCTACAGGGTAGCTGGGCTTGTTTTTGATTTCAATAATTTGCGCCTTTAAAGTAAAAGCGTCTTGATGGAGGTTCGGAAACGGAACACCCCAAATTTCAGGTAAATCCATATTCAATAAAATGGCTTCTCCAATTCTTAAATGGTTCACGCCCTTAGGCATATTTCCTTCAAGTAATAAGGGTAAAGAAGAAGTCGCGCCACCCGAAACAATGCGAAGAGTTCTTCCAATAACACTTTCAATAGCTGTTGCGGTCTCACAAAGTTTCCCTAAATTCACTGGCGTTGGCTTAATCGCCCCGTAACAACCTAGGTTCGTACCAATTCCCGCCAGTGTAATGTGAGGCAGTTCTTTTTCAACAAATACGGCTAAAGCGATGATATCTTTTTCTATAAAATCCCCTTCCCGAAGGTCTCCAAGATCCATCATCAAAATAACCTGATGTTCAAGGTGCTCTTTCTCACAAGCCCCATTCAGTTGAACAAGGGTTTCTCTCTCTGAATTCAGGCTGATGTCTGCCCACTTAACCACTTCCTCAACTTCTGCCTGCATGGGTAGTCTTAGTAACAAGGTTTCTATTTGAGAATGTTTCTCTTTGCTTCTCCTAAGTTGTTCAACTCTAGAACTGGCTATTTGACTGGCTCCGCCCTTTACAAAGCAATCCACCACGCCCATTTCACCGTTGACGCCCTTAACCACACCCGCCACCTGAATATTCTCTTTAGCGCACATTTTGACAACTTCCGTAACGTTATTCAATAATTTGACCTGATTGATTTCTAATTGGGGATATTTCTGCGCATCCATAACGGTCTCCTCCTAAGCTTAACGCTTCATTTAGACTCATTATAGACAGTCCCTCATCTTCTGACCCCATCCACATTCCAAAAGAAATACCCAACCAAAAAACAAGCCATATAAAAAATTTGACTTTTCTGTCATTTTTAATTCGCCGCACTTCTTTTATGTTAAACTGGTGGGGAACCTCTCCAAAGAGACATTCAGAGTACACAAAAATTAACGCGTAATTATCCAAAAGGAGTGAATCATTTGAAAATGGATCCCCAGATGTTAGAAAAATATGCTGATTTAGCGGTGCATGTCGGCATCAATTTACAGCCTGAAGAAGGTTTAATTATTAACGGCAACTTAGCCAGTCTACCCCTCGCCCGAGCCATTATGAGAAAGGCTTACCAAGCAGGTGCCAAACACGTTGAGTTCATCTTTAATGACGATGAAATGACACTAGCTCGCTACGAAAATGCTCAAGCCTTTGTCTTTGAAAATTATCCTAAATGGAAAGTGGATCAATTGGTGGCCATGTATGAAGACAATTACCATCACCTCTTCATTTCTGCGCCAAACCCAGAACTACTTAAAATGATACCAGGGGAAGTGGTGGCAAAAGATCAAAAAACTGCTTCTGCAGCCGTTGCACCTGCCATGAAATATAGAATGACCGGTAAAACCAAATGGTCTATCGTAGCAATGCCATCCCCAGCTTGGGCTAAGAGCGTATTCCCAGAAATGGAAGAAGACGCGGCGATTGAAGCCCTTTGGCATAAAATTTTCGACGCTACCCGTGTCAGCCAACCTGATCCAGTAGACGCGTGGAAAACACATGACAAGAACTTGAAAAAATATAAAAATTACCTCAACGATCAGCAATTTGAAAAGCTGACCTTAAAAGCTCCAGGCACAGATCTTGAAATCTATTTAGCCGATGACCACTTCTGGATGGGCGGTTCTAAAGAGAGCCAAGCCGGTTGCAGTTATGTAGCCAATATTCCAACGGAGGAAGTCTTCACTACCCCTCACAGACTAAAAGTAAATGGTACGCTAAAAGCCACAAAACCCCTTAGCCTCAACGGCAAATTGGTGGAAGACTTTGGCTTTACCTTTAAAGACGGCAAAGTGGTAGATTTCTTCGCCGAAAAGGGCAAAGAAGTCATTGAAAGCCTTCTCGCCAACGACGAAGGGGCAAAATATCTTGGAGAAGTGGCTTTGGTTCAAAACGACTCCCCTATTTCCAATACAGGTATTCTCTTCAACAATACCCTCTTCGATGAAAACGCTTCCGTTCACTTAGCCCTTGGCAGAGCTTATGCTTACGCCATGAGAAACGGTTCTCAAATGACTCAGGAAGAATTAGAAGCTAAAGGTGCCAACTTCAGTTTGATCCATGTGGACTTTATGATTGGCGGCCCTGAAATGGAAATTGTGGCATATGAAAAAAACGGCACCGAAGTGCCGCTCTTTAAGCAGGGTAATTGGGTTTTCTAGACCCTATGCAATGAAGCTAAATTAAGTTTACAAAGTAGCTGTAAAGCTGACTTTGAAACTGACCAACCTCTGGATGTTGAATTTTGCGTTCTTCTTTTGGGACAGGGTTATCGAGCGTCGCCACAGCCTTCGTTGGCTTTTCTGACAAAATCATGACCCGGTCTCCGAGAAGAGACGCCGCCATAGCGTCGTGGGTAATCATCACCACGGTTTTTGGCGTTTCACGCCAGAGGTTTTTGAATGTCTCCATAACGCTGAGTTTGATCTCAATGTCTAGCGACTTAAAAGGTTCATCTAAAAGCATCAACTGGGCAGGATAGAGAAACCCTCTCACAATGGCAATCCGCTGTTGCATGCCACCGCTGAGTTCGTCTGGGTAGTGATCTTTATACTCCCAAAGTCTTACCGCTTTTAAATAATGTTCAATCTGTTCTTCCATTTGCGTTCTGTTCAAATGATGCTCTGTTGTGAACACCAAATTCTCATAGACCGTATACCAAGGCAACAGCCTTGACTCTTGGAACAAGAAACTCTTTTCTCCATCAAAATAAGGGTCTATACTCCCACTGGAAGGTTTCAACAGTCCTGCAAGAAGTCTAAGCAAAGTGGTTTTGCCACAACCCGAAGGACCTAATATACAAAAGATCTCATTTTCATTCAGTTCAAAATCCAGTGAATCCAACACCGTCTCTTGTTGATCGTAAGAAAAATTAAGCTTCTCTACGCTGTACGACATGGCGTTTTCTCCTTTTTGTCACACCTCTTCGAATACCCACTAAAATCAAATCCATAAGAACCGCAATCACTATAATAATAATCGTCCAAGCCAAGATTCGATCCGTCTCTAGGTAATTTCGAGCACTAAACATTTCTGTTCCGATGGAAAACTCTGGGAGTGCTAAGGTTTCCGCCGTAATCACCGCTTTGATGTTAATCCCCATACCCGTGACACATGCCGCCATCAAATAAGGAAATAGGGAAGGCCAATAAATCCGTCTCAGCTGTTTTTTTAACGGCACACGATAAAGCTCTGCCATCTCCAGTAATTTAGGGTCTACAGACTTAAAGCCTTCCAACACATTGGTATGAATGATAGGAAAGACTATAAAAAACGCTACCCATACTGCAATATAAGGGGTTGGCACAAATAAAATCAAATAGAGAATAAAACTCATGACTGGGGTAGCTCTTAAGAGCTGAATCCAAGGGTAGAAAAACCAATTCACTTGGACGAATAAGCCTGACAGAAGTCCTGAGAGCATGCCTGCACCAAGAGCAATAAGGAATCCTAGAAGGACATGTCGCATAGAACCCCCAATGATTGCCCAGAAGGTTTCCCCTTGAACAATTTCAGCCATTCGCGTCATCACTGCCACAGGTGTTGGTAAAATTAAGTCCGTTCCGATGCTCTTCGCCGCAAAATACCAAAGAACAAATATAAAGACAATAGATGCAACAATACTCTGGTATTGCAATGCTTTCAAGTTATTATCGGACTTGTTTTTTGAGGGGCTGTTGGTTAAGCCACTATTTTGGGGAGACCTATTTATAAAACTCAAAGTAAGACCACCTTTTAGTAAGTGACTGGAATCGTTGTGTAGAAATCTTTCTCAGGCATTTTGCCCCCGATGGTTGCTTTATCGAATAAATATAGAATTTGCAAGTATTTGCTCACTGCCTTTTTGGCATTGACTGCACTCACATATCTAAAATCACTTCTTGGAATTGAGGCCGCCACTATAGAAGATTCAAACGGCAACTCAGGAAGCATTTTTACAAATTTACCAATTTCTTTTGGGTTTTTATTGGCATAAGTCAAAGTGTTGGAAAACTCTCTCACAAAGGCACTGACTATTTCAGGGTGCTCGTTGAGGAATTCTTTTCTCACCACAATGGAGCTCATTGGGAAATCTGACTCATAATTGCGTTTCCACTCTGTTTGGAAGTCTGCCAAAATTCTAGCGTTTTTATTTTTAGCAAGGAGCATGCTGGTGAAAGGTTCTGCCAGTACGCCTACGCCATCTTTCGTCTTACCTGAAGCTAGGGCTGCCACAAGGGTTCCCGGTGTGTCATAAGCCATTTTAAAAGATAAATCTTTTTTTAGATCCAAGTTGTGACTTTCTGCAAGGCTTCTGAAAGCTATTTCAGGGGTAGCACCTTGACCAAAAATGTCCACTTGCTTGCCTTTTAAGTCGCTCCAGGTTTTAATTTTTGGATCTGTGGTCACCACTGAAAGAAGACCCCAAATATTGGTTGAGAGGAGAACCACTTCTCCTTTAGATTTATTGTAGACAATTGACGCCATATTGGTTGGTACAAAGGCAATGTCCAATTCTTTTTTCAAAAGCTTCGCTGGTAAAAGCTGTGCGTTAGACTCAATGGCATAATTAACTTTAGCTTGTTCCCCTAAGTAATTTTCATTCATCAATTTGGCCATGGCGATGCCTGTTGGACCAGCAATAGTGCCCACGTTGATTGGGGTTTGTTTTGCTGTAGTTAAAGTCAATTTACCCCCAGACATTTTAGCCTCGTAGCCACTGACTTGACCGACGACATGGGCTGGGACATAGAACACATTTTTAACCACAATCGCAGAAGCGTCCATGTTCAAATTTACAGTTCCTGCTTTGAAATATTTCTTCCCTGACCAAAACTCAAAAGTACGGTTCGTTCCTTTAACAGTCATTTTTTTAGCCGCTGTGTCATAGGTCACTTTTAAACCAAGACCTGTAAATACCTCTTTGGCAGGTACCATCAACACATTGCCGCTTTTAATAGTGGCTACCGTCTTGCCTTTGACAATAGGGCTTGAACCCTTGTAAACTTCTGCCGCAAAAGCACTTTGAGTGCTTAACAGCAAACTTAAAATCAGTGTAAAAATCAATAGTCTTTTCTTTTTCATTTTTGTTTACTCCTTATAATATTCCAACTCTTGAATTTTAAAACGTTTGTGTAATATGGCTTTAGATAGGATCAGATAGGCCTGACTGTCGGTGCGTCCCTCTGCTTGAGTCAAACGGCCTTGTATATCCATTGCCAATGCCAGTACGGCAGATTCCCCTTGAATTACATAATTTAAAAACTCTTTTTTATTTTTGCACTTTGGGACTGTCAAGGTTCTGACAAATTGGTTGATGAGTGAAGCTATTGTATCATAAATTCCAAAATCAATTGGCTCTATCTCTCCTAGATTCAACTCTTTAATGATATTTTCATAATAGTTCACATCTTGATCCAATCTTGAAATCATAATTTGTATCATAATCCGCAATCTTGGGTCTGGCGTATTTTCCAATACTTTTCCATATACCTCTTTGCGCTTTAGGGTAATGGCAATGGCTTTATTGAGTATATCTCTTATATCGTACATGAAACGGTACCTCCTGAAACTACATTTATGAATAAATCAGTTCACATTATAGCACTTTTGACATTAGAATTGACAAATTCAAGTCAGAAGGCATACAATTTACTGAGTTTAAATGGTTTATACCCTTTAGACAAATGAACAGACTCACATTCTTTTTCCAAATGGAGGTGCACTATGGCACAAGAAATGTTTAGCGTGGCTCATCAAGTCACACTTCGGGATATAACTGAACATAATTTAATAGAAATCATGAAACTGGACGTTCTGACGTCGCAAAAAAAGTGTGTTGCGCCAAACTCAGTCTCGATTGCACAAGCACACTACTCTAAAACAGCTTGGTTCAAAGGCATTTATTTAAAGGAACAGCCTGTGGGCTTTGTTATGCTTGACCTTGACGAAAGCAAACCCGAATACTTTTTATGGCGTTTGATGATCGATGGCCGTTATCAGGGCAAGGGTTATGGCAGAGAAGCCTTAGAAATGGTCATTGATTATGTCCAAACTTTGCCAAATGCCCATGAACTGATCACCAGCTGCCTCCCCGGTGTTGATGGGCCTGAAGCTTTTTATAAGAAGCTGGGCTTTGAACCTACTGGGAACATGATAGATGATGAAATCGCTCTAAGTTATCACTTTGAACATGAGGCACATGTGGAACATGGCGAACATGAAGCAAATGGTGAAAGCGAATAACACAAAGGAACTGAACATCAGTAACCAGCGCTTAAAACTGAGACGTAACATTGAGAGAGGCATTTAGCCTCTCTTTTTTGTCGCCTTGCTTTTGAGTTTAAACGTCCGTTTAATTAATTTCCCTTACTTACAGCCACCACAACCACATGCACTGACTTCGCCTGAAGAACCGCAGCCACAGCTCAACTCTTGCCCCTGTGAACCACAGCCACATGAGCTGCCGCAACTGCCAGCAGCTTTATTTTCTAAAATTTCACCTCTATGGTAATGAAGAATCGCTTCTGAAACGTCTCCGCTGAGTCCTGAAATGACTTGAATGCCTGCTTTAGTCAACTTTTCCAATTGACCAACACCAATGCCCCCAGCAAGTATTTCGCCGACTTCCAATAGATTTAACTGTTCTGGTAACTTTCCTTTTAAGTCTGAATCATTTTCCAAATAATCTACGACATGAATTGTGGTACCGTCAAACTCGTAAATTCGAAAACCTTCAGCTTCCGAAAAATGTTCTGCAATGACCCCTAAATTTGCTGCAACTGCAACTCTTTTCATATATGCCTCCTACTTGGCTCTTCTCAAATTTCTTTGGAACAGCATAAAATCTGTAAATACCATTCCTAAATTCAAAATATATAAGTAAATGACCTGATCATAGTTATAGAATACTTTATTCAAAATACCTGCAACATAGCCTACCATCAAAATCACAAGAAAATAACCGCTTTTCCCCGCAACGGATTTGGACGTGTAAGACTTGTAAATTGAAAAGGGCCAAGCTGCTCCAAAACATAACAACATCAGTATTTCAAAGATACTCATTTCTGTAAACATAACGCCTTCCTTTCTGTCAATAAGTGTTCTATATACAGTATATCGCTACCCTATACCCCTAACAACCCCCAGTATGTTGCAATTATTTAACATTAAATTTTCAGAATATTTGATAATATTAATTGACCCAGTATAAAAATGTCTAATACATGAGAGGTTCCTATGAGAAAACAGCACCTGCGGATTGCCCTGCCTTTTGCTATTTCCATCGCCTTGGTTTTTGCCCTTGCTTTAATGAGAGGTCATAGTCGATTTGACGAAACCTTATTTTCCATGGATCGGGTATTAGAAATGACCCAACACCTCAGTCAGCCAGAATTAAAAGGGCGCGGACTTGAAGGCGAGGGGCACAAACTTACTGCATCCTACTTAGAAAACTATTTTAAAACTGAAAAACTTACATATCAAACCCTTTCAACACAAATTTTGCTCCCCCATTGGGACACTCATAGTTACATCCGACTGGCTTCTGGGGAAACCTTTGAGGTCTACAAAGATTTTCGTCCCGATGCAGATTATTATGGCACCTCTATGGATTATTCTGGTGATTTAATCTACTTGGGCAGCGATTATTACGAGGTCTCACCCCAACTGCTGAAAGATAAAATCATCATTATCAAAACCATTAATCTCACACAGGATCAAATAGAATACGTGCGGAGTTCAGGGGCAAAAGGAATTCTATATCAGACCACAGGCCCTGTCTATTCAGGTTACGTTCCACCGAAAACATTGGATCAAAAATCTTATGACCTCAGACACAAACTGGGCGCCGACTTTTTCTGCGCCGAAATCAGTGCAGGCTTTGCGGAAAAATTGAGAACCTATTCTGGCAATACCGCCCTTCCCGGCTATAAAAACACTCAGGCAAGTGGTTTAACAGGACAATTTGAAGACCAATACTTTGGCATCATTCCCAAAGTCACCCTTCACGCCCCTCTGAACTACGAAACCGTCACAGCTCTTAATTATATTGTGACCCTCCCCGGAAAAGATCCTTTAAAAGCCACTAATTGGGTGACCCACTACGACGGTAATGGACTTTCTGCCAGTGGCAAGGTATACCCCGGCGTATCCGACGGTGGTGCCTCAACAGCGATGCTCCTTGAACTGGCTAGAACCGCCAGCCTTCAAAATAATATACCTGACCATGATCTAAACTTCGTCTTCTTGTCAGGGCTTTCAGTTTCTGACCAATCCAGTAAGATTACCGCTGACTACTTTAATAGCCGCTACGACCACAACGCCAATTGGATTGTGGAAGCCTTAGGCGTTAAAGAGAGCGAAGGCACTGTATTAGGCTATAATACTTACAACGACTTCGACCGCATGTTGGTGCATCAACTCTACAACAACTTAGATCGTTTCCCAGCGCCCCTTATTCCAAAAGGAGAAACGGTTTACCCCCATTTTAATCGCTATGGATTTTTTAAAACCGCTGAAAACGCTTACATTACTTTGTCCTCACT
This sequence comes from uncultured Peptostreptococcaceae bacterium, assembly GCA_964404895.1. GTDB lineage: Bacteria > Bacillota > Clostridia > Peptostreptococcales > Acidaminobacteraceae > JBGSUZ01. Next base: position 140,826 of record CAYOLV010000001.1, on the reverse strand, counting down.
AGCGACAGCTCATTCCGGCGAAAGTTTGGGTAGCCTCCACGACGACCTCTCCAATTTGGATGCTCAAAGTTTAGAGTCGGTCAGTCAAGTATTTTTAGGTCATATGAACTTACAAATTTACAAAGAGCACGACTATGCTTTTATTAAAAATGAACACCTGATCGTGCTCTTTATCCTTCTTTTACTTATTCACTTCAGTGTCGCCCCTCGGAAAATGATCGAGGCTGAAGTTGCACCACTATGGATTCATCGGCTTAATGAGCAGGTGATTTACAAGCTTCTAAGTAAGTTTATTCAAAATGCCCTGCCTTTCCTCATCTCTCTACTGGTCGTGAACTTAATTCTCAGCATCCCTCCAGATGCTAATATGAGAGCTGTGGGCACCTCTTATGTGACCAATTTCTCTCTCTACGAAACCCTGAGACAGAGCTATGCAGGCATGCTCATGTTCCTGAATTCTTTGACTTTTACAGATATGGGAATTTACAAAGAAATAGGTCTTTATTTAAAACGCAGTCTGATTCTCGTCTTTTGGGGACTGGGCATTTCCATCACCTTAGGCTTGTTGAAAGGTTTAATGGATGCCTATTTCAATAGAAAATCCGGCAGTCTTTCCACCTTTATCAGTATTGTGCTCTATTCTATTCCCGACGTTTTAGTGGCATTTGTCAGTATGGTTGCCGTGGTCGTCTTGTCCAAGCACCCCTTGACCGCTTCGTGGATTGACCCTGAATTTTTACGAATCTACTTTATGCCACTGCTAGCCTTAACCATTATTCCAATCATTTATATTGCCCGAGTGGTCTTTGTTGCGCTAGAAGACGAAAAACAAAAGGACTACGTCAAATTCTTGAGATACAAAGGATTTAATACCCGTCGGATTTACCTCTATCATTTTTCCAGAGTAGGTTTTGTCAAAATACTGGAGGTCTCTAAGACGATTATTATGCTGATTTTCTCCAACCTTATTGTGGTGGAATATCTCTTCAATTACCCTGGCATTATGTTTAATTTATTGTCAGACAGCACCGAACCCACCATGATCATCAGCATGTCCCTGAGCATTGGACTCAGTTTTGCACTTCTCTATTTAGTCACCGTCTTAGTGCTTAAAATAATGGAACCGGGGAGGAGACGCTCATGAAATTCAGGAAAAATTGGCCTCTGATCATGGGGAGTGTCATGCTCCTCGCCCTCTGCTTTGTTTTGATTTTTCCAGATTGGCTGACCAGTAAAAACCCCTACAGCCTCTCCTTTATAAAGTTTTGGATTAGTGGGGACGGTTCGTTGAAAATGGCAACCGCTCCTTATCCCCCAGGCCCTGCCAATCTTCTTGGGAGCGACCAGATTGGGAGAGATCTTTTCAGCTTCCTCCTCTACGGTTGCCGTTTAACCCTAATTCTCGCCATTGGTATAACGTCCTTTAGATTTTTGTTAGCCCTGCCCTTAGGCATTGCTGCAGGAATGTCTAGCCCCACTGCACATCGGATTATAGACCGCTTCAACTTAGTCTTCACCACTATACCGCCGCTGCTTGTGGCTATCATCGTGCTGAGAATTGACCTATTTTCCAGTTTGTATAAGAGTCAGTCCATTGCCATTTTTATAGTGACCCTTGCCTTGGTCGGCTGGTCAAAAATCGCCTCCGTGGTTGAGCACAGTACCGCCGCCATTATGTCAGAAACTTATATACTGGCAGAGCGCGCCATCGGCAAATCTGATACCCGAATTGCAAGGGAGCATGTACTGCCTCACCTTCGTTCAGAAGCAATTATTCTCTTTTTCATGGAAATTGCCTCTGCGCTGACTTTACTCATGCAACTGGGACTGTTCAGCATCTTTGTAGGAAATTTAAAAATTATTAGAGATTCCTCTTCTGGAGGCTATTCTTACTTCAACGTCACTTTTGAACCTGAATGGTCCAGTCTTCTCGGGTCTGCCAGAGACTACATTCGAGTTGCTCCCTGGATCGCCTTATCTGCTGGCGCAGTGTTTTTCTTAACGGTTCTCGCCTTCAATTTATTTGGTGAAGGATTAAGACTTTATTTTCAGAAAACCCAACAGAGTAAACCTGTACCGCTGTTCCACTTCTTTAACCGCAAATGGAAAATTGGCACTGCTCTGATTTTAATAGCGGTGATCCTTCTCAAATGGCCAGCGTCTTACGGCTTTGACGCCATTTATAATGCGGAAGCCCTCTTAAATCAAGGAAATCAAGGGGCTCTCACCGTCGAGGGCACCCCTCGGTGGATCAGCGCCCAATTGTCCCAACTGAATTTAGAGGCAGTCAGCGAGGCGGGCTATGCTCAAACTTTTGACAAGAAAACCAGTTTTGAACTGGATAATTGTCAACTTAACTTTGGCAACACCCTGCTCACTTACGGTCAAGACTACGTTTTGATTGGCGGCATCACGGGGAAAAATACGGGAGAAGTTAAGGATTTCACTCAGGACTTCTATCAACTAGGGGAATGGGTAGGTCAAAGCCAAAGCACCCATGAGTCTCTCAACAATAAGCTCCTTTACATTGACACACGACTAATTCCTTTAAAAAATATACTGAGTCAAGTGGATCAGCTGAAAGCCACAGGGGCTGCAGGCTTACTGGTTCCAGAAGGGGTAGAGGGCATCGTCTCTCTGGCACTCCCCTTACCGGTCTTCTCTCTTTCAGAAGATCAAGCCTTGCAGATTGAAACCCATCTTACAGAAAAAATCATAGCGAACTATCAATTAACAGGACAACCCGTAGATGGACAAGGGATCAACTTCTTTGCCCAAATCAGCGGCAGCGAGCCTACAATGGCTCATAACACCCTGATCATTGGTATGGACTATCAAGCGGCTACCAAAGCCCTTCGCGCCGAAAAATTGGCTTTCTATTTCAACCTAATTTCCAACTTAAACGCCCAAAAGAATCAAATCAACAGAACAGTGGTCTTTGCTCTTTTTGACAGTTCTGAGGGTTTAGAGTACTACAGTGAACACGCTTTAGTCCAAAATAAAAACGTCAACTTGTATTTGGATCTTACAGATTTGGAAAACAAAAACTTTGAGAAGATTTCTTTTTCAGACGCCCTGTCTCCCATTTCCAGATACTACGGTTTCGTCTTTGCCAATCAATTTAAATCCAATGCCAAAGCTTGGCTGGATCAAAAGCCTGCGCCTTTAACCTATTGGGATCAGTTGCTCTATAAAGAAGAGGGTCTAACCACCCTGAATATTAAAACCCTCGGGGAGGGAGACAAATCCCTGTCCGATTTAGGAGAACTCCTCATTAAAACGCTCCTTGAAAATACTTATTAAGTGGAGGTTACTTATGTCAGATGCCCTGCTCGACCTTAAAAATTTAACCATTCACTTTCCTACCGAAACAGGACTGGAGACCATTGTCCACGGTATTGATTTTGAGATTGCCCCTGGGGAAATTGTGGGGCTTATTGGGGAATCTGGTTCTGGAAAAACCTTGAGTATGAAAGCCCTCTTAGGCGCACCGGGAGAAGCTTTTCGGTTTAAGGCTGACCACTTAACTTTTGATGGCAGAGACTTGAGCCGCCTTTCAGATAAAGAGTGGAACGCCTTACGGGGCAAGACCATCGCCTATATTCCTCAGAATGCCTCCGATGCACTGACCCCTCACCACACCATTGAAAAACAGCTTCGTGAAACTGCAAGAATTCATAAGCTTTCCCTGAATAAAGAACAGCTCATGGAAAAACTCATCTCTGTGGGTATTAACAACCCTGAAGCCGTCTTGTCCATGTACCCTAGACAGCTTAGCGGAGGCATGGCACAAAGGGTTCTCATTGCCATGAGCACTTTGTTGGATCCTAAATTAATCATTGCAGACGAACCTACAAGCGCCATAGACGCCTCTCTTAAAAATATGGTTTTAGACCTGCTCCTCAGCATTAACAAAAGAAATCAGACCAGCGTGATCATCATAACCCATGACTTTGACGTGGTTTCTAAAATGTGCAGTCGCGCCTATGTCATGCACCGTGGAAAGATCATGGAAGAAGGCTTGGTAACAGATCTCCTGCACCACCCTAAAAACAGCTATACAGAGGGCTTGGTCAAATGTTTTGCATCCCTTTCTGAGCCTAGCCCCGAATTTTACACCATGCCTGAAAAGGAGGCGCCTTATGACAGCTCTGTTTCACGCTGAAAATATTAATAAAACATTTCACATCGACAGAGGGCCTTTCAAAAAAAGTCAGAAAGCCGTCGCTCTAAAAGAAGTGAGCCTGCGCATTGAAAAAGGTTCTACATGGGGGCTGATTGGAGAAAGTGGTTCAGGCAAAACCACCTTCGGGCGAATCGCTTCACAACTCACTTTGGCAGACCAAGGGACTCTTTATTTCGATGGCATAGCTTATGACCTGACTAAAGACTATGCGCTGGGCGACTTTAGAAAATCCATGCAAATTGTCTTTCAAATGGCGGCAAACCCCTTAGACCCTATGAGAAGCATTTATCAGCTTTTAAAAGATCCACTGGACTTGAATTTTAATATGACTCCTGCTGAATCTCATGAAGCGATTTTGAAACTCATTGAACAAGTGAAACTTTCTCCCGACCACTTAAACCGATATCCCCTTCAACTCAGTGGGGGACAAAGGCAAAGAATTTGCATCGCCAGAGCTCTCGCCACTCAGCCTAAATTTTTAATTTTGGACGAGCCCGTCTCTGCCCTGGATGTGTCCGTACAGGGACAAATTATGAACCTGCTCACCTCACTGAAAACAGAACTGAACCTAACTTACCTGTTCATTACCCACGACCTCCATTTGGCGCGAAAATTTTGCAGCCATATTGCCGTCATGAAGTCTGGTGAAATTGTGGAAGCCGCACCTGTGGAAGAACTGTTTACCCATCCGAAAAGTGACTATACCAAGCATTTGCTTGAGTCTTTGTAAGGGATTAACGGTATTTATTGCCCTTGGTAGGTCAGTCAAGCCAGAAGTTTTGTATGCCAACTAAAAACGACTCTAGAAGTTCCAAATTTGGAAACCGCTAGAGTCGTTTGTTTTATTTAAGTTATTTATCTTATACATCCCATTTGATTTTACGCATCTTATTTGATTTTTATTGGTATATAATAGTCCATCTGTTCGTATCCCATGGCTTTAGCCGCGGATGGGGGCGTTGGAATATTGCCTAAGTAGGTGCGAGAATCATCTTCCTCAAAACTGTTTTTTTCTTCAATGAAGCTTTTGATCACGCTGACAACTTCTGAAGAATCCTCTCCATCTATTTCAGACGCAACGGCATATAAACCCCCAGAGAAATCTACAATACTGAAGGCATCAGGCACATTCATCCCTTCTTCGTACATGTAATACCAGACAAATCCCCCTTGAGCATCGTCGTGAAACATAAAATCTTTTGGAAACATGGTTCTGGGTAAAGAACTGAACCATTCATTAAATTGTTCAAGTTTGCCATCGCCAAACATGCCACATTGTGAAGATACCATTTTGCAAGCAGGTATTTCGTAAATACGGACATTTTCCATTTTTCATACTCCTCTTATTATGGATTTCACTTAAAATCATATAGTTTGTACTTACCAATATCTGATGAAAAGGCTAGAAGAAAAGACCGCATCAAATTTAATATTTTGAAGTGGGTCTCTCAACAACTCAGCTTGTTTTACTCCCGTTGCATTCACACATTTCACAGCTTGTAGTGTTTCATTTTCTCTTTATAAAGTTCAACTGTTTTATGGTACTCTATAAGAATTCCTTCTTCTCTGGCAAAATTCCCAAATCCAATTGTTTCTCCCTTTAGTCTAGGAAAAAGTTGGAAGTGCAAATGATTTCTTTTCCCATCACAGATTGTGCACATATATACTTTTTCTGCGCCAAGAATCTCTTTATGAAGTTTTATTATAATATCCGATACTTTTAATATATGTATCCCTAAGTCTAAAGGCATTTCAGATATATCTTCATAATGGGTTTTTGCGACAATTACAGTGTGTCCAGTTGCTTTCGGATATTTTTCAAATTGGCATCTAACTTGCTCATCTTCATAAAAGATTAGACCCTCATCAGGAAAGATATCGCCAGTAATGAAATTTTGACATGAGAAACAAATCCCTTGTTCTTGCAATTCTTTTATTTTTTGAACTCTATTGTTTAGTCCAGCTTTTTCACTTTCGGATAATGATTTCACATACAATTTAGTCACTCTCCTATACACTACCAGTTGATGCAAGTTCAAAGTTAGGCGAAGTGCGGTTCTCACATTTTTATCTTGCTCATTTACTTTTTACCTAAGTATTCCTCTCTTGTAAGAGAATACAGAGGATCCCCATTAAAGAAATCAAATTCCTCAGAGAGACCTTCAACACTATATCTAAATTTTAAGCCCATATTTTCAAGAACTTTTTTAGATGCAATATTCTCTGGATTACAAAGTCCTACAATTTCCTTTATTCCCATGACATTAAAACCATAGTCAAGCATTGCGACTGAAGCTTCTTTAGCATATCCCTTGCCCCAATACTCCCTTCCAATCAAATAGAATATTTCTTTCTGATTATGGTCGAACTCAACGCCTCCAATGCCACACCATCCTATATGAGTGCCACTTTCTTTTAATGTTATGTTAAATGAATATTTAAAATCTTTATCAAATCCTGTTTCATAACAATCAATTAGCCAATTGAATAAGCCTTCGTATTCTTCTCGTGGCATTACATCCATATCTATATACTTGAACAGTTCTTCATTTTGCATTAACTTAAAACACTCTTCTAAATTGTCTTTAATATAGGGCTTAATTAATAATCTTTCTGTCTCAATTCTCAAATCTTTTATTGTATTCATAATTATTCCCCTTTGTATAAACAACATGGTAACTAGATGTCAACTTCCATTAGCTTAGTCCATTGTCCTTCAGCACCACTAATGCCAATAGCCATTCCCAAATGATTTTGGTTTTCTAGTTTCGCCTACGTATTCAGGTACTTTGCCTGATGTGAATATTTTGTTGAATGCATGGATTGCCGACGTGAGCCAACAGCCTCCTACGATGATACTGCAGAGCATTATCCGCCATCCCTCTGTTGCGTCGTGCCCGAACCAAAAAGATATACCCGCAACAATAAAGAGAATCAAATTCCAAATCACATATCGAATTTTCTTCTGTTTAATATAAATGATTAGGGCAGTTACTAAAATGAAAAGCAAAGTGATTATTCCAAGCCATATGTTCATTTTAAACCTCCATTCAATATATGAGTGAAGAAAATTTGTAATTCAAAACAGCTCTATTGAGCCAATGTCTCAGCTCTAACTATTTGCCGCTCCTGCTGCCGCTGCACTGGAAGCCGCTGCTGCGGCGATCATGGCGGTTTGTTGAGCAATAATGATTGCCGTAATGCTGTTGGCTACTGTAGATTCAATTAAATTGCCACCGATTTGGTCTGCATAGAAGTCCGAAACAATAGACGCCGCTAAAATGCCTCTCAAGTTACTGTCAATTCCCCAGAACCCGTAGCCATCGGTATTATAAAGGTATTCATAAACTTCAATAACTTCCTCTGCAATGCGCTCAGGTTCGTCTGACACCAGTGCCAACACCCCAAGACTGACAAGTCCTTGGTATTTCAATTTACAAGGGCTAGACTTAAGTCTTTGCTGAATTCGGATTGCCTTGTCACACTTGCGCTCTGCGGATTCCTCACCCATAGACAAGACATGGGACAAACTTTGAAGCTCGTTGCTTTTATAAAGCCCTGCCTGATTAAGGATTTGGTAGCATTTTTCCATTTCGACCGAAGTTCTTTCCACATCTAATTCCGATGCTGCCAGAACGGAAGCTAACACGTAATCGTCCTGCGAGGTCAGCCAGAAATGATTCTTTTTCATATTTTGATAGATCAGATCCATCCGCTCATAAACCGCAGGATAGCTTGAAGGCTCTGTGCTTTTAGCAATAGTTATTGCTGCGAGGGGCAAATAAGTGCCTCGGTAAAATCCAGCGTTTTTCAAATCTTCATAAACTCTATTGGCGCGTTCAAAAATCTGCTCATAGCCTGTTTCATTGGCGAGCAGCATGGAAATAATCATCTCATTATGCCCTCTAAAATAGGACACCCATGAGGTTTGAGCTTTAATATAGGCTTTCACTTCTCGAATATGTTCTGTATTGACTTTAGCTTCTCTTGTGGCACAAATCATTGCCCCAAAATGTTGAATCAAATGGGATTCCCATCTGAATTGATTTTTTAACTCGTGAAAATTATCTGCCATTAAATCAACTTTTGCTTTTAATTCTGTATTCACGGCACACCTCTTCCTAAATGTATTGATTCTAGTTTAAATCACACATCTTAATGAATGCCTAAGAAAGTATTAACAATTGCATGAACCGTTGTTAAAAATCGCCTGAGCACAACCCACTCCTGCTTTGACCGTCACCGCACTGGTAGGGCAATTGCTCATACACGCCCCACATTCAATACAGCGCTCCGAATACCTAATCACTGCCTTTTTATCTTTAACTTCGATGACCCTCAGGGGGCACACAGTTTGGCATAAGCCACAGCCAACGCATTTTTCAGTTTCCATTTTTAAGGTGTTAAATTCTGATATATATACCATAGCCCCTCCTATATCCACAGTCCTATAATAAACAACAAAGCACTGACTCCCAAGGTTACGGGAACTGATTTTTTATACTGACCCACCTCATATTCAACACCTGACAGTGAGGTAAAGGTCGTGGACCCGGTGAAATTAAGGGCGATGTAAGCAATGCCAGTGATCCATAGAAGGCTGAGTCCTGCCAGTCCGCCAATACTGCCTGAAAGAGCAAATTTATCGCTACTCAGCCAAATCAAGGCGGTCATTGGAATAGACAACACCAGGCTTTTCAGCGTAAATGCTCTGAAGGGCAAGTATGGCAGTATCCACGGGAATAAAATCGCCCCGGTGAAGAGTGCCATCAGCCAAGGTAGGATCTGATAGAGGGGAGTAACCAATGAAAAGCTTCCCTTTGCCCAGATCCAGTTGTATAGAACCATAAAAATATACACCATAGGCAGGTATCTGAGGCTCATTAAAAATTCCACCGGCGTCAGTACCAATCGCTCTTTCCAGTTAAAAGTCACTGTCCGCTGGGCTTCTGTGGCCTCCATTTTTTGATTCAGGTAAGCGTCTAAATCTTCTGCTCGAATGGGACCATAGGCCACTTTCATATTGGTAAGCTTTCTAACAATATGAGGGGTCATACGTGAAGCACCTAACTGAGGTAGAATCACGGTTCTTGCCCCTGTCACTTCCTTGACCTTGTGCTTTGTCAGTTGAAAAATCAACTCTTCAGTGCCAAAAGTACCTTTCCCTGCCGCACACCAGACATTGACCCCTTTTGTATCTAATACCAAGAGCCAGTAAGCTTCTTTTTTGAGCTGTGCTCTCACAGTGTCCAAAGTCAGTTTATAGTTGCAAGTCACAATGACAGGAACACCTGAATTTGTTGTCGCCAAGGTTTCATCGCCTATAAAATAAAGTCCCGGAGGGAAATGATAACCCATGCGATGAATGCCCATTCGCACCATGGCTGAACCCAGTTTATCCTTCAGGGTGACGTCTCGGCTCAAAACGGGTATTTCTATACCTTCAACTTTTAAGGTGTTCATAATAAGGTGGGCTATCCACTTGTTTTCGTAGTGGGTTTCAGGTCTTGCCATGATGTCGCTGAGCTGTATGTCCGGCTTACAGCCGGTATAAGTTTCCACCACTCAACAAGATTTGGCGTTGTTAACGATATTGAATTCCATAGGTTCCTCCTTTATAAATTAAAAAAACGTTATATTTTTTTGTATGGATCGCCTTGTTCAAATGCCCCCTATAGAGTAAACTATTTAGGTAGGCTAAATAATTACTTAGCCAGGAGGTCTCTTATGGTTTCTATTCTAAAAGATTATCAGCGTTATTTCAAAAGTATTTCCAGAAACATTTCGCTCTATTATAACATTCTGCTGATTTCAGCTATTACGAGTTCAGCATTTAATATCCTCTTAGGCATCTATTTAAAGAATTTGGGTCAGTCAGAGGCTTTTGTTGGGGGCGTCCTTTCCCTCATGACTCTCGGTGTAGGCATTGGCGCTTTTCCCGTGACCATGATTGCCGACCGCTTTAGTAAAAAAAAGACCATCTTTTTCGGACTGATTATTATGATCTTTGCTGGACTAGGCATGATTAATATTACCTATCTGCCTCTGGTTCAAGTCAGCGCCTTTGTCTTCGGTCTTGGTCAAGCTGCAGTCATGATTTTACAAGCGCCCATTCTATATGAAAACACCCCAGAACCAGACCGAGTCACGGCCTTTAGTATGGCTTTTGTGCTTCAAAACTTTTCTTTTGTGGTCAGCAGTTTCTTCCTCGGCCACGCTTCCAGTCTCCTCTCTGCACGTACCAATGAAATTTTGGGCAATCAGTATGTCCTGAATGCTTCCACACTTTTGCTGCTCATTCCCCTCATTTCCACGCTGAAATTCTCTGGGGAGAGTATGATGAAAAGTTCAAGGGTCATCAGTGTGAAAGAGACGATTTTCGACACCTTGAAAGGTTATCGGAATGTTCTCAAAGGTGAGTCTCTTCAATATGTTATTCAAGCTTCTTTAATAGGCTTTGGGGCAGGTATGATTGTGCCCTTCTTCAGCATTTATTTAAAATTCATGCTTTCGATAAACGATGGGGTTGTAGGTACCATTATGGCTATCAGCCAAGTCGGGACAATCTTAGGAGGTCTCATTGTCGCGCCTCTAGCCAATCGGATTGGACGTGTGAAAACAGTTCTCATTTGTCAACTTTTATCCATACCCTTCTTGCTTTCAATCTCATTCCCTCAAGGGATTGTCATGATTACCGTTGCCTTTTTCTTTAGGTCATCCCTCATGAATATGGCTGGCCCCATTATCAGCAGTCTTTCGATGGATATTGTATCCGACGAGATTCGCACCCACATGAGCAGCGTAGTTTCCATGACCAATCACTTATTCAGAGCTCTTGGTATCTTTGTTGGAGGCTATATCATGTACAACGTGAGCTACAACACCCCTTACTACTTCACTATTGTTTGCTACCTCATTGGAACCGCGATTTTTTACAATATTTTCAAAGGTAGAGATTGATTTTGAATATTTTTTGTAAAATCGGGCATATATTCTATGCAGTCTCGTCTGCTTGAGGAGTGATTTTATGCCTAATCCCCAAAATAATAACCAAACAATTGAATCCACAACGCTTAAAGAAATTATGACCGCTTTTATCCAATCCATTGATAGGGTTAATTTCTTATTGAAAAATCACCATCGAAGGGTTGCCGTGATTGCTTACGCCCTCGGTAATGCCTTTGGACTCTCTGCTAAACAGCAGCGAAATTTGGTCTTAGCCGCTTCTCTTCACGACATTGGTGCTTTGACCATTAATGAGAGAGATCAACTCCTTCAAATGGATATTGAAGACCCTCATCCCCATGCTATTTTAGGTTCTCTAATGCTGTCTCCTTTTAGCTATTTCAAAGAAATTGCAGAAATTATAAAATACCACCACATCCATTGGAATAATGGCCAATCGGCTGAATCTCGCTTTGCTCAGATTCCTATAGAATCTTACCTACTCCATTTATCGGACCGTATCGATATTTTAATTGAAGGCGACATTTGGGTCATCGACCAAATTGACGTCGTCAGAGATCAGATCATTGCTCTGAAAGGCAGTCTTTTTATGCCCGAAGCGGTTAAAGCTTTCGTGGTCGTATCCAATACAGAGAAGTTTTGGCTAGATATTGACAACGTACAAATGGATGCCTTATTGGATCTGGTTCTCATCAATGAAGCCAATTTGCCTATGACCATCGATTTATTAGAAGAGTTGGCCTTTACTTTGTCACGAATTATTGATTATCGCAGTGAATTCACTGCGACTCACTCCCACGGTGTTGCTGTGGTTGCCCATGAACTTGGCCGACTCTACGGACTAGATGAGTTGACTTGCAGAAAGTTAAAAATTGCTGGCTATTTGCATGATATTGGCAAAATTGCCATCCCAACGGAAATCGTTGATAAGCCTGCTAAATTAAATCCCGCTGAATATAACCGGATGAAGGCTCATGTTTACTATTCCCATATGATTTTAAAAAACATTAAGGGGTTAGAAGATATTTGCAATTGGGCATCCTTACATCACGAACGGCTAGACGGTACAGGATATCCTTTCCATTTAAAGTCACCTCATTTTACAAAAGAGACGGAGATTCTTGCCTATGCCGATATTTTTACAGCACTGACAGAACATCGTCCTTATAGAGATGGCAAAACCGGGGAACGGGTTCTCAGAATTATTCGCGACAATATTGTACCTCAATTAGGTGGCGATATTTATGAGTTGATTGAAGAGAACATTGATGATTTGTACCGCCTTAGATCCGCGTCTCAGGAAACAGCCTTAAAAACTTATCATGAAGGGATGAACGTGGTGAAGAAAGGGTTCCAGAAATAAAAAATAAGGATGTCTCAAAATGATTGATTATCATTGAGAGTCATCCTTTTTTATGTGACCTGATTATACTTTTAAATATTTTATAATCTCTTCGATATGTTGGTTTGCCTCTTCATACGGCACTTGACAGGTGCCAACCATTCTATGTCCACCGCCGCCGTGTTCGTACATGAGCTTGCCAATATCCGCTTGGCAGGTACGGTTCAAGACACTGTACCCACAGGCAATAGAAACATTTTGTTTGAGTTTGCCGTCCACTATCCAAACAGAGACATTTTGTTCAGGATAGAGACTGTAAATCATAAACCTATTTCCTGCAAATATTTCGTCAACACCTCTTAAGTCGGTGACGATGACGTTTTCGTGGACTTGAGTGTGCTCCGAAACCATCTTTTTAAACTTCTCAGCTTGTTCATTATAGAGGGTTACCCGCTCTTGAATATCGTCTAAAGCTAAAATTTCTTCAATTTTTAAGTGCTTGCAATGGTCAATGAGCTCTTCCATCAACTGATAATTGCTAATTTTAAAATCTCTAAAGCGCCCTAGTCCAGTTCTTGGGTCAGTAATCAATCCCAGAAGAATCCAACCCTTAGGGTTCAATATTTCTTCTCGCGTCAGTTGACCTGAGTCTACACGATCCACTGCCTCTATCATATCTTCTGCATCTGGAAATTTATTTTGCCCGCCATAATATTCATAAATAATTCTGGCGGCAGAAGGCGCCAATCGGCTGTCTCCTTTTTTATCAGAACCCCAACCTACCCGATCATCTTCTGTGACATGATGGTCAAACCATAGTCCACACCCGGGAACATAGGGGACATTTGCCAAGACATCATTTTCAGTCGCTTTGAATTGACCATCTTGTAAGTCTTTTGGATGTACAAATATCCATTCATCTATGATGCCAGCCTCTCTTAAAAGCATACCGCAAATCAATCCATCAAAATCCGAGCGTGTCACCAATCTCATAAGGTTCCCTTCCCTTCACTAAATTAACAAGAGTTAAATCTTTTTTACCCATAGATATACCCTTTGAAACGCCCAACTCTATAAGCTTATATTTGCAAATTGCTAGTTAATTACAACTGATATGTGTTATCAATCTATCTTCATTACAAATTAGCTATAAATATAATTTTTTATAGTTTGCAAAGAAGGATTACTTCTTCTGTTGTCGAATTGAGTTAATAGTGCTTTTTTTAACTATATTATGGAGGTGGCCTCTTTTGAAAAAGCTCATTGCATTATCACTTGTAACAATCCTTGCCATCACATCTAGTGTCGCATTCGCGAGCCCTTATGTGACAAATGCAGGACCTGATGCAGTTTCCAAGGCAACAGGTACGACAACAGAACCAAAACCAAGTCCCACACCGCCGGTTACGACTACAACACCAAAACCGACACCAAAACCGACGACGCCAACCACAACTACAACACCAGTCAAAACCACTACACCGCCTAAAACCACTACACCGCCTAAAACCACTACACCTGCACCAGTGGTCGTTGTAAAGCCTGTTGTGGTAGCACCAACTTATAAAGATGGTGTTTATATGGCTTGGGGAAATGCGTACTCAAAAGGTACTGAAGGCGCAAAAGTTACCATCAAAAATGGTAAGATTGCAGATGTGGTTCTGATCCGTTCGAGTCAAAAGATGATTGATAACGAACCCAGCAAGAACTACAAAATGGTCTGGACAGCTTATGAGCCTATGGAGAAAAGATTCCTTGGCAAAACCCAAGCAGAGGCTGCAAAAGCAGATACTGTTTCCGGGGCAACCAGATCATCTTCTGGTTGGAAATTAGCGGTTGACAGAGCCTTTACCAGAGCCTTAACTGTGAAACCTGCAAAGCAAACATACTTTGTAGGTGAGCATATGGGTGTTGACCCAGAAGGTAAGTATATGGTCTTTGCAAAATTCAATGCGACTCAATTGGTAGGCGTGAAAGCGTACGCTTTTGATGCAAAAGGCGCACTTATTGAATCTGTAAGCGGACTCTCACCAAGTCAGTCTTCTGCACTGATTGCAGGGCTTAGTGAACTCAGTTATAATGGCAGTGCTGCAAAACCTGTTTCTGGCTTTGAAAAAGAAACCACCGCACTCTACAAAGCTTTTGCAGATGCAGAAAAAAATGCCAGAATCAATTACCAAAGTAAGTATGTGGACGGTTTTTATTCAGCTTATAGCGGTGCAAGATCAAATGGCAGCGAACGCGCGGACATTTACATCCGAAACGATAATCTTGTTGACGTAAAACTTTACAGATTAGGCGCTGATCTTAAAGATCGAGGTACTACAGCTTATCCTCAAGTGGTTTCAGGCAATCCATTGATTGTTGCAAAACTCCTTGAAACTGGCGCACCAATTAGAAACTTTAATGCAGCGGTAGATGTTGTTACAGGCGCAACTGAGTCTGCCAGCAACTGGAACATCGCTGTTGAAAGAGCATTTACAAAGGCTTTAAGAACACCTTCTTCTGAAAAAATGTTCAGTGGTACTTTTATGGGCGTAGATACACAGTCAAAAATTCAACTGATTGGTACTATTTCTAAAGATAAAGTCACCCAACTTACTGCAAATCTCTTTGGCGCTGACGGTAAAATTATTGCAGCAGCTAAATTAACTGAGGAGCAGAAAAAACTGATTGCTAATATCCAGTCAGAATTCGTAAAAGCTAAAGATAATGACGAAGATGATGATGATGACGATGAAGATGAAGATGAAGACAGCGATGACGACAAAGACAAAAAATCCGATGATTCATCAAACAACTCAAAAGAACAAGATCTCATGATCCTCGCCGCTAAAGAAGCCTATGCTGATTTACTGAGCAACGCTAGTAAGTCACAAGGCCTTTACAAAGATGGCACTTATACAACTTATGGCCACACTTATGACAAGGGGACCAACCAAGCAGTAGTCACCCTTAGAAATGGTAAAATTGTGGGCTTGAAAATTGCCAGACTTGGACAAAACCTAGTAGACAGAGGCACTTCAGCTTATAAAGAAGTTGTCACCTTCCTCCCTACCTTCTTAAAAGATTTCGTCAATGCAGGCACAAGGGAAGCAGTGAAAAAAGTAACCGTCAATACAGTAGACGCGACTACAGGTGCAACTGCTACAGGCGATGGTCTTAAAGATGCGATTGAGTATGCCTTCATGAAAGCTGAAATCAATGAAACTTACAAAGTGTCTTTCATTAACGATGTCTTCCCTGGAACCGATTCAGGAAAAACAGTTTATGTGATGACAACTATTGAGAAAAATATTCCTGTTCGAGTTCAAGTTTACTACTTGGACGAAACTGGAAAAGTGATTCCAGATACCGCCCTTACCTTGAACCAGTTAGAAGTAAAAACTGAAATTCAAATGCCTGCACTTCTCAGCGATATGCATAAATATGCTTATCGTCCAACAGCTTTTGGGGCAAACGATGAACAAAAAGCAATTTACTCAAAAGTTCAGGAAGCCATCAACGCTTCACTCGTCAACGCGGCGCGTTAATCTGATTGAACCCCCGTGCAAACGCACAGTACAATTACCTTAACTTAACCGTTAACTAAAGCACAAAAAGGGCTACAGCAACTCTATGAAAAATAGAGAAGCGATAGCCCTTTTTTAGTTGTTTATAATCCTTTAATTTTGTATTTCAACGCATCAGACTTTGAAATGACTTGCTTCCTGAGAAAGTTCCTGAGCCATTTCTGCAAGACCTCGATTGGCCTGCGCCACTTCTTGCAGGGAATCACTTTGTACATGAACAGAGGCTGATACTTCTTCTGTTCCCGCTGCATTTTCTTCTGCAATGGCAGAAAGTCCAGAAATCGCTTCTAAAATACGATCCTTATTGTTTTCCATCTTTGTACTTTCATGGGTCAACTCTTTGATTAAAGATAAAGAATCCTCTACTGCTTGAGAGATTTCTCTGTATTTTCTGTCTGTATCGCCTACACTGACCAGTTGCTCTTCAATGGCATTTTCAACAGCTAATGCTGTCGTTACAGAAGCTTGAGAATTCTTTTGAAGATCTGCCACGATGTTATCTATAGCGCGAGTGGACTCTGCTGACTGTTCTGCCAACTTTCTGATTTCATCTGCAACCACTGCAAATCCTCTGCCGTGTTCTCCTGCTCTTGCCGCTTCAATGGCAGCATTCAACGCTAATAAATTGGTTTGATCAGAAATATTGGAAATCAGATTACTGGCTTCTCCAATCCTTCTAGAACTTTCATCGGTTGAACGAATCACTTCGGCAATTGTCTGTGTTGCTGTTCTCGTTTCATTGGCCTTTTCCAATAAAACGTTGACAGAGCCTAGACCTTCAACTACTTTTTTCTGAATAATATCAGAAGACTCTTGAAGTGCTTTTATTTTAACTGTACTTCCATCAATCAATACTCCTAGATCTGCAGCCTGATGTGCGCCTTTTTCAGTTTCGATGGCCTGGTCAGTTGCCCCTTGAGCGATTTCTTCAACAGTTGTTGATATTTCTTTTGATGTTTCCAAAACTTGATCCGATACTGCTGATATTTCTTCTGAGGAAGCTGCTAACTGTTGAGATAAGCCAATGACTCTGCCAATTAAGTGTCTGGAACTTCGGGTCACTTCATCAAATGCAACTGCCAACTGCCCAATTTCATTTTTATGCTTCATGAAGGCTTCAGGTACATCTTGAGTATAGTCTCCCGTTGCCATAACGCGAGCATGTTCAGTCGCTTGAATAATCGGTTTCGATAACCTTGTGCCTATTAACCAGAAGACGCCAACGCCTGTTAATAGAATGACGACCGTTGCAATGACAATAATAATTTGTAACGATTTCACTGGCGCCATGACTTCTTCTTTGGGAATAGTAACGCCTATGCCCCAGCGAGTCCCTTCTACAGGTGCATACCCCATCAATTTGTCTACACCAGAAAACCAATATTCGCCTACACCTGATTTTCCGGTAGTCATTTCTTTAATCAAACTATCCAATTTTTCTAGCCTTGAATCTTTTTTGGCTTCTTCATAAAAGTTATATTGCTCCACGACCAATTTTGGGTTTATGTGGGCTTGAACAATTCCCGTTTCAGATACAAGGAAGGCATAGCTTGTTCCTCCTACGTTCATACTGGTCACATCACCACTGATATATTCGCCTGGACGTATTGCTACTAAAGCACCAATAACAGTTCCGTTTTCGCTAACAGGGACTGCAAAGGCCATGACAACACTGCCGTCCACTTTGCTGACAATTGTATCAGATACAGTTTTTGTTCCCGATAAAGCCGTTTGTACATAGGAGCGATCCGACAAGTCTTTTGTTGTCCCATCTGAGTAATAAGCAGTCCCTTTCTTATCTACAAAAGCTAGTCTAGAGTAACCATTACGCTTCAAATCCTCTGAAAGGGCCGCTTGTTTGTCCACTATTGGATTCTGCGCATTGGAGATTCTTGTGCGTCCAGCAATCTGCTCTAAAATTTTTAATTCTCCTTCTAACTTCAAAGTAGTCAGTCTCGCCGCATCAGAAGCAGTCTGCAACATTAATCTATCAATGTCCTTTCTGACCGTATCTGTAGAAACTTTAATGGAAACTGCTCCAAGAATAAAACAGACTACAAAGAGTAGAATAAATGCCTGTGAAACCAATGCTGCCCGGATAGTTTTCATTTTGTAGTTCCTCCTTTAATTTATAGCGTAGATGAACGCTTATATGATGTAGTAATTGTTTATACCCCATTTTTGACTCTGCAAACGAGACGGTGCATATATCCTTTGGCAAACCAGATTTCCAGAAAAATATTTACAAATTTTTTAAAAATGGAAAGTCATTATTTTTCTTGTCTTGTTTGATAATTCACAATTTCGGACAGCAAATAAAATGACCATTAGTCATTTTATTGAAAACATTGATATTAGAGGGCTAAGAGGGTATCATTTGCCGTTTACATTTTCAAAATTTAGGAGTATAGTCAAAAATGAAATCATCATAAATTATTTTGAAGGAGGTTTTTTTATGTTTCTCTTTGAATCGATCCCGTGGTATTCTGCACTCATGTGGTTTGCCGTATTGGGTGGCTTAATTCTCACAAATGAACTTGCAAGAAGAAGTAAATATTTCTCAATGGCAATCTTCATCGCTTTACCAGTGGTATTAACTTTTGCCGTATGGCCTAAAACTGCAGGAGAAGGCTCAAGCGTTGGAACATGGTTCCACTGGGCTAAAGTTTATTCTGCATTAGCAGGTTGTTTAGGTTTCATGGCACTTCGTTTCATTAAAGGGATGGACAAGAACAAACTCATGCTCACATTCCCAGCCTTTATCTTAGCCCTCAACATTTTAGAAGCGGTTATTCGTGACTTCCAGTGTTCAGGTTTTAATGGTATTGTAGACGGTATGGTGATCATCGGTGGCCCTTGGAATATCATGAATGGTATTGCAGGTATCCTTAACATCATCACTATTTCAGGTTGGTTAGGGATTGTTATTGGCAAAGATAAATGCAAGGACATGCTCTGGGCGGACCAACTTTGGTTCTGGATCATCGCTTATGATATTTGGAACTTTGCTTATGTTTACAACTGTGTTTCTAACCACTCCTTCTACGCAGGTGCGGCGCTCTTAATCTCTTGTACAATTCCTGCATTTTTCATCAAAAAAGGTGCATGGTTACAACACAGAGCTCAAACCCTTGCTATTTGGATGATGTTCGTTATGTGTTTCCCTGCCTTCGTAGACACTTCTATATTTGCAGTAGAATCATCGCATAGCGTAGCTGCCCTTTGGGTTGTCAGCGGCATTTCTCTTGCAGCTAATATTGCCGTTTTCGTTTACCACTTTGGTAAAATCATCAAAAATAAAAAGAACCCACTTACAGACGAAATCCATACGGATTTACCAGCTTTCAAAGAAGTTAAAAATATCGCTTAATCTATAAGTGAATCATAAAAAAAAGCACCTCTGTCTTGAACAGGGGTGCTTTTTCTACGTTGGTACAGAATGAATAGATTCTTTAATGTATTTCAAGTTGACCACAATAATGACGCTGATAATGACTAACAAGAACCAAGAAGATATTTTACCTAAGTGAACCAGTTCCCACTGTTGTTCTTGATTGGGATATTGCCACGCACCTAAAAAGGTTGAAATATTTTCCGCCACCCAAATGAAGAAACCTATGAGAAAATAGGCCAAAACCATGGGCATTTTGTAGGTCTTTTGAAGGACATCAAAACTGACAAAGGTCT
The DNA here is from genome assembly GCA_964404895.1 of uncultured Peptostreptococcaceae bacterium. GTDB lineage: Bacteria > Bacillota > Clostridia > Peptostreptococcales > Acidaminobacteraceae > JBGSUZ01. Next base: position 121,073 of record CAYOLV010000001.1, on the reverse strand, counting down.
TGCCGAAGACGATGAATAATGCCACTGTAATGATCCATCTAAAGTCGCCTATAAAATGATGGGTGAAAAAATTCAGGTAGATTGCTGCTGCTGTTAGCCATGTCCAATATGAGGACGGCCAATTTTTCATGGTTAAATTAAACCGTTTCCAAGCTTGGCAAATATAACTGGCCACACTGGCATACATAAAGCCACTGTAAAGCGGTACCCCTGCAAACTTGGCAAAGCTCTCTTCTGGGTATGACCAAGAACCCATATGTACTTTAAAAATTTCGAGGATCAAACCGATTAAGTGAAAAAGGCAAATGACTTTTAACTCGTCTTTGGTTTCCAATTTGAATACGACCATGCCCACTTGAACCAATAAACACATGACCAAAATAAAATCATAGCGGGTCAAAAATGTTAATGGTAAAATTTTAGAGAGTCCTAATATGAGAAAAATACAGGCCGGAAATATACAGCACAGCGCCTGAGTCCAACCAAATTTTAAAAAAGATTTGATCAAAGTAACGCCCCCTTTATAGGGTTATTATCTCATAAAAATATAATCATGTGGTTTCGAAGGCATTACAACTTTTTTTTAATATCTGCCTAAGCTTTCGTTAAAAGGGTATATAAAATCAAAATACACTTTTAACGATAAAGGAGAATTTCAATATGAAAAAAATCTCCAACAAAATTGCAGTTGCTATGGTAATGCTCACTTTCACAATTTCTTTAACCTTGGGGATTTTATTATATTTTCAATCTAAAGCCCTTATTAAAACTGAAGCCGAAAAAAATCTGATGACTATTTTGGATCGTGAAGCGAAAATAGTCGACAGTGAATTTTCGCGGGTAAAAAGACTCTCCTACGTTCTTAAAAGCGTTGTTGAGACCAGCATCGACCTTGAACAGGCGGTTTCAGACCCCAGCTATATGGACACTTATAAAATGGAACTCTCCCAAACTTTTAGACGACTGCTCAAAGATTTTGATAATATCTCCGATTGGGTGCTGTTCAATTCTGATGTGATTCCCGGCACTCACACAGTTTCTTATACTTATGAAAAGGGTCAGTTTATTCGTGAACCTGAATACGATGTCATCAAAGACGGATTTGCTTCAGAGTCTTGGTGGAAAAATGCCATCGATAAGGGTGAAAATTGGACGACTCCTTATTACTGGGAACCTTGGAATAGCAATGTGATCTCCTATTCCATTCCGGTCATTTCCAACAATCAAGTGATTGCAGTTGCAGGTGCAGAACTATTTTTAAACGCCTTTCAAGAACGCTTAAAAAACGTCAAAATATACGAGAGCGGCTATGTAATGCTCGTCTCCAATACAGGCGAAGAAATTTATTTGCCACAGGGCGTTGAATTAGAACAGTTTAGAACTTGGTACGCCCAGAATAAAAGCTATATTCAAGAGCATCCTATCGGTCTGCAGCATATTGAGCTGGAAACAGGTGAAGAAATCATCGCTTGGGAGATGTTAAACAATGGCTGGCTCTTACTCGCGCGCCCTAAGACGGAAGAAATGTTTGCAGGGCTGGCAATCCTTAATTTTATAACGGTCATCATCTTATTTCTTTCTATTCCTATTTCACTCGGGATGGGCATTTTTATTTCTAAAACCCTGACCAAACGACTTTCTGACCTCACTCAAGTCGCTGAGGCCATGCTTGATCACTATGAAACCCGTCCCCTTCTCGTAAGCAGCAAAGACGAAATTGGCACCCTGACCAAAGCATTTAACCAAATGCAGCATGATGTGAAGGCGACCTTGTCCGAACTCAAATTCAACGAAGCAAAATACCGCTCATTGGTGGAAAATTCCAGCAATATGATCTACACAGTGGATCTGAACGGTTATATGACAACTACTAATCAATTGGTTGAATCCATGGCTGATATGAGAAAGTCCGACTTAATAGGACACCATTTTACCACTCTTTTCAAAAGTCAAGAATCCGTCAACTATTTCAAAGGCGCATTTGACAAGTTATTGGAAACCCAAAGCAGAGTTGAATTGACTTGTCCCTTGACCAATCCCCAAGGGGAAGTTCGGACCATTACCACTACCCTCATTCCAATTTTCGATGAAACAAATCAGATGATTTCCATTATGGGCAACAGTTCCGACATTACAGAACGCATTCAAACCGAAAAGGAAATCGCCCGCTTGCTCTCGGAAGAAAATGATCAACTCAATCAAATTTTGGCTCAAAAAACCATAGAACTGGAAAGTGCCATGAAAGAAATCATGGAGGCAGATAAAATTGTAGCTTTGGGCATACTGGTTTCTGGGATTGCTCACGAAATCAATACCCCGCTAGGCAACGCCATCGCCTTAAACAGTTTAATGGAAAAAAGCCTTGAGTCCTGTGCCGTCAAATTTGCGGATAAGACCTTGTCTCGGGGAAATCTAGAAACCTTCTTTACTCAGAGCAACGAAGCGGTGTCTGGCATTTCAAGAAATCTCGACAAAACAGCTACATTGGTCAATAATTTTAAATATTTGAGCACCACTGGTTCCTCTGAAACTAAGACCCCTATGGAGCTGAGACGTATGATCCAATTCACTTTCAATAGTTTGACCAACAGCATGACAGACGTCAGCGTAAAATTGAACTTAAGGTGTAGTGACGACCTTGAAATTGATACATATCCAGGCGCCATTACCCAAGTCCTAACCAACCTTATTTTCAATGCCATTGAACATGGTTTAGCCGACGTGAGTGACCCTGAAATCACCATCGAAGTGGTAGATCAGACAGACGTTGTGCTCTTGTTATTTTCCGACAACGGGGTGGGCATGGACGAGGAAACGCTTAAACACATTTTCGAACCTTTCTTTACCACAAAAAGAAGTAAGGGCAACAGCGGTTTGGGACTCAGCATTGTCTTCATGAAGGTCACAGGAATTCTCAACAGTCGAATCACTTGTGAAAGTCAATTAGGCAAAGGAACCACTTTCGCTATTACCCTACCAAAATCATAAATTTTCCCAAATCAATTTATTTCATGTGAACGCCTACAAAATCAAAAAGTTTCTTTTGATAGGCGTAATTTCCTTTTGTATAAGCGATGGCGTGTCCTGCGTCTTTAACAATCAGCAGATCCTTCTCAGTAGGGCACGCTTCATATAATTGCTGAACCATTTCTGTTGGTACAAAGTTATCTTTGCCCCCGTGAATGAATAACATTGGCACAGAAGACTTTTTGACTTGTTCCAGAGCAGATGCTTCGTAAAAATTATAGCCTGCCTTAAACTCGGTCAGGAGGCTCGTAAGGGGTATCAATGGAAATTCTGGAAATCCAAACAGCTTATCCAATTGATAGGACAATTGATCATAAACAGAAGTATAACCACAGTCCTCTACAATGACCTTCACCTGCTCAGGCAATTTTTCACCACTGACCATCATAACGGTAGCGCCGCCCATGGAGACGCCGTGGAGGGATATTTTTGAATCCTTCCCCTTCTTTTCTATCACTTGATTAATCCAAGCCAAATAGTCTAGGCGGTCTTGCCATCCAAACCCTATGTAAGTTCCCTCGCTTTCTCCATGCCCTCGACAGTCTGGCATAAGGACGTTATAACCCATTTTTTCATGATAAAACTGAGCAAATTCTGTCATCTCTGTCCCTTTGCTGAAATACCCATGAGCCAAAATTACTGTTTTAGGAGTCTCTTTTTCTGCAGGCAAGTAGTGCGCCACTAACATTAAGTCGTCTGAACTCTTTAAAGCCCAAGTTTGCAAGGCTTGACTTTGAATCCAATTTTTTTTAGCGTGTTGTCTTTCAAGTTCTAGTTCCTTTGGCGAGCTTAAAAAAGCCTTTTGATTGCGCTCGATGGCTACCTCATAAAAATACTCACAGCCTGCAAATACGCCAACTGATGAAAAGAGAGTCATTCCAATCAGTCCTTTTGCTACAATGCTCAATAGTTTCGGTATCATAGCAGACCTCCGTTGAAAGATATTATCCAGTTTTGTAAGAAAGCTTATATTCAGAATATTCTTATTTTTACTAGAAATCAATAAGCACGGGGTTTGCATTTTGTATTATTTAAAGGGAAATTCCTAAACAAAAAAAGCCTGCATTCACAGGCTTTAGTCTAATACAAATAGGGTTAATTCATCTTCTAGATCTAGTTCTAAGAAAGGTGGTTCAATCAGTCTCAGTTTTGGTCTTGTGGGGTTCACCTTTCGGTACTCCATGACAATTCCTTCTCTGCCGTCAGATAGGACCACTGTGCTGCCTATAGGGTAGAGGCAAATATTGTCTACCAGAAGTCGGTAAATAGTCGCATCAATTTTATAAACAGATTCTGCCATGAGTATTTCTAAGGCTGAATGAATAGGCATCCGCTTTCGATAACATCGATCCGTTGTCATGGCATCGTACATATCACATATGGTTATAATAGAAACATAGTCTGGAATCTCATCTTTCGTGACGCCATTCATGTAACCTGTCCCATCACGTTTTTCATGATGGCTTTTGATAATCCCCTTCGTCATGGCTGAGAGGACCTTATCATTTTTAACCATCTCATAACCATATTCAGGATGTTTCATCATTTCATCAAACTCTTCTGTGGTTAATACGTCTGGTTTATTCAATATTTCAGCAGGCACTCTAACTTTGCCAATATCGTGTAGCAGTCCACCCATGGCAATGTTTTTCACAATTTCAGGACTGTAGCCCATTGCTTGGGAGACCAATATAGAGAGAACTGCTACATTGACGCTGTGCCGATAAGTGTACATATCTGTACCCATCAACTCAGTAACCGTATATAATACATCCTTATTTTCTTCCAAAGCTCTAATTAATTCCTTTACCACATTTTCAACCGCAAAATAGTGTTTGAGTGGAATTTTGCCTTGGAGTTTGGAGTTGCCTCCTATTTTAGAAATAGCTTTCATAGTTTCTTTGATTGTCTTTATGGATTGGAGCATGGTTTCATCATCAATAATCCCTTTAGGTTCTATGCCTTTAGAGATTTCATCTTCAATATATAAATATACGATATGATTGTCCTGAATCCTTTGAATAAGTCCAGCCGTTAAGACTGTCCCCTTGCCTAAGAGCAAGTTTCCGTTTTCAGAATATAACGCTCTGCCAATAATATCGCCTGGGTTAAGTGCATCTGTTTGAATTACACGCATATAGATCACCACCATTACATAGATACCGCAGCTCTTGACCCCTTAATCAGAAGTTTTATGAACTGATTAACTTGTCTAAATGCGCTCTGCACTGATTATAAACAACGAATAAGGTACCCTTTGTCCCTTTCTCAATTTTATGTCTCGGAAGAACGTATGACTACCTAAAACTTTAAAGCCAAATTGTCGAAGCTCTTCCCCCAATTTTTGCTGATCAAAACCATGATGTCCATCAAAACCCTGTTCTTCTGAATGAAATAGACCTTCTTGGTCTTGATCTAGGTCTACAATACAGAGTCGTCCTCCAATTTGTGTCATTTGGCTGAGTTTCTCAAGCAATGGGTTTAACGCTGTCACATGATGCATCGCCATAGAAGTAAAAATCAAGTCCTGTGGTTCAAAATTACTTTTCAACAAATCTGCACAATACCCTTTAACATGACCTGTATGAAGGTTCCTCGCTTTTGAGTCAACCACATCAATCATGCCTTGTGAGGTGTCTACCAGTGACATTTCCTGAAAATAGTCTTTCAGGGCAAATCCAACCAACCCGGTTCCACATCCAAATTCTAAAGCGCTTTCAAGTTTTGCATCAGAATCTAATTTTAAAGTCTTTACCATTTCGTTCGCCACTTGAACCGCTCGCGCTATCCGTTCTGGCGTGTCCCACTCTTGAGCTGCCGAATCGAAAAAATGATTTTCTGCTTTTTCAAGATGTTTCTCCCTTTTCTCATCGTATTCTTCCATTATCTCACTCCTCTATTAGTCTAAAAAATTAAGCTGTCTATTTTCATAAGGGCTTCTGTATAAAGAGATGATGTCTTTCATTTTATAGGCAATCCCTTTTTCCTGACAAGCCTTTGCAAAAAGACTGTACAGTGCTTTGGCATTTCTGGCATTGCAGCTATAAGCCTCTCCAAATGTGTGTTCATATTGTCCCCTGATTCCTGGAAATTCTTTATCAAGAGCCTTATAGTAATAGTCCCGCTGATTTTGTCTTAAGGTGACACCAAAACCAGGATATATAAATTGAGCACCAGCTGATGATGCTTGCGCCACAATACTCAAAATATTCTCAGGCTGATCTTCAATAAAAGGCAATATAGGCATGAGTAAAAGCCCTGTGCAAATCCCTGCCTGTCTTAACTGATGAATTGCTTCAAACCTTTCGCTTGAAGGCGCTACGCGTGGCTCCACTTTTCGGCTGAGGAGGTCATCGGCAGCAGTAATCGTCATTTTTACCAACACAGGGGAATGTCTCTGAATTCGCTGTAACACGTCTATATCTCTGCAAATCAGAGGACTTTTTGTGGCGATGGCGACGCCAAACTCATACTGGTCTATCAATTGGAGCGCGCCTCTTGTCAGTTCATACTCCTTTTCAAAAGGATTGTAGGGGTCTGACATAGCCCCCGTTCCAATAACCCCAGCAGTTCTTTTTTTACTCAGTTCCAGTTCTAGTATTTTCAGACACTCCGACTTTGCTCTGACCCGATCAAAGTCTTCCACGTGGTAACATTCGCTTCGGCTGTCACAATAAATACAGCCGTGGGAACAGCCTCTATAAATATTCATGTTAAAATCCGTTCCAAACCAGCGCGTGTCTTTCGTTTTGCTGATCATGGTTTTAACGCTGACAAATTCCATTGTATGACCTCCAAAAATGTAACTCACCCCAGAACAGCCTTTACCTTAAATCAGTATACCTCTCTATTTCCAAATCAATAAGAGCAAACTCATGGCCAGCCCAGATATAATCAATAAGGCTAAATTCAACTTTGTAAAATAAATCAGGTAGTTTCGTTTCTCATAACTCTTGATATAGAATTTCCAAGAAATCAGATTGGCTAGAGAAGCGATTAAGGTTCCCATACCCCCTAAAGATACCCCCATGAGCAAGGGTTTTACATCGGCTACAAAGGGTTGAAATAAAATGGCGCTGGGCACATTGCTGATGAACTGAGAGCTGATAGCTGAAAGCCACATGACCCACAGGGGGTTCGTCAAATAGTGGCTGATGAACTCATGTAACCCTGGCACCGCCATGAGATTGTCGATGAGCAGGAAAAACAATATAAATGTTCCGAGCAAAAAGTAATCCACTCGCAGAATCAATTCCCTTTCAAGAACCAGCAATGTAGCTAATACCAAAAGAGTCACCCCTTGCCATGGCAAAATATGTACAATGGACAGAATGGCTAAAAGGAATAAGAGCAGGTAGACTGCTAGTTTTTTCCTGGACTTAATCTGGACTTGATCTAACTCAAAATCAATGTGAATAGACGGACAAGATTTTGCTGAGAGAAATATGCCAAAACCTGCAATCAGCACAAAAGGAAGGGATATGGACATAAATCCACTCAACGACATGTGGTATTGATTAAACAGAAAAATATTTTGCGGATTTCCAAAAGGGGTTAAACTGCTACCCACATTGGCGGCAACGGTTTCCAGTGCTACCAATTTGAATGGGTCAAAATTACCTTTTTTTCCAATTAGAATCGTAATAGGAACCAGTGTTAATAACGCCACATCGTTTGTCATAAACATGGAAAGAACCATCGCCGTTGATATCAGAGATAGTGCCAGTCTTCTTTCATTATGGAAACGGATGCTGATGCGATTGGCAATCCAATCTAAAAAACATTGATCTTCCATGGCAATCGCTACTGACATAAGGTTCCAAAGTGCTGCAATAACACGCCAGTCTATGGCAGCTGGGCTGGGGACTCTGAACAGCAGACTTATGCCCAATAAAATGAGGAGTATCAGAAAAACTGTCTCCTCAAAAAGTTTGTCGAAAAAAGATTTTAGCATTAAAGGTACCTACAACTTCCAGTTTACTTTATGGGTCTCTCTCTATTATAGAATTTCATTGGCTCTGCGTAAAGAGGCAGGTATCTCATAGAGGGCATATTCCACCCTGTTTCTGCCCTTCTCTTTGGCTTTATACATGCAACGGTCTGCCAAATCAATAATGCCCATAATTGGAATAACTCTTTGTTGGCTGGTCTCTGTCACTGCTACACCTATACTGACTGTCGCTTTAATCTGATCTTCGCCATAAAGAATCACTGCTTCTTCAATAGCCTTTCTGATGGTCTCTGCAACTTTTAACGCGCTCTCCTGATTGGCATTGGACAACACTGCTACAAACTCTTCCCCACCATACCTGCCAACAATATCAATATTTCTGATTTTCTTTTTGATTTCTTGGGCGATACAATAAATCACTTCATCTCCTGCAAGGTGACCATAACGGTCGTTGATGCTCTTAAACAGGTCAATGTCAATCATGAGGACTGATAAATAATCGTAATAGCGCACGGCGCGAACCGCTTCCTTGTCAGCCTCTTCTAAAAGCTTTCTACGGTTGTATACTTGCGACAGCGCATCAAAACTGGCTAACAGATCCAACTGATCAACCATTTGCTTTTCTACGGTCACATCTCTAAAGAAAATAATTTCCCCTGCATTTTCATTTTTAACTTGGAGCAATGACTTTCTAAACTCATAAGATCGGTCAGTCCCTTCAGTTGAAACTTCCATTTTAAATACTGAATCTTCACTTTGGATGAGAGCACTTCCATAATCAAATTGGTTAATATCCATCCCCACATTGTTTAAGTTCATCCAAGGAAAAACTTTTGCTGCCGCAACATTGAATTCTATCAAACGATTTCGATTATCAATGACTAGAATTGCTTCATCAATCTCTTCAAAAACAATAGACTTTACAATTTCCTTTAGTTCAAGAACGTCATACTTAAATAGGGCAAACCCGTAAAGTATGGCTAAGAAGAGCAGGCCAAAAGGTGTAATATCTAAGCCCGCAGGAGTAAAACCTGCTAAATAGATTAGGTTACAAAGGACAGGCATGATGGTACCCGAGAACATGATAAGAGCCTGAGTTTTAATCATTTTATTTTGTGAGACTTTCCAAATTTTAAAAAACAGGTAGCAACCATAGAGAATAATGCAATAAGAATAAAGACTATAGAAATAGTACCAAGGCCCCCTGGTAAAATCTGCCACAAGATAATTTCCAACTTTTATGAAATCAATTCGCTGATATAAAATATGAAAATAATCATTGTTCACATTAAAAAATAAAGTCGTTAAAGGTACAACCATGATCAGCAAACCCATTCTAAAAGAAACGTGACGATTGAAATAAAATTTATAAGAGAACATAAACCAAAAAACAGTCATAAAAGGCGCACCAAAATACTCCAACTTTAAACAAGCTTGAAGTTGTTCAATGGTAGTTGCCCGAAGTTCCAAACTATAACCGATGACATATGTGGCTACTGCCAAACACATGATTGCAAATAGATTGGCGTTTCGGCTTCTTTTTTTTATAATGGCATAAAAGAAAAAGAAAACAAATACAATGCCTATGCCCATTAATAAATTAGAGATATGAGTCTGCATATAATTGCCTCCAAGCCAGATTTCCGAGTTGCTCTATATATGCCCACAATACCGCTGTTCCTATCAAAAAGAATACCATCGGGGGTAAATAATTCATTTTTTAGTCAAAAACTAAAAAAAGGTTGTCACAAGTTTACACTTGGACAACCTTTAATGGTTTTAATTATAAGCTAACGATGTTCTCAGCTTGAGGACCTTTAGCGCCTTGAGTTACTTCGAAAGTAACTTTTTCGCCTTCTTCAAGAGTTTTGAAACCGCTCTTTTGGATTTGTGAGAAGTGTGCGAACACATCTGTGCCGTCTTCTGCTGTGATAAAACCAAAACCTTTTTCTGCATTAAACCATTTTACTGTACCGTTCATAATCGATACCTCCAAATTTTATTTTTTCTTTTCCATTTGCAAAACCATGTCACCTAAAATTTAGAGTTGATCAGAAACGATTCTTCTTTAAAATTTTAAAGTTGATACTAATGCACATGCAAGAATAAGTTAATTCTACACTAGGTTCTAATAAATAGCAAGGGTTATTATTCAGAATTTAAAAATTTCTTTTAAAATCATGTCCTTTTGGTAATTAAACCTTAGAATTTGTAGATATAAAAATTCATTTTGGGGTATTTTCCTAAGGTGGAAACAAATCTTATGGAGGAATCAATATGACGCTTGCAATGGGGACTATTCAACCGAACTTATTTGTAACTGCAGCACTTCTCGTTTTATTAATGTTTGCCATAAGTGTTTATCTGTATTTGAAATCTCAGAAATTGAAGCAGGAATTTATGACTCAAAATGAAGAACTTAAAAAGGCTCTTTATCAAAGTCAAATTTACGAGAAGCAATTAAGAGAACTGATTGATTTAATACCCTATCCTGTTTTTTCAAAAGATTCTAATCAAAATTTTATAACTGTAAACGATGCCTATGCTCAATTTTTCGGCTTGACTCCGAAGGACATCGAAGGGAAGCAAGATCTTGAAATCTATAAAATAAATGCCTATACCCCAATGAATCGGTTTAGGATTATTGAAACTGAGGTGCTTAAAAAAAATCAAAAAATGCATTTAAAAGAATATCTGCTCACTGACGTTCACGGCGTTGAACACATTTATGACATTAAAAAGGTGCCTTATCCCATTATGAACCAAAGTGAAATAGGGTTGCTCAGCATTGCCGTGGATATTACCGACATTAAGCGCAAGGAAAATCAACGAATCACCGCTCTGACTCGATTAGTGACCAATATTACCCATCTCTTCAACACCCCTCTTGGCAATATTATTTCCTCGTCTTCTTTTCTTAAGATGCAACAAGAAGATATGGTTGCCAATTTTAATCAGGGCAAGCTCACCGACTCAGATTTAATTCAATTCCTTGAGTCAGTCGCCGATGTGAATAAAGTGATTGAATTGGGTCTTGAACGGCTGGTCACCATTGTCGATGCCTTTAAATCTTTAAGTATTTCCACAGAAAATCTTGTCAGGACTCAATTTAATTTGCTAGAGCTGATCCAAAGCGTAGTGGAAAAATCTTCGTCTTTCAAGAAAGTGGCATGGGAAATTCATTTTAACCCCGATACTCAAATGACTTCTTATCAGAATGCACTGGAGCAAGTCCTCAGTCAAGTTGTCAACAATGCTATTGTACATGGTGCGAGAAGTCCACAGGATGGGCAGCAACACATAGACTTCTATTACTATACAGATGGTGACTATGCCATCCTTCACGTCTGTGACAATGGTCCTGGGATCTCAGAAGAGAATCTATGCAAGGTCTTTGACCCCCTCTTCACCAGCGCTCAGAATTATGGTCATTTAGGGATTGGCTTAAGTATTGCTTACAACATTATTTGCCAACTGCTGGACGGAGATATGGAAATTAAAAACCGCCTCGAAGGCGGTTTGGAAGTCATTATTAGAATCAGGTGCCATTAAGGTAATCGACTACCTCAAAGATGGTTAAGGTTCAAAATTTAGCAGTATTACAGAATTTTAACTGCCCATATGACCAATAAAATGCCAATGCCTTTGACGGCTGTCATCGGTTCTGCAAACAGGAGTACCCCGACTAAGGTGGCAACAATGGGCTCCAAGGTTGCAATGACTGACGCCTTGCTGGTTTCCAAGCGGCTGAGCCCCTTTGTATACAAAAGAAAAGGTGCTACGGTGGACACAAGACAAATCATTAGTGTGTTAAACAGCCCACCGGGAAGGCTGAGTAGGGATTTCATTTCATACAAATTGGTTATTGGCACTAACCCCAAACTGGCAAATGCAAACGTGTAAAAGGTCACCGTCAGCACCGTGTATTTTTTCAAGGCGTATCTTCCAAAAATACTGTAGAGGGCATAACCGAAGCCTGAGCCTAAGCCTAGAAGTATTCCTGTTCCTGAAAGGTTTATTCCCCCAACACCCGAAAAAACCGTGACCAAGAGACAGCCTGTAAACGTCAGTATAAGTGAAATCCATTTTCTATTCGTCATTTTTTCTTTAAACAGCATAACCGACAAGAACGTGACGATGGTTGGTGCTGTGTACAGCAAAATAGCGGCAATCGATAAGGAGGTCTGCTCAATAGCGTTGAAATAACACCAGTTAAAGAAGACAAAGCTCACAATACCTGTTCCAACAAAGTAAAGGCTATCTTTAAGGACGATGACAAGGTGCTTTCTATTGGTTAACCCAATGTAGATGCCTAAAAAAAGTGTGGCACCGAAAGCCCTGACAAATACAATTTGAGTCGCATCAAAGCCCAGAGCAGTAAGGGATTTGCTAAATATGCCAATGATACCCCAAAGGGCAGCGGCAAAAATAACGTATATGTAAGGCATCATTCATCTCCTCCTTTGCACCAACTATTCATTACGACTATGGAGGTTTTCAAATGGGTAAAAAAGCAGTTGATATTGCAAATCTTGATGTGGAAAAACTGATTCTTATGTTAAACGAAGCCCTTTCTGAAGAATGGCTTGCCTATTACCAATATTGGATTGGGGCTCGCATGATGGAAGGGCCAATGCGCAGTGAAATTGAGCCTGAACTCCTACTTCACGCCACTCAAGAACTTGGTCATGCCGTTCTTGTAGTCAATCGGATTCTTCAATTAGGGGGCACACCCGTTCTCAACCCCAACCAATGGAGCAGCTTTGCACGGTGTGACTATGAAGAGCCTGTAGATCCTTATGTGGAGGCCATTCTTGAGCAAAATCTTCGCGGCGAAAGATGTGCGATTCAGCGGTACGAAGAAATTGCTCAATTTACAATTGCAAAAGACCTTGCGACTTACCAAATGGCGATTACCATTCTCAATGACGAACTGGAACATGAACACGACATTGAAAGTTTCTTAAGAGATATTGAGCGCCTCAAAGAAGATATTCGAAAGATTCGGCTTTAAAGAAGTGTAGGTATAAAACCAGACAACTAAGCTGAACCCTCATTAAATCAATCTGTTCTCCAGTTGTCCTATGCCTTCTATCTCTACCACGACTCGGTCTCCTTTTTTGAGCCAGACCTGTTGTGCTTCTGGATAGCCTAGAATAACTCCCATAGGGGTACCTGTGAAAATCAAATCCCCTGGTTTTAGAGTCATCTGGTGGGATAGATAGTGAATAATTTCAGCACAATCGAAAATCATATCTGCTGTATTCCCATCTTGTCTGCGTTCGCCATTCACCGTACAGCCAATGCTTAAATGATTAGGGTCGATTTCTTCTCTGGTCACAATCCATGGGCCAATGGGCGCAAATTGATCACAAGTTTTTCCAATCAACCATTGAGGAGTTCTAAACTGTAAATCTCTTGCAGATAAGTCATTGCCTACGGTGTAGCCAAAGACATAGTTTAGGGCTTCTTCTCGGCTCACCTTTTTTGCAGTCTTTCCCATGACAATAACCAATTCGGCTTCGTAGTCGACTTGAAGGGCATTTTCAGGCAGTTCAATGTCTTCTTGATGTGCCGCTAGTGCATTATTAAACTTGCTAAAGACTACTGGAAATTTTGGCAGTTCCATATGGCATTCTTCTGTATGACTGACATAGTTCAGCCCAATGCAAAGTATTTTTTCAGGGTGAGTCAGCGGTGTCCCAAAAATAATTTCATTCTCTTGAAGATACTGGCCAACACTCTCACTATTTACTAAGAGGCTCTGCATGCGGTGAAGACCTTCATCGCCTAGAGCTATAAGCTTTTCCATAGTCATGGTTTGGTCTTCTTTAGAGACGTCTAGGATGCCTTTTTCAGTCCAAATACCCAGTCTTAGAGTGTCTTCTGATACATAATTCAACAGTTTCATAGGATTGCCTCATTTCTATTTTAAGTTTTAAATTTTTAGTCAACGTTGTTTAGTGTGTTGAAATGGATTTTTACATGAATAGGAGGTTTTATCAATGAGTGAAACGAATGCGGTTTGTTGCCCTGAATTTGACCCTGCACCTTGGGACGGTGTAACCCATCAATGGCAGGACAAGTTGTTTTTGTGTGACTCGGTTCCTCAATTTTTCCATATGCCTCTTCCAGGTATTTATGGAAAAACTATCACTAAAATGTGGAAAAAAGCCGAGGCTCTTGGGATTGCTCCTGATCTAAAAGACTTTATGCTCCTAGCTTATGACCCTTCACCTTGGCGTTCGGAACTTTATATGACTGTCACTGGAGAAAGTTCTGAAGTGGATATTGCCAGGTTTAACGGCACTTTTGTCAGCAAAGTCTTTGACGGCCCTTATAATAATGTTCCCAAATATCTAAAAGAATTCGAAACCTATTTATCATCCTTAAATTATACGGCTGAAAAATACTACTTCTATTATACCACCTGTCCTAAATGCGCCAAGAAATATGGGCATAATTATATTGTAGCAGTTGCAAAAATTTAACTCTTCGTTTTTAAAATTTTAATGTTTCAAATTTTCTGTTTATTTCTTCTCCTCTGTATGGTAAACTATGGCTAAATCTTACAATTGAGAGGGGAAAATATTCATGGAAATTCTCGAACAGACAGCCATTCCCAACAAAACCCATCGCAACGACTTACTCAAAATAGTGGCTTTGGTCACTATGCTCATTGACCACGTGGGTTATCTTTACTTTCCTCATGAAATGATGTTTAGAACGATTGGCCGTATTGCATTTCCAATTTTCGCTTATCAAATTGCCTTAGGTTTTCAAAAAACATCCAGTCGACCGAAGTATGCTAAACGACTTTTCATCTTTGCACTGATTTCTCAGATTCCCTATCTTTGGTTCAATCCAACTTTGACCTTGGATTGGCAAGGATTGAACATAATGTTTACACTTCTGTTCTCCTTGGGGGTCTTACAGTCTTTGGAGCTTAGTAAGTTGGCTTGGAAAGATGTTTTTTCTGCTCAAAAAAGCAAACTGCTGCAGGCCCTTGGGTTTAGTCTTCTTACAGCCGTATTAATTGTGGTTCCAGATTTAATGTATTATAAAACAGGCATCAGTATCGAATACGGTTCTTCTGGAGTTTTGTTTGTCTTGCTCTTTTACATTTTTGGAAAACGCTTTTTCCCAATGCTCATTGCCTATGTGGTCTTATCTGGTTTAGGCGCATACTATTCCGCAGCGAGATGGCTGCACTTCAGCACCGGAGATTCCCTATGGAAGTGTCTGACCTCCTATAAAACCATTTACGATTACCATATTTATTATGGAAATACTTTACTGGCGATGTCAGGGATCTTCTTCCAAGCTAGAAGTGTGCTGGCCATTCCAATCATCGGCTTTATGAACTTGCTGGAAAAGCAAACTCAATTGGATATCCGTCTCAACAAATACGTGGGCTATTCATTCTACCCTGTCCACATTGCTATTTTACTCATCATTAAGGTCGTTATTTCTTAAAAATAGGAAAGCTGCTCAGTGTTAAGGTTCTTCCTGATTGGAAGCCTTTCGCTGAGCAGCTTTTTTATGCCTTATTTATTTACCACTGGAATCCAAACCTCGTATTTGACGTTTTCTGAGCCCGATGTTAAATACACTTCTACGTCTGGGGCATTGGCATATTCATAACCTGAGGTCGGCAGCCATTCTGTCACAATGCGTTTTTCCAAGTCTTGAATCGATTTACCATCGCCTTCACCTGAGAAAATAGCCCAAGTAGAGCCTGGCACGGTATAGGTCTCAAAGCCTGCTGGTTCCTTTTCAGTACTGGCCACCGCAATGTAATAACGCCACTGCTCTTCGCTGCCGCAGGCACTGACGCCTAAAACGCCCATAGGACTGCTGTTCATGAGACCTGCTAACTTTTCAATAGTGCCGTCCATAGCTGCTTTGCCCCACATTTTGGGTACAGCTTCGAAATTTTTCTCGACTTCTGTCTCTAAAGGTTCTGAAATACCTATAATCCTAAATGCATCCTTCTTTTCAATCCGATAATTCATCTCACTCGCTCCTTTTATGGTTATTTTGAAGCTGATGGGAGGAAAGGATTTGAGAACCACGCCGCTTTTTCTGGCTTCTGTAGGGGATATGCCCTGCACGCTTTTAAAAGCTCTGTTAAATGCCGTTGGAGACTCATACCCGTATTTCAGAGAGAGGTCTATCACTTTTTCTTTGCCTGTTTGCAGCTCAACCGCGGCTAAAGACATTTTTCGGCGACGTATATACTCGGACAAGGGGACATCTGCCATATAAGTGAACATTCTCTGAAAATGATAGGTGGAACAGCATGCAATCTTTGCAACCGCATCTAAATCCACTGTCTCTGTTATATTTTCCTCAATATAGTTAACTGCCGCATTTAACCGTTCTATCCATTCCATATTTTCAACTCCTAACCTAAGGATATACTTCTACTGTACATTTTTCCTCTCTTCTAGTGCCCAATTAAGAGAGGCACGCTTCTGTCAAAGCCCTCATATGGCGGTCATCTGTGCCGCAACAACCACCTATAATTGAAAGCGCCACCACTTCTGGGAGTTTTGAAACAAAACGTGCTAAAAGCTCTGGGTCTGAACATTTTATATCTACCGCGCCGTCTAGTTCTACCGGCGAAAGCGGAGAAGTGTTGGCCTGTATGCCTCTAAATCTTTTTTTGACGGTCACATTGCTAACTGTGAAAAGCCTTTGCCTCTTGAACGGATAAGACCTGATCAGCTGTGTAAGTGTCACCCCTACAGCCCATCAGCCCGCCAATGTACATATTGGAAATATTAGCTTCCAGACGAACCTTTTTTAGAAAATCCACATTGTCTTGAATGAGGGATTCCTCAAAGGCAGACTGAGTAACTCTTTCTTTATTGGCTCTTCGGGTTGGCGTCGTTGCTAAAAAAGGCAACCCATAGGTTTTTGCAATTTCTAGGTAGCTGTTCCACAATTCTTGTAGAGCGACTCTACCTTTTATGTCCTTTACCAGCCCTGCCATGGCCACATCTTCATCAAAGGTTATGCCATACTCTCTTTTTAGCCGCTCGCCTAAAGCACCCTCCATCAATACTAATTTGCCTGAGTCTATATCTCTTTCAAAATCCATAAGACACCCTCTCTCAGTGGATTTAAATCACTTTTGTTAAAGCCCCTGTAGTTGAGTCAATGACTAGACCACAAACTGTTATACCTTCTGGCACTAAGGGGTGTTTTTGAATTAATTCTACAGAATTTTTAATAGACTGCTCCACATTTTGAAAACCGCCTAACCAAGATTCAAAGTCAATGCCCACATATTTTATAAGGTCAATATTCGTTTGCTCGATTCCTCTGGCCTTCATTTTTTCAATGAGGCTGCGGCTGTCAGTACACCTTGCCCCACAATCGGAATGGCCTATGACCAAAATTTCTTGAACATCTAATTCATATATGCCAATGAGAAGACTTCTCATGGCACTTCCAAAAGGGTGAGAAATAATACCCCCTGCGTTTTTGATAATCTTCACATCACCGTTTCTAAGACCAAGGGCGGCAGGCAATAGCTCCGTCAAACGAGTATCCATGCAAGAGACTATAGCTATTTTTTTGTCTGGAAATTTGCTGGTAATATATTGCTCATAGACTTTATTTTCAACAAAGTATTTGTTAAACTGCAAGATTTCTTCTAGCATTTCAATCTCCTCTATTCACATTTCAACTCGTAAGACTTTAGTACGATGCCGTCGTCCATTACAGTACTTCTCTTATTGTAAAAACCACTGTCTTCATATAACTTTATCAGGTTGGCCCGATCGCCATAACAATCTAGCCTTAAATAATCGACACCTTCATCCTTTGCTAAATTCATTATCAGATTGAGGCTTTCCTTTGCATAACCCTTACCAGAATACTCTGGTTTAATAACCAACTTGTGTATATAGTAGGCATTCTCAAGATTCTCTGACTCACTCCATAGAAAACCATCTTTCTTGAGTAGAATAAACCCACCTACAACTTCATCGCCACAATAAAGGAGATACGGTCTATTATTGGGGTACATTTTTTCAAAATTTACTGGATTTAAATTGTTCGTATTCCACATGGGTTGATTAATACTTTCTAGCCACAATGCCCTTTCCAGTAAAATATCCAGATAGATTTCCAGTTGTTGGGTTTCAAGTTGTTTAATTTTCAATTTCAAAATCATCACCTCCGTTAAGCTTTTCCATTAACTATTATATCAGGTTGTTCCAAATAAATATCTTGTACTAAAGAACTCTTAATCTCTAATATTAACGATACTCATAAGATATATACAAAAAACTCCCCAATCAGTGACAGTTTTCATTTCAAACGTCCACTTTTTAGGGAGCTTTTCTGATCTACCTCTATTTCGTTTTAGATTAGATCAACTTAGATTTTTTAAGCAATCTTTCAATGATGACTGCAACTTCAGCTCTTGTAATATTATGCTTTGGTGCCAACGTTTTCTGGCTAGTGCCAGAAACAACCTCTGTTTTTAAGCAACATGCGATGGCTACTTTTGCAAAAGCTTCAATCTTTCCGCCATCTTTATAACTTGCAAGTAAAGCACTCATTTCGGCATCAGACATGGCAGCTTCCAATCCAGTCATTTTCATGGCTCTTGAAATCATTGTCATTGCCTGTTCTCGTGTAATTTTATCATTTGGCGCAAATTTAGCTGCATTGTAGCCATTGATAATACCGTATTTACTTGCTGTTACTATATAGCCGTAATACCAATCTGTATTTTTAATATCTTTAAATGTGCTCTCACCCGTACTTGCTTGTAAACCAAGGGCTCTCACTATAATGGCAGCAAACTCTCCACGAGTAATGTCCTTGTTTGGATTGTAATTTCCATTACCAACGCCGTTTACAACTTTTCTAGAACCCATATTGTTCACAGAATCTTTTGCCCAGTGATTGTTCACATCTGTAAAGGTGATTGGGTTCCAGATAACAGTATAAACACTGTTTGTTCTGCTGTTAATTTTTGCGAAATATTTACCATTGACCTGAATGACCTGAGTCGGTACGTGGTGTACTGATCCGTCAGGATTGACCACAACACCTGTAGTAATTTTGTTAGGATCAACGCCCTGAGGAATTGCCACTGTTCTTTCAACGTAAGAATTGAAGCTGTCTACGTTAACTGTCTTACCGCCAAAGATACATTCTATTGAAAAATCTACTGCAGGTACCATAATGGTAAAGTCACCTTTTTTAGCAGAGTCTCCTACAACTTTAACCGATGAAGCTGAAGGTTCAGCAATTCTGATTTGAACCTGAATATCAGAAAGTTTCAAGTTTTGACCGAGCTGTTTGGAAACGGCGTCAATATTGATTTCAGAAGCGAGAAGCGTATAAGTAGCAGTGTCTGTTTGAACCACTACTGTTGCGTCCTTAGTCTCCATATTTTTAACCATTTGCCCAGTGAAGCCTGCAATAGCTACATCAGAATCTGACGAGATTGGAATTGTAACCGTTGCATGATCCCCTTTAACTGCTAGAACACTGTCAAGTTTTGTTGTATCTACAGTGACAACAGTTGTTGTTTGTCCATTTTCTACACCGTTTACAGAAGTTCCAGCCGATTGATCTTCACCATTGACAATAACTGTGGCAGTTGGTTTAGACGGCGTTACAGGTGGCGTTGAAACTGGCGTTACAACTACTGTTCCCGTACCTGGACTTGTTCCTGTTCCACTTCCACCGCCGCCAGTTTTAGGCTTATCGTCGTCACCGCCGCCTCCACCGCCGCCTGTTGGCGTTGTGTCGCTTACTGTAATTGCCAGTACAGGGTCTAATCCATTGCTAAAGTCGAACGTCAAGTTTACTGTTCCAACTGCAAGACTTGCCAAATAAGTTTTGGAAATAGTCACTGCACTGCCAGAAGTAAAGTAATTTGTATTTGGAACTAATGTAACTGTTCCATTTTTAATATTTGTTAAAACATTTCCATTTAGGTTCATGCTAAGTGTGATGTCCGCTTGTGCAGAAGTTTTCTTGTCGAAACTTGCCGTTAAAGTACTTAACCCGCTATTTCCTCCAGGTATAACACTATTAGAGGCTGCTGACATAGGACTGCTTCCAACACCGTTAATCGCTTCTACCGTAAAGAAGTAGGTCACACCATTTGTTAAACCTGTCACATTAATTGTATTTGAAGTGCCTAACCCATATGCTGTGATATTTTCAGGATAAGAAGTCGCCTTATATGAAAGGATTGGCGTACCACCATCATATGTTGGTGCAATGAATGTCACCACTGCAGACTGATCTCCAGCTGTTGCACTCACAGCCGTTGGTGCGCTAGGAAGTGTTATCGCTGAACCTGTTGTGACAAATGTGATGGTTGAAACAGCTGACATATTGCTAGCTGCATCTTCCACAACGACATAGGCTTTATAATCTGTTAGTGCACTTAGACCGCTGAAGTTAGCCGTATTATTTGAGGCATTAGCCGAACCCGTGCCTTTTGCTACTGCTGGGCCTTGTGCTTTAACTGTTGCGCCATTTGGTGCCAAGTCACCTGAAGGATAGACCACGTAGTAATAGGTCCCTGTTTCACTAGAGGTAAAGTTTAGTGTAGCACCTGTCGAACTAATTCCACTGGCACTTTCACTGCTTATGATTGGCGCTGTTGTGTCTGCTGTTGCTGTTGTTGTAAAAACAATTGTTGAAACAGCAGAAGCGTTGTTAGAACTGTCTTCTACAACCACATAAGCTTTGTAAGCAGTAGATCCACTTAAGCCGCTGATACTGATTGTATTAGCAGAGGCTAATGCTGCTGCAGTTCCTTTTGCAACTGCAACACCTTGAGCTTTTACCGTTGCCGCGTTTGGAGCTGAGTCTGCTGCTGCATAGACCACATAATAGTAAGTCCCTACTTCATTAGAGGTAAAGTTCAACGTACCTCCAGTGGCACTGAGTCCACTTGCACTCTCACTGCTTAAAGTCGGTGCTGTGGTGTCTGGTGCCGCTGTAGTAGTCAGTGCTATGGTTACAACTGCAGAAATATTGTTTGAACTGTCTTCTACTATTACGTATGCCTTATAGGCTGTAGAGGCAGTTAAGGCTGTGACATTGATTGTATTAGCTGAGGCTGAAGCTGGTGCTTGCCCTTTTGCCACTGCTGCTCCTTGAGCTTTTACCGTTGCCCCATTTGGTGCTGGGTCTGCTGATGGGTAGACCACATAGTAGTAAGTACCCGCTTCATTTGAAGTAAAGTTTAGCGTGCCCGTTGTATGTGTGATGCTTGTCGCACCCTGACCGGTTACCGTTGGCGCTGTAGTGTCTGGTGTTGCAGTTGTTGAAAAAGCTAAAGTTGAAACGATTGAATCATTATTTGCAGCGTCTGTTACTACCACATAGGCCTTGTAGGCTGTAGTTGCTGTTAAGCCGCTGAGACTCACTGTATTAGCTGAGGCTAATGCTGTTGATGTGCCTTTTGCTAAAGCTGTTCCCTGAGCTTTTACTGTCGCTGCATTTGGGGCTGAGTCTGCTGAAGCGTAGACCACGTAGTAGTAAGTCCCTGCTTCGTTTGAAGTGAAGTTTAGTGTAGCGCCTACATCGCTGATTCCACTGGTGCTTTCAGCGCTTAAGGTTGGAGCTGTTACGTCTAAAGTTGTGAACGATATAGGTGATACCGCTGATTTGTTTCCTGATGAGTCTTCAACAATGACATACGCTTTATATGCTGTCGTTTCAGTTAAACCAGTGACACTAGCTGTATTAGCTGATGCCAAAGCTGCTGCTGTTCCTTTTGCAAGTGCAGTGCCTTGAGCTTTTACTGTTGCCGCATCTGGAGCTGAGTCTGCCGCTGCGTAGACCACGTAGTAGTAGTTGCCTGCTTCATTTGAGGTGAAGTTTAACGTAGCACCTACACCGCTGATTCCACTAGCACTTTCGGCGCTTAACGTTGGCGCTGTTGCGTCTAAAGTTGTGAACGAAATGCTCGATACAGCTGATTGATTGTTAGCTGCGTCTTCTACAATGACATACGCTTTATAGGCTGTAGTTCCGGTTAAGCCAGTGACACTAGCTGTATTAGCCGATGCCAAAGCTGTTGATGTGCCTTTTGCTAAGGCTGTTCCCTGAGCTTTTACCGTTGCCGCGTTTGGAGCTGAGTCTGCTGCTGCGTAGACCACGTAGTAGTAGTTGCCCGCTTCATTTGAGGTGAAGTTTAGTGTAGCACCTACACCGCTGATTCCACTCGCACTTGTAGCGCTTAATGTTGGTGCTGTTGCATCTAAAGTTGTGAACGATATAGGTGATACCGCTGATTTGTTTCCTGATGAGTCTTCAACAATGACATACGCTTTGTAAGCCGTAGTTTCAGTTAAGCCAGTGAAACTGGCTGTATT
>CAYOLV010000001.1:0-98626 GCA_964404895.1 uncultured Peptostreptococcaceae bacterium | reverse complement strand
TGACATACGCTTTGTAAGCCGTAGTTTCAGTTAAGCCAGTGAAACTGGCTGTATTTGCCGATGCCAAAGCTACTGCTGTGCCTTTTGCAAGTGCAGTGCCTTGATCCTTTACAGCTGCCGCATCCGGAGCTGAGTCTGCCGCTGCGTAGACCACGTAGTAGAAGTTACCCGCTTCATTTGAGGTGAAGTTTAAAGTAGCCCCTACACCGCTGATTCCACTGGCACTTTCAGCACTTAAGGTTGGTGCTGTTACGTCTAAAGTTGTGAACGATATAAGTGATACCGCTGACTTATTTCCTGCTGAGTCTTCGACAATGACATACGCTTTGTAGGCTGTCGCTTCAGTTAAGCCAGTGACACTGGCTGTATTAGCCGATGCCAAAGCTGCTGCTGTACCTTTTGCAAGTGCAGTGCCTTGAGCTTTTACCGTTGCCGCATCTGGAGCTGAGTCTGCTGCTGCGTAAACCATGTAATAGTAGTTGCCCGCTTCATTTGAGGTGAAGTTTAGTGTAGCACCTACACCGCTGATTCCACTCGCACTTGTAGCGCTTAATGTTGGTGCTGTTGCATCTAAAGTTGTGAACGATATAGGTGATACCGCTGATTTGTTTCCTGATGAGTCTTCAACAATGACATACGCTTTGTAAGCCGTAGTTTCAGCTAGGCCAACGAAACTGGCTGTATTAGCTGATGCCAAAGCTACTGCTGTGCCTTTTGCAAGTGCAGTGCCTTGAGCTTTGACTGTCGCTGCATCCGGAGCTGAGTCTGCCGCTGCGTAGACCACGTAGTAGAAGTTGCCTGCTTCATTTGAGGTGAAGTTTAATGTAGCACCTACGCCACTGATTCCACTGGCACTTTCAGCGCTTAAGGTTGGTGCTGTTACGTCTAATGTTGTAAACGAAATGCTCGATACAGCTGATTGATTGCTAGCTGCGTCTTCTACAAAGATATGTGCCTTGTAAGAAGTGGAATCGTTTAGACCTGTCAAACTAAATGCATTTGCTAGAGTCGCAGTATTTGTTCCTTTTTTTATAGATGTCCCTTGAGCTTTGATTGTGGCTGCATCTGGGGCAGCATCTCCTGAAAGATATAACAGATAATAGTAAGTTCCACCTTCGTCTGTATCAAAGTTTACGGTAGCCGACGAACTTGTTATACTAGTAACATTTCCATTAGTTATGGTTGGTGCTGTAACGTCTGGAGGTGCTGCTGATGTAAAGGTTGCTGGAGAGACCAGCGACATATTGCTTAAGGCATCTTCCACAACCACGTATAACTTATAGGCAGTAGACGGGGTCAATCCGCTAATTGTAGCGGTGTTAGCCGACGCTGCAGCTGCAGCTGTTCCCTTAGTTACCGCTGTTCCTTGAAGCTTTATAGTTGCTGCATTTGGTGCTGAGTCGGCTGAAGCATACACCAAATAATAATAAGTCCCTACTTCGTCAGAGGTGAAGCTTAGTGTACCACCCGAGTGGGTTACACCAGTGACACTGACGCTACTTAAAATTGGAGCTGTGACGTCTGGTGTGGCAGTAGTATCAAAAGCAATGGTGGAGACTGCTGAAACATTAGTCGAAGCGTCTTCAACAATCACATAAGCTTTATAGGCTGTTAACTGAGTCAACCCAGTTAAGTTGATTGTATGAGCTCCAACCGAGGCTGCCGCCGTTCCTTTTGCAACCGCTGTTCCTTGCGTTTTTATGGTTGCCGCATTTGGAGCTAAGTCACCTGCTGCATAAAGCAAGTAGTAATAAGTACCTGCTTGATCAGAAGTAAAGTTTATTTTGGCGCCTGCATTGTTAACATCGCTTGAACTCACTGCACTCAAAGTTGGCGCTGTTTTGTCAACCACTATGCCACCTGTATGAGTGACATTTGTTACCCCTGCACCGCCTCCGTTATCCGCTGAGAATACAGGGTTATAGGTGCCTTCCGCTATGGCTAGAGCATTAACATCCCAAGTTAATGTCCATGGACCAGTCCCGCCCGTTACAACAGTAGACTGAGTATGACCGTCAATAGTTGCCGCAACAGTAACGTTTCCGCCACCTGCGTTAGCAGTTGTTCCCGATACGCTAATGGTTTGACCTGCTTTGTAGTAGGCTGTGGTACCTGAACCAGTAACGTTTATTGTAGCTGGTGCAAGCAGTGGTGCACCTGTAATGACCAAATCAGTGGTATGATACGGCGGACTAGTTGGAGTATAATCTACAACCCCTATATAATAGGTCTGACCCGCAGTAAGGCTACACGTAAATAAAAAGTCACATGCTTCCACGCCTCCCGCATTCTGTGCATCTCCATCATCATACACACCACCCGCACCATTATTAATATCGGTTGTTATAAGGATACCCGCGGAATTATATATGGCGCCGTATGGGTCTCCCCCGGGAGCTGTATTTTCTGTTTTAATGGTATATGTAGTTGTGGTACTGGGAATAATTCTAAAATATTTACCGTTTATGTTTATATTGGTTGACGATGAAGTAAGTAGTGGCGCACTTAAGTCCCTATCCCCCCCCTCAAGAGCAGTCGCAAAGCCCGTTAGACCCATTGAAGTCCACATTAGGATCACCGCTAACAAAAAGGCCATTCTTTTCATTTTCATAATTTTACTCCTCTCTATTTTTTTATTTATTGCTATTTAATTAAATCAAAGAAAACCAAAATTGCATAACCTCCATTTCAACATCAACCTTTGAAAACATAAAGCTGTTTCCATTATGATCTAATCTCCATGAGGTTATGCAATATGAGGTATAACTTTTGTACATTGATTATTAAATACTTTTCATCAAAGTCAAAATCAACATTGACTTACTTTTTTTATGATTGTCTTGTAACGCTTAAAGTATACTTTCTGCTGTCACCACCACTTGCTGAGGCAACATCAACTATTATGGTATTGATACCAACGTTTAAAGAAATACCCGCTGAACTGCTTCCTGCCGGAACGACAACTGTATTAACTTTCACAGTAGCTGCAGCATCTTCTGCTAGTGGTGTTAGTTTGACTTTTGAAGTCACATTTGAGACAGATAGAGTGTAATTATAGGTGGTTTTCACAAAATTAAGTCCTACTATACCTGTCAAACTTGCCAAATACGGATTGCTCGCTCTGACCACTGTAATGGTATAGGTTTTAGAAACGCCACCCGTTGTAGTCACAATAGTGATGGTATTGCTACCTACTGTCAAGGTTACAGGTGCTGCTTGTCCACTGGTTGCAGCTGTTCCGTTTACTGTTATGGTTGTCCCAGTAGCAGCAGTTGGTGTCACTGTAACGCTTGCGGTGTCATAACCTACGTTTGGAGTCGTGTACCCTAATGTGTCGTTTGCAAATGCTGGGCTTAGTGCACCACTGCTGATTGTAAGACCGCTTAGACCAGCGCCTTGCTCTCTAACGACTGTAACGGTATAAGATGCAGTAGTCCCGTCAAATGCAGTTAGAGTAACCACAATAGAATTACTTCCCACGTTTAAACTAACCGCTGTACTTGCACCGCTTGACGTAGCCACACCGTTGATTTTTATAGAAGCCGATGGATCTTGTGCACTGGCAACCACGTTGACGCTTGTTGTGGCAAACGGCACATTTGGAGTTGTATAATTCAATACAGTTGGCGCAAAAGTTGGGCTGACTGTTAACGGCGTACCATTAGCGTTGAGGTTCAGACCTAAAAGATAAGGTGTGCCACTACCGTTGATAGCTAAATCGACTACAGAAGCCAATTGATTATTATTATTTAAACCTTTGGTCACGCTGAGTTGCACAAATCTGTAAACCACTGGAGTTGGAAGCGTACGATTGGTTAAGCTAGTTGTGTTGTTCGTAACCGTGTCAATAGCCACCCAACTTGAATTATCATAACTACCGAAAAGTTTAAAATCTGCCATGTTGTAATTTGGTGACATCCACCCTGCAACTGAACCCATATGTCTGAGTACCCATGAACTGATTAAGCAAGGTCTCCCTAAATCTACAGACAATGTAGCCGGTTTATTTGTACTTACAGAATTGCATAACCATCTGTTTAAAGCTGTTACATTTCCGTCAACAGCCTTGGATGGTGTAAACGGTTTAACGAATCCGTTTGCCGTTACTGGTCTATTATAAGCAAGATTAGTAATTGCCATTATTAAATCCATCCTTTCCACTCAAAACAAATTAATATTTTGATTATTTTATTTTCTAAGCAGTCGTTCACTCTTTGATATAATCTATTAACCTCTTGATGGGTAAAGGCCTTGCATGCAGATATAATAATTCATATTTGGTATAGGTTCTGCACCCATTAGATTTGGTACTGCAAAGGTCGTGCTACCATTTCCGCCAAATCTTTGTCCAAGTAATGAATATAAAGCTTGATACTGATTAACGGTATAAACTGTACCATCACAGAGTGCCCAACCGTATGGGGCATAACCGTAAGGAAAAAGTACAATTCCGCCTATGTAATAATCCATAAAAAATGACCTCCTAAAATGAGTTAGAGTTTTTGAAATTACCTTAACATTCTTTTCAGAAATTAAACTTAATTCGTTTTGACTATTGTCTTGAAGGGAAAATACCTGTCATTGCAATACAATACATCATGTTCGGGATTGGTTCTGCACCTCTTAAGTCTGGCAATTTGAAAGTTGTCGTGCCGTTACCGCCGAATTTAATACCAATCAATGCGTACAACGCGTTGTACTGATTGATTTGAAGCTCTTGCCCTTGACATGCCATCCAACCACTTGGAACAAAGTTGTAAGGGAACAATACAATTCCGCCTAAAAAGTAATCAATATCCATCTTCTTACCTCCATTTTTTTTGTGTTTTTGCTTAAAATTAAATGTCAGATATTTTTTTAATATCTGTTTATTATTGGTGTTCATTTAACAGAAAAACCCACTATATATATTATATCGTGGGTTTTTTACTAACCAAACTACCCAGTGGGTAGTCTTTATGAAAAATATTGTTTCAATAAAGCTCTATTATTGATAGACAACTTTGTAAAAATGCTTTTCAATGCCATTTTTACAGTGTTTGTGCTGATAAAAAGCTGTATGCCAATTTCTTTGTTGGTCATTCCTGTTGAAGCTAACATTGCAATCTCTTTTTCTCGGTCTGTCAGTACGGGTTTACTATTGGCAAAGTACTGACTTTTTATATGGTCAATGGATCCTCGATAGGGTTTTGCTATTTTTAAAATGGTCTGAATCTCTTGTTGGTAAAGGCCTTCCACCATTACTTCTTCTAATAAGGGTTTGATGTATTCATAGTTTTCTACAAATGGCATATACACCCGATCAGCCATGGCAAAATCCAATGCTTTTTTCACAGCAAACTTTCCATCGTTTACGCGATGAATTTGATAGTTTGCCGCTGCTATATAGATATGAATGTAAATCAAGCTTAAAATATTGGGATAAAAAGAACTTTCTTCAATAAGTTCTTCAGAAATACCCAGTATTTTTAAATATTCTCCATGAATCAGCAAAGCCTTTCCATAAATCATTTTATAGTAAGGCTGTGTGGGGAAGTACAGTTTACTGGCGTCCAAGTCCCCTTCGCTAATCCAAGATGGCATTTTGTCATATTGTCCAAGGCTTGCATAGAGCCAGCCTTGACACAAGTCGATGGTTTGGTAGAGACCACTCCATTTTTCTGTATTTACCTTTTCATACATTTTCTGAATATTATCAAAAGCGACATCAAAATGTCCTTTACTGATTGCTATTTTTACATTTAGGAATAGGGCACAAATGACAATATCATTTTGACCATTGCGATTTGCAGGGTATAAGGCTTTGTTTAATAAAATTTCTGCACTTTCAAAATCGCCGTGACTATAATAGTATTCCGCTTCCATAACGGCTTCACTTCCAGCACCGTGTCCGTCAGTCAACTTTCTATAGACGGGCATTGCCTCTTTTAAATTTTCTACCTCTTCCAACAAAGTTCCAGTTTCTCTGTAAAACATATACAGGATTGAGGGCGAATTAAAGGTCCAACTGCTTTGTGTATCTAAAAATCTAACGGGACGTGTCAATAGACGCTCTGCTTTTTTAATATGCTCCAGCATTTTTTTAATGTCGTTATACTTTGTAAAGGTTAGGAGGATCTCATATTCCCCTCTGAGTTCTGCTAAACTCTCTTGATCTAAGGCTTGATCTACTTCTAAAGCCTCTTCAAATTCGATGCATACAGTGGCAAAACGCTCCATTTCATTGAACGAAAACAAGCATATGGCATAGATTAACATGGCTATTGGGTGTTTAAGTCTTACTTCTTTAGAAGCCTCTTCAAAATAGCCGATGAAAATCTCTTGGTTGTAATTATGTATACTGTGTCCCCGATCTCCTTCTACTGCAGCAAATAATTGTTCAAAGTTGCCCATTAAATAGAAGTAGGACATGGCTTCGGTATAGTTGCCCTTCTTGAAATGGTATTGTGCAATTCTTTGATAAAAGGGAATTCGGTAAACCAATTCTCTCTGATTAAAATTTTGTTGTAAATATTTTGAAACGATATGATGCAGTTGATATTTTTGAGTTTTTTTATCATAATTCATGAACCCATTTTTTAAAATAATTTCTTCTAATAATTGGACAGCGTTCTCGTTGCCGCTCATGAGAATAGCTTGTTCTTTGTCAAACTCATGAAGAAAACAGACGGACTCTAGCAAAACTTTCATTTCATTAGAATAAGCAGCCATAATGGTATTCTCAATTAGGCTTTCTACATCGACTTGAGGTTCCTGTAGTTCCTGTTTTTTATATTTTGACAGGAGTATATTAAGGCCCATATACCAACCTTCTGTCATTTTTAAAAGCTTATGTGTTTCTGTCTCGTTTAAATTAACACCACAGAGGTTATAATATTTTTTTATTTCCTGAGGCGTCAACTCAAAAATTTTCTTTTTCAAATAATATAAGTAACCCTTCATGGTCAACTCATCTGTATTTTTCATGTCAATATAGCGTGTTAGCAATACAATATGTAAATTTCGAATTTCCTTAACTGCCATTAATTGGATTAACTTATTCAACGTATCCCCACCGATTAAGTGATAGCCGTCTAGTACAATCACCGTTCGGCTTTCTAGCTTGGCTCTCTGAATAAGGACCAGTGCCTCTTGCCTCGCTTGCTGATTTTTTGGAAATCCAATTTCAGATAGGGCAACCGCCACTTCTTTATTAACCGTTTCTAAGCCGTTACAAATTTCACCCCAAAAACTGCCCACCATTTCTTCTTCAATGGTGATCCAAATCGTTTGAGCATCTGATTCTTTTAAAGCATTCCAAACGGCACTGCTTTTGCCATAGCCCATTGGTGCCTCTACGATTGTGAGTGGATAGTCAGTTATCCGTTTCATGGCATTGGTGATGCGGTCTGGAAAATATAAAATTTGATTGTTTAAACTTTTGCTCACCTTTACCACCTCATTATGTGTCTGTCACAATCTTTCTCGTCCCAATGTTATTGGCAAAATCCTATATGCTCTTGAATACGTCCTTTGATAAGTTATATTATAGTCATATTGTCATAAATTATCAAATCAAAAAATCTTATATATACATTCAGAAAAGCCCCTCCTGTGGGATTTAGGAGAGGCTTCTCTTTGGGTAGATGGTGTACTTCTTAAACCTTTGGGGTGTAAGGCTTAATGTGTGACTTTTCTGGTCTCTTTCTGAGGAAACTTCTCAGTTTCCCTAGTACAGAGCACTGTAAATTTCTTTGATGACTTCTCTGGAAAATGGCACATAATTGTTATTCAATAATCTTTGCTGCTTTTCTAGTACGGAGTCAGTGAAGCTTTCAATTTCTTCAGGCTTCATGCCGTATTCTCGCAGGGGTTTTTTACTGAGAAGTTTGTCCAGTAATATTTCAATGGCTTCAAAGACATTCTCAGGTTTAACCTTTAGGACATCGGAGAGAAAAAGATTGAGCTCTTTGATGTTGCCTTCTGGCTTTAAGCGTTGATACGTTTTAAAAACTTCTGTGAAGAACTGATAATTAGCTTCTCCATGAGGGACATGATAGGTTCCACCAAGGGGGTAGGACATGGCATGGACGGCCCCCACTCCGGCATTTCCAAAAGAAATTCCGGCATAGTTACTGCCCACGACAAAGTCTTCCATAATGGCAAACCGATGATCCTCTCCCTTTTCAACCAGAGCCATATAGCCCTTTAGAATCATTTCTGCTGAAATTAAGCTGAACATTTTCGTATATGAATTGGCATTGGGTGACACATACGACTCTATTCCGTGAATTAAAGCATCAATTGAACTATATACAAAGAACTTATATGGCAATCCATTGATCAGTTCTGGTATGAGCACTGCAAATTCTGGATACATTTCGTCTACCGCTAGACCCATTTTAGTCTGCTTCGACTTCAGTTCCACAATTGAAATGTTGGTGACTTCACTGCCTGTGCCACAAGTTGTCGGCACAATGATTAAAGATTTATTCTTAACCAAAGGGACTCTTCTTTTAAACATGGCGAGGGTGTCGCCAAGTTCGTTAAAAATTAAGAGCTTTGCAATATCTATAACCGTACCACCACCTATGGCAATGATGCGTTTGTAAGGCTTTCCTTTAATGTCGGCCATGATTTTGTCAATCATCTCATCGGAAGGTTCGCCGACGCCGTATGTTTCTTGCATTAAAAAATCGGCTTGGAGAGAAAGGTTTTTCATGAAGGGGTCGAATATAAACTGGTGGGTGAGCACCAAGTCCCCTTCCCCTATTTGAAATTCATCTGCAAATGCCTTAAACTCCTGAAACTTGTGAACTTGGGTTGGCAACTTAAACAGCTTCATTTGGACACACTTTCACTCATAACAACCGTTTCAGTGCCACAAACTTTTTCAACTGCATTTTCGATAATATCAAAACCACAGTTGAGTTGTGCTTCTGTCAAACAGAGTGGCATTAAGAATCTGATATTGTTGCCTCTGACTCCTGCGTCTAAAACCACAAGACCATTCAAATTACATTCTTTAATGATGGCTTTGAGTTCATCTTTTGCTGGCTCTTTAGTGATAGGATCTTTGACGAACTCCATGGCCATCATCGCGCCAAGTGCTCTAATATCGCCAATAACAGGGAATTTTGCCTGCATTGCATTCATACGCTTCATAGAAATTTCGTTGATGCGGCGTGCTTTTGCAGGGTAGTCGTCTCTTTCCATAATTTCAATGACTTTGAGAGCCGCCGCTGTAGATACTGGGTTACCGCAATAAGTACCGCCAATGCCTCCAGCTTGTGCTGCATCCATGACTTCAGCTTTTGCAGTTACGGTGCTCAGTGGCAAGCCCGCTGCAATGGATTTTGCACTGGTAACGATGTCTGGATAAATTCCAGCTTCTGCCCAGTAGTCGCAGGCAAACATTTTACCCGTTCTTGCATAGCCGCTTTGAATTTCGTCGCAGATGAGGAGCATGCCGTGTTTGTCACAAAGGGTTCTAAGATAGGCTACATATTCAAGTGGCACTGGTAAGAAACCGCCTTCACCTTGAACTGGCTCAATGATAATTGCTGCCACTTCGTCTGGATCTACGTGTTCCATGAAGAAAGCATCTAATCTGTCTTTGTAGTATGCAATGGCTTGATCTTCGCTGATGCCGTTTGGTCTTCTGTAAATGTATGGGAACTCGGCTCTATGAACCCCACCTGGGAATGGTCCAAAACCAAATTTGTAAGGTTTTACTTTGCTTGTAAGTGCCATTGTCATATGTGTACGGCCGTGGAAAGCACCGTTGAAGGTTACGATTTCATTTCTACCTGTAAATTTTTTAGCAATTTTAAGGGCATTTTCTACCGCTTCTGCGCCGCTATTCACGAACATGGTTTTCTTAGGGAATGGACCCGGGATCATGCTGTTTAATTTCTCAGCAAGACGGATGTATTGCTCATAATGAACCACGTTGATGCTGGTGTGTAAAAATTTAGCGGCTTGCTTTTGAATAACATCTACAATTTCAGGGTGGCTGTAGCCGATGTTGTTAACGCCGATGCCCCCTGCAAAATCTAGGAATACATTGCCGTCTAAGTCTTCAAACATAGCACCTTCACCGTGGCTGATGACTGTGGAAATACCACCAGAAACACCTACAGGTACGTTTTTCCCACGGGCGTCTATGATGACCTTTGCTCTAGGTCCCGGCAATTCTGTGCTTACTTTTGGAAGACTGTTGCGTAAATCTGACATGTTATTACCTCCTAAAATAGTTGTGAATGTGGTTTGTTACCCAACTTGAGTTACCTGACTTTTACTATCCTATTTGCTTCTTTTCAGGGTTCAAATACTCAGGTCTTGCGTATTCTGGCCCATAGATCAACATTTCACGTTCTGCTGCGGTTACGTTTGGATAGGTCTTCTTATTCATAAATGCGAGAACCGCACCAAACACTACCCAAGCCAGTACCAATCCCCATTCATAAGGCCATACAAGACCAGAAGGAGAGCCTGGAAGGAAGAGTAAAATGAATCCTATAGAACATAGAACACCCATCCAACCGATGAATGTACCGTTAGGTACTTTATAAGGTCTGTTAAGGTTTGGCTCTTTCTTTCTCAAAACCAGGAAGGCAGCACATGACATTAAGTAGGTGACCATAACCCCTAGACCGCTGGCGTTTACAAACCATACGAGTGCTTTTTTGCCTAGAAGAGGTGAGAAGAAGCAGATAGTACCAATAATTAAGATAGAAACGTAAGGCGAGTTGTATTTAGGGTGAAGTTTGCCAAAGATTGGTGGCAACATTTTTGCACGCCCCATAGCGAAGAGAATTCTTGCACCGCCGAGGACGAATCCATTCCAGCTTGTGATAATACCGCATAAAGCACCTGCAATCATAAACTTGCCCATGAGAGGCGTTCCAAACATAAAGGCTGCGGCGTCTGCAATTGCTACACCATCGCCACCTCGAACTTCTCCTGGAGCAGCCATGGCAATACCGATACACATAAGAATGTACCAAGAACAAGCCAGTGCAATAGAGAGGAGTAAAATTTTTGAGATGGCTTTGAGAGGAATATTCATCTCTTCTGCGGACTGAGGAATAACGTCAAATCCGACAAACATAGCGGGTGCCATAAGCAACACGGCTACTATTCCTTTTGTTCCTGTAACGGCAACACCCATGTATTGAACAGGGTCGCCTGCCACAAATGCGCCAGCTACGAATACGACACCTGCAATGGCTAGGCCTAAAGTCGCAACTTTTTGGAATGTGGCTGCACTTTTCCCGCCTTTGTAGTTGAGGTAGCTGATGTAAAGACCTGATAGGATTCCGACCAGTGCCCAAGACAGATACACGTCATAACCAGCAACATTCCATACATGCCAGAGTTTGGGTATGGGTATGACATAGTCGATGGCAGTTGCGATGGCAATTCCCTCCCATGCGGCAACACCTACATAGGCAAATGCACAAGCCCAGATAGCGACCCAGGCACCTTTGTAACCGAAAGCTCTGTAGGTATACGCCATTGCCCCACCTGCCATTGGCAGCATAGGTACTAATTCTGCATAACATAGACCGACAAATATACACATGATTCCGCCGATACCAAAAGCAATGCTTGCTCCGAGCCACCCAGCTTGTTTGACCCATTCACCTGCAAGAACGACCCAGCCCCAGCCAATCATTGCGCCGAAAGCCAATGCCAAGATGTCACTTCGTCCCATTACCTTTGCCATACTTTCACGTTCTTGACTCATCTGTGTTCCTCCTCTACGTTTTAAGAACTACTGGGCTAAATTATCTTCACGCCCCAGCACTCTCTTGATATTTTATTAACGCAATTATCGTGCCATAAAAAAAACGCCAACAATGGGGAAAATGACCCTATTATTTGGCGTTTTTCATTTTATTTGAAGTCATAACTGAATTATTTTTAAGGAATGAGCTGTTTAAGGTCTTATGACTGGTGCATTTTTGCACCAATAATTCATTGCTGCATTCTAAATGGTGCTTTTTTTCATTTTTCCGTCAAAATAAATTGTCAAAATAATTAAATTAATTCTTCACAACCAAATTTTTTCAGCTTTCTGACCACTGTAGATTGACTGACACCTAAGACTTCAGCGACTTTATAAGTATTTTTGTAAAGGGCGTAAGCATTCATAATCATTTTTCTTTCCAGGGTATCCATGGCTTGATTTAGGGGCATGAGTTTGGTTTCAGCTACCTCACTTGGCAAATAATTGACTAAGTAATAGGGCAAGTCCTCTACTTGTAAGAGGTCTTTGTCTACGGTTACCATAAGGCGCTCTACACAGTTTTCAAGTTCTCTAACGTTTCCCGGCCATTGATACAATGTCAAAACATCGTAAACATCCACCTCAATTTTTCGATTAGTGCCATATTTTCGGTTGAGTTTTCTCCAAAAATAGTTGGTCAGGAGGACAATATCCTCTTTGCGCTCCCTTAACGGTGGTATTTCAATAGGCACTACATTGAGGCGATAGAACAAATCCTCTCTGAAACGCCCTGCTTTTACTTCTTTCTGCAAATCTTTATTGGTTGCTGCAATCAGGCGAAAGTCTGAGGCGATGGTTTTGGTGCCGCCGACGCGCATGAATTTCTTTTCTTGTATCACTTTCAACAGTTTGACCTGCATGGGTAGGGACAGTTCGCTGATTTCGTCTAGGAATAGGGTGCCTTCATCGGCTAGATCTAATTTTCCGAGTTTGCCCTCTGACCTGGCACCCGTAAAGGCACCACGCTCATAACCAAAGAATTCAGACTCCATAAGGCTTTCAGGAATAGCACCGCAGTTGATGCAAACAATTTCTTTGTCGTTTCTCACGCTGAGTTTGTGAATTGCCTCTGCAATCATGCTTTTTCCGACACCTGATTCTCCTGTAATGAGGAGATTGGAATCCACACGGGCGGTTTTATCTACCATGGTCATGACTTTTCCCATTTGAGGACTTCTGTATTGTACCCAGTCTTGGGTTTCTTCTTTTTGTTTTAACAACTCCAGCTCGTAGTAATATTTCTGAGCGGTTTTTTCAACCTGAGCCAATTGTTCTTTCAACCGATGCATTTCCGTAATGTCCTTCGCCATGCTGATAACGGAAATTAACGATTTGTCCTTATCGAATACGGGGTGCCCTGTGACGATGAGTACCTTGTCCGTATTGGTTTTCTGAATAATGGAAACTCGCTTTTTCTCTTGTAACACTTTCGCTGTAACTGATGGGCTAAAGATCCCAGCCTGCTCTAAATCGAATACATTTTTACCGACGAAGTCCTCTGCATCTAAATTATAAAACTTTCTAAAGACCGTGTTCATTTTTAACACCGTGCCTTTGTGATCCGCCACAATAATTTCATCGTATGAAGCATTAAAGACAGACTCTAACTCCCTGCTAATGCTGTTGCAGAGTTTCATCGTGGAAATGTCGTGGACTTCAAAAGGGTCTTCCTGAAAGGTAATGACAGCACCCACAAGGTCTCTGTTCACTTCGATGGGACTAATGTTCAGGTTGACCATCTGGTGTTCAATTTCCACTGGTATAGCACAGTAACTGACCCCTTCTGATAAGACATCTTTGAGTTGAGGCAGTTTGAAAAAACGAGACAAGTCTTTCCCCTGAATGGTTTTATGAATTTGATGAAGGGCTGTTCTCGCTTTTTGATTGGCATAAATAACGTGTTCGCTATGGTCTACAATAATCAGTTTTTTGTCATAGGCATCCAAAAATGTCAGCATGGACCCCTCTCTAAAAATAACCTCCATAATGCCGTTTAATTCAAATGAGAGCATTTCTATTCCTCCCCAATCCTATGCCGATTAAGTCTTTGACGTTTTCTTACAAAGGTGGATGAATCAATTCCCAATACTTTTGCAGCATCTCTCACATTGCCGTAGCGCTGATATGCCCTTTCTATGAGGGTGGTTTCTAGCTGTTCTACTGCTTCTTTAAGAGATGGAAAATCTCCTGTTTCGCTTATTTTAACCTCGACTTGTTGGAAATCGTTTAGGCGTTGAATATCTTCAGCGGTAATCCAGTCATTATCGGTCATAACCACTGCCCTCTCAATCACATTTTTTAATTCTCTCACGTTGCCCGTCCAGCGGTGAGCATAAATGACAGCAAGGGCTTCTCCTGTCAGTTTCTTTTCCCAACCGTATTTTTCGTTGAGTTCTTTGCAAAAGTGATTGACCAGAGGCAGTATATCTTCTCTTCTCTCCCTTAGGGGGAGGAGGGTTATTGGCACAACAAACAATCGATAGTATAGATCTTTTCTAAATGTGCCTGCCTTGACCATTTCCTCAAGGTCTCGATTGGTGGCTGCTATAAGTCTCACATCTATTTTTATAGGGTGTAGTGCCCCAATTCTTACAATTTCTTTTTCTTGCAAGACTCTTAAGAGCCTTACCTGCATGTCTAAGGGCAGTTCTCCTATTTCGTCTAAGAACATGGTTCCGCCGCTGGCCACCTCAAACAAGCCCGGTTTCCCATTTTTGTCTGCCCCTGAGAAAGAGCCTTTTTCATATCCAAAAAGTTCGGACTCGATGAGCTGCTCAGGAATGGCGCCGCAATTGACTTTTATAAAATTTTGATCTTTTCGGTTGCTATTTTTATGAATAAACTTAGCGACTTCTTCTTTGCCGACCCCAGTTTCACCCAGAACCAGTACGGTTGTGTCCACAAAGGCTACACGTTTTGCCAATTTAAGGGTTTCCAACATTTTTTCGTCATGGGCGATGAGTTCATCGGTTCCAAGAATTTGAAGTCGCATGGCTTCAATTTCCCTCTGGTATTGATCTGTAAGATTTTTGGTGTGCTCCATTTGACTTTTTAAGAGTTGTAAGGCGGATAGATCTCTCACATTGGTAACCACCATAACAATTTGACCCTCATCGTCAAAGATAGGCGTACTGCTGACAAATGCTCTTTTTCCAGTCTTAAACTCCTGTTCGATGGTCTGTATGGTTTTTTCCCTTAGAACCATTAGGGTAGCTGACTGGGAAATGGCCTTGCTGTCTTCCAGTTCAAACATATTGTGTCCAATCAGGTCTTCCCTTTTTAGCCCTGTAATGGTTTCGTAGGCTTTATTTAAGAGGATTGTGTTGGCATCGCCATCTGTAATGTAGAAACCGTCGAAGGAGGACTCCAGAATGCGTTCTATATTTTGAATCACTTCATGAGATGCGTTTAGTCCAGCCATGGGATTTACCTCCTGACTTTAAGCTGAGTTCGTTACAATTTGTTAATAATATATCATGAATTATGCTATAAATAAAAATATAATTTTTTTATTGACTTTAGAAAATAAACCTGTAGAATTAAATCATAGTAAACAAATAGGAATAGTAAGTTAAGCGTTGATGAGAAGAGTATGTGAATCGAATTTCTTAGAGAGAAGTCTCCATGGCTGAAAGAGACTTTGAAAGGATATTCACAGAAGTGCATCTCTGAGCTCTGGATCGAAATTATAGTAGACTCCAGCAGGTGTGCCTGTTACAGCACTAGGGTATAGGAAGAATCCAGTACCTGAATTGAGTTGGCATATTTTTGTGCGCAACAGAGTGGGACCGCGGAACTAACCTTCTGCCTCTGTATATTTATCAGAGGTGGGAGGTTTTTTTGTTTGCTTAAAAACACAATATATTTTATAGGAGGTAACAAAATGAACAAAAAATGGTTGAGTTTAGGACTTTTAATGGCAGTAGCGGTGGTTACTACCGCTTGTGCTGGCAATATCGAAAAAGAAAATATCCCCGTGTCAACATCAGATAGTACCCTAGAGGCCATTCAACAAGAAGGCGTTCTTCGCATTGGCACAGAAGGCACTTATGCGCCTTTCACCTTCCACGACGAAAGTGGCGCCCTTACAGGTTTTGATGTGGATGTTGCAAAGGAAGTGGCGAAACGACTTGGGGTAGAAACAGAATTTATTGAAACCAAATGGGATGGCATGTTTGCTGGGCTAGATTCAAAGCGTTTTGATATGGTTGCCAACGAGGTCACCATTCGAGAAGATCGAAAGGAAAAGTATGATTTCTCTGACCCTTACATCGTTTCCAGAGCTGTCCTCATTGTCAACAAGGAAAACCAAGTTATCAAAACCTTTGAAGATTTAAAGGGAAAGAAATTTGGGCAATCCCTTACAAGCAATTTAGGGGATTTGGCAAAATCTTATGGTGCCGAAATAGTCAGCGTGGACGGTTTTAATCAAGCCATTGACCTGATCACGTCTAAGCGAATTGATGGCACCATTAACGACAGTCTCTCTTTCTTAGACTACAAAAAACAAAAGCCAGATGCACCCATTATGGCGGTAGCTGAACAAGAGACAAAAGATGAAAGTGGATTTTTATTCAATAAAGGCAATGAAGATTTGATACAGGCGGTCAACAATGCCTTAAGCGAAATGAAAGCAGATGGCACTTACGAAGAAATTTCCTTGAAATGGTTTGGAGCAGATGTCTCAAAATAGAAAGGTGGCATAGATATGAACGATTCAGTGGTAAGAGGGTTAGAAATTATCCTCAGTTCCTTTATGCCCCTTCTTGAGGCAAGTTTTCTTTATACTGTCCCTCTTACTCTTCTTTCTTTTGTATTAGGCATGGTGGTAGCCTTTACAGTGGCCATTATCAGGATTTTAGAAATTAAACCTTTGGTGGGGCTTGTGAAATTTTATGTTTGGATTATCAGAGGAACGCCTCTTCTGCTGCAGTTGTTCATTATTTTTTATGGTTTGCCCAGCATTGGCATCACTTTAAACGCCTTTGTTTCAGGACTTATTGGCTTTACTCTCAGCGTAGGTGCTTACAGTTCTGAAACCATAAGAGGCGCTATGCTCTCTATTCCAAAAGGTCAGTGGGAAGCCTCAAAATCCATTGGTTTGTCCCCTTTTAAGACCCTTTGGCTTATTATATTGCCTCAAGCCATTCGAACGGCTCTCCCCAGTCTGTCCAATTCCCTGATCAGCTTGATCAAGGACACTTCTCTTGCGGCGGCCATTACCTATACAGAGCTTTTTCAAGTGGCACAGCAAATTACAGCAAGAACTTATGAACCTCTCTTACTCTATGCAGAAGCGGGTTTCATCTATTTAATTTACTGTACAGGTCTGAGTTTTCTTCAGAAGAAACTGGAACTGAACTTTGGGAAAGGAGTGGTCTAGCATGTTTGAGATGCTTCACTTAAAAGGGATAAGCAAGTCTTTTGACAATTTGAAAGTGCTGCGAGAAGTGGACTTATCTGTGAAAAAAGGAGAAGTTGTGTGTATTATTGGGCCTAGTGGTTCTGGAAAAAGCACCCTCCTTCGAACCATTAACCATTTGGAAAAGATAGATACAGGTTTTCTCCAGTACAACGGAACAAACATTGGAATGGTCTTTCAGCGTTTTAATCTTTTTCCCCATTTAACCGTTCTTGAAAACGTTACCACTGGCCTTGTTCATGTTAAAGGCATGAAGAAAGACGCCGCAAAACTTAAAGGACAAGAATATCTTGAAAAGGTAGGCCTAGGGGATAAGTCCAGCACCTACCCTGAAAAATTATCTGGGGGACAGCAACAGCGTGTGGCCATTGCAAGAGCCCTTGCCTTAGAGCCTGAATTGATGCTCTTTGACGAACCGACTTCTGCCCTAGACCCCGAACTGGTTCGAGAAGTATTAGATGTGATGAAAACCCTTGCCGAGGAACAGGTCACCATGATTGTGGTCACTCATGAAATGGGATTTGCCAAAGAAGTTGCCAATCGTGTTCTTTTCATGGATAATGGTAAAATAATAGAAGAAGGCAAACCTGATGAACTATTTTACCAAGCCACACAGGAGAGAACTAAGGAATTTTTAAGCCGTATTCTATAAGGTCAAAGAATTTTAGGCAGAGGTGTTTTATGAAAATTTCAGCAAAAAGCAGATATGGATTAATGGCAGTGGTTGAATTAGCTCGGTATTCAGGAGATTCCCTGATTCCTTCTAAAACCGTTGCGGAAAAACACGACATTTCCGAAGGCTATTTAGAACAGATTTTTTCGACCCTAAAAAAAGCGGGACTTGTGAAGAGTACAAAGGGTTCTCAGGGAGGCTACGCCCTCGCCAAGCCTGCTGCTGAAATAACGGTGGAGTCTATTTTCATTGCCCTAGAAGGGACACTTGAAATTGTTGAAAGGAAAAACAACTCCCTTGGAAACACCGCCACCTTAGAGGCCTGTTTTAATGATCTTTTATGGGACCCTATTGATCAACAAATATTTGAATTGATTCGGGAAGTGACCGTGGAAACTTTGGTACTTGAATATGAATCCCGAATGGATATGGCGCTTCCCATGTTTTATATTTAGCTATCATTATAACGACTTAAAAGGTCAGCCTCCACGTCATGTAGGGGCTGACCTTCTTTTCTTTATCACACAATAGAATCTCTATACTGAATTATCCACTGCAAATGCTTGCGCTCTTCTTCCTGAACCTGCTCAATCAATTTGTGGGCACTGGGTGGGACAATTTGCTGAAGCTCCGACAGGAGGAGCAACGTATCCTTTTCAAGGCGTACAGCAGTTTCAAAGGCCAGCTCAGTATTTTGAGGCTCCACGCTCCCCTTCAAAAAGGAAATTGTGTCTTTAAGAAGAATATCCACATAAGACTTATACTCTTCCTCTAAAGCATTAACCTCTTCCAATTCACTCCTCATTTTTTCATATAATTTTTTATGCTTGAGTTCTTGATTCGCTAAGATTGTAAACAGTTTTTTAGCTTCTAGACTGGTTTGCTTTTCAACTAAGGCTGAATACATATCATGCCCTTTTTCTTCTAACCTAATAAGGGTCTGCATCAAATCCCCTAAAACATATGTTTCACCCATGATTTTTCCTCCCTAAAATGGTTTGTAGGTATAGCCACTCCACTGAATCGACTCTGCAACCTGGGCTTCTGGGTTCAGGGTCACGCCTTTTAAGACCGCTTCCTTAAAGACTTGGTAACCTGTTCGATCCACAATGTATCCAATATGCTCCTTGGCTAAGGACTGATCAATGAATTCACCTGCATAATCATAAGTATTTTTAATGACCTGCACAATCACATCTTCTGTGCACCATTTGATAAAAGGTTCTGCCAACCTAGGATTTTTCTTGCCTGTACGGCCCATAATCAGCATTCTGTAATATTTGGTTTCACTTCTGGTCCATGCACTGGTT
The DNA here is from genome assembly GCA_964404895.1 of uncultured Peptostreptococcaceae bacterium. Lineage (GTDB taxonomy): Bacteria > Bacillota > Clostridia > Peptostreptococcales > Acidaminobacteraceae > JBGSUZ01. The sequence continues at coordinate 79,448 of CAYOLV010000001.1, read as the reverse complement.
GGGCATTTGCCAATACACTCCCCACAGCCAATGCATAAATCTTTATTTCTGACGATGTCAAAATTCTTCATACTCAGCGCACCAGTCACCCGCTTTTCACAGTTGGTCACACAGGCGTTACAGCTGATACACCGTGAAACATCGTACTGAGGTTCTGTGAGACATAATATGCCAAAGTCGTGCATATGGGCTTTGATACAGTCGTTGGGACAGCCTGTCACAGCGATTTTAAAGTGCAGGTCATGTGGGAAGACTTCTCTCTCGATGGTCTTCGCCAGCCTTGTGGTGTCATCGTTTGCAAAAGGACACACGCGATTCCCTATACAGGCGGCAATATTACGAGTCCCTGCCGCAGGGTAACCTTCAAGACCCACATTGACCTTTAAGTTCAAACTGTCAATTAAGTCTTTTAGCAAACCATTAATAGCTTCCATATCTGTAAAATTAATGTCAGGAATTTCAAACCCTTGTCTGGTGGTGATGTGAAGGGTTCCATTCCCGTACTCATCTGCAATTTTTTGAATGGTGCTTAAATATTTGGTTTCTAAATGTCCCCCTGGCACGCGGATGCGCAAACAGGTTTTTTGCCTATTTTTTGTAATGCGATAGGCATTCTTTTGTACTTTCTTGCGATCAATATCCATAAATCCTCCTAATCTAACAGGAATTTTGCTTTTCCATAGGTAAAGACAGGCCCGTCGAGGCAGACATAGGTTTCATCAATTTTACAATGTCCGCATTTTCCAATGCCGCAACTCATATTTCGCTCAAAGGAAACCCAAAGTTGTTCCTCAGGAAGACCTAATTTCAACAGTCCCAAGGTTGTAAATTTCATCATAATAGGTGGCCCTACCACAATCACCTGAGTATTTTCAAGAGGTTTAAGCTGTAACTGCTCTAAAAAAGTAGTTACTAGCCCTGTGGCACCCTGCCAGCCCTCTTCTGGATTATCAATGGTCACAATTGTAGAAAATTTCTCTTCCCATGTCTTTAGTGTTTCCTTGAAAAGAATATCCTTACTGGACTTAAACCCCACTAGAAGTTGGAGTCCCGAGCCTTCCTTTTGCCGTTCCTCTTGTGAGAGGACTTTTTCTCCAAAGTGTGAGATGACGTGTTTTACAGGAGCCAGTCCTGTCCCCCCTGCTATAACTACTAGGTTTTTCCCTTCAAACTTGCTTAAGTCAAAGCCATTGCCATAGGGACCTCTCATAAAGAGGGAATCTCCAGGCTTTAATTTAAAGATGGCATTGGTTAAAGTGCCTACTTTTCTAATGGTTAAATCCACAGTGGAGGCGGTGAAATCGCTGATAGAGATTGGCCCTTCCCCGACACCTGGGACAGAAACTTGGAAGAACTGCCCCCCAACAAGATTTCCAGAATAAGCAATTTTAAAGGTATAATCGATGTCAGTTTCCTTGAAAATATCTAAAATTTTATAGGCTTCCATTTCATAAGGATTCATCACAGTTCCAGCGCCTCCTTTGCAGCTTGATTAACTTTCTCAATGGCGGTTGAGAAGGAAATCATTTCCGGGCAAACATCGGTACATCGGCCACAGCCCACGCACATATGAACACCAAAGCGTTTTTTGAAATCGCTTATTTTGTGTAAGGTTTTAAAACGCATGCGTTCGCCATTTTTCAGTCTAAAACTGTGACCCCCTGCCATATCCGAAAAACCGTCTACATGACAGCCTGCCCAGCGTCTTCTCCGTTCCCCTGCTCTACCGTCAGTAAAGGTAATGTCCTGAGTGGTAAAACAACTGCAGGTCACACAGGATGTGTTGCAACGGCCACAGGCAATACAGCGCCTTGTGTATTCCGTCCAAAGGGGATCATCAAAAATAGCTGTTCCCATGTGACTCAGGTCGGGAATGTTGAGGCTAATTTCATTTTCCGTTACCCCTGTGGGTATGTAATCTATTGTAACGCCTCCTGTCATATAGTTCTTAAACCCTAGGTCTTTCAAACTGATGATATAGCCTCCCTCTGAAGGTTTAAGAGAAAAAGCATGATCTTCTGTAAGGTGGGTATTCATACTGAGACAGAAACAATTTTCAAAACTTTTCTCACATTCTATCCAGACAAAAGATACTCGTTCTCTCAGCTTGGCATAATACGGGTCTTTTTCTTTGCCGTTTTCTAGAAAAATAGTGTCCAACCGTTTAATGCCTTCAATGTCACAAGCTCTTAAAAATAAAAGGACGGGCTTGGTAGGCAGTTCAGGTTCTACAGCCTTCCCTTCTCGAAAATAAAAGAGAGTTTGCCGAATGGGAAAGACCACTTCCTTGGGCGAATAATAGCTTTTTTCATCAAATACTAAGTCTTCAAGTTTGGACAAGGAGCCATAGCCTATGATGTCTTGGTCAGAAAACCGCCCTCCACTTGGCTTCACTACTGGTCCTAAAAGTTCGTAGTCCTTTGATAGTGCCTCAAATATACTTTCCATTTCCATTTGACTGAATTTAAAACCCATATTGACCTCCCTTACTTCACTTTTTCAAATCTTTTATTGTATACCCAGTTGAAGGGAGATAACTATCATTTTAAAAACTTATCCCGCGCAATAGCAGAGTTGATTTGGCGTTTTTCCAAATTATACTTTATATGGAATGTGTTATAATAAAGATAGTTTTTACTACAGACTCATTGGATATTTTAAACTCAAAAGGGATGGAAAAATAATGTTTACATTTTTATTGATTATAGAAAATACAGAAGAACGGAATAAGCTAGAACAGTTGTATATTAAATACCACAAATATATGTTCTTTATTGCGCAGGATATTTTAAAAAATTCCCATGAAGCGCAAGATGTGGTTCAGACGGTTATTATCAAAATGGTTCATTATCTAGACAAAATTGATGAGATTGAGTGTAACAAAACCAAGCACTTAATCGTTACGCTTACTAAGAGTACGGCGATTGATATTTTAAGACGAAAATCAAAAATTGAATACCGTTCTCCAGATGCCTTTGAAGACTATATGGACACAACTGCGCCTAACTCAGAAGACATTGTCATTCGCCTAAGCGAGACCAAAGAACTGCTAGAAAAGCTGACAGAAATCAAAGAGGAATATGCAGACATTTTGACGCTGAAATATTATCAAGACTTAAGCGATAAGGAAATTGCAGAGTTCCTTTGCATTTCCCATGAAAATGTACGAACACGTCTAAGCCGAGCAAAAGTAGCGCTTAAAAAGATTATGGCTCCAGAAAGCCCTAAAGATTATACCTATAAAGGGGTGTGTGAAAATGAGAGATAAATTTGAAGAAGATGAAAAACTCTTTAGCGGTCTTTACTATACGATTGGGAAACACAGAGTTGACAGCGTTTCTCAGTCCCTTGAGGATTTAACTGAAACAGTTGAAAATCTTCCTTATCCCGAAGATTTGAATACCTGGTTCAACGATTTTTTAACGAAACAAAAAAAAGAAGAAAAAGCCCTCCAAAATAGAAAACGCTTCCATCTTTACTCTAAAAATGTTGCGATATTTGCGCTTTTATTGACAAGTGCCCTCACCCTCACAACCTTTAGCGTGGAAGCCTTTAGAACAAAAGTCTTTAACATCGTTTCTGAAATCAGCGAAAAGTATTCAAAAATAGAATTTGTGGAAAAAGAAACACCTGACAGTCAAGCCCTTCTTATTCCTTGGGACACCTACTTCTATCCTGAGAATTTACCGGAGGATTACGTTTTAGAAAGTGCTCAACAATTAGGCGATGTAAAACTCATTTATTTTACAGATCCTACAGGCGATTCCATTGAATTTTCCCAATCTCCTAATCACTCCAGTTATCAAGTAGACACTGAAAATGCTCAGACCAAAAAGGTTGCCATTCTCGGCGGAGAAGGTCTTCTCATCGGTAAAGACGGGGTAAATACACTGGTATGGACGAACAACGAAAGTACATTCTACCTAATGGGTACCCTCTCTGAGGAAGCCCTTGTCAAAATGGCAGAAAGTGTTGTTTTGAAAAACAAATAAATTTTTAAGCTTTTGTGTAACAAATTCTCCTTTCATACGTTCTATTCATATGAAAGGAGGTGAAAAAATATGGGCAAGTATTTCGAAAACAAGAAAAAAGTAATGTCTATGCTGATGGCAATGCTTTCATTTGTAAGTTTTCCAGTCTATGCATTTGAAACCGACGCGACACCTGTTCTCGCGGATAATGCTATCATTCGACCACAATTTACGAACATATCCATTTTCCAAAACGTATTCGACATCTCTTCAAATGGCAAGGTTTCCGTCACTACCTATTTGACATCAAGAAATGTGGATGAAGTCCGAGTAGAAGCCAGTTTGCAACAAAATAAAAATGGCTCATGGGTGACGCTCAAGAGCTGGTCAAACGCTTCTGCTGGCACCCATTCGGGTCTAAACGGAACCTACTATGTATTGAAAGGCTATGATTACAGAATCGTTTCAAGTGGCAAGGTCTATAACAACGGAACGTTGATTGAACAGACCTCTTATGTGAGTGAAAGCAAGGCTTACTAGGGTGGCATATCTCCGCCTATCCGCTGACATTAGGAGATTCCTATGAATAACTCAATTCTCCAAGCTAAAAAATCAACAAAAATCGTCTTATTTCTAATTCTTTTGTCGTCATTTTCACTATTTATCTACTATTACACATGGCTGAAAAGCCCTGAGATAATTTTAACAGCAATGTATGACAATGAACGCGTCTTATATGCGGATACCACTTTACCCCTATTCGATGAAATACATGCTTTAAAACTTCAAGGGTTCTCAGAACCTATCGTCTTCAAATCTTACGAAAAGGGAATCTGGAGTACCTATGTAAAATTATATAAATACTCTAAAATAGACGGAAGTGTTTTAGAATCAAAAAGCTTTTTATTGAAGTTTAAAATCAGAAGACCTTTATTGAAATTTTTTAATCCTGAAATAAGTCAGGTGATTGAGTTTGTGCAAACGGATTAAGCTAATGTTGCTTACAGTTTCCGCATTTGCTATCTCGGTGGAAAAAATGACGAGATAGCAAATGCACCCCCAAATCATATATAACTTAGATAAATCAAAATTATTTACTGTAAAATCACTAACCTTGTAACCGGCTCATAATCTGATAAGTAATAAACGAAACCGTCCCACACAAAGTCGAACCCCATATTAAGTCGATGATCGTGATTTTCAGTGGCCAATCTTTTAGCGTTGCAAGGTTGGTCAGGTCGTAGGTAGCGTAGCAAATCAACCCAAAGAAAGCACCTGAGAGCAGGGCATAGGTCCAGCTTTTTTTCTCAAGAGCTGGGGTGATGACAAAGAAGACCAACCCTGCAATGAAGAGCAGATAAAACAGTATTGCCGCCGTCCAATTAGGGCTTGGACTCATAATATAGCCCAAATATTTTTTGTACATTTTATTGGCAACCAAGCCAAGCCATACAATATCCACTGCAAAAAAGGTCACAAATGCCACCGCATATATTTTTATAAATTCCATTTTCAAATTTCCTCCACATGAGTGTCTTATTTTTTAGGGAACCAAGGAACAAACACACTGGTTCTGGCCGCATATTCTTGAAAAGCCAAATTATCTTTATAGTGTTTCTCTAACATTGGTACACCTGAAACAAACAGAAGCATATAGGTGATGACTGCAGGGCTGATAATGCCTATTAAACCACTCGCCGATGGGAGACAAATTATGAAAATTCCCCACCACATGGTCGCCTCTCCAAAATAATTGGGGTGACGTGTATATTTCCAAAGTCCTGTTTGCAAAATACTGCCTTTTGCTTTAGCCGATGCTTTAAAATCCCTGAGTTGTTGATCCCCAACCACTTCAAAGAAATAGCCAATCAGCCAAACTGTAAGACCTGCAAGTTCTATCAGTCCGATGTTTCCGTTTGCCGTAGTATTGTTCCATACAATAGGATAGGCGATGATCCACATAATCAATCCTTGGAGCATAAAAACTTGAAGAAAAGCTCTAGGAATCAGCCATTTACCCCATTCTTTCCGCCATGCTGCATATCTAAAATCTTCAGGTTTACCCCAATTTCTTCTCAAAATATGATAAAAGAGGCGAAGTCCCCAAGCCGTTACTAAGACTGTTACCAACAGCGTTCTGCCATTGATATTGCCGCCAAATAGAAGGGAGAAAAAGGCAACGACTACAAAGCCTATCCCCCATCCAAAATCTACAATAGAATTGTTTTTAATAAAGGTTGCCACTAGAAAAAATAAGGTCATATATACCCCTATCAATAGTGCTGACTGTACGTATAAGTTCATGATTTACCCTCCTTAACCCTAAGACTCATTCCTGCATAAAGGATACCGCTACCGCACCCACACCTGCATTTAGTCCGACGATGGTCGATATTTCAGCAATATACTCAGGTGACATTCCTAACACCTTAGTTAGTTGGGCTGCAAGCTCTTTTGCATGGGCCTCTGAATGGGCGTGGACGACGCTGAAACTTTTAATAGCCTTTTCTTGATGAGCTTCTTTGACCAACTTGATAATTTTCTTTGAATTTGACTTAGAGGTAAAAGCTTTTCCAAAAGCAATGCCTTTCCCCTCTTTATCAATGGAGATAATCGGCTTCACATTGAGGATTTTTCCAATAAGGCCCTTCATCTGAGAGATACGCCCTCCCCGAACCATGTACTTTAAAGTTTTAATACTGACATAGATTTTGGTTTTCTCAATTTGTCGTTCAATGTGATTGATAGTCTCTTCAAAACTATACCCCTGATCTAGTACTTTAGAGGCCTCTAGAACTAAAAGACCTTGCGCTCCTGAGTTGAGTTTGGAGTCAATTACTTTAATCTTATTGCCCTCTTTTATAAATTTTTCTGCTGCTTTTTCAACACATTGGAAAGTGCCACTCATGGCTTTTGAAACCGTTATGGCGATGACTGCGTCGTAATGGGTAGTTAGCAGTGAGAATAGATTTTCTACGCTTTTCTGGGTGGGTAAAGAACTGGTCGGATATTCTTTCACCTGATCCAATAAGCTATAAAAATCTTCTGGTGTTATAGTGAGTTTATCTAAATAAGGGCTTCCCTCTATGATTAGATTTAAAGGCAAAACGTGTATTTGATGCTCTTCAACAAAACGTTGAGGCAAATCTGCTATGGAGTCCGTGACAATTGCAATAGGATGTCTTCTCTTGTTGGCTGCCCAATACTGTTGCCTCATATCATCTACCTTCTGCTGTAAAATGGTGCTCTCGGCTCGTAAAACACGAAACAACTCCGCAGGTCTATTCGTATGCACGTGAACTCGGCATTTTTCAGTTGTGCCTGCTACAATTAGAGAGTCTCCAAAAGGAGTTAAATGATTTTTTAAAGTTGGTATATCCACTAGGAGATTTGAAATGAGTGCCTCTGTGCAATATTGATAGTGAATTTCATCTGCAAAAAAGACGTGCTCTTCTTCAAAGACAATTTCTCTCTTCCCAGAGATACGCAAATTTCCGTGTAATCGTTTATTTTTAATAAATAGAACTATGCCCTCTAAAAATGTAACAAAACCACAGGCGCCAGAGTCTACAACAGATGCTTTTTTCAATACGTCTAGCAAATTTGGTGTATTGGCAAGGGAACGTTTTGCCGCTTCTAAAGAATGAAGTGCAAAATCTTCAAAGGTTAAAACTGTATTTTTAAATTCGTACATGGCTTCAGACCACTCGCGAATGACAGTAATCATGGTCCCTTCAATAGGGTTCATAATAGCGTTATAGGCATAGGGAACCGCCTTTCTGATGGCGTCCACTAAAGTTTCCATATTGACAATTTCTGCGTTTTTAATTTCGTGGTTAATCCCATTGATGTACTGGGCAAAAATAATGCCAGAATTCCCTCTTGCGCCGTTCAAAGCTGCATCTGCCATGGCATTCATGGTTTCTTTAAAGGAATGTGAGGCCTCGGTTTCATCTAAAATTGAAGCAAGCGTAGACAAAAGATTACTCCCTGTATCGCCGTCAGGCACTGGAAACACATTGATTTTATTCAGCATTTGCCGCTGCTTTTCAACTTCTGTAAAGCCTGAAAAAAAGGCATCGTAGAGATCATACCCTGTAAATTCTACCACTTCCATGCTATTCACCTCATCTAGGTCTCTTTTGGATATTTGTACCCATTACAAATTAAAACCCGCAATATTACAAATTATTCTAAAATTTATTTTCTAATTGGTAATTTTGAGACAAAAAAACTGAGCATCTTAAGATGCTCAGTCTGTCTTTTGGGTTTACTTTACACTTATTTTATAAACAAGAGAGGTGTATTCCACATTTAATTTAGGTTGTAAAAAACTGCTCTTATAGGCCAGTGACATGCCACATTTCTCCATGACTCTAGCTGAAGCCACATTTTCTTCTGCACAGTCTGAGGCAAATGCTTTAATGCCCATTTCAACGCCATAGGATATGACCGCTTTTACGATTTCAGTCGCGTAACCCTTTCCCCAATAATCTTTATGGATGGAATAACCAAAGCCCCATTCATCGCCTTGAGAAGTTTCTCCAAAGCAGCACGTCCCAATGATTGTGTTTGTCTCTTTTAGAGTGACGACCTTTAGGTACTGCGGGTCTTCAGGTTTCTCAGCACAGATGGTCAAAACCTCTTCCAATGAACCGATGGGGTCATTCATGAATTTATCGTTTTCTGGGTTGCTCCAAATCTCGTAAACGGTCTGGGCGTCTGCCGCCGTTATATCTCTTAGTACAAGTCTCTCGCTTAAAATAGGTCTAGATAGCATAAGTCTTCTCCTCGCTGATTAAGTTTATATATCCCTACGAATGCCTAAGAGATGATTGAAAATTTTTAGTGGGAATGCCGATGGTGCAAATCTGGTAAATGTCCATGAACATGTTCTATTTTTTCATGGGTATGTTCGTGTGAATGTTCTCCAACCACTGCAATGTCATGCTGATGATTGTGGTGACCATCGCTGTGATTATGCTTATGCTCATGGCTTTCAACCAAATGGATATGGCTGTGCTGATGGTCTTCTGATACGGCAAAGTAAGTTCCAATGAGCATGATAGTTAATGCAGTCATAAAGGTTAGCGTGATGGGTTCTTTCAATACAATCCAGGAAATAATGACCCCTATGAAAGGCGCAGTTGCATAAAAGGCACTGGTTCTAGCTGCCCCAAGTTCCCGCTGTGCTTTGATATAGAGAAAAATACTCATGCCATAAGCTACAAAGCCCAGTAGCAATGCTACAGCTATATAGCTTATATTAAAACTAAATTCCTTGATTGTAAAACAAATAATTAAAGAGCCAATCCCTGAACCGAAACCCTTGACGACCACAATTTGAAGGGGGTCTTTCAAGGAAAGCATTCGGGTGCAGTTGTTCTCAAATCCCCAAGAAATACAGGCGAGAAGGACAAAAATTGATCCTATTGAAAATGACAAACTGCTCATGTCTTTAAGGGATAGAATCATGCTTGATAGTGTTATAAGGCTAATGGCTATCCACATGCGCTTTCCAATCGTTTCTTTAAAGATAAATAGCGCTATTAAAGTCGTGGCAACAATCTCAAAATTATTTAAAAGTGATGCATTTGAAGAAGTTGTCAACGTCAGACCTATCATTAGGAATATAGGTGCAGCAATGTCTAACCCTATCATGCCAATAATATAAGGCATCTCTTTGACTGTCATTTTGGCTTCTTTTTTTTCGTGTTTCATCAAGAGTTGATATAAATTGATCCCCAACATGCCAATCCCAGCACCTAAATAGAGCAGTGCTGCCATTAAAGTTGGTGGAAGCTCTACAAGCAATAATTTGGATACTGGCGCACTAATCCCATACAGAAGCGCGGCTAATATGGCATACCCTATGGGTTTTAATTTTTTATTATTTCCGTTGTACTTGTTCTTTAAATTAGATAAATCCATTTTGTCCCCTCGAGTTGAAATACTAATGTATTCCCTCATCTTTCTTAATATTAATCCCCACATACTGGTTGATTGCTTCAATCAAGTCGTTGATTACTTTTTTATCATCTACTTTAGCGGCTTCTATGACGCAGTGGTTGATGTGGTCTTCCAAAATAACTTTGCTAGCTCCATTTAACGCCGATATAACTGCTGAAATCTGGATTAATAATTCGCTGCAGTCTCTTCCTTCTTCAGCCATCTTCTTGATTGACTCCAAATGACCAATTGCTCTCGCCAACCGATTAATGACTTGCTTACTTTGTGGATGATTATGTTCATTCATAATATCACCTCCATATCCCCCCTAGGGGGTTTTTATCATTATATCACTCATTCACTGCTTTTAATCTTCTTTTCACAAAACGAGACCTAGAATCCTGCAATAGATTCTAGGTCTCATTTTAAATATTTATCTTTATAAATAGCTCACCATGATTAAAGTCTGAGCCACAATGTAACTTGCCATAATATAAGCCTCAGACATTTTCTTGTTTTGACCCAGCAAACTGATGGACAGCACTGAATCTGATGAAATAAAGACCAAAGAACCTATAAAACAAAGTAAGGTGGTCAAATTCCAATAGTTCATGTATCTCAAGAATGCCATAAAGCTCATAAGGGTAATGGCCAGCATATAAATAACCACTGCCATTTTTAAAATCTGCCTCACCTTGGGGCTTAGATCCTCAGACTTTAACAAGCCATGTGTGCTTAAGTATTTAAACATCACAAAAGCATACAGAGCATAGATCATATAGATGCCTGTGTAAATGGCTATATGATTTGTAAAAGCTGCAGCTTCTTTGGCAAATAAAAAGATATAGGTGATATGACCACAGAGGAAAAATACCATGCCAAACATCAATGGAAGGATGTCTGGTTTTTCAGTGGACTTTAGGGCAGTACCCTTTTGAATGTTAATATGAAGCATCAGAGCAATGTCCCCAAGCCAACCAAAAGCGAAGGCCAAAAGCAGTAGAGGCTCTACCTCTTCTGAAAAACTGAGGTACACAGCGGCGATGAGAGGCATAAGCAAAGGCTTGGTGATGGTTTTGATCCAATAATTAACAGACCCTTTTTCCGATGATTTTTGGCTGTATACGTTTAATACGGAAACAATGACCAGCAATAATATGAGAATGTACTTCACTTAGAAATCACTCCCGTATAAGTCTTTGATGACATAGTCCAAATTTAATTTTTTCAATATGTCTTGAGTCGGTCTTAACGTCTCTGGCTCATAGGACATGGCGTCAAAGTAACTGTCTTTAACCTCTTGGAAAGACATGCCTTCGTATTCATCTATGCCCGCACGAATTCTTTCAGGCATTCTAATATTTTTCACATCGATGCCTTCTCGAATATTAAAAGAATGTCTCAAGGTTTTAATTCTTTGAGCACAAGTCATATAATAATCAAAGTCGTAGTCCCAACCAGTGGCGGCGTTGATGTATTCCATCAGTGGCAAATTGACATCGTTCCCAAAACCAAAGGCACACATGCCTAGACCATTGATCAAGTCCATAAAACAGCTATCTGTTTTTAAGCTCTCTCCAATGAATTCCCGTTCAGGTAAGCTATTTTTGTTGCGCAAAGGGTGTAAATGGCTTGTTTTCTTTTGTTTGTTCATTTCTTCTTTATAATAATCCGCACCACTTAGGGTAGATGTATGTCGCCCCGGCGTTGGTTCAGCTTCATACCCAACACCAAGTCCAACCCCTACAGTATTCACTTTTCTAGGGTCGTGCATAGGCAATTCTTGACCTTGAATCACCATGCCGCACTCCAAAGCTCTGTCTCGGTTGATTTCATTGATATAGCCATTTTCAAGCAAGTCCTTTGCGGCCGAAGCAATACCATTGCGAAGGTACTTACCAACGCCTTCTCCTGAAATCATGAGTTTTACCAATGCCAGTGCGCCATCATTACAGGTCCACTTGATGTTTTCATCAAAGAACTTCTCTTTATCGATCAGATCTTCATGAACCATTTCATAAAACCAAGAAACCGTAGTGGCGGCACTGATGGTGTCCATTCCAGCGCAATTGAGCAAGTGGTTGATTTCGATTATATTGTCCAGATTGTCTGCTTCTAACAGGGTTCCGAATCCACAGAGGGTTTCATATTCTGGTTTATGTATTTTGCTGTTATCCTTGTTTTTCATATAGCCGCCGCATCGCATAGGGCAACAGTAACAGCCATATTTTTCATCTTGCAGGTCGGTTACGGCGTTATTAGAAATTTTACTGGATTTGGACGGTGGAAAGTCTTGATCCCCTTCACCTAGCCAATTTTTAATAGGGGAATCATTATTGCCAGCGCTATAAGATACAACCCCAGCAGTTCCCCAATGGGACATGACGTACCTACCCGCTTCAGCTGTTGGTTGGATATTAAACTTTGTAAAAAGATCTAGCATGTCAGAACCGATTTGTGTAGTTGGGGCTACAGATTCCACGTAATCGATCATAGGTGTCTTAAAGTGTTTAAAAGCTTTTGCAAATTTTTGATTGCCAGAAATGATGGTTGCTTGATCATAGACTTCTACATCGGTTGTGCCACTGATACATAGTGCCTTGAGGTTTTTAGACCCCATGAGTGCGCCAAGACCGCTTCTTGCCGCCAATCTCCCACCATCTGTGACAATGCCTGAAATCAGGGACTGCTGTTCTCCCGAAGGTCCAATAGATGAGACTTGGAACTTTTCGCCGTGCTTATTGATCAAGTATTGCTCCGTGTCTAAGGTTGATTGTCCCCATAACTCGTAGCCATCGGACTGCAAGGTAGGTTCAAGGGTGATTTGACCCCCATTAATAAGCAAGTAGACTGGCTTTTCACTTTTTCCTACAAAAAAGATACCGTCATAACCCGCTTCTTTAATAGTAGGTGCAAAGTGACCGCCACTGTTGGCATCGCCCCAAGTCCCTGTGAGAGGGCTCTTTCCAATGACACAATATCGACCTGTAAAAAAGGCTTTCGTTCCCGTTAAGAGGCCACTCATAAAACCGAGAATATTTCTTGAATCTAGAGGCGGCAACTTTGGAGGCTGGTTTTCATAAATGATTTTAACCCCCAGACCATAACCTGTCAGGTATTCCCTATAAACAGCTTCGTCAATTTCTTTGCTGGTGATTTCGTGGGTATTCAAATCTACCCATAGAATCTTGCCCATGTACCCATAATTGTGTTTAGTCATTTCTACCTCTCCCTTATCAAATTTTACTTTTTCCCTAGTTTTAATTGTACCCCCTATTATTTGTTAAAAACAACTTAAATTTGAAGTGTTTTTTTTATTTCTTCCAACCGTTCACGGCTTATGCCCAGCTTTTTCTTAAAAGGTTCATCATCAATACCCACTATTTGAACCTCGCTAGGTTCTAAATGTTTAATAATTTTTTTCAACTGCTGAAGGGATACAAGATCGTCGTTATATCCTTTTACAATGGTAATTTCAAAGATAAATTTCCCTTTATACTGCTTTCTAAAAGATGACATGTTAAAAATATATTCTTCTAGGGTATAGCCCGCCATCGGTCGTTGAACTTTTTGGAAATCTTCATCTTTAATAATTTTTATTTCGCCGATGACTTCGTCACACAAGTTGGCTATTACTTGATTGGATTCTCGACCTAGCAAATAACCGTTGGAAAGAAGTCTAACCCTAAGACCTTTTTCTTTGATAAATTTAATGATTTCACTGAGTTTATCGTTTACAAAAGCCTCTCCTTTTGAATTGATGAATATTAAGTCAGGCTTAGTCGCCTCGATTCTCATTTCAAAATCTGACATGGCTTTTTCAAAACCTTTGAAAGCCATTGGCTGATCCGTTTTATGGTTGGAACGTCCAATAGGGCAAAATATGCAATCGAAGTTGCAATACTTTTCGGGTAGGATATTGATTTCAAGTACCCTCTTTCCCTCTTCTAAATAAATATCCTTGTAAGTGAAATTTCCCATTTCAAATCTCCTCTGTTAGTTGCTATCTCTTTCACTGTAATCGTTTTTGCTTTAACGCAACATTTTACATTAATGAGATTAGCGAATTTCAATCGACTTATGTTCCCTGTCTAGCACAAAAACTTCAGGGGTTCCTCCCAAGTGTTCTTCCACCATTTTTTCCAATTCACTGAGGGCTTTATGGAAATCTTCATCTCTCTCTTGGTCTACAAGTTCAATGCATAAGAAGGCATTTTGAGTTTCTTCGGTCAACATCGTTCTTACCGATTCTCTCCAATTCCAACATCTGCAAATCCCACCTGCGTCGTCTTTGTAGACAATTTCACCTTCGTAGGGCGGGGCATTTTCATCGGTTCCCAGCGTCACAAAAGGCTCATTGCCCACTGCCTTTGTCAACCGCACATCTCCAACAAAAGTATCTAGATCTTCGCCGCCGCAAGGCAGTGCGTATTTTAAAGAGATTGAATTGTAAATGTCCACAAGGGGGTTGATGGTACCAATATGATTGCCGTTATGAACCCTTTTGAGCAAAGCTTCAATTGAAGATCTGGCACCCTTTTTCGTTTTAAATTTCTGAAAGGCCTCACGCCAAACCTTAATGACTTTATTGTTGCTGAACTCCTCTTCAGTTAAATATTTTGCCAATTCTTTTTCGCCATCTTCTAGAAGGGTTTTGTATAATTCACTGTCTTTGATTTTATTGTCAATATTCTTGGATATAACAATGCCTATTTGAGCCTCAGGAAACACTTCCCAAAATTCCTCTTCAATAATAAATTTTTGCATTTTATTGCCTCCTCATTAAATTTCCTCAATTATTTATGCCAAATTATTCAAACATTATTTTCGTAAACGTTATTTTTATACCCCTTTACCTAGAAATAAAGACCAATCCTGTCATACATAGGACAACGCCCATGACAGATGTCAAAGAGATGGTTTCTTTAAAAAATAGCAGTCCTATTGGAATGAGCATCAATGCTACCAAGGTATTAGACAAGAGGCTGGCACTACTGATCTGCCACCCTGCGCGATAAGCCAGTAAAAACCCCAATTCTAAACCCACTACAGCAAACCCCAGCAAGAAACTCGCCCAGTTTGCTGTTTGGACAGCTTCTATGAGACCTGCAAAATCTGACTTTGGCACAAATATAAAATAGGAAAGGATAGATATAACAGACGCTGTCACATAAGTGACTATTAACGCCACAATAGGACTTAAACTAGACGGTGTCCCCTTTTGACTGAGGTGGTAGCAAGTGCTGGATACAACGACCAATAAAATGGGGATAAACTTCATGTACATGATGTACCTCCTTTAGAAAACTGTCATTGCCCACAAATGAATACAAAAAAAGCCTGAGAAAATATTTTTTAAAATATCTCCCAGGCTTTTATCCTTCCGTGTACACAGTTCCCTGTGCGTTTTCTCTTGGACCAGACCAGTGTGAACTGCGGAACCCTAGAAAACTAACTTATATTGAGTTTTTAAATTTAACTTAAGTTGCAACTTAGATTGAATATTAGCACATCCTAAAATAGGTGTCAATAAAAAATATTTACTTTTGAATTCATGATTACCCTTCCTTCACCCTTAACCCTCTTAACTTAAGTCAATGAACGAAAATATCCGCCGTGATAAGATATTCTTAACAAAAGGAGGAGGTCGCTATATGTTCCCTTACAAAACAGAAAAATTAACGCAGAGACAAGTTTCTCTCATTGCAGGTTTATCCATCGTGCTTATGGCCATTTGCGCAGGGTTTTCATATGGGTTTGTACACGCCAGTCTCATCGTAAAGGACAATCCCATCGAAACACTGAACCGAATTTCTCAGTCTTTGAGCCTTTTCCAAATGGAAATTCTAGGTTGGTTCATTATACTGCTATTGGATGTTGTGGTTTCATGGGCACTTTACATCTTTCTAAAGAAGATTGGTGCCCGTTTGGCTCTGATAGTCGCAGGTCTTCGACTGTTATATGCCTCAATACTGGGCATAGCCCTAACCCATTTAATCTCCATCGCTCTATTAATTGGAAAAGAAAATCAAGGGCTTTCTATCTCCCTTGACCGGCTGGAATCTCAATTGGTGTACCATTTAAATAACTTTGAGAGCATATGGTCCTTTGGTTTGATTATTTTCGGTTTTCACCTGTTAGTCCTAAGTTATGCAATCCTTAAATCAAATTTTATCCCTAAAATTTTGGGTATATTCGTAGGCATCGCCTCACTGAGCTATATCTTGATTCATTCCTTCCACTCGTTTTTACCGCAACTTGAAAACATCACTTTAAAGCTTGAAACCCTATTGAGTCTGCCGATGGCTCTTGGAGAACTCACCCTTGCCCTATGGCTTATACTGAGGGGCGGTCGGAACTCGTCTTGAATTTTGAAAGGTTAAAACCGTGAAACCTCAGAACTACAGAACCTCTGAACCACAGAACTACAGAACTACAGAACCGACAATCATAAAACCGTGTCTTTGGCGATTCTTTTCTTGATTCTGCTCAAAGATTCTGGCGTCATGCCAAGATAACTTGCCAATTGATGTTGTGGCACACGATTAATAAGGCTAGGTCTTTTTTGCACCAGCCTAAGATAACGCTGCTCTGGGGTGGAGCTCATAAATAAAGCCGTTTCATCTTGAGTTTCACCAATGCTGAGTTCTAACATGGAGCGTGTAACCTTTTCAAGTTCAGGATATTTTTGGTACATGTTTTCTTCCGTTTCAAAATCCCCAACGAGTAAAATAGAATCTTCAGCGCAGGACAAAAAATAATCTGAGGGCACTCTTTTTTATAGCTCATAAACAGAGTAACCGTCTGCTCCTCAGTGAAAAAATTGTTGGTTATTTCTTTACCGTCTTCACCAATGGTATATTGTCTGATACAACCCTCTAGTACCACATAACACTTACTGGAAATGTCGCCCTGCCTAAGAAGCAGGGCGCCTTTTTTATAGGTTTCAACTTGCATAGCACTCATAATTTCTTCTAGTACGTCTTCATTAAAGGATGTATGTTTTTTTAAAAATGCTAATAATTTTGGATTCATAAATTTCCCCCTACTCACCCATTAACCGTTTCTCCCCATCAAGGGCTTGTATCGGCTTAATATCTTGAGTAATTTCCAACGTACCTAAGAATTCTCCTGCGGCATTTCTAACGGCAAAGCAGCGAATGTAGACAAATTTGTTCCACAATCTGAACGCTCTTTGGTGGGTGGCAATTTTTTACTTCCTTTCCAAGGATGGTTTTCGGTCGATCAAAAATCCGCTCCTTTCCTTGGGTAAAATATTTGACCCGCTCATCTGCCCCAACAAAGGTCATGTCCAGTGGCAAGGTGTTTAAAATAGCATTGATTTCTTCGGGAAGCAAACTGCCTGCATCTATGGCCAGCCATTCTTCGTGATTTTCCAAATTAATTGTTGATCTGTTCCCTAAGACCCTTAATAAAATTGGCACCATAAGCTCGGCACTCATCAAGGGCGGCTTCGTCTGGTTTCCATAACATTTTTAGCCCTGGTGCAACCAGTGGGAATCCCGATTCTTCCAAATGCTTTTCAATGATTTTCACAGATTCACCGCTCCAACCGTAGCTGCCAAAAGCTGCGGCTTTTTTATTTTTGAATTTTAGTCCTTTAATCATTTCAAGCACGGCTGCTGTAGAAGACAAAATACCGTTGTTAATGGTTGAGGAACCCACTAATATCGCCTTGGATTTGAAGACCTCAGAAATCACATCATTTTTGTCGTACTTGCTGGTGTTAAGAATTTTTATCGCCACCGTAGGATCTTCTGCCTTCATGCCCTCGGCCATCGCCTCCGCCATTCTTCGGGTTGCGTCCCACATGGTGTCATATAGTATGGTAATTTGATTTTCCTGATAATTCTTAGCCCAAGTCATATATTGCTCCACAATTTGAAGGGGATTTTCCTTCCAAATGACCCCGTGGCTGGGGCAAATCATACTCACTGGCAAATTAAGACTGAGGATCTCTTCTATTTTTTTTACTACAGAAGCACTAAAAGGCGTCAATATGTTGGCATAATATTTAATGGCTTCTTGGAACAGCTCCCCTTGATCCACCTTATGGTTATACATCAGTTCAGAAGCATAATGCTGACCGAAGGCATCGTTGCTAAAGAGAATATCTTCTCCAGTCATATAGGTAAACATACTGTCTGGCCAGTGAAGCATAGGCGCTTCAACAAATACCAGCTTGCTGTCACCTAAGTCCAGTACATCCCCCGTTTTGACAATCACGAAATTCCAGTCTTCGTGGTAATGGGCTTTCAACATTTTTGCGCCATTTTTAGTACAGTAAATCGGAGTCCCAGGGATTTCTTTTAACAGTTCTGGCAAAGCACCACTGTGGTCAACTTCTGAGTGGTTGGCAATAATATAATCAATTTCCTTTAAGTCGATGTCTCGTTTGAGATTGGCTACAAATTCATCGTCATAAGGGAGCCAAACGGTGTCTATCAGAGCTGTTTTTTGATCTCTTACCAAGTAAGCGTTATAAGATGAACCCCTGTCCGTCGAATACTCTTCCCCGTGAAATACTTTTAAATCCCAGTCGATTTTCCCTACCCATGTAACTTTATCTGTAATTTTAAAACTCATATGAATCAGCCTCTCTTCATTAAATATTTTTGAGTAAAATATTGTTTTCTAGGTGAATGTGTTCAAAAGTGTTTTTTTCTAGTGCTTGCAGTCTGGCATAAGTGAGTTTGTAGGTATTGCACCCATCTGCGGGGACAGTGTAGTGATCGGTAATCGCTCTCAGTCCTTTGAGCAAATCGCCTGCTCCAATGTGTTCCGCTTCAATGGTCTCTATGAGTTTTTTTAGTGCTTTAAGCCCCTCAGGCGATGGCTGGGCTGTATATTGAAGAAGCTCTGGAAATAACCAAGTTTCTTCTTTTACCAAGTGAGATTCCAGTTCCATTCTTAGGAGATTAAACTTGTGGTGGACTTCAAAAAGTTCTTCGTGATGTTTACCATGTACCCCTAATAACTTGAAAAGCAACATACTGATGGCAGGGAGTTCTTCTCTTAAAAATTGATGGTGCTGTTTTAAGATGTGATTGATCAAACTTTGAGGATCGCTTTTAGCCCAATCTTCAAATTGAACTTCATCTTTTTGGAATTTTTCATACAACTGATTGAGTTCTTTTAAAATGAAATCAGCGTCTAAGCTGGTTTCATTGAGAGCGGCTTCTATACTCCGTTCACCGCCGCAGCAAAAATCAATGTGATTGTTCATGAAATAATCTCCAGCACCGGGAAATACAGCAACAATTTGGCCTAACTCATCGGTTTTCAATAGTTTTTTCATATAAATGGCTCCTTTTTAATTTTAAAGTATAAGTGTGTGTCCCTTGATTTAAGCTCAGTATATACCTAGCCTCAAAACTTGACTGTGATTTAAAACACAGCCAAATTGTAGTACACTAAACCTAAGAAAATGCATAAAAGGAGGTCCATTATGTTCCCAATCAGCGGCTGTATTTCCTGTCAGCACAAATTTTGCGCAAAAAAAGTAGGACTCTTTGAGTCCTTTGATTCTGAAGATTTTGAGAAGCTTTTAAAATTAATTGAGCGACTTTATATTCCCAAAGGGGACTTTATTTTTAGAGAAGGCATGCTTTCTGATCGACTGTATATCGTTAACGGGGGTAGCTTTAAAATCTACCGTTACACCAAGGATGGTAAGGAGCAAATTCTTTACATTCTCACAGAAGGGGACTACTTCGGAGAGCTCAACCTGTTGAAGGCAGAGGCGCTGGAATTCAGCGCCATCGCACTAGAAGACACCCATTTGTGCACCATTGGCAAAGCAGATTTTGACGAGCTCCTTGCTGCCTATCCTTCACTTTACGGAAAAATTCTTGAACACGCTTATGAGCGTATCAACACTTTGGAGACCACGATTCAAACCCTGACCGCCAAAGATGTAGATTCAAGGATTGCAACACTTTTACTAAACCTAGCCGAGCAATTTGGCATTCAAAAACAAGGCCATATTGAAATTCCCTTAAAGATCACCCGAGAGGAAATGGCCAATTTAATTGGTCTTACCCGAGAAACCGTCAGCCGAAAGCTTTCCCAGTTTCAATCAGAGGGTTTGATTGAGTTGATTGATTCTCGTACCGTTCATTTGATAAACATCCCTGCATTAGAAGCTATTTGTCAAATGTAGCCTTAACTTCCACAAGGTGCCCCATAATTTTCAAGTGCTGAGGGCACCCTTCTAAACAGTGCTGGCAATCTGATTCTAGAAAAATATGGGAAGATGATTTTAAAATCAAAAAAACGGTGCCCTAAATACAAAAGAAAATCCTCAAGTCCATTGATTTCAATAGATTTGAGGATTTAATTTTTTGGAAGCCCTCTCTAATTCCGAGCTGGGATTTACTTACAAAATTTCTTTATTAAAATGTCCTCTCGTGTCTGTTTCCGGATTAAAGACAGACTCACTCAGTGAACCATTTAATTTGCCTAAGGCCATTTGAATGGTGTTCACAACCTGCTCTTTGGACTCAATGGTGAAGTTTAATCGAAATGCCTCTATACCTTTTAGGCTGTCTAGCTCATCTAAAAGATTAAGGGTCTTCCCGTTGAGGATTGTCGTTGTACAGTCCTCGTGGGTAAGGATTGGGAAGGTGCCGTGTTCATCTTTCAGTTCATAGCGCTTTGTTTTACAAACACCGCATTGCTTCATTTTTTTCAGCGGGCAATATTTTGTAAACAGCATTGGCGCTCTGCCATAGACAACCATTTCCAGTGCAGGGTAGCCGTCATTTTCTTTATAATAAGCGTTCATTAAGTCTTCCATTTGTCCCTTATTCAGCTCATACGACAAGGTGACCCGTTTTGCACCTAATTTATATAATTCATAGCAACTGGTGGCATTGACCACATTTAGAGAATAGTCCGTCACATAAGAATTGGTTTTTCTGTAGTGATAAATGCCGCCATAACCTCCAATGAGGAGCTGACCTTCTTTATCCTTGTATTCGTTCTGGTTTCTTCTCACAACGTTTTCAAAATAGACTTCCTTAAGACCAGCGCTCACACAGGCATCATACTGTTCCTGAGTGGTAACCGTGGCCGTTAAGTATGGCTTTTCAGGTGCAAAGCTAATTTTTTCTTTTTCTTTTAACGCCTTGGTTCTCTTCTTTTGGCTGTTAAGCTTCAAGTCATACAAGCCCTGTACAATCTCTCTTCTTGCCGCATTTAACAGTTTAGCAGGAATAAAGGCATTACACTCCTCAAAATCTACAGATTTAAGTTCGAAAACCGAATCGTTTAATCTTGAAAGTTGCTTGATGACTTGTTCTTTAGTGGTTGGATTATTAATGGCTTCTCCTAGAACTTCTTCGCTTTCATATAAATAATTACAGCCTAAGCCCTCTGCATCTATCATCAGCTTTGAGTCTGGGTAAGCATACACTTTAAAATCTAGGTCAAAACGCTTAAACTCCTTTTCCAGTGAGGATTCCAACTCTTTATAATAGGCATAATCCTTCGTGACATAGACTAAATCACCCTTGGAAAGCTTTTCTTTGACTTTGATATAGCAGACATTGTCCGCTCTGTTGATTAAATTATCCTCTTTGTCATAGAGTTTTACAACGCTTAAAATAACATCTTCATTGTCATGACTGATTCGAATGATATCGTTTTGATTTAAAGGTCGGGTCAGTGTTATTTCATAGGTGTCTTTAAGAGCCTTGCTGATTTTGCCGATCTCATAACCCACGTTATTAGGTCTCA
Organism: uncultured Peptostreptococcaceae bacterium; assembly: GCA_964404895.1. Taxonomy (GTDB): domain Bacteria; phylum Bacillota; class Clostridia; order Peptostreptococcales; family Acidaminobacteraceae; genus JBGSUZ01. Next base: position 57,768 of record CAYOLV010000001.1, on the reverse strand, counting down.
ATATATTTGTAATTTCCTTCGGGTCTTCGTTAAACAAATAGCCTTTGGTAAAGGTTCTGTTGAAGGTTTTACTCAAGTCCTCTTTATCTGCTTCGGTGATTTGATGATCTAAAGCCTTACGATATTTAGACACAACATTTGCCACATAGGCTGGCTCTTTCATTCGACCTTCTATTTTTAAAGAATCAATTTCTCTTAAATCCTCAATATGCTCGATAGTATTTAAGTCCTTGGTCGACAGCACATAGTTTTTCCCTATGACGGTGTCGGTGGTCGTATCAATGAGTTCATATTCTTTGCGGCATGAACCCACGCATCGTCCCCTATTTCCGCTTCGATAACCGATCAGTCCAGACATGAGACAGTTTCCAGAATAAGAGACACATAAAGCGCCGTGTACAAAAATTTCTAAAGGTATTTTAGCAATTCTTCTGATCTCTTTTACTTTTTCAATGTCAACCTCGCGGGACAAAACCACTCTTTTAGCGCCCAGTTCTTTAAATAACAACGTTCCGTCTAGATCATCAATTCCCATTTGAGTAGAACAATGGGCTTCCATATCCAAAAAGTTATTAACGATATAATCGAGAGCCGCCAAGTCCTGAACAATAATCCCATCCACGCCGATTTCATTTAACTCGTCCATTTGCGCTTTCATTTCTGGGGCTTCGTTTTCGAATACGATGGTATTCATGGTCACATAAATTTTAACATTCCTTAGGTGGGCATAGGCAACAGCCTCTTTCAACGATTCCAAATCAAAATTCGATGAGTAGGCACGGGCACCAAATTTTTGCATCCCTAAGTATATGGCATCACAACCATTAGAAATTGCAGCTTTTAAAGCTTCCATACTTCCTGCTGGCGCTAATAATTCAGTCATCTTTTCCTCCATACTACGCACTACTTTGTGCTAAGTGCTTCTAACTGATCGCAAAGTTTTTCTACGGTGACCAGATCATTTTTCTTAAAAGCTGCTGTAATATCGGCTTCTAATTCTTGTTTCTTCTTGTCTGCTTCTAAATACGCCTGATCAAAATACTTATCATAAACCATTTTACGGAAAGTACGCGTACGCATGCGTCTCATGGTGTTGTCCTCTACCAATAAAACGTGATCTGCACAATTGGCTACAAGATCAAAGTCATGGCTGACCATAAGCACAGCCCCATTATATTCAGAAATAGCCTTTTCCAGAGCCATTTGCGCGTAAATGTCTAAATGACTGGTCGGTTCGTCCAAAATAAGAAGTTCTGCTTTTGTATTGGCAATCATGGCAATTTGAAGCAAATTCTTTTCGCCACCAGATAACTGACCTACCTTCTGATTTAAGGTATCCCCTTCCAAACAGTAATTCCCCAGATATTCACGGATGCTTTCTCTTGTCTCAAAACCTAAGTCTTCCATAACCTCATATAAGGTTTTGGCTGCGTCTGCAACCTCACCCTGAAGCTGAGACAAATAGGCATAGCTTGTATGCTCATCAATATGGATAGACGGGTGACTATTCTTTAAAATATCTCGTATTAAAGTGGTTTTTCCTGTGGCATTTGCACCAACAATAGCTGCCTTTTCCCCAGATTTCAGTTCAAAGTTGATATTGTTCAATAAACTGTCTTCAAATGAAACATTATAATCTATAACGCTTAAAACCGTATGCTCTGGTTTAACTTCTATTGCTCTCAGCTCAATCTTTGGCTCACGAACTTCAACAAAAGGTGCTTTAATTTGTCTTGCACGCAAACGGTCAAGATGAGTTTGTTTTGTACTTGCAACTCTTCCAATCGAAGAATCTGTTTGGGTTTTAGCTCTTAATTGCAGAGTATCAATCATCTTCTCCGTACGTTCAATTTCTGCCTGTTCTTCATTGCGCTGCAGTTTAAGTTTTAATTTTTCCTTTAACTGAGAACAATGATACTCTGTATAATTGCCTTCATATTCCTGAAGATCACAACTCTCCAAATGTAATATTTTATCGAAACAATGATTGAGTAAATATCTGTTATGGGTAATTACCAATAAGGTGCCCTTATAACCATTTACCAACTGGCAAAGTCTATTTAAGTTGCCGAAATCCAGAAAGACATCTGGTTCGTCTAAAATGAGAAGATTTTGAGACAATAACATTTCTCTCATAATTTGGAGCAATTTATACTCGCCACCGCTGAGTTCTAATAGCTTTGATTCTTCTAAGTCACGCATACCGGCAACATACAGCTGTTTACGGATATTGTTTGCATAGTGATCTCCATCCATGGCCTCAAAAGCATCTAAAAGGGCCTGATACTTTTCAAACAAAGGCTCTACCCTCTCAGCTGTTGCCATAGCTTCACACACAGCCACCGTCTCTTTCTGAATATCGACGAACTTCTGACTTAAATACTCAAAGACCGTGCGTTCCTGATCTTTGTCTCTCTCAATAAACTGGCTGGCATAGCCAATGCGGCAACTTTCATCTTTGATGATCTTGCCATCGTACAAATACTTATCTGGGTACATAATCATGTCCACAAGAGTTGATTTACCAGCCCCATTGCTTCCAATAAAGGCAGCATGCTGTCCTTTTTCTAATGTAAATGAAACCTCTTTATATAAATCTTTTGCAGGAAAACCATAAGAAATTTTTTCTACTTGAATCATTTTGTTTATCCTCTATTCTCAAAATATTATCTGAATTTGTCACAGTTGAATTATAACAATTCGCACTGCACAACACAAGAAAGTTGCCAATTAATTACATTTATTTGAAATTATGCATACTGTTGCATCCATCGCCCAAAATTATTTCTAAGAGCGTCTTGCACTTCTACAAATCATTCGTGTAGCAAATGCACCAATAAAAAACTCTAAACCCATCAAATGCAATGTGTTTAGAGTTTCCACTTGAGATACGAGACCTCGTTATATTTTCTTTTTAGTGAACAACGAAATGACGAATATAATTAGGAAAATATAAAATAGTATCTTAGCAATACCTGTTGCTGTGCCTGCAATACCTGCAAAGCCTAAAAAACCAGCAATTAATGCGATTATGAAAAATATAATTGAATACCTTAACATATAGTGCCTCCTTAAAGCAATTGCTATATCGATCCACAAATGGATATATATAATTGATACCCATTTAATTGACCTTCAATATGACAATACAACTCTATTTTCAGCACTGTTTCATTTACTTTTTGTACTTCTCAAAATATAGACAAAACCCACTATGGATATCAGCTCGAGAGTCATAAACAAAACATGGGCAGGCAAGCTGTAAGTTGGATCACCCTTAAGCCACATAATCAAAGCCATAGCATTTACTGCCGACGTCATCGTAATAAAAAAACCAAAATTTAAATGTTGTATGAGATAACTTTTTAACGGACGCGTCCATAAAAGATAAATACTGATTCCCATAAGGGGCACTAAAAAAGAGAGGTCAAAGGTCTTCACAAACCAGAATAAGGCTGGTGCAGCTAAATAAACCTCAGTAGGCTCTACTAAATTTTGCTGGATCACTTGGATATATGAAGCAGCAAACATTAAAGTTAGCATTGTGGCTAGAATAGAATAAACAATAAGTCCTCGTTTTTTAAATATCATCTCTCGTCGATCCAAATTTTCAATACAATATAAAAGAATAATAAGGCTGTTCACAAGAATCCCAATATATAAATGTATATTATGTTCGCTGTTCCCAAATAAAGTCTGATTGCTCCATTCAAGTCCGATGGCATAACTTAGTCCATAATAAATGAGATATAACGGTAGAAACGTTAGCATAGAAATACCGATTGGTTTCTTAAAAAACAGAAAACCGCCGCCCACAATAAGCATGGGGGCTACAAATACCAAATTCACTAAATCTTGACCTGTAAATTGGAATACACCTGACTCTGATGACTTATACGCGATGATGTTTAGAAATAATGGCCCAATGATTGATATATAGGCAACGATAAAGCCTGTTAAAATCGAAATTCCAGCAACAATGATGCGTTCATAATCTTTATAGCTCTTTTTAACTCCGTTTTCCATAATGATCCACCTCGTCATTTATCCTTTATACCGATCGTATCCAATTTCTAACCACTCAAAAAAGGTTTTCATCAGGTGGTCTTTCGCCTCTAAATACCCGATCTCCGATAACGCTTCCGCCACAGACTCTAAGGTACACAACCCCATCGGCTTTTGATTCTTCCGCAATACATACTGACTCTTAGGCAAATGGACAAGCTTGACCTTAGGCAGTGCCTCTAGCACAGGGCTTTGATGCATCATTTTCTGAGCTTGTTGCCAAGTGCTGTCTATGACCACCAGCCTTATAGGTTTTTGTAAATCCATTCGACTTTTGCAATACTGTTCTAAGGGCACTGCTTCTTCCGATGGATAAAGCAATACGGTTTCATATTCTGAGCTCAACTCAGTAATTTGTTGCGTCAATGTATGTCTGTGCCAAATAAGTTCTTTCGTGTGCTCAGGTAAACTCCGCTGGATTACATGTCCTGTGTTAGAGGGTTTATTAATCTCCTTAGGATGATATACCAGAACCACCTCAAACGCCTGATTTTGAAGCGTTCCCAGTTCTTGAATGGGCAGTAAATAGGCATGGACTTTTTCACCAACTTGATCCACCAAGTGTTTCATTCTTTTTTCCATAAATGCAATTCGCCAGACCGTCTGCTTATGTCCCTTTTCCTTTAACAGCTGATAGCCTTGACGTCTGTAAAAATCAACTAAGCCTGCATCGTTGGCAAGGCATACCAATTCTATCTTTCTAGCACCTCTAGCAAATGCTTCCCGTTCTCCGCTCAACACCAATAAACTGCCTAATCCTAAGCCTCTCCTATCAGGTAATACCGACAATTTATTCAATCTACCTCGAACAGGACTGACCAAAGTCACCGCCACACAGCCTATCAATTCATCTTCCTCAAAAGCACCAATCCAAATGGCTTTTTTCTCCTCAAGGGACTGAAAATCTGCTTTAGAAAAATGAACTTCACTCTGTCTATAATCCCCGAGCTTGAACTGATCGTGGCTCGTTTGAAAAGCCCCCTGGATGATGGGGCTTAGCATTTCATATGTAGGTTGTAATATGGGTTTCACGTAATTATTTTTATTCAATGAACACCTCTAAATCAAATCTGTTTTGCCAATCCAATCTTGAATACTGGTTCTGACGTCTTCAGCCTCTGTTGGAATATTGGTTTTGGGATCCCATTTTGTTGTCAATGAAAAACTATCCATCACTTTGCCGCCTTTTTTCTCGATTCGCCTTGTTATTGAATCAATCACCTTCTGGGGAACCTTTTCATCCGCCTTTGTTATAAAAATCCAAACTTGCTTACCTTTAAAATCCCCTTTGCTTAAAAATTTATTGATTGCTGGAGTCGTTTTCCCGCCCCATATTGGTGTACCAATGAACACCTTCTCATATTTTTGCAAAGTAAAATCCACTGGCGCAATGCTGCTTTTGAATCCCAAGAAGGCACTTGTTGCCGCACTCATGATATGACCTAACTGCCGTTCCTTTTTTTCTTCAATTCTCACAAGATCATACCCTGTCAATTTCTGAATCTCTTCTGCAACGACCTTTGTGTTCCCAATCCAAGAATAATAAATAATGACACCGTTCTTTTCCATAATCCTTACTCCTTTCAAAGAAAAGTGATTGCAATACTTTTATTTATTGAATGCTTGTTACTATTACCCCATTTAAGATCAATATCCGCAACTTTGATCCTTCATAAAATTCATCATTAATTTGCTTCACTTATAGGCTGCTGGCAAGAAATGTTAGAAAATTTTTCCCAGTTCCTATTTAAGAATAACCTTTCATCCACTATCAAATGGATATTTTCGTTAAGCAGCAAATTATTCGCCTCATCTAGGACATTATAAAATGAATCGGATATGTTTATTTCATCCACTACAATTGTATCTATAGGTGCCTGACACTCTTCTCTAAGGGTTGTAATAAACCTGCCTAGGGTCTGACTGTCTTGAATAAGCAGTGTTCTATTTCTCGTATAGGCGGTACTATTTTCCGTGTGAATGTTCAAGAAACTCTTATGATGCTTCTTATAATTATTTCCCCATTCCACCATAGCATCCAGAACGGATCTTAAGCTTTCACCTACCTCTGTAAGGGTGTATTCCACACGTGGTGGCACTTCTGCATAGACTTTCCGCACTAACAGTCCCGCTGCTTCCATTTCCCTAAGATTTGCAGTTAACACTTTTTGCGAAATGTTGCCCACTGTTTTTTTGAGCTCACCAAACCGCTTCGTTCCGTCTAGCAAATCTCTGATAATCATGATTTTCCATTTGTTTTCTATTAAAGATAAGGTCGTTTCCACAGGACATAAAATCGAGTTATCAGCCACAAGTGTTCTCCTTTCACATTAGTATCTAAACAGATACTATAGCACAATATTGTGCTTACTTCTCATATGATACTTAGTTTAGTATACTCCATTTAGGAAAACAAATCAAACTAATGAAGAGAGGTATTACTAATGAAAACAATTAATTTACAGGCAGGAACAATTACTACAAACACATTCTCAAATTTCTCAATCCACACTTACACATCTCCAGAATTGGGTGGTCTTGTAAACTCCCAAATCATTGAGACCAGCAATCACCTTGTGCTCGTAGACACCCAGTACTTACTGCCATTTGCTGCGGAATTGAAAGACTATTTGTCAGACCTAAAAAAACCAGTTGAAAGAATCATTATCTCCCATTCACACCCTGACCATTGGTTTGGAAATGAATGCTTTAAAGATCAAAAGATTTTTGCGCTTCAAGAAGTACGTTCTATCCTTGAGCAAGCTGGCGACGCAATGATTGCAAACTATCAGTTTATGAATGAGAATGGTTCTTTAGTTCCAACAGCTAAAACCCTTCCAAACTTCACTTTGGATGAAGGCGTGTTTACCCTAGATGGGGTTGAGTTCTCCGTTGTTAAGTTTACAGATTCAGAAGATGGCATTATCGCAGGCATCGAGATTCCAAAAGAAAATATTTTGATTGCTCAAGATGTTGTTTATGATTTTACCCATGCCTTCACTGCTGAACTCGCCAGTGCTGAAAACAAATGGATTGAAGTTCTTAAAAATGTCCAAGCCAAGAATTACTCGCTCATTTTAGGTGGACACGGCACACCTTCTGAAGGCGACATTTTAACCCCTGCAATAGCCTATCTACAAGACGCAACAGCTGCCATTCAAAAAGCTTTAAAAGAAGGCAACAATAAAGAGAGCAAAACACAAGTTTATAGTGAGATTATGCTTGAAAAGTATCCTGAATTTAAAGCCCAAATCTTAGTTCAAATGTGTTCGAATTATATGTTTAGTTAAGTAAAATATAAATTTATTCATAAGAAAAGCAAAGCATAGATAGGTCCCATCAATGCTTTGCTTTTCTTTTTTACCAACGATTCATATGTAGCCTATCTCTTAGCTTAACCTCTGTCTGAGGATAGATTTTCCCATCCATCGCCTTATATCCAAATGGGATAATCGCAGCGATTTCAAGTTTCTCAGGAATATTTAAAACTTTTTTTACCCCCTCTGTATTTTGAGGAATAAAGGTTACACCGTAGACATCGTCATCTGCAAGACTTAACAGGATATTTTCAATACAACACCATACGGATGCAAGACAATTCAAATCGTATACCTTCTCGCTAAGACGCACTGGCGTTTTGGGTTTGTATACGACTACCAGTAACTCAGGTGCACTTAATATCATCTTCTTTTGCTTTGGAACAGCGTCCAAATACATGTTTTTAACCAATGCATCATACCCCTGAAGGTACTCTTTTAACGCCTCTGTAGCTTCTTCACTCATTTTCTCAGTTTGAGTTAGGGCAAAGCGTGTTTGGGCATCATTGACTAAAATGAAATCCCATTCCTTTAAATGATTGTAGCTTGGCGCTTTCAGTCCTGCCTCAAGAGCCTTTTCAACAATCTCAGGCTTTACTTTCTCTTGTGAAAAATCTCTAATCGTTCTTCTTTTGCTAATGACTTCAATAAACTCCATTTTCGCCTCCAATATTGAGATTCAATAAAATTATAAAAGACTCATAAACATCAAGCTAATCATCTCTGAGCCAGCTTCTTCGCAACAACACCCATGAGCTTGGAGCTTGGTTCATAAGGTGCACCCGTCAAGTCCCCTGTAATGCTGACCACTTCAAAACCATGGGCTCTGAGCAGTTCTGTAATGGATTCAGGCGTATAACACTGCTCCCAAAGATTATAGACACTGACCTCTGTTTCAGCTTCCACAATTATATGCTGTTTCAAAGAAACCGAGTCCGCCTCAAAATACTTTTTATTGACCAGTTCTAAGTGGGGCGTTGGCTTCCAAAAGCCTTGCTTTTCATGGATAAACCAAGTCTTATAGACCGATGACAGTTCACTATTGGCAGGGGTCCAGACATCGAACACAAAGTGCCCCTCAGGCTTCAGCGCACTATGAATTTTCCCTAAAAGCAAGCTTCTATTCTCCTCTGACAATACGCCAAAATCGCAGTAAATCAGGGTAACCATATCAAATACTGACTGATAATCGATTTCTAAGTAGTTTTTGTAGAGGTACTCAATGGCTTGTTGACTCTTCCCAGCCTGTTCCTTGGCATAGCCTAATGAGCGTTTTGAATAGTCGATCCCCGTAACGTTTAAGCCTTGTTCATGAAATCTTGTCGTATAAAGACCCGGCCCACAACCCAAATCCAGTAGGCGCTGGCCGCGCTGATATTCAAGGGTCGTCTGAACCCAGTGGCAGGTTGCGTCAATGGTTTCAGGTCTTCTGCTGGCGGCGTCCCAATTAGGGTTTAAGTGTGCCATCAACATCATGCTGGAAATATGTTCATTATCCCAAAAATCCCCTTGGGTCTTCCCATTTTCAAATAGAGCGGGTGCCTTATGGGCTTCAAAGACTTCTGCTAATTTTTGAATGTTCATTGAAAACCTCCTATGTAAAGATCAGTGAAAAAGTAATCTTCATACCACTAATAATAGCAGTAAATACGCCATTAAAAAATAAGGCCTTTTCATAATACAAATAAAAACAGTGCATGCCACTTTACTCGCATGCACTGTTTTTACTATTTAGACAACAAGTTGAATAATACTTGTGCCATTTGAGCTCGACTTGCCTTTTTGGTAGGTTCAAGCTTGCCGTTTTGACCTGCTACAATACTTGCTTTTACAAATAGCTCCATGCTGTCTTTAGCCCATGGTGCTACAAGGTTTGCATCTTTGTAGGCTGTCAACGTTTTGCTGTTATCAGCTGTAGGGAGTTTACCCATTACCTTTAAGGTCTTGTATATCAAGCTGATCATTTCTTGTTGGCTGATTTCCTTCTCTGGTGAGTAGGTGTTGTTGCCCGTTCCATTGGTTAACCCTAAGTGTTTTGCCGCTGACAGGTAATTGGTGTAGTAGGTATTGCCTGCGTCAGCAAAGTTATCCTTACTACTCTTATCTGGTTCAATGCCATAGGCCTTCATCAACATGACCATAAATTGCCCTCTGGTAAGGGTTGATTCAGGGCTGAACTTGCCGCCACCAGTGCCTGTGGTAATGCCTCTCGCTGCAATAAAGCTTATGGCTTTGTTGTATTCTGAACTCGACGTTACATCTTTAAAGCTAACCTTATTATAGCTTACAGCATAAGTTGAGAAGTGGGTTGTACTAAAGATTGCTTTTCCAGTTGAACTTTCATATTTACTATTGCTAATGATTTCAGGCGTTCCTTCATTGTTGACATAATAAACCACAACCGCACTAGCATCTTCCCCTGGTTTTAAAGTGTATGGCACTGAAACCGTTACCTCTCCGCCAAACTCAGAAATAGTTTTGTCTCCGCTGGTGACGCTAAAATCATAGACCGGATGGTCTCCAATTGTTCTTTTAACCTCTTCTGAAAGGCCTGTTGCATCCACTTTTGTGACTGCAAATTTCACATCAGCTCCAGCCTCTTTAGAAATAGTCTTCACAGCCCCTTTGTCAAATGTGATAGACGCTACCGCAGAAGTCACTTTAAAGTTGTCCACATTATTAGTCACCATCGCTTGAACGGCTCCTTTTGGAAGACTTGCCTCAATGGATTTTACATCGCCACTAGAAGATAACGCAATTTCAACGTTAACCTTTTTATCGTTTCCAAGTTTTGCTGAGTCGATAGCCGCTTTTACTTGGCTTTCACTCACCGATGCAACAGCCTTTCCTGTTGAATCATTCTTTGTCTCAGCAAGGACTGTGCTTTTGTCTAAGCTAGGAGGGGTTTGAGTTCCCGTTGCTGCAGGTGTGCTCCCTGCTGCGCCGCCCACTACTGGTGTAGAGCTTGTCCCTGATTCTTTAGAAGGCTTTGAACTAGGCTTATCTGTGTCATCAGAAGAACCGCCAGATGAACCACCAGTAGAACCGCCGCCACTTGGGACTATAGTCCACTGAGCATATACGGTGGTGTCTGCGGTTACCACTGTGTTTGCTGTAAATGCAGTTCCGCTGCCATTAGCAACTGTATTCCAGCCATTAAAAGTATAACCCGACTTGGTTGGTGCTGTTGGCAAACTGTTCACAGACTTTCCTGAGATCACTGCTTTAGAAGTTGGACTGGCTTCTGTATCACCGCCATTTTTGTTAAATGTCACTGTATATTTTGTCTCTAAAACACTGTCTTTAGTCCACTGAGCATAGACAGTGGTGTCCGCGGTTACTACTGTGCTGGCTGTAAATGCAGTTCCGCTGCCATTAGCAGCTGTGTTCCAGCCATTAAAAGTATAGCCTGACTTGGTAGGTGCCGTTGGTAAACCGTCCACATACTTTCCTGAGATCACTACTTTAGAAGTTGGACTGGCTTCTGCGTCACCGCCATTTTTATCAAATGTCACTGTATAATATGTCGCTAAAGAAGGAACGGTCAAACTAAATACTTTAGTATTGCTAGCACCGTTGTTGGTGATGGTTGCCGTCAAGTCAACCTTTGCATCGTTGCTATTGGCATCCGGTCTGGTGACTAATCCATCGTTGCCAATCACAGCAGGGTTACTTGAAACCCAAGAAACGTTAGAACCCGTTACTGGGCAAATATCACTTAAGTAGAGATTATTATTTACGGAGTCTTTACTCTCCCTTGAGGCATAGACAAGTTCTAAGCCATATACATCTTGCGCTACAGCGCTTGAACCAATTATCGATTCAATACTTCTAAATCTGTATATATCCAGAGGAGAAGAATCGACTTTTGGGTTGGTTGCGTGAAAGAGAATATCAAAATTAGGATCTGCACCGTTAAAAATATTGATGCCGAGAGTTGTTGGAAAAAGTCCTTCGAACTTTGCAGTATTCAGTTTACGGCACCCATCGAATGCTTCATCATTTATATTGGTTACCGAAGCCGGTATTTTTATGCTTTTAAGCTCATAACAGTCTGCAAAGGCTCTGTACCTAATGTCTGTAAGGGTACTCGGAAGCGTCACACCTTTTAAGTTGCTTAGACCTGCAAAGGCACCATAGTTAATTCTTGTAACACCCTCTGGTATCACAATGCCCGTAATGCTTAAAGGGTCAGTTTGTTGCATTGCCATTTCGCTACAAAATGCACCGCTACCAATTGCTGTAACAGCTACGCCATCGATGGTACTAGGAATGATGACATTGCCACCTCTGCCGTTATATCCCTTTATAGTACCGCTGTCCTTATCAAACTCATAATCACCTTCTATAAATTCAGCTGTAACCGTGACTGCCGATGATGGCATTGTAAACCGGTAGCCCGCCTTACCCATCTCCAAGGGGTGTTCCCCAGCGTTGTCAATAAATTTAAGGCTGCCTGATTTAAGACGATAGCCAATATCTGCTGTAATTAAGACATCTACCCCTTCACCCGTTTTAGCACCTATCGGATTCAGTTCAGGGGAAAACACATTTCGGCTTACTTTCCCGTGAGGGGTTGTTTCAAACGTTATCGGATAAGCCCACTGTGCGTATGCCGTGAGATCATCTACTAAGATTGGCATAATATTTCCCGGCATCATGATTGTTCTTCTTCCATCTGGAGTGCCACTCCAATTTAAAAAGACTCTACCCGTGGCAGTAAAACCATTTTCAGGAAGGGTAAAAACGTCGCCTGTTTTTAAACCTGAAAGAGTGGTAACTGAACCCCCATCAGCGCCATTTCCATCAAAAGTAACCGTATATGTTTTAGATGGGTCATAGGCTATAGTAGTCCACCCATTCCAAGGGTCACTATATCCCGTTGCACCTACAGGATAGTAGACCTTAGTATAGCTTGGAAACACACCCACATCTAAAGTAATGGCCCCAGAACTTGTAAATACTGCATTTTTCAAGCCGTTACAGTCTTGAAAAGCACCTTTGCCAATAGTTGTCACTGAATCAGGTATTTTTACTATTTTAACTGTGTTGCACAGTGTAAAAGCGTATTCGCCTATGGTCGTTAAACCTGAAGGCAGTTCTATTTTTTCAATAGATGAACCCGAAAAAGCACTGTTTCCAATACTGGTTACTGTATTTGGCAGAAGGATGTTTTTTATGGATGCATCTAAAAAAGTTCTGTTTGGTATTGAAGTTAGACCTGCAGGTAAACTCACATTTTTAAGGTTTATATTTTCTTGAAAAACACCTTCTCCCATAGTTGTCACACTATCGGGAAGGTCTACGCTGACCAGCGCTTCACAATAACTAAATGCACTATCCCCAATAGTGGTGACCCCTTCAGGAACGACAACACTGGTGACGGTATCCTTATTGCAAAAGGCTAAGTCTGCAATCCTAGTAACTGGAACACCAGCAATTGTTGACGGAATAACCACGTCGCCACCAGCACCTAAATACTGTACTATAGTGCCTGTTGCAGGATCAATATTGTAGTCTCCTGTTGGTGTGTCCGCTTGTGCCGACTGAATACCTGGAAATAAAGTCAATAACATTGTAAAAGCAAGAATTCTTGATATCAGTTTCTTTGTTTTCTTTGTTTTCATTGTTCTCCCCCATTTAACTATTTTTGTGCCAGTTGAAATACCTCGTTAATTGAAATCTCAACATTTTTTCCCCAACGAATATAAGTTCCGTCGGTTGTAACATGGCTAAAAAATTCTTTGTCCGAAAGCATTCCGAACCTTATGGTCTGAAGTCTGTTTTCAAGGTTTAACATTACACTGCTGCCATTTTCTAGTAGCACTTCAAGACAATAATGATCCTTAGGTGTGACCATTTGAATGCGGCTCATTTCATCACCTCCGTACATAAGAATATATTTCGAGGCGTCGAGCCCCGAAATATACCATTCGCGTAGCGACTGGAGCCTCTATGCGCAGGCGAACATCAAGTTCGCCTGCCTCTTAGCAAGACTTCGTCTTGCGGCTCACTGCGTTCTTCTCTACATAAAAAAACCACTGTAAACAATTTTACAGTGGTTTCATTTTTCCTTGTACTACCCACTCGGGTAGTTCGCTATGATTAGTTTTTTAAAGTGTTTCAAGATAATCCTTCAATTTTAATCTGCTGTTGATTGAATACTTATTATAAATACTCTTTAAGGCCATTTTTACCGTATTCTCCGATATAAATAACTGTGTACCTATTGCTTTATTGGTCAGCCCTTCTGCTGCAAGTTTAGCAATTTCTAATTCTCTAACCGAAAGCTTTGGGCCATTTCCCTTAAAATACATGGCTTTTATCTGATCCAGAGACTTTTGATATGAGGCTGCCATCTCTATAATTTTTCCAATACCTTCGCTATACTGGCTCTCTTTACTAAGTTCAGTCAATAGAGGACTGACATGCTCATAGTTTTCTACAAAAGGCAGATAGAATCTGTCCGGTAAAGCTAAATCCAAGGCAGTTCTCAATAATTGAAGACCTTCTTCCTGTCTGAAAATCTTTCTATTGGCAGCTGCTACATAGATATAGGTATAAATTTGACCTAAAAGGTTCGGGAAAACAGAAGCCATCTCCATAAAGTGCTCAAAACTACCTATCAATTTATGATGCTCCCCTTTGTTTAGAAGCATTCTCCCGTAAACAATGTTCATCATGCCAACGTTAGGAAATAGTAGATGTTCACTGCTGTAGTCCCCTTCTTCAATCCAACTTGGTGCTTGAATCGTTTCATTCAGTAAGGAGGAAATATAGCTATTGCACAACTCAGCCGTATACAAAAGTCTATACTCTTTTGACAACTCAATCTCCTTTTGCATTTGCTGTTGGAGTTCTTGAACCCTAGCATAGTCCCCGCTGAGAAGTGATAAGCGCATCATGAGGAAGAGGGAGCAGACAATATTAGTAGTTTGTTGGCAGGCTTCTGCTCGGTGTATTGCCTGATAGTTTGTAATTAAGGCATTTTCATAGTCGCCTCTATACAAATAGCCCTCTGCCTTTATACAGTACTCCCCACCGTTGGCATTGCCATTTGTCACATGGCTATAGTTAGGAAGTGCTTCAAATATCGCCTCTAATGTCTCGTCAAATTTTCCACTCTCTCGGTAGAAGATATAAAGTATGGATGGGGAACCGAAGGTCCATATGCCCTCTCTAGGCAGTAAGAAAGAAGTTTTTTTCATCAACTCGCAAGCTTTCATATGATGAATGGACATTTTACGAATGTCGTTATAGACCGTAAAACTCATCACTAGCTCAAATTCACCTAAAAGATTATTTTTTTCTTCTTCGTCCATGTCAACAGTTTCGTGGAGGTACTCTAAGAATTCTCCACAGGCTTGTTCAAAATACTCTAACTCGTTATAGGTATAAAGTTCAAAAGAAATCATCAACACCGCTATAGGGTATTTTTTCTTTATTGCTTTTGGGCACTCCCTGAAAATAGTGACAAGCCTCTCTTTTTTATAGGCATAATTTACAGATTTATACCGTTCAGCCTCAATGGTGGCATAAATACTTTCAAAATCTTTATTCAAATAATTGTAGTGCTGTGACAGGTTGTAATTGCCTTCACGGACAAACCATTTCGCAGCTCTGCTATATAGCTCGTACTGCATGCCTTGTTTTTCAAGTTCTTCCTGCAGAAAATTCATAAAAATGTTGTGTATTTGATACGTCTTGTTGATCTCATCATATTTCACAAAGGCATTCTTTGCGATGACCTCTTCTAAAAGGGCGGCGGCATTTTCATTTTGACTCACAAATACAGCCTGTTCTAAATTAAAAACTTCAAAAAGGCAAAGTGAAAGCAGCATATTTTTAACTTCTTCAGGCAAAAACCGATAGACTGCGTTTTCGATTAACTTGCTGATATTTCTTGAAGTGTCCAGTTTTTTACTTTGCTGATAGTTGAGCATAATCAGGTAAAGTGCACTGACCCAACCTTCAGTCATCCCGTGAAGCATCTTTACATTTTCATCTTTAAGGGAAATCCCGCAGAGGCGATAGTACTTTTTAATATCCTCACAGGAGAACTCAAAAATACCTTTATGCAGATACAGTAACTGCCCCTTTAACTGAAGTTCCTCTAGTTCCTTTAAACTGACGTATCTTGTAATCAAAACAAGACTGAAATTTGGAATTTCATTTTTTATCAAATAAGAAATGAAATCATTTGTCTCCTCAGAGGCAATCAGGTGGTAGTCATCAATTACTAGTACGGCGTTCTTTTGAAACGCCATTTCTTTGAGTAGTTTTATCGCTTCAAAACGTGTCGTACTGTCAATTGGAAAACCTAACGCCCCAAGACACTGAGCTTTCTCAGGGTTCAAGGTTTCCATCTGATGACAGAATCCACTCCAAAAGCCATTCGTATCGCCATCATAGGTTTTATGCCATAAAATATCCGCATCTGCTTTCTTGAGACTTTCCCGAACAAAGGTTGTTTTACCATACCCCATAGGGGCTTCGACAATGGTTACTGGGTATTCCATAAACTTATTCATCATGTTCGTAATGCGCTCTGAAAAATATAAACTTTTTGAATCATTTTGATTTTGAACCGGCATGAACAGTGCCCCCTGTAAAATTTCTGGAATTATTAAAAATACTTCACATATCAGTATATTAGAGGTCACGTCCTAGGTAAATAGTAAATTACTTATTCCACGTCAACTTTATAAGCCACATACAAGTTCACTAACGACATGACTGAAACCAAGTAGAAGATATACTGGGGTCCGAATTTAATCCAGACAATGCCACCGAAGAAGGCTGCTATGATGGAGACAAAATGATCCAGTGTGAGCCCTAGAGAAATGGTTGGTGTGATGTCCTTCGTGTCTAAAGCAATCTTTTTCAAATAGAGGGTTCTGACGATGCCCATTTGGGTTGACATGCGGTCCACGATAAAGAGAGCATATCCTAGAAACAATGGAAAACCGACTTTAGCAATAGTGCCTGAAGCGTAACCGCCACTTAAGATGCCATAAAAAGCATAGACAAATATGAAGGATAGAGCATCTGCGTACAAAAGCTTCTTGACGCCAAAGCGATCCAGCCATCTGCCTACTGCCGGAATGAAGAAAATTCCAACAAATGAGCCCGCTATACCTAGAATGGCAATGGTTTCGACGGATTTTCCAAGGGTGTCTATAAAAATCCAAGGTCCGTAAACCATCATAATTTGCTTTTGAACGCCAAACATGATGACCAACATATAGTAATATTTGTATTCTTTTCTGACGATGAATTTTTCTTTATTATGGTGACTGGCATGATTCTTTGTCAGTGCCATCAGTGGTATATGGAAAAGGGCTGCCAACATGAAAATTGCTGCAGACCATATGAATATCGTCTTAAGATCTGTGGTAAAACTAAAAAAGCCATTTTTGAAGCCAAAGTATACAATAATGGCACCAAACATACTAAAGGCAGTGGTGATGCCGCTAAATACACCCATCCACTTGCCATATTGACCATCTTTGATTAAGTTCATTCCAATACTGGACTGCATGGGCATATACAAATGTGCCCCTACAGAGTTGATAAAAATAAAGATAAGCATGGTATAAAAGATAGGTGTGGCAAAACCGAGTACAATGATACCGATAGCTGCGCAGATCATGGAGACAAAGGCAATTTTCACGTCCGAAAACTTATAAAGTGCGGACACCATGAGAATGCTGAGCATGCCGGGAAGCTCTCTTGGAAATTCAATAAACCCTCTCTGAAAGGCATTTGTATGGTAAACATCCTTAAAGTAGTTGGACAATACGTTGCCGCTCAGGGCACTTGCCAGTGCTACCAGTGCCAGTATAATGACATAAAGCATAATCTCTTTTGAATATTTTTTGTTGAATTTCTCCATTTTTCGTTCCTCTCTATAAATGCCGTGTTTTCAGTCTTTTTCATTATACTTTTTTTATGGGTTTATGATAACTCAAAACGGGAAAATATCAGACTGTCTGATAAAAATTAAAATATTTTCTAACCAAAAAAGCCACCACAAAGTGGCAACTCCCACTCAGTGGTGACTCTATATAATACTTATTTTCTAGGTGGTGTGCCTTCTTCATTTGCCAAAACCACATCCATTTGAATTAGTGCATCTTTAAGCAATTCTGAGACACCAACGGTTCTTCTTGCAGGAATACCATTTGGGAAAAAGTTAGTATAGGCTTCATCTACTAAACTAATATCTTCATTATTTTTCAGGAAGATATTAACTTTGACCACATCTTCCATTTTATGATCAATACTTTCTACGATTACCTTAATGTTTTTTAAGCATTGTACAGCCTGCTCTTTTATCCCGCCGGCCACCAATTTGCCTGTTTTAGGATCTAACGGCAATTGGCCTGAAAGGTGGTTATAGTGGGAGAAAGCTACTGTCTGCGTTGAAAAAGCACACTTTGGCGCATCTTCAGTATTATTTGCTTCAATGATCAGACCATGGCGATCTTCAACAAGTTGAGGTGGTGTGCCATCTCCATGAGAGACCACTGCTTCAATTTGTACCATAGCATCCATAGGAAGTGCTGCCGCTGATATGACTGTTCTTGCTGGTATATAGGCAACTGCTCTCGCTATCGACGAGTCTGGGAAGAAGGTTGAATAGACTTCATTAACAGCTTCCATATCGGATAAATTTTTAAGGAAGATATTCGTCTTTACAATGTCATCAAAAGGAACATCAATGCTTTCCAAAATTGCCTTGATATTTTTTAAGCATTGCTCTGTTTGTTCTTTTACCCCACCTTCAACCAACCTTCCTGATTTCGGGTCAATTGGTAATTGGGCAGAAAGATTGTTGTAATGAGAAAATGCTACAGTTTGGCTAGATAGAACGCTTGTAGGTGCGTTGTATGTATTATTAGTGAGCTTGATTAAATCCCCTGATTGAGGTGCGTTTGGAATTGTACCTTCGCCGTTTGAAATGAGCGCTTCAACTTGTACCAACGCATTCATTGGTAAAGCTGCAACAGCAACTGTTGTTCTTGTGGGAACATAAGTCGGGAAGAAGGTTTTATAGACTTCATCTACAGCGTCCATATCTTTGATGTTTTTAAGAAATACTGTGATTCTAACCACGTCGCTCATGACATGGTCAATGCTCTCTGCAATGCTTTTAATGTTTTCAAAGCATTGTTTCGCCTGCTCTCTTACACCACCCTCTACCAACGCTCCTGATTTAGGATCAATTGGCAGCTGTGCTGAAAAGTTATTGTAATGAGAAAATGCCACTGTCTGAGAATATGGGCCAATGCTTTTTGGTGCTTTCTCCGTATTTCTTCCTAAAACTGCGTTATAGCCGCTCATACTTCAATCTCCTTTTTGTTGTCTGAATTATCAAAAAAATCAAACATAGGCTTAGGATATTCTATCTCTTCAACAAAGTCAACATCTGCTAAGTCAAGGGTTGAGGCCTATACTTCTGCATAATTATAGGTAAAAAAAGCATTATCCTGTATAGGTTAACTTAAATCTTGATAAATCCGAATAAACTTACATTAATCGACAATTTTTAGTTAAAAATATTTTAAATATTTCGAAAATTTTATAAAATGTATTGACAAAACTCATCATTTCTAACTACAATGATTACAACAGATGTAACCACTACAGTTACATCTGTATCAGAATCCATTTTTAAAAGGATTCTACATTAAGATAACGTATCTTGAAATAAAGGAGCCTCCTAATGAAGATCAGTAGTCGTTTCACAGTCGCCATTCATATTATCTCACTGCTAGAAATTTACGGTAAACCCACCCTAACTTCTGAACAAATTGCGGGCAGCGTTAATACAAACCCTGTGGTTATTCGAAGGATCTTAGGTATGCTAAAATCTCAGGGCATTGTGGATATGAAACGTGGCAGTGGCGGCGCTTACCTTGTGAAGCCCGTTGAAAGCATAACCCTGCTCGATGTTTACAATGCAGTTTGTGAGATGGAAGGTGACCAACTTTTTCGAATTCACGAAAACCCCAACTTAAACTGTCCTGTTGGTGCAAATATTCAAGAAGTGGCAACTACAGCGCTAACAAATGCACAAAAAGCAATGGAAAGTGTCTTAGACAGAACAACACTCGGAGATCTCATAAGAGACTTAGCTGTAAAAATAGAAAAAACTTAAATTTGAAAAGGAGTTGATGAGATGAAAGTAGAAATTTGGTTTGATTTTGCTTGTCCATTTTGTTATATAGGCGAGAAAAAGTTTGAAATGGCACTTTCCAATTTCCAAAACAAAGAGGATGTGGAAGTTCAGTTTAGAAGTTTTAAGCTGAATATGGCAACCGAGGCTTTAAAGGGAAAGGATATCCACCAAGTGATTGCAGACAAATACCATATTAGTTACCAGCAAGCTAAAGACAATAACGACAGAATAGTAAAAGCAGCCAGTGAGGTGGGTCTTAACTTTAGATTTGATGCACTAAAGTTGAGCTCAACTGAACTGGCTCACGAAATAGCCCATTTTGCTCAACATTCACATAAAGGAACTGAAGTTATAAACAGATTTTTTAAAGGGTATTTCGAAGAAGGATTGGACTTAAGTGACGGAGAAATCCTAATGAAACTCGCAGGAGAAATGGGACTTGACCTATCCGATTTAAATGCCCAACTGGACAATGGCACTTTAAAATCAGAAGTCCAGCAAGATGAAGACCTTGCCAGACAACTAGGGATTAATAGTATCCCTCATTTTATCATTGATAATAAAACCGTAATTTCTGGCGCTCAAGATTCAGAAACCTTCTTAAAGGCTTTGAAAGATTCTTATGCTGCCACAGTTTGATTCATTTTAACCACATAACAGTAAAAGCCAGTAAAAGCCACCCCGTGTCATTGAAAACACGGGGTGGCTTTCTGTTAAAATGTCTTGTCTTTTAACTAATGTCTTACTTTACACCGTAGTAAGTTGCCCATAACTGTCCATTCGCTGGCTGATACGTTCTCAAGTCTTTTGCCCATCCTCTCCATGTATGGAGATCTACAATTTCCGGATTGGGATGTCCGTGAGTATGCCCATTTGCTGAATAAATGACATACCTATAATCATCATTTGCTAATGGTGTAGGAATGTAATACTGGTTAACTGCCCTACTCTGATTACAAGGCGGCAGAGAATACTCGCCACCATGATGACAGGCTTGTAAAAAAGCGCAGTCGTTTTTTCGAACATCCGGTATTCCAGAATAAGTACAGTCACCTACTAATAGAATTTCTTCATCCTCTTTAGCTTCAAAATCGATTAACTTTACTTTTGCATAAATGCCGTGATGGTGAGGATGTTTTCCTGACTCTTCTGCAGCATTAAATGCATCTATTTTTCCATAAAGAAGATTTGGATTGTTATTAATACGTTTTACAGTATTATCGGCAGGAAATACATTCTTTAAAGTAATCATTGTCCCGTGATTTTGTCTTAGATTATTGGCTACAATGTTTGCAACAGGGGCACTTGTTTCAGGTACATACCAAGTAGAATGTTCCCAAAACCGATTGAAACTAGGATCTCCATCGATTTGACTGACTAAACTGATATGATCACTGTGCCAGTGGGAAATAAAAACAATCTTTTCAGGTTCATTGACGAGATCTTGCCTAATGATTGCTAAATTGGCAATGGCTTTGTTAGAATTTACCACCACGCTGGCATCACTACTTGTCGCGCCACTTTTGTAGCCAAAATCAAAGTAGATTTCTGTCTTATTAGGTAGCCACAGGCCTAAGGGTGAATATCTTGAAGAGTAGATTCCTGCACAGAGGGCTGCCCCAACATAATAGAAGTTCACTCCAAAAAATTTAGTATTATTGTTAACCGCCTGTACAAAATTACCATTTAAGTCTTTCTTTCTATTCTCCGTTTTTCCTTCCAATGATTTGATGCTCAACAGAGTATTCAGAGTGTCTTGGTCTGGCTGTTTCATAGATTTAACTTTACATGTACCCACCTTGATAATTTCATCGGACATAAAGGGAATCACTTGGTACCCAAATTCACCCTCATCTTCAATGATGTACCAATTGGTAAGTACTATCTGCACCGCTTCAGCAGGTGCCTTGAACCAAACGGTCAAGTAAAAAACAGTTTCTGAATTCCCCAAATAGGCTAATTTCTTATGGTAGAATATATCGTTGTCTGCACCGTATTCCAAATAATGTTCTAAAAGACCCGCGAAGGCACTGTCCTGATTTTGGGGGGTCAAAGCTCTATCTCGCTTTAAAAAAGCTGATAATTTTTGAGATTGAATCACTTCAAACTCAACGCCACTTCGCATCTCTCCCTCGTCCTCATAGACAAGCCTAGATGCGTAAGCATAACACCAGCCCTCTGACTCCTTCATAAAATCAGCCATACGTCTCACTTCAGTCATATGTCTCACCCTTTCTGTACTAAGGCAAAGTCAAGCAGTCTATAAAACATTTAAATGATCTAGCAATTGGTCAAATTCAGCTTTTAACTGCAAAGTCTCCTCGCTCAATAACTTTTCTGCCATTACAATCTCAAGATTGTCATTTTGTTTTGCCAAATTACCAGCCAGTATGCCATTGGCTACGACCCAGTTACTGCCGCCTTCAGTTTCAATATTATAAACGGTGTCTTCATATGATTTTAAGTAATTGAACTCAACTTCATCTTCACTTCCATTTTCACAAATGAGAAGCATTTTAGGGGTAATATCTCTCGCACGGAGAGCGCCTTCTTTTGTTGCCACAGGATGATCTTTAGTTACTTCAAGGCGTTTGCCACCTTTGGTCATAATGCAGCATATGTTTTCTTCATGACCAGATACAGTGCCGCTAACGACTAATAACATTCCTTCGTCACCCATAATTTGGTCGCCTTTTAAAATTTCACTAACCAATTTTTCAGATCTATCCGCCATAAGGATTTTAGTGTCTTTTCCAAAACATCCCCAGCGCATAAAGATGAGCGGCAAGTACGCATTTGTATCGTCTTTTGAATCATAATAGGTTTGACCTTCCTCTAAGGATACGGTTGAATAGACAGCTACCGCTTGATCAAGGGTCGCCTCTGTCCCTTTAATTTTTGTTGTTATAAAAAATGAAAACTCAAAGCCAACATTTCCTTCGTGCAAATGGCCTGCATAGGCACTAATATCTAAAATAGCCTTCCAGTCTTCTTTAAGTTGGAATTCCACCACTTGTGGATTGGTACTTGAAATTTTGAAACAAGAAGCAATTTCTTTTTGAGTATAGTTATAGGTGCAAACCCCTTTTCCTGTATACTTTAGCGATGGAGGTGTCTTAGATAAATCTGCATTATACCCAATAGGAATCAAGTCGTCATTAAAAGTAATTTTGCCTTTTACTGGAAATAATGTTTTTACTGTGTCCGTTCCAGGAATAAGGTTGTTATTTGGATAGTCATAGTCTGCAGTTTCTCCTGGATCAGGCTTTCTGGCATACATCATCAAAATTGGATTGTTGTTCAATTTTGACCGAGGATCATCAATACTCATATAAACAATATTAGAAGACGAACCATTTAGAACGTAATCCTTACTTTCAGCTTTTAAACTCACCATGGTGTTGTCAAGTTTCACAGCGGTACATTCAATGTAATTTTTCAATATTTGATTGCCAAACTGGTTCAAATCTCTGCTGTCCCGTTTTTGCAGGGTCTCATAACTATTCGTGCCACTTGTTCTCTGACCAAAAGTATGTATCATGTTCCCGTCTGTTTCATTTTTCATATATCCGCTTAAATAAGCAACGGCCCACTCGTCTGTCCCTTGAACGGAATTTGTCGCTGTTATCACACCTTCAACTTCACGGTTTTCGAATTTTGAATCCCCCAGCTTTCCTTCATTTAATTTCTTCCCAAATGGTTTTAAAGTTATAGGTGTAGCAAATGCGCCATTTTGGAGCCCTACAACAGCCCCATCTAGCTCACCATTTGCTTTTAAAAGATTAACTTCTTTGTGTTTAGCAACAGTGTTTAAAAAAGCCTGGTAAACTTTAGGAAACTTCTCCTTCAATAACGCCTCTCCACCAAGATGTTCTAAAACTTCTTTTGCGTCTTCAGGATTTGAAAAATCTCTTTCATAGGACATATTTCCAAGATTATATTGATTATTCATGATGTTTCTCTCCTTTTTTTTCGACAGTTAGTTTTCCAGCTTCTCCAGCTGCCCCATTTTGTCCCTTAGCGCCATCTTTGCCTTTGAGGCCATCTGTTTTCCCAGTGCCACCTTTTCCGCCACAACCTGGTATGCCAGCTTCGCCTCCCACTGAACTCAATTCTGTCCCAGTAATCTGACTTCCATTTTGCGTTTCATATATAATGGTCAATGCGCCACCGCTTCCTGCTTTTCCACCTGATGTGCCATCTTGTCCGTCGCCACCATTGCCCCCTGCTGCGCCAAGAGCACCATTGCCGCCACTTCCGCCGTCGCCACCAAGTCCACCATGACCGCCTTCACCGCCGCCATAAACCTGAACATTCAGGTTACTTTCCAAATTTTTAATGGCAATATGGGCAACAGCCCCTGCCTTACCATCTTCTCCATTTTGACCCGGTTTTCCTGCTTCACCATCTATGCCTTTGACAATAATATCTACTGATTCAGGTACTTCTTTGGTTTTTTTCAATTCATCAATACTAAATGAACAATCTGAATAGATGAGTATATAGCCGCCTTTATCTAAAGTTACCGTTCCAAATTCTTTGACGTAGTGACTATCATTAATCACCAGAGGACTCATTTTAGTAACTACCACGTTAGGTTTTCTGAAGTCATTCATTTTATTACAGGATGCATGTTTTTAACTACATCCCTTCCTCCCTTCATCTTCACATGTACGTTAAAATTCACAACACCACAAAGCACCGTCTTTGGTTATAAGAAAAGGTGTGTTATTCATATTGCCTGTCCAAGGACAACTCTGTGCATCTAATGGTGGATGATATGGGGATACCGTCCTAAAATCGCTTAAATTGATCATCCAATCCTTAGTGAGTAAATACATGACACCCTTTGTCCCAATCAAGGTAAACCAACCCTCTACACTCTGATCCGTACTCCCAATTTTATTCCAATACCGCTCGTTGTACGCCATCACGTTGATGTGCAGTCGCTTATCCCCTTTTTCGTGTGCAGCGGTGTAGATGGTTTCTCTTAATGCGCCTATACCGTAGGTATCCATATCTGCATTCTTATAGTAAAATGGCGTTCCCCAATAACTGTCTTTTATTTTTCCAGGGGTATAGAAGAGCAGTAAGGGCTTTTTCAAAACGCTATAGTAGGGACTGCCATTAACGCTTATTAAACTTCCACCTATATTATCTACAGACGAAATCACATCGGTGATGGTCCATTGATTTAACCCAAAATCATAAGTGGCGACTTGAACAAAATTATCCTTATTCGTCGTGACCCCCATGACTAAAAATGTATCGCCTACCACCGTTGTACTATAGGTATTTAGGGTCATGTCTGTGCTTAGAACCAATTCAGATTTTTTTTCCCAGTTCATTAAGTCTACACTTTTGTATAGGGTTTTTTCGCTAAATAAGTAATAGGCATCTTTGTAAGCCCAGATTTTGCAATCTTTATTTAGCTTATCTTTGGCGAGATCCACACCCTTAACCTGACCTCTATTTTTCCAAGGGGTTGTCTCAAAATAAACTGTATCATATGCGAAATCGGGCGTAGAACCATTGTATCCATTAGCCGTAGCTGTATAGGTGTTTGACTGAGGCGTAATGACAATTTGCCCTGAGGCTGGTACTTGCCCAGGGGATGGGGTTATTTGAACCACCGCCGCTGAGGTACTTTCCCAAAATAGCGTCACTGAGTCACCGGGATGATAGTACTTCCGATCAGCCCAAATTTTCACTGTGGGTTTTTCACACCCAATATTTAAGGTAGCCGCTGCCGTAATGCCCATATCATTTTCTGCTGTCAGTTTGTATACGGTGGGTTTCTCTATTTGAACTTCTCTAGAGCCTTCTGTCTCTACCTGTCCAATCCCATCTATATAGCAATTTTTAGCGTTGAGGACACGCCATGAAAGTGTGGTTTTCTGACCAATTACAACACGGTCAGAAGTCGCTTTAAAGTATTCAATTTTTATAGGATAGCGCTTATACAAATTGACTGAGGTTGGTTTATTTTCTATATCAGGAAAATTCATATAGTAGGACTCTAGTGTGCTCGTCCCCTCTTTTGCACTGGTGTAAAACTCATTGGATCTAAAGGTCACGTGGTATTCGTCAGGAAACTTAAAGTCACCAGGTGGTTTTATGACAAAGCAACTATTGGTACTGGACCAGTCCATAGTCCATCCCGTTCCATCCGTATTGATGAAAGTCATATTAGAAGCCTGTTCTAAGGTACATAAATCATCAATCCCCTCACCTAGGTTGACCTTAATATAGATGACTGGGGCAGCATTACCAAGCTCAGTAGACATGCCTTGACTCAGTTCTTCCTTTTGAACACCTTGGCTGCGTTTTTCCTTCAAATACTGATTGGCATATTTTAAAGGCACTTTTCTATAGGTGATGCTGAACTCATTTCTACTTGATTTTTCATTAATGTAGACCACACAGGGTGGTGCTATACTACAGTTTATGATGTAACTTGTCGAACTCATTTTTTGACCTCCCTTCGTTTGAGTAGCCCTTCATAAAAGACTGGGTTGGTTTTATCAAACTCATTTTTAGGCTCTAAAACGGATCCCGAATTAACATACGCATCACCTTGAGTCCAATACCAGCTCCACTCCACGGAATCTTTGCTGAAGAGGGGTAGTTTTATTTTTTCTTTGTTGCTGACAATTGGATTCACTTCGAATGAAAAATCTAAATTGGCAAGGGTCACTTCCAAATGTTCTGGCGGCACACTTTCTTTAAACCCAGGCAACATACCCGTTCTAAAATTCACATCTGCCGTGGCTTCCATCAGAAGTGTAAAATTCGTCCACTGCTTATTTGAGGCAGTTACACAAATTGGGGCATCGTAGTTTAAATACTGTGTTACCACAGGAAGCTTTTCTGTATTGTAAGTGCAACTCATATGATGATATTGATTATCCAAGTCCGTTGAGTCTGGGAAGAAGCCAACTGCACCATCTAGAGATCTTGAAAGGTCTCCAATGAAAATAGGCATTTTGACCTGTTCATAACCATAGGTGATTGACTTGCCAAAATCATCTGATTTTTGAGAGCATTGGGGTTCTCCCTGTAGTTCTAATGATACTCTGGCTCTTGAAAGAACCAGTGGTCGACTCCAGCCTGTAAAAAGATCTTGATCATTGTTGTAGGAACAACTTAAATCAATCCGATTCTCAATAAGTGCCATGAGACAGTAGAAAGCTGGGTCTTTATTATCGTTATAGCGAAGCAATTCTTTTAAAAAGCTTTTGATGTGCCCATTGGTAAAACGAACAGATTCTAAGCTTCTTGGCTCACCTGGGGCACTCACCCATCTGACTTCAGGGTTTTTCTCACGGTACACAAGGTTCAGTCTCCCCTTAAACGTCCCATCCACATCATAAGCCCCTAGGGCATGATTGATGTAGTCTGGATACAGAAAACCGCAAATTGGGGATGTCTCTGGGTCCAGACAGCTGACCACAGTGACGTCCTGACAGCTGATCCAATCAAAATTCAACTTAGCACCTTGGGTAAAGCGTGGCGCCAATTGTCCGAGGGATTCTTTGGCAAATAGTTCTTCTGAGAAAATAGTCTCCTTTAAAGTTGAATTCACTTGTTGGCGAATGCCAAAGGTATTCACAATATTCACTTTATCAACTTGTAAATAGCCTGCACGAATTGGGAAGAAACTGCTGTTTGGAACCACTGTATTTGGAAGATGTCCTCCCAGTCCAGCCTTCACCTCTTCAGCTAATTCCTTATACTCATTTTCTGCCATAACGGGGATCTGTAAGGTGTTTTCATAAGATAGCAATTGTGTCCAAATATCGCTTAATTGTTGAGATAGGACTGCCAGCTTCTTTGTCTTTTCTAAAGCTTTTTTCAAGGCTTCGTATAATTTTGGGTCGTCTTTAAAGCGCTCGATATTTTTTTCAAGTACTTTTTCAAGCAGAATGGTGGAATGGGGGGTCAAGATGGTGCGCCCTTCATAACTGCTGCCCTTGTTGATGAGTTCTTTGGTGTACTCATAATCCATATCATTGAATTTCCAACCCTCAAGAGAGTTATCTGGCGTTGTGGAGGTTCTCGTCGGCAACCAAGAAATCTTCCACTCTAAGAATAGAGAAATCCACGGCTGTATCCACTGGCTGCAAGCAATAGGAGACGGCATAATCCCTTCAGGTTTTAGTTCCTTTTCCTCTACTTTTTGACTAATCCACTGAACCAGTTTTGGACTTAAGCAGACCGCTTCACAGAGCAAGGTATTATAAGGCTCTGGCATTTGCTTAGGCACTTGGACATAGGAAAGAATTTGACTTTCATCCAGTTTAACTTTGGCCCCTACTAAAGTATTCACGGCGCAAGTTCTACAGACTAAGGTGCCGTCTTTTGTGAACCTGCCATCTTCTCCAAAAGCATACTGACGGCTAATGCCTGGACCGCCTAACAAAAGGGCTGGCGGTTTTCCTTCGTAATAGGAACCATTTTTTACAGGTTCTAATATAATTTTATTTTCTAAAGTACCAATCAGCTCCAGCATCTTGGTTTTTTCTTTTTCTACTTGTTCCCTTGCCTGATCTATCTCAGAGCTAACTATTTTGATGTGGTCTAGCAACAAATGAATTTGATTTAAAATTTCCTCTTCCGAGGGATTCGGTTTTTTCCAAGGTGGCGGCGGATTATCCATTAAGTCTACATACCGCTGCCAAGCACTAAATAGAGACTGTCTGATTGAATAAAGATCGCCTACTTTTTGGTCGTGGTTAGACTGCACTGCGTTGAGCAAGGTGAGTTGTTTGCCTGTGCCCTTTTTAATGTCCCCAATCAATTTGAACACATTCTGGTGATCCGTCGTATCCGCCGCCCTGATTTGCCATAAAGTGCCGCTGTCACTAGGGTTAAACTCTTCTGTATGAATTTTATCTTCGACTTCTGCAACACCATCTACCCCGTCCAAATAGTTTAAGAGGTCGTATTGGAGTAGGGTTAAAAAGCGTTCTAAGATGTGGCTTTCTTCTTGATTGTCAGGACCATAAGTTTTATTTTTTTCTTTCTTTACCATACTGATTTTGTCTGCAATCATAGCCGACAATGCCTCTACTGAGGTATTACCCACAGATGCGTTGACGACCCCTGTAGGGGTGTTAGATGGGTAGTCGTAGTTCGGTCCTCTCCACGGAAGTGTGTGGACCATTCCGTGGCATACCATTCCCTGAGCCTGACTGGCACCACCCTCAACTGACCAGGCATTTCGAATCAAGAGGGCTTTGTATTCATCTTCCGTTAAATGGTATAAAGGATCTTCCGTTTCATCAAAATAGTAACCCATGACATAATAGGTTAAATCCCCAGTTGGAACCTCTTCTAATGGGTCATAAAAACCTAAAACACTGCTGCAATTAGGGTAATAGGCTGCAAAAGTTGATACCCCTGGACCTACTGCTGTTAAAGGGCTTAAACAGAGTTGTGCTGCACTTGGAGTCTCGCCATTTTTGTAAGCACGACCAAGATATCTATAAGGGGTTTCTGTGTCCGTCAAATAAGGAACTGTGATGCTTTTAGTATTGTCTAGACCTAAATAATCACTTTCTACAACCCAACTTTTGCTTTGAATGTTTTCGCTGGCTGAGAGTCTGGTAACAACCCAACGGTTTGGGATGGTTGGGTAGACCAAATTACCGTCTGCTTCAGTAACGGCATGTGTTAAAGCATCTGGTAAAATGAAGTGCAAGTGAACACCTACTTCTAAAGGATTTAAACTTTCAAATGGTTTAGGATCCAGTTGTCCCCCTAAATGGGTTTTACCTTTTAGTTGTTTATAGTCTGGTGCAATATAGGCAATCTCTTTTTCCTTCATATTTTCGTCATTGGTTACATAAGCTTCAACTGCTATAGGAACAAATAAGACACTCATTTTACTCCCCCTTTTCAAAAACACATTGACCTGCTACCGACAACATCTCTAACGCCAACTGAGGTGACTCTATGGTATCTAAGGTTGTTCCAAGTGCCTTTGAAAGCATATCTTTGAGTTCGCTCACCTTAAGCCTACCCTTGTCTGTGGTGGGCACAGTAATAGTGACCTTTTCCTCTGTTCCCGCCTTATACAAAGGCTCACCGACGTGACCTTCGTCTATGCGTCTGACCTCCAACAGCCTGTCGTGATTTCTTGTTCCGAAGTGTAAAACTTCTTTTGGTTCGTACATTTTTACAGTGTCAATTTCACCTTCAAAGATACAGATCAGCACTTTTTCTGATAAAATTTCCATTCGTACAATGTCGTGTTTGTCACTGCCTAAATAGCCTTCTACTTCTATCTCCTTCCAAGTAGATACCAAATCTGAACGCATCATGAACCCTGAGAACTGGGCATGGGACTCTGTTTCCATGTTCATGCTTTGTCTCAAATGATTGGCGTGCATTTTCCCATATCTGGATCGTTTAACCACCGATTTTGCGTTGTAAAAATGGTTTGGGGCATTTCTTAAGGCGTCAACAGTGTCCTTTTTAGTAATTGCACCTATACTGAGTGCCCCTTCTACCAAAGCCTCAGTCCACTGGGGGTCAACATTAAAAAACCGAATGGACTCCATTGGAAGTTCTCTTTCATCCACAACGAGATAGGCTAAGGGAACATCTTTTAACAGAATCAGTTGGCTTATCCAATTGGTAAGAACTTCTGGCATGGGTATGTCCCAGAGCATTTCCATTTGTCTTAACTCAGCGTCATTGCATCTACGAATTTCTAATTTATTTTTTCTCCAACTTTGCATCTTGTTCCCCCCTTATCCCAAGTTTTGTGTCGATTGAAACAGGAGCAATCAGATCCTTCTCTAGCAATTCCTCAGACAGGGTGTTGACCCAAAAATCTACTATATCTCCCTGATCCATCTTTAGACCTTGTTCCATTTTCCTGCTAATGACATCTTTGTTTTCTTCTATGTGGCGCTGTCTTGCCACTCTTTTTTTCCACCCTATCAGCGCTAAGGCTATTGCTTGATTCTTAAGGATTAACAGTTTGCCAAGCTGCCATGCAGAAGAATAGGACATATCCATTAGCCCATGATTAGGGTCGTAAATTATAAAGCCATCTGCTGTATACTTTGAAAGATATTCTGCTGGTTTTGGTGCGTATGGAAGAAGTGGTCCTCTATAGAGAGAAACGGTTTTCTCCCCTGTTCTCGTATAGTGTTCAAGAGGAACTTGTCCCCGTTCTAGCACGGGGTTACCAGACATGGCTAAAGCATCACTGCTGATATTGGTAATGATATTTCGAAAATCCACTTCCCCTTTTTGAGTTGAGAAGACATTCCAATTGTACAAAGACACCAAGCGCACCGCTTTTTTGTCTTTCAGTTCAGCAACCTTTCCACCTTCTGGCAGATAACCATCATAGCCTTCTAATGAAACTAAGTACAGGGTGCTTCTCTTGGTGTCATTTTCACCCGATGGTATAAATCGATTGGATACCACCACTGAAAAATAGCCATCCATAGAAACCATACTGTCTACTTTAGCATTTAAATCGATTAATTTGACATGGGTCAGATACTGAATATCCATTTCTCTTGGCATGATCTGATCGTATAAATCCATGGGCAAATCAATCACATTACATACGGTTTCTGGCGTCTCGGTGCAAAGGGGCATTTTCTTAAGGGGATAAAAGATCTCCCCCTCTGTCTCTTTAAATAAATTTTCAAGGGTCATGCGCTTCATGAGGACTTGCTCATCTTCAGAAATACAAATCAAGGCTAACCAGGGTAAAACCTGAGTGTCATCTTCTACAAAACCCTCTTTATTCGATTGAATTTTTGGGGGCATGACTGAATTTTCCCAAGGAAAACTCTTTCTCTTAAAAGTGATATGCCCAATTGAATTGCTGTAGTTACCCGTTCCATCCACTGGTGGATAGACCGTTTGAATATCTTCCACTGGCATTGTAAAATGAGCCCCTGCCACTTGAAATGGCAGCTCTGTTTTAAATACATCTTGTTGCGGGGTGGTTACTTCTTGTTGTACTTCAATGGACCCAGCACCATTTTTGATAGGTGGCAGGCAAAGGCGCATCATTTTAAAACGTTCATTTTGCTCAGTCATATCAAAACCCCCAATGTCATTTCTTCTGTAAAGCAATTATCTGCTTCAGCAGCCATTTTGGTCAGATTAATATCCTTATCAAAACCAAATCCCGATGCGTTCATGAGCTCTATCCAGTCTTGGCGTAAACGACACACCGAAGGCTCCATAATTGTTGCGGAGAGGGTCTCTATTGGATGGTCTTGGTTATGACTTGGCAACTGCCAAACAGGGTTCCATTTGAAGTTGCGCTCAATACGGGAATAAATAGACAACTGGTTCAAATCAATGTACCCGTCTTTTGGGAATAAGCTGGTTTGTCGTTCCACTGGACGAATGCAGATGCCCACAGCAACGCCTTTTACCAGTTCTTCATTGGTCTTTTCCATTCCCCAAATAGCACTTGGTACATTGTTGTAAATTGGTTCCACAACCCACTGGATCCCTTCATCTACCCCATGATTGACACGAACAGTGAACACCGACTTAAGTTCCTTGTTGGTCCCCATCGGCAATACGCCTACTTTAGGCATGTCCTTATGGAGTTCAATGTCCACTTCATTTAGTTTCATAGAAGTAATTGGGACTGCAGACTGAAGCATGAACTTAGCCCCTTCTGCTCCAATGGCAGGTACTACTTTCCCTTCAATATTGAACTCGCCTCTTTGACCATCGCTTAACTTAGCAGAAAGAGGCATCACCCACGGATCGACTTCCGTCGCCTGATTCGCCATTAAATTGGAAGCTGATATTTTAGCCTTCTCCACTTCTGGAAGGAATGAAGTGGAAAACTCTGACCAGTTGAGTAGAGGCGGACTCTTCGGTGAGCCTGCTCCAAATTCAATGCTAAAGGATATAATGTATAAGGATATTTTAGCAACGCCGCTAAAATCAGGTCCCCAGATATGCAGTCCTGCAGATAACTCAACCTTGATGGTCGTATGGACAAATAGGAGATTGACCTTCACGGAGACCCCAAATCCTGCGTAAATACTAATGTCATAGAAGAATGGTTTCCAGCCAATATAGAAATCGGCTTGGGCTATAAACCAAGCTTTAACACAACCCTTTGAATAAACGGCGGCTAATCGGCCTCCCGCCATAAGTACTGACGGTGTAAGGGCAAAGTAAAGATCCCCGCTGAGTTTCAAATCCGATGTGACGTCCCAATTGAATCCAAGTCTTGGCACAACTGGATAGTGGGCTGGTTTTTTATAGTTTGGATGGTAGCCACCAAGGGATAAGACAAAGTCCCCTGAGTGTTCACCTGCAAACCAGACATAGAATGCAAAACCACCTGTCAGCTTACAATCTTTAGACAGAATATAGGACTCAGAGGTTAATTTTGCCATCATGGCAAAGAGCCCCGACTTAGGACTGACAGTGATTTTAAGGGCAAGCTGGGCAAAGGCCAGCGGCTCTATTTTGCTGCTTATTTTAGGCGGCACACTTACTTGAGACAACCCCAGTAAGTTGATTTCCGTTTCGTGACCTAAGGATAAGGTCAGCAGTGCAAAAGATTCTATCATTTTGAACGAGGTAAACTTAACCCCTGCTGCAAGGAAAATTTCCCCGTCTTCAATGGTCAATTTTTCTTTGAGTTTGCTTAACATTTGAGACTGGTCAATATTTCCCATAGCCCCACTGACTAGTGGGAAAGTTGCAACGTCGTCTATTCCAGGTATTTCAACACCCATGTTGTAACCAAAACTTGCGGCTAAACCCGTTAAGAAGAAGGCTGGTGGTCCACCAAAATTCTTATTGACCAGCGCAGAAACAAATAAGGATTTCCCACTGTATGTGCCCATTGCGAAGATCGCCAAATCCCCTGTTTTGATGAGTAACTCGCCGTCGTAACTTTCTGCGTCTCCAATATTGGATTTGAGGAAAGCGCCTCCTATGGCTACGACACCGTTATCAAATGCAATTTTCAGACCTGCTAAATAGAAGGCCACATCTTTAGGATCATCCAATTTTAAGCCAAGACCCAGTCCCATGACGCCTAGCTCTATCGGTTTGGAAGCTAACGAAGCGTCCAGTAAGAAGGTGATTCTCTCGTCGGCATATCCCACGCCAAATCTGTAAAACTCAAATATGCCAAAGGATTTGTTAAGGGTGAACCACTTCGTCATGCCGCCGTTTGACTTTTGACTGCCTAGGAGGAAATCATAATCTCTATCTCCGAGGTCAACCCCTCTGGAATCAGCACTCAAGGCTAATTGATCGTTTGGTTTGCTTTCATAAATTTGCATCACAAACGGCATGTCGTAGATTTTTCCTAGAATTGCAGCACCGCTTACCGTACCCTTTTCAGGATTGTTTTTGGAAGAAGCATAGAGTTCCAAATTTTCGACGGCTAAACTGTCTAGTAAATGCAAATAAGTTCCCACAATTGGAAGCATGGATAAGGCAATTTTGTCGTTTAAGATGATGTCGATGGTATAGTCTGAATTTTTAATCACTAAAGATATCTTTTGGAATACATTGGTCTCAACGTTGACTGCAAGTTCACTTTTATCTATGTCATAGGACATGGAGACGCCAGAAATATTAAAGTTCAAGTCTGAAATAACAGGCGGTACGTCACTAATTCCAAAGAAGTTGAGTATTTTCTCAATGGTGATGACATCTTTCTCGGTTATTGGTTTCCATGAAGCCGAAACCTTGTTGTTAGGATCTTTGGTATCAAAATCATATGTAACGACAAATTCACTGCCCTCCATGTCTAAAATGCCCTTGAACTGACCTTTATAGTCTCTCTTATTGGCAGTGCAAGTAGACTCAATGGTAATTTCAGCTTGAATCTCGAAAAGCTTATCCAAAATGGAAGGGTCTGTTTTAGCCGTTATTCTATTCTTAGCGTGAGCTTTAAAATCTTTGCTGGTGAGTGCAAAGGAAACTTGTACATCGTATAAAGTGATCTCTGGTATTGGCAATGAAGCAATACTTTCTACCCCTAGCATTTCAGCAAACATCACTAACAGCTTTTCAAGATGTAACTCCTCTTTTGCAGGGAATCCACCTCGTAAGGTCCATCCAATTTCAGAATTATAGTCTCCGCCAATTTGGACTTCGAATTCAGAAATACTGATCACACCAATAATAATGAATCCTGTGATAACCTTAGCCCCTGTTGTTTGACGGTAGAAACCAAGTTTTATGCTTTTCAGTACCAGACTCTCTATGCCAAAAAAGGACCAATTGCTGTCGATGCTGATGGTGACATAAAATTGATTCAGTTCCTTCAAACTATAAGGGGCAACCATTGTGAATAAATGCAGGGTTAGATTTTTGCCCTCTGCAACTTCCTTTGGAAATACAGACATCCACTCAGAAATGCCAAGCAGACTGGCCACGTCAGAAAGGGACGGCAAAGGACAGCCCTCGTCACCGACAGCAACCCCAAGCTCAAAGAAATCTTCTCGCATTTGCAAGTAGACTGGCAAAGTAGTGGTTGCAATAACCAAGTTTCCCTTTAAAGAGAAGGAATAACTGCTGTTTCTCTTCTGAAGTGTTACGCCAAAAGATGTTAACGCCAACTGGTCTGTAATGGTTAAATCACAGCCAGTGTCCACATCCACAGCCAGCTTATCCCATAAATTTTCGCCCTTGCCTTCATAACCAATTAGAAGTTTATTGAAGGCCGCATCGGGAAGCACATCACTAGGAATGCCCAAGTGAGCCTTTGATTCAAAAGCGTCAATTAATGCACGGGTAGTCGTAATCTCATCAGCGGTAAACTCAATGAACCATATATGCTCTTTATACTGATAAGTGCCCTTTGCGTTAAAGTTGAGATCGGCTAATTTCATTAACCCAGTAATGGAACCCGTTATTTGCGCTGTTCCAATTTGCTTCTGGAAATGGGTCGCAACCGATGACAAATAGTACTGATCTTCATCGTCAATGGGCATCTCCCAAGATTTAGGCATAAGGGCTGAAACAGAACAGAGAATTTCTTGGCTGTTTTCCGGTACGTTTTTAAAGTTTACAGTAAACTTTACATCTTTTTGACCTTCTAAATTGACATTGCCTTCCACGGTGATTTCAGTTTCATACTTGAAAACGACCTGTTCCATTTCCAATTTTGTAACTTGATAGGCTTCATTGAGCAGTGTGGACACATCGTTGGTTTCTGTGGTGGTTTCATCTGAAAGCAAAAATTTACTGTCAATGATGGATTCGCTAATCCGTTTTGCTATGTCTTTTAATTCCATTTTCTCATCCTTTCTTTGTGGCAAAGAATTTATGGTGAGTAAAAACATTGCATAAAACCAATTCAATACTTATAGATAATGGTGACAGTGCTTCTAGCGGTGGATTGTTTTAGAGTAAAATTAAATAGAAATAGGACTTGAGGGTAAGGGCCTCTTTGAGGAAAAATAGAAAATGTCATAAACATTTGGATATGGAGAGATTGGATAACACCTTTGACAAACCATGATTTTACATTACTTGAATAAATCGTGTTATATTAATGTAAACGATATCACTTACATTTAATTAGGTCAATCTTTTTATATCGCCATATAACTATAACTATGCGGAAAAGAACATGGAGTTCGTCTGCTTATGAGTGAGACTTCGTACCTCTTTACATTAAAAAATGCGAGTTTTTAGGGTGATTCATTCACCTAAAAACTCGCATTTTAATAAAATTTATGCAATAATATTTAATACTTTTTTTCAATTTCAAGATTATGATACAGTTCCTCAGTCTTTAATTCGACTTCTTTGTAAACTGTCATCAATCCTGTTCGTATTTGTTCATTTGTTAAGTTTGAAATGCATAAACGCAGTGAGTTTTGATGGGTTTCCTTAAACAAGTAAAATTCAGATGGATCTTGAACATGAATACTACGCAAAGACAATTTTTCTATCAACAGCTGAATATCAACGGAGTCATCCATCTTCAGCCAAAGGAAAAATCCGTTTTCAGGTGATTCATGTGAAATCAATGACGTGTTTAAGTTTCTCATCACTTCCATCGCATATTTCATTTTTTTGCCATAAGCTTTTTCAATCCTTTTTATATGATGCTCGTACATGCCATTTGAAATAAACACTTCTAAAGCGCCCTGAGTCAATACAGAGGTATTTAAATCATCATACTTCTTCTTTATTAAAAATTCATTTTTCAACTCATTTGGTAATACAACCGCTCCAATTCTAACTCCGGGCATAAAAGTCTTTGAGAAGCTTTTAATATAGATCACTTTATCATTTGTGTCATAGTAACGAAGGGGAGGCGCCTTTTTAAACTTCCCAATATCTGAAAGGTAATCATCTTCCACAATATAAGTATTATATTTTACAGAAAGGGATATGAGTTTTAGCTTCGTTTTTTCAGAGTAGGATGTGCCCGTGGGATTTTGATATCTTGGAATGGTATAGACAAAGGCTACGTTGCCCTCCTTAAGTATATTTTCAAGCTTAACAACATCAATATCCGAACCTACTCGATCAATGCATTTTACGATGTATCCTGACAGTTCTAATATTCTTTGGATTAAACTATACGTCGGCTGTTCAATGACAACTGTATTCTTATGATTTGGAAACTCCATTAAGCATATTAAGTTTAAAGCTTGTTGGGCACCAGATGTGATATAAATATGATCTTCACTTGTGTATACTTGTTGTTTGGCCAGATGCCCCACTAGGGTTTTTCTGAGTTGCAACAGGCCCTGTGCCTCACAATAACTAAACAATTTATATTTATACAATTCAGTTGCCTTATTTATGCAATGATTGAACTCTCGAAAGGGCATTAATAATGGGTCTGGCAAAACATCAATAAAATTTATAATTTCTTGCGATTCTTCTATCTCATTTTTTTTACCAATATAATAGTAACCACTTTTTGCAATGGCATAAATAACGTGCTCATTGATTAAAAAATCAAGTGCACTGATTACGGTGGACTTATTAATACTAAATTCTTCACAGAGTTTTCGGATAGACGGTAATCTGTCTCCAGCCTTAAGATGCCCCTCCTCTGCTAATTTTAAAATGTGATGAACCACCTTCATGTACTTAAAATCCGATTCAGTTCCTCTTATCATTCTATTCTCACCTCAAACTATACCGGTACAGTTGTCAATATAAGAATTTGACCCTATCAAATATATTATATATTATTTTTTATAACAAGACTTTAAAATCATTGAAGTCGACAAATCTGCTAGGAGGAACTCTATGAACGATAACCCTTTTCAACATCTACTGACGTGCTTTCCCTTTTATACAACTGAAATTGTAAGTGCCGACAATGCCTACTTATTTGACTCACAAGACAAAAAAATTGTCGATCTTGAGGCAGGCGTTTGGGCAACTTCTATTGGCCATTGCAACAAAGAAGTAAATGAAGTCATTCAAAAACAAATGAATGAAGTCATGCACCTGAATTACAGATTTCAAAATAAGAATGTGGAGTGTTCCGGAAATGCAGTACTTAATCTTTTTAATTACTCAAATGGCAAAGTTGTGTTTTTAAGTTCAGGAAGTGAAGCCGTTGAGTTTATTCAAAAAGCTGCCCGAGTTATTTACCCCAATAGAAAAATGCTTACTTTTGCACACGCTCACCTTTCTGCATTTACCGAGAGCCCTAGAGATAAGAATAAGTGGGTAGAAGTAAATTATTTGAACTGTAACAACTGCCTTAAAAAGGACTGCAGCAAAACTTGCAGCAATTTAGAACACATTGATTTTTCTGAAATAGGCATTTTCATGTTTGAGTCTGCAATTAGCGGTCCAGTCATATTTCCACCACAAAAACTAGTCAAACTTTTAGGACAAGAATCAAAAAAGCATAATGCTTTAATTGCAGCTAACGAAGTGACTACTGGGTTTGGACGAACTGGAAAATGGTTTGGGTTTCAGCATTTTGATATTGAACCTGATTTAGTCGCCATGGGAAAAGGTATTGGAAATGGTTATCCTGTAAGTGTTGTCGCAATGAATGGCTTTATTGGGGATTTATTGACTGAGAAAAACATGATCCATTGCCAATCACATCAAAACGACCCACTTGGAGCTGTAATTGCTGAAAAGGTAATTAACATCATTCATAGAGACAACCTAGTAGATCGGGCATCTTATTTAGGGAGAAAGCTAGAAGATTTTTTCACTCAACTCATGCAGTCAAACTCCAACATTAAAGAGGTGAGGGTTAAGGGGCTAATGGCGGCTATTGTCTTTGATGACAAATACGATATCCAATTATTAGGAGATAGACTATTTGAAGCTGGATACTTTGTATATCCAATACCCTCAATGAATATTATTCGTTTTTCCCCAGCCCTTACTATTCCAGAAAAAGACTTAGATGGGTTCTGCAATGCCTTATCGGCGTTGTTAGCTACTGGACTCTGATATTTTTCTAATACCTGTTTCAAGGCCATTATTTTATTTGGTTTATATACCTATAATTTTACCGCTTTGCGACCCGTTTCAGGTAGACCATGTCAACAAGTTGTTTCCCATCTTCATACATAGGATGGTCATAATTGTCCGTGAAAAAATTTTCTACTCGATGAGATTCTATAAAGCCACATTTTTGATAAAAACAAAGCGTTGAAGGGACGTCTCCTGTTCCAACAAACATGGTATTACAATCCTTGTAATGGGAAAACATAAAATCTATCAGTCTTTTCCCATAACCCCTTCGCTGACAGTCTGGCATAACTGCAATGTTCTTAAGCTCATAAACGCCGTCTGCTTCTTTGGTAACCACACCTTCAGCTTTTGCTCCATTGTCGTAAAGAACAAACATTTCGCCTTGTTCAAGGTATTTGTCAATCATATTTTCCTGTTCGTCGGCCAACAACAGCAGATCTAAGTAAGTCTTTTTGTCTTTTGTTACTTTACGAATATCCACAAGTGGACCCCCCTTTTTAAAACGAGCTATTCTTCAAATTTTGATGTAATTTCCACGTGCTTTAAGAAATCAAAAACACACGTTCTAAGGTGTTGAGCTGAATACCAATTTCAATGGAAGCGGCAATTTGTGGCAAACTGTCCAACAGGTATCGTTCTAAAAATTTGCTCAGTGACATTGCCACACTTACTTTATTTACGGTTTCCGTGAGAATTGTTATTATCTCTTCTCTTTCTTTATTATAGAACAACTGGTAAAGGGATTGCAAATCCTCCAGTGTTAGAGACAGCTCATTTATATTCTTATCCGTGAGAACGCATCCCATTGCCGCCACTAGCACAGGCTCATAAATATTAATAAGCAGTTCAGCATAATCTTCACTATACCCGCAAAGGAGACGATGTACGTCCTCCGGTTGAAACTGAGCACAAAAATAATTTTCACAATAGATACACTCTAAATACTTGTGAATAAACTCAATCCCCTCCAGACGTTCTGTCATGTGGTGAACGGGATAATCTGCGGTAATGTGGATTTCTTGAGCTGTAAACTCGGGAGAATATAGTTTAAAAAAGCCTTCTATACCCCCTATGACAGTCTCATTGTAAAACACGTTTTTTGTTTGCACCAGTTGATTGATAATCCTATCATGAAGGGTTTTTGTCAACTGAATGATGTTTTCAATGCGCTCTCGTCCCTTTTTATATAGGCTTTCTAAATCACTATTTAAAAGCTCCGCCACAGCGTCATCGGGATTAGGGTATGCCTTTAGCCACACCCCAAGGGTAAACATAATAGATGCCAAAAGACTTTGGGCTGCTTCTACACGAATAGAAGAGCTGTCTCCCTGGTTATATTGTTCAACTTTTTTTGCTAAAAGGGAAAGGCTGTCCATTTGTATTTTTTCTAACTGCCCATCCGTTAAAATTTCTGAATAAAGGGCCTGTTCCAGTAAAGATTGGAAATAGTTTTCACCGCTGAGGGTTTCTCTTTTAATTTTGCTGAGTATTTCAATATTCCCCATCTTCATCCTCCTCATCTTCCTCCAGTTCCATGTCAGCTTCTGAATAATCTGGTGCATAGCCATATCTTAAGTTTCGAGCAAGCTTATACAGTTCTCTTCCAGAAAGCAGTTCCAGTGAGCCTTGACAGTTGCCATCAAATGCATTTTTCATATATTTTACCAAGTCTTCATCGCTTATGAGATCCAGCGTTTCATTCTTGTAATAATAAAATATTTCTAATAGGTCATGAAGGACCTCTTCATAGTTTTCTCTAATTAAATAGGGTGAGTCGCAGAACTCCACAATTATTTTGTCTATTACGCCTCCGCCAAACTCAAGTCGTCCGTTTTGCTTTAGAGCAAGCGAACGGGTTTCAACCAACTCCAATGCCTGAGTTTCAGTCAGAACAAGACCGAAATGAACCGTCAGGTCATTACATTTCATGACTTCGTTTACCGCTTGCTTTTCCATTAAAGCACCCTGCCAAATGGACAGATCAAAGGCCATAAATAATCCCCCTTTTTAAAAAAGTGTTGACAATACGTCTTAAATTTGATATGATAATTTTGGATAGTTGTATAGTTTTTCATAATTATCGCATATTTCCATAGTATCACTTTTTAGATTGGTTGGGCAAGGTTTTTTTGTCTGTTTTTTTATTTAGAGAATAAGTTCGAAGTATAATTAAATATCAAAAGGGTGGAGATTTTTTACTAATCTTCACCCTTTTTAATGTCTGTATTAAATTCTTCCTATCACGCAGCGACTGGCACATAAAAACGCACCCATTAGATGATTCAAATGAGTGCGTTCAACTTAAGCTTTTTACTTAAACAAATAATTTCGTTTTTCACTTTTTAATATTCTTTGTATGGCATGTTTGCCTGAGGCAGCTGCAACTGGCAAACCTCCTGGTGCTTGCAGCCATTGACTTGCAATATATAGATTGGATACACCTTCAACAATACCATTCTCTTTAAACGACTCTGTATGAGGTTTTGTGATAAAACTCATATAGGTTCCATGATAAGCATTACAGTACTTTTCATAGGTCAGCGGTGTCCAACAGTCTAATTCTTCTATGTGATC
The DNA here is from genome assembly GCA_964404895.1 of uncultured Peptostreptococcaceae bacterium. Lineage (GTDB taxonomy): Bacteria > Bacillota > Clostridia > Peptostreptococcales > Acidaminobacteraceae > JBGSUZ01. Next base: position 16,179 of record CAYOLV010000001.1, on the reverse strand, counting down.
AAATAACTCTGGGTATTTTTCCAGTATGATAGACTCAATTGTTTTTGATAATTCTTTTTTCTTAAGTTGATATTCTTCTTTTGATAAGGATTTCCAATATTTAAAGTCATCATCGTATTGAATGACATTTGCTTGCAAAACTGTTTTCCCTTCAGGTGCAAACTCTTTTTCATACTCATAAGATTTGATAGATAACCGAATCATTTCTTTCTCATTAATTTCAAAGGGTCTGCAGTCAAAAATAACCGTTCCCTTTTCTGAATAGACCTGTTTATCAATAGAAAATGCCACTTGAAAACCACTGAATAAGGGATAATTTTCTTCATCTGAATAAGATTTTTTCCAATTCCTATTCATATAGCCCTTCCCAATGAATTTATCAAACAGTTCCATCGCATCTGTGGCACAAATAACATAATCTGAAGATATACACGCTCCGCTTTCCAACTCTATGCCGGTTGCATTATGATTTTCTATCCTTATGCTTTTTACTGCACTATCCGTAAATATTTTGCCTCCAAGCAGTTCAAATCGTTCTTGCATTCTGTTTGCCATTTTTAAAGAACCACCTGCGGGAATATTTCCATTTCCACTTACAATGGTTGCATAAGAAATTATAAATGCCGAGGCTTGATATTCATGGGGCATATAGTCCGAGAACAACGCTTTTAATAATGGGTGTTTAAAACGCTCAGAAAAATCTTTAATCGTCATTTTTCCATACAGCTTAATAACTTTGGGCATATTTGCCATGGACTTGCCCAGTTTTATATAATCTATAACATTCATCATATCCATGGGTTTTGAAACAGGCATTTCGCAGCACGTAGCATATTCAACATTGCGAATAAACAAATTTATTTCTGCTTCATCTTCTGGAGATAAATTGAGAAGTTCTCTTTTAGTTCTTTCAAGATCTTTCCAAAGGGTAATTTTCTGACCATTCATATAACTGGAGTAAAAACTTTCATTCTCAACAAATTGAGTATCTGAAGAAATGGCACCAACATCTTCCCACAAAGCTCTCAACTCCGTATTTGGCTTTGTTCCTGTCAGCCAATGTATGCAGTTATCGATATGATGATTTTTTCTATTCCACCCCATGCATTGGCCGCCTGCTACATGATTTTTCTCGTATATTTCTACTTGAAACCCCGCTTTTCTTCCGTAAATTCCAGCTGTTAAGCCAGCAATGCCACCACCAACTATTATGATTTTCTTCATCTTTATTCATCTCCTAACAATATCTACAATCCATTCCGGATGAGGCAGTGGTACTTCATTATTAACTGCATATTGCTCCACAATTCCTTGTATGCTGCACCAATAAGCCATAGATAAAGCCCTTGAATTTCCCTCACGTATGGTTCCTTCTTTTTGACCCCTTTCTATAATAGGAATAAAACGTTCAATTGTGTCCACCTGCAAGGCCACCTCTTTTACTTCCTTCGGTGTTCCTTCGCTTCTTTGTGCCATAGCCATTAAGACAAACAGTTTTGCTATAAAAGGCTGAGTCTGTAAAGCAATAAATAACTCTTTTGTAAATTTATCAAAATATGTAATTGCACTGTCGTACTTTGTACTCAAGGGATATGTCGTGCCTTCTAACCCCATTTTGACCAACTCTAAATAAACATTTTCTTTTGATTCAAAATAATGGAACAACAGACCCACACTGATGGATGCTTTTTGTGCTATATCCGTAATTTTTGTTTCTTTATATCCCTTTGATACAAATAGCTCTAACGCTACTTCTAAAATTTCCTTTTTTCTCTGTTCTTTTTGTTCTTCTCTAATACCCATATAGACCCTCACATGTTGAACATTTATTCATTGAACTTATATTCAATAAACATATCATTTTTATTTTTCTCTGTAAATAGATAAAGACCGCACATTTTAAAATACTTAAAATTATGCGGTCTTTACCTATTTTATTTTACTTTTAAGCAACTTGAGGAATTCACCTGCGTAGCCGTTTATAAATTCAGATTTCAATTTCTTTATTCCTTTACTTCAACTTTCCTACAGGCGCCATGTAAATAACAAACTCATTTTCGCCGTCAAGGCCAAGGTAGTCATCTATTGATTTTTGGTCATAGGCAGCAATGGCACAAGTACCGCAGCGAATCCCCTCGCAAGCTAAGTACAAGTTCTGACAAACGTGTCCTGCATCTAACAACATGACTTTGTGGGAAGTCATCATATAACGCCACTCGCCCCGATACGGCACGCAACTCCAAACAAATGTTACGGCACAATCTCCGGCGAAGGGTTGTTCTAAGGCATAATCGCTCATATGCTGAACAGAATCTTCATCTTCAAAAAGGAATTGGAGCTGATGGCTTAAAGCTAAATATCTGTATACACCCTTTCGCAAACCCTCTACGCGCTGAACGACAAGGTAAGTCTCAAAAGGATGTCTGGCGCCGCCCGAAGGCACTGTTCGTATGGTTGCATAATTATCACCATTAACTTTTTTAACCCCTTGAGTGGCATAAAGCAAAAATGACAATTCTTCTAGAGAGAGGCATTCCTTGGCATAAGCTCTGGTACTTTTTCTTTTATTAATTGCTGAGAACAAGTTGTTCTGAGTCAAAATAGATTCCACCACCTGAGGCAAATCTATGCGCTCAGCGTCATCCGCAAAAGGCTTTTCCAAAGGTGGTTGCGGTAGCTCTTTTTGTTGATCAGAGAGCAGTTCGTCGCCCCACTCTGCAAAATTAGATTTCATAAAGTCCCTGAGTTGCTTAAATGCTGTCATAAGATGCCCTCCAATATTCTGATTTACTCTTAATTTTACTATTTTGGTTTTGATAGTCAACTTATAAAAAGTCTATATGAAAATTTTCAATCATAATAAACCTTAGTGGATTGATGTCATTGAAACCTCAATGTGTACAGTGGTTCCTTTCTCCAAGATACTCTCCACTCTGATGCTGCCTTTTAACTTCTGGGTGACTAGATTATATACGATATGCATCCCAAGTCCGCTGCTCTTTCCTTCATAGTCCGTTGTAAAGAATGGATCAAAAATCCTTTTTAGATGCTCGGGCGCTATGCCGACACCGTCATCTTTGAAATCTATAAGTAGCGTTTTATCCTTAAGCAAACATGTAATTTCAATTCTTCCAGAGCTACGTCCTTTAAAACCGTGGCGAATCGAATTCAGTATCAGGTTTGTGAATATTTGAGAATAGGCCCCTAGATAGCTTTCTATAACCAGCCGCTCGTGGCATTTAACATCGAATTTAACCAACGTTCCGGAAGATTCCCCTGCCAAACTTTCAATCACCAACTCGATATATTCCTTCAATCCAAACGATGTTAGCGTTTCAGACTGTTCATTCACAGCCACTAATTTGAAACGGTCAATCAAGTCTGCCACTCTAGAGATGTTGCTTCCGAGAATCTCCACTGACTCGTCTACATTCTTGATAAATTCTAAGAATTGCCCCTTCGATACAGCGTTTTGATTAAACTTAGTTTGAATATCCTCATTGATGGATTTCAAATAGGTATAACTGGTAACTGCAATGCCTAAAGGTGTATTGATTTCATGAGCTATCCCAGAAACCAAGATCCCCAGTGAAAACATTCGTTCGGCCTCTGAAATGTATCGATACTGCTCTTCTAACTCCTTGTTCTTCTCTTCAATGCGCTGTTCAAGCACCTTGTTTTCATCTCGAAATGCTTGCGTAATCATCTGAACCGCCCTTGACAAATCCCCCATTTCATCAGATTTCAATAGATATTCTTCAGGGATGTTCCTACTGAAATCTCCCTCTGAAATGACACGCGCATGCTCTGTAATCAAGCTAAAAGGCCTAGTCATACGACTAATAACTATATAAATAGCCATAAGAATGAGCAGTGCGACACCTATAAGCATTACATAGATCGAAATTTCCATGATCCGCTTATCCATAAGTGTCTCTTCTTTGTCAATCAATGACAAGACAATCCAGCCGTTCTCCTTAATATTCTGATAAGCAGCATAGGAAGGTCTTCCATTATAGATAAGTTCCTCAAATCCATCATTTTTTCCCAAAATATTATCTGCCAATTTCTCCAGCCCAGATGTCTCCTGACGGATATTCATCGTCATGATTTTTGATTTGTCATCACTGTAGATATAAGTCCCATCGGGCATCAACAGCATGTTTTCACCAGAATTACCTATCCGGTAACTTTTCATGTATTCGGGAATCATATCTATGACTAAATCAATGGCACAAAACCCTAATTGACCCTCTTCGAATCGAATCGGTGCAATACAAGAGATAATCAGCTTCTTCGTGCCGTAGTCGATGTATGGCTTGCTGAAAGAAACATCCTTGGCAGCCACCGCGTCGGCATACCAGGGTCTCTTGGTGATGATGTAGTCAGAATCACTCACAAATGCAGTGTTTTCTGTATAAAAACTGGTGCGCTCATTAGCTACCCAAGCGATGTTGAATAGGTCATTACTTGCCGCAATGTCCTTGAGGGTTCCTAATACTTCAGGATATAAGGGGTGATTGAGGATCATCTCACGGTTGGTAACTTCTGAAAGATACACTCTAATGCCCCTGTTGAAAGTCATCTGCTTAACGATTGTGCGCGTCATCGTAAAATTGGCACTGATATCCTTGGAGATAGCCTTTGCCTTCAGATTCGCTTCAGTACGAAGGGTTTCAATCTGCCGCTCTGACAAGTACTTAGAAATGGTCACGCCCATAGCAAAGAAAGCCGTCAACATGACAACGGACATGATGATAATCAGCTTAAAGGATAATCTTCGCCAGAGAATCTTCTTCGTCATAACGCCACCTCCATGGTTTCTTTAATACCCAGAACTTAAAGAATTCTCACATGGGTTTAACCACCTTGACACCCGTCAAATCTTTAAATCAAAAACCACCAAGGGCCATTACAACACTCAGTGGTTTATAATCATTGAATTTACTTGTTTCTACCATTTGGACAACTTCAAAATTATACCAAATCCAGAATAACTATATTGCCTTATTTTGCTGGTGAATGTCATTGTATTTTTTCCAATTCAGTTTGAAGGTTAGTCCATCATATAATTGACCAAGTTTGTGTATAGACATTTTTCATTCCATTGTTTAACAAGTAATGGTTGATAATCCATTGTGCTATGTGTATGATTCAACACTTCCTAATACTGGGTGATATGAGTCGCACCGCCAATAACTACATTTTCCATACTGTCTCTGCCCGCATTCTGACTATTGATCTCTTTTAATATAAGTCCACGGATTTTTTTATGTTTCATTCAGATAATGACACTTATGTATTTTATATAAATCATTTACTTCATAAAATAATATACCGATATCGATATAAAACAAAACCCCTCGGTGTATATCTTCATACCTAAGGGTTTAAACTGTTTATATTACTTATTTCTATCGTCTTTCCAACTTAACGACACACTCCACATGGGTTGAGTGCTCAAAGCAAGCGGTTAGCATGCTCAGGCACACTATAGAGTTGCTACAACTTTACCAGTCAGAAAAATTGTGAACAATAAAACCTTCAAAAACTATTGCCAAATACAGGAATATAACATATTATTATGGAAATCCGATGAAAATGATGAAGTATGCAGGCGAATGCTGATTATAAGCCAGTGATTTAATAATAGCTTATATTTAAATACAAATAATTAAAACATTCGCGGATAGAGTTGTAAGTGTCCTATGAGTGTGAAAAGAGTTAGTTTATAATAACGATAAAGGAGACCCATCTACATGATCTATGAATTAAACAAAGAAGATTATCCCAAGACGCTAAATCTGTTTACCAACTTAAAATCAAATACAGCAATTGAATCCATATACAACTATAAGAATGAAGCAAGATTATTCGTTGATAATCTTGAGAACCCACGGAGTATATTTATCCTCAATTCATGGGCCTATTATTATCTGGCGGGTGACAGCGACAACGAGGAATTTAATGCTTCTCTAGTTGATTTCCTGGAGAATGATTACTTTTCTGAATGTATTCGAACGAATTACAATACAGAGTTCGCATTTTATCCTGATACGGATCTGTGGTGTAAAAAAATTGAAGAGCTCTTCTCCCATCTGAATCTGGAGAAATCCGGAAAGACCTATTTCAAATATGATGAGAAACAATTTAATAAGGAATGGAGAAATCTTATTCCAGAAGGTTTCAAAGTAGAAAGAATTAGTCCAGAGATTATTGTTGCTATTGATAAGAACCAAGAATTTGTAGATTATATTAAGTTTGCCTGGACAACTGTTGATAAATATTTTAATAAAGGCTTAGGCTACTGTGCACGAGACGATAAGAACTTTGCCACAATCTGCATATCTATTTTTGCTTCTGAGAATGAGCGGGAAGTGGGCATCAAAACCTTTTCTGACTTTCGTCGGAAAGGTTTGGCCTATGTTACAGCTTGTGCCTATATAGAAGAATGTCTAGAGAATGATTACACACCTGTTTGGTCCTGTTTCAGCGACAATAAAGCATCGGTAAAATTGGCTGCAAAACTTGGTTATACCATAGAATCTTCACATCCAATTTATTTTGTCCAGATTGGGGAATAGAATAGTACTTTCAAAGCCTTGGTACCCATCACATTTCCAAGGTTTTTCTTATGCAATCATCAACAAATGATAATTAATGTCATCTATATTTTTGCGCTTTTTAGGGGTCAAAAAACATCATTTATTCGATGTTTTTCGACCCCTAAATTTGGTTCCAAACCACTATATATTGTGGTCAAATTCTATTTTTTCGTGTCAGAACCACTACGTGTCATCAGAATTATGGCTTCCACATGCCTTGAGTAGACAAAAAAGATGTCATACCATTCTGGTATCCCCTTGGCGGTAGGGTTGATTTCCGAAATCTTAGCCTATAGCAGGTTGAAAATCGATGCATCAAGATTACATATTGCTCTACAACCTAAGTAATTGTAAGCAATAAAGCCTTCAAAAGCTGTAGAACCCTTGAAGGCTTTATTCGATACAAATTCTCATTGAATGTGATACTGTTGATGTAATGCTCTGCTAATCTGCAATCTTTTTTAGTAACCTCGGTTGAGGTCCGCTATTGTACCATGCAGCAAACAGTGTAGTCATCGGAAAATAATGAGAACTTACTCTTTCCGTGACGATCTTCACCATCCTCGTAAGAAAATAATCCTTTGAGTCTATGAAATTTTCTAGTACTCTCATCATCGATATTTGTTACTAACGCCACCGCATACCTCTGATGTTTTTTTCGCGAATGACAACTCATTATCTGTGATCATGAATGTAATAGCACTGCCAACCGTGGATTTTATTTCAACATATAGCGATTCACCATTTTCATTCATGTAAGTTAAGTCGTAACCAAGCCCGCCAACTCCCTCCGGTTTTACACCTTTTTTCTTAGCGTTTTCAGAAACCCATTTCACATCTTTGAGATTTTGGGCATAGCTCCTTTAAATAAAACCATATATGAAAGCATGACAACTCCTGAAACTACAAATACGTCTGCTAAATTAAATATTGGGTAATTAATTAGTGTGAAATCGAGAAAGTCGGTTACATAGTTTAATCTAACTCTATCGATAAGATTCCCTAAAGCTCCGCCAATAATTATCGCTAATGATAGCTTAAAGGCTACTTCTCCTGTCTTTAATATTTTTATCAAATAATATATTAATGCAACAACAACAATGGCTGTGACTAATATTAAAAATGCCTGCTTATCCCTCAATATGCTAAAAGCTGCTCCTGTATTCCTAGCGTAAGTCAAATGAAATACATCTTTAACTATGGGTATAGCACCTATCGGTTTTAATTGTGTTTCTACCAGATATTTAGTCCACTGATCAATCTCTGTCAATATTGTGATAATAAAAATATAGAACATTTTCTCCTCCATATAAATTTATAATAGTTTAAATGAACACTTAATAAAAAGATACGATTATGCAGTCCTTTCCCGCGTGGGTTCCCATTGTTGAGCCCATATAATTTATTATATCAAGTAAAACTTTATATCAAGAATTTAACAATTAAATCTTGGAACTTGCTTAGACACCCTCCCTTAACAATGTTTTCAAGTATATTAAGCAAGCCTTATTAAGAAGCTATCATAACGTATTTATAAATCTTCGTACAACTTCCAACCCACCGACCAAACTGCCTATGGAACCGCCGATGTTTGCCAATGTTACAATAAGCAGGATTCTTGTCACCTTGTTGTACCAAAACCCTTTAAGGCTAAAAATATCCTCTGTGAGCATTTCAACATCTCTCACACTTGGACGTTTGATGTAAGCCTGAACCAATCCAGCAAACCATCCAACAGCAATCATTGGATGCAAAGCACTAATTGGTGCAGCAACAAAGGCGGTAAGAATGGATAGCGGGTGACTAAAAGCCAGAGCAGTCCCAATAGCCGCAAAAGATCAGGTCCACAGTACCCAGTTGATTGTCTGCTGGACTCCTCCAGAAGGACTTGTAAAAAACGTAGCTATAATAAGAGCAATGATCAAAACCGGTATAATCCAGGAAATAATCTGTACAATCTTTGATTTTGGAGGCAACTGGGACAGTTTCTCCAAGTCATGCTCTTTCAGTATTTCGTTCCTGATACCAGGAACATGAGCCACTCCTAAAACAGCAACAATTTTATTTCCGGGTGCATCCTTGATCTTTTGCGCTAAATATTGATACCGCTCATCAATTAATGGAATCTTCAATCTGGGGAAATGTGCAGTAAAGTCCTTGAGGACTGAGTCTAACATATCCTGAGATTTTATTTTTTCCAGCTCTTCTTCTGATATTTTCACATCACTGAATCTACTGAACATAATTTCCATAAGGAGTTTTGCTTTACCCCAAACACCAACTTGATGCCAAATACGTGAAAAGGTTATCTGAATATTTCGATCAGCCAGAACCAGTTCTGCATCTATTTCTTTTGCAGATTCAATTCCCTGAATCATCTCTTGTCCCACATTAATGTCAAAATGTCTGGCGATTCGTTTTTGGAATGATGATATGACTAAATTAATCAAAAGCAATGTTGCTTTTTTTCTTTGATTATCTTGAATATATCAGTATCTTTCCACTTATTACCCTCCGTGATGGCTTTAAACCTTTGCTCATCTAGCTCAATACATACAGAGCTCGGTTTTTCAGATTCAATCAATGATTTTACTTGTTCCACACTCTGTTTTGAAACATGTGCCGTACCAATGAGTATGTATTCTTTATCCTTCAAATAGATTTTTGTAATATTATCTTGAGACATTACGCCCTCCTATAAGCCCTGGTATTGCTAACAGCATTCAAACGCATCAACAAAATCCATTTCAACAGCTTTGATACTCTCATGTACTCCCTCAAGGCCCAGTAACTTTTTAAGAAATGTTTTTTGTTTATCTGTTAACGGTAACTCTTTATGCCATGGCAATTTTTTATATTTCTTATTATTGGAAAACGAAGAATAAAGGAGATATAAGAAAAAATCGCCCAAATAAGAATAGTCCAGATCGTACTTGTACTCATTATCATTTGCAAATCTTGCCAGTCCAAAATCGATAAGATATACATTCTCCCTATCAATGAGAACATTCGGTATCCTGATGTCTCTATGTACAATACCGTTTTCATGCAGGTGTTTTATTATGTTGATTAGCCGGAGACCGATATTATAGAATTCCTCATCTGTAAATCTATGCTTATGCTTAAACAGCAGATCTTTCACGGTGTTTCCCGACTTTAATTCCAAAACATAGCCATAAAAGGATTTTTGATTGATAACACCCAAAAGCTCAGGGATTCTATTGTCCTTGAGCTTTGAAAGTATCACTGCCTCATATATATTCTTTTCTGAATTCTTTTTAAAAATATCTTGTCGGAATTTCTTAATGATGACCTCATTGCCAATGTCTGATACAGCGAGAAAGCACACACCATATCTTCCTACCCCGACAAGTTCCTTAATGGTGTAATTCCCAATCTTTTGACCCTGATATTTTTTTGCACTGAAAAAGCTCATATAATTACCCGTTTAATTTATTTCCGCATTTAAGGCAAAATTTCGAATTAGGCGGTACCTTTTCACCACAATTTGCACAAAACAATGCATCTTGAACCTTGTCGCCACACTCCAAGCAAAATTTAGAACCTGTTGGTATTTTGGAACCACACTTATTGCAATTTATTATACTTTGATTGGGTACGGGTTGATTGGGCATAGGCATATTATTGTATTGATTTCCATGGTTATTATAATGCCCACCAGAACCGCTTCCCGAAATAAGATGTTTAAATAACGTTCCTAAAATTCCTTTATTCTGGTAATGGTTACTTCCATAATTGCCATGCTTATAATGACTTCTTTTTGACGATCTTGAAAAAAAACTCATACTTTCATACCTCTTTCTATTTTATTATTCTGGTTTTGTTCATATTATACATAGTAGAATTGTGCATGCTTAATATATTTTTCGTTTTAGTCACTACCTAATGTAATAAAAATTACAATCAAAGCAACTCCCACGTCTGCGAATACAGCCTCCCGCATCCTGTTACACCGGTTACATCAAGTACAGGTAATACTTATTATTTATAGCAATGAACACATGTACAACTATTCATGTATTATGTTTTATTATACTCCTTTATACTTCTATCACTCAATAGATATATGAATCTTTTTCAAGAAGATTAGCGTATGACTGCATTATTAGCTGGTCTTTGTTAATGTAAGGAGCAAATTGAAATTGCTCCATAATAATTTACATTATTCTCTTTGTTTATTTCATAATACAATATTTAGATCCTATATCGACTCACCTTTTTAAGTATCTCCTTATATTGTTGAGTAGTTTTATGAAATTTGCATTCCAATATTCATACACATTTGGGAGGTTTGCTTTATGGCATAAAATCTCGAAGAAGTAAATATAGAAAGCCTTGAAATGTTGTGATCTGATCACGAAACTCATTTCAAGGCTTTCATATTTTACTCTTTAAAAATATCTTCCAACTGCATTTTTATAATTAATGTAATCTTTCTTAAATTTTTTTTCAAGGTGTAACTCTTCCTTCAATATAAGCTTGTGCAAACTAAACCCAGCAATCATACCAAATAATGCCAAACCAATATCACCAAAAGTAATCGCCACCCCTAAAAACATCATATCAAAGGCAAGGTAAGCAGGATTTCTAGAAAAGCTATAAATGCCATTTGTGACAAGTTTGGCAGTACTTCTCTGGTCAATACCTACTCGCCATGATTTATCCATTACAATAACCGAAACGAAAAACAAGATTGATCCAAGAGCATTCATTGCAACACCAATGTACCTAAGGGGTATATTCAGCAATAAAGGTGCATAAATCGAAAACCCGAAAATATTCAAAATCCAAATTGCAATCCAAGTATATACGGACCATTTAACCAGTCTTTCAACTCTGCTCAAATTTCGTTCTTTTCCCTTATTGCCTAATGAATTGGCGAGGATTTTATCCCTATACTTTAAAAGTAGCAATTTTGCAATGTACACACTACCAAAGAGAAGCAGACACCCACTTGATAATACATTCAGCATATAACCTCCTGAAACTCAACAATGCGTTTACAGATTTTTAGAATTAAGTACTCTCATAGCATTGAATACTGCCAGAACTGCAACTCCAACATCTGCAAATACAGCTTCCCACATTGTGGCTAATCCACCTGCGCCAAGAACCAGTACAATTCCTTTAACTGCGAAAGCAAATATAATATTCTGCCACACAATGGTCTTCGTTCGTTTTGCAATGCGTATTGCACTTGCAATTTTAGATGGTTCATCCGTCATGATTACGACATCCGCAGCTTCAATTGCAGCATCTGAACCAATCCCACCCATTGCTATACCAATATCTGCTCGTGTTAAAACTGGGGCATCATTTATACCGTCACCTACAAACACCAATTTTCCTTTTCTACCCTCTCGCCCTTCCAGCATTTCAAGCTTTTCAACCTTCTGATGTGGCAAAAGTTCTGAATATACTTCATCTAATCCAAGTTGTTGACCTATTTTTTCACCAATTGCCTTATTGTCACCTGTCAACATTACTAGCTTCTTAACACCTAATTTTCTTAATTCTTGAATTGCTCGCTTTGAATCTTCCTTGAGTTCATCAGAGATAACAATAAATCCTGAGTAGATTTGATCGATTACCATATGGATGATCGTACCAACTTCATCCTTTGAGAGATTTTCATCAAACGATACATTCTCTTTTTTCATCAGTTTGAGATTCCCTGCCAATATGTTTTTCCCTTTAACTTTTGCTGAAATCCCATAACCAGAGATTTCATCATAGTCTTCAATCACACTCTTATCAATATTTTTATCATAAGCTTTCAAAATTGATTGTGCTATTGGATGATTTGAATAACTTTCCGTGTAGGCTGCGTACTCAAGAAGATCTTCATCCGATAGCTGATTTGTTAAATTCACAATTTTTGTTACTTTAAAGACTCCTTTAGTTAAAGTCCCCGTTTTATCAAAAACTACTGTATCAACATTATTCAAGGCTTCAAGGTAGTTACTCCCTTTCATCAAAATGCCTGCTTTTGATGCACCACCAATACCACCAAAGAAGCCTAACGGAATTGATATCACCAAAGCACAAGGGCATGACACGACAAGAAATACAAGAGCTCTATAAATCCAGTCGCTAAAAGTTGCCCCCGGGATTGTCAATGGCGGAATTACAGCCAGTGCAAGTGCTACTATAACAACAACCGGTGTATAATATCTGGCAAATTTCGTGATGAAGTTCTCAGTAGGAGCTTTTCTACTGCTTGCATTTTGAACTAAATCAAGAATTTTAGATACAGTAGATTCTCCAAATTCTTTTGTCACTAAAACAGTCAATAGACCGTTTTTGTTGATAGTTCCAGAGAGAATATCATCGCCTGTCTCAACTTCTCTAGGAACCGATTCTCCAGTAATTGCAGAAGTGTCCAGCATGGACGTTCCAGAAATAACTTTACCATCTAGCGGGACCTTTTCTCCCGGTTTTACAATAATAGTATCTCCAACCGCTACATCTTCAGGAGAAACTTTCTCGACATTATCACCGATTTTTAGGTTTGCAAAGTCAGGACGAATATCCATTAAAGCGCTAATTGATCTTCTAGAGTGATTTACAGCCATGCTTTGGAATAGTTCCCCAACTTGGTAGAAGAGCATTACAGCAACACCTTCTGGATATTCTCCAATTGCAAAAGCCCCTATGGTTGCTACACCCATTAGGAAGTTTTCATCAAAAACCTGTCCTCTAGCAATATTTTTTATGGCTTTTAGAACAACATTTCCACCAACTAGCAGATAACTTGTTAAGAACACTCCCAATTCGATCATTGGCGAGAAAGTCATTATTATTCCCACTAAGAATAATACAAATCCTGCTCCAAGGCGGATAAACTCTACTTTATTAATACCATCCTCTTCTTGTTTGCTCTCTTCATTTTCGCCCTTTTTCTTTTGTTCCTCAATATCTACAACTTTAACTCCCGACTCAATTCTAACTGCTATTTTCGTTGCTTCCTCTACAATTCTTGGAAGTTCCCTTTTGTGCTTAACCTCGATTATAAGTTTCTTTGAAACAAAATCAACTGTGGCATTCACAACCCCATCAATAGTTTTTACTTCTTTTTCAATCTTTGCAGCGCAATTTGCACATCCTAAACCCATAAGCATCAGAATCTTCTTGTCAGCTTTAGAAAATACTTTCTCTTTAACGACTACATCGGGTTCCAATTTTGCAACAATGGCAGTTGTCCCACTCATAACTTGGTCCATATCTCCCGATTGCAAAACTTCAATCGTTAGTGTTTTTGTCACAAAATTCATCGAGGATAAAGTGACATGTTCCAATTTACCCACTCTCTCTTCTATCTTAGCTGCGCAATTTGCGCAATCTAATCCTTCTAGTATCAATTCTTTTTTGATTGTGCTACTCATTTTGAATCCCCCTTTTTGTTTTCATTCACATGAATTAATCCTTGATCCATTATGCTCTTTACATGCTCATCATCTAACGAATAGAAGACCACTTTACCATCTTTCCTATTCTTCACTAGTCTTGCCTGTTTTAAGACCCTTAATTGATGGGATATCGCAGACTGAGTCATATTTAACAAATATGCTATATCGCACACACACATTTCCTCTTCAAATAAGGCTGATAAAATTTTAATTCTGGTTGTATCTCCAAAGATCTTATACAACTCTGCTAAATCAGAAAGATCTGCGTCCTTAGGCATCTTTACTTTTACCTTCTTCACCACATCCTCATGAATCACATTGCAGTCACATCTCTCTGTTTCAAAACTTTTTGTCACTTTGTCACCCCGCTTTACGTTCATCTGATTATATGAGCAATTGTTCATGTGTTATATTTTTATTTTAGCAGATAGAGTGTAAATGTCAACACTTATATGAATGCCTATTCATATAAATTATATTCTCAATATTCCAGATATGCTTCCTTCGAGCGTTATTCTGATAAATCAAGCGATACCGTCCTAGTTGGCTATTATACTGATCAACTATTCGATTGAAAAGATACTTTCTTTTGTCCATTTTAAGCATTCAAGTAAAGTTACTTAACAAAGCACAATATGATATTGACTCTCAATATCATATTGTGCTATAGTGCCACTGATAACGTTTATCAATTAAATTATGTGGAGGAAAAAAAATGAATACTTTTTTACCTGGATTAATAATGGGATTTAGAGAAGGATTAGAGGCATTTTTAATTGTCGTTATTATTCTTCAATATCTTAATCACATTAAAAAAGCGGAATTTAAGAAATATGTATACAACGGAGCAATCATAGGAATAATTTTGTCAGCAATTATTGGCGGTTTGCTTTTCGCACTATCAGATTTGATAGGCAAAACAGAAGAAATATCGAAATTATGGGAGAGCGGTGCAAGTCTTGTAGCACTTGTATTCATCACCACGTTTATTTATTGGATGATTAAGCATGGACGAAATATGGTTTCCAATGTTCAGAATCAAGTATCACAAAATTTATCAAAGTATGGGTTGTTCAGTATTGCTTTTATCATGGTTATTAGAGAAGGTGCCGAAATTGCAATATTCACTTTCGCAGGCAAGTACACAGTTATGTCAATCACACTAGGAATTACCCTCTCACTATTGCTTGCTATTCTAATCTATAAAGCGCTTGTTAAAGTCAATTTAAAACTATTGTTTAACATTACATTAGGATACCTTATTCTCCAAGCTGGATTCTTGTTAGGGTACTCCGTTCATGAAGGTCTATCAGCGTTAAAAGCATTATCCTTTATTGATGAAAATAATATTCTACTGGTAAAAGCATTTGACTTATCTAAAACATTCCTTAATCACAAGGAAGGTATAATCGGTTTACCGTTGTATGTTCTTTTTGGTTGGTACTCCAAACCAGAGTGGATTCAATTTGTGCTACAATATTCATACACTTTCGGGATGTTAGCTTTATGGCATAAATCCACTAAAAAAAACTCGTAATAATAAATTCAAAACTACAGAAAACGTTAAGATCTCACATGATACTACATCCCCTCATTTGACATAGAGTCAGATGGGGGGATATTTGTTTATTAGGACTGTGTTCAAAAACCGTTTAAATTAAAGATCCCATAACAGAATTCACAAATTTAATTGTCACAAAATATCCAAATTCTTTATCTCGTCCAGTACACAATAGTGCCAATATAATCAACGAAATACACTACAGTAGTTGCATTAACAGTTACGGTAAGTATGATGTCCAATTACTCTATCTCTTATATTTAATCCTCGTAACAATCCACTTCCTCAGTCATAACAATTCCAGAGTGAAATTGTATCGTTATCTTCAGCCCCTTATGAACCTTTATGCTGTATATCAGCCGCTTCACTAGCTCTTGATCAAATTCCCTCACCTGTGGGTTTACAGTGCCTACAGCCTTATCCAGTGCGTCAACTCTCTCTGCATAGTTCTCAGCCTCTTTATGTGCCCTTACAAGCTTCAGTTTCGCCTGTTTAAGCTCATTGATTTGCTCGGATAAGTGTTTGTATGCATCGTCAAATTCATCGCTTACAGCGCCTTGTCTTGCGTTATCTTCTATGAGTT